>NZ_CP197192.1:0-3516117 GCF_059920555.1 Photobacterium panuliri
TCACCCTTACCTGTGCACCGTTCCGAAAAACGGGCCATCGGCGGTTTGCTCTCTGCTGCACTGGTCGTAGGCTCGCGCCCCCCAGACGTTATCTGGCACCCTGCCCTATGGAGCCCGGACTTTCCTCCCCTTCGCCAGTCTCCCAAGGGACATCAACGAAGCAGCGGTTACCTGGCCAACTCAGGCGGCAGATTGTATAGAACTTACTTCACAGTTACCAGTGAAAATTCTTACAACCTGTCAAGATGGTGGAAAATTAATCCAAGTTCTCCAAACCCCACTTATAAAGCGCGTTTTTCTTCACGCCGTGGATCTCCGCCGCCAGCGCCGCCGCCTTCTTCAGCGGCAGCTCTGCCACCAACAGGGCCAGCGTCCGCAGGGCATCTGCCGGCAGATCGTTCTTCTCGGCACGATGACCGGCCACCAACACCACCATCTCGCCACGGATCCGGTTGCTATCCCCGTTAAGCCAATCGATCAACTCCCCCAGAGGTGCACCGTGGAACGTCTCGTAGGTCTTGGTCAGCTCGCGAGCCAGTACCACCTGACGATCAGGGCCGAGTACCGCAAGCATATCCGCCAGCGAATCCATGATCCGGTGCGGTGATTCGTAGAAAATCAGGGTGCGCTCGTCATCCGCAAGCGCTTGGAAGGTATCGCGTCGGCCTTTGCTCTTCGGTGGCAGGAAGCCCTCGAAGCTGAAACGGTCCGACGGCAGGCCAGAGGCACTCAACGCCGTAATTACCGCACATGGGCCCGGCAATGGGACAACTTTAACACCGGCCTGACGACAACGATTCACGAGATGGTATCCTGGATCGCTGATCAGCGGCGTACCGGCATCTGACACCAAAGCAATACTGGTACCGGCCTGAAGCTTCTCGATCAAGTAGTCGGCTTTTTGCTGCTCGTTGTGATCGTGAAGCGCAAAGGTGCGGGTCGAGATCGAGAAGTGAGTCAGCAAGCGGGATGTGTGGCGGGTATCTTCTGCCGCAATCAGATCGACATTCGTCAGGACATCCAGCGCACGCTGTGTGATATCTGCCAAGTTACCGATCGGAGTTGGGACGATGTACAAAGTTGCGACATCTACCGTGCATGAATTCGTATCACTCATTTGTCTAAGATCTCATCTGCAATTAATATAGAGAGTAATTTGTCACAGTTGAATGAATTCAATGATCAATTTTACCCACAAGCGTAAAAGTGTATCACGACTGTTAGCCCCTGTAGCCCTTGCCGTGCTCTTGGCTGGCTGTAGTACCCCTAACCAGCAACACGTCGTGGCCACCGATATCACAGCAACAGCAACGGACACCGCTGCCAATTACCTGATCAGAGCCGAGTCTGCAGAAGGTGTTGAGAGCATTAATTGGCACATTCTTGCCCTCAAAGCCTTCATCAAAGACGGCCAATGGAGCCAGGCAGAAAAGCAGTCCGAGCGCCTTAGCCGCATGAACCTTGACCCGCTGCAAATGGCAGAATGGCAACTAGCCCGTGCAACATTGCGCTACCAGCAAGGGCAGCCCAAGGCCGCTCTCGATTCATTGAATTTCCAGCCATGGTGGACGCTGGCCGACAGCCAGTACCGTCGCTACCACATGCTGCGCGCCGAACTGCTGCGCCAGAATAACCAGTATCTGGACGCCGCACGCGAGCGCACCCAGCTCGATCGCTTCCTTACCGGCGACAAAAAAGCAGCCAACTGGCAAAGCCTGTGGAACGACCTGTCCAACCTCAGCAACAACCAGCTCCAGCGCGCCGCCATCGGTAGCGACGAAACGGTACTGCGCGGCTGGGTACAACTGACAGTGCTGAAAAACACCTACTCCCAGAATCCCGGCAAGCTAAAAAGCATGGTTGAGGACTGGCTGGCACAGAACCCTTACCACCCGGCCAACCAATACCTGCCTGCCGACCTCGATGCGATCATGTCGCTGGAAATTGCCGAGCTCAACAATGTCGCTCTGCTGCTACCGCTGACAGGACGCTTCGAGTCATCGGGCAAAGCAGTGCGTGACGGCTTCATCAATGCCATGCTCGATGATAGCAGTCGTGACGCCAATACCGAACTGACCGTTTACGATACCGAAGCTGAGCCGATGGCCAGTATTCTGGCCAAAATGGAACGAGACGGTGTCGAGCTGGTGATTGGCCCACTACGCAAGGAAAAAATCACCGAGTTCCAACGCGCTAACAGCAGCAAAATTACTCAACTGGCCCTTAACGAGCCAGATGAAACGAACATGATCCAAAGCAACGCCTGCTATTATGCATTGTCTCCGGAACAAGAAGCCGAGCAGGCTGCTCGTCACCTGTTTGCCAAGGGGCACCAGTTCCCTATGGTTCTGGCCCCCGCGAACAGCTATGGCCAGCGCGTCAGCAACGCGTTTATCGAACAATGGCAGCAACTGACCGGTAAAACACCGACAACGCGCCAGTTCAGCTCGCGTAAGCAGATCCAGCAGGAGATCGCAGCCGTCTTCGGCCTGACCGACAGCCAAGCCCGGATCGATCAGATGAAGCAGGTACTCCGGATGGATCTCGAGGCACAACCTCGCAGCCGCCGTGATACCGATGCTGTCTACCTGATCGCCAACAAAAATGAGCTGACCTTGCTAAAGCCATTCATCGAAGTGGCCGTCAACCCGGGGATCACGCCGCCTAAGCTATATGCCAGCTCACGCAGCTACCCGACCCGCACCGGCAATACCAACGAACTGCGCGGGATCGAGTTCAGCGATATCCCGCTGCTGGTCGACGCCAATGCCGGCTTCATGGCTAAGTTTGACGAGCTGTGGCCCAACAGCTCCAATACCAACCTACGCCTGCATGCCTTCGGTATGGATGCCTACAAAATGATCCACGAGCTGCCGCAGATGCAAGTCGTCGACAACTACACCACCCAGGGGACCACCGGCCAGCTAAGCCTCGATGACCAATGTGTCGTCCAGCGCCAGCTAAGCTGGGCGATCTTCTCCGGCAATGGCATTGAACCCGTTCAATAAGCGGCAACAAGGCCAAGCCTATGAAACCATGGCGGAGCAATTTCTGCGCCGCCATGGCCTTTCCCCCATCCAGCGTAACTTCCAGTGCCGTAGCGGCGAAATCGACCTAATCATGAAGCAGCAGCATTGTCTGGTCTTCGTCGAGGTCAAATTCCGTCAGCGAACCCATTACGGTTCAGCCGCAGAAGCGGTAAACTGGCGCAAGCTACAGCGACTCAAGCGAGCTGCGCTTTTTTGGCTGCACAAGAACGGCTATCCTATTGAGCATACAGAGTTTCGATTTGATGTCGTCAGCCTTGAAGGCACACCACCCAAAATCGAATGGCTTACCAATATCCTAGTTGAAGGTTGATCCATGCTAGAGAGCATCAAAGAAAGTTTTACCGAAAGCATCCAAACCCAGATTGCAGCAGCCGAAGCCCTGCCTGATGCTATTTCCCAAGCCGCCCAAGTCATGGTGCAGAGCCTGCTAAATGGCAACAAGATCCTATGCTGCGGCAACGGGGGCTCGGCAGCCAATGCCCAGCATTTTGCCTCCTGCCTGATCAACCGCTTCGAGACAGAGCGCCCAAGCCTACCTGCGCTGGCACTGACCGCAGACACCACGACCCTGACAGCGGTCGCCAACGACTACAGTCTCGATGAAGTATTTTCAAAGCAAATCAGGGCGCTGGGCCAAGGTGGGGATATCTTATTGGTGATCTCAACCAGCGGAAACAGCAAGAACATCATCAAAGCAATGGAAGCGGCACTGACCCGCGACATGACCATTATCGCCCTGACCGGTATGGACGGTGGTGAAATGGCGGGTCTACTGGGCACTCAGGACGTCGAGATCAGGATCCCGTCTCAGCGTACCGCCCGTATCCAGGAAGGCCACCTGCTGACCGTACACTGCCTGTGTGACCTGATTGACAAGGTGCTGTTCCCGCACCACGACGTATAACGCAAAGCAAGGATACGGGATATGCGTAAATTGTTTCTTCCCCTACTGCTAGCGGTATCGATCCTCAGCGGCTGCTCCATGCTCAATCCCGATGATCCCCGCACTGCCGGACAGCAGTGGCAGGATCAGAACATCGAGATGGAAATAGCAGGACTTATCACCAAGCCGCCATTCAGGCACCAAGCCCGGGTTAATGCCATCTCTATCTCGGGGAGGGTCCTGCTGATCGGCCAGGCCGTCGACGCCCAGACCAGCCGCCAGCTCGAGCGGCAGGTCCGCGATCTCGCCCATGTCACGCAGGTTTATAACCAACTGCAAATCCGCCCGCTGCCGGAGCTGGGAGAAGTGAGCCAAGACAGCTGGCTGACAACCAAAGTCAAAGCCCAGCTGGTCGCCAGCAAGCAACTGCGCGATGTCAGTATCATTGTCGCCACGGAAGGGCAGCACGTTTACCTGCTCGGCTTCGTTACGCCGGCGCAGGCGAACATTGCCGCCGATATTGCCCGCAATGTGGCAGGGGTCAAGCAAGTGATAAAGGCCTTTGAATACCCATAGCCAAGCGTAATCAACACGCATAAAAAAACGCAGCCTTGGCTGCGTTTTTTATTATTTGACGACCCGGAGACTTGGGCGACCACGAGGACGTGGCGGCTCATCATCAGGTTCGATATCAGTCACCGTCTCGTCATCATCGCTTACTGCGCTTAGCATATCGGCCGGCATATCATCATCGAGTTCTTCTTCGACAATCATCTCCGACATATAGGCAGGCTCAGGCTCGAACATCGTGCCAGCACCATTTTCGCGGGCATAAACCGCCATCGCCGCATACAGCGGTACGATCACAGAATGCGGGCGGCCGCTGAAGCGGGCACTGAAACTAATTGCTTCGTTGCCCAGTTCTAGATTGCCAACCGCACGCGGCGCAATATTAAGCACAATCTGGCCGTCACTGACGAACTCCATCGGGACTTTAACCCCTGGCAGAGTTGCATCTACAACCAAATGTGGCGTCAGATCGTTATCCACCAACCAATCATAATATGCACGAAGCAAATATGGTCGACGCGGTGTCATGCGATCCATATCCATTACTTACCTGCCAGGCGCATTTCGCGCTCTGCTTCAGTCAGTGATGCAAGGAACGAATCACGCTCGAATACACGAGTCATGTAAGCCTTCACTTCCTTCGCGCCAGGGCCAGTCAAATCAATACCCATTGAAGGCAAACGCCATAGCAGCGGTGCCAGGTAGCAATCAACAAGGCTGAACTCTTCGCTCATGAAGTATGGGAACTCTGCAAACACAGGGGCCAGAGCCAACAGCTCTTCACGCAGCTGCTTACGCGCTTTGTCTGCGTCGTCTGCAGTGCCTTTCTGTACTTTCTCGGCCAATGTGTACCAGTTACGCTCGATACGGTACATCATCAGACGGCTGTTACCACGGGCAACCGGGTAAACAGGCATCAGCGGCGGATGAGGGAAACGCTCATCCAAGTATTCCATGATGATATTAGCCTGATAAAGCGCCAACTCACGGTCAACCAGAGTAGGCACAGAATTGTACGGGTTGAGTTCAAGTAGATCTTCTGGCAGATTGTTTGGGTCAACCAGTTCAATCTCAACACTTACACCTTTTTCTGCTAGTACGATACGCACCTGATGGCTGTAGATGTCAGAGGCATCAGAATACAGAGTCATCACAGAGCGTTTATTGGCAGCAACAGCCATCAACCCCTCCAGTATATAGCAATACACAAAAAGCAACGGAGGCCCTAGCCCCCATTGCGAGATTCTAACCCACTAGATTACCTGATCAGTGGACATCACGCCAATACTCTTTCTTCAACAATAATGTTAGTACAAAGAATACCACGATAAAGCCCATCACCCAGTAGCCCAAACGCTGGCGTTCCAGCTTCATCGGCTCGGCAGAATATTCAAGGAAATTGACCAAGTCACGTACGGCCTCGTCGTACTCCTCGTCGTTCAACTCCCCGGTGCCATCCGAGCGGATCCCGACATACTCCTCGATCTCCACCCCGTCCACCAGCCGTGTTTCGTACACCTTGCTCGGAACCCCCTGCAGCTCTTCGAGGACATGGGGCATCCCCACACTCGGGAAGACGATATTGTTAACCCCAAACGGGCGGGTGGGATCGGCATAGAACGAACGCAGGTAGGTATAGAGCCAGTCACTGCCGCGCACCCGGGCAACCATCGTCAAATCAGGAGCAGGCGCGCCAAACGAGGCTGCGGCGTAATCGGCCGGTATCGCATTGACCATCAAATCGCCAATTTTGGCATTGGGATCGAAAATCAGGTGCTCCTTCATCAGATCATCGGGGATCCCGAGATCCTCCGCCACCCGTCCGTAGCGCTGGTACTGTGTCGCATGACAGGCAAAGCAGTAGTTCATGAAGATCTGGGCGCCTCGCTGGAGCGATGCCTTGTCTGACAAGTCATTGTTCGCCGCGTCGAGCGGGACAGATGGACCCGCCGCCATAGCCAGAGCAGGCAACAGGGAAAAAAGTATCACTATCAACTTTTTCATTTGAATGTCACCCTCTCTGGTAGCGGTTTGGTCGCTTCGTTCTTGCTGTAGAAAAACAGCAGGACAAAGAACATGAAATACGCAAAGCTGAAGATCTGCGCCAAGATGGTATAGGTCGGTGTCGCTGGCAATGCGCCGAGGATCCCCAGAGCCACAAAGCTCACGGTGAACTGGGCGATATTGAACAGGTGCAACTTACTGCGATAACGGTAAGAGCGCACCTTGCAGCGATCCAGCCACGGCAACAAGAACAACGCCACAATCGATGCCCCCATCGCAATAACCCCAAGTAGCTTGTCAGGCACCGCCCGCAAAATCGCGTAGAACGGGGTGAAGTACCAGACCGGGGCGATATGCTCAGGTGTCTTGAGCGGGTTGGCCGCCTCGAAGTTAGGCGGCTCAAGGAAGTAACCGCCCATCTCTGGGTTGAAGAAAATTACATAGCTAAACAGGAAGGCAAACACGGCCACCCCGACCAGATCTTTCACCGTGCCGTATGGGTGGAACGGGATCGAGTCGATGATATCGTACTTCTTGCTGTAATAGCTGTGGAATGGGAACTGGGTCTTATACCCCTCACCCTTGCTGCCTTTGGGCAGCTTCGTCTCGATACCATCCGGGTTATTCGAGCCTACCTCATGCAGAGCCAGTACATGAAGCACGACCAGCAGCAGCAGGACAATCGGGAGAGCTATCACATGCAGGGCGAAAAAGCGGTTAAGCGTGGCACCGGAAATCACGTAGTCCCCGCGGATCCACAATGTCAGATCATCACCGATCACCGGAAGCGCACCGAACAGCGAAATAATCACCTGCGCGCCCCAATAGGACATCTGGCCCCAAGGCAACAAATAGCCCATGAAGGCTTCGGCCATCAATACCAGGAAGATCAGCATCCCGAACAGCCACAGCAATTCACGCGGTTTCTGGTAGGAGCCATAAATCAACCCGCGGTACATATGAAGGTAAATAACCACGAAAAAGGCCGAAGCACCCGTGGAGTGCATATAACGCAACAACCAGCCATATTCGACATCACGCATGATGTACTCGATAGAAGCAAAGGCCCCGTCGCCTGACGGCACATAGTTCATCGTCAGCCAAATCCCCGTCAGGATCTGGTTCACCAGGACCAGCATCGCCAGCGAGCCGAATAGATACCAGAAGTTAAAATTTTTCGGCATCGGGTATTCAGATAAATGCTTGCGGTAGGCATTCATCACCGGCAGGCGTTTTTCAAACCAATCTACTATCCCTTGCATCAGACAGCCTCCTCATCAACACCGATCAGAATGGTCCCGTCATCCAAAAACGTATGTGGCGGAACCACCAGATTCAGCGGGGCCGGTACGCCAGAAAAGACCCGGCCGGCCATATCGAACTTGGAACCGTGACACGGGCAGAAAAAGCCCGCGGAGATACCGCTGACCTGCTCACTGAAGGTATTGGGCAGGTAGGTAGGGGAACAGCCGAGGTGGGTGCAGATCCCTACGGCCAAAAAGATTTCCGGTTTAACAGAACGATATTCATTCTGGGCGTAGCCTGGCTGCTGCGGCTCCGCGGACTGCGGATCCCGCAGTTGGCCGTCATGGCTACCCAATTCACTCAAAACCGCATCGCTACGGCGGACAACCCAGACCGGCTTGCCGCGCCATTCGACGCGAACCATCTGGCCATCTTCCAACTTACTGATATCAACCTCAACCGGCGCCCCGGCTGCTTTGGCTTTGGCGCTCGGATTCCACGATTTGATAAAAGGTACGGCTACAGCGGCGGCACCTAAGCCCCCAACAACCGAAGTCGTCGCGGTCAGGAAGCGGCGTCGGCCGTTACTTACTGGCGCATTGCTCATCCAACATTCTCCCATGTGCTCCCGCGCTGGATTATTATTATTTCCTTATGCGTCCTTGGAGCTTGCGGCTAACTTTCTACGGATAGAAAACAGTAGACCTCCACCGACCCTGGTGGAGCAAGCCTGCTTAAAAAGCACTGGCTTATCACACCAAATGATAAATAAAATGACACTTTGTGACAAGATAAAGCTACTTTTTCGCAACAAATGTGAGAGGTATGTTCTTTTTGTTTTCTGAGATGATACAGAATGCTGTGATATTAAGGATTTAGAAGGGTATAACGGGCTACAAACTGCGGTGACGATAGCACATCAATGGATAGGTTGTTGCTTATATGTGACAAGAAAATCAATAGATATAAAAAAAGCCCAACCCGTAGGTTGAGCTTTTTGTGCACAGTAACCAGATAAATCTGGTGCGTAAAATTAACGCTTAGAGAACTGTGGACGACGACGTGCTTTACGTAGACCCACTTTCTTACGTTCAACTTTACGTGCATCACGAGTAACGTAACCCGCAGCGCGTAGTGCTGGACGTAGAGTCTCATCGAACTCCATAAGAGCACGAGTGATACCGTGACGGATTGCGCCTGACTGACCAGTGATACCACCACCTTTAACAGTGATGTATAGGTCTAGTTTCTCAGTCATTTCAACTAGCTCAAGAGGCTGACGAACAACCATGCGAGCTGTTTCGCGACCGAAGTACTCTTCGATGCTGCGCTTGTTGATTACGATGTTGCCAGTACCCGGTTTAATGAAAACACGAGCAGCTGAGCTCTTGCGACGACCAGTGCCGTAGTATTGATTCTCTGCCATTGTCATAATCCCCAATTAGATGTCTAGTACTTTAGGCTGCTGTGCAGCGTGGTTGTGCTCAGTACCTGCGTAAACTTTCAGCTTACGGTACATTGCACGGCCTAGAGGACCTTTAGGAAGCATGCCTTTAACAGCAGTTTCAATAACCATTTCTGGTTTCTTAGCGATCAGCTTGTCGAAGCTGATTGACTTAAGGCCGCCGATGAAGCCAGTGTGGTGGTGGTACATTTTATCTGTACGCTTAGCACCAGTTACTGCTACTTTCTCAGCATTGATAACTACGATGTAGTCACCAGTGTCAACGTGTGGAGTGTACTCCGGCTTGTGCTTACCACGTAGACGAGATGCGATTTCAGTTGCTAGACGACCAAGAGTTTTGCCTTCAGCGTCAACAACATACCAGTCACGTTTTACAGTTTCTGGTTTAGCAACGAAAGTTTTCATGCTAATTATTACCCAAAATTAAATAGTTTCACTTTACGGGAGCCAATGCTCCCCTCTGTACAGAGCCCAGTCATCACCCCTTCGAGTGGTTGGCACTCCCGGCTTTTGCCGTTACAGGTACGGTGGGTCGCAAGATTATAGGGAAGGGTGGAGAAAAAATCACCTTTTTTTGAAAAAAAATTGCGATTTTTTCTGAACCTCAGTTTTCGCCCTATAATTAGCAGTTTTCCCTCGCCTATCCGTAGATTCTCCCATCTTTTCTTGGTTTAAACCAGATGGGCGCGTGCCAGATATTCATGGCTCTGCATTTCACTCAAGCGCGAACAGCAGCGTTGAAATTCAAAGGCCAGCTTATAACCCTGATAAAGATCATTCCACGCCACCTCCGCGGAAATAATCAAAGTCACATTGCGCTCATAAAATTCATCAACCAACGCAATAAAGCGCCGTGCCGCATCATTGTGCTCCTCCCCCATAACCGTGACCCCTGAGAGCAAGACAGTATGGTAAAGCCGGGCTATCTCCATATAGTCGCTCTGGCTTCTTGGCCCTAGGCACAAGGTCGAAAAGTCAAAATGCACCACCCCGTCATGCTCCTGGCTGGCCACCAGCGGCCGCTGATTTATAACGAGGGATTTAGCCGACGCCCCTACCGTACCGGCTAATTGATTAAAATACCGGGTCATATTGTCCTTAGCGGCACCGTCTAGCGGGTAATGGTAAATTTCAGCCAACTCGAGTGTCCGGAGCCGATAATCAACGCCGCCATCAAGATTCACCACCTCGCAATGCGCCTTAATAAGGGCGATGGCAGGCAAGAAGCGCGAACGTTGCAAGCCGTTTCGATACAGTTCATCAGGCGGAATGTTGGACGTGGCAACCAAGGTGATCCCTCGCCTGAACAGCGCCTCGAACAAGGTACCCAGCAGCATCGCATCCGTAATATCAGACACAAAGAACTCATCAAAGCAGATCAGGTCTGCTTCTTCGCAAAAACGGTCGGCCACCATCTCGAGGGGATCGGACTGGGCGCCAAGCAAGCGAAGCTCATCGTGGACCCGCTGCATAAATCGATGAAAGTGCACCCGCATCTTGCGTTTTAGCGGCAGGCACTCAAAAAAGGTATCAACCAGATAGGTCTTGCCTCGGCCGACACCGCCCCAGAAATAAAGCCCCCGGACAGGCGGAGGCGACGGAGGGGCCTGGCGGAGTACGCGCTGCCATAGTGACGGGGATGGGGTTGCTCTTGGGGCCATGAGGCGATGGTAGAGCTCATCAAGGTGACGTACCGCCTCCGCCTGCGCCGGATCTGCAATGAACCCCTCTCGGGTGAGATCCTGTCTGTATTTCTGCTGTGGTGTCATCCTTTCCTTGTACTTAATCGTTTTCCTTCCATGCCCAAGATAGTAACATGACCACCAGTGAGCATGTACAGAACGCCAATCGTGGCTATACTGAAGCTCGGCCTTGCAGTTTGTAAAAGCCGACGGGTGCTTACCTTAAATCATGCAAATGATTCAGCGGCAATTCATCTTATTACTCTAGAACAGATGAACATGGCAGTCCTGCTACTGCCATCCGCCGGGCACCATCCCCAAGATTCGGGAGGTAGCCTGTCGCAGTCCCTTTACCTGAAGTCAAAAGGAGTATTTCATGGCTTGGATTTATGCGCTTCTTATCTTTATTGCCGGGGCGATTGTCGGGGCCTTCGCTGCCCGTCTGGGAAACAAAGGCCTCAAACAACAAAAAGAGCTCAAGAAAGAGCTCGACAAATCAAAATACGAACTGGAACAGTTCCGCCAGGAGTTGGTTGACCATTTTGCCCAAAGCTCGGAACTACTAGACAATATTGCCAAAGACTACAGCAAGCTCTATGAGCACATGGCAAAAACCTCAACCGAGTTGATGCCAAACCTGCCAGAGCAGGACAATCCGTTTTCCCGTCGCATCAGCACGCTAGAGTCAGTGAAAAAAACTGACGAAGCTCAAGGCCAACCTCGTGACTATGCCAATGGCGCAACCGGCCTCCTAAAAGGTGAACGGGAGCAGGTGAGCGAGACCCCTAAAGCCAGCTAAACCCTGCAATTATCCACAAAACAGCATGCTCCCTCTGGGGCATGCTGTTTTTTTATTGTACAAATTTTGGAACTAACCCGCAGTTATCGAGTCTTAGGGTTGGCAGGATTATCCCATTAATTAGACACCTGCTTAGACTTGAATCTCGGAGTTATAGTAATAATGAAAAAACCTTTGCTTGTATTAAGTGCCCTTGCACTCGGCATCAGTTCTGTTATTACCCCAATCACTGCAACGGCCGCACTGCCCCATTCCGTCAACGGCCAGCAAGTTCCAAGCCTTGCCCCGATGCTGGAGCAGGTCACCCCGGCCGTTGTCAGTATTTCAGTCGAAGGCACGCAAGTATCAAAGCAGCGCCTGCCTGAAACATTCCGTTTCTTCTTTGGCCCAGAGTTCCCCGAAGAGCAGATCCGCGAGCGTCCGTTCCGCGGCCTTGGCTCAGGGGTTATCGTCGATGCCGACAAGGGCTATATCGTCACCAACCACCATGTTATCGGGGGCGCCGACAAGATCCTTGTCCAGCTCCATGACGGCCGCGAAGTCAGCGCCGAGCTAATTGGCAGCGATGAGATGTCCGACATCGCCCTGCTCAAGCTGAGCAACACCAAAGATCTCACCGAAATCAAGCTGGCCGATTCAGACCAGATCAAAGTCGGTGACTTTGCGGTTGCCATCGGCAACCCGTTCGGCCTTGGCCAGACGGTTACCTCCGGCATTATCTCTGCGCTGGGACGCAGCGGCCTGAACATCGAGAACTTCGAAAACTTCATCCAGACCGATGCTGCTATCAACAGCGGTAACTCCGGCGGTGCACTGGTCAACCTCAATGGTGAACTGGTCGGGATCAATACGGCAATCCTCGGCCCGAACGGCGGCAACGTCGGTATCGGCTTTGCCATCCCGGTCAACATGGTGAAAAACCTAACCGAGCAGATTATTGAATACGGCGAAGTCAAACGCGGCGTACTGGGCGTACAAGGTGGGGAGCTAACCTCGGAGCTGGCTGAGGCATTCGGCTACGAAACCAACCACGGGGCATTTATCAACCAAGTTATGCCGGATTCTGCCGCAGCCAAAGCCGGGCTAAAAGCCGGCGATATCATCACCTCGGTCAACGGCAAGGAAATCCAGACCTTCGGCGAACTGCGGGCCAAGATAGCCACTATCGGCGCCGGCAAGACGGTCAAACTGGGCATTGTCCGCGACGGCAAGGAAAAGACCGTCAAAGTGACCCTACAAGGCGCAAGCCAAAACAAGGTCAAAGCCGATAACCTCCACCCGGGACTGAGCGGCGCGGAATTTGCCAACACCACCGCCAGCGACGGTATCAAGGGCGTCAAGGTCACCAATCTGCAAGAGAAATCCATGGCGGCTCGCTACGGCCTGCAGCAGGATGACATTATTCTGGGCGTCAACCGCCAGCCGGTCCGCAACCTCGGCGAGCTGCGCAAGGCACTGGAAAGCCACAGCGGCGTGTTGGCACTGGAAATCAAGCGCGGCGACGCGGTCCTCTACCTCATCATCCGCTAACCCTCACCATCAAGACAGGCAGCCCTTGGGCTGCCTGTTTCTTCACGCCGTTAATATGCTACGCCATTCTCAAAATAACGCTGAAATTTGGTATCTTGCTACGGTAATGGTAATCTCGTCGGCTATATTTAGCGGTATTCGTTTTCAAGGGAGCATACATGCTGGCGTTCTTAGGTCGATCCATATTGCTGGGTGTCGTCACGGCCATTGCCCTATTGCTCGCATTCCCTGATCTGCGCACTCAAATGCTGGCGCCAACCACCGTCCTGCCGGCCCAGCCAGACCAGACCCAACTCTCATTCAACTATGCGGTACGCCGAGCATCGCCTGCCGTCGTCAACATCTATAATCGTCGCTACAACGCCAACGACCGCCTCCAGCTCAGCACCCAAGGGCTAGGCTCCGGCGTGATCATGAGCGACAAAGGCTACATTGTTACCAATTACCATGTGGTTGCCGAGGCCGATCAGGTCATTGTCGCTCTGCAGGATGGTAGGATCCTAACCGCCCAGTTAATCGGCAAAGACCGCCGCACCGATCTCGCGGTACTCAAAATCCCCGCAGACAACCTGCCGGTGATCCCACTCAATGCCCGTTACAAACCCGCTGTAGGCGATGTGGTTTTGGCTATAGGCAACCCGTACAACCTAGGCCAAACCACCACCTACGGAATCATCTCGGCAACGGGGCGAGCAGGAATGAGCTTCTACGGCCGTCAGGATTTCCTTCAAACTGATGCCGCGATCAACGACGGCAACTCCGGCGGGGCGCTGGTCAACACCCGCGGCGAGTTAGTAGGCATTAACACCGCCTCATTCCAGCAGGCGACCGATATCGAGACCTACGGGATCTCTTTTGCGATCCCTTATGAGCTCACCCAAACCATCATGAACAAGCTCATTGCTGACGGCCGGGTGATCCGTGGCTATATCGGCCTCGAAGCGCGGGATATCAACCCGGTCATGGCCCGCCTCTATGATGCCGACCAAGTCAGCGGGATCATCGTGATGGGTATGGATCCCAACGGCCCCGCAGCCAAGGCCGGATTCAAAGTCCAGGATATCCTGGTCGAAATCGACGGCAAGCGTGTCACCGACCGACGCAATGTGCTCGATATCGTAACCGACCTTCGTCCGGGTACGCAGGTTGCCATGAAAGTCCTGCGCAACGGCCAACCCAAGACCCTCAGCGTCCTGATTGGCGACGAGCCTGAAGTCTGAGCGGCATCCAGTAATGCATTGACCAACAGTAATGCATTAACCAAATAGCAGGCATAAAAAAAGCGAGGAATCATCCTCGCTTTTTTTCATCTATCGTCAGCAATTTAGTCGCTAAAGCGCTCGATGTTCATACCCAGCGCACGGAACTTGTCTTCGATATGTTCGTAGCCGCGATCAATATGGTAGATACGATCGACGATCGTCTCACCCTTGGCAATACTGCCTGCAATCACCAAGCTAGCCGATGCACGCAGGTCTGTAGCCATTACCTGAGCGCCGCTCAGGCCGTCGGTATCACCACAGATAACCGTGTTGCCTTCAATCTCGGCACGCGCACCCATCCGGATAAGCTCAGGAATATGCATGAAACGGTTTTCGAAAATCGTCTCGGTAATAATCCCCGTCCCCTTCGCAATCAGGTTCAACAACGAGAACTGCGCCTGCATATCGGTTGGGAACCCCGGATGCGGGGCGGTACGGATATTTACAGCGGTCAGCTCGCGATCCGTCATGTCCAGACTGATCCAATCGTCGCCGGTTTCAACCTTGGCACCCGCTTCTTCAAGCTTAGCCAACGCCGCTTCCATCAATGACGGACGCGTATTGCGACACACAATCTTGCCGCCAGATACCGCAGCGGCAACCAAGAAGGTGCCAGTTTCGATACGATCTGGCAGCACTTCGTGGTAACCGCCACCTAGACGCTCAACACCTTCAATAGTAATGGTATCGCTGCCTGCGCCGCTGATCTTCGCCCCCAGCGTATTGAGGAAATCTGCCGTATCGACAATTTCAGGCTCACGCGCGGCATTTTCGATCACGGTCGTACCTTCGGCCAAAGTCGCCGCAGACATAATGGTCACTGTCGCACCGACACTAACCTTGTCCATCACGATATGGGCACCTTTCAGGCGACCATCAACGGTGGCTTTCACATAGCCTTCATCCAAGGTAATTTCGGCACCCAACTGCTCCAGGCCGTGGATATGCAAATCAACAGGACGGGCGCCAATCGCACAACCGCCAGGCAGGGAAACCTGACCTTGCCCGAAACGAGCAACCAATGGGCCGAGCGCCCAGATAGACGCACGCATGGTCTTCACCAAATCGTACGGCGCACAGTACTCGTTCACGCTACCAGCATCGACATGGACTGAACCATTGCGTGACACCTTGGCACCTAGACGGCTCAACAGCTCCATGGTCGTATCTATATCACGTAGCTTAGGTACGTTAGCGACCTCTACCGGCTCTTCTGCCAACAACGCGGCAAACAAGATTGGCAGAGCGGCATTTTTTGCACCCGAAATGGACACTTCACCACACAGCGGGCCACCGCCCTGGATTCGAAACTTTTGCATCATAACCTCTTAGGACAGCGACATTAGCTTTTTGTCACGTGCCCACTCCTCAGGAGTGTACGTCTTAATACTCAATGCATGGATTGCATTGGTCGCAATGTGCCCCATCAGCGGGCTGTAAATGGCCTGCTGTTTTTTCACGCGGTTCATTCCCTCGAACATGGCACCAACAGCGATCACTTCGTAATGGCTGCCATCACCCTTGACAATCACTTCGTCAAGCTCAAGGGCACTTTCCAGAATTTGTTTAATTTCAGAAACTTCCACAAGCATTCCTCTTGACTGCTTACGTTTTGCAAGCAGAGAACATTGATTCTACATGGCTCAGGCGAAGCAGCGTATTAAGCTGTTCCGGCACATTCAACAAGTGAAGCTCAGCCCCTTGTTGCCGGAGTTGCTGGCAAAGGTGAAGCAACATCACCATACCGGCAGAATCCACCCGGGTAACAGCGGCCAAATCCAGCGTCACCGCAGAGTCTGCGGGCATCCATTGCTGTCGCTGCTGCCAAAAAGCTGGAACTGTGTCACGTTCCAATGCCCCTGACAAGCAGTAATGGCCATTTTCCTGAACTCGCCACTCAATCTTTCGCTTACTCATTGATTTTGGGCCTCGCGGCGAATTGGCTTGGCTGCCAGTGCCTTGAGATCCTGAGTTACTGCATCAACACCTTGGCTGCGAAGCTTGCCGCTCCACTCACTCTGCTTGGTCGAAATCATACTGACGCCCTCGGCGACCATATCAAAAGCCTGCCACTGTGACGTCTTGCTGTTCTTGCGCAATTTAAAATCCAACCGGATTGGCGGACGCTGGTTATCTAGAATATCCACTCGGACAGAAACGACTTTGCGATCTGCCGGTACCGCTTTGGCCGATTCAATCTTAATATCCTGATCCGTATACTGAGTCAGCACCTGGGCATAAGAGGCCACCAAATACTCGGTAAATGCCGCAACAAAGGCGTTACGCTGCTGCGCCGTCGTCTTTTTCAAATTGGGCCCAAGCACCTTGAAGGCCGCATAGCGCGCATTGACGTAAGGTAGCAACTCCTGGCGAACAACCGTACGCAGCTGCTCAGGATTACGCTGGATCTGTACTTGTTCTGCCTTAAGGCGCGAAAACGTCTGCTTTGCGACTTGATCAATCAGGCGATAAGGGTTGCTCTGATCAACCGCCGCCAGAGTGATGCCCGGAATCATCACGATTAGCCACAAAGCATGTCTCAACCACTTCATTGTTTTCTCCCTTACTTATTTGTCACCGCCAATGCTGTAGAGCACTTGGCCAATCATATCTTCCAGTACCAACGCTGATTTTGTATCTTCAATCAGGTCGCCATCATGCAACATCTCGATATCCTCATCGACAAAACCCGGCTTAATCCCCAGGAACTGCTCGCCCAGCAGGCCTGATGTCAGAATAGCTGCTGAACTGGTTTCTGGGAAATAGCCATATTTCTTATCAATCGACAATGTTACGACCGGGACATACGTCTCGGTATCTAGCGTGATGTTAGCAACCGTACCGACGGTTACACCACCGACCTTGATCGGTGAACGCACCTTGAGCCCGCCGATATTGTCAAAATGTGCTTTTAGGGTGTAGGTTTCTGTACCACCGATGCTCTGTACGTCGGCGACTTTGAAGATCAGCACCAACAATGCTGCAATTCCAGCCAAGACAAAGCTGCCTACCCATAATTCTAGTTTTCTTGTTTGTTGCATCAGAAAATTCCTGTTGTCGTCCCTGCTGGCACTTACTGGCCCCTAAACCCTTTCTGCGGGGACCAATACGTCATATTTGTTTTTAGCTGAACATCAGGGCGGTAAGAACAAAGTCCAAGCCCAATACTGCCAATGATGAATGAACCACTGTCTGGGTCGTTGCCCGGCTGATCCCTTCGGAAGTCGGTACCGCATCGTAACCATTGAAGACCGCAATCCAGGTCACCGTCACGGCAAAAACCACCGACTTGAGCACACTGTTGCCAATGTCATAGCCCAGCTCGACAGAGGACTGCATCACCGACCAGAAACTGCCGTGGTCGATACCTTTCCAGTCAACACCGACCAGCTCGCCGCCCCAAATGGCCGCAGCGATAAACAGCATCGCCAGCAGCGGCATCGAAATAACCCCAGCCCAGAAACGCGGGGCAATCACCCGCCGTAGCGGATCCACCGCCATCATTTCCATGCCGGACAGCTGTTCGGTTGCCTTCATCAGGCCAATCTCTGCCGTCAGCGCCGAGCCTGCCCGGCCAGCAAACAGCAAGGCCGTCACGACGGGGCCGAGTTCACGGAGCAACGACAGAGCAACCATCTGGCCAAGGCTGGTTTCGGCACCAAAGTCCACCAGCACGATATAGCCCTGCAGGCTGAGCACCATCCCGATAAACAACCCCGACACCAGGATAATAGCCGCCGACATCACCCCCACCGAATACAGCTGGCGAACCAGCAGCGGGAACATTTTGCGGGGCTGGGGCTTGCTGACCACCGCGCCGTAAAGCATCAGGGTCGCTCGGCCAATCGAGCTACACAAGGCCAAGGCCCGTTGGCCTTGGCGGGCCACTAAATCCAACACCATGCCTATCGATCTCCCAAAGAGGACAAAAACAACTCATCAGCCATCGGCTTGGCTGGGTACGTAAAAGGCACGGGGCCGTCAGCATCACCGTCGAGGAACTGGCGGATCCGCGGATCCGGATCGGCGGACAGCGCCTGTGGGCTTCCCTGACCGATAACCTTACCACCGGAAAGTAAATAGACATGATCGGCAATGCTCATCACCTCGGGCACATCATGCGACACAATGATCGATGTGATCCCCAAGGCCTTGTTCAAATCGCGGATCAGCTTCACCAGTACCCCCATGGTAATGGGGTCTTGGCCAACGAATGGCTCGTCATACATAATCAACTCAGGATCCAACGCAATAGCGCGCGCCAGAGCCGCTCGGCGGGCCATACCGCCGGATAGCTGGTTAGGCATCAGCTGGGCCGCGCCACGCAGGCCGACGGCTTCCAATTTGAGCAATACCAGAGTATGCAGCAAATCGGCGGGTAACTGGGTGTGCTCGCGCAGCGGGAAGGCGACATTGTCATACACCGTCATATCGGTAAACAGCGCCCCTGACTGGAACAGCATGCTCATCTTCTTACGGGCCTGATACAGCGCCTGCCGCTTTAGAGCCGGTATATTTTCCCCTTCGAACCAGACCTCGCCGCAATCAGGCAGCAACTGGCCGCCAATCAAGCGCAGCAAGGTCGTTTTGCCGATCCCTGACGGGCCCATAATGGCCGTGATCTTGCCTTTTGGGACGTCTAGGGATACATCATCGAAAATTTTACGTTCTCCTCGAGAGAACGTCATCTGGCGGATCGACACCAGCGGTTGGCTCTGCTCCATCACGCTATCAACAAGGCTCCCCTGCCGTTCTGGGTCACCCTCGGTGCCACAACTAACAGTAATATATGAATAGAATTAGATATTTAAATTTTACGCCTTGATGATAGGTACATTATGATGCCAACTCAAGGCTATAACTGTAAGAACTCTGTTATTTATCCCGCCCACCTCGCTCGCCAAACCGCGTATTTATGCGCCAATTGCGACCTATAGCTAGCATTTTGAGTCACCAATGACATCAAACAGCGCTCTCTGTGAGCAACCTACAACACATCTGACAAGGCGGTTAATTTCTCTCTGCTTACGCTTTCTTTTTACAGGCTGAACCGTCAAAATTAACCACCTATATCTTTGGTGACGGCGTTCAACCCAACGGGCTAAGAACACCGCCACAAGATCTGTCTATTTAAATACAACAAAAGGGATAACCATGCTCGAAGCCATCGTGTTGCTTTGTATCGGTCTGACGTTACTGGTATGGAGTGCTGATCGACTTGTTTTTGGTGCGGCCGCACTTGCGAAAAACCTCGGCGTAACTCCATTGGTCATCGGTATGACTATTCTTGCGATGGGCTCTTCCGCGCCGGAGATGATGGTTTCGGCCACCGCTGCCCTTGATGGCAAAACCGATACCGCCGTTGGTAACGTACTTGGCTCCAATATCGCCAATATCGCCCTGATCCTCGGCATCACCGCACTGATCAAGCCTCTTTCGATCAGCTCCGAGATCATCCGCCGTGAATTACCGCTGATGATGGTCGTCACCCTGATTGCCGGCGGCCTACTCTGGGACAACCACCTCGGCTTCTACGAAGGTGTATTGCTGGTCATCCTGTTTGTGATTTTCTTGCTAGCCATGCTGAAAATCAGCCGCAATGCCAAGAGCAGCGGAGATCCTCTCGTTGATGAGCAAGAGTCGGAGATCCCGGAAGGCGTCAGCAACACCGCAGCCACCATCTGGACAGTGATCGGCCTGGTACTGCTGCCGTATGCCGCCAGTATGCTGGTTGACTCTTCTGTAACTATCGCCAAGCATTTTGGCATGAGCGATCTGGTGATCGGCTTGACCATCATTGCTGTCGGTACCAGCCTGCCGGAGCTGGCGGCATCGGTTGCCAGTATCTTCAAGGGCGAGGACGACATGGCTGTCGGCAACATTATCGGCTCCAATGTCTTCAACATCCTCGCTGTCATGGGGCTTCCGGGATTGCTCAACCCTTCAGAGCTCAGCCCGCTAGCGATGGATCGCGACTATTTGGTTATGCTCGGCGTATCGGTACTGCTTGTTTTGATGGCGCTGGGCAAACGCCGCCGCATTAACCGCGTTGAAGGTGCAATTCTCCTGGCTACCTTTGTCGCCTATCAAGGTTATCTCCTTTATAATCTGGCGGCCTAACGGAGATCTAAGCTATGTCAGAAACGTTTGATTATTGTGAAATTGGCCGTCGAGTGATCGATATCGAGGCCCAATCCCTGCAGCGGCTAACCCAATACATCAATGGTAGCTTTACTGCTGCCTGCGAACTCATTGCCAATGCCAGCGGCAAAGTCATCGTGATGGGAATGGGCAAATCCGGGCATATCGGCAACAAAATTGCCGCGACCCTTGCCAGCACCGGCACACCGGCATTCTTTGTTCATCCGGGCGAAGCCAGCCACGGTGATCTGGGCATGGTTGCCAAAGGGGATGTGTTATTGGCCATTTCCAACTCCGGCGAAGCATCAGAGATCCTGACCCTGCTTCCGGTAATCAAGCGCTTGGGCATCCCGCTAATCAGCATGACTGGCAAGCCCGCCTCAAGCATGGCCAAGTTGTCGCAGATCCACCTGCAGATCACCGTCGACAAAGAAGCCTGCCCGCTTGGGCTGGCTCCCACCTCCAGCACCACCGCAACGCTGGCGATGGGAGATGCAATCGCCATTGCCCTAATGGAAGCCCGCGGCTTCACCGCCGATGATTTCGCCCTGTCCCACCCGGGTGGAGCACTAGGCCGCAAACTGCTGATGCGGATCAGCGACGTAATGCACTGCGGCGAGGCCCTGCCTGTGGTACAGGAAAATGCGACCATCAAAGATGCGTTGCTCGAAGTCTCTCGCAAAGGCTTGGGAATGACAGCTATCATAGATCAGGATCAGACCCTGCTCGGGATCTTCACCGATGGCGATCTGCGCCGCCTGCTGGACAACCATGTCGATATCCACAATACGGAAATCGGTGAGGTAATGACCCGCAGCCCAGCGACCATCACGTGTGACGTCTTGGCCGCTGAGGGACTGAAGCTGATGGAAGACAAAAAAATCAATGGCCTGCTGGTCACCGATAACGGCAAACTGGTTGGGGCGCTTAATATGCATGACCTCTTGAAAGCCGGAGTGATGTAATGCAAATTGGAGCGCTTGGCTGCCCTGTATGCCATACACTGTATAATGAAACATTAGAGACCCGGCTGCTGATTTGTGATGTAGGTGCGGCCTTTTCTTATAAGTATGAGACTGTGTACAACCTGCTCCTTGAAGCCAACGGCAAATTAGATAAACATAAAGGTTTAAGCATATGACCTTACAAAGGCTACTCTCTGCCTTGCTACTGGTAGTTTGTGCATGGACCGGCTACTACCTGCTGGACAAACACTGGGAAGAAGACGTGCAGGTTGCTCCTGATGCCGAGAAGCCTCTGTTTACCGGTAATACGGTAACCAATACCTCGTATAACGAAGCGGGCCTGCGCAGCTATCAGATAGATGCCAGCTACCTAGAGCACTTCAACCAGAGTGGCAATACCGACTTTGTCGACCCCGTCCTGTGGGTCTACCGAGACGGAGATGAAACCGAATGGCGGATCAGTGCCGACAAGGCCCGCCTTGACAAGGATCACGTACTGCAGATGACCGGCCACGTTAGGGTATTCAACCTGCTGCCACAATCTGCACTCAAGGTCATCCAAACCGACAACCTGCGCCTCGATTTGATCAGTAAGGATTTCGACACCCCGGATCCGGTCAAGATTACCGGTGAACACTTCGAAAACGAAGGCATCGGCCTGAAAGGGAATATGGATCGTAGCATCGCTACCCTGTTGAATAATGTAAAAGGTAGATATGAAGCACTTTAAACTTACTACCCTGCTCTGCCTGCTGCTCTCTAGCCCTACATGGGCATTGAGCAACGATACCGAGCAGCCTATCTATATCAACTCCGACAATCAGGAACTTGATATCCAGAACAATATCGTCACCTTTACTGGCAATGTAATCTTGCGTCAGGGCAGCATTGACATCCGCGCCGACAAAGTCGTCGTGACCCGGCCTAGCGGTCAAGAGGGCAAAGAGACCATTGATGCCTACGGTGCCCCTGCGACGTTCCACCAGTTGATGGACAACGGCAAGCCAATCGACGGCGCGGCAAAGAAAATGCGCTACGAGACATCAACGGAATTCCTCAAGATGACCGATGATGCCATCCTGATCCAAGAAGGCAGCGAAATTCAAGGCAAGGTGATTAGCTACAAGATCGACGAGCAAAAACTGGTCGCCGAAAGCGGAAAGAAAAAACGCGTTACCACTATCTTGCAGCCTAACCAGCTAAACCAAAATAAGAAGTAAGCTCGACATGGCAGTATTGAAAGCACAAAACCTGGCCAAAAGTTACAGCGGGCGCAAAGTTGTTTCCGATGTCAGCCTTGAGGTTCAATCCGGCAAGATTGTCGGCCTGCTAGGCCCCAACGGTGCCGGCAAAACAACCTCCTTCTACATGATCGTGGGCCTAGTCGCCCGCGATGCCGGCTCGATCACTATCGATGACGTCGATATCAGCCTGCAACCCATGCACAACCGTTCACGGATGGGCATTGGCTATCTGCCCCAGGAGGCCTCAATCTTCCGCAAGCTGTCAGTCCACGACAACCTGATGGCAGTATTGCAGACGCGTAAGGAGCTCAGCAAAGCCGAGCGGCAGGACAAGCTGGAAGAACTGCTCGACGAGTTCAATATCCAGCACATCCGCAATAGCTTGGGGATGGCGCTCTCTGGTGGTGAAAGACGCCGGGTAGAAATTGCCCGCGCCCTGGCCGCCAACCCTAAGTTCATCCTACTCGATGAACCTTTTGCCGGTGTCGATCCTATCTCTGTGATCGATATCAAGAAAATCATCGAGCATTTACGCGATCGTGGGCTAGGCGTACTGATCACCGACCATAATGTTCGAGAAACTCTGGATGTCTGTGAACAAGCGTACATCGTCAGCCAAGGGCACCTTATCGCCCACGGCACACCGTCTGAAGTACTCAACGACGAGCACGTGAAACGAGTCTATCTGGGCGACCAGTTCCGTCTATAGTTAGTAGTAAGGACGTACCGAAGCGGACACCCTGCAGGCACGGACCAACAGTGTTGCTGGGTGTACTGCCAATAGCAAAGATAACAATTAAGGTACATAAATAACGATGAAAACCTCGCTTCAGCTCAAACTTGGTCAACAGTTGGCAATGACGCCCCAGCTTCAGCAGGCGATCCGTCTCTTGCAGCTATCGACTCTGGATCTCCAACAGGAAATCCAAGAGGCTCTTGATGCCAACCCCCTGCTTGAGCTTGAAGAGAGTGCCCATGAAACCCTCACCGGCGAAGAGCACAAAGATCGCGACAACGACGACAGTCGCGATAGCAGCGAGGCCGACTATTCAGACAGCGATGCCGAGAGCTTCGATACCTCCGAAGCCATCGAGAAGCGTGAAATGCCCGAAGATCTGCCCGTCGACACCACCTGGGACGACGTCTACAGTGCAGGCACAGGCAGTACCGGCATTGCTCTCGACGACGACATGCCCGTCTATCAAGGCGAAACCACCGAAAGCCTGCAAGATTACCTCACTTGGCAGCTAGAACTGACGCCGTTTAGCGAGACTGACCGCACCATTGCCACCGCCATCATTGATGCCATTGACGAGAAAGGCTACCTGTCTTGCTCGACAGACGACATTCTGGAGAGCCTCGGCGATGACGAAGTCGAGCTTGACGAGGTCGAGGCGGTTCTCAAACGCGTCCAGCAGTTCGACCCTCTCGGCGTAGCGGCCCGCAACCTGCAAGAATGCCTGTTGCTGCAATTGGCCACCTTCAAACCCGAGACACCATGGCTGGCAGAAGCAAAAATGCTGCTGACCGACTACATTGACCTGTTGGCCAACCGAGACTTCCGCCAGCTGATGCGCGATACCCGGCTCAAGGAAGCTGAGCTGAAACAGGTCATGCAGCTGATCCACGGACTTGACCCGCGCCCGGGTAACCGGGTGGTAAATAGCGAAACGGAATACGTCGTGCCCGATGTATCGGTATTCAAGGATCACGGACAGTGGGTCGTCACCATCAATCCAGACAGCGTACCGCGGATCCGGGTCAACGAACAGTACGCGGCGCTGAGCAAGAGCACCCGCAACACGGCCGACAGCCAGTTCATCCGCACCCACCTGCAAGACGCCAAATGGCTGATAAAGAGCTTGGAAAGCCGCAACGAAACCCTGCTCAAGGTCGCCCGCTGTATTGTCGAACATCAACAGGACTTTTTCGAATATGGCGAGGAAGCCATGAAGCCGATGGTGCTCAATGACATCGCGCTGGCTGTCGACATGCACGAGTCCACCATTTCACGGGTCACGACCCAAAAATACATGCATACCCCACGCGGTATCTTCGAACTTAAATACTTCTTCTCCAGTCACGTCAGTACCGATAACGGCGGTGAATGCTCATCGACCGCTATCCGGGCTCTGGTGAAAAAGCTGGTCGCGGCCGAGAACCAGGCCAAGCCACTGAGTGACAGCAAAATAGCGACATTATTGGCGGAACAAGGGATTATGGTGGCACGACGTACCATCGCCAAATACCGAGAATCCCTCGGGATCCCGCCGTCTAATCAGCGAAAACGCCTACTCTAAGGCGAACAAGAAGGAAGATGTCTATGCAAATTAATCTTACTGGGCACCATATTGAAATCACCCCATCCATGCGTGAATATGTGGAAACCAAGTTCGACAAACTCGAACGTTTTTTCGATAAGATTAACAATGTCCATGTCATCTTGAACGTGGAGAAGCTCCAGCAGGTCGCCGAAGCCACCCTCCATATCAACGCTGGGGAAATCCACGCCAAGGCGGATTCTGAAAATATGTATGCCGCGATTGATGCTTTAACTGATAAACTGGTACGTCAACTAAACAAACACAAAGATAAACTCAATAGTCATTAATCATGCAACTGAGTAACGTATTGAGCCTGGACTGCACCAAGAGTGCAGTCCCTTGCACCAGCAAGAAGCGCGCTCTCGAGATCATCAGCGAAATCGCGGCCCAGCATCTGGACCAAAACCCCCAGCCATTATTCGAATGTATGCTCAATCGAGAAAAGATGGGCAGTACCGGCATTGGCCACGGCATTGCGATTCCCCATGGCAGGATCAACAACAGCGATGAAGCCATTGCGGTTCTGATCCAGTGTCAGGATCCCATCCAGTTCGATGCCATCGACAACCAACCGGTCGATCTGCTCTTCGCACTGCTGGTACCTGAAACCCAATGTCAGGAACACCTAAAAACACTCGCCAGCATGGCTGAAAAACTCAACGACAAACACATCTGCAAACAGCTCCGTACCGCGCAAAGCGACGAAGAGCTTTATCAAATACTCACCTGTGATTCATAATGATCACCCTCTTTCGCCCCAACCCTGAGGAATAACAGCCATGATGTTAATGGTCGTAAGCGGTCGTTCCGGCTCGGGAAAATCTATTGCCCTTCGCGTATTGGAAGATCTCGGTTATTACTGTGTCGACAACCTGCCTGTTAACCTTTTGCCGGAATTCGTCCGAACTCTGGCTGGCAGCCAACAAAATATCGCCGTCAGCATTGATGTGCGCAACCTGCCATCCCAACCCGATGAAATCCGACATATCCTCGAGTCTCTGGGCGATGATATCGATGTCAACGTGCTTTACCTTGATGCCGACGACAAGACACTGGTAAAACGCTATAGCGAAACCCGCCGCCTACACCCACTGTCACGCTTCGATCTCGGACTGGAACAGGCAATCCTGTCGGAAAATGCCGTACTGGCACCCATCAAGGAGCGGGCCGATCTGGTTATCGACACCACCCATAAGTCAATCCATGACCTGAGCGAGATGGTCCGATCCCGAGTTCTCGGACGCGATGCGCGTGAGTTGATCATGGTATTCGAGTCTTTTGGCTTCAAATACGGGCTGCCAACTGATGCCGATTATGTGTTTGATGTTCGCTTCCTGCCCAATCCCCATTGGGTACCGGAGCTAAAACCCCTGACAGGCCTCGATCAAGGTGTCAAAGACTACCTCAGCAGCCACCCCGAAGTCGGCCAGCTGACCAATCAGATCCGCAATTTCATCGAAACTTGGCTACCGATGCTGGAAAAAAACAACCGCAGTTACCTAACCGTAGCCATCGGCTGTACCGGCGGCCAGCACCGTTCTGTCTACGTTGCCCAGCAGCTTGCCGAATACTTCCGCTATGAAGGGCACCAAGTCCAGATTCGCCACCGAACATTGGAAAGTAAGCAATGAGTAGCCTGAGCCGCGATCTGTTTATCAAGAATCGCCTCGGCCTCCATGCCCGGGCGGCAATCAAACTGGTCGAGCTAGCCCAGAGCTTCGAGGCAACCATCACCATCAGCAACGGTATCAAAACCGCCACCGCCGATAGCGTGATGGGCCTGCTGATGCTCGAGTCAGCCCAAGGGCAGCGGGTGGTCGTATCAGCTGAAGGCCATGATGCCGCCACGGCACTGGCCGCAGTCAGCGAGCTTATCGAAGCGGGCTTTGACGAGGAAAACTAAGCCACTTAGCACATCGCTCGCCCCTCTTGGTGATGAATTGATCATTTCCTCTCATATCTGATGAGACAAGCCACCTCCTATTGCGTTAAAATTCAGCTTATTGCATCGTTATACCTCATAGTCATAGCTGGCATCGGGCAGAGGACTCCTCGCGGTATAACGTCTCAGAGTCATTTGGGGTACTGCTGGCCATGGCTGACATTATTGAACAAGACAACACGCACCAAACATTACAGGAAGTCAACCAGGCCCTAGAAAACGGGATGTTTGTCCATGTCCGCCGCATGCTGCAGGAAATGGAGCCGGAAGACATCGCCCACCTGCTTGAAGCCTGCCCCCCAAAAGAACGTCAGGTCCTGTGGCAACTGACCGATCCCGAAGAGCAGGGTGATATCCTCGACGAGCTTTCCGAAGACGTCAAAGACGGTATCGTTGCCCAGATGGCACCGGACAAGCTGGCCGCCGTTACCGAAGGGATGGAGTCGGATGACGTTGCCTACGTCCTGCGTAGCCTGCCCGACGACAAATACCAAGAAGTGCTGGCGCAAATGGATGCGACCGACCGTCACCGAGTCGAAAAAGCACTGGCCTATCCGGAAGATACCGCCGGCGGCATCATGAGCACCGACTTCATCACCATCCGTGGTGATGTCAGTGCCGACGTGGTTCTGCGCTACCTGCGCATGAAGGGCGAATTGCCGGAAGCGACCGATACCCTGTACGTGGTTGACCTCAACGAAATACTGATCGGCTACCTCAGCTTGGCCACCCTCATCACCACCCAGCCCGATGTCGAGATCCATGATGTGATGGAAGATGCCGACGATGCGATTCCGGTCGACATGGACGATGGTGAGGTCGCCAACCTGTTCGAGCGCCGCAACTGGCTGTCGGCACCGGTGGTTGATGCCAACAACCATCTCGTCGGCCGTATCACCATCGATGACGTGGTCGATATTATCCGTGAAGATGCCGAGCACTCGATGATGAGTATGGCGGGTATGGACGATGACGAGGACACCTTTGCCCCCGTCGTCAAATCCGCCAAGCGCCGCAGTATCTGGCTCGGGGTCAACGTCCTTGCCGCCTTGGCTGCCGCCTCCGTCTCCAATATGTTCGAGGAAACCCTCGCACAAATGGCCTCAATCGCTATTTTGATGACCATCGTACCGTCAATGGGCGGGGTGGCGGGCAACCAGACGGTCGCCCTGGTGATCCGCGGCCTAGCCGTCGGCCACATCGGTGACAGCAACACCCGCTGGCTGCTAAGCAAAGAAGCGCGTGTCGGCCTGATCAACGGGATCCTGTGGGCGATTATCATTGGCTCCGTCGTCGTCTTGTGGAAGGGGAACTTCCTGCTCGGGGCCATTATTGCCGGGGCCATGCTCACCAACCTGCTGGTCGCTGGTATCGCTGGGGTCTGCGTCCCGATCATGCTCAAGAAAATGGATATCGACCCGGCGCTGGCAGGGGGCATGGCTCTCACCACCATCACCGATATTGTCGGCCTGTCGGTTTTCCTCGGACTAGCGACCCTCTTTTTGGTCCAATAACTAGGCCGGATCGAACCATAAAAAAAGCGAGAGCACCGGCTCTCGCTTTTTTGTATTTTCAGCTACCTCGACAGGTATTACTCACCGGCAATCTTCATCCGGTCGAGCAAAATAGAGCCGGTCTGGATCTGGCTGCGCATTTCGGTGTCGCTGCCGATAGCAACCATATTGGCCATCATATCCTTAAGGTTGCCAGCAATGGTGATCTCGCTGACAGGATACTGGATCTCGCCGTTTTCCACCC
The DNA here is from genome assembly GCF_059920555.1 of Photobacterium panuliri. Taxonomy (NCBI): domain Bacteria; kingdom Pseudomonadati; phylum Pseudomonadota; class Gammaproteobacteria; order Vibrionales; family Vibrionaceae; genus Photobacterium; species Photobacterium panuliri. The sequence goes on from NZ_CP197192.1 coordinate 28,865, forward strand.
AGAAACCCGCCGCACCACGAGAATAATCCCCCGTGACAATATTAACGCCCTGGCCCATTAGCTCTGTCACCAAAAGGCCACGATCCATCTTGCGCAGCATCTGCTCGAAGCTCTCGCCGGTCGAGCTGACCAGCCAGTTGTGGATCCCGCCGGCATGGCCGGTCGGCTGGCTGCCCAGTTTACGCGCCGCATAGCTGGTCATCAGGTATGTCTGCAAAGTGCCGTCCTGAATAATCTCGCGATCATGGGTTGCCAGACCCTCACTGTCAAACGGCGTACTGGCCATCCCGCGCAGAACATGTGGACGCTCGCTGATATTCACCCAGTCAGGGAAAATTTGCTTACCTAGGTGATCAAGCAGGAAAGAGGACTTACGGTAAAGGTTGGAACCGCTGATCCCCATCACCAAATGGCCGAACAGGCCTGTTGCAATATCGGCGGCAAACATCACCGGCGCTTCGCGGGTTGATAGCTTACGAGGGTCGATTCGGCCAACGGTGCGCTCGGCGGCATGCAAGCCCACCGCTTCCGGTGTCCATAAGTCCTGAGCTCGACGGGCGCTGGTATAGCTGTAGTCGCGCTCCATCTCGCCGTTCTTGCCCTCGGCAATCACGCAGCAGCTGGTGCTGTGGCGGCTCGAGGCATAACTGGCTAGCATCCCGTGGCTGTTGCCGTATACCCGGATCCCGTAATGGCTGTCATAGCTTGCCCCGTCGCTCTGCTTGATCCGTGGATCGTAGTCCAGCGCGGCCTGCTCAGCACGAGCGGCGATCTCACCGGCATGATCCGGTTCCGGCTCGTCAGGGTGGAACAGATCAAGATCAGGAATATCCCTCGCCATCAACTCTGCCGGGCCAGGGCCGGCAAATGGGTCTTCCGAGGTATAACGGGCAATATCCAACGCTGCCGCCACAGTTTGGGCGATCGCCTCTTCACTGAGGTCCGATGTTGATGCGCTGCCTTTGCGCTGGCCACGATATACAGTGATCCCCAACGCGCCGTCGCTGTTGAACTCGACATTTTCGATTTCACACATCCGCGTCGATACACTGATCCCGGTGGTTTTGTTAATGGCCACTTCTGCGGCATCAGCCTGCATACCAGCCAGCTCAAGCGCCCGGGCTACTGCAGCTTCCAGCTGAACACGCTGCTGGGCGACCTGTTCTTTCACGTCCATCATCTAATTATCTCACCACGGACTTGCCAGCATCACAGATGTGCCACAAGCCTCTGAAAAAGGTATTACTATTAGGATAACACTGGCAGGGTGTTTTTTGCGCCCCAAAAGATGATTAAACTGGTAAAATACCCCAAAATGCAAAAGCGATGAGCCCATTATGAGCCGTAAAAACCAAAAAGCCCCTTGGGAAGAAGAAGAAGAAATCATCTGGGTAAGTAAATCCGAGATGAAGCGCGATATGGAAGCCCTACAAAAAATGGGCGAAGAGCTGGTTGAACTAAAACCAGGTGCGCTGGCAAAAATCCCGCTGGACGAAGAGCTGCTAGAAGCGGTGAAAGACGCTCAGCGCTTCAAAAACGAAGCCCGTCGCCGTCAGCTGCAGCGTATCGGCAAACTGATGCGTCAGGTTGAGATTGAGCCAATCCAGACAGCACTGGACAAACTTAACAACAAGCACTCACAAACCACTGCCCAACTGCGCAAGCTAGAGCAGAAGCGCGACAAGCTGATCGAAAACGGTGACAGCATGATCAATGCCATTATGGTTGATCACCCTGACGCTGACCGTCAGCACCTGCGCCAGCTGGTTCGTCAGGCCAAGAAAGAAAAAGAGCAGAGCAAGCCAGCCAAGGCTTACCGCGAAATCTTCCAGTACCTCAAAGAGCTGTACATCGAAGACTAAGCGTTCTGTTCGCCGTCAAAAAAAATGCCAGCATCTTCGCTGGCATTTTTTATCACTGTCGATCGGCGCTTACTGAGTACCGCCAACCGTCATCGACTCAATTTTCAGGGTCGGCTGACCGACACCGACAGGCACGCTCTGCCCTGCCTTGCCACAGACACCGACGCCGCGGTCGATATCGAGATCGTTACCGACCATCGACACCTGCTGCATTGCCTCGATACCGCTACCGATCAGGGTCGTACCCTTGATTGGCCGAGTAATCTTACCGTCTTCAATCAGGTATGCCTCAGACGCAGAGAAAACGAACTTGCCCGAAGTAATGTCCACTTGGCCACCACCAAAGTTCGGCGCGTAAACACCACGCTTCACGCTGGCAATAATCTCTTCAGGGCTGTGCTCGCCCGGCAACATGTAAGTGTTGGTCATACGCGGCATCGGCAAATGCGCATACGACTCTCGGCGACCATTGCCCGTCGGTGCTACGCCCATCAAGCGGGCATTGAGCTTATCTTGCATGTAGCCCTTAAGCTTACCCTTCTCGACCAGCACATTGTATTGGCCCGGCGTGCCCTCGTCATCGATATTGATCGAACCACGGCGATCAACCAAGGTACCGTCATCGACAATCGTACATAGGCTGGATGTCACCTGCTCACCCATCTGCCCCGAGAACATTGACGAGCCCTTGCGGTTGAAATCCCCCTCAAGACCATGACCCACAGCCTCGTGCAGCAATACGCCCGGCCAACCCGCGCCAAGAACAACGGGCATCGTACCCGCAGGTGCCTCGTCGGCATCAATATTGACCAATGCCTGACGGATAGCCTCATCGGCATAAGTCAGGGCCACGCTCTTGCCGCCGGTTTCAGTGAGGAAGTACTCGTAACCAAAACGGCCACCGCCACCCGCGCTACCGTGCTCACGCTTATCACCCTTCTCAATCAAAACACTGATCGATAGTCGAACCAACGGACGGATATCCGCAGCATACGTCCCATCGAGAGCGGCGACCAATACTTGCTCATACACACCGTTGAGGCTAACCGACACCTCGGTCGCCAATGGCTCCTTGGTCCGGATATAACGGTCGATCTCTTCTAGCAAAGCGATCTTCTGGTGCTTGTCGAAACCGTTCAGCGGATTGACCGCGGCATAGTATTCTGTCGGTACGACCGGAGTGAATGCTTTGACCTTGCCGTCGCCACCACTACGGGTGATCCCGCGCGCCGCCTTGGCACTTTGGGTCAGAGCCAGTTGGTTGATCTGATCGGAATAGGCAAAACCGGTCTTCTCGCCAGACACCGCCCGCACCCCAACACCGCGATCGATATTGAATGATCCATCCTTGATGATGCTGTCTTCTAGAACCAGCGACTCATGCCAGCAAGACTGGAAATAAATATCAGCGTAGTCGACCTCGCGGGCCGCCACTACGCCCAGTGTACGACTCAGCTCTTCACGTCCCAGCCCTGACTGGGCCAGCATTGTCTTTTCTACAGTTTCCAGTGTCATTTTTCTGCTCTTGTCATTCGGCCAAGCGGCCACTGCCACTTAGCGGTCACGTCGGCGAACAGCAAAGCGTGCATGTTCCGCCAACGGCATGTTTGTTCTGATCGCTTGGCTAAAACCAAGATCAATCTCGGCCAGCACCCCCCCGGTACCCTGGGACTGGGTGGCGACAACCTGTCCCCAGGGATCGACAACCATCGAATGCCCCCAGGTCTCGCGGGATTCATTGTGCTCCCCCCACTGCGCCGCCGCGAGGACCCAGCACTGAGTCTCGACAGCACGAGCACGGAGCAGCAGCTCCCAGTGTGCCTTGCCCGTCACCTTGGTAAAGGCCGCAGGCACCACAATAATATCAGCCCCCTGCTCGCGCAATTCACTGTATAGCAACGGGAATCGGATATCATAACAAATAGACAGCCCAATGTTGCCAAATGGCGTTGGGACGACTTTCACCGATTGTCCCGGCTCGAAGGTGTCAGATTCACGATAGGTACGGTGCATATCGGCGACGGCCACATCAAACATGTGCAGCTTGTCATAATGCGCAACCCGCTCTCCGTTATCGTCAAACAGCAAAGCGGTCGTGGTCAGGGCTCCGGAAGGCTGGCGGATCGGCATAGACCCTATCAACAACCAGATCCCAAGCTGACGGGCCATCTTCGCGACGGCCAACTGCAGCGGCCCATCCCCCAAGGGTTCGGCGTGACGGGAGTAATCTTCCTTGGTGCCAAACACCAAGCAATTTTCCGGCGTCACGACCAATTTGGCCCCTTGAAGCTGCAATCCTTTGAGCTTTCTTTCCAACTGCTTGAGATTGCGTTCGGGCTCATTGCCCGAATTCATCTGTACCAAGCCCACAACTGTCATGGCTGCCTCCTTTTGCCTCGGTAAATCCAATACCGACTATCATAATCACTGCCACCAGCAACGGTGGTTATTCCTTGCCTGTTTCCTTGCTTTTCATGGAATCAGGCACCTTGAACTCACCGGTAAAGCGAGACTGCTCGGTAACAGATGGCGATTCTATCGGTCCCTTGACGATATAATTCACCTGAGTAAAGACATCGAGTACCGGCGACAGCGCCGTGGAAATGGCAAACACATAAATCGCCGTCTGTGGCGCAACCGCAAAGGCTGTCAGCACTGGGATCCCCGAAGTGAAATCTGGGATAAATTTCACTTTGGCATCAACAGTTTCATCTACAAGATTAGCACTTCCACGGATAAACATATCACCGGCCAATGCCTGCATCTTGATATCATCAGTATAGAACTGGCCGTTCTCAATCCGACCGCTGCCTCGAATGTAGTCAAAAGCCAAGCCGTCATCGAAAATCCCTGAAAAATCGAGCTTCATCTTGCGAACAATCGAATCAATACTGAATAATCCCAGCAACCGTCCGGCGCCACCAATATCACTGATCACACCTTTGCCGGTCTCAGACTTCAGCTCGCCACTTAAGGTCTCACGATGAACCGACCATGGGGTCCCCTGCCACTGAATCGACGCATAGGAACTGAATTCAGCCCCCTGAATCCCACCGTTAATCCCAAACCGCCCCATCAAGTCCGAGCTATTGTCACCCTCGATATCGAATGCAATCTGAGTTTCGCTGCGATCACCTCGCAAACTCCAGTGCCCATCTAAATTAAGCACCGTCGAACCTGAATCAACCGTAAAGTTCTGCAACTCGAGCATATCAACACCCCGGCGCAATTTACCCGATACAGATCCCAGCTTGTACCCTTGCAGCCATGCATCATGTACCTGAACATCAAGCTCCGGCATATTGGCCATCATCGAGCGGTCAAACTCCGTCGGTGGGGTAATATCACGCTGTGGCTGATATTTGGAGCTATCTTGCTGCTCCAGCGCCGGCAGGTTAAGGTGCAGGCTGGCGATATTGATATTCCACGGGCGTCCCTTGGTACCTGACGCCCGGCCTTTGAGCTCACGGCCGTCAACGGCAATATCCCAGCGGCCGTGCTGCTGACTGATATTCAAAGCCACCCTGTTCCAATCCAGCCCGGCGAGCACCAACTGCCTGACCGAAGCCTTCACCCGGGTCGGCAGCGGCAGTTCAGGAAACGCACTGTGGGTACCGCTGGAAATACCGGTATCAACTTTATCGTGGATCTCACCAGCCAGCGCTATCCAGCGGTCGCCATCGAGCCGCTCGCTGTCGATATCCACCCCGTGGACGCCCCCTCTAGTTGGCAGCAACGTCGACTTGCCAACAGCCAACTCACTGCCTTCGATGACAATACGCTCACCTTGAAGATTGAAAATCCCCTGATAGGCCGCATCCTTGGTGATCAGCTTGCCCGTCAACTGCTGCTTATTCCCCGTAACAGCCAGCGACAGACGCTGGGGTGTTCCTGCGACATGGCTGAGCGGATATGGCAACTGGCTCGCAATCTGGGTGAGATCGGCATCGGCTGCGACCTGATAATCAAAACCGGTATCATGCAGATCCACACCGACTTTACCCTGCCAGCGGCTCAGCCCCCGGACATGCGCCAACAGGGGATCGTCTAGCTGGGCCTGGAGCTTCTCTGCCTGCCAGTTACCGCCAAAATCCACATCCACCCGGTAGCCGTCCGCGACGCTCCGCCCGGAAAATCCAAGCTCAATCGGTTGTTCCAGCATGGACGCCTTAAGTCCATCGGCTTTCACTACATCGTTGTCAAACACAATCTTGCCGCTCACGTTGTCGAGCGGGATCGGCGGCGCATCAAGAACGACGGCATTACCACTAAGAGTGGCATCCCCCCACGCCCTGACATCACTGCCATCAAACGGGATATCCAGCTTGAACCGCGAGCTGACAGGGCCACTGACTTGCACGGTCGTCAAGGCAGCCCCAACCGAGTCCACCAACGGGGTGGCGAGCATGTAATCACGTACCTGCTCACCGTCCGCCGCCACATCCACCGTCAATTGAAGGTGGCCATTCTCGCCCAGCTCGGCCCCGCCTGTGACTCGCGAAGCCGTTGCCCCCATGGTCTTGGCATGGCTGGCATCAAGGTACATCCAGTCATTTTCAAACAGCAGATCCAAGCTAAGATCCGTCAAGTCAGGCCAGGCCGTATCGAAACTGAACTTACCGCCGCGCAGCGGTACATCCGCCTGGAAAATACCGTCATGGTTCTGGTAGGGATAATCCTCGAGCTCGCCGTACCACAGCAGCTTGGCATGTTCTGCCTTACCGCCTTGTATCGCCGCAGACAGATAATCCGTCAACTCCTGACCCAATGCAGGGGCAGGCAGGTAACGCCATGTTTCCCCTACTTTGTAAGCACTGGCTTCGCCGTAAAAAGAGAGCCAAGCAGGCGCATCCGCCGGGAAATCGATCCGGAACTGGCCATCGACCTTGAGATCCGGGGTGGCAACAGCAAGGTGGTCGCTCCACAGCCGCCAGCCCTGCTTGTCCAGCTGCCAGTAGGCCGTGATATCGCCCTGCTTGATCTTGAGAGGAGCCTGAAACACTTCGCTGTAAGGCAGGGTGTCATCAGCCATACTCAATACCGCACGGCCTCCTTTCAGATCCCCGGCCACCTCGGCATTGAGCTTACCCATGCCCGGAACCAGATCCCAGTTATTGATCCCCACCTGATCAAGGCGGAATGAAAAACGAGGATCCTGCACGCCGTTACCAGACAGGCGAATATCCTTCACCAACCCACGCGGCTGTAATTGGCCAAGCATGGCCACCGTCTCTTTCCCGTCAGGAATAAACTCAGCAAACGGCCGCAACCTGGCCAGCGACAACTGGCTGATCGCCGCCTGCCACTGCCCTTCATGCCAACTCGCCGCCAACTCAAAGGCCGGCCACGCCTTGCCATCCGTGCTCAGGGCCAGCTGGTTGGTGTCAACCCGCCATCCAGAGGTACCATTGGCCAGCGCTGCAGGCTTCAAGCCCACCCGCCCCTTGGTGATTTTGAAGGTATGGGACTGCTTGCCTGACTGCCAGCGCAAGTAGCTGTCATCAAGCTGTAACAGGCTCCCGGAGGGCTTGCCGTCGGCCATCTCAAGCCACAGCTCGGCATTGATATTGCTGCCAGTGACATTGGTCTGGGTCAGCACCTTTTTGTTGAGCCACGGCGTTAAAGAGAGATTGCGGGCACGAAGATATATCTGCCCGGAGAGCTCACTGAGATGCTGCTTGGCCGATAGGTTGGCCATCACGGTCATCTGGCTGAAATGGGTATCGGCCACGCTGATGACACCCTCTGCCCGGTGCCGGTTATTCAGGGTCACCCACTTGAGCGACTCAATCGCGATGGTGATCCGCTCATCAGCCGGTGACATCAGGGTAATTTCGCTATTACGGAGGGAGAACTGTCCGAGCTGGACAAAGAGCAGCTCCTCAAGGCGGCGGATCGTCGCCAGCTGAGTCGTCTCGGCAGGTTCATCGGCAGTATTGGTATTGCCATCGCCAAACCCGCTCAAACGCGTCAAATCCAAACTGAGGCGATCAATACGCAGATCGGTAAATACCGGGCTCAGGCTTAGCAGCGAGCCCAGCATATCCAACCGCATCGACACATCACCGATGGCCACCAGCGATTGGGGCGCGTCCGGCAAATTGACACTCACCCCTTTCAGGGTCAGTGATGGTTCTAAATTACGCCACTGGCCCTCGACATGATCGACCGCCAACGACATACCTGCCTGCGCTGACGCCCATTGCCTGATCGGCTCGCGGTAATCATTGAGTTGGGGCAGCAAAAAACGCAAGGCGCTGATTGCAATTGCGGCCAGTACCAACAATGTTAGTACCAGCCACATCACGCTTCTGGCCAGACGCACGGGGAGTGTTGTCACGCCATCGCCTCGCTTACATCATCACAACGTCGAACTGTTCCTGAATATACAGCGGCTCGCCCTTGATCTTAACCTGTTTGCCGATAAAGACTTCCAACTCGGCAAGCGCATGGTACTCATCCCCGGCCAGTGCCTCGGCAACAGCAGGCGATACGTACACCACGAAACGGTCAGCATCGTAAGCCCTGTTGACCCGGGTGATCTCACGCAGGATCTCATAGCAGACACTTTCCACCGTCTTCACCGTTCCGCGCCCCTCGCAAGTCGGACAGGTATCACACAATACATGCTCGATACTTTCACGGGTTCGCTTACGGGTCATTTCCACCAAGCCCAACTGGGTAAAGCCGTTGATATTGGTTTTCACTCGGTCATAAGAGAGTGCTTGCTCCAGCGCAATCAATACCCTGCGCTGATGCTCGTCGAGTGCCATATCGATAAAGTCGATAATGATAATACCGCCGAGATTGCGCAGCCGTAGCTGGCGGGCAATCGCCTTGGTGGCCTCGATATTGGTATTGAAGATCGTCTCTTCGAGGTTGCGGCGGCCGACAAATGCCCCGGTGTTGATGTCCACCGTGGTCATCGCCTCTGTCTGATCGATAATCAGGTAGCCACCAGACTTGAGCTCCACCTTGCGATCCAGCGAACGCTGGATTTCGTTCTCGGTGTCATAGAGATCAAAGATAGGTTGCTCGCCGGCATAGTACTCCAGCTTATCGCTCAGCTCAGGAACGAATTCATCGGTAAACTCCTTGAGTTTTTCAAAACCCAATCGAGAATCAACCAGAATACTATCTAGCTCTGTACCGACAAAATCTCGCAGGATCCGCTGGGCCAGGCCCAACTCGCCATACAGCATGGATTTTGGCTTGTACTTGGCACGGCGCTCAAGCACCTTACGCCAAAGATGCTTCAAAAACGCGGCATCTTGAGCGATTTCCTCGTCCGTAGCCCCTTCGGCAGCGGTACGGATAATAAAGCCACCCAAATCGTCGCAATATTCTGAAACAACCCGCTTAAGGCGATCTCGCTCGCCTTCGCTCTCAATGCGCTGGGAAACACCAACATGGCTCGCCCCCGGCATAAATACCAGGTAACGAGACGGCAAAGTCACATCCGTGGTCAGGCGCGCGCCCTTGGTACCCAACGGATCCTTGACGACCTGTACAACAAGATCCTGCCCCTGACGAACAAGCTCGGAAATATCGCGGACCTGAAACTGCTTCTTCTCGTTTTCGGCCACACACTCGGTATGTGGGACGATATCGGAAGCGTGCAGGAATGCCGCTTTGTCCAAGCCGATATCCACGAAAGCAGCCTGCATCCCCGGCAAAACCCGGCTGACCCGGCCTTTGTAGATATTACCGACAATACCGCGCTTGGATTCACGCTCAATATGAATTTCCTGCAAGCTCCCCGCTTCGATCATCGCGACGCGGGTCTCGCTCGGAGTGACGTTTATCAGCAGCTCTGTGCTCATGGTTGCCTCTGAATTTACAAACTTAAAAACTCTTGAACCATGATGTCGGTTTCCACTAACGGTAACCCCACCACAGCATAATAACTGCCATCAATGCGCTCGACGAACTTGCCGCCAATTCCCTGAATGCCGTAACTACCCGCCTTGTCCTGAGGTTCACCGCTAGCCCAATAGGCTTCTATTTCTTGTTCTGATAGCGTTTTGAACCAGACATCGGTGATAACAAGCCGAGTGGACTGCGCCGAGCTGCTTGCCAGCGTCACCGCCGTCATGACCTGATGCTGACGCCCGGAAAGCAGAGTAAGCATCCGCTTGGCATCGTTGAAATCACGCGGCTTTTCTAGGATCGTCCCATCCACTACCACTATGGTATCCGCCCCCAGTACCGGGGCCGCGCCCGCCACGGCGGCAACGCCAGCATTGGCCTTGTCACGGGACAGGCGCTGGACGTAATCCGACGGGGATTCCCCGACTTGATGCTGCTCTTCGACATCAACAACCACACGTTCAAAGTGGTAACCAAGCTGGGTTAGGAGTTCTTTGCGTCGCGGGGAGCCTGAGGCTAAATACAATTGCGGAGTCGACATAGTAACATTCATTCGGTTTGGTCTGGGAAATCAATACGATCCATTCGTTGTGCCTTGATGGGCATGGTTACACACTAGCACCGAACAGATCGTATTGGGAATATATATTAACGAATTGAGAGCTTGCGGCGCATCCGGCGCAGCAGGAGGAACAACCACGGCCACAGCAGGAAGTTCAATACCACGGCCCACAGCCTTTCGGGATCGAACGTGATCACCGACACCAGATACTCAGCCCAGAACTCCACCAGCTTGCCACCGAGGGTCAGCAAACCGATCAGCATCGCCTGTTGCCACAGTGACAAATTACGCAAGACCTGGAAATTGAGGGCCACGATATAGCACAGGACCGACATCATCAGCCCGCGCACCCCGAGGGTCGAGCCCAGCATCAGGTCCCAGAGCAAACCGAGCACCAGTGCGGTACCGACATTGACTCGGTGCGGCAGGGCCAGCACCCAGTAAAAAGCCACCAATATCACCCAAGAAGGACGAAACGGCTCAAGCTCACCAGGCCACGGTGCGGCCTGCAAAATCAAAGCCACGAGGAATGAGAGCCAAATCCACACGCGACCGTTCGCTTTACTGTGCGTCACTGTTCATTTCTCCTGCACTCAAGGTCTCGCGCGCGGTCGGCCACACCAACAGCAGATAACGTAATCGGTCAAACTGCACTGTCGGGCGGGCCTTGATCTGGGCAAATGGGCGTTTGTTGTCGAACGAAAACTCAGTGACATGGGCTACCGGATAACCTTCCGGATAGCGCCCGCCGAGACCAGAGCTCACCAGCAGATCACCGACCTGAATATCGGTACTGCTCGGCACATGCTCAAGCTGGATCTGGTCAACCAAACCACTGCCAGAGGCAATCACCCGGATATCGTTTCGAACAACCTGCACCGGAATCGCATGGGTCGGGTCAATCAGCAGCAGCACCCGGCTGTTGTGGGCACCGACATAGGACACCTGACCGACAATCCCTTTTTCGTTGATCACCGGTTGGCCTTCGTAAACACCGTCAACCCGGCCCTTGTCGATCATCACCTGATGGCTGTACGGATCCGAGTCCACCGCCATCACCTCGGCAATCAGTTTCTTTTCGTCACGGACAAACGGCGAGCCCAGCAACTCACGGAGCCGCTGGTTTTCCTGTTTCAACTGTTCAAGCAATAGCACGTCGCTTTGCTGCACCAGCAAATCACGCTGTAGCAGTTTGTTTTCGGCAAGCAGGCGCTGGTGAGTGCTGAATTGGCCGGAAACACCGTCAAGCATATCGCGCGGCAGGTTAGCGGCGTACTGCAAGGGGGCTATGGCAGAGTTGAGCAGGTAACGAACATTCGCAAAGGCGTCAAGACGACTGTCGGCTAGCATAAGGCCAACCGACAGCAAAATAGCAAGAAACAGGCGCAGTTGCAGGGAGGGGCCCCTGCCAAAGATAGGTTTCATGTAACACTATAACCTGTTTGTAGAAATGCCCGGGCGGGCATTATTCATCGCTAAACAGATCGCCACCGTGCATGTCGATCATTTCCAGAGCCTTGCCGCCGCCACGGGCAACACAAGTCAGCGGCTCTTCGGCCACAACCACTGGAATACCGGTTTCTTCGGTCAACAAGCGATCCAGATCACGCAACAGCGCACCACCGCCAGTCAGAACCATACCGCGCTCTGAAATATCAGACGCCAGCTCAGGCGGGCACTGCTCAAGGGCAACCATCACGGCAGAAACAATACCGGTCAGTGGCTCTTGCAATGCTTCCAGAATTTCGTTGGAGTTCAGCGTGAAGCTACGAGGCACACCTTCAGCAAGGTTACGGCCGCGGACTTCGATCTCACGGACTTCGTCACCCGGGTAAGCCGAACCGATTTCGTGCTTGATGCGCTCAGCGGTCGCCTCGCCGATCAGGCTGCCGTAGTTACGGCGTACATAGTTGATGATCGCCTCGTCGAAACGGTCACCGCCGATGCGTACTGACGACGAGTAAACAACACCGTTTAGTGAGATCACAGCAACTTCGGTCGTACCACCACCGATATCGATCACCATAGAACCCGTTGCTTCCGATACCGGCATGCCAGCACCGATTGCAGCCGCCATTGGCTCATCGATCAAATACACTTCACGCGCACCAGCACCCTGGGCAGATTCGCGGATTGCACGACGCTCGACCTGGGTCGAACCACAAGGTACCGCAACTAAAACTCGTGGGCTTGGGCGCAGCAGGCTATTGTCGTGAACCTGCTTGATAAAATGCTGTAGCATTTTTTCTGTCACGTAGAAGTCGGCAATCACACCGTCTTTCATCGGACGAATCGCAGCAATATTACCCGGAGTACGACCCAGCATTTGCTTTGCCGCATGGCCTACTGCGGCCACACTTTTGGTTGCGCCGGCACGATCCTGACGGATCGCGACAACAGAGGGTTCATCAAGAACGATGCCCTGTCCCTTGACGTAAATGAGGGTATTGGCGGTACCCAGGTCAATTGACAGGTCATTAGAAAACATGCCACGAAGTTTTTTAAACATAGTCTTCGGCTAATCCTGCAAGCTCAGAAATTCGTTAAATTGCGCTAAATGTATCAGGGGGGGCGGATCGAGACAAGGCAAGGATTGTCAAACCTGCCACAGATCGGCATTTTATTTAGTTAAGCAGCCCATTAATGCCCTTTTCCCCCCGATATATGATGCGGTCATTCCCTCGGTATGCCCCAAAAGTAACCACTGCTGATGGATTTTCATCCCCCAACCCACGCCAGTTAAACAGTAACCAGGGCTGAGACTGCTCCCCAGCATAACCTTTTTCACACGCTATGTCCGGATCATTGCTGACGGCCTTTTTCGGGTTAGCGTCAACTAACTTCTGCCAAAAACGCGCCTGCTCGCGGTAACCTCTTGTTGGATCAGGAATCGCCGTCAAATCACCCGCCATGGCAGCCCCTTTCTCAACCTGTCCTTTACCCTCGATTTTCGATTGGCTCTTTATCGCCACCGACTGAGCGAGGAGCTGGCGGCAGCTGTACTGGCCATCGAACCGGGAAACGTCATCATCTTTGTTGGTCACAAATTCAGTACCATTCCAGTACTCTACCCGCAGCGGGATCGTCAGATCGCTATCGGCACGTCCAGCAACATCATCCAGCACCATCCGGCCATAACGGGTGGCAAAACGGGCGAACTGCTCGGCACTGCGAGGCTCGCCGCAATCCTGCCCGGCACCGCAAGCGACCACTTCCATATTCGGCTGCGCCAATACCGGACAACCAACCTGCTGGCACTCGCTTGCCGACATCTCCTGCGGCAATACCCCCATCGCAACCTCATACGGACCATCAGGTGCAGTAGACCTCCCGCCGGCCAGTACCGCCGGGGAGGCCAGCAAGCGGCCAAACAGCAGCAGGCTATCAGGAACAATCACGCTATCCCGCTGCCACATCTGGCCCCAATTCTTTGGCCAACCGCCAAAATCGATACGGTCAGTCAGCCGGTTCGGCAACAGATAATCGACTCCGGTATCAACCGCTTCCACCTCGACACCCACTTGATTTTTATCGGCAAAATAACCGTAGTTGACCGTTGGCTGCTTCTGGGCATTCTGGGCCTGCACCCTCAGCATCCCGCGGAACGGCTGATCCATGTAGACAAAGCTCTGATCCTGCGGATAAGCAGTACCACTTTGTGCTTCGACTACTTTGAAATACTTGGGATAAAAACGGCCAACCGGACGATAGCCCATGTTCATATCCATCCCTAAATAATCAGCTTGGGTATCAGCCTGCAGCAACACGCTCCCGACCTCGCTCCAGCGTGCCGAAAACGGGGTGTCTTCGAGGGATTGGTTCGTTAAAGACTGGTTTTCGACAAACAGCTGGCCAGCACTTGCTCCGGCTACCCTCGGCGAGTGGGGCTGGATACCCTCTCCTGCAGGAATTGACAACTCGACGCTCGTGCCCGGCGAGCCGGAAGCCATGAAATTAGCCGTTATCGGCCGCCCGCACATCTGCGAGCTGTCAACCGTCCCTCTAGCATTGCCCTGCGCGTCGATATCCGACTTGCCAGCATCTACCGGCAACCAAATCACTGGCTTGGCTTTGGTTTCAAATTGCTCGCCAGCGGCAACAAAGGCATTTCCCTTAACAGATGTCCCCGTGGCACTCTGGATCGGCTTGGCTTCTCCGCCTGCGTTGCACAGGGCAAAGGTATAGGGCCGTGACCAAACGGCCTGGCTGCCTTCAAGGCGCTGCCAGTTACCGAGATCACGCATGCTGGCTCGGCGTGATCGCGGAAGGATCTCGCAACCATCCAGCGTACACTTGGGATCAAACAGGGTCAGCATGGTCTTGCCTGCATCAAGGTAGCGCAGCTGCGCCTTGGCCCTGCCTTGATTGAAATCCAGTTTAATCGCCTCGGTTTTCCAGTCATCGCTCTTTGGCGCTGCCAGCTCGACAGAATCCCGACCCGTCGAGGGGGCATCATAACGGGTCGCCAATGTCAGTGTCCGCTCACCTTGGTAGCCAACAGCCACCTCGTTGCTCTGCGGCGAAGAGCAAGCCATTGCCTTGATCTCGATATCCACCGGACGCCCTGCAACAACGGGCAAATGCTCATCCGCAATCACAAACTTGAACGGCACGAAATTGTATAGGCCGCTATCGCTCTTGTCCTTGTCATCGGCGAGGGTTGCCGTCACCGACACCTTGCCAATCTTGTCGCTCTTGAGCCATAACGCCAGATGGCCATTGTCATCAACGGCCAGTGAGTGGGCCTGGCTGGCATCAAGCCGGCTTCCCGTCCCGCCACTTTCCTGTTTATACCAATAGGCCTTGCCCGGCGTACTCAGCGATGTAGCGATATCAACCTCGCCCTTGTAGCCCTTTGCCGGCAAGCCTTCTTTGTCCGTCACCTGAAACTCAACCTTCTGCCGATCGCAGGTCAGCGAGAAATCCTGCTCCGGGGTTACATCGATAAAATAATCCTTGGCCGGAGGCGGTGAGAAACAGTCACTCTTTCCATAAATAACGGTACTTGGCAGAGTCGAACTACTGTTCATAACCAAAAAAGACGTCGTCACGGCACCGGTAATAGAGGTCACCTGACACGTATCCGTATTCATCCCGATACAATGGCCACCGTCTATCTCGACTCTATCTTCGGCATACAGCAGGCCAACAAGAGAACTTCCCTTAGTCAGGCTCACATAGCCCCAATTGGCCCCTTTCCCCTTATAGTCATACACCCGTAGTGAGTCGGGAACCCCGTCAGCAGGGGATAGCGAGGAGAAATCGCTTAATGACATATCCTTGGTGTAAATCACGACATCCCCATGGGTCACTATTTTACTGCGCTTTGAAACCATTACCGTTTCAAACCAATAGGTCCCGGTATAGAGGTGCAGCGTTGAGCCGTCAGAGACACTCAAAGACTTGATTTTATGCCCCTCACCGTTTTGCAATGTTTCCGTCTTTGCGTGCCCCAAAGCAAACTGAGCGTATTCTTTGGCCTTCGGGAAATGAGGTGCATAATAATTTGGTGATGACGTTGACTGAAAAGTGCCTAAGTCCAGCTTTTTTGCCCATCTGTTGGGCTGCTGTGAAGAAGGGAAGCGGCACGATTTGAAATCACAGGCTTCCAGCCCCCGACCCGGCATATTGTGCCCGGTCTCCAACGGGAACCAGAGATAATGATCCTCCCCTTCAACATAGGTCCCTGTGATCAGCGCTTTGTGGCCAAGATAAGCCTGCGTATGGTTGCCTTGCCATGTCTGAGCTGGGCCAGTAAAAGCCTCGCAATAATTGCGGATCGGTGGTTCCGGGGGCTGCGGCGCCTGACACTGGAAGCCCGTCACGGCATTGCCCAACGCCTTGATCCCAATTCGGGTACTATGAAGCGATGAGAGATCGGCCCAACGCTGCTGGAGAAGCTTCCAATTTCCCTGCTCCCAGATGTAATACTCCAACATACCGGCCTTCTGGCTGGCATTGCCGGAATGGATATATTTAAGCCAGACTTTATAGTTCCTGCCACGCTGAATATGATCATCGGCAATCACGGCATGCAGCTTGGTATTGAGCTCGTCACTCCACAACGGCAGCTCACGTTTGCCACTGCTTTGCTGGGCCATCACGGTTTCGTACAACCGTGCCTGATCGATCATGAACGTCACATCAAACGATGCCTTGCTGCTGGCAAAGCAGCTATTGATTGCGGCCAAAGCCTGAAACGGAGCCATACCTGCAATGGTCAAGCATAGCGCGAGAAATAAGGGTCTAATCATGCGATTCAACATCCTTGGCCCACAACTCCTGAGTGCGGGAAACGGCAAACTTGCCGGTTCCGCAGCGGGCGGTGGTTTCCAGTTTGAATTTGTAGCTCGGTGACGGACTATCGCCATAAGGGATCTTGGTACAAGTCAGTACTAACGACTGGCACTGAAAGCGTGCGGCTGGTAGCTGACCGGTATACTGACGGCAAGCGTCAGCATCAGCCAAGCGACTACCCAGCGGGAACAACTTACTCATCATATATTCGTTGCCCGAATGGGCGGCATACCAAGCCCGGCTGGCAAGGATCTCACGGGTCGTGGTGTCCTGCCCCGACCAATCGATTCGGATCAATGCCGCTGCCATCACTGCCATCACGGTGATCACAAAGATCGCCACCATCAACACGCTGCCACGTTGCCTGCTATAAAACATTCATCACCTGTACCGTATGCTGATAGGAGTAACGCTCCCGGCTCTGAGGATCGCTCAGTACCATCTTGATATGTGCCATCCCATTGCTGTTCATACCCGCCCCGCTCGCGGTAAATGCCACCGATTCGACATCCTGTGCGATTAGCGTATCAGTGGACGGCTGCGCATTGTCACCAACCAAGCGGTAGAGGCTATGGGTGGCAGACTCAAAACAGTAACTGACCTTGTCACGGTAGGTATAAAAACGCTTCCCCGGCGAACGAGACTGCAGAGGCACGGCAAGCTGCACATTCAATACTTCCGGTTCGCGGGTTTTGGCAACACCCAATACACGGTCCCGTTTGGCGTCATACTGACTCGCAGACCCCAACCCGACTGCCGCCCAACTGTCCCCATCGATCGCCAGCCAGTCAGCCTCGCTGCCCAGCACCGGCGTCACCGCCAAGCTCTGCTGGGATGGTTCATACAGGTAAAAACCCGACAAACGAACGGGATAGAACGTCAGGCACTGGCCACTCTGGCGGGTCGCCAAACTATTTGGCGCGGCATGGCGGATCTCGCGGCTCATTTTCTCCAGGGCGAAGCGAGCTACCAGCTGATGCTGATCCCGGCTCACCGTCTGAACATAGCCCTCAACCCCGAGCTGAAGATATGCACCAATACCGAGCCCAATAACCCCGAGGACAACAAGGGCAATCACCATTTCAAACAGGGTAAACCCGCGCTGCCGCCGCAATAAACGCGCCATCAGTAATTACTCCGGAAGGCGGAAAAATCATATGTGCCATGACGTCCGGTATCGACCTGCAAGGTGATTCGCTTGTGCTGATGAGGATAATCAGGGCTTGGTGTATTCATACTGGCGTCATAGCCGACTGCGACATCGACGGTCATATTGAGGTAGCTATCTGTCGACTCGCCGTCACTGTGCAGCAGGCTCTCAATCGGCCCCCGCCACGGCTGCTGCGAATAACGGGTAGCGCATAAGGCACGCTCCCCCCAGCAGCCCTCGAAGTCATCAACATCGTTGGCCGCCGCCACATTGAGCCGGGAACTGGCGCTTTCGCCATCACGATACGTCTCACCACTATCAGGGCCGAATTTAGCTTCATCCGTACATTTTGCGGCACCAAATGCCGTCTCGTCACAGCGTACCGTATTGTCGGTGGGCAGCCCGCTGTTCTCATCGAACTGACGGGACAATATCGTATTGTAAAAGGCATTGGCGATGGCGGCAGCGCGCGCCTGATAATAGGGCCTGGCCGATTGCTCAGCCTGAGGGAACAAAAAGCTGCTCAACGTCACCATGGCAATACTAAGGAGCACCATCGCCACAATCCCTTCGATAAGCGTAAAGCCGGACTGACGGCGCATAGAGGGCAGGCAAGGAGATGGTAAGCTGGTGTTATTCGGCATAGACGTAGCCTTCTTTGTTCATCGCCATCACCGCCTGCTCACCCGAGCGGTTGCCGCCAAACACAAAACGGCACCCTCGCAGGCAGAGCCTCTGGGGAGTGTTGCCGGCATCAAGATAGTAAGGCTGCCCCATCAGGTTGAACATCATGCTATTCACCCCGTCAGGCAAGCCAGTAACAGAGAGTGCCAAATTGTCGCTGGCGCCGGTCAGGGGATGGACGAACCCAGCACAGCTAACTGGCGATCCGAAATAATCAGCAGAGACAACCAATTGGCGGCAGTCCTGCCCCAACTCGCTATTCATGCTGGCAACTTGGATTTGGCGGGTCATGGCAATCGCCTGATCACGATTGAGGTAGGGATCATAGCTACTGCGTCCGATAAGCCGCGTAGCCGCGACAACAGAGATAATGCCGATAAGGACTATCACCACAATCAGCTCAACTAGGGTAAAACCGCGAGGCGTACGGGCCATAACTCATCCCGAAGAAAAAAGACGATAAGAATTATTTCCTCAAACACTCGACATTCTCCACCAAGCACTTGAGGAAATAGAGCCCCGCAGGGCTCTATCAAACCAGGAATTAACAGCCTGACTTTTCGACAGTAACCGTTGGCTCACCCGCTTTTTCTTGAGCTTGAACGTATTCAACGTAGCATTTTGAAGCCTTGATACCCGCTACATCATCCGTTGCCAGTTTCAGGGCACTCAACGTGTAGTAGGCAGCAGTGTTTGCCGTATCATAGTCAGCACGCCATTCACCCTGATGCTCAGCAGTCGCGCCCTCTTTCGCCTTGTACAGGTCCAGTTTCAATGCCGCAGTCATACCATTAGCAGTTGCTGTCGGGTAACCGTAAATCGTGTTGATGTCATCAACTATCACGGCTGTCGAAGACTGATCCTTGCCCTCAACAGCCGCCTTGCCGAACACGATACCGGTCGCACCGTTCATGGCGCCTTTAAGGCCTTCCAGCGTCGACCCGCGGGCATCGCCTTGCAAGTTCAAAAAACGCGGCGCAGCTGTCACAGCCAAGATACCGAGGATCACAATCACCACAACCAATTCAATCAGCGTAAAGCCGCCTTGACGTTTCATACTTCTCTCCTAACAAGGATTTTATTATTAACAACACGAGAAAATAGCTATCACTATCCACTCTATTTCCTCAATACCCGCAAGAGGCCGACACTGAGGAAATAGAGCCCCGAAGGGCCCTATACAATGATTAACAGCCAGTCTTAACCACTTCGACCTTAGCTTCTTCAATCGTTTGGTTTGGAGCTGTGCCAGTTTGTTTCGCTTCGGTGTACTTAACATAACATTCTGTCGCTTCCACCTTGGCGACATCCGTCGCTTCATTGCCCAGCGTAATCGCATTCAGAGTGAACAATGCAGTTCGAGTCTGACCTGATGTATTGTCGAAAGCCGCCTTCCACTCATTGGTATCAAGTTTCAATGCTTTCTGGATACCCGTATTTTGTGCAGTAGGGTAACCAAAACTTGTAGTGATTCCATCAACATCAACAGCTGTCGATGAACCGTCAGCCTGCTCCTTACCTTCAATCGCCGCCTTGCCGTAGACAATGCCTGTCGCGCCGTTGATCGCGCCCTTAAGGCCTTCCAGCGTCGAACCACGGGCATCGCCCTGCAGGTTCAAAAAGCGCGGTGCAGCTGTCACAGCCAAAATACCGAGGATCACAATCACCACTACCAATTCAATCAGCGTAAAGCCGCCCTGACGTTTCATACTTCTCTCCTAACAAGGACTTTATTATTAACAACAAAAACAAACAGCGACCTGCACCCAGCATCCATTGCCGGGCAGGCTCGCTATTTACTCAATATATCCGCTCATACCTACGCGCAGGCAGGCAAACACTAACAGCCCGCGTGGTACACGGTGACCGTTGGCTCGACAATTTCCCGTGAAATCCGGTGAGCCTGACTGTACTCGACATAGCAGTGTGTCGTTTTAATCTGCTCGAAATAGCTGCCAGCCACCTTACTCGTGTCCGTTAGCACCGGCTCAAGCGCCTTCAAGGTATATACCACTTGGGGCGTTCCATTCTCGACACCACGAACCTGGCTTGCCTTACCATAGGCCACACTCCATTCATCATCGGTGTCTAGCATCAATGCCCGGGTCATCCCGTCTTCTTCGGCAGCCGGGTACCCAAAGGCAATACGTGTTCCTTTGCTGTCATCGCCCAGTGCGGTGCTTGGCAACTGCTCTTTCCCCTCTAGCGCCGCCTTGCCAAAGACAATACCGCTCGCTCCGTTGATCGCCCCTTTCAGGCCATGCAACGCCGCCTTGCGGCCGTCGCCCTGCAAATCAAGGAAACGCGGCGCAGCCGTTACGGCCAAAATGCCGAGTATCACGATTACTACGACCAACTCGATCAGCGTAAAACCACCCTGACGCTTCATCCCAATCACCTTCATTGACATGCGAACTAGATTGCAGCCTGACGAATTTCAGTACGAACCTGCCCCTTGGCAGGCTGATAGGTAAAGTAATGACCTGACGTCACATTTGCTATGCCGTCACTGCCCTTAACCTTCGAGGCCAATTGGTAATAGCGGCACGCTTTCTGGTTATCGATAGTGGTCAAATCGGTATAGAACAGGTAGTCATCATCCGCCGCCTGTTTGCTATCGCTAGTCACCCGTGGCGGGTTCTGCAATAGGTTATCCAGCAACGAGACGCAGTCAGCAACCACCATGCTATCGATGGCCTTGTTGTCCAGCGAGACTGGATAGCCAATACGCGGTTTGCCATCATCACTTTCCATCGTCAGGTAGAAATCGGTACCGTCATAATCCACCATGCTGCGGCCATCATTTTTTGGGCGTCCATAAGCTTCCCATTGGGCACGCACCGACATTACCGCCGTGGCATAGCCACCGGCGATCCCCTCAATGGAGGCCTTCTTGGCTTCATCAGTCACATTCATAAAACGCGGCAACGCCGCCACAGCCAGCAAGCCGACAACAATAATCACAACAACCAATTCAACCAAGGAAAAACCCGACTGCTTGTTCATGACAACCTTATCTCCATATACCGATAACAAAGCACCGCAGCCGGGCTGGCCGCAAAATAACCACGATACCGCTTGTCAAATATGCATCACTTTCTTGGGTGATGCGTCAAAAAAATGTTGCTGTATATTGTCTCATTTTCATAAAAAATTTCCAGCCATTTCCCGGGACTCACCTCATAAAAACATGAATTGTAAGGCTCTGTATTGGAAATCTTTTTTTCCACCACACGTAGGTATTCAGGTACATTTTCACGGGAGGAGAGCAACTGCCAGGTTAATGGACAGTCAATTTCTTGTCGTATGCGTATAATTGGCCATCCCCGTTGGGTATGACCATAATGAATACCATCGGTTTCAGACTGCTTGGGGTGCCCCTCAAGCTCCCACTGCTGACGCAGCGCCGAGGCGCTGTGAATAATGGTGTTGGCCATCGTCTGCAGCTGAACTTTCTCCGCTTCGCGGTAAACCTTGTGCCATTCGACCAGTAACGCGGCCACCAGCAACAACGCCACCGCACAGTACAAGAAATAGACTTGTCGCCGGCGCAGATTGTATTCAAACGCCCCGCGCGACATCGAGCAGTCCCCACATCGGCAAGAAAATACCCAGCGCCAGAATCAGTACCATAATCGCCACGACAAACAACAGAATAGGCTCAATACGGGCCGTCAGGGTCTTGAGGTCATAGTCCACTTCCCGATCATAAAAATCCGAGACTTCCAGCAGCAGCTCATCGACCTGACCGGTCTCTTCGCCTACGGCAATCATCTGCATGACCAATGGGGTGAAGACCCCTGAGTGATTGGCTGTTGCCGCAATCCCGCCACCAGATTCGATCCCGTTTTTCATCTCGACCAGACGGCTTTCTAGATAACGGTTGCCCAGTGATTCAGCCGACATTTGCAACGCGGTATTGAGCGGGACCCCGCCCCGGATCATCAGCGAGAAAGTACGGGAAAAACGTGATAGCTGGGCCCGGTTGACGATATCGCCCACAATGGGCACTTTCAGCCGCCAACGGTCCCATGTCTCGCTCCCGGCCGGTGTCCTACGCCATATCCGGATCCCCAGCCACGCGGCCACGCTGCCACCGAGCATCAGCGGCCAGTAATGAACGAAGAAATTTGAGCTGGCGATTAACATCCGGGTGGGAAGCGGCAGCTCGACACCGAAACGGCTGAACATCGAGGCAAACTGCGGTATCACCTTGATATTGAGGATGGTCATCGCCAGCATGATGGCGCTAACCACAAACAGCGGGTAACGCATCGCCGACTTGATCCGGCGACGGGTTTCCATCTCCTGTTCAAAATAAAGAGCGAGCTGCAACAGGGTCTCATCAAGCCTACCCGTATTCTCGCCCACCTGGATCATCGAAATGAACAAATCGGAAAATACCCGGGGGTGCTGGCGCATCGCAGCCGATAGCGACTTGCCGTTGGTCATTTCCACCACAACAGCTTCCAGCGTCGCCTTCATCAACGGGTGGCTGGTACTTTGCCCCAGCCCTTTCATCGAACGCAGCAAGGGGACCCCGGCCTTGGTCAGGCTATAGAGCTGACGACAAAATATCACCAGGATCTCAAGCGGCACGCTGGCCTTGAAAAACTCAGCCCAGTTATGTGCAGCCTGACGGCTCTTTACCCGACGAATTTCCAACGGAATGATCCCCTGACGGATCAACAAGTCCGCCGCCGATCCCTCATTGGCAGCCTCTATCTGGCCACGTTGGATTTCACCCTTGCTACCCCGGCCGCGATATTTGAATACAGCCATTATCTATCCTCACTACTCACAGAGAACAACCGTCATACTCTTCCCCCTCACCGAGGAGCAATACTTCGTTGAGGCTGGTTATACCCTCGGTAGCTAACTCCATCGCCGACTCAATCAGCGGCTTGTAACCCTCACTGGTGCGGGCAATTTGGGTAAAGCGCACCGCATCACCGCCGCGCAGGGCATCCATCATCGCCGGGGTCATTTCCAGCAGCTCAAAGACCCCAACCCGCCCCTTGAAACCGGTGAAGTTGCAGCTCTGGCACCCATAGCCATGATACAGCTGGGCATCGGCATGGTTCGGGAAACGCGCCCTGAGCCACTGCAGCTGCGCCTCGTCCGGATCATAGGGCGTACAGCAATCACGGCAGATCCGGCGAACCAGCCGCTGTGCCAATACCGCGCGAACCGCACTGGCCACCAAGTAACCTGGGGCTTCCATGTCCATCATCCGCAATGCACTGTCGACCGCATCGTTGGTGTGCAAGGTCGACAATACCAAGTGGCCGGTCAATGCCGATCGAAGGCCGATTTCCACGGTTTCCTGATCACGCATCTCACCAACCAAAATAATATCGGGGTCCTGACGGAGGAATGTACGCAGGATCGACGAGAACGTCAGGCCGATCTTGCTGTTAACCTGCACCTGATTGACCCGCGGCAACCGGTATTCCACCGGATCCTCGGCCGTAATCAGCTTCTTGCCCGGCTGGTTGAGCTCATTGAGCGCCCCGTAAAGGGTGGTCGTCTTGCCAGATCCCGTCGGCCCGGTCACCAGAATCATCCCGTGCGGGCGGCGCAGCTGGCGCCGGAAACGCTGAAGGATCGCCGCCGGCATCCCGATTTCCTCCAAGCTCAGGATCCCCGCTGACTGGTTGAGCAGTCGCATAACCACCGACTCTCCGTGCTGGACCGGCATGGTCGAGACACGGACATCAACCGAATTGCCGCGTACCTTGACGTTGAAGCGCCCGTCCTGCGGCAGACGCTTCTCGGAAATATCCAACCCGCTCATCAGCTTCAGTCTCAGCACCAATGCCGAAGCCACCCCGGACTCATTGAGCAAGGTCTCATGCAGAACGCCGTCGATCCGCTGGCGGATCCGCAGCACCTTGCTGTCCGGCTCGATATGAATATCCGAAGCACCAACCTGAATCGCATCCTCGAACAGCGAGTTAATCAACTTAACAACCGTGACTTCCTCGTTGCCATCGTCATCGAGCCCAAAACCGAAGTCATTTTCATTCTGATGCTCGGCCTGCAACTGCTCAGCAAAGGAGACAATTTCCTGAGTCCGGCGGTAGTAGCGGTCAAAGGCCGCGATCAACTGCCGCTCCGGCGCAATAACCAACTCGACACGGTACTGGCTAAGCTGGTTGTATATCGCCTCTTGGGCCGACAAGTCGGCAGGATCACTCATCGCAACCCGCACCGTATCGTCATTCAACCCCACGGCCAATGCACGCAGGCGACGGGCATGGACCTCTGACAGCAAGGCCACCGCTTCGGTATCGACGCTTAGCCGGGTCAAGTCGACCAGCGGGATGTCCAGCTGACGCGACAAAAACTGCAGCAACTGCTGCTCGGTCAGGATCCCCATGCTGATGAGGGTATCCCCCAGCTTGCGGCCGGATGCCTGCTGCTGGTTCAGCGCCTGCTCCAACTCCGACTGGTTGATGATCCCTTCTTCAACCAACAAGTCGCCCAGACGTTTTCTAAGACGGATTGCCACGGTTACCCCTCCGAACTGGCCAATACATTCAGCCGCTGCTGAATAAACTGTTGTGATTGTGATGATATTCGCCCCATCAGCAATGCCTGCTGATAGGCCTGCTCGGCTTTTGTACCATTGCCGCCACGCTCCAATGCAATACCCAGCCCCATCCACCAGCGACCATCATAAGGCTCAAGTTCCACAAGCCTCTGGTAGCTACTCAGGGCAAGATTGTTGCTCTTGAGCTGCTGGGCCAATGCCCCGCGCATCGCGAGATAGCCACTATCCGGCTGGGCAGGCAAGACAGCCAACACATTGAGCGCAGCTTGCTGCTGCGACTCACTGACCAGCAACCGAGCCAGCGTCAGGCGCAATACCGGCTGCTGGCTGTCATAGCCAAGACCTTCTTGCAAAATAGCCAGTGCACGGCGGACATCGCCCCGCCCGTAATACAAGGCTGCCAATTTTTGGCGGGCTTCGGCCCAATCAGGGCGATAGGACAATGCCGCTTCGTAATAGTCCGCCGCCTTGCGGCTGTTACCTTCCTTCATAGCTTTTTCCGCTCGGCCAAACTCCACATCTGCCAGCTGCGCGGGCGTCAGGGCCACGGTTTCTATCACCAAACCGCTTTCCGGCTCATCCCCCGCATCAGCTTCACTCCGCGTTCCACCAGCTGGCTGGACGGCCTTAGCTGAAACGGCAGCTGCCTTAACCCGAGCTTCTTTGGAAGGCGCTTTTTTCTCTGGCGGTACCGCCGGGGCTACCGCAACAGCAGAAGCGGGGCTGGCAGACTCCGGCGGAGGTGGTAAGACGATTGGGGCCAGCTCGGTGACGCTGGCAATCGCCGGGGTACTATCCTCAGGTTCACCGCGAGCCAGTGCGACCTCTTCCACTGGCGTCTGCTCCGAGATCTTCCGAACATCAGGCGTTGCGGAAGATACCATCGGGCCCACGTCCTTTTTCGCAGGCTCGGGAACACGCTCCCCATCTGTATGGGACGCAATGGCAACGGGGGCAGGCGTGGGGGCCGACACAGCCGCCACCGGCTGGCTACCGAACCACCAGCCCACACATCCCGATGCGAGCAAACCGGTGCAGGCTAACGCCAACCAGTATCCGTAACGGCGAGTAGGAAGCGGTGCAATATCTGCCGGCTCCAGCGACGAGCCCATGCTCGCAGGCTGCTGCCGACTCAATGTTTGTAATTTCTTGTTCAGTTCACTCATGGGTTCTTATTGCCATCCCCATAAAATCGGATACGTCCAGCGAGGCTGGCGTGCTCCCAATGTATCTCGAATTGCCAGCAGAACATCACGGCGGGTGATCTGTTGACGCTTATCACTGCATGCAGCTATCAGTGCCTTATGGCACAACTGGTTAATGAGTCTCGGAATGCCTCCACTCGCCCGCCAAATGGCTTTAGCGGCAGAATACGGGAATAAAACGGGGGATGCCCCAACCCCGGCCAGACGAAAACGGATATAGGCCACGGTCTCGGCATGGGTAAGGGGGCGCAGAGCGCTACGAAATGTGATCCGCTGACGGAACTGGCGCAAATGGTGACTCGCCAACCGCTCATCAAGCTCCGGTTGGCCCAGCAATATAATTTGCAGCAACTTCTCATGCTCGGTTTCAAGATTACCCAACAATCGGATCACCTCAAGAGCATCATCCGGCAGAGCCTGGGCTTCATCAATAAGCACGACGACCGACCGCCCCTCGGCCTTGCGCGCCAACAGCCCCTGCTGCAGGCGATCGGCCAACAGGGCACTGTCACCGTCGGTGGCCAGGCCGAGCTCACGGGCCAATGCAATCCGCAGCTCGTAGCCACTGGCAGCCGGGGTCGGCAGGTAAGCAAGCTCACAATGCTCGGGGAGCCGCCCCATCAACATCCGGCAAACCAGAGTTTTGCCCGTTCCGACCTCGCCGGCGATCTGAATGATCCCCTCGCCCATAGAAAGAGCGGCAAGGGTCGTTTCAATCGCCTCGAGATGCGGTGGAAGGGCATGGAACAATGCAGTATTGGGCGTCAACCCGAAAGGTGCCGCCCCCATACCGAAGTGAAACAGATACATGGCTTACCCCTTAGGGAACCATTCTTTTACCAGCGCCCGCGAGCGCTCAATCTCTTTTTGCCAGGTCTGCTCGCCAACCACGGTCGGCTTGAGCAGGATCACCAGCTCAGTTTTGGTATCAATTTTATTGATATTGCGGAATAGGTGGCCAAGCGCCGGGATATCCCCGAGCAACGGCACCTTGCTCACCTGATCGTGGGTTGCTGATTTCATCAGGCCGCCGATCACCACAACATCCCCGGACTGAGCGTGGATCACCGAATCCGACTCGCGGATCGAGCTCTTGGCCAGAGGAAGTTGGTAAGTACCGAACGTATCGCCGAGGGTGATATCCTTGACTTCGGTCACCACATCAATAACCGCAGGGTGAACATGCAGCAGCACCCCGCCTTGATCGTCAATTTGCGGTGTCACATCCAGAGAGATCCCCGAGAAGAACGGCGTCAGCTCAACATCGGGTGATGCCGTACCGCCATCGCTGTTTACCTCGCCACCGGAAATATCGGTCACGAAGTACTGATCATTACCCACTTTGATCACCGCCTTCTGGTTATTGGCGGCCGTTACCCGAGGGCTGGACAGCACGTTCAAGTCACCCTGTGTATCCAAGAAACTCAACACCGCATCGAAGTTACCATCGGAAATCGTGACATTGGTCTGCCCGCCCAGCAAATTGGCAATTTCACTGCCGCCTGGCAGTACCTGTGGAATAATATTGCCCGCGACATCTTTGACAACCTGCCCGGTGCCAAAAGTAATATCCGTCCCGCCAATACTCTTGGTGATATTGCTCCAGTTGATCCCCTGCTGATAACCGTCACTCAAGGTCACTTCCATGATCTTGGCTTCCAGCACCACCTGACGCTTGAGGCGCTGCTGCGAGATCCCGAGAAACTCTTTGACCTCGCGCAGTTCATTGGGATAAGCACGTACCGAAATCAGGCTGGCCTGCGGCGACACGACGATGCTGCGACCATTGCCGGTACCAATCATCGCCTGAACCGCCTTCTCGAGCTGGACCCAGAAATCACTCTCGGATACCGTTTCGATTGTGGTACCGCCCGTCGTCGTCGACGAACCATTATTCGAATTGTTGTTATTGTCGCTGTTGCTACCGCCCTCCGACGAATCGCTCCCCGATGACCCCGAATCGCTATTGGTCAGCGAACCGGTGGTCAACGTAGTCAGAGAGACACCGCGGCGCTTGAGCTGGAGGTAGTCGACAGGGATCACCTCGGTGCGCAGGGTAGCCGGGAAAACTTGGATAATATTGCCCTTGCGGGTAATGCTGTAACCGTAAATGTCCGACACAACATCCAGCACTTCATCGAGTGTCACATCCCGCAAACTAAGGGTGATTTTCCCCTTCACGTCCGGATGCATCACCATATTGAACGGCGTCCCCTTCACCAGGCTACCGAAAAAGGCCTTGGCATCGACATTACGGGCATTGACGCGAAAACGCTTCTCCAATGCCACAGGGCTGACATACTCGCTGCCATCCAGACTCGGCATCAGATCATCACTGACCGAGGCTGGCAAATCCATCAATGGCCGGCTATTTGCCTCGTTTGCCGCTTGGTTGAGCGCCTCTTTGATTTCCACCGGATTACGGTGGCCCATCGAACACCCCACCAAGGAGACGATGGCCGCAGCCACAACTAATACTCGCATCTTAATCACTTCGTTTTATTCTGACTTTATATTCTCTGCAAACAGGTCGAGGCGCCACTGCCGCCCTCCCCGGCTTACGACCACAGATTCGTCCCCGATTGCCGACACGACATACCCGTTTACCCGGCCCCCCAGCCCGACACTCTGACCACTGAGGATCACGGTACATGCCTGCCCGTCACAGAAGATCCCCTGTAGGCTCGGCAAACGGGCATGGGTTACCACCTGCGTACGCTTGGGAGCCTGCCAACCCAACGGGGCGGTAGGATCCTGACTCTCGCGGGCCTGTGCTGGCAACCCGCACAGGCCGCACAGCACCACAACCGGTATAATGTTCTTAACCACCGATAAAATCCCTACTTTCACCTAGCGTATACACCACCAGCTCCACATCAGCCCATGGGTAGCCATTGACCTTGTAATCAAGGCTCTGCCAATAGTATTTCACCGGCAGCGACTCCAACTGATTCAGGTAATCAACCACATCAAAATAGCGACCGCGCAGGATCAATTTGACCCGGTGAATATAGAACCCGCCTTGCTCGCCGCTTTGCAGCTGCTCTGGCGGCAGCGATGAGAGCGCAACCAACTTCAGGCGTTCTGAGTGAGCCAATACCTTTTCCAGCAAAACTGGCATCTCGGCCGGCGAAACCAAACTGCCCACTCGCTCTGCCAATTGGGTATCCAACTCGGCATTTTCGGCATTGAGACGGCGGATCCGGGTATCCAGTTCCTGATCGGGATCTTGCTTGAGCCGACGGTTCACCAACAACAACTGGTTATCGCTATTGGTTACGGCCTGGCTGAGCATCACCAACCGCTGCTCGGCATGATCCAAGCTCTGAATCTGAGGCTCGATGACCGCCACAAAACCGATGAACAGCACAGCAACCCACCCCGTCAAGGCGATAAGCCCCTGCTCACGCCGGGTCAGTCCGTCGAATTTCTCGCACAACTGCTGCCACATATTCATGACTGGCCTCCTTGCGAATTATGGGCGGGCTCACGATCGGAAAAGAGCGTGAATGTCACACCATTTTTCCGATCCCGCCCCAGTGAAAACTGCTGGAAACGTCGCTCGGACAAGGCCTTGTACTGATCAAACTGTTGTAGCCAAACAGGCACGGCGTCCGGTGTCCGGGCCATACCCTCAAGATCCATATTGGCTCCAGATACCCGGATATGTGACAGCGAAATATTGCCATTGGCCGCCAACGAAAGTTGCTCCATCATTGCGCCATAACCTACCTTGAGGCTTTCATCATGCATGGCGATAGAGTTCAATGCCATCTGCTTCGATGCCAGGCTTTTCTCTAGCCCGGCGGCCATGTCTACCTTGATTTGACTCGGCAAGTGCTTCGCGAGTGCTTCCTTCGCCCGAGCCAGAGCCCCATTAGCGCTATCGAGCAAACGCTGTTCGGCCAGCAATCGCTGTTGCTGCTGATAATTTTGCCATGAGAACCAGCCTGCACACGCGGCTAGAATAACAATCGCAATCCCCCACCCTGCCGCCAAATTCGACAAGGTGATCAACTCGGTTTTCGGCTTGAGGCTATCACTGAACAAATTGATATTCGATTGCTCGGCCGAGTGCAGGCCTGCATAGGCGACCCGCAGGGCATTACTCGACAGCAGTTGCTCCTCCAGTGAAAGAGCGGCGACCTTCACGTTCAAACGCTCGCCGAGAGCTGTCGCCAGTAAGGCGTCATCCTCGCCGTCGCAGGCAACCAGCACCTGAGTAACAGGGACATCACGTAACTGGGCACTGAGGAAATCAAGCGAGCGCTGTAACTCCAAAGCCAAGCCATCAAGTTGCATCACGTCGGATGGGGCGGGATCGGATTTGGCCACCGGGGCAGCGAAACCACGTAGCTGGCGCTGGAAACACAACACCTGCTGTTTGAAAGCCATCAGTTGCAAGTTGCCCTTGCCACGGCGCTGGAGTAATAACTGGGTGTGTCCGGGTGAACCAAACTGCCCCCAAACCACTTCCTCAACCGAGATCCCCTTGAGCTCGCAACCAGCCTCGCGAAGGCTCTGAACCAAAGACTCCACCAGATTTTTGTTAGCAACAAAAACCTGTAACCGCTCCTTGAGTGGCGAGACAAAGCCATCAGCAACCAGCTCCGAAGGCGAGTCGTTGACTAAGTCCTTGACCAGAAACGGCAAGGCTGTCGGATATTCTTCTCTGGGCAATTCCGGCTTTTCGATCAACAGACTCTGATAACGGCCATGCCCGAGAACAAGCTGGACATGCTCCCCCTTCAGCGAATGGCGCTCTGCCAATTCTCGAACGGCCATAGGCCAGCCCGTGCTATCACGAACACTGTACTCATCAACCAGCCAGGCACCATCTTGACGGCACACCAAAGCGACGGTATCGGAAAATAACGCCATCGATACAGTCGCCTGCTGTCGCGGCTGCTTAATGAATTTATTTAGAATTGATTTCAACGTGAAGACTACCAGCGCAAAAAGAAATACAGCCCGCCTAATCCTTCATGGATATAAATGCAGGGACGTCAATATTTTGACCGTGCTAATCAAATAGTAACAATTAAAATAATGTTTTTATATGATTATTAATAACGTATTTCACATGATATTTTAATATTAAGAACTTACTTTCTATTTTCCGCGCTTATTTCCGCTGCAAAATATCGTCCCTGCCCACCCTTAATTCCCAACTGGGTTAGCACCTGCCATTCCTTTTTATTTTCGACCCCGACAGCGATAACCTGAGCCCGGGTATCGGCGCTTGCCCCCAGCATACTGCGGACAAATAGCTGGTTCTCCTGACGCAGGTTAATCTCCTTGACCAGCCCACGATGGAGCTTGATGTAATCCGCCTGAATGTCCTTGATGTAATGGGTGCTAACAATAGTACGACCCGCCTGATCAACGACCAACTTGCAACCGAGCCCGCCAAGCATCCTAGCCACCGGGCGCATGGCGTCAAGGTTCTTGACCAACGCCCCTTCCGGGATTTCCAAATAAAGACGGTTCAATACCGTACGCGGCGTCTGCAGCAACTCATCACGAAGCCATTTGACAAAATGCTTATCAAGCAAAGCATTGACACTGAGGTTCACCGACACGGCTTCGGCAACCGGCTCGGTCCTTAGTTTTTCCAACACTTTCCCCACCACAGCCCGATCCATTCTGGCGCTGAAGCCAACCTGCTCGACTGCCGTCAAAAAACGCGAGGCCTTAATCAGCATACCGTTTTCATCTTTGATCCGGGCCAGCATTTCCCGATGCAGAATACTGCCGTCCAGCATGACCACCGGTTGCTGGTAGAGGATTGGCCCGCCGCTGGAGAACACAGCATCGAGCAAGGTGCGCCAACGAACACTGCCCCGGGCATCTTCAAACTGCTGATCCTTGCGAAAGGCATACCAGCTATTGGTTCCCTGCAGCATGGCACTGCGCAGAGCCATGTCGGCCTCATCCATGATCCGCCCGCGGCGCTCGCCGCTGGCACAGAATGTCATGCCGATATGGCACCAGTTTTCGCTATCCAGCGGGGTGGGCGGCACCAATCGGTCCAGTGCATTCATCATTGTACCAACGAACTGTTTCACCTCCTTGCCCGACTGCTGCGGTAGCAAGATCGCAAACTCGGCGTCGAAATAGCGGGCCAGTACCGTCTCCGGATAGCGTTGAACTAAGTTGGACAACACAACCCCGACATCCTGAATCAACTCATCGGCCGCTTCCTTGCCTTTTTCCGCCAGCAGCTCGTCCCAGTCGGCGATCCGGATCAGCAGCACGGCACCGTGGGCCTCCTGATCCTGAAGCATTGACTGAAGCCGACTGTCGAACATCACCCGATTGGCTGCGCCAGTCAACTGGTCAAGAAAAGTGTGGGTGCGGATAAAGGTATCGAACCGGCTTCGCTCCTGACGGGCATCCTTGAGCTCGGCAATCATCTGATCCAGCGCCAAGCTCGCCGTTGCCGGCCATTCCTGCTCATCCCCCACCGCAAAGTCATCCACTTTGCCGGCCAGGATCATCCGCCCTCGCTCTTCGAGCAACTCCGAACCGTGGAGCTGACGCCGCAGCCAATCAAGCCCCCATACCAAGCCGAAAATAATCAACGCGATAGCAAGGCTAATCGAGGACATCGCACCGATCGAATAAGTGAACTCGGTATAGGGCGGGAGTGACTTGAGGGAGACATAAAAGCCGGGATTATGCGCCAATTCGTAATGGCTGGCATGAAGAATCGATGGGTCGGGCAGCTTTTTCAGCCCCTTGAAGGTGTATACAATGCCGCTTTCACTACCAATTTCCAGCTCAACAACATTGCTCGCCTTGAGCAACTTCGGCAGCCAGCGGGACATGGATGACGCCCCCTGGGGCTCTGCCATTTCTTGGTCGATCACCCCGACAACGCCATCGAGGTAGTGGGTGAGGTAATCCTGTCCCAACTTACGAAAACTGACGGCACCGCCCACAAAAATAATGAACATGGCACAAATTACAATTAACGTTACAAAAGCTACCAAGCGATTGGTTAGCCTCATTCCAGAAGCTTTTCTCATATACCCGCTATCTACACGATTAAAAGGAGGCAGTTCAACATGCCGAGCATGCTTAAATCCATAACTTAAAAATAACATCCATTGTTTTACCGTGTCAGTGCCCCACCCTACAAATTAGCAATTTATTCATTCCTCAGTGCCATTTCAGGCCAACAAATACCAGCATGTAAGCTGCGTGCGCATCAAAGCCATGATAATGTATGGAATATAACGCCGGAGCCGAGTAATAGAATGGATTGGATCACCTGCACCAACAGTTTTGTCATGGTCGTCAACGAAGGGTCGCTAGCCCAAGCCGCCACCAAACTAAACACCTCAAGCTCGGCCTTATCCAAGCGCCTTTCCTGGCTAGAAAAGCAACTCGGCGTCCAGCTTCTCAAACGCACCACCCGCAGCCTGACCATGACCGATGCCGGTAGGCTTTTCTACCAACGCAGCGCGCGCCTGCTCGACGATTGGCACCAGATGCTGGCCGAAACCACATCCACCTACGGCGAAGTCAGCGGCGTCCTGCGGATCGGCGCCCCGCTGGCAACCGGCAGCCGCCTGCTAGTCAACTACTTGGCCGAGTTCACCCAAAGCTATCCGAATATCCAAATTGAGCTCCATACCATCACCCCCGGACAACTTCCGGATCTCAATCTCGATCTCTTTATCAGCAAAGAGCTGGCGGATTTCAATTCATCGAGCTACATCGCGACCAAGCTCTTCAGCTTCCAGACCGGATTCTACGCAGCCCCGGCCTACCTTGACGGCAAGCCCGCCATCGAAAGCCCCGAGCAGCTCATCCAACACAATTGCCTGCTGTTCGGAAGCCACGGCCATGAGCAGGAACACCTGTTCGAAAATGATATTCGCCTACGCCTCAAAGGCAACTTCACCACCCAAAACCCTGAAGCCCTCGTCGCTGCCGCCGTGGCCGGGATGGGGATCATTCTTGCCAGTGCAAACACCGTAAAACGCGAACTCAGCAAAGGGTTGCTCGTGCCCGTCTTGCCGGGCCTGAAACAACCGCTCCTCTCGGCCTACGCCTATTACCCAAAGCTGGAATTCAACCACGTCAAGACCAAGCTCTTCATAGACTTTATCAAGGCCAAAGCCGCCGCCGGAAACCTCCGCTGAGGCTAGGCCCGATCAGATGGTATGTGTCTTAACGAAAATACCACTTGATAATAATTCTCGTTTGCATTTAAATTGCTTCTATACTTTCCTATAATGCAGAGACAGAGATTGATATGGCACCTATCCAACAGGCTCTAGAAAGGGCATTACCCAGGCAACACCGGTTAACCTACAAGCGGCTGCTCCTGCCAATGATCCTACTGGCCTTGCTGGTCGCATCCGACGGCACCCGCGAACTGACCGTCAATGTACTCGCTGATGCCTTCTGGCAGGTTGCCGCCTACGTGGCCGCAACGCTGGCAATCTACCATGCTATTTCCGCCAAACTGAGCCAAGGCAATAACTCCCTTTCCCTCTTGTTGGAAAAAAGCGCCCGCTTCCAGGTGATCTTTGCCTCAGCGATGGGTGCGCTGCCCGGCTGCGGCGGGGCCATTGTCGTCATCACTCAATATGTCAGAGGCAAGCTCAGCTTCGGAGCCGTCGTTGCTGTCCTGACCGCAACCATGGGGGACGCCGCCTTCTTGTTGCTTGCCGCGAAACCCTCAACCGGACTAATGGTCGTTGCCCTCGGCTTTGTTGTCGGCCTACTTTCCGGCTGGCTGGTCGACGCCATCCACGGCGAGCACTTCATGCGGCCAGACAACATCCGGCAAGCAACGAATACCTGTTGCGATAAAAACCACCCACCGGCACTGAACCAGCCTGGCGTCCGCCTTCAGGGCAAATTCTGGCAATGGATGCTCTTGCCGGCGATCACTATTGCCATCATGGGATCGCTCCAGATCGATACCGATCTGGCCTTTGGCCTTCCCGCCGGCACAACGGCCATCGCAGGTGCCGCCGCCGCCGTGACAGCCATGCTGCTATGGGCGATAAGCCGTGATGTGACCGACTATGAATCCGCAGTTTCCGAAGATCCCAAGCTCCGTACCGCCAACCTGTTCCAGCGCGTGGCCCAAGATACCAACTTTGTCACTAGTTGGGTGATCGCCGCCTTCTTACTGTTCGAACTGACCCTGTACTGGAGTGGTTTGGATCTGGCCAAACTGTTTTCCAACTGGGCCCTGCTGCTGCCATTGATGGGGGTGGCTATCGGCCTGCTTCCCGGCTGCGGCCCGCAAATTCTGGTGACCAGCCTCTACCTCTCGGGGACCGTCCCGCTCTCGGCCCAACTCGGCAATGCCATCAGCAACGACGGGGACGCCCTGTTCCCGGCCATCGCCCTGGCACCAAAGGCAGCCCTCGTGGCCACCGTATACTCGGCCATCCCGGCACTGCTGGTTGCCTACGGCTATTTCTTCTTGTTCGAATAATTTGTCACAGACAAAAAAAGCCCCGCAATGCGGGGCTTCTTGTGTTCAGTCTTGCATGGATCAGAACGGAATATCGTCGTCAAAATCCATTGGTGGCTCGTTATACTGAGGCTGAGGAGCAGCCTGCTGTTGTGGCTGCTGCGGCGCAGACTGCTGCTGAGGTGCGTAGCTCTGCTGCTGGGCTGCTGGCTGCTGAGGCTGACCCCAACCACCTTGTTGCTGCTGGCCACCCATAGGTGCGCCCTGACCGCCCTGACGACCGCCAAGCATTTGCATCACGCCGTTAAAGCCCTGAACCACGATTTCAGTCGTGTACTGATCTTGGCCTTGCTGGTTCTGCCATTTACGGGTCTGAAGCTGACCTTCGATGTAGACCTGAGAACCTTTGCGCAGGTATTCGCCTGCCACTTCAGCAAGTTTGCCAAACAGCGCAACACGGTGCCACTCGGTTTTCTCGCGCTGCTCACCGGTGTTCTTATCGCGCCATGTCTCAGAGGTAGCAACAGTAATATTTGCTACTGCACCGCCACTTGGCATATAACGGATTTCTGGATCATTACCCAAGTTACCCACTAGGATAACTTTGTTGATGCCACGACTGGCCATAGTTCTCTCCAATCTCTTGATCGGCGCCGGTAACATTCCCGTACACCGTTATTGAAAGTTTATACTTAATCGCGCAGTCTACCATTTTCCCCCTGAATCGAATAGGGCTGAGCCTAGAGATTAAGAGAGAAATACAACGAGGATCTGCAAGAAAACTGTGCTGCTATTGCAACCACATTACTGTGCATTTATACAGCTTTTTCTTTTCCGGATCTAGGGGCTGTGCAATAATGCCGCATTCACATACGAATCAATAATAAGTATACGATATGGATAAAATCGAAGTCAGGGGTGCCCGAACCCATAACCTCAAGAACATTTCCCTCACGCTGCCCCGGGATCAGCTGATCGTGATCACGGGCCTGTCGGGTTCAGGGAAATCCTCCCTTGCCTTCGATACCCTGTATGCCGAAGGCCAACGCCGCTACGTTGAGTCCCTGTCGGCCTATGCCCGCCAGTTCCTGTCACTGATGGAAAAACCCGATGTCGACCATATCGAAGGTCTCTCCCCCGCGATCTCCATCGAGCAGAAGTCGACATCCCACAACCCCCGCTCAACTGTCGGTACCATTACCGAAGTCTACGACTACCTGCGCCTGCTGTATGCCCGTGTCGGTGAACCGCGCTGCCCAACCCACAACACGGAGCTGGCCGCCCAGACCGTGAGCCAGATGGTAGACAAAGTGCTGGAGCTGCCTGAGGGCAGCAAAATGATGCTGCTGGCCCCGATCGTCAAAGAGCGCAAGGGCGAGCATGTCAAGACACTGGCAAACCTCGCGGCCCAAGGCTATATCCGCGCGAGGATCGACGGCGAGGTATGTGATCTGTCCGATCCACCGACGCTGGAGCTCCACAAGAAACATACCATCGAAGTCATAGTCGATCGCTTCAAGGTTCGCGATGATCTCCAGCAGCGGCTGGCCGAATCCGTCGAAACCGCACTGGAGCTGTCCGGCGGTACCGTCGTGGTCAGCCCGATGACCGCAGGCGAGCACGATGAGATCATCTTTTCGGCCAACTTTGCCTGCCCTCACTGCGGCTACAGCATGGCTGAACTTGAGCCGCGCCTGTTCTCGTTCAACAACCCGGCCGGTGCCTGCGGGACCTGTGACGGCTTGGGCAACCAGCAGTTTTTCGATCCCGAACGAGTGGTTCAAAACGGCGAACTGAGCCTGGCCGGTGGGGCAATCCGCGGCTGGGACCGCCGTAATTTCTACTACTTCCAGATGCTCGGCTCGCTGGCCGAGCACTACGGCTTCGATATCGAAGCTCCCTACAATGAGCTGCCGGCCAAAATCAAAGAGGTCGTGCTGAAAGGATCGGGCCGAACCGATATCGAGTTCAAATACATCAATGACCGTGGTGATATCACGGTACGCCGCCACCCGTTCGAGGGGATCCTCAACAACATGGAGCGCCGCTACCGCGAAACCGAATCCAACGCGGTACGCGAAGAGCTGGCCAAATTCGTCTCGACCAAGCCGTGCGGCAGCTGCGGCGGCTCGCGCCTGCGTCTAGAGGCCCGCCATGTGTTCATCAACGATACCGCCCTGCCCGCCGTAAGCGAGATGAGTATCAGCGAAGCCATGGCATTTTTCAGCCAGCTTGAGCTGACCGGCCAGAAAGCCCAAATCGCCGAGAAGATCCTCAAGGAAATCAATGATCGCCTCAGCTTCTTGGTCAATGTTGGCCTCAACTACCTTAACCTGTCGCGCAGTGCCGAGACCCTCTCCGGCGGCGAAGCCCAGCGGATCCGCCTTGCCAGCCAGATTGGCGCAGGCCTAGTCGGTGTCATGTATGTGCTGGACGAGCCCTCTATCGGCCTCCACCAGCGCGACAACGAACGGTTGCTCAAAACTCTGACCCACTTACGCGATCTCGGCAACACCGTCATCGTGGTTGAGCATGACGAAGATGCGATCCGCACCGCCGACCACATCATCGACATCGGCCCCGGGGCCGGAGTCCACGGCGGCAGCATCATCGCCGAAGGGACGCTTGAAGACATTCTGTCCAACGAGCAGTCACTGACCGGCCAGTATCTCAGCGGTCAAAAAGCCATTGCCGTGCCCGAACACAGAATCGAAATGGATCCCGAGCGCACCGTCAAGCTGCTCGGCGCTACCGGCAACAACCTGAAGAACGTCGATATCGAGATCCCGGTCGGCTTGCTGACCTGTGTGACCGGGGTATCCGGCTCGGGAAAATCCACCCTGATCAACGATACCTTCTTCACTATTGCCCACCAGCACCTCAATGGGGCAACCACCGGTCAGCCGGCTCCTTACCGAGAAATCCGCGATCTGGAGCATTTCGACAAAGTGATCGACATCGACCAAAGCCCGATTGGCCGTACGCCGCGCTCGAACCCTGCAACCTACACCGGGATCTTCACCCCGATCCGCGAGCTGTTCTCCGGCACCCCGGAATCACGTACCCGTGGCTATAAGCCGGGCCGCTTCAGCTTCAACGTCAAGGGCGGCCGCTGCGAAGCCTGTCAGGGTGACGGGATGATCAAAGTCGAAATGCACTTTCTGCCGGATGTCTATGTGCCGTGCGATGCCTGTAAGGGCAAGCGCTACAACCGCGAGACTCTGGAAGTCCGCTACAAAGGCAAAACCATCGATGAGGTACTGGAGCTGACCGTCGAGGATGCGCGAGAGTTCTTCGACCCGGTGCCAGCCATCGCCCGCAAGCTGCAAACCCTGATGGATGTCGGCCTGTCCTATATCCGCCTCGGCCAAGCCGCCACGACCCTTTCCGGGGGCGAGGCCCAGCGAGTCAAGCTCGCCCGCGAGCTATCCAAACGAGACACCGGCAAGACGCTGTATATCCTCGACGAGCCGACAACCGGCCTCCACTTCCATGATATTCAGCAACTGCTCAATGTCCTGCACCGGCTACGCGACCACGGCAACACCATCGTGGTGATCGAGCACAATCTCGATGTCATCAAAACAGCCGACTGGATTATTGACCTAGGGCCGGAAGGCGGCAGCGGCGGCGGCGAGATTATTGCCTGCGGCACCCCCGAACAGGTGGCAACCGTAGAGGGATCTCACACGGCACGGTTCCTGAAACCGTTGCTACCCACTGTAAGCACAGTAAAATAACGGGATAAGACAATAACAAAATGACAAACCGGGCCTTGGCCCGGTTTTCTCTCGAATGGAAACGCAATGACAGTGTTGTACGTAAAAGGCACCCAGATGGCAGACAAAGGGATCAGCAAGCCCTTGATCAAGCCGTTTCTGGTCGCACTAGGCTGCTTGTTCCTGCTGACAATGCACTACTTCCAGCCGCATCCTGCAGGGACAGGGCTCGCCCTTCCTTCCAATGCCATGAGCTGGATCCCGCTAAGCCTGGCGCTCGGCGTCGGTCTGCTGGAAATCAGCCGTCAGCGTATCTGGCGCTATTCCAGACTGACCGTCGTCCTGCTGATCAGTTGCCTGCTGCTCACCCTGCCCCTTGCCTATCCGCAAGCCAATCCTGTTCAGGCATTACCTCGCTTGCTGGGTCTGTGGAGCGGGATGCTGCTGTTTATCGCTCTCCAACAATTTGCCTTCAACCTGAAGCAGCGTCAGGCCCTGCTTTGGATGCTCTTGATCGCTATCTGGATGCAGGCCGTCTGGGGCTGGGTACAACTGATCCTGCAATC
This sequence comes from Photobacterium panuliri, assembly GCF_059920555.1. Lineage (NCBI taxonomy): Bacteria > Pseudomonadati > Pseudomonadota > Gammaproteobacteria > Vibrionales > Vibrionaceae > Photobacterium > Photobacterium panuliri. The sequence goes on from NZ_CP197192.1 coordinate 68,780, forward strand.
GCCGTTCAGCCCTTTCGCTTCTCTTGCGGACCTCAGCCTCAACCCTGCTGGTATCTTTCCCAACAACACTACCATGGCCAGTTTTCTTGCTACCGGCTTGGCTCTGTCGGCCTATCTGCTGGCACGTATTCCGATGTACCGCGGGAAATGGTCATGGCGGCAGCTTTTTTTACTCCTGACCCCTGTCGTCACCATTCCGCTGCTGGTTATTCTGAGTTCCACGACCGGCTGGCTTGCCGCGGTGATCGCTAGCTGTCTGATGCTTCCCTATCTACGCCACTTTGCCGCCAGGGCACAAGGCCGGATGTGGTTTTTGATGGTAATGCTCGGCCTAAGTATTGCCTTGCATATCGGTACCCAAATCGAGTGGACCCCGCCTGATGACAGCCAGACTCTAGCCGGTCTCCCCGTGAGCCATCTATCACAAGCGGTCGCAATGCTAGAAAACCAGCCATTGACCGGCTACGGCTACGGCACATTCACCACCAACTACCTGCTACAAACTGCTCAGTGGCACCAGCTTGACCCAAGCCAGCCAGCTGGATTACCCACTCTCCACCATCCTCACAACGAGCTGTTGTTCTGGGCGGTAGAAGGAGGCATCGTTCCGCTCCTCGGTATTTTCCTTGCGACGGCAGCTGTACTGTTTAAAGTAAAGAAAGCCCGCCACGGCACACGGCTTGCCTTGTTGGGGCTGTTTTTCCCCATAGTGCTGCATATCCAGCTAGAGTACCCGTTCTACTATTCACTGGTTCACTGGATCACCTTTGTTATCCTGATCTACTGGGTCGATAACCTGACAGCCAAATACCATAAGACGCCCTTAAAACATATCGTGCCTATTCGCGTCTCAGCATGGGTATTGCCGCTGATCGTGACAACGTTCATGACCACTTCGCTATATTCGGGGCAACTGCTTAGCCGTTTCGAAAATAATCCCGAGGGCAACATTGACCTGCTGCTCAAAGTCAACAACCCCTGGGCATGGCAAAACCGTTACGAATGGGATCTCTATCAAGCCCAATTGCAAATCGGAATGGCCAACGATAACGACCAATTGGTTAACGAGTTTATCCACTGGGCAAACATAAAAGCCAAAACATGGACTCGCCCGAAACTCTACCGTCAGCTTATCGTGGCCTATACCTTCATCGACAAGCCTGAACTGGCCGAGCAGGTACGCCTAGAAGCCATCTACCTCTTCCCGTTAGAGGATTTCACCCCAGCCAAAGATGGTGCCCATAAGCCCCTGGCCCGATAAAAAAATGGCAGCCGATCTCTCGGCTGCCATTTTCTCCCTACTGTTGGTGGCGTTACTTCAGCACGCTCTCCAATGCCCGCAGGCACAACGCAATATTCTCGCTACGGGCTGCATACCCCATCAGGCCAATCCGCCATGCTTTGCCCGCCAGCGCCCCCAGTCCGGCACCGATCTCCAAGTTATAGCGTTCGAGCAATAATTTCCGCACGGCGGCATCATCCACCCCGTCCGGGATATACACCGCATTCAGCTGCGGCAGGCGATAGGGCTGTTCGACAACGAAGGCAATACCCAGCTGTTCCAGCCCCTCTCGCAGTTCATTATGCATATCACGGTGGCGCTGCCACGCATTCTCCAGCCCCTCGTTGTACAGGATTACCAGAGCTTCATGCAGCGCATAAAGACTGTTGACCGGGGCGGTATGATGGTAGCTACGCTTGCCCTCACCGCTCCAGTAGCCCAACACCAGGCTCTGATCCAAAAACCAGCTCTGGACCGGGGTCTTGCGCGACTGGATCTTGGCCACTGCACGCTCTGAAAACGTCAGAGGCGACAACCCCGGCACGCATGACAGGCACTTCTGGCTCCCCGAATAAACAGCATCAAGCTGCCATTCGTCCACCAGCAGCGGAACACCACCGAGCGATGTCACCGCATCGACTATCGTCAGGCAGCCGTGCTCTCTGGCCAGCCGAGCAATCACTTCGGCATCGCTCAGCGCACCAGTTGATGTCTCGGCATGAACGAACGCGACAATCACCGCATCGGGGTGAGCCTCCAAGGCTTGTTCAACCAGTTCTGGATCAACCGGCTCTCCCCACGCATTATCGACCATGACCGCGATCCCGCCACAACGCTCGACATTTTCCCTCATTCGGTCGCCAAACACCCCGTTACGGCAAACAATCACCTTATCGCCGGGCTCGACCAAATTGACGAAACACGCCTCCATACCCGCACTGCCGGGGGCTGATACCGCGATAGTAAATGGGTTCTGGGTTTGGAAGGCATACTGTAGCAACTGCTTTAGCTCATCCATCATCCCGATGAACAACGGATCGAGATGGCCGATTGTCGGCCGGCTCAATGCCTGCAGCACCTGCGGGGAAATATCTGACGGGCCAGGTCCCATCAATGTCCGTTGCGGGGGGTAGAAACTGGTTTTAGTCATGCTTGGTCCTCCCTGACGTTCTTCGGTCAGCCTTGGTTATAGGGTTCAATATGACTATATCAGCTCCCCCGCCAATATGCGTATATCTATGCATCCGTCTTGCTGTTGAATACCCGCGCCAATACTTTCGTCAATACATGCCGGCTCGCCAGTTCCCCTCGAAGATAAGTGTATTTATGAACAGAATATTGATAGCAGCCAAACCCAGACACTTTTTTGCATTTTTTTTGCTTATTCTTCCCTGCAACCAATTGACAAAGGGCTAGAAAATCAGCTTCAATACAGATCGTTTTTTGTTCATCCCGAAATCGTGATTTTTCGGGGGCAGACAGAAGAGGAGCGTTACCCAGGTATCGATGATTGCGGGGCCCCACCCCAAAGCAATCTTGAGAGGGGGAGTAACGCCGAGATATGGCATGACAGGGGGCATGGCATATCGGCTTTGGAGGTTGAATCCTTCTGGCTGTCACCTTCCAACCTATGGTACAGGAAGGTGAGGAGCTTCTGGTTGTTGTACCGTTCGACGTCTACATCCTACCTAATTGCTCCGACTGTATGTCGGGATCTGATCCCGAGTCCCCCCTGGTAATTGATTGTTCTATTTCATACTGGGAGACTCATTGTGAGCTTTGTAGAAAATAACTTTACTGTTCCTCCACCGATTACCGTAGCGAAATTTGGCGGCACCAGCGTAGCCGATCATGCCGCCATGAGCCGAAGTGCCACTATCATCAAGGATAATCCTGCCGCTAAGGTAGTGTTGATTAGTGCATGTTCTGGCGTAACCAACCTGCTGGTTGAACTTGCAAACGGACTTGCCGATAACGAGCAGCGCTCCAAACGGCTACAACAACTACGAACGATCCACCAAGACATCATCGACCAATTGGCCCATCCTGAAACGGTCACAACCCAGGTCGAACAACTTATTAGCCATATTGCTAAATTAGCAGAGCAAGCCGCACAAAAGCCGTCAGTACAACTGACTGACCAGCTTGTCGCCCATGGTGAATTGCTCTCTACCCACTTGTTTACCCAAATTCTCAACGAAATGGGGGCGAGCGCCCTACGTTTCGATATCCGTGACGTCATGCGGACCGACAGCCAGTACGGCAAAGCCGTACCTGAGGTCGACACCATTCGACAACTTGCCGACCAGCATCTTCAGCCTATTTTGAAGACAGATACGATTATCGTATCACAGGGCTTTATCGGGGCCGACGAATCTGGCGTCACGACGACCTTGGGCCGTGGTGGCAGCGACTACAGCGCAGCGTTGATCGCCGAAGCCATCGGTGCAGAAATCCTAGAGATCTGGACCGATGTCCCGGGGATGTACACCACTGACCCTCGCATTGCAGCCAACGCCAAGCCGATCAAAGAGATCAGCTTCTGCGAAGCCTCCGAAATGGCAAACTTCGGCGCTAAGATCCTTCACCCGTCAACCTTGCTCCCGGCTGTGCGCCAGCAAATCCCTGTATTTGTCGGCTCCTCCAAAGCCCCTGAACAAGGCGGAACATGGATTCGCCAGAGTGTCACCGATGCTCCGAAATTCCGAGCTCTGGCTCTGCGCTGCAACCAGACGATGGTCACCCTGACTAGCCTGAACATGTTCCATGCTTACGGTTTCTTGGCCGAGGTATTCAGAATCCTGGCCGAATACAAAATCTCGGTGGATCTCATCACAACATCTGAAGTCAGCGTTTCCCTAACGTTGGATCAAACAGATACGTGCGGCGGCGCACCTCGCCTGCCAGAAGCCGCAATGGAAGCCCTGAGCAAACTTTGCCGGGTTGAGGTAGAACAAGATCTCTGCCTCGTTGCTCTGATCGGCAATGATCTGGGCGACGCCCCAGGCGCTGCAACCCAAGTATTCAGCCGACTGGAAAAGTACAGCCCTCGGATGATCTGCTTTGGAGCCAGCACCCACAACTTGTGCTTCCTGGTCAAAACAGCCGAGTCACGCGAAGTGGTACAGACCCTTCATCAGGGCCTGTTTGAATAAGCTGAACCTTGATGAAAAAAAGGCACTCCCAGAGTGCCTTTTTTGATCTTTCACAATCAACCGAGGTTTGGCCCCAGCCATTTCTCGGCCTCGGCCAAATCCCACCCCTTGCGATCAGCATAGCTGTCACGCTGGTCAGCCTGGACCTGGGCAACCGCAAAGTAACGAGACTCAGGATGAGAGAAATACCATCCCGATACCGAAGCCCCCGGCCACATTGCATAACTGCTCGTCAGCGACATGCCAATCGCCTCTTCAACCCCGAGCAAATCCCACAAAGCGCCTTTCTCGGAATGCTCTGGGCAGGCTGGGTAGCCAGGTGCTGGCCTGATCCCCTGATATTTTTCCCGAATCAAATCATCGTTGGTCAGGCTCTCTTGCGGCGAATAGCCCCAAATTTCCGTCCTCACCCGCTCATGCAGATACTCGGCAAATGCTTCTGCCAACCGATCAGCCACGGCTTGGATCATAATCGCGTTGTAATCATCCCCCTGTGCCTTGTAAGCATCAGCCAGTTCACGCTCGCCAATCCCCCCAGTGACCGCAAATGCCCCGATCCAATCAGGTTTTCCGCTTTCTTTCGGGGCAATATAATCTGACAGGCAATAGTTGGGACCTTTAGGTTTGTCGGTCTGCTGGCGCAAATGATGCAGCACCCTCGCAACGGTCTCCCGGCTTTCGTCGGTATAGACTTCAATATCATCCCCCACACTATTCGCGGGAAACAAGGCACACATCCCCCTTGCCTGAAGCAATCCCTCTCGCTCCACTCTGTCGAGCAAGGCATTGGCATCAGCAAACAGACGGCGGGCCTCCTCACCGACTTCATCATGGTCAAGGATCGCCGGGTATTTCCCCATCAGCGACCAGGTCATAAAGAAAGGGGTCCAGTCTATATAACGGCGCAAGGTCGCCACATCCATATTATCAAACACCTGAATCTCCGGCTGGGCCGGTATCGGGGGGGTATAGCGACCCCAGTCAATCGCAACCTTGTTGTCGCGAGCCGCATCAAGGCTGATTGGCTTGGTCCGCGGTTTTTTGCGGTTATGCTGATCACGAACCCTGTCATAATCAAGATCTAACCGCTCAACAAAAGCAGGCCGCAATTCATCAGAAAGCAAAGAGGTACACACCCCGACAGCCCGCGAGGCATTGTTGACGTAAACCACGGGCTGACGGTAGTTTTGCTCGATCTTCACCGCAGTATGGGCTTTAGACGTCGTCGCACCGCCAATAAGCAGAGGCAAGTCGAACCCTTGCCGCTCCATTTCCTTGGCAACATGGACCATTTCATCCAATGAAGGGGTGATCAGCCCCGACAAACCAATAATATCGACATTTTCTTCCTTGGCGACTTTGAGGATCTTCTCGCAAGGCACCATCACACCAAGATCAATAATCTCGTAGTTATTGCACTGCAAAACCACTCCGACAATATTCTTGCCGATATCGTGCACATCCCCCTTCACCGTCGCCAGCAGGATCTTGCCGTTCGAGCTCCCCGCCTGCTTCTCTGCATTGATAAAGGGCTCCAAATGGGCCACCGCTTGCTTCATCACTCGGGCAGACTTCACCACCTGCGGCAAGAACATCTTACCCTCACCAAACAGATCGCCGACCACATTCATACCATCCATTAACGGCCCTTCAATAACCGACAACGGCTTGGCGGCATTCACCCGGGCCTCTTCAGTATCAGCAACGATGAATTCGGTGATCCCTTTGACAAGGGCATGCTCCAAGCGTTTCTCTACAGGCCAAGTACGCCATTCTAGTGCCGAGGCATCCTCCTCTTTCCCTACCCCCTTGCCCGCATATTCGGCCGCAATATCGAGCAAGCGCTCGGTGCTATCACTCCGCCTATTAAGCACCACATCTTCAACGGCTTCACGCAGTTTATCAGGCACGTTATCGTAGATTTCTAGCTGGCCTGCGTTAACGATCCCCATATCCATGCCGTTTTTGAAACAATGGTAAAGGAACACGGCGTGGATAGCCTCGCGCACGTAATTATTACCGCGGAATGAGAAGGAAACGTTGGAAACCCCGCCGGAGATCATGGCATATGGCAGGTCGCGCTTGATATCCGCCACAGCCTCGATAAAGTCGACGGCATAATTATTATGTTCTTCGATCCCTGTCGCCACGGCAAAAATGTTGGGGTCGAAGATAATATCTTCTGGCGGGAAGCCAACCTCATCGACCAAAATCCGGTAGGCTTGGGTACATATTTGCAGCTTTCGCTCGCGAGTCTCGGCCTGGCCAACCTCATCAAATGCCATTACGATCACCGCGGCACCATAGCGGCGGATCAGTTTTGCCTGCTCGACAAACTTGGCTTTGCCTTCCTTCAATGAGATGGAGTTGACAATACCTTTACCCTGAATGCACTTCAGGCCCGCCTCGATCACCTCCCATTTGGAGGAGTCCACCATGATCGGGACTTTAGAGATTTCCGGCTCGGAGGCACACAAGTTGAGAAAGCGCACCATGCACGCTTTCGCATCCAGCATCCCCTCATCCATGTTGATATCGATGATCTGCGCCCCGTTTTCCACCTGCTGGCGGGCAACTTCGAGGGCCTCGTCATAGAGCTCCTCCTTGATCAGGCGCTTGAAGCGCGCCGATCCCGTCACATTGGTTCGCTCGCCAACATTGAGAAACAATGTCTCCTTCTCGATGGTCAACGGCTCCAACCCAGAAAGCCGGCAAGCAATAGGGATCTCAGGCAAGGGGCGGGGGGACAGTCCACGAGTCGCCTCGTACATATGGCGGATATGCTCGGGCGTGGTTCCGCAGCAGCCCCCTATCAGGTTAATAAAGCCACTTTGGGCCCATTCGGCAACATGGCTCGCCATCTCTTCGGGCGAAAGATCATATTCACCAAACGCATTAGGCAACCCGGCATTAGGGTGAGCCGACACATAAGTTTCCGATATTCGCGATATTTCTTCGACATAAGGACGAAGCTCATCCGGCCCCAGCGCGCAGTTCAGGCCAAAGGAAATCGGGTTTACGTGGCGTAGGGAATTGTAAAAGGCTTCCGTCGTCTGCCCGGATAACGTCCGCCCCGAGGCATCGGTAATGGTTCCGGAAATCATCACAGGTAAGCTCTCACCACGCTCGTCAAACACAAGATCGACGGCAAAAGCACAGGCCTTGGCATTGAGGGTATCGAAAATTGTTTCGATCAAAATAATATCGGCACCGCCATCGAGCAGGGCCCGAGTCGATTCAGCATAGGCCTCAACCAGTTGGTCAAAGGTAACATTACGGTAACCGGGATCGTTGACATCCGGAGAAATAGAACACGTCCGGTTGGTAGGACCGAGCACCCCGGCAACGAAGCGTGGCTTATCCGGCGTTTGCGCCGTCCATTCGTCGGCTGCTTGCCGGGCCAATCTGGCAGCCTCGAAATTTATCTCGGCGCTGAGGCTCTCCATTGCATAATCAGCCATCGCAATGCTGGTCGCATTAAATGTATTGGTTTCGAGGATATCGGCCCCGGCCTCTAGATAGGCACAATGGATATCCTTGATAAGTTGTGGCTGCGTCAGAACCAGCAGATCATTATTGCCCTTGAGATCCGACTGCCAGTCAGCAAAACGCGTCCCGCGATAGTCATGTTCCTCGAGTTTATAACTCTGGATCATGGTTCCCATGCCGCCATCGATGATCAATATCTGCTCATTCAGGCGCTTCTGTAATTGTTCCTTGCCCATCACCACCACATTACTTCCTTATTTCATGTTACAGCTTTTTCACATCCTACCACAGCAACAATGGAAATCTAGATGGCTAAATGGTGTTTCACTTGATTAAATATTAACTCACTAAAATAAAATAATAATGGCTATTGAAGCACGTTAGATTTATATTTTGTCACACTTTCGCCCTTTACAATCCACAACCTCCGAGGTCCTAGGATGTCCGTCTATAGCACCCTCTGCTTTCTAGCTGCCGCCGCCATGCTGATAGCGTTTATCAACAGCAAAATCGGCAAAATGCAATCAACGATCGCCATTACTGCTGGCGCCCTGATCCTTTCACTTATTATTATCGTCGCTGGCCAAAACGGTTGGTTCCACCTCGAAAGCATAGCTGCGGATCAACTCGGAAAAATTGATTTCGAAAGCTTCTTGCTCAAAGGGATCCTCGGCTTTCTTCTATTTGCCGGAGGGTTGGGGATCAAACTTCCCCACCTCAAAGATCAAAAATGGGAAATCACCACCCTCGCCCTGTTTGCCACCCTTTTCTCCACCTTCTTTATCGGCTTCGCCCTCTGGGGTATTTGCCAAGGGCTGGGTATCCAATTTGACCTTATTTACTGCCTGCTCTTTGGTGCCCTGATCTCACCTACCGACCCGATTGCTGTTCTGGCCATTGTCAAAAAGCTCAATGCCCCAAAGCGCATTTCGACTCAAATCGAAGGCGAGTCATTGTTCAATGACGGTTTCGGCCTCGTCATCTTCGTGACACTCTTCACGATTGCCTTTGGCAACGAAGCACCCACAGCCATGGGTGTCGGTAAATTATTCTTGCAAGAGGCTATCGGTGGTATCGCCTACGGCTTTGCCCTCGGTTTGATTTTCCACTACTTGATCAGTGCCACCAATGACCACTCAATGGAACTACTACTGACATTAGGTATCCCAACTGCCGGATATGTTCTGGCAGATGTCCTGCATGTCTCAGGTCCGCTGGCCATGGTCGTATCGGGGATCATGATCGGTAACTGGACCCGCTATATCGGCTTTTCTAAAGAGAGCGAGGATCACCTCGACCACTTCTGGGAATTGGTGGATGAATTCCTCAACGGGCTGCTGTTCTTGCTGATTGGTATGAGCATGCTGCAATTTGCCTTCCACCAAGAAGACTGGATCATGATGGTGATTGCCGTACCACTCGTTCTATTGAGCCGCTACCTGAGCGTCAAGCTCTCTTATGTCGGTTTCAACCGCTACCGTGACTACAATCCGCTGTCAGTCAAAATCCTCACTTGGGGTGGCCTGCGTGGTGGCCTTGCACTGGCCATGGCGATGTCGATCCCAGCAGGGATCATGGTTATCCCGGACAAGCAAATCGATGTCCGTGAGATTATTCTTGTGATGACCTATGCCGTGGTGGTGTTTTCTATCCTGGTGCAAGGCTCAACAATCACACCTCTCATCCATAAAGCGAAACAATGGGAAGCCAAGCAGAACGCTTGATCCTGTTCATTCCCCCCGATAAAAAAGACCTGCCATGGCAGGTCTTTTTTTGTCTCTACTGTCCCCAATGAACTATTCATCCTTGGTGAAGCGCTCTTCAGAAAAATGCTCAAGGTCATACGGTGTTTGCTGATAAACACAGTAATTTAGCCAATTTGAAAACAGCAAATGGCCGTGGCTACGCCAACTAGCAACCGGTGGTAATTCAGGGTTATCGTCAGGGTAGTAATTAAGAGGCAAATTAGGCTCCATGCCTTCACCTGCATCTCTTGTGTACTCGTTATGCAAGGTCAGAGCATCATATTCGGGATGGCCTGTCACAAAAACATTGCGTTTGTCTTTGGTCGCAGCCAGGTAAACACCAGCCTGAGAGGATGTCGCTAAGATATCCAAATCGGTATGATTTTCTAAATACTCAGGCGAAAAATCGGCATATCGGGAATGTGGGGCAAGAAAATTGTCATCAAATCCTCTCACAATCGGATTGCGGCAATCATGAACCTGATGCCAATAGACACCAGAAAGTTTCTCCTTGCGGGTTCGCTTAGGTAAGTCATAAAGTAGCTTCAGGCCAGCTTGAGCAGCCCAGCACACAAACAAGGTCGAAGTCACATGAGTACGAGCCCAACTCATGATGGCCTGGATTTCTTCCCAATACAGTACATCCTCAAACTGTACCAACCCTAGCGGTGCACCTGTCACGATTAGGCCATCAAAATTACGGTTCTTAACCATCTCAAACTGACGATAGAACGTATCTAAATGCTCTGTTGGCGTATTCTTGGTGGGACGATTATCGATACGTAAAAGCTCAACATCCACCTGCAAAGGGGTATTGGATAATAGCCTGAGAAATTGAGTTTCCGTCTCAATTTTCTTCGGCATCAAATTCAGCAACAATACCTTCAAAGGACGAATTTCCTGACTCGCAGCCCGGGTTTCTGACATAACAAAAATATTCTCCCCACGAAGAATATCCGTTGCGGGCAGTTGATCAGGAATTTTGATCGGCATGGTGTTCACTCCTTAAACATAGCCTCGGACACCAAAGGGATGTTTAGACGTCCAGATATCTAAATAAACTATAAGAGAATAACAGTTACCGCAAGAGAAAACAGATAAAAAGAATTAATGTTCGGGAAGATTACTTCGAAAAAATTCATACTATGAAGTGAAAATGAGGGGAGCAGAAACGAGAAAACCCAGCCGAAGGCTGGGTTTTGAAAGGGTGTTCAGCAATGACCTACTCTCACATGGGGAGACCCCACACTACCATCGGCGCTACAACGTTTCACTTCTGAGTTCGGCATGGGATCAGGTGGGACCATTGTGCTATTGTCGCTGAACAAAATGCGTGGTGCTGATACCCAGATTTGAACTGGGGACCTCACCCTTACCAAGGGTGCGCTCTACCGACTGAGCTATATCAGCACGTATTCTGTTTTGAAACCCGCAATCTGCGAATTTCTAAATTTTGAGCCTGGCGATGTCCTACTCTCACATGGGGAGGCCCCACACTACCATCGGCGCTGTTACGTTTCACTGCTGAGTTCGGCATGGGATCAGGTGGGTCCATAACGCTATGGTCGCCAAGCAAATTCTGTTGAATATATTCCGCTGGCTATAAAGCTCGCTAGCTACGTTAAATTGCTCTCTCGCTCAGTCATTTAGCAGGCTAAACTCCTTCACTCGACTCACAACTTGTCTTGCTATCGAACTTTATCCCGGCGCTACCTCTGGTAGGCGGAATATCTTCATAATCTGGGAAAGTTAACTAGTGTCTCAAGCACTGCATTCAAGTGCTCGTGGAGTCCGATAAAACCCCTTGGGTGTTGTATGGTTAAGCCTCACGGGCAATTAGTACAGGTTAGCTCAACGCCTCACAGCGCTTACACACCCTGCCTATCTACGTCGTAGTCTCCAACAACCCTTCAGGATACTTAAAGTATCAGGGATGACTCATCTTGAGGCTCGCTTCCCGCTTAGATGCTTTCAGCGGTTATCGATTCCGAACTTAGCTACCGGGCAATGCGTCTGGCGACACAACCCGAACACCAGAGGTTCGTCCACTCCGGTCCTCTCGTACTAGGAGCAGCCCCTCTCAATCATCCAGCGCCCACGGCAGATAGGGACCGAACTGTCTCACGACGTTCTAAACCCAGCTCGCGTACCACTTTAAATGGCGAACAGCCATACCCTTGGGACCGACTTCAGCCCCAGGATGTGATGAGCCGACATCGAGGTGCCAAACACCGCCGTCGATATGAACTCTTGGGCGGTATCAGCCTGTTATCCCCGGAGTACCTTTTATCCGTTGAGCGATGGCCCTTCCATACAGAACCACCGGATCACTATGACCTGCTTTCGCACCTGCTCGAACCGTCATTCTCGCAGTCAAGCGGGCTTATGCCATTGCACTAACCTCACGATGTCCGACCGTGATTAGCCCACCTTCGTGCTCCTCCGTTACTCTTTGGGAGGAGACCGCCCCAGTCAAACTACCCACCAGGCACTGTCCGTACCCCCGATAAGGGGGCGACGTTAGAACATCAACACTACAAGGGTGGTATTTCAAGGACGGCTCCACAGATACTGGCGTACCTGCTTCGAAGCCTCCCACCTATCCTACACATGTAGGGTCAATGTTCAGTGCCAAGCTGTAGTAAAGGTTCACGGGGTCTTTCCGTCTAGCCGCGGGTACGCAGCATCTTCACTGCGATTTCAATTTCACTGAGTCTCGGGTGGAGACAGCGTGGCCATCATTACGCCATTCGTGCAGGTCGGAACTTACCCGACAAGGAATTTCGCTACCTTAGGACCGTTATAGTTACGGCCGCCGTTTACCGGGGCTTCGATCAAGAGCTTCGCTTGCGCTAACCCCATCAATTAACCTTCCGGCACCGGGCAGGCGTCACACCGTATACGTCATCTTTCGATTTTGCACAGTGCTGTGTTTTTAATAAACAGTTGCAGCCACCTGGTATCTGCGACTTCCGATAGCTCCATCCGCGAGGGACTTCACCGTCAGAAGCGTACCTTCTCCCGAAGTTACGGTACCATTTTGCCTAGTTCCTTCACCCGAGTTCTCTCAAGCGCCTTGGTATTCTCTACCCGACCACCTGTGTCGGTTTGGGGTACGATTCCTTGCTATCTGAAGCTTAGAGGCTTTTCCCGGAAGCATGGCATCAATGACTTCAGCACCGTAGTGCCTCGACGTCGTATCTCAGCCTTGAGATGGTCCGGATTTGCCTAAACCATCAGCCTACATACTTGAACCTGGACAACCGTCGCCAGGCCCACCTAGCCTTCTCCGTCCCCCCATCGCAATAGCAAGAAGTACGGGAATATTAACCCGTTTCCCATCGACTACGCCTTTCGGCCTCGCCTTAGGGGTCGACTCACCCTGCCCCGATTAACGTTGGACAGGAACCCTTGGTCTTCCGGCGAGGAGGTTTTTCACCCCCTTTGTCGTTACTCATGTCAGCATTCGCACTTCTGATACCTCCAGCGCCCCTTACAGGACACCTTCAGCGGCTTACAGAACGCTCCCCTACCCAATGTGAACAAGTCACATTGCCGCAGCTTCGGTGTATCGCTTAGCCCCGTTAAATCTTCCGCGCAGGCCGACTCGACCAGTGAGCTATTACGCTTTCTTTAAATGATGGCTGCTTCTAAGCCAACATCCTGGCTGTCTGAGCCTTCCCACATCGTTTCCCACTTAGCGATAACTTTGGGACCTTAGCTGGCGGTCTGGGTTGTTTCCCTCTCCACGACGGACGTTAGCACCCGCCGTGTGTCTCCCGGATAGTACTTACTGGTATTCGGAGTTTGCAAAGGGTTGGTAAGTCGGGATGACCCCCTAGCCTTAACAGTGCTCTACCCCCAGTAGTATTCGTCCGAGGCGCTACCTAAATAGCTTTCGGGGAGAACCAGCTATCTCCGAGTTTGATTGGCCTTTCACCCCTAGCCACAAGTCATCCGCTAATTTTTCAACATTAGTCGGTTCGGTCCTCCAGTAAGTGTTACCTCACCTTCAACCTGCCCATGGCTAGATCACTCGGTTTCGGGTCTAATCCTAGCAACTGAACGCCCAGTTAAGACTCGGTTTCCCTACGGCTCCCCTATACGGTTAACCTTGCTACTAAAATTAAGTCGCTGACCCATTATACAAAAGGTACGCAGTCACAGGACAAGCCTGCTCCTACTGCTTGTACGTACACGGTTTCAGGTTCTATTTCACTCCCCTCACAGGGGTTCTTTTCGCCTTTCCCTCACGGTACTGGTTCACTATCGGTCAGTCAGGAGTATTTAGCCTTGGAGGATGGTCCCCCCATGTTCAGACAGGATAACACGTGTCCCGTCCTACTCGATTTCACTGTAAAGGCACCGTCGGCTACGGGGCTGTCACCCTGTATCGCCACGCTTTCCAGCGTGTTCGCCTAGTGCCAATTCAACTTAAGGGCTAATCCGGTTTCGCTCGCCGCTACTGCCGGAATCTCGGTTGATTTCTTTTCCTCGGGGTACTTAGATGTTTCAGTTCCCCCGGTTCGCCTCACAATGCTATGTATTCACATTGAGATAACTGCTTATGCAGCTGGGTTTCCCCATTCGGAAATCCAAGACTCGAGTGGCTCTTACTGCCTCGTCTTGGCTTATCGCAAGTTAGTACGTCCTTCATCGCCTCTGACTGCCCAGGCATCCACCGTGTACGCTTAGTCACTTAACCATACAACCCCAAGAGGTTTCGTATGTTCAAACAACCAAGGTTGTCTATCTGAGTTGTGATAGACGTTGTTTTGCCGGACTTCTCTTCTTTTATTCCACTTTTGAAAAAGTGGAGACAAAAGCCAAGACACTTGAATGTGTGTTGCTTGAGAACTCGTTCTCGTTCCGAAGAACGAAAACATTTAGTGTGATCTTTCGATCACTTACTAGTCAGCTTTCCAGATTGTTAAAGAGCATGTGTTGCCTTGCGGCATCCACTTTCTAACGACACTTGCCAGGCAAGTATGTTTAGAAAGTGGCGTCCCATAGGGGAGTCGAACCCCTGTTACCGCCGTGAAAGGGCGGTGTCCTAGGCCTCTAGACGAATGGGACACGTCGTCTTTACTTTCAACCAAGCAATCTGTGTGGACACTGCGTCAAAAGCGCAGTCATATCGTTAAGGAGGTGATCCAGCCCCAGGTTCCCCTAGGGCTACCTTGTTACGACTTCACCCCAGTCATGAACCACACCGTGGTAAACGCCCCCCCGAAGGTTAAGCTATCTACTTCTGGTGCAGCCCACTCCCATGGTGTGACGGGCGGTGTGTACAAGGCCCGGGAACGTATTCACCGTGGCATTCTGATCCACGATTACTAGCGATTCCGACTTCATGGAGTCGAGTTGCAGACTCCAATCCGGACTACGACGTACTTTGTGGGATTCGCTCACCATCGCTGGTTGGCCGCCCTCTGTATACGCCATTGTAGCACGTGTGTAGCCCTACTCGTAAGGGCCATGATGACTTGACGTCGTCCCCACCTTCCTCCGGTTTATCACCGGCAGTCTCCCTGGAGTTCCCGCCATTACGCGCTGGCAAACAAGGATAGGGGTTGCGCTCGTTGCGGGACTTAACCCAACATTTCACAACACGAGCTGACGACAGCCATGCAGCACCTGTCTCAGAGTTCCCGAAGGCACCAAAGCATCTCTGCTAAGTTCTCTGGATGTCAAGAGTAGGTAAGGTTCTTCGCGTTGCATCGAATTAAACCACATGCTCCACCGCTTGTGCGGGCCCCCGTCAATTCATTTGAGTTTTAATCTTGCGACCGTACTCCCCAGGCGGTCTACTTAACGCGTTAGCTCCGAAAGCCACTCCTCAAGGGAACAGCCTCCAAGTAGACATCGTTTACGGCGTGGACTACCAGGGTATCTAATCCTGTTTGCTCCCCACGCTTTCGCATCTGAGCGTCAGTCTTTGTCCAGGGGGCCGCCTTCGCCACCGGTATTCCTTCAGATCTCTACGCATTTCACCGCTACACCTGAAATTCTACCCCCCTCTACAAGACTCTAGCCTGCCAGTTCCAAATGCTATTCCGAGGTTGAGCCCCGGGCTTTCACATCTGGCTTAACAAGCCGCCTGCATGCGCTTTACGCCCAGTAATTCCGATTAACGCTCGCACCCTCCGTATTACCGCGGCTGCTGGCACGGAGTTAGCCGGTGCTTCTTCTGTAGGTAACGTCAAACAATGCCGCTATTAACGACACTGCCTTCCTCCCTACTGAAAGTGCTTTACAACCCGAAGGCCTTCTTCACACACGCGGCATGGCTGCATCAGGGTTTCCCCCATTGTGCAATATTCCCCACTGCTGCCTCCCGTAGGAGTCTGGACCGTGTCTCAGTTCCAGTGTGGCTGATCATCCTCTCAGACCAGCTAGGGATCGTCGCCTAGGTGAGCCGTTACCCCACCTACTAGCTAATCCCACCTGGGCCAATCTTGGCGCGAGAGGCCCGAAGGTCCCCCTCTTTGGTCCGTAGACGTTATGCGGTATTAGCCATCGTTTCCAATGGTTATCCCCCACACCAAGGCATGTTCCCAGGCATTACTCACCCGTCCGCCGCTCGTCATCTCCAAAAGCAAGCTTTTGGAATGTTACCGCTCGACTTGCATGTGTTAGGCCTGCCGCCAGCGTTCAATCTGAGCCATGATCAAACTCTTCAATTAAAGTTTTTGTGTTTCCGAAGAAACGGCTCAGTGATTACTGATAAATTGACTGTGCCGGTATTGCTACCGATTTGGTCACTCAGTTCACTGATTTAAATCTTTTGACTAAATCTTTTCACGAGTGCCCACACAGATTGCATGGTCAAATTGTTAAAGAACAATATTTTCAACTAGCCAACCCTTTATATTCAAAAGATTACCTCGCTGAACAGGCTGACTATCTTAGCAAACCAAAATCATGTGTCAAACACTTTTTTCACTCTGCTTTTCAACCTTGCCGACCAGTCATCTTGTTACGTTGTCCGTGTCGGTGAGGCGGCATTATAGGGAGAGAATAATTATTGGCAAGCATAAAAAACAAAAAAAATATCAACCGCACAAAATACAACCCAACACAGCAAGTGTGGGTTGTTTTTAAAGCACGATACTTAATATATCCCGGTAGACCGCCTTTATCCGTCGGCTGCTGGGTTGCAAGCAAAACACAACTAACTCCTGGCATGCCGATACGTAATAGGATTTTTTCAGGCGATTATATTCAGCCTTTCCCGTCAGCCAGCGTAAGTAGCCAGCTAGTATGGCTATTGGGTAGTGACGGATTTTCGGGCGATGCTTATTCAAAATCAGCTTCATCGCGTTAAGACGCTTGTCATGATCCCGGCTGATGGCATCTCCTCTATCCGAGATGTAATGGCATAATTTACTATTCAGCCCTCCTACTTCCCCTCTATCCGCTAATTTTAACCACAAATCCCAATCTGAAGCAGACTTCAAATGGGGGTCAAATCCTCCGACATCGGATAAGGCTTGCTTCTTCGCCATAACGGTACTGGTACCCACCACATTTTCGGCATACAGCAAAGGCATGAAGAAAGGAAATACAAATGACGATTCAGCACTAAGAAGTTTTTTACGAAAACGAGGCCAGTACTCAAAACACCCAATAATAGGTTGCCCTTCTTCTGTCATATGCATGTAATCAGTAAAACTACATACCAACGCTGGGTATTTTTGGTGTAGCGCTATCTGTTGGGATAATTTGTTTTCCAGCCAGTAATCGTCAGCATCAAGAAAAGCGACTAGCGCATTAGAGCAGTATTCAATCCCATAATTTCTTGCCTTCGATACCCCAGCCCGTTCGGTAAAGAGTAATTTGACATCGGCTTGTTGTGCCAACCATTCTCGCGAACCATCATTAGAACCGTCATCAACCACAATGATCTCGACCGGCACATTTTGCATCCGGATACTCTCGAGTGCCCTCGGCAACGTTTGTAGACAGTTAAAATTCGGGATCACCACACTCACTTCTGTTTTTGAGTTCATCACATCCACCTTCAAATCATCTCTCACATGACTCGGATGCAATCCACACGCCAATACGTGTTGGCATCAATATTGGATAGAAATATTGGATAGATAAGTACAGCCGAAACTCTCAGACAGAATGCGACACATCACTACATACGTTTGTTAGAAACAGCAGTGAGGATGGAACAATGAAGAAAATTGGTTATGTGATCCCTATCTTCCCAACGTTATCCGAAACATTTATTGGGGTAGAGATGCGAGCAATGAAAGCATTGGGACACTCTGTCCAGCCTTACGCCTTCAACTCGGGAGAATATTACCAAACAGCTGACGAGGAACTTAAACAGCACTGCCGCTATCTGTCATCCGCCCCCAAATACCCAATGGGAAAACTCTGGAATTTTTTCCGGTGCCATAAATTCATCACGCAACAACATGGATTTAACTACCTATCACTCCTTAGACAAGGATTACAGTTGGCTCATTTAGCCAAAAAAGACAACTGCAAACACCTTCATGCCCACTTTGCCTGGCACAGTGCCGCAACAGCCATCGTGGCAGCCAAATTGCTCGACATTCCCGTCTCTTTTGTTGGCCACGGCGCAGATATCTACGCCTCGCCACAAGACATTGACAGCAAGTTACAGGCAGCCGATTTCATCTGCGCGGTTACCAAAGAAATGCAAATTGAACTGCAAGCTGCAACAGATCGTCCCGTATTGCACATCCCCTGCGGAATTGATTCGGCCTTATACCCACCTCTAGCACCTGATTGGGCCCCCAAGAAAGACTTTCTGTTTATCGGGCGATTAGTAGAAAAAAAAGGGCTAGACACATTGATCAAAGCATTAAGCCTACTGCCCCCCGATACCACCTTGGACATTGTCGGTGATGGCCCGTTACGCTCTCAGCTACAGCAATTGGCCCAGCAACAGGGAGTCACTCGGCAGATTCACTTTTTAGGCAGCCAAGATGCTGCATGGTACAGGCAACATGCCAATAATTATAAAGCGTTAGTTGTCCCTTTTACTGTCGCCCCCAACGGTGACAAAGACACTGGCCCACTGGTTATCAAAGAGGCGATGGCTCTGGGGCTGCCTGTCATCACGACAGATCTGGCTGGCTGTAGTGAAATTCTTGCCAACCAATATGGCTATCAGGTCCCCATGGACGATCACACGTCTCTGGCCCAGACGATGACAGCTCACCGACTTGAACCAATAGACAAGCTCACCTCGCTCAGAGAAAAAGCCTTTAACCAAGTCATGGCACAATTTACCGCCCACTCCCAGGCCCAAAAACTCTCGGCTCAGGTGAATGCATTATGACCCCAGCGATGACAATGGGGGTATACGCTATTGGCCTGATAAGCAGCAAGCTTATTGCATTAGCTCTGCAACCTTTTGTGACCCAATGGTTGGGCCCGGAGCAATTTGGCCGACTCGATGTGCTTATCACCTTGGGCTGTTTACTGACAATCATCATGTCTTTTGGGATCAGTGATGCCATTTATCGTTTTGCTCATGACCAGCCAGATCAAAATGAGATTTTCCGTAGTGCGCTGGGACTTCTGCTCTCTATCGCTGGCGGACTGACAGTTCTCGCCCAGCTATCAGTACCTTGGTTACAGCAACTCCTTCCCGGCCAACCACCGTCATTTGCCTTGCACTGCTTACTAGCCTCATTGTTTATCAATACATTATGCTGTGTTCCTTTGGCCATTTTACGGATCCGTAATCAGGCCAAACTCTTTGTTGGCGCACAAGTCATCTTCACCCTTACTCAAGGCTTGGGTATCGTACTATTGGCCCGGCCCTATGGGGTTAATGGGGTCATGGCTGCCAGTCTCATCGCACAGATAGTGCAAGTTGCCATCTTAGCCAGACATTTTCCCACGCCAAAACTGGGTCACCTCACACTCTTCTTTCGGTATGGGCGGGCTATTACACTCTCTGGCGTACTTAGTTTTGTTGTCATCGGCGCTGAGCGCTGGGCTATTGCTGATACATTAGGCCTTAGCTTGTTGGCACCGTATGCCGTTGCCATGCAATGGGCTATTGCTGCGAGCCTGTTACTCGAACCTTTTGGCCTATGGTGGTATCCCAAGCGCTTTGGCTTAGTCAGCACAGCAAGCGAACGTCAACAAGCTGCCACCATCAGCGTAATAGGCTGCCAACTAAGCTGCCTGGTTGCAGCAGGGATCATCACGGTCGGATCTCGTTTCTTGCTTTGGTGGCTTCCTAACGATTTTCACGCCAGTGCCGACATGCTTCCATTGCTTGGAATCATGATGATGTTCAAACATGCCAGCACCTTGCTCAACATCGGTTGCTATCATCAAACAGACGGCAAAAGTGTGGTACTTATAGGTATATTCAGCGCCTGCTGCGCAGTGGGGATATTGCTATTCATCCTTCCTTCGTACGGACTTTATGCTTTTATTGGTGCCGGTATAGGGCTCCAGCTATTACGCCTAGGCTTATTTTATTATTTCAGCCAATCTTACCTGCCCCTGCCCTATCCTCTGCGTCGGTTAACCGTTAGCTATAGCTTGATCATTCTATTGCTGACAGCTTATTACCTATTGTCTCCTGTCTACGAAATGCTATGCATACTGTTATTGATCGTCCAAATTAGCTGGCCTTTAGGACGGGAAAAACTAACAAATAATCGCCAAAAGAAAATTGATAGTTCACTAAAGACGGGGTGAGCCGGATGAACAAGCATAAACAGTGGCTCCTCGCTCTAGGCAGTTGCGGCACCATCTTCTGCTTCTGGATGTATCAAGGCAACCTTGTGCTACTGGTGAGCTTGCTCTTTGCTTTACCCCTTATCATCAACCAGGCTTTTCTCATTTGTGTTGGGTTTATTATTTTCTCCTATTTCAGAATCCATGAAGCCTTTCCTCTGTTGATACCGTTGAAAATCCCCCAGCTCTTGGCCCTGGCGAGTCTAGCTGGGCTGGGCTGGCAATTCTGGCTGCAAAGAGAGACGATCAATTGGCACCGATTGCAAACCTTATTCTTGCTGTTCAGCTTCTGGGTTTTGATATCTTGCCTCTTCGCGAGTAACCGTGCCGAAGCCTTCGCCAGCTTCAATGGCAACTTTATTAAAATTGTGATTATGGTGTTCGCTATCAGCTGGCTACCACAACGACTGCCTCAGCTCACGATCATCCCTTACCTTTTATTGTTCAGCGGGCTTCTGATCGGGGGCTTGGCCTTATTCAATAAAGCCAATGGTATCGGCCTTGTCGAAGGGACGAGAGTCACTATCGGCAGGGATATAGGATCAATGCTCGGCGATCCCAATGACTTGGCATTGGTACTTCTATTTCCGGTCTCATTTGCCATGACCTATAGCTTCCACGGTCCCAAGTGGCAAAGAGCCTTATCTGTTTCCGTACTGGTTATAATGATAATGAGCGTACTGGCGACCCAAAGCCGAGGGGGGTTACTGGGTATCGCCTGCGTACTCTTTGCGATGACCCTAATGAAAAGCCGCTCTATTGTATTGCCCTCGATTATCAGTGGGATTGGGTTGCTGGCTTTGATTGTCCTGGCAGGGATCAGCGACCGGAGCTCTGGTGGCGCGGCTGAGTCTGGGATTGATGAGTCCGCAATGGGGAGAATTTATGCCTGGCAAGCAGCCTGGAACATGGCGATCAGTAACCCGTTCACGGGCGTTGGCCTCAACAACTTCTATTACAACTACTATTTTTATTCCCCGCACTGGGACGGCAAGAATCACGCGGTACACAGTACTTGGCTTCAAATACTTTCTGAAACAGGTTTCGTGGGATTGGTACTATTCCTGCTTATGGTTATTGGTGCCCTGCAAGTCAGTTACCGGCTTCTCAAGCGGCTTGAGCATCATAAAATCAAACCTCTGGCACAGGGGCTGTGGCTCGGCACTTTATCATTTTGTGTCAGCGGTACATTCCTAACCCAAGGTACTACCTGGCCCTTGTACATTTTGATCGGGCTGCTATTGGCTTTAGACCGACTTACCTTGAATAAGGAGGCAAATTATGCGCGCACTTGTTAAGGCCCTTCTGCCGCCCAGCCACTTCGCCATCTTGAAAAACACCGTGCAACGACTTCGCGGCAGCTACATACCTTGTATCCCGCTTTTTCATCACAGTTTGTACCACCTCCATCTAACCGTGAAAAAAAGCCTTCATTGCATTTTGCAAAAAGGTTACTTCACCCCGATGTTTATCTCACGCTTGGATAATCGTCCCCGCCACCTGCAACTAGACTGTGGCATGCCTCAGATCCTTGGCCCATTGAAGATTTATTTAGGCGAACAGTGCCGACTGTCAGGTATCGCAACTTACTGCGGCCGTTCGTGGGGCAAGCAAACACCTCTGCTCATCGTCGGTAACAATGTCGATATTGGCTGGCAGAACATCCTCGCGGTTGGCGGTACCATCCGCATCGACGACAACGTCAGGCTGGCCAGTAAAGTTTTTCTCGCCGGATTTCCCGGCCATCCGCTAGACCCTATCGCCCGGGCCCAAGGTAAGCCGGATACCGAGCAACAAATCGGGGATATCCACCTATGCCGTAATGCATGGCTCGGTACCGGCGTGATGGTCATGGCCGGCGTCACGATAGGGGAAGGCAGCGTTATCGCCGCAGGCAGCGTGGTAACCCAAGATATTCCCGCCGGTGTATTGGCAGGCGGCAACCCGGCGAAAATCATCAAAC
Organism: Photobacterium panuliri; assembly: GCF_059920555.1. NCBI lineage: Bacteria > Pseudomonadati > Pseudomonadota > Gammaproteobacteria > Vibrionales > Vibrionaceae > Photobacterium > Photobacterium panuliri. The sequence continues at coordinate 91,160 of NZ_CP197192.1, forward strand.
AGTTAGGGTATTAAAATGGAATTTCTCGTTTTCGGCGAAGACTGGGGACGCCATCCGTCCAGCAGCCAACATTTATTGCAGGCTATCGTGCAGCGGTATGATGTTCACTGGATCAACTCCATCGGCTTGCGCCAGCCAACCCTTAACCTCCGAGACCTCAAACGAATCTGGGAGAAAGTGACAACTCGAAGCCGCCATACCGACACAGGACAAAACACACATACCGCAAAGCCCACCACTGTCATCAAGCCATTGGTATGGCCAATGGCGCAACACGCAATACTCAAAGCACTTAACAGCCATCTCTTGAAAAGACATCTATCCCCAAAGACATGCCAACGTATCGTATGGGCGGCGCTGCCCAGTGCTATAGATTACCTTGATATCTGCGACAGTGATCTAGTGGTTTATTATTGCGGGGATGACTTTGCCGCACTGGCAGGGGTAGATCATCAACTGGCCATCAACGCCGAGCAACGTCTCATCGCCCGGGCCGATATCATTTTTGCCTGCAGCCCAACACTAAAAGCAAAATTTCCCGCCAGTAAAACCGTTCTGCTACCGCATGGTGTACATTTGTCGCAATTTGCAAAACCGTCCCCCTGTCCAGACGATATAGACCCATCCCGACCGAGTATTGGTTTTTACGGCAGCCTGAACAACTGGCTTGATCAAGGGCTGATTACCACTCTCGCGCAGGCTCGGCCCAATACCAACTTCTACTTCATTGGGCGCCAAGATGGCGATACAAAAATACTTCGCCAACAAGACAATATCATCCTATTACCAGCAAAACCCCACCACCAGCTAGCCAGCTACCTGCAACACTGGACGATGGCAGTCCTCCCCTTTGTTGATAATGCGCAGATCCGGGCATGTAACCCGCTCAAACTCCGGGAATACCTGGCTGCAGGCTGCCCCGTTATCAGTAGCAACTTCCCGGCAACCACCCCCTACAAATCAGTGATAACCACTGCCACCAGTACAACCGAGTGGCTAGATGCGATTGACCACTACAGCCAATGGACGCCTTCACAAAGGCAGAACTATTCACAGCGCGCCTATCAAGCCGTGGCCAATGAACGTTGGGAATACCGAGCCTCGCAAGCCATTGAGATTATTAAAAGTCGCCTGTCCCGCTAAAATCCGGCCGGTTACACCATGCCAATTATTTCAGACGCAAGATGACAACTTATCTAACTTCGGGCACTTTTTTTGCTACATATACATAATGTTGCAAATTGAAAAAGGCCGAGAAAATAATGAGGAATATAATAATAGTCATCTGCTGCCTATGGATATTTGGCTGTGCATCACAGCCAGAGCAAACGACTCTGACGCTTTTTTTCAGCCCCGAACAAGTCTCTCTGACGGCTGAGCAACAACGTAAGATCAATGAATTTTTAGCCAATAACCCCTACCACCAGCTTGTCGCCAAAGTAGCCCCGGCCAATTTGGCCAATCCTTTTGATGCTCTACTACAGGGGCAAAAGCGTATTAAGGCAGTGAGCAATCTATCGAACAGCCAGAATATCCCCCTTCATCTGGACTATGCGCCTAACCAGACTGTCGATACCCTGATATTGCAAAGGCAATCACCATGAGAGCCAGCCTCTTTGCCAAACTGTACCCCCTACTACAGGCCTTGTGGAATCATCGCTACCTGCTCTTGCTCCCCGTGCTTATCATGCCACTGCTCATGACCTCAGGCGGGGCGCTAAAAGCCAAACGCTACTATGCCCAAACCACGATTCTGGTACAGGAAGCCGCGATGCTGAACCCGTTCTTGGAAGATTTATCGATCTCGATGAATCTGCAAAAGCGCATCAAGGCACTACGGGTTTTGCTCCACAGCCAGTTCGTCCTCGAGCAGGTCGTACTGGAACTCAAGCTCGCATCGGCCCATAACCCTAGCCAGCTCAATACCGTTGTCAGCCAACTCAATAGCAATCTCAGCGTCAACTTGATTGGTAATGATTTAGTGCAACTGGGACTGAACTGGCACACCCCGAAAGAGATGCCTGAAATTCTCAATAAACTCTCCGAGCTATTCCTCGATAAACTCCGGGCCCCGGGCCGAGCGTCGATAGATGGCTCTGAGCTTTTTCTGCAACAGCAACTCGAAGCGACGTTAATCGATTTAGAAAATGCCGAAAGTGCCTTGGCGACATTTAAATCAAACAATGCCGGGAACCTCCCCCAGCTACAGGGAAGCCGGATCCAAAATTACGCCAAAATAAACACCCTGATCCAAGAAACCCGGCTTGAACTACTCAATGCCAAAGCCCAGCGGGATAACTTCTATAACCGCCTAGCCAGCACCAATCCTGTTATCGGCATGCTTGAAACAGAAATTGTCAAAGCAGAGGCCGAACTGGCCATACTCAGGGCCAGCTATACCGACCGTCACTCCTCGGTAAAAGCCGTACTTCGCCAACTACACCGCCTCAAACAAGAACGCGCTAACCTCGTTGATCAGCAGCAGTCACTCAATGCTCAGGAGATTAGCCAACTCTGGCAACGTATCGCCAGCAATGCTCAGCAACTCGAGAATACCAACCAGCCGATCCTAATCAGCCAGTTCGAGCAGCTACAGCAGGCAGAGAGCCTAATCCATTCGCTAGAAGGAGAGCTCAAGTTACTAGAGTCTCAGGCATCACGCTTGCAAAATAAGCGGGCCGAATTTGCCCAGCTAGAGAAAGAACTGACCGTGTTGCAGCGCAACTATGACGTCAAAGCCAAGATATATAACCAGCTGCTAGAACGTTACGAAATGGCGAAGGTCACCGGCCAGCTAGGGCGTTTCGAAGAACCGAACAAACTCAAGATCATCTCCCGCCCCAGCATTCCAAGCCAACCATTGAATTGGCCCTGGTGGCTCAATTTCACGACAGGTATTTTTGCCGGCCTAGGGATTGGGCTGTCACTGATTTGCGCCGTGCAGCTACTCGATACCCGCCTGTATCAAAGCCAACACATTATCCGCTTAGCCAACGCTCCGGTATTAATTCGGATCCCTTACTTTTCCGAGGAAAGATTATGACTACCACTACCTTACAGGTTGTCCAGCATTTACGTCCCGGGGGGATTGAACGACTTGTACTCAACCTCGTGCGATTCGCAGCCCCTGATAATCAGGTATATGTGGTTGCGCTAGAAGGCGATAAAGAACAGGCTATCGAACAATGGCCCGAATTAGCGCCACTTTCAGAACGCCTGTATTTCCTCGGCAAACCTCACGGCCGTGATATGAAAACCGTTTTCAAATTGCGACGCCTTATCCAATCGCTGAATGCCAACGTCATTCACTCCCACCATCTTGGTCCGCTACTGTATAGCCGCGCTGCCAGTTTAGGACTAAGGGGGATCACCCATATCCAAACCGAGCATGACAGCTGGCATTTGGAGGATCCTAAACAGCGCCTACTCACCCGTCTCCTTCTGGCAGGCAGTAAGATCCTAATTATCGCTGACGCACCGCGTATTGCCGATCATCTCAAGGCCCATGGGATCACCACCGATCACGTCATTATCAATGGGATTGATACACAGCGCTATACGCCGGGACAAGCGGCGCAAGCAAGGCTCCACCTTCGGCTCCCGCCCGATAAGCTGATAATTGGATGTGCCGGTCGTCTAGTACCGGAAAAAGGGATCGACACCTTACTTGAGGCACTGGTGGCATTACCAGAAAATTACCATGTCGTCATCGCCGGTCACGGTCCGGAACGAAGTGAGTTGGAACGCCTCGCACAACAGCTAAGGCTTTCCGAACGTGTCCATTGGCTGGGCAACTGTGACAATATGCTGAACTTCTACCGTGCGATTGATCTTCTCTGTATGCCATCCCGCCAAGAGGGGCTCCCCTTGGTACTGCTCGAAGCCCAAGCCTGTGGCAAACCGGTGATTGCCTCTGATGTTGGCGCCATTCCCGACTTGATCTGCCCCCACAGTGGTCGCCTGATCCCTGCGGGACATCCCACACTGCTCGCCCATGCCTTGTTCGACAAACTTCGCGTGCCCATCCATGACTGCCAACAAACTGCCCACTATATTCGCCGCATCGCCGATGTTCGGAAGATGACGGCATCCTATGAATCGCTCGCTAAACGATCAGGATAATGGAGATCACCATGACTATCAGTTGGATGATATTAATCGCAATGACCATGGTAATAATTTACCACCATGTCATTTATACCGGTTTGATGCTCTTTCTAGGACGAAAAGAACCCTCACCACCAGCAGGATCATCTGAATCTCCCTCTGTCGCAATTCTCATCCCAGCCCACAACGAAGCCAACTTTATCGAAGCCAAGCTGGCCAACTTATTGATGCTGGATTACCCGCCCGAAAAGCTCTCTATTTGGATTTGTTGTGATGGCTGCAGTGATAATACCGCAGAGCTAATCAAAGAGTGGGAGAACAAATTTGCCAACGCGGGTATTGCACTGAAATGCATCGTTGAGGCTGACAATAAAGGCAAGGTAGTACGTATCAATCAGCTGCTCGGCCTAGTGAAAGGCAAAGTGGATTTAATCGCCATGTCCGACGTCTCGGCACTGATTTCCATTGATGCCCTGACCCAAGCCGCCGATAGCTTTACTGACCCCAAAATAGGGGCTCTGGCCTGTAACTACCTCTTGGCCGAAGCTACCGACGGTGAGCAGCAATACTGGCACTGGCAAAACTCAATTCGCCAAACCGAATCGACGCTCGGCAGCGTCATGGGGGGCAACGGAGCCTTCTATATTGTCCGGGCACCGCTATTTTCCACCTTGCCGGAAGATACTATTAATGATGATTTCATACAGACGATGCTGGTAATAAAACAAGGCTATCAGGTTCAATTTAATCGCTATATCAATAGCGTCGAACTCTCTCCGTCAACCGCTCAAGATACCTACCAACGCCGGCAGCGCATCGGTGCTGGCAACCTGCAGCAATTACTCCGCTGCCGTTTCATTTTCCGTCGCACCTATCATGGTGCGCGCTGGCTATTTACCTCGGGCAAGGCGCTGCGGACGATCATGCCATTTATATTGATCAGCTATTTCCTCTTATCTTTCACCTTGGCGCTCAAGGGCTCAGCGGTTGCCCTGTGGCTAACAGCCATACAGGCAACGGGCTACATGGCTGCAGCCCTGCCCCTGTTCGGCCTGCATAGCAAGGTGACGGATAAACTGCATTACTTTGTCAGCAGTTATGCCGCGTCGTTGATCGGGATGATACGTTATTGCATGGGTCACTTTAACAATGGCTGGCGTCACCTGCCGCCATTATCTAGCTATCAGTCCCTCTCCACCCAACTCCTCAAGCGTACGAGTGATCTCTTGCTGGCCACCACTGGTATCGTCTTGACCTTACCGCTATGGCCGTTAATTGCCTTATTGATCAAAATCGACTCTCCCGGTCCGGTGTTCTACCGCCAAATGCGGGTGGGCAGGATCAGTGAGGAGCAGGTCGAACTGTTTGAGGTCATCAAGTTTCGCTCTATGTCCCACAATGCAGAATCAAAATCAGGTGCGATTTGGGCACAACGGAATGACCCCCGCATAACCCGCATCGGCAACTTCCTCCGTACCACCCGACTGGATGAAATCCCGCAGTTCATCAATGTCATCAAAGGGGATATGGCCCTCATCGGTCCTCGCCCGGAACGGCCTGAATTCTGTGGCACTTTGCAAAATGCATTGCCATTTTACCTCGAGAGAACGGCAGGCTTAAAACCAGGGATAACGGGGCTGGCTCAAGTCAATCAGAATTATGATGCCAGCCTCGATGACGTCAAAAACAAGATTATCTGGGATCACGCCTATGCCTTGGCGCTTAGCTCTCCGCTGCAGTGGATCAAAATGGATCTGTTCATCATTTTCAAAACTATTTACATCATGGTGAGCAAACGTGGGCAATAATTGGCATAGCACTTGTATTAATAGAAGAAAAACATCACGAACCCAAAAGGCCCGTTATGAAGCCAGCCATAAATAACGCCAACATAGGTCTAACACTGCCAAATGAGTTTGATGCCCACTTGGCCAAACAGATGGAACCCGAGTTTGAAGCGCTCAGCCAAACCGATAGCCATGAGCTGATCATCGATATGACGCAGGTACAATTTATTGATTCCTGCGGTATCGGGGCCATCGTATTCCTTTACAAACGGTTAAAGATCAGGGGGAAACCATTAAGCCTGCTCAATGTGAACGGCCAGCCCCGACAGCTGATGAAAATGTTGCGGATCGACAAGGTGATCCCTTTGATCACCTCTGGGGAGTAACACCAGGATGGGAAAACTCTTAAGCCTATTAATCATGTTCCTCTTGAGCAGCTGCGCCACATGGCCGACAACCAGTGACACCCCTTATTCTGCACCGGACGTTGATCAATGGCACGAGCTTGAACACCATGGCTTCGAGCTCCAACTACTGGCAACCCGGGGCGCCAAGCTTTGCCTGCCGGGGCAATACCAGCGGCTTGCCAACCTCCATGACAAAGCCGGCCAAGAACACAAGGCAGGCTTTACCGATGATGCCGATATCACCCTGCTGACCTACCAAACCCAGTTTGCCAAAATCCAACGCCAGATGGACTGGCTCGAGCACCACACCGAGTGTCTGGATACCCGTTACTCTGAGATCCAGCTGCGGGACCAATTCCTGCTCTTGATGCGGGTCGACAACCAATTTGCCTTCAACCGGGTTAAGCTGCTTCCCGATTACCAAAATGCGTTGCGACGTGCTGCTGCAATCCTAAAACGCCAAGAGCACTGGCAGCTAGAGCTAACCGGCCATACCGACACCATAGGTACCGAGCAGAGTAACTACCAACTTGGCATGCGCCGGGCAGATACCGTGCGGCGCTACATGATTGAACAGGGTGTCGACTCGCACCAAATTTCCATTTTCAGTGCTGGTGAAAAAGAGTCGTTCGAAGATCCCAATTCACGTACCCAGCGACTCAGCAACCGCAAGGTTGAAGCCCGAGTATTGGTTGACCACCATACCCGCTCCCCACACCGGGTGTATTCCCTCAGTGACTGGCATGCCGTCAAAGAACAGTTAACCCCAGGTTCGCTATGATCCGGTTGCTGCTGCTCTTACTCAGTACACTCATTGTCACCCCGGTATGGGGAGATACCCTGACACCCGGCGACCGGGTCTTTATCCAGCTACCCGGGGAACGCGACTTCGACGAACCATTCACCATTGATGATCAGGGCCAAATCCGACTGCCTGAAATCGGGCTGGTCCCCATCGAGGGGTTGACCCAGCCACAAGCCGAGCAACGCCTGCGCGAAAGGCTCACGACCGTTTATCGCAATCTCGACGAGTTCAAGCTCAACATCCTCGAGCAAGTCCTGCGGGTGCAAGTTCTCGGTTATGTCGAGGAGCCCGGGATGATATCGCTAAAACCCGGTGCCAATGTCCAAATGGCGATTTCCGCCGCTGGCGGAGCCCGGCCCGGTGCCCAGCTCGATCAATTCAAGTTGATCCGAAACGGCAGCCCCCTGCAATTTAATTACAAAGCCTACCTCGACGATGGCGACCCGGCCAAGCTACCCGCGTTGCAGGGCGGGGATACGATTTTTGTCCCCTCCTCGCCGCTGCTCGGCAATGTCGAGGTAAATTTTGATGCCGCATCGCTGACCAAAGGCGGAGATGCCGACGAACAGCAAGGGATCACCATTTTCGGTGAATTACGCAATCCCGGAACCTTCAGCTTTAAACCGGGCATGACAGTCGTCGATGCCGTGATGCGCGCCGAGGGGGTCACCCGGTACGCGGATGTGACCAAGATCCGGGTGATCACTGACAATATCCCCTACCAATTCGACCTGAAGGCTTACCTAGACAGCGGTGATACCAGCAACCTGCCGCCCATCAAGCCCGGTACCACCATTTTCGCCCCGATAGAAGTCGAAGACATCAACACCACCTCGCGTACCGTGTATGTCATGGGTGAGGTCAAATCACCCGGTGCCTACGAAAGCTCGCCGGGCACCGGCTTCATCGATGTTCTGGCCAACGCCGGCGGGCCGACCCGCTTTGCCGATACCACCCAAATCAAGCTGCTAAGCAACACCAAGGCTGCGATGAGTATCAACCTTGTCAAATATACCCAGACACCGGCACTTTACCCGCTGCCTGACATGATGCCGGGCGATGTCATCTTCATTCCGGAAAAAATCGACTTCAATGAAAAGTCGTGGCTGAAAGTAACTAACGACCGGGCAATAAAAATCATCGGCGCAGTCAATAACCCTGGCCGCTTCGAATGGAATGACACCATGAGCTTTATGGATCTGCTGGCCCATGCCGGTGGCCCCAAACAACAAACCAACCTGTCGAACATTCGTATTGTGCGCGAAGGGGCCGGCAGCGACGAAGAGCGGGTGACCACGTTCAATTTCGAAGCATTCACCAAACAGGGCAAGCCACAAAACCAACTACCGCAATTAAAGGCCGGCGATACCATCATCTTCGATGAGCTCCCCCACGACCCGACTGACAATAAGGCCAGCTGGCTTCGCCAATCTGCCCAGGACTCCATTTATATCTTCGGCCAAGTTGGTGCGCCGGGGCGCTATGCATTCAACGGCGAACAAGGGTTCCTCGATATATTGTCCGCTGCCGACGGCCCGACCGGGGAAGCCGATATACAAGATGTGCTGATCACCCACCGTAACGGCAAGACCACCAAGGTAACCCGTTTCAACCTCGCCCGTTATTTCAAAACTGGCAATGAGGCTCTGCTGCCGAAGGTTGTTGCCGGCGATGTGATTTTTGTCCCGCAGGTAGATACCGTCGCCGACACGGAAGCGGTCAAGGTTATGGGGGCGGTTAAATCCCCCGGCCGCTTCAACTGGAATGTCAGCATGACCTTCCTCGATGTACTCGCCATGGCGGGCGGGCCGCTGCAGCAGGCCAATATCACCAATATCCGTATCATCAAGGAAAACCGCCAGTCGCAAGACAACGTGCTGTACTTCGACCTCGACAATTTTATCAATGAAGGCGGCAGCTTTACTGCCCTGCCCCGGCTAGCGGCCGGTGATACCATCGTCATCGACGAGCTGCCCCACGACCCGACTGACAACAAATCCAGCTGGATCCGCCAATCGGCCGATGATTCCATCTATGTGTTCGGTCAGGTCGGTGCACCGGGACGCTATGCCTTCAACCGCGAGCTGGGCTTCCTTGATATCCTCTCGGCAGCGGATGGCCCCAATGGCGATGCCGACCTTCGCCAAATCCGGATCAGCCACCGGAATGACAGTACAGCCAGGGTGACCCGGCTCAACCTATCCCTGTATTTTGAAACCGGCGACGAAACCCTCATCCCGAAAATCGTGCCCGGCGATGTTATCTACGTGCCGAAACTGGAAGGGAACTGGCTCGATAAGCCTGCCGGGCAAGTCGTGCGGTTAATGGGCTCGGTTAATAAACCCGGTCGCTACCCCTTCAACAGCCAGATGAATATTCTCGATTTGCTGGCAGAAGCCGGAGGCCCAACCGATAACGCTTATATCGAGCGGATCATGATCGTCAATACCTCTTGCTGTGGTGACAAAGCCCAGACATTCAACCTGCGTGACTATGTCATCGACCCAGCCCGTTACCCGCTACCGCTATTGCGGGCAGGCGACACTGTCTATGTCCCCAACCTCGATGACTCCGTCGGCGAAAAATGGCGCCAGGGCCTACGAGATGTATTGGGTATCGTCACTTTAATCGCCTTGGGGGCAACATTATGAAACCGTGGCTCAGTGGGGAATATGATCAACTCTTTCACCAGCTCCATCAGCACAATGCGCGGGTGATCACCCTCGCTGGCGCCTCAAGCCACTGCGGCACGTCCACCCACTGCAACTGGTTAGCCCGTCGCTGTGCCGAAGATCACAAGGTATTACTGATCGACCTTGATCTTACCGGATCCGGCCAAGGCTATTCATCCAAACCGTGGGACAGCAATGGGGATGCCGTCATCCAGCTGACCGAAAAACTGGACTTACTGCCGCGTCCAAGTGAGGCGCAGACCATCTTGGAACTGCGCCAAATGACGTCATTCCAACAAGCTCTTAACCGCTGGAAGCAGGATTACCACTATATCCTTTGCGATGTCGGTACCATTGCCCATGGTAATTGGCGAAACATGCCGATCAATGCACTTAGCGATGCAACAATCCTCTGCCTTGCCGCGGCCAAAACGACCGAAAGTGAGCTGCTGACCTGCATCAGCAAACTTGAGCAAAACGGCATTTCCTTGCTGGGCACGCTAATCAATGATCAATCCAACCCGTCACTCGCAGAAGAAATAATCCGAGTGCTGAATGGAAAAGCGCGATGGGTACCACAGCGGCTAAAACGTAAACTCATCAATTACTTGCAAAGTAGCCCGCTATTACAAGGAAAATACCAGTAATAACGCAAATAGCGCAGGCCCCACCTAGGATGAGCCGACATGAATCAGATTTTATTCCAACGACAGTTTGATCTGAGCTACGAGAACCTTGCCCACATTCGCCAGACACTGGATGAAAGAGCCTCTTTGCTTCACCTCTCCCCCGATCAGCTCCAAGGTATCAAACTAGTCTGCAGCGAGTACTGCACCAATTTGCTTGATCACCAAGAAGTACCGGCAACTCGATGTACCCTCAGCTACGGCAAGTTTTCCGGTCAATACCGATTCGCCATTCACGATAACGGCTCGCCCTGGCCTGGGCAAACCCAGTACCTATCAGAGGCCGAGTTACCCGATCTCCCGTGTGAATCAGGAATGGGACTTGCCATAATAAAGGCCACATTCCCTGAATTTAGCTATCAAATCTTACCTGATCACAACAAAATTGAGTTTACACTCCCTTTATCATCCTCCCGCAAACATCTGGTCATTGTTGATGACAGCCTCAGCCAACTCACCATGCTAACGCACTATCTTGATAAAAATTATCAGCTCTCTATTTTCAGTCAGGCAGATGATGCGTTGAAATGGTTGGAGGCCAATCACTGTGACTTAGTCCTCACCGACTTATGGATGCCGAATATCAACGGCTTGGAGTTTCGACAGCAGGTGGGGGAGCTCCGCCACCACCGTTTATTACCCTTTATTTTTCTCTCAGGCGACACCTCGGCAGAAACCATAACGGCGGTCACCCAGTCAGGAATTGATGACTTCCTGACCAAGCCCATCAACAAGCGGCACCTACTACAAGTATTGGATAGGGTACTCAATCGACATCACCATCTACAGCAAGCGTTTGAAGACAACCTATTGCAGCAACTCGAAAATACAGCGCCGCCGAGGGATGGGCACAGAACAACATCAATCACTGTTGGAAAACTCAACGTTCAAATAAGCCAGCAACCGAAGATCAGCGGTGACTTTTTTATAAATCAAACACTTGCAGATAAATCAGAAATCATGATCCTTGGCGATCTCATGGGGCATGGCATCGTCGCCAAAGCCAACGGCGGAATTTGCTACGGACTGCTCCAAGGACTACTGCTCAACCCCGACCAAACCCCAAAGCAGTTATGCAAGCAGCTTAACCAGTACCTTTACCACACCCTGCCCTGTAGCCTCGTATGCTTGCTTGTTATTCATATCAGTATGGAAAATACCGTTACCCTCTACAACGCAGGAATGCCAAAACCCATCATCTGTGAGAATACCTGCCAGCATATCGATGAGAGTATGGGGCTTTTAGGGTTGTTTGATACATTGCAAATGGAAACCAGCCAGCTAACAATCGGGCCTAATGACAGCTTACATAGTTACAGTGATGGCTTGCTAGACTCTGTGCTCCCCGAGCAAGAACGGCAAAACCTTGTACGTATGTCGATCACAGAGCGCCATCAATATTTGTGGCAACGCAGCCCCGAGAACAATGCGGATGACCGCACCTTAATCACCCTAAGCTATAGTGGCTAAACGTCTGGAGATGATCACAGCTAGGCCAAGCGGTAGATCTTCGCCAGCTCCGGCCAACACGCTTCGGCACTGAAATGTGCTTTCACTCTCTGCTGCTGATAGTGTGATAACGCCAGCCATGACCCACCACCTTCGCGCTCAAGATCTATAACCCTTGTGCTCAGTGACAGCCAGTCGCTCTCTGCAACGATACAATCGCTCTTCAGCAAAGAGCACATCTCGCCAACATCCGTCGATAAAACCACAACGCCATTCTCCATCGCCTCTAGTGCAACCATCGGCATTCCCTCAGCCCGCGATGGAATAAGTAAGACATCCAGGTGTTGCCAATACGGCGCCATCGACGGCACTGAACCGTGCCATGTCAGTGCTTCGCCCTCCAATAAATGAGCTTGCTCACCATCACCAAAAACATGGCATTCACAATCGGGTAATTGGTGGCTTAGCAAGACGAAACGATCAATGGCTTTTTCATGGCTAAGCCGCCCGACGAATCCTACTTGCAAAGTGGCATGACGATCCCGTTTTATCATTTCCTTTTGGCAATGAACAAAATTGCGCTGCAATTTGCAAGGGAATAACTGGGCTTTCCTAATTTGCTCACTAACCGCGAGGTTATCGGAAAGACCTGCGGTACAGCGGTTGATCCATTCATAACAAGCAAGCCTGCCAGATAACCGCTCACCCGCATGGAAAGTCGTAACAACATGAAAGGGGGCAAATAGAGAAAAAAAGCGAGAGATGATAGAGGCTTTGTATCCATGGGCATGAACGACATCAGAGCCTTTTAAACGCCGGAAAAAAGCAGTTACAGAGGAATCAGACAGGAAGCGATAGGGAATACGGTGTAATTTGAGTTGATCGTACTGTGGATGTGATGGGTAGTGCTGGAGAAATACAACTTCAACCTCGACCTGTTGCGACTGAAGCAGCATTGCCAATTGCTGAATATGGCTTTCAACGCCGCCAAACCCAGAACTATCGACGAGCAGGTAAATCATGCACTCACTCTCTTGTTAATCTAGGAAACAAGAAAATCAATGCATAAAAAAAGCCGAGTCTTACGACTCGGCTTCTTTTTTATTTAACGAGCTTTTGCTTATTCAGCAGCAGCTTCTTCCTGAGCTTCAGGACGGTCTACTAGCTCGATGTAAGCCATAGGGGCTTTATCGCCAGCACGGAAACCGCATTTCATGATGCGAGTGTAACCGCCTGGACGCTGAGCAAAACGTGGACCCAGTTCGTTAAATAGTTTCGCAACAACTTCGTTGTCACGAGTACGTGCGAATGCAAGACGACGGTTAGCAACACTGTCAGTCTTAGCTAGTGTAATCAATGGCTCAATTACGCGACGCAGCTCTTTTGCCTTAGGCAGGGTAGTCTTGATAAGCTCGTGACGTACCAGAGAGCTAGCCATGTTGCTAAACATAGCCTTGCGGTGGCTGCTGTTGCGGTTGAGTTGACGACCACTCTTACGATGGCGCATGACCTAATCCTTCTAACTAGATATCAGTAACTATTAATCTTCAGCGATAGATGCTGGCGGCCAGTTTTCTAGGCGCATACCTAGAGACAGACCACGTGAAGCCAGCACGTCTTTGATTTCTGTCAAAGACTTCTTACCAAGGTTAGGCGTTTTAAGAAGCTCAACCTCAGTGCGCTGAACGAGATCACCGATGTAATGGATCGCTTCTGCTTTCAGACAGTTAGCAGAGCGAACAGTTAGTTCAAGATCGTCTACAGGACGCAGTAGGATCGGATCGAACTCCGGCTTCTCTTCTTTCTCTTCAGGAACTCGTACATCACGAAGATCTACGAATGCATCCAATTGCTCAGCTAGAATAGTAGCTGCACGACGGATAGCTTCCTCTGGGTCAAGAGTACCGTTGGTTTCCATATCGATTACAAGCTTGTCAAGGTCAGTACGTTGTTCAACACGTGCTGCTTCAACTGCGTAAGCGATGCGGTCAACTGGGCTGAATGTTGCATCAACCAGTAGACGACCAATTGGACGCTCGTCTTCTTCTGTGTGAATACGAGCAGACGCCGGTACGTAGCCACGACCACGCTCTACCTTGATGCGCATGCTGATATCAGCATTGTCATCAGTAATGTGGCAGATTACGTGCTCTGGGTTCGCAATCTCAACATCACCATCATGGGTGATGTCACCTGCAACAACAGGGCCTGCACCAGATTTATTCAGAGTAATGATTACTTCATCCTTACCCTCAACCTTAACGGCTAGGCCTTTAAGGTTTAGAAGGATCTCAAGGATATCTTCCTGAATACCTTCTTTGGTGCTGTACTCGTGCAACACGCCATCGATTTCTACTTCAGTTACGGCACAACCCGGCATTGAAGATAGAAGAATACGACGTAGCGCATTACCAAGAGTGTGGCCGAAACCACGCTCTAGTGGCTCAAGAGTTACTTTGGCATGCGTACTGCTAACTTGTTCAATATCAACAAGACGCGGCTTAAGAAATTCTGTTACAGAACCCTGCATTGTGTCCTCTCTTAACTGTAGCCTTACTTAGAGTAAAGCTCGACGATCAGGTGTTCGTTGATGTCGGCAGACAAATCAGAACGTTCTGGAAGACGCTTGAAAGTACCTTCCATCTTGCTGTTGTCTACTTCGACCCAAGTCGGTAGTTCACGCTGAGTAGCAACTTCAAGAGCCGCTTTGATGCGTGCTTGGTTCTTAGCTTTCTCGCGAACGCTAACAACGTCGTTAGCCGCTACCTGGAAAGAAGGAACGTTTACGACTTGACCGTTAACTAGAATCGCTTTGTGGCTTACCAGCTGACGTGCTTCTGCGCGAGTTGCGCCAAAGCCCATGCGGTAAACTACGTTGTCTAGACGACCTTCAAGAAGCTGAAGCAGGTTTTCACCTGTGTTGCCCTTGATGCGAGCCGCTTCTTGGTAGTAGTTACGGAATTGCTTCTCAAGTACGCCGTAAGTACGACGAACTTTCTGCTTCTCACGAAGCTGAACGCCGTAGTCAGATAGACGACCGCGACGAGCACCGTGCATGCCAGGTGCATTATCAATTTTACACTTGGTATCAATCGCGCGTACACCAGACTTAAGGAATAAGTCAGTGCCTTCGCGACGGCTAAGCTTCAGCTTAGGACCCAAATATCTTGCCATGTTCTTTCTCCAGTTTTCCTAGAAACGTTATACGCGACGTTTCTTAGGTGGACGACAACCGTTATGAGGGATCGGAGTCGCATCAACAATGTTAGTGATACGGAAACCCGCAGCGTTAAGCGCGCGGATAGTAGACTCACGACCTGGACCTGGGCCCTTAACCATAACTTCTAGGTTCTTAACGCCATACTCTTTGGCCATTTCGCCAGCGCGCTCAGCAGCAACCTGTGCAGCGAACGGAGTTGACTTACGAGAACCACGGAAACCTGAACCACCGGCAGTAGCCCAAGACAGAGCGTTACCCTGACGGTCAGTGATGGTCACGATTGTGTTGTTGAAAGAAGCATGAATGTGCGCAACGCCATCAGCTACTTGCTTGCGTACGCGCTTACGAGCGCGAGTTGGTTGTTTAGCCATTGTACTCTACCTTCCGATTATTTCTTGATCGGCTTGCGCGGACCCTTACGGGTACGTGCGTTGGTTTTAGTACGCTGTCCACGTAGTGGTAGACTGCGACGATGACGAAGACCACGGTAACAACCAAGATCCATTAGGCGCTTGATGTTCATGGAAACTTCACGACGTAGATCACCTTCTACAGTGTATTTAGCTACACCATCACGCAGTAGATCGATCTGCTCTTCAGTTAGTTCACTGATCTTAACACTTTCAGCAATACCCACTTCAGCTAGGATAGCTTTTGAGCGAGTTTTACCAATACCGTAAATCGCAGTAAGAGCGATTACAGAATGTTTATGATCAGGAATGTTAATGCCTGCAATACGGGCCACTATTCACTCCTAGTACTTTTCAAGAATTACCACTGCAAAGCCCGTCTAGGATACGCAGCGGCGGAACAATTCTTTTGCACACACAAAAGATTGGTTGGCTAATTTAGCCAACCTACCTTAAATTTGCAAGAAATATTTCTGCTAATTAGCCTTGGCGCTGTTTGTGCTTTGGCTCACTGCAAATTACACGCACAACACCGTTGCGCTTGATAACTTTACAGTTACGGCAGATTTTCTTAACGGAAGCACGAACTTTCATTGCTAAACTCCGTAAATGGGATCTTAACGGCCAGAGCCCTTAAGATTAGCCTTTTTCAACACAGACTCATATTGTTGAGACATCAGGTGTGTCTGAACTTGAGCCATGAAGTCCATAATGACTACAACTACGATAAGTAGTGAAGTACCGCCAAAATAGAAGCGGACATTCCATGCAATCATCATAAACTCGGGGATCAGACAGATAAAGGTAATGTACAGAGCACCAACCAAAGTTAGGCGAGTCATCACTTTATCTATGTATTTTGCGGTCTGCTCTCCCGGGCGAATACCAGGTACGAACGCACCAGACTTCTTCAGGTTATCTGCTGTTTCACGCGGGTTGAAAACCAGCGCCGTATAGAAGAAGCAGAAGAAGATAATCGCAGCTGCATAAAGCATTACATACAGTGGCTGACCTGGGCTTAGTGCCAATGAAATGTCACTTAGCCAAGTTAGCTTGTCATTCTGACCGAACCACTGAGCCAGTGTACCCGGGAACAGAATAATACTAGATGCAAAGATTGCTGGAATTACCCCTGCCATGTTGATTTTCAACGGCAGATGCGTGCTTTGCGCAGCGAAGACACGACGGCCCTGCTGACGCTTGGCGTAGTTAACAACGATACGACGCTGACCACGCTCCATAAACACAACAAAGTAAATTACAGCAAACGAAATAACTGCAATTAACAGTAGAAGAAGAACATGCAATTCGCCTTGACGCGCTTGCTCCACTGTCTGTCCAATAGCCGGCGGCAAACCTGCAACAATACCTGTGAAGATGATCAGAGATATACCGTTACCTATGCCACGCTCTGTAATTTGCTCACCCAACCACATCAGGAACATGGTACCGGTAACCAAACTAACAACCGCAACGAAGTAGAATCCTAGGCCAGGATTAACGACAAGGCCTGGGATCATACTTGGTAACCCTGTTGCAATACCAATTGCTTGGAAGGTTGCCAAAACAAGCGTGCCGTAACGGGTATACTGGCTAATCTTACGACGGCCAGACTCCCCTTCCTTCTTCAATTCGGCCAGTGCCGGATGAACAACCGTCAGCAACTGAACAATGATCGATGCCGAAATATACGGCATGATACCCAGTGCTAAAATGGAAGCACGCTCAAGTGCACCACCAGAGAACATGTTAAACAGTTCAATGATGGTGCCCTTTTGCTGTTCGAACAGATCGGCAAGTACAGCAGCGTCAATACCAGGAATAGGCACAAAGGAGCCTGCTCGGAAAATTAAGATCGCACCTAATACGAATAGTAGGCGAGACTTAAGCTCTGCTAGTCCACTTTGGGCGCTACGAAAATCTTGTCCTGGTTGTTTAGCCATCTGTACCTCATCCTCGAGTTAATTATTCCTCGATTTTACCGCCTGCAGCTTCGATAGCAGCTTTAGCGCCTTTAGTCACGCGTAGACCTTTAACTGTTACAGCGCGAGCAATTTCACCAGAAAGAACGATTTTTGCGAAAGCAATGTTCTTAGTGATGATGTTCGCAGCCTTAAGAGTTTCTAGGCTTACTACGTCACCTTCAACACGCGCTAGCTCAGCTAGACGAACTTCAGCTGTTACCAAGCTCTTACGAGAAGTAAAACCGAATTTTGGTAGACGCTGTTTCAAAGGCATTTGACCGCCTTCGAAGCCTGGACGTACAGAACCACCTGAACGTGATTTCTGACCTTTGTGACCACGGCCACAAGTTTTGCCCAGACCTGAACCGATACCACGACCTACGCGCTTCGCAGAAGGCTTAGAACCCGCAGCCGGTGATAGAGTATTCAAACGCATTCTGATTACTCCTCAACTTTAACCATGTAGTAAACTTTGTTGATCATGCCGCGTACGCAAGCAGTATCTTCAAGTTCAACAGTGTGGTTGATACGACGAAGGCCTAGGCCCAGCAAAGTAGCTTTATGCTTCGGTAGACGACCGATAGAGCTCTTTGTCTGTGTTACTTTAATAGTCTTAGCCATGTCGATTACTCCAGAATTTCTTTAACAGAAAGACCACGCTTAGCAGCGATCATTTCTGGAGAGTTCATGCCACTCAAACCATCAATAGTCGCGCGAACGATGTTGATTGGGTTTGTAGAGCCGTATGCTTTAGCTAGAACGTTGCGAACACCCGCAACTTCTAGTACTGCACGCATTGCACCGCCGGCGATGATACCAGTACCTTCTGAAGCAGGCTGCATGTACACTTTAGAACCAGTGTGTGCGCCTTTAACAGCGTGGTGTAGAGTACCTTCGTTCAGTGCAACATTAATCATGTTGCGACGTGCTTTTTCCATCGCTTTTTGGATCGCAGCAGGAACTTCACGTGCCTTACCGTAACCGAAACCAACGCGACCGTTACCGTCACCAACAACAGTTAGTGCAGTAAAGCTGAAAATACGACCACCTTTAACCGTCTTAGATACGCGGTTAACAGCGATCAGCTTTTCATGCAAATCTGATTGAGTTTTTTCGTTAGCCATCTTCCGCCTACCTTAGAATTTCAGACCAGCTTCACGAGCAGCTTCTGCTAGTGCAGCCACACGGCCGTGGTATTGGAAACCAGAACGATCGAATGCAACGCTAGAAACGCCTTTTTCAATCGCGCGCTCAGCAATAGCTTTACCTACAGCTGCAGCAGCGTCTTTGTTACCGGTGCTCTTAACTTGCTCACGGATCGCTTTTTCTACTGTAGAAGCGGCTGCGATTACTTCAGAACCGTTTGGTGCGATAACCTGAGCGTACACGTGACGTGGAGTACGGTGTACAACCAGGCGAGTTGCACCCAGTTCAGCAATCTTACGACGTGCACGGGTCGCACGACGGATACGAGATGCTTTCTTATCCATAGTGTTACCTTACTTCTTCTTAGCTTCTTTAGTACGCACATTTTCATCTGCGTAACGAACACCTTTGCCTTTGTAAGGCTCAGGACTACGGTAAGCGCGAATGTCAGCAGCTACTTGGCCAACTACCTGCTTATCAGTACCAGTTAGTACGATTTCAGTTTGAGTTGGGCACTCAGCTTTGATGCCAGCTGGAAGTTCGTGCTCTACTGGGTGAGAGAAACCAAGAGTCAGAGCTACAGCGTTGCCTTTGATAGCAGCACGGTAACCTACACCCTTAAGAACAAGCTTCTTAGTGTAACCTTCAGTAACACCAACAACCATGTTGTTAACTAGTGCACGAGCAGTACCTGCTTGCGCCCAAGCTTTCTCGAAACCTTCACGAGGACCGAAAGTGATCTGGCTCTCTTCCTGGGAAAGAACTACTGCTTCATGGATAACGCGAGTTAGTTCGCCTTTTCCACCTTTAACAGTGATTTCCTGACCGTTAAGCTTAACTTCTACGCCGGCAGGAATTACTACAGGTGCTTTTGCAACACGAGACATTTCCTACTCCTATTATGCTACGTAGCAGATAATCTCACCGCCAAGACCCGCTTTGCGAGCAGCGCGGTCGGTCATCAGACCCTTGGAAGTGGACACAACAGCAATACCTAGACCGCCCATAACTGACGGAAGCGCATCTTTTTTCTTGTAGATGCGTAGGCCAGGGCGTGAAACGCGCTGGATTTGCTCGATAACTGGGTTAGCTTCGAAGTACTTAAGTGTAACTTCTAGCTCAGGCTTAACTTCACCAGAGATGGTGTAGTCAGCCACGTAACCTTCTTCTTTAAGCAGTGCTGCGATAGCAACTTTTAGCTTAGAAGATGGCATTTTTACAGCAACTTTTTTCGCTGCCTGACCGTTGCGAATGCGGGTCAGCATATCCGAAATCGGATCTTGCATGCTCATAAGTCAATTACTCCGTGATTCTAATTGGGTAACAAATTACCAGCTAGCTTTACGCAGACCCGGAATCTCGCCTTTCATGCAAGCTTCACGAACCTTGATACGGCATAGACCGAACTTACGTAGGTAGCCGTGTGGACGACCAGTCTGGTTACAGCGGTTACGCTGACGAGACTTAGCAGAATCACGTGGTAGTGACTGAAGTTTAAGCACTGCATTCCAGCGATCTTCTTCAGACGCATTCACGTCTTTGATTAGAGCTTTAAGCGCCGCACGCTTCTCAGCGAACTTTGCTACTAGCTTTGCACGTTTTACTTCACGTGCCTTCATGGATTCTTTAGCCATTAGTAACCCTTACTTTTACTTACGGAATGGGAAGTTAAAAGCAGATAGCAGAGCACAAGCTTCTTCGTCAGATTTCGCAGAAGTCGTGATTGTGATGTCTAGACCACGTACACGATCAACTTTATCGTAATCGATTTCTGGGAAGATAATCTGCTCACGAACGCCCATGCTGTAGTTACCACGACCGTCGAATGATTTCGGGTTTAGACCACGGAAATCTCGGATACGAGGTACAGCAATTGAAATTAGACGCTCGAAAAAGTCCCACATACGTTCGCCACGTAGAGTCACTTTACAGCCAATAGGGTAGCCCTCACGGATCTTAAAGCCAGCAACAGACTTACGAGCTTTTGTGATCAGCGGCTTTTGGCCAGAAATGGCGGCCATATCTGCTGCTGCATTCTCAAGAAGCTTCTTGTCGTTGATCGCGTCACCCACACCCATGTTAAGTGTGATTTTCTCGATCCTTGGGACTTGCATGATGCTCTTGTATTCAAACTTTTCAGAAAGCTCGCTTACAATAGACTCTTTGTAGTAATCATGCAGTTTCGCCATAGTACTACTCCAAAATTACTTAATAGTTTCGCCAGTCGACTTGAAGAAACGAACTTTTTTGCCGTCTTCAAATCGGAAGCCTACACGGTCCGCTTTACCTTCACCGTTTACGATTGCAACGTTAGAAGCGTCAATTGCTGCTTCTTTTTCAACGATGCCACCTTGGATGCCCATAGCCGGTACAGGCTTCTGGTGCTTCTTAACAAGGTTGATACCTTCAACGATTACTTTACCGGTTGCTAGAACCTTAGATACTTTACCTTTCTTACCTTTGTCTTTACCAGTAAGAACGATAACTTCGTCGTTACGACGGATTTTAGCTGCCATTTGAATTACTCCTTACAGTACTTCAGGCGCTAGTGAAACGATCTTCATGAACTTATCACCACGAAGCTCACGAGTCACAGGGCCGAAAATACGAGTACCGATTGGTTGCTCAGTTGTGTTGTTCAACAGTACGCAAGCATTACGGTCAAAACGAATGACAGAGCCGTCTGGACGACGAACGCCTTTACGAGTGCGCACAACCACCGCTTTCAGTACATCACCCTTTTTAACTTTACCGCGAGGAATTGCTTCCTTAACAGTAACTTTGATGACATCACCGATATGTGCATAGCGACGGTGTGAACCACCCAGAACCTTAATACACATTACGCTACGTGCGCCGGAGTTATCGGCTGCATCAAGCATACTTTGCATTTGGATCATGTTAGTGCTCCGCTAATTTTAAACATCTAGACCCATCACGGGTCGCTTTGCCTTTTTAACAAAGGCGGCGAATGATAACACTCTTTTTGCCGATTGAATAGACAAAAAATAAACGGCCCCAAATTTTTTCGGGGCCGCTGTGCTATATCGTAGTTAAGTTCGCTTAACCGCGAGCTTTTTCTACAACGCGTACCAGAGTCCAAGATTTGTTCTTAGACAGTGGACGGCACTCACGAATCTCAACAGTGTCGCCTAGACCACACTCGTTGTTCTCGTCGTGCGCGTGAAGCTTAGTCGTGCGAGTGATGTACTTACCGTAGATTGGGTGTTTCACCTTACGCTCGATAGCAACAACGATAGACTTGTCCATCTTGTCGCTTACTACGCGACCAAGCTGAGTACGAATTTTCTCGCTCATTATGCGTCCGCCTTCTCAGTCAGAACGGTTTTAACACGTGCGATATCGCGACGTACAGCTTTTAGAGTGTGAGTCTGCTGAAGCTGGCCAGTTGCAGCTTGCATGCGCAGGTTAAACTGCTCACGTAGCAGGTTCACAAGCTCAGCATTCAGTTCTTCAACGCTTTTAGCGCGCAGATCTTGTGCGTTCATCACATCACCGCCTTAGTTACGAATGTTGTCTTGATTGGTAGCTTACGTGCAGCAAGATCGAATGCTTCACGAGCTAGTGTTTCAGAAACACCATCCATTTCGTATAGAACTTTACCTGGTTGAATCTGTGCTACCCAGTACTCAACGTTACCCTTACCTTTACCTTGACGAACTTCAAGAGGCTTAGATGTGATTGGTTTGTCTGGGAATACACGAATCCAGATTTGGCCCTGACGTTTGATATGACGAGTCATAGCACGACGTGCCGCTTCGATCTGACGAGCAGTTAGGCGACCACGGCCAACAGCTTTAAGACCAAATGTACCGAAGCTTACATCAGTACCGTTCGCTAGACCGCGGTTACGACCTTTAAAAGTCTTGCGGAATTTAGTGCGTTTAGGTTGCAGCATCAATAAACTCCTTATTTACGGCCTTTGCGCTGCTTCTTAGGCTTGTCAGCCTTTGGCTCTTCAACCGGCATACCGCCTAGAACTTCACCTTTGAAGATCCAAACTTTAACGCCGATAACACCGTATTGGGTGTGAGCCGAAGAAGTTGCGTAATCAATGTCAGCACGAAGAGTGTGTAGAGGCACACGGCCTTCACGGTACCACTCAGTACGTGCGATTTCAGCGCCGCCTAGACGACCGCTTACTTCAACTTTGATACCTTTAGCGCCAAGACGCATAGCGTTCTGAACTGCACGCTTCATAGCGCGACGGAACATAACACGACGCTCTAGCTGAGACGAAATGCTGTCTGCAACTAGTTGACCGTCTAGCTCTGGCTTACGTACTTCAGCGATGTTGATCTGAGCTGGAACACCAGCGATCTTAGCAACGCGAGCGCGTAGTTTCTCTACGTCTTCACCTTTCTTACCGATTACAACGCCTGGACGAGCAGTGTGAATAGTTACACGGATGCTCTTCGCTGGACGCTCGATAACGATGCGTGATAGTGAAGCTTTTGCTAGTTCCTTAGTAAGGAACTGACGTACCTTGAAGTCGCCGTCTAGGTTGTCAGCGAAATCTTGGCTGTTAGCAAACCAAGTGGTATTCCAAGGCTTAACGATGCCAAGACGAATACCATTAGGATGTACTTTTTGACCCATTGCTTTCTCTCCTAGTCTCTTAGCGGTCTGCTACAACAACAGTGATGTGGCTAGAACGCTTCAAGATGCGATCGGCACGGCCTTTAGCACGAGGCATAATACGCTTCATGACTGGACCTTCATCAACGAAGATTTTAGCTACTGATAGATCATCAATATCTGCGCCTTCGTTGTGTTCTGCGTTAGCGATAGCTGACTCTAGAACTTTCTTGATTAGATCAGCAGCTTTTTTGTTGCTGAAAGTCAGAATTTCTAGTGCTTGTGCAACTGGCTTACCGCGCAGTTGATCAGCAACCAAACGTGCTTTCTGCGGTGAGATGCGAGCAAAGCGATGTTTAGCGATAGCTTCCATTACCTATACTCCTCTTAGCGCTTCTTAGCTTTCTTATCCGCAGCGTGACCGCGGTAAGTACGTGTTGGTGCAAATTCGCCTAGCTTGTGACCGATCATTTCTTCAGAAACGAAAACAGGAACGTGCTGACGACCATTATGGACAGCGATGGTCAAACCGATCATCTGAGGGATGATCATTGAGCGACGGGACCAAGTCTTAACAGGCTTCTTGTCACCGCTTTCCACCGCTTTCTCTACCTTCTTCAGCAAGTGCAGGTCAATAAAAGGACCTTTCTTGAGAGAACGTGGCATGGCTTATCCTCTGATATAAATTACTTGTTACGACGACGTACGATGTACTTGTCGGTACGCTTGTTCTTACGAGTCTTGTAACCCTTAGTTGGAACACCCCAAGGTGTAACTGGGTGACGACCACCAGAAGTACGGCCTTCACCACCACCGTGTGGGTGGTCAACTGGGTTCATTACAACACCACGTACAGTTGGACGAACACCGCGCCAACGTGAAGCACCAGCTTTACCTAGTTCACGTAGCATGTGTTCTGCGTTACCAACTTCACCGATGGTTGCACGACCTTCAGAAAGAACTTTACGCATCTCACCAGAACGTAGACGAACAGTCACGTAAGCGCCTGCACGTGCAACGATCTGAGCGTATGCACCAGCTGAACGAGCCAGCTGAGCACCTTTACCAGGCTTAAGTTCAACACAGTGTACAGTTGAACCTACTGGGATGTTGCGCATTGGTAGAGTGTTACCAACTTTGATAGCAGCATCTGCGCCAGACTGGATTACGTCACCAGCCTGAAGACCCTTAGGTGCGATGATGTAGCGGCGCTCACCGTCTGCGTACAGAACTAGAGCGATGTTTGCGCTACGGTTTGGATCGTATTCTAGACGCTCAACTTTCGCTGGGATACCGTCTTTAGTACGTTTGAAATCGATGATACGGTAAGCATTCTTGTTACCACCACCGATGTGACGTACTGTGATACGACCGTTGTTGTTACGACCACCAGTTTTAGATTTCTTCTCAACTAGTGCTGCGTACGGCTTACCCTTATGCAGGTCAGAGTTAACCACTTTAACTACGTGGCGACGACCTGGGGAAGTCGGCTTACATTTTACAATAGCCATTCTTCTTTGCTCCTAGCCTTACTCTGCACCGCCAACGAAGTCGATGTCTTGACCTTCTTTCAAGATTACATACGCTTTCTTCACGTCTGAACGACGGCCTTGGCGCATACCTTGACGTTTGGTCTTACCCTTAGTGATAAGAGTATTTACAGACTTAACTTCAACCTCGAACAGTTTTTCAACTGCTGCTTTGATCTCTTTCTTAGTTGCAGTCATCGCTACTTTGAAAACGATAGTGTTACCGTTTTCAGCAGCCATGGTTGCTTTTTCAGAGATGTGCGGAGCACGTAGAACTTTTAGAATACGCTCTTCAGTGATCATGCTAGCATCTCCTCAACTGCTTTAACTGCTGCTGCAGTCATAACAACTTTATCGAAAGCGATCAGGCTAACTGGATCAATTGCCTTCGCGTCACGTACGTCTACTTTGTATAGGTTACGTGCAGCAAGGAATAGATTCTCATCTAGTTCGCCTGTTACGATCAGTGCGTCTGTCAGCTCAAGCTCTTTCAACTTAGCAGCTAGTGCTTTAGTTTTTGGAGCTTCGATTGAGAATTCTTCAACAACGATTAGACGCTCTTGACGAACTAGCTCAGACAGGATGCTCTTCATCGCACCACGGTACATTTTCTTGTTAACTTTCTGGCTGTGGTCCTGTGGACGAGCAGCGAAAGTTACACCACCGGTACGCCATAGCGGGCTACGGATTGTACCAGCACGAGCGCGGCCTGTACCCTTCTGGCGCCATGGCTTAGCGCCACCACCAGAAACGTCAGAACGAGTCTTCTGAGCACGAGTACCTTGACGAGCACCTGCTGCAAAAGCAACAACTACCTGGTGTACAAGCGCTTCATTGAAGTCACGCCCAAAAGTAGTTTCGGAGACAGTTAGTGCGTTAGCACCTTTGACTACCAATTCCATTACTAACTCCTCGACGTTACGCTTTAACAGCTGGTTTAACGATCACGTTGCCACCTGTAGCACCTGGGACTGCACCTTTGATAAGAAGCAGATTGCGCTCAGCGTCAACACGTACGATCTCTAGGTTTTGAGTCGTTACACGCTCAGCACCCATGTGACCAGCCATTTTCTTGCCTTTAAATACGCGACCTGGAGTCTGACACTGACCGATAGAACCAGGAGCACGGTGAGACAAGGAGTTACCATGGGTCATATCTTGAGTACGGAAGTTCCAGCGCTTAACAGCACCTTGGAAGCCCTTACCCTTAGATGTACCAGTAACGTCTACTTTTTTAACTTCGTTGAATAGCTCAACAGTTAGCTCAGCGCCAACAGCGAACTCTTCGTTGTTCTCTAGACGGAATTCCCAAAGACCGCGACCTGCTTCAACACCTGCTTTCGCAAAGTGACCAGCTTCTGGCTTAGAAACACGGTTAGCTTTCTTAGTACCAGTAGTTACCTGGATTGCGTTGTAGCCGTCAGTTTCAACAGATTTAACCTGTGAAACGCGGTTCGCTTCAACTTCAACCACAGTTACTGGGATAGAAACGCCATCTTCGGTAAATACGCGGGTCATGCCCACTTTACGACCGATTAGACCAATCATTCTCTTATCTCCCCTTAACCTAGGCTGATCTGAACGTCAACGCCAGCAGCTAGGTCTAGACGCATAAGAGCGTCAACAGTTTTGTCTGTTGGCTCAACGATGTCGATAAGACGCTTGTGAGTACGGATTTCGTACTGGTCACGTGCATCCTTATTAACGTGAGGAGAAATAAGAACAGTGAAACGCTCTTTACGAGTAGGTAGTGGGATTGGACCCTTAACCTGCGCGCCAGTGCGCTTAGCTGTTTCTACGATTTCCGCAGTAGACTGGTCGATCAAACGGTGATCGAAAGCCTTTAGGCGGATACGAATACGTTGGTTCTGCATTAGACAGAGCTCCAATTCAAAAATTTTACACAAACAATATCGCCACTCAAACCCGTCAAGACGAGAGAATGTCGATTGATTTATGTGAACGTAGCATCCCGATTGGATACATTGTCAGTCAATTTAATGACTGCGAACTTAAGTCAGAGTGTACATTAACAGATCGCTAAGCGACCCTTCCTCAACGCTCATTGGTTCACAACTGCGCTTACGAGGTTAACCTCGGGCAGTGGGAGGCATTATACAGATCACAGTTTTAAGCGCAAGCCCTGTTGGAAAAATAATCACGGAAGTTTTTTTGTCACGAATGGCAGGCAACAAGGTACGAGATCCAGTCCTCTCAGCCCTCCCCTTTCCTGCCACAACAGCTACCGAAACTCAGTCATCTTCGTCAACAATCTGGGCTTGATTGTAATTGGCTATCCCCATTTTCTCGATAAGCCCAAGCTGGGTTTCGAGCCAATCAACGTGCTCTTCTTCATCAGAAAGGATGGATTGGAACAAATCACGAGAGACATAGTCGTGGACATCTTCGGCGTAGGCAATCGCATCGCGCAGATCGGGGATCGCCGCCATTTCCAATGCCAAATCGCATTCGAGCATTTCTTGGGTATCTTCGCCGATGTTGAGCTTGCCGAGATCCTGCAAGTTAGGGATCCCCTCGAGGAATAAGATACGTTCGATGAGGTGATCGGCATGGTTCATCTCATCGATGGACTCATGGTACTCCTTGTCCGCAAGGTGCTTTAGCCCCCAGTCCTTGTACATTCTGGCATGGAGAAAGTACTGATTGATGGCAACAAGCTCATTGCCGAGGATTTTATTGAGGTGTTGGATTATCTTTGGATCGGCTTTCATAGCACATGGCTCCTCTATCGATTCCATAAAGCATAGAAGCGATCAGGAGCCTGTCAAAAACAAGCATGGTCGATATAGGACGGGGTCAGCTGGCTTTTTGGTACTGAGCCACGACGGTTTCTTCGAGGATCTGTCTTGCCTGACGAATACACTTGCCGCACTGCGAGCCCAGCGGGGTGATTTGGCGAAGGCCGCGAATATCAAAAATCCCTTGCTGCTGAGCAAGTTTGACAATTTTCTTATCGGAGATCCCATGACACAGACAGACAAACATACGATTCTTACCTTGATTACACGATGTAAATATAAACAAGAATCCTTTTCATTACCATCACGAGTAAGCTCTTTATGTAGACCAATTAGGCATTAGTGATAGAGCTATATATTCGATTTACAAATATAAATGCAGCAGTGTAAGCAAAGATAGGCTATTGCACAGACTATGGGGCTGCCCGTTTAATAGATATGAGAGCGCACGAGGAAGGGATGCGATACGAAACAACAGATAAAAAAAGGGAGCCGAAGCTCCCTTTTTCTGTACTTAGTTATGCACTAATTGCTATTAAGCAATGATAGTTGCAACAACACCAGCACCTACAGTACGGCCACCTTCACGGATAGCGAAACGTAGACCTTCGTCCATCGCGATAGGAGCGATTAGAGTAACAGTCATAGAAACGTTATCGCCAGGCATTACCATTTCAACGCCTTCTGGTAGCTCGATAGTACCAGTTACGTCAGTTGTACGGAAGTAGAACTGTGGACGGTAACCTTTGAAGAATGGAGTGTGACGGCCGCCTTCATCTTTAGAAAGAACATAGATTTCTGAAGTGAAAGTAGTGTGTGGAGTGATTGAACCTGGCTTAGCAAGAACCTGACCACGCTCAACTTCGTCACGCTTAGTACCACGTAGTAGAACACCAACGTTCTCACCAGCACGGCCTTCGTCAAGAAGCTTACGGAACATCTCAACACCAGTACAAGTAGTCTTGATAGTGTCTTTGATACCTACGATTTCTACTTCGTCACCAACAGTGATGATACCCTGCTCAACACGACCAGTTACAACAGTACCACGGCCCTGGATTGAGAATACGTCTTCGATTGGAAGAATGAACGGACGGTCGATCGCACGCTCTGGCTCTGGGATGTAGTTATCTAGCGCTTCAGCAAGCTCGATTACTTTAGCTTCCCACTGCTCTTCACCGTTAAGTGCACCTAGAGCAGAACCCATGATTACTGGGCAATCGTCGCCTGGGAAGTCGTACTCAGATAGAAGTTCACGAACTTCCATTTCTACTAGCTCTAGAAGCTCTTCGTCATCAACCATGTCACACTTGTTCATGAACACGATGATGTAAGGGATACCAACCTGACGGCCTAGTAGGATGTGCTCACGAGTCTGAGGCATAGGGCCGTCAGTTGCAGCAACAACTAGGATACCACCGTCCATCTGAGCAGCACCGGTGATCATGTTTTTAACGTAGTCGGCGTGTCCTGGGCAGTCAACGTGTGCGTAGTGACGAGTCGGAGTATCGTACTCTACGTGAGAAGTAGAGATTGTGATACCACGCTCACGCTCTTCAGGAGCGTTGTCGATTGATGCGAAGTCACGAGCAGCACCGCCGTAAACTTTAGCAAGAGTAGTACAGATAGCTGCAGTTAGAGTTGTTTTACCGTGGTCAACGTGGCCGATAGTACCAACGTTAACGTGCGGTTTTACGCGTTCAAATTTTTCTTTAGACACGATCGTGTTCCTTCCTAGTTGTGATACGCCCCATTGAAATAAAATGATGGGGCGCGTCAGAAGTTGCTATTTTATGCGCCAACAGCCATTGGCGCAATATAGATATTGCGATTAACCGCGTTCTGCGATGATGGCATCGGCGACATTCTTTGGTACATCAGCGTATTCGCTGAATTCCATAGAGTATGACGCACGACCCTGAGTCGCTGAACGCAAGTCAGTTGCGTAACCAAACATTTGCGAAAGAGGCACTTTGGCACGGATAATTTTCAGGCCAGCTGGGCCTTCATCCATACCTTCGATCATGCCGCGGCGACGGTTAATGTCACCAACAACATCACCCATCCAGTCTTCCGGAGTGGTTACTTCAACTTTCATCAATGGCTCAAGGATAACAGGTTCTGCTTGTAGCGCACCCTTCTTGAATGCCATAGAACCGGCAATCTTAAATGCCATTTCGTTGGAATCGACGTCATGGTAAGAGCCGTCGAACAGGGTTGCCTTGACATCCAGTACAGGATAGCCCGCAAGCACACCGTTGTTCATCTGCTCTTCGATACCCTTAGCAACAGCACCAATGTACTCTTTAGGTACCGCACCACCAACGACTTCATCCACGAACACGAAACCTTCATCAGGCTCCGATGGTTCGATTTTCAGCCATACGTGACCATATTGACCGCGACCACCTGACTGGCGCACAAACTTCCCTTCCACTTCCGTTTTACCACGGATAGTTTCACGGTATGCAACCTGAGGCTTACCAACGTTACATTCAACGCTGAATTCACGCTTCATACGATCAACGATGATATCCAGGTGAAGTTCACCCATACCCGAGATCAATGTCTGGCCAGATTCTTCATCCGTTTCAACACGGAATGACGGGTCTTCTGCGGCTAGTTTACCTAGCGCGATACCCATTTTCTCTTGGTCAGCCTTAGAACGAGGCTCAACAGCAATCTGAATTACAGGCTCTGGGAAGTCCATGCGCTCGAGGATCACTTTATGATCGCCGTCACACAGAGTATCACCCGTTGTCACGTTTTTCAGACCGATTGCTGCTGCAATATCACCAGCACGGATTTCTTTGATTTCTTCACGCTTGTTGGCATGCATCTGTACGATACGGCCAAAACGCTCGCGCTTCTCTTTTACAGAGTTGTAGACACTGTCACCAGAGTTTACAACACCAGAGTAAACGCGCATGAAGGTCAAGCTACCAACGAATGGGTCGGTTGCGATCTTGAACGCAAGCGCTGAGAATGGTTCATCATCGCTAGAGTGGCGTTCAACTTCTTCACCGTTTTCGTCTTCACCACGGATAGCTTTCACTTCTGTCGGCGAAGGCAGGAATTCGATAACTGCATCAAGTACAGCCTGAACACCTTTGTTTTTGAATGCTGAACCACAAGTTGCAAGCACGATTTCGTTGGCGATAGTACGCTGACGAAGGCCGGCTTTGATTTCAGCTTCAGACAGGTCGCCTTCTTCAAGGTACTTGTCCATCAGCTCTTCAGACGCTTCGGCTGCGGCTTCAACTAGGTTCTGACGCCATTCCTCGGCAAGTTCCATCATGTCAGCCGGGATGTCTTCATAGGTAAATGACATACCCTGATCAGCTTCATCCCAGTTGATTGACTTCATCTTGATAAGGTCAACAACGCCTTTGAATTCGTCCTCAGCACCAATGTTTAGCTGGATTGGCACAGGGTTAGCACCAAGACGGTTCTTGATCTGGTCGACAACACGCAGGAAGTCAGCACCAGCACGGTCCATCTTGTTTACGAAAACCATACGCGGTACTTCGTATTTGTCAGCCTGACGCCATACGGTTTCAGACTGCGGCTCAACACCCGAAGAACCACAGAAAACAACAACGGCACCGTCAAGCACACGCAATGAACGCTCTACTTCGATAGTAAAGTCAACGTGTCCAGGGGTATCGATGATATTTACGCGGTGTTCTGGGAACTGAGCTTCCATACCACGCCAGAAGGTCGTAGTGGCAGCAGATGTGATAGTGATACCACGCTCCTGCTCCTGCTCCATCCAGTCCATGGTAGCAGCGCCATCGTGAACCTCACCGATCTTGTGAGATAAGCCTGTATAAAACAGGATACGCTCGGTAGTGGTTGTCTTACCGGCGTCAACGTGAGCACAAATACCGATGTTACGGTAGCGCTCGATAGGCGTTTTACGAGCCACGGCAGTATCCTCTTGCTAAGGGGAACCTTAGAGTATGGTTTAGGCACAGCAGGCAAAGCCTGCTGTGCCCAAGTGGTATTACCCGGTAAGTGATTACCAGCGGTAATGTGCGAACGCTTTGTTCGCGTCTGCCATACGGTGAACGTCTTCACGTTTCTTAACAGCAGAACCTTTGTTGTCAGCTGCATCTAGCATTTCTGCTGCAAGACGCTGAGCCATAGATTTTTCACCACGCTTACGCGCAGCTTCAACCAACCAACGCATAGCTAGTGCGTTACGACGTACTGGACGTACTTCTACAGGCACCTGGTAAGTTGAACCACCCACACGGCGAGATTTAACTTCTACCGCTGGACGTACATTTTCAAGAGCTTTTTCAAATACTGCTAGGTGTTCTTCACCTGACTTTTCAGCCATTGCATCAAGTGCAGTGTAAACAATCTTTTCAGCAGTAGATTTCTTACCGTCAACCATTAGGATGTTAACGAATTTTGCCAGCAATTCAGATTTGAACTTAGGATCTGGAAGGATCTTACGCTGACCGATTACGCGACGACGTGGCATGGAATTTCTCCGTTGTCTTCTTCAGGTTATCCAAAACTTTTCAGTTTCTTCAAAAATCAAATAATTTAGTGTTTGGCCTTACTTAACGGAATCCATTAAGACTTAGGACGCTTCACACCGTACTTAGAACGAGCTTGTTTACGGTCGTTTACGCCAGCACAGTCAAGTGCACCGCGAACAGTGTGGTAACGAACACCTGGAAGGTCTTTAACACGACCACCACGGATAAGAACAACTGAGTGCTCCTGAAGGTTGTGACCTTCACCGCCGATGTAAGAAGTTACTTCGAAACCGTTTGTTAGACGAACACGGCACACTTTACGTAGTGCTGAGTTAGGTTTCTTAGGAGTAGTAGTGTATACACGAGTACATACACCACGCTTCTGTGGGCACGCTTCTAGTGCAGGCACGTTGCTTTTTACAACTTGCTTAGCACGTGGCTTACGTACCAACTGGTTAATAGTTGCCATTAAATAGCTCCTGAAAATATTACTTTCGTAAATGTGAAAAATCCGCCTCCCAACAACAGGAGGACGCGAAATTTTAGGCATCGCACCTAGAGGTGTCAAGATGTAACCAACGATCAATCAGATGATCATTTCTTGAACAGAAGAATTTTAGCCCTATACCGGGCGTTCAACAACGGGATTCAGTCCCATTTCATCTGTGATTCATGCTCAACGGTAAGCGACACAAACCCTTTATAATCAACGAGATGAATCTCACCATTGGTGTCAACACCGAAACCTCGAGCGGCCAAGTCAGGCTCGAGTAAATAAATTTTTACGCCAGCATTCTCAAAGTCAGTAAACCAACGATTTGTATCTGTTATCGCCACAACTGCATCTTGGATCAGCAATATTGCATCACCTTCGGCCAATAAAGAGCGACATTGAGCGAATGAATGACTAGAAAACGGGGAGCGAGTCAGGATATGTAACATAGCGACGGGGTCTCTTGATTCAGAATGTCAACACGCGCTGACAGCCATGCAGTACGTCACGAAAACGCACTGATTCGCACACTTCGGCCTCAATCAGCAACTGAGCCGGTTCAATACCGCGCTCACGCAGCGATGCCGCGCAAACATACACCTGCTCAATGTCGTAGAGTTCGAACAATTTGAAAGCGGCCCCGTAATCACGGGACAAGACCTGTCCCGGCTGCTGCCCTTTGAGGATTTGAAATACGCCATCACCATGGAAAAACACGGCAATATCTTCACTGTAGGCGGAAGCGGCCAATATGGCATCTTGCCCCTCACGCCCCGCCGCAGTCCCGTGCGGTACAGAACGAAAAACAAAACCCAATGTGTTCATTTTTGGCTCCTAAAACTGAATGACGCGATCGGCACTGAGCAGCGACTCAGCCAAGCCGCCAAGACCTGCTTGCTCGAAACCGGAGGCAAGGTTATTCCCCGGCAGCTGGTTCTGCTCGGCTTCAAGCTTGCTCACCACCCCACGCCGCAAAGCCGCGGCGACGCATGTCTGAAGCTCCACGCCATATTCAGCGGCCAGTGCCTGCCAGCCCGCAACAAGGTCAAACTCATCAGAAGCCGGCGCAGTCAGGGCTGACCCGTTATGCACCCCATCCTGGTAGAAAAAAACCCGCGACAGGGTATGCCCTTCTTCGATCAGAGCGAGGGCAAACTGGTACGCCGTTCTGGCCGATTGGGTGCCATAGGCCGGCCCCTGCACCAACAAGGCATAGTTGAGGCTCATTTTTCGCCGTCCTCGGTCTTACGCTGACGGATATAGAGGTAAACCGTATGCTTGGAGATATTCAGACGATCAGCGACGCGGTTAATCGCATCCTTGATATCGAAAATCCCCTTGTCGAACAGCTCCATTACGATTTGGCGGTTCTTGGCATTATTCGACACGTTCTTGTCAGCGTTGATTTCCTCGATGGTACGCTCGACCGTCTGGTCCACCAATTCGTCGACATCGCTGGCAAAGTTCACCGATGAGGCAGCCTGCTTGGCTTCGTCTGTCGGCATGAAAGACTGCAGGATCTGGGAGAACGGCGCGTCCAAGTTAACATTGATACATAGCAAGCCAATGATATTGTTCTCGCCGTTGCGGATCGCGATGGTGATCGACTTCATCAAGTCGCCGCCCTTGGCGCGGGTAAAGTAGGCGCGGGAGAAGTTGCGCTCCGAGCCCTCGATATCGCGCAGCATCCGCAGCGCCAGATCAGTGATCGGCGACCCGACTTTACGACCGGTATTCTCACCGTTGGCGATCTTAATCGCAGAGGTATTCAAGTCAGCCAATGAATGCAGAACAATTTCACAAAACGGGCCAATCAACGCGGCAAGCCCGTCAACCACAGCTTCATAAGAACGCAGGATAATATAATCGTGCTCGCTAAACGCACGGGGCTCAATCAGGTCGCTCTCGACCATGACGTCAGAGCCAAAGTTATCAGTAGATACCACGAGTCTTTTCTTCCTTGCTCATTCCCATTTTATTTAGCTTCCGGCCACTGGGTGGAACTCAGTGAAATTAAATAGAATGGGCTATAGCCACGGCACGGTACCGCACGCTATAAAGTTTCAAATCTTGCTAGCAAGTTTATCAGATTTATGACAGGTGCCAGAAGTCTTCTTGTTACAGAACTCTGCACTGTTATAAAAAAACCCGGCGTTATGCCGGGTTGTTTAGTTCAAAGTGTCCCAAGTTTTACTGTGCGGCTTGCTCTGGCGCGCTTGGCTTATCCGCTTTAACGATGTCCAATAGCTCAACTTCGAACTTCAATGTTGAGTTAGCAGGGATGCTTGGGTTTGCCTGTGAGCCGTAAGCCAACTCAGGCGGAATCACGAAAGTGAACTTAGAGCCTACAGGCATCAGCTGTACGCCTTCGGTCCAGCCAGCAATCACTTGATTCAACGGGAAGGTCGCAGGCTGGTTGCGCGCGTATGAGCTATCGAACTCAGTACCGTCAATCAAAGAGCCCTTGTAATGAACCTTCACGGTATCGGTTGCAGCAGGCTTGGCACCCTTGCCTTCAGTATCAATATGGTACAGCAGACCAGTGTCAGTCTTCACCACGCCGTCTTTCTTGGCAAATTCAGTACGGAACTCTTCACCTGCCTTCAGGTTCTTCGCGGCTTCTTCCTGAGCTTTCTTCTGCACCATGTCTGATACGCGCTTGTCCAATGCCTGCAACGTCTGCTGAGTTTCCTCATCGGTCAAACGGCTGTTGTCAGCAAAGGCATCTTTCACACCGGCAAGAACTTGCTCGCGGTTCAAAGACAGACCCAGTTCGTTCTGCTGCTCAAGGTTCATCGCAAGGTACTGACCAAATGACGCACCGATAGCATAAGCGGCTTTGTCATCTTCAGATGCAAATGCTGCCGCCGGTGCCGCTTCAGTGGTAACCTGCTCTACTTTCGCAGGCTCTGCCGGCTTGGTCTCTGCAGCTTTTTCATCTTGGCAGCCAACAGCAAGAAGAATGGTTGCCGCCAAAACGGACATCTTAAGAACAGGTTTCATGTAACTCTCCATCATTTATACTGAGGGAATACCTCAAAATTCGTATTCACTTTCCCCAATCTATAGGAAATGCGCTTTATATCAATATACTAACACTCACCTTATTGATTGACTGCGCTAACAGTGAATTAATAAGGCATCTCGTTTTATTAGCAGGGCAAATCGGAACCAGACTTGAATGCGAACACTCAAACGCGTATCCATGCTTATTGTGGCACTAATCACCCTAACTGGCTGTTTTTTTTCCTCTCAGGAACAACAACGCTGGGTATTAGCACCCGAGGGAGCAACCAGTTTCAGCCTCAGCCGCGAAGGGCGCTTTGCCCTGTACCATACGGCCTTACAAGGTATCGTGCTGTGGGACTTACAGCAAAACAAAAAGTTAGCTGATTTTGGTTCTCAAGATCAATATCACAATACCGTGCTGCACAGCCACCTATCCGACAACGGCCGCTACGCGATCACCGCCACCGCCAAGAGCTTCGCGGTCTGGGACTTAGCCTGGGGGCGCTCTGAAGGCCTATGGTCAATATCCGACGGACTCATTCGCGATATCACTATCGCCAACAACGGTCAGCATGTCCTCCTCGCGTTGTCCAACGGCAAGGCCTTGTATGTCGACTTGGGCACCGGACGACGGCTAGAGTTCCTTGCCCACCAAGAAAAAGTTAATTCCGTTGCCCTCTCGGCCAACGGACGGTTCGCCCTTTCCGGCGGCAACGACCACCATGCCTACCTCTGGGATACACGCAGCGGTCAGATCCTCTATGATTTCGCCCATAAAAGCAGGATCAGCCGGGTGGCACTTCATCGTGACGGCATACTGGCAATGACGGCCGACGGTGGCAACGAGGTCACTATCTGGAACCTATTTGACGGCACCAAGCAAACCGACCTTGATCTCGCCTTGCGCCAGCAGAATTTGTCCAGCGCCCGTTTTTCGGCGGACGGCAGCAAGCTGGTCACGGGGACCCCCGCCAAAAGAATCGAGCTGTGGGATACCCAAACCGGCCAGAACCTCGGCCGCTGGGAGGCGGCGGGGCAACAGGATACTCGATCGTCTACGGCAGTCGTGTATGATGTCGCCATTACTCCAGAGGGCAACGTGATCTCTGGCACTTCAGCAGGTATCGCCCAACAGTGGGCGGTGGAATAACGTGATGACCGAACTCGAACAACTCAAAGCCCGTATCGATGAACTGGAAATGAAACAGGCTTTTCAAGAACAGACCATCGACGATCTTAACGAAGCCCTGACTGCGCAGCAGTTTTTGATCGACAAGATGCAGACCCAGATGAAATTCATGGTCGGCAAGGTCAAGGGCATGGAGCCGTCTAATATGGCCTCAGAGTCGGAAGAAACCCCTCCTCCGCATTATTGATGCGGGGTGGGTTTACGGCCGCCCCGCTATAAATTGCAGACAATAAAAAAGGAAGCCCTTGGGCTTCCTTTTTTCTATCACAGAGGCTTAGTGCGAGCAGCAACCGCCGTGACCTTCGCCGCCGCAGCAGCCTTCGTCTTCATGACCGTGGTCGTGGTCACCACAACCACCGCCGCCACAGCAACCGCCACCTTGGTGGATGTGGCCGTGAGCGATTTCTTCTTCAGTTGCTTCACGTAGTGCAACAACTTCAGCAACGAATGTCAGAGTCTGGCCAGCCAGCATGTGGTTGCCATCAACAACAACGAAATCGCCGTCAACTTCGGTTACTTCAACAGGAATTGGACCCTGATCAGTATCTGCTAGGAAACGCATACCCACAGTGATCTCGTCAACGCCCTGGAATACTTCAGCAGGTACACGCTGAACCATCTCGTCCATGTGCTCGCCGTAAGCATCTTCAGGAGCAACAGTCACTTCAAACTTGTCGCCAGCTTCACGGCCTTCAAGCGCGTTTTCCAAACCTACGATCAGGTTGTTGTGACCGTGCAGGTAATCAAGCGGTGCATCGACAGTTGACTGGTCAACCACTACACCATCTTCAGTTTTCACTTGGTAAGCCAGGCTTACTACGATGTCTTTAGCGACTTTCATGTTTACTCCAATTTTGAACTGGGTATCTAGGGATTTCGCCTGCATGATACCGGATAATGGCACATGGATGCCAACTATCTGTTTCGGGTGAGGTCACCCTTTTCGTCGTCGGGCTTGAAGATCCCGATAACCTGCTGTTTGGTCTGAGCTGAAAGTTGCCCGCTTTGCTCGACAGATTGCGGGGCTCGGAGATCATGATGGCCACAAGCCACACATTCCACCCGCTCAATATCGTGCTCCTGCCACCAGCGCAATGTATCTTGCTGCTTGCAGGCCGGACACACCGCCCCGGCGATAAACCGTTTCTTGGTCATTGTGCTCCTTGCCTCCTCAACGGTAACCGACCGAGTTCAATCCCAGTCATTGTGACGTTCGCGCTCGCCGCGCATCTCGCGGTCGAAAATCTCTTCCAGCTCTTTGCGCGCCTCCTTGGCCCGCGTCGCTAAATGGACATCCTCGGAATGCTGCGGCAACAAATCGCGCAGTGCCGTGGTATCCAACTTGCGAAAATGGGATTCGGCCCGCTTAGCTTGGTAAGGGTGCATACCCAAAGATATGAGGGCCTGACGTCCTAAATCAAGGGCACTGGCAAAAGTTTCGCGCGAAAAGCACTCAACCCCGTGGCTCAACAACTGGTGTGCCTCGACCCGGCTTCTGGCCCTGGCCATAATTTTAAGCTTGGGAAAATACCGCTGGCACAACGCCACGACTTCCATCACCTCACCCGGATCATCGGTACAGATAATAATCGCCTCGGCTCGGTCCGCGCCCGCCGCACGCAATAGCTCGACCTGAGTCGCATCGCCATAATAGACCTTGTAACCAAACTTGCGCAGAAACTGGATTTGGGTGGGGTCGCGCTCAAGAACCGTCACCCGGATCTTGTTGGCAAACAGCAACCGCCCCACAACCTGCCCGAAACGGCCAAAGCCGGTGATAATCACCCGTGGCTGGCGGTCAACGACGTCAGACTCGATCTGTTCATCTGAATCTGTCTTGAAACTGCGGACAAACCAGTAGTCCTGAACCTTGAGTACCAACGGCGTGGTCATCATCGACAGGCTCACCACCACCAGCAGAAAGGAAGCCAACTCGGCCCCCAGCAACCCCTGTCCCATTGCGGCGGTAAACAGGACAAAGGCAAACTCGCCGCCCTGACTGAGGATCGCCGCCATCTGGCTACGGGCCTTGGCCTGGATCCCGAAACTACGGGCCAAGAGATACAGAACCAACCCCTTGACAGCAACAAGGCCGACAACGGCCAGCAGGATCTGCAGCGGGTACTGCAGCAGTAAACCAAGATTAACCGCCATGCCCACAGAGATGAAGAACAGCCCAAGCAGCAACCCCTTGAACGGCTCGATGGCGATCTCCAGCTCATGACGGTACTCACTCTCGGCAAGCAGCACCCCGGCCAAGAACGTGCCCAACGCCATCGACAAGCCAAGCGACTGCATCCCAAGGGCAATCCCGACCACCAGCAGCAAGGCCGTCACCGTAAACAGCTCGCGGACATTGCTCATCACCACCCAGCGGAACAGCGGCCGCAGCAAAAAATGACCGCCAACCAGCAATACGGCAATACCGCCGACCATCCAAGCCAAGTCAACCCAGCTGCCGCCTCCGCCACCGGCCAGCACGGGCAATATCGCCAGCATCGGGATCACTGCGATGTCCTGAAACAGCAAGACGGCAAACCCTGCCTGCCCCGTATCGCTCCCCGCCAGCCCCTGCTCGTCTATCACCCGCAACGCGATAGCTGTCGACGACAGTGCCAACCCCATCCCGACCACAAGCGCATCAGCCCATGTCAGCCCCGGTAGCAGTGAGCCTCCGGCCACCATCATCGCCAAGGTGATCACCACGCTGGTCAACAGCACCTGGCTACCACCCAGCCCAAGAATCGGCCCTCGCATCTGCCACAGCTTCTTGGGGTTGAGCTCCAACCCGATCAAAAACAGCAGCAACACCACCCCGAACTCAGAAAAGTGCAGTATCGCATCGACATCATCAATCAACCCCAACCCCCAAGGGCCGATAGCAATCCCGGCCAGCAGGTAACCCAGTACCGAACCGATACCAAGACGCTGGGCAATCGGCACGGCCACTACGGCCGCCGCCAAGAAAACCACGCTGACAGAAAGGATATCACCGGCCATCCCATCCCCCCTTAGGCACTACCGCCAGCGGATCTCGGATCCAGTCACGGTAGGCCCGGGCATGGGCCGACCGTTCGGCTGCGGGGATCCGCCGAGCCCAATGCAATACCAGCGGCGGCAGCCAGTGCATCTGGCACAGGGCCGCGCTGAGTTCGAAGGGCTTGAGGATCTCGTCAACGCTGCAGCGATTATAGCCATCGGGGGTGTAGGCTTCCGCCGCCCCCCCAGTGGTGATCACCGAGCGCCAGTACTTGCCTTGGGTATCATTCCCCTCGCCATGGGCAAAGCCCTTGCAGAGGATCACGTCTATCCATTCCTTGAGGAGCGCGGGACAGGAATACATATACAGCGGATGCTGGAAAACCAGAACATCATGCTGGCGAACCCGCTCGCGCTCGGCAGCCTCGTCAATAAAGAAATCCGGATAGACCGCATACAGATCATGAAGTGTCACATTGGGCAGGGGCTCGACGGCTGCCAGCATCTCGCGGTTGGCGACCGAAGCAGCAGGATCGGGGTGGGCATAAATCACCAGTACACGCGGTGGGCCTTGTTGGGTCATAACAGTCCTTGTTGCTCGCGCCGCCCCTGAAAAACAGGGAACGGCAACGTTTTGTTAACCTTTATCCTCATAATACATAATCGGGTACAAATAGCACGGCCGCCACTGCCATCTTTGCAATTAGCAGTCCCCACCGCTTTCGGGTAGACTGCCGCACATATTGTTGTATTCAGTCTTTTGCGGAGCGGGACACCCCGGCACAGTCAATGATCACCTTTTCTGACATCCAACTCCTGCGCGGCGGCAAGGTCCTGCTGGACCAGGCCTCGGCGACCATTCATCCCGGCGACAAAGTCGGCCTTGTCGGCAAGAACGGCTGTGGCAAGTCCACCCTGTTCGCCCTGCTCAAGCACGAACTCAGCGTCGATGCCGGCAACTGCCAGTACCCTGCCAACTGGGAACTGGCCTGGGTTGCCCAGGAGACCCCGGCCCTCGAGCGCAGTGCCATCGAATACGTGATCGACGGCGACCGCGAGTACCGCCAATTGGAGGCCGAACTGGCTGCCGCCGAGGAGGCGGACAACGGCACCAAAGTGGCCGAGCTCCACGGCAAAATCGAAGCCATCGGCGGCTACAGCATCCGTGCCCGCGCAGCCGAGCTGCTTGACGGCCTTGGTTTCTCGCAAGAGCAAATGAGCTGGTTCCTGACCCAATTCTCCGGTGGCTGGCGAATGCGCCTCAACCTGGCCCAGGCGCTACTATGCCGCTCCGACCTGCTGCTGCTCGACGAACCGACCAACCACCTCGACCTTGATGCCGTGATGTGGCTTGAGAAATGGCTGCAGGGATACCGCGGCACCTTGGTTCTGATCTCCCACGACCGTGACTTTCTCGACCCGGTCGTCAACCGGATCGTGCACATCGAAAACCAGACCATGAACAGCTATACCGGCAACTACTCGTCGTTCGAGACCCAGCGCGCCGAAAAGCTGATCCTGCAACAGGCGATGTACCAGAAGCAGCAGAAGCAAATGTCGCACATGCAGTCCTATATCGACCGCTTCCGCTACAAGGCCAGCAAGGCCCGCCAAGCCCAAAGCCGTATCAAGGCGCTTGAGCGGATGGAGAAGGTCCTTCCGGCCCAGTTCGACAACCCGTTCAGTTTCGAATTTCGCGAGCCATCGGCCCTGCCCAACCCGATCCTGATGATGGATCAGGTCGCCGCCGGCTACGGCGACACACTGATCCTCGAAAAGATCCGCTTGAATCTGGTACCAGGCAGTCGTATCGGCCTACTCGGCCGTAACGGCGCGGGCAAATCCACCCTGATCAAGATGCTGGCTGGCGAGTTGCCGGCCAAGGCTGGCGACATGGCCTACTCGCAGGGTGTGAAGATCGGCTACTTCGCCCAGCACCAGCTCGAAACGCTGTACATGGATGACACCCCGGTCCAGCACATGGCTCGCCTCGCCCCGGAAGCGACCGAGCAGCAGTTGCGCGACTACCTCGGCAGCTTCGGCTTTGTCGGCGACAAGGCACTGGAAAAAGTCGGCCCGTTCTCCGGCGGCGAGAAAGCCCGCCTGGTACTGGCCTTGATCGTATGGCAACGCCCGAACCTGTTGCTACTCGATGAACCAACCAACCACCTTGATCTGGATATGCGTCAGGCCCTGACCCTGGCCCTGCAGTCTTTCGAGGGAGCAATGGTCATTGTCAGCCACGACCGCTTCCTGCTCCGTGCAACCACCGATGACCTCTATCTGGTCCACGACCGTCAAGTCGTGCCATTCGATGGCGATCTCAACGATTACCATAAATGGCTGACCGAGCAGCAGCGCAACGAACGACGCGAGCAGCAGGCTGCCAAGCCAGAGAGCAACAAGGACAACAGCGCGGCCTCCCGCAAGGAGCAAAAGCGTCTGGAGGCCGAATTCCGCAAGCTGACGGCCCCGCTGCGTAAGCAAGTCGACAAGCTCGACAAGCAGATGGAAAAACTCAGCGCAACCCTAGCGGATGCCGAGGCGCGTCTCGCGGATGCGACCATCTACGAAGCCGACAACAAAGCCCAGCTGACCGAGCAACTGCAGCGCCAGG
Source organism: Photobacterium panuliri (assembly GCF_059920555.1). NCBI lineage: Bacteria > Pseudomonadati > Pseudomonadota > Gammaproteobacteria > Vibrionales > Vibrionaceae > Photobacterium > Photobacterium panuliri. The sequence goes on from NZ_CP197192.1 coordinate 133,480, forward strand.
CAGAATCCAAATCCCAGCTCGAAGACGTTGAGATGGAATGGATGGATCTGCAAGAGCAGCTCGAGGCGATGGAAGCCGAATTCAACCAACAGTAACCGCACAACCTAAGGGGGATGACAGTGTCATCCCCCTTTTTTCTGGGAGACAGCACCATGCCGATAGAGCGATTGGATCCTTCGCGCTTCTGGCAATTTGCCATTGACCACTACCGCCGCCCTGGTGTCGAGCATGCCTGCCTCGTCTTGCAAGACCAATACCATGGCAACGTCAACCTCGCCCTGCTCCTGCACTGGCTCGATACCCAATCGCTGGCCCTGTCGACACAGGAAATATCGGTACTGCTTGCCGCCCTGTCCGCCAGCGAACCATCCCTGCAAGCCCACCGTACCCGGCGACGGCAACTCAAACCCAGCCTGAGCAAAGAGCTGTACCGCTCGCTGCTCGACGAAGAGCTCCAGCTCGAGCAAGAACAGCAGCAATCGCTGATTGATGCCCTCTCCCCCATGGCACTCAGCACCACCCGGCATCCCCGCAACCTGTCAAACTATTGCCGCCTGCTGGCATTCCCTGCTAGCCTGATGCCATCACTGCAAGCTCAGGAGCGACTATGACCCCGTTCAAACCGGCCCTCGGATTACGCAACGCCCACCTCCAGACCCTGTTGCCCCGATTCATGCGCCGCTCACCGTTGTTCGAGCCCATCACCCAACGCCTTGATACGCCAGACGGTGACTTCCTGGATTTAGCCTGGACCGCACAGCCTGACAGCTGCCACCAGAACCAACCGGTCATGATCCTGTTCCACGGCCTCGAGGGCAGCTTTCACAGCCCCTATGCCAACGGCCTGCTCCATGCTGCCGCTCAACAGGGCTGGCTCGGGGTGATGATGCATTTCCGCGGCTGCAGTGGCGAAATCAACCGCCTTCCTAGGAGCTACCATTCCGGCGAGACCGACGACGCCCGCTTTTTTCTCCGGTGGCTGCGCCAGCAACTCCCGACCCAGCCTTTCATGGCGGTGGGCGTTTCGCTCGGGGGCAACATGCTGGTCAACTATCTGGCTGAGTCCCAAGAGCAGAGTGATCTCCTCGCCGCACAGGTGATCTCGCCACCGCTTGATCTCGCTGCCTGCTCGACGCGGATCCAGCAGGGGTTCTCCAAGATCTACCAGCTATACCTGCTTAGCTCGATGAAACGTACCCTCGACCGCAAGATTAGCACCCAGCCCGAAGCTATGCCCCTCGGTCAGGAGCAAGCAAGGCACATTCGCACCCTGTGGCAGTTCGACGAACAGGTTACCGCGCCGCTGCACGGCTTTGACGGTGCCAATGACTACTATCGGCGCTGCAGCGGGTTAGCGCGGCTTACAGAGATCACAACCCCGCTGCGGGTTATCCATGCCAAGGATGACCCGTTCATGACAGGGGCTGTGATCCCGTCTCATCCCCTTCCGCCGCACATCCACTATGATCTGGTCGACAACGGCGGCCATGTCGGTTTTGTGTCTGGCAGTTGGCACAAGCCTGCGCTATGGCTGGAAACGACTGTTCCCGAATGGTTCAGCCAAATCCTGAACCGCCGCTAGCCCAGTCCTGCTGGCGGATAGACATGGCAAGCGCAGGCAAGTAACAGCATTGCCAATAGGCGGGGCTTCCGGCAAGATACGGCTTTCCCCCCTTTAGGTAGCGTCCTATGATCATCCCCTGGCAAGATATTGACCCAGACACCCTAACTAACCTTATCGAGCACTTCGTCCTGCGCGAGGGAACCGACTACGGCGAGCGCGAGCTCAGCCTCGAGGAAAAGGTCGACCATGTCCGGGCCCAGCTCCGCAGCGGCGATGCCGTGATTGTCTTCTCCGAGCTCCATGAAACAGTAGATATCAAACTCCGCCATCAAATGGGCCACTGAAGCGCGCTCTCCCATAATGAGAAAATTGGGCGGAGGCTGTTGGCATTTTTGACGCCTCCGCTTGACCTAACCCCCGCGCCCTGTTAATAACTCTTTCCAATAATGTTAACGACAGGGTTTGTCATGTCTGCAAAACATCCGATTATTGCAGTTACCGGATCGTCCGGTGCGGGCACCTCGACCACCTCCGAAGCCTTCCGCAAAATGTTCAACATGATGGGTATCAATGCCGCCTGGCTTGAGGGGGACAGCTTCCACCGCTTCACCCGCCCGGAAATGGACGTCGAGATCCGCAAAGCCAAAGAGCAGGGACGCCATATCAGCTATTTCGGCCCCCAGGCCAATGACTTTCCGCTGCTGGCCGGCTTCTTCGAACAGTACGGCAACGATGGCAGCGGCAAATTCCGCCGCTACCTGCATACCTTCGACGAGGCCGTTCCCTATAACCAGATGCCGGGCACCTTCACGCCTTGGCAAGATCTCCCCGAAAATACCGATGTACTGTTCTACGAAGGGCTCCACGGCGGGGTGGTCGACGGCGATGTCAACGCCGCTCAGCACGTCGACTTACTCATCGGCATGGTACCGATCGTCAACCTCGAGTGGATTCAGAAAATCGTCCGTGATACCCGGGATCGTGGCCATTCCCGCGAGGCGGTGATGGAATCTATCGTCCGCTCGATGGACGACTACCTCAACTACATCACTCCTCAGTTCTCGCGCACCCATATCAATTTCCAACGGGTGCCGACCGTCGATACCTCCAACCCGTTCAGTGCCAAGGCCATTCCGAGCCTCGACGAGAGCTTCGTGGTGATCCGTTTCCGTGGGATCAAAAACGTCGACTTCCCGTACCTGCTGGCAATGATCCAAGGCTCGTTTATGTCTCGCCACAACAATCTGGTGGTACCCGGCGGCAAGATGAGCTTTGCGATGGAGTTAATCATGAGGCCGCTGATCCAAAAACTGATCGATACAGGAAAGATTGGGTAGTACAAGGGATAAGGGCGATCGCCCAGAGCACAGGAAGGGACTAGCAACACAACAGTTGGGCAAAACAACGTGGCGGCACAAAGGCCACCACGTTCAGGCGATCACGCCTCGACAACCTCGTAGGAATGGGTCATCTCGACCCCTTCCCCTAGCATCAGGCAAACCGAGCAGTACTTCTCCAGCGAATTGGCAACCGTCTCGGCCACGATGGCACTGTCGAGCCCCACACCGGTAACCACAAAGTGCAAGTTCACCGTGGTGAACAGGCGGGGTGCCTGATCGCGCCGGACCGAGCTGATCTGCGCCTCGCACGCCGTGATTTTCTGACCGGCTGACTTCAGGCCGTCCACCACATCCACTGAACTGCAACCTCCGGCAGCCATCAATACCAGTTCCATCGGACTCGGGGCTTTTTCGCCACCATTACCGTCCATTACCACGCTATGGCCCGAATTTGACTGGCCTAAAAAGGTCATATTCTCGACCCATTTCACTCGCGATTGCATCGTGTTCTCCTTACTACAAACAGGGGGTTTTGGCACTATCTGGCAACTGTGTGATCATGTGCACACTTATGACTAGAAAATGGCCATTTCCGATAGATCAATATCAAGAAATACGCGCCGAAAAAAGATAAACTCTGAGCTAATTATTCAAGTTGACTTGCAGCCCGGCAGGTGACTGAATATCCTAAACGACGAACAAGAGGCCCAGCCTTGAATTATAGGGACGTCGTTGTTGGGCATTAAACGCAGAGGAAGTTAGTAATATGGTTCCAGGTAAACCTCAAACAGATCCAACTCTAGAGTGGTTTCTTTCCCATTGTCACATTCATAAATACCCTTCAAAGAGTACTTTGATCCATGCTGGCGAGAAAGCAGAAACCCTCTACTACATTGTAAAAGGTTCTGTTGCCGTCCTGATCAAGGATGAAGAAGGCAAAGAAATGATCCTGTCTTACCTAAACCAGGGCGACTTTATCGGTGAACTTGGTCTGTTCGAGGAAGGCCAGGAGCGTACCGCTTGGGTACGTGCGAAGACTCCGTGCGAAGTTGCTGAAATTTCATTCAAGAAATTCCGCCAGCTAATCCAAGTAAATCCGGATATCCTGATGCGCCTGTCTGCTCAGATGGCTCGTCGCCTGCAGGTAACCAGCCAGAAAGTTGGCGACCTTGCCTTCTTGGATGTAACCGGCCGTATCGCACAAACCTTGCTGAACCTTGCCAAGCAACCGGATGCAATGACGCACCCAGACGGCATGCAGATCAAGATCACTCGTCAGGAAATCGGCCAAATCGTTGGCTGCTCGCGTGAAACCGTTGGCCGCATCCTCAAGATGCTGGAAGAGCAGAACCTGATTTCTGCCCACGGCAAGACTATCGTTGTCTACGGTACACGCTGATAGCCACCATAATTGAAAAAAGCCGCACTAGCGGCTTTTTTTATGGCTGCAAATAAAAAATCGCTATAGCGAATAAGTTTGCAATAATTTTCACTATTTTTTCACTTGAATCCTGCCCAACAAGTGCTACATTGCGCATATGGAATTTGCGCTTATACAACATTGACCGGAGATTAAGATATGGATATCGAGCGTTTCTCCCCGCACCATACCACTTTTAGCCCTGCCGTGATTGCCCCGCTACCGACAACCGTCGAATTGACCGGCTTTAGCGGCAGCAGACACTACCTAGAACAACAAGAGCCGCCACGCCATAGCAGCCACGGCTATGATCTGCCTCCCCTCGATAACATCAGCCACTGAACAACGCGGACAATCACGGTGATCTATTGGTGAGTACTCTCGAAAATTTTGTCGGCAGATGCCTCGACAAAACCAGAGAACAGCTCACCATCCTCATCAGGATAACGCTTGGCAAATTCGTAAAAGCCTCCGGGGATAGCATAGGTTCCATCACTGAACCCAACCACGACCCGGTCGGCCATCGTGGACGATTGTTCAAGCATCACCTTGGCACTGCCCTTTACATCCCCGCCAGCCTCGTTAATCACAAAGCCATTGTGACGTAGCAGGTGATTGACCTCCCGTACCTCAGTGAACTGCTCGAGATGGTTGAGGCTCACCGTGAAATGGTTGGCGCCAAAGCCATGGGCAGCCAGCCAACCGCCATACTCACTCTCTGCCAGCAGCAACTCATAAGTGGCAAAGTCCAGCTCCCACTGCCGTCCGCCATATAGGAAGGCCGGATCACGCAAGGACGTCTCCGGCATCTGGGCCACCAGCTCTCGTACCGTCTGCTGGAACAACGAGCTGAACTGCCCCACCATCAGCTCGCTGATAAACACCTTGGGAGCCAGCGGGTTGGGATGCTCGAAATGCTCGGCGTAGAGTTTCTTGCCCTCGAAACGGTAACGCCCCTTGGGTTGGTAGCCAATCGCAATGAAGGGAGCAGCCAAACGGTCAAGGCCCACCATCGGTAAATTGAACGTTCGTAGGGCAATGTGATCGTTATGCAGCGGCTCCTCCTCGGCTAGCAGATCGTGGATCTGCAATGCCGAGGGACAAAGGCGTGTGACATAGTCCTGCCACAGCCCATTAAACAGTTGCTCTACCCTTTCCATGATGATGATATCCTCACGCTAGTCGGTTCGAGGGGAATCAACGCTCTCGTGGTAACTCGCGCTGGTTACAGAACGCACTCTAAAAAACGATACCCGGCGCCAACTTGTCGGGCAATTCTGCCTGCCCGCCCTCAAGCGTAGCCATCGGATAGGCACAATAGTCGGCGGCATAGTAGGCACTGGGACGCAGATTGCCAGATGCGCCGGGGCCACCAAACGGCGCATCGCCACTCGCCCCAGTCAACGGCCGGTTGCGGTTAACGATCCCGGCCCGGATATGCTCGACAAAATACTGCCATTCGCCGTCGTCCGTCGATATCAAACCGGCAGACAACCCATAACGGGTGTCATTGGCCATAGTGACGGCATCGGCCAAATTACGATAACGGGCAACTTGCAACAGCGGGCCGAAGTATTCCTCATCAGGCAGGGTGGCAATAGCACTCACATCGATAATACCCGGCGTCACAACCGCCCCTTGCCCGCGGGTTGAACGTAGCAGGGTTTTGCCCCCCAAATTCTCAAGATCGGACTGGGTACGGACAATCGCATCGGCAGCCTGATCGGAAATCTGCGGCCCCATAAACGGCGCCGGATGATCAAACGGCCCGCCAACCCGCAACTGGGACGCGACAGCGACCAGCCGCTCAAGCAGGGCATCACCGACCTCCCCACGAGGAAGATAAAGGCGGCGAGCACAAGTGCAACGCTGCCCGGCACTGAGAAAGGCCGACTGAATAATAGTGTAGACAGTGGCATCGAGCTCGCCACAAAATTCAGAGACAACCAACGGATTGTTGCCCCCCATTTCCAACGCCAGCATCTTGCCTGGCTGGCCGGCAAACTGGCGGTGCAACAGGTGGCCAGTATGGGCACTGCCGGTAAACAACAGCCCGTCGATACCACGGCTGGCCGCCAGGGCCTCGCCAACCGGCCTTGCCCCCTGTACCAAATTGATCACCCCATCAGGCAGCCCCGCCAACTGCCACAGCCGCATGACCCGTTCAGCCACCTTCGGGGTAAGCTCTGAGGGCTTGAAAACCACCGTATTACCGGCCAGCAGGGCCGGGATAATATGGCCGTTCGGCAGGTGGCCGGGGAAATTATACGGCCCGAATACCGCCATTACCCCCAACGGCCGGTGACGCAGGACAGCCTGCCCACCTGCGATATCACGCCGCGTACTGCCGGTACGTTCATGGTAGGCACGCAGCGAAACCGCCACCTTGCCCGCCATCGCCGACACCTCAGTACGGGTTTCCCACAAGGGCTTACCCGTTTCCTCGGCAATCACCTCTGCCAACGCCTCGCTGTGCTCCGTCACCAAACGGCCAAAGCACTCCACGATTTCCTGACGGTTTTCCAAGTTCAGCCTACGCCAAGAAGGGAATGCCTCGCGCGCAGCGGCAACGGCCAGCTCAACCTGCTCCACACTTGCCGCCGCCCCTTGCCAAATCGACTCTCCGGTATAGGGATTAAAAGAAGCCAGCGTCTCGCCGCGGCCATCCAGCCATTGGCCCGCAATCCATAAACGTCCTTCGTTCCATTGGGACATACTTTTCTCCTTACTGGGTAATCAGACGAACCAGATCGCCCTGCTTAACCTGCAGGGCCTCGGCCATCTCAATTGTCACCACGGCCGCATCACGCAAAACATCCACCTCACCAGCCACCGCCCGGAATCCCTCAAATGACGTATTGGCAACAATGGCATCAATACCGCCTTGCGGCTGGCCGATCTCCACCCGGCATAGACGGGAGTGGCGAACCGACTCTATATTGCGAATATCGCACTCCACGGTCGGGCCCGCGTCGAAGATGTCGACATAACCACGGCAGGTAAATCCCTCTTGCTCGAGCAGGTGGAGTGCCGGGCGGGTCTTTTCATGGACGTGGCCAATCACCGCCTGCGCCTCGGGGCTAAGCAGGTTGACGTAGATCGGCAGCTTGGGCATCAAGTCGGCAATAAACCCTTTTTTGCCAATCCCCGTCAGGTAATCGGCCAGAGTGAAGTCTATCGAGAAGAAATGCTCCTTGAGCCAGTCCCAGAACGGCGAGTTGCCGTCATCGTCGGAGACACCCCGCATTTCGGCGATCACCGTCTTGTCGAAACGGGCCGAATGCTGCGCCATCATCAGAAAACGGCATTTCGACAGCAACCTGCCATTGAGCCCCTCGCGCCATTGCGAGCGAAGGAACAGAGTGCAAAGCTCACTGACCCCGGTGTAATCATTGCCAAAAGTCAGGACCTTGACGACATTATGGACATTGAGCCGGCGCGACGAATGAACGACGGTACTGAGGTGATAGGTATAAAACGGATTGTCGAGCCCTATTGCCGCCTCGATAGCCGTTGTGCCGGCCACCTCGCCGGTCTTGGTATCCTCGGCGACCATAAGATAGCCTTCCGTCCCCGGCGTAGATACCGATTTGGCAAAGCTCTCCTCGGAATGGGCTATTCGACCAGCCAAAATCTCCTCGTTGACCGGAAGCGATGTAAACCCGTGGCCGGACTCCTCGGCACAGGCCAAAAGCGCAGGCAAATCAGCCATTGTAATCGGACGTATAACCAGCATCGAACTCCCTCCTAATGCTATAGCAGCGCAAGCTGTCCCTCATACCCTCCCGGCCTAACCGGGCCCCTGCGGCACAACCGGCCGCAGTATCGACTAGCCAACGATTCTCACGATAAGTAAAGCTTGGCGACGGCCTGCTCGAAGCGGGTCATCCCGCAGTCAAACTCCTCCCGACTAATAACAAGCGACGGCGTGAAACGAACAACGTTAGCACCCGCGACCAGTACCAGCAGCCCTTCTTCGCCGGCAGCGACCAATATATCCCTTGCTCGCCCCTGCCACTCGCTGTTAAGCGCGGCTCCGAGCAGCAGCCCCTTGCCGCGTACTTCGTCGAAAATTGGGTATTTGGCATTGATAGCCATCAGGGCATCGCGAAACCAATGCTCGCGTTCTTTGACCCCAGCCAGCACTTCTGGCTTGGTCACCTCGCCCACCACGGCCTCGGCGACAGCACATGCCAGCGGATTGCCGCCATATGTCGAACCGTGCGTCCCCACTTTGAGGTGCTTGGCCAAGGAGTCCGTCGTCAACATCGCCCCGATCGGAAAGCCGGCGCCCAGAGACTTGGCGGTACTGAGAATATCCGGCTCAACCCCGAGATCCTGATAGGCATAGAAACTGCCGGTACGGCCATTACCCGTTTGCACCTCATCGAAAATCAGCAGTGCCCCGTACTTGTCACACAGCTCCCGAACCCCCTGAACAAATTCAGACGTCGGTGAAATGATCCCCCCCTCGCCCTGCAGCGGCTCCATCATCACCGCACAGGTACGGTCAGAGATATGGGCTGCCAGCCCTTCGAGGTCATTGTAGGCAAGGTGAGTGACATCCCCTGGCTTGGGTCCAAAACCATCCGAATAAGCCGTCTGCCCCCCAACGGTGACCGTAAAGAAAGTACGGCCGTGGAACCCCTGATGGAAAGCGATGATCTCCGACTTCTCAGGGCCAAATTGATCTGCGGCATAACGGCGTGCCAGTTTAAGTGCCGCTTCGTTCGCTTCAGCCCCCGAATTGGCAAAGAACACCTTGTCGGCAAAGCTGTGCTCGGTCAGCAGACGGGCCAGACGCAACGCCGGTTCGTTGGTCATGACATTACTCAGGTGCCATAGCTTCCCCGCCTGCTCGGTAAGAGCGCTTACCATCACCGGGTGGCAGTGGCCAAGGCAGCTAACCGCAATCCCGCCAGCAAAATCGATATACTCCCGCCCATCCTGATCCCAGACCCGAGATCCCTCACCACGCACCGGGATCATCTGCATCGGTGCATAGCAGGGCACCATGACCTCATCGAATACCTGACGATCGACTTTCTGTTCCTTTGCCATAGTCATAATCCTTCTATAAAGCTTGCCCTAAGCATAGTATTTACATTTTATTAACCATTTCCAATAGCAGAAAATGTTTTTCTCTCTGTCTGGTATCTGGCCAACACAACAACATAGGTATATTTATGCGATATTACAGAAAAGTTATTAAGCACTTCGTGAGGAATACTGTTTTTCCTGCAAGGAAACAACAGCTAACCGTTCTCCAACTGCATAATCTTTCCTGCACTTAGAGGTTGGTTAAATGTTAAATAATTGACGGCGATCGCGATTTAACCACAGGGGATCGGCATAAATGCGCTAAATATACTGGGGGGGGGACAAAGAGATAAGTGACAAATAAACAGGGCGAGGCTACGGCCAACCGGCGGCACGGCACACCGCCGGTGAATGACGAGGGGAAAACGCAGTTAGCGCGGGGATCAGTGGCGATGGAGGAAATTAGCCAGCAGCTGGTGCCCCTGCTCGGTCAGGATACTCTCAGGGTGGAACTGCACCCCCTCGATCGGCAGGCTCTTGTGGGCTATACCCATAATCTCATCAAACTCGCCGTCACGCTCGGTCCAGGCCGTCACCTCAAAACAATCCGGCAAGCTCTCGGCACGCACCACCAGCGAATGATATCGGGTCACCGTCAATGGCTGGTTAAGGCCGGAAAATACGCCTTTCCCAGTATGGACAACCGGCGAGGTCTTGCCATGCATCGCCTGACGGGCACGCACCACCTCCCCCCCGAAAACCTGGGCAAGTGACTGGTGGCCAAGGCATACCCCGAGGATCGGCAACTTACCCGCGAAATGGCGGATCGCCGCCAGTGAAATCCCGGCATCGTCAGGAGTGCACGGCCCGGGAGAAATAACCAGATGGCTCGGTGCCAGGGCCTCTATCCCGGCCAGATCAATCTCGTCATTACGCACCACCTTGACCTCAGCCCCCAATTCGCAAAAGTACTGGTACAGGTTATAGGTAAAGGAATCGTAATTGTCGATCATCAATAGCATGGGTCAGTCCACTCCCTGAAAAGTCAGCGGCTATTTTGCCGCTAGAGTGAGGAAAGGCAAGTCCAGACGAAAAAAAACCGGCCGAAGCCGGTTTTCCAATACACTGCAACGCTTACGGGCGAGCAACAAAACCCACTGCCGCATAGGCTTTCTTGAGGGTCTCTGCCGCGCGTGCAGACGCTTTCTCGGCACCCGTCTTCATCACCTCATCGAGGTAGGCGCGGTCGGCACGAACACGGTGGTATTCAGCCTGAATAGGTTCAAGCATCGCCACAATAGCTTCGCCAACGTCTTTCTTGAACGGGCCGTACATCTCAACGCCGGCATACTTGGCTTCGATTTCGGCAAAGCTCATACCTGTTGCCGCCGAGTACAGGCCCATCAGGTTAGAGATACCGGCCTTATTCTCGATATCATGGGCAATACGCGGTGGTGTTTCCGCATCGGTCTGGGCCTTGTTGATCTTCTTGATGATCGACTTAGGCTCTTCCAACAGGGTAATCACGTTCTTGCGGTTGTCGTCCGACTTCGACATCTTCTTGGTTGCGTCCTGCAGACTCATCACACGGGCATTCACCGTTGGGATGTATGGCTCGGGGATGGTGAAGATCGGCTGCTCAGGCGAATAGATGTTGTTGAAACGGGTCGCGATATCACGCGCCAGCTCAAGGTGCTGCTTCTGGTCGTTGCCGACAGGCACTTGGTGCGCGCCGTATAGCAGGATATCCGCCGCCATCAGTACCGGGTAATCGAACAGGCCGGCGTTCACATCGTTCGCGTAACGCGCGGACTTATCTTTGAACTGGGTCATACGACTTAGCTCACCCATCTGGGTGTAGCAGTTCAGCAACCAGCCCAGCTGGGCATGCTCAGGGACATGTGACTGAATGAAAAGGGTGCTCTTCTTCGGGTCTACCCCCACAGCCAGACACACAGACAACGCGTCCAAGGTCGCTTCGTACAGTGCTTTAGGGTCTTGGCGCACAGTGATTGCGTGCAAGTCCACCACACAGTACTGGCAATCGTAATCATCCTGCATCTGTTCCCACTGACGCAGCGCACCCAGATAGTTACCGATACTCAATTCGCCAGAAGGCTGCACGCCGCTCAATACAATGGGTTTAGTCATGATGTGATGTTCCTATGTCACTCAGGGAAGCAGCGGCCTTCGCCGCTGCCTGAAATTCAACGCTAACCGGCAGGGCCGGATGTACTAGCTGCCTAGTCTAACCACTTCTGCCAGATCACTGAAGTGATCCAGCACAATATCTGGATCGCTGGCACTGATTGGCTGGCCGTAGTTGTAACCGTAGGTCAAGCCAACAACATAACACGAGGCCGCCTTGGCAGCCAGAATGTCATTGCGCGAATCCCCGACCATCAGCAGCTCGTGGCTTGCCAGCTGGTGTTTTTCCATCAGCCAATGCAGAGCACAAGGATCGGGCTTTCGTTGCGGGAAGGTATCGCCACCAATCACATCGACGAAATACTCGGCAATCTTATGCTCCTCTAGCAGATGAGGCACAAACTGGGACGGCTTATTGGTAACAATCGCCATTGGGATCCCGGCACGGTGCATTGCAGCGAGGGTCTCAAGCACCCCCGGATAAAGCGCACTTTGGCGATGGCCGCCTTCATCGTAGAAGCGATCGAACAAGCGGCGCGCCTCCTGATGAAGCAGCGGATCGAGATCGGGGGACACGTCCATATCTCGGCTTAAGCAGCGGCCAATCAGAATATCCGCACCATTGCCAATCCAGGTCGTCACCTGCTCTAGAGTCACCCCGGGAAGGCCGAGGGCTTGCATGGTTTGGTCCGCTGCCAGCGCCAAATCAGGCACGCTGTCTAGCAGCGTACCGTCAAGATCGAAAGCAACAAACTTAATGTCTTGTAGCGCCACCATTATCGCTCAACCTTCGCCAGCTCGGCACGCATCTTGTCGATTTCCACCTTGTAGTCAGGCTGGCTGAAAATCGCAGAGCCTGCGACAAACATATCCGCACCGGCCTCGGCGATTTCACGGATGTTGTCGGCTTTGACGCCGCCGTCAATCTCTAGGCGAATCGCACGGCCTGACTCGTCAATGCGCTTGCGCACCTCGCGTAGCTTGTCGAGGGTTGACGGGATGAACGACTGGCCACCGAAGCCCGGGTTGACCGACATCAGCAAAATCATGTCAATCTTGTCCATCACGTAGTCCAGGTGATGAAGCGGTGTCGCCGGGTTGAACACGACACCCGCCTGGCAGCCGCACTCTTTGATGAGTTGCAGGGTACGGTCAAGGTGATCCGTCGCTTCAACATGGACGGTGATCATGGTTGCACCGGCTTTGGCGAAATCCGGAATGATACGGTCAACAGGCTTGACCATCAGGTGCACGTCAATCGGCGCGGTGATCCCGTAGTCACGCAGGGCCTGACACACCGGCGCACCAAATGTCAGGTTCGGTACGAAGTGGTTGTCCATCACATCAAAGTGCACAACATCGGCACCCGCTGCCAGTACTTTCGCGACATCCTCACCCAAACGGGCAAAGTCTGCAGACAAGATAGATGGAGCGATCAAAAAATCCTTCATGTTCAGCCTCTATACGGTACTTACGGAAACGATTATTGGAAAATCGGCGCAATTCTACCCGATCAGAACAATATTGTCTTACCGGATTTGCCGCCCTATCTACGGGCTACACTAGGAAAAGGAGAGGCGTGGCACAACGGGAAAACAGAGAGGAGCAGGTAACGGAGGATGACTAAACCATCACCTAGCGGCGGGGGCAAGCAGCCACCGAAGCCCAACCTAATAAAGAGCGTGGCGGGCGCGCTATTGGGCGTACAATCCGAAGCATGCAGGAAAACAGATTTCAAACAGCCTAGCGCCCTACCGTTCATTGTCACGGGGGCACTGGCTATCGTTATCTTCGTGGGAATACTGATCGCAATTAGTCGCTGGATCGCCGGCTAGGCGTCACCGCGGCTGAATGATCAGTCTGGCTGGGCCGGAAACAGGGCCAACAGCTCATCCACCTTGTTGCGGCTACCGCCATTGCGGCTGATCGTGCGCTTGACCCTCACTACCGAGAGCTCGGCACCGTGGTACAGCCGACGGGTCAGGGTCGTATCGTGGTTTGAAATAAGCACGGGGATCCCCCGCTCTACGGCTGCCCGCTCGGCCACATCAGCCAAAGCCGCCTGATCATCCAGACTAAAACCGTTACCGGCATAGGAGGTAAAATTGGCCGTGGTGGACAATGGCGCGTACGGTGGATCGCAGTACACCACACTCCCCTTACGAGCCCGAGAAAACGTCTGCTGGTACCCCTCGCAGACAAACGTCGCGCGCTTGGCCTTCTCGGCAAAGAAATACATTTCGTCTTCAGGGAAGTACGGTTTCTTGTACGAGCCGAACGGTACATTGAACCCGCCTTTCTTGTTGTAACGGCACAAACCGTTAAAACCGTGGCGGTTCATATACAGGAAATACAGCGAGCGCTGATAAGGGTCCTGGGTCTTATTGAATGCCTCGCGAATATCGAGGTAGGCACCCTTTTGGTTGAATTCAGCCGTAAACAACGCCTTGGCATCACGGACAAACTGCTCCGGCTGCTCTTTAATGATGTTGTAAAGGTTGATCAGATCCGGGTTGATATCTGCCAGTAGGTACTGCTCATAATCGGTATTCAAAAATACCGAGCCCGCACCAACGAACGGCTCTACCAATTTACGTGCAGGAGGCAAGTGGCGCTTGATGTCCTCAACCAGAGAGTATTTTCCCCCAGCCCATTTCAGGAATGCACGATGCTTCTTCATTCGGCTAACCACCAATACCTACTTTGTAACGAAAGGTGGCGGATTGTACACCATTCATGCTGCCTCTGATACCGAAATCCCGGAAATATCTCCCACTATGAACGTTATTTGACGCGATCCATTTCAAGCTGAATTTGGCGGAATGACTTCGCCCACGGTTGAACAGCCTGAACCCGAGCTGGCAGCGAATCCTCAGCCTCGCGGGCTGCGGCAACATTGCGATAGTTGCCTGTCACGACAATAAACCACGGCTCACCACTACGCAGGGTCCGATATACCGTTGCTTTCCCCGCCATGTCGTAATCTGCCAAAAACTCCTCGGCCGCCTGCAACGAGCGTACTGCGGCAAGCTGCAAGGCATAATGCTGCGGCGGGTACTGGCGCAACGTCGCCCCCAACTCAGCTTTCGCTCTGGCTTTTGACTTATCCGCCGGTGGCGTTTTTGGCGCGGCTTTAACCTCAGGGACCGGCTTGGCCGTTGGCCGCTTCGTCTCTGCTGCCGCTTGTTTCGGCACGACCGGCGGCTTCGTTACCGTTTGGGCCTCAGGCTTCGCTTTGGGCTCGGGCTTTAGTTCCGGAGCAACTACCGGCACCGGTTCACGTTTTTCCTCGGCGCTTTTCGGTTCAAGCACCGGCTTGCCTTCAGGCAATACGGGCTGCAGCAGATCCTGCTTTGCCACTACGGCATTCTCACCGGATCCACCCACAGCCTGCTCATCGAGCATGGCATCGACAACCGCCGAAGGCACGACAACACGAGGGGGGCTGTCCTTGCGGCCAACCGTCTGCCCTTCCAGCATCACTTCTGGTGGCAGACTCGCACTGTCATCGTAGATACCCGACGCAGGCAGATCTGTATTGCCCGACACCGTCTTCGCATCGGCGGCAACCAAGGCCTGATCCAATTGCTGCTGGTTAATCCCGCCGCTGACAACCGGCGCTGGGGACGGAGCGGGATCCGCTGACCACAGCCACCATCCCAGGCCAAGCAGGGCGGCCGCCCCACCAAGAGCCAGGGCCGCCTTCGGCGAAAATCGATACCCGGCTGTTGCCGTATCATCGCTGTACTGCATCTTCACCAGATCCCCAGGCAGATTCCCGTCCCGTCCCCCGAGTTGCTCACGGTACCAACGCCGGGCGGCAGCATCGAGTTGTAATCCCAAAGCCCGCTCCACGAACAACAGCGATTCCTGTTCATCCAATGCCGAGATATCCACCTCGACCGGGTGTATTTCCTTCGCCGCAGTAGTCTGGTCATTACTGCTGTCCAAACGCCCAGGGAGACTAAACAGCAATACATTCACCTGCGAACCACGGCTCGCCTGTGTTTGCTGATGCCAATCCCAAAGCTCTGCAACCAGTACCGGGCTGAGCAGGTGAGCATCATCAACCACCAACAACATATCAACCCGCTCGCCAGCGAAAATACGCTCGAGGGTTTGTCCTAACGGGTCCTGATCATTAAACACCGCCTTCGGTGCCAACTGTTGCAACAGATAGGCGCGTTGCTGGCTGGCTGTCTGGCTGGCGTGGCAAAGCAAAAGCGCCTGCTGCCGAGCACCTGCCCATGCTTCGAGGTAACGCTGGGAGAGCCAGGTCTTGCCGGCACCGGCAGCACCTGTGATATGGATAAGATTGGAGCTAAAGCGGGTAAGGAACTGGAGACGAGAAAGAAGCTGGGTCTGAGAATCCAGATCCAGCGCCTGCGTATGCATATCTGTGTTCATGGGCTACTGAGTTAGTCGCTGATGGCGCGGCGCAAAATATCTTCTTCCACACCAGCCACCAATTCCGCCTTGCCGATCGCCGTCGGCAAAATCAGGCGCAGCTGGCCAGATAGCACTTTTTTGTCACGCATCATATGTTTGAGATAGCCCGGAAAATCCATTGTCTCAGGCCCCTTAACTGGCAATTTGGCTTTTTCCAGCAGGCTGACGATCCGCTCGACATCCTGCGCGCCGATACGGCCTAGCATCTGTGCAGCTCGGGCAGCCTGGACAGTACCGGCAGCCACTGCCTCACCGTGAAGCCAATTGCCGTAGCCCATTTCAGCTTCAATGGCATGGCCGAAGGTATGGCCGAGATTCAGCAAGGCCCGCACACCGGACTCTTTCTCGTCTGCGGCGACGACATCAGCTTTGATCTGGCAACAACGGCCAATTGCGTAGCTCAATGCATCATTATCGAGAGCCTGAAGGCGCTCGATATTCTGCTCAAGCCAGCAGAAAAATTCACCATCGGCAATAATGCCGTATTTAATCACCTCTGCCATACCGGCCGCAAACTCACGCTCGGTCAGGGTATTTAGGCATTGGTTATCGATGATCACGGCCTTGGGCTGGTAGAACGCACCTACCATATTTTTGCCAAGGGGGTGGTTGACGGCGGTTTTACCCCCGACAGAGGAATCAACCTGCGCCAGCAGCGTTGTCGGGACCTGAACAAAGTCCACACCGCGCTGGTAGCAAGCCGCCGCAAAACCCACAACATCGCCAATCACCCCACCGCCAAGGGCAACCAAAACCACATCTCGGCCATAGTTGCCTTCCAACAGGAAGCTCATAATTTGGTTGAAGGTTTCGAGGCTTTTGTACTGCTCGCCATCAGGCAAGGAGAGCAAAGCAACATCGCAAGAGAGAGAACGGATAGTCCCGATCACCTGTTCGGCGTACAGCGGGGCTACCGTTACATTGCTGACCACGACAACACGTCGTCCGGCAGGGATTGCCGCAGAGAAAAGGGCTGGGTCATCGAACAACCCGGCACCGATTGAAATTGGGTAACTTCTGTCACCGAGATTGACGTTAATCCGTTCCATGGCCAGCTCTCTTGTTGATTAGCGCTCTTCAAGCATCTTGATGATTTGGTTCGCGACAACCTTGGCGCTCTGATCATCAGTGCGCACGACATAGTCGGCGATCTCTTCATACAGTGGATTACGATCCTGTGCAAGTTCCTCCAGAACTTCACGCGGAGTATCGGTCTGCAGCAACGGGCGCTTTTTATCACGCTGCGTACGAGCAAGCTGCTTCTCAATCGTCGTTTCAAGGTATACCACAATACCACGGGCAGACAAGCGATTGCGGCTCTCTTTGCTTTTTACCGAGCCACCACCTGTTGCCAGGACAATACCTTGCTGCTGGGTCAAATCATCAATGACCTTCTCTTCGCGAACACGAAAGCCTTCTTCGCCTTCCACGTCGAATACCCAGCTGATATCCGCACCTGTGCGGTCCTCAATTACCGTATCGGAGTCAAAGAACTCCATATGTAATTGCTGTGCAAGGTGTCTACCTATAGTACTTTTGCCGGCACCCATTGGGCCGACCAGGAAAATATTTCGTTTTTCAGCCATTTTTAGCAATATTTACGCGCGGTTAATATAACGACACCGCCCGCAGGCTTAAGTGAAAACAAGCCCGAGGCGCCAACTTCCTCACATTTAATTCGTGATAAGACCGAAAATTATCTCAAGACAGGGCTAGGGTTGGCAATAGCTAGACGGGATTTATTGCCGAAGAAGGCCCTTAAACGGGCCTTCAACGTAAAACAACAAGGGGTTAACTCACTGACGGACAATCTTAGGCGTGACAAAAATCAACAATTCGCGCTTGCCCATTTTTTCCATTGTGCTCCTAAACAGCGCACCAAGCACCGGAATATCCCCCAATACCGGAATCTTCTGGATCTTGTTGTTGAGCGTATGCTGGTAGATCCCGCCCAGTACCACAGTCTCGCCGTTGTCGACCAGAACCTGAGTACCAATTCGCTGGGTATCAATCGACACCGCTTCGCCAGTACCGGCTTTCACCACATCACCCACCTTGTCCTGGGTAACCACCAAATCCAGCACCAACTTGCCATCGGCAGTGATCTGCGGGGTTACCATCAGACTCAGAACCGCCTTCTTGAAGCTCACCGACACCGCACCGCTCGATGCCGCTTCAAGGTACGGAATCTCGGTACCCTGCTCGATGTAGGCAGTCTTCTTGTTGGTGGTCATCAAGCGTGGGCTTGAGATAATCTCGGCTTTTTTCTCCTCCTGCAATGCCGACAGCTCCAGATCCAATAGAACATCGCCCATCTTGGCCACTTGGAAGGCGACACTAGAGGCACCCGCACTGGTCGCCGCCAGGTTAACGTTCAAGAACTCGTCAACCGTAGCCTTGCGGTCAAGCAGTCCAACCGATGCCAGGTTATTCTCTATCGAGCCGCCGACGGTATTGGTACCGTCCGTACTCAAAATCCCCCAACGCACGCCGAGTTCATCAATATCCCCCTCGTCAACCGTCACGATACGCGCTTCAATCTGCACCTGATCGACCGGAATATCCAATGCCGCCACGATATCGCGCACGTTGGCCAGGTTCTCAGGGATATCATTGATAATAATAGAGTTGGTTCGCTCATCGACATGCAGCGAACCTCGGCCAGAGAGCATGCTAATACCGTCCTCAGCTCCGGCCAGCAACTCGCCCAGCTCCGTCGCCTTGGCAAAGTTAAGGGTAATGATCTCCGACTGCAGCGATGCCAACTCTTCTTCCTTGCGCTGCGCTTCCAACTGCTCCTGCTCGCTACGCATCAACTCTTCTTTCGGCGCAATCATCACCACCGAGCCCTGCTCGCGCTTGTCGAGGTTCTTCGACTTGAGGATAATATCCAGCACCTGTTTCCACGGCACATCATCCAGACGCAGGGTCAGGTTGCCGGTCACCGAATCAGATACCACCAAGTTAAAATCGTTATATTCCGCTATCAACTGCAAAACGTTACGTACCGGCACATCTTGGAAGTTGATGGAAATTGGCTTGCTGTCATAGGAAATAGTCGAGGTGTCAATCTTGCTTCGATCCTTCTTGGCAACAATCACCTCGAGCTTATTATTCTTGCTCTTGTAATCATACAAGTAGTCACCGCTCATGGTCAGTACCAAGCGGACACCACGCTTGGTACGCAGGGATTCAACTGTCTTGACCTGGGTGGCGAAGTCAGCCACATCCAAGACATAAAGCATGTCATCGGCAATATCAGTGTCGATGAAATCGACATACAGCAGGCGGCCGTTACGGCGCAAGTCAACCACCGAGCGAGATTGCTCAAGATCCACTATCAAGACCCCGCTCCCTTCCGAGTTACGGGTGAAATCAAGACCGCGGATATGGTTCGAGACCGAGGCCATGGCGGCTGCGCTAGCAAGCCACAGCACAATGGCAAGTCCGATTTGGCCGACCCGGGCCCATACACTATATTTCCTTCCTTGGGACGCATAACTTGTCATAGTTCTCTGTCTCTTAACTAGTAGGCTTAACCTGTTTTGCCAATGTCAGCTTGATCGGGCGTTTCAGCCAGCAACCCTCGCCATCCGGCAATACTTCTTCAACTTCAACACTCTTCGGCAGAACTTTGAGAATCCGCCCCTGGTTCACCCCCAGGTAGTGCCCTTCACGTACTTTTACCAACTTGCCAGCAGGGGTATAAATCAACGCCCACAAGCTACTGCCCTGCCCCATGACCCCCCGCATGCTCAACTGCTCAAGCGGGTAGGCTTCAAGCGGCGTCCGCTTACTGCGCAGCTCCGGCTGCCAACAGGCGGCATTTCGCGCCTGCTGGGCCAACTCAGGACGGGGCTGCAAGAACGGCACCCGAGGGCTGGTCATCACAAACTCCTCAGCCACAAATACCGGCTGGGCATCAAGCGGCTCAACATTGGCTTTCGCCTCAAGATGGGCGGTGTTGATAAACTGTTCTATTGAGTCCTCGTTGGCACGGCACCCCATCAAGGCAAGGGCGGCGACACTCAGAGCAAACCACTGTTGCCTTTTCATACCTCCTCCTTAGGTGCCTTCGGGGCCTTAAAGCGGAATGTCGTTGCCGACACATTCAGTGTCAGCAAGGTATCATCTTCCTCGTCACGAACGAGGGTTATGTCCTTGAGCAGGACAATCCGAGGCAAAGCCGCAATATCCGCAGCAAACTGACCGATGTCTTCATAACCGCCTGTCAGCTCGATACTGATCGGCAGCTCAAGGTAGAGCTCATGCTCAACCCGCTCGGCCCATTCAATGCGATGGAACTCGAGGCCATTGCGCACCCCGATATCATTGACATCAGCAAGCAAGCTGGCCAACTCGTCTTCTTCGGGAAGCTGGCGCACCACCTGCTGGTAGCGATCTTGCAAAATCTCAATCTGTGCTTTGATTTTCGGCAAAGCGGCAACCTGGTTGGCCCGCCGGATAACCTGCATCTTGAGCTCTGCCTCTTTGTTTTTCAGTACGGCCAACTCATCTTGCATAGGAGAGAGCCAATACCAATAGCCAGCAGCCGCGACCAGAATCGCAACCAAGGTTGCAACGACCCCCTGAGCGGCAGCCGGCCACTCCATCATTTCATCCAGTTCCAAGTCCTGCCAGTTACTCATTTGTCTGTCCCTGATCTAGTAAATTGTGTAGCTCTGGCGGCAGTAAGGTAAAAGACGCGCGGAACACAGTGCGCTCTTTGGGTTCTTCCTTGGCAGCAACAATCGAGTGCATGGCGATATCTCGAATCCATTCGGACTGCTCACCATTGCCGAGCAAGGTTGCCAGCCGCCCGTTCGACTCACCCATCCCATTGATCTGAACCCAGTTGTTGTCCGTCGACAACTCATCGAGATAGACCCCTTGCGGAACCACGCCCGGCATCAAGCTAAGCAGCCGCGTCACTTGGTTGCGGCCTTTTTGAATATCGGCAATGACCGCCAGGCGCTCGACCAGAGCGTCGCGCTGGGCATCCAGCTCCGGCAGCATCGACAACTCATTTTCAAGACGGGTAAGCTCCTGATCCAGCTGTCCGTTACGCGCATGCTGAATTTCGTGCTGCTGGCTGTACCAGCCAGACACCAGCCAGACGCAGCCCAGTGCCACCAGAATCGCCGCTGACAGCATGCCGAAGAAGCGTTGCTGGTGCTGCTTCTTGCGTGCATCACGCCACGGCATCAGGTTAAGTTTTGCGATCATTGGGAACCCCCTCGAATCGCCAGGCCGGCCGCAACTGCGTATTGGCTCATCGGACCGTTCAGTTGGCTACTAAGCTTGGGATTGCATTCAAATCCAGATAGCGGCTCCATCACCTTGACGTCGATGCCTAGCATCCTGCCAAGGCTCTCTGCCATCACGTACTGCTGGCCGCCGCCGCTCAACCATACTCCCTGCATAGCAGCACGAGGGTGGGTCGAGTTATAAAGCTGTAGTTGGCGCTTGAGGTTGTCAGACAACAGCTTGGTAAACTGTTCGACCAGCTCCGCAGACACCCCGGTCACCGACGGCCCCTCCTGCTGCATGCCCGGCAGGCTTTCGCTGCCAAAGGCCAGCTCGCGGTGATAGGCCGCCCCATTTTGCGGCTTGACGCTGAACTCGGTGCAGCGGCGGCCGATATTGATCACCCCCCACAACCCGTCGGTCTTGGTCTGCTCGCGGGTATACTGTTCGAGCCAAAGCAAGGCGTGGGTCTGCAACTCAACCACCTCAGGTGACAGGCGCGCCTTGCGCAGCGTTTCAGTCCGGCTGTCCACCGTCTCACGACGTGCGGCAAAAACCTGAAATGGCTGGGTGGGCGCTGATTCCTTGAAGCCCCCGGATTCCAATGAGAAAAAGTCTATGCGTAGTTCATCAATGGGGAATGGCGACGATGCGCTCAATGCTTGCTCAACGGCAAACATTGCTTCGTCATCACTGAGGTGACTGTCAAGCTGAATGACTTTGCTGATCACTGCACTGTCGGGTAATGCCAGAACCGTTTTACTGGCTCCACGCGGCATTGCTTTCTTTAATTTACGTACGGCTGACAACAAGGCTGGCGCATTCACGCTATGCTGATCATTAACCACCGACGCCGACAGCACCACCTCTGCAAAGGCAGCCAATTCCAACTTGGACTTTTTCTGCCTCAAGGCCACTGCTTTGATACTATGATGGCCAATATCAATCCCAATTATTAGTGGGTTCAGAAACATACCGTGCTATGCTCCCTCTAGACGGAATAGCAAAATGATTATTTAAGTTAAACACCCCGGTAGAGCGTTAATTTTCCAGAAGTTATCTTTATACTACTGGTGGAAACTTATTAAACGCACGAATGACGGTGCAACGGGAAATCTCAAGTGAAGTTCATAAAGCGATTACTGATATTTGCAATGATTTGCATAATTCTTGGAGTCACTACAATTTTTGGCTTTTACCTTTATGTGAAGCCGGAACTCCCAGATGTGGCAACATTGAAACATGTTGAATTACAAACGCCTATGCAGGTATTCAGCCGCGATGGCAAATTGATCTCCCAATTTGGTGAGAAGCGTCGCATTCCGCTATCTTTAGACCAAATTCCTCCGCAAATGATCCATGCCATCATTGCGACCGAGGACAGCCGCTACTACGAGCACCCGGGTATCGACCCGATCGGCATCGCCCGAGCCGCCTTCGTCGTTGCGACGTCTGGGTCGGCAAGGCAGGGGGCCAGTACCATTACCCAGCAGCTTGCCCGTAACTTCTTTCTCTCCAATGAAAAGAAGATCATGCGGAAAATCAAAGAGATTTTCATCGCGATCCACATCGAGCAGCTTCTGAGCAAAGACGAAATCCTTGAGCTTTACCTCAACAAAATTTACCTCGGTTACCGTGCCTACGGTGTAGGGGCTGCCGCACAGGTATACTTCGGCAAGGATGTCAGCCAGCTGACACTGAGCGAAATCGCGATTATTGCTGGCTTGCCCAAAGCACCTTCGACAATGAACCCGATCTATTCCGTCGATCGCGCGACGACTCGCCGCAATGTGGTACTGGGCCGTATGCAGGCCGAAGGCTACATCAGCCAAGCCGAGTATGATCAGGCCCGCAACGAACCGATTATCGCCCGCTACCACGGTGCAGAAATCGAACTGAGCGCGCCTTACTTTGCCGAACAGGCCCGTGCCTGGATGGTCGATCGCTACGGTGAGGACGCCTACACCTCTGGAATGCGTGTCTACACTACGGTTGACCCAACCATGCAGCGCGCAGCCCAGCAAGCAGCCATCAGCAACCTACTGGGCTATGACCAGCGTCATGGCTACCGCGGTGCCGTGGCCACGCTATGGAAGAGCGGCCAACCCGCATGGGATATGTCCAGAATTGATGCCCACCTTGACAAACAGCCAAGCTACGGCGACCTCACGCCGGCCGTCGTCACAGATGTCGAAGGTAAAACCGCAACAGTGATTGCCAAAGGCGGCGAACGCCAGACCCTTGACTGGGACGGCATGAAGTGGGCCCGCAAGTTCATTACAGACAAGCGTCAGGGCCCGGCACCGAAAAAGGCGTCTGACATCCTTGCTGCCGGCCAGCAGATCTGGATCCAGCACAAGGGCGAACAATGGGCCCTGAGCCAAGTGCCGGACGCCAATACGGCATTTGTCGCGGTTTCACCGCAAGACGGTGCGGTCAAGGCGATGGTCGGCGGTTTCAACTTCATCCACAGCAAGTTCAACCGCGCCACCCAGTCCATCCGTCAGGTGGGTTCGGCAATCAAGCCGTTCATCTACTCGGCGGCATTGGATAACGGCATGACCCTTGCCACCTTGGTCAACGATGCGCCAATCAACCGCTGGGACCAGAGCATGGGCACAGCATGGCGTCCGAAGAACTCGCCGCCGACCTACAACGGCCCTACCCGCCTGCGTCAAGGTTTGGCCCAGTCCAAAAACGTAATGGCGGTACGGGTACTGCAGAGTGTCGGTCTTGACGAGACGATCAATTACCTGACCCGCTTTGGCTTCAAGAAGAAAGACCTACCGCGCGCGGAGCCGCTGGCCCTAGGTGCAGGTAGCCTGACGCCGCTCGAAGTAGCACAAGGCTTTGCCGTTTTCGCCAATGGCGGCTACTACGTCCAGCCATACTTTATCGCGCGCGTCGAAGACCCGTACGGCAATGTGGTCTATCAGGCCAACCCTAATATTGCCTGCAACAGCGAGTGCCAGAAAGAACGAGGCCACAGCAAGAGCACCGGTTTTGCCCCATCGTCGGTAGTCGCCAATGATATCGCCATCAGCGAAGAATCACTGGATGCCAGCGACCTAGCCCAGCAGGGACAAACGGTACACTATGCACCACAGGTCATCTCAGAGCAGAACGCCTTCTTGGTTCGCGAAATGCTCGAGAGTAACATCTGGGGTGGTGGTGACTGGCGCCACGGCAGTGGCTGGAACGGTACTGGCTGGCGGGCACAAACCCTGAAGCGTCATGATATCGGCGGTAAGACGGGCACGACCAACGACTCCAAGGATGCGTGGTACTCCGGCTTCGGCCCGAACATCGTCGCAACCGCATGGGTTGGCTTCGACAACCATAGCCGCAACTTGGGCAAGACCTCGTGGAACAACAACCTCGGCAAGGATCAAACCTCCGGAGCCGAGGCCGGGGCGAAAACCGCCCAACCGGCTTGGATCGCCTTTATGGACAAAGCGCTAGAAGATGTACCGGTCCAGCGCAAAGTCCTTCCAGCCGATATCATCAAGGTTCGTATCGACCGCGAAAGCGGCAAGCTGACCAACAGCACCGACTTCACCTCGATGTTCGAGTATTTCGAACAGGGCACCGAGCCTACCGAGATGGCCGGGGCAAGCGGGGTAAACGAGGGGATCTTTACCTCTGACAGTTCAGACGAGCTGTTCTGATACCCCCCCACCCGAAACAAAAAGAGCGCCGTGATGGCGCTCTTTTTTTATTCCTCGCAACCAAGGCTGCCTAGTTCGATCACGCCGCACTATTACTGGCAGGCTCGAAATGACCTGTCATGAATTCTGAAACCAACTCGGCCAAAATCTCATAACGCCCCTTGAGCGGGGAGCCTGGACGATAAGCCAAGGTGATCAATCTGCTCGGCACTGGCTCACAGGCCTTGATATAGCAAACGCCATCGCGGCAGCGCTCGCTCGGCGTCGCCAGCTGCGGCAATAAAGTAATCCCACTGCCAGCCGCCACCATATTGCGCAGTGTCTCGAGACTCGTCGCTTGGAAGCTCCCATCTTCCACCGCCCCGGCCGCGAAACAAAAGCCCATCGCCTGATCGCGCAGGCAATGGCCATCACCCAGCATCAGCAGGGTTTCGCCATGAAGCTGGGTCATCGCCAATTTGTCCAACCCGGCCCACGCATGGTCTTCCGGCACCGCAACCACCATCGGCTCTTGATAGAGCGGCAACTCGATAAACGGTTCGGATTCTTTGACCGCTGCGAGGATCATACAGTCGATCTTGCCCTCTTCGAGCTGATGGACAAGTTGGTGGGTCTGAGCCTCATGGAGGAAAAGCTCAAGTTCGGGGAAGCGCGCTTTTATCTGCGGAATGATATACGGCAGCAGATAAGGCCCGACCGTCGGGATAAAGCCAATATGAAGCGGCCCGCTCATGCTGTCCCCTTGCTGGCTGGCCATCTCGGTGAGAACTTTGATCTCCAACAGTACCTTCTGAGCCTGCGCCACCAGCCCCAAGCCAGCATCGGTGAACAAGACCTTGCGGCTCGTACGCTCCAATAGGGCAACACCCAACTCATCTTCCAGTTTGCGGATTTGCCCGCTCAAGGTCGGCTGGCTAACAAAACAGGCCTCGGCAGCCTTGCGGAAATGCTTGTGCTCCGACAGCGCGACCAAATACTCCAAGTCTCGGATATTCATGCTTACCACTTTGATAGGAATTAACTATCAAAACCATAGCAGCAAACAATTAGAACTATCAAGCTGGAAATCGCATAATCATCACATCAACAGGGAGCAAGAAAAGATAAGCTCCGGTTGCAAATGACCAAACAAACATCACAAATTTAATAAGGAATTCGATTATGTTCGTATCTAAAGAAGGCCACGCAGTACCACAAGTTACTTTCCACACTCGCAAAGGCGACCAGTGGGTTGACGTGACTACCGAGCAACTATTTGCCAACAAAACAGTGATTGTATTCAGCCTGCCTGGCGCATTCACCCCAACATGTTCATCAAGCCACCTACCACGTTATAACGAGTTGGCTTCGGTATTTGCTGAGAATGGCGTTGACGACATCCTATGTGTATCCGTTAACGATACCTTCGTAATGAACGCTTGGAAAGCCGACCAAGAAGCTGAAAACATCACCTTCATCCCTGACGGCAACGGTGAATTCACCAAAGGGATGGACATGCTGGTAGACAAAGAAGACCTAGGCTTCGGTCCTCGCTCATGGCGCTACAGCATGCTGGTTAAGAACGGCGTTGTGACAAAAATGTTCATCGAAAACGAAGAACCAGGCGACCCGTTCAAAGTATCAGATGCCGACACCATGCTGAACTACATTGCCCCTGACCACAAACTGCAGGAGTCAATCACAGTATTCACCAAGCCAGGCTGTCCATTCTGTGCCAAAGCCAAGCAAAACCTGATTGACAAGGGCTTGCAGTACGAAGAAGTCGTACTAGGCAAAGACGCGACAACAGTGAGCCTGCGCGCAGTATCAGGCCGCAGCACTGTACCTCAGGTATTCATCGGCGGTAAGCACATCGGCGGTAGCGAAGAGCTAGAAGCCTACCTGGGCTAACCCAGCACCTATAACAATAAGGGCCCGCACTGCGGGCCCAACCCGGCAAGATTTGGATTGGAGAGAACCTATGAATACCCTGAATGTTGATGTTGCAGTGATTGGTGGTGGTACCGCCGGACTGGGTGCCTACCGCGCAGCCAAGGCTTACACCGACAGCGTTGTGATGATCGAAGGCGGCCCTTACGGCACTACCTGTGCCCGCGTTGGCTGCATGCCATCAAAACTGCTTATCGCCGCAGCTGAAAGCGTTCACCAAATCGAGAAGGCACCAGGCTTCGGTATCCACCCGCAGGGTGAAATCGTCATCAACGGCCGCGAGGTGATGGATCGCGTCAAGCGCGAGCGTGACCGCTTTGTCGGCTTCGTTCTAGAAGGGGTAGACGAGATCCCAGCCGAAGACAAACTTGCCGGTTATGCCAAATTTATCGACAACAACACTCTGCTTGTTGACGACCATACCCAAATCAACGCCAAGCGCATTGTGATTGCCACCGGCTCTCGCCCTGCCTACCCGGCAGTATGGAACGAGCTGGGCGACCGCCTCGTGATCAACGACGACGTGTTCAACTGGGATGATCTGCCAGAAGCTGTTGCCGTTTTCGGTCCGGGGGTTATCGGCCTCGAACTGGGCCAAGCCCTACACCGTCTGGGTGTGAAGGTGAAACTATTCGGTATCGGCGGCCAAGTCGGCCCGCTGACAGATCCAGAGATCATGGGTTATGCCGACAAGGCGTTCAAAGAAGAATTCTACCTTGATGCCGATGTAAAAATCGAAAGCATGAAGCGTATCGAGGGTGAGGACAAGGTTGAGATCCAATTCATCAACCACGACGGCGAACTAGAGACCTTTATCGTCGACTATGTCCTGGCTGCAACCGGCCGCCGCCCTAACGTTGACAAGCTCGGCCTTGAAAACACCAGCCTCAAGCTGGATGATCGCGGCGTACCTGCAGCGGATTACTACACGCTGCAAACATCGGTCGAGACGATTTTCATCGCCGGCGATGCCAGCAACCAAATTCCGCTACTGCACGAAGCAGCCGATCAGGCACGTATTGCCGGTGACAATGCTGGCCGCTTCCCTGATATCCGAGCCGGTCTTCGCCGCTCTGTGATCTCAGCTGTGTTCTCCGACCCGCAGATTGCCATGGTCGGCGAGACCTACAAACAGCTTCAGACTCGCCTAGGCACTTGCGGTTGTTTCGCAACGGGTGAAGTCTCCTTTGAGAACCAGGGCCGCTCACGGGTGATGCTGCGCAACAAAGGGATGCTGCACGTCTACGGCGAACAAGGTACTGGCCGCTTCCTAGGCGCCGAGATGATGGGTCCTAACGCCGAGCACCTTGCCCACCTACTGGCTTGGGCACACCAGAACAAGATGACGGTTTCTGAGATGTTGGACATGCCGTTCTACCACCCGGTTATCGAGGAAGGCGTCCGCACCGCACTGCGCGACCTCAATGCCAAGCTCCAGCTCGGGCCTGAAATGATCAAGCACTGCTTGGATTGCGGTCCAGGCTGTTAATCGGCTCTCCTAGCACTACCGATCTGCCCCTGCCATCCGGCGGGGGCTTTTTTATTCCTTCCTCCACCAGCTACAGGCGATCTACAATACCGTCCTTTTCCCCCTCCACTGCCGAGAAATCACCATGTCTTGCCGTTCCTGCCAATCTGTCTTTCTCGCAAAACTCGGCCGCTGCCGCCGCTGCATGAAGCAATTGGCAATCACCGCACCGTTGGCATGGTTGCTATGGGGAATAGGCTTCCGCGACACCCCCGCGACCGTCGGGGCCATCACCACACTGGTCGCCGCTATCGCCACCTCGTTGCTGCTCGCCGCCCACCTGATCCGGGCAAGACAGCTCAACGCCGCCAAACAACGCAGCAAAAGGCCATAACTAAAACAGCCCGGCACAATGGCCGGGCTGAGCAATAAGCGGTTCAGCGGTTTCCACCGCGGCACTTAGGCGACACTGACCGTCGGGATCTGCTGCTCCTGATCCAACCTGACTTCCAATGCCACCTCGTCACAGGCATGCTGACGCGGGCAACGGTCGCAGTCTTTCATCACCTTTTCGGGCAACAGGCTCTTCGAGGTAGGGACAAAGCCCTGCTTCATGAAGAATTCAGGCACCCGGGTCAAAACGAAAACCTTCTTGATCGCCATCTGCGCCGCCTTTTCGACAAGATGGTCGACCACCGCCCGCCCCTGCCCTTGCTGCTGCCAGCCCGCCTCAATCCCGAGCGAGCGGATTTCCGCCAACCCAGAGTCATAGACATACAGCGAGGCACAGCCGGTCACTGTCCCATGATGCTCGGCAACCGCAAACGACCCGATATCTCGCACCAGCTCGTTGCGCATCCGCGGCAGGTTCTCGCCGAGCCCGGCCCAATAGGCCACCATCCCCTCGATGGCATCGAGATCGGTCAGCCGCGCACCGCGTACCTTCACCCCCGGCGAATAACGCTTCTCAAGCCGCTTTTCTGCCTGACCAATTGCATGGTCGACCTGATTCGGCGCCACGCCGCCCAGCGCGCACCGCTTCTCAAGGCATGACTCAATGGTCAGGATCGGATAGACATCAACATCAATCACCGGCGAAAAGGCTCGCATCTCCTCGAGCGATAGCTCCTCGAGGGCGCAGCCCTTCTCGATCGCCGCCACGACGGCAACCCCGACGATATGGTGGGCTTCACGGAACGGGATCCCCTTGGCAACCAGATAGTCCGCCAACTCGGTGGCATTGGAATACCCCTGCATCGCCGCCTCGAGGGTACGGTCCTTGTTGACTTTGATCCCGTCGAAGCACAGAGCCGCCATTTCCATACACTCATGCCAGGTATCCAGCGCATCGAACAGCCCTTCCTTGTCCTCCTGCATGTCCTTGTTGTAGGCCAGCGGGAGTGCCTTGACCGTCATCATCATCCCGGCCAACGAGCCATATACCCGCCCGCACTTACCACGGATCAGCTCAAGGGCATCGGGATTTTTCTTTTGCGGCATCAATGACGATCCCGAGGTCACGGTATCGGCCAGCTCGATAAAGTTCGACTCCCCGGAATTGTAGAAAATCAGGTCCTCGGCCATTCTCGACAAGTGAAGCATTGAAATCGAGGCCGTCGACAGCAGCTCCATCACATGGTCGCGATCGGAAACCGAATCAAGGCTGTTGCGGGTTGCCCGGTGGAAACCCAAACTATGGGCAAGAACCTCACGGTCTATCGGGTAAGCCGTACCGGCCAGCGCCCCCGAGCCCAGCGGGCAAGTATCCAAGCGGCTCAGGGCATCTTGCAAACGCGAGTAATCGCGCTCGAACATCTCGACATAGGCCAGGCACCAGTGGGCAAACGTGACTGGCTGGGCACGCTGGAGGTGGGTATACCCCGGCAAGACCGTCGCCTGGTGCGCCCTCGCCACCGTCACCAGTTGGTTCTGGAGGTGGTCGAGCATCAGCAGCAGCTGCTGGCCCTGCTGGCGACACCACAGCTTGAGATCGGTCGCGACCTGATCGTTACGCGAACGCCCGGTATGAAGCTTCTTGCCCAGATCGCCCACCTTGCCGATGAGCTGCTGCTCAACCCAGCTATGGATGTCTTCCGCATCGGACTGGAGGATCTGAGACGGGTCTTCCATCACGGCCAGCTTAAGCTCGTTGAGCGCCAGCTCCAGCCTCTGCTGCTCCTCTTCGCTCAGCACGTTAACCTGACGCAGCGCCTTCGACCACGCAATCGAACCGACAATGTCCTGCTCTGCCAGCCGATAGTCAAACCGCAAAGAGTCGTTGAACTGCTTAAACCTCGTATCAGCTGCCTGGCTGAACCGTCCGCCCCAGAGTGCCATGGTACTTCTCCTATCCTACTTGTCCGACTTGCTCATTATCGTTATGGGTCTTACTGTTTTTTCTTCTGTTCGTTCAAAGCACGGATACGGCTCGCCAGCGAGTAAAGACGGATAAAGCCGCCTGCATGGCTGTGATCATAAACCTCGTCCTCACCGAAAGTCGCGAACTCCTCCGAGTACAAGCTGTTGGAAGAACGCTTCTGCACAACAGTGGCCTGCCCCTTGTAGAGCTTAACCACCACCTCGCCGCTGACGTCCTGAGCCAGCTCATCGGCAGCCGCCAACAGCGACTTGCACAACGGGGTAAACCAACGCCCGTCGTAAATCAGGTGCGAGGCCTTGAGGCCAAGAGTCTGGCGGAACTCGAAAGACTCTTTATCAAGCACCAGTTGCTCAACGGCACGCAGAGCTTCCATCATGATGGTCCCCCCCGGGGTTTCGTAGCAGCCACGCGACTTGATCCCCACCAGACGGTTCTCGACGATATCGATACGGCCGACACCGTGCTCCGCCCCCTTGGCATTGAGGTAGGCCAAAGCGTTGTAGGGGCTCATTGCCTCACCGTCGACGGCTACCACCTCGCCTTTTTCAACCTGCAGCGAAACCAACTCCGGCTGATCCGGAGCCTGCTCGGGATCTTTGGTCCACACCCAGCACAGTTCGTTCGGCTGGTTCCAGGTGTCTTCAAGCACCCCGCCCTCGGTCGAAATATGCCAAGCATTGGCATCGCGCGAGTAGATCTTCTCGAGCGTGGCCGTCGTCGGCACATTGCGCTCGGCAAGGTAATCAAGCAGAGCCTCACGGCTGCGCAAGTCCCACTCTCGCCAAGGCGCAATCACCGCCAGCTGCGGAGCCAGCGCCGCATAGGTGCTCTCGAAACGGACCTGATCGTTGCCTTTGCCGGTACAACCGTGGCAGAGCGCGTCCGCCCCGACTTGCAAGGCACACTCAACCTGGGCCTTGGCGATGATCGGACGGGCCATCGACGTCCCCAGCAGGTACTTGCCCTCATACACAGCCCCCGTCTTGAGGCTCGGGTAGATATAATCCTTAACCATTTCCTCTTTCAGATCGGCGATATAGCAGGCCGATGCCCCCGAGGCCAACGCCTTCTCCTCGATCCCGACCAGCTCTTCCTCGCCCTGGCCGACATCGGCGACAAACGCCACTACCTCACAGTCGTAATTCTCCTTTAGCCAAGGAATAATAGCGGATGTGTCCAGACCGCCGGAATAAGCCAATACTACTTTTGATACCTTGCTCATAATGCTCTCCTAATTACCTGCTCGACGGTCGTCCCGCTCAGGCTTGTCTCTGTGTAATCCGTTAACTGAAAATTATCCCGCCCAGAACCTAGCTATTCTCGGGCGTAAACTTAGTACCAATACTCTGGCCGCTAAACAGCGCCGCCAGCCTGTCTGGGTAACGCCAGCTAGCAACCTCTATCGGCTGGCCAAGGGCACTGGCCGCAGCGAACGCCGCCCGTACCTTGACCACCATCCCGTCGGTGATCACCGCATGGCTGATCAGCGACTCAGCTTCCGTCTCGGTCAGAGTCGGGATAAGACGCCCTTTACCATCCAGTACCCCGCTGACGTCGGACAACAGCACCAGCTCGGCATTCATCGCCGCCGCAACCGCAACTGCCGCCTGATCGGCATTGACATTCATCAGCTTGCCGTTGCCGTCCAGTCCTATCGAGCTGATAATCGGCACATAGCCGGCCGCCATGACCGCGCTCAACAACGTACCGTCGCCAGGGCTGGCCTTGCCGACGGCACCAAGCTCGGGGGCAAGCTCTTCAACCTGACACAAACCGCCATCAGCCAAGCTGAGGCCAACCGCTGCCACCCCGGCCTTCAGCGCTTGTCCCTGCAATAGCTTGTTGGCCGTACCGGCCAGCGCACCTGCGATATAGGGCACCTGATCCGATGGCGTCACCCGCAACCCATCCTTTTTCACCGTCTCGAACTGCAGCTTGGCCATCAGCTCGTCGACCAAATACCCGCCGCCATGAACCAATATCAGTGGGCGCTGTGCCTGCTACTGGTATTGGCCAATTGCCCCGAACAACTTCTCAAGCGTGTCGGAACAAGACAGCACCGCACCACCCAACTTGATCACCAAAGGAACCTGACTCATGCCTATCTCCTACTGCCTTATTTCCGCCTAAACCAACGCCGTCATCTGAGGGAATTTGTTTCGAATATTTATGCATTGCATTGCTTGCGATGACGCACCTTTGAGAAGATTGTCAATCGCAGAGGTTAAAATAATGTGTCCGTTATGTAAGCTCCAGCCAATGTCGCAAAAACAGGTATGGACAACATCCTGCAGCCGCGCAGGCTGGTTGCCCAGCAGCCGAACAGCATGAGGATCCCCGCCTTGCGAATAGGCCTTGGCCATCGCTTCGGCTATCGCCGCCTCGGTCGTCCCCGGGGTCAATTTGGCCGTGATTGTTGCCAAAATCCCACGTTTGAAGCTGCCGAGGTGAGGGGTGAAAATCACCTCCCGGCCAAGGTGAGTGGCAATTTCTGGCTGATGACGGTGGCTGAAGATCCCGTAGGCCTGCAGGCTCACCTCACAAAAGCTATTGGCCATCGTTGCTTTGCGACCCGCCCCTGACGCCCCGCTCACCGCATTGATCACCGGCCACTGGCTGTCATCAATCAAACCGGCCTCGATCAGGGGCTTAAGCGCCAGCTGGGCCGCCGTCGGGTAACACCCCGGCACCGCAACCAGTTGGGCAGTGGCAATGGCATCTTTATTCCACTCCGCCAACCCGTATACCGCCTGCTCCAGCCAATCCGCCGCCTGATGCTCGAAACCATAATAACGGGGATAAAAATCATCACCTTGAACTCTGAACGCACCAGAAAGATCAAAGACCTGACAACCATGAGCCAAAAAAACCGGGGCCAATTCATGGCTCACCTCATGGGCCGTTGCCAGCAGCACGATATCGGCCTGCTCCGCGACTTTGCCCGGGTTAACCAAGGACTGCAAAGGCATATCAACAAGCCCTTTCAGCGTTCCATGTAAAGCACTGATCGGCTTATTGGCATCATGACTGCTTGCCGAGACATACAGCCCAGAAAGCTGGAGATGGGGATGCTGGTGAACCATTTTTGCCAGCTCTGCACCGGTGTAGCCACTGGCACCGATAATCAGGGTCTTGAACATAGTTTTTCCGTTATTTTGTCTTTGGTATGGGCGTGCAGCAGATGCTGCCAATGAGGGGGTGCGCACGGGGGCACCAAGCGAATAGGACTTAGCGTCGTCGGAGGGAGACTGTGGTGAATAGCTTCGCTTGGTTCATGTTAACAATATCCTTTCAGGGGAGACCGTCAGATCACAATTCTGGGTCTGCCTATCCGTGGCAGTGTAATTTCTCAATGAGATATTTTTATTCACATCGAATGAATTTATATGTTTACCATATTAATATTTGGTGTCAACAGGCTGTATAAAAAAAACACAATATTTCTTCCTTACAGAGGGTAGACCAGATTAACAAGAAGGGATCACCTACCGTGAAAAACAGGAGATCTCGCCAGCAAAAACCAGAAGCGGATGAAATTAAAGCAGAATGTACTACCAGCACGCACAAACCGTGCCTTAATCAGTCAATTTCACGAAAGTTAGTTACAAAAGCAGCTACGGATTATGACAAAAATCAATGTCCGGGCGATTTATCATGGATAAATTCGAACATTGTTGACCTTCGAGCCGGATCACAGCTAGATTGTCCTCTTATCACGTTATCAATGGATGTAATTTTTTTACGAGATGGATGCGATATGAACGAAAAGTACAGCGCGTTAAGAAGTAACGTCAGTATGCTTGGCCATATGCTGGGCAATACCATTAAAGATGCGCATGGTGAAGAGCTACTCGAAAAAGTAGAAACTATCCGCAAACTGTCAAAATCTGCACGCGCAGGAAATCAGGATGATCGCGCCAAGCTGATCGATGAACTGCAAAACCTGCCCGATGACGAGCTCCTCCCGGTAGCCCGTGCCTTCAGCCAATTCCTCAACCTAACCAACATCGCAGAGCAGTACCACACTGTTTCGCGCCATAGCGAAGAGCACATTTGCAGTCCCGATGCCATTGATGCGCTGTTTGCCAAACTCAACAGCCAGGACATCAGCCAATACGACTCGGTTCAGGCCGTCCGCGATCTGAAGATTGATCTGGTTCTGACGGCCCACCCGACAGAAATCGCCCGCCGCACCATGATCCACAAGCTGGTACAGATCAACAAATGCCTGTCCAAGCTGGAACTGAGCGAACTGTCGAACTCCGAACGCCACAAAGTCGAGCGCCGCCTCGAGCAGCTGCTTGCCCAAGCCTGGCATTCCGATGTGATTCGCCAGCAGCGCCCAACCCCGCTCGACGAAGCCAAATGGGGCTTTGCGGTGGTAGAAAACTCCCTGTGGCAGGCGGTACCTGAATTCCTCCGCCAGTTCGACGAGAAGCTAACCGCCCATCTTGGTGAGCGCCTGCCTATTGATGCGGCTCCGGTTACCTTCTCCTCTTGGATGGGCGGTGACCGCGACGGCAACCCATTCGTTACCTCTGAGGTAACCCGCGAGGTCCTGCTGCTTTCCCGCTGGAAGGCTGCCGATCTCTACCTCAACGATGTCAAAGAGCTAGTCAGCGAACTGTCGATGGTCAAATGCAACGACACTGTCCGCGAGCTGGCTGGCAATGAACACGAGCCTTACCGTGCCATTCTCAAGGATCTTCGCACCAAACTGACCAACACCCGCGATGTGCTGGATGCCCAGATCAAGGGGATGGACGTCCCGAGCTTCGGTATTATCGACCACGTCGACCAGTTGTGGGTTCCTCTCCACGCCTGCTACCAGTCACTGCACGAGTGCGGCATGGGGATTATTGCCGATGGCTTGCTGCTTGACGTTCTACGTCGAATCAAGTGCTTCGGTGTTCATCTGGTACGCCTCGACATCCGTCAGGAAAGTACCCGCCACAGCGATGTGATTTCCGAGCTAACCCGCTACCTCGGTCTGGGTGACTACGACCAATGGAGCGAGCAAGACAAAGTCGCGTTCTTGGTCCGTGAACTGGCCTCAAAACGTCCGCTGCTCCCACGCGAGTGGGAACCTTCTGACGAGGTCCGCGAAGTCATCGCCACCTGCCGAGCCATTGCGACCCAGCCACGCGAGGCTCTCGGTGCCTATGTCATTTCTATGGCCCGCACTGCCTCCGATGTGCTTGCCGTACACCTCTTACTGCAAGAGGCCGGTTGCCGCTTCCGTATGGACGTGTGCCCGCTGTTCGAAACCCTTGACGACCTCAACAATGCCGAGGCGGTGATCAAACAGCTAATGGGCATCGACTGGTACCGCGGCTTTATCCAAAACCACCAAATGGTCATGATCGGCTATTCCGACTCGGCCAAAGACGCCGGTGTCATGGCGGCTGGCTGGGCCCAATACCGTGCGATGGAAGCCCTGGTCGGCGTCTGCGAGGAAGCCGAGGTCAACCTGACCTTGTTCCACGGCCGCGGTGGATCCATCGGCCGAGGCGGAGCCCCAGCCCATGCCGCGCTGCTGTCACAGCCACCGCGCAGCCTGAAGGGCGGCCTGCGAGTTACCGAACAAGGTGAGATGATCCGCTTCAAGCTGGGCTTGCCGGAAGTCGCCGTCAACAGCCTCAGCCTCTATGCCAGTGCCATTCTCGAAGCTAACCTGCTGCCGCCACCTGAGCCGAAGAAGGAATGGGGCGAGCTGATGGATGTCCTGTCCGAAGTCTCCTGCGAGGCCTACCGCGATGTAGTGCGCGGCAATCCGGAATTTGTCCCTTACTTCCGCGCTGCCACCCCTGAGCTAGAACTCGGCAAACTGCCGCTCGGCTCGCGCCCGGCCAAGCGTAACCCGCAAGGTGGCGTCGAAAGCCTACGTGCGATTCCTTGGATCTTTGCATGGAGCCAGAACCGCCTGCTGCTACCTGCATGGCTCGGTGCCGGCGAAGCGATCCAGTTCTCGATCGACAAGGGCCACCGCGACCAACTCGAGGAAATGTGCCGCGAATGGCCATTCTTCTCAACCCGCTTAGGAATGCTGGAAATGGTCTTTACCAAGACCAATATCGGGATCGCCCAATACTACGACCAGCGGCTGACGGCCCCTGAGCTATGGCCACTAGGCCAGCAACTGCGCGACCAGCTCCAGCGCGATATCAAGGCGGTACTGAACGTCGAAAACAACGACCACCTGATGGAGCAGAACCCTTGGGGGGCTGAGTCTATCCGCCTGCGTAATATCTATGTCGAGCCACTCAACATGCTCCAGGCCGAATTGCTGTACCGCACCCGTCAGCAGGAAGAGCTAACTCCAATGCTGGAAGAGGCCCTCATGGTGACCATCGCCGGTATCGCAACCGGCATGCGCAACACCGGCTGATCCGACATTGCAACCCAACGCAAAAAGCCACCTTCGGGTGGCTTTTTTATTGGCATTTAACCTTTCGGACTACTGACTCATTTTTGAGACAGAATAAGCAACAAGGCTTGTCTATTGTTAAGGCTGTGAACGCACTTGAACTTAAACAACACTCATTGCTTATTAGTGCTTATACCACAAGGAACAAGACAAGCATCACAACACGGGCAATTGGTTTAACCAGAAATTCCCGATATCACATTCTGTTGTCGATAAATAACTCAATGATGTGTATGCTACGTGATCTCGATCGGGCACTGCAACAACATGATTATAAAAACGCCAAAGAGCGATGGGTAATGTTAGTCCGATTGATTTCTTTTTTGTTGTAATTTAACGGATAGAAGAGATGTCACTACCACACGTTATTCTGACCGTGCTGAGCAACCGCGACGCAACCGGTTACGATATCACCAAAGAGTTTTCCCACAGCATCGGTTATTTCTGGAAAGCCAGCCACCAGCAGGTTTACCGTGAACTTAACAAGATGGCCAGCAACGATCAGGTTACCTGCAAGCTGGAACCACAGGAAGGCAAGCCTGACCGCAAAGTCTATTCGATAACAGATCTCGGCCGCCAGGCACTGTTCGAATGGTTCCAAGAGCCGGCTCGCAACCCAACAATCCGCGATGAGTTTTCGGCGAAACTGGCCGTATGCGGCGTCCACAACTCGCTGCCAATGCAACAGCAGCTAGAAGCGTTGATCGAGGAATCACATTCCCTGCTCAACCACTATAACGAAATGGAAAATATCCACTTCGCCAACTACCAAAACATGGATCGCCAGTCTCGCCTTGACCGCCTGACCTTGCGCCGTGCTGCCCACAACCGCCAAGCGTGGATTGACTGGGCAGAGGAAGTATTGGCCGAGCTTAAAGACATGGACGCACCAAACAGCCCTGTCGCGCTATAAAAACAATAAACCAAAATGCACAAAAGCCGCTTTCTTCCAAAGCGGCTTTTCTTTTGTCTGAGCCCTGCTAGGCAGGCACAACATTATTAGCCCGGATCCCCAGTGTATGGCAGATCGCATACGTCAGCTCGGCGCGATTGAGGGTATAAAAATGGAAGTCTTTCACCCCTTCGCGGCTTAATACCCGAACCATGTCAATGGCATTGCTCGCCCCTACCATCTGCCGGCTGAGCAAATCATCCTCAAGCCCCTCGTACTGCTTTTCCAGCCACCCCGGGATCTTGACGTTATTCGTCAGGGCAAAGCGCTTGGCCAGCGTCATGTTCGAGACCGGCAGGATCCCCGGCACAATCTCAACCTCTATCCCCGCGGCCACGCAACGGTCGCGAAAACGCAGGTAACTCTCGACATCGAAGAAGAACTGAGTAATTGCGCGGTTCGCCCCGGCATCGACCTTTCGCTTTAGATTAATCAAATCAGCCTGGGCGCTTCTCGCCTCTGGATGGACTTCAGGATAGGCCGCCACCGAAATATCAAAATCCGCCTCGCTACGCAATAGCTCAACCAGATCAGAGGCATACATATCCGGCTTGCCGCCTCCGGGAGGCAAGTCACCGCGCAGGGCGACAATCTGGCGGATCCCGTTCTGCCAGTAATCTCGGGCGATAGCACGCAACTCATCACGGCTGGCATCGATACAGGTCAAATGCGGTGCCGCAACCAACCCGGTCTGATCCTTGATGTCTTTGATAATCGAATGGGTTCGATCACGCTCGCCAGAATTGGCGCCATAGGTCACCGAGACGAACTTCGGCTTGAGCGCCTTGAGCCGATGGATTGACTGCCACAGCGTCTGTTCCATCTGCGCCGAACTCGGGGGGAAAAACTCAAATGACACATTGATCTTGCCATCCAAGTCGGCAATGGTCTGGTTCAGTAAATCGAGATGGCTCGCGTGTGAATAACCCATAGTCCCTTCCTATCCTGCGGCAGACTCCGCTGCCAATCGTATTCAATTTGAACGTTTAGACGTCTATATGTCCAAATCATGCGTGGTAACCCATTCAAAGTCAACACAGCGAACTTGAAGATTATTCATGTTGATGTTGTGTTTTTTTCAACTGCCCGCATACAGAAAACCCGCCTTGCAGCGGGTTGTCCTGTCGTTTTTGCTATCCACGGCTGTAGCATCCTCAGTGATGTCCGAACCGCAGGATCATGCTCTGCCCTTGCCCGGCAACGACCACTATTTCAACATGGTCGCCATTCGGTTGATATCCGAGAGCAATGCGCCGGCCGTGACATCTCGTCCCGCCCCCGGACCGCGGATCACCAACGGATTGTCGCGATACCAATGGCTCTCGATAGCAAAAATATTATCGCACGGCAGCAAGTTGGCCAACGCATGCTCTGCCGAAAGCGCCTCAACCCCAACCACAGCCTTGCCGTGACGGTCTAGGCGGGCAACATAGCGCAGTACCTTGTCCTCTCTCTGCGCCTTGCGCAGCCGCTCAGAAAGTGCGGCGTCCAACAATTCGGCCTGCTCGAAGAATCCATCCAAGGTCAGGTTCCGCATTGCCTCCGGCACCAAATCCTCGACCTTGACCTGCTCGGGCTCAAGCTCAAGCCCAGACTCCCGGGCAAGTATTACCAGCTTGCGCATCACGTCACTACCATCCAAGTCATGGCGCGGGTCGGGCTCGGTAAGGCCCTGCTGCCACGCCTGCTCTACCAGCACCGAGAACGGAATACTGCCGTCATACTGCTGAAACAGCCATGACAGGGTGCCCGAAAATATTCCCGACAGGGCAATAATGGTATCGCCGCTTTCGCTGAGATCACGAACGGTATGGTTGATCGGCAGCCCGGCCCCGACCGTGGCATTGTACAACCAGTAACGGCTGCTCTTGGCAAAGGCATCAATCACCGCATGGTAATCATCCCCTGCGGCAGATCCCGCCACCTTGTTGGCCGAGATCAGGTGGAGCCCCGCTTCGGCAATCGCCGGATAGCGCCCAGCCAGTTCCTCGCTCGCCGTCACATCGAGCACGATGACATCGTCATAGCCATGCCCGGATAACTCAGTCAGCCAATCACCGGGGGGATACTCGACCGATTCATCACCAAACGCATCCAGAACCCGTTGCGGCTCAATACCCTCTGTATCAATCCAGTACTGGCGGCTGTCGACAACGCCAATCAGGGTAAAGCTCATGCCGTGGCGCTTTTCAATGCTGGCTTTCTCGCGCTCAAACAGTGCCAGCCAACGGCTGCCGATATTGCCTTTCCCGCATAAGACCAAACCGAGCCGCTTCTGGGCCTGGAACAGTTGCTGGTGAAGACGCCCAATCAGATCATCAAGCCGGGTCTGGCGCAACACAGCAACCAAACTGAGCCCCGATTCGGACTCGGTCATGAACTCAACCGGCTCGCGCTTGAGCTGCTGGTAAAAACCGTGGCAGTGTACCGCATTGGCCACCACCCCGGCCCCCACGGCGGCAACCAGCGAGAAGCCTTCGCGCAGTTTAAGATCAACCCCGATCCCGCTATCTTGCAACAGTGCCAGCACCCCGCCCGCTATCTCCGAGGTATACGCCAGCCTGATCAGGCCCTTGTCAGTCTGAATATCCCTCGCCAGCGGCGCCAACTGGGCACGCAATAATAGTCGCTCCAACTCGGCCACCATCGGTTCCAGCAAATGGGCTCGGGGGCACAGAACCTCCAACAGGCATACCTCTTCCAACGACGTCACGATTTTTGCGCCCCGGCCAGACGCCAATACCCGCTCAATCCGAGTTGAGCCTGACTCCGGCTGGTGACTGCAACGCAAGGTCAAATCAATGGCACTGTTCGCCACCGGCTGCAAGGTACGGCTATGAAGCACCGGAGCGGCCAGTCGGGCCAGCTCATCGGCCTCATCAAGTCGCAACAGCGGCAATAGGCAGGCATCGCCGACTTTGTGCGGGTCAGCACTATAAACGCCGGCCACATCGCTCCAGATCGTCACCCGGCCAACGCCAGCAAGCGCCCCGATCACTGTTGCGGAATAATCCGAGCCGTTGCGTCCGAGCAACACCGTTTCCCCCGCTTGGTTACCCGCCACAAAACCGGTGATCACCACCCGATGTTGCTGCTGGGCCAGCTGGGTCTGCAGCAGCGGCCATGACAAGGCCCTGTCGACCTCGGGCTGTGCCGCCCGCTCCGCCCTCAGGAAAGTCCGCGAATCCAGACAGGATGCCACCAGCCCGCTTTGACTCAGCAAGGCCGCCAGCAAGCGTGCCGACCACTGCTCGCCATGCCCAAGCACCCATGCCCGCTCAGCGGTGCTCAACGGCCTGTCGCCGAGCTGCACCAGCTCAGAGAGCTCGAGGTGGAGCTGGGTCAGCAATGCATCTGCCGGTTCGCCACTGAGCAATTCTTCGATTAGCTGCTGCTGAAAAGCCCGCAGCTCCTGAAAGGTTTCGTGGGCCCGGCGACCGTCCTGCTCAAGCTGGGCCATCCACTCGATCAGGTTATTGGTGGTCTTTCCCGCCGCTGACACCACCACCAGATCCTGCTCTCCGGCATACTCGCCGACGATGGCGACAACCCGGCGATAACACTCGGCATCAGCTAGGCTGCTACCGCCAAATTTGTGTAACTGGCGCTCTACTCGTCCACTCATACCGCCACCTCCGCCGCCTTGGCGAAGGCCTGTGCCAGATCCGCAATCAGATCCTGCGGGTCTTCCAGCCCGACCGACAGGCGCAGCAACGTCGGTTTTAGCCCCGCCTCTTGCTGTGCCTCATCGGACATCGCCCGATGGGTCATACTGGCCGGATGGCAGATAAGGCTTTCGGTGCCCCCGAGGGATTCGGCTAATGAAAAACACCTCAGCTCGCGGACGAACGTTTCAAGCTGCTCCATGCTTCCTGCCAGCTCGAAGCTCAGCATCGCCCCGAACCCTTTCTGCTGGCGCAAGGCAATGTCATGACCGGAGTGGGACGGCTGGCTCGGGTGATAGATATGCCCCACCAGCGGCTGCTGCTGAAGGAAGGCAAGAATAGCCAGGCTGTTCTCTTCATGCCCCCGCATCCGGTGTGCCAGCGTGCGCAGGCCTCTCAGGGTGAGATAGGCATCAAACGGCGCGCCCGTGGCCCCGATGCAGTTCGCCCACCAGGCTATCTGCTCACCCTGCTCGGGATCCTTACTCACCAACACCCCGCCAAGGACATCGGAATGGCCGTTGATATACTTGGTGGTAGAGTGGACAACAAAATCCGCCCCCAATGCCAAGGGCTGCTGCAGAATTGGCGAGAGGAAGGTATTATCGACCGCGACGAGGGCTCCGGCCTCAGCAGACTGCCGGCACAGCGCAGCAATATCGATGATTCGCAGCAACGGATTGGAAGGCGTTTCGACCCACACCAGCTTAGGCCGCAACGCCAGCGCCTCAGCCAGAGCCTGCGGATCAGTCTGATCAACAAAACACACCTTGAAATCCCCTTTCTCGGCTCGCGAGTTGAACAAACGGTACGTGCCCCCATAGCAATCATGCGGGGCAATGAGCAGATCATCGGGCCCCAGCAGTGCCGTTGCTAACAGGTTGATTGCCGACGTGCCGCAATTCGTTACCACCCCCGCAGCGCCGCCCTCCATCTCGGCCAATGCCTCGCCAAGCATATTGCGGGTCGGATTGCCCGAACGCGAATAATCGAAGGTGGGAACGTCTCCGAGTTGGGAAAAACCGTAAGTCGTGGTCAAATAGAGCGGCGGGACAACAGCGTTGAACTGAGAGTCGGACTCGATGCCTTTACGAACCGCGACGGTGGCAAGTTGCTTGTCACTCATAATTACTATCCTTGTAAGGTGATGCCTGCAGCTGAACAACGTTTAACCACCAACATAACGATAACAAGATGAGCCGTCAATACCTCTAGACGTCTACATGTCTTTGCTTATGGCAGTAAATCCCGCTAAAATTCAGGCATCCTAACTATCTATCAATTTACATCGCTGAGAAGGTTAACAATGGCAGAGTGGAATGGCGAATACATCAGTCCATATGCGGAACACGGTAAGAAAAACGAACAGGTAAAGAAAATTACTGTTTCGATTCCATTGAAGGTCCTGAAAATCCTGACAGACGAGCGTACTCGCCGCCAAGTCAATAACCTGCGCCATGCCACCAACAGCGAGTTGCTGTGCGAAGCATTTCTGCACGCCTATACCGGCCAGCCGCTACCGACCGATGACGATATCCGCAAGGACCGTCCTGACGATCTGCCGGCCGAGGCAAAGAGCATCATGGAAGAGATGGGAATAAAAATCGAGGACATCAACGAATAACTCGCTGATCCTATCACCTGTAAAAAAACCAGCCGCATGGCTGGTTTTTTTGTTTTAGAACGGCAACCGAAACCGGATTAGCCCTGCATATAACCCACAGGCAACTCGATTTGCGCCACACCGGAGGCAACCGCGGCCTCGGCAACAGCACGTGCCACACGAGGTAGCAAACGAGGATCCATCGGTTTTGGCAAAATATATTCCGGACCGAATGCCAAAAACGTTGCACCGGCGGCTGCCACGACCTCGGCCGGTACCGGCTCCTTCGCCAACTGGCGGATCGCCTCGACCGCAGCCAACTTCATCTCGTCATTGATTTCGCTCGCCCTGACGTCCAGCGCCCCACGGAAGATAAACGGGAAACAGATAACATTGTTGACCTGGTTCGGGTAGTCGGAGCGACCCGTACCCATAATCAGATCATCGCGCACCGCATGGGCTAGTGCTGGCTTGATTTCCGGATCCGGGTTTGAACAGGCGAACACAACAGGTTTGTCGGCCATCAGCTTGAGGGCATCGGCTGGCAGCAAATCAGGCCCAGAGACACCGACGAAAATATCCGCACCCTCAATGACATCTTCCAAGGTGCGCTTATCGGTATTGTTGGCAAACAGCTGCTTGTACTCGTTGATATCGTCACGGCGGGTATGGATCACCCCCTTGCGGTCGAGCATATAGATCTTCTCGCGCTGGGCTCCGCATTTAATTAGCAGCTCCATGCAGGCAACGGCAGCCGCCCCAGCCCCGAGGCAGACAATCACCGACTCCTCAATCTGCTTGCCTTGCAGCTCGAGAGCATTGAGCATACCGGCCGCAGTGACAATCGCCGTACCGTGCTGGTCATCATGGAACACCGGCACATTGCAGCGCTCAATCAGGCGCTTTTCGATTTCGAAGCAGTCAGGTGCCTTGATATCCTCGAGATTGATACCACCAAAGGTATCAGCAATATTGGCCACCGTATCGACGAATTCATCGATAGTGCGGTGCTTAACCTCGATATCAATCGAGTCGAGTCCGGCAAAACGCTTGAACAGCAAGGCCTTACCTTCCATTACTGGCTTGGACGCCAGCGGGCCGAGGTTGCCTAGGCCGAGGATCGCCGTACCGTTGGTGATCACCGCAACCATGTTGCCCTTGCCGGTATATTTATAAACATTATCAGCATTTTGCGCAATTTCACGCACGGGTTCGGCTACACCCGGACTGTAGGCCAGAGCCAAATCGTTGACCGTATCGGCGGGCTTGGTAAGCGCGATCGCAATCTTTCCCGGAACAGGGTAAGCATGGTAATGGAGAGCTTGCTGGCGAAAATCTTCAGACATAGTGTTCAGGATCCTGAAATGAGAATGAGGTTCAGTTCGAGAATGGGAGCCAGATCATAATTGATCGCGATCAAAAATCCTAGC
This sequence comes from Photobacterium panuliri, assembly GCF_059920555.1. NCBI lineage: Bacteria > Pseudomonadati > Pseudomonadota > Gammaproteobacteria > Vibrionales > Vibrionaceae > Photobacterium > Photobacterium panuliri. The sequence continues at coordinate 178,210 of NZ_CP197192.1, forward strand.
ACCGACTATCTGGTCGATCCAAGCATGCGGTCAAAGAATAGGCAAAAAAGACGCGGGGGTGGGATATGAGGGCGGAGCAGCGGCAGAGAAGTAAAATTTAGATATGAAAAAGGGGATGCAATGCATCCCCTCTTCGCAAATTCACTCTGGCAATTACTTGCTAGATAGAGCGCCGAAACGCTTGTTGAATTTGTCGATACGGCCACCAGTGCTCACTTGACGCTGCTTACCAGTGTAGAAAGGGTGACACTTGTCGCACACATCAAGGTTGATGTCTTTACCCATAGTTGAGTTAAATACGAAAGTGTTGCCGCAAGAACAACGTGCGTTTACTGCAGTGTACTCTGGGTGAATACCTTGTTTCATGGGATAACCTCAAAAGTAAGGCCGTGTCGCTCTCCCGATCCAAAGCCGGGCACCACACGTCGTTAATAAAAGTAAGCATATTGGCGACTGCCGATATGCTAAATTCAGGCGGCGTATAGTAATCAATCATGTCCACCAGATCAACAAATACGCTCCCTTTTTCACCGCTTTGCCGCCCCCGCCCCGGCAGGGTACACTTTATAACTTCAGTATATGCCCAATTTGCAGTGACTATGACACCCAACATCGCCCGCGTAGCCCTTCCCGTCCCTCTGGACAAACAGTTTGATTACCTGATCAAACCAGACCAATTCCCGGCCGTCGGCGGACGGGTCCAGGTTCCGTTCGGCCGCCAGCAACTGGTCGGGATTGTCATGGCCATCACCCAGCATTCGGATTTCCCCGTCGCACAGCTCAAACCGCTCGGCAAGGTCCTCGACACCGCCCCGTTGTGGTCGCCAGCCCTGTTCAAGTTACTGGGGTGGGCCAGCAGCTATTACCAGTACCCGCTCGGGGACACCCTCGCCAATGCGATGCCGGCCCTGCTCCGCAAAGGACGCGAGGCCTCCCCGGCAGCCCTGAAAATGTGGCAGCTTACCGAAACCGGGCATGACCAACCGCTGACCGCACTCAAGCGCGCCCCGCGCCAGGCACAGGCTCTCAACGCCCTGCGGGCGGGCTCGCTCAGCCACGAGGCCCTGCTGGCCGACGATATCAGCGCGGCAACCCTCAAGACCCTTCAGGGTAAAGGCTGGATAAGCGAGCTGGAACAGCAGCCGGTGGGCGTTGACTGGGGGAAAAACTATGCCTTGGGTGAGGAAAAGCCACGGCTCAACGACGAGCAGGCACTGGCCATAGCCTCGGTCAATGCCAATCCGGATTTTGCCTGCTACCTGCTTGAGGGGGTCACCGGCTCGGGCAAGACCGAGGTCTACCTCAACCTGCTCGAGCCCGTGCTCGCCAGTGGCAGGCAGGCCCTGATCCTGGTGCCGGAAATCGGCCTCACCCCGCAAACCATCAACCGCTTCCGCCGTCGCTTCAATGTCCCGCTGGTCACCATCCACTCCGGGCTCAACGACAGCGAACGGCTGGCGGCCTGGCTGGCTGGACGTGACAACCAGGCCGGGATCATTATCGGCACCCGCTCGGCCCTGTTTACCCCGCTGGCCAACCTCGGGATCATCATCGTCGACGAGGAGCACGACGGCTCCTACAAGCAGCAGGACAGCCTGCGCTACCACGCCCGCGATCTGGCCGTCATGCGCGCCCGCGAGGAAAACGTGCCAATCATTCTTGGTTCCGCCACCCCGGCCCTTGAGACCCTACACAACGCCACCAGTGGAAAGTACCACTACCTGCGCCTAACACGCCGGGCCGGTGTCGCCCAGAACGCCCGCCACGGGGTACTCGATGTCAAGGGACTGTACCTTGAGGCCGGCCTCTCGGCCCCGCTGATCGCCCGGATGCGCCAGCACCTCGCCGAGGGCAACCAAGTTATGCTGTTCCTCAACCGGCGCGGCTACTCCCCAGCCGTGATATGTCACGAGTGCGGCTGGCTGGCTGAATGCAAGCGCTGCGATGCCTACTACACATTCCACCAGCAGAGCGGCGAACTACGCTGCCACCACTGCGCAACACAACGCCCAATGCCGCGCCAATGCGGCAATTGCGGCTCGACCCAGCTCCATGCTGTCGGGGTCGGCACCGAACAGCTCGAACAGCAGCTGGCGACCCTGTTCCCCGACTACAAGACCGTCCGGATAGACCGTGACAGCACCCGCCGCAAAGGCAGCCTCGAGAACTACCTCGAAGCCATCCGTCGCGGCGAATACCAGATCCTGATCGGCACCCAGATGCTGGCCAAAGGCCACCATTTCCCTGACGTAACCCTAGTCAGCCTGATCGACGTCGACAGCGCCCTATTCAGCAACGATTTCCGAGCCAGCGAGCGGTTGGCCCAGCTGTTTATTCAGGTGGCAGGACGGGCAGGACGGGCCAGCAAGCCGGGTGAGGTGCTACTGCAAACCCACCATCCCGAGCACAGCCTACTTCAGGCACTGCTCTACAAAGGCTATGACCATTTCGCCACCGATGCCCTGCGCGAGCGCAAGCAGGCCTGGCTGCCACCGTACACCTACCTCGCCCTGATCCGGGCCGAGGCCAACGATAGCGCTCAGGTCGAACAATTCCTCCAGCAAATCCGGGGCATCTTCAGTGCCAGCCCGGTCTTTGATCAGGACACCTTGGTGATGGGGCCGAATCCGGCACCACTGGCTCGTCGGGCCGGCCGCTATCGCTGGCAGTTGCTACTGCAAGCCCCCAGTCGAAAAGTGCTCCACCAGCTGCTGAGCATCGCCAAGCCGGCCATTGCCCTGCTGCCGCTAGCCAAGAAAATACGCTGGTCGATCGATGTCGAACCGCAGGATTTAACTTAAAATAAACAATGCGACACAGATCACGTGACGGATGTAATTTATGCTGTTCTAAGCATGTTTAAACCTTGCTAGACAGCCTACAATAACACTCTCGCTGGCATTGGTATCTGCTCAACTTGGCTATGATCCGCCGGCGGATTGGAGAGAAAAATAATAGAGAGGAATCATAACTATGGCGACAATGAAGGATGTTGCCCAGCTCGCCGGCGTTTCTACGGCCACGGTGTCCCGTGCGCTGATGAATCCGGAAAAGGTGTCGGCCTCAACCCGTAAAAAAGTTGAACAGGCCGTCATGGATGCTGGCTATTCACCCAACTCACTGGCTAGAAATCTCCGTCGCAACGAATCAAAGACGATCGTCACGATCGTCCCCGATATCTGCGATCCCTACTTTACCGAAATCATCCGGGGGATCGAGGAAGCAGCGATGGAGCACGGCTACCTGGTCTTGCTCGGCGACAGCGGCCAACAGAAAACCCGCGAAAACTCTTTCGTCAATTTGGTCTTCACCAAACAGGCCGACGGCATGCTTTTGCTTGGCACCGACCTGCCATTCGACGTCAGCAAACCCGAGCAGAAAAACCTGCCGCCGATGGTCATGGCATGCGAATTCGCCCCAGAACTCGAGTTGCCGACGGTCCATATCGACAACCTGACCGCCGCCTTCGAAGCCGTCAACTACCTGACCCAAATGGGCCATAAGCGTATCGCCCAAGTTGCAGGGCCGCCCCATGCCACCCTGTGCCATTTCCGCAGCCAAGGCTACCAGCAGGCCCTGCGCCGCGCCGGTATCGAGCTCAACCCGGCCTACACCATCCAGAGCGACTTCACTTTCGCCGGCGGTGCCCGTGCGGTTACCGCACTGCTGTCGATGCCCGAACCGCCGACCGCCCTGCTCTGCCACAACGATGTCATGGCCATCGGTGCCATGCAGCAAGCCAAGCGCCTCGGCTTCCGGGTACCGCAAGATATCTCCATTGTCGGCTTTGACGATATTCAGTTCGCTGAATACTGCGATCCGCCGCTGACCACGGTCTCCCAGCCGCGCTATGAAATAGGCCGCCAGTCGATGCTGATGCTGCTCAATATTCTCAAAGGCAAGGAAATCGCCTCGGGGTCTCGCCTACTTGATGCCAAGTTGGTGATCCGGGAAAGTGCTGCGCCACCAGCAAACTAGACACCAAAGGCAGTTTTTGCCCAGCATGTCATATTTTTGCCTTCCACGGCGACCTGACAGTTCCCCAGACATCGTGCTGGGGACTAGTCAGTATTCGCTCAACTTTGTACCATAAGGGCATTGTTCCCTAATCCCATCATCACCGTGGCTACCAAAGATTATGTAAAACGCGGCCGAGCACAAAAGGCGCCAAAGACGCAGAAGAAAAAACCGGCTCGAAACAACCGCACCGCAACACCATCCGGCAAGCGCTTCCCGCTACTGTGGGCGATTATTGCCGCAGCATTGGTTGGGACGATGAGCTACGGGCTATATTTCCTTTCTGCGACGCCGTCGCCAGAGCCTGCCGTGACCCAGCCGGCGGAAACCAAGCCGCTACCGACACCGGTAGAGAGCCAGCCGAGCAAACGCGAAGCACAGCCCGAAACCAAGCCGCTTCCACCTAAGCCGGCCGAAAAATGGAGCTATATCGAAGAGCTCGAAAATAAAGAAATCAAAGTCGAGGCGAAAAAAGAGCAGGCCCCGTCGCGCCCTTACCTGATGCAGTGTGGCGCCTACCGCAGCGAAACCCAGGCCGACGAGCGCAAGGCGATGATTGCGTTTCAGGGGCTGACCAGCCAAATCAAGGTCAGTCAGGGCGAGAAAGGCAATTGGTACCGGGTAATATTGGGCCCCTACCAACAGAAACGCAAAGCGGAATCGGACCGCAACAAGCTCCGCCGTGCCGGCATCGAGCCGTGTGCGATCTGGTTCTGGGAGTAACCAGCTCCGCCTTCCAGACAGAAAAAGGATGCCCCGGCATCCTTTTTCTTTGCCTTTTTCCCTTGAAAGTCCCCGCCTATACCCCAAGATCTTCAGACATACAGTAACCGGCAAGGGCCGGAAACAGACCTAAGAGGTAAGACCGTGACAACTATTGTATCTGTTCGTCGTAACGGTAAAGTCGTTATCGCCGGTGATGGCCAGGTTTCCCTTGGCAACACCGTCATGAAAGGTAATGCACGCAAAGTACGCCGCCTGTACAACAACAAAGTGCTTGCCGGCTTTGCAGGTGGCACGGCTGATGCCTTCACCCTATTCGAACGTTTCGAGCGCAAGCTGGAAATGCACCAGGGCCACCTGCTCAAGGCAGCGGTGGAACTGGCAAAAGACTGGCGCACCGACCGTATGCTGCGCCGTCTTGAGGCCCTGTTGGCCGTAGCCGACGAGACAGCCTCGCTGATCATTACCGGTAACGGGGATGTGGTCCAACCGGAGAATGACCTGATCGCCATCGGCTCAGGCGGTAATTTTGCTCAGGCGGCAGCAATCGCCCTACTGGAAAATACCGACCTCGATGCCCGCGAAATCGCCGAGAAATCTCTCAACATCGCGGGTGATATTTGTGTCTTCACCAACCACCACCACACCATCGAAGAACTGGAAACCAAATAAGGAACCGGCCATGTCTGAAATGACCCCTCGCGAAATCGTCCATGAGCTGGACCGCCATATTATCGGCCAAGACAAAGCCAAGCGTGCCGTTGCCATTGCCCTGCGCAACCGCTGGCGCCGCATGCAGCTGCCTGAAGAGCTGCGTGTCGAGGTCACCCCGAAAAATATCCTGATGATCGGCCCGACCGGTGTCGGCAAGACAGAAATTGCCCGCCGCCTGGCCAAACTGGCCAATGCGCCGTTCATCAAGATCGAGGCAACCAAGTTCACCGAAGTCGGCTACGTGGGCAAGGAAGTGGACAGTATCATCCGCGACCTGACCGATGCCGCCGTCAAGATGACTCACCAGCAGGAAATGGAAAAAGTCCGTTTCCGGGCCGAGGAGCTAGCCGAAGAGCGGATCCTTGACGTCCTGCTGCCACCGGCACGCGATGCCTGGGGCCAGAACGAAAGCAGTGACAACAATTCGGCGGCACGCCAGTCATTCCGCAAGAAACTGCGCGAAGGCCAGCTGGACGACAAGGAAATCGAAATCAACGTCGCGGCACAGCAGATGGGCGTTGAAATCATGGCGCCTCCTGGTATGGAAGAGATGACCAACCAGCTGCAAGGCATGTTCCAGAATTTGGCCGGCAACACCAGCAAGAAGCGCAAGATGAAAATCAAAGACGCACTCAAGGCCGTTACCGAAGAGGAAGCCGCCAAGCTGGTCAACCAAGAAGATCTCAAAGAGAAAGCGATCTTCGCGGTCGAGAACCACGGTATCGTGTTCCTCGACGAAATCGACAAGATCTGCAAACGCGGCGACAGCTCGGGCCCTGACGTATCACGCGAAGGCGTCCAGCGCGACTTGCTACCGCTGGTCGAGGGTTCGACGGTCACCACCAAGCACGGCATGGTCCGCACCGACCATATCCTGTTCATCGCATCGGGCGCCTTCCAGGTCGCCAAGCCTTCGGATCTGATCCCTGAGCTACAGGGCCGACTGCCGATCCGTGTCGAGCTAGAAGCGCTGACCAGTGCGGACTTCAAACGTATCCTGACCGAGCCGAACGCCTCGCTGACCGAGCAATACAAGGCATTGATGGCCACCGAATCAGTGAACATCGAGTTCGACGAGAGCGGTATCAACAAGCTGGCCGATGCCGCTTGGCAGGTTAACGAGCGTACCGAGAACATCGGTGCCCGCCGCCTGCACACCGTGATGGAACGCCTGATGGAAGAGCTCTCTTTCGATGCGACCGAGAAGGCTGGCGACAAAATTGTGATCGACGAAAACTACGTGACCTCGCGTCTTGGCGAGCTGGTAGAGGACGAAGATCTCAGCCGCTTCATCCTGTAATCGGCACAGCCAAAGAGACAAACGGCACCCTCTGGGTGCCGTTTTTATTTTGTGCAAACTTTGTTTTTACGCAAACAAAGTGGCGATAAATTTGCCCATTGCGCCAGTTCGTCCATAATAGCCACCTGTCACATTTTTGATGAAAAGCCCCTTATGATGAAATCATCTTCTCTCGCCATTTGGCTTGATGCAGCACGTCCGAAGACCCTGCCGCTCGCCATCGCCTCGATCGTTTGCGGCAGTGCAGTAGCAGGATGGCAAGGCAGTTTTTCTGCCGTTATTGCAGGTCTGGCACTGCTGACTGCACTCCTGCTACAGATATTGTCCAATTTGGCCAATGACTACGGGGACGCCGTCAAGGGCACCGACAACGATCAACGACTCGGCCCGCAACGTGCGATCCAGTCAGGGCTGGTCACGCCTGAAGCCATGCGCAAGGCAATGATCCTCAACATCGGCCTGACCCTGATCAGCGGCCTCGCCCTGATCCTGCTTGCCACCGACAACCTGCATGACATGTTCGGCTTCATGCTGCTCGGCCTGATGGCCATTGCAGCCTCGATTGCCTATACCGTCGGCAACAAACCCTATGGCTACCGAGGGCTGGGTGACTTCTCGGTTCTGGTTTTCTTCGGCTGGCTGGGCGTGGCGGGGACCTACTACCTGCAGGCGGGTCAAATCGACTCGATTATCATGCTGCCGGCAACAGCCTGTGGCCTGCTCGCCGTCGGGGTGTTGAACATCAACAACCTACGCGATATCGACAATGATCGCGCCTGTGGCAAACTCACTCTGGCCGTGCGCATGGGCCCGAGCTGGGGACGCAAGTACCATTTGTTCTTGCTGGTAACCAGCGTAGCCTGCCTCGCCCTGTTTGCCGCACTGGAAATCCACTCGCCGTTTGGCTGGCTGTTTATCCTCAGCGCACCGCTGCTGTTCAAGCATGGCAAGCAGGTCTTCCAGTCCGCCGATGGCGCGGCGCTACGGCCAATGATGGGCACAATGGTCAAGTGTGCCCTACTGACCAACCTGTTATTTGCAGCCGGCATGGTGCTTGCTGCCGCATAACCCTAATAGCAACACGGTTATCATCGTGAGTTAGCCTTGAATCTTGGCCAATGAACTGATTATACTTTCAACAAGTTAAGCATGGCCGCCACCGCGGCGGCCGTTGCCCATTCATCTGCGAAGAAGAAGCACGCCTATGGAATACAATACGTCAGAACTCTGCGACATCTACCTCGACCAAGTCGACGTCGTCGAGCCAATGTTCAGTTCTTATGGCGGCCGTAACTCGTTCGGCGGCCAGATCACCACCATCAAGTGTTTCGAGGACTGCGGCCTGATCCGCACCGTGCTCGAGGAAAACGGCGCAGGCCGGGTTCTGCTTATTGATGGCGGCGGCTCGCTGCGACGCGCTCTGGTGGATGCCGATCTGGCCCAACTGGCCGCGAGCAATGAATGGGAAGGCCTGGTCATCTATGGCTGTGTTCGCCATGTCGACGAACTCGACGAGCTTGATATCGGCATTCAGGCGATGGCGTCGATCCCGGTCGGGGCCGACGAGCAGGGTATCGGTGAGATTGACGTCGCGGTCAATTTCGGCGGGGTGACCTTCTTGCCGGAAGACCATCTCTATGCCGACAGCACCGGGGTGATCCTGTCGCCCGAGCCGCTGGACATCGACTAAAGCGACATAAAAAAACAGAGCCGGCGGGCTCTGTTTTTTTGTTCATCCGCAAGGCGGGATGGATTACTCGACGTGATCCATTTTACCTAGCAGCATACGTACGCGCTCTTGCCATGCTTGGTGATCTTCGCGCAGCTTGTTGTTCTCCTGCTCTAGCGCTTCACGGCCAGTACGCAGTTCCTGAGCTTCACCCGCCAAGGCATCGTTGTTTTCTTTTAGTTCTTCAATTTCCATTTGTAGCAGGGAAATTGTATCAACAGCCATTTGTACTTTGGCTTCCAGCTTTTCCAAGATTTCTAATGACATATTGTCCACCTGTCTTCAGCCTATCTGCTTGCCCTAACCGTTAAGGCAACCTTGCACAGGCACATTCAACTTTGATTTGTTACCTATTCTAGCGAGGTGGCAACGCCGTGACATCTACAAATACCACGGTTTGTCGCAAATGGAGAAAAAATGAACAATTTTGATAAAAATCTTGCATCCTCAACCTCTGGCTATCGGGCCCCTTGCAAGAAGTTGCTCGCCTCATACGTCTAGCACGCGCCCAATGTGCATAAAAACAAATCAAATAGATCCAAAAATGAGTAGAATCGCGATCAAACTCAATTTTAATGCATTTCAACCGTGCTAATTTCTATTGTGATCGTATCTCTCTTGGATCTTTCCAAGATTTTGCCTTTCTGGCACATCCGGCCCCCATGGTCGGATTTTTCTTTTATAAACAGAAATATACAATCAAGCACAATAAATCCCCATCTCTAATCTCCGCCTCTTTGCCCAAGAGGGTATTTCTCCCGCCCGCCAGCAACCGTTTGCGCGAACGCTCAAAATAAGAAAAATTTTTATGCTCGAACGCACATTTCCAATTCAATCCAATTTTCTTATGCGTGATATCGAGTAAATTAGCCGCATAAAAACCATAACAGCAATACCCCTACTACATAAAACAAAAGGACTGAACAATGACTACCCAACAGCAACATTCCTTGCTTGGCGAGTGTCTCGCCGAGTTCATTGGCACTGGATTACTGATTTTCTTCGGCGTAGGTTGCGTGGCCGCGCTGGTACTGACAGGAGCTGATTTCGGCCAATGGGAAATCAGTATCATGTGGGGCCTTGGCGTTGCGATTGCCATCTACTGTACCGCCGGTGTATCAGGTGCCCATATCAACCCTGCCGTGACCATCGCCCTGGCCTTGTTCCACGGCTTCGACAAACGCAAGGTCCTGCCATACATTGCCGCTCAGGTACTTGGCGCCTTCTGTACCGCTGCCCTGATCTATACCCTTTACGGTAACCTTTTCAGCGATTACGAAGCCGCCAACAGCATCATCCGCGGCAGCGAAGCCAGCCTGGCAACCGCAGGGATCTTCTCGACCTACCCGAATGCCGCCCTGTCTTTTGCCGGCGCGTTCGCGGTGGAGTTCGTGATCACCGCCGTACTGATGTTTGCCATCCTCGCTATCGGCGATGACAAGAACGGTGCGCCGCGTGGTGCGATGGGCCCGCTGCTTATCGGTATCCTAATTGCCGTCATCGGTGGTGCGCTTGGCCCACTAACCGGCTTCGCGATGAACCCAGCCCGTGACTTCGGCCCGAAATTCTTTGCCTTCCTTGCTGGCTGGGGTGACATTGCCCTGACTGGCGGCAAAGACATCCCGTACATGATTGTGCCTATCCTGGCCCCAATCTTCGGTGCCGCGTTCGGTGGCTGGCTCTACCCGAAAGTGATCGGCGTCTACCTGCCGGGCAACCGCTGCACCCTGCCGAACAAATGTGAGAACACGGCTGACAGCGATACCGCCAAGGCATAAACAACACCAATTCCCTACAGCTGGCCGGGCCTGACCCGGCCAGCAAGAAACAACGAACACTCTACTACCCTTATAAGAAGATAATGAGAGGAAACCACCATGACTACAGAGCAGAAATACATTGTTGCACTCGATCAGGGCACGACCAGTTCTCGCGCCGTCATTCTTGATCACAATGCCAACATTGTGTGCTCGGCACAGCGTGAGTTTACCCAGATCTACCCGAAAGCCGGGTGGGTTGAACACGACCCTCTAGAAATTTATGCTACCCAGAGCTCAACATTGGTTGAGGCACTGGCCAAAGCAGGGATCCGCTCGGATCAAGTTGCCGGTATCGGTATCACCAACCAGCGCGAAACCACCATCGTCTGGAACAAGAAGACCGGCAAGCCGGTTTACAACGCTATCGTCTGGCAGTGCCGCCGTACTGCGGATATCTGCGAAGGCCTTAAAAACGAAGGGCTGGAAGAATACATCCGCGACAATACTGGCTTGGTGGTCGACCCTTACTTCTCGGGAACCAAAATCAAATGGATCCTCGACAACGTCGAAGGCGCCCGCGAGGAAGCCGAGGCCGGCGACCTGCTGTTCGGTACTGTCGATACCTGGCTGATTTGGAAGATGACCCAGGGCCGCGTCCACGTTACCGACTACACCAACGCCTCGCGCACTATGGTGTTCAATATCAATACCCTGCAATGGGACGAGAAGCTACTGAAAGCCTTGGATATCCCGCTATCTATGATGCCGGAAGTCAAGGCGTCTTCCGAAGTCTACGGCCAGACCAACATCGGTGGTAAAGGCGGTACCCGTATTCCAATTTCTGGTATTGCCGGTGACCAGCAGGCCGCCCTGTTCGGCCAGATGTGTGTCGAAGCAGGCCAGGCCAAGAATACCTATGGTACAGGCTGCTTCTTGCTGATGAACACCGGCAAGGAGAAAGTGACCTCGCACAATGGCCTACTGACCACACTGGCTTGCGGCCCTAAAGGCGATGTTGCCTACGCGCTGGAAGGTGCGGTATTTATGGGTGGCGCATCCATCCAATGGCTACGCGACGAAGTCAAGCTGCTTGACGATGCCAAAGACTCCGAGTACTTCGCTGAGAAGGTCGGCAGTGCCAACGGCGTCTACGTGGTGCCAGCCTTTACCGGCCTGGGCGCACCGTATTGGGACCCATATGCGCGTGGTGCCATCGTCGGCCTGACCCGCGGCGTCAACTCCAACCATATCATCCGTGCGACACTGGAGAGCGTGGCCTACCAGACCCGCGACGTACTTGATGCTATGCAGGCTGACTCCCAGATCAAGCTGGATACCCTGCGCGTCGACGGCGGTGCAGTGGCTAATAACTTCCTGATGCAGTTCCAGTCTGATGTTCTGGATACCGAGGTCCACCGCCCAGTGGTAACCGAGGTAACGGCACTGGGTGCCGCCTACCTCGCGGGCTTGGCTGTCGGGTTCTGGGACAGCATTGACGACCTCAAGGACAAGGCCGAGCTGGATCGCAAGTTCATCCCATGTGCCGATGACCAGAAGCGCAACCGCCGCTATAACGGCTGGAAGCGCGCGGTTGAATGCGCCAAGGGCTGGGCTATCGAAGACGACATCTGATCTCGCCCCTAACGGTGACAAGGCCTGCATTCGCAGGCCTTTTTTATTTGTGCACGCACAAATCGCTAAGAACTACCGGGAAATAAGGATTTTTGCGCTAACGCAAACGTTTCCACTCAAGCTGTGGTAGAATCGCGCCAGATTTTTTCAGCTCACTGATTTCTATTTCTGGAGTAACCATGAAACGCGATTTGGCAATGGCATTTTCCCGTGTCACGGAAGGCGCAGCACTGGCAGGCTACAAGTGGCTCGGCCGTGGCGACAAGAACGCAGCTGACGGCGCAGCCGTGGAAGTTATGCGTACCCTGCTGAACCAAACGGAAATCGAGGGCGAAATCGTCATTGGCGAAGGCGAAATCGACGAAGCACCGATGCTCTATATCGGTGAGAAAGTCGGTACTGGCGGTGATGCCGTGGACATCGCTGTCGATCCAATCGAAGGAACCCGAATGACCGCTATGGGCCAGAACAACGCCCTGGCCGTCTTGGCTGCCGGCGAGAAAGGCTCGTTCCTGAAAGCACCTGATATGTACATGGAGAAACTGGTCGTAGGCCCAGCCGCCAAAGACGTTATCGACCTCAACAAACCGCTGGCCGACAACCTTCACGCCATCGCCGAAGCCCTCGGCAAACCGCTCTGCGAGCTGGTCGTCATCACTTTGGCAAAACCACGCCATGATGCCATCATCGCCGAGATGCAAGGCATGGGCATCCGGGTCTACGCGGTGCCGGACGGCGATGTCGCGGCTTCGATCCTGACCTGCATGCCAGACAGCGAAGTGGACATCATGTACTGCATCGGCGGCGCGCCGGAAGGCGTAGTCTCTGCCGCCGCCATCCGCGCACTGGGTGGCGATATGCACGGCCGCCTGCTGCCGCGCCACGAGGTCAAAGGGGATACCGAGGCCAACCGCGCCCACGGCCAGCTGGAAATTGACCGCTGCCGCGAAATGGGCATCGAGCCCAACACCGTGCTGCGCATGGAAGACATGGCCAAGAGCGACAACGTGATCTTCGCCGGTACCGGCATTACCAAGGGCGACCTGCTCGACGGCATCCACCGTCAGGGCAACATCGCCACCACCGAAACCTTGTTGATCCGCGGCAAGTGCCGCACTATCCGCCGCATCAAGTCGACCCACTACCTCGACCGCAAGGATGACGCCATCAAGTGCCATATCCTGTAACAGCCATAATCGGCTCTTGGGATAGACAAACGCACCCTGCCGGGTGCGTTTTTTTTGCCAGGCAACTCCCGCCACTTTGTAAAGTAGTTGCTTTATTTAGCAGGCTGGCTACATAATTAACTAACGCAATAGATGTAGGCAGCCATGAAGACAGTCGACCGAATACTATACCGCATGAAGCGCGAAGGCCCGGCCACCGCCAAACAGCTGGCCGAGGAGTTCAAGCTCACTACCATGGGCGTCCGCCTGCACCTGCAAGGGCTGGAAGAAGAGGGGCTAGTCCGCTTCGAAGACGTCAAGGTCAAGGTCGGCCGCCCCACCCGCCACTGGCACCTGACCGATCTCGGCCACCGCCGCTTTGCCGACCGCCACGGCGATCTCATCGTCCAGATGCTAGACTCTGTCGAGACCCTGTTCGGCAAGGAGGGGCTCGGGCAGGTCATCGACCGACGCGAGCAGCAGGCATTCGGCCACTACCAAACCCAACTGGCTGGCGCAGATACGATACACGAAAAGCTGCAAATCCTAGCTACACTCAGGGAACAAGAAGGCTATATGGCCGAGCTCCACCAAGACGGCGAGCAGTTCCTGCTGGTCGAGAACCACTGCCCTATCTGCCATGCAGCGACGCGCTGCCCTTCCCTGTGCCAATCAGAGCTGGCGGTTTTCCGCCGCCTGCTCGGTGATGGCTATCAGATCGATCGCGACGAACACATCATTGCCGGAGAGAGGCGCTGTGCGTATCGAATAATAAAACGATAACGAGGAGATGATTATGGCTGACTGGATTCCCGCACGGGTGATCACCAACCGCCACTGGAACCAAGATCTATTCAGCTTGGTTCTTGAAGCCAACATCGAACCATTCAAGGCCGGCCAGTTTACCAAACTGGGGCTTGAGATTGACGGCAAGCTGGTCCAGCGGGCCTATTCGTTTGTCAATCCTCCCTCGTCATCGCAAATCGAAATCTATGCCACCCGCGTTGCCGACGGCCTGCTCTCGCCCCGCCTGCATCGGCTGGAGGAAGGCGATAGCGTCTTTATCTCGGCGCGGGCCAACGGCTTCTTCACCCTCGATGAGGTTCCCGAAGGTGAGCACCTGTGGCTGCTGGCCACCGGTACCGCCATCGGCCCGTACCTGTCGATGCTGCGCGAGCCAGAAGTCTGGCGCCGTTTCCGCAAGGTCGTCCTGACCCATGCCGTTCGCTTTGCCGCCGATCTCAGCTACCAGGCCGAAATCACCGAACTGCAACAGCGCCATCCGGACCAACTCATCGTCCAGCCATTCGTCAGCCGTGAGCCTGCGCCGTTGACGCTGCCGGGACGCATCCCCCAAGCCATTGCCGACGGGATGCTCGAGCGCCATGTCGGCATCACGCTCGACCCGGCCCACAGCCAAGTCATGCTGTGCGGTAACCCGGCCATGGTCAGAGATACCAAGGCCGCCCTCGAGGCACGCGGTTTCAGCAAGAACCTCCGCCGCAAACCCGGCCAGATCACCACCGAGCACTACTGGTGATCGCACCGCGAGCTGCCTCGCAGCCATCCTGCCCGCCCGAGAAAATCCGGCGGGCTTTTTTTCGCCCCAATCTCAAACCCCGCCCACCACTCTTTCCCGCCGGCTGCTAATGTTATTGGATAGCTCGAAGAAAAATCAGGCAGGAACAATACGCCAACCGCCAAGGCTGGCACTATGCAGGGAGAACAGCATATGCAGACGCTACCCCCGTTCGATGAGCTCAAGGCGATGGCCGAAAACGACCCCGATCAGCTGGAGGCATTGCGCCTCTCGATGAGCGAGGAGATCATCAGTCAGGCCAGCAAGGAAATGCAGCCCCGGCTGCGGGCCCAGCTCAGCCATATCAACCATGTCATAGGCTATGGCAAAAACCCTAACCATACCAACATCCTGCTGATGGCAGAGCTCCAACAGCAACTCCGCCGGCTGGCTCAAGCCCTGAACGCGCCGGAAACCCTGTCCGATCAAACGGCAGAGATCCGTCCTTTCCGACGCCCCGAGCCGGATAGCTAATTCAACACTTTGAGAAAGCAGTCCTGATCCATATCCCGGATATTGATGGTCAGGCTGCTGATGCTGGCAGCATGGCCTTCGAGCACCGTCATCAGGGCACGTGACAGTTCGCGCTTCACTTCGCCGCTGCGGCCGGAGAGCATGCTAAGTTCGATATGGATGAAGGTATCGAGATCGCGCTGCTTGCCCACCAACCAGTTTTGACAGCAGTAGCTGCGCGACTTGACCGTTCCCGGCTCGAAGATCCCGCACTCCAGCAGCAGGGTATGAAGATCATCGAGCAAACCGGGGATATTAACCCGCTCGACCACGGGTTCGGCATATTCCATTACGAGGTTAGGCATTCCTTGTTCTTCCTTGTGTATTGCCAGCAACACCCTATGTCGCTGCCTTTCTGTCCACCATAACCAAACCGGCGGCCGGACACCAAGCCGGGTGGCGATATTTCCATCATTGATCACTGTCTTTGCCCCCGTACCGAGACAGCAATTACACCAAACCGAAAAAAAATTCCGCGCAGCGGTTCACTTTTGACAGGGAAAAAGGTACAACCAAGCACAGAAATGATTTCGGACAGTAAAATAAATCGCCGAACTGCTATAGTGTTCGCACACTGCAACGGCGGGTCCGGGGTTAGTTTTTATTGCACGGCAAGCGGTAGTTGACCGATACTCATTAGCCTAGTGCCAGCTGCGGCCATATGCCGGCAGTGGTTCACTACGCTAATCAGTATTAGTTTATTTACATCAAATTGATTTGGAGAAAAGCTATGCGCCATCCTGTGGTTATGGGTAACTGGAAGCTAAACGGCAGCAAGGAAATGGTATCTAACCTAATTAAGGGCCTGGATGCTGAACTGAAAGGTGTAGAAGGTGTAGACGTCGCTATTGCACCACCAGCAATGTACCTTGACCTGGCTGAGCAGCTAATCGGTAAAGCGGAAAGCAAAATCATCCTTGGTGCACAGAACGTTGACATCAACGCCAGCGGCGCATTCACCGGCGATATCTCTCCTGAGATGCTAAAAGACTTCGGTGCAAGCCACATCATCATCGGCCACTCTGAGCGCCGTGAATACCACAACGAATCAGACGAGTTCGTTGCTAAGAAATTCGCATTCCTAAAAGAGCACGGCCTAACTCCTGTACTATGTATCGGTGAGTCTGAAGCTCAGAACGAAGCTGGCGAAACTGTTGCAGTATGTGCACGCCAAATCGACGCAGTGATCAACACCCAGGGCGTTGAAGCGCTTAACGGTGCAATCATCGCTTACGAACCAATCTGGGCGATCGGTACTGGCAAGGCAGCGACAGCTGACGACGCACAGCGTATCCACGCAGAAATCCGCGCGCACATCGCACAGAAGAGCGAAGAAGTGGCGAAGAACGTTGTTATCCAGTACGGCGGTTCAGTGAAGCCTGAAAACGCAGCAGCTTACTTCGCACAGCCTGACATCGACGGCGCGCTAGTTGGCGGTGCAGCACTAGACGCAGCAAGCTTTGCAGCGATTGCTAAAGCAGCAGCGGAAGCGAAGAAGTAATTCTTCCTCCCTTGCCGTGAAAAAAGCCACCTCCGGGTGGCTTTTTTGATCCGAGCAGCCAGCGGCGGCAAACCGCAACCATAAAAAAACCGGCCCCGAAGGCCGGTTTTTGCATCTCGGAAAACCGAAATTAGAACAGCTTATCAGCCAGTTTGTACAGGTCTGTACGAACTGGGCGCTTCATGTTCTCGATAGCATCGATGATGTCGTGGTGAACCAGCTTCTCATTCTGGATACCAACACAACGGCCACCGTGGCCTTCTAGCAGAAGGTCAACCGCGTAAGCACCCATGCGAGATGCCAGGATACGGTCAAACGCAGTTGGCTGACCGCCACGCTGGATGTGACCCAGTACCGTTGCACGAGTCTCGCGGCCAGTTTCGTCTTCGATGTACTTAGCCAACTCGTTAACATCCGTCATCAGCTCAGTGATGGCGATGATTGCGTGCTTCTTGCCCTTGTAGATACCTTCTTTGACTTTCGCCAACAGGTTCTCTTTGTTCAGGCCAGTTTCCGGAGTGATGATGTACTCACAGCCGCCTGCAATCGCAGACATCAGGGTAAGGTCGCCACAGTGGCGGCCCATTACCTCTACGATAGAGATACGCTGGTGAGACGACGAAGTATCACGCAGGCGGTCAATCGCATCGATAACCGTGTTCAGTGCCGTCAGGTAACCGATAGTGTAATCGGTGCCCGCTACGTCGTTGTCGATAGTGCCAGGCAGGCCGATACATGGGTAGCCCATCTCGGTCAGCTTCTTCGCACCCATGTATGAGCCGTCACCGCCGATCACAACCAAGGCGTCGATACCGTGGATCTTCAGGTTTTCGATCGCCTGCTGGCGAACCTTCTCGTCCCGGAATTCAGGGAAACGAGCAGAACCCAAGAACGTACCGCCCTTGTTGATCACATCAGACACGCTCTGGCGATTCAGTTTTTCGATACGGTTCTGGTGCAGGCCCTGATAGCCGTCATATACACCATACACTTCCACGCCTTCTGACAGCGCAGCGCGAACTACACCGCGAACAGCCGCGTTCATACCCGGTGCGTCACCACCACTGGTCAATACACCAATCTTCTTAATCATGGTTACCCTCTGACTTTGGGAATTGAAAATTCAAATCCGGCACGAGGCGCCAAGGTTCCCCGCTCGGCACTGCAGCCAAATCGCTGCACTCGTGTAAACTGTAATTTTCCTACTAATGTAGGAGTATTACAATTTTGATAAAAAAATTTGTTGATTCACATCACGATAGGTTGCAACTTGGGCAAAATGCCTGATTTCGGCACGCCCTGCCATCGTGGAAAGATCATTCACGACTGATTACCAGGCAGCGCCACCGGTCGAGTCTCTCTAACCAGTATATATCCTGCGCCCGTAGCCACCAGTGTTGCCGATGAGGGTGAGAAGCTCGGGTGATATGAAGCTCATCCTTGATAATCACACTGTTAATTCGGCACTGAACTGAACAATATGCCGCAGTATAGCTGTTTTGCGATGAAAATTAATAACAAAATAATGACCATTCCGGCGTTTTTCTCGGCCTTAGTCGGAAAAAAATGTTATCTAGCACGCAAATGTAAAAAGCTGCCCGAGGCAGCTTTTTACATATCTATTATCCCGTTACGGTTATTTTTCCTTATCAGCAATACGCGCTTCACACTTTTCCATCCGCTCAGCCTGTAGTTGCTGGTACTTGGCTTTCTGGTCCGCAGTCAGCACATTAAGCATGTCATGGCGATGCTTGAGCATCTCGACACGACGCTCGACCTGCTGCTCAGTCATCTTCTCAGCGAGCGAGCGGACCGCCGCCTCGTCAAAGTTGTCGGCCAGAACCAGCTTCTGCATCTGCTGGTGATTCGCCCTCATCTCGCCGTGATGCTTGGCCCACTCGCTCTTCATCGCCTCGCGGTTGGCCTTGCGCATCTCCTGAAGCTGGCTCTTCTGCTCAGCGCTCAAATCAAGCTGGCGGAACATCTGCTTGCCGTCGTGCATACCGCATGCACCCTTGCCGCCATGACCACCGTGATGCTTGCCACCACCGTAAGCCAGTGCCGATGCCGAGCCCAGAGCCAAAGGAAGGGCGATAACCAATGCCAATGTCTTCTTCAGTGTTGCCATAATATTCATCTCCAGTTTGCCTTGCGGCGCTATGTCTATGGAAACATAGCTTACCCGATGCAAAGTAAAGGGCTGTCTGCCAAACGTAAAGCTGCGTAAAGCCCATCGGGTTTTGCTTGGCTTGCCCGACCAAGATTGAGGATACTAACGGTATAGCAGATATATAAGGGAAATGATCATGGCCAAAATCCTACTGGTCGACGACGACACCGAGCTGACATCGCTACTGACCGACATTCTAGAAATGGAAGGTTTCGACGTCATCGAAGCCAATAACGGCGAGCAGGGGCTAGAAAGACTCGACGACACCATCGATCTGGTGCTGCTCGACGTCATGATGCCAGTCATGAACGGGACCGAGATGCTGCGCCGCCTGCGCGAAGCCCACGCGACCCCGGTCCTGATGCTGACCGCCAAGGGCGAGGAGATCGACCGGGTACTCGGCCTTGAGCTCGGTGCCGACGACTACCTGCCGAAACCCTTTAGCGATCGCGAGTTGCTTGCCCGGATGCGGGCGATCCTGCGCCGGACCCAACAGGCCAGCCAGCCCAAGAGCGGCCCTGACTGCCTTCGCTACCAAGCGATAGAAATCTTTCCCGGCCGCCAGGAGGTGCTCTGCAACGGCACCCAGGTCGACATGACCGGCACCGAGCTGGCACTGCTGAGCTATTTCATCCAGCACCCCGGGAAAATCATCTCCAAGCAAGACCTTAGCCTCGAGGTGCTCGGCAAGCGGCTGGCCCCATTCGACCGAGCGATCGACATGCATGTTTCCAACCTTCGCAAAAAACTCCCGGTACGCGATGACGGCAAGGCGTGGATCAAGACGCTGCGCGGCAAGGGCTACCTGCTGGTCGAGGACGCCTGATGAAACTGCCCCGCGTCTCGAGCCTCTATGGCCGGATCTTTGCCATTTTCTGGCTGACCCTGCTGATTGTGGTGGTGACCCTGCTCGTGCTGCCGGTACTCGACCCGCGCACCCAGCACACCATCCCCGAACCGCAGCTCAAGCGCCTCACCGAATCAGCCCAGGAGATCGCCGAGAAGATCGATCATGCTGACGGCAGCCTAAGAACGCGGCTGAAGCGCTTTACCGAGCACGACCGCCACCGCGGCCACCAGCTCTACTTCACCACGACCGATGGCGAGGTGCTCTCCCCGCAGGGACGTAACAAGGCGCTGCGCAACTTCATCACCATGGCCGACTCGCCAGCTTCGCCCAAGCAGAAACTCTACGGCCGCTGGATGATGGCCGGCCCATTCGCGGTCCAACTCCAAGACCAGCAGCTGCTGATGTATGTGGCGCGGTTCTGGCGCGAGCCTCCACCATTCTTTATCCAGATCCTCGACAAGCCGTTCCAGTTGCTGCTGGTAACCATGCTGGTCAGCACCCCCCTGCTTTTGTGGCTGGCCTGGGTCGTTACCCTGCCCGCCCGGCGCTTGCAGGCAGCGGCTGAGCGCGTCGCCCGCGGAGAGTTCGAGGTAGACCCAAAACTAGAATCGGGGCCGAGCGAATTCCGTCAGGCCGGGGCCAGCTTCAACCAGATGGTAGAGGCCATCAACCAGATGATCGGCGGCCAACAGCGACTGTTGTCTGATATCTCCCACGAGCTACGCTCGCCACTGACCCGGCTGAGGATGGCCACCGCACTGGCCCAGCGCAAGCAGGGGCAAAGCAAGGAGCTGAGCAGGATAGACACCGAGGCCGAGCGACTGGAGCAGATGATCAGCGAGCTGCTGGAACTCTCGCGGATGCAGGTTAACAGCCATGAGCACCGCGAGAGCAGCGACGCCCAAACCCTGTGGTTCGATATGCTCGAGGATGCCAAGTTCGAAGCGGAGCAGTGCGGCAAGAAACTCTCCTACACCCCGCTGGCAGCCTGGCCGATCCACGGCAACCCCAACTTGCTGATCAGCGCGTTGGAGAACGTCGTCCGCAACGCAATCAAATATGGCCACGACCGGGTCGAAGTGGCATTTGACAACACCGGCAAGCAGCTTTGCATCACCATCGATGACAACGGCGACGGGGTACCGGATTCCGAGCTGGAGGCCATTTTCCGCCCCTTCTACCGGGTGTCGACCGCCCGAGACCGCAGCAGCGGCGGAACCGGGCTCGGGCTGGCCATTACCGAAAGTGCCGTCCGCCAGCACAGCGGGACGATCAACGCCAGCCGCAGCCCGCTCGGGGGCCTCAGAATTACCATGACGCTGCCACTGATCTGATCGCCTTAAACAGCAGGTAACGGGCTGCCCGCCCGTTACCCGTTCCAGCGAGTTTCAGGACAAGCGCCGTGATGAGCGGCCAATACATTTACGCTGAAACGAGCATATTGAGGTAGCTTGGGTATACAATGAGCCCATCGATATAACGGAAAGCCCCCTCATGTTTGATATTGCCCTTTACGAGCCGGAGATCGCCCCCAACACCGGCAACATTATCCGCCTGTGTGCCAATTGCGGCGCTAACCTGCACCTGATTGAACCGCTGGGTTTTGATCTGGAAGAGAAAAAGCTACGCCGTGCCGGCCTGGACTACCATGATCTCGCCCACGTCTACCGCCATGCCAATTTTGCCGCCTTCCTCGAGCACGTAGGCGACCGCCGCCTGTTTGCCTGCACCACCAAGACCACCAACTTCCACACCAACGCCGAATTCCGCGAGGGCGATATCCTGCTGTTCGGCCCGGAGACCCGCGGCCTGCCTGCCGACTTCATCGCGAGCCTGCCGTTGGAGCAGCGTCTGCGGATCCCGATGCACCCGGACAGCCGCAGCCTGAACCTGTCCAATGCCGCCGCCATCATCGGCTACGAGGCGTGGCGACAACTCGGCTTCAAGGGCGCGGTATAAATAGCGGCCAATAAAAAAGCGAGAGCAGCAGGCTCTCGCTTTTTTGTCTGCGCCCCGACACCAGGGCAAACACCGTCAGATACCGTCACCGGCCGTGAACGTCTGGCTGGTGCCATTGAACTGCTGATCCATATCCATCGATGGCTTTTCGCTGCTCGGGCGACCGACAATTTTGGCGGGCACGCCAGCGACGGTGGTGTGCGGCGGAACCGGATTCAGCACCACCGAACATGAGCCGATCTTGGCCCCTTCGCCGACCTCGATATTGCCGAGGATCTTAGCGCCGGCCCCAATCATCACGCCCTCGCGGATCTTAGGGTGACGATCGCCCCCTTCCTTACCGGTACCGCCCAGGGTCACGTCCTGCAAAATAGAAACATCGTTTTCGATAACGGCCGTCTCGCCAATCACGATACCGGTAGCATGGTCGAACATGATCCCCTGACCAATCTTCGCCGCCGGGTGCACATCAACCTGACAGGCAACCGAAATCTGGTTCTGCAGGTATACCGCCAACGCCACCCGCTTCTGCTTCCACAGCCAGTTGGCTACCCGGTAGCCCTGCAGGGCATGGAACCCCTTCAGGTACAGCAGCGGGATTGAAAACATCTCCACCGCCGGGTCACGTTCTACCACGGCACGGATATCACAGGCTGCCGACTCGGTAATATAGCAATCTGCCGCAAAAGCTTCTTCGATCACCTCGCGCACCGCCATCGCCGGCATCGACGGCGTTGCCAGCTTGTTGGCCAAGATATAACTCAGCGCCGCAGCCAGGTTATCGTGCTTGATGATGGTGGCATGGTAAAAGCTCGCCAGCATCGGCTCCTGCTCTGATTGCTCGCGCGCTTCCTGCTTAATCGCCTGCCAAACGGCATATTGTTGACATTCCCTCACGACATCCTCGATCTTGTACTTGTTTTCGGGCCTGCTATAACTTTAACGCGACCTCAAAAAAAAACAACGCAGGCTATTAGCCTGCGCTGTCAACTTACGCTTGGACTGGCTCGTTCAAAAAACGGCGATTACTCGTCTTTCTTCTCACGGGCCAGCAGATCCTTGGCGGCTTCACGGGCGTCTTTGCCCTGATAAAGCACCTGATAGATCTGCTCGGTAATTGGCATTTCGACCCCGACCCGCTGGGCCAGTACCCACACTTCACGGGTATTGCGGTAGCCCTCGACCACCTGACCGATTTCATGCTGTGCGGTATCGACGTCCTTGCCTTGGCCCAAGGCCAAGCCAAAACGGCGGTTGCGCGACTGGTTGTCGGTACAAGTCAGGACAAGATCCCCCAGGCCAGCCATCCCCATGAAGGTTTCCGGCTGGGCGCCTAGCGCGGCACCAAGGCGGCACATCTCGGCAAGGCCACGGGTGATCAGCGCGGTGCGCGCATTGGCCCCGAAGCCGATCCCGTCAGACATACCGGCGCCGATGGCGATCACGTTCTTGACCGCACCGCCAAGCTGCATCCCGATAAAATCACTGTTGCTGTAGACGCGGAACGTCTTGCTGCAGTGGATTTTCTCCTGCAGGTCGCTGACAAAGGACGGGTCGGGAGACGCCACCGCAATCGCGGTCGGCATACCCGCCGCCAACTCTTTGGCAAATGTCGGGCCTGACAGAACCGCCAGCGGCACGCTATCGCCCAACACCTCAACGGCTACGTCCTTGAGCAGGCGGCCGGTTTCCGGCTCCAGCCCTTTGGTCGCCCAGCACACGCGCGAATCATCACGCAGGAAGGGCTTCACATTGGCCAGTACCGCACCAAAAACATGGCTTGGCACCACCACCAACAGATCTCGGCTGGCCGTTACCGCCGCTTCGAGATCCGCCGTGACAATCAACGACTCGGGGAACGAAACCCCTGGCAAGAACGCCTCGTTGGCACGATCGATTTCCAGCTGAGCGATGTGCTCAGGCTCATGCCCCCACAGAACCACATTGGCCCCGTTGCGAGCAAGAGAAATGGCCAGAGAGGTGCCGTAGGAACCCGCGCCTAGCACGGTCATAGATACGGCTTGTTCGTTGCCTGGGGTCATAGCTATCACCAATTAAGCTTCAGTGTTTTCTTCGTTTGCCTGCGCTTGGTTCTGCAGGTAGTTCATGAACAGGGCATCAAAGTTAACTGGTGCCAGGTTCAATTGCGGGAACGTACCTTTAACCACTAGGCTAGAGATTGTTTCGCGCGCATATGGGAACAGGATGTTAGGGCAGAATGCACCTAGGCAATGGGCTAGCTGAGGCGCTTCCATACCTGTCGCAGAGAAAATACCGCCCTGCTGTACTTCACAAAGGAATGCAGTGTCTTCTGCGTTCTTCACAGTCACAGTCAGACGAAGTACCACTTCGTATACGCCTTCACCAAGCTCACGGCTCTGAGTGTCAAGGTCAAGGTTCACATCTGGGTTCCATTCCTGCTGGAACATCTGAGGTGAGTTTGGCGCTTCGAAAGAGACGTCTTTTAGGAAAATACGCTGGATTTGGAAGTTCTGTTGTGCTTCGTTGTTTGCTGCTTCAGCCATCTTTGAGTCCTTTTCTCTCTACCCACAGCGTGGGTCTATCAATACCGCAACCATGATACGTTTGATCACAACTGCACAAAATCAATACGCAGGGAGAGGCGACCGTCGCCCCGCCCTCGTTGTTTACTTCTTGCCTTTGCCCGACTGGCTGCGCACCAATGGTAGGTTCGCTTCATTCCAGGAAATCAGGCCATCTTTAAGCAGGTTCACATTGCTGAAACCCGCCTTGTGCAACAGGTCGGCACTTTCTTGCGCAGTCTGACCTGTCTTGCATACTACGATGATTGGGGCATCTTTGTGCTTTTCAAGTTCGCCGTAGTTCTGTTCTTTGATTTGGCTAGGCAAAATGTGAAGTGCTCCGGCAATATGGCCATTGCGGTATTCGTCGCGGCTGCGGATGTCAACGAACACGCCGTCCTCGCGGTTGACCATGGCAGTTGCCTCGTTCGGGCCGACAATCTTGTAGCCCGCGGTTTTCTGTTTCACGATTGAAGAGATGATGGCCACAACCAGGCCGACCCAAATCAGGGATAGAATTGGGTTACTTGTTACAAAATCGATGTATTGCTGCATGATTTTCGCTCTGTCTTCCTAATGATCAGCCCACTGTTGCCGAGGCCTAACTCCACAAAATTGAGGCTCATGAGTATACCCTCACTGGCCGTCTTGTACAGCAGGCGACTGGAATTCCGAGCGGCGGCTCACTCGAACGGCAAGCATTCCGAGCAAGGAATAAACAACCGGGCTCCCATTGCCTCCAACACGAAAAAGTGAAAAAAACTGTGCTCCGGATCTTACACTCGACGGCAGAAAGGAATATATTTCCGTAGGAAGATAACAATCCATTTACAGCATTGTTTGATCTTGACCTGCGGTTTGTGCCGATAAGTGTAGTAAAATTACGCAGTAAACGATCAATTACCTGAGTCAATCGGTGTCGAGATTGAGGTAATTGTTCTAAATTACACTCAGGTTTTTTAACTTTACGAGGGACAGCATATGTCTGCTAAGAAGCCACTGGCTTTGGTTATCCTTGATGGCTGGGGTTACCGCCAAGACAACGCCAACAACGCTATTGCAAATGCCAACACACCCGTTATTGACGGTTTGATGGCAAACGAAGCACATACCCTGATTTCTGCATCAGGTATGGATGTTGGCCTGCCAGAAGGACAGATGGGTAACTCTGAGGTTGGCCACACTAACATTGGTGCAGGCCGTATCGTTTACCAAGACCTAACCCGTATCACCAAGTCAATTTCTGACGGCGACTTCTTCGAAAACCCAGCTCTGACAGGCGCAATCGACAAAGCCGTGAACGCTGGCAAAGCCGTTCACCTGATGGGCCTGATGTCGCCAGGCGGCGTGCACAGCCACGAAGACCACATTGCTGCAGCGGTAGAAATGGCTGTTCAGCGCGGCGCGAAGAAAGTGTACCTGCACTGCTTCCTTGACGGCCGTGACACACCACCACGCAGCGCGAAAGCCTCTCTTGAGCGCTTCGATGCCCTATTCGCCAAACTAGGCACCGGCCGCATCGCATCACTGGTTGGCCGCTACTACGCGATGGACCGTGACAACAACTGGGACCGCGTTGAAGTTGCCTACAACCTACTGACAGCAGCCAAAGCAGAATTCTGCGCGGCATCTGCTGTGGAAGGCCTTGAGGCTGCCTACGCCCGTGACGAGAACGACGAGTTCGTCAAGGCAACTGAGATCCGTGCCGAAGGCCAGCTAAGCGCAGCAATGGAAGATGGCGACAGCGTGATCTTCATGAACTACCGTGCCGACCGTGCCCGCCAGATCACCCGTGCCTTCGAGGTGGACTTCGCAGGTTTCGAGCGTGCTCAGTTCCCAGCGCTTGCTGACGTAGTGATGCTGACCCAGTACGCTGCCGACATCAACATGCCTATTGCCTACCCACCAGCGGATTTGGTGAACACGCTAGGCGAGTGGCTATCTAAGAAAGGCAAGAAGCAGCTTCGCATCTCCGAAACTGAGAAATACGCCCACGTGACCTTCTTCTTCAACGGCGGTGTTGAAGACGAGTTCGACGGCGAATCTCGCCAGCTAGTTGCCTCTCCTAAAGTGGCTACATACGACCTGCAGCCAGAAATGAGCGCCCCTGAACTGACCGACAAGCTGGTCGCGGCAATCAAGAGCGGTGAGTTCGATACCATTATCTGTAACTACCCGAACGGCGACATGGTTGGCCACACCGGCGTCTACGATGCTGCAGTGAAAGCCTGTGAAGCCGTTGACAGCTGCATCGGCCGCGTTGTTGAGGCAATCCGCGAGATGGACGGCCAGCTTCTGATCACCGCTGACCACGGCAACGCCGAGATGATGGTGAACCCAGAGACAGGCGGCATCCACACTGCCCACACCAACCTACCGGTTCCACTGGTTTACGTTGGCAACAAGTCGCTGACCCTGAAAGAAGGCGGCAAGCTGTCTGACCTTGCTCCGACTATGCTGGCTCTCTCTGATCTGGAAATCCCTGCAGAGATGACTGGTCAGGTGCTGTTTGATCTGAAATAATCATCCCCATGCGGGAGAAGATCACACACCTATACAATAAGCTCCGCGCCAGTGCCCTGTGCACTGGCGCTTTGCTATGCCTGGCATTTGCCGCCCCTACCAGCTGGGCCGATCAGGGCCAGCTTGACGGCGTCAAACAGGAAATCACCCGCCAACAAAGCCAACTCAATGCCACCCAGAAGAAAATAGACAGTCTCCAGAAAACCCTGAAGAAACAGGAGACCGGCATTGCAGACACAGCGCGCAAGATCCACCGGGCCGAACAACGCCAGCAAGAGCTGACAAACTCGATCCGAACACTCAAGCAACAGCTCGCCACCTTGGAGCAGCAACAGCTCGGCCAACGCGAACTGCTCGGCGAATTGCTCAATACCCAGTATCGACAAGGGCGGCACAGCCAGCTGGCTCTGATCCTAAGCGGCCAAGACCAAAACCGCCTTGACCGTTTTACCGTTTATGCCGAGCGCCTCAGCCAAGCCCGTAGCCGGGCACTGGACGAACTGACGGCCACCGCCACCGAGCTCCAGCTCAAGCAACACCAGCTCCGCGAGCAGCAAGCCGAACAGACCGCCCTACTCGCCAGCCTCAAGCAGCACCAAAAGAGCTTAGAGGCAGAGCGCAAGCAGCGCCAGAAGACCGTTCGCACCCTCAAGCAACAAGTACGTAGCGACAACCGCTACCTCGGTGAGCTGAAATCCAACGAACAACGGCTGGTCAAAGAAATAGCCCGAGCCAAAGCCGCTGCCGAAGCGGCGCGCCGAGTCCCGATGGACGGCCTCGCCCGCCACAAAGGCAAGCTGCCGTGGCCGGTGAAAGGCCGGGTTATCCATAATTACGGCTCTAGCCTGCAAGGCGAATTGCACTGGAAAGGGATGGTGATCGGCCAGACCCAGGGTAGCCAGGTCAAGGCTATCTATCCGGGCAAAGTGGTCTTCGCCGACTGGCTGCGCGGCTACGGCCTGCTGCTGGTCATCGACCACGGCAAGGGAGACATGAGCTTCTACGGTTACAACCAGACCCTGCTCAAGAAGGTCGGGGATACCGTCCAGGGCAGTGAAGCCATCGCCCTGGTTGGCGACAGTGGTGGCCAGGAGCAGACGGCACTCTACTTCGAAATACGCCGCAAGGGCAACCCGTCCAACCCGCGCCAGTGGCTGATCCGCTAGCCGCTCAACAAGGACTAAGCCCAACACGGATGAAAGCACTACGAAACAAAGCCCTAGGATGGGGAATCGGAGGGGTGCTGGCAATAATAGCGGCACTCCCGGCCTTCGCGGCACAACTCGCCATTATCATCGACGATCTCGGCTATCAGCCACTCCCGCCACAGCTCGCCGCACTGCCCCCTGAAATAGGGGTTTCGATTCTGCCCGACACCCCCTACGCCCATGCCATCCACCAACAGGCCCGGCAACAACACCGAGACATATTGCTGCATATGCCAATGGAACCCAGCCGAAAAGCCCCGCTGGAACATACCACCCTCACCAAAACAATGGGCAAAGGCGAACTCCAGCTGGCTCTCAAGCGAGCCCTGACACAGCTGCCCGGGGCCTTTGCCATCAACAACCACATGGGCAGTGCCCTGACCCAAGACAGGCAGGCGATGATCTGGGTAATGGAAACGCTGGCAGAACAGCAGCTAGCCTTCCTCGACAGCCGGACCTCAGCACAGTCAGTGGCTGAGGCCATTGCCGTGCAATACCATGTACCGGCCCTGCGCCGCCACGTATTCCTTGACCACCAGCGAACGACTGACTTCATCAGCCACCAGCTCAGGCTGGCGGCCCGCAAGGCACAGAGCCAGGGCTACGCGGTGGCCATCGGCCATCCTTACCCGGTGACGCTGAGCGCGCTCGAGCGACAGCTTCCAGCTATAGCCGACAAGTACGGCATCACGCTGGTCAGGCTGTCCAGCCTATACCCTGCGCCCCCAGCCAAAACTGACGACTAAATATCCTTTTCCACCTGCGAGCAGTAGTGCGCCTCGAGCTGGCGGACCCGCTCACGTCCCTCGGGCGTGGTCAAAGGGCGGACAATCGCCAGCATCTGCAACACCCCTTGGTAGATCACCGCCTTGGTGATCGTGGCACCCGGGGTCTGCGCGCTCTGGTAGAAAATCCAGCTTGATGCCACCAACTTGAGGGTACTGGCCAACCCTTCCAGCTCGCCGCCATCCAGATCGAGCAGGCCGCTGCTCTTGAAGCTGTTCATCATTGCCATGATGTTTTGCTGCAGCCCTTCCTGCGCGGCCAGGTACTTATGCTGCAGCTGGGCATCGCGGCGAAGAATATCGGGCAAGTTGGCATAAAAGAAACGATAGCGCCACATTAGCATGAAGACCGAGTCAAGGTAGTCTAGCAGGTGGGCAGCGGTGACAGGGGTGTGGCTATGGGGCTGGAAATGAATGCTGAGATCATGCGCGTATTGATCAAAAATACTGTGTATAATCTCTTCCTTGTTACGGAAATGGTAATACAGATTGCCGGGACTGATCCCCAGATGGGCAGCGATATGGTTCGTGGTCACATTCGGCTCACCGCTTTCATTGAACAGCTCAAGTGCAGCCAGGATAATTCTGTCACGGGTCTTCATTTGCGTCTCACTTCTCGCCCATCCTGTTGGTGATCTGCTAATACTACCATAAAGGTTATTCATTACGTCGGCCGTTATACGGCTGCGCGACCCATTTAAAACTGGAAAAGCTATGATTATTGTAACTGGTGGCGCCGGCATGATCGGCAGCAACATCGTCAAAGCCCTCAACGAAATCGGCCGCAACGACATCCTGGTCGTTGACAACCTCAAAGACGGCACCAAGTTTGCCAACCTAGTGGATCTGGACATCGCCGACTACATGGATAAGGAAGACTTCATCACCCAGATCATGGCCGGTGACGAGTTCGGTCCAATCGAGGCGATTTTCCACGAAGGCGCTTGTTCGGCGACCACCGAGTGGGACGGCAAGTACATGATGCTCAACAACTACGAGTACTCCAAAGAGCTGCTTCACTACTGCCTTGAGCGCGAAATCCCATTCCTGTACGCCTCGTCGGCGGCAACCTACGGTGGCCGTGATCGTGATTTCATCGAAGAGAAACCGTACGAAGGCGCGCTGAACGTCTACGGCTACTCCAAGCAGCAGTTCGACAACTACGTCCGCCGCCTATGGCAAGACGCCGAGGCCCACGGCGAGACCCTGTCTCAAATCACCGGCTTCCGCTACTTCAACGTCTACGGCCCGCGCGAACAGCACAAAGGCAGCATGGCCTCGGTTGCTTTCCACCTCAATACCCAGATCAACAACGGCGACAACCCGAAACTGTTCGAAGGCTCCGATGCGCTCAAGCGCGACTTCGTCTATGTCGGCGATGTGTGCAAGATGAACCTATGGTTCTGGCAAAACAGCGTTTCTGGCATCTTCAACTGCGGTACCGGCCAAGCCGAACCGTTTAGCGAAGTAGCCAAAGCGGTTATCGCCTTCCACGGCAAAGGCGAGGTCGAGGAGATCCCGTTCCCTGAGCACCTGAAGGGCCGCTACCAGAAATTCACCCAGGCCGACCTGACCAAGGTTCGTGCTGCGGGCTACCAAGAACCGTTCAAGACCGTCGCAGAAGGTGTTGCCGAGTACATGGCCATTATTAATTAATTGCCACAAACTTATTCTAGCCATCCCTTTTCAGGGGATGGCTACTACTCTTGTAAGTGAAGTGTGATCACGACAGCAAAAACAGGAGTAGTCGAATGAAAATTGCAGTTGCCGGTACAGGTTATGTCGGGCTCTCCAATGCTCTCTTACTTGCCCAGCACCATGACGTTATCGCCGTCGACATCCTCCCTGACAAAATAGCCATGCTCAACGACAGGCTATCCCCGGTCTCTGATCGTGATATCGAGCATTTTCTTGCCAACCCAGCCCTCTCCTTCCATGCCACCCTCGACAAGAAAAAAGCCTACCGGGATGCGGACTATGTGATCATCGCTACCCCGACCGATTACGATCCCCAGACCAACTATTTCGACACCAGCTCAGTCGAGGCCGTGATCAACGACATCCTTGCCATCAACGCCGACACCACCATCATCATCAAGTCCACAGTGCCGGTCGGCTATACCGAAAAACTCAGGGCGACCCATCACACCGATCGAATCATCTTCTCGCCAGAGTTTCTCCGAGAAGGCAAGGCCCTGCACGACAACCTCTACCCGTCGCGCATCATCGTCGGCGACCACTGCGAGGCCGCACGCCGCTTTGCCGACCTGCTGGTCGAGGGAGCGGCCAAGGATGACATCCCCGTCCTGTTCACCAACGCCACCGAGGCCGAGGCGGTCAAGCTGTTCTCCAACACCTACCTCGCAATGAGGATCGCCTATTTCAACGAACTCGACTCCTACGCCGAGACCCACGGCTTGAGCAGCCGCCAAATCATCGAAGGGGTTGGCCTCGACCCACGGATCGGCACCCACTACAACAACCCGTCATTCGGCTACGGCGGCTATTGCCTGCCCAAGGACACCAAGCAGCTCCGGGCCAATTACCAGACGGTCCCGAACAACCTCATCAACGCCATTGTCGATGCCAACCATACCCGCAAGGACTTCATCGCCGACAGCATCATCCGGCAGCAGCCCAAAGTGGTCGGCATCTACCGCCTGATCATGAAGGCAGGCTCGGACAACTTCCGCTCATCGTCGATTCAGGGAATAATGAAACGGCTCAAGGCCAAGGGGATTGAAGTGGTGGTCTACGAGCCGGTGCTGAAAGAGTCGCATTTCTTCCACTCCAAAGTGATCCGGGACCTCGACAGCTTCAAGGCGATGTCCGATTTGATTGTCTCCAACCGCAGGTCGGAATTATTAGAAGATGTAGCCGAGAAAGTTTATACTCGCGACCTCTTCGGTTCAGACTAATCAAGGCCTATGACAGAAAAACACAACAATTCAACGGCCCAGACTTACAACCCTCAGTTCCGCAAGGATTTCTTGCATCCAAAGCACTGGGGGACCTGGTTTGCCATTGGCTTGACTATCCTTTTGGCATTCGTACCTTACCGCCTGCGTGACAGGCTAGCCGTTGCTATCGCCAAGCAGGCGATCAAAATCAACTCGAGCGCCAAGAAACGTGCCGTCATCAACCTGCAAGAATGTTTCCCAGAGCTTGACCAGCAAGCACGGGACGAGATCTTGCTGGAAACCTACATCAATGCCGGCTGCACCCTGCTCAGCTTTGCCGTACTGCTGGTGCGCAGCAAGGAATACGTCGAGAAGCGATCCACATTTACCGGCGAAGAGCACCTGTTCAGCCTGCTCGAGCAGGGCCACAACATTATCCTGCTCGTGCCGCACACTTGGGCGATTGACTACCCGGGCGTACTGCTGGCCTCGCGCGGGCAGCATGTGGCCGCAATGATGAAAAAACAGCGCAACGACGTCATCGACTGGCTGATCAACGTCCAGCGCCTCAAGTACGGCGGCCGGACCCACGAGCGCGATGCGGGGATCAAGCCCTTCATCAAGTCAATCCGCGACGGCTACCTCGGCTACTACCTGCCCGATGAGGATCACGGCCCGGAACACAGTGTGTTCACCGATTTCCTCGGCACCCAGAAAGCGACATTGGCAGGGCTGGGCAAGCTGTCACGTTTGAGCAAGGCCAAAATCGTACCGGTGATCCCGTACTACGACCGCAGCACCGGGATCTATACCATCGAGGTCCAGCAGGAACTGCAAGACTTCCCGAGCGGCGACGAGACCCTTGATGCCCGTAACATGAACATCCGCATCGAGGAGTTCATCCGCCGCCATCCTAGCCAATACATGTGGATTCTGAATCTACTGCGTTCCAAACCCGACGGCAGCCAGCGCTACTAAATCCGATATATTCCAATATTTCTCGGCCGCCTAACCGGCGGCCACCTCCCCATATCGCACGCTCAAATCAGCACCAACATCAGGCGGATGTGCATCATTTCGCCTAGCGATTACATATTTCCACACCAATAAAACAATAATCTTAGAGAAAGCAATGAGTCATATTAAATACCGTCCTGACATTGACGGTTTGCGGGCGATCGCCGTCATCGCCGTCATAATTTTCCACATGAATGCCCAATGGCTCCCGGGCGGGTTCATTGGCGTCGATATCTTTTTTGTCATTTCAGGTTTCATCATCACCTCGGTGATTTACCCGCAGATCAACGCCGGGAGATTCTCGTTTGATATCTTCTATATCAAGCGAATCAAGCGGATCCTGCCGCTGTTCTATCTGGTGGCGACGTCATCGCTGGCCTTGGCCTACCTGATCTACACCCCCAATGACTTTGTCGGTTTTGCCAATAGCCTGCGCTACGCCAGTGTGTTCATCTCAAATATCTATTTTGAAAAACAGTCGGGCTATTTCGCCCCGGCGGCAGAGACCATGCCCCTTCTGCATACCTGGTCGCTTTCTGTCGAGGAGCAGTTCTATTTTATCTGGCCGGTACTGCTGATCCTAGCCAGCAAATACCTCTCCCGCCGCTTGTTCGCCATCGTCATGGGCCTGACGCTAGTCGCACTCACCGGCCTGTCCCAGTATATGGCCCTCAATGACCCGAGTGCTGGCTACTACCTGATCCAAAGCCGGGGGTTCGAGCTCCTGATCGGCGCGCTGCTGGCTATTGCCCTGTACGAGAAACGGGCGCGGGGGTTATCGCTGCCCACGCAGGCCTACCAGCTGCTCGGCGTAGCCGGGGCACTGGGTATTGCCCTGCTGAGTGTCGTGCTTAACAAAAACCATGTGTTCCCCGGTATCAACGCGCTCTGGGTGACTCTTGCCACCTGTATGCTGATTTTGGCCGGTGAGTCGCAGCATTCGTGGGTTTCCCGCTTCCTCGGGCGATCGCCCTTCCTGCTACTCGGCCGCCTCTCCTATTCGCTCTACCTGTGGCACTGGCCGGTTCTCGCTTTCTACCGCTACACCTTCAACCAGCTCGGCCCCGTCGATGCCCTTATCTGCGCGGTAATCACTTTCGCCCTGTCGGTTTTCTCATGGCGGCTATACGAGAACCCGTTGCGCTACCTGCGACTGCATCATCGCTGGGTCTACCTGTTCTACCTGGTATTGCCGATCGCTATCGCGGTAACCACTGCCAAGCTGATTGCCAAGAACGAGGGCTACCCGCATCGCTTCTCCGAGCAAGTCCAAAAGCTCTTCCAAGCATCAAGCCTAGACTTTTTCGAATTGCAGCACCCTCAGCTTGATGGCGGTGAGCTCAAACCTTTCGAAAACAATATTATCGGCGACGATAGCCTCAACCACCCAGAACAGCTGCGAGCCTTGGTCTGGGGTGACTCGCATGGCGGTCACTTCCGCGGTTTTGTCGATGAGCTGGGCAAAATCTATGGCTTTTCTGCCCTCTATGGCGGTGCCGGCGGCTGCCCGCCGGCCCTTGGAATGGATATCATCAAGCACGGTGAGCCAGAAGGGGAATGCGAGGATACAAATACCCAACTCGCCGAAGCCCTGCAAAACACCAAGGCAAAGGTCGTTTTCCTCGCCGGGCGCTGGGCGATGTATACAGAGACCACCCGCTCACCGGGTGAGAAAGGAGACAATGTCTATCTCGGTGACGAGATCAGCCACAGCGAGAGCAAAGCCAACAGCCGCCGGGTGCTACGCGAAGGGCTAGAGCGCACGGTGCAGTACCTCATTGCCCGAGGCATCACCCCGGTGATCTTCGAGCAGGCACCGGACTACCCTTTCATGCCGAGCAATTGCTGGGTTAAAAAAGCCACCTTCACGGCATTCACCGGGACAAATTGCAATATTGATTCTGGGGCGATGACCACCAGACAGGGATATGCGAACCAGTTAGTCCGTGATATCGCGGCCAAGTATCCCCAAGTCATCCTGCTTCCGGTTGTTGGCGCGCTGTGTGACAGCAAGGAATGCCAGAGTATGCTGAACGGGGTGCCGCTGTATAGCGATAACAACCACCTCAATGACGCCGGCGCGCGCGAGATCTTCAAGGCCATGCAGGCAAGGGACCTTATTGACCCTCGCCTCCAGCAACTGCTGCGCAGCATTGGGACCAACCGCTAAAAACAACAAGGCCGCGTCATGCGGCCTTGTTTTCAACGGTTTGCTAGCCCTGATAACCCGCCAGCAGCAACGTCCACTCGACTTCCTGCCATTGGATGCCGTAACGGCCTACTTCCTTGCGCAGCGAACGCAGGAGCCGATCAAGGTTGCCCTGCTTCCAGCTGTCGCCCGCCTGCCGGTAGCACTTGTCAAAGTCAATCAACCAGCACTGCCCTTCGCCATCGAGCAGGATATTGTGAATATTCAGGTCGGTATGGCACACCCCGAGATCGTGCATCTGGCGAACCATCCGGCCGATAGCCTGCCACTCATCCCCCGACAAGCTGCGCTGCTGCAGCACCGCGACCAGATCCCGGGCCCCCGGCACTTTTTCCGTCAGGATATCAGCCCGGTAAAACAAACCGCAGCGAACCGCCCGCGCAGCCACCGGCCGCGGTACCCGAACCCCACCCTCGGCAAGGGTCTTCAGCAACCCCATCTCCAGCGCGCAGCGCGTCTTGTCCCAGCCGGTAAACCAGTACTGGTCTTTGACCACCCGACCCAGCAAGCCACCACGCCAGTAATGGCGCAGGGCCAAAGGAAGGAGAGGCGTATCAATGAAATAGGTCGTTCCCCGCCCGCTAGCCTGCCCGGTAATGGCCGATTTCCCGCGCCAATACGCCGGGTCGAAGCTGGCTTCCGGATCATCGCCGAGCAATTCAGGATCAAACCAAATACGGCTATTTGTTGATGTTATAACTTGCATATGCTTTAAAATATGTGGTTTTACAATTTTTTATCCCAACTGCATAATGCAGTCTTCCCAGTTCTAGAGCAATTAAGTATGGCCCTATTTTCGTCTCCCCCCGCCTCCCTCTGTGTCCTGCGCCTCTCTGCCATCGGCGATGCAAGCAATGCCAGCGCCATGGTACAAGCTATCCAGAGGCAATGGCCTGAGACCAAAATAACCTGGATCATGGGCAAGGCCGAGGCCCAGCTCCTGGGCGACCTGCCGGGGATCAGAGTGATCCCGTTCGACAAGAAACTCGGCTGGAAAGGCTATACCCAGCTCTGGCGCCAGCTCAAAGGCGAGCGCTTCGACGCCCTGCTGCACATGCAGACGGCGCTTCGTGCCAGCATTGCCAGTATCGGGATCAAAGCCCGCCACCGCCTCGGTTTCGATGCGGCCCGCAGCAGCGACCTGCAACATTTGTTCATCAACCACCCCGTCCCGTCACCATCGTCCCCTCATGTCCTAGACGGTTTCATGGCCTTTGCCAAGGAGCTCGGCATCACGGAAATGACGCCACGCTGGGAGATCACCTTGACCGACGCGGACTTTAAGTGGGCCGAGCAGCATGTCGCACCGGACAAACCCGTACTGGTTATTGTTCCGGCTGCCAGCAAGGCCTTCAAGAACTGGACGGCGGAAGGATATGCCCGGGTGGCAGAGCACGCCCACCTGCGCGGCATGCAGATCATTCTGGCAGGCAGCCCGGCAAAGGTCGAAACCGATTTGGCCGCACAGGTTATAGCCCAATGCCAAGCCCCGCTAAACAACCTGGTCGGCAAGAGCAGCCTCAAACAAATGCAGGCGTTGCTCAGCCATGCGGATCTGGTGATCGCGCCAGACACCGGCCCGGCCCACATGGCGGTGGCCGTCGGCACACCGGTGATTGGCCTCTACGCCCACCACAACCCGCAGCGAACCGGCCCATACCGTTACTTGGACTATGTGGTCAGCGCCTACCGTGAGGCCATCGAAGCCGAGACCGGCAAGCCGCTGGAAGCACTATCCTGGCGCAGCCGGGTCAAGGCCGAAGACGCCATGACCCGGATCCAACCGGCCGCAGTCTGTGCCATGCTAGACAAGGCCCTGATTGATTTTACTATTTTCGAGGAGATCCAATGAGCACCGAGAAGCCAACGCTGGCCGTCGCCCTGATCGTCAAAAATGAAGCCGACAACCTCCAGCAATGCCTGGCATCGGTGGCCGGCTGGGTCGATGAAATCGTGGTGCTGGATTCCGGCAGTACCGACAACACCGAGGCGGTAGCCCGCCAATACACCGACAAGTTCTTCGTCAACGCCGACTGGCCCGGCTTCGGCCCCCAGCGCCGCCTGGCACAAAGCTATGTGGAATCTGACTATATCCTGTGGCTCGATGCCGACGAGCGCGTGACCCCCGAGCTACGCGCCAGCATCGAGCAGGTACTGGCAGCCCCGCAAGCCAATACCGTCTACAGCATTGCCCGCCTGAGCTGGGTATTCGGCCGCTATATCCGCCATTGCGGCTGGTACCCGGACCGCGTCAACCGCCTCTACCCGACCAAGCTGACCCAGTACAACGAAGATTTGGTACACGAAAAGGTCGAGCTCGGCGACGGGATCACGGTCAGCCCGCTGGAAGGTGACCTGCTCCATTTCACCTACAACGATCTCAACCATTATCTGGTCAAGTCGGCAGGCTATGCCAAGGCATGGGCCGACCAGCGGGAAAAGCGAGGCAAAAAAAGCAGCCTAGGCCAAGGATTGCTCCATGCCGTCGGCTGCTTCCTGAAAATGTACGTCTTGAAGGCGGGCTTCCTTGATGGCAAGCAGGGCTTGCTGCTATCGATCCTCTCTGCCCACTCGACCTTCGTGAAGTATGCGGACCTGTGGATCAGGACCAATACCGACCCGCGAACGCCGTAGCCTCGGCAATCACCTCGTCGATATCGATAAGCCCCATGTCCGTCTCGCTGTCCTTGCCGCGAGGCGGGCAGAATGCCAAATGGCGGCCCTCTGTATTGAGGGTCTTCCAGCGCAGCGGGGTGGCCGAGCGCTTGCTCGGGAAGAAACCGACCGTCGGCACATCCAATGCAGCGGCAATATGCAGCGGCCCGGTCGAGCCGGCCATGAACAGGTCGGCACAGGCCAGCGAGCGGGTAAAATCCTGCAGCCCGTCGTTCTTGTCGTAAACAACCGCACTGACCTCACCGGCTACCTTCTGATACAGCGATGCGGCCATCGCCTCCTCGCCAGGCCCGGCTGTCAGCACGAACTGGCACGGCTGTGACCGGCCGAGCCCCTTGATAAGCGACGCGTACTGGTCCAGCGACAGGTTATTGGCCGAGCCGCCGGTACCGGCATGGACAAAGCACCAGCACCGCTCGGTATCCAACCCCGTCTCCGCAACCAGCTTCGCGCGCTGTGCATCAAGCTCGGCGGCACCGAAGCTCAGGTATGGCCCGTGCGGCTCTTGAATCGCGATCCCATTGTCCGTCAGGAAAAAGCGGATCAAATCCAAGTTGTATTCAAATTCCGGCTTGGCCGACTGCGACCGACGCTGCTTGAGACGGCGGTTGAACAACAGCTGGGCGAGCTTGGTCGCCGGCGCCAGACGATACGGGATCTTCGCCCGCCACAGTAGCTTGGCATTATAGCCATTGGAGAACAGGCAAATTGCAGCATCGAACTGCTCGGCACGCAGCGCGGCGCGGAACGCAGCCGCTTCTTCCTTGCTGGCCTTGGCGGTCGGATCGACCATCACCTCGTCAATCCACGGGCACAGCCGGGCAATCGGGGCGGTATAGCCGGGAACCAGTGCTGTCACCCTAGCCGCCGGCAACGACTGTTTGAGCATGGCAAAACTCGGCCACGCCAGCATAAAATCGCCAATTTTATCGTTGCGAACGACAAGGATCTTTTTCATAGCAACTTGTTCCAACTAAAATTTACTCGGCGGGATCATACAAGATAACCAGCCATCCCCATAGTGATTGGGGGGAAAGAATAGAGACTGCGACGGCTTTTTTGATAGCATATCGCCATCACGTTTTAGAGGATCGCCCTGTGAGCCAGAATAAAAATACCCGCGTCATCTACCCCGGTACCTTCGACCCGATCACCAACGGGCATCTGGATCTGATTGAGCGCGCCGCGGCCATGTTCGACCATGTTGTGGTGGGGATCGCCTTCAACCCAAGCAAGAAGCCCCTGTTCGACCTTCAGGAGCGGGTCGAGCTGGCGACCCAGATCACCCGCCACCTCGACAATGTCGAGATAGTCGGCTTCTCGGGCCTATTGGTGGATTTCGCCAAGGAATATCAGGCCAATGTCCTGGTTCGCGGGCTGCGCGCAGTATCGGACTTCGAATACGAGTTCCAGCTGGCCAACATGAACCGCCGCCTGATGCCCGAACTGGAAACGGTGTTCCTGACCCCGGCCGAGGAGAACTCGTTCATCTCGTCGACCATCGTCAAGGAAGTCGCCCTGCACAAGGGCGATGTCAGCCAGTTTGTCGATCCGATTATCTCAGAGGCCCTGAAAGCCAAGCTAGACCAGCGCTAGCGCCATGTCGCGCCCAAGGTGGCACATTGTCACCTTGGGCCGCCTATTCGCCGTACAGCGTGACTAGCAGCGATAGAAATAGGAGCCGCGATACCCGCCGACAAACATATCGATGCCATCACCGCTGGCAGTGACTGCAAAATACCGTCGTGCGCTGGCCGATCTTGGCTTCGCTGAGCGCAGTGTCGCAACGCGGGCAGGGCTGACCGGCCTTACCGTACACTTGCAGCTCTTGGGCAAAATAGCCCGGCTTGCCGTCGGCGTTCTTGAAGTCCTTGAGGGTCGTGCCCCCTTGCTCGATGGCAAAGGCCAATACCGTTTTAATTTCATCGACCAGCAAAGCTAATCGCTGATAGGAAACTTTGCCAGCCTCGCGCTTGGGGTGGATCCCCGCGGCAAACAAGGATTCATTGGCGTAAATATTGCCAACCCCGACCACCACCTGATTATCCATGATGAACTGCTTAATCGCTGTCCGGCGTCCCTTGGCCCGTCCCTGTAGATAATCCACCGTAAAGCCGTCACCCAGCGGCTCAGGCCCGAGTTTGCCCAATACAGGATGCTCCCCCTCCCCAGACTGCCACAACCAAGCCCCGAACCGGCGCGGATCGTTGTAGCGCAACATTTCTCCGCTCGACAGACAGAGATCCACATGATCATGCTTCTCCGGTGGCGTATCAGCAGGCAAAATCCGCAAGCTCCCGGACATTCCGAGGTGGACGATGGCATAACCGGCATCCGTCTCCAGCATCAGGTACTTCGCCCGTCGGCTCACCCGCCGGATGACCTGCCCCTTGATTTGATCAATTTCCTCCGGGATCGGCCAGCGCAATTTCGGATTGCGCACCACGATATCGGTAACGGTCTGGCCAGTCACATGGGGGGAAATCCCCATCCGGCTAACTTCTACTTCCGGCAATTCAGGCATGGTATTCCTCTGTTATCGGCCAACTTAGGACAACGGCGTGGCCGCAGGGAAAAGATACCCCTCTTCGACGCTGAGAGCCAGCCAGCTGCCCTGCCCGTTGTTTATCAGCCAGAATTGGGGCAGTTGGTAGACCGTCAGCCGCAACGGCTCAATCTGGCCCACCAGCCACACTTCGACACTGCGCGGCGCACCCAGCCCCGGCTTCAGGGCCGCGATCATCTCCTCGTCGACAGCGGTACCCGCCAGTCGCAGCCACCGGGCTGCCAGCTCAGCGGCCGGAACAGGCAGCGAAGCATCCGCCGCCCAGCCCCCTGCCGTATCGCGCACCAACGCAACGTCAGGCAGGTTCAACCGCTCTAACATCGCATCGGCCGGCAGCAGATGCTGAAGGGTTTGCTCCTCAGGGGCCATCACCGGCTGGAAATAATGCTTGAACCACGTCGGCAGCTGCAGCACGGCAATAAAAATAATAACGGCAAAAATCAGGACATTGTTCCAGCCCCGGCGGGACAGTCGCATAACGGCTCCTTGGTAGCCAACGCTAAGATAACTAAAAGTAAACTATAACCGCGAACGGCGGCGGAATACAGGAGGCGGGATCGAGGGGAATGGCTGCCGATTGCCGGCAAGATGGCAATGGCGATGAGCGGTAGAGCAGGGGAAGGCAAATTTCAGGCATAAAAAAACCCAGTTAAAAACTGGGCTTTTTCAAAAAAGCAGCAATCAATTACTTGATTTTAGCTTCTTTGTACATAACGTGCTGGCGAACTACTGGATCAAATTTCTTGATCTCGAATTTGCCTGGCATGTTACGCTTGTTTTTGTCGGTAGTGTAGAAGTGGCCTGTACCAGCTGATGATACTAGACGGATCTTCTCACGAATGCCTTTAGCCATTGTTCAATCCTCTTAAACGTTTTCGCCGCGAGCACGCATATCAGCAAGAACGGCATCAATACCTTTCTTATCAATGATACGCATACCTTTCGCAGTAAGGCGCAGTTTAACGAAGCGTTTTTCGCTTTCTACCCAGAAACGATGAGTTTGCAGGTTAGGCAGAAAACGACGCTTGGTGGCATTACGTGCGTGTGAACGGTTGTTACCCGTTACAGGACGCTTACCAGTTACTTGGCATACACGGGACATTACTGTCTTCTCCAAATCGTTTCAGCTCGATATCAACCGTGGTCTCGTTTAATGAAAATCTTCTCTTTCATTAACCACAGCTATCAAAGGTCGCGCATTATACTAAGTCAAAACCAGTTGCTCAAGTCCCGAGCAGATCCTTTCGCATCATTTTGAACAAATATTGCCTATTTTATAGCCAACCTCGTTCCGCAAAAGAAGTAATTTCGCCGTCTCCAACAACAAAGTGATCCAGAATACGGATATCCACCAACGCTAATGCATCGCATAAGCGGCGGGTTAACCGACGATCTGCCTGACTTGGCTCTGCTACGCCCGATGGGTGATTATGCGCTAAAATCAACGCTGCTGCATTAAGTTCTAGCGATCTTTTTACCACTTCTCTCGGATAAACGCTCGCAGCGTCGATAGTTCCCTCAAATAATACCTCCCCGGAAAGCACCCGATGCTGGTTGTCGAGGAACAAAACATAGAATGCCTCACGCTGGCGATCACGCAATATATGACTTAGGTAACGACGGGTATGATCAGGGCTGGTCAGCGCATCCCCCTGCTTGAGCGTCTCCTCCAGGTGGCGCTGGTTCATCTCCAGTACCGCCTGCAACTGGGCATACTTGGCGGGCCCCAGCCCCTTGTGCTGGCAGAACGCCTTCTGGTCGGCCGACAACAACGCCCGCAGTGAGCCAAACCGCCCCAGCAGATCGTCGGCCAGCTCGATGGCATTACAGCCGCTGATCCCGGTGCGCAGGAAAATCGCCAGCAATTCAGCGTCGCTCAGTGCCGACGGCCCCCTTGCCAGTAACTTCTCGCGAGGTCGTGACTGCGCTGGTAGTTGTTTTAATGACATACTCTCCTCCTCTCCCCAGCAGAGCCCGCCACTTGCATACCGGCAAGGAATAGAAGCGTTTTTCTCGACGCAGGTAGTGTTTTTGCCAACCCGCCAATGAAACGCCAACAAAAAACTGCCCGTTACCTGTGCTACAGAGCCTGTCCTCGAGGGAATTTGATCATCCG
Organism: Photobacterium panuliri; assembly: GCF_059920555.1. NCBI lineage: Bacteria > Pseudomonadati > Pseudomonadota > Gammaproteobacteria > Vibrionales > Vibrionaceae > Photobacterium > Photobacterium panuliri. Next base: position 220,366 of record NZ_CP197192.1, read on the forward strand.
CAAAAAAATATGCTTTTTTTGCGGGCGGGCAAAATTTGGTGGTAATGTGTGCGCATTGTTTAGGCAACCAGATATTACAGGCAACAACATGCAAACCTTGGCTGGAAAAAAAATACTTCTCGGGATCAGCGGCGGCATTGCCGCCTATAAATGTGCCGAGCTCACCCGCCGTCTTATCGAGCGGGGCGCGCAGGTCCAGATCGTCATGACCAAGGCCGCCAAGGAGTTCATCACCCCGCTAACCATGCAGGCCGTATCGGGTCGACCAGTCTCCGACAGCCTGCTGGATCCTGGCGCCGAGGCATCGATGGGCCATATCGAACTGGCCAAGTGGGCCGATCTTGTCTTATTGGCCCCGGCTACCGCCGACCTTATCGCCCGGATGGCGGCGGGCATGGGCAACGATCTGCTATCGACCCTGTGTCTGGCTACCGACTCGCCGATCGCGGTCGCCCCGGCGATGAACCAGCAGATGTACCGCCATGTCGCTACCCAAGAAAACATTGCCACCCTCGCCCGCCGTGGCTGCCAGATCTGGGGACCGGCCAGCGGCGAACAGGCCTGTGGCGATGTCGGCCCCGGCCGCATGCTTGAGCCGATGCAACTTGTCGGGTTGGTAGAAGAGCACTTCCGCCCAGCCGATTGGGACGGCCTGCGCGTCACGGTGACAGCCGGCCCTACCCGCGAGGCCATCGACCCGGTTCGTTACCTGACCAACCAGAGCTCCGGCAAAATGGGCTATGCCATTGCCGAGGCTGCAGCCAAGCGCGGTGCCGACGTCACCTTGATCAGCGGCCCGACCAACTTGCCGACACCAGTAGGGGTCACGCGCGTCGATATCGACAGCGCCAACCAGATGCACGATGCCGCCCTTGCGCATGCCGTCCAGAGCGATATTTTCATCGGCTGCGCCGCCGTGGCTGATTTCCGCCCGGCCGATATCGCCGCCCACAAGCTCAAGAAGCAAGATGGCGAGGACGAGATGGTACTGCGCCTGGTGAAGAACCCCGATATTATCGCCGCCGTCGCCGGTCTTACCGAACAACGCCCGTTTACCGTGGGGTTCGCAGCCGAAACCCAGAACGTCGAGCACTATGCCCGCGACAAGCTGGACCGCAAGGGGCTTGATCTGATCTGTGCCAATGATGTGTCGCAGCAAGATATCGGCTTCAACAGTGACAGCAATGCCCTTCACCTTTACTGGGCCGATGGCGACAAGGCACTGCCGCTGTGCAGCAAGGCTGAGCTTGGCCAACAGCTGATGGCCGAAGTGGTCGCCCGTTACCGCGGCTAGCGTACCGGCATTCCCACCAACCTCAGAACAATTCCTATGCCCAGTGTAAAGCTGGGCATCTTTTTGCCGATAAAGCGATCAGTATCGGTCTGAGGTGCTTTTCTCCGTCCGGCTCCGCCGCTAAGATATGCGGGCTTTACGCTGTCCGCTGACAGTCTCATTTTGAAAAGGAACGGTTATTCATGGCTGGCAACAAGAAAAACAACCGCCGCGAAGAAATATTGCAAGCACTGGCACACATGCTGGAATCAGCCCAAGGCAGCCAGCGTATTACCACTGCCAAGCTGGCTGCTCAGGTCGGTGTCTCCGAAGCCGCCCTCTATCGCCACTTCCCGAGCAAGGCAAGAATGTTTGAGGGGCTCATCGAGTTCATCGAAGATACGATTACCACGCGGATCAACCGCATTCTGGACGACGAGAAAGATACCCTAAACCGCCTGCGGATGGTGATGCAGCTCATTCTGGGCTTTGCCGAGCGCAACCCGGGCCTGAGCCGTATCATGACCGGCCACGCCCTGATGTTTGAACAAGACCGCCTCCAGGCCCGGATCAACCAGCTGTTCGAGCGTATCGAAACCCAACTGCGCCAAATCCTGCGCGAACGCAAGCTGCGTGAAGGCAAGGGGTTCCCGGTCGACGAGTCTATCCTCGCCGCCCAGCTCCTAGGCCAGGTAGAAGGCAGCCTCAACCGCTTCGTCCGCTCCAACTTCAAATACAAGCCAACGGCCAGCTTCGACGACTACTGGCGCCTGCTCAGTGCCGAACTGGGGTAATCGCCCCGTACGCCAAGCAGCGCCAAAAACAAAAGCGGAAGTCAACGACTCCCGCTTTGTTGTCTAAGCCCTTGGACTTCCCTTCGCCCGATTACGTACGAACGGTCTTACACCCCGTACTGGGCGCGGTAGGCTTTCACCGCCTCTAGGTGCTCGGCCATGCCCTCCTGCTCCTCGAGGTAGCTCACCACATCCCCCAAGCAAACAATGGAAATCACCGCGCAGCCGAAGTCTCGCTCCACTTCCTGAATCGCAGATAGCTCGCCCTTGCCCTTTTCCTGACGGTCAATCGCCACCAGCACACCGGCCAGATCCGCGCCGTTGGCCTGGATAATCTCCATCGACTCGCGAATCGCCGTGCCGGCAGTGATCACGTCATCCACCAGCATGATACGGCCTTCCAGCGGGCTGCCGACCAAGTTGCCGCCCTCGCCATGATCCTTGGCTTCCTTGCGGTTGAAACAATAAGGCGTATCGACATCGTGCTGGTCCGCCAACGCCACTGCCGTGGTGGTCGCGATCGGAATCCCCTTGTAGGCAGGGCCGAACAGCACATCGAACTCTATCTTGGCATCCACCAAAGCCTCAGCGTAAAAACGGCCCAGACGTGCCAGATCACGCCCCGTATTAAACAGCCCCGCATTGAAGAAGTACGGGCTCTTGCGGCCAGATTTCAGGGTAAACTCACCAAACTTCAGTACGCCCTTTTCCAAGGCAAATTCGATGAACTGACGCTGATATGCTTTCATGGTTTCTCCTTATTCGATTGCATAGTGTTACGTAATTAACGGTGAGGCTGCCTACACCGCGGTTAGGCCCGGGTGCAGGCCAAAAAAAAGCGGCTCCAACAGGAACCGCTTTCAAAAATCAATTTTCCAACGCTCGCTTCTGAACGCTGATGATGTCGTCAATGCCGCTCTTGGCCAATGCCAGCATCGCCAACAGCTCTTCGTGGCTGAAGGCCTCGCCTTCTGCCGTACCTTGGATTTCAATCATCTTGCCATCCTCGGTCATCACCACATTCATATCGGTTTCTGCCGCCGAGTCCTCGAGGTACTCCAGATCGCAAATCGGCTCGCCGTTGTAGATCCCGACAGACACAGCCGCCACCATGCCTTTGAGCGGGCTTTTCTTGATCAGCCCTTTGTCCAGCATGTAGTTGATAGCATCAACCAGCGCAACCATCGCACCGGTGATTGACGCGGTACGGGTACCACCATCGGCTTGGATGACATCACAGTCGACAGTGATCATCTGCTCGCCCAGTACTTCCAAATCAACCGCTGCACGCAGGCTGCGGGCGATCAGGCGCTGGATTTCCATCGTTCGACCACCCTGCTTGCCGCTTGCCGCCTCACGGCGGTTACGCGAATGGGTTGCGCGCGGCAGCATGCCGTACTCGGCAGTCACCCAGCCTTGGCCCTTGCCTTTAAGCCAACGCGGAACACTTTCCTCGACGCTGGCGGTACAGATCACTTTGGTATTGCCAAACTCAACCAATACCGACCCTTCGGCATGGGCAGTAAACTGACGGGTAATGGTGATTGGGCGCACCTGGTTGGCACTTCTTCCGCTTGGACGCATCGGGTTTTCTCCGGCTGGCTGACATTAACCGGCGATTATAGCTACAACCGCTGGCCAGTGCACGAGAAAAGCGAGCCCCTGCAACATAGGGTTACAGAGTGCTGCCGTTAGTGGCAGGCTCGGCCTGAATATCTACAGCCTCAAGCTCAATCTCTGCTGGAGCCTGAGCAGTACCGGTGCTATCACAACGGTAGACATTGCCCATCATGGTCACCGAGCTCATAAAGCCGAACGGCTCGTAAAGGTAGAGCGTGTCGCCACCCTGTGCCGCCGTCTTGATCCGCATCTGATTGACTGCGCCCCACACCATATCCTTGTCGGCATGCAGCCAGTAATCATAAAAATGGCCTTCCGACCCGATCACTGTACCCAGATGCTCGCAGCCGCGCAGCGCATCACTGTCATTCCACAGCACCTTGACCTGGCGTGACTCAGCCGTCGGGAATGTCACACACCCGGACAGTGCAACCAGCACCCCGGCCAAAACAACAGAACGTGTAATTTTCATCAACTATTTGGTTAAAAAAAACAAAAGGTGGCGGAGTGTAACGGCAAAAAACACAAAACGCACTCGATATTCCACCGCTACGGCCAATTTATCATCACAGCCCCCGCCAACCGAGGATGTGACGCAATGCCGATAATCATCGACCGGATAGCCAAGCTATTAAATTCGCACTGAAACACCCTTATAGAGAGTGCTATAATCAGGCCACCATGAAGCCTGCGCCCCTTGGTGAGCACAACGCTGGCAGCCCCCGGGCCGACAGCAAAACAGCAGGATTCTTACCTTTAGCAAAGAGGCCAACCGCCAATGATCCACAGTATGACCGCCTATGCCCGTCGCGAAGTAAAAGCCGACTGGGGAACAGCCGTTTGGGAAATCCGCTCCGTCAACCAACGCTACCTAGAAACCTACCTCCGCCTGCCGGAGCAGTTCCGCAGCCTTGAGCCGGTTCTGCGCGAGCGCTTCCGCAAGCGCCTAGCACGCGGCAAGGTGGAATGTGGCCTGCGCTTTGAGATCAACCCAGCCGCCAATACCGAGCTGACCATCAACGAAGAACTAGCCAAGCAGGTGATCAAAGCGGCCAAATGGGTGAAGGATGCCGCTGGCGAAGGCAGCATCGGTCCTTTCCAGGTACTGAACTGGCCTGGCGTGATGGAAGCTCCCGAGCAGGATCTCGACGCCATCAATCAGGATCTGCTGGCGGGCTTTGAACTGGCGGTCGATGACTTCCTTGCCGCCCGCGCCAGCGAAGGCGACAACATGAAGGTCTTGATTGAACAGCGCCTTGACGCCATCTCGGCGGAAGCCGCCAAGGTACGCAGCATGATGCCGGAAGTGATGAACTGGCAGCGCGAGCGCATCCTTACCCGCCTAGAAGAAGCCAAGGTCGAGCTGGATGCCAACCGCGTCGAGCAGGAACTGATCATGCTGGCACAAAAAAGTGACGTGGCCGAGGAACTCGACCGCCTAGACTCACACGTCAAGGAAACCCAGAAAATCATGAAGAAAGGCGGTGCCTGTGGCCGACGCCTCGACTTCATGATGCAGGAATTCAACCGCGAGTCGAACACCCTGGCCTCTAAGTCGATCAACACCGAAATCACAAGCGCGGCTGTCGAGCTCAAAGTGCTTATCGAACAGATGCGCGAGCAGATCCAGAACATCGAGTAAACGCCGCTTAGGCTGCTACTTGTCTATTCCAAAATGCCCTGCTAGCAGGGCGTTTTTTTGCTTGTCAGTAATGGGATCCTAACCATATAGAAGCAGATCCCTAGGCGTTGCAGATCCAAGGGCTATCATGAATAATGAGAGTCCTTAATAAAAAAACGACATTTTAAATACGTGTGATTTGATGAATATTTTAATGGCCCTATCCCAGCTCGAAGTGACTGGTGCGGAAGTCTACGCAACGACCGTCGGCGACGAGCTGACCCAGCGTGGACACAATGTGTTTTACGTGTCCGACACGCTAACCAAGCCTCACCAAGGGCCATTTTTCAAACTGCGGTTCAACAAACGCAACGTACCCCGCCGTTTCTGGCACGTCGCCTACCTGATCTACCTAATCAAAAAGCACAACATCCAGCTGGTCCATGCCCATTCTCGCGCCTCGAGCTGGAGCTGCCATATCGCCTGCAAGCTGACCAACACCCCGATGGTGACCACGGTCCACGGCCGCCAGCCCGTCCATGCCTCGCGCAAGAAATTCCATGCTATGGGCGACAAGGCCCTGCCGGTCTGCGAAGCCATCCGCGACCAGCTCCACCGCGATCTGGACGTGCCGCTCGATACCATGGCCGTCAGCCGCAACGGCATTGAAACCGGCACCTTCCAGTGGCAGGCGGCCCCGGCCAACCGCAAGCCGGTCATTACCATTATCGGCCGCCTGTCCGGCCCCAAGGGCGATGTCTGCCACAAGCTGCTCAGCGAATGCCTCGATGCGGAAAAATACGATATCCGCGTCGTGTCTGGCTCCGAGCTCACCGACACCTTCGCGCCGTTTACCGATACCGTCACCTTTGCCGGCTATACCAATGACGTCCAGTCCGTCATGGCCGGTTCCGATCTGGTGATCGGGGCAGGACGGGTCGCGATGGAAGCGCTGCTCTGCGGCCGCCCGACCCTGGCTATCGGTGAGGCGCGCTGTATCGGCATCGTCGGCCCGGACAACCTGGCCGATGCCATGGCCACCAACTTCGGCGATATCGGGCCGAAGAACCTCGATATCGATTTCACCACCATCCCGGCACTGGTCGAGCAAGGCCTCAGCCAGCCTCACTGCGACCAAGCGGTGGCGCAAGCCATCAAGGCCAACTACGACCTTGCCGCCATCGTCGACCAGCTCGAAGACAACTACCAGAGCGTCTACGTCGAGAAACTGCAGCGCGAAGTCCCGGTGATCATGTACCACCGCTTCATCAAGGATGACAGCGAGAAGGGGGTACACGGCACCTACATGCATGTCGACATGCTCGACAAGCACTTTGCCCTGCTCAAAAAGATGGGCTTCGAGACCCTGACCTTCCGGGATCTGGCCGACAAGGGCCTCATCCACCGGCTCGAGTACGGCAAGCGCTACATCATCATCACCGTCGACGACGGCTACCGCGACAACCACGAACTGCTGCTGCCGCTGCTGCAGAAATACGGCTTCAAGGCCGTGGTGTACGTGGTCACCGGGGAAACCTTCAACAAGTGGGATGTCGAGGTAGAGAGCAACCCGGAGAAACCCGTCGTCCTGATGTCACGCGACGAGGTCAAGGCGCTGCACGACTCGGGCAGTATCGAGATCGGTGGCCATACCCTGACCCACCCGCGCCTGAGCCAGCTTGGCCGGGACGAGCAGCAAACCGAGATCTCGCAGAACAAGGCCGAGCTGGAAGCCCTGCTGGGCGAGCCGCTGTGCTCCTTCGCCTACCCGTACGGCGACCACAACCAGGACTCCAAGGACTTGGCGGCAGAGCTGGGTTACCAGTTTGCCGTCGCGACCAACAGCGGCCCGCTGGCACTGCACCAGGACCGCTACCAGATCCGCCGGATCGCCATATTCCCGAAAACCGATGTCTTCGGCCTGTGGCGCAAGGTACGCGGTAATTACACCTTCAGAAAAGCGAAGAAGAAGTAGGCCAGATGCAGCGAACGAAAAATATCACGACCCCATTGTCGCTACTGAGTATCGCCTTGGTCCCGGCCCTGCTGCTGACCACGGACAACTGGAGCGTGGCGGTCATTGCGCTGATGGTACTGGTTTCGGTCACCTATCTCGTCAAGCACAGAAAAGCCATCCGGCTGACCCGTTTCGACGCGCTGGTGATGGCCTGTCTGTCCACCTACTTCCTGGTCAATATCCCGATCACGGTCCTCGACGGCACCACCCTGCGCTATTTCGACGGGGGGCTGAGGCTGCTGCTGTGTATCCCGATCTACCTGATGTTCTCGCGGGTCCTCAAAGGACAGGATATTGCGCCCTATCTCTCAGCGGGGCTCATGGCCGGCAGCCTCGGCGCACTGTGCCTCGCCGTTTACCAGTATTTCGTCCTCGGCATGCCACGGGTGGACGGTTTTCTCTACAGCATCAACTTCGGCTACCTTGCCGCCGCCCTGACCGCCCTTGCAGCCTGCCTGCTCCCCTTTACCCGCTGGAAGAAAACACTGGCAGCCGCAGCCTGCTGCGCCGCGGCTGCCACCTTGCTGACCTTTACCCGCGGCGCGATTTTCGCCCTGCCGCTCCTGCTGTTCTTCGGTATTCTGATCTACTGGCAACGCACCAACTGGAAGCTACTGGTTATCGCGGCGCTGGCGGTGGTATTCACCTCGCTGGCGGCCTACCAGCTCTCGCCGAGCTTCAAAGAGCGGATGAATTTTACCTTGGTCGAATTTACCGATATCGCCACTGGCAAGGTTGCCGAGGCCACCTCGAGCGGTACCCGGCTCCTGCTGTGGCGGGCAGCCACTGACGCCTTCGAGCAGAGCCCGCTGATCGGCCTGCCGTACCATGACCGCGAGGCCCTGAACCACCAACTCTATGCCGAAGGCAAGGTCAACGCCTATATCCGCGATCTCAACCGTGGCCATGCCCACAGCCAGTACTTTGAAATGCTCGCCAGTACCGGCAGCCTGAGCTTCCTCGCTATCTTGATGATGCTGATCGTGCCCGCCGTGATTTTCCTGCGCCACTACCGATCGCACCGCAGCCAGTGGGGGTTCACCGCCACCGTATTCATTGCCGGATTCATGATTTACGGCCTGACCGAGGCCCTGCTGCAAGCCAACACCATCAGTGCCTTCTACGGCTTCATGCTGGCGGTGTTCTTTGCGCAGGTCAGCATCGAAAAGTACAATATAGACAATAGCATCGAGCAACCGAGCCACACTCAATGAAGATTCTGATTATCGGCCCGTCATGGGTCGGTGACATGGTGATGTCACAAAGCCTCTACACCACACTGAAGCAACAGCATCCCGAGGCCACCATCGACGTACTGGCCCCGGCTTGGTGCAAACCGATCCTCGAGCGCATGCCGGAAATCAACCAGGCACTGGAAATGCCAATCGGTCACGGCATGTTCAACCTGAGCGGCCGATGGAAGCTTGGCCGCAGCCTGGCCGGCAACGGCTACACCCATGCATTCGTACTGCCAAACTCGGCCAAATCGGCCCTGATCCCGCTGTTTGCCGGGGTCGCGTCCCGCACCGGATGGAAAGGCGAAATGCGTTACGGCCTACTCAATGACCTGCGCCCTGACCGCAAGGTATTCCAGTACATGGTCGAACGCTACGTCGCCCTCGCCTATCCCAAGGACAGCATGTTGCAGCAGGTCAAACTGGCCAACTGCCCGCGCCCGGCACTGAGCGTCGACCCGCAGGCACAACAGCAGGCACTGGCACGCCATAGCCTCTCAACCGACCGGCCGGCTATCGGCCTGTGCCCGGGGGCAGAGTTCGGCCCGGCCAAGCGCTGGCCGGAAAGGCACTATGCCGAGATTGCCCTGCGCCTAATCGAAAAAGGCCAGCAGATCTGGCTATTCGGCTCGGCCAAAGACCGCGAAGTTACCGAGGCTATCCGCAACACGCTCCCAGCGGAACTGCAGGCCCACTGTCACAACCTTGCCGGGGAAACGACCCTGATCGAGGCGGTTGACCTGTTGGCGGCCTGCCACACCGTGGTCAGCAACGACTCCGGCCTGATGCATGTCTCCGCCGCCGTTGGCTGCAATATCGTGGCAATTTATGGCTCTAGCTCACCAAAATACACCCCGCCGCTTGCTGATAGCGTGGAAATGGTTCACACAGATATCGAGTGCCGCCCGTGCTTCAAGCGCGAGTGCCCTCTGCAACACCTAGACTGTCTCAACAAGCTACCACCCTCAACGGTTCTGCAAGCCGTAGAAAAATTTATCGGATGAATGCATGCAACACCTATGGTTTGAACGCGGTGCCTATGCATCGAAACAGGCACGACGCTATATTGCCAACGATTTCTCCCCCGAGAAAATCCAAAAAATCGCGGTCTTTCGCCACGCGGCGCTGGGCGATCAGGTTATTGTCCGCCCGTTCCTGATCGAGGCGCGCAAGTTTTTCCCAAATGCCAAGATCACCTTGGTCGGGGTCTCGAACTACCAGTACGGGACGCCGTCGGATCTGGCCGACGAGACCCTGTTCATGCAGGGCAAGCACCGCAAGAACGAGCTGACCCTCAAAGAGCGTATCGCCGACTTCACCCAGCTTGAGGAGCAGGACATCATCTTCGATCTGGCCGGCACCAACCGCTCGTACTGGATGACCCTGTTCAGCAAGGCCAAGCTCAAGTTCGGTTTCCCCTACAAGCCGTACCTGTGCGGGACGCTGTACAATATCGCGGTATTCCGCTCCGACTACCAGCCGGAGCTGGAATGCATGCTCGACATGCTCAAGATGCTGGGCCACAACCCGCGGCGCCCGCTGGACTTCGGCTACCCTAGCCATCTCGACCTGTTTGACCAGCAGCAGTCAATGCCGAAGGTGCTTTACTTCAACGGTGCCTCGACCCAGTCGAAAATCCTGAGCAAGGAGCAAATGAAGGCGTTCATCGAGCAGGCCATCGTGCGCTTCCCCGACTACCACCATGTTTACCTAGAAGGCAAAAACACTTTTGAGAAGGGCGAGTTCCTGAGCGATCTGGAAACCAACGACAACTTCTCGATCCAACCCTGCCTGCCGCTAGAACAACTGGTGGAGCTCGTCGCCGAGGCCCGTCTGGTCGTCGCGCCGGATACCGGCGTGCGCAACGTTGCGATTTCGACCCACACCCCGACCGTCGGTATTTTTTACTCCACCGTGCCGTTCCGCTACACCCCGCTGGATGGCAACCACCAGATCGTGATGAATGCCGACGGCACCGTGCCTAGCAGCGAGCAAATCATCGCTGGCATGGAGGCGGCACTGGAGCCCCAAGCCGCATATTGCTAAACCAGACAATGGGAGAGCCGTCAGGTTCTCCCGTTTGTTTTCAGGCACACCCAAAGCAAGCTGGCTTATCACCCCGGTCAATTTCAACCATACACAACAGAAGGGAATACCGTGCTCATTCGCAGGCTTTACACTTTCGTCCTCGGCCTCGCCTCGCCATTCCTGATGTGGGGACTCTACAAGAAACGCGACGGCAAACCCGCTGTCGGTCGTCGCTGGAAAGAGCATTTCGGCCAGACACCACCGCTGGCTGCGGCCAAGGCCCCAATCTGGATCCATGCCGTATCCGTCGGGGAGACCATTGCCGTGACCCCGTTCGTCCGCGCCCTCAAGCAGCAGTACCCGGACCAGTCGATTGTCATTACCACCACCACGCCGACAGGGGCCGAGCAAGCAGCCAAGCTCTGCGACATAGCCGAGCACCGCTACATGCCTTTCGACTTCCCCTTTGCCGTCAAGGGATTTCTGGATAGCGTCCGCCCCAGCCAGCTGCTGATCATGGAAACCGAGTTGTGGCCCAACACCCTGCATACCGTGGCCAAAGCCGGCATCCAGATCACGGTGATCAACGCCCGCCTCTCCGAGCGCTCCTGCCAACGCTATGCCAAATTCCAGAGGGTCTTTGACCTGCTGGCAGGCAACCTCACCCGGGTGCTTTGCCAGTACCCCGACGATGCCGCGCGCTTTGTCCGGCTCGGGCTTTCTCCCGACAAGGTAGCGGTCACCGGATCGATCAAGTTCGATATCAGCCCCTCACCGGACGTCATCGAACAGGGCCTGCAACTGCGGCAGACATTGGGGCCGCAACGCCCGGTTTGGATCGCTGCCAGCACCCACCCCGGCGAAGACGAGCAGCTGCTCGAGGCCCATGCGCAGCTCCTGGCAACGAAACCGGATGCCCTGCTGATCCTCGTCCCCCGTCATCCCGAGCGGTTCAACGACGTATTCGCCCTTTGCCAAGCACGGTTTGCCTGCGAGCGCCGGACTGAATCCCGTGGGACTCTGGCACCAGAAACCCAGGTCTACCTCGCCGATACCATGGGCGAGATGCTCCAGCTGATCGGCGCGGCGGATCTCTGCTTCATGGGCGGAAGCCTCATCGGGGACAAGGTCGGCGGGCACAACGTCCTAGAGCCTGCGGCGCTGGGCACGCCGATCCTGACCGGCCCGAGCTACTACAACTTCGCCGACATCACCGAATCGCTGGCCGCAACCGGCGGGCTGGCCGTGGTAACAACCCCCGCAGAGATCGCCCACCGGCTGTGCCAGCTGTGGGACAGCCCAGAACAGATGTCCCGGCAGCACGACAGCCTTCTGGCCTTCGTCGAGGCCAACCGCGGAGCCAACCAGCGCACCTTGGACAGCATCATGCCCCCCCGCTGAAGCCTCGCCCAAAACGAAAAAAGGACGCACAATGCGTCCTTTTTTGTTCCTACCGCCTATCGGCCACGGTATGACTGGCTATCAACCTATTACTTGCAGTCTGCCAAGGCCGGGCGTAGCAGCTCCAAATAAGCCTGCTCGGTGGCAATACGGTGGGCGATCAGGCGCTCACTGCGGTCGGCAATCTCGTCGATCGCGGCATTGACCGTCGCCATGAAATCCTCGGTCGAGCAGTCAAGGTTGACCATATCGGCCAAGAAGCCCTTCACTGTGCTCGCACGCGGGTCATGGGCAATCATGATGCCCGGCGTACCCATCGAAGCACACATACCGATACCGTGTACCCGGTAGCCGACAATCAGATCATACTCGGCGAAGATATCGCGGTAGTCCTTGGCATCGAACGAATAACGCAGGGTGTGGCCCGGGAAGTCTTTCTTGAAATCAGACAGTTCATCGATGTAGTGGGCGATGAACTCAAATTCGTACTCGGGCGACAACTGCTCGATCATCGCCTTGTAATTACGCATCATGAACTGGTAAGTATCGTCAGACACGTTGTTACAGGCCACAGCACTGCTCGTACCGTACAAAATACCGATCTTCTTAACCTTAGTCACCTTGCGGTAGGTCGGGCTGGAGAACAGCGCCGGACACGGCAGGTGGTGGGCACCTAGTGACTGCAGCCCCGCATGGCAGACCTCGTCACGACAGGTGATCAGCTTGGCCTTCTCGAACACCGGCATTTCCGCCGCAGAGAAGTGCTCCGGCGAGAAAGAGAACGGGCCGCTAGTACCTAGACCTAGGAACACGGACGGCAGCTGGTAAGTATTGATCGACTCATACAGCTTGTTCATCCGGCGTCCGCGCCACTCAGGCGAACCGGCGAATACCACCATGTCGGCGTAATCCATTTCCGGACGGTCTTTTACCGAGTTATCCAAGAACTTTTCAACAAAATCTTTACCAACGAGGTTATCAATGGCCTTAATCAGGTCGAATTTTCTGGCTCTACGTGTTTGAGGGTTACGGTTATAAATAATTGGATTGTGCTTACCAATTACCTTTTCCATTAGGTACTGTGTCCCCATCAGGATAAATTCATCACCTGGGTTCCACTGTCTGGTAGTCGAGTACACGACGTTTTTCATTCAATTACCTTTCTAAATAACGGTCAAAGAGTAAAGTCAAAGCTATTAATATCTTCGTCAGAGATGATAACTTTGGATTTTGCTGAATTCGGGTGCCAGTTAGCAAAATTATCCTTATCGTCCCGATAGATCGCAATTTGGTTTTTGCCAAGCCCTGTAGCGATATGGACAATGGCAGTATCGACGCTAATCACCAACTCGGCCAACTCAACGGCGGCAATCGCGTCGTAAATCGACCCGCTCTGGTCGAAATGCACCACCCGCTCGGAATACTCCACTGGCAGGGCGGCAATCGCCTCTCGGCTATCCGGTGCCGACAGTATCACTACTGCCAGCTCGTCGTCATCCGCCTGCAAGGTACGGATGATCTGATTTATCTTCTCGGCATTCAATTTTCGCTCGTTGCCACTGCCATAAGGGTTCAGCAGCGCATAGCGTTCAATGCCTCGCTGGCGAAGAAAGGCCGATACCTTCTCCAGCGATGCCTGATGCAGCGGCACCATGTACGGTTCACAAGGCCCCTCAATACCCATCATGCTGGCCAGATGGTCAAACTTGTCGGCGAAGTGCACATCGCGGATCGCCTGCTGGATGTTGACGTTGACCAACTTGACCGCCGGGTCCAAGCCGACATTCAACTGCGACTTGAGCTGGCGCAGCAGGTAAATGTCCTTCATCTTCATATCTTGATTGAGCGACACCACCATATCAACCGGCCCTACGGCCTCGGCCACCTCGCGGATTTCACGATAGCTCGGGCGCTTACTAAGGTGCACCACTTGGTCAACACCGAAGTCGTCCTTGAACAGCGAAGCCATGCCAGCCGATGTCAGCACCGAAATTTTGACTTCGGGGCGGTATTTACGCAGCTTGCGGATCAAGCCTGACGACACAATCGCGTCACCGAGCTTGGCATCGTTGCGGACAAACAAGATACTGCGGGCCTGCCCCATCTCCATCGATACCGGTCGATTGGTATCAAACAGCATGATGCCCAGCTGGCGGCGCACCGTGTCCCTCCAACGCTGAATTCGACTAACTATCGCTTTCATAACCTGCAACTCTTGTTATCCCAAATACGCAAACATTGTAAAATCAGCCACAAAGCCAGATTAGCGCACAATATGACGTCCACACAGACGTTGGCATATCGCGGCAAGGGTCACAGTTTAACCTGAAGCCGTTCCAATCCTCTACGTTCGCCGCCCTTTTATCCTGCAAAACCGGCACATTTTGGCAAATCCTGACAAATCTCCGGATGCCAAACCTCCGGTACCGACGACGACGAGTAAGCAACCAGCGAAAACCAGCCTTTTAGAAGGGCTTGGGTATATACTTATCCAAGTAGCATCTGAGGGCGGCGATCCCGCGTATAACATGTGAAGCCGAAGATCAAAAAGATCAATTATCCAGCAATCAGCCAATTTCAATTGCCCGCAGTTCGTGATAATCTGCGCGCCCTTCTATCACTGAGTGAAAATAGGCAATGAGCAAAGGTACTCTATACATCGTGTCGGCACCAAGCGGCGCAGGCAAATCCAGTCTGATCAACGCCCTACTGGAAACTAACCCGACCTATGACATGAAAGTATCCGTGTCCCACACCACTCGCGGCATGCGCCCAGGCGAAGAACACGGTGTTCATTACAATTTCGTTCGCGTAGAAGAATTTCTTGAGCTTGTAGAACAAGGGTCATTCCTTGAGCATGCGGAAGTCTTCGGCAACTACTACGGCACCTCGCGCCTGTGGATTGAGCAGCAGCTGGACAAGGGAATCGACGTATTCCTGGATATCGACTGGCAAGGAGCGCGTCAAATCCGCAAGCAGATGCCAGCGGCCAAAAGCCTGTTCATCCTACCGCCATCGAAAGAAGAGCTTGAGCGCCGTCTCAATGCCCGCGGCCAGGACAGCGACACCGTAATTGCCCGTCGCATGCAAGAAGCCCGCTCGGAAATCTCCCATTACAACGAGTACGACTACGTGATCGTCAACGATGATTTCGACGTTGCCCTGATGGATTTAAAAGCCATTATCCGCGCCGAACGATTGAAGCAAGACAAGCAAGCTGCTAAATATAACAGCATGCTCACTGCCCTACTGGCAGAGTAGCCCGTATTTTTGTACAATTTTCCATCTTTCTTTATTTGTTAACCACTGGAGTCCTCCATGGCACGCGTAACCGTTCAAGACGCAGTTGATAAAATTGGTAACCGTTTCGATCTAATCCAAATTGCTGCACGCCGCGCTCGTCAAATGCAAACCGGCGGCAAGGATCCACTGGTTCCGGAAGAAAACGATAAGTACACCGTTATCGCGCTGCGCGAAATCGAAGAAGGCCTGATCACCAAAGACATCCTTGATGCCCGCGAGCGCCAGGAGCTTCAAGAGCAAGAAGCAGCTGAACTAGCCGCTGTCAGTGCCATTGCCGGCAACAACCGTTAATTCAGGGAACCGGGCGAATTGTATCTTTTTGATAGCCTGAAAGAAGTCGCAACTGACTACCTGCCTGAGTCTCAAATCGAGGCGCTCAGGCAGGCCTACCTTGTTGCGCGCGATGCCCACGAAGGGCAGACTCGCTCTAGCGGCGAGCCCTACATCATCCACCCCATTGCCGTAGCCCGTATCCTGGCCGAAATGCGCCTCGACTACGAGACCCTCATGGCCGCCCTGCTCCACGACGTCATCGAAGACACCGAGATCACCAAAGACGATCTCGACAGCCGTTTCGGTTCGACCGTTGCCGAGCTGGTTGACGGGGTATCCAAGCTGGACAAACTCAAGTTCCGCGACCGCAAAGAAGCGCAGGCGGAGAACTTCCGCAAGATGATCATGGCAATGGCCCATGATATCCGCGTTATCCTGATCAAGCTGGCAGACCGAACGCACAACATGCGTACCCTCGGTGCCCTGCGCCCTGACAAGCGCCGCCGCATTGCCCGCGAGACCCTGGAAATCTTCTCACCGCTCGCACACCGACTGGGTATCCACAATATCAAGACCGAGCTCGAAGAGCTGGGTTTCGAGGCGCTGTACCCTAACCGCTACCGTGTCCTCAAGGAAGTCGTGGCCTCCGCCCGCGGCAACCGCAAAGAAATGATTAACAAGATCCACGCCGAAATCGAGGGCCGCCTCTGTGACGCGGGGATCGAAGGTACCGTTCTGGGCCGCGAGAAGAACCTCTACTCCATCTACAACAAGATGAAGAACAAGGAGCAGCGCTTCCATTCGATCATGGATATCTACGCGTTCCGGGTTCTGGTCAAAGATCTAGATACCTGCTACCGGGTGCTGGGACAGGTCCACAACCTGTACAAGCCTCGCCCGAGCCGGATGAAAGACTATATCGCGATCCCGAAAGCCAACGGCTACCAGTCGCTGCACACCTCGCTGGTCGGCCCGCACGGTGTCCCTGTCGAAGTCCAGATCCGGACCGAGGACATGGACCAGATGGCCGACAAGGGCGTCGCGGCCCACTGGTCGTACAAAGACAATGAGAACTCAGGCACCACCGCCCAGGTCAAGGCCCAGCGCTGGATGCAGAGCCTGCTCGAGCTCCAGCAGAGTGCCGGCAGCTCGTTCGAGTTCATCGAGAACGTCAAATCCGATCTGTTCCCAGATGAGATTTACGTTTTTACCCCGAAAGGCCGAATCGTCGAACTGCCTGTCGGTGCAACCGCCGTGGACTTTGCCTATGCCGTGCATACCGATGTCGGCAACGCCTGTGTCGGTTCGCGTGTCGAGCGCCAGCCTTACCCGCTGAGCAAGCCGCTCAAGAACGGTCAGACCGTCGAGATCATCAGCGCGCCGGGTGCCCGCCCGAACGCGGCATGGCTCAACTTCGTGGTCACTTCGCGGGCACGCACCAAGATCCGCCAGGTCCTCAAGACCATGCGCCGCGAGGAATCTGTTGTCCTCGGCCGCCGCCTGCTCAACCATGCCCTTGGCGGACCAAAGCTCGACCAGATCAACCCGGACAACCTCCAGCAGGTACTGGCCGATCTGCGCTTGGCCAACACCGAGGATCTGCTGGCCGAAATCGGCCTTGGCGAGCTGATGAGCGTGGTCATCGCCCGACGCCTGCTGGGCAATGCCGACGAGCTCAACGATCTCGACGAGCACAGCAAGCGCCTGCCGATCCGTGGTGCCGATGGCATCCTGCTGACCTTTGCCAACTGCTGCCACCCGATCCACGGCGACCCGATCATGGCCCATGTCAGCCCGGGCAAGGGGCTGGTGATCCACCGCGAGGAATGTGCCAACATCCGCGGCTACCAGCGCGAGCCGGACAAGTACATGGCCGTCGAGTGGAGCGAGGACTTCGAGCAGGAGTTCGTCACCAACCTCAAGGTCGATATGCAGAACCACCAAGGTGCTCTGGCTGATCTGACCAACACCATTGCCGCGACCGGATCCAATATCCAAGGCCTGGCAACGGAGGAAAAGGACGGACGCCTGTACACCATCACGGTGCGCCTGACGACCAAAGGACGGATCCATCTGGCCAACATCATGCGCCGGATCCGGGTCATGCCGAACGTCGTCCGGGTATCTCGACAGAAAAACTGACACTGTGGTCTGCCGCTGCAGGCTCGCAAAGCAATACACAAACGCCCGCTAACGGGCGTTTTCTTTAGGTAGAAAACAATGACTCCAGAGCGATTCCAGCGTATCCACGAGGTACTTGCCACCCGCCAGCCCGACCTGACCGTGTGCATGGAGGAGGTCCACAAGCCCAACAACGTCTCGGCCATCATCCGTACCGCCGATGCCGTCGGGGTTCACAAAGTTCATGCCGTCTGGCCAAAATCAAACATGCGGGTACTCAGCAACACCTCGGCCGGCGCCCGCAACTGGGTCGAGCTCGATGTCCACGATTCCATGATCGACGCCGTAAGCAGCCTCAAGGCACAGGGCATGCAGGTACTGGCAACCAACCTGTCAGACACCGCGATTGATTTCCGCGAAGTCGACTACACCAAGCCAACGGCCATCATCCTCGGCGGCGAGAAGAACGGGATCACCCCGGAAGCATTGGCGATGGCCGATCAGGACATCATCATCCCGATGGTCGGCATGGTCCAGTCGCTCAATGTCTCGGTCGCCAGCGCACTGATCCTTTACGAAGCACAGCGCCAGCGGCAAAATGCTGGAATGTACCAGCGCGAGCGCACCCAATTGCCGGACGAGACCGTCCACCGAATCCTGTTCGAGCGCGGTCACCCGGTATTGGCCAAGGTCGCCAAGCGCAAGGGGCTAGCCTACCCGCCGCTGGATGCCGACGGCCAAATCGATGCCGACGAGCAGTGGTGGGCCGCAATCCAGGCCATCGAACCCAAAAAACGCAAGTAACCGACACGGACATCCCATAGCATGAGCGGACAACTACTCGATACCATCGCCCTGACCGAACTTTCCGGGGTCGGGGCCAAAATGGCAGAAAAACTGCACAAAATCGGTCTGGTGACGATTCAGGATCTCCTGTTCCACCTGCCGCTCCGCTATGAGGACCGTACCCGGATCTGGCCGATCGGCAGTGCGATGCCCGGCCAGTACCTGACCGTTCAAGGCGAGGTGCTCCACAGCAACATCAGCTTCGGCAAGCGCAAGATGCTGACCGTCAAAATCGGCGACCAGACCGGCACGGCGACCCTGCGTTTTTTCAATTTCAACGCCGCAATGAAAAATAGCCTTGCCGACGGCAAGCAGGTCAAGGCCTACGGCGAGCTCAAGCGCGGCCAGTACGGGCTGGAGATCATCCACCCCGATTACAAGGTCTTCTCTGAGCCAACCGAGCTCAGCGTCGAGGAGACCCTGACCCCGGTCTACCCGACCACCGACGGCCTGCGCCAGCTGACCCTGCGCAACCTCACCGATCAGGCCCTGCGCCTGCTCGACCGGGCCGCGGTGCGCGAACTGCTGCCGGAGGGGCTCTACGACCGCCAAATGACACTGGCCGAGGCGCTGCACATCATGCACCGCCCGACCCCGGACGTCTCCCTCGACCAGCTCGAGGCCGGCAAGCACCCCGCCCAGCAGCGCCTGATCCTCGAAGAGCTCTTGGCCCAGAACCTCTCGATGCTGGCAGTTCGCAGCAAGGGCCAGCAACATGCCGCTTGGCCTCTGGCAACCTCCGATAACCTAAAGCAGCAACTGCTCGGCAGCCTGCCGTTCAGCCCAACGGGAGCCCAGCAGCGGGTCGTGGCCGATATCGAACAGGATCTTGCCCGCCCCCATCCGATGATGCGGCTGGTGCAGGGTGACGTTGGCTCAGGCAAAACGCTGGTTGCGGCACTGGCGGCACTGCGCGCCATAGAACATGGCTTTCAGGTGGCCCTGATGGCCCCGACCGAACTGTTGGCCGAGCAGCATGCCAGCAACTTTGCCAGTTGGCTCAACCCGCTCGGGATCGAGGTCGGCTGGCTGGCCGGCAAGCTCAAGGGCAAGGCCCGCGACAGCGAGCTGGCCCGCATCGAAAGCGGCGAGGCCAAAATGGTGGTCGGCACCCACGCCCTGTTTCAGGAGCAGGTTGTCTTTGCCAACCTCGCACTGGTCATCATCGATGAACAACACCGCTTCGGCGTCCACCAGCGACTCGAGCTGCGCGAAAAAGGGGCCAACGAAGGCCGCTACCCGCACCAGCTGATCATGACCGCGACCCCGATCCCGCGCACGCTGGCGATGACCGCCTATGCCGATCTCGAAACCTCGGTCATTGACGAGCTGCCGCCGGGACGGACCCCGATCCAAACCGTGGCGCTGCCGGACTCACGCCGGGCGGACATCATCAACCGGATCCGTGCCGCCTGCCTCGACGAGGGCCGTCAGGCCTACTGGGTCTGCACCCTGATCGACGAGTCAGAAGTCTTAGAGGCCCAGGCCGCTTCCGATACTGCCGCCGAGCTCACCGCCCAGCTACCGGAGCTCAAGATCGGGCTGGTCCACGGCCGGATGAAACCGGCAGAAAAACAGACCATCATGCAGCAATTCAAAGACGGCGAGCTCCACTTGCTGGTCGCCACCACGGTGATCGAAGTCGGGGTCGACGTGCCCAATGCCAGCCTGATGGTCATTGAAAACCCGGAGCGGCTCGGCCTTGCCCAGCTCCACCAGCTCCGTGGCCGGGTCGGCCGAGGCAAGGTTGCCAGCCACTGTGTCCTGCTCTACCGCGCCCCGCTATCTAAAACGGCCCAGAAGCGCCTCGGCGTACTGCGCGAGAGCAGCGACGGCTTCGTGATTGCCCAGCGCGATCTGGAGATCCGTGGCCCGGGCGAGCTGCTGGGCACCAAACAGACCGGTATTGCCGAATTCAAGGTCGCCGATCTGGTTCGCGACCAACACCTGATCCCGCAGGTCCAGAAGCTGGCCCGCTACCTCCACGACCACTATCCGGCCAATGCCAAGGCGATTATCGACCGCTGGCTGGGCCAGCGCGAAAACTACTCCAACGCCTGATCCCCCTTATCAAGCCAGCTGCCTATGGCAGTTGGCTCTTCCGCACCTTCTTCGTGCTACTGATAAAAAACAGCGCAAACGTTTGCTTTTTGGTTGTGGATCACTAAAATAGCGGCCAACCCAACTAGCCACCGCCACTCTCGGTGCATCGCCCGGATCTGACTAACAGCAATCACAGAGCATTATCCGGCCTGCACACCCTACCGCCCATTCAGCGCGGATAGACGGGAATACCGGCGAACAATCAGGAAACCACCGGCCATGACACGCCAGCACAGTGCCATTGATACACCCCAGAAATCGGATCTGATCTACCGTCTCGAAGACCGCCCGCCGCTGCCACAGACCCTGTTTGCCGCCGCCCAGCACCTACTCGCGATGTTCGTCGCCGTGATCACCCCCTCGCTGATCATCTGCCAGGCCCTCGGCCTGCCAGCCAGCGATACCAACACCATCGTCAGCATGTCGCTGTTTGCCTCCGGCGTTGCCTCTTTCATCCAAATCCGAACCTTCGGCCCGGTCGGCTCGGGGCTGCTGTCCATCCAAGGAACCAGCTTCAATTTCCTCGGTCCGATTATCGGGGCTGGCCTCGCACTCAAGGCAGGCGGCGCGGATATCCCGACCATGATGGCGGCCATCTTCGGCACTATCCTGTTTGCCTCGCTGACCGAAGTGCTGATCTCTCGGGTTCTCCAGCATGCCCAGCGTGTCATCACCCCGCTGGTCTCGGGGATCGTGGTAACCCTGATCGGCCTGACCCTAATCCAAATCGGCCTGACATCGATGGGCGGCGGCTATGCTGCTATCGAGGGCGGCACCTTCGGCAGCCTCGACAACCTAATGCTGGCCGGCACCGTGCTCGGCCTGATTGTCCTGCTCAACCGGGTCAAGAACCCTTACCTGCGGGTCTCGTCGATTGTCATCGCGATGGCGGCAGGTACCCTACTGGCATCGCTCATGGGCATGGTAGACACCACCCGGATGGCCGAGTCCGATTTCATCGCTATCCCGCTGCCGATGCAGTACGGCCTCGGGTTTGACTGGGGCCTGCTGTTCCCGCTAATCATCGTCTTTGCCATCACCTCGCTCGAGGCTATCGGCGATATCACCGCGACCTCGGAAACCTCCGAGCAGCCAGTCGCCGGCCCGGTCTACATGAAACGGATCAAAGGCGGGGTACTGGCCGACGGCATCAACTCCGCCGTGGCCGCTATTCTCAACAGCTTCCCGAACTCCACCTTCAGCCAGAACAACGGCATCATCCAGCTGACCGGCGTCGCCAGCCGCTACATCGGCTACTTCGTCGCGGGCATGCTGGTACTGCTCGGCTTGTTCCCCGGGGTTGCCAATCTGGTCCAGCTGATCCCCGAGCCGGTACTGGGCGGAGCTACCATCGTGATGTTCGGCACCATTGCCGCCTCAGGCGTCCGCATTATCTCGCGCTGCAAGCTCGACCGCCGCGCCATCCTGATCATGGCCCTGTCGTTCTCGATGGGACTGGGGATCGCCCAGAAACCGGAAATCCTCCAGTTCATGCCGGATATCGTCAAGAGCATCCTATCTTCAGGGATGGCGGCCGGCGGCATCACCGCCATCATCCTCAACCTGATCTTGCCGAAAGAGCGCGACTAAGCGTGAATAACGGGCATAAAAAAACGGGAGCCGAGGCTCCCGTTTTTCATATCAGACAATGACTAGGTTCACGCTACTTGCGCACCAGCAACGGCAGGCTGATCTGGACCTTGAGCCCGCCCTCGCGCCGGTTGGAAACCTGTATCGTCCCTTCATGCTGGTCGATAATCCGCTTGACGATGGCCAAGCCCAGCCCGGTACCCTCGGTATCCGTCCCGCGCGCGGCATCGCCCCGGGTCAACGGCTGGAACATCTTGGCAACCTGAGACGGTTCGATCCCAGGGCCGTCATCCTCGACGCAGAACCACGCGCTTTTCCGGTCGGCCGTCGCACCGCTGGAAATCCTGACCCAGCCGTTGCCATAGCGAAGCGCATTGACCACCAGATTGGCCACCGAACGCTTTATCGATACGCCGTTGGCACATATCACCCCGGGAATATCGCCCAGAGCCAGATCGATTTCGCGCTCGTAGCCCCCCTCGGATTCCGCCACCTCCTGCAACAGGGCATTGAGAAAAATGTCTTCCTCGGCCTGCTTCTTGGTGGATTTGAGGTAGTCCATGAACTGGCTGATGATCTCGTTACACTCCTCGGTATCTTTGATCATGCTCTCGGCCAGATAGCCGTCCTCGGGCGACATCATCTCGGTCGCCAACCGGATCCGGGTCAACGGGGTACGCAAATCATGGCTGACCCCGGCCATCAGCAAAGCCCGGTCATCCTCAAGCTGCTTGATCCCCGCCGCCATCTTGTTGAACGCCTTGGTCACCGCACGGATTTCCGAGGCCCCGCGCTCGGGCAGCACCGGCGGGGTCTCGCCCCGGGCAACCTGCAAGGCCGCCTGCTCGAGGGCCACCAGCGGCCGGTTCTGGATCCGGATGAACAGCCAGCCACCGGCAATCACCATGAAGGCGATAATCAAGCTGTAGTGGAACAGCGGCGAGAAATCGTCCTCCTGCAACTCCGACAGCGGGATCCGCATCAAGTAGCCCGGTATCGCCTCGCTCTTGAGCCACAGCACGTAACTGTCGGTGCCCAACACCAGCCTGACCTGAGTCGGCGAGCCCAGCTCGCTGCTCATCTCTTCGCTAAGATACTCGACTTCCGTCGCCTTGGCGTACTCCCTGAGCTCCTCGTCATGGACCGGATCAGTGCCGTCCTCGGCATGCAGGGTCACCCCGAGCTGCTCGAGCAACTGGCGGCGCAGCGGGGTATCAAGGTGGAAAGTATTGCCATCGGCCAGCTCGACATCTTCCTTAAGCATCAGCCGGACTTCGTAGGCGAGGATCCGGTTGAACTGCTGCAGGCTGGGCAGCAGGGCGTAGTTCAAAACCGCAAGGTAGGAAAAAATCTGGCTTGCAATCAGCAAGCCAGCGAGAAGAATCAAAGTTCGGGTGAACGTACTGCGTGGAGATAGTCGCATGGCTTACGCCTCACTGCCATCCGGCACGAACACGTAACCCAAGCCCCAGACCGTCTGGATATAGCGCGGACGGCTCGGATCCTCCTCGACCATCCGGCGCAGACGGGAGATCTGGACATCGATGGAACGCTCCATCGCCGAATATTCTCGGCCACGAGCCATGTTCATCAGCTTGTCGCGCGACATCGGCTCGCGGGCGTTGGTCACCAGTGCCTTGAGCACGGCAAACTCACCCGAGGTCAACGGCATCGGCTCCTCGCCACGGAACATCTCGCGGGTGCCGAGGTTGAGGCGGAACTCGCCAAACTCAATCACCTTGCTCTCGACGCTCGGCGCACCCGGGGCTTCGACAGTCTGGCGACGCAGCACCGCACGGATACGGGCCAACAGCTCACGAGGATTGAACGGCTTTGGCAGGTAATCATCGGCACCGACTTCCAGCCCGACAATCCGGTCGACCTCGTCGCCCTTGGCTGTCAGCATCAGGATCGGCAGCATGTTGTTGGCATTGCGCAGGCGGCGGCAGATCGACAGGCCGTCTTCGCCCGGCAGCATCAGGTCAAGCACCATCAGGTGGAAGTTCTCCCGCGACAGCAGACGATCCATCTGCTCGCCGTTGGCTACACTGCGCACCTGAAAGCCCTGCTCGGACAGGTAACGCTCAAGCAGCGCGCGCAGGCGCATGTCATCATCCACAACCAGAATCTTATAATTTTCCTGCATAGTTCACCTTACTTGCATAGACAGGTTCTATCGAAACTGTCTCTGTTAAAACGGTATCTGTCAAAACTGTAGCTAGTGTACTTGAGCGACCCAGCGGGTAGCTGAATTTTGCCGCCAAAACAGAAGCAAAATTGTTACTGAGTATGTCCGTACCGAGGCTCTCGCCACATTGCCAAGCGGGGAAGCAGCGGGCCAAAAATCTTTCCTTTTCCCCATAAACTAACCTAAATTCAAAGAACTATCCAAAACAATACCGGATGTTAGCGTAAACCCTTGATCTTGGCCTCGTCCCGCAGGAGGATAACCGCCATGACCGAGCTGTTCAGCTTTCATCAACCTCTCAGGAGCCGGACCGAACCATGAAAACCAACCTGATCACCCGCGAAGGGTACGACAAGCTCAAGCAAGAGCTCGATTTCCTGTGGAAGGAAGATCGTCCGGAGGTGACCAAAAAGGTGACCTGGGCCGCCAGCCTGGGTGATCGTTCGGAGAATGCCGATTACCAGTACAACAAAAAACGCCTGCGCGAAATCGACCGGAGGGTGCGCTACCTGCGCAAGCGCCTCGAACAGGTTCAGGTCGTTGACTACTCGCCGCAGCAGGACGGCAAGGTGTTCTTCGGGGCCTGGGTCGAAATCGAAAACGATGCCGGCGATACCCTCCAGTTCCGCATCGTAGGGCCGGACGAGATCTACGGCCGCAATGACTATATCTCCATCGACTCGCCGATGGCCCGGGCCATGCTCAAAAAAGAAGTCGACGACGACTTCGTGGTCAACACCCCGGCCGGGCGCAAAGAATGGTTCGTCAACAGTATCCGCTACCGCTGACACAGTACTGACACCCAACACCTTGCCTATGCCCCGTTCCCCCGTAGAATGGGGCTATCAACGACAAAATGAGATACAACGGAATGAGCAACACGATCAACCAGACGATTGCCCAAGAACTGGCGGTGCGCCAGCAGCAAGTCACGGCAGCCATCACCCTGCTTGATGACGGCAACACGGTACCCTTCATCGCCCGTTACCGTAAAGAAGTAACCGGCGGGCTGGACGATACCCAGCTGCGTACCCTGGAATCACGCCTTGGCTACCTGCGCGAGATGGAAGACCGCCGTCAGGTGATCCTCAAATCGATTACCGAACAAGGCAAGCTGACTGCCGAGCTAGAAGCGGCAATCAACACCGCCGACAGCAAGACGCGCCTCGAAGATCTCTACCTGCCTTATAAACCCAAGCGCCGCACCAAGGGCCAGATCGCCATCGAGGCCGGCCTTGAGCCGCTGGCCGACAGCCTGTGGAACAACGCCGGCCAGCAGCCAGAGCACGCCGCCGATGCCTTTGTCGATGCCGACAAGGGCATCACCGATACCAAGGCAGCACTCGACGGCGCCCGGGCTATCCTGATGGAACGCTTTGCCGAAGATGCCGGACTGCTGGAAAAAATCCGCCGCCAGCTGCAGAACAATGCCGAACTGACCTCCCGCGTAGTGGCAGGCAAAGAAGAGGAAGGCGCCAAGTTCAAGGACTACTTCGAGTACAACGAAACCCTTAAGCGTATTCCCTCCCACCGTGCGCTGGCCCTGTTCCGCGGCCGCAACGAAGGAATTTTGCAGGTGTCGCTCAATGCCGACCCCGGCCAGGACGAAAATGTCCGCGGCTCCTACTGCGAGGTGATGATCGCCGAGCACTACGGCGTATCGCTGGGTACCCAGCCTGCCGACAGCTGGCGCAAGCAGGTGATCAGCTGGGCATGGCGGATCAAGATCCTGATGCACATGGAAACCGAGCTGATGGCCGCCCTGCGCGAGAAGGCCGAAGACGGCGCGATGCAGGTGTTTGCCGACAACCTGAAAGATCTGCTGATGGCCGCACCGGCGGGCCCACGTGTGACCCTTGCCCTTGACCCGGGCCTGCGGACAGGCTGTAAGGTCGCCGTGGTCGATGCCACCGGCAAGCTACTCGACACCGCGACGATCTACCCGCATACCGCCAAGGCGCGGGTGGCAGAGGCTGAGGCCACCGTACTGGCACTGCTCAACAAGCACCATGTCGATCTGATCGCCATCGGCAACGGCACGGCCTCGCGCGAGACCGACAGCTTCGTCGCCGCCCTGCTCAAGGCCAACAACCTGAAGATCCAGAGCGTGATGGTCAGCGAGGCCGGAGCCTCTGTTTATTCGGCTTCCGAGCTGGCCGCCAATGAATTCCCTAACCTCGACGTATCGCTGCGCGGGGCGGTGTCTATCGGCCGCCGCCTGCAGGATCCGCTGGCTGAGCTGGTGAAAATCGACCCGAAATCGATCGGGGTCGGCCAATACCAGCACGACGTCAGCCAGAGCATGCTGGCCAAGCGCCTCGATGCGGTGGTGGAAGACTGCGTGAACGCCGTCGGCGTTGACGTCAACACGGCCTCGCCGGCCCTGCTGACCCGCGTGGCAGGCCTCAACCCGACCATCGCCCAGAACATCGTTAACTACCGCGATGAAAACGGCCGCTTCGACAGCCGCACCACCCTCAAGAAAGTCTCGCGCCTTGGGCCAAAGGCCTTCGAACAGTGTGCCGGCTTCCTCCGGATCATGGGCGGCAAGAACCCGCTCGACAGCTCCGCGGTACACCCGGAATCCTATGCAGTGGTCAAGAACATCGCGGCAGCCAACGGCAAGCCGCTTGATGCGATTATCGGCAACAGCGAATTCCTGCGCGGCCTCAAGGCCGCCGACTATACCGACGAGCAATTCGGCCTGCCAACCGTGACCGATATTATCGGCGAGCTCGACAAGCCAGGCCGCGACCCGCGTCCCGAGTTCAAGACCGCGACCTTTGCCGATGGCGTCAACGAGGTGAAGGATCTGATCCCGGGCATGGTACTGGAAGGGGTGATCACCAACGTCACCAACTTCGGTGCCTTCGTCGATGTCGGCGTTCACCAAGATGGCCTAGTCCATATCTCGGCGCTGTCGGACAAGTTCGTCTCCGATCCGCGCGAGGTGGTCAAGGCGGGTGATATCGTCAAGGTGAAAGTGATGGAAGTGGATCTGCAGCGCAACCGCATCGGTATGTCCATGCGCCTTGGCGACGAGCCGGGACAGGACAAGCCAGCCCGCAAGGCCCAAGAGCCGCGTCCGGCAGCCGGCAGCAACCGTTCGCCACGCCAGAGCACTCCTCGCCAGCAGGACAACGGCGGCAATGCGATGGGCGGTGCCTTTGCCGCGGCCTTTGCCAATGCCAAGAAGAAATAACCGGGCGTAACTGAAGCCCAGAGACGAAAAAGCGAGTGCCTGGCACTCGCTTTTTTCTTGCTGGCTTTTCATCTCCGCTCAAATCACAACCACATAGTCATTCGGCGGATTGGGGATAGTCGACAGGGCATATTTATGGGTTACCACCCCTTTGGTCCGTTCGGCTTCGCTGATGGTGGCAAGCGCCTCGAGCAATTCTCGCGGCAGCTTGATGTGCATGCTATAGCCAAGGCTGGAGGACTCCGGCAGGTAACTTCCGGCAGAGAGCTGCTTGATGATCCGCTCCAGCTCTTCGCTGTAACGAATAACATGGCTGTTCCCCTTGGAATCGGCCAGCTCCTCTTTAATCGCCTGACGGCGGTTTTTCTCTTCACTGCCAAGCGGCCGCTGGCGGTTCGCCGCCACCATTTCGCTAGGCGGGGTGATCTTCTTCCGGACGCGATTATCCCGTGCCGCCTGCTCGGTGGGCGGATTGACCGACGGTGCCAAGTTGGGTGCACCTACGTGCGCGGGGGTTACCAGCATGTCACAGCCCTCCCCCCATGGTTAGCCACTACACCGAATGCCGTCAGGGATACGGGGGGAGAGCACACCGCTGCACAATGGCCGACAATACAGTTGCAACCGTTCCCACCGCAGATATGCTGCGGCAGACTCGTCAGGCTATCTGAGCCCCCCGAGGTGAGCTGTCCAATTGTCATGATGAATCTCTATCAGTAAGGGCAAATCCCGTCTTCAACTATATCGACAGAATGCACGTAAAGTTTAAACCTTACCATGCAATTTCCCGCTCATCTGCTACGCCGCGCGGCCCGTCACCAAAAATGGCAGCACAGCTTCCAAAAAGGCATCAGGGTGGGAAACAAACGGGGCATGGGATGCCTTGCCCAGCACATGGCTCTGTGACAACGGGG
Source organism: Photobacterium panuliri (assembly GCF_059920555.1). Lineage (NCBI taxonomy): Bacteria > Pseudomonadati > Pseudomonadota > Gammaproteobacteria > Vibrionales > Vibrionaceae > Photobacterium > Photobacterium panuliri. The sequence goes on from NZ_CP197192.1 coordinate 248,895, forward strand.
CCAGCAGATCGGTATCCGCCGCCACCTTAACCGGAACCAGACCGTCGAGGCGACCGTAAACCCGCAACCAGGGCTGCTTGACGTCCGCAACCCGAGCTCGCAGATCCTCGTCAGCCAAAATATTCAGCCCCCCGGCAAGGGCATCCGGGCACGGCGCCGGCCTTGACAGCACATGGTCCTTGAGCTGCTTGATATCACGTCTTGCCGACGGGCTGCCCATTGCCTGCAAAGCCATGAAGCGCTCGACCGTCCCCTTGAAATCGTCCCTCAGCTGATGGCGAAAATCCACCAGCACCTCGGGCTTGATCCCGCGCCACCCTTCCGAGGCAGCGAAACACGGGGAACTGGCGACCGTCACCAGCCGGCTCACACGCTCCGGGGCCTGCAGGGCGGCCTCGGTGGCAACAAGTCCCCCCAATGACCAGCCGAGCCAAGCGGCCGATGGCGGCGCCGATGCCAGCACGGTCTTGGCAATCTCAGGCAATGCTTGTGACGGGAAAGGCTGGCTATGGCCATAGCCGGGAAGATCCACCACATGAACCTTGTGATGCTCGGCCAATACAGGAAGCATCGATTGCCATACGGCCCCGTTCATCCCCCAACCGTGAATGAGAACCAGATCGGAACCCTGGCCGTAAGTTTCCCAATGTAGCTTGGCTGTCATTTACACTTCCTTCATGTCATTGCCGCAAGAGAACCAGAATGTTATCGCCATTCCCCGCCATCGCCAACTTTCTGCGCCAGTCGCACCGCTGCCAGCTCTGCCAATTGCCGACCCCGCCGCCGCACGCCTACTGGTGCCCAGACTGCCGGGCCCGGTTTGCCGAGCTCCCCTACTGCCAACACTGCGGGGCAACCCATCACCACACAACCCCCTATTGCGGCGCCTGCCTTCGCGATCCCCCGCCGTGGCAGCGCCTCTACCGGCTCGGCGAATACCGCTTCCCGCTCGACCAGCTGATCCGCCAGCTCAAATTCCGCCGCCACTTCTGGCTCGCCAAACCGCTGGCCTTGGCGCTGGCACCCCAAATTACCGCACCGGCCCCGGTTCTGCTCCCGGTACCGCTCCATCCCCTGCGCCACCTCAGCCGAGGCTTCAACCAAAGTACCCTGATCGCCCAGCCCCTTGCTAACACACTCGGCAGCCAGTGCCTCCCCGGGGCCATTCGCCGGATTCGCCATACCCCCTACCAACGCCTGCTGACCAAGACCGAGCGCCGCCACAACCTGAGCCACGCCTTTGCCCTGAACAATGCAAGGCTTCCACGCCACGTTGCCCTGGTCGACGACGTCGTCACCACCGGCAGTACCCTCTCGGCCCTTTGTGTTTTGCTGCGGGGCCAAGGCGTCGAGCGTATTGATATCTACTGCCTCTGCCACACCCCCGCCATCCGCTGAGGGAATATTGGTGAAAACTCACCTGAACCCGTACCAAAATCATAGTTACAACGATTAAGGGGTGATAGAAAGGCCATCTCAGAGTAGAATAAAATTAATCTTACTAATTAAGTCAGGTATTACGTCGTGTCTATGATTACTATTTCTGAAGCTGCTCAACAACACTTCGGCAAGCTTTTGGCCCAACAGCCGGAAGGCACCAATATCCGAGTGTTCGTGGTGAACCCTGGTACGCAAAACGCTGAGTGCGGTGTTTCCTACTGCCCGCCAGAAGCGGTAGAGGCCACGGACACAAAAATCGATTTCGACCTATTTTCAGCTTTTGTCGATGAGCTGAGCCTGCCGTTTCTGGCAGATGCGGAAATTGACTTCGTCACCGACAAGATGGGCTCGCAGCTGACCCTGAAAGCGCCAAATGCCAAAGTGCGCAAGGTCGCTGACGATGCACCGTTGATGGAACGTGTCGACTACGTGATTCAGACTCAGGTCAACCCACAGCTAGCTGGCCACGGCGGCCACGTTTCGCTGTCAGAAATCACCGAGGACGGTATTGCCATCCTTCAGTTCGGCGGCGGTTGCAACGGCTGTTCGATGGTTGACGTGACCCTGAAAGAAGGGATCGAAAAAGAGCTTCTGGCACAATTCCAGGGCGAGCTGACTGGCGTTCGTGACATTACCGAGCATGCCCGCGGCGAGCACTCTTACTACTAACGTCCGCCCAGCTATAACCACAAGAAACACAAACGGGAGCCTCGAGGCTCCCGTTTTTTATACCGCTGGGCATGAATAACATTCACGCCAAATACCAAAACACCCGCTCGAGGCGGGTGTCCGGTCAAACTGCAATCTGAAAATATAGCGACTCTTAGCACGCCAGAACTGACGCAAAGCCGTTATGTTTTCAGGTTCCCTTTGTCAGGCTTTCACCACCGTAATGGTCACATGACGGCGTCCCCAGTTACGGGCCGCCTGAACGTTTTTACCCATGTAGATATCAATTTTATTGCGCCAGCGCTTGTTCATTTTATCCAACACCACGTACTCACCCGGCAGCCCGGAAATCTTGACGCGGGTACCGCGTTTGAAGCCTCGTCCCAACAAATCACGGGAGACCGCAATGGCTTTCATCCCCGGCTTTAGCCGATCGCCCCAAGCCGCAATGCTCGGGTTGGAGTTGGTCTGGGCCCGCAACGAGTTATACGCTGTCGCGGTTACTTTGTAGCTCTTGCCCTGGATTCCCGCCGCTGCCGGCAGTGCCCAACTCAGTGTCATTACCGCGACAACAAATGCGATTATTGCCTTTTTCATCGACTCTCCCCTATTTCAAAGTGGTCGCAATTTAACCAGATCGATATAGGCTTGGGTAGTTTTTTTTGCCGAAAAAACCACCAGACATTAGGATAAAATCCTAACTCCCTGTTTGTACTAACAGGATTCAAGAAAAATATTTTTCTGCCATTGGTAAGCAAATATTACCGCCAGCGCCAGCCCCCTCATCGCCAAGAAACAAAGCATAGCCGCCCACAAGGCATGGTTCCCCCACTCTGAAAACAGCCACCAAACTATGAAGAAACAAGAGGTTGCAACAAACATGCTATTTCGCATCTCGCGTCCGCGAGTGGCACCGATAAACACCCCGTCAAGCAAGAAGCACCACATGGCCACCAGCGGCACTGCCGATAGCCACGGCAGGTAACGCGCGGCCTCTTCCCTGACGGCAGGAATATCGGAAATAAGGGCAATGATCTGGCTGCCGAACAGAACAAACACCAGCGTCATCAGCACGGATATCACCAGACTCCAGAACGTCGTGCCGATCAGGGTCCGGCCTAGCTCGCCGCGGCTGCGGGCACCGATTGCCTTACCGACCATCGCCTCCATCGCATAGGCAAAACCGTCCATCGCATAGGACACCAGCATCAGGAAACTCATGAGTACGGCATTGGCCGCCACGGTGTCGTCCCCCAGCGTTGCCCCTTGGAAGGTCATGAAGGTAAACGCCAATTGCAGGCACAAGCTGCGCAGGAAAATATCTCGGTTTAGGCGGAGCAGCCGCCCCATCCCATTGCTCACCGACCCCAGCTTCTCGCGCCAAGCCGGCAGGGCATGGGCCAGCCAATGCCGAGAAACGAACCACAGGCCCAAAATCAGGCCGCTGTATTCTGCCAGCACCGAGGCCAATGCCGCCCCCTGCACCTTCCAACCGAAACCGATCACGAACAGTATGTCCAGCACGATATTGGCGACGTTGGTGATAATGAGCAGCCACATCGGGCGTCTGGCATTCTGGGTGCCGAGCAACCACCCCATAATGACAAAATTGGCCAATGCCGCCGGGGCCCCCCAGATCCGGATAGAGAAATACTGGGAGGCATAGGTTTTGACCGCGTCGCTGGCCTCGCTGAACTGGAATATCCAGCCCGCCACCGGCTGATGGAAAGCCACCAGCAAAAGCGCCAACAGCCACGCCAGGGCCAGCCCTTGCACGAACACCCCGGCTTGGGCATCCTTGTCACCGGCACCGAATGCCTGGGCGCTCAAGCCCGTGGTCGCCATCCGCAAAAAGCCCAGCAGCCAGAACGTCACGTTGATCATGGTGCCGCCGACAGCCACCCCGCCGAGATACCATGCCGAATCCAGATGCCCAATCACTGCCGCATCAACCAATCCCAGCAGGGGGACGGTAATATTCGATAGCACCATCGGCAGCGCCAAGGCAAATACCTGACGGTGTAGTGTTCGGTCTCGCAAAGCAGTCAGCACAGTAACCTCATTCAGCTGGCAATCACACAATACGATTATCCGGCCTCACGGGGAAAATAAAAAGCCCCGGCAATCGAGCCGGGGCGAAGAGCGTAGGACGGCAAGCCTATCAGGGTCCAAGCAGGCCCATCAGCCAGTGGTCGGCCAACAACACCACAAACAACCCCAGCAAGTGCCAGATAGAATATTTGAACGTAGCCCAGGCATGGCCGGGCTGATCGGCAAATTTCAGTTTCAGGGCATAACCGACAAAGCCGACATTGAGCAAGGTACTGCCCGCCAGATACAGCCACCCGCTCATCCCGGTCAACCAGGGCAGCAGCCCGACCATCACCAGCATCACGGTATAGAGCAGCACCATGGTCTTGGTGAAGCCGATCCCGTGAGTAACCGGCAGCATCGGGATCCCAGCCTTGGCATAGTCATCCCTGCGGTGGATCGCCAACGCCCAGAAATGGGGGGGCGTCCAGGTGAACACCAGCATCACCAGCAGCAATGCATGCGGGTCGAGCTGCCCTGTGACCGCGGTCCAGCCCAACAGTGGCGGCGCGGCCCCGGCCAGTCCGCCGATCACGATATTCTGCGGCGTGGCATGCTTGAGCCACACCGTATAGACCAGCGCATACCCCACCAAACTGGCCAGTGTCAGCCAAGCGGTCAATGCGTTAAGCTGCCACAGCAGGGCAAAACCGGCCACCATCAGCACCGACGCGAACGCCACCGCCCGGCCGGTCGTTACCCGCCCCTTGGCCACGGGACGGTGGTGGGTACGGGCCATCTGGGCATCGAACCGGCGATCCAGCACATGGTTGAAGGCCGCCGCCGCCGCCGATTGCAGGCCGATCCCCAACAAGCCAAGCACCACCGCCTCGGCAGGCGGGATCCCCGGAACTGCCAGACACATCCCGACGAGCGCCGTAAGCAGAAGCATCGCCACGACCTTGGGCTTGGTCATGGTTAGGTAATCTTGCCAGATCCGTTTTCTCGCCACCCCGGACGACGATTTCATCCCGCCCTTGGCGGCCAGTGTCAATTTAGCCATTGCTCGCGCCCTCCCTTGCTTCCTATACCTTGTCAGCCCAGCCCCTTATGGGCCGGACAACACAGACTCTATCCCCGCCGCCCTATCGTCCCGACAGGACGCGGCCACGAGGCCCGGAGGGACCAGCGCGATCCCATCCGGTACAGCTGATAATTCGCCGCCACCAACAGCAGGACCAATGCCAGCCCGGTAACATTATGGGCAACGGCAACAGCCAATGGCAGGCTAGCCACCACATTGGTGATCCCGAGGGCAACCTGCAGCCCCAGCACCGCCACCAACGCCACGGACCAGCGCCGCAGGCTGGGGCGTCGCCATAACCCGGCGGCGAGCAGGAGCAGCACCGCCGCCGTCACCACCGCCCCGATCCGGTGGGTAACATGGATCGACACCCGCTGGGCGTAATCGAGCACCCCGTACTGGTAGCTGTCATGCTCTGGCTGGATCAGGCGGAAGGCCGTCACGTCGAATTGCTGCTGCCAGTCCACCTCGCAAAACGGCAGCTGGGTACACACCACCGCAGCGTAATTAGCCGCAGTCCAGCCTCCCAAGGCAACCTGACCCACCACAATCACCAACCCCAAAGCCGCCAGCAACTGTAGCCCCTTACCCGGGGCCGACGCAGACAGCATAGAGGGAACAGATCGGGGGGCCAGCCTGAGTCGCAACAGCAGCAGCAGGGAAGCCGTCGTAAAACCACCGAGCAAATGCCCCATAACCACCACAGGCATCAGCGCCATGGTCACCGTCCACATTCCCAGCACGGCCTGAAACACCACCAGCACCAGCAGCATTGCCGGCAAACGACGCGGCAACCCCGGTTGGCGCCAGGCCATGATATTGATAGCCAGAATCAGCAATCCCAAGGTGCCCGCAACATAGCGGTGGATCATCTCATTCCATGCCCTTGCCAAATCGATAGGGGCATCGGGAAAGCGAACCTGTGCCAATTGCTGATCGGCCGCAGTCTCCGGCACCCCGGCAAAACCGTAACAGCCGGGCCAGTCTGGGCACCCCAACCCAGCCTCTGTCAGGCGGGTGTATGCCCCGAGTGCAATGACCACCAAGGCGAGAAGAAAGGTGATACTCACCAAACGCTTGAATCCATCCATTGCCAATTCCTCCCCCCAGTCACCCTATCTTCGAGACTTTCAGCAGCCGCTTGAGATCGCGCAGCACGTCCTTGCCCTGTGCCAATATTTCTGCCTTGCCGCTCACCAACGGGTACGCCATCATCACATTACCAAGCGGATCTGCGATATAAATGGCCTCACCGCCAAATTCTAGATGGCGGAACACATCAAGCTGATCGTCCCGAGCCAGCTCAAGCCGCACCCCGGCCAACTGTTTCTGCTCCACGTCTGCCTGTGCTAATTCCAGTGAACCAACCAACAAGACGCTCCCTACCCGCGTCTTGCCGGCCCCCATCGCCTGTGGGATCTGCCGCAGGTTGAACAAGGCACCCTGGCAGCGCGCATCACACTGCTCCGGCATCAGGTAGACTAGCTTCCACTGCTCCGCCTCCGCCAACCATGCCGCACTCAGCGGCTGCTCGAGCAGGTGCCCGCGATTGGTCACCCCGCCCTGATACCAGTTCAAATCAAGGATCAACTTGGCCAGCCCCACCGGCAGGACAAATACCAGCAACATCAGCACCAAGGCTGTTTTTCCCTTCATTATTCGCTCCCTCTAGGTCTTGCCTCGCCGCAGCCACCACAGCGCCAGACCGCTCACGGCCACCGCCATCAAGAACCACTGCAAAGCATAGGCATAATGCTTGTGCGGCCCCATTACCACCGGCGTCCATGTCTGCTCCAAGGCCACCGGGCTCTGCGGGTCGATTTGCAATATCCAGGGCTGGAGCACCAGCCCCATGTGCATGCTAAGCGCCCCGGTATTGAGGTTCTGCACCCGCAACGGGTAACTGTCTTCCAATGTCTCGGGGGAGAGCTCAAGCAGGCTAGATGGCGGGGCGATAATTCCGCTCACCAGCACCTCCCCGTGGTGCTCGGGCAACACCGGCATCTGCTCGCGGTAGGCCGGTGCCGGGATCCACCCGAGGTTCACCAGCAACCATTGCCCCTCGACGTCAAACGGATAAAGGACATGGTAGCCGACCCGCCCCCGGTAGATCTGGTTATCGAGCAGCAGGGCACGGCTGTGATCGAAGTGCCCCCGCAAGGTAAGGCTGTACCAACGGGGGTCAGGCGGCAGACTGGCCAGGCTGTAGTACATCTGCTCACTACGAAAGTCCAAGGCATGCCCGAGGCTCTCCTTCTCCTGCGCCCTTGATATCTGCCACATCCCCAGCTTGACCAAGGTCGCCAGCACCGCCACCGTAAAGATCACAAAACCAATTCTGCGCATCCCTCTCCCCGTCGTTGCACCTACACTTCTAGTAACAACCATCCCCTCCGGAGTCGAACTATGGGAGTCGAACTATGCTGCTAAAAGCCCTGCTTGTGATCCTGCTTGCTTTTATCATCCTCAATCTGTTCCGCGCCTTGCCGATGATGCTCAAGAGCGGAAGCGACTCCGGCAGCAAGGCTGACCCCAAAACACCGAGGATGTCGCGCTATCTCGGCTGGCGGATTGCCATTTCCGTTGTCCTTTTTGCCCTGCTGCTATTGGCGCTGGCCAGCGGTTATATCACCCCGAACCCACGCCCATACTGAGTTCCTCACAGGATATAGACAAACACAAACAGGCCGAGCCACACCACGTCAACAAAGTGCCAGTACCACGCCCCGGCCTGAAAGGCGAAATGCTTCTCAGGGGTGAAGTGTCCGCGCAAAACCCGCAGCCAGATAATAAACAAAATCACTGTCCCCAAGGTCACATGAAGGCCGTGGAACCCCGTCAGCATGAAGAAGGTATTGCCGTACGTCCCCGCATCCAGCGTCAACCCCATGTCCCGGTAAGCATGGATATACTCCACCCCCTGCAGGTAGACAAACAGACTACCGAGCAGCACAGTCAGGAGCAGGAACAGCGTCAGCCGGGGCCGGTTGCCTTGCTCCAGCGCGGTATGGGCAATATGGATGGTGACCGAGGACGTCAGCAGGATCAGGGTGTTATACAACGGCAGCCCCAGCGGGCCCATCGCTTGCGTTTCACCACCGGCCGGGGTTTTGACCAAGGGCCAGTGGGCAATAAATTCCGGCCACAACACGGCCTGGGTCATCTCATTGTTACCGGCACCGCCCAACCAAGGCACGGCGATCATCCGAACATAGAACAGCGCCCCGAAAAAGGCGGCGAAAAACATGACCTCGGAGAAAATGAACCAGCTCATCCCCTGGCGGAAAGAGCGATCCATCTGCTGGCTGTACAGCCCCCCCATCGACTCATGGATGACGTCACGGAACCACCCCGCCAGCATAATCAGCAACAGGCCGACCCCGCCGAGCAGCAGCCAGGGGCCCTGCCCGCCAAACAAATTGCCCACGGTTGCCCCCGCCCCCATCGCGATCAGGAACAGCGCCACCGCTCCCACTATCGGCCAGGCACTCGCCTCGGGCACGTAGTAGGGCTCGGGGGCCGGATGCTGCTCGGGAGGAAGGGTCTGGTCATGCTCGGTATAAGGATTTGCCATGATTCAGCCTCATTGGGTTTTTACCGCGGGATCCGCCTTGGCGCTGTACAGGGTGTAAGCCAGCGTCAGGGTCGTGATATCGGACGGCAGTTCAGGGTCGACGTAAAAAATCAGTGGCAGCGAGGCGCTCTCGCCGCCCTCAAGCGGTTGGTGGTTAAAGCAGAAGCATTCGATCTTGTTGAAATACTGGGCTCCGAGCCCCGGACTGACCGACGGAACAGCCTGCCCAACGCTGCTGGCCTGCGACAGATTGCGAGCCCGGTAGTTAATCGTATGGGTCTGCCCCGGATGGACCACCAGCGTGGTCACCTCAGGCTCGAACTCCCATGACACCCCGGGGTTGATATAGGCGACGAACTCCACCGTGATCGCCCGGCTGCGATCGACACGCTCACTGGCGGCCGCCTCGGTATCCGCCGTCTTGCCGTTGATCCCCGTGATGTCACAAAACACGTCGTAGAGCGGGACCAAAGCAAAGGCAAAACCGAACATGGCAACCGATGCCAGAACCAGAGACCAGAAGGTCCGGCGGCCAGCGGGAGATTTGGGGGTCTGATCGGCCATATCGCCTCCTAGTCGACTTTGGGTGGTGTCGAGAACGTATGGTGCGGTGCCGGTGACGGCACGCTCCACTCCAGCCCCTCGGCACCATCCCACGGCTTGGCCGCGGCCTTCTCACCACCACGGACGCACTTGACCACCACCGCGAGGAATATCAGCTGGGACAGGCCGAACAGGAACCCGCCGATGCTGACCACCGCGTTGATATCGGCAAACTGCAGCGCATAGTCGGGGATCCGACGCGGCATCCCGGCCAGACCGAGGAAGTGCATAGGGAAGAAAAGGATGTTGACCGAGATCAGCGAGCACCAGAAATGCCACTTCGCCAGCTTTTCATCGAACATATGGCCGGTCCATTTCGGCAGCCAGTAATAGGCCGCGGCCATAATCGAGAAGATGGCGCCTGAAACCAGCACATAATGGAAGTGAGCCACCACAAAATAGGTGTCGTGGTACTGGAAATCGGCCGGCGTGATCGCCAGCATCAGCCCCGAGAAGCCGCCGATGGTGAACAGGACGATGAAGGCGATGGCAAACAGCATCGGCACCTCGAAGGTCAGCGATCCGCGCCACATGGTCGCCACCCAGTTGAACACCTTGACCCCGGTCGGCACCGAGATCAGCATGGTGCAGTACATGAAGAAGAGCTCGGCCGCCACCGGCATCCCAGTGGTGAACATATGGTGGGCCCAAACCAGAAAGCTCAAGCCGGCGATCGAGGCAGTGGCGTACACCATCGAGCTGTAACCGAAGAGCTTCTTGCGAGAAAATGCGGGGATAATAGCCGAAATAATACCGAAGCTCGGCAAAATCATAATGTAGACCTCGGGATGGCCGAAGAACCAGAAGATATGCTGGAACATCACCGGATCCCCGCCCCCGGCTGCGTCGAAGAAACTGGTACCGAAATATTTGTCCGTCAGCACCATGGTGACCGCACCGGCCAGCACCGGCATCACCGCGATCAGCAGGAAGGCCGTGATCAGCCAGGTCCAGACGAACAGCGGCATCTTCATGTAGGTCATTCCCGGCGCCCGCATATTGACGATGGTCACAATCACGTTGATCGCCCCCATTATCGAGCTAATCCCCATGATATGGATGGCAAACACGAACAGGCCGGTACTCTCCGGGCTGTAGGTGGTCGAGAGCGGTGCGTAGAAGGTCCAGCCGAAATTAGGGCCGCCGCCCTCCATGAACAGAGACATCAGCAGCATCGAGAAAGCAAAAGGCAGGATCCAGAAACTCCAGTTGTTCATCCGCGGCAGTGCCATATCCGGCGCACCGATCATCAGCGGCACCATCCAGTTGGCCAAACCGGTAAAGGCCGGCATCACCGCGCCGAAGACCATGATCAGACCGTGGACCGTCGTCATCTGATTGAAAAAGTTCGGCTCGACCAGCTGCAAGCCGGGCTGGAACAGCTCGGCACGGATCACCATCGCCATCGCCCCGCCAATCAAGAACATCGCGAAGCTGAACATCAAGTAGAGGGAGCCGATATCCTTGTGATTAGTGGTCAGCAGCCAGCGCCGCAATCCACTCGGGTGATGGGCATGATGATGCTCTTGCTCCGTGCCCGCCTCGTCAACCGTCTGCTCGCGCAACATATCCGTCATCGCTATTCTCCCCTATAGCTCTTCGCCATTCATCACCGCCTGGATCTCAGCTGCCTGCACGGCATCGCCGGTATTGTTGCCCCATGCATTGCGCTCATAGGTGATCACCGCCGCCAACTCCTTGAGACTCAGCTGCGGCCCGAACGCCTGCATTGCCGTCCCGGCCTGACCGTGAACAACAACGCTGATGTGCTCCAGCCGCGCCGCAGGATCCACCGACACCCCTTGGCCGGCCAATGCCGGGAAGGCCCCGGGCAGACCCTGTCCGTTGGCCTGATGGCACATAGCACAGCGGGTGGTATAAACCTTTTCGCCAAGCGCCATTAGCTCGTCCATCCCCATCTGCATATCAAGCAGGCGCTGCTCTTCCTCTCGCGCCTCGCGCTGGGCCGTCCGGGTGGTCTGTAGCCACTGGTCGTAGTCCGTCTGGGATTTGGCAATCACCACAATCGGCATAAATCCGTGGTCTTTCCCGCATAACTCAGCACACTGGCCACGGTAGATACCGGGCTCGTCAATCCGGGTCCACGCCTCATTGATAAAGCCGGGGTTGGCGTCCTTCTTCACCGCAAAATCGGGCACCCACCAGGAATGGATAACATCCTGCGAGGTGATCAAAAAACGCACTTTCTTACCGACCGGCAGCACCAGCGGGCGGTCGACCTCCAGCAAGTAGTTGTCGCGCTTGTCGCGCTCGTTGGCGATTTGCGCCGAGGTGGTTGCAAGGAGGGAGTAGAATTCGACCTCTTCGTCGAAGTAACGATAATGCCATTTCCATTGCGAACCCGTGACCTGTACCGTCATGTCAGGCTTGGAGGTGTCCTCCATCGCCAGCAGCGTTTTGGTGGCCGGAATCGCCATCAGGATCAGGATGACGAACGGGATCAAGGTCCAGACAATTTCCACCTTGGTACTTTCGTGGAAGGAAGCAGCCACTGCCCCCTTAGACTTACGATGGTGGATGATGGCCCAGAACATCACGCCGAAAACCACCACCCCGATCGCCACGCAGATATAAAATATCGTCATGTGCAGGTCGTAAACCTGCTGGCTCACCGCCGTGACCCCTTGGGTCATATTGAGCGGCATGGACTGGGTATCGGCCAGAGCCGGCATGGCTACCAGACAACACAGCAGAAAGCGGATCATCTCCCGGTTCCCTCCTCATCCTTTTCCTATATATAACTACCGATCCGTTGCGGAAATGGTTCAGATCAGCAGAAAAATACTGACACATCCAAAGCAGCAATCAGTTCCGCCAACCGTGCCATTAACAGTTTATTTACATTCAACTTAGGACAGAAATGCGACAAAGCGCAATAAAATTGCAGCAAAAAAATTGCCTTTTCATTCCGATGACACAGGAGATCACCAAGACTATCGACAAGGAAGGTAGCGGGGAAATGGAGGGGGCTGCGAATTCACAGCCGAATATGCAAGAGGACCGGGAGAAGGCGATATTTCACCCCGGGGAAACGGGAAAGGCAACGCTGCCACAACCGCCAGCGACGGCAGCCGGTGTCAAACGGACTGAACCGCCCGACAGGCTCAGCCCAAGGCAGCCATGCCAGCAGCTGCTGCTGAGGATCCCGCAGGGCATGGCCGTAATGGCCCCTGACACCCAGCCGATCAGCCAGCGGGCTGGCGCACCAGTCACCAGCTAACACCAAACACATTTCAAGTCGGCCAAAATGACAGGCCGCCGACTGGAGGAAGCCGGAAATCACCGGGGCGGAATAAGCCAGCATCGCCTGATCGCACACCAGCATCACCGGCGAGCCGGACATGGCCGGCAGCAACTGAAGCCAATCAAGCTCCTCTAGCGAGCCTGGCAGCATCCGATAGCGTTCGCTGCGGTGAAACAAGCGCTGGCGCCACAACAGATGCTCGGTAACGTCGATATCGAACCAGCGGCAACGGCCATTATCAATGCGATAGAAACGGGTATCTAGCCCCCCACCCAGATTGAGGATCACCCCGTTGGGATGACGGCGCAGAAAATCCTGCACCCGGCGATCCCCTTGCAGGGTCAAGCTGGCATGCAGCAACTGTTGCTCGGTCACATTACCGCGCAGGCATTCGGGGGTCAGGGTACATTGGCTGCAGGCGACAGCAGCGACGGGATCATAAAGCAGGCGATCATCAGCCAAGCTTTCTCGGCTACGAAGCCAAAGCGGCTGAAGCAGCTCGGACGGAATATCAAAGCGGGATGGGCCAGTCATTATCACCTCCAGAAACCTACAAGGAGATGATAATAACTCTCATTAGCAGTTGCAAACCTTGACGGAAAATAATTCCGGTTTACATCCAGTCGCTACTGCGGATAACCCCAACAGCCAAACCTTCGATGGTCAGGTGCTGGCAGTTCAAATCCACGAGGATCGGCTCGAACTCTTCGTTTTCAGCATGAAGCAGAACCTGCGAGCCCTTGCGCTCGAGTCGCTTAACGGTTACGTCCTCATCGACTCGGGCCACGACAACCTGCCCGTTACGAACATCCTGCGTCTTGTGGACCGCCAGCAGGTCGCCATCCATGATACCGATGTCTTTCATGCTCATCCCGTTCACCCGCAGCAGGAAATCAGCACGCGGCTTGAACAAGGACGGATCAACATCGTAATGGGTCTCGACGTGCTCCTGAGCCAGAATCGGCTCTCCGGCAGCAACCTGTCCGATCAGCGGCAAGCCACTCACTTCGGGTTCTGCAGTCTGAATAAGACGGATACCGCGAGAGGCTCCCGGTATAATTTCAATCACTTCTTTACGAGCGAGCGCCTTGAGGTGCTCCTCGGCGGCATTGGCAGATCGGAAGCCGAGTTCACGGGCTATTTCAGCGCGTGTTGGCGGCATTCCAGTATCGTCAATTTTTGCTTTGATCAATTCAAAGACTTCTTGTTGGCGCGGCGTTAACGGCTTCATCACTTACCCTGTCTTTTTATACAGTCTACTGTGAGTATATCCAGTGTCAACGCGGTTGAAAAGGCTATTGCCTAGGAAAACAACAATTTTGCCGCTAAATCGCCACTCTGATGTAGGCTCTGACCTACACTTTGATCGCCACTCGGCGCCGAGCAAGCCCTAACATTCAGGAAATGCAGCAAAAACACAATAAAAATGTCATGTAACTGCAAGTATGTGCTAATTCGCTGCTAATGGCAGGGGGTTTTCTGCTATCCTTGCCGCGCATTAAGAATTCGAGGCTAGTAAAAGATATGTCAAGTTGGCAGAAGATCTATCAAAAGTTACTGGATTTGCCGCTTTCTCTGCTGGTTAAAACCCATTCAATTCCGTCCAATCCGATTGCGGATCTGGAACTGGACCCGGAACGCCCGATTGTTTATATCCTGCCGTTCCGCTCCAATACCGATTTAATGACCCTGCGCAAGAGCACCGCGATGCTGGGGTTGCCCGACCCGCTGTCACCGTTGGAGATCAACGGCCAGTCATTCGTCCGCTACGTGTATATCTCCGACGGGCCGCGCCTGTTCGCCGAAAAAGGCGAGTTGCCGCAAGAGTCCATCGAGCTATTCACCGCCCTGCTCGAGCAGCATAAGCAAGACGGCGAGCTCGATATCCAGGTCGTTCCGGCATCGATCCTGTGGGGGCGCCAGCCGGGCAAGGAAGACAACCACCGCCCGATCCTGCGTCCGCTCAACGGGCCGGAGAAGTTCATCACCATCGTGGCCCACGGCCGCGATTGCATGGTACGCCTGAGCCCGGCGGTTTCGCTGCGCTACATGGCCGACCACCACGGTACCGACGACTCGATCGCCAACAAGCTGGCACGGGTTGCCCGTATTCACTTCTCGCGCCAGCAGCTTGCTGCGTCTGGGCCGAAGCTGCCTGACCGCCAAGCCCTGTTCAAGCGCCTGCTGGCCTCCAAGGCCATCGAGAAAGTTGTGGCCGAAGAAGCCGCCAGCCGTGATGTGCCGATCGAGAAGGTCCGCAAGGAAGCCGTCGACATGATGGAAGAGATCGCCGCCGATTTCTCCTACTCGCTGATCAAGCGGGGCGAGCGCTTCCTCGGCTGGTTGTGGAACAAGCTCTATCAGGGCCTGAACATCAACAACGCCAAGCAGGTACGTCGCCTAGCCCAAGACGGCCACGAAATCGTCTATGTTCCCTGCCACCGCAGCCACATGGACTACTTGCTGCTGTCCTACGTGCTGTACCGGGAAGGATTGGTTCCGCCGCACATCGCTGCCGGCATCAACCTCAACTTCTTCCCAGCCGGGCCGATTTTCCGCCGGGGCGGCGCGTTCTTCATTCGCCGTAGCTTCAAGGGCAACCGCCTCTACTCGACGGTATTTCGCGAGTACCTTGCCGAGCTGTTTGCCAAGGGCTATTCGGTCGAGTACTTCAGCGAAGGCGGCCGCTCCCGAACCGGCCGACTGCTACCGGCCAAAACCGGCATGCTGTCGATGACTATCCAGGCGATGCTGCGCGGGCTCAACCGACCTGTCACCCTGGTGCCTGTCTACATCGGCTACGAGCACGTCATGGAAGTGGCAACCTACGCCAAGGAGCTACGAGGCAAGCGCAAGGAAAAAGAAAACGTCGGCCAAGTGCTGCGAACCCTGCGCAAACTCCGCAACCTGGGCCAAGGCTACGTCAACTTCGGTGAACCAATCTCGCTGAACCAGTACCTCAACGAAAACGCGCCAGAGTGGCACAAGGACATCGACCCGATCGAACCACAACGCCCTGAATGGCTAAACCCGGTTGTGAACGGCTTGGCCAACAAGATGATGACCCACATCAACGATGCGGCGGCAACCAATGCCCTGACCCTGTGCGGTATGGCGCTGCTTGCCTCGCGCCAGCGTGCCCTGAGCCGTGAGGATCTCGAACAGCAACTCGAGTGCTACCTGCAGCTGCTGCGCAACGTACCGTACTCGCAGCAGTTCACCATTCCAGACAACAACGCCAAGGAAATGGTCGAGCATGCCCTCGAGATGGACAAGTTCCTGGTCGAGCGCGATAGCCTCGGGGAAATGGTCTCGCTCAACCGCGAGCAGGCGATCCTGATGACCTACTACCGCAACAACATCATCCACTTGTTTGCGCTGCCGTCGCTGATTGCCAATATCGTTATCCACCACCAGCAGCTCGATATCAGTGAAATTCAAGCCCAAGTCGCCCGCCTGTACCCGTTCCTCAAGGCCGAGTTGTTCTTGCGCTACAGCGATAATGAGCTGGCTGCGGTAGTCGATGCCCAGATCAACGAGCTGGTTCGCCAGCGCCTGATCCTGCGCGACGGCGATATCATCAGCCTCAACAACTCCCGGATTGGCCCGCTGCACCTCTTGGCACGCACCATTTCCGAGACGTTGCAGCGCTATGCCATCGCCCTGACCCTGCTCAACTCCGAGCCGCAGCTGATGAAGAGCGACCTCGAGCAGCAGAGCCAGATGATGGCCCAGCGCCTGAGCCGCCTGCACGGCATCAACGCGCCGGAGTTCTTCGACAAGGGCGTATTCGCCATTCTGGTCAAGACCCTGCGCGAGGAAGGCTACCTCAACGAGGACTGCCACGCGGTATCCAAGCCGGTCCAGATCCTGGCCGAGCAGCTCGCGGCCCAAGTCTCACCAGAGGTGAAGCTGACCATCCAAGCGGTAATGAACCGCGAAGAGCGTCAGGAAGACGAACCAGAAACAGCTTGATTCCCGCCCTTCCTTGAACAAAAAAGGCTGCCATGATGGCAGCCTTTTTCTTTGGCCTGATAGCACGAACAAAAAAAGCGCCCCAAGGCGCTTTTTTATCGGCACGTCGATAAATTTAACCAGCCAGACAAAGGCTGACGGTAATACCGACAAATACCAACATACCGACATAATTGTTGTTGAGGAACGCCTTGAAGCAGGGTTCACGCTCACGATTGCGGATCAGCATCTGCTGGTAGACAAACAGCGACGAGGCCAACAGCAAGAACCAGTAATACCATTGCGGCAAGGCCTTGAGTGCCCCGACCCCAATAAGCAGAACCAGAGTGCCGAGCTGAAGCAAGCCTATGCCCATTTTGTCATAGCGGCCCAGCAAAATAGCCGTCGACTTGATCCCAACCTTGAGGTCGTCGTCGCGATCAACCATCGCATACTGGGTATCGTAGGCCACCGTCCACAGAATATTGGCAACAAATAGCAACCAGGCAACGGCCGGAACCTCACCCGCCTGTGCCGCATAGGCCATCGGGATCGACCAACCGAACGCCACCCCGAGCACCAGTTGAGGCAAATGGGTATAACGTTTCATAAACGGATAGGCCGCCGCCAGCCCAAGGCCGACCACCGACATCATGATGGTCAGGCTGTTCATGGTCAGCACCAACAGGAAAGAGACCAGCACCAACAAGGCAAACAGCCCCAGCGCCTCTCGCTCGGAGACCTTGCCTGACGGCATCGGCCGCTGTGCGGTTCGCTTGACGTGGCCGTCAAAATTGCGGTCAGCAAAATCGTTGATCACACAACCTGCTGCACGCATGAAAATCACGCCCA
Source organism: Photobacterium panuliri (assembly GCF_059920555.1). Lineage (NCBI taxonomy): Bacteria > Pseudomonadati > Pseudomonadota > Gammaproteobacteria > Vibrionales > Vibrionaceae > Photobacterium > Photobacterium panuliri. Next base: position 266,367 of record NZ_CP197192.1, read on the forward strand.
AGACGAAAACCAGCATCACGCCGGGATCGGGCATGCCATCGGCTGCCAGGAACAACGCCCACAATGTCGGCCACAGCAGCAATAGGCTGCCGATCGGTCGGTCGAATCGGGCTAGCTGCCAAAAGGCCCTTGCTTTTGTCATCTCCACGCTTGGGTCTCCTTATACATCGGCGCATCCTGCAAAAATACTTCCGCCACCAGCAGCGGCTTGCCATTGAGCCACAACCGCGAACGGCGAGCCCATAATCCCGTTTCCCCGCCAGCAATACGCGCGATTTCCAACGCATCCCTCCGCGCACTGCGATCGGTAAACACCCGGAACCCGAGCGGCATCTCGCCCAATTCGGCCAAGTCGCGCTCCTGCCCGGTCAGGGTGGTCATCGGGATCAGGGTCCGGGCGTACACCCACGGCACCCCGTCTCCCAGCAGCACCACCTTGCGCTGGAGGCAATCCACATCACCAATCAGCGCCCGCTCGTTCGGCACCAAGCAAGAATGCTCCAGCATCCCCTGCTCAACCAGCGACACGGTAAAATGCTCGCAATGGCGCTCAAAACGGCGCGAGAGCGAGTCCAGTTCCAGCAACCAATGCCCAAACTCATTCCCTTCCAACTGCATGCTCTGGGCTGCCTGCCAATGGGCACTTTCTAGCAAGGGATTGTACAACTGATTGAATTTCGACATCTTTCCAATAAAAAACGACTACCTACCAAGGCAAAAGCTTGGTAGTTCAAGGTTAATTGATTACCATGAGGAAACACTATTGTAGCAAGCCGTAACCACGACGAATATCGTTACGATCGAAAGAAAACGATTATGCGGCTAAAAACTAATAACCCGTGAGTGTCACAATGAAACAGACCATCCCCGGCCTGCTGCTGTTATTGGCCATCATATTGGTGCCGTCTTCGGCCTTTGCCAATAACGATACCAATACCGAAACAGATACCAGCGCCGCTATGCCTGACTATACCTATTACACCCTTGCCCCCGATATCACCACCAACTATGTCACCCAGGGCAAACGACTCGGCTATCTGCGCCTCCAAGTCGACCTCATGCTACTTGACCCGTCGATGAGCAAGCTGGTCGAGCACCACGCGCCGCTGATCCGCGACGCCATCATCACCGTGATCGGCCAGCAGCCAGAAGCCCGGGTACAATCGTTAGCCGGACGCGAGGAAATCCGCCAAGCCTGCCTCGCCAAGGTCAACGAATTGCTGATCGCCGAAACCAACCAGAAGCTGGTTACCGAACTGCTGTTCACCAAATACCTCTTCCAATAAGCCTGTTTTATACCCGGCTATATATGAAAAAGGCGCCTTTCGGCGCCTTTTTCATCATGGGCAGAATAATGGCAATCCGCCTCTTTCGTTATCGCGCTCAGGCCGCATTGACCCGAACCGCGTACCATTGCGCAATATACTCCGCAACAGCCTGCTGCTGTGCCTGATCCAGATACAAGCCTAGCTTGCTGCGGCGCCACAAGGCATCACTCGCTTCACGTACAAACTCGTGCTCCAGCAAGTAATCAAGTTCACGGGCATAGAAACCGGCACCGAAATGCAGTCCCATATCGGCTTCCTTCTCAACCCCACCCATAATCCGCTCAACCCGGTTGCCGTAATTAGTGGCCATCCGCAACGCACTGGCGGCAGGCAGCCAAGTGTAACGTCCCGTCAGCGCATCGGCCTGCTGGGTCGGATTAAATCCCGCCTCGCCACCAGGCAAGTAGCTATCAGCCGTCCATGGTGCCCCCATCGCGGGGAAAAACGGAGCCAGCTTGGCCATCGCAGCCTCGGCCAGCTTGCGGTAGGTTGTCAGCTTGCCGCCGAAAATCGACAACAACGGCGGCTGATTGCCTTCCTGCTCCAGCTCCAGCGTGTAATCGCGGGTAATCGCCTGCGGCGAGTCGGACTCGTCATCACACAGTGGACGCACGCCACTGTAAGTCCATACCACGTCGTCACGCCCCAGCTTGCGAACAAAATGCTGGTTGTAGACATCAAGCAAGTAGCCAATCTCCGGCTCGTCGATGGCCACCTCGCGCGGATCGCCCCGGTACTCGACGTCTGTGGTACCGATGATCGAGAACTTATCGAGATAAGGGATCACGAATACGATTCGATTGTCGCTGTTTTGCAGAATATAGGCCTGCTCCTGATCATGCACCCGCGGCACGACAATATGCGACCCCTTGATCAGGCGGATATTGCGCGGCGATGGACAGTTGAGGCTCTGATCATAAAAGGCTTTGACCCAAGGGCCGGCGGCGTTAACCAAGGCATGGCAACGGCGCTCGAACACGTCACCGCTTAGCGTATCGCGGATGCTCACCCGCCAGATATCTTGCTCCCGCACCGCTTTTTCGACCCGGCAGTGGTTACGTACTTCACCCCCCCGCTCGGCCACCTCCATCGCGTTGAGGATCACCAGACGGGCATCATCCACCCAGCAATCGGAGTACTCGAACCCCTTGGTGATCTCCGGTACTAGCACGGATTCTTCGCCAAAGCGCAGGCTGCGGCTTGCAGGAAGCGTTGTTCGCTTGCCTAGGTGATCATAGAGAAACAGGCCGGCACGGATCATCCAGGCCGGACGCAGGTGCGGACGATGCGGGAGGCGAAAGCGCATCGGCTTGGCGATATGGGGGATCTTGCGCAACAACACCTCGCGCTCGGCCAGCGCTTCCCCCACCAAACGAAACTCGTAGTGTTCAAGGTAACGCAAACCACCATGAATCAGCTTCGAGCTCGCCGACGATGTCGCACTGGCAAAATCCGCCGCCTCATATAGGCCGACCGTCAGCCCGCGCCCCGCTGCATCGGCCGCGATACCCGCCCCGTTGATCCCGCCACCCACAACAATTACATCCAGTACTGCTTCTGCCATATCACCACCCTACCCACGCTAATTTAAATGTTCGTATTCGAGCACTAACGCTCGAATACGAACATAATAGACAAAGACTTGATCAAGATCATCACAAATATATTCGAATTCGATGATTTTATGATCGCGTCAGCAATATGGCATAAAAAAAGCTGCCTGATGGCAGCTTTACGAAAAACAGATAGGGTACAGGCTAGATGATTTCGATATGCAAATCATACTCGGTCAGTTTCTTCGCCAACGAGTCCGGCGGCATATGGTTGGTAAACAGCATATCAACCTGACTTATGTCACCCAGATTGACCATCGCATTGCGACCAAACTTAGTATGGTCAACGCCGAGCATCACGCAACGGCTGTTTTCGATAATCGCCTGCTTGACCCGAACTTCGTGGTAATCGAAATCAAGCAGCGAGCCGTCAAGGTCAATACCGCTGATACCGAGGATCCCAAAATCAAGCCGGAACTGGGAAATGAAATCCAATGTAGCTTCGCCGACGATACCGCCATCGCGGTTGCGCACTTCTCCCCCAGCGAGGATCACCCGAAAGTCATCTTTCCCGGTCAGGATACTGGCCACATTGAGGTTATTGGTGACGATACGCAGGTCGTGGTGCTCAAGCAACGCCCGAGCCACGGCTTCCGGCGTGGTGCCGATATCGATAAACAGGGTTGCGCCGTCCGGGATATGCTGAACCATCGCCTGGGCAATCTTGTCCTTCTCGGCCAGCTGCATCACCTTACGGGTACTGTAGGAGGCGTTAACTGAGCTCGACGGTATGGTTGCCCCACCGTGATGGCGGCGGATTTTGTTGTCGGCGGCCAGTTCATTGAGATCCCGGCGGATAGTTTGCGGGCTGACATTGAACCGCTCAACCAGATCGTCAGTGCTGACGTAGCCCTGGGTTTTAACGAGATCGATGATCTCCTGGTGTCGTTTGCTTTGCTTCACTGCTGACGAGGCTCCTATATCACCTTCAACAAGCTGACGCAGGCTCAGGCTGTGCGGGCTGCGGCGTGCGGTCAAGCTTAATAAACAACAAGGCCCCGCCGATGCGGGGCCTTGTCATATTACCTAGGCTCTAGCCAAGATGCCAATGATGGCGATCCCAATCAAGCCGTCTCGGCAGCCTTTTGCTCCATCCGCTCGCGGTGCAGCTTGCTCTCGCCAATCAGCGCAAGGGTCAGGAAGAAGATAGACAGGCCACAAGATGCCGTCAGGACAATGAAGCCGCCGTCCCAACCGAAGTGGTCAACGGTGTAGCCCAAGATGGCATTCGCCGCAACCGCACCGCCGAGGTAGCCGAACAGGCCAGTCAGACCTGCTGCAGTACCTGCCGCTTTCTTCGGAGCCAATTCAAGGGCATACAAGCCGATCAGCATTACCGGGCCGTAGATCAGGAAGCCGATGGCAACCAGTGCCGCCATATCCACAGTCGGGTTGCCCGCTGGGTTGAACCAGTAAACCAGCACAGCCACGGTAACCAAAGCCATGAACAAGATACCAGCCGGCGCACGGCGGCCCTTGAAGAATTTATCCGACATCCAACCACACAGCAGGGTACCAGGGATACCGGCCCACTCGTACAGGAAGTACGCCCAAGATGATTTGTCTACGGTGAAATCCTTCACTTCGCTCAGGTAAACCGGAGCCCAGTCAAGCACGCCGTAGCGGATCAGGTATACGAAGGCGTTGGCAATCGCGATGAACCATAGCAATTTGTTGCTGAATACATACTTGAAGAAGATCTCCTTGGCCGTCATCTCCTTCTCATGCGAACCGTCGTAGCTATCAGGATAATCGTTCTTGTGCTCTTCGATTGAAGGCAGGCCGCATGACTGCGGTGTATCGCGCATGGTCAGCAGGGTAAACGCCGCCACCATCAGGGCGAAGAATGCAGGCACGTAGAAAGCCGAACGCCAGTCGTCATTGAACGCCCACAGACCCAGCAGGAATAGTGGACCAATCAAGCCGCCACCCACGTTGTGGGCCACGTTCCATACCGACACGATCTCGCCGCGTTCCTTGCGCGACCACCAGTGCACCATGGTCCGGCCACAAGCAGGCCAGCCCATACCCTGGAACCAACCGTTCAGGAACAGCAAGATGAACATTGCCGCGATGCTGCCCGTTGCCCACGGCATAAAGCCGAAGCAGAGCATCACAATGGCCGACATACTCAAGCCGGCGGCAAGGAAATACCGCGGGTTGGAGCGGTCTGAAACGTTACCCATCAAGAACTTGGACAGGCCGTACGCAATCGAAACGGCAGCCAGCGCGACACCAAGATCACCGCGGCTGTAGCCGTATTCTTCAATCAGGTAAGGCATTGCCAGGCTAAAGTTTTTACGAACAAGGTAGTAACCGGCATAACCAATAAAAATACCGGCAAACAACTGCCAGCGGAGACGTTGGTAGACGCTATCAACCTGCCCGTCGGGCAAGCGCTCGCGATGCGGCGCGGGTTTGAACAGACCAAACATAAAATGTTCCTTTTTAATTAGTTTTTAGCAATGGTATGGGTACAAACGAATACAGAACGCGCGAAACTAATCCATTTCGCTCAAAGTATGCAAATTATTGCTCTAAAACTGGTAATAAAATGTGAATGAAATCGAATTGGCGGGTTTTATTTCGATATTGAGCCGAAAATGCGCTACTTTTTACCGAAAATAAGAATTAGATAGGTATATCAACAAAAAAGGTGAACACCCAAATAGCGTCCACCTTTTGCATCAGGAGGGTCTTGAATTTACTTGGCCGAACCCAGCTTGGCGTCAAACAGGGCAAGGGCACAGCCGGTCAGCAGGCCGAACAAATGAGCCATATTGGCCACCGACATTCCCACGATATCGGCGAACCCCAGCACTAACCAAACGAGCATAAAGACCACATAGGATTTCGGAATCGCCAATCCCCGTTCAGGAGCCAGCCATCCCATCCACCAGATATAGCCCATCAGGGCATAGACGACCCCCGACAATCCCCCGAAATTCGGGCCGTAGAACCAGAACTGGGCAAAACCCGACACCAAGGCCGACACCAAAAATAGCTGCACCAGCTTGCTACTGCCGCGCTGCAGCTCCAGCTGGCCGCCGAGCAGCCACCACCACAGGCAGTTGAAAATAATATGCACCGCCGAGAAATGGATCAGTGCATGGCTGAAGAAACGCCATAGCTGCCACTGATCGCCATCCATCAGCGGGAAATGGGCGGCCGAAAACACCTCCTGCTGCATGCCGAGCAACCACAAGATATAGATCCCTATGGTTACCCCCATCACCAGCAAGGTGAACGGGCCGGCCTGTGCCTTGACCATCTTGATCAGGCTCGGATTACGGTAGCTGAAACGGGCCGTACGCGTATCGGCAACCTGCCAAGAGGCAGCCTGGTACTTGGGATCATAGGGATTGGCAAGGAAATGGTTGAGCTCTGCCTCCGCCTCGACCTGATACTGGATATCTTCCAGCCACAACGCAAAACGCCCCTCGGGCTCCGGTGCCAGCACCAACTCGATACCCCGTGAGGCCATATAATCAATAAAGGCCTGTGCCTGACGCGGATTCGCCAACCCGGCTAAACGATACATTTTCGTCTCCTCATCCAATGGTTGCCATTTGCCTTGATGATCCGCCGGGCCGGGCAACGATATGGCAACCCTTCAGCAACTAGGCGGTTTGGATGCAGGGGTAAGACTCGCGGCGCCACGCCTCGAACCCTCCGTCAAGGCTATAGACACAATCAAAGCCTTGATGGATAAGGTACTGCGCGGCCCCCTGACTACTGATGCCGTGATAGCACATGACAATCACCGGCTGGTCAGGATCTACCTGCTCCATGAATTGAACCATTGTATCATTGGTAAGGTGAAATGCGCCTTCCGGGTGCGCCAAGGCATGGGATTGCGGATCACGAATATCCACCAACACCGCCCCACTGTCCTGCTCAAACAGCAACTGATAGGCCTGCTCGACCGAAATATGCTCAAACTGATCCATCTGCACTCTACTCTCTCTATTATGATCATTGAATAGGATCATCGGCAGGCACAAAAATGTGACGATCGTCCGTTTTCGACAACATCGGTACCGCCGATCCCTATCCGGCCATTGTAACCCATGCGGTTACCCACAGCCCCATAGAAAAAGTACGGGTATAAGCCCGCGCTATGGCATGAGCAAAGCCAGTGCCAGCAAGGGCTCACACCATACACACTCTCACCCCACACCAGCAGGCGGTCAAAAAACGACCTTCTGTGGAAAAAGCTGTGAATTGCGTTGATAATGTGCCTGGAGAAAATAGGATCCACTATATGTAGTTCGGATCCTATAAAAAGCTGTGGATAACATTCGTGGATAACGCTTAAAAGGCCATTTTTTTAGAGCTATCTCTCAGATTTATTGCACAAAAAAACCAGCCAATGGCTGGTTTTTCCAAAATCAATTTTGTGGATATTTTCTCAGGATCCTCAGGCAACGTCGCCGACGGCATCTTTGAGCTTTTTCATCGCATTTTTTTCCAACTGACGGATCCTTTCGGCCGAGACATTGTAATAGTCGGCCAGCTCCTGCAAGGTCATCTTCTCGTCATCCAGCCAACGGGCACGGACGATATGCTGGCTACGCTCATCCAGTCCGGACAGGGCAGAAGAAAGACGATTGTTGGCATAGCTTTCCCAGTTATTGTCTTCATAACTGCGGGCCAAATCCGATGACTTATCCTCAAGGTAATAGACCGGAGCACTGTAGCCACCATCGCGATCGTCGTCTTCAGGCTGCAGTTCGAATGCCGCATCCTGAGCGGCCAGGCGCGATTCCATCTCGCGGACCTCGCTGGCATCAACACCCAATTGCTCGGCAACCATGTTGACTTCATCGTTATTGAACCAGCCAAGACGCTTTTTGGCCTTGCGCAAGTTGAAGAACAGTTTCCGCTGGGCCTTAGTGGTCGCGACTTTGACAATACGCCAGTTGCGCAGTACATATTCGTGGATCTCTGCTTTGATCCAGTGCACAGCAAACGATACCAGCCGCACCCCAACTTCGGGGTTGAAACGTTTGACCGCCTTCATCAGGCCCACGTTGCCTTCTTGCACCAAATCTGCCATTGGCAGGCCGTAGCCTGAATAGCCGCGAGCAATGTGAACAACAAAACGCAGGTGCGACATAACCAACGCCTTTGCAGCATTGATATCACCTTCGAAGTGAAGACGCTCAGCTAACTCGCGCTCCTGCTCCGCCGACAGCATCGGATAGCTGTTGACGCTCTGGACATAACTGTCCAGGCTGTCTGCAGAAACCAGAGCCATTGATGTCATCTCTTGTGCCATTCAACAAACCTCGTGTATTTTTTGTACCAATGGGAAATCGCCTGAACCTGCAATAATGCCCAAAAAGCAGCCTCGTTTGCAAGCAAGTTGGCAAATTTACATTATTTGTAGACTCAAAAACGTCACACAGGTTCAATTTCTTTCAAATGGCGACCAGCCGAAAGCTTGGCGGCCAGCAAACCGATAAAGGCCGCGAGCATCAGCAGCAGCAGACTTTCGTCCCAGCCCAGCCCAACCAGACTGAAGCTGCTATCATACAGCCCCGCCAAGTGCGCTACGGCGCTATCAAGCAATACCGTGATCAGTGCTGTCAGGATCCAAGCCGACACCGCACTGATAATTCCGTACCAGACCCCGGTATATAGGAACGGGCGCAGAATAAAACTGTCTGTCGCACCGACCAGCTTCATCACCTGAATTTCGTCACGCTGATTGAGCACTTGCAACCGCAATGTGTTGCCGACAATCAAAAACACCGCCACCAGCATCAGTCCGGAGACCACACTGGCCAACGCCAGTACCAATTGTTTTATCGCATCCAACCGCTGGATCCAGTCGCTGTCGAGGCGAACCTCTTCGACCGCACTTTGCCCGCGTAGCTTGGCCGCGAGCATGCCGGCCTGACCGGCCTCCTGCCACCCGGCCTTTGGCACCAACACCAACACCGGCGGCAGCGGGTTATCGTCGAGCAGGCTCACCGCCTGATCGAACCCGGCTTGCTGACGAAGTTCATCGAGACCTTGCTCGGGAGAAATATAGTCTAATTTGGCCACTTCCGGCCAACCGGCCAGCTCTTCGCGCAGCGTATCTGTCACCGCCTTCGATGTCGAAGGCTCGAGATAGACGGTCAGCTGGGTCGGGGTCTGCCAAGCCTGGGCCGCGAGGGCGATATTCTTGGCAAACAGATAAAACGTCGCGGGCAGGGTCAAGGCAAAAGCCAAAACCGCCAAGGTCAGCACATTCCCCAGCGGGCGTCGCATCAGATCAGTGAGTGCCTGCTTACATTGCTGCTTGTGGATTGCAAAAAATCCCGTTTTATTACGCGCCATGACCAAGCTCCCTCAGTTGTCCCAGATGCAAGTCCAACCGGCGGTAGTCTCGAGAGTTGAGCAACGAGGTATCGTGGGTAGCCATCAACACCGTCACCCCGACCCGATTGAACTCCTCGAACAGATTCATGATCTGCTGTGACAGGGCGGCATCGAGGTTACCGGTCGGCTCATCGGCCAACAACAGCAACGGCTTATTGACGATCGCACGGGCAATACCCACCCGCTGCTGCTCGCCGCCGGAAAGCTGGATCGGCAAACAGAGTGCCTTGTCGAGCAACCCCACCTTGTCGAGCGCCGCCGATACCCGGCGCTTGATCTCGTTTTCCGTTGCCTGCTCGACCCGCAGCGGCAGCGCGACATTGTCGAAGATACTGCGGTCCATCAGCAACTTGTGGTCTTGGAAAATGATCCCGATATTGCGGCGCAAAAACGGGATCTGCTTGCTGTCGATACGTGAGATATCATGGCCGTTGAACCACACCTTGCCATCGCTCGGCCGCTCCATGGCGCAGATCAGTTTCAGCAAGGTACTTTTACCTGCCCCGGAGTGCCCGGTCAAAAACGCCATTTCTGCTGGCTGCAGATGGAAATCAACCTTTTGCAGGGCTTGGCGCCCACCCCGATAGGCCTTACTTACCTGCTGAAACCTGATCACGTATTATTCCTCGTCGCTAAACAGTGCCGAAATAAACTCATCAGCGGCAAACGGGCGCAAATCCTCAATACCCTCGCCGATACCAATGTAGCGGATTGGAATATTGAACTGATCGGCAATGGCGAAGATCACCCCGCCCTTCGCGGTACCGTCAAGCTTGGTCAGGGTAATACCGGTTACCGGTGCGACTTCACTGAACAGCTTGGCCTGACTGATAGCATTCTGACCGGTACCGGCATCCAGCGTCAGCATGATTTCATGCGGCGCATGCGGATCGACCTTCTTCATTACCCGGACAATTTTGCGCAGCTCTTCCATCAGGTTGCCTTTGTTCTGCAGACGGCCTGCCGTATCGGCAATCACCACATCCACATTCTTGGCCTTGGCTGACTCGATGGCATCATAAATTACCGAAGCACTGTCGGCACCGGTGTGCTGTGCCACTACCGGCACATTATTGCGCTCACCCCAAACCTGTAGCTGCTCCACCGCCGCGGCACGGAAAGTATCGCCGGCAGCCAGCATCACGGATTTGCCCTCGTTCTGGAACTGCTTGGCCAGCTTACCGATGGTAGTCGTCTTGCCCACCCCGTTCACGCCAACCATCAGGATCACGTAAGGCTTCTTGGCCTCGTCAATGACCAGCGGTTGCTCGACCTTGACCAGCATCTCGCTGAGCTCTTCGCGCAACAAGCCGAACAATGCCTCGCCGTCTTTCAAGTCTTTGCGCTCGGCCTTGTCTGTCAGGTTCTCGATGATCTTGAGCGTGGTGTCCATACCGACATCGGCCACCAGCAACTGTTCCTCGAGCTCTTCGAACAGATCCTCATCAATTTTCTTGCCGCTGAACAGGCCGAAGAACCCCGCACCGAAATTGGTCTTGGTCTTTTTCAAGCCACGCATCAAACGGGCAAAGAAACCCTCGCTTTTCGGCTTTTCCTGTACCAGCTGTGCTTCCGCCTCAATGGCGGCTTTCGCTTGCGCTTCTGCCTCTGCCGCAGCTTCAGCAGCCGCTTTGGCCTCTGCCTCTGCCGCAGCTTCAGCGGCAGCTTTGGCTTCTGCCTCTGCCGCAGCTTCGGCGGCCGCTTTGGCCTCTGCCTCTGCCGCAGCTTCGGCGGCCGCTTTGGCTTCTGCCTCTGCCGCAGCTTCGGCGGCAGCTTTGGCTTCTGCCTCTGCGGCCTTGTCTTGCTCCTCACCAGTGACGGCTGAGGATTTTTGTTCTACTTGCTCGGCAGGCTCTTCCGAACCAAAGCCCAGCCACGAAAATAATCCGCGTTTCTTTTTTTCTGCCATTGGCAAATCCTAGAGCTTGATTGGTACAATTTGCAGCTTGATCATCCTACCCTGCCAGGTTTACAAACATAATTGGCAGGGGTTTGGTTATACTATCATTTTCTCAACGGTCGAAGAAATCTATGTCAAGACGCAGACAACAATCAGGGCAAAAAATGCCATCTACCCGCCGCGAAGGCTTTGTCCGGATCATCAGTGGCCGTTGGCGGGGTCGCAAACTGCCCGTTCACGACGTTGAAGGGCTGCGCCCAACCACCGACCGTGTCAAGGAAACCGTCTTCAACTGGCTGGCCCAAGACATTATTGATGCCAACTGCCTTGATCTGTTCACCGGTAGCGGCAGCCTCAGTTTCGAAGCCCTGTCTCGCGGTGCCCGCCACGTCACCATGCTCGAACTCGACCGCACGGCGGCCCAGCAACTGGAGAAAAATCGCCAGACCATTGGTGCCGACAACGCCACCATTCATAACTCAGACAGCCTGATGTTCCTGAAACAGCAGCCAGCGACACCATTCGATGTGGTATTTATCGACCCGCCATTTCGCAAAGAGCTGCTTCAGCAAGTGATCAGCCTGCTGGAGCAAAACCAGTGGCTAGCCCCCCATGCCGTCATTTATATTGAAGCAGAAAAAGAGCTGGGCACACCGGATACCCCCGCAGACTGGCATCTGCACCGGGAGAAAACCGCGGGGCAGGTATGCTACCGGCTGTACACAAGGGAGGACGCATGAATATTCTGATCAAATTAGCCAAAGCCGCCATCGGGTTCGTGTGGTTGGTATTGCTGCTTAACATTTTCTACCCCTTCCCCGGGGTTGCCGCAATAGCGCTCTACATTATGACCGGCTTCTTGTTTATGATGCACGGCCTACAAATGCTGATCTTCCTAGGGGCCTTCGGCGACAAGATCACAATGAGCCGCTGGGAAAAATGGTCTATTCTGATCTTCGGCATCTTTGCCCTGCTCGATATTCGACGCAAACACATGATGTAATTGGGTTTTACAACCACAAAAAAAGCGAGGATATACCTCGCTTTTTTTATCTTCCGATTTCGTGCCTAGAACTGGAAAAACTTCCGAATACCGTCAAGGAACATCTGGGTCGATATCATGATCAGCAGCAAGCCCATCAAACGCTCTACGGCTTTCAAGCCCTTCTCGCCCAATAGCCGGTTAAACACTTCATAGAACATCAAAATGATGAACGAGGCACCCCAGGCCAACAAAACGGCAATCACCCAGTCTCCGGTGCGCCCCGGCTCCTGATTGGCCAACAATAACAAGGAAGCCAACACTGACGGGCCAGCAATCATAGGTATTGCCATCGGCACAATAAACGGCTCTTCACCGGCAGCCAATCCCGACACCCCGCCCGGTTGCGGGAAAATCATCCTGATAGCGATCAGGAATAGGATAATCCCCCCCGAAATACTGACAGTTTCTGTCGACACGTGCAGAAAATTCAGCATTTTCTGGCCGCAGAACAGGAACAACAACAGAATCACCAATGCAATCAGCAATTCACGGATCATAATGAAGCGGCGACGCTTCGGATCGATATGTCGCAAAATAGACAAAATGACCGGCAAATTGCCGAGCGGATCCATGATCAGAAAAAGCATGACCGCCGCAGAAATAATTTCCACAGAGCAGACCTCAGAAAGTGTATATAAAGAAAGATATATCGAGAATTAGGATGATCGACCAGACTGTCGACCAGAGACGAGAGAGTATAACAAACGAACAATCAGGTGGCGATAATTTTGCCACCTGATAAGCAAAATAATTCAATGCCAATAGGCTAGTGTTTACCCGTTGCCAATCAGTGATTACACATCCGATCGCGGTTAGTAACAACATGCTCACCGTCGATGACAACTTTCTGTTTTGACAGTAGGAAATCCATCAATGCATCAAACGTCAAATCTTGCTGGCTGCAGGTATGAAAGCGCACCTCATCACCATACTCAGCCAGCACCGCCTTGCGCAGGCTATCCAAAGTATAAGGCGTGCTCGCCTCAAGTAACTTATTCAATACATTATGGGCATGGACTTGGCTCATGGTCGACCTCAGATACGTTAGTTAACTGCCGCCATATTACCGTGCTCTTCACCGCCCGCCTTGACGCAAAACAAATAATATATTTTTAATACACCTTTTAGCCAAGATACCCCGAAACACCCCACCCCACCTCACGGGGATTCCCGCCCGCAGTGCCAGCATATCTCAAATGATCCTTCGTTCCGTTCACTGCATTCAGGGCAAAACCATGGCGGATGAGCAACCTGCTCGTAATCAGCCAATAGCTGTCTTGCCAGCCCAAATTGAGACGAGGCGACCCAAATCGTCACTTCCACCACGTCAGCAGACAACTCCCCGACCGCGGCCAGCAGCCCCTCTCCACGCAGGCATACCTCGATATTCTCGGCCTCCAGCATCCCTTTCAGGCTATGCGCCTCCAAGGCGTTCGCCGCCTTGTAGACTTCGAGCCAACTCTCAGTCATATCGCCTCCCTCCCGGCAATCGCCCCTAGCGAACCACACCGGTAGCCAATGTCGCCACAAACAGTCCTTGTGCCAAGAAATAACTTCCCATGATCCAGGCTGTCGCCGAGCGAAACGCCCCCCGGAAACGATTGAAGGCTAGGCACAGATCCGAAAACATAAACACCAGAGCACCGACAAATGCCAGCAAAGCCGGCATATCCGAAGCTGTAAGCCAATACTCACCAGCCGCCCAGGACATCTGGCAAATCACCGCTATATAGACCGCAACCGGAAGTACCAACCGCCCCAGCCCGGGTAGCAACAGTAGCAGCGCTATCACCCCAGCGGCTGCCAACAAGGCGGGCAACCACCACACCATGCCGCCACCAAACTGAGACCAAAACGCAGCCGAGTAGGCAATATGAGCCAAGAGAAAGCTTGTCAGCCCCGCGATGAAACGCTCATTGGGCAGCATCAGGAAAACATCCCCAACCAGCGACAAGGCCAGGCCGACCATGATGGTCCAATGGTACGCATCGCCTGAGCCAGACTGCCAAGCCAGCACCAATAGCAAAACAAGGGTAAAGGGCTTAAAAAAGTAAAACTGCCAACGAGGACCACTATAAGCCGCCGAGATATGCAACAACGCAGAAAGAGCAATAGCTAACCAGACCCACATCACATCACCGCCACTATTATTAACATAGCTGAAATTAGTTATTTTTGAGGCCAACCCAGTTTAGGGGGATACCCATAATTGTCTAGCAAGCCAAGCCAATAACCCATCCGCGGTCATGTTAATCCTTGCCACCCCACACATAAGCACAAAAGCAATCGTTTGGCATCAAATTCCACCACCAACTCCCTCCCCTGAATCACTCACGAAGATAAATACCCCCATAAACATTGATGAACACAATCCAGAAATCGATAAAAACACAATACAAAACAATTAATTAGTTAAGATATACATGAAAAACAAGCCTAATATCGCCACTGAATAGCCACGACCCTCTAGCAGCCTCAAAAATATCAACTCATGCCCTGTATTGAGGGCGGGGTGACACAAAGGAAGCCATCGGCCATCAATTTGGTGATAAAAACAATATTTAACTTAGCAAAACCAACCTTACAGACAGGAAACCACCAAAATACAAACTTCTAGAAAAGCTCAATAAAAACACACCAAAATCACATTTAAAAGCCAATAAAAACATCAAGTTAAACCATTGAGAGTTATATTTGAACAGCGTGGGTGTTTTTCACCCCATGAGAAAACAACATTCAAAACATCAAAAACAACCATTTATGGCTCAATAAAATTCATTTATTACCAAGATTTGACAATGTTGCTTGAATAACCACCAAAAACAATGCTATTCTAAATCCATACCTTAACAAGCAGCTACCAAGGAGCCTTACTATGTTCACCTCTTCTCAAAAACAAGGCCTAATGATGATCGCCGTAATTGTCGGTCTCATGACGCTGCCTGTTATCTACTAAGCCTAAGGGCTATAAAAAATTTCCATAAAAAAAGGTGCCCTCAGGCACCTTTTTTTGTTTGTTGATATCACTACGGCATCAGGTTGATACGGTGCCAGTGGATCGAATAGAACCAGATGGCAAGGGCCGTGGCACCCAGCACCAGCAGAACAGCAATGGTCCAGACAAACCGACCGCTCCGAGGGGTCAGCTCTTTTTCGCACGCTTTGCAGGCTGCAATGAACCCTTTTTTGTCATCGAGCCGATAGCCGTCTTCATGTACCGTTTTGTTTCGCACCGAAGCAATAAACCGCAATTTGGGGATGATCTCATGAGGCAAGCGCTCCTCGCTGCTCGTGATCAGCTGGTGCAGTCCCTTGCCCTCGGCATGGTAATGCTCTCGCAGCAAGCGCTCAATCCGTCGCGAGCGGGTCACCACTAATTCAATATTCGCCATACAGCTTCATTCCTCTACCGACATCCTTTCTAACTTACCGTGACTAGGCCAAGAAGCAAAGTACACCGACCCCGTTTTCCGTCAAGCCGCTAAAATACAATGCCACAAGGGCATATTGCGCATCGCCACTCAACCGAGATCACGAAATATAGCCATCCCCATACGCAGGCAAGCGAGATTGTGAATAATAAGAACCCACTATCATTACATTCGCCTTTCTCCCGTCACAGCCAAGGAAGACCCAACATGCCAATCTGGATCCCAGCATTGATGCTGCTGTTACTCGCTGTCGCCATTGCCAGCTTCGCCCGCATCTACCGCCAGCATATGCTCGGCGAAAGCGCCAAAGAGCGCAAAATTGACGTCACTGTGCTCGACAAGCAAAGCGTGCCAGTGATCGGGGCACAGCCCGGCCAGGACGATCAGGAATACTGGATTTACGTCCAACCTACCCGCGGCGGCCCCAAGCGCGAATTCATGGTCGGTATCCACTACTATCATGCCCTCAATCCCGGGGACAGCGGTACCCTGACCTATCAGGGATTGAAGTTCCTCCACTTCGCGCTCCAGCGCTGAACCCACCGCTGGGCTCAAGGGACCAACCAGGCCGTTTTCGAACTTTTGCCCAGAAGCCAGCTGGCCCACAGGGCCAGCCCGGTGGCCACTACCGTCCATAGGGGGATCATGAACAACGGCGGCAGGAAATACCAATCAAAGGCCCGTACCGGCCAGAGAAACAGGGGATGGAGCAGATAGATCCCCAAGCTATAGCGGCTCATAAAGGCCAACCTCCCCAGCCACTCCTCATTCATCCTGTCGGCCAGATAACGGCCTAGGGCAAAGATCATCGCGGCTATCAGGGCGGTATTGAGGGTCTTGTAGGACAACCAGCGCCCGACGGTATACTCGCCGGCAGCGAAACTGTTACTGAGCACCATGTAATCGGTCAGCAACAGACAGCCGCCGCCCAACAGCAGCAACCATCCCCATGACGGCCACTGCCATTGAAATACCACGTACCCCAACAAAAGATAACCGCTATAGAGCACCAGTTCATGACTCCACGGCCCGTCGATCCGAAACAGGAACAAGGCGGTCAGCCCCAGCCACAGCCCCGTCAGGGCTATCACCGCCTTGCGGTCGTAATGCTGGACGAAATAGCGCAGGAAAGGCACGACAAAATAGAGCGGGATAAAGTAATAGAAGAACCCTAAGTGGTAATACGTTTCATGGATAGGCAAGGCCAGCAGGGTATCCAAGGCCAGCGTTTGGTCATACCCGCCAGCGCTCAAGCCGCTCAGGCCGGCATAAAAGCAGGACCACACCAAAAACGGCACCAGCACCTTGCCCAGCCGGCGCCGGACATAATAGCCCAACTCGAATGGCCGCCGATCGCTGAGCATCAATGCTCCGGAAATCATGATAAATACCGGCACTGCCCAGCGGCTGAAGCTGTTGAAAGAGATCGCGACAATCCAACTGCCATCGCTGATCTGGCCAAGCTGCTCCCGGTACGGCCCCAGCACATGGATCACCACCACGGCCACCGCCGCCATACAGCGCAGCACATCAAAAAATTGGATTTTCTCTCTCACCTGTCCTCCCTGCCGCCAAACCGGCGCTGTGAATAGCACTGCGCAATAATACAAAAGCGGGCCTCCCGGTGGGATGGCCCGCTTTGACTATAGCAGCCTGCCGTTATTTAGACACTCGACAACAGGATGCAACTTGCCTTTCTTATTCAGTACATTGCCTGCAAACCGGCGATTACCTGGCTTAAGGCTGCTGACGCGTTGCTGCCAGCACGATCTCACGGATACACAGGTGCTGTGGCTGCTGGTAAGCATAGCTAATCGCATTGGCGATATCCTGCGGCGCAATCACCCCGCCCATACCCTCTTTCCACTCCTCGTAGCCGGCCTTGATCGCCTCGCTGGTCGTGTGGCTCAGCAGTTCGGTATCCACGGCACCTGGAGCGATAGTAATAAAGCGAACGTTGTCGTCGGCGACTTCCTCGCGGATGTTTTCTGTGATCGCATGAACGGCAAACTTGGTGCCGCAGTATGCCGCGTGGTTAGGGAACGTCTTGCGACCGGCAATCGAGCTGATATTGATAACCGTACCGTGCTGGCGGGCCTTCATCTTGGCCAGAACCGCATGAATACCGTTTAGCAGTCCCATCACGTTAACGTCAAACATCGTCTTCCATTCGGCAGGATCCTGCTCGTGGGCCAGCCCCAGCAACATCACCCCGGCATTGTTGACCAAGCAGTCTACCGGACCGTACAACGCCTCGGCCTCGTCAATCGCAGCCTTGACCGCTTCGCCATCTGTCACGTCAACCTGGCGACAAAGGGTATCAGGCAGGCCAAGCGCGGTCAGACGATCAACACGACGGGCCAGCAACAACAACGGATGGCCCTGCGCAGACAGGTTACGGGCAGTAGCCTCACCAATGCCCGAACTTGCACCAGTGATCACAACAAGAGACTTTGACATAACATTCACCTATGTATTGGAAAAAGAGATCACGTTGAAACCCTTTCCCGTGATTCTAGACAAAATCAGCGGCCGACTGATGATGGCTGTCACTATAACGAGCCAGCCCTGCTATGAAAAATACCGTTTACCTCTGCTTATCATAAGTTTTAGCTATGGATAAACACTCACTACCCGTCCCCCACAGTGTCAAAAAGCAAGGTCATCTGCCCGGCTTTTCCTTTCCTTTCTCTACATGGCGGGCCATCATAGCGCCTCGTTTCCACTCCCTCGGATACCTGATTATGGATCTGCGCCTCCTGCGTTTCTTCGTCGCTGTCTACGAAGAGAAGAACATCACCCTTGCGGCCGAACGCTGCTTTGTCTCACAACCATCCATTTCAAGCGCCATCAAAAAATTGGAAATCGAATTGGGTACCCCATTGTTCGAGCGCCACAAAAAAGGCGTCACCCTTACCGACGAGGCCCATTACCTCTACCCGCTTGCCATCCGCCTACTGGCAGACATCAACCGCCTGCCGTCGCTATTTCAGGCCCGCACCGAATGCCTGCCGCTCCGGCTCGGCAACTTCCCTGACCTAAGCCAAACCGCACTGGCCAACGTACTGCGCACGCTCAAAACGGCAATACCCAACCTGCTTTTGGAGTTGGTGGATCACGACGGCGAGTATGATGCGCGGCTGACGCTGGATATGTTCAAGGGAGACGACGAGATATTCATGCCGCTATGGGATGAGGATTATGTACTGTGCATGCTGCCAGGGCACCCGCTGGCGACACTGGAGCGGGTCAGGCCGGAACAGCTCCACCAGCATGACTTTATCGAATGCCCGCCGTGCGAGGCACACCAGCAGACCATCGGCCTACTCGCCTGTGACGGGCTGGCCGTTAATCTTGTCGCCAAGGCCGAGCACAAAACTCAGGTTATGCATCTGGTTCAGGCCGGGCTCGGTATTTCGTTCCTGCCGACGGGTGTCCTAGAAGGCTCAAAGGCGTTGGTGACCGTACCGCTCGAGGGGCCAAGAATGTTCCGCCGGATCGGCTTGTGCTACCCCGCCAACAAAACCCTCAACCCAGCCCTGACCGCTGCGGTTAAGGCTCTTAGCCAAGCGTGCTAGCGCTAAGCGCTTGGCGTCGCGGCCAGATACTGCGAGGACCATGCAAGTGCGCTGTTATAGCTGTGCCGAACAAGCTCTTCGCTCAACGCATGCTGGCTGCAAATTTGGCTCACAGCCTGCCAGTCGGCTTGCTCATAGGCGACCGCCAGGGCAAGCATATCGCCCAGCCGCCCGGATCGCTGCAGCAACGCGTTGGTGATCTCCGGCTCGAGCGGCAACAGTGACATCAGTTTGTCGAGCGGCTGATCAAGCAGCGCGTCGAGCAACGACAGCAAACCGACCATAAACGCGGCCTTGTCGTCCACCCCGGCAATCGCCGGTGCAATAAGCTCACACATCCGCCCGCGCTGAAGCGACAAGGCATACAGCTCTCGCGGCTTGGCCATCGATGCCTGGGCTGTGGCAACGGCGCTGACAAACATCTTGAGCCTATCCTCACCCAAATACACCAGCGCCTGACGAAAGCCGCTGATCGGCACCATCGTCTGACTGGCGGTATTGACATAACGCAGCAGCAAATAGGAAAGCGAGACATCGCCGGTGATCAATTGCTCGACACGATCAAAGTTGACCTCGTCGCGGCACACCTCCTGCAGCAGACGCAAGGTCGTCAGCCGTTCCGGCTTGAGCGGACGATGTTTGATAAGTTCGGGGCGACTGAAATAGTACCCCTGAAAGAAATGGAAACCGGCTTCGAGGGTACGGGCATACTCGGCATGGTTCTCGACCTTCTCGGCAAGGAACATCAGCCGGCGATGGCGGTTCTCTGCCACATAGGCACATGCCGCTTCGACCCCTATTTTGATCAGATCAAGCTTGATAATATGGACGAAAGGCAAAAAGCGCTGCCAGCTAGGATCGAGGTCGAAATCATCCAAGGCAATCAAATACCCGCGTTGATTCAGCATCCGTACCGCCTGTAGCAGTTCGTCATCCGGCCGGCAGGTTTCAAGCACCTCGATAACGATCTGCTGCTTGGGCAGGATGACCGGCAACAGTTCGATCAGTGTCTGATGGGGAAAATTGATGAAACAACGCTTGCCAGACATCGCAGGGGTGTTACCTCCGGCAAGGAAGTTATCCACCAGCAGGCGGCAGGTGGCCTTGTTTTCATCCATATCCAACGGGAAAGCATTGCTCTCGCCGTCACGGAACAGCAGTTCATACCCAACGGTTTTCTGCTGACGGTTGAAAATCGGCTGGCGGGCGACATATGAATACATAGCAGGTGATCACGACTCTGATAAGTGGCACAGGCAGGCCATCAGCCTGCCATTCCCTGATTAGGCCTTTGCAGTTGCCAGCAGGGCACCGCAACCGATGAACATAGAACCGAAGACTCGGTTGAGTGATGACATGACCCGATCGGAGCGAATATACCCTGCCAAGCGGGAAGCCAACGTGACATAGGTCAACATGACCAATGCATCCACTGCCACGGTGGTCACGCCCAACACCAACAACTGGCTGAGCTGGGGCTGTGACGGGTCGATAAATTGAGGAAATAGGGCGACGAGGAACACGACCGTTTTAGGGTTGGTCAGGTTAACCAACACAGCTTGACGGCAAAGCTGCCAACCAGAAACACCGAGATCTCGATTGCCGACGGCCAGCGAGGCACGATCACGCCATTTCTGGATACCGAGCCAAATCAGGTAGGCGGCACCGACCCATTTTATCAAGGTGAAAGCCGCCGCAGACTGGGCCACCAAAGCACCGAGCCCGACGCCAACCAGCACGATATGCACCGTCAGGCCGATTTGCAGACCGAGAATCGAAGCCAGCGACTTGCGCCAGCCATACACCATCCCGTTGCTGATAGAATTTACCGTCCCGGATCCGGGCGCAAAGCTAAAGACGATGGCCGTTGCCAGATAGGCAAGCCACATTTCGACACTCACCGCAAACTCCTGTGATACAGCTCCCTGCCCGGCAGGGACAGAAAAACACAAAAAAACACTACACGGTAGCAGGTGTAAGCCTTGCAGCGCAACCGGTTTCAGCCGCCAATATTACTAAGATCAACCCCCGGCATGCCGCACAGGCTCAATAACACCCTGCACCGGAAAAACACGGGGTCTGCATCTTGCGCTAACTTGAGTATATACTTGCCGGACACGCGATAGAACGAGATAAACAATGACAGCCCAGCCCCAGCTACCGACCACATTCACCCAAGAGCATACCTTTGCCCAGACCATGGCCGGTCCCGCCGCCGAGCTATGGCAGCACCGCAAAGAGGGAATGTTCTGCGGGGCTGACCAGCGCCAAATCGGCTGGGTCGCCCTGACCGGATACAACCCCGACAAGGCAATTATTGTGGTCAACGGCCGGATCGAAAGCTACTGGAAATACCAGGAGCTGTTCTACGACCTCGTCTGCCAGGGCTATGACGTCTATGCCCTCGACCACCGGGGCCAGGGGGTATCCGACCGGCTGGCAGATGACAGCGAGCTCGGCCATATCGAGGAGTTCGACGACTACGTCGCCGATCTCAACACCTTCATTGACAGTATCGTTGCCCCCAAGGGCTACCGCCAGCATTTCATGCTGGCCCATTCCATGGGCGGAACCATCGCCAGCCTGTATCTGGCCCGCCACCCCGGCAAGATTGACAGCGCGGTACTCTCGGCCCCGATGCACGGGATCCACCTGCGCCAATGGATGCGCCCTATCGCCTCGCCGCTGGCCCGCGTCGTCGAGCAGCTCCAGCGCCAACCCAGCTATGCGCCGGGTCAGGTTCCCTATTACCCCAAGCCGTTTGCGGGCAATCCGCTTAGCCAAAGCAAGATCCGCTACCAGTGGTTCCGCGACCTCTACGAGCACAAACCGGAACTGAAAATTGGCGGGCCAAGCTCGCGCTGGGTATGGCAGGGACTGGCTGCGGCCAAGCGCAGCATCCGCGAGGCCGGCCAGATCCAGACCCCATTGCTGTTGCTACAGGCCAGCGAGGACACCATCATCGACAATGGCGCCCATGCGCAGTTTTGTCAGGCGATGGCGGCAACGGGGGGAACCTGCGATCTCACCGTCATCGAGGGGGCCCGCCATGAGCTGCTGTTCGAGGCCGATCAGTACCGCCGGCCTGCGCTTGAAGCAGCCTTGGCACACTTCGGTAAAGCGGAAATCACCCCAGTATAAAATAGCCTCTTTTATCTTGGGTGAACTGGTTTAGAATTGCTCCAGTATCGCCCAAGACGGTGACGTTTTGGGCCTCTGTCGCTACACGAGAGGTTTCATGTACCAGCTTATCGCGTCCGATCTGGACGGCACACTACTGACTCCTGACCACAAGATTGCCCCTTACACCAAGGCAACATTGCAGGCCCTTCACACCCAAGGCAAGCACTTCGTCTTTGCCACCGGCCGCCACCATATCGACGTTGCCGACATGCGCCAGCAGCTGGGGATCCCTGCCGACATGATCACCTCCAACGGTGCCCGCGTCCACGACAGCAACGATAATCCCATCTTCAAGCAGGACGTCCAGCCCGATGTCGTCGCGGCCCTGATCGCCATGGCCAAGCAGGATCCCGAACTGAAAATCCACATCTACCGCAACGACGACTGGCTCCTCAATGTCGAGGACGAAAACCTCAAGGATTTCCACGAAACCTTCACCTACCAGCTGTTCGATGTCGACAACCCGCCGCTGGACGGGATTGCCAAGGTATTCTTTACCCGCGACGACCAGGACCACGACAAATTGGTTGAGTGGGAAGACAGGTTCAACGCCGAACTGGGCGAGCGCGCCAACGTGGCATTCTCCACCCCGTGGTGCCTGGAAGTGATGGACGCCGGCGTTTCCAAGGGCTTTGCCCTCGAGGCCGTGGCAAAAGCCAAGGGCTATGATCTGAGCGACTGCATCGCCTTCGGCGACGGCATGAATGATGTCGAAATGTTATCGATGGCCGCCAAGGGGCTGGTGATGGGCACCGCCCATGACAAGGTCAAGCGCGCCCTTCCGGACAACGAGGTGATCGGTGACTGTGCCGACGAGGCCGTCGCCCGCTATCTCAGCGAGCATCTGGTTAAATAACCGAAACCAACGCCCCTTCCCCCTGGGGCGTTTTTCTTGTTACACAACCGGCGGGAATTGACCGGTCATCATCAGAATCGCCTCCCATTGCGCCTCCGTCACCGGCATAATGCTCAGGCGGCTCCCGCGCTGCACCAACGGCATATCATCCAATGCCGGATTGGCCTTCATCCTCTTGAGGGACACCAGCCGCAAGTGACGCCGGTAGGCAATATCCACCATCACCCAGCGGGGGTTGGCCGGATCGGACTTGGGGTCGAAATACGCGCTTTGCGGATCGAACTGAAAATGATCCGGGTAAGCCTCGCGCACCACCTCGGCAATCCCCACCACCCCGACATCCTTGCACGACGAATGGTATATAAAGACCTCGTCCCCTTCCCGGATCTGATCACGCATCATGTTGCGAGCCTGATAGTTGCGCACTCCTTCCCAACATGAAACCTGCTGTTTCTTCAGGGTATCTATTGAAAAGGTGTCCGGCTCTGTCTTAAATAACCAATATGCCATCGCATTCTCTTTCTGTTGGGACTGACTAGACAGTGCCAGCCTACCACAACGGGAGAACCGGATGATACGCCAGTCCCGCCACCAGCTCCTCGTGCCTGCAGCCCTCTTGCTGGCAGGCTGCAACTTTGCCCCACATACCCCGGCAGTCCGTCCGGCGGCGACCAACAACGCCGCCCCCACCGAGACCCCGGCCGCAACCGGGCCAGTCACCACCAGCCCACAACCATTCCTGCTCAGGGGGGAGGTCATCCTCGGCCACGAAACCCGCAGCTTCCAGCCATGCGGCAGTCCCCGCCAATACTGGATCGTACTGCCAAGCGGCGATGCCCCTGCCGCCGATGCCCTCGCAGCACCGGGCTACCACCCCCTCTACGGCGAGTTCGTCGGCACTCTCGAACCCGCCCCGGATGACGGGTTCGCGGCTAACTACGATGCCCTGCTAAGGGTTGATCATATCAACCGCCTCACAACCGACATCAAAGGCCAATGCCAGCAGACCCCGCAGCCGACACGGGCCTTCGGAACCGAGCCGGGCTGGTCGCTGTCCATTCACAACCAGCAGGCCAGCCTCCGGCGACCGAATGCCGCCGCCCTGACAAGCCCTGTCGCTTCCCGCGATATCGAGCCGGATCGCCATACCTACCTCGGATCGCCCTTCACCCTGACCCTGCTACGCGCCCAGTGCAACGACACGATGAGCGATAGCCTGTTCGGCTGGCAATCGACCCTCGTCTGGCAGCAGCAAACCTATACCGGCTGCGCCACCCTGGCCAATACTGATCCGGCCGCCCCCTGGCTCGGCCACTACCAGAGCAGCGACACGCCGGACGGCCACCAGCTGACGCTAAATCCCGATCACACCGCCGTCATCACCCCCGACTCCGGGGCGCCACAGGCCAGCGGGTTCTGGCATCAGGCAGGGCAGGATCTGCTCAGCATCACCTTCGAGCCCGGCCAGGCCGCAGCCAGCGAACGGATCTACCGACGGGATGGCAACAGCCTGATTGTCTGGCAGGAAACCATTGATGGCTCGTCCTATTTCCTTGGTGATAGCGGCCCCCGGCTGATCCGGCTGCCACGATAGTTTTTGCCTCGATGACGCCGGGTATGCCACACTCTGCGTCATCCCTATTCAGGCCCTAGCACCGATTGACCATGCATCATAGCCAACCCTGCCCGCGCTGCGGGTTCCAACACAACTGTATCTGCGAGAGCGAACCGCAGCTGGACTGCCCGCTGCCGATTGTCCTGCTGACCCATCCCCGAGAAATGGGCAAGGACACCAATACCGGCGAGCTGATGCTGCGCACCCTGCCCAACTGCGAACGCCAAATCTGGGACCGAACCAACCCGCCGTCCGAGCTGCTAGCGATGCTGGCCGATCCCCGCTACCAGCCGTGGCTGCTGTTCCCCGCCGACGAGCACACGGCCTCCTGCGCCTATGTACCGGATGCGGAGAAAATCCCGCTGGTGATCATCCTCGATGCGACCTGGCAGGAAGCCCGCAAGATGGTCCGCCGCAGCCCGTGGCTGGCCGCGCTCCCGCGACTGGCGATCAGCGCCGACTCCCCGTCGAGCTACCAGCTGCGCCGCAACCAGACCCCCGGCAACCTCTGTACCTGCGAGGCCGGTGCCGCAGTCCTGCAAGAACTGGGGTATGACACGGATGGGGATGCCCTGCTGAAGTACTTCGACGCGTTCATCACGGTGTTCCATGCCGACAAGAGCGGCCACAGGAAATCATAAGATCCTCACAGCAAAGCGGGCCATCATCGTCTACAATTTAGCCGACTGACTAGTCGGTTTACGATGGAGCCTACTTATGACCGCCGCCGAAAAACTTGATATCCCAACCACAGCCTGCACCCAGATGGCTGACCGCCTTGCCAGCCAGCAGGCGGCCTATCTCGCCGAGCCGATGCCCTCGCTTGACGATCGCAAGGCCCGCCTCGGCGCCCTCAAGCAAGCCCTCAAGGCGCACAGCAACGCGCTGTGCGAGGCCCTGGATCAGGATTTCGGCCAGCGCCACCGCCAAGATACCCTGCTCACCGATATCGTGCCGTGCATCGCCGCGATCAACTACACCCGGCGCAAGCTCAAGGGATGGATGAAGCCCTCCCGCCGCCATGCCGGGCTACTGCTGACCCCGGCCTCGGTCAAGGTCCATTACCAGCCACTGGGCGTGGTCGGGATCGTGGTCCCCTGGAACTTCCCGGTCATGCTCAGCATCGGCCCGCTAATCACCGCCCTTGCGGCGGGCAACCGGGCGATGATCAAACTCAGCGAGTTCACCCCGGCGACCAACCGGGTTCTGCGCCAGTTGCTGGCCGATGCCTTCAGCGAAGATACTGTCGCCGTCTTCGAGGGTGAGGCCGATGAGGCCGCCTACTTCACCCGCCTGCCGTTCGACCACCTGCTGTTCACCGGCTCGACGACGGTCGGCAGGCACGTCATGCGCGCCGCGGCCGACAACCTGACCCCGGTGACCCTCGAGCTGGGCGGCAAGTCACCCGCCCTGATCGCCCCGGATATGCCGCTGGATCTAGCCGTCGAGCGAATTCTATTCGGCAAGTGCCTCAATGCCGGGCAGATCTGCGTTGCCCCCGACTATGTCCTTGTCCCACGCGGTCAGGAGCAGGCCTTCATTGCCCGCTTCAAGGCCCAGTACAACCGCCATTACCCCGGCGGGACCGCCAACCCCGACTTCGCCTCGGTGATCAACCCCCGCCAGTACCAGCGCCTGTGCCAATGGCTCGACGAGGCCGAGCAGTCTGGCGCAGCCGTCGAACCCTGCCATGCCAATGCCCGAGACGACAGCCGGCACCGCCTCGTCCCGCACCTGCTGACCGACGTACCCGCCGACCTCAGCGTGATGACCGAGGAGATTTTCGGCCCGATCCTGCCGGTGATCGGCTACGACGACCTGACGCAGGCCGTGGCCTACATCCGCGAGCGCCCCCGCCCGCTCGCGCTCTACCTGATGAGCCTCGATCCGGCGACCCAGGCAATGGTCCGCGACCAAACCCACGCCGGCGGCATGGCCATCAACGACACCGTGATGCACGTGGCAGCCGACGACGCGCCTTTTGGCGGGATCGGCCCCTCAGGAATGGGGCACTACCACGGCCATGAAGGATTCCTGACCTTCTCCAAGGCCAAGACGGTTCTGGCCCGTGGCAAGTTCAGCACCGCCGGGCTGGTCAAGCCGCCCTACGGCCGATGGTGGCAGAAACTGATGCTGGCTTTTTTCACCCGTTAGGAGCGCATCCATGACGACCAACAAACAACAGCTGCTGCTCGACAGCGCCCTGCATTTGTTCGTCGAGCAGGGGATCCGGGCCACCAGTACCGCCAGCATCGCCAAGTCTGCCGGGGTCGCGACCGGCACCCTGTTCCACCATTTCCCGACCAAGCAGGCGCTCATCGTCGCGGTCTACCTCCGGGCCAAATCGTCGCTGGCATCGGCCATGACGGCCCTCCCGCTCGAGGGCAATGCCAAGAGCCGCTTCCGGCAGCTGTGGCTACGGGCTATGGCATGGGCGCAGGCCCAGCCGGACCAGCTTCAGCTCATGCTCCAGCTCAGCCATGACCCGGGTTACTCCAACCGGCACCACAGCGAGCTGCTTGAGGCCACCATGCCCTTTCTCCCGGCCATGCTCCTCGAGGCCCAGCAACAAGGCGACATCGCCGACCTGCCGCTACCGCTGCTGCTCGCCTTTAGCCACCACCACTTCCTCGGCACCGCCCGCCTGCTGAACGAACTGCCCGCTCAGGCAGACCGGAACAGCTATATCGACGGTGGTTTCCGGTTGCTGTGGCAGGGTCTCCATCGCGGATAAAAAAACGGGAGCCACTAGGCTCCCGTTATTTATTCTTGGCACATAACCATCAATTAAGCCTGGTTACGGGCGTACTGCTCCAAATCATTCACGCTAACAGCCGTGATGAACTCACCGTCAAGGTAGAAGTTCACTTCATCACCGGCTTTCTCGCCACGCAGAACCGCAGTCTTACCATCCGTGTAGGCCACATTCATTTCCAGCGTCTGGTTGTCCAGCTGGCGGAATGTCGCCGTGTCGATATCGCTCTGGCGAACGCTTGCCAGCGGGGCTGTTGTCAGCTGGCGATCCAGCTGGCCGTTAACCTTGATAACCGCATTCATCGGAGTATCCGCCAATGCCGGCGCCTTGCCGGTAATTGGGTTGCGACCGGTCCAGAACTCGATGGTGTTGAAGATAAACAGGTCAGCTGTTGCCGCGATGCCGTATACAGGGCCAAGCAATACATACAGGCCGGCACGGGCGTAACGGTTGTCAACTGCGCTCAGGTTGACCTTGGTTACAAGCTGGGATGTCCCCATCTGGCCAATACAGCCAGTCAGAGACGTCGCAAGGATCGTCATCGCAACCGCTTTTAATGCGATTTTTTTCATCTGGTATAAACTCCGAAAATGGAACTGGTGGGATAAAGAACAAAGTGCGCGAATTATAGAGAATTTGCTCTAGCTGGCTAGCAAATTCGTACCGGTTTTGACTGTTTTTTACCTTTGAAAAAAAAGTGTGAAAAAGATGTGGGACAAGCGTTATTTGTCCTGCAAACGTTCCGCAGCAAAGTCACAGAACCCAAACGACAGGCATAAAAAAGGCGATGCCCTGCATCGCCTTGTAATTCAAAAGAATAATGTGTTGATGTTACAAATATGCTTAAACTTTGTACATTCTCAAATCAAATTTATGACCATGATTTCAACACAAGAGACTCGCTGCCTCATTCTCGGCCCGATCATCAAAACTTCAGCTCCTACTCAGCTCTAGAAGAAACATATTAATTCTCACAAATAAAAAATGTTTGCTTCCTACTATTTATTCTTAGTGACTTTATTTTATAGCAATCATCAGATATCTTTGTTACAGAATACGTGCCAAGACAATGATTTTCTATATCGTCAGTTTTAAACAATAGGCCATCATCACCATCAACAATAATACCATCACAACTCATTGTGATAATATCTTTTTGAGGAGCCTCAATGTAAGCAATTAGCCTATATTTATTACCTTGAAGTTGCTTAGCAGTAGTAACAACCGTTAATCCATCGTCATAAGAAGTAGTTCCTGTAAAAACGCTATTATCTTCATACAAGACCATAATTGTTATAAGCACAATTACAGAAAACATTAATAAAGAGAAGAGCATTGGCTTATTTACAATGTATTTCATTTTTATGTTCATTTTTTATTACTGTACATTGGCACTTTTCAAATCTAATATTACTCTTGCTTTTCTCCTCTAAATAAACAGAATCTCTTAAAGTAAAAAACAACAATAAAACAGAAAAAGTTATTATCAACGATGGAAAAATAACATTAAATAAAATATTTAATTTTCCATTATCTAATGATTCAAATGAATTGTTGGATTCAATAATAAATTCAGACGGTTCATTTTCATAAAACTCTTTTGAAAAATTAAATGAATAGCCTCTTGATGGATGATTTACAATTATAATTCGTTCTTTATCCTCAAAAAAAGACCTAAGCTTGTTCACCGTCTGCGATATATTTTCCGTTGATGTATAACCCTGCCAAACCTTATCAGAAATATCATCTTTTGAAACTACCCCCCCATTAGACTCATATAAAACCCTTAAAAATAGCAAGGGTTTATGTGTTAAGACTCTAATAGGTTTAGTCATATCTGATGATGAATACAAACCACCAGTTGCAATATCAAAAAACCATTTACCAACTCTGATATGATTATCTGTCATAACTACCAAAAGTAACTTATCTATAAAGATGATATGTAGCAAAAATTATCATTAAAATACATACCACACCAGCATATTGCAACATAATTTAATAATCCACTTATTACAACTCTTACCAGCTATAAATATCAGGTACTTATGATAAAAAAACCATACAACAAAACGGCTCAAAAGGAATACATAGTGATTTAAATCACAAATCAAAATACAAGAGCGCAACAAATATTGTTAATAAGCATATAAAAATCATTATTTTGGATCAAAAAATCAACAACAAGGCAATCGATTGCTCAAAATACAACCAAACTTATTGAGTAACATGTATTAACTACTCAATGAAGAAAATGTGACGGATAATACCAGAGGAATTATTTATCTATTTTTATTTTCAACTAAATTTGGTATTTGGTATAAATGAAATTATCCATGAACTTTAAAAACAAGCTAACGCTTACAACATCTCTATTGTTTTTCATTGTTGTGGTTGGTTTAACATTCAATCAAATATCCACTACAAAAAATGAAATAGAAAACAATATCTCTTTAGCACTTGATGAAATGATAAAGGTAATCAAGTCTAATGTATCAGCGGAATTAACTGGTCAAAAAGCCCTGGCAAATACAGTTAAAGACCTCATTAACATATCACCACTAGACCGCCAACTAGCTTATAAGTCAATCAATATAGAACAACTAAAAGACACATTTACGCTGGTTGGGATTGGATATGACAATGATGGAACACTGTTAACCAACGACCCAAAGTGGAACTTAGGTAATGTAGATGTAAGGACTCGACCATGGTACACCGAAGCAAAAAATAAAAATGACATTTCGGTAACAGAACCTTATTTGGATATCGTTACAAACAAAATGATCGTTTCGATCAGTACGCCTATTACACATAACAATGATTTCGTTGGTAGTATTTTTTTCGATTTGACCCTTGACCGTCTATCATTATTAGTTAATGAAATCAATTTATTTGATGCTGGATATCTATTTTTAACAACAAAAGATGGCGTTATTATTACTCATCCGAATAATAATCTTACGGGGAAACATCTCTCCGAATACATCCCTAATATAAAATTAATAGAAGGCACTCAAAAGATTGAGCGAGATGGAATCAATCATTTAGTGAAAATCAGCTATATTCCTACAGAGAACTGGTACGTAGGTGCTGTTATCAATGAAGAAGAAGCCCTATCATCAATTAAAGACATACAGATTAATACAACAGTATATGGTGCTTTAGCCATTCTCATTAGCTTAATAATTCTTCGAGTCATTCTTAGTTATTTGATTAGACCGTTAAAAACATTGCAAATTGCTATGACTGATATTGGAACAGGTAAAGGCGATTTAACTAAACGATTAAATGAAGATACAGATCAAGAGTTCTCTGAAATGGCTAAGAGCTTTAATGATTTCACCAGTAGCCTACAAAGTAAGATAATTGAATCAAAAAATTTAAGCCAAGAAATTTTGCAAGCATCTGAAACAAGTAGTCAAGAAACTGAGTTTGCGATTGAAGAATTATGTCTTCAAACAGAGCAACTAGAACAACTAGCTACAGCTATGAATGAAATGACCGTGTCGGCATCTCAGGTGTCAGAAAATGCACAGCAGGCTGCACACTCTGCACAAGATGCAACAGAAGCTGCATTGCAAGGGACAAACATTGTTAATAAAACAGCTCGTTCCATTAATGCTCTATCATGCCAGATTGGGCAAACCATTGATGAGCTTAAAAATTTAGAGATTGCCTCTGAAAATATAGAGAGCATCTTAAAGGTAATTAATGATATCGCAGGGCAAACAAACTTACTGGCTTTAAATGCAGCCATTGAAGCTGCTCGCGCAGGAGATTCGGGGCGAGGCTTTGCCGTGGTTGCCGATGAAGTAAGAACCCTTGCCCAAAGAACCCAAGATGCAACAACAGAAATTCGTTTACTTATTGAAAAGCTACAATTCGGTATGGCTACAGTGGCCAAAACTATGGATTCAAATCAATCGACGGTAACAGAGACCGTTAATCTCGCGAATATCGCAAATGATGCATTGACTCAAATCCAAAAATCGATAGTACAGATAAATGATATGAATTTCCAAATAGCGTCAGCGGCTGAACAACAAAGTTTAGTTTCTTCTGAAATAAATGAAAACACAATAAAAATAAAAGATATATCAGATAGTGTCGCACAAACAGCCAAAAGTGATTTCATATCAATGAAAACTCAAACTGAAAACATTAGAAAACAAAGCAACATCATAGAAGAATTTAAGGTTAAGTAATTTTAAAACAAATAAAACAATAAAACTCTTAGGTTCATTATATGTTTGATTTTCACCTTTTATACCAACCAAAAGTAAGAGATGGTAAATTAGTGTCCGCGGAAGCATTGCTGAGGCCTTTGGATGAAAAAATCACCACATTAGAATTTATTTCTAATGTGGTAAACACTACACATTTAGACCTATTAATTATTGAAAGATGCCTTATGGATATTCATATATATGATATATCAATACCAATATCTATCAATATTCATCCAAACTCAATCAATGATGATGAGTTTGTAAGTAATATCATTAAAAAAGATGGCATAAACAAAATCACACTTGAATTAATAGAATATCAATCAATAAATATAACCACACACTTTAAAGCTAACATCAAAAAATTACAAAACAATGGTTTTATCATTTCACTTGATGATTTTGGTAAAGGTTTTTCTCGAATAGATGTAGCATTGTCTCTAGATGTAGATGAAGTAAAAATTGACAAATCATTGATAGATAATATTGAAAATGACTACGCAAAATTCAAACACTTATCATTCTTACACTCAAAAATTAGAACTCTATGCACTAACAGGATCATTTTTGAAGGTGTTGAAAATATAAAACAAAAAGAAACTATTGAGTTATTTGCAAATAAACCAATTATTCAAGGCTATGTTCACTATAAACCTCTTCATCCCGGTGAACTTGCTAAAATAAAAAGTGTAGACTTAACACTAAGTTATAAAAAAAGGAACTTAATCAATAACTTACTAGCAGGATTAGAACGTAAACTATACAAGTTGATAGCAAAAACAAATACCATCAGCAATTAACAATAATAACAAAAAATATTTTAGTCAAATTTCAAAAAGGTAAAACATATGTTCCTAAACATGAACATTAAGAATACAATAATTTATTCAATTATCTTATCGTTATCATTCCTATCGTTCACCATATACGATTTGTTTTTCGATGATGGCAATAGCTTAACAAAATACATTAATATTTTTTTCTCCACAATTATTTTGGCAAGTTTTATTTCATTGCACAGATTAATAATTAGACCTTTGGATGTTTTTTCTAAGCATTTAGATCAATTATGTGGATTCAACCTCAAGGAAGGACCAGTATGCGAATGGTTAAGTGCCAATGAATCACGAAAAGATGAATTCGGAACACTTGCAAAGAAAATGAAATCATTCCGTGAGCCCATCCATCTTCTTATTTCAAATTTAGTTTCTGATAGCCTTAGAAAACTATCTATTAGTCAATCTGAAATTTCAGAAATAATATCAACAAATACATCAAATGTTCAAAAGGAATTTTTAAATCTGGAGCAAGTTGCCACTGCAGCAACTGAACTGTCATCAACAGCTAATGATGTAGCTAACCATGCATTACAAGCTGAGACTTCAGCTAGAAAAGCGATTGAAATTATTACTGAGAGCAATTTCACATTAGAACGTTCTGATAAAATATCGTCTGAAATTAGTGATTCAATCATCAAATCTGTTGATATTGTCAATGTTCTTGACCAACATTCTCGCAATATCAGTACTGTTATTGATGTTATTTCTAGTATATCAGAACAAACTAACCTACTAGCCCTAAATGCAGCTATTGAAGCCGCTAGAGCAGGAGAACAAGGTAGAGGGTTTGCAGTTGTTGCCGACGAAGTTAGGGCTCTTGCAGCAAAAACACAGCATGCTACTGGTGATATTCAGAATAGTATTACTGAATTACAAACACTATCCCAAGATGCCAACAACATTATGTTAAAAAATTCCGAGTTAGTTAATCACTCTAAGCTAATTAGTTCTGAACTTTTCCGTGCATTTCAAGACATATCTAAATCTGTTGAAGAAATTTCAGACATTAACACTATTGTATCAACGGCAGCTGAAGAGCAATCCTCTGTCACCGAAGAGATTTCAAAAAAACTTGAAGATATTAATGCTATTGCTCAAGAAAATATTGATAGCTCTATTAAAATGACCCAGATAAACAATAACATTACTGATTTAACTAATAACCTAAAATCAGAAACATCAGCATTTACGGTATAATGAAAATGAACACAAAAAATAAATCATGCATACTGTGTATTAAAAATAAAGACTCAGCACATCAATATGGTAATTATTACATTTGTAAATCATGTATTGATATTGCTTATCATCTGACTATGGATATTGATACTCCACCTGATAATGAAACAGAAGAAGCTATTTATTCTTTTGTATTCATGCTGGAAAGAGATCTTAATTCAACAAGGTTGTCTCTTAATAGTACCAAAGATCTAGAGTCAATCAGACCGGTTCTCGATGAGAAGTTAAAACTTCTTGATAGTATTTCTATAAATTTAGATGATACTGATAATACTTACAACAAACTACTCGATGATGTCATCAGCAGATATAAAAACACTATAAACTTATACTTATAATAACAAATATATTATTGAACATTCATTGAATTATGGTCAATAAAACTATAAATAAAATCGTAAATCATTAAATGATTTACGATTTTATAATTTGATAACCGATTATCCCTAGATAATCAAACGTTCTGGCCGGCCACCCAGCCGGAGCTCCACGCCCACTGGAAATTGTAGCCGCCGAGCCAACCGGACACGTCCATCACCTCGCCGACAAAGTACAGACCCGGCACTTGCTTGGCCTCCATGGTCTTGGATGACAGCTCGTCGGTGTCGACTCCGCCCAACGTCACCTCGGCGGTACGGTAGCCCTCCGTGCCGTTTGGCGCCACCGCCCAGTTGGCCAGATAATCGGCCAATGCGGCGATCTCTTTCGGGTTCAGCTGCTTGAGCGGCTTGTCCTGGATATCCCCGCGCTCAACCAGTGCCTCGACCAAGCGCTTTGGCAGCATGCGCGAAAGGCTGTTCTTGAGGCTCTGGGCCGGGTGCTTCTCGCGCATCGCCTCTAACGTTTCGACCACATCGAGATCCGGCAGCAAGTCAACCGTGACCTTCTCGCCCGGCGTCCAGTAGGAGCTCGCCTGCAGGATCACCGGCCCGGACAGGCCACGGTGGGTAAACAGCAGGTTCTCCTTGAACAGCACCCCGTTCTCGGTGGTTACGGTGACAGGGATGGCAATGCCGGACAGATCGGCAAATGCGGCCTTGTCCTTGTCATGCAGGGTGAACGGCACCAGCCCGGCCGTGGTCGGCACCCGCTTGAGGCCGAACTGCTCGGCGATCTGGTAGCCGAACGGCGTCGCCCCCAGCTTCGGCATCGACAGGCCGCCGGTCGCTACCACCAACGACTCGCAATGGACGGTGTCGGTATCCAGCTTCAGCGAGAAGCCCCCGTCGATCTGCTCGATATCATGAACATCGCAGCGGTAGCGCTGGCCGACATTGGGCAAGTCGCACTCCTTGAGCAGCATCTCGACGATATCCTTGGCCGAATCGAGGCAGAACAACTGGCCGTGCTCGCGCTCCTCCCAAACGATACCGTGCTCGTTGACCATCGAGAAGAAATCCCACTGGCTGTACTGGGCCAGCGCCGACTTGACGAAGTGGCGGTTGCGGCAGACATAGTTGGCAGCCGAGACGTCATAGTTGGTGAAGTTGCAGCGGCCGCCGCCGGAAATCAGGATTTTGCGTCCCGGCTTCTTGCCGTTATCCACCACCAGCACCTTGCGCCCGCGCTTGCCGGCTGCTGCTGCGCACATCAGGCCCGCAGCACCCGCGCCGATAATCACTACATCAAATTTCTCTGCCATCTTGCCACCGCTATCGGCCCTTGGGCCTAGTTACAAAAAAAGGATGCCCCACCTCATGGCGGGCATCCCTCTCCAATCTGCATCCGACAATACCTTTGCCGGCAGGCAGAGTTTACCTGCGTACCACGCCCGAAGGCAACGGCTTATCCCTGCTTGAGCCCCGGGACAGGCTGTGCCTGCAGCATGCCGTCAGGCTCCGGTAGATCCAATGTCATGGTCGGGAAGGCAAAATCGGCGCCATGCTCTTTGACGATCTCGACGATTTTCAGCATCACGTCCTGCTGGACCTCCTTGTACTCGACCCAAGCAACGGTCTTGGTGAAGGTATACACCAGAATATCGAGCGACGACGGGCCGTAGTTGTCAAAACTGACGATCAGGGTCTGAGTGGTATCGATATCGGGATGGAGGCTCAGCATCGCCTTGATGTCCTTCACCACCGCCGCGACTTTGTCCGCATCCTGGTAGCGCAGGCTGACCGTCTGCTTGATCCGGCGATTGAGCATCCGCGAGGCGTTCTCGACCACAATCGAGCTGAACACCGAGTTGGGCACATAGAGCGGGCGCTTGTCGAATGTCCGGATCATGGTGACCCGAAAGCCAATTTTCTCAACCGTACCCTCAATCTGACGATCGGGACTGCGGATCCAGTCGCCCAACTTGAACGGGCGGTCGAAGTAGATCATCGCCGCCCCGAAGAAGTTTGCCAGCAAGTCCTTGGCCGCCATACCGACAATCAGGCCGCCGACCCCACCGAAGGTCAATACCCCCGACAGGCTCAAGCCCAAATTCTGCATCATGGCCAACCCACCGATCACCATCACGGTCAGGCGCAGCACCTTCGACACGGCGGCAATCGTCGTGGCGTCTTTCGCGGTCCGGCTCATCGCCTCCTCGGCGTTGCTGATCAACCGCAGCAGCACCCAGATCACCGTCCACACCAGCATCAACTGGCGCAGGGTGTCAAGAAACGCACCAGAATGGGTCGAGGTGTTTTCGATCAGCACCCCTAGAGAGAACGCCGCTGGCCACAACCAGATCAGCCAACTAACCGGCCGCCTAACAGCCTCAACCAGAGCCTCATCCCAGATCAGGCGGGTCTTGGCAGTGGCCCGCAGCAAATGCCGCATCAGCAGCTGCCAACCGGCCCACAGACAGGCACTGAGCAGTAGCAGCAGGCCAACATTGCCCATCCAGTCTTGGCTGACGCCTTGGTGCAGGGATTCCCACCATTGATATATACGATTCATCGCAACCTTATGACTAGTCAAATGTCTTTGGGTTGCTAAGGTAGTGTGCCCCTAAAAGGATCGCAAGCCCGGCAGGCCAATTCGTTGGGCCGAGCTCGGGCTGTCGCTAAATCCCAAGATAGGCAACGACAAAGATTGAGATGAAAAACACCATGAGGTAGGTGCTGGCCAGCACAAACAGACGCCGTACCTTGACGCATTTTTCCATAAATACAGGATCATGGTGTTTTTGGTACTGCTGGCTGCGGATATAGTGGAACAGGCGGATCTGCTTGGACACATTCCCCTGAGAGGAGAAAAAACCACGCCCGTCGACCTGCTGGTAAAGAAGAGGGTCACATTCGCGCATCACGGCCAACAACGTTCGCAACGTGCTGACATAACGAGAAACATTAACAACTGCCACTAAAAAAAGTGCAAGAACAAGAGCATCACCACTAATCATATTTGCCCCCAACAAACAATATCCAGCGGCTAACCCGATATGAATAGGGACATGGCAAGCATGTCCCCGTCCCTGATCAGCCTGCTGTGGTATCCATCACAGACGTCGATTCAGCCTTGGCCATCGCTGCCAAGTCTTTGTCAATGAAGAACAGGGCTTTGCCGTCTTCACCCACCAACTCAATCTTGTCCAAAATGCCTTTGAATAGTTTTTCTTCTTCGTGTTGTTCTGCGACATACCACTGCAAGAAGTTAAACGTCGAGTAGTCCTGACTGGTAAAAGCAGCATGCGCCAGCTTGTTGATCTTCTCGGTGATCAGCTGCTCGTGCTCATACGTTTCGCGGAATACATCACCCAACGAGGCAAACTCATGCTTGGGTGCGTCGATCGCCCCCAGAATAGGCAAGGCACCCGTTTCGCTCACATAGGTAAACAGGCGCTGCATGTGCGTCATCTCTTCAGCAGCATGGACGCGCAGGAATTCAGCGGCCCCTTCAAAACCCTTGTCCTCGCACCACGCACTCATCTGCAGGTACAAATTAGAGGAAAAGAATTCCAAATTAATCTGCTCGTTGAGCTTTTCTACCATTGTCTGAGCTAACATCTCACTACTCCTTTCTATTCTAGTGTATACCAATCTCGCCAACTGGAACGAAATCGGTCTTTACCTCATTGTCACAACGCCCCACTGAGAATGCAACTCAACGGATGGCAACGGGGTGCATGGACAGCTTGATGAAGGCATGCCAATAAGCCTGAAGTTTCAGCCATTTCCCTTGCTCACACTGCCACAACCACGGTTACCAAGATGCGATCCGAGTAATGTTTTTTCACCATACCCGGTGATAGCATAAAACCAACAACCCTAGGTCAAGGAGTACAAGCTATGGCTTACAAACACATTCTGGTTGCCATCGACTTGTCAGATGAAAGCCTCACCCTCGTCACCAAAGCCGCCGAACTGGCCAATGCCCTCGATGCCAAGCTGTCGCTGATCCACATCGACGTAAACTACGCCGAGCTCTATACCGGCCTAATTGACATCAACCTGGCCGACGCCCAGCACAAGATGGCCGACGACGCCCAGAAACAGCTTCAGGCCCTCGCCGACAAGGCCAACTGCCCAGTCGCGCACACCCTGGTCGGCAGCGGTGATCTGAGCGACGAAATTTGCCATGCCATTCAGGAGCTGGACATCGAACTGGTTGTCTGTGGCCATCACCAGGACTTCTGGAGCAAAATCCTCAGCTCCGCCAAGCAGCTGATCAACCGCTCACCGGTCGACATGCTGATGGTGCCGCTGAAATAAGCCTGACCCTTTCTCAATAACGAATCTTGCAAGGGCGAGCCACCGAACAGGGAGGCTCGCCCTTTTCGTTTCATCACCTAACACGTTACGCCGATCTCGCCGGGGGCGATCACTGTCTGCTCCTACCAGCCCCCTCCCTGTCGCGCTGGCATGTAGAATAACGCCATAATTCGCTACACTAGCGGCCGTCAATCCACCACTACCGCGAAGAATGCTATGGGATATCTTTCTGCCGTCACCCTACTGTGGGCCTTTTCCTTCAGCCTGATCGGCGTCTACCTTGCCGGCCAAGTTGACAGCTGGTTCTCGGTGCTGACCCGGGTCTGCCTCGCAGCACTGGTGTTTCTGCCGTTCCTGCGCCGCCAGCACCTGCACCGCGCACTGGTCCTCAAGCTGATGACTGTCGGCGCCTTCCAGCTAGGGATCATGTACTGCTTCTATTATCAGTCGTTCCTCTACCTCAGCGTGCCCGAAGTCCTGCTGTTCACCATCTTCACCCCAATCTACGTCACCCTGATCTACGATTTGCTGCACCGCCGATTCTCGGCATGGTACCTGGCCACCGCCGCCATCGCCGTACTCGGGGCTGCGGTGATCAAATTCGAGGGGATCAACGAGAACTTCATTACCGGCTTCCTGATCGTCCAAGGGGCGAACCTCAGCTTTGCCATCGGTCAGGTCGGCTACAAACTGACAATGGAAAAGGAAAATGCCGACCTGCCACAGCATACGGTGTTCGGCCTGTTCTACCTCGGTGCGGTCTGCGTCGCCCTGCCGATGTTCCTGCTCTTTGGCAACACCGACAAACTGCCGACCACCGATACCCAGTGGGGGATCCTCGTCTATCTCGGCATCGTCGCTTCGGGGCTTGGCTATTACCTGTGGAACAAAGGCGCTACCCTTGTCAACGCCGGCGCACTGGCGATCATGAACAACGCCCTGGTCCCGGCCGGCCTTATCGTCAACATCGTGATCTGGAACCGCGACGTCG
The DNA here is from genome assembly GCF_059920555.1 of Photobacterium panuliri. Lineage (NCBI taxonomy): Bacteria > Pseudomonadati > Pseudomonadota > Gammaproteobacteria > Vibrionales > Vibrionaceae > Photobacterium > Photobacterium panuliri. Next base: position 305,990 of record NZ_CP197192.1, read on the forward strand.
ACTACCCGCGCCTGATCCTCGGCGGGGCGATCATCATGGCCTCGTTGTGGCTCAACGAGACCTGGGTCAAGCGGGTACAACGGCAAAAGGCTATCAACAAAGCCTAATCGCCCATGTCATGGGCACAAAAAAGCGAGGCCAGGGCCTCGCTTTTTTTATGACTCAACCGATGGGATCAAATAAACGAAAAGGCATCGGCGAACATCCGCTCGCGCTCGGCACCCTTTTCGGCCGAGAACATCTCACGGGCCGCACCCGCCATCTCAAAACGGCCGCAGATATAGATATCGTAGGCCGACAGGCTCACGAAATCATCACAGACCGCTTCCAGCACATTACCGACCTTGCCTTGCCAATCGGCCGGGGCATTCTCCACCACCGGCACGTAGGTCAGGTTGGTGTGTTTGGCCGCCAACTCAGCCAGTTCATCGTTGGCGTACAACTGACACACATCACGACCGCCCCAGTAAACGAAAATCGGCTGCGAGACACCTCGGCTCAGGCAGTTATCCAAAATACTGCGCACGTAAGAAAATCCGGTTCCCCCTGCAATCAGCAGCAGTGGCTTGTCACTGTCGGCACGCACCCATGCCTCACCGTGCGGGGCCTCAACCTCAACCGTTCCGCCATTGTCCAACGCTGCCCGCATAGCCTCAACCACCTCCATCGCGTAGGCGTTGTGCTCGGCCGCACCGATATGCAGCTCCAACTCACCGTCGCGGCACGGGCTGCTAGCAATGGAGAATGGACGCTTGTCTTTCTCGCCCATCACCGCCAGCAGGTACTGACCCGCCTTGAACGGAACAGGTTGCTCGGGCTTAAGCAGGATACGGTAGGTATGGCAGGCCACAGGCTCGACCGACGTTACTTCACACTTGATGGACATTCTCTTCCTCTAATCTAGCTGGAGTACCAAGTCACTGGTTGCCATTGCCTGGCACGCAAAAATCCACCCTCCCTCCTGCTCACGCTCGGTGAGCATGGGTTCAAGCTGGTAGCGGACAGTGCCTTGCAGTTTGCGGCACAGGCACATGGCACACGCCCCGACCTGACAGCGGTTGGGAAACGCAATGCCTGCGTTGAGCGCAGCCTCAAGGACGGAGTCGTCCCCGTCAGTCTTAAAGGTTATATCATGAGGCAGCAGGCGCACTTGGTACATAGGTTTTCTCTAGCTGCCCAGACAGACCCGGGCAGCGTATTCGTTATTATCCGGGGATCCCAAGAGAATCCCACATCGCATCGACCCGGGCAACAACCGCCGGATCTTTGCTGATAGGCGTCCCCCACTCGCGCGGGTGATGACCGGTTTCACTCGGCCACTTGTTGGTTGCATCCCACCCCATACGCGAACCGCCATTGGCATCAGGCACGATCAAGCTGTCACGCCCCGGATCCATCCGCGTCGTCACCGCCCAGATCACATCATTCCAATCACGGCCGTTGACGTCACCGGCATCACACAGAATAACCAGAGCCAATGCACCGGTGTCACCCGCAGCCGCCCACATCCGAGCCAGCAGATCCGGCCCAAGACCGGCTGCCTGCTTGTTTACCGTCGCGATGGCCATCTTGCCTTCGCCATCGGGCAAGTGTAGGTCAATAATTTCAGGACAGGCCCCGCGCACCGCAGTGACCAGCGCCTCTGGCGCTAGCATCGCAGGGGAAGCCACCTCGCCACCCAGGGCAATTTCGGCCTCCCATTTGCGGGTAGCGTCCACCCCCATCTTAGAGCCCAGCCCCACCACCGGCGAGGCAAAATCCAGCGAGTCTATCGGCGTGCTGTCGATAACCAGGGTATCGCGAGCCGGATCCATATGGCCGCCCATCGCCTTGACCACGCTGCCCCAGTCGCGGGCATCGACATCTTCGTCACATACCACCACGAACTTGGTGTACATGAACTGACGCAGGAACGACCACACCCCCATCATCACGCGCTTGGCATGACCCGGGTACTGCTTCTTCATGGTGACGACCGCCATCCGGTAGGAGCACCCCTCCGGTGGCAGGTAGAAATCGGTGATCTCCGGAAATTGCTTTTGCAATATCGGCACGAACACTTCGTTCAACGCGACGCCCAGCACCGCTGGCTCATCGGGCGGACGGCCGGTATAGGTGCTGTGGTAGATCGGATCGCGGCGCATCGTGACATGGGTGATAGTGAACACATGATGACGCTCCACCTCGTTGTAGTAACCGGTGTGATCGCCGTATGGCCCTTCATCGGCAAACTCATTCGGATCGATATATCCTTCCAGCACGATTTCCGCACTGGCCGGTACCTCCAAGTCATTGCTGAGGCTCTTCACCACCTCGGTCTTGCAACCCCGCAGCAGGCCTGCAAAGGCGTACTCCGACAGGGTATCGGGCACAGGGGTCACGGCCCCGAGAATTGTTGCCGGATCGGCACCGAACGCCACTGTCACCGGAAACGGCTCGCCGGGATGGGTCTCCATCCAGTCACGCAGATCCAGCGCGCCGCCACGGTGGGCCAACCAGCGCATGATCACCTTGTTCTTGCCCAGCTTCTGCTGACGGTAGATACCGAGGTTCTGGCGCTTCTTGTGCGGCCCCTTGGTAATCGTCAGCCCCCAGGTCAGCAGTGGTGCAACATCCCCCGGCCAGCAACTCATCACCGGAATCTTGTCGAGATCCACCTCGTCGCCCTGCCAGACCACCTCCTGGCACGGAGCCTTGCGCAGCCGTTTTACCGGCATGTTCAGCACCTGCTTGAACAGCGGGAGCTTGTCGATGGCATCACGGAAACCGCGCGGCGGCTCGGGCTCCTTGAGATAGGCCAGCAGCTTGCCCACCTCGCGCAACTCCCGGACATCATGCCGCCCCATCCCGATGGCTACCCGCCCCGGAGTGCCGAACAAGTTGGCCAGTACCGGCATGCCATAGCCCACAGGGTTTTCAAACAGCAATGCCGGTCCACCCGCCCGTAGGGTGCGATCGCAAATCTCAGTGATTTCCTGAACCGGATCGACCGGCTGCTTGATTCGCTTCAGTTGCCCTTCCTGCTCAAGATAGGCAATGAAGTCGCGCAGATCCTTGAATTTCATCGATGATTGTTACCCATGTCCGACAACGCCCCCTCCCAGTATCTGCATGAAGGAGCGAAAATGATTATTATACCCAACTTACCCCAAGCTGGAGTCTACTCGCAACAATCCAGCAATCGAACAGCAATTCATAGCAGTATGCCCAATGGACAGGCAATAAAAAACGCCACCCGGGGGTGGCGTTTGACAATCTGTGATCACAGCGTGAAATTATGAATTCTGGCGACGCATCGCATCGAAGAACTCGTCGTTGGTCTTGGTCATGCCCAACTTGTCGATCAAAAATTCCATGCTGTCTGTCTCGCCCATTGGGTGGACAATCTTGCGCAGGATCCACATCTTCTGCAGCTCGTCCGGCTTGGCCAGCAGCTCCTCGCGGCGGGTACCCGAACGGTTGAAGTCGATCGCAGGGAAGACGCGCTTCTCGGCAATCTTGCGTGACAGGTGCAGTTCCATGTTACCTGTACCCTTGAATTCTTCGTAGATAACTTCATCCATCTTAGAACCGGTATCAACCAGCGCCGTTGCGATGATAGTCAGGCTGCCGCCCTCTTCCACGTTACGTGCCGCACCGAAGAAACGCTTCGGACGGTGCAGGGCGTTAGCATCCACACCACCGGTCAGAACCTTGCCTGATGATGGGATAACGGTGTTGTAAGCACGAGCCAGACGCGTGATAGAGTCAAGCAGGATAACCACGTCTTTCTTGTGTTCAACCAGACGCTTGGCCTTCTCGATCACCATCTCGGCAACCTGTACGTGACGAGAAGCTGGCTCATCGAACGTAGAGGCAATCACTTCACCTTTAACCAGACGCTGCATCTCGGTCACTTCTTCAGGACGCTCATCGATAAGCAGTACCATCAGCTCACACTCAGGGTGGTTGTAGGTAATGCTCTGGGCGATGTTCTGCAGCAACATGGTCTTACCGGCTTTCGGCGGTGCCACGATCAAGCCACGCTGGCCCTTACCGATTGGCGATGCCAAATCCAGTACGCGCGCCGTGATATCTTCGGTAGAACCGTTGCCACGCTCCATACGCATACGCTCGTTAGCGTGCAGCGGAGTCAAGTTTTCGAACAGGATCTTGTTACGGGCATTGTCCGGCTTGTCGTAGTTAACTTCGTTAACCTTCAGCAGGGCAAAGTAACGTTCGCCATCTTTCGGCGGGCGGATTTTACCGGAAATGGTGTCACCGGTACGAAGGTTGAAGCGGCGGATTTGGCTAGGAGAAACGTAGATATCGTCGGGACCAGCAAGGTAAGAACTGTCTGCAGAGCGAAGGAAGCCGAAGCCGTCTTGCAGAATCTCTAGAACACCATCGCCAAAAATGTCCTCACCACTTTTCGCATGCTGCTTGAGAATTGCAAAGATAATATCTTGTTTTCTCAAACGCGCTAGGTTTTCCAGTCCTAAACTTTCGCCAAGCGCAACCAACTGTGAAATAGGTTGGTTTTTCAATTCAGTTAGATTCATAGTGGTGGGTTTCTTGTCAGTCAAAATTGGGGTTCTATATTGGTTGAGATGAAGTTGACCTATAGGGCTGGTCAAGGAATGAACGATACTGAAGTATACGTGCAATAAGTTAGCACCAATGATCGTATCCGTCTAGCATAGACGTTTGTCAAACCATGCACAACTGAGAAATTGTGCATGGTTCGACACCGGCTGTTACAGGTTCGCGTCTAGGAACTCTTTCAGCTGGCTCTTGGAAAGCGCACCGACTTTGGTCGCCGCCACGCTGCCGTCTTTGAAAAGTAGCAGAGTTGGGATACCGCGGATACCGAATTTTGGTGGGGTTGCCGCGTTCTGGTCGATGTTTAGTTTACCAATCGTCAGCTGGCCTTCGTATTCGTTAGCGATCTCGTCCAGAATAGGGGCGATCATTTTGCAAGGACCACACCATTCTGCCCAGAAATCGACTAGTACCGGGCCTGCAGCATTAATTACGTCGCTTTCGAAACTTTCGTCTGTCAGCTGCACAATCTTGTCGCTCATCTTCCACTCCAATGGTTGATTTTCTTAGCTGATTTGATTTTAACCAGCAAATCGATGCCCTATTTGAATGGAATCCGTTTCGTAATGCAACCCTAAGCTGATATTCTATACGAATGAAGACGACTCACATCACAGAGCAAAAATTTGCCGATCTGGGGCTAGAGCCTCAGGTTTTACAAGGACTGGAAGCCCATGGTTTCCACAGTTGTACGCCTATCCAGGCGCAGGCATTGCCGGTAGTGCTCTCCGGCCGTGATATTGCAGGTCAAGCCCAGACGGGTACAGGGAAAACCCTAGCTTTCCTGACCGCGACTTTTAACCATTTGCTGCTAACGCCAGCCAAAGAGGGACGCAAACAAAACCATCCCCGTGCCATTATTATGGCACCAACCCGCGAGCTGGCCATCCAGATTTATAACGATGCCAAGCCGCTGATTGAAAGCACCGGACTGACCGCAGGCCTGGCCTATGGCGGCGAAGCCTACGAAAAACAGCAGAAAATTCTGGAAGATGGCGTCGATATCCTGATCGGCACTTGCGGCCGGATCATTGATTTCTTCAAGCAGCGCGTTATCGACCTGAGTTCGATTCAAGCTGTTGTGCTAGACGAAGCCGACCGTATGTTCGACCTTGGCTTCATCAAAGATATCCGCTTCCTGTTCCGCCGTATGCCTGCGCCGACTGAGCGTCTGAACATGCTGTTCTCGGCCACCTTGTCCTACCGCGTAAAAGAACTGGCGTTCGAGCACATGAACGATCCGGCAAGCGTTGTGGTAGAGCCTGAGCAGAAGACCGGCCACCGCATTCAAGAAGAGCTGTTCTACCCGTCCAACCAGGACAAAATGCGCCTGCTGCAGACCCTGTTGGAAGAAGAATGGCCTGATCGCGCGATCGTGTTTGCCAACACCAAGCACCGCTGCGAGGACATCTGGGCGCACCTGATGGCAGACCAGATCCGTGTCGGCCTGCTGACCGGCGACGTACCGCAGAAGAAGCGCGTGCGTATTTTGGAACAATTCACCCAAGGTGAGCTGGACGTACTGGTTGCCACCGATGTGGCGGCACGCGGCCTGCATATCCCGCAGGTGACACACGTATTCAACTACGATCTGCCTGACGATGCCGAGGACTACGTCCACCGTATCGGCCGTACCGGCCGAGCTGGGGCCAGCGGCCACTCGATCAGCTTCGCCTGTGAAGAGTACGCGATCAACCTACCAGCGATCGAAACCTATATTGAGCATGCAATCCCACTGTCAAAGTACAATGCGGATGCCCTGCTCGACGATTTGCCACCACCGGTTCACGTCCCACGCTCACCACGTCAGAGCGGCGGCCGCCGTAACGGCTCTTCGTCACGCCAAGGACAGTCACGCCAGCGCGGCCGTCGCCGTCCACAGCAAAACAAACAGCAGTAACCGGTAGATATGACCATGGAAAGAACAGTATCACCCTTGTATGCCGCGATTGATCTCGGCTCTAACAGCTTCCATATGTGGATTGTCAGAGACATCGCTGGCACCGTCCAGACACTGGCCAAGATCAAACGCAAAGTCCGCCTGGCGGCAGGACTGAACAGCAACAACGAGCTTAGCCTTGATGCCATGCAACGGGGGTGGGACTGCCTGAGCCTGTTTGCCGAACGCCTGCAAGATATCCCAGCGGCAAACATCCGCATCGTCGGTACCGCAGCGCTTCGTACTGCGGTTAACGCCAATGCCTTTCTTTCCAAGGCCGAGAAGATTCTCGGTTACCCGATCCAGATCATTCCCGGTGAGGAAGAGGCCCGGATCATCTATCAGGGCGTGGCCCATACCTCCGGCGGCTGCGGCAAGCGTCTTGTCGTCGACATCGGCGGAGCCAGTACCGAAGTCATTATCGGCGAAGGGTTCGATGCCAGCGCCCTGACCAGCCTCAAGATCGGCTGTGTCACTTGGCTCGAACGCTACTTCAAGGATCGCGCGCTGACGGCAGCCAACTTCGATACGGCCATTACCGCAGCCAAGGCAGCGATTAGCCCTATCGTTGAGCAGTACCAGACTCTAGGGTGGACGACCTGTGTCGGCGCCAGTGGTACTGTCCAGGCCCTGCAGGAAATTATGCTGGCCCAAGGAATGGACGAGATCATCACCCTCGCCAAACTCAAGCGGATGCAACGCCAAGCCATGCAATACGAGCGACTGGAAGATCTCGATATCGAGGGCCTGACGCTCGAGCGCGCTCTGGTCTTCCCAAGCGGGCTGTCTATCCTGATCGCGATTTTCGAATCGCTCGGCATTGAATCGATGACCCTTGCTGGCGGTGCCCTGCGCGAAGGCATGGTCTATGACATGATGACCCAGATGCGCCACCATGATGTTCGCGAACGCACGCTGGCCAGTCTGCAAAATCGCTTCCAGCTCGACACCGACCATGCAGCCGAAGTCACCGGTACCGCGCTCAACCTGCTCGATGCCTGCCAGTCGGCCTGGCAACTTGAGCCCCAAGCCCGCTACCTACTGAAAGCCTGTGCAGGTCTGCACGAGATCGGCACCATGGTGGAATTCAAGAAGAGCGGCGAGCATGCCGCCTACCTGATCCACCATAGTGACCTGCCCGGTTTTACCCGGGCCCAGAAGCACCTGATCGGCGAATTGCTGCGTCGCTACCGTGAGCAGCTAAGCAGCCTGCCGGAGCAACATGCCCTGTCGGCCCCGAGCGCAACCCGACTATTGCGCCTGCTCCGTCTGGCCGTGATCCTGTGCCATCGCCGCGACCACTGCCACCAGCCGCCATTTACGCTGGACGTTACGGACAACAAGCTGAGCCTGACCCTACCGGCAAGCTGGCTGGCCGCCAACCCGCTAACCGATGCCGAGCTGCAACAAGAGGCAAACCGCCAGAGCGACATGGGCTGGCCGCTGACCCTCATTGCCAGTGAGTAACTCCCGCACCACCAACAAAAAAAAGCACCCAATGGGTGCTTTTTTATTATCGGTTCGTTCCACGTTCTAATTGGCAGAGCAAGCGCCGGAGTTTGGCTAGAGCTCGAATTCGCACTAAAGCCAAAACCTCATCCCGCTCAGATCTAATTTCGTATTTATGACGCGGGAATTTCGTTTCATAGCTAAGAGGGCGCGCGGAATTGATATCTCTCGCCCACACTCTGTTAATGTCTGATTAGGCGCAGAAATTTCGCCTCAGCACAAAGAGGACACGCGCAGTTGATAACCATCAATGAGCATGTCCGATGCAGGGCTGGGGTGAAAGAGCCAGCCCAATCAGTGTATTAACCCGTGATGCCCGAATGGCGAAGTAACGCATCAATCTGCGGCTCACGACCACGGAAGCGCTTGAACAATGCCATTGGCTCCTCGCTGCCGCCTCGCTCTAGGATACAGTCCAGGAAGTCCGCGCCGGTGTCGGCATTGAAGATCCCGTCCTCCTCGAAGCGCGAGTAGGCATCGGCTGACAGAACTTCGGCCCATAGGTAGCTGTAATAACCCGCGCTGTAACCACCGGCAAAGATATGGCTGAAACTGTGCGGGAAGCGGCCCCACTCCGGACTTGGCACCACGGACACCCGCGACTTGATATCGAACAGGGTCTCTAGCACTTTGGCACCAGCCTCTGGGTCGAACTCGGTGTAAAGCGTAAAGTCGAACAGGCCGAATTCCAATTGGCGCAGGATCCCCATCGCCGATTGGAAATTCTTGGCGGCCAGCATCTTGTCGAGCATGTCTTTCGGCAGCGGCTCACCCGTTTCATAATGGCCGGAAATAAACGCCAGCGCCTCTTCTTCCCAACACCAGTTCTCGAGGAACTGACTTGGCAGCTCGACCGCATCCCAAGGCACCCCGTTGATCCCCGACACGGCTGGCACGTCGATTTGGGTCAGCATATGGTGGATACCGTGACCGGTTTCGTGGAACAAGGTGACGACCTCATCATGGGTAAACAGCGCTGGCTTGCCGCCAACCGGCTTGTTGAAGTTACAGGTCAGGTAGGCAACCGGCTGCTGCAAGCTGCCGTCCTGACGGACTCGGCGTACCATGCACTCGTCCATCCATGCGCCGCCGCGCTTGTGTTCGCGGGCATACAAATCAAGGTAGAAACTGCCGCGCAACTCACCCTTGGCATCGAAAATGTCATAGAACTTGACCGACTCGTGCCACACCTCGACGCCTTCGCGCTGCTTAACATCCATACCAAACAAGCGCTTGAGGACTTCAAACAGGCCGGATACAGCTTTTTGCTCTGGGAAGTAAGGGCGTAGCTCCTCGTCGGAAATGCTGTAGCGGTGCTGCTTGAGCTTCTCGGCGTAGAAGGCAAAGTCCCACGGTTCCAGATCGGCCGCCCCGAATTCTTCGGCGGCGAACTCACGCAGCTCGGCCACTTCGCGCTCGCCCTGAGGCTTGGCACGGCTGGCCAAATCATTGAGGAACCCGAGTACCTGAGCCGGGGTCTCGGCCATCTTGGTCGCCAGCGACTTCTCGCTGTAGGTGTTGAAACCGAGCATCCGCGCGATCTCGTGATTGAGCTTGAGCTTCTCGGCGATGATCTCGGTGTTGTCCCACTTGCCGGCATTCGGGCCGCGATCCGACGCGCGGGTCACGAAGGCCTCATACATTTCCTGACGCAGGGCGCGGTTGTCACAGTAGGTCATCACCGGCAGGTAGGACGGAATGTCCAAGGTAAACAGGTAGCCTTCCTGCTCTTTGGCTTCGGCTGCCGCCTTGGCAGCCAGCAGTGCCGATTCAGGCAGTCCGCCAAGCTCGGCCTCGTCGGAAACCAATTTGCTCCAGCCCATCGTGGCATCAAGGACATTGTTGCTGAATGTAGACGCCAGCTCTGACAGGCGCTTGCTGATCTCGCCGTAGCGGTGCTGCTCCTTGGCTGGCAGACCGATGCCGGACAATTCGAAGTCCTTAAGTGCATCGGTGATCGATTTTTGCTGGGCCAGGCTCAGCTCGGCAAAGCCGGCATCGGCCTTAAGCGTCTTGTAGGCTTCGTACAGGCCTTTATGCTGGCCAAGCCAAGTGCTGTATTCGGACAGCATCGGCAGGCAACTCTCATAGGCCTCACGCAGTTCATTGCTGTTCTTTACGGCATTAAGGTGGCTTACCGGCGACCAGATACGACTCAAGCGATCATCGACCTCAGCCAGCGGAACGCAGATGGTATCCCAGCTCGGCGCGGCATCGGTTGCCAGCACGGTCTCTACCGCTGCACGGCAATCGGCAATCGCCTGCTCAACCGCAGGTTTGACATGCTCAGGCTGGATAAGAGAAAACGGAGGCAAATCCGTCATGGTGAGTAATGGGTTAGACATGCGCTATTCCTTCAATATGTTGTCCCTTATTAAATGTGTCTTCATCAGGCCAAATTCAATCCTTTACTGGCAAGAAGTCACGAACCGATATTACCATTTTAACCTGCCATTAACATCATGGGCGGTGAAAATCCATGCCAATACTGGCTATTCCGTACCAATTCGCCATAATACGACCCCAACTCATCACATTTTTCTGCCGAGATCCCAGCCATGCTGAGCTACCGCCACAGTTTCCATGCCGGCAACCATGCCGATGTGGTCAAGCACATTGTCCAAAGCCTGATCCTTGATGCCCTCAAGCAAAAGGACAAGCCGTTTGTCTACCACGATACCCATTCGGGTGTCGGCCGCTACGACCTGCAAGACGAGCGCAGTGAAAAAACCGGCGAATTCAAGCAGGGCATTGCCCGGATCTGGCAGCGCGACGATATCCCGGCCGACATTGCCAGCTACATCGACGCGATCAAGGTTCTCAACCAGGGCGACGAGCTACGCTATTACCCGGGCTCACCGAAAGTGGCCAGGGCCCAGATCCGCGATCAGGACCGGATGGTACTGACTGAGCTGCACCCGAGCGACTTCCCGCTGCTACTGCAGGAATTCCGTGGCGACCGCCAAGTAAAAATCTACAAGGAAGATGCCTTTGCCCGCCTCAAGGCCAGCCTGCCGCCGAAAGAGCGCCGTGGTGTTGTGCTGATTGATCCGCCGTACGAGCTCAAGCACGAATACATGGACGTGGTCAAAGCCATCGACGAAAGCTACAAGCGCTGGGCAACCGGCACCTATGCGATCTGGTACCCGGTTGTCTACCGCGCCAATATCGACAAGATGCTAAGCGGCCTCGAGGCGCTGGGCATCCGCAAGATCCTGCAAATCGAGCTGGGCGTCGAGCCTGATACTGAAGAGCGTGGCATGACCGCATCGGGCATGATTGTGATCAACCCGCCGTGGAAGCTGGAAGGCCAGATGCAGGCAATCCTGCCGTGGCTCAAAGAGGCCATTGCACCGACACACGGCCACTGCAAGGTCGAGTGGGTCGTACCGGAATAAGCCGACGACAGCCATCAACAACAAACGAGAGGCGGGGTTTTCCCCCGCCTTTTTCGCAATCTGATTTTCTCGATCATCCCCCCTCGTAACTCCCCCCGTTCTTGATTACACTAGCTCCAACCAAATAAATAAAAAATCATTGGAGTAGAGTCATGGCAAAGCATTTTGATTACATCTGTATCGGTGGTGGCAGCGGCGGTATCGCCTCGGCAAACCGTGCATCGATGTACGGCGCCAAGGTGGCACTGATTGAAGCCAAAGCACTGGGCGGCACCTGCGTCAACGTCGGCTGCGTGCCGAAGAAAGTGATGTGGCACGGTGCGCAGATTGCAGAAGCGATGCACCTTTACGCCAAGGATTACGGTTTCGATGTCAGCGTCAACCAGTTCGACTGGGCCAAGCTGGTCGAGAGCCGCGAAGCCTACATCAGCCGTATCCACACCGCCTACGACAACGTGCTGGGCAACAACAAGGTGGAAGTGATCCGCGGCTTTGCCAAGTTCGTAGACAGCAAGACCGTCGAGGTTGACGGCGAGCACTACACTGCCGACCACATCCTGATCGCCGTCGGCGGCCAACCGACTATCCCGGCTATCCCGGGTGCCGAGCACGGCATCGATTCCAACGGCTTCTTCGAGCTCACCGAGCAGCCAAAACGCACCGCCGTTGTCGGTGCCGGCTACATCGCCGTTGAAATCGCAGGGGTACTGAGCGCGCTGGGTACCGACACCCACCTGTTCGTTCGCAAGGGTTCGCCGCTACGTAGCTTCGACCCGATGATCGTCGATACTCTGGTCGAGGTCATGGACAGCGAAGGCCCAAGCCTACATACCCACTCGGTACCGAAAGAAGTGGTCAAGGAGGCCGACGGCAGCCTGACCCTGCACTTCGAAAACGGCGAGTCGCACAATACCGACCTGCTGATCTGGGCGATCGGCCGCCACCCGGCCACCGAAGCCATCAACCTGTCTGCAGCCGGTGTCGAAACCAACGAGCGCGGCTACATCAAAGTTGACGAATACCAGCGCACCAACATCGACGGCATTTACTGTGTCGGCGACATCATGGAAGGCGGTATCGAGCTGACCCCAGTGGCCGTCAAGGCAGGCCGCCAGTTGTCCGAGCGTCTGTTCAACAACAAGCCTAACGCCAAGATGGACTACAAGCTGGTGCCTACCGTGGTCTTCAGCCACCCGCCAATTGGCACTATCGGCCTGAGCGAGCCTGATGCCATAGCCCTTTACGGCGAGGACAACGTCAAAGTCTACACCTCGAGCTTCACCGCGATGTACACCGCGGTAACCAGCCACCGCCAACCATGCAAGATGAAATTGGTGTGTGCCGGCGAAGACGAGAAAGTCGTTGGCCTGCACGGTATCGGCTACACCGTTGACGAGATGATCCAGGGCTTCGGCGTCGCGATGAAGATGGGCGCAACCAAGGCCGACTTCGACTCAGTGGTCGCCATTCACCCGACCGGCTCGGAAGAGTTCGTAACCATGCGCTAACCGATCCTCTCAAGGGCCACGGGCTTTCGAGATGATAAATTGAAAAAAGGAGGCTACGCCTCCTTTTTTTATTCCTGCAAATAAAGTGCATACAGTTATTCAGGCAGAACAATAAACCATTGATAACAATACAAGCTAAAACCTGCCACTGCATAATCCCTCAAATACCAGCGAAAAAAATTCCAATTGCTGAATAAAGAATGTAACCTTGCCCCTCCCTGATTATGGACGATCAGTGAATAGTTATTCCTTGGGAATAAGGCCGTTATTTACCTCTTTACCACAACAAAAGGTCAGACATGCAGGATCAGGTTCTTACTCAGGCCGGCAAGAAAAACCGCTGGTTGATGTTCGCCTTGCCATCATTGCTTGGTGTATTCCTCTTCATGGCACCAATCAGCTACGAAGGCTCACTTACCATCCCCATTGCCATTCTGGCCAAATCAGTACAGACCCTATTCGAGGGGATGCTGACAACGATCGTCACAGCAGCGATATCCCTGACGGCTGCAGCCACCATTGCCACCAAACTGTGCAAGCCCCGCCTTGTTACCAATAGTGCCTTTCTCAGCGGATTGCTAAACCCTAGCCTACCGTGGTTTGTCGTTCAGCAAACTGGGGCCTTGTTTGTACTGATGAGCTATTTCCAAGTCGGCCCGGCAATGATCTATGACGGCGCGACTGGCGGGCTGGTGCTCAACGACCTGCTACCTGTACTGTTCTCGGTCTTCCTGTTTGCCGGCCTGCTGCTGCCACTGCTGCTCAATTTCGGCCTGCTAGAATTTGTCGGCGCGCTGTTTACCCGTATCATGCGCCCGTTGTTCAACCTTCCCGGCCGCTCAGCCGTCAACTGTATCGCCTCATGGCTCGGCGACGGCAGTGTCGGCGTGCTAATGACCAGCAAGCAGTATGAAAGCAAGATCTACACCGAACGCGAAGCTGCCGTGATCGGCACAACCTTCACGGCGGTATCCATCACCTTCAGCCTGGTGGTCATCGCCCAGGTTAACCTCGAGCACATGTTTGCCCCGTTCTACCTGACCGTGTGTCTGGCAGGCCTAGTGGCTGCCGTGATCGTACCACGCCTGCCACCGCTATCTTGGAAGAAAGACCGATTCATCGACGGTACCATCGAGAACAATGACAGCGAAACCCTGCCTGAAGGCAAAACGGTATTCAGCTTCGGCCTTGAACAGGCCCTAGAGAAAGCCGCCGAGGTAAAAAGCCTACGCGCCGTGGCGGCAGAAGGCCTGAAAAATGCCATCGACATGATCTTCGGCGTACTGCCGGTCGTGATGGCAATTGGCACCACGGCACTGGTGATTGCCGAGAACACCCCGATTTTCAGCCTGCTCGGCAAGCCGTTTATCCCGTTCCTCGAACTACTGCAAATCCCAGAAGCAGCCGCGGCCTCGCAAACTATCGTGGTCGGCTTTGCCGATATGTTCCTGCCGTCGATCCTGGCTTCCGGTATCGAAAGCGACCTGACCCGCTTCGTGATTGCCGCGATGTCGGTCACCCAGCTGATCTACATGTCGGAAATCGGTGCCCTGCTGATCGGCAGCAAAATCCCGGTCAAACCATGGGAACTGTTTTTGATCTTCATCCTGCGTACTCTGGTCACCCTGCCGGTCATTACGCTGATGGCACACTTGTTCTTTTAACAATCCCTGCCTGACAACAAAAAGCCAGCGCTTTGCCGCTGGCTTTTTACATTGCGCCACCAGGCCAAGCAAACGAATCGATATCCCCTCCCCGCACACGGCTACACTTGCTCCGAACCGTGACAATCCCATTCCGTACAAAGAATAAAAAACGAATAAAAATTCAAAATGAAGATGTGACAACACAATTCCTCGGGTTATCTTTTTAAGCACCACAGAAGAGTCGCCTCATACTGAGCTGTAACCTCCATTTAGAATACTTCTTCAGCACTCTCCGCACATAGCTGCAAAACGAAGCAAAATTTCGACAAGATAATTCTGCAATTGTGATTGTCATCAATAACAAGACAGCAGTGTTGACCTATATAGTCACGGTGATTTTTACCGTTTTTCGGTAGAGGATCACACCTCGGATGAATAATTAACAAAAAATATTATTTGAAAGGAATTTTCATGCAGTTCAAGCGTTCAATTATTGCCGCCTCACTTCTTTCCGCACTAGCCCTTACCGGTTGTGGCAGCGACGATTCATCGTCATCCACGGGCGGCAACAATGGCGGTGGTACTACCACACCAACAGCAAAGGTCATCAAGGTAATCGACGGCTACCTCTCAGAAGCCCAAGTGTGTGTCGACCGTAACAAAAACGACCTGTGTGAGAGCAATGAAGTTGTTGGCATGACCAATGCCAAAGGCGAAATCACCATCAAGAAAGAAGATGCCGGCCACGCGGTTATTGCCAAGGCGATTGCAGGCAAAACCAGCGACAGCGACAAAGCGGGCAAGCTGGGCAGCAGCTACGAGCTTGTCGCCAATGCCGACAGCAAGGTTGTTACCCCGTTCACCACCATGGCCGAAGTGCAGAACACCACTGTCGAAGCACTGGCAGCCAAGCTCAATCTAGATGCCAACGTGATCAGCGGTGACTACGTGGCAGCCAAAGGCACGGCAGCTGACAAAGCCGAAGCCCAGAAAGCCCACCTGCTTGCCCGCAGCCTGACCAACGAATTGGCTCCGACACTGGCTGGCAACAATCCCGAGACTCTGGCGACATCGGCTGAGAAAATCACCAAGGTTATTGATGAGACCATCAACAACCAAGGCACCGACAAACTCGATGATATCGTGATCGACATTGACGAGAACGGTCAGACCAGCACGGCACCGGTGATCGCCTCGCTAAACCAGTACCTAGAAGGCAATACCCTGCACTTTGCCAGCATGAACAAGTACTACGCGGCTGAAGAAGGCGTCTTCAAAATCCATCTGGATAAAGGCACCATGATCCTGACAGATAAGACGGGCACCAGCGAAGCTGCGGCATACAGCATCAAGGACAATGCGCTGATCCACGAAGAGGAAGGCCAAACAAGCGCAGAAGAATTCGTCTACATTTCGGAGCAAACCAGTCTGGCTGTTACCCCGCAAGGCGACTTGAGCATCTGGACAACCGAGAACCTCAGCACCGCACAGCCGCTTACCGCTGCATTGGTTACAGGTCATACTTGGTACTTCCTAAGCGATGACTCGAACAACTATCAGGCAGACCCTATGCTGGCTGGCATGGCATTCGGCAAAGACGGCATCGTGACCATCACTGAAGATGGCTACGACAGTTTCACAGCCAAATGGAGTATCACCGGAGCCAACACCCTGCTTGTTGATTTCCCTGAGGGCGAAAATGACATGAACATCAAGCTGCTTACCAAAGACAGCAACATCATGACCATTGCCGACCAAGCCAACAGCACGGGCAAGGACCACTTCAGCCTGCTACTAAAAGACAAGGCTCTTGCCGAATCTATCTTGGCCAAGTGGGGCACCGAGCTTTAATCTCCCACCGCGATCCAAAAACAAAAGATAATAAAAAACCGGCCTTGGCCGGTTTTTTTTATTACTGTCATCTGTCGCTAGCAGGGCTATTGCTCCTCGGCGGCATCATCTTCCTCTTCCTCGTCACGCACGTAGAAGCGCGAGAAGAACAGGCCAACCTCGAACAACAGGCACATCGGCACTGCCAGCAAGGTCTGCGAGATAATGTCCGGCGGGGTTAGCAGCATACCGACCACAAACGCCCCGACAATAATGTACGGACGCTTTTCGCGTAAGCTTTCCGGATCAGTTGCCCCGGTCCAGCACAGCAGGATAATGGCCACCGGGATCTCAAATGCGATACCAAATGCCATAAACAGCGCAAGGACAAAATCCAGGTAACTGGCAATATCTGTTGCCACCTGTACCCCTTCCGGCGCGATACTGGTAAAGAAACCAAATACCAGCGGGAAGACAACAAAGTAGGCAAAAGCCACGCCAGCATAGAACAGCAGCGAGCTGGAAAACAGCAGCGGCATGATCAGCTTGCGTTCGTGCTTGTACAGGCCCGGCGCGACAAACGCCCATACCTGATACAGAATCATCGGCACCGCAACAAATACCGAGGTCACCAGAGTCAGCTTAATTGGCGTGAAGAAAGGCGATGCCACATCGGTTGCGATCATCGACGCCCCTTCCGGCAGACGTTCTACCAGCGGGGAGGCCAAGAAGGCATAGATGTCATTGGCAAACCAGACCAGACCAAGAAAAACCACGATGACGCTCAGGATGGCTCGCAGCAGACGGTTACGCAGCTCCAACAGGTGGCTGAATAACGGCTGCGCATCTTCAACGCTAGACATAGTGATGTTGTTTATTCCTGCTTATGAGAGGTCGTCGCCGATGGCTGCTCGTCTTTTTTCTCGGCATACGGGCGCTGCACATCCGAGGCTGCTTTTTTCAGCTCCTCGACAGAATCCCGTAGTTCAGGAGACAAATCTTTCATCCCCATCTGCTCGGCCTTGCGTAGGTTTTCCTGTAGCTCCTGAAGCTTCAGCTCCTGGGACAGTTCGTCCTTAACCGAGTTTGCCATATTACGAGCAGCACCAACCCAGCGCGATACCGAACGGATCGCGACTGGGAGGCGTTCCGGCCCCAGTACAACCAATCCCACCACGGAGATCAGTATTAATTCCCAGAACCCGATATCAAACACGCGTTAAACCTGCTCTTTGTCTTTTTGGCTCTTTTGAGCCTGTTCGCCCTGCTGATCGGCCAGTTTCTTCTGATCGAAATCAGCGTCTACTTCCACGTCTTTCTTGGCTGCTGGCTCTTCGTCGCTGATCGCTTTCTTGAAGCCTTTCACAGCAGAACCAAGGTCACCACCAAGTGTACGCAGTTTCTTGGTGCCGAACAGAAGGACAATGATCAGTGCGATGATCAACAGTTGCCAGATACTAATACCACCCATGCTTGTTTTACCTCAGCTTCTTGTGGTTAATAACAAAGTTTTATTCGTAGGCTGCATACTCTACCCTTATTTACGGCAGGCACGCCACCCCAATAACCAAAACATGATACCGACACCTGCGCTGATGGCAGGATAGGTTTCCACATGATTACTAAAAAGTATGGCAGAACATACAACCAGAGTTGCACCAATGCCAAAGTAGAACCTTGCCTGTCCCTGGTAACGTCGACTTTCCATAAAGTGATCGTAAAGTGTATCGATTCGCTGGTTCAGCACATTGCCCTGACGCAAACTATCGTAAAGAAGTTCCGGCAGCTCCGGCAGTTTCTCCGCCCAGAACGGCGCACGGCTCTTAATCCCGTCAATCACGGCCTGCGGCCCGACCTGACGGGACATCCAGTCTTCGAGGAACGGCTTGGCGGTATCCCACAGATCCAGCTGCGGATACAGCTGGCGCCCCAGCCCCTCGACGTACAACAACGTCTTCTGTAGCAACACCAGCTGCGGCTGCACTTCCATATTGAAACGGCGCGCGGTATTGAACAGGTTCAACAGCACATGGCCAAACGAAATCTCGGCCAAGGGTTTTTCGAATATCGGCTCGCACACGGTACGGATCGCAAATTCGAATTCATCGACGTTGGTATCCGCAGGTACCCAACCCGAATCGACATGCAATTCAGCGACCTTGCGGTAATCCCGGTTGAAAAAAGCCAGTAGGTTTTCAGCCAAATACCGCTTGTCGTCCCTATTGAGGGTGCCGACGATACCACAATCGAGTGCAATCCACTGTGGGTTTTGTGGGTTTTCCCGTGCAACAAAAATGTTGCCAGGATGCATATCGGCATGGAAGAAGCTATCGCGGAACACCTGGGTGAAGAAGATCGTCACCGCATTTTCCGACAGCAACTTCATATCCGTTCCGTTGGCCACCAGCGCGTCGATATCCGATACCTGAATACCGTAAATCCGCTCCATGACCAGCAGGTTTTCCCGACAGTAGTCAGTGAATACCTCCGGGACATAGAGCATATCGCTGTCCTCGAAATTACGCCGCAACTGAATACCGTTGGCAGCTTCTCGCATCAGGTTCAGCTCATCGAGCAGGGTTTTCTCATACTCGCGCACCACCTCGACCGGGCGCAAGCGACGGGCCTCGGGCAAAATCTTGGACAACAGGCCGGCCATTCGATACATCAGGCGGATATCAGCCTGTATCACCGGCAGGATATCCGGGCGAATCACCTTGAGCACCACCTCGCGGCCCGTCTCGCGCAGGGTTGCCGTATGAACCTGAGCAATCGACGCCGATGCCAGCGGCACCTCGTCAAAATCATCAAACCAGGTTTCGATCGTCCCGCCCAGCGCGGCCTCCATCTGGAGTTTCGCCTCGCGGCCATCGAATGGGGCGACCTGATCCTGAAGCAGGGCCAGTTGGTCGGCGATATGCGGCGGGAACAAATCACGTCGGGTCGACATCATCTGGCCAAACTTGATCCATACCGGACCGAGATCCTGCAGTGCCAGACGCAGGCGCTCGCCGAGCGGCTTGTCCGGATGCTCATTGCGGATCCAGAACAGTGATTTGCGCAGGCTTTTCGGCAGTTGCAGGCGCGGGTCTTCCGGCAGCAACTCGTCAAGGCCATATCGAAGCTGGACGGCAGTGATCCGGTACAAGCGCTTGAGTTCGGAAATTGCCATCATGATGGGAGGCGCTCCAGCAAACGGTTGATCCGCGCTTCGGCACGGGCCACATCAGATTTAATATCATCAACCTGATCGGCAAAATAGGCGATCTCCAGCGCCTGCGGGGCCAAACGCCACTCCTCGGTGATCACCTCGGCCAGATCGCGCTGGCGACGGGCGATCCCACGGCGGACGAACTCGGCTCCGTTCTTTACCCCAGACACCAGCGTGTGGGCCATGATATCGCCGGTATATTGCGACAGTTTTTCTTCCACATCTGGCTTGAGGCCACTAAGAAGGGTCGAGAACTGCTGGGCCAACTGGATATCACCATCCAGCGAGAGTTTATCGGCCTTGATCAGCTGAGTCAGGTTCGCCTGCTGGCGAAGCTCCGGCAGCACCGAAAGGTTAAGTGCCAACTCACAGTCCAACTCACCCTCGTAACCGGCCAGCACATCAATCTGCTGGCTGAAAACAAAATACAGCTGCTTGCCGAATTCGTTGATCGTTACCCCGATCACCTTCCCCTTAAGGCGGGCAAGTCGGCGCTGGCTGGCCTCGTCTTCGTTGAGCAGGGTGTTTAGCGCGGTCTCGACCGCGCCGGTAACAAAAGCATCTAACGGCATGGCATCCTCAGAACTTGTAGCCACGGTGCAGAGCAACAATACCACCGGTCAGGTTGTAGTAGTTGGTCTGCTCAAAACCGGCCTCGCGCATCATGCCTTCCAGCGTATCTTGATCTGGGTGCATACGGATTGACTCGGCCAAGTAGCGGTAGCTGTCTGCATCGTTGGCAATCACCTCTCCCATTTTCGGTAGTAGGTGGAACGAATAGGCATCGTAGATCTTGGACAGCGGCTCGATGATCGGCTTGGAGAATTCCAAGACCAGCAGTCGGCCGCCCGGCTTGAGCACGCGGTACATCGAGCGCAGCGCCTTGTCCTTGTCTGTCACGTTACGCAGGCAGAAACTGATAGTAATACAATCAAAATAATCATCAGGGAACGGAAGATCCTCGGCGTTGGCCTGCACATAGCCGACATTGCCAACAACCCCTGAGTCGCGCAGCTTGCTGCGGCCAACCTTGAGCATGGAGTTGTTGATATCGGCCAAAATCACCTGCCCGCTATCACCGACAATGCGCGAGAACTTGGCGGTCAGATCACCTGTGCCCCCGCCTAGGTCCAGCACCTTGTGACCACGGCGAACACCACTGCAATCAATGGTAAAGCGCTTCCATACGCGGTGGATACCCAGCGACATCAGGTCATTCATAATGTCGTATTTGGCTGCGACCGAGTGGAATACTTCTGCAACCAGCTCCGCCTTTTCGTCCTTGGCTACAGTACGGTAGCCAAAATGGGTCGTCTCTAGTGTGGTGTCCGTCATGCTACTTCCGTCATGGTTAACTTGCTGTATTAAACAAGCCCTAGTGTACTTGATGGTTGAGCTTTGCTCAAAGCACAACCTTATTCATTTACCCGGCCAGCCAATCCCACTGGCAACTCCGCTTGCCCGGGGCTGTCATCAGCCACCCCGAACATCGCCCGCTCGGCCAACTGCGGGCTAATATCCCGCTTTACTTCAACCCCAAGCTGGCGGAATCCCTCGGCCTGACGGATCACGTTACCCCGACCTGTCACCAGCTTGCTCATCGCCCCCTGATAGCTCTGGTTCGCCTTGTCGAGCGATGCCCCGACCGCTTCCATATCCGTGACGAACAAGCGTAGCTTGTCGTATAGCTTGCTAGCCCGTTCGGCTATCTGCTTGGCATTCTGGTTCTGGCGCTCATTGCGCCACAGATTATTGATGGTACGCAGTGCCACCAGCAAGGTCGTCGGGCTGACCAGCATGATATTCTGATCCATCGCATCGCGGATCAAACTCGGGTCAGCTTCTACCGCAGCCTGGAACGCAGGCTCCACCGG
This sequence comes from Photobacterium panuliri, assembly GCF_059920555.1. NCBI lineage: Bacteria > Pseudomonadati > Pseudomonadota > Gammaproteobacteria > Vibrionales > Vibrionaceae > Photobacterium > Photobacterium panuliri. The sequence continues at coordinate 327,486 of NZ_CP197192.1, forward strand.
GATGAACATCAATACGTAATCAAGGCTATCGACGCCATGAAGCTGATGGTAGTCCTTACGGCCTAGGCCGCGAATATGGCCGCGCACCGAGGCGACGTGATCACCGAGTGCCAGCTCGCGCTCGGCAGCCGTGTCGGCATGGAAAAAGCGCTCGTAGGCCACCAGTGACATCTTGGCATCGATCACTACGTCTTTGTTCTGCGGCAGATGCACCACCACATCAGGCTGGTAGCGCTTGCCGTCTTCGTTCTCGAGACTCACCTGAGTCTGGTACTCATGCCCCTCACGCAATCCCGATTCACTCAGCACCCGCGCCAAGACCACTTCCCCCCAGTTGCCCTGGGCTTTGTTGTCCCCCTTGAGGGCCTGCGTCAGGTTGACGGCCTCGCGCGCCATCTGCTCATTGAGCTGCTTGAGGTTGTTGATCTCATGAACCAGGGTATGGCGCTCGCGGGCCTCATAGCTAAAACTGTCGTTGACCTGCTTGCGGAACCCCTCCAGCTGCTCGCGCAGCGGCCCCAACAAGCGATCGAGGCTCAGCTGGTTCTGCTGATCCACGGTACGGGTCTTGTGCTCGAACAGGCGGTTGGCCAAACTCTCGAACTGGATCCGCAGCCGCTCCTCGGCATTTTCCAACAAGGCTATCTTCTCGTCTGCCGCCTTTTGCTCTTCGAAGTGGCGGGCTTCCTGCTCGCGCAAGTCAGCCTCAAGACCAGCATTGGCCATCCGGGCATTTTCGATCTGCTCGGACAAATACTGCTTCTCGTTATTGAGCGCATCGAAATGGCGCATCTTCTCCAATGCCGCCGCCAACCGGCCGTGCATCTGGCGCAGCTCGGCCGTCAGCCGATCGCGCTCGATGTCCATTTCGTCCAGCTCTTGGTTGCGCTCATCAAGCTGTTGCTGGCAATGCTGCTCACGGTGGCGAGCCAACACCAGCTCCGATTCTGCCTGCTGCCGAAGCAGAGCCAATTGCTGCTGCCAGCGATTATTGACCAGCCATACCGCAACCGAACCGGCCAGTACCGCCCCCGACACACCACTGACCACTACCACTCCGTATCCCGATAACCACTCACTGATCATATTCTTATTCTATCCTGACCCATTATCCCAACAGGCGGCAGCCTGTGTATTGTTGACACCAAGGCTATGTCGGCACTGGATAAATGTCCAGACCCGCATCAAGGGTAAGATCACGCCAGCAAAATCCGCATCGCCCCCTATCGATAAGCTAGTTGGTGATACTGTAATCGCTTACACTGACTCCCCTGACCTGCTGTCCTGCCGACAGCCTTTGATTTATGGATGAACAATGAACGAACGTCATGCGCTCGGCTACGGGCTGGCAGCCGTCCTGCTGTGGTCGACCGTCGCTACCGCCTTTAAAATAACCCTCGATTATTTTACCCCAACCCAGATGCTCGCTGCCGCCAGCGTGGTATCGGCCGCCGCCTTGATGGTCATAGCCGCCCTCCAAGGCAAGATCCATCAGCTTGGCCGTACCTTCCTCAAGCGGCCGCTGTATTACCTCCTGCTCGGTCTTATCAACCCGCTGGCCTATTATCTGGTCCTGTTCAAGGCTTATGATCTGCTGCCTGCATCGCAGGCCCAGCCGCTCAACTATAGTTGGGCCATCACCCTGACCCTGATGGCGGCCGTCTTCCTCGGCCAGACCATCCGCAAGCAGGACTGGGCGGCCTGCCTGCTTGGCTACCTCGGCGTGGTCGTGATCGCCACCAAGGGCAATGTCATGGCCCTGCAGTTCGACAACCCGACCGGGGTCGCACTGGCTCTGCTCTCCACCCTGCTATGGGCAATGTACTGGATCCTCAATACCAAGAACCAAGCCGACCCGGTTCTCGGGGTACTACTGGGCTTTCTTATCTCCCTGCCTTTCTCGATCGGTCTGAGTATCTACCAAGGCGGGTGGGGCTCGATTCCCTGGCAGGGCTGGGCCGCCGTCAGTTATGTGGGCTTGTTCGAGATGGGGATCACCTTCGTCCTGTGGATAAACGCCCTCAAGCTGACCCGAAACACCGCCCGCATCAGCAACCTGATCTTCATCTCACCGTTTATCTCACTGCTCCTGCTGGCCACGATTATCGGCGAGACGATCCAGCCGTCGACTTTGGTCGGGCTGGTACTGATCATCTGCGGTCTGGTCGTCCAGCAATGGAAAGGCAAGGCCAGCACGACCCAAAATGCGACCTAGAGACATATCCATTACCACGCAAATAACGGGCAAAAAAAAGCCTGCCACGTCAGTGGCAGGCAAACAAGCAGTGAATCATGGGTTGTCGAGACCCTGCGCCTTGAAAGGGACGGCGTCTTATTATGTCGAGAACCTAAAAACTAATCAGGCGGTTGCCGGTGCGTGCCAGCGCTTGCCGTAACGTGACCAGAGCAGCAGCAGCCCCGGAACCAACAACCACATTTGCAGCACCATCAGGTTTGGCGGCGTCAGATCCAGGCGCTGGGTCAGACTCACCAAGGCCCCTGCACCACTCATCTGGAACAGCCCCAACAATGCCGCTGCCGTACCCGCCCGGTCACCGAATGGTGCCAGAGCCTTGCCGGCCGCCGAGCCCAGCACAAAGGCAAAGCCGAACGACGAGGCAAAAATCGGCAGCATGAAGGCCCATGCCTGATGTAGGTGGCTCATCACCAGCATCGCGCCGCCAGCCACCACCAAGATCAACAAACCGGTATTGAGTGTCTTGCGGGTGCCAAAGCGGTCAATGAACCGAGGGGCCACCATGCAGGCAATAATGTTGAGACCGGCATTGATCCCGAACCACACCGTAAACTGGTTCATATCCTGACCCAGCTCCATCATCAGCCAGACAGGGGCCGAGGTGACATAAGCCAAAATCACTGACATCGACAGCATGCACAGGGTCGCGTGGAACAGGAACATCGGCTCGCGCAGTACCGACAGATAGCGCGACAGGCTGATCGCCGAGCCGGAAACATCAGTATTGGCCGGGCGGGTTTCGCGGAACAGGCACAGAACCAGAGCACCGGCGACGATGGCAAAGCCTGCCATGAAGCTAAAGTTAGAACGCCAGCCGAAAACATGGGTCAGCCATGTCCCGAGCAGCGGGGCCAGAGCAGGAATAAAGCAGATCGCACCGTTGAGGTAACTGATCATCCGCCCGCTTTTCTCCGGGCCGAAACTGTCGCGCACCGCAGCAAATGCCGCGACCGAGGTGGCACAAGCACCGAACCCCTGCAGCAGGCGTGCGACCAGCAACAGGTCAAGCGACTGGGCCGTATAGGCCAACGCGGCACTCAGGCCGTAGATGGTAATGCCACCCAAGGCGATAGGACGGCGGCCAAAACGATCGGCCAGCGGCCCGGCCAATAGCTGGCCAAGACCCAGACTGAACATGAACCAGGTCACGGTATCCTGAACCCGGGTTACGTCGACCGCAAACGTATCGGCGATGGCCGGGAACGCCGGCAGATAAATATCAATGGCCAAGGGGCTGAACAAGACCAGCACCACCATCAAGGCGATCAGGCGCGGGCCTGCCGTTGTTGTTACTTGCATAAATAGGTGTCCTATATCGAGATAGCGGCAGTCTACGTGGTTAGAGATATGAATAGAAATGGTATATATTCAAATCTCAATTTCCCATTTGGAATATCTCTACCGAGGCTCCCGTGTTGCCGGAAAAACTCTCCCGTCTCGACCTCAACCTCTTGATCTGCCTGTTTGTCCTGCTCGAGGAAGGCAGCGTCACCCAAGCGGCCAACCGCCTCTGCCTGAGCCAGTCAGCCGTCAGCAAGAGCCTCGGGCGATTGCGCGAACAATTCAGCGATCCGCTGTTCACCCGCACGGCCCACGGCCTCAAGCCCACCCCGAGGGCCCAAGCACTACAGCCACAGCTCGAACAGTTACTGCGTGATATCGCCCACCTCACCGCACCGGCCGAGTTCGTCCCGGCCACCAGCCACCGCCATTTCAAAATGGCACTGGTAGAAAGCGCCTATCCGCTCTTCCTGCCCCATTTCCTCGGCGACATTTTTGCCAAGGGGCCGAATATCATCCTCGACACCCAAGCCTGGAATGGGGACACATTCGAAAAACTCGGCCGCGGTGAAATCGACTTCGGCATCACCGGCAAGGATCTCAACCCACTGGATGCGATGATGACCATGATGCCGCCCAAGGGGATCCGCTCCACCGAGCTCTGCCGCGATTCGCAAGTCTGCCTGATCCGCCAAGGCCACCCGGCCCTCAGCCAACGCTGGGACGAAGAGTGCTATCTTCGCCAGCGCCATATTCAGGTTCGCTGCGGCAACAACGACCGCTGGCTGCTCGACTTCAAGCTCGCCGAACGCGGACTGTGCCGCGACATCGCCATGTACGTCCCGGATTTCAACAGCGCCGCCAGCCTGTGTACCCATACCGATCTGGTCTTCACCGCACCGAGCCACTTCGCCAGTTACATCAGCAGCCAACTCGGACTCGAGATGCTACCGCTGCCATCAGTACTTCCTCCTATGGCCTATACCCTGTTCTGGCATCAACATCAGGAAAAAGATCTCGGGCACAGCTGGTTGCGCCAAATCATCATCCATGGCTGCCATGATTTGTCTGCAGGCCAATTGCAGGCCGACAGCAAAAGCGATAACGTAGGAAATCCCGCCAAACCGTCACAGGGACGGTGACTTAGTGAAAGGAAAAGAAACCCCATGCAAGCTGAAATCTCGCAACGCGTCGCGCAGATCCGCCAATGGCTGGCCGATCAGCAACTCGATGCGCTCCTGATCCCCCACGAGGATGAATACCTCGGTGAGTACATTCCCGACCACAACGAGCGCCTGCACTGGGCGACCGGCTTCACCGGTTCGGCCGGCATGGCCGTGATTGCGCGCGATAGCGCGGCGATGTTTGTCGACGGGCGTTATGTGGTGCAGGTACGCAAACAGGTTCCTGCCGAAATCTACGAGTACCGCCACCTGATTGACGAACCACCAATGCAATGGGCGCTTGAGAACCTGCCTCGCGGCAGCAAAGTGGCCATTGACGCCCGCCTTCACAGCAGCGCCTGGCTCGCTCGCCACTCCGAGATGGTGAACGGCGAACTGGAGTTGGTTTGTATCGACGAAAACCCTATCGAACTGTTCTGGCATGATCGCCCGGCACCTACCCTGTCCGACGCCAAACTGATGGGGATCGAGTTCGTCGGCCAAAGCAGTGCGGAAAAGCGCCAGCACATTGCTGCCAACGTGAAGAAGCAAAAAGCGGCTGCCGCGCTGCTGACCCAGCTGGACAACATTGCATGGCTGCTAAATATCCGCGGCAGCGACATACCAAGCCTGCCGGTCCTGCTATCGACAGCTATTATCCATGCAGATGAGACCGTCGACTTCTTTATCGACCCGGCCCGCCTGCCTGCGGACTTCGCCAGCCATGTAGGCGCCGGTGTACGCGTCCAGGCGCCGGAAGCCCTTGAGGCGACCCTGCAGCAGCTCGGCAGCAAAACCGTACTTGTCGACCCTGCCACCAGCAATGCCTGGGCAAGCCAGGTCCTGCGTGCGGCCAACGCCACCCTCATTGAGGCAGCCGATCCTTGCCTGCTACCCAAAGCGGCCAAAAACGCCACCGAACTTGCCGGTATGCAAGCCTGCCATATCCGCGATGGTGTTGCCGTATCGAAATTCCTGGCCTGGGTTGACCGCCAAGTCGCACAGGGCAACCTACTCGACGAGGGGACGCTTTCCGACCAGCTATGGGCCTTCCGCAGCGAAGACAGCAGCTGCACCGATGTCAGCTTTGATACTATCTCTGCAGCAGGTGCCAATGCCGCCATGTGTCACTACAACCACCTGAACCAACCAACGCCTAGCGTGTTGGAAATGGACAATGTCTACCTTGTCGATTCAGGCGGCCAGTACCCGGACGGCACCACGGATATCACCCGCACCATTGCGATCGGTACCCCAGGCGATGAGATCAAGCAGGCCTTCACCTTGGTCCTGAAGGGCCATATTGCCTTGGCTTCTGCCCGTTTCCCGAAAGGCACAACAGGCTCGCAGCTGGATGCCCTTGCCCGCCAGCACCTATGGGCACACGGGTTCGACTACGATCACGGCACCGGCCACGGCGTCGGCCACTTCCTCAGCGTTCACGAAGGCCCGCAGCGTATCGCCAAGGTTTACAACCCAACGGCACTGCTGCCGGGCATGGTGCTGTCTAACGAGCCTGGCTACTACCGCGCCGATGCCTTCGGTATCCGGATCGAAAACCTGGAGCAGGTTGTCGAGGTGAGTACCAACGGTGATATGAGCGTACTGGGCTTCGAATCGCTGACCCGCGCGCCGATTGACCGCCGCCTGATTGAAATCTCTCTGATGACAGACAGTGAGCTGGCTTGGCTGAACACCTACCATGACAAAGTGTTCGCGGCGATCAGCCCAGCACTGGACGGTGATGATTTGGCATGGCTACAGCAGGCAACCGCCCCGCTAGGCCGCTAATAAAAAAACGCCCGCAGAGCATCGCTCCGCGGGCGTTTTCACTTTCATCCCATACCTGATCAGCCTGAATAGGCCCGATCCCAGTCTTTCCACACCACTTCAAGTCCGCGCGATCTCACGGCCTCTGCAACCTCAGCCACTGCACGCTCATCACTAATCGCGAACTGCTCTAGTTCCGGCTCGCCGCCGTCGGCATAACCACCGGGCTGGGTCTTGGAGCCCGCCGACATCGTCGTGATCCCCAACGGCAAGACATTATCTCGAAACTGCGGTGACTCTCGGGTCGACAGCGACAACTCAACCTCGGGGTTGAGCAAACGGTAGGCACAGATCAGCTGGACCAGTTGGCGGTCGCTCATCACAGACTTTGGCTGCAACCCACCCTCACAAGGGCGCAGGCGCGGAAAGGAGATCGAATAGCGGGTCTGCCAGTATGTTCGCTCCAGATACGCCAGATGCGCGGCCACAAAGAAGCTGTCTGTCCGCCACTCCTCCAGGCCAATCAGCGCGCCTATGCCTATTTTGTCGATCCCGGCACGGGCCAACCGATCGGGTGTTTCAAGCCGATAAGCAAAATCCATCTTATTGCCACGCAGATGATGCTGGGCATAGGTCGGTGCACTGTAGGTTTCCTGGTACACCATCACGGCATCAAGCCCCAATGATTTCAGCTCGGCGTACTCGTCTTGATCCAACGGCTGAACCTCCATCGCCAAGTAACTGAACTGCGATTTGATCACTGGCAGGGCCTGGCGAAAATAGTCCATCCCGACCTTGCGTTCATGCTCCCCAGTCACCAGCAGGATATTGTCGAACCCCATCGACTTAATGGCATCGCATTCGCGCTCCACCTCGTCCATTGCCAACGTTCGGCGCCGGATCCGGTTCTCCATCGAAAAACCACAGTAGGTACAGGCATTGGCGCACAGATTGGACAGATAAAGCGGCACATAAAAAGACACTGTTTGGCCAAAACGCTGGCGAGTCAGGGCAGCCGACTGCCGAGCCATCTGCTCAAGGTAGGGCTCAGCGGCAGGGGAGATCAGTGCCTTAAAATCTTCCAGATCGCGTTTCGGTTTTCGCAGGGCGCGCTCGACATCGGCAGTATCCTTGCTGTAGATCGACAACTTGACTGCATCCCAGTCAAGCTGCTGCCAAACCTCGACAAAGCTCATCATGCCCCCTTAGCCAGCGCTGTCTAGAAAAGCCGTCAACGGACTCGATGCGACAGCATGGTTGGCCCGGCTGGCCAACCCTGCTTCATACGCCATCCGACCCGCCTCAACCGCCAAGCGGAATGCCCGCCCCATAGCGACAGGATCTGCAGCCACTGCCATTGCGGTATTGACCAGTACGGCATCAGCCCCCATCTCCATCGCCTCTGCGGCATGGGAAGGGGCACCAATGCCAGCATCCACAATAACCGGAACACGGGCCTGATCGATGATAATCTCCAGAAAATCACGTGATGCCAGCCCTTTGTTCGAACCAATCGGTGCCCCTAGCGGCATCACCGCGGCACAGCCGACCTCCTCAAGCCGCTTGCACAGGACGGGATCGGCATGACAATACGGCAACACCACGAAGCCCTCCCGGACCAACTGCTCGGCAGCGTTCAAGGTTTCGATGAGATCGGGCATCAGGTATTTGGGATCAGGATGAATTTCCAGCTTGAGCCAATTGGTCCCCAAGGCCTCACGGGCCAATTTGGCGGCAAAAACCGCCTCGCGAGCGGTCTTGGCACCGGACGTATTGGGCAACAGGTTGACACCCGCCCCTATCAGAGGGGCCAAGATGTCATCATCCCGGTTATCAATATCCACCCGCTTAAGGGCCATCGTCACCAGCTCTGAGCCCGATGCAATAATCGAGTCGGCCATCATATGGCGATTGGCGTATTTACCGGTTCCGGTAAATAGCCGTGACGAAAAAGTCTTGTCTGCAATGGTTAGCATTTAGCCTCCGGCAATCGCTTGGAACAGTGCAATACGGTCACCGTCATTCAAAACGGTGTCTTCCCAGTTACCGCGGGCAACAATATCTTCATTGAGCGCGACGGCCGTGGCGGCCAGAGGCATCTCCAGCAGGCCCAGCAAGCCGGCCAGATGAGTGCCACCCGCAACGGTAAGCGGCTTGTCATTGACCACTATTTGAATATCTTGGTGTGTCGTCATCGTAGCGTTATTCTCCTTGGCCACAAACTGGGCAGCTGATATCGTGGCTTATCCTGAAGGTATGCCATTGCATTGTCAGGCCATCGAACTGCCTCAGGCAGCCCAGCCCAACCGAACCAGCCCCACAGATAATTTTGAGCGCTTCCAGAGCCTGCATGGTGCCGATAATGCCCACGACCGGCCCGGCAATACCGTTCTGGCTGCAGCCACCCGGCTCATTGGCCTCCGGCTCCGGGAACAGGCAGTGGTAGCAAGGCCCTTGACCGTTATGGAAACCAAAAACCATCAGCTGCCCCTGCCAGCGGATCGCCGCTCCGCTAACCAGAGGCTTGCCCGCTTGGTAACAGGTATGGTTCACCGCATAGCGGGTCGGCAGGTTATCCGAACAATCCAGCACCACATCGGCCTGCGCAACTTCCAAGGCAAGCCTCTCCCCCAACAACCTTGCGTTGACGGGCCTTATACGTATATGGGGGTTAAGTGAGCGCAGCTGAGCCGCGGCCTGACCGGCCTTGTTAAGCCCCTCGTCATGCTGCCGATACAGTACCTGCCGCTGGAGATTAGAGCCTTCCAGAACATCATCATCGGCAATGACAATGGTGCCGACACCGGCTCCGGCAAGATAGAGGGCGGCCGCCGAGCCGAGCCCTCCCGCCCCGACCAACAGCACACGGGCTTGACCGATAGCCTCCTGACCCACCTCGCCGATCTCCGGCAGCATGATTTGGCGGCTGTATCGGACAAATGCCTGATCATCGAGCATCCGCATCCCCCTGACCGCTTTCCGGCCTGATCAATATTCTGGCAAATGCCGCAACGGCCTCGCCCGGGTCTTCCGCTTCTGTCACGGCCCTAACCACTGCCACGCTGCTGACGCCGGTTCGCCAAACGCGCTCGGCACGGGCCAGGTCGATCCCGCCAATCGCCACGGTCGGGTAGCTTGAGCCAATAAGTTTCTGGTACAGCGCGAGCCGGTTAAGGCCCTGTGGTTTTGAGGGCATCTCCTTGGTCGTGGTAGGGAATATATGACCAAGGGCGATATAGCTAGGATGGTACTCCGCTGCCCTTAGGATCTCGTAATAACCGTGGGTCGACAGTCCCAGTCTCAACCCGGCTCCCTGAATCGCGGCCAAATCGGCGGTATCCAGATCCTCCTGCCCAAGGTGCACCCCGAATGCCGCATGCTCAATCGCCAGCTGCCAATGGTCATTCACAAAAACCTGTGCATCGTCCTTCCGACCGGCGGCAACAACCTGGGCTATCTGTTCAGCCAATGCCGAGGCATTGGGATCTTTAATCCGCAACTGAACCGTCTTCACTCCCAAATCCAGCAACCGCTCGACCCAGCGGGCACTATCAACCACCGGGTACAAGGCCAACTTATCGGCCTCGACCGGTAAGAAAGGTGCGAGAACCCTTCCTCTCTCCACCCACCCCAGCTCTACGGCTTCCGGATGATTTGCTGTCAGCGCCCGGGGAAACAGGCGCGGCTCGGTCGGCCAGCCTATATCGCCATAACCATTGGTATGGCTTTCCAAGTAGCTTCTGGCATAGGCACGAGCCAAGGTCACGCCATCTTCGAGCGGAAAATCCAAAGCGAGTGCAACCAGCAGCATGGCTCGCTGGGCTTCGCTACTACCAGCATGATGGCAATAGGTCGCTCTGGCGACACCTTGGTGATGCCAGATATCGATACAACCTTGCTCGGTCGGCAATCCGCATACAACCAATGAAGGATTCGCAGCAACCTGCTGCTGCACCTCACTAACCGATGGATATGGAGCTAGCCATTGATCGCGAATATCAAAATCCACGTCCTGCTGCAAAGCGTTAAACGCTACGCTCAACGCCTGCCCGTTACGGGAAATGTTTACCACTGCCGAATCACTCCACCCAACACTGACTGGCTCGCCAAGTTGAAATTGATCAGCCGCCGCCAGCAAAGGCTCAATATGCATCAGTAGCGGGGTTAGGTGATCGGGTAAACACAAGGTGTTCATTTGCTGTCCTCTCCTATGGGATGGTAAAGCTCGCTGCCTAGGGCACGAAACTCCTCTGCTTTTTGCTGCATCCCTGCCAGCGGATCATCAAGCAATTGGATCTCTATCGCTTCCTGCTCTAGGCCCTTGGCGTAATCGCGGACTTCCTGTGATATTTTCATTGAGCAGAACTTTGGTCCGCACATCGAGCAAAAATGGGCCACCTTGCCGGATTCCTGCGGCAGGGTCTCATCGTGATAGGCCTTCGCGGTTTCAGGATCCAGTGCCAAATTGAACTGGTCTTCCCAGCGAAACTCAAACCGAGCCTTAGACAGGGCATTGTCCCTAACCTGTGCACCGGGATGGCCCTTGGCCAAGTCTGCCGCATGGGCACACAGCTTGTACGTGATCAGCCCCACCTTTACGTCCTCTTTGTTTGGAAGGCCAAGATGTTCTTTCGGGGTGACGTAGCACAGCATGGCACAGCCATACCAGCCAATCATTGCCGCACCGATACCGGAGGTAATATGATCGTAACCAGGAGCAATATCCGTTGTCAGCGGGCCTAATGTATAAAACGGGGCTTCATGGCAATGCTTGAGCTGTTCATCCATATTCTCCTTAATCATATGCATCGGCACATGACCCGGGCCTTCTATCATGACTTGGACATCGTATTCCCATGCAATCTTGGTCAACTCACCAAGCGTCCGCAATTCACTGAATTGCGCCTCGTCATTGGCATCGGCCACCGATCCCGGCCGCAGGCCGTCACCAAGCGACAACGCAACATCGTACTGGGCACAAATTTCACAGATCTCACGAAAGTGCTCATAGAGAAAGCTCTCTTGATGATGGGCCAGGCACCATTTCGCCATTATCGATCCGCCCCGAGAGACAATCCCCGTGACCCGCTTTGCCGTAAGAGGGACATAACGCAGCAAGACACCGGCATGGATTGTAAAATAGTCGACGCCCTGCTCAGCTTGTTCAAGCAAGGTATCGCGAAAGACTTCCCAGTTGAGGTTCTCGGCGATACCGTTCACCTTCTCCAACGCCTGATACATAGGGACCGTGCCGATAGGCACAGGGCTATTGCGGATAATCCACTCCCGGGTTTCATGAATATTGCGCCCAGTAGAGAGATCCATCACCGTGTCGCCTCCCCAACGGGTCGACCACACCAGTTTCTCCACTTCCTCCTCAATGGACGAACTTACCGAGGAATTTCCGATATTGGCATTGACCTTAACCAGAAAGTTTCGCCCGATGATCATTGGTTCCGACTCGGGATGGTTGATATTGGAAGGAATGATCGCACGGCCTTCGGCCACTTCTTTGCGGACAAACTCTGGGGTTATTTCAGATGGAAGGTTGGCCCCGAACGCTATACCGGGATGCTGCTGGGAAAGAGTCTGATCACGATACTGAGCGCGCCCCATATTCTCGCGGATGGCAATGAACTCCATCTCAGGGGTCACAATACCGCGCCTAGCATAATGGAGTTGGGTGACTTTGGCCCCGCGTTTAGCACGCCGAACACTTCCCGGCTGACCAAAGCGAAGTTCATCAAGCGTACCATCCGCCAATCTCTCTTTGGCGTAGCAGGAACTCAACTCGCTAAGGACATCACAATCCGCTCGTTCAACGATCCACTTCTCACGAAGCTTTGGCAGACCGCTATAAATATCCAGTTGATGATCAGGATCGGTATAATAACCAGAGGTATCATAAACACGAACGGGCTCATTGGGCTCAAAAACAGGCGTTTCTTTGGTACCCCCCACAAGGCTGTCAGATAACGATACCTCACGCATCGGTACGCGAATATCACTCCGGCTACCGGCGACATACACCTTACGCGAATTGGGATAGGCTTGTGTGGTCAGTGAATCGATAAATTGTTTCGCTTCCAGTCTCGCTTGCTTGCGATTCGTCATAGCAATTTCCTTTTCGTCTTCTTAATCGGGAAAGTTGCTTGGCGGATGGGTGCGTAAACAAGAGGCTACACGTAGGGTGTATAGCTTACATTCTGAAGGAACTACTGCCCAAACGAGCAGCGATACAGATGATTATCTCTTGTTCCCTTCGCAGGTATTAGCCTGATCAGGTTCAACGGATCCCGCAATGCGGTCTCAGCCAGATGGCACTCCGACAAGTACAGCGAGTATAAGGAACTCTGGCGCTCACAGCAACCCAGCGACAACAATTAGATAACAATCCCCAATTACTGGCAAATCAACACATCGCAATCCAATTCATCAGCTAAGGCTCTGCTAATATCCTTGAACCAATGGATCCCAGATCGTCGATGTCCGGTCACCACCAGATTAGCCCCTACCTTATCAGCCAAGAAGACAAGATGCTTAACCACATCGCCATTGGCCATATGAATAGCCCTAACTTTATAAGGTGACGTATCAGCTAACCCCCTCAGCTGCTCCATTCTTCGCTGTTCAAGCTCGTTATGAGCTTCTTCAATCCCTAATTCGGCATCGGCAAAACTAACATTGCCCATACCCGGTTCAACAAACGCCAAGTGCAATTCGGCATTGTTCTGCTCAGCAATAACGGCAGCTTTTACCATTAACCGGTGAGCCTCATTGTCTGTAGGATCTACGGCCAATAGTATCGTTTGGTAGAGCGCCATCTCTCAATTCTCCTATCGACTCATCAATGTGCCAATTTTCTGCTATATCTACACACAGCCTATACCAAAACTGCAGCAGTACTTACCGCTAAATCAATGATTGCGTTTTTAGGAGGCAGGAAAAATGCTCATGGCAGCCATAACATGGTATTAGTATGGCAATAATTTATATCAGCACTTGAGATAACAATGAGTCAATTAATGTTTCTGGGGCTTATCGCCCTTGGCGGGGCGTTTGGTGCTTGCTCCCGCTACCTCATATCTGAGTTTTGTGTGTCCCTATTCGGACGAGGCTTTCCCTACGGCACGCTAGTCGTTAACGTAATAGGCTCAATGATTATGGGACTGCTCATGTCTGCCCTGAACCAGGGAATGATTGAAGCGGTTCCAGCACGCCCGCTTATCGGATTAGGGTTTCTCGGGGCACTCACTACGTTCTCGACATTCTCAATGGATAACGTCATTTTGATGCAACAAGGCGAATTTCTAAAAGCAGGGGTAAATATTTTACTCAACGTTATCGTTAGTGTCGCAGCTTGCTTCATCGGCTACCAACTCATGATGAAAAGCTAACCATACACTGTTACCGCATAAGGAAAAGATCCCCACCTTGGTTGGGGGCTTTTTCTTATAACAGGCTACCAAGCAACCTTCCTCATGCAATCCACCACAAAACTCAGCGCACTTTTCAACGAAAACAGTCAAAAATCCAATCATCGCTAAGGCTCTCGTATCCTCATGATCACGGTTGCCCAGGAGCTGCGTTGTACCTGCTAGCAAGGTCAGTTTTACAAATATCAGAAACGAAAAAGGCTCCAGCATTTCTGCTAGAGCCTTGAAGATGGCAGGGGTGGAGAGATTCGAACTCCCAACACGCGGATTTGGAATCCGCTGCTCTGCCAATTGGAGCTACACCCCTATAAGCACTCATTCTACTGGCTTGGCCAATAAAAGCAACGGTATTTTCCTGAGGCTAATCACACTCTTAGCTAAAATAATGCCATCAAATACATTGCTGTATTCATCGATAATAGCTCGATATAACAACAATATGATTTCCCCGCTGCATTTCTTCGGGGATGCCTACTTAAAGATGGCAGGGTTGGACAGGGCTGGCGCACAAGCTTCCAACACGCGCTGATTTTCGGTGTGGCGGAATCTGCGGCTGACTCTGTTTTCGATATAAACGAAAAAGGCTCCAGCATTTCTGCTAGAGCCTTGAAGGTGGCAGGGGTGGAGAGATTCGAACTCCCAACACGCGGATTTGGAATCCGCTGCTCTGCCAATTGGAGCTACACCCCTGTAGTTTTTTTAAAGACTTAACTTTGTCTGAAGAAGTGGCGGAGCGGACGGGACTCGAACCCGCGACCCCCGGCGTGACAGGCCGGTATTCTAACCAACTGAACTACCGCTCCACACGGTGACAGAGATTTCTCTCTATCCGGTAACCGCCGTTCAACGCGCTTACCTTAAATTTAAAGCCTGGCGATGTCCTACTCTCACATGGGGAGGCCCCACACTACCATCGGCGCTGTTACGTTTCACTGCTGAGTTCGGCATGGGATCAGGTGGGTCCATAACGCTATGGTCGCCAAGCAAATTCGTTTATCTGCCGCCTCTCGGCCGCAAATAGCAATCTGGGAAAGTTAACTAGTTATCTCAAGCACTGCATTCAAGTGCTCATGGAGTCCGATAAAACCCCTTGGGTGTTGTATGGTTAAGCCTCACGGGCAATTAGTACAGGTTAGCTCAACGCCTCACAGCGCTTACACACCCTGCCTATCTACGTCGTAGTCTCCAACAACCCTTCAGGATACTTGTAGTATCAGGGATGACTCATCTTGAGGCTCGCTTCCCGCTTAGATGCTTTCAGCGGTTATCGATTCCGAACTTAGCTACCGGGCAATGCGTCTGGCGACACAACCCGAACACCAGAGGTTCGTCCACTCCGGTCCTCTCGTACTAGGAGCAGCCCCTCTCAATCATCCAGCGCCCACGGCAGATAGGGACCGAACTGTCTCACGACGTTCTAAACCCAGCTCGCGTACCACTTTAAATGGCGAACAGCCATACCCTTGGGACCGACTTCAGCCCCAGGATGTGATGAGCCGACATCGAGGTGCCAAACACCGCCGTCGATATGAACTCTTGGGCGGTATCAGCCTGTTATCCCCGGAGTACCTTTTATCCGTTGAGCGATGGCCCTTCCATACAGAACCACCGGATCACTATGACCTGCTTTCGCACCTGCTCGAACCGTCATTCTCGCAGTCAAGCGGGCTTATGCCATTGCACTAACCTCACGATGTCCGACCGTGATTAGCCCACCTTCGTGCTCCTCCGTTACTCTTTGGGAGGAGACCGCCCCAGTCAAACTACCCACCAGGCACTGTCCGTACCCCCGATAAGGGGGCGACGTTAGAACATCAACACTACAAGGGTGGTATTTCAAGGACGGCTCCACAGATACTGGCGTACCTGCTTCGAAGCCTCCCACCTATCCTACACATGTAGGGTCAATGTTCAGTGCCAAGCTGTAGTAAAGGTTCACGGGGTCTTTCCGTCTAGCCGCGGGTACGCAGCATCTTCACTGCGATTTCAATTTCACTGAGTCTCGGGTGGAGACAGCGTGGCCATCATTACGCCATTCGTGCAGGTCGGAACTTACCCGACAAGGAATTTCGCTACCTTAGGACCGTTATAGTTACGGCCGCCGTTTACCGGGGCTTCGATCAAGAGCTTCGCTTGCGCTAACCCCATCAATTAACCTTCCGGCACCGGGCAGGCGTCACACCGTATACGTCATCTTTCGATTTTGCACAGTGCTGTGTTTTTAATAAACAGTTGCAGCCACCTGGTATCTGCGACTTCCGATAGCTCCATCCGCGAGGGACTTCACCGTCAGAAGCGTACCTTCTCCCGAAGTTACGGTACCATTTTGCCTAGTTCCTTCACCCGAGTTCTCTCAAGCGCCTTGGTATTCTCTACCCGACCACCTGTGTCGGTTTGGGGTACGATTCCTTGCTATCTGAAGCTTAGAGGCTTTTCCCGGAAGCATGGCATCAATGACTTCACCGCCGTAGCGGCTCGACGTCGTATCTCAGCCTTAAGATGGTCCGGATTTGCCTAAACCATCAGCCTACATACTTGAACCTGGACAACCGTCGCCAGGCCCACCTAGCCTTCTCCGTCCCCCCATCGCAATAGCAAGAAGTACGGGAATATTAACCCGTTTCCCATCGACTACGCCTTTCGGCCTCGCCTTAGGGGTCGACTCACCCTGCCCCGATTAACGTTGGACAGGAACCCTTGGTCTTCCGGCGAGGAGGTTTTTCACCCCCTTTGTCGTTACTCATGTCAGCATTCGCACTTCTGATACCTCCAGCGCCCCTTACAGGACACCTTCAGCGGCTTACAGAACGCTCCCCTACCCAATGTGAACAAGTCACATTGCCGCAGCTTCGGTGTATCGCTTAGCCCCGTTAAATCTTCCGCGCAGGCCGACTCGACCAGTGAGCTATTACGCTTTCTTTAAATGATGGCTGCTTCTAAGCCAACATCCTGGCTGTCTGAGCCTTCCCACATCGTTTCCCACTTAGCGATAACTTTGGGACCTTAGCTGGCGGTCTGGGTTGTTTCCCTCTCCACGACGGACGTTAGCACCCGCCGTGTGTCTCCCGGATAGTACTTACTGGTATTCGGAGTTTGCAAAGGGTTGGTAAGTCGGGATGACCCCCTAGCCTTAACAGTGCTCTACCCCCAGTAGTATTCGTCCGAGGCGCTACCTAAATAGCTTTCGGGGAGAACCAGCTATCTCCGAGTTTGATTGGCCTTTCACCCCTAGCCACAAGTCATCCGCTAATTTTTCAACATTAGTCGGTTCGGTCCTCCAGTAAGTGTTACCTCACCTTCAACCTGCCCATGGCTAGATCACTCGGTTTCGGGTCTAATCCTAGCAACTGAACGCCCAGTTAAGACTCGGTTTCCCTACGGCTCCCCTATACGGTTAACCTTGCTACTAAAATTAAGTCGCTGACCCATTATACAAAAGGTACGCAGTCACAGGACGAAGCCTGCTCCTACTGCTTGTACGTACACGGTTTCAGGTTCTATTTCACTCCCCTCACAGGGGTTCTTTTCGCCTTTCCCTCACGGTACTGGTTCACTATCGGTCAGTCAGGAGTATTTAGCCTTGGAGGATGGTCCCCCCATGTTCAGACAGGATAACACGTGTCCCGTCCTACTCGATTTCACTGTAAAGGCACCGTCGGCTACGGGGCTGTCACCCTGTATCGCCACGCTTTCCAGCGTGTTCGCCTAGTGCCAATTCAACTTAAGGGCTAATCCGGTTTCGCTCGCCGCTACTGCCGGAATCTCGGTTGATTTCTTTTCCTCGGGGTACTTAGATGTTTCAGTTCCCCCGGTTCGCCTCACAATGCTATGTATTCACATTGAGATAACTGCTTATGCAGCTGGGTTTCCCCATTCGGAAATCCAAGACTCGAGTGGCTCTTACTGCCTCGTCTTGGCTTATCGCAAGTTAGTACGTCCTTCATCGCCTCTGACTGCCCAGGCATCCACCGTGTACGCTTAGTCACTTAACCATACAACCCCAAGAGGTTTCGTATGTTCAAACAACCAAGGTTGTCTATCTGAGTTGTGATAGACGTTGTTTTGCCGGACTTCTTACACAAGACACTTGAATGTGTGTTGCTTGAGAACTCGTTCCTACTCGTTAGAGTAGAAACTATAAATCAATCATTCGATTGAATTTACTAGTCAGCTTTCCAGATTGTTAAAGAGCATGTGTTTCTATTGAAAGATCCACTTTCTAACCACACTCAGCGAGTGCATTTAGAAAGTGGTGGAGCTATGCGGGATCGAACCGCAGACCTCCTGCGTGCAAGGCAGGCGCTCTCCCAGCTGAGCTATAGCCCCATAATATGGGTTTCTTTCAGAGAAAGAATGGTGGGCGATACCGGGCTCGAACCAGTGACCCCCTGCTTGTAAGGCAGGTGCTCTCCCAACTGAGCTAATCGCCCACGATAGTTTTGATTCCTTCGCGAGAAAGAATGGTGGGTCGTGCAGGATTCGAACCTGCGACCAATTGATTAAAAGTCAACTGCTCTACCAACTGAGCTAACGACCCGTGGCGTCCCATAGGGGAGTCGAACCCCTGTTACCGCCGTGAAAGGGCGGTGTCCTAGGCCTCTAGACGAATGGGACTAAGTTTTCCGGGTTTGGGAACCCGAAACATGTTCTCTACTTTTTCGACCAGGCAATCTGTGTGGACACTGCGTCAAAAGCGCAGTCATATCGTTAAGGAGGTGATCCAGCCCCAGGTTCCCCTAGGGCTACCTTGTTACGACTTCACCCCAGTCATGAACCACACCGTGGTAAACGCCCTCCCGAAGGTTAAGCTATCTACTTCTGGTGCAGCCCACTCCCATGGTGTGACGGGCGGTGTGTACAAGGCCCGGGAACGTATTCACCGTGGCATTCTGATCCACGATTACTAGCGATTCCGACTTCATGGAGTCGAGTTGCAGACTCCAATCCGGACTACGACGTACTTTGTGGGATTCGCTCACCATCGCTGGTTGGCCGCCCTCTGTATACGCCATTGTAGCACGTGTGTAGCCCTACTCGTAAGGGCCATGATGACTTGACGTCGTCCCCACCTTCCTCCGGTTTATCACCGGCAGTCTCCCTGGAGTTCCCGCCATTACGCGCTGGCAAACAAGGATAGGGGTTGCGCTCGTTGCGGGACTTAACCCAACATTTCACAACACGAGCTGACGACAGCCATGCAGCACCTGTCTCAGAGTTCCCGAAGGCACCAAAGCATCTCTGCTAAGTTCTCTGGATGTCAAGAGTAGGTAAGGTTCTTCGCGTTGCATCGAATTAAACCACATGCTCCACCGCTTGTGCGGGCCCCCGTCAATTCATTTGAGTTTTAATCTTGCGACCGTACTCCCCAGGCGGTCTACTTAACGCGTTAGCTCCGAAAGCCACTCCTCAAGGGAACAGCCTCCAAGTAGACATCGTTTACGGCGTGGACTACCAGGGTATCTAATCCTGTTTGCTCCCCACGCTTTCGCATCTGAGCGTCAGTCTTTGTCCAGGGGGCCGCCTTCGCCACCGGTATTCCTTCAGATCTCTACGCATTTCACCGCTACACCTGAAATTCTACCCCCCTCTACAAGACTCTAGCCTGCCAGTTCCAAATGCTATTCCGAGGTTGAGCCCCGGGCTTTCACATCTGGCTTAACAAGCCGCCTGCATGCGCTTTACGCCCAGTAATTCCGATTAACGCTCGCACCCTCCGTATTACCGCGGCTGCTGGCACGGAGTTAGCCGGTGCTTCTTCTGTAGGTAACGTCAAACAATGCCGCTATTAACGACACTGCCTTCCTCCCTACTGAAAGTGCTTTACAACCCGAAGGCCTTCTTCACACACGCGGCATGGCTGCATCAGGGTTTCCCCCATTGTGCAATATTCCCCACTGCTGCCTCCCGTAGGAGTCTGGACCGTGTCTCAGTTCCAGTGTGGCTGATCATCCTCTCAGACCAGCTAGGGATCGTCGCCTAGGTGAGCCGTTACCCCACCTACTAGCTAATCCCACCTGGGCCAATCTTGGCGCGAGAGGCCCGAAGGTCCCCCTCTTTGGTCCGTAGACGTTATGCGGTATTAGCCATCGTTTCCAATGGTTATCCCCCACACCAAGGCATGTTCCCAGGCATTACTCACCCGTCCGCCGCTCGTCATCTCCAAAAGCAAGCTTTTGGAATGTTACCGCTCGACTTGCATGTGTTAGGCCTGCCGCCAGCGTTCAATCTGAGCCATGATCAAACTCTTCAATTAAAGTTTTTGTGTTTCCGAAGAAACGGCTCAGTGATTACTGATAAATTGACTGTGCCGGTATTACTACCGATTTGGTCACTCAGCTCACTGATTTAAATCTTTTGACTAAATCTTTTCACGAGTGCCCACACAGATTGCATGGTCAAATTGTTAAAGAACGTTGACTATCAATGCGTTAGCACATCGCGCTTCAGCAAGTCAGGTGGCGTATAATACGCTTTTCTGATATCCAGTCAAGACAAAACTTTCATCTTTTTTGCCAGTTGGCGAGAAAGTGAAAACCTTCTGTTGACTCCGCTCACATTGCAACCAGCCTGAGCGAAAGAAAAGCCCGTTGTAGCCAACGGGCTTCCTAAATTTTGAGCCTGGCGATGTCCTACTCTCACATGGGGAGGCCCCACACTACCATCGGCGCTGTTACGTTTCACTGCTGAGTTCGGCATGGGATCAGGTGGGTCCATAACGCTATGGTCGCCAAGCAAATTCGTTTATTTACCGCCTTGGCAGTAAATAGCAATCTGGGAAAGTCCAACTAGTTATCTCAAGCACTGTCATTCAAGTGCTCATGGAGTCCGATAAAACCCCTTGGGTGTTGTATGGTTAAGCCTCACGGGCAATTAGTACAGGTTAGCTCAACGCCTCACAGCGCTTACACACCCTGCCTATCTACGTCGTAGTCTCCAACAACCCTTCAGGATACTTAAAGTATCAGGGATGACTCATCTTGAGGCTCGCTTCCCGCTTAGATGCTTTCAGCGGTTATCGATTCCGAACTTAGCTACCGGGCAATGCGTCTGGCGACACAACCCGAACACCAGAGGTTCGTCCACTCCGGTCCTCTCGTACTAGGAGCAGCCCCTCTCAATCATCCAGCGCCCACGGCAGATAGGGACCGAACTGTCTCACGACGTTCTAAACCCAGCTCGCGTACCACTTTAAATGGCGAACAGCCATACCCTTGGGACCGACTTCAGCCCCAGGATGTGATGAGCCGACATCGAGGTGCCAAACACCGCCGTCGATATGAACTCTTGGGCGGTATCAGCCTGTTATCCCCGGAGTACCTTTTATCCGTTGAGCGATGGCCCTTCCATACAGAACCACCGGATCACTATGACCTGCTTTCGCACCTGCTCGAACCGTCATTCTCGCAGTCAAGCGGGCTTATGCCATTGCACTAACCTCACGATGTCCGACCGTGATTAGCCCACCTTCGTGCTCCTCCGTTACTCTTTGGGAGGAGACCGCCCCAGTCAAACTACCCACCAGGCACTGTCCGTACCCCCGATAAGGGGGCGACGTTAGAACATCAACACTACAAGGGTGGTATTTCAAGGACGGCTCCACAGATACTGGCGTACCTGCTTCGAAGCCTCCCACCTATCCTACACATGTAGGGTCAATGTTCAGTGCCAAGCTGTAGTAAAGGTTCACGGGGTCTTTCCGTCTAGCCGCGGGTACGCAGCATCTTCACTGCGATTTCAATTTCACTGAGTCTCGGGTGGAGACAGCGTGGCCATCATTACGCCATTCGTGCAGGTCGGAACTTACCCGACAAGGAATTTCGCTACCTTAGGACCGTTATAGTTACGGCCGCCGTTTACCGGGGCTTCGATCAAGAGCTTCGCTTGCGCTAACCCCATCAATTAACCTTCCGGCACCGGGCAGGCGTCACACCGTATACGTCATCTTTCGATTTTGCACAGTGCTGTGTTTTTAATAAACAGTTGCAGCCACCTGGTATCTGCGACTTCCGATAGCTCCATCCGCGAGGGACTTCACCGTCAGAAGCGTACCTTCTCCCGAAGTTACGGTACCATTTTGCCTAGTTCCTTCACCCGAGTTCTCTCAAGCGCCTTGGTATTCTCTACCCGACCACCTGTGTCGGTTTGGGGTACGATTCCTTGCTATCTGAAGCTTAGAGGCTTTTCCCGGAAGCATGGCATCAATGACTTCAGCACCGTAGTGCCTCGACGTCGTATCTCAGCCTTGAGATGGTCCGGATTTGCCTAAACCATCAGCCTACATACTTGAACCTGGACAACCGTCGCCAGGCCCACCTAGCCTTCTCCGTCCCCCCATCGCAATAGCAAGAAGTACGGGAATATTAACCCGTTTCCCATCGACTACGCCTTTCGGCCTCGCCTTAGGGGTCGACTCACCCTGCCCCGATTAACGTTGGACAGGAACCCTTGGTCTTCCGGCGAGGAGGTTTTTCACCCCCTTTGTCGTTACTCATGTCAGCATTCGCACTTCTGATACCTCCAGCGCCCCTTACAGGACACCTTCAGCGGCTTACAGAACGCTCCCCTACCCAATGTGAACAAGTCACATTGCCGCAGCTTCGGTGTATCGCTTAGCCCCGTTAAATCTTCCGCGCAGGCCGACTCGACCAGTGAGCTATTACGCTTTCTTTAAATGATGGCTGCTTCTAAGCCAACATCCTGGCTGTCTGAGCCTTCCCACATCGTTTCCCACTTAGCGATAACTTTGGGACCTTAGCTGGCGGTCTGGGTTGTTTCCCTCTCCACGACGGACGTTAGCACCCGCCGTGTGTCTCCCGGATAGTACTTACTGGTATTCGGAGTTTGCAAAGGGTTGGTAAGTCGGGATGACCCCCTAGCCTTAACAGTGCTCTACCCCCAGTAGTATTCGTCCGAGGCGCTACCTAAATAGCTTTCGGGGAGAACCAGCTATCTCCGAGTTTGATTGGCCTTTCACCCCTAGCCACAAGTCATCCGCTAATTTTTCAACATTAGTCGGTTCGGTCCTCCAGTAAGTGTTACCTCACCTTCAACCTGCCCATGGCTAGATCACTCGGTTTCGGGTCTAATCCTAGCAACTGAACGCCCAGTTAAGACTCGGTTTCCCTACGGCTCCCCTATACGGTTAACCTTGCTACTAAAATTAAGTCGCTGACCCATTATACAAAAGGTACGCAGTCACAGGACGAAGCCTGCTCCTACTGCTTGTACGTACACGGTTTCAGGTTCTATTTCACTCCCCTCACAGGGGTTCTTTTCGCCTTTCCCTCACGGTACTGGTTCACTATCGGTCAGTCAGGAGTATTTAGCCTTGGAGGATGGTCCCCCCATGTTCAGACAGGATAACACGTGTCCCGTCCTACTCGATTTCACTGTAAAGGCACCGTCGGCTACGGGGCTGTCACCCTGTATCGCCACGCTTTCCAGCGTGTTCGCCTAGTGCCAATTCAACTTAAGGGCTAATCCGGTTTCGCTCGCCGCTACTGCCGGAATCTCGGTTGATTTCTTTTCCTCGGGGTACTTAGATGTTTCAGTTCCCCCGGTTCGCCTCACAATGCTATGTATTCACATTGAGATAACTGCTTATGCAGCTGGGTTTCCCCATTCGGAAATCCAAGACTCGAGTGGCTCTTACTGCCTCGTCTTGGCTTATCGCAAGTTAGTACGTCCTTCATCGCCTCTGACTGCCCAGGCATCCACCGTGTACGCTTAGTCACTTAACCATACAACCCCAAGAGGTTTCGTATGTTCAAACAACCAAGGTTGTCTATCTGAGTTGTGATAGACGTTGTTTTGCCGGACTTCTTACACAAGACACTTGAATGTGTGTTGCTTGAGAACTTGTTCCTACTCGTTAGAGTAGAAACTATAAATCAATCATTCGATTGAATTTACTAGTCAGCTTTCCAGATTGTTAAAGAACATGTGTTTCTATTGAAAGATCCACTTTCTAACCACACTCAGCGAGTGCATTTAGAAAGTGGTGGAGCTATGCGGGATCGAACCGCAGACCTCCTGCGTGCAAGGCAGGCGCTCTCCCAGCTGAGCTATAACCCCAACGTTCGAAAGACTTCTCACTCACTTCCTCCGGGAGAGAAAGTGGTGGGTCTGAGTGGACTTGAACCACCGACCTCACCCTTATCAGGGGTGCGCTCTAACCACCTGAGCTACAGACCCAAGTCTTTCACGTTCTTCTACATTTTAACCAGGCAATCTGTGTGGACACTGCGTCAAAAGCGCAGTCATATCGTTAAGGAGGTGATCCAGCCCCAGGTTCCCCTAGGGCTACCTTGTTACGACTTCACCCCAGTCATGAACCACACCGTGGTAAACGCCCCCCCGAAGGTTAAGCTATCTACTTCTGGTGCAGCCCACTCCCATGGTGTGACGGGCGGTGTGTACAAGGCCCGGGAACGTATTCACCGTGGCATTCTGATCCACGATTACTAGCGATTCCGACTTCATGGAGTCGAGTTGCAGACTCCAATCCGGACTACGACGTACTTTGTGGGATTCGCTCACCATCGCTGGTTGGCCGCCCTCTGTATACGCCATTGTAGCACGTGTGTAGCCCTACTCGTAAGGGCCATGATGACTTGACGTCGTCCCCACCTTCCTCCGGTTTATCACCGGCAGTCTCCCTGGAGTTCCCACCATTACGTGCTGGCAAACAAGGATAGGGGTTGCGCTCGTTGCGGGACTTAACCCAACATTTCACAACACGAGCTGACGACAGCCATGCAGCACCTGTCTCAGAGTTCCCGAAGGCACCAAAGCATCTCTGCTAAGTTCTCTGGATGTCAAGAGTAGGTAAGGTTCTTCGCGTTGCATCGAATTAAACCACATGCTCCACCGCTTGTGCGGGCCCCCGTCAATTCATTTGAGTTTTAATCTTGCGACCGTACTCCCCAGGCGGTCTACTTAACGCGTTAGCTCCGAAAGCCACTCCTCAAGGGAACAGCCTCCAAGTAGACATCGTTTACGGCGTGGACTACCAGGGTATCTAATCCTGTTTGCTCCCCACGCTTTCGCATCTGAGCGTCAGTCTTTGTCCAGGGGGCCGCCTTCGCCACCGGTATTCCTTCAGATCTCTACGCATTTCACCGCTACACCTGAAATTCTACCCCCCTCTACAAGACTCTAGCCTGCCAGTTCCAAATGCTATTCCGAGGTTGAGCCCCGGGCTTTCACATCTGGCTTAACAAGCCGCCTGCATGCGCTTTACGCCCAGTAATTCCGATTAACGCTCGCACCCTCCGTATTACCGCGGCTGCTGGCACGGAGTTAGCCGGTGCTTCTTCTGTAGGTAACGTCAAACAATGCCGCTATTAACGACACTGCCTTCCTCCCTACTGAAAGTGCTTTACAACCCGAAGGCCTTCTTCACACACGCGGCATGGCTGCATCAGGGTTTCCCCCATTGTGCAATATTCCCCACTGCTGCCTCCCGTAGGAGTCTGGACCGTGTCTCAGTTCCAGTG
This sequence comes from Photobacterium panuliri, assembly GCF_059920555.1. Taxonomy (NCBI): domain Bacteria; kingdom Pseudomonadati; phylum Pseudomonadota; class Gammaproteobacteria; order Vibrionales; family Vibrionaceae; genus Photobacterium; species Photobacterium panuliri. Next base: position 352,891 of record NZ_CP197192.1, read on the forward strand.
TGGCTGATCATCCTCTCAGACCAGCTAGGGATCGTCGCCTAGGTGAGCCGTTACCCCACCTACTAGCTAATCCCACCTGGGCCAATCTTGGCGCGAGAGGCCCGAAGGTCCCCCTCTTTGGTCCGTAGACGTTATGCGGTATTAGCCATCGTTTCCAATGGTTATCCCCCACACCAAGGCATGTTCCCAGGCATTACTCACCCGTCCGCCGCTCGTCATCTCCAAAAGCAAGCTTTTGGAATGTTACCGCTCGACTTGCATGTGTTAGGCCTGCCGCCAGCGTTCAATCTGAGCCATGATCAAACTCTTCAATTAAAGTTTTTGTGTTTCCGAAGAAACGGCTCAGTGATTACTGATAAATTGACTGTGCCGGTATTGCTACCGATTTGGTCACTCAGCTCACTGATTTAAATCTTTTGACTAAATCTTTTCACGAGTGCCCACACAGATTGCATGGTCAAATTGTTAAAGAACGTTGACTATCAATGCGTTAGCACATCGCGCTTCAGCAAGTCAGGTGGCGTATAATACGCTTTTCTGATATCCAGTCAAGACAAAACTTTCATCTTTTTTGCCAGTTGGCGAGAAAGTGAAAACCTTCTGTTGACTCCGCTCACATTGCAACCAGCCTGAGCGAAAGAAAAGCCCGTTGTAGCCAACGGGCTTCCTAAATTTTGAGCCTGGCGATGTCCTACTCTCACATGGGGAGGCCCCACACTACCATCGGCGCTGTTACGTTTCACTGCTGAGTTCGGCATGGGATCAGGTGGGTCCATAACGCTATGGTCGCCAAGCAAATTCGTTTATCTGCCGCCTCTCGGCCGCAAATAGCAATCTGGGAAAGTCCAACTAGTTATCTCAAGCACTGTCATTCAAGTGCTCGTGGAGTCCGATAAAACCCCTTGGGTGTTGTATGGTTAAGCCTCACGGGCAATTAGTACAGGTTAGCTCAACGCCTCACAGCGCTTACACACCCTGCCTATCTACGTCGTAGTCTCCAACAACCCTTCAGGATACTTAAAGTATCAGGGATGACTCATCTTGAGGCTCGCTTCCCGCTTAGATGCTTTCAGCGGTTATCGATTCCGAACTTAGCTACCGGGCAATGCGTCTGGCGACACAACCCGAACACCAGAGGTTCGTCCACTCCGGTCCTCTCGTACTAGGAGCAGCCCCTCTCAATCATCCAGCGCCCACGGCAGATAGGGACCGAACTGTCTCACGACGTTCTAAACCCAGCTCGCGTACCACTTTAAATGGCGAACAGCCATACCCTTGGGACCGACTTCAGCCCCAGGATGTGATGAGCCGACATCGAGGTGCCAAACACCGCCGTCGATATGAACTCTTGGGCGGTATCAGCCTGTTATCCCCGGAGTACCTTTTATCCGTTGAGCGATGGCCCTTCCATACAGAACCACCGGATCACTATGACCTGCTTTCGCACCTGCTCGAACCGTCATTCTCGCAGTCAAGCGGGCTTATGCCATTGCACTAACCTCACGATGTCCGACCGTGATTAGCCCACCTTCGTGCTCCTCCGTTACTCTTTGGGAGGAGACCGCCCCAGTCAAACTACCCACCAGGCACTGTCCGTACCCCCGATAAGGGGGCGACGTTAGAACATCAACACTACAAGGGTGGTATTTCAAGGACGGCTCCACAGATACTGGCGTACCTGCTTCGAAGCCTCCCACCTATCCTACACATGTAGGGTCAATGTTCAGTGCCAAGCTGTAGTAAAGGTTCACGGGGTCTTTCCGTCTAGCCGCGGGTACGCAGCATCTTCACTGCGATTTCAATTTCACTGAGTCTCGGGTGGAGACAGCGTGGCCATCATTACGCCATTCGTGCAGGTCGGAACTTACCCGACAAGGAATTTCGCTACCTTAGGACCGTTATAGTTACGGCCGCCGTTTACCGGGGCTTCGATCAAGAGCTTCGCTTGCGCTAACCCCATCAATTAACCTTCCGGCACCGGGCAGGCGTCACACCGTATACGTCATCTTTCGATTTTGCACAGTGCTGTGTTTTTAATAAACAGTTGCAGCCACCTGGTATCTGCGACTTCCGATAGCTCCATCCGCGAGGGACTTCACCGTCAGAAGCGTACCTTCTCCCGAAGTTACGGTACCATTTTGCCTAGTTCCTTCACCCGAGTTCTCTCAAGCGCCTTGGTATTCTCTACCCGACCACCTGTGTCGGTTTGGGGTACGATTCCTTGCTATCTGAAGCTTAGAGGCTTTTCCCGGAAGCATGGCATCAATGACTTCAGCACCGTAGTGCCTCGACATCGTATCTCAGCCTTGAGATGGTCCGGATTTGCCTAAACCATCAGCCTACATACTTGAACCTGGACAACCGTCGCCAGGCCCACCTAGCCTTCTCCGTCCCCCCATCGCAATAGCAAGAAGTACGGGAATATTAACCCGTTTCCCATCGACTACGCCTTTCGGCCTCGCCTTAGGGGTCGACTCACCCTGCCCCGATTAACGTTGGACAGGAACCCTTGGTCTTCCGGCGAGGAGGTTTTTCACCCCCTTTGTCGTTACTCATGTCAGCATTCGCACTTCTGATACCTCCAGCGCCCCTTACAGGACACCTTCAGCGGCTTACAGAACGCTCCCCTACCCAATACAATAAATTGCATTGCCGCAGCTTCGGTGTATCGCTTAGCCCCGTTAAATCTTCCGCGCAGGCCGACTCGACCAGTGAGCTATTACGCTTTCTTTAAATGATGGCTGCTTCTAAGCCAACATCCTGGCTGTCTGAGCCTTCCCACATCGTTTCCCACTTAGCGATAACTTTGGGACCTTAGCTGGCGGTCTGGGTTGTTTCCCTCTCCACGACGGACGTTAGCACCCGCCGTGTGTCTCCCGGATAGTACTTACTGGTATTCGGAGTTTGCAAAGGGTTGGTAAGTCGGGATGACCCCCTAGCCTTAACAGTGCTCTACCCCCAGTAGTATTCGTCCGAGGCGCTACCTAAATAGCTTTCGGGGAGAACCAGCTATCTCCGAGTTTGATTGGCCTTTCACCCCTAGCCACAAGTCATCCGCTAATTTTTCAACATTAGTCGGTTCGGTCCTCCAGTAAGTGTTACCTCACCTTCAACCTGCCCATGGCTAGATCACTCGGTTTCGGGTCTAATCCTAGCAACTGAACGCCCAGTTAAGACTCGGTTTCCCTACGGCTCCCCTATACGGTTAACCTTGCTACTAAAATTAAGTCGCTGACCCATTATACAAAAGGTACGCAGTCACAGGACGAAGCCTGCTCCTACTGCTTGTACGTACACGGTTTCAGGTTCTATTTCACTCCCCTCACAGGGGTTCTTTTCGCCTTTCCCTCACGGTACTGGTTCACTATCGGTCAGTCAGGAGTATTTAGCCTTGGAGGATGGTCCCCCCATGTTCAGACAGGATAACACGTGTCCCGTCCTACTCGATTTCACTGTAAAGGCACCGTCGGCTACGGGGCTGTCACCCTGTATCGCCACGCTTTCCAGCGTGTTCGCCTAGTGCCAATTCAACTTAAGGGCTAATCCGGTTTCGCTCGCCGCTACTGCCGGAATCTCGGTTGATTTCTTTTCCTCGGGGTACTTAGATGTTTCAGTTCCCCCGGTTCGCCTCACAATGCTATGTATTCACATTGAGATAACTGCTTATGCAGCTGGGTTTCCCCATTCGGAAATCCAAGACTCGAGTGGCTCTTACTGCCTCGTCTTGGCTTATCGCAAGTTAGTACGTCCTTCATCGCCTCTGACTGCCCAGGCATCCACCGTGTACGCTTAGTCACTTAACCATACAACCCCAAGAGGTTTCGTATGTTCAAACAACCAAGGTTGTCTATCTGAGTTGTGATAGACGTTGTTTTGCCGGACTTCTCTTCTTTTATTCCACTTTTTTAAAAAGCGGAGACAAAAGCCAAGACACTTGAATGTGTGTTGCTTGAGAACTCGTTCCTACTCGTTAGAGTAGAAACTATAAATCAATCGTTCGATTGAATTTACTAGTCAGCTTTCCAGATTGTTAAAGAGCATAACGCAAAAGCGTTAATCAATAACGGGTGTTATTGATTAGCACTCTTGCCTGTTCCAAAACCATTTCACCAGGCAATCTGTGTGGACACTGCGTCAAAAGCGCAGTCATATCGTTAAGGAGGTGATCCAGCCCCAGGTTCCCCTAGGGCTACCTTGTTACGACTTCACCCCAGTCATGAACCACACCGTGGTAAACGCCCTCCCGAAGGTTAAGCTATCTACTTCTGGTGCAGCCCACTCCCATGGTGTGACGGGCGGTGTGTACAAGGCCCGGGAACGTATTCACCGTGGCATTCTGATCCACGATTACTAGCGATTCCGACTTCATGGAGTCGAGTTGCAGACTCCAATCCGGACTACGACGTACTTTGTGGGATTCGCTCACCATCGCTGGTTGGCCGCCCTCTGTATACGCCATTGTAGCACGTGTGTAGCCCTACTCGTAAGGGCCATGATGACTTGACGTCGTCCCCACCTTCCTCCGGTTTATCACCGGCAGTCTCCCTGGAGTTCCCGCCATTACGCGCTGGCAAACAAGGATAGGGGTTGCGCTCGTTGCGGGACTTAACCCAACATTTCACAACACGAGCTGACGACAGCCATGCAGCACCTGTCTCAGAGTTCCCGAAGGCACCAAAGCATCTCTGCTAAGTTCTCTGGATGTCAAGAGTAGGTAAGGTTCTTCGCGTTGCATCGAATTAAACCACATGCTCCACCGCTTGTGCGGGCCCCCGTCAATTCATTTGAGTTTTAATCTTGCGACCGTACTCCCCAGGCGGTCTACTTAACGCGTTAGCTCCGAAAGCCACTCCTCAAGGGAACAGCCTCCAAGTAGACATCGTTTACGGCGTGGACTACCAGGGTATCTAATCCTGTTTGCTCCCCACGCTTTCGCATCTGAGCGTCAGTCTTTGTCCAGGGGGCCGCCTTCGCCACCGGTATTCCTTCAGATCTCTACGCATTTCACCGCTACACCTGAAATTCTACCCCCCTCTACAAGACTCTAGCCTGCCAGTTCCAAATGCTATTCCGAGGTTGAGCCCCGGGCTTTCACATCTGGCTTAACAAGCCGCCTGCATGCGCTTTACGCCCAGTAATTCCGATTAACGCTCGCACCCTCCGTATTACCGCGGCTGCTGGCACGGAGTTAGCCGGTGCTTCTTCTGTAGGTAACGTCAAACAATGCCGCTATTAACGACACTGCCTTCCTCCCTACTGAAAGTGCTTTACAACCCGAAGGCCTTCTTCACACACGCGGCATGGCTGCATCAGGGTTTCCCCCATTGTGCAATATTCCCCACTGCTGCCTCCCGTAGGAGTCTGGACCGTGTCTCAGTTCCAGTGTGGCTGATCATCCTCTCAGACCAGCTAGGGATCGTCGCCTAGGTGAGCCGTTACCCCACCTACTAGCTAATCCCACCTGGGCCAATCTTGGCGCGAGAGGCCCGAAGGTCCCCCTCTTTGGTCCGTAGACGTTATGCGGTATTAGCCATCGTTTCCAATGGTTATCCCCCACACCAAGGCATGTTCCCAGGCATTACTCACCCGTCCGCCGCTCGTCATCTCCAAAAGCAAGCTTTTGGAATGTTACCGCTCGACTTGCATGTGTTAGGCCTGCCGCCAGCGTTCAATCTGAGCCATGATCAAACTCTTCAATTAAAGTTTTGGTGTTTCCGAAGAAACGGCTCAGTGATTACTGATAAATTGACTGTGCCGGTATTACTACCGATTTGGTCACTCAGTTCACTGATTTAAATCTTTTGACTAAATCTTTTCACGAGTGCCCACACAGATTGCATGGTCAAATTGTTAAAGAACAGTACCGACACCGTATTCACTGGCTGCCTTAGCTGCCGTTTTCCGTGTCAGTGGGGTCGCATTATAGAGCGTTCGATCACATTAGCAAGAGGCTATTGGAAAATATTTCCCACAAACCAACCGTTCGAGCAAAAAACGGCCAGAAGTATTAAAACAGCCGATTAATAGTGCTTAAACCGGGCTGCAAAGGCCTCTACTTTCTGCCAATCTGTATATTCGACTTCTTTGCTAGTATCTGTTTCCCCGCCAGTGATACGCATGATGAATTGAATCATGACACGATCAAACCATCCATACCGCGGATAGCGTAATGCCCCAGCAAATACTTCCTGCAACTTTGGACACCATGGAGACTTCTTCAAGAACGTTTTCATATACACGCTTGTCTCCGGCGTATTCTTACCTTCCTTACGTGCCGTAAGATTCACGCAGAAAAAACCCACCTTATTCTGGTCAAGCTCATCTCGGTATCTCTCGATAAACTGATAGAGCTTTTTATTTAGATGGCCGTAACGAATAGAAGCTCCGACCAATACCCGATCATAATCCGCAAAATCCACCGTAGGTAATGTGTTCAAATCAACCAATTCACACTGGTAGTCACCACCTAGCGTCGTTTCGATATGACGTAATATTTTGACAGTCTGGCCATCACTGCTTGAATGCAGCAACAAAACTTTTTCCATAACATCCTCCAGGAGATCTGTTGTTAATTACGCCAAAATGTCGGTGTAAAGAGTACCAACAATGTAAACACTTCAAGGCGGCCGAATAACATAGCGATGACCAGTACCCATTTGGCAGAGTCATTAATTTCACCAAAATGGACAGCCACCTGCCCCAGCCCCGGACCAAGATTATTCAAGGTCGCCGCCACTGCGGAAAACGCTGTCAGCTCATCCAATCCTGTAGCAATCAGTGCCAGCATACAGATAACAAATACCAAAGCGTACGCAGAGAAGAATCCCCAAACCGCATCGACCACACGCTGTGGCAGCGCTTTATTACCAATCTTAATCGTATAAATAGCACGTGGATGAACCAGACGCTTAAGTTCTCGTACCCCTTGAAGCATCAACAGCAGCATCCGGATAACCTTGATACCACCACCCGTCGAGCCAGCACATCCACCAACGAAAGATGAAAACAGCAGTAGTACCGGTAAGAAAAGCGGCCATTCAGAGAAGCTAGTCGTGGTAAAGCCCGCCGTGGTAGATATCGAAACCGTCTGGAACAGGGCCTGATCAAAAGCATCAAAATACGAATCATAGGAGTGATGCTTTAGCAACATCCCATAGCAAATCAACAATAAGATCAGCTGTGATGCCAAAAAGGCCCGAAACTCAGGATCACGCCAGTATGTCTTCAAATGAACCCCACCATTAGCAAAAGCAGCAAAGTGGAGCGAGAAATTACAGGCAGATATCAACAGGAACACAACGGTGATCATATTAATCGTCGGGCTGTTGAAATAGCCCATGCTAGCATCATGCGTCGAGAAGCCGCCTATCGCCACCGTCGAAAAACTGTGAGAGATCGCATCAAAAACTGACATCCCAGCCAACCAAAAAGCCAGGGCACAACTGACCGTCAGGGCCAAATAGATATACCACAGCACCTTCGCGGTTTCGGCAATACGCGGCGTCATCTTACTGTCCTTTACCGGCCCAGGGATTTCAGCCCGGTACAGCTGCATCCCACCGATACCCAATACCGGCAATATCGCCACAGCCAGCACGATGATCCCCATCCCGCCAAACCACTGCAACAGCTGCCGATAGAACAAGATCGCCTTGGGCAAATGGTCAAGGCCAACGATAACCGTCGCCCCGGTGGTTGTCAGTGCCGAAAATGATTCAAAAAAGGAGTCAGTCACAGACAAGTCAGGGGTCTTGGCGAGGATAAAGGGGACTGCTCCGGCACTGCCGATAACCGTCCAGAACAACACTACAATTAAAAAACCGTCGCGGGCTTTGAGCTCCCGGCGATAATGCCGATTAGGCAGCCATAGCAAGGCTCCGCCCGCAAACAGCAACATGAAAGTCACCACGAACGGGAAGCCCGCCCCGTCACGGTAGAATAACGCAACCAATGCCGGTGCCAGCATGGTTACACTGAATAGCGCGAGCAGCAGCCCGACAATCCTGATAATGGAACGAAATTGCATAGCCTTATCTGGCTCTCATCCTTTATATAGACAACACAGGGTTATGAAGACGAAGCTTCAACATTGACCACTGCCGAGATTTGACCACCGCTTCGATTAAACAGGGTTGCCCTGAAGGCATCCGCCTTCCGGCAATCAAGAGAAACCACCATCGCAACGCGATCGGCATAATCTGCATGTTGCTGCTGTCCACCAAACTCGGCCAGCAATGCTTCGACCAGTGAGACCTGATTATACTCACAGCTCAGCTTTAGATCCGTGGTCAAAATCTTTTCTTTGGTTTGCAGCACACCGAGGGCCTGCTGTACGCCACCACCATATGCTTTGACCAAACCGCCAGTTCCCAGTTTTATCCCACCTGAATATCGGGTAACGACTGCAGTGATCTCCCCCACGCCAGAACCAGAAAGCTGCGCAAGGATGGGTTTCCCAGCCGTACCTGACGGCTCACCATCATCACTAAACCCCCACTTCATCGAATCCTCCGGCCGCCCAGCAACGAATCCCCAACAATTATGCCGGGCATCATAATGCTTCTCTTTGATATGCTGAACAAAGGCCTTTGCTGCCTCAATCGACGGAGTATGTGCCAGATAAGTAATAAAGCGGCTTTTTTTGATCTCTTCTTCAAATACCGCCGGTTCTGCCGGGACTTGATAGGGGTCTGCTGCTGTCATATCGCTCTTATTCAGATTGCCAAAAAAACGTACAGCGCGACAGAATACCACAACCCTTATCCATCAACGTCAGACTTATAGAAAGATAAAGATAAGAAAAAAGGGGGGAACAACGCCCCCCTTATCAATCAACAATCACCCCGGTATCATTGTGGCCTGTTGAGGTTCCCCACCAACTCCAATTGTACTTGGCGAACCCGGTCGTCATGCTCAAGAGTCTCAATAACTGGCAACAAATCTTGTCCATCCAATGCTTTCAGCAAAACCATATCACCATGGCTAAAAACAAGCTCCAGCTGACTATCCTGTGCCAATTGCGCAGCATTTACCCCAACGTCCAGCCGTATGACTATCGCTCCACTCACTTTTGACGGTCCCAGACCAGAACCAGCCAACAGCAGTCTATCGCCAGCAAAGACCCCTTGCTCTGCAACAGGAGCCGGCAACATCCGCATAGTGCTTCTTTCGTCAGCAGGCAGCAACTTGGTATAACGCTCACCCGCAATGGCTATATCACCCACTGCAACCCACTGCTGCTGAACGGGCAAAGGAGAAAGATCGCTCACCGCAGCCTGGGCCGATACGACCATTGTGCCTGCAGCTAACAAACACCCCGCCAGTATTACATGCATCCTTATCTTCATAATTAATCCTCCCCATGTCCGAAGAAACGAATATCCCATGACTTCAAGATGCCATCCTGGGTGTTATTCGGTAATCCGACAGGAAAGACATTCTGCGGATCAAAATAAGCAAACCAACTTGCCGCCTCCTGGTTGGTATCCCGTACCACCAGCTTCCATTGGCCTTCAGACGATTCACCATAAAAATGGTGAGTCAGCAATAACTGCTGGCTAAAACCGGTAACAGCCGGTTCCAATGACTGGCTAACCAAACCAGTTCGCGGGGACAACAACACACTACGGGTACCCGACGGAGAAACCAACTCAATCGCAAGGTCATTGATTCTCTGATGGTCAATATTTACCTTAACCTGCACACTCTCGACCACAAAGTCATGATCAAGCTGAACAGCCGAGCTGGTACCAGAAATATCTGCATCAGGAATCGTCCTATCAGCTCTGGTTGTCATCCAATCCGTAATCGTAAGTGGCGGTAGCGGGTCGTTATAGTGCATTGCCATCATGACCGCCGAGTCGATATTCACTCGGCCAAAGCCATAGAAATTATGGAAATCATAACCTGCGGCATTGGTCTGCCAGCCCGGGATGGCATCATATGTGGCAAGATCGCCAGAAGACTGAGTAAATGCCAGCGGCACGCCCATGTTAGCAGGATCCGTTTTGGTTGCCGTTGAGGCCAATATATGACGAATATCACGCCAATTCAGGGCCGGATTAGCCGACATGATCAGCGCTATAGCGCCTGAGGTATTGGGGGCCGACGATGAGGTACCATTCATCGTACCGCGAAAATCACAATTCGGATCGAGGGCCGTACCACCATGCAGCGTATTTCCGGTATGAGTGGCTGTATTCATGCCAGCCTCACACCCCGTAAGATCTGTTGTCACCATCGCCGGCGAGTCGACGCCGTATTCACCACCCGGTGCAGATACAAACACATTGGCCCCAACACTACTGTACGATGCACGCTTACCGTGGGCATCCAATGACGACACGGTCAAATTCCAATAACTGGCGTTCGTCGGTGTCAGGTTGCTATCTTGCATCGGCAAGCCATTATTCGCAGGCCCCTCTCGGTTAGCGTCGAAAAAATCCCCCGGCAACACATAGGCCGCCCCGAATGCCGTCCCTAACCATGCGCGGAAGTACTCATAGTTGTTTCCCGCCGACTTCACAAACACGCTACCCCGCCCCTGATGGGACTCTCGGGTCACCTGCTCATAGACCTGCTCTTCAAGTGCTAATTTTGCATCATTGGCCAAATCATAGGCCAACGGGTAAATAACCCCATAACCATAGCTTTGGTTGAACACCCGTACGTCCCGGGTCCGCTCCGTTGTCCCGTGCGCCATCAACCAACCTTCAACCGACTGGCTCTTGAGCCAATTATAACCTTTGAGCCCGGCCCGCGGTGCGACTCCTCGGCCACCGATACCGTTCCAGCCTACCGCCGCCGCTAAGCCCGCTACTGAGGTCCCATGAGTATCTGTCGGATTATCCGGTGTTGGGTCATCATCGCCGTTGACCAAGTCCCGGGAGCCCGGCCGGATATTGCCCGCCAAATCCGGATGAGCGATTTCCAGCCCATCATCAATGATGGCCACATTGACACCAACACCATGGATTCCCAAAAGATGGGTCAGCCACAAATTCATGTCCTGACCCGGCGTCCCCGCGGATTTCGAAAAAGCCGTCTGGCCGGTATTGCGCATATGCCACTGGTGAACAAACAGAGGGTCACCTGGCGGGAGATCCGGCACCCAGCTAAGGTCAATACCGGGCACATGGACAGGCTCGGGTTTCATCATCACCGCCTGGCCCACCGCAGGAACCAAGGCTGCTGCCAAAGCCGCCGAAACGAGTGTCAGCTTTATATTCATATCTCTCGATCCTTCGAATGGATAAGCCACAGCCCCATACCGTGGCTCCCCCCATTAACGATCGCTGATAATGAAATTACCAGTGCCCCCCCCGATCCCTTCGAGCCACATCCCAAAACAGCCAATACATTGAAATACAGAACAAAAAACCTTTATCAGCTCGCAAATTTATGCATTCCACCTTGCATTTTTAATACCAACCACACACAAAAAAGTTAAACAAATGTTTAAAATAGGTATTGTATTCGTTTCATCTCGGGTTCAGACTATAATTTAACCTGCTAACAGGTCAAACCAGTTAAATCAGATCCGGCAAAGACCGGAATTCATGGAGAGAGAACATGATTTACCAAGGTGAAACCCTAACCGTCCGCTATCTGGATGACGGCATCGCGGAGCTGTGCCTCAATGCTACCGGCGCCGTTAACAAATTCGATACCAAGACCCTGGAAAGTTTCAACGAAGCAATCAACGCCCTGTACCATGAAAGCGAATTACAAGGCCTGATCCTGACATCCGCCAAGGACGCCTTCATTGTCGGAGCCGACATCACCGAGTTCCTCGGCCTGTTCGCCCAGCCCGCCGAAGAACTCTCCCGCTGGCTAACCTACGCCAACGATATCTTCAACAAGCTCGAGGATCTCCCGGTCCCAACCCTAACGGCAATCAACGGCCATGCCCTCGGGGGCGGCTGCGAATGCGTTCTGGCCACAGACTTCCGACTGGCCGATACCACAGCCCGTATCGGCTTACCCGAAACCAAACTGGGGATCATGCCGGGCTTTGGCGGCACAGTTCGCCTACCACGTTTGATCGGGGCAGACTCCGCAATGGAAATCATCACAGCGGGCAAGGATAAAAAAGCCGTCGATGCCCTCAAGCTGGGCTTGGTTGATGCCGTAGTAGCTCCGGATCAACTACGCACTGCCGCCATAGCCATGATCAACGATGCCATTACCGGCAGGCTCGACTGGCAATCTCGCAGAGCCCAGAAAAAAGCCCCGCTGGGACTAAACAGAACCGAGGCCACGATGAGCTTCACCACCGCCAAGGCAATGGTTAGCAAAGTGGCAGGCCCCCACTACCCAGCCCCTATCACAGCGGTCCAGACCATAGCCGAAGCAGCGCACTGTGGACGTGACGAAGCCTTGGCCATCGAGAACAGCCACTTTGTCAGCCTCGCAAAAACCGATGTCGCCAAGGCCCTAGTTGGGCTTTTCCTCAATGACCAATACATCAAGGGGCTGGCCAAGAAAGCCGGTAAGAGCGGACAACCTACCGAGCGAGCAATGGTACTGGGCGCCGGGATCATGGGGGGAGGGATTGCCTACCAGTCAGCCCTCAAAGGGACGCCGGTACTGATGAAGGATATCGCCCAGGCATCACTTGATCTCGGGATGGGCGAAGCTGCCAAGCTCCTCAACAAACAGCTCGAGCGCGGTCGCATAGACGGGCTGAAAATGGCCAACATCCTTAGCGGGATCACCCCCAGCCTTCATTATACCGGGGCAGAGCAGGCCGACATCGTGGTCGAGGCAGTTGTCGAGAACCCGAAAGTCAAAGCTACCGTCCTACGCGAAGTCGAGCAGCAAGTCAGCAACAGCACCATATTGGCCTCCAACACCTCCACCATTCCAATCAACCTGCTCGCCGCCGGACTCGAGCGCCCAGAGAACTTCTGCGGCATGCATTTTTTCAACCCCGTTCACCGGATGCCATTGGTAGAGATCATCCGGGGCAAACAGACCTCCGACGACACCATCAACCGCGTCGTCGCCTACGCCGCCAAGATGGGCAAATCACCGATTGTGGTCAATGACTGCCCGGGATTCTTCGTCAACCGGGTTCTGTTCCCCTACTTTGCCGGCTTCAGCATGTTATTGCGCGACGGCGCCAACTTTACCGATATCGACAAAGTCATGGAAAAACAATTTGGCTGGCCCATGGGCCCGGCCTACCTGCTCGATGTTGTCGGTATCGATACCGCCCACCATGCCCAGGCCGTTATGGCCGAAGGGTTCCCATCGCGGATGGCCAAGGATTACCGCGACGCTGTCGACGTGATGTTCGAGAGCCAGCGCTACGGCCAGAAGAACGGCAACGGTTTTTACACCTACAGCATTGACCGCAAAGGCAAACCGAAAAAAGCGGCCGATCCGAGCGTGGGCGAACTGCTGGCCCCGGTGGCCAACCAGTCCGGTCAATACGATGCCGAAACCATCATTGCCCGAATGATGGTCCCCATGATCAACGAGGTGGTCCGCTGCCTAGAGGAAGGGATCATCGCCAGCCCGGCAGAAGCCGACATGGCTCTAGTGTATGGCCTTGGCTTCCCTCCGTTCCGCGGCGGGGTCTTCCGCTACCTAGACACTCTAGGACTAGCCAACTACGTCGCGATGGCCGACAGCTATGCCCATCTCGGGGAAATCTACCAGATCCCTGCGGGATTAAGGGAAAAGGCCGCCCAAGGCGAGAGCTACTACCCAGCCGCCTCATGTGCGTGAACCTGTGGTTTCAAGGATAAGGAAATAAGAAATGAATAACGTAGTCATTGTTGATTGTATCCGGACCCCGATGGGCCGCTCGAAAGGCGGCGCCTACCGCCATGTCCGCGCAGAGGATCTCTCCGCCCACCTGATGAAGGGGCTAATGGCCAGAAACCCGCAGCTCGATCCCAACAATATCGAAGATATCTACTGGGGCTGTGTCCAGCAAACCCTTGAGCAAGGCTTCAATATCGGCCGTAATGCAGCCCTGCTTGCCGGGCTGCCGCATACCATCGGGGCCACCACGGTCAACCGGCTTTGCGGATCATCGATGCAGGCGCTGCACGATGCCGCCCGCGCAATTATGGTCGGGGATGCAGAAACCTGCCTCGTGGGCGGTGTCGAACATATGGGCCACGTCCCAATGAACCACGGGGTCGACTTCCACCCTGGGCTGTCGAAATCCGTCGCCAAAGCCGCAGGCATGATGGGACTTACCGCCGAGATGCTGGGCAGGATGCACGGGATCAGCCGTGAACTACAAGATGCCTTTGCCGCCCGCTCGCATCAACGCGCCCATGCCGCCACCGTCGAAGGCCGTTTCAGCCACGAAATCCTACCAACAGAAGGACATGACAGCGAAGGTCGCCTGATCCAATTAATCCACGACGAGGTGATCCGCCCGGATACCACTACCGAATCACTGTCGGCGCTAAGGCCGGTGTTCGATCCGGCCAACGGCACCGTCACAGCCGGCTCGTCATCGGCGCTGTCCGACGGCGCTTCGGCCATGCTGGTCATGAGCGAGAGCCGTGCCAAGGAACTGGGGCTGACCATACGTGCCCGTATCAAGTCGATGGCTATTGCCGGCTGTGATCCCTCTATCATGGGCTATGGCCCTGTCCCAGCCAGCCAAAAAGCCCTCAAGCGGGCCGGGCTGACAATGGGCGATATTGGTTTAATCGAACTCAACGAGGCCTTTGCCGCCCAGTCGTTGCCTTGTGCCAAGGATCTCGGCCTACTTGATCACCTCGACGAGAAGGTCAACCTCAACGGCGGGGCAATTGCCCTCGGCCACCCGCTGGGTTGCTCGGGAGCTCGGATCGCCACCACGCTGATCAATTTGATGGAGCAACAAGATACCGAATTCGGCCTGGCCACCATGTGTATCGGCCTTGGCCAAGGTATCGCCACCGTCTTCGAACGCCCCTGATCAACGCTAGACCGACCAGCCCGCTTCGGCGGGCTTCTTTATTCATAGTCTCTTATGCGTCATACACATAGATAAAATGACAAAGATTCATTTTATTCATACTTGTTTCAGGTCTACACTCTAAACCACGCTAATTCAGACGCTTGTTTATTTCGGAGCATCATTATGTTTAAGGCACTGGTACTGAACCAAGAAGAGAAAAAAACTATCGCGACTATCGAGCAGCTTGATGAAAGCCAGCTGCCAGAAGGCGATGTCCTAATCGATGTCGACTACTCTTCCCTGAACTACAAAGATGGCCTGGCGATTACCGGCAAGGGCAAAATTGCCCGCCACTTCCCAATGGTGCCAGGTATCGACCTGACCGGTACCGTGCTGGAATCAGCTGATGAACGCTACCAAGCTGGTGACAAAGTTATCCTGACTGGCTGGGGCGTGGGTGAAGGCCATTGGGGCGGGATGTCCGAACGTGCCCGACTAAAAGCAGACTGGCTGGTTCCGCTACCACAAGGCATTGATGGTAAGCAGTCGATGATGATCGGTACGGCGGGTATCACGGCAATGCTATGTGTGCAGGCTCTGGTTGATGCTGGCGTCAAACCAGAAGCAGGGGAAATTCTAGTAACAGGCGCAAGCGGCGGTGTTGGCTCGGTTGCTGTCACCCTGCTTTCCCAACTTGGCTACACTGTTGCTGCCGTAACCGGCCGTGCCAGTGAAAATGGCGAACTGCTAAAAGCCCTTGGCGCAAGCCGCATCGTCGAGCGCAGTGAGCTGGAAGAACCGGCTCGCCCACTGGAAAAGCAGCTCTGGGCAGGTGCTGTTGATACCGTTGGCAGCAAGGTGCTGGCCAAAGTGCTGGCACAGATCGACTACGACGGCGCAGTAGCCGCGTGCGGCCTAGCTGGCGGTTTCGACCTGCCAACTACCGTCATGCCTTTCATCCTGCGCAATGTAAAATTGCTGGGCATCGATTCAGTGATGTGCCCATACGAGAAGCGCCAGAAAGCCTGGCAGCGACTGGCTGAGCTACTACCAGCCTCATACTTCGAGCAAGCCTGCCGCGAGGTAAACCTGGAGCAGGTTATTGAGTGTGCCGATGCGATTACCAATGGCCAGATCACTGGCCGTGTTGTGATTAAACTATAACTAAACACAACACCTGACTACCTTTTTGGCCTGCCCTGTGCAGGCCTTTTTTATCGCGGCGGCCCCTCAAAAATACTCCCTATCACTCTCCCAACCCCATATCGCGGATACGCTGGTTGATCAGCTTGCCGCACTCTTCCTTGATCAATTGACGCAACCAGATCTGCGGCGCCGAATGCTCACAACGCGGGTGCCAGATCAGCGAATACTCGAACGGCTTAAACTCGAACGGCAAGGGCTTGATCACCAAGTCATGCCTGTCGGCCACCAGATAAGCCAAATCCGCCGGCACCGTAATAATCAACGGCATCGACTCGACAATAGCCAGCGCCGCTTCCAAATGGTAGGCCCGCAGTGCCATCCACCGCGATGGATACCCCCTCAAAGCATCGTCAATCAGCGCCTTCACCCCATCGCTGATGGCAATCATCGCATGGGGATAGGTCAGGTAATCATCCAATGTCAGATCGGCATTGGCCAGCGGATGTTTACGCGACAGCAGGCAAAATACACTAACCGGCCCCAGATAATCACTGCACAGTGGCTCAACTGGGCCAGTCGGTCGACACAGTGCCATATCGCACCCGCCAGCGGTCAGTTGATTGGGCATATTATCATGCTGGAGCGGCGAGAACTCGAGCGAGATACGCGGTGCCTCGCTGTAGATCCGCGGCAAGGCAAACGGCAAGATAGTCTGCATCGCATAATCGGTGGTTGCGATGACAAACCGCTGATCGCAATCCTCGGGACGGAAGTTTACCGGCGTCAACAGTGTACGCATAGCCTCCAGCGGGGCATCGAGTTGCTCGCTAAGCTCCAGTGCTCGCTGGGTCGGCAACAGGTGCTGCCCCTGACGGGTAAACAACGGATCGCCAACAAGACTACGCAGGCGACCCAGCACCCGGCTCATCGCCGACTGGCTGAGGTTCAGCCTCACCGCCGCTCTGCTGACACTGCCTTCCTCGAGCAGCACCTTAAGGGCTACCAACAAATTCAAATCACGGCGGTACACATCTTCCAGCTCCATAGGGCTCCTATCTGATATCGGCTTGCTTACACCACTACTTCTCTTACCCAGCCAATTATGTCGCGCCCAATAAAAAAAAGCCCGCCTAACAGCGGGAGAAGCCCAAGAAAACTGGGAGGATATAGATGGGTAACTGCTAGCTGTCGCTTTCTTCTTCAAGTTCTGGTGAGTTAGTTAGCTCAAACCAGAGACCAAAAGCGGCAGAGATGAGCCCGCCAAGGGCAAACAAACTCGTATCATTAGGGGCGCGCAGCATCAGCGAACAAAACGTAATGAAGCACAGCACACTGTATATGGTGAGGCGATCCGTCTGAGTCAGCATAGGTCCTCCTGATCCTTAGAAGACAAACGTTAACAAGATGTTAACCAAGTTACACCTTTTATTGGGATTTGCCAACCCTTATTGATTAATTCTTGCCCATCAGTATCATCGATACCCTCACAGCAAGATGTAATGATTATGACTGCAGAATTCGACAATCCAACCCACTGTCTAGAAGCACAAGGGCTACGCTGCCCAGAACCGGTAATGATGGTAAGGAAAACAGTCAGGAAGATGGCGGAGGGTGAAACCCTGCTGATCACCGCAGATGACCCATCGACAACCCGGGATATCCCGAGCTTTTGCCGCTTTATGGACCATACACTGGTGGCGGCCGATACCGACACCCTGCCATACCGCTACCTGATCAAAAAGGGAAGCAATTAAAAAAGCCGCTCATTGTGAGCGGCTTTTTTATAAATATTGACCCTTACGACATCAGTCTTGGCTGTCCCTCAACTGGCGGCGGGCAAGATCCAGCTCATGGCGAAGTTCACGGATCTCTTTCTTCAATGGCTGGATATAGCGCAAACGTACCAAGGCATCCACCGACAAGTAAGTCGTTACAATCGCCCCGACCACCATTGGTAACCACATATCCGTTAGTACCATACCCAAAATATTGAGTGCCAAAGCAAAATTGAACAACCAAAATTGGCTGCGTGGTGATATTGCAAGAAAACGATCCATACCCCCTCCTCAACCTCCGCTTGCCGGAACTGTTTCCAACATAGCACGGTCATCCCCCCCACGCTGCCGTGATTGTCACACTTTATATTGCTGTCATTTCAATATCATTGGCCGATGTTCCACGTGAAACAATCACAGCCTCGATACCTACATTCCAATGGCTGCCGCAACTGCCAGACCAACGAACAATGCCGCCGTAATTTTACGGATCAGCGCAAGCGGCATCCGCTCGGCAGACAATTTTCCAATCAGCACGACCGGGACATTCGCCAACAACATCCCGATTGTCGTCCCCAACACGACCCACATCAAGCCATCATGGTACTTCGCCCCCAACATAGTGGTCGCAACCTGGGTCTTGTCTCCAATCTCAGCCACAAAGAAAGCAATAAAACTGGCAATAAAAGGCCCGCGGTTGGAGATAGATTCATCGTCATCAAGCTTATCAGGGATCAGGATCCAGCCGGCCATCGCGACAAACGACACCACCAATACCCATTTGAGGATATCGGGGGTTAAGTAGTCGGCAACAACCACACCAAGCCAAGCAGCCAGTGCATGATTGGCAATTGTCGCCAAGAAAATAGCAGCGATGATAGGTACAGGTTTGCGATAACGGCTGGCAAGCAGCAGGGATAACAACTGGGTCTTGTCGCCAATTTCGGCCAAAGCGACAGAGGTAATGGATATAGCTAAAATACTCACGACATGCTCTTCGGGGCAGGGATATTATTTTAGCCACAAGTAAACGCGCACGCCCCACCCCGGTTCATGCTGGTTTACCTATGGTCTTGCCAAACCAGCCCGGCACGGGTTGGTCACGAATGCCATGAAGATTTTGCTTCAATTATGTTGACACCCGTCTTGCCAGAGCAAGAGGCTACTCCCCAAAGGAACGCCGATTGTACGGATCTAGCCCTGTGGATTCAAGATCAAAAAAAGGAGCCCTGAGGCTCCTTTTCATAAGCTGGGATATAGCCCGCAACACATAGGATTAAGACAATGGCGAAAGCACAATTTCAACCCGTCGGTTTTGCGAACGCCCCTGCTCAGAGCTATTCGTCGCGATAGGATGGGCTTCGCCCATGCCTTTAGTTACAAGACGGTTGCTCTTGACCCCATCACGCATCAACTGATTGCTCACCTCGCTCGCACGAACCTGAGACAAGCGCAGGTTGTATGATGCAGAGCCGGTGCTATCGGTAAAGCCGTATACGTTCAACATAGTCTTGTTGTACTCTTTTGCCACTAGGGCAACATTGTACAAAGCACGCTTAGCCTGAACGCTGAGATCCGTTTGGTCTACCCCGAAGGTGATCGAATTGGGCATATTCAGAATGATGTTGTCGCCATCGCGAGTTACGCTGATCCCCGTCGACTGGAGTTGCTTGCGCAATTCAGCTTCCTGCACATCCATGTAATAGCCGATACCACCGCCCAGTGCCGCACCCGATGCTGCGCCAATCAACGCACCCTTGCCGCGATCACTCTTGCTCGACGATGCCACGCCGATTGCCGCGCCAGCCAATGCGCCAATCAGCGCACCGCCCGTCGCCTTGGCCGTCTGCTCTTCACCCGTATACGGGTTTGTCGTTGAGCACCCGCTCGCCGCCATTGCAGTCAAAGATGCAAACACAATGTTTCTCACCCATTTGCCAGAATGGCCCAAACACATCAATTCCATATCCGTTTCCCATCAATGGCGGCAACTGCCGCCTCACAGACTAATTAACTGTACAGTGTACGATTTATGCTTATCGAATAAGTGTAGCGATTTACCACTTCTGAATATCAGAACAATGTAAAAAATGTATACATGCCGATATCCGTTACGCGGCAATCCCAACTAATTTAAACAAATTCAGCATGGATGGGCAAAAAATAGTCACTGACTCTACTAGGGCAAGGGCTGGCGAGGTATACTGGATTGTTACTTTTTATCTCTTAATCCATTTAACACGCGAAGCTGACAATGCAGAAATTCGATATTAAAACCTTTCAGGGCATGATCCTCGCGCTGCAGGATTACTGGGGCCAACAAGGTTGTACCATTGTGCAACCTCTCGACATGGAAGTGGGCGCAGGTACCTCTCACCCAATGACATGTCTTCGTGCTCTGGGTCCAGAACCTATTGCAGCGGCGTATGTACAGCCATCTCGCCGTCCTACCGACGGCCGCTACGGCGAAAACCCAAACCGCCTTCAGCACTACTACCAGTTCCAGGTGATCATCAAGCCATCACCTGACAATATCCAGGAACTTTACCTGGGTTCGCTGGAAGCACTGGGTATCGATACTCAAATTCACGACATCCGCTTTGTTGAAGACAACTGGGAAAACCCGACACTGGGTGCCTGGGGTCTAGGCTGGGAAGTGTGGCTAAACGGTATGGAAGTAACCCAGTTTACTTACTTCCAGCAGGTAGGCGGCCTTGAGTGCAAGCCTGTCACCGGCGAAATCACTTACGGTATCGAGCGTCTGGCGATGTACATCCAGGGCGTTGATTCTGTCTATGACCTAGTATGGACCGACGGCCCGCTAGGCAAAGTGACCTACGGCGACATCTTCCACCAGAACGAGGTGGAACAATCGACCTACAACTTCGAGCATGCTGACGTAGACTTCCTGTTCACGTTCTTCGATCAGTGCGAGAAAGAGTGCCAGTCACTGCTAGCGCTTGAGACCCCACTGCCGCTACCTGCCTACGAGCGTATCCTCAAGGCCGGTCATGCCTTCAACCTGCTAGATGCCCGCAAGGCAATCTCGGTTACCGAGCGCCAGCGTTACATCCTGCGTATCCGCAACCTAACCAAACAGGTTGCTGAAGCCTACTATGCTTCACGCGAAGCACTGGGCTTCCCGATGTGCAAAACTAACAAATAAGGGATCGGCATGAGCGACAAGAATTTCCTAATCGAACTAGGTACCGAAGAGCTACCACCAAAAGCCCTTCGTACTCTGGCAGAAGCATTTGCCGAGAACTTTGAAGCCGAGCTTAACGGTGCCGATCTTGCCTTCCAGAGCATCAAGTGGTTTGCCGCACCTCGCCGCCTAGCACTGAAAGTCACTGCACTGGCTGCCGGCCAACCAGACAAAGTCGTTGAGAAGCGTGGCCCGGCGGTTGCTTCAGCATTCGATGCTGACGGCAACCCAACCAAGGCTGCCGAAGGCTGGGCACGTGGCAACGGTATCACCGTCGATCAAGCCGAGCGCATGGTGACCGACAAGGGCGAATGGCTACTGTACAAGCAGGAAGTCAAAGGCCAACCGGTCCAAACACTGCTCCCTGAACTCGCAGCAGCGGCTCTTGCAAAGTTGCCTATCCCTAAGCCAATGCGCTGGGGCGACAAAGACACCCAGTTCATCCGTCCGGTGAAAACCCTGACTATGCTGTTGGGTGACGAGCTGATCGCGGGCACTATCCTGGGCGTAGAATCTGGCCGAACCGTTCGCGGTCACCGCTTCATGGGCGAAGCTGAATTCACTATCGACCATGCAGACCAATACCCTGCTCTACTTGAAGAGCGCGGCATGGTAATGGCTGATTACGACGCACGTAAAGCTATCATCCTAGCTGACGCACAGAAAGCAGCCGAAATCGTTGGCGGTAATGCCGATCTTGAAGACGACCTGCTAGAAGAAGTGACATCACTGGTTGAGTGGCCGGTTGTCCTAACCGCGTCGTTCGAGGAAGAGTTCCTGAAGGTACCTTCAGAAGCCCTTGTTTACACCATGAAGGGTGACCAGAAGTACTTCCCAATCTACGACGATAACGGCAAGCTACTGCCTAAGTTCATCTTCGTATCGAACATCATCTCGAAGGACCCAAGCCAGATCATCGCCGGTAACGAGAAGGTTGTCCGCCCTCGTCTGGCTGATGCCGAGTTCTTCTTCAACACAGACCGCAAGCGCCCTCTGGTTGAGCGCCTGACTGAACTTGACAGTGTCCTGTTCCAGAAGCAACTGGGTACCCTGCGCGACAAGACAGACCGCATCACCGCGCTGTCTGGCTACATCGCCCAGCAGATCGGTGCCAACGTTGAGCACGCAGAGCGTGCCGGCCTACTGTCCAAGTGTGACCTGATGACGTCGATGGTATTCGAATTTACCGATACCCAAGGCGTAATGGGCATGCACTACGCTCGCCATGACGGTGAAGCAGAGGAAGTGGCACTGGCACTGAACGAGCAGTACATGCCTCGTTTTGCCGGTGACGAGCTACCAAGCACCGATGTTTCTGCCGCTGTTGCTATGGCAGACAAGTTAGATACCTTGGTGGGTATCTTCGGTATTGGCCAGGCACCAAAAGGCAGCGACCCGTTCGCCCTTCGCCGTGCAGCCCTAGGTGTTCTACGTATCATCGTTGAGAAAGGCTACGATCTTGACCTTGTTGACCTGATCGCCAAGGCACACGAACTACTGGCCGACAAGCTAAGCAATGCCGATGTTCAGGAAGATGTACTGGAATTCATGCTAGGCCGCTTCCGCGCTTGGTACCAGGACGAAGGTCACAGTGTTGACGCGATCCAAGCCGTATTGGCTCGCCACCCAACCAAACCTGCAGACTTCGACAAACGCGTTAAAGCGGTTAGCCACTTCCGCGCCCTTGATGCAGCCGAGTCTCTGGCCGCAGCGAACAAGCGCGTTGGCAACATCCTTGCCAAATTTGACGGCGAGCTAGCTGACACCATCAACCACGAGTTGTTGGTTGAAGACGCAGAGCAGGCACTGGCAAAAGATATCGATGCGATGCTGGCAACGCTAGCTCCAGTATTTGCCAACGGTGACTACCAGCAGGCATTGTCTGAGCTGGCCACCCTGCGTGAAGCTGTCGATGCCTTCTTCGATAACGTAATGGTTATGGCCGATGACGAACAACTAAAAGTGAACCGTCTGACGATGCTAAACCTACTGCGTAACGAGTTCCTGAAGGTGGCCGATATTTCTCTTCTGCAGAAATAATCGCCCAAAAACAATTATCCAACCCCGGCCCTGCCGGGGTTTTTTCTATGCGGCCGTTTCACGTGAAACATCCCCCCTTGGCAATCAGCATATAACCTCCCTCTCGCTTCCCACCAGCCACACTACACTAAAAGATATCCCTTTCATCCGGTGAGATTAGCCAGAGCAATACACAGCAAGGGCTTTCGCTCAGATCGAGGTTGAGGTATGTTGAGCCAAACACAACATAAACAACAACCACATCGCATACAAATCAGACAGCACACCGAGGTCAACAGTACATGGAGTTTTCTACCTTTGGCGACAAATTTGCCCGTTATTCCGGGATCACCCAGCTAATGGATGATCTCAATGACGGGCTCCGCAATCCCGATGCCATTATGCTAGGAGGCGGGAACCCCGCCCAGATCCCCGCCATGGTCGCCTATTTCAACCAGCTTTGCGCCCAAATGGCAGCCTCCGGCGAACTGACTGCTGCCTTGACCAATTATGACGGACCACAAGGGAAAAACACCTTTATCAATGCTCTGACCGATTTGCTCAATGCCCGATACGGCTGGGGAATTTCAGCCCGCAATATCGCGCTGACCAACGGTAGCCAAAGCGCCTTCTTCAACCTATTCAATCTACTGGCCGGTGAATTCCCTGACGGAAAGAAAAAGAAAATCCTGCTGCCGCTATCACCGGAATATATAGGTTATGGTGATTCCGGGCTATGCGAAGACATGTTTGTCTCGTACAAGCCCGCCATTACCCTGCTCGACAACCAGATGTTCAAATACCATGTCGATTTCACACAACTGCTCATCGACGAAAATATCGGAGCCATTTGCGCTTCGCGACCGACCAACCCAACCGGCAATGTCCTGACCAACGCCGAGATGGCCCACCTCGACCAGCTCGCACATCAGCATGGGATCCCGCTCATCATCGACAATGCCTATGGTATGCCCTTCCCAGACATCATTTTCGAAGACGTCAAAATCAACTGGAACCCCAATACCGTGCTTTGCCTTAGCCTGTCCAAACTCGGTCTGCCCGGCGCGCGCTGCGGGATAGTCGTCGCCAATGAGGCTATCACCACGGCAATCGCTAACATGAACGGGGTTCTGAGCCTCGCCCCCGGCAGCATCGGCCCGGCGCTGGCACACAAGATGATTAAACAAGGTGATCTTATCCCGCTGAGTGAAGACGTCATCAAGCCGTTCTACAAGGACAAGGCAGCGCGAGCTGTCGAGATGCTCCGCCAAGCCATCCCCGACCCACGGTTTCGGATCCACAAACCCGAAGGTGCTATTTTCCTGTGGCTCTGGTTTGACGGGCTTCCTATCACAACCTTGGATCTATACCAACGTCTCAAGGCCCGCGGGGTCCTCATTGTCCCGGGCGAATACTTCTTCATTGGCCTGGAAGGCGAATGGCCGCACCGCCATGAGTGCCTGAGGATGAACTACGTTCAAGATGATAAGGCAATGCAAAAAGGGATTGATATCATTGCCGAGGAGATCCGCAAGGCCTACCAACATGGCTAACCCTGCCACGGAGGTTTGTTTCACGTGAAACAAACCTCCGATACCCCCCAAAACAGCAATAAAAAAAGCCAGCAGATGCTGGCTTTCACTACTCTATCGGCAGGGTCTAAAACTCGCCTTACTCGCTTTCTAGCAAACGAGTACCATTAATCGCAATCTTGCGCGGCTGCTCCGCTTCTGGGATTTCTCGCTCAAGATCGATATGAAGCAAACCGTGTTCCATCTCAGCACCAATCACCTTGACGTAATCAGCCAACTGGAACTTGCGCTCGAAGTCACGCTCGGCAATGCCCTGGTACAGGTATTGGCGTGATGCATCGTCTTTAGCTTCGCGGGTACCACGGACTATCAGTTTGTTCTGCTGCTGGGTGATATCCAGCTGCTCTTCGCCGAACCCGGCAACGGCCATCGTGATGCGGTAGTGGTTCTCATCCTGCTGCTCAATATTGTACGGAGGGTAACCGGCATTATTGTTAGCGGCTGACTTCTCCATTTGGTTGAACAAACGGTCAAAGCCAATAGCAGAACGGTATAGAGGAGTGAAATCTAGGTTACGCATAACATTATCCTTCTTTGAAGCAATATATATAACGATGTGATAGGTGAAGCGGCTTTCCCCTTTGGGACAAGACCAACGCCGGCCCGCATTGCGGCACCTTGCTCTTCATTACTAGATATAGGGATGCAGGAAACAAATTCCAAGCCCCTGGACAAAAAAATTTTCACCCTACCCCTCAATAAAAAAAACGCCGCACTGTGTGCGGCGTTTTATCTGCAAACTTGATGCAACTCAGACTTATACGTCCAAGTTTGCGTTCAGGGCATTTTCTTCGATGAAATGACGGCGAGGCTCAACCTGATCACCCATCAAAGTCGTGAACAGCTCATCGGCCGCTACTGCATCGTTGATGGTAACCTGCATCATACGGCGAGATTCAGGATCCATCGTGGTCTCCCATAGCTGCTCAGGGTTCATCTCACCCAGACCTTTGTATCGCTGTAGCGACAGGCCACGGCGCGATTCCTTGATCAGCCAATCCAGTGCTTCCTTAAAGCTCACCACCGGCTGCTTGCGCTCGCCACGCTGAACATAAGCCGATTCGTCGAGCAGCTCATTCAGTGCTTCAGACAAATCAGCCAGCTTGGCGTATTCCTTCGAGTTAAGCAGATCCACGCTCAGCGGATACTCGTGATCAACACCGTGAGTACGGACGGTCACTTTAGGTACCCAGACGCTATTTTCTTCATCCTTGACTAAGCTGAAGCTGTACTGGCTCTCGCCGGACTGCTTGCGATTCAGGGCTTCAACCAAGGTGCCAGCCCATGCCTCAACACCAGACTCATCAGCCAACATATCGGCTGTCAGGCGCGGCTGGTAGACAAATTCGTTCAGTAGCAATGACGGGTAACGGCGGCTCATACGAGACACCAGCTTCATTGCACCGTTGTATTGTTTTACCAATGCTTCCAGAGCCGAGCCCGAAATTGCCGGAGCGCCTTCAGCCGTAAACAACGCCGCGTTATCCAGTGCTAGAGTCACCTGATACTGGCCCATCTCCTCGTCATCCTGGATGTACTGCTCCTGCTTGCCTTTCTTCACCTTGTACAGCGGTGGCTGGGCAATGTAAATGTGGCCGCGTTCAATCAGCTCAGGCATTTGGCGGTAGAAGAAGGTCAACAGCAACGTACGGATGTGCGAACCGTCGACGTCGGCATCGGTCATGATGATAATGCTGTGGTAACGCAGCTTATCCGGGTTGTATTCATCTCGGCCGATACCACAGCCCATCGCGGTGATCAGGGTGGCAACTTCCTGCGATGACAGCATCTTGTCGAAACGTGCTTTCTCGACGTTAAGGATCTTACCTTTCAGCGGAAGAATCGCTTGGTTCTTACGGTTACGGCCCTGCTTGGCAGAACCGCCCGCAGAGTCACCCTCCACAATGTAGAGTTCAGACAATGCTGGATCTTTTTCCTGACAGTCTGCCAGTTTGCCCGGCAGGCCAGCCAGATCCAAGGCACCTTTACGGCGGGTCATCTCACGGGCCTTACGTGCAGCTTCACGGGCGCGGGAGGCATCGATAATCTTGGTACATACCGTTTTTGCGTCGCCTGGGTTCTCAAGCAAGAAGTCACTCAGTTTCTCACCCATCGCCGATTCGACAGCAGGCTTCACTTCGCTAGATACCAGCTTGTCTTTGGTCTGGCTGGAGAACTTAGGATCAGGCACCTTGACCGATACAACAGCAGTTAGGCCTTCACGCGCATCATCGCCGGATGTCGCCGTCTTGGCCTTCTTCGAGTACCCTTCCTTCTCCATGAAGTTGTTCAGGGTACGGGTCAGCGCACCACGGAAACCCGCAAGGTGGGTACCGCCATCGCGCTGCGGGATATTGTTGGTAAAGCAGTAGATATTTTCCTGGAAGCCATCGTTCCACTGCATCGCAACTTCAACACTGATACCGTCTTCGCGGGTAGACTCGAAATGGAAGACCTTGCCGTGGATCGGCGTTTTGTTGCGGTTCAGGTGGGCAACGAACGCCTGGATACCACCTTCGTACATGAAGTGGTCTTGCTTGTCTGCCTCGCGCTCGTCAATCAACTTGATAGACACACCCGAGTTCAGGAAAGAGAGTTCGCGCAGGCGCTTGGCCAGGATCTCGTAATGGAATTCAATATTGCTGAACGTTTCGGCACTCGGCCAGAAACGGATACGGGTACCGGTACGGTCGGTATCGCCGATCACGGCCAACGGAGCCTGAGGCTCACCGTGGCGGTAAACCTGCTGGTGAATATGGCCACCACGATGGATAGTCAGCTCAACTTTCTCAGACAGGGCGTTCACAACAGAAACACCCACACCGTGCAGGCCACCTGATACCTTGTAAGAGTTATCGTCGAACTTACCGCCTGCGTGCAGAACGGTCATGATCACTTCTGCTGCCGATACTCCCTCTTCAGGGTGGAGCTCTGTCGGAATACCACGACCATCATCGCTAACCGACACCGAACCATCTTCATGGATGGTGACGACGATATCTTCACAGTGGCCAGCAAGAGCTTCATCGATAGAGTTATCGACCACCTCAAAGACCATGTGGTGCAGACCAGTGCCGTCATCAGTGTCACCAATGTACATCCCTGGGCGCTTACGTACCGCATCAAGGCCTTTTAGTACCTTGATACTTGATGAATCGTAGTTGTTGGACATTGAGTTACTCTCGCTTAATTTATCCTGCGGTTATTTTACCGTTTTCCACATGAAACATCTTGCCATTTTCATCATGCATATCGGCTATTTGGTCATAGCTGATCGCACTAATGAAGACCTGGGCGTCGGTTTCCTTTAACCGTTGCGCTAGCAGCGCACGCCGCTGGCTATCCAGTTCGGAAGCAAAATCATCAATTAAATATATACACGGCTTGCCCGTGGTTTCCGTCAGATGCAGCCCCTGCGCCAAGCGCAGTGCACACATCATCAATTTCAACTGGCCACGGGACAGCACGTCCTCGACCGGCGTACCGGCAACTTTTATCCGCAAGTCAGCCTTATGCGGCCCGCTTGCGGTATAGCCAAGCTGCACATCACGCTCGAAATTGCGCCGCAACAGCTCGGCATATGGGGTTTCTTTCTCCCAACCACGGTAGTAACCGAGTTGGATGTCGAATTCTGGTAGGAAACTCTGGCAAATCTCCTCGGTTTTGCGCTTAACGGCATCGAGGTAGTCTTGGCGCCAGATATTGATATCTTCCGCCAGCACGGCAAGCTCCTGATCCCAATAACTGAGCTCACGGTAGCCACGCGCCGTTTTGAGCAAGGCATTGCGCTGCTTGGTCAATCGCTTGATGCGAGACCAAGCATGGTAGAACTGGGGTTCCACGTGAAACACCCCCCAGTCGATAAAGGCTCGGCGGAATTTAGGGCCGCCCATCAACAGTTCGAACCCTTCAGGGGTGATCAGCTGCAATGGCAAGATCTTGGCAAGCTGTGCAAGCTTCTGGTTGCCTTCCCCGCCAATTTTCAGCTCGGTCGAACCATCGCGCTTCTTGTTGATCCCAACCGGCAGCTCCATCGCCGATCCGGACTGCAGCCGGCCATGGATAAACAGCTCAGATTGGTCATGGCGGATCACCCGCCCGGTCAGGTGGCTGCGAAAAGAGCGGCCATGGCCGAGATAATAGACGGCTTCCAGCACACTGGTCTTGCCGCTGCCGTTGGCACCCACCAAAAAGTTGAAGCTTGACGACAAGGATAAGTCGCAAGCTTCAATATTGCGGAAGTCTTTTACAATAAGACGGGTCAGAGCCATGCTTTATAGCCTGATCGGCATCACCACATACATGGCATTGTCACTGGCTAGATCTTCTAACAGTGCACTGGCATTGGCATCGGTCAGTGACCAGCGTACCTGTTCACACTTCAGGGTATTGAGGACATCTAGCACATAGCTGACATTAAACCCGATTTCCAACGGCTCGCCGTCATAATTCACATCCAAAAACTCCTCGGCCTCTTCCTGCTCTGGGTTATTGGCGGTGATCCGCATCTGGCCTTGCGACAAATTCAAGCGCACACCGCGGAACTTCTCGTTAGACAAAATGGCGGCACGGGTAAAGGCCTTGCGCAGCTCATCACAGTTGGCTTCGACAATCTTGGTGCTGCTTTTCGGCATCACCCGGCGATAATCAGGGAAACGGCCGTCAACCAGCTTGGAGGTGAAGATGAAATTGTTTACCTGGGCACGGATATTCGAGTGGCCGATCTGGATCCGAACATCGGCATCCGGCGTATCCAGCAGGCGCATCAGCTCCATGACCCCTTTGCGTGGGACAATGATCTGCTTGTCAGGCATCGCATCGGCAAGTTCGATACTGCATACCGCCATTCGGTGGCCGTCAGTGGCAACCGAGCGCAACGTGGTACCGCTGGTTTCAAACAGCATGCCGTTAAGGTAATAGCGCACATCCTGATGGGCCATCGAGAACTGGGTGCTCTCGATAAGCTGGCGCATCTGCCCTTGCGGCAACACCAGCTCCACGTCGCTCTGCCAGTCTTCGATATTCGGGAAATCGGCCGCCGGCAGTACAGACAGGGTGTATCGGCTTCGGCCGGAGCGGATAATAACCCGGTCGCCTTCCAGCGATACAATGATATTGGCACTGTCCGGCAAGCCACGGCAAATATCGAAGAACTTGCGTGAAGGAACGGTCACGGCTCCGGCTTCAAAGTCGCCTTCCAGCGCCAGATTGGCAACCATTTCCACTTCCAAATCCGTCCCCGTCATCGACAGGCAGCCATCGGCAACCTGGAGCAGGATATTGCCGAGGATCGGCAATGACGGACGGCCGCCCAATGCACCAGAGACCTGCTGCAGCGGCTTTAACAAGTGATCGCGGGATACTGTAAATTTCATATTAAGATGACAATGTTCTAATTAGGTTTGAATAATCTTCTTTGATGTCATGGCTTTCTTCACGCAACTGCTCGATCTTGCGGCAGGCGTGGAGCACAGTGGTATGATCGCGGCCACCGAAAGCATCACCGATTTCCGGCAAGCTATGGTTGGTCAGCTCCTTGGCCAAAGCCATTGCCATCTGACGCGGACGAGCCACCGAACGCGAACGGCGCTTGGACAGCATATCAGCCATCTTAATCTTATAATACTCAGCCACGGTCTTCTGGATATTATCGATCGTGACCAATTTTTCCTGCAAAGCCAGCAAGTCACGCAGTGCCTCGCGGACAAAATCAATGGTAATGGCACGCCCGGTAAAATTGGCGTTGGCAATCACCCGGTTCAGAGCCCCTTCCAGCTCCCGAACGTTTGAGCGCAGGCGCTTGGCAATGAAAAAAGCAACCTCGTCAGCCAGACGGATATTGTGATCCTCAGCCTTCTTCATCAGGATAGCAACCCGGGTCTCAAGCTCAGGCGGCTCGATAGCCACTGTCAGGCCCCAGCCAAAACGGGACTTGAGGCGATCCTCCACCCCGTTGATTTCGCGCGGGTAGCGGTCCGATGTCAGGATAATTTGCTGGTTGCCCTCAAGCAGCGCGTTGAAGGTGTGGAAAAACTCCTCCTGCGAGCGCTCCTTGTTGGCGAAAAACTGGATGTCATCGATCAGCAGGGCATCGACACTACGGTAGTAACGCTTGAACTCCTCGATGGCATTGTTCTGCAGCGCCTTGACCATATCCTGGACAAAACGCTCGGAATGCATGTACACCACTTTGGCATTGGGCTTGCGATCGGCAATCGCATTCCCTACAGCATGGAGCAAGTGGGTTTTACCCAAGCCGGTACCGCCATACAGGAACAGCGGGTTGTATGCGGCCCCCGGGTTGTCCGCCACCTGGCGGCAGGCAGCCAGACCCAGTTGGTTCGATTTACCCTCAACGAAGTTGTTGAAGTTGTGCTTTGGGTTAACGTTAGAACGGTAGCCACCACCCTGACTTTCGGGCTGAACCGGCGAAGGAGCAGGCTCCCAGACTCGCGACGGAATATCATCCTCGACCGGAGGCGGTGCCACCCGGGTCGGCGGCGGGGTGAGCACGGTAGGCTGCGGCGGCGGGGCTGCAACAGGACGGCTGCCGACCTCAAAACGCAGGATCGGCATATCGTTACCGCAATACTCATTAAGCAAGCGATTGATATTATTCAGGTATCTGTCGCGTACCCAATCAAGCACAAATCGATTAGGGGCGAACAAGGTCAGCGTATTATCGTTCAGCTCGGCCTGAAGCGGACGAACCCACATGCTGAATTCTGTTGCAGGGAGTTCT
Source organism: Photobacterium panuliri (assembly GCF_059920555.1). Classification (NCBI taxonomy): domain Bacteria; kingdom Pseudomonadati; phylum Pseudomonadota; class Gammaproteobacteria; order Vibrionales; family Vibrionaceae; genus Photobacterium; species Photobacterium panuliri. The sequence continues at coordinate 384,281 of NZ_CP197192.1, forward strand.
TCCTGAAGGCGTTGAAGGCACTGCAACCAAAGCGAAGATGACAAGCTCGACTCCACACAGAATAACTAGAAAACACAAAAGGGATGCAATTTTATACCCCCCAGCCGAGGATCGCCAGCAAAGAGATCGCAGATCCAGTGAATAAGATCCGAGTTATTCACATAGATCACACAGCAAAATGGAAGATCAGCACAATTTTACCCCCGCTTACCCACAATTTCATAAACATGATCCGGTTTTCAGCCAAACTCGCAGTTATTTCAAATAACCGATAGTTATTTAAAAAACGCCGTATGTTCCAGCTAGGATAGCCAGACGAAATACAGCAGAACATAACAGCAACCTGAGGAGTTAACAGGATGAAACGCTGGATCACTACCGCTTTTGCCGCCATTGCCCTGACAATAACCACCACACACACAGCAATCGCCGCCACAGACGTCAAAGTCGGCATGTCCGGCCGCTATTTCCCCTTCACCTTTGTCAAGCAGGACCAGCTCCAGGGTTTTGAGGTTGATCTGTGGAACGAAATCGCCAAGCGCAACGACTACAACGTCGAGTTCGTCACCGCCAATTTCTCAGGCCTGTTCGGCCTGCTCGAAACCGGCCGCATCGATACGATTTCCAACCAGATCACCATCACCCCGGAGCGCGAGGCCAAATACCTGTTCTCAGCCCCCTATGTCATTGACGGTGCCCAACTCGTCATTCGCCGTGGCAACGACAGCATCAAGGAAACCGCCGATCTGAGCGGGAAAACCGTCGGGGTCAACCTCGGGTCGAATTACGAACAGCTTCTGCGCCAACTCGACAACGCCGACCAAATCACCATCAAGACTTACGATACCGGAATCGAGCATGATGTTGCCCTCGGCCGAACCGATGCCTTTGTGATGGATCGCCTCTCGTCGCTAGCGCTGATCAAAAAAGCCAATCTACCGCTGCAACTGGCAGGAAAGCCCTTTGAGCGCATCGAAAATGCCTGGCCATTCCGTGACACCGAAAAAGGGCGCATCCTGCAAGGCGAGGTCAACCAAACACTCGAGGCCATGCGCAAGGACGGTACCCTGACCGAGATATCCCGCAAATGGTTCGACGCCGACATCACCCGCTAAGCCAGCTATCCTTCTAGCAACCGGGCCCGATACTGGGCCCGTTGTTTTTCTGCCTATCGATACGAGTTCTGCCATGGCATTTGACTTCAACTACATGCTTTCGCTGCTGCCGATCCTGCTGCGCTACCTGGGTACCACTATGAGCATGGCCCTGTGGGGCCTGCTGTTTGCCCTGATATTGTCGCTACTGCTCGCCCTGCTCCGGACCTACAAGATCCCGCTGCTTGACCAGCTGAGCCAGCTTTACATCAGCTTTTTCCGTGGCACTCCGCTGCTGGTCCAGCTGTTTTTGCTCTACTACGGCCTGCCGCAACTGTTCCCGGTATTCATCGGGATGGACGCCTTCACGGCGGCGGTGATCGGCCTGACGCTGCACTTTGCCGCCTACATGGCCGAAAGCATCCGCGCCGCCATCAGCGGGGTCGACCGCAGCCAGCGCGAGGCAAGCTTGTCCATCGGGATGACCGAGCTGCAGGCGATGCGCCGGATCATTCTGCCGCAGGCCACCCGCATCGCCCTGCCTTCGCTGATGAACTATTTTATCGACATGATCAAATCGACCTCGCTGGCCTTCACACTCGGGGTCGCCGAAATCATGGCCAAGGCCCAGATGGAAGCATCGTCGAGCTTCAAGTTCTTCGAGGCCTTTCTCGCCGTCGCCCTTATCTACTGGGCCATTGTACTGGTGCTCACCCGCGTGCAGCACTGGGCAGAACACAAACTCAACCGGGCATACACACGATGATTTCGATTACCAACCTGACCAAGCGCTTCGGCGACAGCACGATTTTTTCCGGCCTCGACCTGACCATCAACCACGGCGAGATCGTCGTGGTGATCGGCCCGTCCGGCACCGGCAAGTCTACCCTACTCCGCTGCATCAACGTCCTTGAGCACGCCGACAGCGGCCAGATCACCATTGGCGATACCCATTTTGATACCACGCAGCCCCGCCAGGCCGATATCCTGGCCCTGCGCCGGAAAACCGGTTTTGTATTCCAGAACTACGCCCTTTTTGCCCATCTCACCGCGCAGCAGAACATTGCCGAGGGGCTGATCACGGTCAAGGGCTGGAAAAAAGAAGCCGCCTACCTGCGAGCCCAGCAAATCCTTGACGATATCGGCTTGGGGGACAAAGGCGGCCATTACCCGGCAGCCCTTTCCGGCGGCCAGCAGCAACGGGTCGGGATCGGCCGGGCGATGGCACTCGACGCAGAGCTGCTGCTGTTTGACGAGCCAACCTCGGCGCTCGACCCGGAGTGGGTCGGCGAAGTCCTGACCCTGATGCAAAAATTGGCCACCCGCCACCAAACCATGCTGGTTGTTACCCACGAGATGCAGTTCGCCCGAGAAGTCGCCGACCGGGTGATCTTCATGGCCGACGGCGAGTTCGTCGAACAGGGCACGCCGGATCAGATCTTCACCCAACCGCACGATCCTCGGTTAAAAAAGTTCCTAAATAAGGTCGGGATCCAACAAGGATCCTTGCACTCCTCGTCACAAAACGTATAATGCAGCGCCCGTGATGGTCGACGGGTGAAATGATTGACTAATTTCGAGTCAATGATTACAATTCCGCCTCTTTGTTTAGAGGCTACGTCTGTTCGCAGACGGAAACTCTGACCATACTTAAAAACTGATCAGTTAAATTTTTAAGGTAAAAAGCATGAAACGCACTTTTCAACCTTCAGTTCTGAAGCGCAAGCGTACTCACGGTTTCCGTGCTCGCATGGCGACTAAGAATGGCCGCGCTGTAATCAATGCACGTCGCGCTAAAGGCCGTAAGCGTCTTTCTAAGTAATCTTTGATTATTTTGAGTAAGTACGCTTTCTCTCGGGAGTTACGTCTGCTAACTCCCGAACACTATAAAAAAGTCTTCCAGCAAGCTCACCGTGCTGGCTCTCCTCATTTAACTATTCTTGCCCGTCCCAACAATCTTGACCATCCGCGTCTAGGCTTAGCTGTACCCAAAAAACAGATCAAAACTGCCGTGGGCCGCAACCGCTTCAAACGTATCGCACGTGAGAGCTTCCGCCTAAAGCAAAATGACCTGCCAGCAAACGATTTTGTTGTTATCGCCAAGAAAAGTGCCAGTGAATTGAGCAACGAAGAACTTTTCAAGTTGCTAGATAAATTATGGCATCGCCTGTCTCGCCCTTCGCGTGGCTAGTCGTAAGACTAGTCCGCTTTTACCAACTGGCAATCAGTCCGCTCATCGGGCCCCGTTGTCGCTTTACCCCAACCTGTTCCCAATACGCCATTGAAGCTGTCAAAGCGCATGGAGCAATAAAAGGTGGTTGGTTCGCAGCGAAACGTCTATTAAGATGTCATCCTTTAACCGACGGTGGTTACGACCCCGTTCCGCCAACCAAGCATAACGACAGAGATAATTAACGATGGATTCCCAACGCAATATTCTGTTAATTGCCCTACTGTTTGTCTCGTTCCTGCTTTTCCAACAATGGAACATGGACAGCAATCCTCAGCCTCAGGGCCAGGGTGTAGCGCAACAAGCAAACATCAGTGGTGATGTCCCTTCACACTCCGGTGATGGCCAGCCAATTACTGACCAAAGCTCATCCAATAACCTGATCACCATCAACACCGATGTACTCGCGCTGACTGTCGATACGCTAGGTGGCGATATCATCGAAGCCAAATTGCTGGCTTACGACAACGAGCTGGACTCAACCGACCCGTTCGTCCTTCTGAAAAATATTCCTAACCACGTCTATACTGCCCAGTCAGGCCTGATCGGCGCCAACGGCATCGACTCAACAGCAGGACGCGCCCAGCTAAAAGCAAGCGCTGACAGCTTTACCCTGGCAGAAGGCCAGAAGGAACTACGTGTTCCGCTGACCTACCAGAAAGACGGGATCAGCTACACCAAGACCTTCGTCCTTGAGCGCGGCAGCTACGCGGTCAATGTTGACTACACCGTCGACAACCAGAGCGACAAGCCAGCCTCTGTCCAGATGTATGCCCAGCTTAAGCAGAACCTGATGGACGACGGCAGCAGCCTGACGATGCCGACGTACCGTGGCGGTGCTTACTCTGCCGACGACGTCAAGTACAAGAAGTACAGCTTCGAAGACATGCAGGACAAGAACCTGTCGCTGGAAATCAAAGAGCACGGCTGGGCTGCGATGATGCAGCACTACTTCGTCTCTGCATGGATCCCACGCGGCGAAGGTACAAGCCAGCTTTATACCCTGACCAACAACGGCCTGGGCTTTATCGGCGTACGCCTTCCTGTGACCACGATTGCTCCCGGCCAGCAGGACACCCTGAAAACAACACTGTGGGTAGGTCCTAAGCTGCAAGAGCAGATGGAAGCAACGGCACAGAACCTGAACCTGACTGTCGACTACGGCTGGCTATGGTTCATCGCAAGCCCGCTGCACAGCCTGCTTTCGTTCATCGAAGGCCTGGTTGGCAACTGGGGTGTCGCGATCATCATCCTGACCTTCATTGTCCGTGGTGCGATGTACCCGCTGACCAAGGCGCAGTACACCTCAATGGCCAAGATGCGTATGCTTCAGCCTAAACTGCAGGCAATGCGCGAGCGTCTAGGCGACGACCGCCAGCGTATGAGCCAGGAAATGATGGAGCTGTACAAGAAAGAGAAGGTCAACCCGTTGGGTGGCTGTCTTCCAATCTTGCTGCAGATGCCTATCTTCATCGCCCTGTACTGGGCACTGATGGAATCTGTCGAACTGCGCCATGCACCGTTCTTCGGCTGGATCCATGACCTGTCGGCCCAGGACCCGTACTATGTACTGCCGATCCTGATGGGTGCGACCATGTTCATGATCCAGAAGATGAGCCCAAGCACAGTCACCGATCCGATGCAGCAGAAGATCATGACCTTCATGCCGGTTATGTTTACCTTCTTCTTCCTGTTCTTCCCTTCAGGTCTGGTTCTTTACTGGTTGGTATCGAACATCGTAACCCTGATCCAGCAGACGCTGATTTACCGCGCGCTGGAGAAGAAAGGCCTGCATACCAAGTAACACCGTGCAGCACTGAAAAAGGCGACCTCAGGGTCGCCTTTTTTGTAAGCACGATTTCTTACTGCGACCATCGCTGGGCAATCCGCCCGACTCTGTTTACAATTACAGCGTATTTATCAAGCAAAGCTAAAATTATGATCGAACATACAGATACCATCGTTGCCCAAGCCACCCCACCCGGACGCGGTGGTGTGGGTATTATCCGAGTTTCCGGGCCAAAGGCGGCCGACGTCGCCCTGACCGTGGCCGGCCGCGAGCTCAAACCCCGCTACGCCGAATACCTGCCGTTCAAAGACGAGCACGGCAACGCCCTCGACCAAGGTATCGCCCTGTTCTTCAAAGGACCGAACTCCTTCACCGGCGAAGACGTCCTCGAGCTTCAGGGCCACGGTGGCCCAGTGCTGATGGATATGCTGATCCGCCGCATCCTGCAAATCGACGGCATCCGTACCGCCCGCCCAGGCGAGTTCTCCGAGCGCGCCTTCATGAACGACAAGCTGGATTTGGCGCAGGCCGAAGCGATTGCCGATCTGATTGATGCAAGTTCCGAAGAAGCCGCCAAGAGCGCCTTCAAATCGCTTCAGGGCGCGTTCTCGACCCGGGTCAACGAACTGGTCGAGTCACTGATCCACCTCCGTATCTACGTCGAGGCCGCCATTGATTTTCCCGAGGAAGAAATCGACTTTCTGTCTGACGGCAAGGTCAGCAACGATCTGAACGGCATTATCGAGCGCCTTGATGCAGTACGACGCGAGGCCAATCAGGGCGCGATTATGCGAGAAGGGATGAAGGTAGTTATCGCCGGCCGCCCTAATGCCGGCAAATCCAGCCTGCTCAATGCCCTGTCGGGCAAGGACAGTGCCATCGTTACCGACATCGCCGGCACCACCCGCGACGTCCTGCGCGAGCATATCCACATTGACGGCATGCCACTGCACATCATCGATACTGCTGGCCTGCGCGAGGCCTCGGATGAGGTCGAAAGAATTGGTATTGAACGCGCCTGGGACGAAATCCAGCAGGCCGATCGCGTCCTGTTTATGGTCGACGGCACCACCACTGACGCCACCGATCCAGCCGATATCTGGCCGGAATTCATCGAACGCTTGCCACAGGGACTTGGTATCACCGTCATCCGCAACAAGGTCGAGCTGACCGGGGAAAGCGCCGGGATCTGCCACGTCAACAACCCAACCCTTATCCGCCTCTCCGCCCGTACCGGCGACGGTGTCGACAGCCTGCGTGAGCACCTCAAGGAGTGCATGGGCTTTGCAGGGACGACCGAGGGTGGCTTCATGGCCCGCCGCCGCCACCTGGATGCCCTGGAGCGCGCTGCCAGCCACCTCGAGACCGGCAAAGAGCAGCTTGAAGGCTTCATGGCCGGGGAAATCCTCGCCGAGGAGCTCCGCCTCGCCCAGCAACACCTAAGCGAAATCACCGGGGAATTCACCTCGGACGATCTGCTTGGCCGGATCTTTACCTCTTTCTGCATCGGAAAGTAGTAACGATCACCTTCGCGATCTAAATGCCAGCCTGTTCCGATCCTAGGGACAGGCTGTGTATAACCCCTCCCATGAAAGATCCTCAATCCGCGGATCCCCCCTTTCCTCCTGCGTTCAAGCCAGTAAAATAGCTGTGTACAGAACCACTGTGCACAAATGGCAAACAAGAGAGGACACAATGAGCCATATCACCCTAATCACCGGCAGTACCCTCGGCGGTGCCGAATACGTTGCTGACCACCTCAGCGATCTGCTAGAACAAGCCGGCCATAACACCGATATCGCCAACCAACCCGATCTGGCACAGCTGGCGACAGATACTATCTGGCTGGTGGTATGCTCAACCCATGGTGCCGGTGACTATCCGGACAACTTCCAACCTTTCGCCGCCCAACTGGCCTCCCAACAGCCCGATTTGTCGGCTCTGAAGTATGGCATTATCGGCCTTGGCGACAGCAGCTACGATACTTTCTGCGCCGCTGCGAAAAATATCGACAAGCAACTCGCCCAACTGGGGGCAATCCGCCAGGGAGAGCGACTAGAAATCGATGTTTCGCAAGATCCGGTACCGGAAGATCCGGCAGAAAAATGGTTGGAAGACTGGGAAAAGCAGCTGGATCGATAGTAAAACCGGCGATATTTTTTCCAAAAAACGATCGATTTTAATATTTTTTCTGTGGATAACTATGGTTCTAAACAGTGATCAACCCATAGTTATCCATTTAATAACTTTATCCCCAAGGTGGGGCTGTTGATAAGTTGCCATTTTGATCCCAGCTAATCCTCATAGAGATCCATGCTCCCCCACAGGAAATGATCCTCTATAAAACCATGATCATTAAGATCATTTAACGCTTATCCACACGATCGCCGGATCTAAATAATAGATCCAGTAGAAGATCTTTAAAAAGATCTTATATATATTTAATTCTCTCTTCCCTCCCAAGATCAAATGATCTTCATGAAAGATTCTCTCTTTTCCTGAAACAGGATAGAATGATCAACCTTTGCTCAAAGATAACTCACTGGCATTTTTGAATACCCGAGGTGGTTCCATGTTTTACCAGGATAATTTTGATGTCATCGTTGTAGGTGGCGGCCATGCAGGTACTGAAGCCGCACTTGCTGCTGCCCGAATGGGACAGAAAACCCTACTACTGACACACAATATCGATACGCTAGGCCAAATGTCATGTAACCCGGCGATCGGCGGGATCGGGAAAGGACACCTGGTTAAAGAAGTTGATGCCCTGGGTGGTCTGATGGCACGTGCCATTGACAAGGGCGGGATCCAGTTCCGGACCCTGAACTCATCCAAGGGCCCGGCAGTACGTGCCACTCGCGCCCAGGCCGACCGTGCGCTATACAAGGCTGCTGTCCGCCACGAGCTGGAAAACCAGCCAAACTTGATGTTGTTCCAACAGGCTGTTGACGATCTGATTGTCGAAAACGATCGTGCAGTCGGTGTCGTGACCGAAATGGGGCTGAAATTCCGCGCCAAAGCGGTCGTTTTGACCGTCGGTACATTCCTTGGCGGTAAGATCCATATTGGTTTGGAAAACTACAGCGGCGGCCGTGCTGGTGATCAACCATCGATCGCCCTGGCAGCGCGCTTGCGCGAACTGCCTTTCCGCGTTGATCGTCTCAAGACGGGGACACCACCGCGCATCGATGCGCGCAGTGTGGATTTCAGCCAACTGCAGGCCCAGCATGGTGATAACCCGACCCCGGTGTTCTCATTCATGGGTAAGCAGTCGGATCATCCGCGTCAAATTCCATGCTTTATCACCCACACCAACGAGCGCACCCACGACGTGATCCGCAATAACCTGGATCGCAGCCCGATGTATTCCGGTGTGATCGAAGGGATCGGCCCGCGCTACTGTCCGTCGATCGAAGACAAGGTGATGCGCTTCTCCGACAAGGACAGCCACCAGATCTTCATCGAGCCGGAAGGCCTGACAACGCATGAGCTGTACCCTAACGGGATCTCTACCAGCCTGCCGTTTGACGTTCAGATGCAAATTGTTCGCTCAATGAAGGGCTTCGAGAATGCCAATATCGTCCGTCCGGGCTACGCCATCGAATACGATTTCTTCGATCCGCGTGATTTGAAGCAAACATTCGAAACCAAATTTATTGCAGGCTTGTTCTTTGCCGGCCAGATCAACGGCACGACAGGTTACGAGGAAGCTGCCGCACAAGGCTTGCTTGCCGGTATGAACGCTGCCTTGTTGTCGCAGGACAAAGAAGGCTGGAGCCCGCGCCGCGATCAGGCCTACATGGGCGTGCTGATTGACGATTTGTCGACAATGGGCACCAAAGAGCCGTACCGCATGTTCACTTCGCGTGCTGAATATCGCTTGCTGCTACGTGAAGACAATGCCGATCTGCGCCTGACTGAAATCGGCCGTGAATTCGGGTTGGTTGACGACGAGCGCTGGGCGCGCTTCAACCAGAAAATCGAGAACATCGAACTTGAGCGTCAGCGCCTGAAAGGGATCTGGATCACCCCGACCTCCGAGCAGGTGGACGAGGTCAACGCCATTATCAAGTCGCCGATCGTTCGCGAGGCCAGCGGCGAAGATTTGCTGCGTCGCCCTGAAGTGACTTATGCGCAGCTGACCGCTCTGGAGAAGTTCGGCCCGGCCCACGAGGACGAGCAGGCGAGCGAGCAGGTGGAAATTCAGGTTAAGTACCAAGGTTACATCGATCGCCAGAAAGACGAAGTCGAAAAATCACTGCGCCACGAGAATACCAAGCTGCCGCTGGATCTCGATTACAGCGTGGTGAAAGGTCTGTCCAACGAGGTTATCGCCAAGCTCAACGACGCCAAGCCTGAAACTATCGGGATGGCATCGCGTATCTCGGGGATCACCCCGGCGGCGGTATCGCTGCTACTGGTATACCTCAAAAAACAAGGCATGCTGAAGAAAGGCGAATAGGAGTTACTGTGAAACAACGTTTGCTGCAGCTGATAGCAAAAACGGATCTGGTGGTCTCTGACCACCAGGTAGACCAGCTGGTTGGTTACGTCGCCATGCTGGACAAATGGAACAAGGCCTACAACCTGACCTCTGTCCGCGATCCTAACGAAATGCTGGTTAAGCACATCATGGACAGTATCGTAGTAAGCACTCACCTTGACGGTGAGCGCTTTATCGATGTCGGTACCGGCCCTGGCCTGCCGGGGATCCCGCTGGCTATCATGAACCCGGACAAGGCGTTTACCCTGCTTGACAGCTTGGGTAAGCGGATCCGCTTCATCCGTCAGGTAACGCATGAGCTGGGGATTGAGAACGTGACCGCGGTGCAGAGCCGAGTTGAGGAGTTTCAGCCGGAAACAGGCTTCGACATGGTGCTGAGCCGTGCCTTCGCCTCGCTGACGGACATGGTGTCTTGGTGCCGCCATCTGCCTACCCAGCAGGGCTGTTTCATGGCCCTGAAAGGACAGTTCCACCAACACGAGGTTGATGAGCTACCTGAATGGTGTTCTGTGACAGAGGTCAAATCTTTGCAAGTTCCTGAGTTAGAAGGCGAGCGCCATCTAGTAATCTTGGCAGCAAAGGATTAATGGACGAGGGATTTTCGTGGGAAGAGTCATAGCGGTTGCCAACCAGAAAGGTGGCGTGGGTAAAACCACAACATGCGTTAACTTAGCGGCGTCACTGGCTGCGACACAGCGTAAGGTGCTGGTGATTGATCTCGATCCCCAGGGCAATGCCACCATGGCAAGCGGTGTCGACAAATATCAGGTTGATGCCACTGCCTACGATCTTCTCGTCGAGGAAACCCCGTTCAACGAGGTGGTGATCACCGAAACCACGGGCGGCTATCACCTGATTGCCGCCAATGGTGATGTGACTGCGGCGGAAATCAAATTGATGGAAGTCTTTGCCCGCGAAGTCCGCCTGCGCACCGCGCTGGCGGCAGTTCGTGATAACTATGATTTCATCTTTATTGATTGTCCTCCGGCCTTAAATCTCCTTACAATCAATGCTATGACTGCAGCTGACTCGGTCTTGGTGCCGATGCAGTGCGAATATTTCGCCCTTGAAGGCCTAACGGCGCTGATGGATACCATCAGCAAGCTGACTGCTGTTGTAAACAGCGATCTGAAGATCGAAGGCTTGCTGCGGACGATGTACGATCCGCGCAACCGACTGGCCAGCGAAGTATCGCAGCAGCTCAAGAAGCATTTTGGTGACAAGGTTTATCGAACCGTGATCCCGCGTAATGTCCGTTTGGCCGAAGCGCCAAGCCACGGCCGCCCGGCAATGTACTACGACAAGTACTCGAGCGGTGCCAAGGCGTATCTGGCATTGGCCGGGGAAATTATCCGCCGGGACGAGCTTGCCTATCAAGGCAGCGCTGCGGATGCTTAAGGGTCAACCATGAATATGAACAAACGAGGCCTTGGAAAGGGCCTTGATGCATTACTGGCTACCAGCTCGGTGGCCCAGGCCCGGCAGCAACAGGCTGTACAGGCCCAGTCGCTGACTGCTGAAGGTTCGTTACAAGAACTGGCGGTCGGCTTGCTGGTACCTGGCCGTTACCAACCGCGCAAGGATATGTCCGATGAGGCATTGGCCGAATTGGCCGATTCAATTCGTGTCCAAGGTGTGATCCAGCCTATCGTGGTGCGCAAGACGGCTGGCCAGCAATACGAAATCATCGCCGGCGAGCGACGTTGGCGGGCATCACGTCAAGCTGGGCTTCAGAAAGTCCCTTGTATTATTCGTGATGTGAGCGACAAGGCCACCGTGGCGATTGCTCTGATTGAGAATATCCAGCGTGAGGATCTCAATGCTATCGAAGAAGCCGAGGCGCTAGAACGGCTGATTGGTGAGTTTTCACTGACTCACCAGCAAGTGGCCGAAGCCGTCGGTAAATCCCGGGCAGCGGTATCGAATTTGCTGCGTCTTAACCAGCTTGAAGTACCTGTTAAGCGCTTGGTTGAGCAGCGTAAAATTGAGATGGGCCATGCCCGCGCCCTGCTCGCTCTTCCTGCTGAAAAGCAGTGGGATGCCGCCCAGGAAATTGTCACCAAGATGTTAACTGTTCGTGACGCCGAGCGACTGGTCAAGAAGCTGTTGGCCCCTGTTGAAGAGGTGCCTGCCAAGCCGGTTGATACCCGTCTTGCGGTGGCAGAAACGCAACTGAGTGAGCGGTTTGGTGCGCAAGTGGCTATCAGCCAACAAAAAAATGGTAAAGGCAAGATCGTTATCAGTTATGATGAAGCTGACAAATTGACGCAACTCCTTGAAAAACTTGGTTACGAAGTGTGATTTTTGCTGTGTTTAAAATGTTGCAAATATTACGCGCGTGTGATCAGGTTATTGTGTTGTAAAATCTAACACTTTTTTTTGCTGCTATTCGATTGCTTTCAATCTGATGAACCGTATAATTTTCGCTGTTTTCCCTGCACACTGAATGTGCCGAGGAACGGACTCGAGGAACGAATACATGGTATCGGCGCTAGTTAAACCGGGACGCCAATTGGCGAAACGGATGTTTTTGTTACAATCTGGCGTCGTGTTGACAACGGCAATTCTGTCAGTTTTTGCTGTCAGTGTTGACTGGGGAATCTCAGCACTTATCGGTGGCGGTATCTTTATTGTTGCCCAAGCTGTCTTTGCTTGCTGTGCCTTCCTGTTCAGCGGTGCCCGCAAGGCCCGTCTGATCATGGCGTCATTCTATGGCGGTGAGGTACTGAAAATTCTCATCACAGTCATCCTATTTTCCGTTGTTTACCTGTATACCGAGGTGGAACTTGTTCCCCTCAAACTGGCCTATTTGCTGGCTCTTGGTATTAATATCTTTGGGCCGGTTTTATTCATTAACAACAACAAATAGGATGAGTTATGGCTGCGCCAGGTGAAGCGCTAACGCCGTCGGGCTACATTACTCACCACTTGACCAATCTGGCAGTGGGTGATGGAAGCTTTTGGACGGTTCATATTGATAGCCTGTTTTTCTCAGCCCTGACGGGACTACTCTTTCTTTGGGTATTCCGTAAGGCTGCGAAATCAGCGACATCAGGAGTCCCTGGAAAACTACAGTGTTTTGTGGAGATCTTGGTTGAGTTCGTTGACACTAACGTCAAGGATACCTTCCATGGCCGCAACCCGCTGATAGCTCCTCTGGCTCTGACCATTTTCTGCTGGATTATGCTGATGAACATCATGGACTTAGTGCCAATTGATTTTCTTCCGTATCCTGCAGAGCATTGGCTGGGTATTCCTTACCTCAAGGTGGTACCAACGGCTGATGTCAACATCACCATGGCAATGGCACTGGGTGTTTTCGCATTGATGATCTACTACAGCATCAAGGTGAAAGGACTGGGTGGCTTTGTTAAAGAACTGGCTCTTCACCCGTTCAATCATCCGATCATGATCCCGTTCAACCTGCTTCTTGAAGTGGTATCGCTACTGGCGAAACCTATTTCACTGGGTATGCGTTTGTTCGGTAACATGTTTGCAGGTGAGGTGGTGTTTATCCTTATTGCGGCGCTAATGCCGTGGTGGGCTCAATGGCTAGGGTCGTTACCGTGGGCAATTTTCCACATCCTGGTCATTACAATTCAAGCATTCGTGTTTATGATGTTGACTATTGTGTACCTGTCTCAGGCGCATGAAGACAATCATTAACGATTATTTGTAAATTATTCAATTTTTACTGGCACTTTAGCCGACAACAATAAACTGGAGATAGTGATGGAAACTTTACTTAGCTTTTCTGCAATTGCCGTGGGCATCATTGTAGGTCTTGCTGCACTGGGTACAGCGATCGGCTTCGCACTTCTAGGTGGTAAGTTCCTTGAAGGCGCTGCGCGTCAGCCTGAAATGGCACCAATGCTACAAGTTAAGATGTTCATCATTGCGGGTCTGCTTGATGCGGTTCCAATGATCGGTATCGTAATCGCTCTGCTATTCACATTCGCAAACCCATTCGTTGGCCAGCTAGCTGGTTAATTCAAACTAACGAACGGATCCATAGCAACCCTTTTTAAGGAGATGCGTTGTGAATATGAATGCAACTCTGCTGGGGCAGGCTATTGCTTTCTTCATGTTCGTCGTGTTCTGCATGAAATATGTATGGCCACCGATCATGGAAGCAATTGAAGAACGTCAGAAGAAAATTGCTGACGGTTTGGCAGCGGCTGATCGCGCTGCCAAAGACCTGAACCTGGCGCAGTCGAATGCAGCTGACCAACTGAAAGATGCAAAACGTACTGCAACAGAGATCGTAGAGCAAGCGAACAAGCGCAAAGCTCAGATCATCGACGAAGCGAAGGCGGAAGCCCAAGTTGAGCGTGAGAAAATTCTGGCCCAAGGTCTTGCTGAGATCGAAGCCGAACGCAACCGCGCACGCGATGAACTAAGAAAACAAGTTGCAACTCTGGCCGTGATTGGTGCTGAGAAAATCATTGAGCGTTCTATCGATAAAGATGCGCACGCTGATCTTCTTAACAAAGTCACTGCAGAACTGTGATTAAAGGGGCACGCACATGTCGGATATGACTACTATCGCACGCCCCTACGCTAAAGCAGCTTTTGATCTTGCGGTTGAAAAAGGCGAGCTGGGCCCTTGGGCCGAAATGCTCTCCTTTGCTGCCGAAGTCACCCGTGACGAGACTATTCAGGACATCCTGGATAGCGGTTACGCGGCGGACAAGCTGACAGAGATTTTTCTGACAGTATGCGGTGAGCAACTCAACGAATTCGGCCAGAACCTGATTAAGGTGATGGCCGAGAATGGCCGCCTGAAAGCCCTTCCTGCTGTTTGTGATGAGTTCATGGTCCTGAAAAGCGATCATGACAAGACCATCCAGGCGACAGTGACTTCCGCGATTGCGCTGGATGACACTCAGCTTGAGACAATTAGCACGAAGCTGGAAGCGCGCCTTGAGCGTAAGGTTAAGCTGAACTGCAGTGTAGACGAGACCCTGATTGCTGGGGTTGTGATTAGAGCTGGAGACTTGGTTATCGATAATTCAGTACGCGGCAAACTAGACCGCCTGAGCGATACCTTGCAGTCTTGATTTGGGGAATTGGAGCATGCAACTTAATTCCACGGAAATTAGCGCACTGATCAAGCAGCGTATTGAAAATTTCAATGTTGCGAGTGAAGCGCGTAACGAAGGTACTATCGTTTCTGTAAGCGACGGTATCATTCGTATCCATGGCCTTGCTGATGTAATGCAAGGTGAGATGATTGAACTACCGGGTGGCCGTTACGCCCTGGCACTAAACCTTGAGCGTGACTCGGTTGGTGCGGTTGTAATGGGCCCGTATGCCGACCTTCAGGAAGGCATGAAAGTAACAGGTACCGGCCGTATCCTTGAGGTACCGGTGGGCAAAGCCCTACTTGGCCGTGTGGTTAACACCCTGGGTGAGCCTATCGATGGCAAAGGTCCAATCGAGACTGAGACATACTCTCCAGTTGAAGTGATTGCACCGGGTGTTATCGACCGTAAATCGGTTGACCAGCCTGTTCAGACCGGCTACAAAGCCGTCGACTCGATGATTCCAATCGGCCGTGGCCAGCGTGAGCTGATCATCGGTGACCGTCAGACGGGTAAGACCGCGATGGCGATCGATGCCATCATCAACCAGAAAAACTCTGGTATCTACTCTGTTTATGTCGCTATCGGCCAGAAAGCCTCTACTATCGCTAACGTAGTACGCAAGCTGGAAGAGCACGGCGCGCTGGAAAACACCATCGTGGTTGTTGCCTCTGCGTCTGAAGCGGCTGCCCTGCAGTACCTAGCACCATACGCTGGCTGTGCGATGGGTGAGTACTTCCGTGACCGCGGTGACGATGCCCTGATTGTATACGATGACCTGTCTAAGCAGGCTGTTGCTTACCGTCAGATCTCGCTACTGCTACGCCGTCCGCCAGGCCGTGAAGCCTTCCCTGGTGATGTTTTCTACCTCCACTCTCGCCTTCTAGAGCGTGCAGCACGTGTTAACGAGCACTATGTAGAGAAGTTCACCAACGGTGAAGTGAAAGGCCGTACCGGCTCTTTGACTGCCCTACCTATCATCGAAACGCAAGCGGGTGACGTATCGGCATTCGTACCGACTAACGTTATTTCGATTACCGATGGTCAGATCTTCCTTCAGACCGAACTGTTCAACGCTGGTATCCGTCCTGCTGTTGACCCAGGTATTTCGGTATCGCGTGTTGGTGGTGCGGCTCAGACCAAGATCATCAAGAAGCTGTCTGGTGGTATCCGTACCGCTCTGGCTCAGTACCGCGAACTGGCTGCATTTGCTCAGTTCTCGTCTGACCTAGATGACGCGACGAAGAAGCAGCTTGACCACGGTCAGAAAGTAACCGAGCTGATGAAGCAGAAGCAGTACTCGCCAATGTCTGTATTCGAGCAGGCAGTGGTGATCTTCGCTGCGGAGAAAGGCTTCCTGAACGATGTTGAGCTGGCTAAGCTGGCCGACTTCGAGGCTTCGCTACTTTCTTATGCCAAAGGTCAATTTGCTGAGCTAGTGTCTCAGATTGATGAAACGGGTGCGTGGAACGACGAAATCGAAGCTCAGTTCACCAAACTGATGAACGATTTCAAAGCGACCCAGACTTGGTAATTGGTTGGTGGTCGCTTGCGATCACCTACTAACGGAGAGTAACGATGGCCGGCGCAAAAGAGATTCGTAACAAGATCGGTAGTGTTAAGAACACTCAGAAGATCACTAAGGCGATGGAAATGGTGGCAGCGTCCAAAATGCGTAAAACGCAGGACGCTATGGAGTCATCACGTCCATACGCAGAAACTATGCGCAAAGTGATCGGTCATATCGCCCTTGGTAGCCTTGAGTATAAGCATCCTTATCTTGAGGAGCGTGAAGCCAAGCGCGTTGGTTACATCATTGTTTCGACTGACCGTGGTCTGTGTGGTGGCCTGAACATTAACTTGTTCAAGCAAGCCATTACAGATATCCAGACATGGTCACAGCAAGGTGCGGAAGTAGAAATGGCGCTGATTGGCTCCAAGGCGACCGCATTCTTTAACAGCTATGGCGGTAATGTTGCCGCTCAGGTGTCTGGCCTGGGTGACAAGCCATCAGTGCACGAGCTGATCGGTACCGTTGGCGTAATGCTGAAGAAATATGATGAAGGCCAGTTGGATCGCCTGTACCTGGTGTACAACAAGTTTGTTAACACCATGGTCCAGGAGCCAGTGATCGATCAATTGCTGCCTTTGCCGAAGTCGGAAGACGAAGACATGCAGCGCAACCATTCTTGGGATTACATTTATGAGCCCGAGCCAAAAGTTCTGCTAGATACCCTGCTGGTCCGCTATGTGGAGTCACAGGTCTACCAGGGCGTGGTCGAGAACCTTGCCAGTGAGCAGGCAGCTCGAATGGTCGCGATGAAAGCAGCCACAGACAATGCAGGTAACCTGATCAACGATTTGCAGCTTGTGTACAACAAGGCCCGTCAGGCCGCGATTACACAAGAGCTGTCTGAAATCGTTTCTGGTGCAGCTGCTGTTTAAGGCAAAGAATAAACAAGTTTAGAGGATTAACGATGGCTACAGGTAAGATCGTACAGATCATCGGTGCGGTAGTCGACGTAGAGTTTCCACAGGACTCGGTACCGCAGGTATACGATGCCCTTCACGTTGATGCAAAGGAAAACGGCACCCTTGTGCTGGAAGTTCAGCAGCAGTTAGGTGGCGGTGTTGTTCGTGGTATCGCAATGGGTAGTTCTGACGGCCTGCGTCGTGGTCTGTCTGTTGTAAATACAGGCCGCCCAATTGAGGTGCCAGTTGGTACAGCAACCCTAGGACGTATCATGAACGTTCTGGGTCACCCAATTGATGAATGTGGTGAGATTGGCGAGCAAGAGCGCTACGCGATCCACCGTGAAGCACCAAGCTACGAAGAACAGTCGAATACAACCGACATGCTGGAAACCGGCGTTAAGGTTATCGACCTGATTTGTCCATTCGCCAAGGGTGGTAAAATCGGCCTGTTCGGTGGTGCGGGTGTAGGTAAGACCGTTAACATGATGGAGCTTATCAACAACATCGCAATCCAGCACTCAGGTCTGTCAGTATTTGCCGGTGTTGGTGAGCGTACCCGTGAGGGTAACGACTTCTACTTCGAGATGCAGGAAGCGGGCGTTGTAAACGTTGAGAATCCAGAGCTTTCGAAAGTAGCAATGGTTTACGGCCAGATGAACGAGCCACCAGGTAACCGTCTACGTGTTGCACTGACTGGCCTGACTATGGCTGAGAAGTTCCGTGATGAAGGCCGTGATGTACTGCTGTTCATCGATAACATCTACCGTTATACCTTGGCCGGTACAGAAGTATCAGCCCTGCTTGGCCGTATGCCATCTGCAGTAGGTTACCAGCCGACACTGGCTGAAGAGATGGGTGTTCTTCAGGAGCGTATCACATCAACTAAGACGGGCTCTATCACGTCTGTGCAGGCCGTTTACGTACCTGCCGATGACTTGACTGACCCATCTCCGGCGACCACGTTCGCCCACCTTGATGCGACCGTTGTACTGTCTCGTCAGATCGCATCTCTGGGTCTGTACCCAGCGATCGACCCATTGGATTCTACATCACGTATGCTGGACCCATTGGTTGTTGGCCAGGAGCACTACGACATCGCGCGTGGCGTGCAGTCTATCCTTCAGCGCTACAAAGAGCTGAAAGATATCATCGCTATTCTGGGTATGGACGAGCTGTCAGAAGACGACAAGCTGGCTGTATCCCGTGCGCGTAAGATCGAACGTTTCCTAACTCAGCCTTACCACGTGGCAGAAGTATTTACCGGTCAGCCTGGTATCTACGTATCTTTGAAAGATACGCTGCGTAGTTTCAAGGGTCTTCTAGCTGGCGAATACGACGATATCCCAGAGCAGGCATTCATGTACTGCGGTGCGATTGAAGACGTATTGGAAAAAGCTAAGACGCTATAAGCTAATTAGGAGGCGACATGGCAGCGATAACCTTCCATCTGGACGTCGTCAGCGCCGAGAAGCGTCTTTTCTCTGGCCGTGCTGAAAACATTCAGGTGACCGGTAGCGAAGGTGAACTGGGTATCCACGCAGGTCACACCCCGCTGCTGACCGCTATCACGCCGGGGATGATCCGCATCGTGAAGCAGCATGGCGGCGAGGAGGTGATTTACCTTTCTGGCGGCATGCTGGAAGTGCAGCCGGGTACTGTGACGGTACTGGCTGATACGGCTATCCGTGGTGAAGATCTGGATGCAGCGAAAGCGGCAGAAGCGAAACGCCAGGCTGAGGAGCGAATCCACAACCAGCATGGCGACATCGACTTTGCCCAGGCGGCCAGTGATCTGGCTAAGGCGATTGCTCAGCTTCGTGTTATCGAGCTGACAAAGAAAGCCCGCTAACCAGGCAGCAGGACAAAAAGCGACCCATCGGGTCGCTTTTTTTATGCCTGAAGATAGCCAGCCCAGTTATGGCCTGATGTCAGGGGTTAGTTATTACTTGCCGAAAATTAATGCTTTTGCTTAACCCCCGGCGATTGAGCCGATAGAATGCAAAAAGATAAATTTGATACTGCGCATCAAGAGGGATTGATTATCATGAGTTTCAGCGCTGTGATTCTGGCTGCGGGTAAGGGTACCCGTATGTACTCGAACATGCCGAAGGTTCTGCATACCTTGGCAGGCAAGCCGATGGCCAAGCATGTTATTGATACCTGTGCTGGCCTCGGTGCAAGCAACCTCCACCTAGTTTATGGCCATGGCGGCGAGCAGATGAAGGCTGCTCTGGCCGATGAGCCGGTCAACTGGATCCTGCAGGCCGAGCAGCTGGGCACTGGTCATGCCGTTAACCAGGCCGCCCCTGAAATCGCCGATAACGAAAAGGTGCTGATCCTGTACGGTGATGTGCCGCTGATCAGCAGCGAGACGCTGGAAAACCTGCTTGATGCCCAGCCTGCGGGCGGCATTGCCTTGTTGACCGTTGTGCTTGATGACCCGACGGGCTACGGCCGTATTGTGCGCCGCAATGGCCCGGTAGTGGCAATCGTCGAGCAGAAAGACGCGAGCGAAGAGCAGAAGCTGATCAAAGAGTGCAATACCGGGATGATGGTGGTTGACGGCGGCGATCTCAAACGCTGGCTGGCGGCGCTGAAGAATGATAATGCCCAGGGCGAGTACTATCTGACTGACATTATCGAGATTGCCCACAATGAAGGCCGCGCGGTAGAGGCTGTGCACCCAGTTCGCGCGATTGAAGTGGAAGGGGTCAACAATCGGATCCAGCTGGCCAAGCTGGAGCGTGCCTATCAGTCAATGCAGGCCGAGCGTCTGCTGGAGCAGGGCGTGATGCTACGTGATCCGTCTCGCTTTGACCTGCGTGGTGAGCTGCAGTGCGGCACGGACGTCGAAATCGATGTTAACGTCATCATTGAAGGCTGCGTATCGCTCGGCAATAACGTGGTGATCGGTGCTGGCTGTATCCTGCGTGACTGCGAAATTGACGACAATAGCATTGTCCGCCCTTACAGTGTGATTGAAGGCGCGACCGTTGGCGAAGATTGCACCGTGGGGCCGTTCACCCGCCTGCGCCCTGGTGCTGAGCTGGCCGGTGATTCCCATGTCGGCAACTTCGTCGAAATGAAGCAGGCCCGTCTGGGCAAGGGCTCAAAGGCCAACCACCTGACCTACCTCGGCGATGCCGAGATCGGCGATCGGGTCAATATCGGTGCCGGTACGATTACCTGCAACTATGACGGTGCTAATAAGTTCAAGACTGAGATCGGGGACGATGTATTCGTCGGCTCGGACTCCCAGCTAATTGCCCCAGTGAAGGTGGCCAATGGGGCGACAATCGGCGCCGGTGCGACGATTAACCGCAATGTCGGCGAGGGCGAGCTGGTGATCACCCGTGCCCCTGTGCGCACCATTAAGGGCTGGAAACGTCCGGTAAAACAGAAGTAATAGGCGTGATACGCTAATCACAAAGGCAAGGGCTCCCTTGCCTTTGTTGTTTCTGGGGTAGCCTGCCCCTGCCCCTGCCCCTGCCCCTGCCCCTGCCCCTGCCCCTGCCCCTGCCCCTGCCCCTGCCCCTGCTTGTTTCGCATGAAAAATTAATTGAACAGTGTTGATCAAAAAAGTTTTGTTTTGCTACTATTTCTTTCAGTTCGAAACTTAAAAGTATCAGTTCGTAAACGATGACCAAGCGAAATACCCAACAGCGACGCCATATGATTGTCACCAAGGTTAATCTCGACGGTGAGGTAAGCGTCGACTCTCTTGCCAAACATTTCTCAACTTCTGAAGTTACTATTCGCAAGGACTTGGCTGTGCTGGAAAAAAGTGGCCAATTACTGCGCCGTTACGGTGGGGCCGTTGCCATTCCTAGCGAGATGGTCAGTGAACAGGAAGAAAATGTTTCGGTTCGTAAGTTATCTATCGCCAAAGCTGCCGCAGCCCGTATCCGTGACCACAACCGGATCATCATTGATAGCGGTAGCACGACGGCCTGCATGATTGGCCTTCTGGGGGACAAGCATGGCCTTGTCGTCATGACCAACTCGCTTAATGTCGCCAATGCCCTCAATGAACTCGAAAGCGAGCCGACCTTGCTGATGACGGGCGGTACTTGGGATCCCCATTCCGAGGCTTTTCAGGGGCAAGTTGCAGAAACCGTATTGCGATCGTATGACTTCGATCAGCTTTTTATCGGTGCCGATGGTATCGATACCGCTCGGGGGACTACAACTTTTAATGAGCTGGTGGGATTGAGCCGGGTAATGGCCGAGGTATCGCGCGAAGTGGTGGTGATGGTGGAATCGAGCAAGATTGGGCGCAAGATCCCCAATCTCGAACTGCCTTGGGAGGTGGTTAGCACGCTGATCACCGATGACGGCTTGGCTGAGGATGCCAAGGCGCAGATTGAACAGCATGGGGTGCAGGTGATCTGCGCCTCCGCCGAAGACATTTAGGAGAAGATTATGTGTGGGATTGTGGGTGCCGTTGCGCAGCGTGATGTGGCTGAAATTCTGATTGAGGGTCTGCGTCGTCTCGAATACCGCGGGTATGATTCTGCCGGTTTGGCAGTGGTCGATACGGCGGGTAACTTACAGCGTATCCGTCGCTTGGGTAAGGTGCAGGAACTGGCCGATGCCGCTGCCAGCGCAGAGCCTGCCGGTGGGACGGGCATCGCCCATACTCGCTGGGCAACCCATGGTGAACCGTCAGAGGTCAATGCCCACCCGCATATGTCCGGTGCTGATATTGCATTGGTGCATAACGGGATCATCGAAAACCATGAGGCATTGCGTGAGCTGTTGATCGGCCGTGGCTATGAGTTCCATTCGCAAACCGACACTGAGGTGATTGCGCATTTGGTGGAGTGGGAGCTGCGCAGCGCCTCTTCGCTGCTCGAGGCGGTTCAGAAGACCGTTGCCCAGCTGGAAGGCGCTTACGGCACCGTCGTGATGGATCGCCGCCAGCCCGAGCGGGTGATTGCTGCCCGCTCCGGCAGTCCGCTAGTGATTGGCCTTGGGGTTGGCGAGAACTTCCTTGCCTCGGATCAGTTGGCACTGCTCAACGTCACCCGCCGCTTTATGTTCCTGGAAGAAGGCGATGTGGCCGAGATCACCCGCCGCGAGGTGAACATTTTTGATGTTGCCGGCCAGCCGGTAAGCCGTGAGATCCACGAGTCGAATCTGCAGCATGATGCGGCCGACAAGGGCCAGTACCGCCATTACATGCAAAAGGAGATTTACGAGCAGCCAAGCGCCTTGATTAATACCATGGAAGGACGCTTGTCAGGTCATTCGGTGGTGGTGGAGAGTATCGGCAGCGGGGCCAAAGAGATCCTGCAGCAGGTCGAGCATATCCAGATTGTGGCCTGCGGGACATCGTACAATGCAGGTATGGTCGCGCGTTACTGGTTCGAGGCGATGACCGGGGTGAGCTGCGATGTTGAGATCGCCTCCGAGTTCCGCTACCGCAAGTTCGTCACCCGTCCGAATAGTTTGTTGATTACCCTATCCCAGTCCGGCGAGACGGCGGATACCCTGGCAGCCCTGCGCCTTGCCAAGGAAAAGGGCTATATGGCAGCAATGACGATTTGCAACGTGGCGGGCTCGTCGCTGGTACGAGAGTCGGACTTGGCCTTCATGACCCGTGCCGGGACAGAGATCGGCGTGGCCTCGACCAAGGCATTTACCACCCAGTTGGTGACTTTGCTGATGTTCGTCACGGCGTTGGGCAAGGAGAAGGGCCTGATCGACGGTGAACGCGAAACCGAGATTGTTAATACGTTGCATGCCCTGCCGACCCAAATCGAGAAGGCGTTGGCGTTCGACAAGCCTATCGAGCAGCTGGCCGAGGATTTCGCCGACAAGCACCATGCCCTGTTCCTCGGTCGCGGCGAGTTCTACCCGATCGCGGTAGAGGCTTCGCTTAAGCTCAAGGAGATATCCTATATCCATGCCGAGGCGTATGCCGCCGGTGAGCTCAAGCATGGCCCGTTGGCGCTGATTGATGCCGATATGCCTGTGATCGTGGTGGCCCCGACTAACGACCTGTTGGAAAAGCTCAAGTCTAACATCGAGGAGGTTCGTGCCCGAGGCGGTTTGCTGTATGTGTTTGCCGATAGCGAAGCCGGATTCGAGGCCAGCGAGGGGATGAAGATCATCACTATGCCTCAGGTCGATGAGCTGATTGCTCCTATTTTCTATACCATCCCGATGCAGCTGCTGTCTTACCATGTCGCACTTATCAAAGGGACGGATGTTGACCAGCCCCGCAACTTGGCCAAGGCCGTCACCGTGGAGTGATATGGCGTATCAATAGTAAGAAAAGGCACCGTAAGGTGCCTTTTTAGTCTCTGTCCCAAGGAGCGCTGTCTACTCTCTAGACTGTCATGACGTTTTTTTTGCGAAATTGAAAAGACAGGCAGGCTTGTCACTTATTGCAAACCAAATTACAACCAGTTGAGATGTCTACGCACTTAACTTTCTGTTTTTGTTTGTTTTGTGTTGGTGGTGAGAAGTTGGCTTATGTTGTGCAACCAAGTAATCAAAGCTAGGCAAAGCCATTTACTGTTGTTGGAGGTGTGACATGACAGATCCGAAAATCCAAATTGCAGCACGTATCAAAGAGGCAAGGGAATGGAAGGGGCTGACCCAGGTTCATATGGCTCAGCAGCTAAAAGTTGCGCGCCAGACATACCTTGATCTTGAAACGGGTAAGACAGAGCCTAAAGTGCGGATGCTTTCTGAGATCTCCGAAATTACCGAGCGGCCGCTGACATGGTTTGTCTACGGTGATGAGGGGATTGAAATATTGGAGAGCGAATACAAGGAGGAGATAGACCGCCTATTGCAGTACTTCAGCCGTCTGCCCCACTCTGCCCGCAATGTGATATTGCAACAAAGCATCAATTTGGCGGGGTTTATGGCCGAATACACCCGGGCTCTCACCCAGCGTGACAAGTAACATTTGCTGCATGTGTGTACACTCATGCAAAGAAATGTGTGCATAAATAGAAAATAGGTGTCTGGTTTTGCATTCAAGGAATGCCTAGCTTCACGTTTTGCCTTTATCTGGTTCGTCCAATCCTTGGTTGCTGATGGATAATCCCTCGTTTTCTGAGGATTTTTTGTCGATGATCGGGCCTTGTTGCCGTCAGATCTCAGCAATAATTGCAATCAGTGTGGGTTACAAGGGGGGCTGGATGGAAATCGCAAAGCCGCAGATCGCTCAACGAATAAAGGAAGCGCGCGAGTGGAAAGGTATTTCCCAGGTCGCGATGGCCAAGTATTTGGACATGGCGCGGCAGACATATTTGGATCTTGAATCTGGGAAGACAGAGCCCCGGATCTCGACCTTGCTCAAATTGGCCGAATTGACAGATCGTTCGCTTGGCTGGTTTGTGACGGATTACCCTCAACAGGGTAATGATGAGGCGATTGCCGATGATATCTGGCAGTTGACTTCCCTGTACAACCAGTTGCCGGAACCACTTCGTTCTCAGCTGTTGGCCAGCAATATTAGCCAGTTGAAGGCTTGTGTCGGCTTTTTGTCTCAGCCTAAACTGAGCGGCGCGGAAGAAAAGTGAGAAAACGGCTGCTAGGTTATTGCCCTGCGTGAAAATTGGTGTGATCGCCGATAGGTTTTGAAAAACCGCCCGGCCTGCTTGTTGCAGGCCGGGCGGTTTTTTTATTGGGCGAGGAAAAAGCGGTAGGCGGGATTACCGGTTTCGTCTTTCCAGTGGTAGCCCAATTTTCTCAGGTGGCTGGTGAACGATAGCAAATCCGCATCGTCGAGCTCGAAGCCGCACAGTACCCGCCCGTAGTCGGCCCCGTGATTGCGATAATTGAACAGGCTGATGTTCCAGTGGGTGCCCAGGGTATTGAGGAACTTGAGCAGTGCCCCTGGATATTCCGGGAACTCAAAGCTGTAGAGCCGCTCTGTCAGTGGCTTTGAGGGGCGACCGCCAATCATATAGCGGACATGGACCTTGGCCATTTCGTCATCGGAGAGGTCGACCACCGGATAGCCGCCCTTGCGCAGATCGCCGACTATCCCCTCCAGCTCCTCCTGGCCTTGCAGCAGGCGGATCCCGACAAAGACATTGGCCAGACTGTCGTCGTTGTAGCGGTAGTTGAATTCTGTGACGGCCCTGCCCCCGAGCAGGTGGCAGAAGTCGAGAAAAGCCCCCGGCCTTTCGGGAATGGTGACGGCCAGCAATCCTTCGCGTTTCTCCCCCAGCTCGCAGCGCTCGGAGACGTAGCGCAGGCCGTGGAAGTTGAGGTTGGCGCCTGACAAGATCGCGGCAAGCTGCTTGTCTTGTAGCTGTTGGATCTCGGCATATTTCTTGAGTCCGGCCAGCGACAGCGCGCCAGATGGCTCGGCGATGGCGCGGGTGTCCTCGAAGATATCCTTGACCGCCGAGCAGATTTCGTCGCTCGAGACGGTGATGCTGTCGTCGAGGTATTGTTGGCAGAGGCGGAAGGTCTCCTCGCCGATCCGCTTGACCGCGACCCCATCGGCAAACATCCCGACTTGGTCGAGAGTGACCGGTTGGCCGGCGTCGAGGGCAGCCCTCAGACAGGCCGAATCTTCCGCCTCAACCCCGATCACCTTGATTTGCGGCATCAGCTGCTTGATCAGTACGGCGATCCCGGCTGCCAGCCCGCCGCCCCCGACTGGGACGAAGATATAGTCGAGGTGACTGTTCTGCTGGACCAGCTCAACCCCGATGGTTCCCTGCCCGGCAATCACCGACGGGTGGTCGAAGGGCGGGATGAAAGTGAAACCGTGCTGGGAGGCCAGTTGTTCGGCATGGGCTTTGGCCTCGTCGAAATTGCTGCCGTGGAGTACCACCTTGCCGCCAAAGCCGCGTACCGCATCGACTTTGATATCCGGTGTGGTGCGCGGCATGACGATCGTCGCCTTGACTCCGAGCTGCTTGCCGGACAGCGCCAGGCCTTGGGCATGGTTGCCTGCCGAGGCGGCAATAACCCCTGCTTGACGTTGGGCTTCGTTGAGCTGGGACATCATGTTGTAGGCCCCGCGCAGTTTGAACGAGTGGACCGGCTGGCGGTCTTCGCGCTTGAGCTGGATATGGTTGCCGCTCCGTGCCGAGAGACGGCCCATGGCTTGCAGCGGGGTGACTTGTGCGACCTCGTAGACCGGGGCCCGTAGAATATCGCGCAGGTAGTCGGCACCGCTGGGTGCAGGAACCGGTGCTGTCTGGGTTGCTTGGTTCATCATCCGTTACCCTTCCAGTTTCGATTTGTCGCGGACCGCGCCCTTGTCGGCGCTGGTGGCGAGGTTGGCATAGGCGCGCAGGGCAAAAGAGACGGTGCGCTGGCGGTCGCGTGGCTTCCAGCCGTGTTGCTCGGCCTGTTGGCGGCGGCGTGCCAGGGTTTCGGCATCTACCTCCAGCTCGATGCTGCGGTTGGGAATATCGATGGCGATGGTATCGCCGTCCTCAATCAGGCCGATAGTACCGCCGTTTGCTGCTTCCGGTGAGACGTGGCCGATTGACAGGCCGCTGGTGCCGCCGGAGAAACGGCCGTCGGTGATCAGGGCGCATTCCTTGCCCAGTCCCATCGACTTGAGATAGGTGGTCGGATAGAGCATCTCCTGCATCCCCGGTCCGCCCTTCGGCCCTTCGTAGCGGATCACCACCACGTCGCCCGCTTTCACCTTGCCGCCGAGAATGCCTTCGACCGCCGTTTCCTGGCTCTCGAAGACAATCGCCGGGCCGGTGAATGTCAGGCAGCTCTCATCGACCCCGGCTGTCTTGACGATACAGCCGTCTAGGGCCATGTTGCCGGATAGTACCGCCAGTCCGCCGTCTTGGCTGAAGGCGTGCTCTTTGCGGCGGATGCAGCCGTGCTCGCGGTCATCGTCGAGGCTCTCCCAGCGGCACTCCTGCGAAAAGGCCTGCGTGGTGCGGATCCCGGCTGGCCCGGCGCGGAAGAAGCGTTTCACCTCCTCCGACTGGGTGAGGACGATGTCATAGTGCGCGAGGGTATCGGCCAGCGTCTCGCCGAGTACGTTGCAGCAGTCGCTGTGGAGCAGGCCTGCCCGGTCAAGCTCGCCGAGGATGCCGATCACCCCGCCAGCCCGGTGCACGTCCTCCATGTGGTATTGTTGGGTCGACGGGGCCACCTTGCACAGGTGCGGTACCCTGCGCGACATCCGGTCGATGTCGGTCATGGTGAAGTCGACCTCACCTTCTTGGGCCGCGGCGAGCAGGTGCAGGACGGTATTGGTCGAGCCGCCCATCGCGATATCCAGCGCCATGGCGTTTTCGAAAGCCTGCTTGGTGGCAATGCTGCGGGGCAGCGCGCTGGCATCGTCCTGCTCGTAATAGCGCTTGGTCAGCTCGACAATGCGGCGGCCCGCCTTGAGGAAGAGCTGCTCGCGATCGGCATGGGTGGCGAGCAGAGAGCCGTTGCCCGGCTGGCTCAGCCCCAGTGCCTCGGTCAGGCAGTTCATCGAGTTGGCGGTGAACATCCCCGAGCACGAGCCGCAGGTCGGGCAGGCTGATCGTTCGATCTGCTCGCTCTGGGCATCGGAAACGGTGGGATCCGCGCCTTGGATCATGGCGTCGACCAGATCGAGCTTGAGGATCTGATCCGATAGTTTGGTCTTGCCGGCCTCCATCGGCCCGCCGGACACGAAAATCACCGGGATGTTGAGGCGCATCGAGGCCATCAGCATTCCCGGGGTGATTTTGTCGCAATTGGAAATGCAGACCATGGCATCGGCACAGTGGGCGTTGACCATGTATTCCACCGAGTCGGCGATGAGCTCGCGCGACGGCAGTGAGTAGAGCATCCCGCCGTGGCCCATCGCGATGCCGTCGTCGACGGCAATGGTATTGAATTCCTTGGCGATACCGCCTGCTGCTTCGATTTCTCGGGCCACCAGCTGGCCGAGATCCTTGAGGTGGACATGGCCGGGTACGAACTGGGTAAAGGAATTGACCACCGCGATGATCGGCTTGCCGAAATCTTCATCTTTGACGCCGGTGGCACGCCACAGGGCGCGGGCTCCGGCCATATTGCGGCCATGGGTGGTGGTGGCAGAACGGTACTTGGGCATAACGAAAATCCTTTTGCTACATTGCTCGTCCGGCCCCTCGAGCCATATGAAGGGCCGGTATAGTGATTAGATCGGGTTATTGTTCCGGGTAGACGTAGTCTAGCCAGCCCCACTTGTCCTCGGTGGTGCCGTTGAACAGGCCGAAATAGGCCGACTGGATCGCTTCGGTGACGGGCCCGCGTTTGCCCTCGCCGATGGTGATGCGGTCGACGCTGCGGACCGGGACGATTTCGGCGGCGGTACCGGTCATGAAGATCTCGTCGGCAAGGTAGAGCGCCTCGCGGGCGATATTTTCCTCGCGTACCTCATAGCCTAGTTCGGCGGCCAGAGTCATGACGCTATCGCGGGTGATCCCCGGCAGGATGGCGCTGGTGGTTGGCGGGGTAGACAGGATATTCCCCCTGACCACGAACAGATTCTCCCCGGCCCCCTCCGAGAGGTAGCCGTCGACGCTTAGGGCGATCCCTTCGGCGTAGCCGTGGCGCCTCGCCTCGCCGCCGACCAGCAGCGATGAGAGGTAGTTGCCGCCGGCCTTTGCCGCGGTCGGGATCGTATTCGGCGCGGCCCGGTGCCAGCTGGAAATCATGGCATCCACCCCGCTCTCTAGCGCCTCCTCGCCAAGGTATGAGCCCCAAGGGAAAGCGGCAACAATGACTTCCATTTCGGTGCCCTCGGGCGGGCAGACCCCGAGCCCGACATTGCCGACAAACGCCAGTGGCCGGATATAGGCCGAGCGCAGCTTGTTGGCACGCAGCGTCTCGCGGCAGGTTTCCATCAGCTCGTCGCTATTGTAGGGGATTGGGAAGCGGTAGATCTTGGCCGAGTTCAGAAGCCGATCCATGTGCTCCTTGTGGCGGAATACCGCCGGGCCCTTGGGGGTGTCGTAGCACCGGATGCCCTCGAACACCGAGGTGCCGTAGTGCATGGCATGGGTCAGGACGTGGACCTTGGCATCACCCCAAGGCATCATTTCACCGTTAAACCAAATGTACTCCGCTGTATTGGCCATGTTTGTTCCTTCCTTAAAAACTAGTCTCGGTTTGCTACCAGGGTGGTGTCGACGGTACGGATATCCCATAGTTTCTCAATCTGGTTGATCAGCGTGGTGATCGGGCGGTCGCTGTCAACGAGGATCTCGATGCTGGCGATCTTGCTTTCGTGGTTCTGGGTGGCATTGACCTGTTTGATCACAAAGCCCCGGTGCCGGATCACGCGCAGGATCCGTTCTAGTAATACTGGCTTATCATCCGCTTTGATGTCGAGCAAATATCTGTCCATTAAGAGTTCTCCAGCATATCTTGGTTGGCGGCGCCCGGCGGTACCAGCGGCCACACATTTTCTTCTTCTGAGATCTGTACCTCGAGCAGGTAAGGGGTGGGGCTGGCCAGCATCTCACGCAGGGCCGGTTCGACTTCCGCCTTGCTGGTGATGGTTCTGCCAGGGATCCCGAAGGCGCTGGCGAGCGTCACGAAATCCGGGTTGTCGTCGAGGATGGTCTCGCTGTGGCGGCCGTCGAAGAACAGTGACTGCCACTGGCGCACCATCCCCAGCCGCTGGTTGTTGAGCAGAACCATTTTTACCGGGATCTGGCGCCGCTTGAGGGTCCCGAGTTCCTGGATGTTCATCATGAATGAGCCATCGCCGGTGATCAGGATGGCCTCGTCGTCAGGGCGGGCAACCTTGGCTCCCATCGCGGCGGGCAGGCCGAATCCCATGGTCCCAAGGCCCGCTGAGGTCAGGTAGTTTTGCGGGGCCCGTGGCTGGATATGCTGTGCCGACCACATCTGGTGTTGGCCGACATCGGTGGCGATCACTGTGCTGTCAGGCATCATGTCCGACAGCTGCTTGAGCAGCAGCGGGGCGTAGATCTGATCGCCGGGGTGGTCGTAACGCCACTTGCCCTGTTGGCGCAGGTCGTCGCAGTGTGCGAGCCAGGGTGAGATATCCCGGCCCAGCTCGAGTTGTGGCAGCAGGGCGTTGATATCACCGCGTAATGGGGCATGGGCGTGGCGTAGTTTGTTGAACTCGGCCGCGTCGATGTCGATGTGGATCACCTTGGCATGGGGAGCGAAAGTTTCCAATTTGCCGGTTACCCGATCGTCGAACCGGGCTCCCACAGCGATCAGCAAATCGCATTCCTGCACTGCAAGGTTGGCAGCCTTGGTGCCGTGCATCCCCAGCATCCCGAGATAGTGGGGATTATGGCGGTCGATAGTGCCGAGCCCCTTGAGGGTGCTGACTGACGGCATCGGATTGAGGCCCAGGAAGTGGCGAACGGTATCGGTGGCCTTGGCCAGTTGTACCCCGCCTCCGACGTACATGACCGGGCGCAGGCTGGAGGCCATCAATTGCTGGGCTGCGGCAATCTGCTCCGCGGACGGCTTGGGTACTGGCGGCGGGGTGATCGGGGGCAAGATGCCTTCTGGTGCGGTGGCGATCTGAACGTCCTTGGCGATGTCGACGATGACCGGCCCGGGCCTGCCCGCCTTGGCGACCTCGAAGGCCTCGGCCAGTGTTGGTGCCAGATCTTCGATGTCGGTAACCAGGTAGCTGTGCTTGGTACAGGCCAGCGACATGCCGATAACATCCATTTCCTGGAAGGCATCGGTCCCGATGTAGTGGCTGGCGACCTGACCGGTGATTGCCACCAGCGGGACGGAGTCGAGGAAGGCGTCGGCGAGGCCGGTGACCAGGTTGGTTGCACCCGGTCCGGAGGTTGCCATGCAGACGGCGACCTCCTGGGTGGCTCTGGCCATGCCGATGGCTGCCATGGCTGCCCCTTGTTCGTGGCGGCAGAGGATGTGCTCTACCCCGCCGTCATAGAGGGCATCGTAAATGGGCATGATTGCCCCGCCTGGATACCCGAATACGGTTGTGATCCCCTGCTGCTGCAGCGCCCTTACGACTAATTCTGCTCCCGTCATCGCTGCTCTCCCTTTGATTCCTTGCTTGCGACGTGCTCATGGTTGTTTGTTATGTCGGCAATATGCGTATTTTCGTCCAAAAAAAAGCCCCCTTGCCGGTTGGCTTGGGGGCTGGTCGCGTATGCCGTATTGTTGCTAATTTACGCCTGAACGCCCCCCTCGCGGTGTAATAAGCACCACGATGACGCTGATAATGAGTTGCAGGGCATTGGCGGAAAATAGCATCGACTGTCTGTCCGGTTTTTTATGTTGCGACGTTGTGTTGCCCTAGTGTTAACACAGACATTCCTCACATGACAAGCAAAAAATGCAAATTATTTTTCACTTTGTTTGCATAAATAGGCTAATAGTGAAACTTATTTTATTTTTTTCATTAACTTAGATGTCTGCTTTATCAACAGGATGGGTAAATATGAACCTTGCCATTATTCACAGCCGTGCCTGCGTCGGGGTCGAGGCGCCGACGGTGACCGTGGAGGTGCATATCAGCAATGGGATGCCCGCATTGGCACTTGTCGGCTTGCCGGAGACCAGCGTCAAGGAAGCCAAGGATCGCGTCCGCAGCGCGATCGTCAATGCCGGGTTTGAGTTCCCGTCACGAAGGATCACCGTCAACCTTGCCCCTGCCGACTTGCCCAAGGAAGGCGGTCGGTTCGACTTGCCGATCGCCCTTGGAATTTTGGCTGCCTCGGGACAGGTTCCGGCTAACAAGCTACAGGAAATCGAGTTCTTGGGTGAGCTTGCCCTGTCTGGTGAGTTGCGCCCGGTCAAGGGGGCATTGCCTGCGGCCTTGGCCGCCAAGAAAGCCGGACGCTGCCTGATTGTGCCCGATAGCAACGGCGATCAGGTGGCTTTGGTCGGCAAGGAGTTACATAAATCGGCTCCCTCGCTGGTAGCTGTTTGCGGCTACCTGTGCGGACAGGAGGCCTTGGCCTTGGCACAGACCGAGCCTACCCCAAGGCCGTGTGATAATCGGCCGGAGCGCGATATGCAGGATATCATTGGTCAGCAACAGGGCAAGCGGGCACTGGAAATCGCTGCGGCGGGTGGTCATAACCTTTTGTTTCTTGGTCCGCCAGGAACAGGCAAGACCATGCTGGCATCGCGGTTGTGTGATTTGTTGCCCGAAATGGCCGTTGAGGAGGCTTTGGAAACCGCGGCGGTGGCGTCGCTTACCCAGCAGAGCATCCATGCCGGCAACTGGCGGCAGCGGCCGTTTCGTACCCCACACCATTCGAGTTCGATGGCGGCCTTGGTTGGGGGCGGCTCGATCCCGCGCCCGGGGGAGATTTCCCTTGCTCACAACGGGATCTTGTTCCTTGACGAAATGCCGGAGTTCGAACGCAAGGTGCTCGATTCCCTGCGTGAACCGTTGGAGTCCGGGGAGATTGTGATATCGCGGGCGGCCAGCAAGGCTACCTTCCCTGCCCGGTTCCAGTTAATCGGGGCGC
This sequence comes from Photobacterium panuliri, assembly GCF_059920555.1. Classification (NCBI taxonomy): domain Bacteria; kingdom Pseudomonadati; phylum Pseudomonadota; class Gammaproteobacteria; order Vibrionales; family Vibrionaceae; genus Photobacterium; species Photobacterium panuliri. The sequence continues at coordinate 416,876 of NZ_CP197192.1, forward strand.
TCAACCCGAGCCCGACGGGTTACTATGAGGGCAGCCAGGCCAGAACCAACCCGCAGGTGATCCTGCGTTATCTCGGCCGCCTCTCCGGGCCGTTGCTTGACCGGTTCGATATGTCGATAGAGATCCCCGCCCTGCCCCGGGGAACCTTGGCCGAAGGCGGTGATCGGGGGGAGCCGAGCAAGGAGATCAGGGAGCGGGTACGCGAGGCCCGCGGGGTGATGGAGCAGCGCGCGGGCAAGGTCAACGCCCTGCTATCGACCCGAGAGCTGGATCGCCACTGCGCCTTGGTGCGCGAGGATGCCGAGTTTTTGGAGAACGCCCTCCACCAGCTGGGGCTGTCGGTGCGGGCCTATCACCGGATCATCAAGGTAGCGCGAACCATTGCCGATCTGGCTGGCTGCGAGCGCATTGAGCGGGGGCATCTGGCCGAGGCGCTCGGCTACCGGGCGATGGACCGCCTGCTGCGCCAGCTCACGCTCGAAGCGGTGTAGTGCGTTTCTGTAGCGGTAAATAAAACAAAAAAGGCCCATAAGGGCCTTTTCGTTATCGCAGACTGCGTTCGGTTACTTGGTCAGCAGGTAGTTGACCAGCTCGAAGTACTCGTCGACAGATTTGACCTTGCCGGCTTCGACGAGGTACTTGTTGTTGACGATGATTGCCGGTACCCCGGTCAGGCCGCTGTCCTGGAATGACTTGTTGAAGCGGTTGACCATGGAGTTGACGGCGAAGCTGTTGAAGGCATTGTCGAAATCTTCTGCCTTCACGCCCTCGTCGATGAAGATCTGGCGGATTTCAGCGTCGTTGCGCGGTGGCTTGTTCATTGTGTGGATACGGTTGAACAGCACCGGGGTCATTTTGTCCTCGATACCCAGTACCACGGCGGTGGCATAGGCCTTGCTCATGGATTTGCCCATTGGGCCACCCATGAAGGAAACGTGGTTTTTCTGCAGCTTGGCGTTGTCAGGCAGGTTTTTCTTGAGCTGTGCGATCACCGGCTGGAAGCCGTTGCAGTGAGGGCAGAAGTAGGAGAAGTACTCGGTGACGAGCGGGGTGCTGGATTTTTGCATATCCAGAACCTTGTAGTAGTCGCCCTCGGTGAACTTGGCCGCGTGGGCGGATAGTGACAATAGCGCAATACCTGCGAACGCGAGGATTTTCTTAAGCATTTTTCGATTTACTCCCTAGTAAAGGTTTGAAATAACTCGAGGCTATTTCTCCGTTTTATTATGCCCATTATTACCATTGCGGCATCAGTTGCAATGGGGGCTCGTTGAGTGCAGCAAGCTGTTCCTTGAAGGCAAGGACCTGTCCTTCCCAGTATTTGGCATCGGCGAACCACGGGAAGGCCAGCGGGAAAGCCGGGTCATCCCAGCGTTTGGCCAGCCAAGCCATGTAGTGCACCATTCTAAGACCGCGCAATGGCTCGATCAGTTTCAATTGCTGTTGGTCAAAATCGGCAAATTCACTGTAGGCCTCGAGCAGGGTGTCTAGCTGGACGATTTGCTCGTGGCGCTCACCGCTTAGGAGCATCCATAAATCTTGGATTGCCGGACCATTACGTGCATCGTCGAGATCGACAAATAGCGGCCCGTCGCGCCACAGGATATTGCCCGGATGGCAGTCGCCGTGGAGGCGGATGGGTTGCCACTGGGTATGCCAATGGCCTTCAATCTCGCGGATCAGGGTATCAAGATCGGCAAAGAAAGCCGTCTTGAGGTGATCGGGGATAAAGTCTGCGCTTTCGAGCAGCTTGCGAGGCTGGTGAAGGTATTCCTCGACGCCGATGGTCGGGCGCGAGGTGAATACTTGTTTCTGTCCAGCGCGGTGGACCCGGCCGAGGAAACGCCCGACCCCCTCGAGTTGGTCGAGGTTGTCGACTTCGAACTGGCGGCCGCCGAGGCTCGGGAACAGGGCAAAGCGGTAGCCTTGATAGTGGTGAAGCGTCTCGCCACCGAGCATGATGGGTGCAGCAACCGGAACCTCCTGCTCGGCCAGTTCAAGGGTGAACTGATGCTCCTCAGCGATCTGGGCATCGCTCCAGCGCTGCGGGCGGTAGAATTTGGTGACGTAGCGGGCACCGTCTTCGGCCATGAACTGGTATACCCGGTTCTCATAGCTGTTGAGTGCGAGTAGGCCTGACTCGGCTCGGATCCCGACGCTGTCGAGGGCATCGAGTAGCAGATCGGGGCTGAGGTCGGCGAAACTGAATGGGTCTGTCTGTGACATGGGATCTTCCGGAACGGGGTAATGGGGCAATTATATACCCAAGCTACCGGATTGCAGAGCGCGGGCATGGGCAATCCGGTAGTCGGGTTGTATTAGTGTTAGAGCTTGCTGATGAAGCGGCTTTCGGTGGTAATGCTGGCACCATCCCGAATGCGGGTCAGGGTGAAGCGGATATCGGCAACTGGGGCGTTGAGCAGGTAGGGATCAACCCCGAGGCTGACTGGCAGTGCCAGTATTTCGCCCGGGGCTAAGTTGGCCTTGTCCGGTCCGTACCACTCTATTTCCTCTAGTCCTTCGACTGATAGTCGGTAGTGTTCCGGATGCTGGGTCTTGTTGAGGATCTTTAGGGTATAGGTATTTTCGATAAGCCCTTCACTGTTGACCTTGAACAGTTGGTTGCGATCGCGCAGTACGTCAAGCCCCATCGGCTGGATTGCGGCCAGCAGGTAGAAGAACAGACCGATCATGATCCCCATCACGGCCCCGTACCCGATTAATTTTGGACGTATGATCTGGGTGTGCTTTCCGCCGAGCCTGTGTTCGGTGGTGTAGCTGATCAGGTGTTGGGGGTAGCTCATTTTGGCCATGGTTTCATCACAGGCGTCAACGCAGGCTCCGCAGTTGATGCATTCATATTGCAGGCCGTCACGGATATCGATACCGGTTGGGCAGACTTGGACGCAGAGGTTGCAGTCGATGCAGTCGCCGAGCCCGAGTGAGGCCGGGTCTTGCTTGCGTGAACGGGGGCCCCTGACCTCGCCGCGGCTGCCGTCATAGCCGACGATATAGGTGTCCTTGTCGAACATTGCGGACTGGAAGCGGGCGTAAGGGCACATGTGGATACAGACGATTGACCGCATCCAGCCGGCATTGGCATAGGTGCAGGCGGCAAAGAACAGCACCCAGAAGGAAGCCCAGAAACTGGCCTGGAGGGTGAGAAGTTCGAGAGCCAGAGCCTTGATGGGGACGAAATAGCCGACGAAGGTCAGTCCGGTGGCGAGGGCAACGGCTATCCAGGCCAAATGCTTGAGTGCCTTGCGGCCTAGCAGTTTGCCGGTGAGCGGCAGGCTGTCTTGCTTGCGGCGTTTGTTGGCCGGCCCCTCCAGTTTTTCCTCGAACCAGATATAGATAAACGTCCAGACTGTTTGCGGGCAAAAGTAGCCGCACCAGATCCGGCCGAGGAAGGTGGTGATGAAGAACAGGGCGAAGGCGGCAATCATGAAAAGGATCGCGAGCAAGGTGAGATCCTGCGGCCAGAGGGTGGTACCGAAGAAGTGGAACTGTTGGCTGCCGATATCGAGCAGGATGGCCTGGCGTTCACCGTAGGGGATCCACGGTATGCCGGTGAACAACAGCATCAGCAGCCAGCCCATTTTGCGCCGCAGGCGTTGGTATGCCCCCTTGGCGGCGCGGACGTAAATCCGGTTGCTGGGATTGAAGCGATCGGTTTTCCCCTTTTGGGTTTTGGGCTTGCCGGTGGCTGGTGTGACGTCCTTGATATGGATTTTTTCTTGGCTCATGACATGACTTCCTTGGGGTGAGCCTACCTCGGGAGGGCATAGCTCTGCCGGTACTTGGCCGGTGTATGTAATCAAAAGGTTTTGTTTTGGTAAACAAATGTAGCGGGGGAATTATATCCTAGAGACAGCAAAGATGGCGCAAGCAAGGTCATAATTTGGGCAATTGTTGCCTTTGGGGATTTTACGGTAATGTCGCGGGGATGGTGTGTGACTCTGTGGGCGAGCTAGGCGGGAAAGGAATACCCAGCCAAGGCGGCTGGGCTGGTATTGTTACTTGATGATGCCGCGGGCACGCAGGATCGCCGTCTTGAAATCGTCTTCGCAGTCTTTGGCCAGACCCGGGATCATGTCGTCTTTGCCGCTGTTGCGCATTTTCAGGTGGTAAATCAGGACATCGTCGGTCAGCTCTTCGAGCTTGCCGTCATACTTTGCCTCGGCGGCAAGCTTGAGCAGGAACTCAACCAGGTTGAGATCGGTGTCTTTGCGCCACTCAGGGTGCAGCAGCTCTATCAGTTCGTCGACGCGGTGCGTTTTCATTGTTAACTCCACAAGTTTAAAGGCTGGGTGAATCGCAGGATTCTATAATCGTTGTTTTTGTGTGGGTAACGGTATAACAAATAGGGCGGAAAGAAAAGGCAGCCATTGGCTGCCTTTTCTGGATCAAGCGGCGTTGTCGCGCTCGTTGCGTGTTGCCGGTTGTTCGGCAAGCGGTGCGTCAAGGGGCAAAACATCAGCCGATGTTTCGGTGCGGGGTTTAAACCGCATCGCATGAGATGTAGTGCGAAGGCGTGACGGACTGCGGGTGTTGCGATGGGCAAATGAGGCTGTGCGCATGGGATACCTACTGTCAGGCTCTTCCATGGCCAAAAAATGGTGGTGGTTCGCAGTTGTTTTGTTGGCTGGACCGATCCTCTGCGAAGCGACCGAGAATATTTTCGCCGCGGAGGATAACAATAACCTAATGTTAAGTCGAGGGATAAAGCGACATATTGATTGGTTTTTGTCCTTGCTCGGGCAGATATCTTGGCGGGCACGGTCCGGTGTATTGGCATCTGTGAAGATAAGCCGTTTATCCATTGCTGCTTTGTGGTCTAATGCTGACGATGGCTAGCAGCGCCTGAGGTATATGCCGGGCCAATAATAATGACAGCCTGTGGAGGGGTAATGGAACACGAACAGCAGCGCCAGGTAACCAGCCGTAACCTGTCGTACAAATTGGCGGCGGCCATTGGCCAGAATATTTTGCAGGGGATCCCGGCTCCGGGGGAAATCCTGCCCGGTGAGGTTGAGCTCGGTGAAATGTACGGTGTTAGCCGGACCGCTGTCCGTGAAGCGATTAAGATGCTCGCCGCTAAGGGAATGGTGTTGCCAAGGCCCCGTATTGGTACCCGTGTCCTGCCCAAGCGCAACTGGAACTACCTGGATCAGGACTTGCTCGCTTGGCTTGATTTTGAACAGCATGAAGACTTGGTCGCGGAGTTTCAGCGGGTGCGGATCTCCCTTGAGCCTGAGGCATCAGCCCTGACCGCGATCAATGCCAGCGAGGCCGAGCGTGCGGAGTTGTGCCAGCTGATGGAGGAAATGCACGCATTGGGTGATAAGTTCGATCAGGATCGATGGATTGAGGTAGACACCCGCTACCATCAGTTGATTTATTTTGCTTCGGGTAATCATTTTATTAGCCCATTTGGCAATCTGTTTAAGACGGTGTTTGAGAATTACTTTAGGGTGATTACTCGAGACAAGGTGCTTAAGCTCGGCCAGCATCAGCGGGTTGTCGATGCCATCATGGCCCGTGATCCTGAGGCGGCCCGTCAGGCAGCCATTGAACTTCTGAAGTAACGGCTATCTGACACTATGCAATGCAAAAACGGAGCCGCGGGCTCCGTTTTTTGTGATGGGTGGAGCTTTGGCCGATTCCCCCTTGCAGCTCCTTGTGCTTCCTGCAATATTAACCAGTATTCATATTGCTAGGCAGGTACGGCTAATGCCTGCTGGAAATGCCAGGGAGGTGCTACATGTCTTTGTTCAGAAAAAGCCTTGCCAGTCTGGGAATTGGATCGGCCCGAGTCGATACCGTCATCAAGCATGATGTCCTGATCCCCGGGGATGTGCTGGCTGTTGACCTGCAAGTGCATGGCGGTAAAACCTCCCAGCAAGTAGACGAGATCCACCTGACGCTCTGCTGTAGCTATTACGAGCAGGTGGCAGGCACGGATGAGTCCTCTACGGAATGGGTCCCCCGGATCTGCGAGCTGGCTAATTGGGCTCTGCCCTACTCTTTTACGATCGATCCTCATGATATTCGCCACTTTGAGGTCGAGTTGCCCTTGCCTGCAAATACCCCGATCACGATCGGTGAGGCTAAGGTTTGGCTTGATACTCACTTGGAGACGCCAGCGGTTATGGACCCCAATGATCGCGATAGCTTGACGGTACGTCCCGAACCCTTGATGGACGGGGTTTTTACTGCGTTGGAACTGGCCGGGCTCAGGATCAGGAAGGTCATCTGTGAGGCATTGCCAGACTTTCCTCTGCCCTTTGTCCAGACTTTTGAGTTCGTGCCTGTCTCCGGTCCTTACCACGGCCGTTGGCGCAAGCTTGATGTTGTGGCATACCGTGGCGACGGTGAGTTGAAGCTAGAGTTTGGCGTAGACTGCCGCCTACTGGACATGGCCGGTATGATGGGCTCTGTCCCGCAGCGCTGGGAGTTGGTATTGGCCGATCAACTCCATCCTCAGCAGGCCGGTGAACAGGTATTGGCGTTCCTTGACAGCCACCGCTGAGGTTGCCGGTCTTTTGGTTATTTTCAGCTTACACTTGTAAGCTAAGTGTGCCATACTGCCTATCTATTGAGCATAAACTCTATTTAGGATGAAGGTATGGCAAAGAGGTTAACAGCAGGCTCTGATTACTCCGTTGCTGAGGAAATCGCCAACAGTATTAGCCACGGGATGGGCTTGATATTTGGTATCGTGGGGTTGGTATTGCTACTGATCCAGGCTGTGGAGGCCAATGCCGATGCCCTGAGTATCACCAGCCTGAGTATTTATGGCGGGAGCATGATATTGCTCTACCTTGCCTCTACCCTCTACCATGCTATCCCGTTCGAGAAGGCCAAGCGGGCCCTCAAGACGTTTGACCACTGCGCAATCTACCTGCTGATTGCTGGGACCTACACCCCTTTCTTGCTGATTGCGCTTCGAACACCACTGGCCATAACCTTGATGGCGGTGATCTGGGTCATCGCTCTGATCGGAATCGTGCTCAAGATAGTCTTTGTTTACCGTTTCAAGAAACTATCGTTGGCGGTGTATCTGGCGATGGGATGGCTGTCGTTGATTGCGGTTTACCCGTTGGCGATGTCGCTGGCAACGGGGGGAATTGTCTTGTTGGCGGTGGGTGGGCTGATCTATTCACTGGGGGTGCTGTTTTACGTTAACAAGCAGATCCCATACAACCATGCCATTTGGCATCTGTTTGTGCTGGGGGGCACGGCCTGCCACTTTTTGGCGATATACCTATACGTTACGCCGGTATGATTGATATGAACCTAAAAAAAGAGAGCCTTCGGCTCTCTTTTTTATTGTTGTCAGTCGCGCCAGAAGGCGGGGAAAAAGACCACCAGAACGGTGAGGATTTCCAGGCGCCCCATCAGCATCCCGAAGCTCAGGGTCCACTTGGCCAGATCCGGCAAGGTCGAGAAGTTGCCGGTCGGGCCGATGATGGTGCCCATCCCGGGGCCGACATTGGCTACTGCCGTTACCGCACCGGTGATGCTGGTCACCGCATCTAGTCCAAGAATACCCAGAATCGCTGCCACGATGACAATGGTCAGGACGAAGGTCAGGGCGAAGGCCACCACGGAGCGGACGATGCCATCGGTGACCGGCCGGCCGTTGTAGCGCTGGATGAAGACCCCCGACGGGTGGATCAGCTGCATCATCTGCTTGCGCAGCAGGGCAAAGGCGATCTGGAAGCGGAAGATTTTTATCCCGCCTGCCGTCGAGCCCGAGCAGCCGCCGACCAGCATGATGAAGGCAAAGACGATCGCAGGGAACGGTCCCCAAGCGGTAAAGTCGTCAAGGCCGAAGCCAGTTGTCGTGACGACCGAGATGATATTGAACAGTGAGACCCGGAATGCATCGGCAAAGCTGTAGTCCAGAGTCCAAGTCAAGCACAGTGCCACGGCCAGCCCCGAGAGCAAGACCAGCAGAGTGAATCCTCTCACCTGGGCATCATGGATCAATGCCCCCATTTCACGCTTGCGTAGCACCTGAACGAACAGCAGGAACGGCAGGCCACCGGCGAACATGAAGATAATGCCAACCCAGTGGGCGGCATTGGAGAAGTGGTTCATCGAGCCGTCTGAGGTCGAATAGCCACCGGTCGACAGGGTGGTAAACGCGTGGTTGATGGCCTCGAAGGTGTTCATCCCCGACAGCAGGTAACCGAGAAAGCACAGACCGGTCAGGCTCAGGTAGACGTTGACGATGTTCTTGGCGACGCTCTTGGTCCGCGGTGAGCTTTTCTCCGACCAGTCTGACGACTCGGTCTGGAACAGGCGCATCCCGCCGACGTTGAGCATCGGCAGGATGGCAACCCCCATCACGATGAATCCGATCCCCCCGAGCCATTGTAGGGTCGAGCGCCACAGCAGGATACTCGGTGCCATGTCATCGAGCCCGCTGAGGACGGTTGAGCCCGTGGTGGTGATCCCAGACATGGTTTCGAAATAGGCATCGGTAAAGCTGATGTGGTTGATGAACACGAACGGCAGGGCTGCGAAGGCGCTGGCGATGGTCCAGACCAATGTGGTGATCAGGAACATGTCCCGGACCCCGAGTTTGAACTCGTCGGTCCGGCCGACGGTCAGGCAGACGAAGGCCACCGCATGGGTGATCATCACTGCCTGGGCGAACTCGATGAAGCCATCGGTACCGGTTAGAAAGGCCACCAAGGTCGGGACGTACATGAACAGGGCGATCTTAGACAAGACCAACCCGATCACAAAGAGTATTGGGCGATAGTTAACCATAGGATCTACAAGAAGAATGGGCTTGGTTGGAACAGGCGTTCAACGTCCGGGATGTACTTCTTGTCGACCAGGAACATGACCACGTGGTCGTTCTGCTCGATGATGGTACGGTCATGGGCGATCAGGACCTCGTCGCCGCGGACGACGGCACCAATGGTTGTGCCTGGTGGGAGCTTGATGTCACCGACGGCACGGCCGACCACCTTGGAGGTGCTGGCATCACCGTGGGCAATGGCCTCGATCGCCTCGGCGGCCCCGCGGCGCAGCGAGGAGACGTTGACGATATCGGCTTTGCGGACGTGGGTCAGCAGGGCCGAGATGGTGGCTTGTTGCGGCGAAATCGCGATATCGATAGTACCGCCTTGGACGAGGTCGACGTAGGCACCGCGTTGGATCAGTACCATGACCTTCTTGGCCCCCATCCGCTTGGCCAGCATCGCCGACATGATGTTGGCCTCGTCGTCGTTGGTGACCGCGATGAAGACGTCAATCTGCTCGATGTGCTCCTCGCTCAGCAGCTCCTGATCCGAGGCGTCGCCACAGAATACGATGGTGTTCTCGAGCATCTCCGAGAGGTTTTCGGCCCGCTCCGGGTTACGCTCGATCAGTTTCACGCTGTAGCTCTGCTCCAGCCTGCGTGCAAGACCGGCACCGATGTTGCCGCCGCCGACGATCATCAGGCGCTTGTAAGGCTTCTCGAGGCGCTGCAGCTCGCTCATGACCGAGCGGATATGGTTGCTGGCTGCGACGAAGAAGACCTCGTCGTCGGCCTCGATGATGGTCGTCCCGCGTGGTCGGATCGGCCTGCCCTGACGGAAAATAGCCGCGACCCGGGTATCGATATGGGGCATATGCTCGCGCAGGGCCGAGAGCGCATTGCCGACCAGCGGCCCGCCGTAGTAGGCCTTGACGGCCACCAGTCCGACTTTGTCCTCGGCGAAGCCGACAACCTGCAGCGCACCTGGGTACTCGATCAGGCGCTCGATGTAGCCGGTCACCAGTTCTTCCGGGGCGATCAAGTGGTCGACCGGTACCGCATCGGATTGGAACAGCTGCTCTTTTTCCTTGAGGTATTCCGGCGAGCGGATACGGGCCACGCGGTTTGGGGTATTGAACAGGGTAAACGCAATCTGGCAGGCGATCATGTTGGTTTCGTCGGAGTTGGTGACGGCTACCAGCATGTCGGCGTCCTGGGCCCCGGCTTCGCGCAGGGTGCGTGGATGGCTGGCGAATCCCTGGACAACGCGGAGATCGTACTTGTCCTGGAGCTCGCGCAGACGCTCGGGATCCTTATCGACGATAGTGATATCGTTGTTCTCGCCGACCAGGTTTTCGGCCAATGTCCCGCCGACCTGTCCGGCACCGAGAATGATAATTTTCATAGCATATGCCTGATTAATAGAATCGCTGTAGATTACTATGCTTCGCGAAAGTGGTCATGTATAAAACGCCACTCATATTTAGAATAACGCTGTTTCCGGCTTGAATCCGGTTGCGGCGATAAATGTTGTATTGGATATGAAAAAGCGGAACTTGGCGTCCAAGTTCCGCTTTGCTTATTGTCAATTAGGCCGCTTTTTCGATAACGGCATAGTAGAAGCCGTCCATGTCCAGCTCGCCCGGCAGGATCTGTCGTCCTGGCTGTTCGCGGTCGCTGCCGATCAGGGTGGCTTCCGGTGTACGGTCAAGGAATGCCTTGACCTGATCGCGGTTTTCCTGAGGGGTAATGGAGCATGTTGCGTAAACCAGGGTGCCGCCCGGCTTCAGCTGCTGCCACATGGCGTCGACAATCTCAGACTGGAGCACGGCCAGCGCAGTGATGTCATCGGCGCGGCGCAGCCATTTGATATCTGGGTGGCGGCGGATCACGCCGGTTGCCGAACAAGGGGCATCAAGCAAGATGCGGTCGAACTGCTCGCCCTGCCACCATTGGTCAGGGTAGCGGGCATCGGCGCACAGTACCTCGGCCTTGAGATTGAGGCGCTGAAGGTTGTCGTGGACACGCTTGAGGCGCTGCTCGTCGCAGTCGATTGCCACGACGCGGGTGTCCGGTTGGCGCTCCATGATATGGGCGGTCTTGCCGCCTGGCGCGGCGCAGCAGTCGAGGATCAGCTCGCCGGCCTGCGGCTGCAGATACTCGACGGAAAGCTGGGCGGCGGCATCCTGGACGGAGACCCAACCGTCGGCAAAGCCCGGCAGCTTGCTGACATCACACGGCGAGTGGAGCTTGAGGGCATCCGGTGCCTGCGGGTGGATATCGGTTTCGATCCCGGCTTCAGTCAGCAGGGCTCGGTATTCATCGCGGCTATGGTGGCGGCGGTTGACCCGAAGCCACATCGGCGCCTTGGTGTTGTTGGCGGCGGTAATGGCATCAAGTTGTTCTGGGTAGCTTTCGCGCAGCAGCTTGAGCAGCCAGCCCGGGTGGCCGTACAGGCCAGCATCGTGGCTGGTTGCCTGCTGGTCCAGCGCATCCTGCTGGCGTTGGTAATTGCGCAAGATGGCATTGATCAGGCCGCGTAGTTGGGGCTTCTTCAGGTTCTTGGTTGCGTTGACCGTCTCGGCTACGGCGGCATGGGCCGGAATACGCATATAGCCTAGCTGGTACAGGCCGACGAGGATCAGGTGGTGGAAGACGCGTTGCTTGCCCTTGAGCGGTTTGTCCATCAACTGCTGGGTGATGGATTCGAGGCGGGGCAGCCAACGCAGCACGCCATAGCAGATTTCCTGCAGCAGGGCCTGATCGCGCTCTTTGATATCTTGGTGGGCGGCTGGAAGGGCCGTCGATAGGGATTGACCCTGATCGACAACCTGATAGATGACTTTGGCCGCTGCGGCTCTTACGTTCATGCTGTTGTCCTGATAGTGCTGCCCGGCCCTGTGGCGGGGGGCATTCCGGATGGGTAAAAGAGTAGGGCCAGTGCAAGCACTGGCCCTGAAGGTCGCTTACAGTGTGCTGCCCGGCTCGAACCACTCTCGGCGGGAATTGAGCAAATCCTGTGCCGCCATGGCTTTTTTGCCCGGAGGCTGGAGCTCGACAAGGCGCAGGGCACCGTTGCCCGTGGCGACGAGGATCCCTTGCTTGTCGGCGGCAAGGATAGTCCCCGGCACCTTGCCGTGTTCGGTTGTTTCCACCTCGGCACGCCAAACCTTGATATTCTGCTCGGCGACGGTGAAGTAGCTCATTGGCCACGGGTTGAAAGCTCGGATGCAGCGCTCGATGGCAACGGCGTCCATCTGCCAGTCAATCAGGGCCTCTTCCTTGCTGAGCTTCTTGGCGTAATTGGCCTGCTCGTCGTCCTGCTTCACGGCGACGGCTGTACCGTTAGCAATATCCGCGAGGCAGTCGACCAGAGCAACCGGACCCAACTCGGCCAGTTTTTCGTACATGGTGGCACTGGTATCGGTCGGCTCGATAGGCAAGGTGGCAATTTTTAGCATGTCGCCGGTATCAAGGCCGATATCCATTTGCATGATGGTCACGCCGGTCTCGGCGTCGCCAGCCCAGATTGAACGCTGGATTGGGGCCGCACCGCGCCAGCGCGGGAGGATTGAACCGTGGACGTTGATACAGCCCAGCTTAGGCGTATCCAATACCGCCTGAGGCAATAGCAGGCCGTAGGCCACGACAACCATCAGGTCGGCGTTCAGATCGGCCAGATCTTGCTTGGCTTCGTCTGACTTGAAGTTCTCCGGCTGATAAACGGGAATATCGTGTTCAAGAGCCAGCTGCTTGACTGGGCTCGCGGTCAGTTTCTTGCCACGGCCAGCCGGACGGTCAGGCTGGGTGTAAACGGCAATGATCTCATGCTCCGAAGACAACAACGCCGCCAGGTGACGGGCGGCGAAATCCGGAGTACCTGCAAAAACAATTTTCAAAGGTTTGCTCAAGGTAGCGTCCTTAAATAGGTTGGCTGTATTAGTTGTTGGCGTGCTTTTCGTTGAAGCGCTTGATCTTGGTGAGTTTGTCTTGGATGCGCTTGCGCTTGAGAGGCGACAGGTAATCGACAAACAGCTTGCCGGCCAGGTGGTCAAGCTCATGCTGGACGCAGATAGCCAGCAGATCATCGGCCTCGAAGGTGAAGGCTTCGCCGTCACGGTTGAGGGCGGTGACTTTCACCTCTGCCGCGCGTGGAACCAGTGCGCGGGCGCCAGGGACAGAAAGGCAGCCTTCTTCAATACCGTCTTCACCGTGTTTTTCGATGATTTCCGGGTTGATGAGAACCATTGGCTGATTGCGCTCTTCGGAGATATCGATCACCACGATGCGTTGGTGGATATCGACCTGTGTGGCAGCAAGGCCAATCCCTTCTTCGTCGTACATGGTTTCTAGCATGTCATCGACAATCTTTTGGATTTCGGGAGTCACGGCCTCGACTGGTTTCGCAACCGTGCGCAGGCGATCATCCGGGAATGTTAATACTTGCAATACAGACATAGGTTCTCGTTAAAAAAACAGTATTGATGAACAGGATATGGGTTTTGTTCTAATTCTAGTCATTTTAACCGGCGAATAACAGACCTAGCGACTGGGGATTGCTCTCCGGGTGGCAAGGTGCCGGAGGCTCGGAAGATACGAGCAAGCGTGTTGCAACAAGGACGGGGAAGAGTGAGGCGTGCCGAAAAGTCGGTGTCCGGTGATGAGAAACGCTAGACACTCGGTGGCCCCGATGACAGCCTGATAAATGGGTGCATGTTGGGCACCGATTTTAGTTACTAGGTCGTCATAATAGGGACATAATCATGTGGTTGCGAATCGTCTTGCTGGTGTTGCTCAGCATGGGGGGATGGGCTTGGGCTAAGGCGCCCCAGCTTAATGTTATTGATGGGGCTCCGTCTGTTTATACCGTCAAGAAAGGCGATACCTTGTGGGATATTTCTGGGCATTTCCTTGAGAACCCGTGGTTGTGGCCCGAGCTGTGGAAAGTGAACGACTATATTAAAAACCCGCATTTGATTTACCCGGGTGACAAAATCTATCTGGTATGGGTTGATGGGAAGCCCCAGCTTCAGCTTAAGCGCACTATGAAGCTCTCTCCGACCGTCAAGGTTGTGCGTGCACCGGTGACCACGCTGCGATCGTCATTGCTGCTACCCTACCTGAACCAAGACAAGCTAGTGACACCTGCCGCGTTAGACCGCCTGCCTCGGGTGCTAGGAAGCAGTGAGGCCAAGGGGTATATGTCGGCCGGGGATACATTGTGGGTCGATCAGGCGCTGACCGCCGGCGAGACATGGTGGGTTTACCGCCCCGATGTGACATTCGAGCGCGAGGTCGCGGAAGGCGAAATGCCGAAAGTATTGGCGATGAAAGAAGTCGCCCGTGCCAAGGTTGTGAGCAATAACGGCGAGAAGAGCCGCTTGGAGCTGGAGATGTTCTTGCGAGAGGTGAAGCAGAACGATGTGTTGCTGCCAGCTCCGTTGCCAGCCGAGCGTTTGGCGATGAGCTTTTCCCCATCGCGCCCTGAGCCGACGCTGAGCGCGAAGGTACTTGGCTTGCTGGGTGGCGGCATGAAGTACATGGCGACTAACGATGTGGTGGTGATGGATATCGGTCATTTGGACAGTGCTGCGGCCGGTAACGTGTTCACTGTTTATCCCGAGGATGTTGAGGTGATTGAGCGAGGTGGCGAGTACACCTACGAAATCCCTAGCTATATTCGTGATGATGAGAAGGTATCGCTTGAAGCGATGCCGATTGGCGAAGTGATGGTGATCCGTGCCTATGAACATTTCAGCCTTGCTGTAGTAACCAAGGCCACTGCGCCGCTACCTGCAGGTGCAAAGGCTCTGCCGCCAGTGTATGAGTGATCTGCGTTACTGGCTGACGTTATCTGCGGTGCCGTCGTTTGGCGGCTTCCGCATCGGCAAGCTGCTCGGCAGGTATACCCCTGCCGAGCTTTGTCATATGGGGAGCGAGGAGCTGGCGGGAATAGGGTTCAAGCCTGCCCAGATCCGAGCGCTGCTGCATCCGCAGCAGGCGCGGATAGATCGTTGCCTGCAATGGTCGGAAATGCCTGACCAGACGATTCTTTCGCTGGCCGATCCCCGTTACCCTACCCTTCTGAAAGAAATCGCCTCCCCGCCCCCCTTGCTTTTTGTCCGCGGTGATTCCGCTTGTCTGAGTTTTCCCCAGATTGCGATGGTCGGCAGCCGTTCCGCCAGCTTGGATGGCAGGGAAAGTGCTTATGAGTTTGCCGCAGCCCTGGTGGCGGCTGATTATGTTGTGACTAGCGGCCTGGCTCTGGGGATTGACGGGCAGGCCCACCAAGGGGCCTTGCGTAACGGTGGTACCACGGTGGCCGTGCTCGGATCCGGGCTGGACAAGGTCTACCCCGCCAAACATCGCGAATTGGCTGCCTTGATCGCCGAGCAAGGTGCTCTGGTATCGGAGTTCTGGCCCGACGAGGCTCCGCGTCCACAGAACTTCCCACGCCGCAACCGGGTGATCAGTGGCCTGTCGGTTGGCGTATTGGTTGTAGAGGCGGCACCTAAGAGTGGGTCCTTGATTACGGCAAGGTATGCTTTGGAGCAAGGACGGGAGGTCTTTGCTATACCAGGCCCGATCCAAAGACCCGGTAGCCGTGGCTGCCATGCCCTTATAAAAAGCGGTGCCAAACTGGTGGAATCACCGGTCGATATCTTTGACGAGGTCGGCGCACTGACCGAGTGTGCAAAAAACAATCAGTTAGATAGGCGACTCCCACAACCTGAAAATGAAAAATTGCCATTTCAAGCGCTGTTGGCTACCGTAGGCAGTGAGGCAACACCTGTCGATGTCGTTGCCGAGCGCAGTGGGCAACCAGTTCACGAAGTCATGATGCAGTTGCTGGATTTGGAACTGCAGGGGCTGGTCACTGCTGTACCCGGTGGCTATATCAGATCGAGGAGGGGCTAGTTATGATGGATATCCTTATGTACCTGTTTGAAACCTATATTCACAGTGATGCTGAATTGATGGTGGATCAGGATGAATTGTCCGAAGAATTGCTCCGTGCCGGCTTCCATCAGGAAGATATTTACAAAGCTTTGGAGTGGCTGGAGAAACTGGCTGCTTTGCAGGAAACGGAAGAGACCCCGTACATGAATAGTTGTGCGGTGACCTCTATGCGGGTGTATACCGCACAGGAAATGGTGCGTCTTGATACGGCCAGTCGTGGTTTTTTGACTTACCTTGAGCAGATCCATGTTTTGGGCGCAGATACGCGTGAAATGGTTATTGATCGGGTGATGGAGCTGGATACGACCGATTTCACTCTTGATGATCTGAAATGGATTATTCTGATGGTGCTGTTTAATGCACCGGGCAACGAGAGCGCCTACAGCCAGATGGAAGAGCTGCTGTACGGAATGGAAGACGGCTATATTCACTAAGCTGAGTGGATGTAAGAGGTAATCGCCTGTAATGTCAGGAAAAATTGACTCAGAATTATTCACCGCACATGCCCATGCACTTGACGGCTCCTGTCCGCAGTGTGGTGAGACATTGGTGATCCGTAACAGTAAGCGCGGTCCATTCCTTGGCTGTTCGGGCTACCCTGCGTGTGACTATATCAAGCCGATGGGCCAGAACGATGGTCATATCGTGAAATATCTGCAAACCCCCTGCCCTGATTGCGGTGAGGAGTTGGTATTGCGTCAGGGGCGTTATGGGATGTTTATCGGCTGTAGCGGCTATCCTGAATGCCACCATATAGAATCCCCTGAAAAAAAAGCACCGTCGACTGACGTTGCCTGCCCCGAATGCGGGCGTGGGCATTTGTTGGAGCGTAAATCGCGCTACGGAAAGGTATTTTATGCCTGTGATCAGTATCCCGCATGCCGTTTTGCGGTCAATGCCAAACCTGTGGTCGGTCGTTGTCAGCAGTGTGGGTTCTCCTTGCTGATCGAAAAGAAACTGGCCAGTGGCATTAAGTTGCAGTGTGCGGATCGTCGTTGCCATGCTTACCAGGAGCCGCAACAGAACTAGCGGACAGCAATGTGTCGGATGAAGAAAAGCCTGCCTGAGCAGGCTTTTTTTATGGCTGGAATATCAGCGCAAGGCGGGGAAGCTGGCAGGATCGAGGTAGTTTGCGATTGAGGCCAATGCGTCTTTGAGCTCCGCCTGCGAGTTGGCACATACGTTGATATGCCCCATTTTTCTCCCGGTTCGTTTTTCTTTGCCGTACCAGTGGATATGGCAATGCGGCTCTGCCAACAGGGCTTCGGGAAGGGTATCCTCCCCGAGGATATTGATCATCGCGGTGTGGCGTAGCAGGGCGGTCGAGCCCAGTGGCAGCCCCGATACGGCGCGCAGGTGGTTTTCGAATTGGCAGGTTTCCGCGCCTTGCTGGGTCCAGTGGCCGGAATTATGGACCCGAGGGGCGATTTCGTTGACTAGCAAGGTTCCGCCGACATCGAAAAACTCAATGGCCAGTACTCCGACGTAATTGAGCGATTCGGCCAGGGCCCGGAACATGCCTTCTGCCTGTTGTTGCAGCTCCGGGTTATCGGTGAGGGCCGTGGAGAGGCTGAGCACGCCATTAGTGTGAATGTTCTCGGCCAGAGGATAGACGGCAATTGTGTCGTCTTTGGCCCGTACCCCAACCAGCGAGACTTCGCGGTCGAACGGGACGAAGGCTTCGGCAACGATCGCTTGGTTGCTGGTTTGATCTAGGCATTGGGTTATTTCGTCCCAGATAGCTTCGAGATCGTCTCCTGGGCGAAGGCGCCATTGGCCTTTTCCGTCATAGCCGCCCAGTGAGCTTTTTAAGACCAGAGGCAGCCCGACGGTACTGATGGCCTGATCCAGATCGGCCCGTGTCGCGATGATTTGGTACCTCGCATTGGCGACCCCCGCATTGTCGAGCAGGCTTTTCTCCAGACGGCGATCACCGCCGGCCTTGATGGCTTGTGCTGATGGGAGGAGCTTGCCGCTATTGGCACAGGTGTCGAGGATGTCATGGGGAATATGCTCGAATTCTGCCGTGATGACGTCGGCGTAGGTAATGGCGGTGTTGAGCCCCTTGAGCATCACCTGTTGGGTGAGAGGATGGACGACGTTGCCGGTGGTAACGTCGTAGGCAAAGACTTCAATGTTCAGCGGCGCACCGGCCAAGGACATCATTCGGGCGAGCTGTCCTGCTCCCAATACCAATACACGCATTTATGCTTCCTCTGCCGGGTCTGGCTGGCTCAGTACGGTGTCTGTTTGTGTCCGGCGGAATGTATCGATGGCCGCCATTATCTGGCTGTCTTGAGTACCGATGATCTGTGCGGCGAGCAGTCCGGCGTTGGCAGCTCCTGCCTCCCCGATAGCCAGAGTGCCGACGGCCACGCCCTTGGGCATCTGGACAATGGAAAGTAGGGAGTCCATGCCTTTTAGCGCCCGGGATTGGACAGGTACGCCCAGGACCGGCAGGCTGGTGAACGCTGCGGTCATGCCCGGTAGGTGGGCCGCTCCGCCTGCCCCGGCGATAATAACCGTGATGCCGCGACTATGGGCTGTTTCTGCATATTCCGCCAGCAGGTGGGGAGTTCGGTGGGCCGAAACGACCCGGGTTTCATAAGCAATACCGAAATGATCCAGCATGTCTGCGGCGTGCTTCATGGTAGGCCAGTCCGATTTTGAGCCCATAATGATTCCAACTTTCATCCGATCTCCTTTGCAGTTGCTAACAGCGGGTACCTCGACAGGTTTGCTGCATTATACGGAGAATTTATCGCAAGGAAAACGTTTGCGTCGGTGGATTTGCAACAATTGATAACGGGCATGGCGTTGTGGCTAAGGAGTGGTAATATACGTAAACAGAACGTTAAAACAGGCATGGGCCTAGTAAATAAAAGAGGCGTGAGTGGAGAACCTTGAGAATGTAGTGGCAGCGCTGCGTCAGGAGCAGGTGATTGCCTACCCGACCGAGGCTGTCTTTGGTGTGGGCTGTGATCCGGATAGCGAGCAGGCTGTTATGGCGTTGCTGGCACTCAAGCAGCGGCCTGTAGAGAAAGGCTTGATTCTGATTGCTGCGAATTTTGAGCAACTTAAGCCTTATGTTGATGATAGTCAGCTGAGCGACGAGCAAAAGCAGCGGATCGTTGATTCTTGGCCGGGACCGGTGACGTGGGTGATGCCGAAGAAGCCGGGTGTGCCGCATTTCTTGACCGGTCAGTTCGATACCATCGCCGTTCGGGTTACCGATCATCCTCAGGTTCAGACGCTGTGCGAGGCATTCGGCAAACCGCTGACTTCAACTAGCGCTAACCTGACTGGCGAGCCGCCGTGCCGAACGGTTGCTGAAGTCGAGTTGCAGCTGGGTGGAAGGCTGGCTGCGATTTTTGACGGGGAGACGGGCGGTCGCGACAATCCGTCGGAGATCCGTGATGCCGTTACCGGAAAGGTTTTCCGACAAGGATAAAGGCTTATGCATAGTGTTGATAAAGAGGCGGTAAAGGCGTTTTTACTCAATCTGCAGGACAACATCTGTTGCTCGCTTGAGCAGCAGGATGGCGGGGGCAGTTTTGTTGAGGACGCGTGGCAACGTGAACAGGGCGGCGGTGGCCGGAGCCGGGTCTTGCGAGACGGTAAAGTGTTCGAGCAGGCGGGGGTGAATTTTTCGCATGTCTTCGGCGACCAAATGCCGGCATCGGCGACGGCACACCGGCCTGAATTGGCTGGGCGGCGTTTCGAGGCTATGGGCGTATCGTTGGTGGTTCACCCTCGCAACCCTTATGTTCCAACCTCCCATGCCAATGTCCGCTTTTTTATTGCCGAAAAAGAGGGTGAGGCTCCGGTATGGTGGTTCGGTGGTGGCTTCGACCTGACGCCATTCTATCCTTTTGATGAGGATTGCCAGCATTGGCATGATACAGCCAAAGCACTGTGCCAGCCATTTGGCGATCATGTCTATGCCGAGCATAAGGCCTGGTGTGACCGCTACTTTTACTTGCCGCACCGTGATGAAACACGGGGCGTGGGCGGATTGTTCTTTGATGATCTCAATCGGTGGGGGTTTGCCCGGAGTTTCGAGTATATCCAAGCCATTGGCCAGGGATATCTGGATGGTTATCTTCCGATAGTCGCCAAGCGCCATACAACGGCGTATGGGGAGCGGGAGCGCCAGTTCCAGCTCTATCGTCGCGGCCGTTATGTGGAATTCAACTTGGTCTATGACCGTGGCACCTTGTTCGGCTTGCAAAGCGGGGGCCGTACAGAGTCTATTTTGATGTCGATGCCCCCGTTGGCTCGGTGGGAGTATGCTTTTAGCCCTGAGCCGGGCTCGGCGGAAGCCAAGTTATATGAGTCGTACCTTGTACCGCGAGACTGGTAACGGGCATGGCTGGCAAGGTTATGCTGTTGTTACCCACAGATAGGATCATCAATGGGATATAACAATATGGACAGATACGTGGTGTTTGGTAACCCGATAGGCCAGAGCAAGTCGCCTTTCATACATACATTGTTTGCTCGCCAGACGGGCCAGCAGATGGTTTATGAGGCGCAACTGGTTTCGTTGGATGGTTTTGCCTCGGCAGCTACGGCATTTTTTGGGGCTGGAGGCCGAGGTTGTAATATTACCGTGCCGTTCAAGGAACAGGCGTTTGCCTTCGCTGATAGGCTGACGGAGCGTGCGCGGCTTGCCGGGGCGGTAAATACCCTGAAGAAACTCGATGACGGAGTGATCTTGGGGGATAACACCGATGGTGCCGGTTTGGTTCAGGATCTGATCCAGCATAATGTACCGTTGGCGGGTAAGAGAGTGCTGCTGGTCGGTGCCGGTGGGGCAGCGCGTGGCGTGATTTTACCTCTGTTGGAGCAGAAGGTGAGCGAGTTGGTGATAGCCAACAGGACCCAGGATAAGGCCCTGCTGTTGGCGGGAAGTTTTGCGCAGCATGGCGCAGTATCGTCAATGTCTTTTTCCGAGCTAGGCGGTGAGGTTTTCGATGTCATTATTAATTCGACCTCCGCAAGTTTGAGTGGCGAGTTGCCAGGACTCCCTGCCGAGGTGATCCATTCTCAAGTCGCTTGCTATGATATGGTTTATGGATCAGAGCCGACGGTTTTCACTCGGTGGTGCAAGACTCATGGGGCGAGGGTTGCATTGGATGGTCTTGGTATGTTGGTGGGACAGGCTGCCGAGAGCTTTATGCTCTGGCGTGGGATCCGTCCGGGGGCGGGGCAGGTTCAGCGAGAACTTCGCCGGGTTTTACAACAATAGAGAGTGGCGATGAACCAAGATATTTTGTTTGCGGATATTCAATTTTGGAATAGCGAACGACAGGCTGTGGGTTTTCCCGCACAGCAAGGCGGGGCGCTAATCCATTGCTGGGTTACACGTGCTTGGCTTGAAGGGCAAGCCGGGCGATGTTTGGATGAGGAATCGGAAATCCTTTCTGTTTTTTCATCGCTCCGGTTTGATCTCGAAGACTTGGCTGAAGCCGCTATTGAAGATGAGTCTTTTGATGCTCAGGGAGAGATCGTGCTTGGTTAGTCCGTTGCCGGCATGATGTAGTCGTTTTTAAGTTGGACATAGTTGCTGGCTGATGCCAACAAAAAGGCGCGTTCATTATCTGTTAATGGGCGCGCTTTTTTAATGGGGCTGCCCATATAGAGAAATCCGCTTTCAAGCCGTTTGCCAGGTGGAACTAAACTCCCTGCACCTATCATCACCTCGTCCTCGATGATGGCTCCGTCAAGAATAATGCTACCCATGCCAATCAGTACACGTTGGCCGATAGTACAACCGTGTAGCATGGCTTTATGCCCAACCGTTACATCATCGCC
The DNA here is from genome assembly GCF_059920555.1 of Photobacterium panuliri. Lineage (NCBI taxonomy): Bacteria > Pseudomonadati > Pseudomonadota > Gammaproteobacteria > Vibrionales > Vibrionaceae > Photobacterium > Photobacterium panuliri. Next base: position 438,414 of record NZ_CP197192.1, read on the forward strand.
AATAATAAGGGGGAATCCATTGGGGTGGAGCTTTGATGGACGGCTTACATGTAAGATGCTGCCATCTTGTATGTTGCTCCTGAGGCCTATATGGATATGGTTCACATCGCCGCGAGCGACGACGAGGGGCCAGATACTACTGTCTTCGGCCAATCTGACATCACCGATAATGATAGAAGAGGGGTCAACAAAGGTTGAGGGTGACAGTGTTGGATATATGCCTTTATAAGGACGATGGCTATTTTTCATAGAGAAGACCTAATTATATAAAATCATCTAATCAATAATTAGCTGATAAAATAGTCGATAACATCGAAAAACAGATGCTTTGTTTGAATTTTGTCCACTTGGGGCTAAAAAACAAATTTATTTCTATTATCCCCTTGCTAATGTGATCGAACGCTCTATAATGCGACCCCACTGACACGGAAAACGGTAGCTAAGGCAGCCAGTGAATACGGTGTCGGTATTGTTCTTTAACAATTTGACCATGCAATCTGTGTGGGCACTCGTGAAAAGATTTAGTCAAAAGATTTAAATCAGTGAACTGAGTGACCATTGATACTTTTAGTATCCACAGTCAATTCTTTTTGGTTCTGCTTTTTTATAAAAAAGTGGAAACAAGAAAATCAGTAATCACTGAGCCGTTTCTTCGGAAACACAAAAACTTTAATTGAAGAGTTTGATCATGGCTCAGATTGAACGCTGGCGGCAGGCCTAACACATGCAAGTCGAGCGGTAACATTCCAAAAGCTTGCTTTTGGAGATGACGAGCGGCGGACGGGTGAGTAATGCCTGGGAACATGCCTTGGTGTGGGGGATAACCATTGGAAACGATGGCTAATACCGCATAACGTCTACGGACCAAAGAGGGGGACCTTCGGGCCTCTCGCGCCAAGATTGGCCCAGGTGGGATTAGCTAGTAGGTGGGGTAACGGCTCACCTAGGCGACGATCCCTAGCTGGTCTGAGAGGATGATCAGCCACACTGGAACTGAGACACGGTCCAGACTCCTACGGGAGGCAGCAGTGGGGAATATTGCACAATGGGGGAAACCCTGATGCAGCCATGCCGCGTGTGTGAAGAAGGCCTTCGGGTTGTAAAGCACTTTCAGTAGGGAGGAAGGCAGTGTCGTTAATAGCGGCATTGTTTGACGTTACCTACAGAAGAAGCACCGGCTAACTCCGTGCCAGCAGCCGCGGTAATACGGAGGGTGCGAGCGTTAATCGGAATTACTGGGCGTAAAGCGCATGCAGGCGGCTTGTTAAGCCAGATGTGAAAGCCCGGGGCTCAACCTCGGAATAGCATTTGGAACTGGCAGGCTAGAGTCTTGTAGAGGGGGGTAGAATTTCAGGTGTAGCGGTGAAATGCGTAGAGATCTGAAGGAATACCGGTGGCGAAGGCGGCCCCCTGGACAAAGACTGACGCTCAGATGCGAAAGCGTGGGGAGCAAACAGGATTAGATACCCTGGTAGTCCACGCCGTAAACGATGTCTACTTGGAGGCTGTTCCCTTGAGGAGTGGCTTTCGGAGCTAACGCGTTAAGTAGACCGCCTGGGGAGTACGGTCGCAAGATTAAAACTCAAATGAATTGACGGGGGCCCGCACAAGCGGTGGAGCATGTGGTTTAATTCGATGCAACGCGAAGAACCTTACCTACTCTTGACATCCAGAGAACTTAGCAGAGATGCTTTGGTGCCTTCGGGAACTCTGAGACAGGTGCTGCATGGCTGTCGTCAGCTCGTGTTGTGAAATGTTGGGTTAAGTCCCGCAACGAGCGCAACCCCTATCCTTGTTTGCCAGCGCGTAATGGCGGGAACTCCAGGGAGACTGCCGGTGATAAACCGGAGGAAGGTGGGGACGACGTCAAGTCATCATGGCCCTTACGAGTAGGGCTACACACGTGCTACAATGGCGTATACAGAGGGCGGCCAACCAGCGATGGTGAGCGAATCCCACAAAGTACGTCGTAGTCCGGATTGGAGTCTGCAACTCGACTCCATGAAGTCGGAATCGCTAGTAATCGTGGATCAGAATGCCACGGTGAATACGTTCCCGGGCCTTGTACACACCGCCCGTCACACCATGGGAGTGGGCTGCACCAGAAGTAGATAGCTTAACCTTCGGGGGGGCGTTTACCACGGTGTGGTTCATGACTGGGGTGAAGTCGTAACAAGGTAGCCCTAGGGGAACCTGGGGCTGGATCACCTCCTTAACGATATGACTGCGCTTTTGACGCAGTGTCCACACAGATTGCTTGGTGAAATGGTTTTGGAACAGGCAAGAGTGCTAATCAATAACACCCGTTATTGATTAACGCTTTTGCGTTATGCTCTTTAACAATCTGGAAAGCTGACTAGTAAATTCAATCGAACGATTGATTTATAGTTTCTACTCTAACGAGTAGGAACGAGTTCTCAAGCAACACACATTCAAGTGTCTTGTGTAAGAAGTCCGGCAAAACAACGTCTATCACAACTCAGATAGACAACCTTGGTTGTTTGAACATACGAAACCTCTTGGGGTTGTATGGTTAAGTGACTAAGCGTACACGGTGGATGCCTGGGCAGTCAGAGGCGATGAAGGACGTACTAACTTGCGATAAGCCAAGACGAGGCAGTAAGAGCCACTCGAGTCTTGGATTTCCGAATGGGGAAACCCAGCTGCATAAGCAGTTATCTCAATGTGAATACATAGCATTGTGAGGCGAACCGGGGGAACTGAAACATCTAAGTACCCCGAGGAAAAGAAATCAACCGAGATTCCGGCAGTAGCGGCGAGCGAAACCGGATTAGCCCTTAAGTTGAATTGGCACTAGGCGAACACGCTGGAAAGCGTGGCGATACAGGGTGACAGCCCCGTAGCCGACGGTGCCTTTACAGTGAAATCGAGTAGGACGGGACACGTGTTATCCTGTCTGAACATGGGGGGACCATCCTCCAAGGCTAAATACTCCTGACTGACCGATAGTGAACCAGTACCGTGAGGGAAAGGCGAAAAGAACCCCTGTGAGGGGAGTGAAATAGAACCTGAAACCGTGTACGTACAAGCAGTAGGAGCAGGCTTCGTCCTGTGACTGCGTACCTTTTGTATAATGGGTCAGCGACTTAATTTTAGTAGCAAGGTTAACCGTATAGGGGAGCCGTAGGGAAACCGAGTCTTAACTGGGCGTTCAGTTGCTAGGATTAGACCCGAAACCGAGTGATCTAGCCATGGGCAGGTTGAAGGTGAGGTAACACTTACTGGAGGACCGAACCGACTAATGTTGAAAAATTAGCGGATGACTTGTGGCTAGGGGTGAAAGGCCAATCAAACTCGGAGATAGCTGGTTCTCCCCGAAAGCTATTTAGGTAGCGCCTCGGACGAATACTACTGGGGGTAGAGCACTGTTAAGGCTAGGGGGTCATCCCGACTTACCAACCCTTTGCAAACTCCGAATACCAGTAAGTACTATCCGGGAGACACACGGCGGGTGCTAACGTCCGTCGTGGAGAGGGAAACAACCCAGACCGCCAGCTAAGGTCCCAAAGTTATCGCTAAGTGGGAAACGATGTGGGAAGGCTCAGACAGCCAGGATGTTGGCTTAGAAGCAGCCATCATTTAAAGAAAGCGTAATAGCTCACTGGTCGAGTCGGCCTGCGCGGAAGATTTAACGGGGCTAAGCGATACACCGAAGCTGCGGCAATGCAATTTATTGTATTGGGTAGGGGAGCGTTCTGTAAGCCGCTGAAGGTGTCCTGTAAGGGGCGCTGGAGGTATCAGAAGTGCGAATGCTGACATGAGTAACGACAAAGGGGGTGAAAAACCTCCTCGCCGGAAGACCAAGGGTTCCTGTCCAACGTTAATCGGGGCAGGGTGAGTCGACCCCTAAGGCGAGGCCGAAAGGCGTAGTCGATGGGAAACGGGTTAATATTCCCGTACTTCTTGCTATTGCGATGGGGGGACGGAGAAGGCTAGGTGGGCCTGGCGACGGTTGTCCAGGTTCAAGTATGTAGGCTGATGGTTTAGGCAAATCCGGACCATCTCAAGGCTGAGATACGATGTCGAGGCACTACGGTGCTGAAGTCATTGATGCCATGCTTCCGGGAAAAGCCTCTAAGCTTCAGATAGCAAGGAATCGTACCCCAAACCGACACAGGTGGTCGGGTAGAGAATACCAAGGCGCTTGAGAGAACTCGGGTGAAGGAACTAGGCAAAATGGTACCGTAACTTCGGGAGAAGGTACGCTTCTGACGGTGAAGTCCCTCGCGGATGGAGCTATCGGAAGTCGCAGATACCAGGTGGCTGCAACTGTTTATTAAAAACACAGCACTGTGCAAAATCGAAAGATGACGTATACGGTGTGACGCCTGCCCGGTGCCGGAAGGTTAATTGATGGGGTTAGCGCAAGCGAAGCTCTTGATCGAAGCCCCGGTAAACGGCGGCCGTAACTATAACGGTCCTAAGGTAGCGAAATTCCTTGTCGGGTAAGTTCCGACCTGCACGAATGGCGTAATGATGGCCACGCTGTCTCCACCCGAGACTCAGTGAAATTGAAATCGCAGTGAAGATGCTGCGTACCCGCGGCTAGACGGAAAGACCCCGTGAACCTTTACTACAGCTTGGCACTGAACATTGACCCTACATGTGTAGGATAGGTGGGAGGCTTCGAAGCAGGTACGCCAGTATCTGTGGAGCCGTCCTTGAAATACCACCCTTGTAGTGTTGATGTTCTAACGTCGCCCCCTTATCGGGGGTACGGACAGTGCCTGGTGGGTAGTTTGACTGGGGCGGTCTCCTCCCAAAGAGTAACGGAGGAGCACGAAGGTGGGCTAATCACGGTCGGACATCGTGAGGTTAGTGCAATGGCATAAGCCCGCTTGACTGCGAGAATGACGGTTCGAGCAGGTGCGAAAGCAGGTCATAGTGATCCGGTGGTTCTGTATGGAAGGGCCATCGCTCAACGGATAAAAGGTACTCCGGGGATAACAGGCTGATACCGCCCAAGAGTTCATATCGACGGCGGTGTTTGGCACCTCGATGTCGGCTCATCACATCCTGGGGCTGAAGTCGGTCCCAAGGGTATGGCTGTTCGCCATTTAAAGTGGTACGCGAGCTGGGTTTAGAACGTCGTGAGACAGTTCGGTCCCTATCTGCCGTGGGCGCTGGATGATTGAGAGGGGCTGCTCCTAGTACGAGAGGACCGGAGTGGACGAACCTCTGGTGTTCGGGTTGTGTCGCCAGACGCATTGCCCGGTAGCTAAGTTCGGAATCGATAACCGCTGAAAGCATCTAAGCGGGAAGCGAGCCTCAAGATGAGTCATCCCTGATACTTTAAGTATCCTGAAGGGTTGTTGGAGACTACGACGTAGATAGGCAGGGTGTGTAAGCGCTGTGAGGCGTTGAGCTAACCTGTACTAATTGCCCGTGAGGCTTAACCATACAACACCCAAGGGGTTTTATCGGACTCCATGAGCACTTGAATGCAGTGCTTGAGATAACTAGTTGGACTTTCCCAGATTGCTATTTGCGGCCGAGAGGCGGCAGATAAACGAATTTGCTTGGCGACCATAGCGTTATGGACCCACCTGATCCCATGCCGAACTCAGCAGTGAAACGTAACAGCGCCGATGGTAGTGTGGGGCCTCCCCATGTGAGAGTAGGACATCGCCAGGCTCAAAATTTAGGAAGCCCGTTGGCTACAACGGGCTTTTCTTTCGCTCCGGCTGGTTGCAATGTGAGCGGAGTCAACAGAAGGTTTTCACTTTCTCGCCAAGTGGCAAAAAAGATGAAAGTTTTGTCTTGACTGGATATCAGAAAAGCGTATTATACGCCACCTGACTTGCTGAAGCGCGACGCGCTAACGCATTGATAGTCAACGTTCTTTAACAATTTGACCATGCAATCTGTGTGGGCACTCGTGAAAAGATTTAGTCAAAAGATTTAAATCAGTGAACTGAGTGACCAAATCGGTAGCAATACCGGCACAGTCAATTTATCAGTAATCACTGAGCCGTTTCTTCGGAAACACCAAAACTTTAATTGAAGAGTTTGATCATGGCTCAGATTGAACGCTGGCGGCAGGCCTAACACATGCAAGTCGAGCGGTAACATTCCAAAAGCTTGCTTTTGGAGATGACGAGCGGCGGACGGGTGAGTAATGCCTGGGAACATGCCTTGGTGTGGGGGATAACCATTGGAAACGATGGCTAATACCGCATAACGTCTACGGACCAAAGAGGGGGACCTTCGGGCCTCTCGCGCCAAGATTGGCCCAGGTGGGATTAGCTAGTAGGTGGGGTAACGGCTCACCTAGGCGACGATCCCTAGCTGGTCTGAGAGGATGATCAGCCACACTGGAACTGAGACACGGTCCAGACTCCTACGGGAGGCAGCAGTGGGGAATATTGCACAATGGGGGAAACCCTGATGCAGCCATGCCGCGTGTGTGAAGAAGGCCTTCGGGTTGTAAAGCACTTTCAGTAGGGAGGAAGGCAGTGTCGTTAATAGCGGCATTGTTTGACGTTACCTACAGAAGAAGCACCGGCTAACTCCGTGCCAGCAGCCGCGGTAATACGGAGGGTGCGAGCGTTAATCGGAATTACTGGGCGTAAAGCGCATGCAGGCGGCTTGTTAAGCCAGATGTGAAAGCCCGGGGCTCAACCTCGGAATAGCATTTGGAACTGGCAGGCTAGAGTCTTGTAGAGGGGGGTAGAATTTCAGGTGTAGCGGTGAAATGCGTAGAGATCTGAAGGAATACCGGTGGCGAAGGCGGCCCCCTGGACAAAGACTGACGCTCAGATGCGAAAGCGTGGGGAGCAAACAGGATTAGATACCCTGGTAGTCCACGCCGTAAACGATGTCTACTTGGAGGCTGTTCCCTTGAGGAGTGGCTTTCGGAGCTAACGCGTTAAGTAGACCGCCTGGGGAGTACGGTCGCAAGATTAAAACTCAAATGAATTGACGGGGGCCCGCACAAGCGGTGGAGCATGTGGTTTAATTCGATGCAACGCGAAGAACCTTACCTACTCTTGACATCCAGAGAACTTAGCAGAGATGCTTTGGTGCCTTCGGGAACTCTGAGACAGGTGCTGCATGGCTGTCGTCAGCTCGTGTTGTGAAATGTTGGGTTAAGTCCCGCAACGAGCGCAACCCCTATCCTTGTTTGCCAGCGCGTAATGGCGGGAACTCCAGGGAGACTGCCGGTGATAAACCGGAGGAAGGTGGGGACGACGTCAAGTCATCATGGCCCTTACGAGTAGGGCTACACACGTGCTACAATGGCGTATACAGAGGGCGGCCAACCAGCGATGGTGAGCGAATCCCACAAAGTACGTCGTAGTCCGGATTGGAGTCTGCAACTCGACTCCATGAAGTCGGAATCGCTAGTAATCGTGGATCAGAATGCCACGGTGAATACGTTCCCGGGCCTTGTACACACCGCCCGTCACACCATGGGAGTGGGCTGCACCAGAAGTAGATAGCTTAACCTTCGGGAGGGCGTTTACCACGGTGTGGTTCATGACTGGGGTGAAGTCGTAACAAGGTAGCCCTAGGGGAACCTGGGGCTGGATCACCTCCTTAACGATATGACTGCGCTTTTGACGCAGTGTCCACACAGATTGCCTGGTTAAAATGTAGAAGAACGTGAAAGACTTGGGTCTGTAGCTCAGGTGGTTAGAGCGCACCCCTGATAAGGGTGAGGTCGGTGGTTCAAGTCCACTCAGACCCACCACTTTCTCTCCCGGAGAAAGTGAGTGAGAAGTCTTTCGAACGTTGGGGCTATAGCTCAGCTGGGAGAGCGCCTGCCTTGCACGCAGGAGGTCTGCGGTTCGATCCCGCATAGCTCCACCACTTTCTAAATGCACTCGCTGAGTGTGGTTAGAAAGTGGATCTTTCAATAGAAACACATGTTCTTTAACAATCTGGAAAGCTGACTAGTAAATTCAATCGAACGATTGATTTATAGTTTCTACTCTAACGAGTAGGAACGAGTTCTCAAGCAACACACATTCAAGTGTCTTGTGTAAGAAGTCCGGCAAAACAACGTCTATCACAACTCAGATAGACAACCTTGGTTGTTTGAACATACGAAACCTCTTGGGGTTGTATGGTTAAGTGACTAAGCGTACACGGTGGATGCCTGGGCAGTCAGAGGCGATGAAGGACGTACTAACTTGCGATAAGCCAAGACGAGGCAGTAAGAGCCACTCGAGTCTTGGATTTCCGAATGGGGAAACCCAGCTGCATAAGCAGTTATCTCAATGTGAATACATAGCATTGTGAGGCGAACCGGGGGAACTGAAACATCTAAGTACCCCGAGGAAAAGAAATCAACCGAGATTCCGGCAGTAGCGGCGAGCGAAACCGGATTAGCCCTTAAGTTGAATTGGCACTAGGCGAACACGCTGGAAAGCGTGGCGATACAGGGTGACAGCCCCGTAGCCGACGGTGCCTTTACAGTGAAATCGAGTAGGACGGGACACGTGTTATCCTGTCTGAACATGGGGGGACCATCCTCCAAGGCTAAATACTCCTGACTGACCGATAGTGAACCAGTACCGTGAGGGAAAGGCGAAAAGAACCCCTGTGAGGGGAGTGAAATAGAACCTGAAACCGTGTACGTACAAGCAGTAGGAGCAGGCTTGTCCTGTGACTGCGTACCTTTTGTATAATGGGTCAGCGACTTAATTTTAGTAGCAAGGTTAACCGTATAGGGGAGCCGTAGGGAAACCGAGTCTTAACTGGGCGTTCAGTTGCTAGGATTAGACCCGAAACCGAGTGATCTAGCCATGGGCAGGTTGAAGGTGAGGTAACACTTACTGGAGGACCGAACCGACTAATGTTGAAAAATTAGCGGATGACTTGTGGCTAGGGGTGAAAGGCCAATCAAACTCGGAGATAGCTGGTTCTCCCCGAAAGCTATTTAGGTAGCGCCTCGGACGAATACTACTGGGGGTAGAGCACTGTTAAGGCTAGGGGGTCATCCCGACTTACCAACCCTTTGCAAACTCCGAATACCAGTAAGTACTATCCGGGAGACACACGGCGGGTGCTAACGTCCGTCGTGGAGAGGGAAACAACCCAGACCGCCAGCTAAGGTCCCAAAGTTATCGCTAAGTGGGAAACGATGTGGGAAGGCTCAGACAGCCAGGATGTTGGCTTAGAAGCAGCCATCATTTAAAGAAAGCGTAATAGCTCACTGGTCGAGTCGGCCTGCGCGGAAGATTTAACGGGGCTAAGCGATACACCGAAGCTGCGGCAATGTGACTTGTTCACATTGGGTAGGGGAGCGTTCTGTAAGCCGCTGAAGGTGTCCTGTAAGGGGCGCTGGAGGTATCAGAAGTGCGAATGCTGACATGAGTAACGACAAAGGGGGTGAAAAACCTCCTCGCCGGAAGACCAAGGGTTCCTGTCCAACGTTAATCGGGGCAGGGTGAGTCGACCCCTAAGGCGAGGCCGAAAGGCGTAGTCGATGGGAAACGGGTTAATATTCCCGTACTTCTTGCTATTGCGATGGGGGGACGGAGAAGGCTAGGTGGGCCTGGCGACGGTTGTCCAGGTTCAAGTATGTAGGCTGATGGTTTAGGCAAATCCGGACCATCTCAAGGCTGAGATACGACGTCGAGGCACTACGGTGCTGAAGTCATTGATGCCATGCTTCCGGGAAAAGCCTCTAAGCTTCAGATAGCAAGGAATCGTACCCCAAACCGACACAGGTGGTCGGGTAGAGAATACCAAGGCGCTTGAGAGAACTCGGGTGAAGGAACTAGGCAAAATGGTACCGTAACTTCGGGAGAAGGTACGCTTCTGACGGTGAAGTCCCTCGCGGATGGAGCTATCGGAAGTCGCAGATACCAGGTGGCTGCAACTGTTTATTAAAAACACAGCACTGTGCAAAATCGAAAGATGACGTATACGGTGTGACGCCTGCCCGGTGCCGGAAGGTTAATTGATGGGGTTAGCGCAAGCGAAGCTCTTGATCGAAGCCCCGGTAAACGGCGGCCGTAACTATAACGGTCCTAAGGTAGCGAAATTCCTTGTCGGGTAAGTTCCGACCTGCACGAATGGCGTAATGATGGCCACGCTGTCTCCACCCGAGACTCAGTGAAATTGAAATCGCAGTGAAGATGCTGCGTACCCGCGGCTAGACGGAAAGACCCCGTGAACCTTTACTACAGCTTGGCACTGAACATTGACCCTACATGTGTAGGATAGGTGGGAGGCTTCGAAGCAGGTACGCCAGTATCTGTGGAGCCGTCCTTGAAATACCACCCTTGTAGTGTTGATGTTCTAACGTCGCCCCCTTATCGGGGGTACGGACAGTGCCTGGTGGGTAGTTTGACTGGGGCGGTCTCCTCCCAAAGAGTAACGGAGGAGCACGAAGGTGGGCTAATCACGGTCGGACATCGTGAGGTTAGTGCAATGGCATAAGCCCGCTTGACTGCGAGAATGACGGTTCGAGCAGGTGCGAAAGCAGGTCATAGTGATCCGGTGGTTCTGTATGGAAGGGCCATCGCTCAACGGATAAAAGGTACTCCGGGGATAACAGGCTGATACCGCCCAAGAGTTCATATCGACGGCGGTGTTTGGCACCTCGATGTCGGCTCATCACATCCTGGGGCTGAAGTCGGTCCCAAGGGTATGGCTGTTCGCCATTTAAAGTGGTACGCGAGCTGGGTTTAGAACGTCGTGAGACAGTTCGGTCCCTATCTGCCGTGGGCGCTGGATGATTGAGAGGGGCTGCTCCTAGTACGAGAGGACCGGAGTGGACGAACCTCTGGTGTTCGGGTTGTGTCGCCAGACGCATTGCCCGGTAGCTAAGTTCGGAATCGATAACCGCTGAAAGCATCTAAGCGGGAAGCGAGCCTCAAGATGAGTCATCCCTGATACTTTAAGTATCCTGAAGGGTTGTTGGAGACTACGACGTAGATAGGCAGGGTGTGTAAGCGCTGTGAGGCGTTGAGCTAACCTGTACTAATTGCCCGTGAGGCTTAACCATACAACACCCAAGGGGTTTTATCGGACTCCATGAGCACTTGAATGACAGTGCTTGAGATAACTAGTTGGACTTTCCCAGATTGCTATTTACTGCCAAGGCGGTAAATAAACGAATTTGCTTGGCGACCATAGCGTTATGGACCCACCTGATCCCATGCCGAACTCAGCAGTGAAACGTAACAGCGCCGATGGTAGTGTGGGGCCTCCCCATGTGAGAGTAGGACATCGCCAGGCTTCAAACATTAGATACTTGTTCTGAACGATAGGTATCGGATAAAGAGAAATCTTTATCTCCGTGTGGAGCGGTAGTTCAGTTGGTTAGAATACCGGCCTGTCACGCCGGGGGTCGCGGGTTCGAGTCCCGTCCGCTCCGCCACTTATACTAAGCCTCAGTCGAAAGACTGGGGCTTTTTTACATCTATAGACTATGTTCGCCTTACAGGCGAATGAGTCCCGCTTGTGTGCAAGCCCAGACTAGGCGTCCCCACCGCTCCGCCACTTCTTCGAAAGCCCTGCTAGAAATAGCGGGGCTTTTTTGTCTTTTAGACGGTTCGTTTGGGGAGTAACCCGAGCAGGGCTTGTACCAAGGGATCGTTGTGCTTGCTTTGCTTCCAGCATAAGCCAAGTTCGAGCGGCATGATGGCGCTATGCTCCAGTTTCTGGATTTTGCCTCCGAGCGGGCTATTTTCAATCACGATATCAGGAGCAATACCTACCCCGCAGCCGAGGGCGACCATGCTGACGATTGCTTCATGGCCTGCTACCTGGGCATAAATATGAGGTTTGATTTTATGCTGCTTCAGCCACTGATCGGCTTTTTCTCTGGCCGCTCCCGATTCAGGAAGAATAAAAGGCAGTGCGTTCCATACCGGAATCTCTCCCATGTATTTTCTGAGCGCTGGAGGGGGGATGAGCGGTGCAATGACGGAGAGAGGAATATCGTCGAGCTTGAGGAAGTTGAGTTTGCTGGATAACTGTGCGGGCTTGGCGGCAATGGCAATATCGGCGATATCCTGCTGGACCTGACTGGTGGCAAGCGCCGGATCTCCGGTGATAAGTTCGATGTCTACCTGCGGGTGGTGTAGCCTGAATTGGCTGATGATGTTTGATAGATAGCTATAACTGGCTGTTACTGAGCAAAAGAGCCGGAGTCGCCCCTTAAGCTGTTGGTTGTGATCGTCAAGCTCAGCCTTGGTGTCATGCCACCGGCTGATAATCAATACGGCAGTGGGCAATAGGGTTTTCCCGGCTGCAGTGAGCTCGACGCTGCGATTGTCTCGGATAAACAGGGTTTTGCCAACATCTTCTTCCAACCGCTGTATAACACGGCTCAGGGCCGATGGGCTGATATGCATCGAATGGGCGGTGTGACTGAAGTTGCGCGACTCGCAAAGGTGGATAAAGAGTTCCAGCGTTCTGATATTCATCTTCCATGTTGCATCTTTTGCAATGAGTTGTTGTGAATATAGCACTTTGCGCAACAAGGTGTGTGATCTAGTATCGGGATATACGACAAAACATGTCGACCCAAGGATAAGATTTCACGGAGTGCAGAGTATGGCCAACTATTTCAATACCCTTAATTTACGTCAGCAGCTTGATCAGCTAGGCCGTTGCCGCTTTATGGACCGCGCGGAATTTTCGACAGGATCTGATTATCTGAAAGGCAAAAAAGTCGTCATTGTTGGCTGTGGGGCGCAAGGGCTTAATCAGGGGCTCAATATGCGAGATTCTGGTCTGGATGTCTCCTATGCGCTTCGTCAGGCAGCGATTGACGAGCAACGCCAGTCTTACCTGAACGCTAAAGACAATGGGTTTGAGGTTGGTAGTTACGAGTCCTTGATCCCGCTGGCTGATCTGGTCGTTAACCTTACCCCGGATAAGCAGCATAGCAATGTGGTTGAAACAGTGATGCCTTTGATGAAGCAGGGGGCGGCTCTGGGCTACTCGCATGGTTTCAATATCGTAGAAGAAGGGATGCAGGTTCGCCCGGATATTACCGTGGTGATGGTGGCACCCAAGTGTCCGGGTACCGAAGTGCGTGAAGAGTACAAGCGTGGTTTCGGTGTCCCAACCCTGATTGCTGTACACCCGGAAAATGATCCACAGGGCGAGGGGCTGGAAATTGCCAAGGCGTGGGCTGCGGGCACCGGAGGCCATCGCGCTGGGGTGTTGGAGTCTTCTTTTGTCGCCGAAGTGAAATCGGATCTAATGGGCGAGCAGACGATCCTATGCGGGATGCTTCAGGCCGGTTCGATCGTATGCTACGAGCGGATGGTCGCCGAGGGTGTAGACCCTGCCTATGCGGGTAAGCTTTTGCAGTATGGGTGGGAGACGGTGACCGAAGCACTGAAGTTCGGTGGTATTACTCACATGATGGATCGGCTGTCCAATCCCGCGAAGATTAAGGCTTTTGAGCTGTCGGAAGAGCTGAAGTCACTGCTGCGTCCGCTTTACAACAAGCACATGGACGACATTATTACCGGCGAATTCTCTCGGACCATGATGGCCGATTGGGCCGAAGGCGATGCCGATCTGCTGGGCTGGCGTGGCGAGACTGCGGAAACTGCATTCGAAAACTACCCGGAATCGGATATCACGATTTCTGAGCAGGAGTACTTTGACCACGGCATTTTGATGGTTGCGATGGTGCGTGCTGGCGTCGAGCTGGCCTTTGAGGCCATGACGGCATCGGGGATTATCGAAGAGTCCGCCTACTACGAATCACTGCATGAGCTGCCGCTGATTGCCAATACCATTGCACGTAAGCGTTTGTATGAGATGAACGTGGTGATTTCCGATACGGCGGAATATGGCAACTATCTGTTTGCCAATGTAGCTACACCGCTTCTACGTGAGCAGTTTATGCCGAAGGTATCCGCTGATGTTATCGGTAAGGGTCTAGCGGAAACGGGCAACTATGTCGATAACCAGCAGCTTATCGAGGTGAACGAGAAGATCCGTAATCACCCTGTAGAGCAGATAGGCAAGACGCTGCGAGGTTACATGAAAGACATGAAGCAGATTGCCGTAGGCGGCTAAGGCTTGCTGGTATCAGGTAAAAAGAAGCCCAGACAGACGTCTGGGCTTTTTGGTATCTGGTGATGATTAGTCGTCTTGGCGATCCGTATTCAGGCGTTGCTCTAACTCATCAAGTTTTTGCTCAAGGGCTGTCAGCTTCTGGCGAGTGCGAAGCAGGACCTGGGTCTGCACATCGAATTCTTCGCGGCTGACAACATCCAATTTGCCAAGTTGTGCTTGGATAACCTGACGAACCTTTTGTTCAACATCATTGCCAAGATCTTTCACAGGTTGTGGCATTGAGTCATGGATTTGCTTAGCCACTTGTTCCAGTTTCTTTGGATCAAACATTGCTGAATAAACTCCGTAACGGCGTAGTATGTGTTGTCGTTATTTTATTCAAATATAACGGCTTTGTCGTCGGTGATTGTACAAAAGAAAAGAGGCCGTCATAAACGGCCTCTTTGTTTGTTGCAGTGGTTAGCCTTCTCGGGCCTCTTTCAGGGCATTGCGTGCCTCATCGACCCGCTTGAGCTTTTCCAGATCTTTGTCCTCGACAAATACCGGCAGCGGTTTATGGATACTGGCCAGATAAGAGTAAATCACCGGAAGAACGAACAGGGTGAAGACGGTACCGATAGCCAGACCGGCAACGATAACAATACCGATACTAAAGCGCTGGGCTGCACCAGCCCCGGTTGCGTATAGCAGCGGGATCAGGCCTGCAATCATGGCCGCAGTAGTCATCAGGATCGGACGAAGACGGATCTTCGCGGCTTCCATTACGGCAGCCATGCGGTCTTTTCGGTGATTGAGCTGCTCTTCCTTGGCAACCTCACAGATCAGAATACCGTGCTTGGTGATAAGGCCAATCAAGGTGATCAGACCTACCTGCGAGTAGATATTCATTGATGCTGCGCCCCAGGCGAGGGCAATCAGCGCACCACAGATAGCCAATGGAACGGAGACCATGATCACCAGCGGGTCACGCAGTGATTCGAACTGGATTGCCAGTACCAGGAAGATGATCGCCAGTGCCAGAGCAAAGGTTGTATACAGTGCATTACCCTCGGTGACGAACTGGCGTGATGCCCCCATGAAGTCGTACTGGTAGCCTGCCGGCAGAGTGCTGGCCGCTTCAGTTTCGAACCAACTGATAGCATCACCCATCGCGACGCCAGGTGAAGGAACCGCACCGACGGTTGCTGAGTTCAGCTGGTTGAAGTGCGGTAGCGAGCGTGGCTCTGACACGACTTCGATGGTCACCAAACTACCCAATGGGATCGATTTGCCGTCTGCTGCGCGGACGTAGTAACCCTTTAGCGACTCAGGGTTGAGGCGGTATTTGCGCTCAACCTGTGGGATCACCTCGTAAGAGCGGCCGTTGAGGTCGATACGGTTGACGTAACCGTCGGCCATCATGGTGCTCAGGGTGATACCGATGTCCTGCATGGTCACGCCGTAGGCACCTGCCTTGTCTTTGTCGATCTTGATCTTCATCGTGGCCGAATCGTAGTTCAGGTCGAGATCCGAGTAGACAAATAGCGGGCTGGTCTTGGTCTTGGCCAGAATATCGCTACTGATCTGGAATAGGCTCTCGAAACTGTTCGGCGTGGTAATGACGAACTGGATCGGCAGGCCGGAACCGGCACCCGGAAGCTCTGGCATCTGGAATGCCGTCACTGACATTTCAGGTACGTCCTTCACCAGATCGGTGACTCGCTTAACGACGTCTGCCTGACTGGCTTCACGCTCGCTCCACGGAACCATTGATGCGATACCAAAGGCTTGGTTGGAGCTCGGCACACCGGAGAACACCTGAGCAAACGCCACCTCTGGCTGCTTAACCAGAATTTTGTTCACCTCTTCCATCGTATTTTCGATGTAGTCGAGGTTGGCGTTGGACGGTGCCGTACCCATCATCACCAACACGCCCTTGTCTTCTGCTGGGGCAAGTTCGCTAGGGATGAACTTGAACAGCATCGGCAAGGTGGCAAACACGATCACCGCAAATACCAGTACGACCGGACGCATCTTCATGATTCCGCCGAGCATCTTCTCGTAACGGTTAGTCATGCGGTCAAGGAAGTGGTGTACGGTTGTCTCGAATTTGCTTGGCTGCTCGTTGGCTTTGAGCATTTTCGAACACATCATTGGCGATAGGGTCAGGGCGATAATACCCGACACGAAGACCGAACCGGCCAGAGTCAGGGCAAACTCCTTGAACAGCGAGCCGGTGATCCCCCCCATCATCGCAATCGGGGCGTATACCGCACCGAGGGTCAGGGTCATGGCGATAACCGGAACGGCGATCTCGCGGGTACCGATAATCGCGGCCCGGAACGGCGATTCGCCTTCTTTGATGTGACGGTCGACGTTTTCCAGCACCACGATGGCGTCATCGACCACTAGGCCGATAGCCAGCACCATCGCCAGCAGGGTCATCAGGTTCCATGAGAAGCCGAATGACTGCATCACCATGGCGACGCCGATCAGCGATAGCGGGATGGTGACGATCGGGATGATAACCGCTCGCAGTGAGCCCAGGAACAGGGTGATCACGACCAATACGATAATCGCGGCTTCGGCAATAGTCTTGATTACTTCGTGGATAGACTCGTTGATGGCAATCGTCGAGTCATACATCACGTTCATCTTGATGTTGCTTGGCATGTTGCGCTCAAGTTGAGGCAACAGCTTGTACACATCGGCCGCGATGTTGATCGGGTTGGCACTCGGCGCGGCGTTGATTGCCGCTACGACCGCTTCCTGACCGTTAGCCGTTGCGCGGTAGACGTCGTGGCTCTTCGCAAGGGTAACCTTGGCGATGTCGCCCAGACGGATCACCTGACCGTCTTTGGTGGAAACCACCAGTTTTTCCAGCTCGTCGGTATTGCTGACCTGAGTGTCGGCCGTGCCGTTGTAGAGCACGAAGTCACCCGTAGCCTGACCTGTTGCCGACTGGTAGTTGTTGGCGTTCAAAACACCCATTACATCCGTCGCAGTCAGGTTGTAGGCGGCCATTTTTGCTGGGTCTAGCCATACGCGCAGGGCGTATTTCATACCACCGTAAAGGTCGACCTTGGAAACACCGTTGACCGTAAAGAGCTGCGGGTTGATCACGCGTTCTAGGTAGTCGGTGATCTGGCTCGAGCTCAGCTCGTCACTGGTGAAGCCGATGTACATAACCGCCGTTGTCGAACCCGTCGACATGGTTACCGTCGGATCCTCAGACTCTTTAGGCAGCTGGGAACGCACCGAGTTGGTCTTGGCCAGAATATCTGCCAGCGCCGCATTCGGGTCGGTATTGAGCTTCATGGTGACCGTGATGGTCGATGAGCCGAGTACCGATGACGAGGTCATGTAGTCGATATTGTCAGCCTGGGCAATGGCCTGTTCCAGAGGCTGGGTGATAAAGCCCTGGATCAGGTCGGCACTGGCCCCGTAGTAGCTTGTGGTTACGGTAACCACGGTATTCGTCATGTCAGGGTATTCCCGGACCTGCATCTTGAAGATGGCTTGCAGGCCTAGGAGGGCGATCAGGAAGCTGATCGATACCGCTAACACAGGACGTTTAATAAAAACATCTGTAAAGCGCATTGTGTCCTCCGGATCACAGCATTGGGGTTTCTGCCGGAACTTTCAGCGCACTGCTTTCGACAACACGCACTTTGGCATGGTTACTCAGGCGAACCTGACCTGAGGTCACGACGGTGTCGCCCGCCTTGACACCTTCAAGGATGTGAGCCGTGCTGCCCTTGCGCTCGCCGACTTTGACCACTGACTGCTTGACGCGCAGATCGCCTTTTTCGTCCTTGCTGACCAGGTAGACGTTGTCGCCATACAGGGTGTAGGTGATCGCTGTCTGAGGCAGGATGATCTGATCCTTGAGGGTAGGCAGGATGATGTGGGCACGGGCAAACATACCGCTACGCAGCACGCCGTCGCTGTTCGGGATATCGGCCTGAACCTGAACTAGACCGCTCTGGAAGTTTACCGCAGGCTCGATAGCGCTGATCTTGCCGCTAAATGGGATTTGCGGGTAGGCATCCACGAAAATTTCGACTTCCTGACCGAGGTGGATTTCTGAAATGTCGGTTTGCGGAATGGTAAAGCGCAGGCGCATCAATGAGGTATCTTCAAGGCGGACGATGTCAGTACCCGGCTGGATATACTCACCAAGGTAAACATTACGCAGGCCGACTGCACCATCGAACGGGGCCTTGATGGTGCGGCGGTCGATAGTGGCCTTCAGGCTCTCGATATCGGCAGATAGCGAGAAGTAGGATGCTTCGGCATCATCGTAGGCTTCTTTGGAGATAGAGCCTTTCTTGAATAGGCCGCGGTAACGTTCGTACTTGGCTTTGGCAGCAGGTAGACGCGCCTGTGAGCTTTTCAGGTTGGCGATTTCGACATCAGAGTCCAGAGTCACCAGCGGCTGGTCTGCCTTGACAGTGGTACCTGATTCGAAGTCGATGCGCTTGATCACGCCCGCAACTTCCGTGGTGATTGTCACACCTTGGTTCGGCTCGATAAAGCCGATCGCTTCGATAGCCGGTACCCAGTTTTCAGGCTGGACCGCCGTGGTCGTGACAGGGAATTCCGGTTCAGGCATATTGGCCATGTACTCGGCGATTTTTTTCTGTTTGAAGAGATTGAAACCAATCACGCTGCCAAAAAGCAGTACAGCGATCAATAGCATCACTATCCATTTTTTCATTGTCGGGAGTGCTCCGATTTATTGACTAATGTTAATGCTGAAGAATGGCATCCCAACTGGCCTGGATGGCAGATTCCAAATCTGCATCGCTAACCTTGTAGACACCGTTGATATGTTTACGTGCCAGGCAGGCGCTGGTCTCGA
This sequence comes from Photobacterium panuliri, assembly GCF_059920555.1. Taxonomy (NCBI): domain Bacteria; kingdom Pseudomonadati; phylum Pseudomonadota; class Gammaproteobacteria; order Vibrionales; family Vibrionaceae; genus Photobacterium; species Photobacterium panuliri. Next base: position 457,279 of record NZ_CP197192.1, read on the forward strand.
GGCTCAGTACGCTCAGAATCTCGTTATCCAGTTCCTTGAACAGGCCGCAGGCTTTGCCTTCTTCGAAAAGCTGGTCGACCTGGGCAAACATCTTTTTTTCTAGTAATCGTTGTTCGTGGCATTTTCTGCGTGGCAGGTTCTCGAACTGACCGCGGTTGATGAGCGGGGCATCATCCTCCGTTGCCATATTCCAGATATTGAGCCACATGGTGCGGAACCGCTGTTGCAATGGCATGTCATCAGAGATGTTTTGGCTGATTTTGTGCGCCACGTAGGACAGGATGTGATCGTGCAGCTGGTGCAGGAGATCGTCCTTGTCCTCGAAGTAGCGGTAAATCGTACCCGTTGCCACGCCTGCTTCTTTGGCGACCATTTGCATTGAAATGCCGTGAAACCCGTATTCCGCCAGCAATTTTTCAGTTGCTTGGAGGATGCGTTTTTTCTTGTCACTCATAACAGGCAATTTTGTAAATAAAGATGGTGAATGAATGTTCATTCACCATTTTAGGTTGCCCATTTTGTTGTGCAAGCGTTTTTTCCATCGTCGGGATATCAAGGCGGATTGCTGGGCCTCGTGGACATCGGCCATGAACCCGTTACAATGCGCCTGCATCCCGATGATCACGATAGGATACCCCTATGAAACTGAACCCAAGGCAAAACGAAGCGGTAAAATATGTTGCTGGGCCGTGTTTGGTTCTGGCCGGTGCCGGATCCGGCAAAACCCGCGTTATTACTAACAAAATCGCTTATCTGGTTCAGCATTGTGACTACAAGGCACGCAATATCGCCGCCCTGACCTTTACCAACAAGGCCGCGCGGGAGATGAAAGAGCGTGTCGGACAGACCTTGGGACGCCAAGAGGCCAAGGGATTGATGGTATCGACCTTCCACACCCTGGGGCTGAATATTATCCGCCGTGAGTACAAGGCGCTGGGGCTCAAGGCGAGCTTCTCCCTGTTTGATGACCAAGACCAGATGTCGCTGCTCAAGGAGCTGACCGAGAAACAGATTGACGGTGACAAGGATCTGCTCAAGCTATTGCAATCGACGATCTCCAACTGGAAGAACGACATGCTCTCGCCAGCCGATGCCAAGGCACGGGCCAAGGGCGAGCGCGACCAGTTGTTTGCCTATTGCTACGAGATGTACCAGCGCCAGATGAAGGCTTACAACGCATTGGATTTCGATGATTTGATCCTGATGCCTGTGCTTTTGCTGCGTGATAACGAAGAGGTACGGACGCGCTGGCAGAACCGGATCCGCTACTTGCTGGTGGACGAATATCAAGATACCAATACCAGTCAGTATATTTTCGTTAAGTTGCTGGTTGGTGAACGCTCTCGCTTCACCGTAGTGGGTGATGATGACCAGTCGATTTATTCTTGGCGTGGCGCGCAGCCGGAAAACTTGGCTTTGCTGAGCAAGGACTTCCCAAGCCTCAGGGTGATCAAACTGGAGCAGAATTACCGCTCGACCAGCCGTATTCTGCGCAGTGCCAATATCCTGATTGCCAATAACCCGCACGTGTTTGAGAAAGCCCTGTTCTCGGAAATCCCCGACGGTGAAATGCTGAAGGTGATTACAGCGAAAAACGAGGACCATGAGGCAGAGAAGGTGGTCGGGGAGATGATTGCCCATCGCTTCATGAATAATACCCAGTATAAGGATTATGCCATCCTGTACCGTGGCAACCACCAGTCACGGCTGTTTGAGCGGGCCCTGACCCAAAACCGGATCCCGTACAAGATTTCCGGTGGTACCTCGTTTTTCTCTCGGGCGGAAATCAAGGACATCATGGCGTACCTGCGGGTGCTGACCAACCCAGATGACGACAATGCCTTCTTGCGTATCGTCAACACCCCGCGCCGGGAAATTGGCCCGGTAACGCTGGAAAAGCTAGGAACCTATGCCAATATGCGTGGCAAGAGCCTGTTTGCGGCCAGCTTCGAGCTCGGGCTGGAGCAGCACCTGAGTGGACGCGGGCTAGAGTCGCTGCAGCGTTTCACCCGCTGGATTGTCGAGTTGGCGGATAATGCCGAGCGTGGCGATACCGTGGCGGCAGTGCGCCAGTTGATCCGTGACATCAACTACGAGGACTGGCTCTATGAAACATCCGCAAGCCCGAAGGCGGCGGAAATGCGGATGAAGAACGTTTCGGATCTCTATAGCTGGATCACCGCCGATCTGGAGGGGGATAACTATGACCAGGAGGTCAAGACCCTGAAGGAAGTCGTTCAGCGACTGACCCTGCGTGACATGATGGAGCGCGGCGAGGATGAAAACGATGCCGATCAGGTCCAGCTGATGACATTGCATGCATCAAAGGGCTTGGAGTTCCCGTATGTCTATCTAATTGGTAGTGAGGAGGGGATTTTGCCCCACCAGACCAGTATCGATGAAGATAATGTCGAAGAGGAGCGCCGCTTGGCTTATGTGGGGATCACCCGAGCCCAAAAAGAGCTGACCTTTACCTTGTGTAAGGAGCGTCGTCAGTTTGGTGAGCTGATCAAACCTGAGCCGAGCCGTTTCCTTTATGAATTGCCGCAAGATGATCTGATGTGGGAGTCGGACAGAAAGCCGATGAGCCAACAAGAGCGGATGGACAAGGGACAGGCCCACATCGCCAATCTGCGTTCTCTGTTTAAGAAATAACAAGCATTCAAAAAGGGTTGATACTGAGTATCAACCCTTTTTCTATTCTAGGGGGATGGCCTACAGGCCTTCTATCATGTGGTTGATGGCCGCTACGATTTCATCATCGCTGCAATCCATACAGGCTCCCTTGGCCGGCATGGCATTAAAGCCGTTGATAGCGTGGTCTGCCAATACATCGGCGCCTTTGGCGATGCGTGGGCTCCAGTCGCCGGCATCGCCGATTTTAGGGGCTCCCAATACCCCCGCGCCGTGGCAGGAGGCACAGAAGTTGCTATAGACCGTGTCACCGCTCCGTGGTCCGGCTACTGCTACTGGGATCGCAGGGGCATCGCCTTCGAGATAGACTGATCCCACAGGCTTGATGCGTTCTGCAATTGCTTCGTCTGACATGTCAGCGGCAACGGCGCTACTTGCCAGCGTCGTTGCCGCAATGGCCGTTATCATGAGTGGTCGAAGAGAAAATTCCATTGAGCTCACCTTACACTTCCAGATCATTATGTGTTTTTGCCACAGTCTTCTCATGCTTATTGTTAGTCGAACTGTTGAGACAAGGGCGTGTTTATTTACAAAATGTTTAAATTGTAAAATCCTAGTGATTGTATCTGCTTTTTTAGCCGTGATAAACTCATGGGCTGCTTTTGTATGATACGAATCAATCGTTATTTGCCTACATTTAAAGCGAACGATAAAAAAAACAAAAAAAACACTTTACGAGAGGGGGTGTGATCCGTAATATTCACCTCCGCCGATAGGGTATGCGCCCGTAGCTCAGCTGGATAGAGCGTTGGCCTCCGGAGCCAAAGGTCGAAGGTTCGAATCCTTTCGGGCGCGCCATTCCGGATAATGGAAGAAAGCGGCAAAGATAAAGATACAATGGTGGCTATAGCTCAGTTGGTAGAGTCCCGGATTGTGATTCCGGTTGTCGCGGGTTCGAATCCCGTTAGCCACCCCATATTCAATGAGTATTGATGAATATCAGTGCTCGGGGTGTAAGACCTCAGAAATTTTGTCGGTGAATAGCGCAGTTTGGTAGCGCATCTGGTTTGGGACCAGAGGGTCGGGGGTTCGAATCCCTCTTCACCGACCACTAACAATGGTGGCTATAGCTCAGTTGGTAGAGTCCCGGATTGTGATTCCGGTTGTCGCGGGTTCGAATCCCGTTAGCCACCCCATTATTTAAGTCTTCAGGACACTGAAGCACTGTCGGTGAATAGCGCAGTTTGGTAGCGCATCTGGTTTGGGACCAGAGGGTCGGGGGTTCGAATCCCTCTTCACCGACCACCATTTAAAGCCTCGTCAGAAATGACGGGGCTTTTTTGCATCTGTCACTTGGAAAAACAAATGCAAAAAAGCCGGCCTTCCTATCTTATACCCATCTTTAATTAATCCTTGTTGTTCCCAGCTAAAGCGGACTGTTCGTCTGTCCAGCGTATTTGTTTGCCCTGTTCTACTTTGTTTAGTCGCGGAATATTATCGAAAGGTGAGAAAGAACCGTATGATTTTTGTGCTGACTAGAAGTGTGATCTTCTGCAAATTGTGTAATTTGTCAGAGTAGTCATCCGGTTATTGTTAGTTGGTATGTGTTTTTAATGTGGTATTCATAGATATATTGGTATTTGTTTCTGTAGTGTTAACCGTAGCTGGCTTTGCTATTAACTATTTATTCTTTCAGTATGTCGTATTAAGTTATTACTTATAACCTTAGAGTTAGATTTATGTACTGATATTCATTGCTTTACCTGCCATTTCCAATTGAAATCATTGTCTAATAGCATGATGTTAAAATGTTGTTAAGTGATAATTTATTCTTTATTTATTCACCAATATAGTTTTTTCACTGAGTATTGTTGATTTTCTGTGAAATGTTTGACAGATTGTGTGTTGAACATATATTCAGCAAATTATGCTGAATTGGAAGGGATTCGTTTTTCAGACAGGGCAGAACGCTGCCGAGCAGTTGGGGTCTGGTAATGGCTTTATTGGAAGTAAAAAACCTGCGTATTGAGTATCCGTCACGGCACGGGACTCATGCTGCAGTCAAATCACTCTCTTTTTCTATTGAGCGGGGCGAGATTGTCGGAGTGGTCGGCGAGTCTGGGGCTGGCAAGTCTACCGTCGGCAATGCAGTGATTGATTTGCTGAGCCCTCCGGGAAAGGTGGCAAGCGGCGAGGTCTACCTCGACGGTCAATTGATCTCTGGGTTGTCCCCTGAGCAAATGCGCTCGGTGAGAGGGGCGAAAATTGGGTTTATTTTTCAGGACCCAATGACGTCGCTCAACCCGCTGTTCACGGTCGAGCAACAGCTGACCGAAACCATTCTTTGTAATCTCAACGTCAGTCATGATGAGGCTTTGAAGCGGGCGCTTAGCCTAATGGCGCAGGTCGGGATCCCGCAGCCGGAATTGCGTATCAAGCAGTACCCGCACCAGTTTTCCGGCGGGATGCGCCAACGTGTGGTGATTGCCATTGCGCTGGCGGGCGAGCCGGATCTGATCATCGCCGATGAGCCGACGACAGCACTGGATGTTTCTATTCAGGACCAAATCCTGACGCTGATCCGCGAGCTGTGCGTCAAGAAGAATGTTGGCTGTATGCTGGTGACCCACGATATGGGGGTGGTAGCCAACGTAACGGATCGGGTCGCAGTGATGTACCGTGGCGATCTGGTCGAGCTGGGAACGACAGAGCAAGTGCTCGGCCATCCTAACCACCCTTACACCCAGAGCCTGATCTCTGCGGTGCCGCGTTCGGATATCAAGCTCAAGCGCTTCCCGTTGGTGAGCTATATCGAAGAGGCCGAAACCTCAGCCCCGCTGGATGTGAAGACCCATTGGCTGGGCCAGAGCGAGGATCAGCGTAGCTACAGCGGCGCTTTGCTCCAGGTTGAAAACGTCAATTTGCGCTTTGTCACCAAGGATTCTTTTTTCGAAAGTCGCCGGGAATACGTCCAGGCATCAAACAACGTCAGCTTTGAGATCAAGGAAGGTGAAACCTTCGGCTTGGTTGGGGAGTCCGGCTCGGGAAAATCGACCATTGCCCGGGTGATCGCCGGCCTCTACCCGCCTAATTCTGGCCGGGTGGTTTTCGAGGGAATTGATCTCACGGCTATCAAGAGCGAGGCCAAGCGTCGGCCGCTGCGCCGCCAGATGCAGATGGTATTTCAGAATCCGTATACCTCGATGAACCCGCGGATGAAAGTGGCCGATATTATCGCCGAGCCTATCCGCTTCCATCGCCTGACCGGCAGCGAAAGCGAGACACGCCAGATAGTCCGTGATCTGCTCAACCACGTTGGCTTGGGCAGTGCCGCCGGGCTGAAGTACCCCCATGAGTTCTCAGGGGGACAGCGCCAGCGGATCTCGATCGCGCGCGCGCTGGCTACCCGCCCGCGACTGCTGATATGTGATGAGCCTACCTCGGCCCTTGACGTGTCGGTCCAGGCGCAAATCCTCAACCTGCTCAAGGATCTCCAGGACGAACTCAACCTGACGATGCTGTTTATCAGCCATGACCTCCCGGTGATCCGCCAGATGTGTGATCGCATCGGGGTGATGCAGCACGGTACCCTGCTCGAAGTGGCCCACACCGAACAGTTGTTCACGGCCCCGCAGCACGAATATAGCCGCAAGCTGATTTCGCTGATGCCCGAGTTCAAGGGTATGAGCCAGCAGGGGCTGAAGCAGGCATGAACACGCCCCGGCCAATGCGGCCGTACTGAATAATAAGCAAACACAACACAAAAGGGAGTTTCCTCCCGCATAAAGGAGCTATGCAATGAAAACCCTCAAGACCAAGCTAGCCATCGCCCTGATGGCTGCCGGCCTCGGCTTTGGCGTTTCTGCTGCCGAAATCAAGGTGGCCTATGACGCCGATCCCGTCTCGCTCGATCCCCATGAGCAGCTGTCCGGCGGTACGCTTCAGCTGTCTCACATGGTGATGGATCCGTTGGTTCGTTATACCCAGAAGCTGGAGTTCGAGCCGCGTCTGGCGGAAAGCTGGGAGCGCGTAGACGACACCACTTACCGTTTCAAGCTGCGTCAGGGGGTGAAGTTCCACTCGGGCAACGCGATGACGGCCGATGACGTGGTATGGACATTTGCCCGCTTGAAATCATCGCCTGACTTCAAGGCGATCTTCGAACCTTACTCGGCGATGAACAAGGTCGACGATTACACGGTCGAGCTGGTTTCCAAGTACCCTTACCCGTTGGTGCTGCAGACCGCAACCTACATTTTCCCGATGGACAGCAAGTTCTATACCGGCAAGACCGCGGACGGCAAAGACAAGGCCGAACTGGTCAAGCATGGTAACTCTTTTGCCTCGACCCATATTTCGGGAACTGGCCCGTTCATCGTTACCGAGCGCGAGCAGGGCGTCAAGGTGGAGTTCGAGCGCTTCGCTGACTACTGGGACAAGGGCTCGAAAGGCAACGTGGACAAGCTGACACTGGTGCCGATCAAGGAAAATGCCACCCGGGTGGCGGCCTTGCTTTCCGGTGGCGTGGATATGATCCACCCGGTTGCCCCTAACGACCATGAGCGTGTCAAGGGGGCCAAGGGGATCGAGCTGGTGACGTTGCCGGGGACGCGCGTGATCACCTTCCAGATGAACCAGAATTCCAACCCGGCCCTGAAGGATGCGCGTGTACGTCAGGCTATCGTCCACGCCATCAACAACGAGGGTATCGTCAAGAAAATCATGAAGGGTTTCGCCACGGCGGCAGGCCAGCAGGGGCCGGCGGGCTATGCGGGATATGACGAGGCCTTGGTACCGCGCTATGACGTGAAGAAGGCCAAGCAGCTGATGAAGGAGGCGGGCTATGCCGATGGCTTCAAGCTGACCATGATGGCCCCGAACAACCGTTACGTGAATGATGCCAAGGTGGCCCAGGCTACGGCGGCGATGCTGTCGAAGATCGGGATCAAGGTTGACCTCAAGACGCTGCCCAAGGCCCAGTACTGGCCGGAGTTCGATGTCTGCGCTGCGGATATGATGATGATTGGCTGGCACTCAGATACGGAAGACTCGGCTAACCTGACCGAATTCCTGACCATGACCCGCAATGCGGAAACCGGCAAGGGCCAGTACAACTGTGGCTACTACTCCAACTCGGAAGTCGACAAGCTGGTGGAGCTGTCGAACAAGGAGACGGATCCGGCCAAGCGTGCCCAGATGCTCAAGGATGTCGAGGGGCTCCTGTATAAGGATGCTGCGTTCGTGCCGATGCACTGGCAGAGCGAGGCATGGGGGGCCAAGAGCAACGTCCATGCGGCTGAGATCGTGAACCCGATGGTGATGCCTTATTTCGGTGATCTGGTCGTCGATTAAAGGTGAGTGTGGCGTGCCGGCCGGGAAGGCCGGCACGGAACAAGGATAGAAAAGGGGCAGGGAATGTTTACGTTTCTGGTCAAGCGCCTGTTTCAGGCACTGATAGTGATGTTTGTGATCAGTCTGGTGGCGTTTGCCATTCAGGACAATCTGGGTGATCCGCTGCGTGAGCTGGTGGGTCAGTCGGTATCAGAAGCTGAACGTCAAGAATTACGGGACGAGATGGGGCTTAACGATCCGTTCGTCACCAAGTACAGCCGGTTTGTCGGCAATGCACTGCAGGGGGATCTGGGGACCTCCTATTTCTTCAAGCGCCCGGCGGCTGAGGTGATCCTCGACAAGCTGGTGGCGACCCTCGAGCTGGTTTTCGGGGCCTCGCTGATCATCGTGCTGGTCTCCATCCCGCTCGGGGTCTATTCGGCCATCCATCCCAATAGCGTTTTCACCAAGGCGGTGATGGCGCTGAGCAGTATCGGGATCTCCATCCCGGTGTTTCTGACCGCGATCATGCTGATGTATGTCTTCTCGATTGAGCTGGGCTGGCTGCCGTCATACGGGCGGGGCGAGACGGCCAATGTGCTGGGCTGGGAGTCGGGCTATTTTACCTTGGATGGCCTGCGCCATCTGGTACTGCCATGTATCGCGCTGGCCTCGATCATGCTGCCGTTGTTCATCCGTCTGGTTCGCGCCGAGATGCTGGAGGTACTGAGCTCCGAATACATCAAGTTTGCCAAGGCCAAGGGGCTGCCGCTCAAGAAAATCTACTACCGCCATGCCCTGAAAAACACCATGCTGCCGGTATTGACGGTGGGCGGGGTTCAGATTGGCACCATGGTGGCGTATACCATTTTGACCGAGACCGTCTTCCAGTGGCCGGGGACCGGCTTTCTGTTCCTCGAGGCCATCAATCGGGTTGATACCCCGCTGATCACCGCTTATGTGATTTTTGTGGGGCTGGTGTTCGTGGTGACCAACACCATCGTTGATTTGCTATACGGTCTGGTCAACCCGACCGTTAACCTGACCGGCAAGGGAGAGTAAGCCATGAAGAGCAATGCAATGACTGCCCCGAGCCGCTGGGCACAGTTTTTGGAATCGGATTTCCTCTATTATTTCCGCCGCGACAAGGTGGCGATGGCGAGTTTCGCTCTGTTGCTGGTGTTTGCGATGTCGGCGCTGTTGGCCCCGTGGCTTGCACCGACCAATCCTTATGATTTGTCGTCGATCGATATCATGGACTCCGAGCTGCCACCGTCATGGATGGAAGACGGCGATAGCCGCTTCCTGCTCGGCACCGACGATCAGGGCCGCGATATTTTCTCGACCATCCTCTACGGCTCGCGGCTGTCGCTGACAATCGGCTTGTTGGCCGTGGGCCTGCAGCTGACGCTGGGGGTGATCATCGGTCTTTGCGCAGGTTACTTCGGCGGTCGTGTCGATAGCTTCCTGATGCGTGTGGCCGATGTCCAGTTGTCGTTCTCGACCATGATGGTGGCGATTATCGTCTCGGCAATCTTCCGTACCGCCCTTGGCTCCGAGCTGTTTGCCCAGTACGCGGTGGTGATGTTGGTGGTGATTATCGGGGTGGCCGAATGGCCGCAGTATGCCCGTACCGTGCGTGCCTCGGTGCTGGCCGAGAAGAAGAAGGAGTATGTCGAGGCTGCGAGGGTGATGGGCTTCCGCTCCCTGCGGATCATGTTCCGCCACATTCTGCCGAACTGCCTGTCGCCTATCTTGGTGATCTCGACCGTTCAGGTGGCCAATGCCATCATGTCGGAGGCCGCCCTGTCGTTTCTCGGCCTGGGCTTGCCGGTCGACCAGCCGTCGCTCGGCTCGCTGATCAGCATTGGTTTCAACTACATCTTCTCGGGCTCCTGGTGGATCACCGCGTTCCCCGGGTTGGTACTGGTTGCCCTCGTGCTGGTGATCAACCTGCTCGGTGACTGGCTGCGCGACGTGTTCAACCCGAAAATCTACAAAGGCTAGGTGGTCGGCGCTAGCCAAATAGCCCCGATTTCATTACCTTGTGGTGGAAAATTCTGACTAAGAGGCACAGCAATGATTGATATCGGGGTTAACTTGACCAACAGCCGGTTTGACAAGGATCGCGATGACGTTGTCGCCCGGGCTCGCGAGGTTGGCGTCGGCGGTATAGTGATCACCGGTACCAGCATCGAAGAGAGCCGGGAGGCCCTCGAGTTGGCCCGCCGCTGGCCGGGCTATTGTTTCAGTACCGCTGGCGTGCACCCCCATGACGCCAAAACGGTTGATGATCTGTCCCTGCCTGCTTTGCGTGCGCTGGCCGCGGCCCCGGAAGTGGTGGCAATCGGTGAGTGCGGTCTGGATTTCAATCGCGATTTCTCGCCCCGCCCGCAGCAAGAAGCGGTCTTTGAGGCCCTGCTCGCACTGGCTGCCGAGCTGAAAATGCCGGTTTTCATGCACTGCCGTGATGCCCACGAGCGTTTCCTTGCCATTCTCAAGCCTTGGCGTGACAAACTGCCGGCGGCTGTCCTGCACTGTTTCACCGGTAGCGAGGCCGAGCTGCGCGATTGCCTTGACCTCGATTTGCATATCGGGATCACGGGGTGGGTGTGTGACGAACGGCGCGGTACAGAGTTGCGTGATATTGTCCGTCATATTCCAGACAATCGCTTGATGATCGAGACAGATAGCCCCTATTTGTTGCCTCGCGATTACCGTCCTAAGCCCAAGTCGAGCCGTAATGAGCCGATGTACCTACCCCATATTGCGACTGTGATTGCCCACTGTCGTGGCCAGTCAGCAGAGGTCGTGATGGGCAATGCGACCTCAACGAGTCAGGCATTTTTTAAAATCGCACACCCCGTAGCCTGACGGGAGTGGTATGATCGGGGCAGAATCAATCCAATAAGGAGAAGGCAGTGTCTGTATCTATCCAGGGCGCGTTCCCGGCACGCCGTATGCGTCGCATGCGTAAGCATGACTTTAGCCGTCGCTTGATGGCGGAAAACCAGATTTCCGTGAACGATCTGATCTACCCGATGTTTGTTCTTATGGGTAAGAACCGTCGCGAGACCGTCGATTCGATGCCCGGGATTGAGCGTCTGTCGATTGACTTGTTGCTGCAGGAAGCCGAGTACCTCGCTAAGCTGGGTGTGCCGGCTATCGCGTTGTTCCCTGTAGTGTCGCAGGACGTCAAGACGCTTTGCGCGGCAGAGGCCTACAACCCGGAAGGCTTGGTGCAGCGTGCCGTGCGCCTGCTCAAGGAGCATGTGCCGCAGATGGGTGTGATCACCGACGTGGCATTGGACCCGTTCACCGTGCACGGTCAGGACGGTATCATCGACGAAGAAGGTTACGTGATCAACGATGTGACCACAGAGGTGCTGATCAAGCAGGCGTTGTCTCACGCTGAAGCCGGTGCTGACGTTGTGGCACCGTCGGACATGATGGACGGCCGTATCGGCGCGATCCGTGAGGCGCTGGAAGAAGCGGGTTATATCCATACCCAGATCATGGCCTATTCGGCCAAGTATGCGTCTAACTATTATGGCCCGTTCCGCGATGCGGTTGGCTCTGCGGGTAACCTCAAGGGCGGGGACAAGAAAACGTACCAGATGGATCCGGCCAACAGCGACGAAGCGCTGCACGAAGTGGCGATGGACGTCAACGAAGGGGCGGATATGGTGATGGTCAAGCCAGGCATGCCTTACCTTGACGTGGTCCGCCGCGTGAAGACCGAATTGCAGGTGCCGACCTTTGCCTATCAGGTCTCTGGCGAGTATGCGATGCACATGGCGGCCATTCAAAATGGTTGGCTCAAGGAGCGCGAGACTATCATGGAATCGCTGCTTTGCTTCAAGCGTGCCGGTGCCGACGGCGTCCTGACTTACTTTGCCAAGCGAGTGGCAGAGTGGCTTGCCGAAGATGCTGCTGCGCGTCAGGCATCCGTTGAGCGTAGCGATAACGCCTAACGCTGGCTGTGCTTGATGTTAAACGGGAGCTTCGGCTCCCGTTTTGCTTTATGGTTTGACGTTGCGGTTGATAGGGTTTTGCAGCGAGATCAGGGTTTCGGTCGACTGGACCTCGTCGATGGCCTGGAGTTTGTCGATCAGGACGTACTGCAGCTCTTCGATGGATTTGCACATCAGCTTGACGAAGATGTTGTAGGCCCCGGTGGTGTAGTAGGCCTCGACGACCTCTTCGAGCTCGTTGAGCTTGGTCAGGGCCGAATGGTAGTCGCGTGCCGCATTGAGGTTGATGCCGATAAAGCAGCAGACGTCATAGCCGAGCAATTTGGGATTGATCACCACTTCTGTGCCGGTGATGATATTGGCTGCCCGCATTTTTTCCACCCGGACATGGACAGTGGCTGGGCTGACATTGAAGCGCTTGGCCATTTCGGCATAAGGGGTGCGGGCGTCATTCATTAGGGTGTTGAGGATCTCGCGGTCGAGATCGTCGATACGCAGCGTAGTTGTCATGTGTGGCTGTCCTTGGTTTATTCCATAGTGTTCATCATCTTACCCCCGGCACTTCAGGGCGTGGCGGTGAGATTCAGCGGATTTCTTACCATGGTGCGGGGGCAGATATGGTCGTCACGACGATATGTGTATCCAATGAACCTGATGTGCTATACCCATCCGGAATCATACATCTTGAGATCACTTGGGTATATACTGTCGTCTCGTAACTCCTTCAATTATATCGAACAATATCGGTGCCGTAGGGCTAGGCCCCGCGGGGGGCCGGTATCTACCCGTCGTTTTGGTTTAGGACTATCAGGAAGATGCGTTTTATTGCTTTGTTGTTTTGTTGTTGGTTGATGCCTGCGGCTGCCAGTCCCAACGACACGCTGGTGATCCACTCCTACCATCAGGGGATGCGGTGGACCAAGGCGATCCAGTCCGGCCTCGAATCGGCGACGAAGCCGTACGGGATCCCGCTGCATGTCAATTACCTCGACAGTAAACGCTACCAGTCCCCCGACTATCTTGCCGAGCTGCTGGATCTCTACCGTACCAAGTTGGCGCGTGAGCACTACCGCTATATTGTCGTGGTTGACGACAACGCCCTGTGGCTGCTCAACCAGCTTGGCGATGAGGTCGGCGAGACACCGGTGGTGCTGCTCGGGATCAACGACTATTCGCCTGACCGGCACAAGAACCTCAAGAATGTGGTCGGGGTGTTGGAGCAAACCGATCCATCCGACAATATCTCGCTGGCTCTGTCGGTTATGCCGGATCTCGAACGGGTGTATGTGATTGCCGACAATACCGTGACGGGACGGGCGCTGTGGAAGAGCATGCGCGAGTTCATGTCGATCAACTTTCTTGACTTGGCGGTTAGCCGGGTCGGGACGCAGTCGTTCGAGCGGGTGTTCGAGCAGATGGCAAAGCTTCCCCCTAAGTCGGCCATTATCTACCTTAGCTACTACCTTGACGGTAGCGGGCAGTACATGTCTAGCGATGACTTCCTAAACCGCCTGACCCAGACGGCGGCGGCCCCGGTCTATGCGTCCTACCGCTATTTGCTTGAAAACGGCGTGGCAGGCGGGGTGATGACCAGCGGCTTTGACAAAGGGCAGTTGGCCGGGCAGCAACTGGTCAAGCTGGTCAATGGCGAGATCACCGAATTCCCAGCCTTTGTTCATAATCATGGACAGGCCATTTTCAACTACCCGGTAATGAAGCGCTGGCATCTCAAGGCATCCAACATCGACATGCTGGTGGTCAACGAACCGCAATCTTGGCTCCATCGCTACCAGCGTGAGATCAAGGTGCTGGCTATTACCCTGGCCGTGATGGGAGGGGTGATTATGTTGTTGATGATGATTATTCGTCGTTTGCGTAAGGGCGAACAGCGCCTGCGCCAAAGTCGAGCACTGTTTGCCGGGGTATTTGACCAGAGTTTCCAGTACATCGGTATCCTTGATAGCGAGGGGCTGCTGGTATCGGCCAACTTGACGATGCAGGATTTGGTTGGTCGCTCCGTCCTGAAATATGATCAGCCGCTGTGGCAGTGGTATTGCTGGCCGGTACCGGCATCGGAGTCGCTCAAGGACGCGTTTGCGACGGCGGGTATTGATCAGCCTGTCCGGCTGGAGCTGGAGATCCAGAGTCAGGATGACGGGACTCGCGTCTTAGATATTGTGGTGAAGCGGTTGCCCGCCGATGAGGCCGGTGAGCCCCAACTGTTGTTCGAGGCCCGCGACGTGACAACCCGGCGCCAGATGGAAGAGACCCTACGCGAGCGGGAGATCAGCTACCGCCTGCTCTATGAGCAGCAACCCGTGATGTTGCTGACGGTGGATCGCCTCTCCAGAATCCAGTCGGTCAATCAGTTTGCTGCGGATTTGCTGGGGTATAGCAAGCGTGAGTTGCTTGGCCATAAGGTGACGCGTTTCTATGACGGTGATACGCCAATGCCGCAGCAGTATATTACCTCGACACGGGAGGGGGCCGGTCCTCGGGTATGGCGTCGTCAGCTGCGTTATTGTTGTGCGGATGGCCGTCGGGTCTGGATCCGTGAAACCATTCGCCAATCACAGGGGCGTCAGCATCTGCTGGTTGTAGGCGAAGATATTACCTCGACCCGTGAGCTCGAGGAGCAGCTGGCCTATCAGGCACGCCATGATTACCTGACGGATCTCTACAACCGAAATCATTTTGAACATGCGCTGGAGACAGCGTTGCAGGAGTCCCGCGATCAGCAGGCCCTGCATGCCATGTTCTATATTGACCTGGACCAGTTCAAGGTGATCAACGATACCGCCGGCCATGAGGCGGGTGACGAGGCGCTCAAGCAAGTCGCTCAGCTCCTGAAGGATCTGACCCCAGAGGAGGCCGTGCTGGCCCGTCTTGGCGGTGATGAGTTCGCGGTGATTCTTCACCACAGCAACCTCAACGATGCGATTTCGTTTGGTCGCCGGATCCTCAAAACCCTCGAGGTTGCTGAGTTTTACTGGCAGAGCACCCGTTTTAGTTTGGGGGCATCGATAGGCCTGCGGATGATTGACGGGACGGCAGGTTCATCCCAGCAAGTCCATGCCCAGGCCGATACCGCCTGCTATGCCGCCAAGGACGAAGGGCGGAACAGGCTTCACCTCTACCGGCCGGATGACGAGGAGCTTCGCCGTCGCCAGCGGGAAATGGAGTGGGTTAGCTTGATTCGCCGAGCCTTGGCTGAGCACAGGGTGGTTATGTATGCCCAGCAGATCGTTCCTATTAACCCGGAGGCTGGCCGCGGCCATCATTACGAGATCCTGATGAGGATCTATGATGATAGTGGAGAGTTAGTCTCTCCCGGTGTGTTTATGCCGGCGGCCGAACGCTATAACCTTGCCCACCGGATCGATCGTTATGTGGTGAGCGAAGTGTTTGACTGGCTGGTGGCCAACCCCGATGCGGTCGAGGCCTTGGATATGTGCGCCATTAACCTTTCGGGGCAGTCGATGGGGGATCGGGATTTTGTCCACTTCTTGATGGACAAGATACGTTCTTCCGGGTTGCCGACCCACAAGCTTTGCCTCGAAATTACCGAGACGGCAGCCATTGGTAATATGAGCGAGGCAATCCGCCTTTGTACTCGGCTAAAGGCGCTGGGGTGCGTGATTTCGTTGGATGACTTTGGCTCGGGACTGTCGTCATTCGGTTATCTCAAGCGCCTGCCGGTGGATATCATCAAGATTGACGGCATGTTTGTCCGGGATATCAATGACGATGAAATGGATCTGGCCATGGTCAAGGCCATCAACGAACTGGCCAAGACCATGGGCAAGCAGACCGTTGCCGAGTTTGTCGAGACCCCGCAGATCCTAGCTCGCCTCGAGGCCCTTGGGGTGGATTACGCCCAGGGCTACCTGTTCGGCCAGCCGCAGCCGTTGGCCGAATTGGTTGCTCAATTGAGCAACCGGGCGGAGGTGGTATAATCCTCGCCAATTGGCCTTGGCGGATATGCCGGGGCCTCCCTTATTACCGGAGAACCCCGTGCAGATAGCTTTACTTTGTCACCAGCCTGAACGTCAGCCAGAACTCGACTTACTCGCCGAGCGCTGGGGGTTGCACCATGATCCCGATAGTCTGTTTGCGTTGGTGCTGACAGACGAGCGTCTTGAGCTGCACAAGCGCGATGAGCCAAAGTTGGGTGCGGTGTATGTTGACCTGGCTGGCGGGGCTGTGGCCCATCGCCGTAAATTCGGTGGCGGCCGCGGTCAGTCGATCGCCAAGGCGGTTGGCCTCAAGGGCGGTGTCAGTCCTCGAGTGGTGGACGGTACTGCTGGCTTGGGCCGAGATGCCTTTGTTTTGGCCTCGCTGGGATGCCGGGTTCAAATGGTTGAGCGTCATCCTGTGGTGGCGGCGTTGCTCGATGACGGCTTGGCTCGTGCCAAGGCCGATTCGGAAATCGGTGGTTGGGTCAGCGAGCGCCTGAGCCTGATCCATGCATCGAGTCATGATGCCCTGTCGCAACTGGCAGCCGACCCGGACTTCGAGGCCCCTGATGTGGTTTATCTTGATCCGATGTACCCGCACAAGAAGAAGTCGGCGCTGGTGAAGAAGGAGATGCGGGTATTCCAGAGTCTCGTGGGGGCTGACGATGATGCAGACAGCCTGCTGGCTCCAGCGTTGGCACTGGCGACCAAGCGGGTGGTGGTTAAGCGTCCCGACTATGCCGAGCCATTGGCAGAGCAAGCCCCGGCGATGGCTATCGAGACCAAGAAAAACCGTTTTGATGTCTACGTTAAGGCGGCGATGAAGTAGCCGCCGGCCCCGGTTCGGATTAACGCGCACAATGAGGCTGCTTGGGGTTATATTGTTGGTACATAAGAATGATCCGGCGTTGTGGAGTCAGCCCTGTGACGACCGGAACCAACAGGAGGAAGCATGGCTAAGTCACTATGCAAATACCGAAGTGCGGAAATTGCCGAGAGGTTTCCGCAGATATGCCAGATCATAGGGACCCCTAAGTATGTCTGTACGAGCTGCGCCCGCGCAGCCAGTGATAAGGGGCACTTGTGCAAGCCTCTGGCAATCAAGAAGACGGATAAGCGTACCGACGAGGTGACGTTGCCGGTGCTGGGCGAGGATGTGCCTCAGCGTGAACCTGCCGCCTTGGAAAAGGATAAGGTATCGGCCAAAAAGCAGGCCAAGCAGATGAAGAGTCTCAAGAAGCTTGCCAAAAAGAAGGCCAAGCGGCTAAAGCAGGCCATGAAGGCGGCCCGGCGTTATGACAAGGTGCTGGATAAGGTCAGGGAATCACTGCAGTCATCGTAATGTAGTCTCTGTGTAGAGAGCGATAAAAAAACCTCCGAGCCGGAGGTTTTTTTATGTTTATTTACGACTCTTTGATCAGTACTGCAGTCATCAGGCAGGTGATCACCGAAACAATAATCCCTGAAACGATTAACCAAGGAAGCATATCCATAGTTAGTTATCCATTTGTTGTTGAGCAAGATGAATGGCTATTGAATCGTTTTTACATAGTGCTAGCAATGGGGTGATAACACGCTGAAACTGCTGTTAACAGTTGGAAACAATTGTAGGATTTCAGAAATATAAATTATTGTTTTCTGACATAAAAAAGCACCCGTAAGGGTGCTTTTTGTTATCGGGGTATTATTGTGATTTCGGTTCAGCTTCTGACCGGTAGTGCGAGCGTCAATGCCTGGCGCGAAGCCTCGGCTGCACCTTTTGGATCCTTGAGTTGGTCAAGGACCTCGACTAGGTAGCTGTAGTCACTGACGTCTGGGCGCAGGGCGATGGCTTTTTCGAAATGTGCCTTGGCTTCGTCGAACTTGCCTTCGCGCATCAGTAGCTGGCCCAGGGCGCTGTGGGTGCTCGGGTTGCTGCTGTCATAACGCAGTAGATCCTGCAGCTTGACGATAGCTGGATGGCTATCAGCCAGTTTCAGCTGTGGTACGAGCGCAATGAGCGACTCGTCGTTGCTCTTCTTGATGGCGTCGCGCAGTACGGTATAAGCCTCGCTGTCGGCATTGTGCTCGCTCATCAGCTTGACGAAGCAGGCAACAAGCGCTGGCTGTTGCTTGGTCTTGCGGCCAAGGCTGTTCCAGTGACCCATTAGCCCTTCGCTGCCGTGCTGCTTGGCAAGGTGCTGCATGATGCCGCACTCGGCCTTGATGGCCAGCTCGGCGCTCTCTTCGGCGGTGACGACACCGGCCTTTTCAAGCTGAGGCAAGATAGCCAGCAGCGGTTTCCAGTCTTCCAGCTTGAGGTAGCTGTCCTTGAGCAGGCCCAGTAGAACCGGGTTGCGGCTGTGGTCTTGCTTGATCCCCTGGAGGGTGGCGATAGCCTGCTCGTACTGCTGCTGTTGGTATTGGAGTTTTGCTCGGGTCAAGGCAACCGCTAGGCTTTGGCCGTCGGTGTCTGCGGCCAGCTTGAGGTACTCGTCCCGCTGGCTTGCATTGCCCATCCCCTGTGCGGCTTCCGCGGCGGCAAGGTAGTTCAGTACCGGGCTGTCGCTGTGCTTGGCTGATTTCACAACCAGCTTCTCAGCTTGTTTCCAGTCGCCTTCAATAACACGCAGTAGGCCGAGTGAGGTCTGAGCACGTGCCTTGCGGGCCTTGCGGCCAGAGAACCAGCCACGGGTCGTGCTGCTTAGGGATAGCAGCCACTTGATCAGGGTTTCGAGCAGGAAGAACACGCCGAACAACACGATGATGAGCAAAATAAGTGTGGTTAGGCTCATTTCCAAGGTTTGGTTGGCTGCCGAAATGAGGACATAGCCTTGGTTGCCGGCCAGCATCGGGCCAGCCACGATGCCGGCAATCAGTGCGGCAACCAGCAGTAGAAGTCGGATCATGCCGCCGTCTCCTCTGTGTTAAGTGGCTTGACCTGCTGGCGCAGGCGCTCGCTGATGGCGTCGGTGATCAAAGGCTGGGAATCCAGCTTGCTTGGGTAGCTCGCTTCGATTGGCTCCTTGGTCAGCTTGTCGAGGGTGGCGATGAAGCTCTGTACCGCAGGATCCTCAAGGTTGTAGAACTGCTCTGCCCACTCTTTGGCCATGGTCAGTGATTGGGTATATAGGCCGCCTTGCTCACGGTAGACCGCCTTGATGGCCGTTTCCAGCTTCGACTTAATATTTTCCTGCAGGTAGAAGTCTTGCTGCGGAGTCAGAAGCGGGGTGACATTGCCGTCACGCTTGCGGTAGGTGACAAAGTGCTCGCCAAAGTTCTTTAGCGATGTCATCAGGTTGGCTTTCCAGTCATGGATTGAGCCAGAGATTTCCTTTTGCTCGACCACTTCAGCTTCAGGCAGGAAGGCGTTGGCAAGCGGTAGCTTGGCAACTTGTTGCTGAAGGCTGGTCAGGCGCATAACCAACCCGTCACGGTCGATTCTTGCCACGGCCTTGAGGGCGGTGATATCACTGTGCATGGCCTGGCGGATAGGTGTCAGGCTCGGATCGTTGAGCTCGGCGATGCGGTGGTCTGCGGATTCAAGCAGCACCGTGGCGCTGGCAGTGTCATGCTCAAGCCACAGTTTGCGCCCAGCCATTTTGACTAGGTAGTCCGCTTCGGCCAGCAGCCAGTCGTTTGGACGGCGGCCTTCCATTTCAGACAGGGCCATTTGAAGACCGGTAATGGATTTGTTTTGCTGTTCAATCGAGACTTCGGTGCGCTGGAGATCGCTGTTGACTTGTTCGAGTGTTTTTTGCTGGGCGGCCTGAAGGGCGGTATTGAGGCCTGCGATTTCCTTTTGCAGTGCAGCCATCTTGGCATTTTGGGCTAGGGTCTGCTGGTGGCCATGGTAGTAGAGGCCAGCACCAAGGGCGATAACAAGGGCAATGGCGATAGCGCCAGTTTTGCTGCCACCGGATTTTTCCGTTGGTTTGGAAGGGGTGTGCTCGGCGGCGTTTTGGGTGTTTTGTTCTGGCTTTTTCGGTGTGGATTCAGAGGCGGGCGCTTGCGGCTTGGCACTTGCGCTTCCTTGCTTGCCAGAGGTCGTGGTTGCTGCGGATTGTTGCTTATCTGCAGGCGTCTCATTATTGGTTTTTTTATCAGTCATCCGATTATCCCATCGTGCCTTTATTGCTTAGGGTAGTGAAGAGCGGGCCGTTGGCTGCGCTGTTCACATTGGAAATTAAATGGAAACCAAGCATGGCTGCCTGGTTTGCGATTCGCTGGCTTGGTACGAATAGCTTGCATTGGAAAAACCAAGCCGTTGCGCTGTCGGGTATCAGCTGGGCTAATCGATCCAACTGCTCGCCGCTGGTCACGACGATGGAATCGACACCTGCTTGCTGCCATTGTTGGCAGAGCTGCTCACCATCAAGTGGCAGCCAGCAACGCTGGTATGCCTCGCAGTAGCTGACGTCGGCGCCCGCGCTGGCCAATTGCTCTCGGATCAATTCCCGTCCGCCGTTGCCGCGGAGGATAAGCACCCGGCATTGGTTGACGTTGCTGAGAACGGGCAGGGCCAGCAGCCCTTCGCTGTCGCTGCGCTCGAGCGGGGTATGGACCGGTAGGCCTGTATGGCATTTCATCGCCTCGGCGGTTTTCTGTCCGACTGCTATATAATGCACGTTTTTTGGCCAGCTGGCACCTATCGACATTAAGTAATTGTGCGCTAGGTTGGCTGCGTTAACACTGACGACAATCAGGAAATCGCCATTTTTAAGTGTTTCAAGCTGTTGCGGGAGGTTTGTGAGCCCATTTCCGGGGGCGATTTCGAGCAGGGGCTGGGCAATGGCCGGGTAGCCGGCAGCATTGAGCTGCCGGGTGAGTTGGTCGCCATCCGGTGAGGGCCGGGTGATCAGTATGGTCATCAGGCGTTGCCGTAAAGGGTGTCCAGAATCGTCTTGGCACCATCGGCCAGCAGTTGGTCGGCGAGGGCGGTTCCCAGCTGCTCGGCATCGGCTGCCGGGCCGGAGATTTCGCCGCGGACAATCTTGCTGCCGTCAGGCTCGCCGACAAGGGCGCGAAGCCAGATTTGGTCGCCGTCTAGCAGGGCGTAGCTGCCGATAGGTACTTGGCAGCCGCCTTGCAGGCGGTTGTTCATGGCTCGCTCGCAAAGTACGCGAGTTGCGGTTTCTGGATGGTTGAGGGCGTCAAGCAGGCCGCGAACGCGGGTATCGTCAAGGCGGCATTCGATACCGACTGCTCCTTGGCCGACCGCTGGCAGGCTGACTTCCGGTGCGATGGCACAGCGGATCCGATCTTCCATTTTCAGGCGCATCAGGCCGGCGCAGGCAAGGATAATGGCGTCGTATTCGCCGTTGTCCAGTTTGGCCAGGCGGGTGTTCACGTTGCCGCGTAGGTCTTTGACAACGAGATCAGGGCGCTGGGCACGGAGCTGGCACTGGCGGCGCAGGCTGGAGGTGCCGACAACGGCGCCGGCTGGCAGGGCGTCGATATTGTCGTAGTGGTTGGAGACGAAGGCATCGCGGGGATCTTCGCGCTCGCAGATGGTGACCAGGCCGAGGCCTTCCGGGAACTCGACCGGTACGTCTTTCATGGAGTGCACGGCGATATCGGCGCGGCCTTCAAGCATCGCGACTTCCAGTTCTTTGACAAACAGCCCCTTGCCGCCGACCTTGGCCAGTGGGGTATCCAAGATGATATCGCCTTTGGTGACCATAGGTACCAGTTCGACAACGATGCCGGGATGGGCCTGTTCAAGGGCGTCTTTTACGAATTCGGCTTGCCACATGGCCAACGGGCTTTTGCGGGTGGCGATACGGATCGGGGAATCTGTCATAGAGGAAAATCCACAGTTTGATAGGTCTCTGTAATGGCTTTAATCCTACCATTCATTGGCCTAGATGGTAATTTATGTGTCGCTGGGAATGTGATGTCTCCGCCGTGTCTTGCTATTGCGCGTTATTAATGTGATATTTCTCACATATCGTTTACACTATCTATGCAGGCGACACGGCAGGTCTGAACTTGACCTCCAGTGCGCAGGTTTGATGGAACAGGCTATGGAAAGTCGGCTGGCAAGATTTCAGTCCATTAACAACTTGTCATGAAACGTCACTATCTTTACGGTTAATACAAAAACTGTTAGATTGATCACGTTTTTGCTCCCGGGTAGCGTCTCGTCTACCGCTTTAGTGACAAGATTTGGGCCGCTCTCAAGCTGGCAGCTCTTGGAAGAGTATTTTGCAGAACTATATCGAAACGCTAAACAGCAGGTTGGCACAGCTTAATACCCTTAGGCTGGAGCGCGCGCGTATCGCGATGACCCCGACATCCCGACAGGTATTCAATATCCTGCCGGCACTGCTTCACTATAACCACCCTGCCGTGCCTGGCTATTTGGATCAGGCTGCGCCCGTGGGTATTGCGGCGTTTTCACCTTCCCCCGAACAGCAGCAGTTCGTCGATGACTGCGCGCTGACAGCGTCCGTTGCGTCTATCCCGTCTCCGTCTGGTCACCCGATGCCGATTCTTGGCCTGTATGCGATGGGCAGTACCTCGTCGCTTGGTCAGAGTCAGACCAGCGATCTCGACATCTGGGTCTGTATCGGTACCGATATGTCTGCCGACGATCGCAAGATTCTCGACGCCAAGTGTTCGCTGGTGTCCGAATGGGCGATGGCGCAAGGGGTAGAAGCCAACTTTTTCCTGATTGACGAAAATCGCTTCCGCGACAACTTTTCCGAAGAAATGACCGGTGATAACTGTGGTTCGAGCCAGCATTTGCTGTTGCTTGACGAGTTTTACCGTTCGGCGGTGTGTCTGGCCGGCCTGCCGCTATTGTGGTTTATGGTACCGCCGGAAATGGAAGAGTGTTACGACGACTATATCCAATACCTGGTAAAGGGTGGGTATATCCGTCGTGATGAGTGGATTGATTTCGGTGGCCTGTCACGGATCCCTGCCGAGGAGTATTTCGGCTCCAGCCTATGGCAGCTCTACAAGAGCATCGACTCGCCGTACAAATCCGTGCTGAAGGCCATTTTGCTCGAGGCCTACTCGTGGGAGTATCCGCATACCCAGCTGCTGAGTGTAGACGGCAAGCGGCGTTTTTTTGCCATCGATCGCACAGAGTTCTGTATGGATGCCTATTTCCTGATGCTGGAAAAGGTGACCCGCTATCTGGAGCGGATCAATGACCATCGTCGTTTGGATTTGGTCCGCCGCTGCTTCTATCTCAAGACGCACGAGAAGCTGACCCGCAAGCCGATGTCCGGCTCGGTGCCTTGGCGGCGTAAGGTGCTCGAGGATTTGGTAACACAGTGGCAGTGGTCGCGTGAAGTTCTGGTGGAGCTCGATAACCGCCGTAACTGGAAAGTCGAGTTGGTCAAGTTTGCCCACAACGAGCTGCTTGACGCCTTGATGCTTAGCTACCGGAACCTGATCCGCTTTGCGCGCCGCAACAATATCACTTCGGCTATCAGCCCCGAGGACATCAGTATTCTCGCCCGCAAACTGTATGCGGCCTTCGAGGTGCTGCCGGGCAAGGTGACGTTGCTTAACCCGCAGCTGTCGCCGGATTTGCACGAGCAGGATTTGACCCTTATTCAAGTACCCGCTGGACGAACCAATGCGGCTGGCTGGTATCTCTACAAGCAGTCGCTGGATCCGTTTGCCATTCTTGGCCGTCCGGCACTGGAGCACAACCGCTATCTCAGCAAGCTGGTGGCATGGGCCTATTTCAATGGTCTGCTGACCGAGTCGACCCACCTTCATACCGTTGTGCGTGATTCGGCGATGGATATCGATAAGCTCTACCAGCTGGTGAGCGATATCCGCAACACGTTCCCGATCCGCCGCCCGCAGCCGAGTTTGCAGGCGTTGTCGAGCCCGTGCGAGATCCGCCAGCTCGGTCTGTTTATCAACCTTGAGAACGATCCGACGACCCAGCTCAAGAACCGTGCGATCCGCTTCGACTTCAAGAACACCGATGTGTTCAGCTACGGTCCCGAGCAGGCTTGTCTGGTGGGCAGTGTCGATTTGGTTTACCGCAACTCGTGGAACGAGGTGCGGACCCTGAACTTCTCGGGCCAGAACGCCATGCTCGATGCACTCAAGACCATCCTCGGCAAGATGCACCAAGACGCGCTGCCGCCGGAGTCGGTTGACGTGTTCTGTTACAGCAAGCATATGCGCGGCCTTATCCGCAACCTGGTTTACCAGTTGGTGGCGGAATGTATCGAGATGCGCCTCAAGCCGGTGGAGCAGGAGAAGCGTCGACGTTTCAAGGCCATCCGGATCGGCGAGCAGACCCACGGCCTGTTCTTCGAGCGCCGCGGCGTATCGGTTCAGAAGCTGGAGAACTCGGTTGATTTCTACAGCTGTATTTCGTCCAACAAGCTGCTGGGCTCCGCGACATTGGTGATGGGCAAAACTGACGAGCCGCATCCGCCTGAAATCGTCGACTCCTATGCCAGCGAGGGGCTGATCCAGTTTTTCTTCGAGGACTGCGAGGAAGGCTTCAACATCTATATTCTCGATGAGGCCAACCGGATCGAGGTCTACCGCCAGTGCAGCGGCGACAAGGACGAGATGGTCCACGGGGTGAACCGTTTCTATACCTCGGCCCATGACAGGTTCAGCTACAGCGTCAACTTCATCAACTTCAACCTGCCGCAGTTCTACGATATTGCCCGCGGCGAGGATGGCGAGTTGCGGGTGCTGCCGTTCAAGAGCGGGCAGCAGCCATCACGCCGGCCTGCGGCCAACAATATCGAGGCCTCAGTCGTGACGGCCAATATGATGACACGCTGATCGCCGTCATTACGCAGAGATTAAAAAGCGAGGTATCACACCTCGCTTTTTTTATATCATGTGTCCCGGGCTGGGATTACCAGTCAACGCTCTCGCCGGCATGGGCGCTGCATTCGCGCTTGACCAGGCTGATCAGCTCCTCGTCGCTGCGGGTGCAGCGCCACTGGCCGTCCTGATATTTGAAATGGTAGCCGCCTGACTTGGACGCCAGCCAAATTTCATGCAGGGGTTCTTGACGGTTGATCACGATTTGGCTGCGGTTTTCAAACTCAAGGGTCAGCACGTTGCCCATCGTCTCGTATTCAATGTCAGCACCTGATTCATCGATGCCTTCCTCGATGCTCATTAGCACGTCATCGGCTAACTTGTGAAATTCTGTATCATTCATCCCAGTCTGTCCTATTGCTTTTCCTAGTATGGGTGCGATTATAGGGGGCTAACACATGATTATCACTGGCTTTAAAAAATGCGTAAAGGTTTATTGGCAATTTTGGTTCTGGGTGTTCTCGCCCTGGCAGGCTGTGGTCAGAGCGGCCCGTTGTATATGCCTGACGATACCGAGCAGCAACAGCCTCAGCAATAACGACTAATACAGGGAAGAGACGACATTGGATTATTTCAATTACCAGCAAGACGGCCAGCTGTGGGCCGAAGATGTGGCATTGGCGGATTTGGCTGAGCGTTTCGGCACGCCGCTCTATGTATATTCTCGCGCAACCCTCGAGCGTCATTGGCATGCCTTTGACCGGGCGGTGGATGACCATCCCCATTTGATTTGCTATGCGGTCAAGGCGAACTCTAACCTCGGGGTGCTCAACGTGCTGGCACGCTTGGGCTCGGGGTTCGATATCGTTTCCGGCGGTGAGTTGGAGCGGGTGATTGCAGCGGGCGGTGACCCGGCCAAAGTCGTCTTTTCTGGCGTGGGCAAAACGGCTGCCGAAATGCAGCGTGCCCTCTCGCTGGGGATCAAATGTTTCAATGTCGAGTCTGAGCCGGAGCTTGAGCGTCTCAATCAGGTTGCTGGCGAGATGGGCAAGGTGGCACCGATATCACTCCGGATCAACCCGGATGTCGACGCTAAGACCCACCCGTATATCTCGACCGGCCTGCGCGATAACAAGTTCGGGATCGCGTTTGACCGCGCCCCGGATGTCTACCGTCTGGCCCAGCAGCTGCCGAATATCAAGGTGACCGGGATTGACTGCCATATCGGCTCGCAGCTGACCGAGCTCTCCCCGTTTATTGATGCGACAGACCGCCTGCTGGCACTGATCGACCTCCTCAAGGCGGAAGGGATTGCCATCGAGCACCTCGATGTCGGTGGTGGGCTGGGCGTGACTTACAGCGCCGAGCAGCCACCTGCGCCATCGGAGTATGCCGAGGCCTTGATGGCACGGTTGGTGGATTACCCTGAGCTTGAATTGGTTTTCGAGCCAGGCAGGGCGATTGCCGCCAATGCCGGGGTGATGCTGACGCGGGTCGAGTACCTCAAGCATACCGACCACAAGAACTTCGCCATTGTCGATGCGGCAATGAATGATCTGATCCGTCCGACCCTTTACCAGGCCTGGCAGGAGATCATCCCGCTGCGCCCGCGTGACGGCGAGGCTAAAACCTATGATTTCGTCGGCCCGATTTGCGAGACCGGTGACTTTATCGGTAAGGATCGTCATTTATGCCTAGCGGCGGGGGATTTGCTGGCAGTACGTTCGGCGGGTGCCTATGGTTTCGTCATGGCATCTAACTATAATACTCGGGTAAGGGCAGCAGAAATCATGGTTGATGGTCAGCAGATCCACGTCGTTCGCGAACGTGAGGAGCTGGCCGAGCTATGGCGTTCTGAGCACCTGTTGCCAGAATAACGATAAGGATCATCATGCAGTTTCACTTTTCTAAGATGCATGGTTTAGGCAACGATTTTATGGTTGTCGACTGCGTTACCCAGAACGTGTTCTTCTCGCCGGATGCGATTCGGCGCTTGGCCGACCGCCACCGCGGTGTCGGCTTTGACCAGTTGCTGGTTGTTGAGCCGCCCTATGATCCCGAGACGGATTTCCATTACCGGATTTTCAACGCCGACGGCAGTGAAGTGGAGCAATGCGGCAATGGCGCCCGTTGTTTTGCCCGCTTCGTTTGGATGAAGGGGCTGACCAACAAATACCATGTATCTGTCAGCACCAAGGCCGGCAAGATGGTACTCAAGCTTGGCGACGACAATCTTGTGACCGTCAACATGGGCGAGCCGACCTTTGATCCTGCAAAAATACCGATGCGGGCCAAGCAGAGCGAGAAAACCTATATTCTTCGAGCGGGTGAGCAGACTTTATTCTGCGGTGCCGTGAGTATGGGCAACCCCCACTGCGTCACTGTGGTCGACAATGTCGATACCGCTGATGTCGAGACCCTCGGGCCATTGCTTGAGTCTCATGAGCGCTTTCCTGAGCGGGTCAATGCGGGCTTCATGCAGGTGATTAGCCGCAATGAGGTGAAATTGCGGGTCTACGAACGTGGGGCTGGGGAAACTCAAGCCTGCGGGAGTGGGGCCTGCGCCGCTGTTGCTGTGGGCCGCCTTCAGGGGCTGCTTGATGAAGAGGTGACGGTTTCGCTGCCGGGCGGTGATTTGCATATTCGCTGGAAGGGCGAAGGGCACCCATTGCACATGATGGGCCCTGCCGAACATGTCTTTGATGGACAAATTACACTATGACCGATATTTATCAGCTGGACGCTCGCCCCGAAGAGGACGGCGTCTCGTTGACTGAACAGGAAGTGGCGGGTTTTCTTGCCGCTAACCCTGATTTTTTCATTCGCAACCCGGACTTGCTGGGTCGCCTTCAGGTTCACCACCACGAACGCGGGGTGGTGTCTCTGGTGGATATCCAGCTTGAGCGGTTGCGCAGCCAGATCGTCGAGCAGGAAGAGCAGATGGCCGCCATGGTCAAGGCTGCCTTGAAGAACAGCGATCTCTTTGAGCGTTTTTCTCGGACCCAGCTGGAGCTGCTGCAGACCCATAATATTTACCAGGCCCTGATGGTGCTTGAATCGCTGGCAGATAGCATGGGGCTGGCCGTCAGCCTGCGCCTGTTCGACAGTTTCGACGAGAGCCTGTATTTGGCCCGTCGTAGTTTCGACAGTTTCCGATGCTCGCGCTTGTCGTCGCGCCCGGTTTACCTTGGCCGCCTGCGCAAGCAGGAGAGCGAGATGCTGTTTGACGAGCCGCCGCATTTGGGATCGTTCGTGGTCCTGCCGCTGGGCAACGAGCGGTCGATAGGGGTGCTGAGCTTCGCCAGTGCCGACGGCGGGCATTTTCAACCCGAGATGGACACCCTGTTTGTTGAGCAGTTGGCGATGGTTCTGACCCGCCTTATCCATCATTGGGAATACAGCCGCGAGGTGATCGGGTGAGCCTGCCGCAAGGATTGGAACAGCCGCTGCTGCGCTTTTTCGAATACCTGCGCAGCGAGCGTGAGCTGAGCCTGCATACCCAGCAGAACTACAAGCGCCAGCTGACCACCATGGCAGAGCAGCTGGCGGCGCTTGACGTTGACGACTGGCGTAAGGTCGATGCCGGTTGGGTTCGCCAGTTGGCAAGTAAGGGGATGCGAGATGGCCTCAAGGCCAGCAGCCTGGCGATGCGCCTGTCGTCCCTGCGCAGTTTCCTTGACTACTTGGTGGGACAGGGCGATCTCAAGGCCAACCCGGCCAAGGGGGTCTCGGCACCCCGCAAGGCGCGGCCATTGCCGAAAAACCTCGATGTCGACGAGATGGACCAGCTGCTCAGCGTAGACGGCGAGGATCCCCTGTCAGTCCGTGATCGGGCGATGATGGAATTGATGTATGGGGCAGGCCTGCGTCTGTCCGAGCTGGTCGGCTTGAATGTTAAGGATATCAGTCTTCGCAAGGGGGACTTGCGGGTGATTGGTAAGGGTGACAAGGAGCGGGTCGTTCCGTTTGCGGGCTTGGCCCGGGAATGGGTCGGCCATTGGCTGCGGTTGCGCGGCCAGCTCGCCAAGCCTGACGAGCCGGGACTGTTCGTTTCCAAGCTCGGGGTGCGGATTTCCAACCGCAACGTCCAGAAGCGGATGGCCGAGTGGGGCCAGAAGCAGGCGGTGTCGAGTCACATTAACCCGCACAAGCTGCGCCACAGCTTTGCGACTCATATGCTGGAATCATCAGGGGATTTGCGTGCGGTGCAGGAGTTACTGGGCCACGCCAACCTGACGACAACCCAGATTTATACCCACCTCGACTTCCAGCACCTTGCCAAGGTGTATGACGAGGCCCATCCGCGGGCCAAGCGCGGCAAGCGCTAGCAGCAAAGGAACCGTGTCCATGCAGTTTTACCGCCGTATTGCCCCGCCGCGGGCGATAACCTTTGATCTCGACGATACCCTCTACGACAACCGGCCGGTGATCCGCCATGCCGAGCAGGCGATGTTCGACTGGCTGGATACCTGCCATCCGGTGGCCCGGACGTTGGGCCGGGATCACTGGCAGTCGCTCAAGATGACGTTGGCCGAGGCGGATCCCATGTTGCGGCATGACGTGACGGCCTGGCGTTTCGAGCTGCTCAAGATCGGACTGATGCAGCTGGGCTACCCGCAGGCGTTGGCGGAAAGAGCCGCCGCCGAGGGGGTTGAAACAGTGCTGACGGTGCGCAATCAGGTTGAGGTGCCGGATGAAACTCACCGGGTACTGGCTTTGTTGCAACAGCAACTGCCGCTGGTTGCCATTACCAACGGCAATGTCGATGCCGCGAAAATCGGGTTGGATGGGTATTTCTCCGCCGTCTTGCAGGCCGGGCGTGACGGCCTTGCCAAGCCGGAGCCCGACCTGTTCGGGCAGGCGGTGGGGCTACTTGGTCTGGCTCCTGGCGAGATCCTCCATGTCGGCGACCACCTAGTGAGCGATGTTGCCGGGGCCAAACGCTATGGCATGATGGCGTGTTGGTTCAATGACCAGCAGCGCTCTTTGGTTGAGCAGTCGCGTGGCCAGATGGTGCCGGATGTTGAGATCAGCGAATTGTCGCAGCTGTTGTCATTGCTGCCGTCCTGATTGTTGACGGGGTATGGTTAATATAAAAAGGACAGCCGTTTGGCTGTCCTTTTTTATTGCCCGTAGGAGCGACTAGTCGAGCAGGCTCTGCTTGGGGGGCTGGCTGAATAAGCGGTCGAGGGAGAGCATCCCTGCTCCCCAGAATATGTTCATCAGCATCATCATTCCCCATAGCTGGTGGTCGAAAAAGCCTTTTTCCCAGAGAAGCGGGTAGGACACCACCGCGATGATGTTGAAGACGAACAGGATCAGTGCCATGGGGCGGGTGAACAGGCCGAGGGCCAGAAAGGCCGGGATGATCAACTCGGTCGCCGTACCGAGGTAGGCCGCCATTTGCCACGGGATGACAGGGACCTGGTATTCGTATTCGAACAGGTACAGGGTACTGTCCCAGGTGGTGTACTTGACCATCCCCGACTTGAAGAAGACCCATGCCACCCATAGCCGGGTGAACAGGAGCAGAAACGGGATCAGAGGGTCGCTCAGCCGTTGGGCTGTGGCATCAAGGTTCTTGAAGAAATTCAGCATGCGCAGTCTCCCTGTGGCAGGCCATGGATAGCGGTGAAGCAGTGGTGTTGGAGTAACTCCCCCAAAATGGCCAGCATGGCAGGGGAGGCTGTCCCGAGGGGTTGGCCGGATTGGCATCGCCGGATCAAATCGGTACCGTCCGAGGTGGTGGCGATGACGCGGATCCCGTCGTGGCTTTGGCAGACGACGGCCGACTCGGGGGCGGAGAGATCGATTGGCTCTACCTCGTTGTGGGTGATCATCTGCCACAGGCTGGCAGCCGGGCTGGCGGCATCGATGAGCTGGGCTGAGGGTTCCACCTCCAGCCGGAGCTGGCCGAGGTTGTCCTCGGTGACAAGGGCCAGCTGTTCGAAAGGAAACGCGTGGGGAGGCGGGGCATATTGGCCGGCTCGGTCCACGGCCCATTCGAGACGGGCAAGATCGGGCAGGTAGGGGACGGCGGCAAGCAGCTCCGGCTGCTGGGCGATGGTCGCATCAAGCCCTGCCCCGTAATGGCTGACATCCCCTTCGGTGGGCGGGGTGCGCAGTAC
This sequence comes from Photobacterium panuliri, assembly GCF_059920555.1. Taxonomy (NCBI): domain Bacteria; kingdom Pseudomonadati; phylum Pseudomonadota; class Gammaproteobacteria; order Vibrionales; family Vibrionaceae; genus Photobacterium; species Photobacterium panuliri. Next base: position 488,044 of record NZ_CP197192.1, read on the forward strand.
ATGCTGGCGGGCAAGTTGTCCGAAGCACTCCTCGCCAACGACGGCAAGACAGCAGGGGTAGGTGGCCGCCAGTATTTCGGACAGGCTGATCACGAAGTTGTTGCGGTAGATCTGCAAAAGTTGCTCGGCCGGGAAGCGGCCTTGATGTATGTGGGCGGCAGCAGTGCTTGGCCGGTAGCGGAGGGCTTCGGCAAACGCCTGCTGGATAGCCTTCAGAGCCTCAGGCGGGTGAGTCATGGCGTTCCTCCTGCTGCAGTATGTCGCGGGCCTTGGCGGCTTCGCCCAGCAGTACGGGTAAGGCCGGGATATCCAAATCCCACTCGATGAGGGTGGGGACCGGACCATGCTGGCGGATCCATTGGCGGTAGAGCTGCCAGACCGGATCGCTGACCGGGCGGCTGTGGGTATCGATCCATATCTCGCCATCGTCGACTTGCCTGGCGGTGAATCCGGCGAGGTGGATCTCCCCGACGGCGCTCGGTTCGAGAGCGGCGAGGTATTGCTGGCAGTCAAAGCCATGGTTGAAGGCACTGACGTAGATATTGTTGAGATCCAGCAGCAGGCCGCAGCCGGTACGTTGCTGGACATGGTTCAGGAACTCCCATTCCGGGATGGTGGAATGGCTGAACTGGAGGTAGCTGGACGGGTTTTCGACCAATAGGCGGCGGCCGAGGAAGTCCTGCACCTGTTCGACCTTGCGGCAGAAGTGCGAGAGTGCCTCTTCGGTATAGGGCAGCGGCAGCAGGTCGTTGAAGTACTCCCCGTCCACCGAGCTCCAGCTGAGGTGGTCGGAGACGGCGATGGGGGCGAGCTCGTCGATGAGCCCCTTTAGCTGGCAGAGGTGGGCGCTATCGAGGGGATCGGCCGAGCCCAGCGACAGGCCAATACCGTGGCAGCTGACGGGGTAGTGTTCGGCGATTTCCCGTATCTGCTGGCGGGCAGCCGAGACCGGGTTGAAATAGTTCTCGCTGTGGATTTCCCACCAACCGATATCAGGCCGCTCGGCGAGGACTTGGTCGATGTGGGGGGACCGAAGCCCCACCCCGACCATCGCCTGTGGTGACAGGCGGCTCAATTACTTGGCCTCCTTGCTGCTGCCTGCGAGGCGGTCGCACAATCCCTTGGGTACCATCACGAAGGCATCTTTCTGGCCATCGGTCTTCGAGGTGCCGGCGCAGGAGCTGGTCTTGGTCGCGCAGTCGTTCTTGCCCGCCTTGACTACGCCGTAGCATTTTTCCTTGTCCGCCGCATGGGCGACGGAAGGGGCTAGGGCTACCCCGGCCAAGGCCAACAGGCCAGATACGGCTGTCGTGACAGCGATATTCGACTTCTTCATATCTCTTCCTTTCTCGTGGCTGATAGCGTTGGGGGGCTTAGGATGACTTGGTAGAGCCGCCGACAAGGCGCTCGCACAGGCCTTTAGGTACCATTACGAAGGCGTCCTTCTGGTTGTCGGTTTTCGAGGTGCCGGCACAGGAGCTGGTCTTGGTCGCACAGTCGTTCTTGCCGGCCTTGACCACGCCGTAGCATTTCTCTTTGCCCTCAGCCGCGACGGCTGTGGTTGTGGTCATGGCCGTCCCGGCAAGGGCAAGTAGGCCGGTTACGGCTGAAGCAAGTGCGATATTGGTGGTTTTCTTCATGGTCATTCCTCTTTGTTTCGCTGACTGTATTGGGAGCATATCTGCTTCCTTGGGTGGCACCTCATGGTGCTCTGCTACATAAGAAAGGGGGATCGACGGAAATCTTTCAGCCCTTCTTTGTTTTTTTAACGATGTATTAACAATCGCCTTTCCAATCATAGAACAAAACAGAAATAGGCAAGCGCTTGATTAGGTGAAATATTAGCCATGATAGGCTGAGCGGTTTAGCAACAGCTGCAATGGGTTCGGCAGGCAGGGGCCGGTAATTGGCGGGATGGTGCCGATGGCTGTGTGTCCTCGCATCCCGGTGGGCTTTGTGGTTATAATCTCTACCATTGTATAAATAACCAGTAGAGAGCGATGGACGTATCACTTCTGTTAGATGGTCTTAATGACAAGCAGCGCGAGGCAGTAGCGGCCCCGTTGGGTAATTATTTGGTGCTGGCGGGTGCGGGAAGTGGTAAGACCCGGGTTCTGGTCCATCGCATCGCCTGGTTGATGGCTATTGAGCAGGCCTCGCCGTACTCGATTATGTCGGTGACCTTCACCAACAAGGCGGCGGCGGAAATGCGCGGCCGGATCAACGAGCTGATGCAGGGCTCGCTGTCGGGGATGTGGAACGGCACCTTCCACGGTCTGTGCCACCGGATGCTGCGGGCCCACTACCTTGACGCCAAGCTGCCGGAGGATTTCAATATTTTGGATTCTGACGACCAGATGCGCTTGCTCCGCCGCCTGATCAAGGCCCAGAACCTTGACGAGAAACAGTGGCCGGCACGCCAGGCTGCCTGGTATATCAACGGCAAGAAAGACGAGGGGCTGCGCCCGCAGCACATCGAGACTTTCAGCGATCCGGTTGAGCAGACTTGGCTGCGCCTCTACACGGCTTATCAAGATGCCTGTGATCGGGCTGGCTTGGTGGATTTTGCCGAGCTGCTGCTGCGATCCTATGAGCTGCTCAAGCATAGCAAGCATATCCGTGAGCACTACCAGGCCCGTTTCAAGCATATTCTGGTCGATGAGTTCCAGGATACCAACAACATCCAGTATGCCTGGTTGCGCTTGATGGCGGGGCCGCAGTGCAATGTCATGATTGTAGGTGACGACGATCAGTCGATTTACGGCTGGCGCGGCGCCAAGGTCGAGAACATCCAGCGCTTTTTGAATGATTTCAAGGATGCCAAGTCGATATTCCTCGAGCAGAACTACCGCTCGACCGGCAATATCCTTAAGGCTGCCAACGGCCTTATCGCCAACAACAATGAGCGGATGGGCAAGAATCTTTGGACCGAGGGGAGCGAGGGCGAGCTGATTTCGATCTACTCGGCGTTCAATGAGCTCGACGAGGCCCGTTTCGTGGTCGGCAAAATCAAGGAGTGGCAGGATCAGGGCGGAGCCCTGAACGAGACCGCGATGCTGTACCGCAGCAACGCCCAGTCGCGGGTGTTGGAAGAGGCGTTGATCCAGGCGGGAATGCCTTATCGGATCTACGGCGGTATGCGCTTCTTCGAGCGTCAGGAAATCAAAGATACGCTGGCCTACATGCGCCTGATTGCCAACCGCCACGATGATGCCTCGTTCGAGCGGGTGGTCAATACCCCGGCCCGGGGACTGGGCGACCGCACCCTTGATACTATCCGGATGGCGGCTCGCGATCGTGGGGCCACTATGTGGCAGGCCTGTGTGGCTTTGCTGGAGGAGCAGGCGCTAGCCGGTCGGGCGGCCAACTCGTTGCGCCGTTTTATCGAGCTGGTCAATGCCCTTGAGGATGATACCCGCGATATGCTGCTCTACCAGCAGACCGACGAGGTGATCCGCAACTCGGGGCTGCGGGCGATGTACGAGCAGGAGAAAGGCGAGAAGGCCCAGGCCCGGATCGAAAACCTTGAGGAGCTGGTGACGGCAACCCGCCAGTTCGAGGTACCGGAAGAGGCGGTCGAGATGAGCCCGTTGTCGGCTTTCTTGTCCCATGCGGCGCTGGAAGCCGGCGAGGGGCAGGCCGATGATTTCGAGGACGCGGTGCAGTTGATGACGATGCACAGTGCCAAGGGCCTCGAGTTCCCGGTGGTGTTCATGGTGGGCGTCGAGGAGGGGATGTTCCCTAGCTCGCGTACGACCGAGGAGGTCGGCCGCCTCGAGGAGGAGCGCCGGTTGTGCTACGTGGGCATGACCCGTGCGATGCAGAAGCTGTACATCAGCCATGCCGAGATGCGCCGCCTGTACGGCAAGGATAACTTCCACAAGCCGTCACGGTTTATCCGCGAGATCCCGCAGGAGCATATCGAGGAGGTCCGGATGAAAGCCAAGGTGTCGCGACCTGCCAGCAGCGGGCGCTTCAGTCAGTCGGTGGTCAGCGAGAACTTCAACCAGACCGGCTACACCCTCGGCCAGCGCGTGATGCACCCTAAATTTGGCGAAGGTACGATTATCAACTTTGAGGGCAGCGGTGCCCAGAGTCGGGTCCAGGTTGCCTTCAACGGCGAGGGGATCAAATGGCTGGTGACCCAATACGCCAAGTTGCAGCCGATGTAAGCGCTGCGCGCTGAGCACCCTATTGCAAAAGAGACGATGCCCGCCGGTCAGTTCGACCGGCGGGCCTTTTTTTGCCCATCGGTTGAGGTTAGTGGCCGATCACGGTGCCTTCACGGCGCGGATCCGCCGCTCCGGAGAGTTGTTTGCCATCAATGGCAATGGCCTGCACGCCTGAATTGAGCGGCTTGAGCTGGACTTTGAATCCGAGCTTCTCGAGCTTGGGCTTCCAGTGGTCGGCATCGGTGTCGGCCTCGATTTCTATTGGGCCGAAGCGGTTGTTCATGTTGGGCAGGTCGATGGCCTGTTGCAGATCCAGTCCCCAGTCGAGGTGGCCGATCAGGGTCTTGGCAACGTAGCCGATGATCTGGCTTCCGCCGGGGGAGCCGATGGCCAGATAGGGGCTCCCGTTTGCCATCACGATGGTCGGGGCCATCGAGGAGCGGGGGCGCTTGCCCGGCTCGACCCGGTTGGCAATGGGGTGGCCGTTATTATGGCTGCGGAACGAGAAGTCGGTGAGCTCGTTGTTGAGCAGGAAGCCGCGCACCATGAGCCGGGAGCCGAAGCCGTTCTCGATGGTGGTGGTCATTGAGACCACGTTGCGATTGGCATCGACAATCGAGAAGTGGCTGGTGGAGGGGAGCTCCAGGGACTGGTCGGCCCCATAGTGCAGGGCATGCTGCCAAGGTGGGTTGCCCGGCAGTGCCTCGGGTAGTGCGGTATCTCTGTCGAGCAGTGCAGCACGTTGGCGCAGGTAATCCTCGTCGAGCAGTCCGGTTGTGGGTACCGGGACGTAATCGCTGTCAGCGATGTAGCGGCCGCGATCGGCAAAGGCAAGCCGAGAGGCATCGCTGATCAGGCGCCAGCTTTCGGGATTGTCGGGGCCGAGCTGGCCCAGCGGGTAGTGGCTGAGGGTGCCGAGGATCTGGCCGAGGGTCAGGGCCCCGGAGCTGGGCGGGCCCATCCCGCAGATTTGGTACTGGCGGTAAGGAGCGCAGACGGGCGGGCGCTCTTTGATTTGGTAGGTGGCGAGATCCATCAAGCTGAGAACCCCGGGGTTACCGGGGGCATTTCGCACGGTATTGACGATGTCACGGGCTATCTCGCCGCTGTAGAAAGGGCGTGGCCCGTCTTCTGCCAGGAGCTTGAGCGTTGCGGCATAGGCGGGGTTCTTCAGGGTGTCCCCGGCTTGCAGCGGCTGGCCATCGCGGTTAAAGAAATAGTTTCGGGTGGCATCGAAACGTCGCAGGTGTTCTTGATCCTTGGCAATAAGAGCGGCGAGCCGGGGGCTGACGGTAAAACCTCTGTTGGCCAGTGCTTGGGCAGGCCTGAACAGCTCGCGCCACGGTAGTTTGCCGAGCCGCTGGTGGGTATGCCACAGCAGCTTGATCGTTCCCGGGGTACCGACAGAGCGGCCGCCGACCACGGCGTCGAAAAATTGCAGCGGCTGGCCTTTGCTGTCCTGAAATAGGACCGGGGTGACGGCGAGCGGGGCGCTTTCCCGCCCGTCGAAGGTTCTCAGTGCCTGTTGGTCGTTGTCCCAGTAGACGAGGAAGGCGCCGCCGCCGAGGCCAGACGACTGGGGTTCGGTCAGCCCCAAGACCAGTTGGATGGCGACCATGGCATCAATGGAGTTGCCGCCCTGGCGGAGCATGGCGGCCCCTGCCTCGCTGGCATGGGGGTTGGCGGTGGCTACCATCCACTCTTTACCCTGGGCGAGATGTTGGGCGGATCGGCCGGTCGCTGCCTCGGGGGCATTTTGGTCGGCTGCCTGTTGTGCGGCCGCGGCCGGAAAGACGGCAAGGCAAGCCGCGAGTAACAGCGGCTTGCGGGGAATGTTCCTTGGCATGGTGGGCTCCTTCCTTGGTGGGCTGCAGCAAGCCTATGGGTGGATCACGCCTCTGTCTAATCGGCGGTTGGATTTTGTGCTGCCGGTCAAGCTCAGCGGATGACGGCCTGATAGAGGATGGTCCCGCCGATGGTCACGAACAGCAGCCCGCACAGGCCGTCTATGGCCGGTGACCAGCGCAGCAGGCGCTGTTGCATGCGCTGGCCGGTCAGCAGCCATGCCAGCAGGGCGAACCATAGGAAGGCGGTGAGCCAGAGTAGGGCGATGGCGACGATCTTGCCGCTAAGCGGAATACCTGCCGGTACGAGGGTGGAGAGCAGGCTGAGGAAGAACACCAGCGCTTTGGGGTTGAGGATGTTGGTGGTGAAGCCTTTGAGCATCGCTTGGCGACGGTTGGCAATCAGCCGTGCCGGCATCGGATTGACCTGCGCCAGATCCCGGGGCTTGGTCAGTAGGGCGAAGACGCTCTTGAGGGCACCGGTACCCAGCCACAGCAGGTAGCTGCCGCCAGCCACTTGAAGCAGGGTGAACAGGGCGGGATGTTGCTGGATAAGCAAGCTGGCCCCGGTCAGGCTGAGAATGGAATGGATCAGGATCCCCAGCGATAGGCCGAAGGCAATGGCAATACCCGTCTGGCGGCCGTAGCGTCCCGCATTTTGGACCACGAGGGCAAAGTCGGGTCCGGGGCTCATCAGGGCCACAATGTGGACGGCCAGCAGGGTGATAAGGGGAGCGATGTCGTTCATGTTCTCTTTTGTTCCTGTGGGAGGGTTGGGTGCAGCCGGCGTTATGGCCGGCGGCGGTGTCTGTGTCAGGTCGAGTGGGTGATCTTGGTACGGCGGCTCCTGAGGCCATCGATGCTGAACAGTACCAGTGCGGCCCAGATGAAGCCGAAGGTATATACCTTATCAGCGGTGAGGCTTTCGCCGTAGAGGGCAATAGCCAGTATGAACATCAGGCTCGGCCCGATGTACTGGAAGAACCCCAGGGTCGAGAGTTTGAGCTTGGTGGCCGCCCCGGTGAAGCACAGGAGCGGCAGGGTGGTCACGATACCGGCGGCGACCAGCAGCAGGTTGGTCGATAGCGGGTTGTGGCCCCAGTCTGCGGTCGGGCTGTCGGCTATCCACAGGACGTAGATGGTCGCCATCGGCAACAGGAGGCAGGTTTCCATGAACAAGCCGGTCTGGGCGTCGAGGTTGATTTTCTTGCGCAGCAGGCCGTAGAAACCGAAGCTGCTGGCCAGTGCGAGGGCGATCCACGGCAGCGAGCCGAATTGGATCAGCTGGACGGCGACGCCTGCCACGGCCAGCAACACTGCCACCCACTGGAGCGGGCGTAGCCGCTCGCCGAGGAAAAGCATCCCGAGCAGGACGTTGAGCAGTGGGTTGATGTAATAGCCGAGGCTGGCATTGAGCATGAAGTTGTTATTGACGGCCCAGATGAAGATCAACCAGTTGCCGCCGATGAGGGTGGCTGTGGCCGCTAGGAGCAGCAGGGTGCGTGGCCGCGAGAGGACGTGGCGGACTTTGCCCCAGCCCCGGCTGGCTTGCAGCAGGATGGCGAGGAAGAGTACCGACCAGATCACCCGGTGGCTGAGAATTTCGGGGGCGCTGACATGTTGCAGAGCCTTGAAGTAGATCGGGGCGATGCCCCACATGGTATAGGCGGCGAGGGCGAGGATCACGCCGCGCTGGGTTTCTTGGTTTTGTTCGTCCATGAGTGCCTGATCATTCCGAGGTAAAGGTTTGCGACAGATAATTATGCGTCGCCTATGCAGGGCCAGTATAAATCGCATACAAAACCAATACTATGGACTTTTGCTCGGCGGTGCTGGGAGGTGGCCGTCCCCGAGGGGGGAGCGGGCGGCATTCCCAACGGCTTGGACATTGGTATAGAATAGCCAGCCTTTAACAGTCTCTGCGTTCGGCGGGGATGCGACACAGGAACCGCGAGATATGTCAGCCAGCCTTGCCTGCCAACCTGTCCCCCAGGCGACCAGCCAGACCATCCTTGAAGACGTTTTCGGCTACGAGGCGTTCCGTATCGGCCAGCAGGCGGTGATTGAAACAGCCGTGGCTGGCGGGGATTGCTTGGTGATCATGCCGACGGGCAGCGGCAAGTCGTTGTGCTACCAGATCCCGGCGCTGCTCCGCGAGGGCACGGCGTTGGTGGTCTCGCCTCTGATCTCCCTGATGAAGGATCAGGTTGACCAGCTCGAGGCCAACGGGGTCGCGGCGGCCTGCCTCAATTCGACGATGCCCCGGGAGGAGCAGGAAGAGACCTTTCTGGCGATGGCCGAGGGGCGATTGAAGCTGGTCTACGTGTCGCCGGAGCGGATGATGAGCCGCGATTTCATCGACCGGGTCGCGGCATTGCCGATCAGCCTGCTCGCCGTCGATGAGGCCCACTGTATTTCGCAATGGGGGCATGACTTCCGTCCTGAGTATGCAGCCTTAGGCTCGGTTCGCCAGCAGTTGTCCGGGGTGCCGGTGATGGCCCTGACGGCGACCGCCGACGACACTACTCGCCAAGATATCCTGACCCGCCTTGCTCTGTCCGAGCCCCATGTCTATCTCGGCAGTTTCGATCGCCCGAATATCCGTTATACCCTGCAGGAAAAGTACAAGCCGATGGCGCAGCTTGCTCGTTGTGTGGCGGATATGCGCGGCCAGTGCGGCATTATCTACTGCAACAGCCGTAAGCGGGTCGAGCAGGTGGCCGAGAAGCTGGCCTCCGGCGGAACCCGGGTGGCGGCTTACCATGCCGGGATGGCGAGTGACGAGCGGGCGTGGGTGCAGGAGGCGTTCCAGCGTGATGATGTCCAGATTGTGGTGGCCACGGTCGCGTTCGGGATGGGCATCAACAAACCCAATGTACGGTTTGTGGTTCATTATGATATCCCTCGTAATATCGAATCCTACTATCAGGAAACCGGGCGAGCCGGGCGTGACGGCCTGCCTGCCGAGGCGGTTATGTTCTACGACCCGTCGGATCTGGCCTGGTTGCGCCGCTGTCTCGACGAGAAGGAGGAAGGGGAGCAGAAACGAGTAGAGAGCCACAAGCTCAACGCGATGGGGGCGTTTGCGGAAGCCCAGACCTGCCGCCGCCAAGTCCTGCTCAACTACTTTGGCGAGGCACGCGAGACCCCCTGCGGCAACTGTGATATTTGCCTTGACCCGCCCAAGCGTTTCGATGCGCTCGAAGTGGCGCAGAAGGCATTGTCATGTGTCTACCGCGTTAATCAGGGCTTCGGTATCAACCATGTGGTTGAAGTGCTGCGCGGGATGCAGAACCAGCGGATCCGCGAATATGGCCATGACCAGCTCTCGACCTATGGGATCGGTCGTGAGCACAGCCATGAGTTCTGGGTCAGCATTTTGCGTCAGCTTATCCACCGTGGTTTTTTGGTCCAGAATATGTTGCGCAGTTCGACGCTCCAGTTGACCGAAAAGGCACGGGCGGTGCTGCGCGGCGAGATCGGGCTGGAATTGGCCGTGCCGCGCTTGGACACGGCAGCCAGAAGTAGCAAGAGCGACAAGTTTGCCAGCCGCCAGTACGACAAGAAGCTGTTTGCCAAGCTGCGCAAGTTGCGCAAGGCGATTGCCGATGAGGAAAACCTGCCGCCGTATGTGGTCTTCAACGATGTCAGTTTGATGGAGATGGCTGAGCGGCTGCCGACGTCTGCGGGCGAGATGCTGGCTGTCAACGGGGTTGGTCAGCGGAAATTGGAAAAGTACGGGGCGGCCTTCATGGTGCTGATCGAGGAGCACCTGACGATGGGCGAAGCGGTCGGTTACTAGCGCGGGGCTGATAAAAAAATACCGGGCAATCCGCGCCCGGCACAAATGCGTTGCCCCCGGCGGGCCAAATGGCCGGCATGGGTTTATCCGCTACAAAACAGCTTGCGTATTTGGTGAGAATGTTAAATTCACCGGCTGTAATACTCACCAGATCGGTTTGCAGTACAGCCACTCTATAAAATCATGGGTGACTCGTTTTGGCTAGCCCATTGTTATTGCTTGATACGCATAGAAACAATTGGTTACAGGAAAGTTGATGGAAAAGCTATTCGCAAAGGACATGGAAGGCAAAGACAAGATACGGTTTGAGTGCCGTCGCTTGGATTTGGCTGTCCCTGTGCTGGAGCTGGACGTGCCCGGCTGGGACTTTGACACCTTCGCTGCTGTAGTCGCCCCGCTGTTGGAGCGCTGGGAGCTGAAGGTGCTCGAGCAAGAGGCCAATGCCGATCTGCATGTATGGCTGGTAGACTTCGAGGGCTGCAAGATGCTGCTCAAGGCGGAGCATTACAGTGGCCAGATCTGGCTGGAAGGCCTCGATGCAGAATCGACGCCGGTGATGGCTTTTTTGGCCCAGCAACTGCCGATAATCGTGTAATCGGTTACTTTGCGTTCTCCTCTGGTCAATGCCTTGGGTTGCTGTATAATCGCCGCCTTCGGTTGCCGCCGATGCCGATGAGGCTTGGTGGTGTTTTGGGTTCCCTCTCCCCCAATGACAAAAAGGTCTCTACATGACGACTCATTTTTCATCTGCGCAGCAGCGCAAAGCCCTTTCATTTCTGGTGGCCTTCCACCTATTGATCATCGCTTCCAGTAACTACCTGGTGCAACTGCCCTTTACGGTCTTTGGCTTCCATACGACCTGGGGTGCCTTCACTTTCCCGTTTATTTTCCTTGCTACGGATCTGACCGTGCGGATTTTCGGAGCGTCTATGGCGCGGCGGATCATCCTGCGGGTCATGGTACCGGCACTGGCGATTTCTTACGCCTTGTCAGTCCTTTTCTATCAGGGGGAATATCAGGGCTTGTCGCATCTGGGTGACTTCAACCTGTTTGTTGCGCGGATCTCGATTGCCAGCTTCATGGCTTATTTGTTGGGCCAGATTATGGATGTGTCGGTGTTCAACCGCCTGCGTCAGACTAAGCAGTGGTGGGTGGCTCCGACTTGCTCGACGCTGTTTGGTAATGCGCTCGATACGTTGGCATTTTTCTCGATCGCGTTCTATAACAGCCCGGATCCGTTCATGGCGGCCAACTGGGTGGAAATTGCCTTCGTGGATTATGGATTCAAACTTCTGATTAGCCTGGGTTTGTTTGTACCGATGTACGGTGTGCTGCTCAACTACCTGATCAAGCGGTTGACAACACTTGCGCCGAAAGAAGGGGCGATAGCCGGCAGTACAGCCGAGGTATAGCGTCTATCGCTTTGACGGCGGGGCATTTGGCCCGATAATGGGGAATCAATCCGGACCGAGGGGCCAGCAGTTGCTGGCCTTTTGCTTATTCGGGGATGGCGAATATCAGGAGGAACGCACAATGATGATCCGCGAAGCGACGATAGACGAGGCGGTAGCCGTGCTGGCCAAGATCAGCGAGTTTGCCAAACCGGCAGACCAGGCGGCAGTGGCCCTGCGGCTGGATGGTCGCAGGGCTCTGGTGCTGGTGGCCGAGCAGGAAGGCGAACTTGTCGGGGTCAAGATCGGCTATGCCCTGTCGGAGCAGGTTTTCTACAGCTGGCTCGGTGGGGTCGCGCCAAGAGGTCGTGGCCGGGGGGTTGCACAGGCCTTGCTGGAGGCCCAGGAGGAGTGGGCAAGAGAACAGGGTTATAGTGCCATTCGGGTCAAGTCGAGAAACCGCTTCCCTGCAATGCTGAGGTTGCTGCTAAGGAATGGTTATCTGATTGAAGATATGGATAAAAAAGAAGGGGTGTTGGACTACCGCCTGCATTTTTCCAAGCAGCTAGTGAGTGGTGAAATCATTAACTGAGAAGAATTCTCAATAAAATGCTTGCATCTCAAATGAGAATGGTTATTATTAACTTGCACTCAGCGAGGCGAGACAGCCAAAGGCTCGCTTCGTTTGAAGGCACGACATTGCTCACATTGCTTCCAGTGTACTTCAGCTAGGGTTTGTTTTTGGTGTAGGGCTAAAAATAACAACCAATTCTGCTGAGCGGCAGCTACCTCCGGCTTGATGCCGAAAGTAGCGCCGCTTTTTCTTTTTTGGGCCATAGTCATGGTTCAGGCAATTTTCACCAGTTCGGCAACCAGTTTGTCGATGCCGGTTGCGGCTTCGCTGAGGCTGCCTGCCAGCATGTAGGCCGGGGTGGTGAGGATCCGGCGTTTTTGATCCAGCACGAAATCGTGGACCGGGCACTCGATATGTTCACCGCCCATCTGGTTGAATGCATGTGCGGTCTCAGGATCCGTGCCGATCGTTCCTTGGGCGCCGGGACCGTAGATCTTCGGGATCAGGGCGGGGGCTATGCACAGGTAGGCGGCTGGTTTTTCGGCTTCGGCAAATTGCTGGCACACCCGCTTTACTTCCGGGTGAATGGTGCAGTCAGCTGCCGCAAAGGCAAAGTCCGACAGGTTTTTGGCGACGCCGAATCCCCCCGGCAGCAGCAGGGCATCGAAATCGAGAGGATTGAGATCGCAGATGTCTTGGATATTGCCGCGTGAGATCCGCGCTGCCTCGATCAGGACATTGCGCGTTTCCGGCATTTCCTCGCCCGTAATATGGTTGATCACATGGTGTTGATCCATGTTTGGTGCAAAACAGTGCCAGCTCGCCCCGTGTTGCTCGATAGCGTACAAGCTGAGCACGGCTTCGTGGATCTCGGCACCGTCAAATACACCAGCCCCGCTCAAAATGACCGCAATTTTCTTCATAATGGCTTCCTTTATGGTCAGGTTTGGCTAATCTTACACCGATTTTTTGCCAGTAAAGAGAATTCTGTTAACGTTTTCCACAATTAATGATCATTTTAGGATCAAAGATCCATCGATTTGCCTTTGCTTAAGTTGTTGATTTGAGTGTGTTTATTTTTAAAATCAAAAAGTTATCAAGATTTTGATCAAAGAAAACATTTCAAATACTAACAAACTTATCCACAGGGTGGGGCGATGTCTTGGAAAACAGCGGTTAACAGTTGCTGGGAGTCATGGCATTCTAAGGCTCTGACTCTTACCTCCCTGAATAAGATTATTATTATGGCAAGTATTCCTGAAAATCCGTTGATCCTGATCGATGGCTCTTCTTATCTATATCGCGCTTTTCATGCTTACCCAGGTACGATGAGTAACGGTGAAATCCCGACCAACGCAGTTTATGGGGTTGTGAACATGTTGCGCAGTATGATGCGCCAGTTTGCTTCTGATCGTATTGCTGTGGTTTTCGATGCTAAGGGTAAAACCTTCCGTGACGATATGTACCCGGAATACAAAGCGAATCGCCCGCCAATGCCGGACGATCTCCGTTGCCAAATAGAGCCATTGCATAACGTGATCCGGGCGATGGGCCTACCGCTTATTTGCGTACCGGGTGTAGAGGCGGATGACGTTATCGGTACGCTGGCTTATCAGGCGTCGCAAAAGGGTATGCCTGTATTGATCAGTACGGGCGATAAAGATATGGCGCAGCTGGTGGATGACAACATTACGCTGATTAACACCATGACCAATGTGGTGATGGGGCGCGAAGGGGTCATTGAGAAATTTGGTATCCCACCTGAGCTGATTATCGACTACCTGGCGTTGATGGGCGATAAGGTCGATAACATCCCGGGCGTGCCGGGTGTGGGTGACAAAACGGCCACGGCGCTGCTACAAGGTATTGGTGGCCTAACCAAGCTGTACGAAAACCTTGATGACATTGCCGCGCTTGGCTTCCGTGGTTCGAAAACCATGGCGAAGAAGCTTGTCGACAACAAAGATAATGCCATGCTGTCTTACGAACTCGCGACCATCAAGCTGGATGTTGAGCTGGAAGAGACGCCGGAATCTCTGCTGAAAGCAGAGCCAAGCAAAGACGAGCTGATCAAGCTATATGGCCAGCTGACGTTCAAGGCTTGGTTGAACGAGCTGCTTGATGGCGGTACTGGTGTCGTGGAGGCTGATGAATCAGCCGGTGCAGCGCGCGCCACATCGGCGGTGCAATCGAACATGGACACATCGGCTGTCAACATCGACCGCAGCCAGTATGAGACCATTCTTGATGAAGCCTCTTTCAATACTTGGTTGGATAAGCTCAAAGCCGCCGATCTGTTTGCGTTTGATACCGAGACCGACAGCCTGGACTACATGGTGGCGAATTTAGTCGGCCTGTCGTTCGCGACCGAGGAAGGCGTTGCTGCCTATGTGCCGGTTGCCCACGATTATCTGGATGCCCCGCAGCAGCTGGACCGCAGCTGGGTTCTCGAGCAGCTCAAACCGATCCTTGAAGATGAGGCTCAGGCGAAAGTTGGCCAGAACCTCAAGTACGATGCATCGGTCCTTGCGCGTTATGGGATTGAAATGAAGGGGATCAAGCATGACACCATGTTGGCGTCCTATGTCTACAACAGCGTAGGCGGCAAGCATGACATGGACAGCTTGGCACTGCGTTTCCTTCAGCATAGCTGTATCTCGTTCGAGCAGATCGCCGGCAAAGGCAAGAACCAGCTGACATTCAACCAGATCGATCTCGAGCAAGCCTCGCCTTACGCCGCGGAAGATGCGGATGTGACGCTGCGCCTGCACAACCGCCTGTTTGCCAACATCGAGCATGACGAAAAGCTCAAGGCGGTATACGAAGAGATCGAGATGCCGTTGGTGCCTGTACTGTCTCGCATTGAGCGTACTGGTGTGCTGATTGATGAAATGAAGCTGAGCGCACAGTCGGTAGAAATTGCTGCCCGCCTTGAAGAGTTGGAGAAGAAAGCGTACGAGATTGCGGAGCAAGAGTTCAACATGAACTCACCCAAGCAGCTGCAGGCTATTTTGTTTGAGAAAATGGGGCTGCCTGTTATCAAGAAGACGCCGTCGGGTACACCTTCGACCAACGAAGAGGTGCTGCAAGAGTTGGCGCTGGATTACCCGCTACCCAAGCTGATTTTGGAATACCGCGGCTTGGCGAAGTTGAAATCGACGTACACCGATAAGCTACCGAAGATGATCAACCCAGCTACGGGCCGCGTGCATACGTCTTACCACCAAGCGGTGACAGCGACTGGCCGTTTGTCGTCAACGGATCCTAACTTGCAGAATATTCCGGTGCGCAACGAAGAAGGCCGCCGTATCCGTCAGGCATTTGTCGCGCCGGACGGCTACAAGATCCTGGCTGTCGACTACTCGCAGATTGAACTGCGTATTATGGCCCACCTATCTGGTGACCCGGCGCTGCTTGATGCGTTCCGAGAAGGTAAAGACATCCACGCGGCAACGGCTGCGGAAATCATGGGCATTGCGATTGATCAGGTATCAAGTGAGCAGCGCCGCCGTGCGAAGGCGGTGAACTTCGGCCTGATTTACGGTATGAGCGCATTTGGCTTGGCGAAGCAGCTTGGTATCCCGCGCGGTGAGGCGCAGGACTACATGAATGTCTACTTTGAACGCTACCCGGGTGTGATGCAGTATATGGAGGACACTCGTACTGCAGCGTCAGAGCAGGGGTTCGTCGAGACTATCTTCGGTCGTCGCCTGCACTTGCCTGAAATCCAATCGCGCAATGGTATGCGTCGCAAAGCCGCCGAACGTGCTGCGATCAATGCCCCGATGCAAGGGACAGCTGCGGACATTATCAAGAAAGCGATGCTGCTTGTTGACCAGTGGATTGGCCAGCAGCCGGAAGGCCGCGTGCGTTTGTTAATGCAGGTACACGATGAACTTGTATTTGAAGTACAGGAAGCGGATGTAGACAACGTATCTGCCGAGATCAGACGCCTGATGGAAGCGGCTGCCGAATTAGCCGTTCCGTTGATTGCTGATGCTGGTATTGGTGATAACTGGGATCAGGCACACTGATAAATCAATGTATTAAGTTACAGGTAAGTAAAATGGCCAGCGAAAGCTGGCTATTTTTTTATGAAAAATAAAGCATCAATAAGTTACGGAACTTAGAAATAAGTTACGACTTAATGAAAAAAAACTACGAAAAGTACTTTTCAACACTGAGCAATTGATATACAGTTATCTGCGTAGGGTACAGAGGTAAGATGTTCTATCTTTCAGACCTTTTGTTTCACGTTATTGGATTTGGCTGATTCAGCCGCCCTGACCATTTGGTCAGGGCGTTTTTTATTTGGGCCCTGCAAACGTTCCCCCCTGATATATCCCTTCCCCTGTTAGTGATCTTTTTTCCCCTCCATGGCCTCATTTTGTTTGTATTGGGTCGATAATGACACCATTTCCATGGTTTTTTGTCGAAAAAACAAACGATTTTTAGCTGCTGATAATGACGGCCTGAAATTAGAGTATTTACTTTAATTTAAATAGGGGGGCAGGTATAATAATGCTGCTTCTTGTTCATATTTGTTTTTGGGTGGGGACTTTGCGTCGCCGGCCAACAAATCCATGAAATAGCCACCCACTTATTTTGGGTGGCTTTTTTTTATCTCGCTATTCAGCAAAATGTAATTTTATTCCAGATATGACAACAACATCTCTAAATTTAGAGATGTTATTTTTCTTTATAAAACAACTTGGTGGCATTTTTGTGGTGAAGTGTTTAAAAGTAGATGTTATCGCATTGAAATGTAGGTGTGCTAAGCATCCAAGCTGCTGCAAAAAAGCACAAAAACTGGATAAAAAACTTGCGTTGCCCCGAGAAATACTTGATGCTTGCCGGACAAAAATAAAAAAAACTCCTATTTCTCTCCCATTACCCCGCCTGGATGGCGGGGTATTTTTATGCCGCCGTACTGGTGGGGTAATCTCGCGCAGGCGAAGATAAAAAAAGCTCCCAGAGGGAGCTTTTTTTTATCTAGAAAGAGTGGAGTGGATTATTCTTCGTCACCCATCTCATCTTCGTCCTCGGCGAGCAATGCCATCTGGCGCTCAAGCTCCGGGGCAAACCAGCTATCAAGCTTGCGGCGAACTTGGTCGACGCCGATGCCCTTGAGTGAAGAGAACGCCTCAACCTGAATATCACCCCCGAAGGCTTTCACACTTTCGCGGACTTTCAATAGCTGCTGCTTGCGGGCTCCGCTCTTGAGTTTGTCGGCTTTGGTTAGCAAAACCAGTACCGGAAGGCGGCTTTCAATGGCCCACATAATCATCTGCTGGTCGAGATCTTTAAGTGGGTGGCGGATATCCATCAGTACCACAAGGCCTTGCAAGCATTCGCGTTTTTGCAGGTACTCACCAAGAGCCGCCTGCCATTTCAATTTCATTTCCAGCGGAACCTGAGCGTAGCCGTAACCCGGTAGATCGATCAGGTTACAACCCGGAACAACTTCAAACATGTTGATCAATTGTGTTCGGCCAGGCGTTTTAGAGGTACGAGCTAGGCTTTTCTGGTCGGTGATGCGGTTCAGGGCACTTGACTTACCTGCATTGGAGCGACCAGCAAATGCAATCTCAACGCCTGCATCCGTCGGTAGCTGTCGGATCGAAGGTGCACTTGTGATGAATTTGGTGTTTCTATAGTTGAGAGGTTGATTCACTGTTAACTCCGTCAAGTCTTGATGTGGTAGACTGATTACTTTTTTGTGAAATTGTGTAAAATAAACAAACAGCGTGCTGGGCAAGTGGGCGATTGTATACCATGTTGCCGAGCATTACTTGTGGTACTGGAAGCTCTATAATTATAAACGGAATGTCATGAAGAAATTAGCACTCATATTGACTCTGCTGGCCAGTTGCTCAGCCTGGGCCCAGGGAGACGCCGAAGCCGGTAAAGTGAAAGCCGCGACTTGTGCTGCCTGTCACGGGGCAGATGGTAACGGAATTATGGCGCAATACCCGAAAATAGCGGGTCAGCACGCAGGTTATCTGGAGAAGCAGCTCAAGGACTTTAAACTTGCTATGACCACAGGTGGCAAGCAAGGCCGTAATGATCCCGTGATGGGCGGCATGGTTATGCCATTGACCGAGCAGGATATGGCTGATTTGGCCGCTTACTATGCCTCATTGCCGATCTCCGATAACACAACTCCTGAGTCTTCGGTAGATGTTGCGCTGGCGTTGTACCGGTTCGGCGATGCAGAGCGTGGGATAACCGCGTGTACGGCCTGTCATGGTCCACGTGGTAATGGAACCAGCCTGTCAGGCTTCCCCAAGATATCGGGCCAGAATGCCGAGTACGTCAAACTCCAGTTAGAGAAGTTCCGCAGCAGCGATCGCGGCAACGACATGAATGCCATGATGCGTGCGGTGGCTACCGAACTCAGTGATGATGAGATCACAGCCCTGTCCCAGTACGTCGGCGGCTTGCACTAATAAGGCAGTGCTACTGCGTCATGAGATTTAAATGAGGCGGCCATTGGCTGCCTTTTTGTTTTTCAGGGATAGTGTTTTGAAAGTCGGCAACATCTTGCTTTGGTGTCATCTTCGATAGCTGACTGGGTTGTAAGAGATTGGCTATATATAGAGGGGCATTGTTGATATTGTTGCGAGGGGGATGGCTGATAGTTCCCTTATCCAACAGTAGGTTATGGTGTTTGAAATAAACTTACCGAAAGTTGGTGGTTTGCGATGCATTGTTTCGTCAGGGCGATCCGGTAAAGTAGTCGATGTCGCCGAAGGAAGGGGCGGCAGGGACAGGATTGCGCCAGTGACGGCAGGGCAGGCAGCCCAAAGGAGCACAGGATGTTCGGCCAGGCTGGCCGTAAGCGAGCACGATGCTCAGGATTGCCAGGAGGCTCTGAGGGATCGGGCATACAGGCGGGGCAGGACCGCCTGACAGACAGGAAACAGGGATTACCAAAATTCATCAGGATGATGAAGAACAACGAGTTGGCACGGAAGGCGATAACAATGACAGGATTTGTCTGACCGGGATGTTATAGCTGGTTAAGGACCGACCAAATCCGGATAACGCCGATGATGGCGAACCATCAAGCGACAGGCTGTGCCTGTCGCTTTTTTCTTTTTCTCGTCTTCGTATCTCGCTGGGACAGCCCTAGAGATGTAGTGCACACTTCTCCAGCAAATCTGCTATGATACCCGGCTTGATCATATTCCACGGTGCTGCCGTCACCCGGTCTGCAATAGAATTGGAGCCGAAATGCAAACTTGCCCGCTTTGCCATAGCCAGGGGGCTGGCCTATTTCATCAAGACAAGCGTCGCCAGTATTTTCGCTGTGGCCACTGTGCCTTGGTTTTTGCCGATCCGGCAGCCAGGCTGTCGCCAGAAGACGAAAAAGCGCACTATGATTTGCATGAGAACAACCCGGAAGATGCCGGATACCGGCGTTTTCTGAGCCGGTTGGCCGACCCGCTGCAGGAGCGGCTGGGAAGGAGCAAGCTAAATGGCCTAGATTTTGGCAGCGGGCCCGGCCCGACCCTGTCGCTGATGTTTGTCGAGCAAGGCCACGACATGGCAATTTACGACCCGTATTTTGCCCCGGAGCCTGCCGTGCTGGCAACGCAGTACGACTTCGTGACCTGCACCGAGGCCATTGAGCACTTTTACACGCCAGCCAAGGAATGGGGGCTGCTGCTTGGTATGGTGAAACCCGGCGGTTGGCTGGGATTGATGACCAAGCTGGCAACTGATGCCGATGCCTTCTCGCGATGGCATTATAAGAATGACCCGACCCACGTGAGCTTTTTTAGCCGCGACACATTCAAGTTTCTAGCCGAGCGAGATGGTTTGGAGGTTGAGTTTGTGGGTAATGATGTAATTTTGCTGAGGAAAACCCAGTAATGACACGTAAGAAAAGAAGCCGTAAGCCGGGATCAGAAGGTCCAGCGGTTTACACAGACAAGACCCGTAACCAGATTGACCGCGATGGCTTGCAGCGCAAGAAAGACCGCAAGCGCAAAGGACTGAAGTCGGGCAGCCGCCATTCGGCAAGCGAAATTGAGCAGGTACGTTCAGGTGGTCAGAAGAAAGACCCGCGCATTGGCAGCAAGAAGCCAATCCCGCTAATTGTCGAGCCTAAGAAGCCGCTGACCAAGCAGGAGCGCCGCCTCAACGCCGAGCAGGAACTGGCGATGCTGGAAAATGACGCGCAGTTGATGGTGCTGCTGGACCGTATCGATGCGGGTGAGAAGCTGGGTGCCGGTCTGCAGAAGCAGGTTGACCAGAAGCTTGACCGTATCGAGCAGCTGATGAAGCAGCTTGGCTTGCTTGATGAGGCGCCAGCTGTTGCCGAGCCTAAATCGACAGCCCCGCGCAGCGATGAAGACTTGCTTGATCAGTTCGAAAACATGGCTTTTGACGATTTCGACAAGGAGTAAGCCTTGCAGGATATGACGCTATGGCTAGGACTGGCCGCCTTGATAGTGGTGCCATTGGCTGCCTATGCCGTGTATTTGCTGGTTAAGTTATACCAACAGCACCGACGCCATGTCGCTTTTATGGCGCAGGTCCAGCAGCGCCAGGCTGAGGGGATCCGCCAGCGAAATGCCAATATTATGGAAAGCGTATACACCATCGCAGAGGCGGCTTTGCAAGGACAATGCGATTTGTCCGAGGCGGCCATTCGCCTGTGCAAACTGATGGAGGTGCTGCAGGGTGAGAGCCAGATAGATGCTGCGAGCTGTTATCCGGCTCTGCATGAATTGTACCTGGTGGTACAAGACATGCCCCGAGGCGAAGCCCGCTCAACGCTGGCCAAGCAGGAGCGGATGAAATTGGATCTGATCAGGATGAAGGCCGAAGCCCGTCTCAACGAGACAATTAAGGCCGATCTGGCGCGTATCCTGGAAACCAAGCCTCAGGTAGCTTGAATTAAGTTGCCTACTATTAGAAGCCCTCTTGTCTGGTAAGCCTAGCAAGGGGGCTTTCTTTTGTTTCTCTTATCTACATCTTTACCAAGTTATGGCACACTTGGTGGATCACAATTCCCCCTGTCAAGTGGAAGTAAGTCATGTCAAATGAGCAGATAATTTGGGATCAGGCCATCATCGAAAAATATAATTATTCTGGCCCGCGTTATACTTCATACCCTACCGCCCTTGAATTTCATGAGGCTTTTACGCCTGCCGAATTTGATATGGCTTGTGCGCAGTATCCGGATCGCAAACTGTCGCTCTATGTCCACATCCCGTTCTGCCACAAGCTTTGCTATTACTGCGGTTGCAATAAAATCATCACCCGCCATCAGCACAAGGCTGATCAGTACCTTGATGTGCTGGAGCAGGAAATCCGCCAGCGAGCCGAGAAGCTGGGTGGCCGCGAGGTGAGTCAGCTGCACTGGGGCGGCGGTACGCCGACGTTTCTGACCAAGCCGCAGGTCAGCCGCCTGATGGATGTGTTGCGCAGCCATTTTGCGTTTACTGCCGATGCCGAGATCAGCATCGAAGTCGATCCGCGTGAAATTGAACTGGATATGTTGGATCACCTGCGCAGCGAGGGTTTCAACCGCCTGAGTATCGGGGTTCAGGACTTCAACAAGGAAGTCCAGCGTCTGGTTAATCGCGAGCAGGATGAGGCGTTTATCTTTGCGATGGTGGAGCGCGCGCGCGAGCTCGGCTTCCGCTCGACCAACCTTGATTTGATCTATGGCCTGCCAAAGCAGACTCAGGCTGGTTTTGCCGAGACTCTGGCTGAGGTGCTGACTATGCGCCCGGGCCGGCTATCGGTGTTCAACTATGCCCACATGCCAACGTTGTTTGCCGCCCAGCGCAAGCTGAAAGACGAAGACTTGCCTCAGGCCAAGGAGAAGCTGGCTATTTTGCAAGACACCATCGCGACTCTGACTGGCGCGGGTTACCAGTTTATCGGGATGGATCACTTCGCCCTGCCTGATGACGAATTGGCCGTGGCCCAGCGCA
Organism: Photobacterium panuliri; assembly: GCF_059920555.1. Lineage (NCBI taxonomy): Bacteria > Pseudomonadati > Pseudomonadota > Gammaproteobacteria > Vibrionales > Vibrionaceae > Photobacterium > Photobacterium panuliri. The sequence continues at coordinate 509,780 of NZ_CP197192.1, forward strand.
ATGGCATATTGCACCGCAACTTCCAGGGCTACACCACTCAGGGTGATTGTGACCTGCTGGGCTTTGGCGTATCGGCCATTTCAATGATCGGCAACTGCTATGCCCAGAACCAGAAAGAGCTGAAGAAATATTATGCCGCGGTGGAAGCAGACCAGCATGCGTTGTGGAAAGGGGTAGGCCTTGATGATGATGACATGCTGCGCCGTGAGGTGATCAAAGAGCTAATCTGTAATTTCCGTCTCGACAAAGGTGAGATAGAGCAGCGCTTCGGGGTCGACTTCGATGCCTATTTTGCCGAAGACCTGACGTTGCTTAAGACCTTTATTGATGATCAGTTAGTGACCGTTGGCGACACCCACATTGAGGTTGAGCTCAAGGGACGCTTGCTGATCCGCAATATTTGTATGTGCTTCGACAAGTACCTGCGCGATCGAGCGCGCCAGCAGCAGTTCTCGCGCGTGATCTAAGCACTCTGTCTCGGCGAGATAGACAAAAGCCCCGTATCGCAAGGTACGGGGCTTTTGTTTTTTCGGCTTAGCCGTTGAACATATTCACCGCGGCAATCAGCGCCAGGATGCCGGCAGCGAAATGGCCCGGGCCGTTGGCGGCGAGCTCGCTGACAGCAGGCATTGCCACGCTGAAAGAAAATAGACTTTCCAGCATGGTGGGGTACCCACAGTTGTGTTTGGTTGGTGTTCGGGCGGGTTGCCGATGGCAATTCCGCGTGATCTGCAGGCAAGCCTGAGAACCGGGGGGTATTTTACGTAAAAGTCCCGATGAGGGAATGGGGTTAGCTCAAAAAGTGAGCATTTTGTGTGAAATTATTAATAATGAGACAACGAGAAAAAGAAAACAGGCTCCGTGATGGAGCCTGTTTGACGATTAGCGCTTGGCTGCTTTTTCTTTCAATGCCAGCTTGTCCGCATCGGACAGGAAGGCGAGCTCAAGGCCGTTGATCTGTGCCTGGCGGATTTGCGCCTGGGACAGGCCGACTTGCGGCGCGGCGATATTGTATTCGTGTGGTAGCTCGATGCCTTCTACCGCTGGGTCATCGGTGTTGAGGCAGGCGAGGATGCCGTGGTCGAGGAATTGCTTGATCGGGTGGGCCGCGAAAGATTCTACGGTGCTGGTCTGGATATTCGAGGTCAAGCATGACTCGATGCCGATCTTGTGCTCGGCCAGGTAGTCCATCAGTTTCGGATCGTGAATGGCTTTGACGCCGTGGCCGATACGCACGGCACCCAGATCGCGGATGGCCTGCCACATGCTCTCTGGGCCCGCCGCCTCACCGGCATGGACGGTGACTCTCAGGCCCGCATCGCGTACCTGTTTGAAGTGGGAGACGAACTGATCGCCCGGCTGTCCCAGCTCGTCGCCGGCGAGGTCGATGGCAACCAGATGGTCTTTTTGGCTCATCAGGGCATCAAGCTCTTGCTGGCACGCGCTGGTGCCGAAGGTGCGGCTCATGATCCCGATCAGGTTGGCTTGGATACCGAAGTCACGGCAGCCAGCCCGAACACCATCGACAACGGCTTCCACTACGCCGGCCACAGGCAAGTTGTGTTTCATCGCCATGTAGTAGGGTGAGAAACGGAGCTCGGCATAGTCGATTTGGGCATTGAGGGCATCTTCGACGTTTTCGTAGGCGACGCGTCGGCAGGCTTCCAGATCACCAAGGACCGCGACGCCCCAGTCCAGCTTGGAGAGGAAGGCTACCAAGCTAGGCTCTGCTTCTACGATTTGGACATGAGGACGGAGCGACTCCAGATCATGGCCTGGTAGTGCCATGCCGAATTGCTGGCCAAGTTCAAGGATGGTCTGGATGCGAATGTTGCCATCAAGGTGACGGTGGAGATCAGTTAAAGGAAGCTGCTTGGTAATCATAATTATCGGTATCCCATGTAAAACTGGTGCATCAGTATACGCAAGTCATGTGTGACAATCATTATAGATAAGCGGGCTTATTGTCGATGCGGGAAGAAACTCTGTTGATGCTTACCAATTCTGTTGATCCTTGGGGCCGCCCCTTGCAGGGCAAGGGGCGGGGAAGGTCAGTTGGCGCTGATGTTGAGCTCTTTTAGCTTGCGGGTCAGGGTATTGCGGCCCCAGCCGAGCAGGCGGGCGGCTTCTTGCTTATGGCCGTGGGTGAAATCGAGGGCCGCCTTGAGAAGCACTTTCTCGAACTCGGGCAGGGCTTCGCTGAGCAGGTTTTGGTTTCCCTGCTTGAGGTTGTCGCGAGCCCATTTCTCGAGTGCGTCGTGCCAGTGGCCCTCGCCCTGCTTGTTTCTGTCGGTATCCGACGGGGACAGCAATTCCGCTGGTAGGTCGGCGGGTAGGATTTCCTTGCCGCTGGCCATCACCGTCAGCCAGCGGCAGGTGTTTTCCAGCTGGCGGACATTGCCCGGCCAGTCGAGTTGGCTTAGGACTTCTTCGCTGTCTGGGTGGAGGCTTTTCATTTCAACCCCTAGTTCGTCAGCTGCCCGTTGAAGGAAGTGGCGGGTGAGCTGGGGGATGTCCTGCCGGCGGTCTTTGAGGGCCGGTAGGTGGACCCGGATGACATTGAGGCGGTGGAACAAATCTTCGCGGAAGTCCCCGTTTGCCACAAGCCGTTCTAGGTTCTGGTGGGTGGCGGCGATGATCCGCACATCGACTTGAACCGGGGCGTGGCCGCCAACCCGGTAAAACTGGCCGTCGGCCAACACTCGGAGCAAGCGGGTTTGGATATCGAGCGGCATATCGCCGATCTCGTCGAGGAACAGGGTCCCGCCGTTGGCTTGCTCGAAGCGCCCCTGACGAACATTGTTGGCCCCCGTGAACGCGCCCTTTTCATGGCCGAACAGCTCGGATTCGATTAGATCCTTGGGGATGGCGGCCATGTTGAGGGCGATAAATTCCTTGTGGCTGCGCGGGCTGTGGCGGTGGAGGGCGTGGGCGACCAGTTCCTTGCCTGTCCCCGACTCGCCGTTGATCAGGACCGAAATCGATGATCGCGACAGCCGACCGATGGCGCGGAAGACCTCTTGCATGGCCGGGGCCTCACCGATGATTTCCGGCGCATTGGGGGCCAGCTCTTCAGGCTGTTGCTGCCTCTTCTGCTCTTGGCTGTGGGTCACAGCACGCTCGACCAGACTGACGGCCTCGTCGATATCGAATGGCTTTGGCAGGTACTCGAAAGCACCTTCCTGATAGGCGTTGACGGCGGCGTCGAGATCGGAATGGGCAGTCATGATGATGACGGGCAGAGTCGGATAGCCGGTCTGGAGGTTGCGCAGCAGAGCCAGGCCATCGGTGCCCGGCATCCGGATATCTGAGACCAAGACGTCGGGCACGCTACGTTCCAGCGCCTCCAGTACGCTGTCGGCGTTGGCAAAGGTATCGCATTTCAAACCGGCTGCGGTCAGGGTTTTTTCCAGTACCCAGCGGATAGAGCTGTCATCATCAACAACCCAGATAAGTCCTTTGCTCATAGGGAATCCTCTTGCTAGCTGGCCGCTTGGCAGCGGCACTGAACGTATTGTTATTTTATCGGTAGATACAAGGTGAATTGGGTGTGTCCCGGCCAGCTGATCACTTCGATTTTACCTTGGTGTTGATCGATCAGGTTCTGGGCGATAGACAACCCGAGTCCGGTTCCGCCCTCGCGCCCTGTCACCATGGGGTAGAACAGGGTGTCTTGGATATCACTCGGGATCCCGGGGCCATCGTCGATAATGTCAATTTTCGCCGCCACCCTGAAGCGCCGACCGTGGATCATGGTCTGGTGTGCCGTACGGGTCTTGAGGGTGATGTTGCCGCCGCCGTGTGCTTCAAGGGCCTGTGCCGCGTTGCTGACGATATTGAGGATGGCCTGTTCGAGCTGGTCCGGATCCATCGTGAAGTCAGGCAGGCTGGGATCATAGTCGCGGTGGAGTTGGATGTGCGGGCCGCTATCGAGATTGACGAGCTGGCGGACCTTTTCCATCACTAGATGAATATTGCTTTCGCAGCGGCTGCCGGGGCGCTGCGGGCCAAGTAGGCGGTCGACCAGATTACGCAGCCGATCGGCTTGTTCGATGATCATCTGGGTATATTCGTGGTAGCTCGGGTCGGGCAGGGTTTTTTCCAGCAATTGGGCTGCCCCGCGCAGTCCGCCAAGCGGGTTTTTTATCTCGTGGGCAAGGCCGCGAACCAGTTCCTTGGCAGCTTGCTGTTGGGCATGTTGGCTCAATTCCTGACTGATCCGGCGTTGCTGGTCGATGGGCTTGAGCTCGAGCAGGATCAGCAATTCGCGCTGGTATGACAGGGGACTGGCACTGAGTTCCAGAATATGGTGGCGGCCGTCGATCACCAGTGTGACGTCGCTATCGGCCAACCCCTGTCCGCTTTGCAGTGTTTGCTGGATCAGCCCGAGGTCTATCGAGCTGTGCTGGAGAAGGTCGGGAAAGCGGGTATCGTTGAGCCGACGCTTGCTAAATGAGAGCAGTTGCTCCGCTGCCGGGTTAACGTAGCGGATCGCCAACCCTTCGTCGAGCAAGACCACGGCCGTAACCAGATTGTCCAAAATCAGCGGTGAGAATGCATCGGTCACAATTACCATCCTTGTCTTGGCAGTTCATCATGGTGCAGTGAACTGGAAGTGCACCAACTTGGTGCAATCAAGTGTAGCCTGTCTGCCTGGTATCGTGAACGAAAAAGTGCCGCGCTTTGCTATTTCGGGCTCGGTGCGGGTCGTACGTGTTGGTTGACGCGGGCACGGTGCAGGTAAACAGTGATTTTCTCTGATGATGCAATAACCTTGCCGTACTTGAGCAAATCGACCTGAAGGGTGTGGCTGCCTCGGTCGATATTGGTGAGTTGCCAGCGTAACTGGGTTTGGGGCCGGCCGAAGATCTGGTCATCGATGCGTAGTTGGACGGAGTGGCCCTTATTGAGCTTGAGGGGGCTGCTGGCTACCACGGTAATATTGCCGCTGTTGTCGCGCAGGGTCGCCTCGTGGCTGGGGCTAACGAGGGTGACTTCTGGCTTGACGGCCTCTTGCTCATCGCTGGTTGCGGTGGGCTGCTGCGTGGCAATGGGTTGGTCTCCCTGAGCGGCCGGCTCCGTGGTAGGCGGCGGTGTTTGGATCTTGGGCGCCTTGATGATCAGGGGTTGGGCATCGGGTTGTGGTTGGTCTGTGAAGTGGACGACGCCGTTTTCGTCTTCCCACGAATAGAGGGTCGATTCAGCCAAAACTGGTGCGGATAGTGAGCCGAAGAGGGTGACGAGGGCCAAGGATGTGACGGGTCGTTTCATAATCGTTGGGTAAGTAATGTGCCATGGTTTTATTGTTGTCACGATGGCTAGCGGTCGCAATAAAAAGAAGGCCGGCATGTGAGGCCGGCCTAGAAGTTCGGTGAGAACGCTTTTGCAGTTACTTACACTGAGTAGTACAGCTCGAACTCCAATGGGTGCGTAGTCATGTTGATTCGCTCAACATCCTGAGATTTCAGGGCGATATAAGAATCGATGAAATCGTCAGAGAAAACGCCGCCCGTGGTCAGGAATTCGCGGTCATCATCCAGAGCCTGTAGGGCGCCTTGCAGTGACTCTGCCACTTTTGGAATTTCTGCCGCTTCTTCTGCCGGTAGGTCGTACAGATCTTTATCCATCGCCTCGCCTGGGTGGATCTTGTTCTGGATGCCGTCAAGGCCCGCCATCAGCATGGCTGCAAATGCCAAGTAAGGGTTGGCAGCAGGATCCGGGAAGCGCACTTCGATACGGCGTGCTTTCGGGCTTGGTACTACCGGGATACGGATAGAGGCAGAGCGGTTGCGGGCTGAGTAGGCCAGCATAACCGGTGCTTCAAAGCCCGGTACCAGACGCTTGTACGAGTTGGTTGACGGGTTGGCAAAGGCGTTGATGGCACGTGCGTGCTTGATGATACCGCCGATGTAGTACAGTGCCATTTCTGACAGGCCGCCGTACTTGTCGCCTGCAAACAGGTTTACGCCGTCTTTTGCCAGAGACTGGTGGACGTGCATGCCTGAGCCGTTGTCACCAACCAGTGGTTTTGGCATGAAGGTTGCCGTTTTGCCGAAGGCGTGTGCTACGTTGTGCACCACGTATTTGTAGATTTGGATTTCGTCGGCTTTGCTGGTCAGGGTGTTGAAGCGCGTTGCGATCTCGTTCTGGCCCGCGGTTGCCACTTCGTGGTGGTGGGCTTCGACCACAAGGCCCATCTCTTCCATAATCAGACACATCGCAGAGCGGATGTCTTGTGAGGAATCAACTGGCGCGACAGGGAAGTAACCGCCTTTCACGCCCGGGCGGTGGCCCTTGTTGCCGCCTTCGAAATCAGAACCGGTATTCCAGGCTGCTTCTACGTCGTCGATTTTGAAGAAAGAGCCTGACATGTCTGTTGCGAACTTCACGTCGTCGAATAGGAAGAACTCTGGCTCTGGGCCTACCAGCACGGTATCGGCAATGCCGGTCGCACGCATGAAATCTTCGGCACGCTTGGCGATAGAGCGAGGATCGCGGTCGTAGCCTTGCATAGTGGCTGGTTCAAGGATGTCACAGCGGATATTGAGCGTGGCATCTTCGGTGAATGGGTCTAGCACCGCGCTTGCCGCATCAGGCATCATCACCATGTCTGATTCGTTGATGCCCTTCCAGCCAGCAACAGAAGAGCCGTCAAACATCTTGCCCTCTTCGAAGAAATCAGCATCGATCTGGTGGGAAGGGATAGAAATGTGCTGCTCTTTACCTTTGGTATCGGTAAAGCGTAGGTCGACAAACTTAACTTCGTTTTCCTGAATCAGCGCAAGTACGTTTTCTACTGACATCTTGAGTAACCTCCGGTGTTAATTGGGCAACTGGCCGCAAATTAGGTGTCGAGCTGCTGTCGCTCGTATTGCTAATGGTCTTTGCGAGAAGTGTGCCAACTTTTTAAAGCCCCAAAACAGCGCATTCTTGCTGCAAAGAGGCACTAAAACTCCATTTTCGTGCACTAACTTGGTGAGATGTTGCACCAATATGGTGCGTTGATGGGGTTTTCACATGTTTTGTGTGCGTATCTAACATAGCCCAGAGTGGCATATTGTCAATGGATAACCGGTCGCAGGGCGGCCCAGAGCGCGCCAATATGGCCGTTTGGGTCTCAGCTTAGGGCTTGTATTCTCGGGTATAGATAAAAATGCGGTGATATAAATCACATAATAGGTGGGTTTTGGCGTAAAATCTGTTAGATTATGAGCCGTTTTTTTAACCACGTAGCGTCATCCGGTCGCTGCATGTTCTGAGTGAATGTGAATCCATGTCAAATCCACAGATCGATAAACTAAGAAATATCGCAATTATTGCGCACGTTGACCACGGTAAGACCACCCTGGTTGACAAGCTGCTTCAGCAGTCTGGCACGTTAGAGTCTCGCGGTGAAGTTGAAGAACGCGTAATGGATTCCAACGATATCGAAAAAGAGCGTGGTATTACCATTCTTGCTAAGAACACAGCAATTAACTGGAATGATTACCGCATCAACATCGTTGACACCCCAGGACACGCCGACTTCGGTGGCGAAGTTGAACGTATCATGTCAATGGTTGACTCTGTTCTTCTGATCGTTGACGCCGTTGACGGCCCGATGCCTCAGACGCGTTTCGTAACACAGAAAGCGTTCGCACACGGCCTGAAGCCAATCGTAGTAATCAACAAGATCGACCGTCCAGGTGCACGCCCTGAGTGGGTAATGGATCAGGTATTCGACCTATTCGACAACCTAGGTGCAACTGACGAACAGCTGGACTTCCAAGTGGTTTACGCATCAGCACTAAACGGCTGGGCAACTCTGGAAGAAGGCGAAACTGGCGAGAACATGGAACCATTGTTCCAGGCTATCGTTGACAACGTAGCTGCACCAGACGTTGACGTTGACGGTGCCCTGCAGATGCAGATCTCTCAGCTAGACTACAGCTCATACGTAGGCGTTATCGGTGTTGGCCGTGTAACTCGCGGTTCTGTTGTTCCTAACCAGCAGGTTTGTGTTGTTGGTGCTGACGGCAAGAAGCGTAACGGCAAAGTAGGTACTGTTCTTGGCTACCTAGGCCTTGAGCGTCACGACGTTGAGAAAGCAACTGCGGGTGACATCATCGCGATCACTGGTCTTGGCGAGCTTAAGATCTCTGACACTATCTGTGACGTTAACACTCCAGAAGCCCTGCCTGCACTGACTGTTGACGAACCAACAGTAACCATGACATTCCAGGTGAACACTTCTCCGTTCGCGGGTAAAGAAGGTAAGTTCGTTACTTCTCGTAACATCCTTGAGCGTCTGCAGAAAGAACTGGTACACAACGTTGCACTGCGCGTTGAAGAAACTGAAGACCCAGACAAATTCCGCGTATCAGGCCGTGGTGAGCTTCACCTGTCTATCCTGATCGAAAACATGCGTCGTGAAGGCTTCGAGCTAGCGGTATCTCGTCCAGAAGTTATCATCAAGCGTGATGAGAATGGCGATCTGATGGAACCGTTTGAAACGGTAACTATCGACGTGATGGAAGAGCATCAGGGCGGTATCATGGAAAACATCGGCCTGCGTAAGGGTGAGATGACTGACATGGCACCAGATGGCAAGGGCCGTGTTCGCATGGACTTCATGATGCCTTCTCGTGGCCTGATCGGCTTCCAGACTGAGTTCATGACCCTGACTTCAGGTTCTGGCCTTCTGTACCATACGTTTGACCACTACGGTCCTCACAAGGGCGGTAACATCGGTCAGCGTAACAACGGTGTGTTGATCTCTAACGCAACGGGTAAAGCTCTGACTTACGCTCTGTTCAACCTGCAGGAGCGTGGCCGTCTGTTCACCGAGCACGCAGACGAAGTTTACGAAGGTCAGATCATCGGTATTCACAACCGTTCTAACGACCTGACTGTTAACTGTCTGAAAGGCAAGCAGCTGACTAACGTTCGTGCATCTGGTACTGACGAAGCACAGGTTCTTTCTCCAGCAATCAAGTACACGCTAGAGCAAGCACTTGAGTTCATCGATGACGACGAGCTAGTAGAAGTAACACCAGAAAGCATCCGTATCCGTAAGAAGCTTCTTACTGAGAACGATCGTAAGCGTGCAAGCCGTACAGCAAAGTAATTGCTGACTGATTGCCGTTAATTCAATCCCCCCATCGGTCTGACCATGGGGGGATTGTTGTATCTGGCGTTGGGAAAAGTGTGCTGGCATAACATGAAAGATGGGGGAAGGGATGATGCAACCTATGATTATTACTGGCGGGCCGGGGGCGGGGAAGACCACCTTGCTGGCGGCACTGGCCGAACGGGGCTACCGGACGTTTCCCGAGGCGTCGCGAACCCTGATCCGCGAACAGGCGCAACGGCCTGACGGCATTCTGCCTTGGACGGATCTGCCGCGCTTTGCGGCGTTGTGTCTGGAGCTGATGGGGGAGCAGCGTGCCGAGGCGGTGCGCGGCACGGTACCGGCATTTGTCGACCGGGCGATCGGTGATATCTGTGCCTACCTGGTGATTGGCGGCGTGCCGGTCAGCGAGGAGTACCAGAATGCCGCGAAGGGGTACTATCCGGAGGTGTACTGTTGTGCGCCGCATACCGATATTTACGTGCAGGACGACGAGCGGCCGCACAGCTTCGAGGAGGCACAGGCGATCCACCGGCAGCTGGTTAGCACGTATCAGGCGTTGGGCTATTCGGTGGTGGAAGTCCCTTGGGGGGCGGTAGAAGAGCGAGCCCGCTGGGTGCTGGCTCGCTTGGCTGGGAAGGGCTAGCCGCGTTTTAGGTGGCTGATAAAGCGCTCTGACTCGGCGATGGCCGCTTCCATATCGGTGATGGCGCGCTGGATATCGCGCTGCAGGCTGTTGAAATCACCCTGGAGCGAGCCGATGGCTGCCGCATTGAGGTTGTGCTTGAGATACAGGGTATTGTCCCGTAGGGTATTCAGTACCGGCGTCATTTTTTGTTCGGCACGGTGCATGGCAGCTAGCATCCGTTTGTAGGAGGCCTCGGTGCTCTTGAGCTTGCGTTCGCTGTCGCGGCGCAATGAGGCACTGCTGTAGAGCGAGAGCTCGTCCTGCCATTCGTCGAACAGAGCGTTGGCAACATCTTCAATGGCGGCAATGCGGCTGCTGACTTTTTCGGCAGCTTCGCTGCTGGCTTCGTACTGATCGTTGATATTGTTGTAGACTGCTTCTAGCTCGCCGCCATCGAAATGGTTGAGGGCTTTTAGGGCATCGAGCGCGCTGGTGAACTGGGTCTGGGCATCTTGCTGGGCTTCGTTGGCCTCCTCTACCCGGTCAACCATGATATCGCGTTTGTGGATCCCGACTTGTTCCATTGCCGAATAGTAGGCACTTTGGCAACCGGTCAGGGTTGTGATGCTCAATAGCAGAGCGAGAAGGTAGGGCATAGATAACTCCCGTCGTTGGTATACACTCATTTCAAGAACAAACTAATGTCAAAACAAGCAAATAATGACATGACTATGGCTGACAATCCAATAACAGGCAAGCCAACTTGGCGCCAAAAAGCAGAAACCGTATGGGCGTACGCCCGTTACCTCCAGCAGCGGATCGGCCATGACCGGCTGACGGTCACCGCTGGGTCGATGGCCTATGTTACCCTGCTGTCGCTCGTACCGCTGATCACCGTCGTTCTGTCGGCGCTGTCGACGTTTCCGGTGTTTGCCGGGCTTGGCGAGTTGCTGCAGAAGTTCGTGATCGAAAACTTTGTCCCGGCGGCCGGTGAGGTGGTCGAAACTTATCTCAATGAGTTTGTGGCCAATGCCGGCAAGATGACGGCGGTGGGGATCGGGGCGTTGTTTGTGGTGGCCCTGATGCTGATTTCCTCGATCGATAAATCGCTCAATTATATTTGGCGGGTCAGCGAGAAGCGCCGGCCGATCATTTCCTTTTCCATATACTGGATGGTGCTGACACTGGGCCCGGTACTGGTGGGCTCGAGTATCGCGGTGAGCTCCTATTTGGGATCGCTCAATTTGCTCGACAGCGAGGCCGTCAACGGTTTGTTCCAGCGAACCCTGCGCTACTTGCCGGTAATTATGTCGAGCAGTGCCTTCCTTGGGTTGTACCTGTTGGTACCCAATACCAAAGTGCGGTTCAACCATGCCATGCTCGGCGCCGTGACGGCGAGTATCCTGTTCGAGCTAAGCAAAAAGGGCTTTGCCCTGTATATCGCCAATTTCCCTTCCTACCAGGTGATCTACGGGGCGTTGGCTGTCGTACCGATTTTATTTGTCTGGGTTTACCTGTGCTGGTGCATTGTCTTGTTCGGGGCGGAAATTACCGCCAGTCTAGGCGAGTTCCGGCACTGGCATCCTAAGGTGCTGGCCGATGTGCCGCGCCTCGGCGAGGCGAACCCCGGCCATGACCAACAACAAGACGAAGGTAAGAGTAGTTAATGATTGCGCTAATTCAGCGAGTAAGTGAAGCCAGTGTGACTGTCGACGGGCAGGTGACCGGGGCGATTGGAAAGGGCCTGCTGGTGCTGCTTGGGGTCGAAAAAGGCGATGACGAGGCCAAGGCTCAGCGTCTGCGCGATAAGGTACTGGGCTACCGGGTGTTCGAGGATGATGCGGGTAAGATGAACCTCAATGTTCAACAGGCAGGGGGCAGCGTGCTGGTGGTGTCGCAGTTCACCCTTGCGGCCGATACCAAGAGCGGTATGCGCCCTAGCTTCTCGGCCGGGGCCCATCCAGCCGACGCAGAGCGCCTGTATGACTATTTTGTCGGTTGTTGCCGCGACAAGGATATCAAGACCGAGACCGGCATTTTTGCGGCCGACATGAAAGTGGCGCTGCTGAATGACGGCCCCGTGACCTTCTGGTTACAGGTATAATGGTATAGACCCCGATACGCAATGGAGCAAGACGGAGAAGGATTTCATGTTTCGACTGATCACCCCGAAAACGGACGAAGAGTTGTCCCGCTACTATGATTTTCGCTGGCGGATGCTGCGTGAGCCTTGGCATATGCCGGTGGGATCGGAGCGTGACGCCTACGATGATCTTAGCTGCCATCGGATGATCATGGATGACCGCGATGAAACCATCGCTATCGGGCGGCTTTATATGACGCCTGATAATGATGGCCAGATCCGCTATATGGCGGTACATCCTGCTCGGCGGCATCAAGGTATGGGAGCTATTGTCTTAATGGCGCTGGAGGCGCTGGCTCGTCAGGAAGGGGCCAAGCGGTTGGTGTGCAATGCCCGCGAGGACGCGATCCCATTTTACCTGCGCAATGGCTTTGCCAGTCAGGGGGAGCTGAGCGAGGAAAGCGGGCCGGTTCGCCATCAGCAGATGCTCAAGCACCTTGCCCCGCTCAATGACGTGGTGCGCCATCCGGAATGGTGCCAGGAGTTGCAGGCACTTTGGCAGTCGCAAATCCCGATCAGCGACCGGATGGGGGTGAAGATCAGCCAATATACGGGCTATCGCTTCGAGGTGAGTGCGTTGATCAACGCCAACCTCAATCCGAGTGAGAGCATGTTCGCCGGCAGTATCTTCACCATGGCAACACTTGCCGGCTGGGGGTTTGTCTGGATGCTGCTCAAAGAACGCAAGCTCAAGGCTGAGATCGTGCTGGCAGATAGCCAAATCCGCTACAAGCACCCCGTCACCGAGCGGCCACGAGCCGAGGTGACCGTTGAAGGTCTACTGGGCGATGTCAACCGCCTGGCCAAACAGCGCAAGGGGCGGGTAGTGGTCACCGTTCAGGTCTATAGCGGCGATGAGGTTGCCGCTGTCTTTACCGGTACCTACATGCTGTTCCCCCGGCAGGATGACAGCGCCACCGTATCCTGAGCAGCTTGCCAGCGGCGGCTCAGCTGTTGGCAGTCAAAGGTAGCATTAAGCTCGATGTGTTGGGCGGCCGGAGTGGCCATATCCCATTTCCCTTCTGCAATTGCCTTGAGAGGCCCTGCCTCAAGTTGCCAGGGGTGTAAAACCAACTGCCCTCGCTTGCTGCTGATGTGCAGTGGCGATAGGGTGGCTGGGGCCACCGCTGGGTGCTCGGCGGGTTGGCTGTCCGCCGGTGTTGCCTCTGCCGGTTTCTTTGCGAAATGTTGCCATAGCTGCTGGGCTGTCTGGGTCAGTTTTATATTGCGGAAACTGGCGTTGACGCTTCCGCCCATGCTGTGGGAGAGCGTGGTGTAGTCCAGTCCAAGCCCCGAGGCATTGGCCGTCATATCGACCTCCCCTTCCATCGGGAAGGGAAGGGCGAACCATTGAGGCAAGATGGCGGCAGGAAGGCTGTCTCCCTCAAGCTCGACCTGCCACGGGCGTGCCTCCCTGCTGAGGTCGATTTCCCCTTTCCCTTCTAGCAGCCCCTTTTCGAACGGCATTATTGCCTGGGTCAGCTGCCATTTCCCGTTGTGGCTTTGCATTTCCAGATAGGGCTCGTTGAGTGGGATCTGGTTGAATACAGCGAATCCGGTACTCAGGGTGAGTGAGCCCTGCCATAGCCATGGGCGGTGGCCTCGGATGAGCTGAAGATCGTGGCCGTTGGCGTTGAGCCCCTTGACCTGCCATGGTGAGGTGTCGTCTGCAGCCGTGAGTTCCCAGTGGCCGATGTCCAGTTCGGCGACGCGCACCTCCTTGAGGGGGGCGATGGCGGTTTGCAGGGTGTTTTGCCAGCCGGCTGGCAGGAAGGCACGCAGGCCGTTGGCCGAGAGCTGGTCGATGATCAGGCTCTCGGGAGTGGCTGTCCCGTTGGCCCGGACGAAGCCGTCTAGCAGTGACAGCGATCCGGCTTCGAGGGAGATTTGCCCCGGTGAGAAGCGGAGTTCGGCAAGGGGAGCGGTAAAGGGCAGTTGCTGCCACTGGCCACTCTCGGCCCCGAACGACAGGGTTGCCAGAGGCTGCTCGAACAGCGGTCGTGGCCATTGCCAGCCTGTGACTGAGAGGTTCGCATGGTTGATGGTGATGTTGTCCAGCTCAAGGCTGCTGTCGAGGATATCGAGCCGGTTAATGGTCGTCTCGAGGCCATCGGCACTGTACTGTTCCAGTTGCTGGCTGAGGGTGTCGATATCGGAACGAGATTGTAGCTGGAGGCCGCTGACGACGAGCTCCTCGATTGTGACGAGATCAGCTTGCCTTGCTACTTTGCCGCTGATGTCGGCGTGTTGCCACTGGAGAGACCCGCCGTTGATCTGCCAGTGGTCAGGAGAGGTGAGATTGCCGTCGAGCAGGAAATTGCGAAACACTTGCCGTTGCCAGAGCAGCTCGCTGGCGGCAAGGCGGAATCGGCCAGAGAACATCTGCCAGAGAGGCGTATCAGGTTGCCACTGCCAGTTGTCGAGCTCCAGCTCGGCATTGGCGACAGTGAGGTCGTCCGAATGCCATTGGCCATTGCGGATGGCAAGCCGCGCGCTGACGATGGGCGGTGTTGGGCCGGTTTGGTCGATTTGGCAGCGTGGATTGAGCTGGGGGTTATCAAGGAGCAGGGAGTCGAAAGCCCATTGTTTTTGGTGGAGGCTGGCAAGGGGATTGAACCATAGGGACAACACGTCGGCATGGGCAACTTGGCAGCCTTGGTTGTCGGTGAGGCTGGGCGCAATAAGCTCGACATGCCAAGGATCGCTGAGCTGGTAGTTAACGTGTACAGCCTGCCAGTGGTTGTCGGTGAATGGGCGGGATAGATGAGCCAGCATTGGGGCTGCCCATTGGGTATGGAGCAGGGTGATTACAAGGGTGGCTGCCAGTAGCAATAAAATGACAACGGTAGCAAGGAGCTTGCCGAATAGCCGCATGGGGAGTCCCTTTTTCAATTATCCATATGGGTATTATTAGTACGCAAAAGGCCACAGGGTGCAAGCTGGAAAGGCGATAAAAAACGCCCCTCATCAGGAGGGGCGTGGGTTATGGTTCTCTTTTAATCGGCGCAGGCTTAGTCTAGCTGTGGGCCTGCGGCAACCAGTGATGCACCTTCGTCGGTATCGGTGTACTTGTCGAAGTTCTTGACGAAGCGCTCTGCCAGATCTTTGGCCTTGCTTTCCCACTGGAGCGGATCGGTGTAGGTGTCACGTGGGTCCAGGATCTCTGGGTCAACGCCTGGTAGCGATGTAGGGACTTCCAAGTTGAAAATTGGAATATGTTTGGTGTCAGCCTTCTCGATAGAGCCGTCTAGGATCGCATCGATAATACCGCGGGTATCCTGAATGGAGATACGCTTGCCAGAACCGTTCCAGCCGGTGTTGACCAGGTACGCTTCAGCGCCTACTGCTTCCATGCGCTTGACCAGCACTTCTGCATACTTGGTTGGGTGCAGAGTTAGGAACGCATTGCCGAAACATGCCGAGAACGTTGGGGTTGGCTCGGTGATGCCACGCTCAGTACCAGCCAGCTTGGCAGTGAAGCCTGACAGGAAGTGGTACTTGGTTTGCTCTGGAGTCAGCTTGGATACCGGAGGAAGAACCCCGAAGGCATCGGCAGACAGGAAGATAACCTTGTTGGCATGACCACCCTTTGACACCGGCTTGACGATGTTCTCGATGTGGTAGATAGGGTAAGAAACACGGGTGTTTTCGGTCTTCGAGCCATCATCGAAGTCGATTGAACCATCGCTGCGTACGGTGACGTTTTCTAGCAGGGCGTCACGGCGGATAGCGTTGTAGATGTCAGGCTCGGCTTCTTTGGACAGCTTGATGGTTTTCGCGTAGCAGCCGCCTTCGAAGTTGAATACGCCGTTGTCATCCCAGCCGTGCTCGTCATCACCGATTAGGGCACGCTTAGGATCGGTAGACAGGGTAGTCTTACCGGTACCGGATAGGCCGAAGAATACCGCAACGTCGCCTTCCTTGCCCATGTTGGCAGAACAGTGCATGGACGCGATGCCCTGTAGAGGAAGGAAGTAGTTCATCATTGCGAACATACCCTTCTTCATTTCGCCGCCGTACCAAGTACCGCCGATCAATTGCATCTTCTCGGTTAGGTTGAACACGGTGAAGTTCTCCGAGTTCATCTTGTGCTCTTGCCATTTGTCGTTGGTGCACTTGGCGCCGTTCATCACCACGAAATCAGGCTCGAATGTTTCCAGCTCTTCTTCGGTTGGGCGGATGAACATGTTTTTGACGAAGTGTGCCTGCCATGCAACTTCCGTGATCACGCGGATGCATAGGCGAGTATCAGGGTTGGCGCCGCAGTAGCCGTCGACGACAAACAGGCGCTTGTTAGATAGCTGCTGGGTAACGAGTGCTTTCAGATCGTTCCAAATTGCTTGGTCAATGCTCTTATTGTCGTTTTGGCCTTGGCTAGCCCACCACATGGTGTCTTTTGTGGTGTCATCCATGACGATGAATTTATCTTTCGGCGAGCGGCCGGTGAAAATACCGGTATCAACGGAAACCGCGCCAAGTTCTGTAACAATGCCTTTTTCGTAACCTTCAAGGCCTGGCTTGGTTTCTTCTTCGAACAACATTTCGTAACTAGGGTTACGAATTACTTCCGTAACATTACTGATACCGTATTTTGATAGATCCATATTTTTTGCAACCTTTTTGTCGACGTTCATAACTGTCATAGGTGCTCCTTGGGTAAGATGTTGTTTAACTGTTGACCATGCTAGCAACCCGCAAGGGGTAAATCAGGGAGGTTTATCAAAAAATAACCATTTAAAAGTTAGGTTTAAGTAAAAGTCGTAACTTTATTGTTGGTTGTAATTTTACCTTCTTGTGAATCGTTTGCGCCAGTTCTAAGAATTAATATTTATTTTGAAAAAAGCAGCAGTTAGCACGTTATTTGTTTACATTTTATGCGATAGGGCGCGGGGGAAGGGTGTGCTTGAAGGGAAAAAAAAGCCGGTGTAAAACCGGCTTTTGTAATTTTTTTTCAGTCTTAATTATAAAGAATAATTAATGGATCTGGTTGCTGTTGTCGTTGGTCGCATTCTCGAACAGGGCGGCAACGTCAACGCTGTCAAAATCATAGCTGCTACCACAGTAGTCGCAGTGAAGCGAAATTTTGCCTTCTTCGGTCAGGATGTGCTCGATTTCGGTGCGTTCGATCGAGGCGATGGCAGAAGCACTGCGTTCACGCGAACAACCACACTGGAAGACAACTTCTTGTGGGTCGAACAGTTTCACTGTTTCCTGATGGTACAGGCGGTATAGTACGTCTTCGGCTTCCAGGCTGAATAGCTCGTCGTTTTTGACCGTTTCTGTTAGCTGCTCAAGGTGTTCGAAGTCGCCCTCTTCACCTTGGCCATCAGGCATGATCTGTAGCAGCATACCGGCTGCTTTGGCGGCACCCTCGAATTCGCCAGTGCGAAGCCAGATGCGGGTTTTCAGCTGCTCGGAGTTTGCGAAGTAGCCTTCTAGGCAGGTTGCCAGGCTCTCGCCTTCCAGGCCAACAACGCCTTGGTAGCGCTCGCCTTTGGTTGGGGTGATGGTGATCACCATGTGGCCGTTGCCCAACAACTCTTTGATATTGGTGGTTGCAGGAACATCGCCTTCCCAGCGAGCTACGCCGCGTAGCTTCTGATCGTGGTCACCGTTGATAACCGCCAGCTTGACCGGACCATCGCCTTGAAGCTGGACAGTGATAGAACCTTCGAATTTGAGGGTGGCTGTTAGCAGGCTGGTTGCGACCAGCAGTTCGCCCAGCAGGGTTTGAACTGGTGCTGGGTATTCTTTGCTGGAAATAATTTGCTGGTAAGTGTCGCCCAGCTGAACCAGCTCGCCACGTACGGATACACCGTCGAAGATGTAACGGTATAGACTGTCTTTTGCCATTAGTTTGTGTTCTCCAGCAGAAGGTTGTTGCACTATGTTGTGCGGGTCAGCCCTGTGGTTACAACAGCATGTCCGGGCTGATCCTGACTATTCATTGCTATTGCTTTTAAATTTAATTATATCGCGTCGTTGTTTTTTGTCGGGACGTTTATCCGGGCTTGGACTGTCAAACGCATTGAGCTTGCGCATCTGTGCGTGTTGCTCGCGCTTGGCAATGCTCTCAGCGGTTTCCCGGTACAGGGTTTGAGCCTCTGGCGCACCTCGGCGCGTTCCGGAAATCTGTTCGATGACAATGGTTTTTTCTTCATTGCCCTGACGGACTCGGAGCTCGGCACCGACTTCGACAATTTTGCTGGGTTTGGAGCGTTGGCCGTTGTATTGCACCTTGCCGCCATCCACCATATTGCGGGCGATGGAGCGGGTTTTGTAAAAGCGTGCTGCCCACAGCCATTTGTCTAGACGGACTTGTGTATTGTCAGAATTTGAGGCTGCTTTGCCCACTTTTCTGCTCCTTACCCCAAAGGGGGCTAAAATTACCATATTGCTAACACGGCGTCAGCAATCGCTAAGTGATATAAAATGGAGATAGCAGGGCAGGATTTCAACACGAAAGTGGGAATTATTTAGTCAAATAACTTAGCTTACTGATAGTTGTTATAATTTTTCCGTGATCTCTTTTGGCAATATGTAATATTTAGGTAATTTTCCGGTGCTGATTAACTTGACTCGCGTTATTCTTTTCGTTCTTTGTCTGGCAATCAGGCTGGTTCACTCCGCAGGATGATGGATTTTTCATGGTAACAGCAAATTGGTTGGGGACGCTGCAATCGAAACAGTGGTTTTCCATTTCATTTCTTACCCGAGGGCTCACCTGGATACTGGTCGTGATGTTGGCCTGGATTTTGGGCCGTTTGGTGTGGTCTTTTGTGACACCGGCGGGTCAACCGCCACGCTGGCAGCCATCACCTGTCTCTATTGTTGCGAGCAATCCCCAAAATAATGGAATCGCTAATGTTTTGGCGATGAACTTATTTGGTCGCTATCAACCTAATGTACCAGTTGTGCAACCTAAACAGCCGGTTAAGCAGGATGCGCCGAAAACGCGCCTTAACCTGACGTTGGCTGGGGTGGTGGCGAGCAACAATCCGCAACTGGCTTTGGCGGTAATCACCCATCGCGGTAAGCAAAATACCTACGGTCTCAACGAGGCCATTGATGGTACCCGTGCGACACTGCAGGCGGTGTTTGCCGACCGAGTGATTATTCGCAACGGGGGCCGAGATGAAACCCTGATGCTTGACGGGGTGGATTTTAGCCAGCGGCAGCAGGCTGCTGTGCCGGCCCAACAGGCCAAACCGGCTGCGAAGGTGAATACCGGTTCGGAGCTGGGGCGGATCAAGCAGGAGATCCTGGATAAGCCTCAGAGTCTATTTAGCTATATCCGTTTGTCTCAGGTCAAGCGGGATGGTGAGTTGGTGGGTTATCGAGTTAACCCGGGCAAGGAACGCGCCCTTTTTGATGCGGTGGGCTTGAAGTCTAACGACTTGGCGGTCAGCCTCAATGGCCATGATCTAACCGATGCCACAGTGATGGCAAAACTGTGGACTGAGTTGGCTGGAGCCGCAGATTTTACATTGACCGTCGAGCGTGAAGGTCAGCTTCACGATATCTACATTGAGCTGCAGTAGCTGCTCAGGCGAACATGCGATAGCGCAGGAGTTTTTTTGTGAAAAAATGGATGGGTAAGCGTGCCCTGTTGTTAGCTGGTAGCTTGCTGTGTGGCTCGGCATGGGCGAGCGAGTTCAGTGCCAGTTTCAAAGGCACTGACATACAGGAATTCATCAACATTGTAGGTCGCAACCTGCAAAAGACGATCATTGTCGATCCGGCCGTTCGCGGTCAGGTCAATGTTCGCAGTTACGATTTGCTCAATGATGAGCAGTACTACCAGTTCTTCCTCAATGTGCTTGAAGTCTATGGCTTTGCCGTGGTTGAGATGGACAACGGGGTGCTCAAGGTAGTTCGTGACAAAGATGCCAAGATTTCCGCCATCCCTGTGGTGGGTGATGACAACAACGTCAAGGGCGATGAAGTTGTCACCCGTGTGATTGCGGTTCGTAACGTATCGGTGCGGGAACTGTCCCCGCTGCTGCGCCAGCTGAATGACAATGCCGGTGCGGGTAACGTGGTCCATTACGATCCTGCCAACATCATTATGATTACTGGCCGGGCGGCGACGGTGAACCGCCTTGCCGAAATTATCGAGCGCGTCGACCGTGCCGGTGACAAGGAAATTGACGTGGTCGAGCTGCGCAATGCCTCTGCGGCCGAGATGGTGCGAATTGTCGATGCTCTCAACAAGACCGCCGATGCCAAGTCGACGCCGCAGTTCCTCCAGCCAAAGCTGGTGGCTGACGACCGTACCAACTCGGTCTTGCTTTCTGGTGATCCGCAGGTGAGAAACCGCCTCAAGCGTTTGATCCATCAGTTGGATAAGGAAATGGCCTCATCGGGCAACAACCGTGTTGTTTACCTGAAGTACGCCAATGCCGAGGAAATGGTCGATGTCCTAAAAGGGGTCTCTGACAACCTGCAGGCCGAGAAAAAAGGCAACGCTAAGACGACAGCCGGCAGCAACTCAGAAGTGATGATTTCTGCCCATACCGATACCAACGCCCTGATCCTGACGGCGCCGCCGGATATTATGCGTGCGCTAGAGAACATTATTGCCCAGCTTGATATTCGCCGCGCTCAGGTACTGATCGAAGCGATGATTGTCGAGTTGTCGGAAGGTGACGGCGTGAACTTCGGTGTCCAGTGGGGCACGCTTGATGGCGGCGTGGTGCAGTTCGGTAACTCCGGCGTGCCTATTTCACAATATGCCGTTGGTTTGGAAGAGGCCAAGGAGACAACCCGCAGCGAGACCTATATCGACGCCAACGGTATTGAGCAGGTGCGGACAATTACAGAAGATGGTGATTTCGGCACGCTGGCCAAAGTGCTGGGCGGGGTGAATGGCGCCGCGCTGGGTATCGTGATGGGTGACTGGACCATGCTGGTTAATGCCGTGGCCTCAGACCGTAACTCGAACATCCTGTCATCGCCAAGCATCACCGTGATGGACAACGGCGAAGCCTCGTTCATTGTGGGTGAGGAAGTACCGGTAGTGACCGGTTCGACGTCGAGCTCGAACAATGACAACCCGTTCCAGACGGTTGAGCGTAAGGAAGTGGGTATCAAGCTAAACGTGACCCCGCAGATCAACGAAGGTGACTCGGTCCAGCTCAAGATCGAGCAGGAAGTCTCCAACGTGCTGGGGGCAAACGGCGCTGTCGATGTGCGTTTCTCCAAGCGTCAGTTGACGACGTCGGTACTGGTTCAGGATGGGCAGATGATTGCGCTTGGTGGCCTGATTCAGGATCAGACCAACGAGAGCGAGCAGAAAATCCCATTGTTGGGTGATATTCCGGTGCTGGGCCACTTGTTCAAGTCGACCAATACCACCAAGGGTAAGACCAACCTGATGGTGTTCATCAAGCCGACGATTATTCGCGACGGGGTGACGGCTGACGGTATTACCCAGCGCAAGTACAACTACATCCGTGCTGAGCAGCTTTACAAGGCCGATCAGGGGCTTCGCCTGATGCCGAATACCAAGGTGCCGGTGCTGCCGAAGTACGGCGAAGATATTTCCCTACCTGCTGAGGTCCGCGCCTTTGTTGCCCAGTTGGAGGAAGCACAGTGATGGATGAAGCCATTCAGCCTGCGCAGTGGCAGCCGCTGGCGCGACTGCCTTTCTCGTTTGCCCGGCGCCACAAGGTGGTGCTGGAGGCGGGCGAGCAGGGGATCACCTTGTATTACGGTGGCGCACTGTCGGCTGCGGTGATGGCGGAGATCCGCCGGGTTGTTGGCCGTAGTTTTGTCCCTCATGCACTCGATGCCCAGGCTTTCGAGCTGAAGTTGACCGAAGCATACCAGCGGGATTCGTCGGAAGCGCGTCAGCTGATGGAAGACTTGGGATCGGACAGCGATGATTTCTTCTCGCTGGCCGAGGAGCTGCCGGAGACCGAGGACTTGCTTGAGTCCGAGGACGACGCCCCGATCATCAAGCTGATTAACGCCATGCTGGCCGAGGCGATCAAGGAGGCTGCCTCGGACATCCATATCGAAACCTTCGAGAAAGAGCTGTCGATCCGTTTCCGGGTCGATGGCGTTTTGCGTGAAGTCCTGAAACCGAGCCGCAAGCTGGCGCCGCTGTTGGTGTCGCGGATCAAGGTAATGGCCCGTTTGGACATTGCCGAGAAGCGGGTACCGCAAGATGGCCGTATCTCATTGCGTATCGGTGGCCGCGCTGTTGACGTGCGTGTGTCGACCATGCCTTCGTCGCATGGCGAGCGTGTGGTATTGCGTTTGCTTGATAAGAATGCGACCCGCCTTGACTTGCACAGCTTGGGGATGACGGCTGAGAACCATGCTAGCTTCCGCAAGATCATCGAACGTCCGCACGGCATTATCTTGGTGACCGGCCCGACCGGTTCGGGTAAGTCGACGACTCTGTATGCCGGGTTGCAGGAGCTCAACGGCAAGGAACGTAATATCCTGACCGTTGAAGACCCGATTGAATTTGATATCGACGGCATCGGCCAGACTCAGGTTAACCCTAAGGTGGATATGACCTTTGCCCGGGGCTTGCGTGCGATTTTGCGTCAGGACCCGGATGTGGTGATGGTCGGTGAGATCCGAGACCACGAGACGGCCTCGATCGCGGTGCAGGCCTCGCTGACCGGTCACATGGTGATGTCGACCCTGCACACCAATACCGCCGTTGGTGCGATCACCCGTCTGCGTGACATGGGGATTGAGCCGTTCCTGGTGTCCTCGTCTTTGCTTGGGGTGCTGGCCCAGCGTCTGGTCCGTACCCTTTGCCCTGTATGTCGGGTGCCTTATGAGGCCGACAGGGAGCAGAAGAAGCTGTTTGGTCTGGAAGCCGATGAGGCATTGACCCTTTACCATCCGAGCGGTTGTGAGCACTGTAATGGCAAGGGCTACCGAGGACGTACCGGTATTCACGAGCTGCTTCTGGTCGACAACGAGGTGCAGGAGCTGATCCATGCCGAGGCTGGCGAGATGGCGATCGAGAAGTCAATCCGCGCACATACTCCGGGGATTCGTGATGATGGCCTGGCCAAGGCAAAGGCCGGTATCACCACGCTAGAGGAAGTGATGCGGGTGACCAGGGAGGGCTAATCGATGGCTGCGTTTGAATATAAGGCGCTCGATGCCAAGGGGCGCCAGAAGAAAGGGGTCTTGGAGGGTGATACCGCCCGTCAGGTCCGTCAGCAGCTGCGCGAGCAGGGGCTGGTGCCGCTTGAGGTGACCCAGAGCCATGAACGGGAAAAGAAAAAGGCCAGCGGCGGTTTTCATCTACGCCGGGGTATCAGCACCAATGAGCTGTCGCTGATCACCCGTCAGCTGGCGACGCTGGTGCAGGCATCCATGCCGCTGGAGGAGTGCCTCAAGGCGGTTGCCGAGCAAAGCGAGAAGCCGCGTCTGAAGAACATGCTGCTGGCGGTGCGCTCACGGGTTGTCGAGGGCTATACCCTGTCTGACTCGATGGCCGAGTTCCCGCATATCTTTGATCAGCTGTTTCGGGCGATGGTGGCAGCAGGTGAGAAGTCGGGGCATTTGGACACAGTGCTCAATCGTCTTGCCGATTACACCGAGAACCGCCAGCAAATGCGCAGTAAACTGCAGCAGGCGATGATTTATCCGACCATGCTGACTTTGGTCGCGGTATCGGTTGTGGCTTTCTTGCTGGCTACCGTTGTTCCTAAAATCGTCGACCAGTTTGTCCAAATGGGTCAGGAGCTGCCGGGGATCACCGAGGTACTGTTGGCGGCGAGCCGGTTTGTGCAGGACTGGGGGCTCGTGACCGTGTTGCTGCTGGCGGGGGCTTTTACCTTGTTCAAAGCGGCCCTGCGCAAGCCTGAAAATCAGATGCGCTGGGATCGCTGGGTGCTGAGTTTGCCGGTGATCGGCAAGGTCGCGCGGGGGCTGAGTACCTCGCGTTTTGCCCGGACCTTGGCCATTTGTACCTCAAGCGCGATTCCGCTGCTCGAAGGGATGAAGGTCGCCTCGGACGTGATGACCAACACTTGGGTCAACAAGCAGATCCGCGAGGCGTCCGACAAAGTGCGCGAGGGCTCAAGCCTTCGACTGTCGCTAGAGCAGACCAAGCTGTTCCCGCCGATGATGCTGCATATGATTGCCAGCGGCGAGCGCAGTGGCGAGCTAGAGCAGATGCTAACCCGTGCTGCCGATAACCAGGACCGGGATTTCGAGTCTTTGGTGAATATGGCGCTGGGGGTGTTTGAACCATTACTTATTGTCGCGATGGCTGGCATCGTGATGTTTATCGTTATTGCTACCCTTATGCCGATTATTGCACTTAACAATATGGTCGGTATGTAATTCTTTTGGAGGTTTTTTCATGCAACGCAAACAACGCGGCTTTACTTTGTTGGAAGTCATGGTCGTTATCGTCATCCTTGGCGTATTGGCCAGTATGGTTGTCCCTAACCTGTTGGGCAACAAAGAGAAGGCTGACCAGCAGAAAGTAGTGACGGATATCAGCGCCCTTGAGCAGTCACTGGATATGTTCAAGTTGGACAACAGTGTCTACCCGTCTACCGATCAGGGATTGGAGGCGCTGGTAACTAAGCCGTCGTCTAGCCCGGAGCCGCGCAACTACCGTGACGGTGGCTATATCAAGCGTCTGCCAAAGGATCCTTGGGGCAATGAGTACCAGTACGTGATGCCGGGCGAGAACGGTGCTGTTGACGTATTCAGCCTGGGTGCTGACGGTCAGGAAGGCGGCGAAGGCGTCAATACTGATATCGGTAACTGGAACATGTTGGACTACAAGTAACCGGTTATGAGCAAGAAGCGTGCTGCGGGGTTTACCCTTATCGAAATTATGCTGGTACTGGTGCTGTTGGCAACCAGTTCCGTGGCGGTAATGATGACCTTGCCCGAGAGCAAGGAGGACAAGGCGAAAGACGAGGCAGCGCGTTTTTATCATTTGATTCAGCTGTTGGGCGAGGATGCCTTGCTCAACGGCTATGACTACGGGATCCGTGTTGAACCCAACCGTTATCAGTTTCTTGAGCTAACAGGTAAGGAATGGAAGCCGGTGAGCGGCTCGCGTTACTTTACCGAGGTGAAGATGGACGAGGGGATTCGCCTCGACGTTGAGATCGGGAGCTATTCGTGGCAGGACAAGGACCGGCTGTTCAAGCCGGGCTCGCTGTTCAACGAAGACCTGTTTGCTGAACAAACTGACAAAGACAAAATCAAGCCGCCTCAGGTTTTCGTGATGGCCAGCGGTGAGCTTACCCCGTTCACCCTCACCTTCGAGGCTGATGGCGAGGAGCACTACTGGCGGGTTCAGGCTGACGAGGTCGGGCTGCTGCACCTTCTGCCTCCGGGCGAGACCATCGAGAGCCTCAGCGAGAGGGAGAGCCAGTGAAACAACACAATCGGGGGCGAGATCGGGGGATGACCCTGTTGGAAGTCCTGGTGGCATTGGCCATATTCGCCACGGCGGCACTGGGGGTGATGAAGGCGGTGAGCCAGCATCTTAATACCCTCGGCTACCTTGAGGAAAAGACCTTTGCCGCAATGGTGGCCGACAACGAGTTGGCAAAGCTGCGTTTGAGCGGCGAGATCCCCAGTTCGCTCAAGCGGGGTAAGTCAGAGCTTGCCGGGCGTGAGTGGTACTGGGCGGTAAAGAGCAGCAAGACGCTTGATGGCTACCTGCGTGCGCTTGATATCACAGTCTATACCGATGAGGCGCGAAAGCATTCCGCAGCGACCTTGAGAACCTATGTTAAGAATTAATTCCATGCGCCGTCCCCGCGGCTTTACCTTGCTTGAAGTGCTGGTGGCTATATCGGTGTTCGCGATGCTGAGCCTCTCAGCCTATCAGGTGTTGAACGGGGTTCAGCGAAGCGATGCCCAATCGCGGGAGCACAATGCGCGGTTGCAGGAGATCCAACGTGCGTTGGTAACGATGGACAATGATTTCCGCCAGGTGGTTGCCCGTAAAGTGCGCGATCAGGGGGAGACCGCCAAGGATGAAATTTTTCGGGTTGGTGAGTACCTGCTTGATTCCTCCAGCGAGGGGATCATGTTTACCCGTACGGGGTGGCACAATCCCCAGCAGTTGTTTCCGCGTGGTGAAGTACTGAAAGTCGGCTACCGGGTAGTGGACGATACGCTGGAGCGAGTCTGGTTTCGTTACCCCGATACCGTGGTTGGCAGTGAGCCTTTGGTGCGTCCAGTGCTCAGCGGCGTTGAGAAACTGGAGTTTCGGCTGTACAGCAACAAGAAGTGGCAGGAAGGCTGGGACAAGAAAGCCGCCTTGCCGGAAGGGGTCAGCGTCCGTTTGACGCTCAAGGATTTCGGCGAAATAGAGCGGGTTTACCTGCTGCCGGAGTCAGCGCTTGAGGCGAGCAGTTCGGAATGATGAAGATAAGTACTTACAGAGCCCAGAAAGGGGTCGCCCTGATTGTCGTCTTGTTGCTGATGGCGCTGATGACCATGATCGCGGTGCAGATGAGCGAGCGGCTGCATTTTAATTTCTATCGGGTCGAGAGCCAGATCCGTTATCAGCAGGCGTATTGGTATGCGCAGGGCATGGAGGAGCTTGCCGAGGTGGCCATCGAGCAGGGGATCGCCGATAGCAATACGGTGAACCTCAGTCAGGCTTGGGCAACCAAGGGGCAGCGCTACCCGCTCGATGGCGGTGAGGCCATTGGTGATATTACCGATAGGCAGGCATGTTTTAACCTCAATGCCTTGTCGGGGGTGGCGCCGCTGACAAACAGCGGGGCAAAACCCTATTTGGTGAAGGCCCTGCAGGCACTCGTCGAAGAGGCGGGAATAGAAAGCTATGAGGCCGAAGTGGTGGCTGACTCCGTGTGGGAATACGTCGACCCCGCAGAAGCCGTCCATGCGCCCTATGGTGCGGGGGACAGTACCTACGAAGGGTTTCGTCCGCCATACCTGCCGCCGCGTGGTTTGATGGCGGATGTCAGCGAGCTGCGTGCAGTCAACGGTGTATCGGCCCAGATTTATGACAAGGTTCTGCCGCTGGTATGCGCCATTCCCGTTGCGGAGCTGAAGGTGAACGTCAATACCCTCGGTGAACGGCAGGCTGCTTTGCTGGCGGCATTGTTCTCGCCGTCGCTGTCGCTGTCTGACGCCCAGAAGTTGATCGCCGACCGGCCGTATGATGGCTGGGATAGTGTGAATGATTTTCTTGCCGAGCCGCAGTTGGCCGGGATGGATGCGGATACCAAGAAAACGGTTACGCCGTTTCTGGACGTGAGCAGCAACTTTTTTCAATTGGATACCGAAATTTTGGTGGATCGCGCCAGAATGAGGTTGGTGGCACTGCTCAAGCGTGACAGTAAAGACAAGGTGACGGTAGTACGTCGCCGCTATGGAGGAATCAGTGAGCGAATTTCTGACGATAAGGCTGAGTAGCCGTGCCGATGCGCCGGTGCAATGGCTTGTCTGGTCGCCACAGCAGCATGAAGTGATTGCCTCGGGGCAGTTGCCGGATCTGTCGCAGTTGGCCGATATTGCCGACTACGCTATGACCCGTCCGGTTTACGCGCTGGTACCGGGGTGTGATGTATTGTTGGCAGAGGTAGCTGTACCGGCCGGGAGCAGTCGGCAGTTAGCCAATGTGCTGCCGTTTTTGCTCGAAGAAGAACTTGCCCAGGATGTGGATATGCTCCATGTCCATTTGCTTAGTAAGGGGCAGGATACGGCACAGGTTGCAGTGGTTGAGCACAACAAGGTTGCAGGCTGGCTGAAAGCGCTGGCCGATGCCAATATCGAGATCAAGGCACTGGTGCCAGATTGCCTGTGCCTGCCGCTTTTTGATAATGGCCTGAGCGCCGCCGAATTGGAAGGTCACTGGTTGATCCGCCAATCGGAGATGGTGGGCACCACCGCCGAACAGGAATGGCTGGCGGCTTGGCTTGAGGCGCTGCAATCGACCCAGCCTCTTGCCATCGACAATGACGCTGATGCCGACGAGGATGAAGACAGCGACAAAGAGCGTGAAGAGGGCGTGTCGGGTGAGCTGGTGGTGCATTGTTACACCGCCGCTCCGGAAGGTATGCCTGGCCGCTGGGTGGCAGAAAGTCCAGAGTTGGTCATGCAGTTGCTCGCTCAGGGGGTAGAGGGCCACAAGGCTAACTTGCTGTCGGGCCGCTACAAACGGCAGCCGGCATGGCGCAAGTACCTCAAGCCATGGCGTAAGGTGGCTGTGGCTGCCTCGGTTTTGTTGGCCGTGGTGGTTGGCGAGCATGCAATGTCCGTGAGTTCGATGGAAGCGCAGGCGCAGGCTTACCGGGCTGAGAGCGAGCGGATTTTCCGCCAGGTCTTGCCGCAGTTTAAGCGTATCCCGTCCCAGAGCTACCTCAAACGACAGATGAACAGCGAGGCTTCGCGGTTGGGTGGGGCTGGCGAGGGGCAGGCAGATCTGTTGTCCTGGCTGTCTCAGATCCAGCCTGCGCTAGGCAAGGTGCCGCAGATTTCTGTGCTGAACCTGAAGTATGACGAGAATCGAGGTGAGATGCGGTTCCAGGCCATAGGCGGTGACTTCCAGCATTTCAACCAGCTTAGTGCCTTGCTTGAAAAAGAGTTTAAGGTTGAACTGGGGCAGTTGAGCCGGGAAGGCAGTTCGGTAACAGGGGCGGTAGTCCTGAGGAGAAAATCATGAAGTCATGGTGGCTCAAGCTGAGCTCGCGCGAGCAGCGCCTTGTACTTGGTGGCGGTACGGCTTTGTTGATTGCGGTGCTGTACTGGGGGGTATGGCAGCCATTGTCGACCTCGGCGAGCAATGCGCAGAATCGGATGAATGCCGAGCGGCAGCTGTTAAGCTGGGTGAGCAGTAAGGCAAGTGAAATTGTGGCATTGCGCGGCAGTAGCGGCGCAGCCGGTACGGTCAGCAACAAGGGGCTCAACCAGGTTATCAACGAGACTACCGGTCAGTTCAAGATTGAGCTGATCCGGATGCAGCCGCGTAGTGAAGCCGTGCAAGTGTGGATCAAGCCGGTATCGTTTAACACCTTGGTCAATTGGTTGGCATTTTTGCGCGACAAGTATGGTATTGACGCTCAGTTTCTGGATGTGTCGAAAACCGATCAGAGCGGGGTCGTAGAGGTTAATCGTTTGCAGTTAGGACGAGGGTAACAGTGAAGTATAAAGTATTGCTCGGCACCTCGTTTGGTGTGGCCTTGTTGGGCAGCCTTGCCGCACATATGCCCGCGAGCTGGGCATGGCAGCAGGTGCCGGATATCCGTGGATTGGATGTGACCGGGGTTGATGGCACGCTATGGCGTGGCAGTGCCAGTCAGCTGACTTGGCAGGGTAAGAATTTCGGCCGCTTGCAATGGCAGGTGAAGCTGGGGAGCTTGTTCACGGGCAAGCTTGCGCTGGATGTTCGTTTCGGTCAGGGCAGTAGCATGGGCATGACCGGGCGAGGCGTTGTTGGTTATGGTTTCTCTGGTCCGTTTGCTCAAAATCTGCTGGTTTCAGCTCCGGCGCAAGAAGCGATGAAGTTCGCGCCGCCGGGGATCCCTGTGAAACTAGCCGGTAACTTGGAGTTGACCCTGCGTGATTACCGCTATGCGGCCCCGTACTGCGAGTCACTGGACGGGTCGTTGGTATGGAGCGGGGCAAACATCAGTTCTCCGCTGGGCGGTTTGGCTCCGGGCCCGGTGATTGCGGGATTGGGGTGCGAGAATGGGAAGCTGAATGCCAAGGTTACCCAGTCTTCGGATGATGTTTCGAGCGATTTCGATCTCGCGCTGGCACCGGACAAGGGCTATACCTTCAAGGGGTGGTTTAAGCCCCAGGCCAACTTCCCCCCCCAGCTTGGCAAGCAGCTTGGCTGGGTAACCCAGAGTTTTAGTTGGGTGAACGGGCCCGATCCCAAGGGGCAGTACAAGGTGGCAGGCAGTGGCCGGCTTTAGTTAAGGGACTATACCTGACTGATTTAGTCGGGTTAACGTTTTGCCGATAAAGTACTTTATTTCCCGCCCTGATTGCCATTAAATAGGACACTGGCTGCCCGTTGCAGCCAGTGGATACAGACAGGATATGGCATGGCATCAGACAAACACAAACCAGATATTCTGGCGGCCGAAGTGGTTGCCGAGTCTCGGTTATTCAAAATCGAATCGCTGGATCTGCGTTTTTCCAATGGCGTTGAACGTACCTATGAGCGGATGAAACCGTCAGGCCGTCACGCGGTGCTGGTGGTGCCTGTCACCGCACAGGGTGATTTGCTTTTGGTTCGCGAGTATGCCGCAGGCACCGATCGCTATGAGCTTGGTTTCCCAAAAGGGTTGATTGATCCTGGTGAAAGCGCCAGCGAGGCAGCTAACCGCGAATTGAAAGAAGAGATCGGATTTGGTGCTCGTGAGCTACGCCCCCTCAAAGAAGTTGTTTTGGCCCCGTCGTATTTTTCTAGCAAGATGACGTTGTTTCTCGCCCGGGATCTGTATCCGGAGTCACTGGCCGGTGATGAGCCCGAGCCTTTGGAAATAGTCCGCTGGCCATTGAGCCAGGCTGAGGAGCTGGTGACGCATTTGGATTTTGCCGAAGCGCGAAGTATCACGGCGTTGTTCTTGGCGTTACGGGTGTTGCACAGCGAGGAATAATGATGGATTTGTCAAATCTGTTACCCCAGGTTATCGATATTGCTCGGGAGGCTGGCCAGATCATTGTTGATATTTATCAGCGTGGCCAGTTCGAGAAACATGTGAAAACCGACAATACACCAGTGACCAGTGCTGATTTGGCGGCACATGAGCTGGTTGTCGCAAGGCTGTCGGCACTGACTCCGGATATCCCTGTTTTGTCTGAGGAGGCGGCGGATATTCCCCTTTCAGAACGCGGGCAATGGCAGCGTTATTGGTTGGTGGATCCCCTAGACGGTACCCAGGAGTTCATTGCTGGCAGTGGCGATTTCGCAACGATTATTGCGCTGGTGGATAATCACCGCCCGATCATGGGGGTGGTTTACGCTCCGGTCTCTGACGTGACCTATTACGCGTATCGTGGGCAGGGGGCATGGAAGGTCACGGCCGAAGGTGAGTGCGTTTCGATTTCGACCCACAAGCATGAATTGCCAGCCCAGAGCATCGCCGTGGCGATTAGTCGCAGGCAGGATATATCGGCCATTACCAGCCGTCTTGATCCTGCCTTGAATTACGACTTGGTGCCTTTGGGATCGGCGGCCCTTAAATCGTGCCTGGTTGCGGAAGGGGCGGTGGACTGCTACCTCCGGCTTGGGCCGACAGGGGAGTGGGATACGGCAGCAACCCAGTGCATTGTTGAGGAGGCGGGCGGCCGAA
Source organism: Photobacterium panuliri (assembly GCF_059920555.1). Classification (NCBI taxonomy): domain Bacteria; kingdom Pseudomonadati; phylum Pseudomonadota; class Gammaproteobacteria; order Vibrionales; family Vibrionaceae; genus Photobacterium; species Photobacterium panuliri. The sequence continues at coordinate 540,952 of NZ_CP197192.1, forward strand.
TCCTCAATACCCATTTGACGCCGTTGTCCTATAACGAGCGAAAGACCTTGGAAAACCCCAATTTCATAACGTTGGGTGATGAGAGCTTGCCTTGGGGAACAATCTTGACCCCGGATGATCGATTGATGATTGTCGATAATTAACGTTGAAACGGAGCCGAGAGGCTCCGTTTTTGTGTTGATGGGTTTCAGCTTGAATGGCTAGAAGAGACGGTTGAGGCCGTTGAGTGCGGCAACCCTGAAGGCTTCTGCCATCGTCGGGTAGTTGAATGTGGTATTGACGAAGTAGTCGATCGTGTTTCCTTCCCCTTTTTGCTCCATGATAGCCTGCCCGATATGGATGATTTCTGCCGCCCGCTCACCAAAGCAGTGGATGCCGAGGATCTCCTTGGTATCGCGATGGAACAGAATTTTGAGGCTGCCGACATCAGTACCAGCAATTTGGGCGCGTGCTAAATGTTTGAATTGAGAACGGCCTATTTCATAGGGGATTTTATCCCGGGTCAGTTCTTGTTCGGTTTTGCCGACCGAGCTGATCTCAGGGATGGTATAGATGCCAGTCGGGATATGGTCGATCAACTGCCCTTTGGCCGAACCGTAGGCAATGGCCTGAGCGACAAAGCGGCCTTGGTCGTAGGCCGCGCTGGCGAGGCTGGGGTAGCCGATGACATCGCCGACGGCATAGATATGCTCGACGTCCGTGCGGTAGTTCTGGTTCACTGACAACTGGCCGCGCGAATCCGGTGTCAGGCCGACGTTGTCCAGATGGAGGAGGTCGGTGTTGCCGGTGCGGCCATTGGCATACAGCAAGCAATCGGCACGCATCTTCTTGCCCGAGCAAAGGTGCAGAATTACCCCATCATCGGTTCCTTCGATTTTCTCATAGGTCTCCCCATTGCGGATCATGACGCCGCTGTTCCAGAAATGGTAGGAGAGAGAGTCTGAGATTTCATTATCGAGGAATTCAAGTAAGCGATCCCGTGTGTTGATGAGATCGACTTTGACCCCGAGCCCCCTGAATATCGAGGCGTACTCGCTGCCGATCACCCCTGCGCCATAGATGATGATATGGCGGGGATCGTGTTTTAGCCGGAGGATAGAGTCGCTGTCGTAGATTCGTGGGTGGGTGAAGTCGACGCTATCGGGGCGATATGGTCGCGATCCGGTGGCAATGACGAATTTGTCGGCGCTGTAATGCTCCAAGGTTCCGTCCGTTTTTTTGACCGCGATGCGATGGCTGTCGGTAAAGCTGGCTTCGCCGAACAAAATGGTGCATTGGTTGCGATCATAAAATCCTTGCCGCATCCGAGTTTGCTTATTAACAACGTCTTGGGCATGCCCGAGGATTTGGCTGAAGGTGCTGTGTAAGGTGGTGTTGTTTTTGCAATACAGCGGGTTCTGATTGTATTCGATGATCCGGCTGACAGCATGGCGCAGGGCTTTTGAGGGAATGGTCCCCCAGTGGGTGCATCCGCCCCCGACACTGCTTTCGCGTTCGATAATCGCTACGTTGAGCCCGGCCTTTGCCAGTCCCATTGCGGCACCTTCGCCCCCAGGGCCGCTGCCTATTACGATGGCGTCAAAGTGCATGGAGGGGATCGCTGTTGTTTTGGTCACGCCATATCCTTATCATTATCGCAACATTGTTGTTTGTTTATTTTAACTTTATCTAAAAGCAGGTAGAATCAACGAGCGTCGATAGATTGGAGGCGATCACATTGTGATTGGCACGAAAAGCCAAAATTTGGACTTGGGCTCGGGTTTTTGCCGATCTGTTTCCTATAGAGAGTGTGAGCCAGTAGAAAAACTGGTTATTCCCACTTTGATTAAGCATTGGTCTGGAATTAGTATGTTTTGATGGCTGTGAAAAAGCGCGTATAGTGGCTACACACTTGAGGCTAGGCAAAACTAAAGAGAAACAACAGATCCATGGGTATCAGGGCTCAGCAGAAAGAAAAAACTCGCCGCTCATTGATTGATGCTGCATTTAACCAATTAAGTGCTGAACGCAGCTTTTCAAACCTTAGTTTGCGGGAAGTGGCCCGAGAAGCAGGCATTGCGCCGACCTCGTTTTATCGTCACTTCAAGGATATGGATGAACTGGGCTTGACCATGGTCGACGAAGGAGGCTTGATCCTGCGTCAATTGATGCGCCAAGCTCGTCAGCGTATTGCCAAAGAGGGCAGTGTCATCCGCACCTCGGTAGAGACCTTCATGGAATTTATCGAGAGCAGCCCTAACGTATTCCGGCTACTGTTGCGTGAGCGCTCGGGAACCTCCCCAGCCTTCCGTGCGGCAGTCGCTCGGGAGATCCAGCATTTCGTCGCGGAGCTGACCGAATACTTGGTAGCCAAAACGGGAGTTACCCATGATGAGGCTTATACTCAGGCAGAAGCGTCGGTGACATTGGTATTCAGTTCAGGGGCCGAGGCGTTGGATCTCGATAATCATGCTCGTGGAGAGCATGCAGAAAGATTGATCATGCAATTGCGAATGATTGCAAAGGGTGCCTATTGGTATCGTAAAGAGCGTGAGCGTCGAGAGCTCAGGCAGAAACTCTAACTTTTTGATGTTGGTGAAAGGATATGAACAAGGAACAAATCAAAGCTGAACGCAAAACATTGGTGTTGTCGCTACTGGCCGGTTTGTGTGGTAACGCGACATTGGCGGTACTCACCTCGGGAGCCGTACCGTTTTCAATTTTTCCGGTGATTGCTTTCGCTCTGGCTGTGTATTGTCTGTACCAGGAGTACCTGAGTAAGCCTATGGCCGAAGGTACGCCGGCGATTGCATTTGCTTGCTTCTTGGTGGGGGCATTTGGTTATTCGGCCTTCTTGCGTGCACAAATGCCGGACATGGGTTCTAACTTCTTGCCACTGATGATCACATTGGGTCTGTTGTTTTGGGTTGCCCACAAAACGGGCATTATGGCTCCGAAATCAGACAGCGAGGCAAATGCATAACTTTAGTTATGTCGATTGGAAAAAAGGCGCCGGAGAGGCGCCTTTTTTGTATGTGCTTTCTTTGTTATTCGCTGTTATTTACGTTCTAGTAGGACACCAGCTTCCATATGGTGGGTGTACGGGAACTGATCAAATAGCGCAAAACGGGTAATGCGGTGGGTTTCGCTCAGAATATCCAAGTTGGATTTCAGAGTTTCAGGATTGCATGAAATATACATGATCCGGTCATAGCCCTGAACCATACGACAAGTACCGTCATCCATGCCTGAGCGTGGTGGATCAACAAAGATCGTATTGCAGTTGTAGCTTTGGAGATCGACCCCTTGGTCTTTGAGGCGGCGGAACTCGCGGCGGCCTTCCATTGCATCGGTGAAGTCTTCGGCAGACATACGGATAATTTGGACATTATCGATGTTGTTTACCGCAATGTTGTACTGGGCTGAGTCAACGGACGGCTTGGCAAGCTCGGTAGCCAGAACGCGCTCGAAGTTTTTGGCCAGTGCCAGTGAGAAGTTGCCGTTGCCACAGTAAAGTTCCAGCAAATCACCTTGGCTGTCTTGGGTGCAGTCTACGGCCCATTCCAGCATTTTCTGTGCGACTTCACCATTTGGCTGGGTAAAGCTGTTCTCTACCTGCTTATAGGTTAGGGTACGATCATTGACCTGTAGTTTTTCAATGACGAATTCTTGGTCCAGAACAATTTTCTGCTTACGGGCACGGCCAATGAAATTCAGCTTGAAGCCTTCATCGTTGAGGCGTTGTTTCAGTGCTTTTGCTTCTGCAACCCACTCTTCGTCAAGCTGGCGGTGGTAGAGCATGGAAACAAGGATCTCGCCACTTAGGGTAGACAGGAAATCAACCTGAAACAGTTTGTGTCGCAGTGCTTTGATCGGCTTAAGCGCATCGACAAGCAGCGGCATCAGATCATTGATCAGGCGGCTGGCTGCAGGAAATTGATCGACGCGGTATTTTTCGCGGGTTTCCTGGTTGAACATGATGTAGTAAAGGTCGTCGCCTTCGTGCCAGATGCGAAACTCTGCACGCATGCGGTAATGCTCGGCAGGAGAGGCGAACACCTCAAGTTCAGGGGTTTCAAAATCTGCAAAGATATTTTGAATACGCGCTGCTTTTTCATCGAGCTGTGCTTGGTACTCAGCTGGATTAATTGCGGTGGTTGCCATATTGATGCCTCAAAACTGCTCAAAATAAGAGCGCAGATTTTATTGCATTGTTGACCGATGTCCAGTGCTGTACCAGAGAAAATCGTGAAAGCTCCGCTATTTTGCAGCCAATCCAATAACAAGCTAGACATTAACGAGTAGGATATTTAGCATTCATTTGCGCTGGTTAGCCTAGTTTCTAGGTAGGGAACACGGTGAGAATCCGTGACTGACGCGCAGCGGTGAAAGAGAACGAAAGCACATGGACGTAAGTTCCGAACACTGCTTCAATGGAAAGGTGCAATGCCTTTTTGCCGAAGTGGGAAGTTGTTGCCTAGGTGGTTGTCCAACCATGCTCTTAAGTCCGAAGACCGACCAGTGTGCCGAGTAATACGTTACTCAGTTTTCAACGCGACTTAAGGTAATCCATACAATGAAAAAAACGCTTCTAGCAGTGGCGTTGGCACCTTTGTGCCTGCCGTCTTTTGTTGTTGCCGCTGAAACCTCGACTGATGAGGTTATGGTGGTAACCGCCAACCGTTTTGAACAAAGCTCTCAGTCGATTACTTCACAAGTAGAAGTGATCACTCGTGATGATATTGAGCGTATCCAAGCAAAATCTCTACCTGATGTTTTTCGCCGTTTAACTGGGGTACAGGTATCTCAAAACGGTGGTCGAGGGCAGACTGCGTCAATTTTTGTACGTGGTGCAAACGCTGATCAAGTATTAGTGCTGATCGATGGTATACGCTTTGCTCGCGCGGCAAAAGGTTCGGTTGATTTCAACCAAGTACCTATAACCTTTGTTGATCGTATTGAATATGTAAGAGGTGCACGAGCCTCTGTTTATGGTTCAGAAGCGATTGGTGGGGTTATTAACATCATCACTCTTGCAAACTCAACAACGAACGATTCGACAAAAGTTTCTGCTGGGTTAGGGAGCTTTGATTACAAAGAGTTGTCGGTATCTTCAGGATTTGCAGTTGGGGATAGTGGACATATCAATTTGGCCGCAGGTTATGATGGAGATGAGGGTTATAACGTTCACCCTATTCCTGGTTTAAATGATCAGGATAGGCATGGCTTCGAGTCTCAAAATGGCTTGTTGGGGTATGTGCATGATTTCAACCAGCAATGGCGAGCCTTTTTTAATGTAAGAGCGTTTAAAAATATCTCACAGTATGATGGCTCCTATGGAATCACCTATGCTTACAAAGAGGCTGAGGTTAGAAATATAGCGATAGCTTCAGGTGCAGAATATAGCTTTGAAAAGTTATCTTCTCAGTTTCAGATTAACTGGCAGCATCAAGATGATTGGAATTATACTCAATCAGAAGGAAAAAATTCTTCCGGAGCTACTGCTGATGATTTGGAGCAACTAAATTTTCAGTGGAATAGTCAGTATCAATTGAATGATGTTGTAACGTTCGCTGGCGGTATTGATTGGCGCGAAGAATCATATCGGGTAAAAGCAGGTGATAGCGATTATTCGCGAAATAATGTTGGTTATTACGGCCTGATGGCAGCGGATAACAGTAAGTTGTTTGGTGAGTTAAGCTTGCGTTTGGATGACAACGAACAGTTCGGCAGCGAGACTACTTACAATTTGGGTATGGGGTACCGGTTTAGTGACGTATTTGCAGTAAAATCTTCTTATGGTACATCTTTCAAAGCGCCAAACCTTTATCAACTTTATAGCAGCTCTTACGGTAATCCGAACTTAGTTCCAGAATCATCAGACTCCTTGGAGTTGACATTAAGCGGTGTCGTTGCCGACGTTCGTTGGTCGATCACAGGTTATGATACGAAGATTGAAGATCTCATCGACTATAACTCTCAGACAAGAAAATATTACAATATTTTAGGTGATAGCAATCTTCAAGGTATTGAATTTGTAACCGAATTTGAGACTGCGTTTATTTCGCATCAATTTAGCGCTGATTTTAAAGATCCTGAAGATAAGGATGGTGAGCAGCTTGTACGCCGTGCGAAAGAGATTTTCAAATACAATGCATTTGCAAGTTTTGATTACGTCGATGTGTCTCTGGGATATCAGTATGTGGGTAAGCGCCCTGATTTTAGTGGGGAGCTTGATCCTTATAATGTGTTTGATGTTGCGGCTAACTATTTTGCAAATGAACATTTAACCTTGAGTGTGCGTGTTGATAATCTTCTAGATGAAGAGTACGAAACAGCCGCCGGTTACCCATCACCAGAGCGTACATATTATATGAATGCTACATACGAATTTTAATGCAAGATAAGCCACCCTAGGGTGGCTTTTTTGAATGTAGCTTGAGAGAAAGCGATGCCACCAATTAAAACGATTGTGAGTTGGTCTTCAGGTAAAGATTCAACATTAACCCTTATGCGACTGCAGGCTAACCCTCGATATGAGGTTATCGGGCTGTACACGTCTTATGTGGCAGATGAAGTACCTTTTCAAGGTACTCCGATTGAGGTTGTGCGAGAGCAGGCAAGATTTGCTGGGCTGCCGTTGGTGGAAATAGTCTTGCCTGAGGTATTTCCTCCTAATGAGATCTATCAGACTTTGATTGTCGAGGGCTTGCAACAAAGTGGTCTTGAAATCGATGCTGTCGCTTTTGGCGATATGTTCTGTAATGGTATTGCGGATTACCGCCGTAGTTATATAGAGCCGGCAGGGTGGCAGTGCGTGTTCCCACTATTGGGAGAACCAAGTAAAGCGCTGGCTCAAGAGATTGTCGCTTCTGGGATCCGTACTCTTGTCACCACTGTTGATACGTCCCAGCTGGATGGGCGCTATTGTGGTCGTTGGTACGATGAGGCATTCATCGAGGAGCTGCCTGTTAAGGTCGATCCTTGCGGAGAAGATGGTGAGTTCCATACATTGGTTGTGGAGGCTCCTTGTTTTTCAGAACGGTTGTCTCTGGCTGTGGGGGAAATCGAGCGTCAGGCGCGTTTTCACTACCAGCGTTATCGTCTACAGAAGGATTTGGCCTAAGTTTTTACCATTGCGGCATTTCGCAGTATGATTTGCCATCTTCGAATAAGTGAATGGGCAAACAGTGAAACGGGTAGTAATTTTTGATTCGGGTGTTGGTGGATTGTCGGTATATCAGGAAATCCGCGCTCAAATGCCAGGTCTTCAATATATTTATACGTTTGACAATGCCGCATTTCCCTATGGTGAATTGCCGGAGTCTGAGCTGATTGAACGGACACTTCATATCGTGTCGGAATTGGTAGCGGGTTACCAAGCTGATTTGGTAGTGGTTGCCTGCAATACGGCCAGTACTGTTGTATTGCCGGCTCTGCGATCCGTGTTGGCTATTCCAGTTGTTGGCGTCGTACCGGCGATAAAACCCGCAGCGCAACTGAGTCAGCAGAAAGTACTGGGACTACTTGCCACGCCAGCAACGGTTAGACGCCAGTACACGGATACCTTGATTGCAGATTTCGCCAGTGATTGTGAGGTACTTCGATTGGGTTCGACACGCTTGGTTGAAATGGCAGAGCAAAAGTTGCGAAGAGAGCCTATTGATATGGATGAGCTACGTAGGATTTTGCAGCCATGGCAGGGACGGGTAGATACGATAATATTGGGATGTACGCATTTCCCTTTAATCAAGACAGAGATCACGCAGGCTTTCGAACAATCAGTACAGATTGTTGACTCGGGTAAAGCCATTGCGAATAGAGTGAGAACCTTATTGGGGGCGTCTGAAAATGTCGGCTCTGGAAATAACCATGCTTATTTCAGTGCTGCCGACATACCGGCAACACTGAAACAGAGTTTGCGTACGTTGGGTTTTACACAGAGCCGTTCTCTGAATTTTCCTCGTCGCCGCTCTTAGGTTCGTTGGCTTCACGGACTTTCAGTGTGCGTTGTCCGTATTCTTTATTGTTTAGTTGCTCAATGGCCATTTCGGCATCATTGCTGTTCATCACAACAAAACCAAATCCTCGTCGTTTGCCGGTTCGCTTGTCTTTCATCAAGCGAACAGCAAAGACCTCACCATATTGTGCAAACAGTTGTTTGACTTCGCTTTCATTAGCACGGTAAGGAAGGTTGCCAACGTACAAAGTACGACTGGCTGTTTTTCCTGACTCTTCTTGGTCAGTATCGCCCAATGGGACCCCAGGGATAAGAGGGAGTATAAGAGCGGTGCAAAATGCCCCGAGTGCGAAAGCAATGCCAGGTGAGAAAGGGAGGAAGCTAAAGATGATGCCTCCAACAATGGCAATAACTAGCACCGGAAATAAGGTTTGTTTGGATAATTTCATAATCAACTACATCATCATAGGATAGAGAAGGCGTTACTGGTCATTTTAACAACAGAGTCACATTGATATTACTTTCATCGACTTGGAAATGCCAGAAAGTGAATGTGACGGTGCTCTAATGTTGAATTTGAAACCGTTTTTCTCACATTAGCTGAAATAACCAGCAGGCGGAATTTTTTTTGGAAAAAAGCCTTGTCAGTGTGCGCGAAGTCTCTATAATGCCGCCTCACTGACACGGAATACGGCAGCTAAGGCAGCCAGTGAATACGGTGTCGGTATTGTTCTTTAACAATTTGACCATGCAATCTGTGTGGGCACTCGTGAAAAGATTTAGTCAAAAGATTTAAATCAGTGAACTGAGTGACCATTGATACTTTTAGTATCCACAGTCAATTCTTTTTGGTTCTGCTTTTTTATAAAAAGTGGAAACAAGAAAATCAGTAATCACTGAGTCGTTTCTTCGGAAACACAAAAACTTTAATTGAAGAGTTTGATCATGGCTCAGATTGAACGCTGGCGGCAGGCCTAACACATGCAAGTCGAGCGGTAACATTCCAAAAGCTTGCTTTTGGAGATGACGAGCGGCGGACGGGTGAGTAATGCCTGGGAACATGCCTTGGTGTGGGGGATAACCATTGGAAACGATGGCTAATACCGCATAACGTCTACGGACCAAAGAGGGGGACCTTCGGGCCTCTCGCGCCAAGATTGGCCCAGGTGGGATTAGCTAGTAGGTGGGGTAACGGCTCACCTAGGCGACGATCCCTAGCTGGTCTGAGAGGATGATCAGCCACACTGGAACTGAGACACGGTCCAGACTCCTACGGGAGGCAGCAGTGGGGAATATTGCACAATGGGGGAAACCCTGATGCAGCCATGCCGCGTGTGTGAAGAAGGCCTTCGGGTTGTAAAGCACTTTCAGTAGGGAGGAAGGCAGTGTCGTTAATAGCGGCATTGTTTGACGTTACCTACAGAAGAAGCACCGGCTAACTCCGTGCCAGCAGCCGCGGTAATACGGAGGGTGCGAGCGTTAATCGGAATTACTGGGCGTAAAGCGCATGCAGGCGGCTTGTTAAGCCAGATGTGAAAGCCCGGGGCTCAACCTCGGAATAGCATTTGGAACTGGCAGGCTAGAGTCTTGTAGAGGGGGGTAGAATTTCAGGTGTAGCGGTGAAATGCGTAGAGATCTGAAGGAATACCGGTGGCGAAGGCGGCCCCCTGGACAAAGACTGACGCTCAGATGCGAAAGCGTGGGGAGCAAACAGGATTAGATACCCTGGTAGTCCACGCCGTAAACGATGTCTACTTGGAGGCTGTTCCCTTGAGGAGTGGCTTTCGGAGCTAACGCGTTAAGTAGACCGCCTGGGGAGTACGGTCGCAAGATTAAAACTCAAATGAATTGACGGGGGCCCGCACAAGCGGTGGAGCATGTGGTTTAATTCGATGCAACGCGAAGAACCTTACCTACTCTTGACATCCAGAGAACTTTCCAGAGATGGATTGGTGCCTTCGGGAACTCTGAGACAGGTGCTGCATGGCTGTCGTCAGCTCGTGTTGTGAAATGTTGGGTTAAGTCCCGCAACGAGCGCAACCCCTATCCTTGTTTGCCAGCGCGTAATGGCGGGAACTCCAGGGAGACTGCCGGTGATAAACCGGAGGAAGGTGGGGACGACGTCAAGTCATCATGGCCCTTACGAGTAGGGCTACACACGTGCTACAATGGCGTATACAGAGGGCGGCCAACCAGCGATGGTGAGCGAATCCCACAAAGTACGTCGTAGTCCGGATTGGAGTCTGCAACTCGACTCCATGAAGTCGGAATCGCTAGTAATCGTGGATCAGAATGCCACGGTGAATACGTTCCCGGGCCTTGTACACACCGCCCGTCACACCATGGGAGTGGGCTGCACCAGAAGTAGATAGCTTAACCTTCGGGGGGGCGTTTACCACGGTGTGGTTCATGACTGGGGTGAAGTCGTAACAAGGTAGCCCTAGGGGAACCTGGGGCTGGATCACCTCCTTAACGATATGACTGCGCTTTTGACGCAGTGTCCACACAGATTGCTTGGTGAAATGGTTTTGGAACAGGCAAGAGTGCTAATCAATAACACCCGTTATTGATTAACGCTTTTGCGTTATGCTCTTTAACAATCTGGAAAGCTGACTAGTAAATTCAATCGAACGATTGATTTATAGTTTCTACTCTAACGAGTAGGAACGAGTTCTCAAGCAACACACATTCAAGTGTCTTGTGTAAGAAGTCCGGCAAAACAACGTCTATCACAACTCAGATAGACAACCTTGGTTGTTTGAACATACGAAACCTCTTGGGGTTGTATGGTTAAGTGACTAAGCGTACACGGTGGATGCCTGGGCAGTCAGAGGCGATGAAGGACGTACTAACTTGCGATAAGCCAAGACGAGGCAGTAAGAGCCACTCGAGTCTTGGATTTCCGAATGGGGAAACCCAGCTGCATAAGCAGTTATCTCAATGTGAATACATAGCATTGTGAGGCGAACCGGGGGAACTGAAACATCTAAGTACCCCGAGGAAAAGAAATCAACCGAGATTCCGGCAGTAGCGGCGAGCGAAACCGGATTAGCCCTTAAGTTGAATTGGCACTAGGCGAACACGCTGGAAAGCGTGGCGATACAGGGTGACAGCCCCGTAGCCGACGGTGCCTTTACAGTGAAATCGAGTAGGACGGGACACGTGTTATCCTGTCTGAACATGGGGGGACCATCCTCCAAGGCTAAATACTCCTGACTGACCGATAGTGAACCAGTACCGTGAGGGAAAGGCGAAAAGAACCCCTGTGAGGGGAGTGAAATAGAACCTGAAACCGTGTACGTACAAGCAGTAGGAGCAGGCTTGTCCTGTGACTGCGTACCTTTTGTATAATGGGTCAGCGACTTAATTTTAGTAGCAAGGTTAACCGTATAGGGGAGCCGTAGGGAAACCGAGTCTTAACTGGGCGTTCAGTTGCTAGGATTAGACCCGAAACCGAGTGATCTAGCCATGGGCAGGTTGAAGGTGAGGTAACACTTACTGGAGGACCGAACCGACTAATGTTGAAAAATTAGCGGATGACTTGTGGCTAGGGGTGAAAGGCCAATCAAACTCGGAGATAGCTGGTTCTCCCCGAAAGCTATTTAGGTAGCGCCTCGGACGAATACTACTGGGGGTAGAGCACTGTTAAGGCTAGGGGGTCATCCCGACTTACCAACCCTTTGCAAACTCCGAATACCAGTAAGTACTATCCGGGAGACACACGGCGGGTGCTAACGTCCGTCGTGGAGAGGGAAACAACCCAGACCGCCAGCTAAGGTCCCAAAGTTATCGCTAAGTGGGAAACGATGTGGGAAGGCTCAGACAGCCAGGATGTTGGCTTAGAAGCAGCCATCATTTAAAGAAAGCGTAATAGCTCACTGGTCGAGTCGGCCTGCGCGGAAGATTTAACGGGGCTAAGCGATACACCGAAGCTGCGGCAATGTGACTTGTTCACATTGGGTAGGGGAGCGTTCTGTAAGCCGCTGAAGGTGTCCTGTAAGGGGCGCTGGAGGTATCAGAAGTGCGAATGCTGACATGAGTAACGACAAAGGGGGTGAAAAACCTCCTCGCCGGAAGACCAAGGGTTCCTGTCCAACGTTAATCGGGGCAGGGTGAGTCGACCCCTAAGGCGAGGCCGAAAGGCGTAGTCGATGGGAAACGGGTTAATATTCCCGTACTTCTTGCTATTGCGATGGGGGGACGGAGAAGGCTAGGTGGGCCTGGCGACGGTTGTCCAGGTTCAAGTATGTAGGCTGATGGTTTAGGCAAATCCGGACCATCTCAAGGCTGAGATACGACGTCGAGGCACTACGGTGCTGAAGTCATTGATGCCATGCTTCCGGGAAAAGCCTCTAAGCTTCAGATAGCAAGGAATCGTACCCCAAACCGACACAGGTGGTCGGGTAGAGAATACCAAGGCGCTTGAGAGAACTCGGGTGAAGGAACTAGGCAAAATGGTACCGTAACTTCGGGAGAAGGTACGCTTCTGACGGTGAAGTCCCTCGCGGATGGAGCTATCGGAAGTCGCAGATACCAGGTGGCTGCAACTGTTTATTAAAAACACAGCACTGTGCAAAATCGAAAGATGACGTATACGGTGTGACGCCTGCCCGGTGCCGGAAGGTTAATTGATGGGGTTAGCGCAAGCGAAGCTCTTGATCGAAGCCCCGGTAAACGGCGGCCGTAACTATAACGGTCCTAAGGTAGCGAAATTCCTTGTCGGGTAAGTTCCGACCTGCACGAATGGCGTAATGATGGCCACGCTGTCTCCACCCGAGACTCAGTGAAATTGAAATCGCAGTGAAGATGCTGCGTACCCGCGGCTAGACGGAAAGACCCCGTGAACCTTTACTACAGCTTGGCACTGAACATTGACCCTACATGTGTAGGATAGGTGGGAGGCTTCGAAGCAGGTACGCCAGTATCTGTGGAGCCGTCCTTGAAATACCACCCTTGTAGTGTTGATGTTCTAACGTCGCCCCCTTATCGGGGGTACGGACAGTGCCTGGTGGGTAGTTTGACTGGGGCGGTCTCCTCCCAAAGAGTAACGGAGGAGCACGAAGGTGGGCTAATCACGGTCGGACATCGTGAGGTTAGTGCAATGGCATAAGCCCGCTTGACTGCGAGAATGACGGTTCGAGCAGGTGCGAAAGCAGGTCATAGTGATCCGGTGGTTCTGTATGGAAGGGCCATCGCTCAACGGATAAAAGGTACTCCGGGGATAACAGGCTGATACCGCCCAAGAGTTCATATCGACGGCGGTGTTTGGCACCTCGATGTCGGCTCATCACATCCTGGGGCTGAAGTCGGTCCCAAGGGTATGGCTGTTCGCCATTTAAAGTGGTACGCGAGCTGGGTTTAGAACGTCGTGAGACAGTTCGGTCCCTATCTGCCGTGGGCGCTGGATGATTGAGAGGGGCTGCTCCTAGTACGAGAGGACCGGAGTGGACGAACCTCTGGTGTTCGGGTTGTGTCGCCAGACGCATTGCCCGGTAGCTAAGTTCGGAATCGATAACCGCTGAAAGCATCTAAGCGGGAAGCGAGCCTCAAGATGAGTCATCCCTGATACTTTAAGTATCCTGAAGGGTTGTTGGAGACTACGACGTAGATAGGCAGGGTGTGTAAGCGCTGTGAGGCGTTGAGCTAACCTGTACTAATTGCCCGTGAGGCTTAACCATACAACACCCAAGGGGTTTTATCGGACTCCATGAGCACTTGAATGACAGTGCTTGAGATAACTAGTTAACTTTCCCAGATTGCTATTTGCGGCCGAGAGGCGGCAGATAAACGAATTTGCTTGGCGACCATAGCGTTATGGACCCACCTGATCCCATGCCGAACTCAGCAGTGAAACGTAACAGCGCCGATGGTAGTGTGGGGCCTCCCCATGTGAGAGTAGGACATCGCCAGGCTCAAAATTTAGGAAGCCCGTTGGCTACAACGGGCTTTTCTTTCGCTCCGGCTGGTTGCAATGTGAGCGGAGTCAACAGAAGGTTTTCACTTTCTCGCCAAGTGGCAAAAAAGATGAAAGTTTTGTCTTGACTGGATATCAGAAAAGCGTATTATACGCCACCTGACTTGCTGAAGCGCAACGCGCTAACGCATTGATAGTCAACGTTCTTTAACAATTTGACCATGCAATCTGTGTGGGCACTCGTGAAAAGATTTAGTCAAAAGATTTAGTCAAAAGATTTAAATCAGTGAACTGAGTGACCAAATCGGTAGCAATACCGGCACAGTCAATTTATCAGTAATCACTGAGCCGTTTCTTCGGAAACACCAAAACTTTAATTGAAGAGTTTGATCATGGCTCAGATTGAACGCTGGCGGCAGGCCTAACACATGCAAGTCGAGCGGTAACATTCCAAAAGCTTGCTTTTGGAGATGACGAGCGGCGGACGGGTGAGTAATGCCTGGGAACATGCCTTGGTGTGGGGGATAACCATTGGAAACGATGGCTAATACCGCATAACGTCTACGGACCAAAGAGGGGGACCTTCGGGCCTCTCGCGCCAAGATTGGCCCAGGTGGGATTAGCTAGTAGGTGGGGTAACGGCTCACCTAGGCGACGATCCCTAGCTGGTCTGAGAGGATGATCAGCCACACTGGAACTGAGACACGGTCCAGACTCCTACGGGAGGCAGCAGTGGGGAATATTGCACAATGGGGGAAACCCTGATGCAGCCATGCCGCGTGTGTGAAGAAGGCCTTCGGGTTGTAAAGCACTTTCAGTAGGGAGGAAGGCAGTGTCGTTAATAGCGGCATTGTTTGACGTTACCTACAGAAGAAGCACCGGCTAACTCCGTGCCAGCAGCCGCGGTAATACGGAGGGTGCGAGCGTTAATCGGAATTACTGGGCGTAAAGCGCATGCAGGCGGCTTGTTAAGCCAGATGTGAAAGCCCGGGGCTCAACCTCGGAATAGCATTTGGAACTGGCAGGCTAGAGTCTTGTAGAGGGGGGTAGAATTTCAGGTGTAGCGGTGAAATGCGTAGAGATCTGAAGGAATACCGGTGGCGAAGGCGGCCCCCTGGACAAAGACTGACGCTCAGATGCGAAAGCGTGGGGAGCAAACAGGATTAGATACCCTGGTAGTCCACGCCGTAAACGATGTCTACTTGGAGGCTGTTCCCTTGAGGAGTGGCTTTCGGAGCTAACGCGTTAAGTAGACCGCCTGGGGAGTACGGTCGCAAGATTAAAACTCAAATGAATTGACGGGGGCCCGCACAAGCGGTGGAGCATGTGGTTTAATTCGATGCAACGCGAAGAACCTTACCTACTCTTGACATCCAGAGAACTTTCCAGAGATGGATTGGTGCCTTCGGGAACTCTGAGACAGGTGCTGCATGGCTGTCGTCAGCTCGTGTTGTGAAATGTTGGGTTAAGTCCCGCAACGAGCGCAACCCCTATCCTTGTTTGCCAGCACGTAATGGTGGGAACTCCAGGGAGACTGCCGGTGATAAACCGGAGGAAGGTGGGGACGACGTCAAGTCATCATGGCCCTTACGAGTAGGGCTACACACGTGCTACAATGGCGTATACAGAGGGCGGCCAACCAGCGATGGTGAGCGAATCCCACAAAGTACGTCGTAGTCCGGATTGGAGTCTGCAACTCGACTCCATGAAGTCGGAATCGCTAGTAATCGTGGATCAGAATGCCACGGTGAATACGTTCCCGGGCCTTGTACACACCGCCCGTCACACCATGGGAGTGGGCTGCACCAGAAGTAGATAGCTTAACCTTCGGGAGGGCGTTTACCACGGTGTGGTTCATGACTGGGGTGAAGTCGTAACAAGGTAGCCCTAGGGGAACCTGGGGCTGGATCACCTCCTTAACGATATGACTGCGCTTTTGACGCAGTGTCCACACAGATTGCCTGGTCGAAAAAGTAGAGAACATGTTTCGGGTGCCCAAGCCCGGAAAAACTTAGTCCCATTCGTCTAGAGGCCTAGGACACCGCCCTTTCACGGCGGTAACAGGGGTTCGACTCCCCTATGGGACGCCACGGGTCGTTAGCTCAGTTGGTAGAGCAGTTGACTTTTAATCAATTGGTCGCAGGTTCGAATCCTGCACGACCCACCATTCTTTCTCGCGAAGGAATCAAAACTATCGTGGGCGATTAGCTCAGTTGGGAGAGCACCTGCCTTACAAGCAGGGGGTCACTGGTTCGAGCCCGGTATCGCCCACCACTCTCTAAGTATTTTCTGCACGGATACGCAGATTCAATGAAGGTTGACTTTGTTGGGTCCGCATTTTTGCCGCCGAAAATCATTAGAAAGTGGTTCGAAAGAATTGCATGCTCTTTAACAATCTGGAAAGCTGACTAGTAAATTCAATCGAATGATTGATTTATAGTTTCTACTCTAACGAGTAGGAACGAGTTCTCAAGCAACACACATTCAAGTGTCTTGTGTAAGAAGTCCGGCAAAACAACGTCTATCACAACTCAGATAGACAACCTTGGTTGTTTGAACATACGAAACCTCTTGGGGTTGTATGGTTAAGTGACTAAGCGTACACGGTGGATGCCTGGGCAGTCAGAGGCGATGAAGGACGTACTAACTTGCGATAAGCCAAGACGAGGCAGTAAGAGCCACTCGAGTCTTGGATTTCCGAATGGGGAAACCCAGCTGCATAAGCAGTTATCTCAATGTGAATACATAGCATTGTGAGGCGAACCGGGGGAACTGAAACATCTAAGTACCCCGAGGAAAAGAAATCAACCGAGATTCCGGCAGTAGCGGCGAGCGAAACCGGATTAGCCCTTAAGTTGAATTGGCACTAGGCGAACACGCTGGAAAGCGTGGCGATACAGGGTGACAGCCCCGTAGCCGACGGTGCCTTTACAGTGAAATCGAGTAGGACGGGACACGTGTTATCCTGTCTGAACATGGGGGGACCATCCTCCAAGGCTAAATACTCCTGACTGACCGATAGTGAACCAGTACCGTGAGGGAAAGGCGAAAAGAACCCCTGTGAGGGGAGTGAAATAGAACCTGAAACCGTGTACGTACAAGCAGTAGGAGCAGGCTTGTCCTGTGACTGCGTACCTTTTGTATAATGGGTCAGCGACTTAATTTTAGTAGCAAGGTTAACCGTATAGGGGAGCCGTAGGGAAACCGAGTCTTAACTGGGCGTTCAGTTGCTAGGATTAGACCCGAAACCGAGTGATCTAGCCATGGGCAGGTTGAAGGTGAGGTAACACTTACTGGAGGACCGAACCGACTAATGTTGAAAAATTAGCGGATGACTTGTGGCTAGGGGTGAAAGGCCAATCAAACTCGGAGATAGCTGGTTCTCCCCGAAAGCTATTTAGGTAGCGCCTCGGACGAATACTACTGGGGGTAGAGCACTGTTAAGGCTAGGGGGTCATCCCGACTTACCAACCCTTTGCAAACTCCGAATACCAGTAAGTACTATCCGGGAGACACACGGCGGGTGCTAACGTCCGTCGTGGAGAGGGAAACAACCCAGACCGCCAGCTAAGGTCCCAAAGTTATCGCTAAGTGGGAAACGATGTGGGAAGGCTCAGACAGCCAGGATGTTGGCTTAGAAGCAGCCATCATTTAAAGAAAGCGTAATAGCTCACTGGTCGAGTCGGCCTGCGCGGAAGATTTAACGGGGCTAAGCGATACACCGAAGCTGCGGCAATGCAATTTATTGTATTGGGTAGGGGAGCGTTCTGTAAGCCGCTGAAGGTGTCCTGTAAGGGGCGCTGGAGGTATCAGAAGTGCGAATGCTGACATGAGTAACGACAAAGGGGGTGAAAAACCTCCTCGCCGGAAGACCAAGGGTTCCTGTCCAACGTTAATCGGGGCAGGGTGAGTCGACCCCTAAGGCGAGGCCGAAAGGCGTAGTCGATGGGAAACGGGTTAATATTCCCGTACTTCTTGCTATTGCGATGGGGGGACGGAGAAGGCTAGGTGGGCCTGGCGACGGTTGTCCAGGTTCAAGTATGTAGGCTGATGGTTTAGGCAAATCCGGACCATCTCAAGGCTGAGATACGATGTCGAGGCACTACGGTGCTGAAGTCATTGATGCCATGCTTCCGGGAAAAGCCTCTAAGCTTCAGATAGCAAGGAATCGTACCCCAAACCGACACAGGTGGTCGGGTAGAGAATACCAAGGCGCTTGAGAGAACTCGGGTGAAGGAACTAGGCAAAATGGTACCGTAACTTCGGGAGAAGGTACGCTTCTGACGGTGAAGTCCCTCGCGGATGGAGCTATCGGAAGTCGCAGATACCAGGTGGCTGCAACTGTTTATTAAAAACACAGCACTGTGCAAAATCGAAAGATGACGTATACGGTGTGACGCCTGCCCGGTGCCGGAAGGTTAATTGATGGGGTTAGCGCAAGCGAAGCTCTTGATCGAAGCCCCGGTAAACGGCGGCCGTAACTATAACGGTCCTAAGGTAGCGAAATTCCTTGTCGGGTAAGTTCCGACCTGCACGAATGGCGTAATGATGGCCACGCTGTCTCCACCCGAGACTCAGTGAAATTGAAATCGCAGTGAAGATGCTGCGTACCCGCGGCTAGACGGAAAGACCCCGTGAACCTTTACTACAGCTTGGCACTGAACATTGACCCTACATGTGTAGGATAGGTGGGAGGCTTCGAAGCAGGTACGCCAGTATCTGTGGAGCCGTCCTTGAAATACCACCCTTGTAGTGTTGATGTTCTAACGTCGCCCCCTTATCGGGGGTACGGACAGTGCCTGGTGGGTAGTTTGACTGGGGCGGTCTCCTCCCAAAGAGTAACGGAGGAGCACGAAGGTGGGCTAATCACGGTCGGACATCGTGAGGTTAGTGCAATGGCATAAGCCCGCTTGACTGCGAGAATGACGGTTCGAGCAGGTGCGAAAGCAGGTCATAGTGATCCGGTGGTTCTGTATGGAAGGGCCATCGCTCAACGGATAAAAGGTACTCCGGGGATAACAGGCTGATACCGCCCAAGAGTTCATATCGACGGCGGTGTTTGGCACCTCGATGTCGGCTCATCACATCCTGGGGCTGAAGTCGGTCCCAAGGGTATGGCTGTTCGCCATTTAAAGTGGTACGCGAGCTGGGTTTAGAACGTCGTGAGACAGTTCGGTCCCTATCTGCCGTGGGCGCTGGATGATTGAGAGGGGCTGCTCCTAGTACGAGAGGACCGGAGTGGACGAACCTCTGGTGTTCGGGTTGTGTCGCCAGACGCATTGCCCGGTAGCTAAGTTCGGAATCGATAACCGCTGAAAGCATCTAAGCGGGAAGCGAGCCTCAAGATGAGTCATCCCTGATACTTTAAGTATCCTGAAGGGTTGTTGGAGACTACGACGTAGATAGGCAGGGTGTGTAAGCGCTGTGAGGCGTTGAGCTAACCTGTACTAATTGCCCGTGAGGCTTAACCATACAACACCCAAGGGGTTTTATCGGACTCCATGAGCACTTGAATGACAGTGCTTGAGATAACTAGTTAACTTTCCCAGATTGCTATTTGCGGCCGAGAGGCGGCAGATAAACGAATTTGCTTGGCGACCATAGCGTTATGGACCCACCTGATCCCATGCCGAACTCAGCAGTGAAACGTAACAGCGCCGATGGTAGTGTGGGGCCTCCCCATGTGAGAGTAGGACATCGCCAGGCTCCAATTTGCACTTGCTTGAGAGTCAAGCAAGTCACCATAGAATTTTGAGGTGACTCAGAGTTTTATGTTGACTTTCAAAGTGTGTGGCGTATTATACGCACCTCGCTTGAGCGCCTCGGCGCGGAAAGCCAATGTTCTTTAACAATTTGACCATGCAATCTGTGTGGGCACTCGTGAAAAGATTTAGTCAAAAGATTTAAATCAGTGAACTGAGTGACCAAATCGGTAGCAATACCGGCACAGTCAATTTATCAGTAATCACTGAGCCGTTTCTTCGGAAACACCAAAACTTTAATTGAAGAGTTTGATCATGGCTCAGATTGAACGCTGGCGGCAGGCCTAACACATGCAAGTCGAGCGGTAACATTCCAAAAGCTTGCTTTTGGAGATGACGAGCGGCGGACGGGTGAGTAATGCCTGGGAACATGCCTTGGTGTGGGGGATAACCATTGGAAACGATGGCTAATACCGCATAACGTCTACGGACCAAAGAGGGGGACCTTCGGGCCTCTCGCGCCAAGATTGGCCCAGGTGGGATTAGCTAGTAGGTGGGGTAACGGCTCACCTAGGCGACGATCCCTAGCTGGTCTGAGAGGATGATCAGCCACACTGGAACTGAGACACGGTCCAGACTCCTACGGGAGGCAGCAGTGGGGAATATTGCACAATGGGGGAAACCCTGATGCAGCCATGCCGCGTGTGTGAAGAAGGCCTTCGGGTTGTAAAGCACTTTCAGTAGGGAGGAAGGCAGTGTCGTTAATAGCGGCATTGTTTGACGTTACCTACAGAAGAAGCACCGGCTAACTCCGTGCCAGCAGCCGCGGTAATACGGAGGGTGCGAGCGTTAATCGGAATTACTGGGCGTAAAGCGCATGCAGGCGGCTTGTTAAGCCAGATGTGAAAGCCCGGGGCTCAACCTCGGAATAGCATTTGGAACTGGCAGGCTAGAGTCTTGTAGAGGGGGGTAGAATTTCAGGTGTAGCGGTGAAATGCGTAGAGATCTGAAGGAATACCGGTGGCGAAGGCGGCCCCCTGGACAAAGACTGACGCTCAGATGCGAAAGCGTGGGGAGCAAACAGGATTAGATACCCTGGTAGTCCACGCCGTAAACGATGTCTACTTGGAGGCTGTTCCCTTGAGGAGTGGCTTTCGGAGCTAACGCGTTAAGTAGACCGCCTGGGGAGTACGGTCGCAAGATTAAAACTCAAATGAATTGACGGGGGCCCGCACAAGCGGTGGAGCATGTGGTTTAATTCGATGCAACGCGAAGAACCTTACCTACTCTTGACATCCAGAGAACTTTCCAGAGATGGATTGGTGCCTTCGGGAACTCTGAGACAGGTGCTGCATGGCTGTCGTCAGCTCGTGTTGTGAAATGTTGGGTTAAGTCCCGCAACGAGCGCAACCCCTATCCTTGTTTGCCAGCGCGTAATGGCGGGAACTCCAGGGAGACTGCCGGTGATAAACCGGAGGAAGGTGGGGACGACGTCAAGTCATCATGGCCCTTACGAGTAGGGCTACACACGTGCTACAATGGCGTATACAGAGGGCGGCCAACCAGCGATGGTGAGCGAATCCCACAAAGTACGTCGTAGTCCGGATTGGAGTCTGCAACTCGACTCCATGAAGTCGGAATCGCTAGTAATCGTGGATCAGAATGCCACGGTGAATACGTTCCCGGGCCTTGTACACACCGCCCGTCACACCATGGGAGTGGGCTGCACCAGAAGTAGATAGCTTAACCTTCGGGAGGGCGTTTACCACGGTGTGGTTCATGACTGGGGTGAAGTCGTAACAAGGTAGCCCTAGGGGAACCTGGGGCTGGATCACCTCCTTAACGATATGACTGCGCTTTTGACGCAGTGTCCACACAGATTGCCTGGTCGAAAAAGTAGAGAACATGTTTCGGATGCCCAAGCCCGGAAAACTTAGTCCCATTCGTCTAGAGGCCTAGGACACCGCCCTTTCACGGCGGTAACAGGGGTTCGACTCCCCTATGGGACGCCACGGGTCGTTAGCTCAGTTGGTAGAGCAGTTGACTTTTAATCAATTGGTCGCAGGTTCGAATCCTGCACGACCCACCATTCTTTCTCGCGAAGGAATCAAAACTATCGTGGGCGATTAGCTCAGTTGGGAGAGCACCTGCCTTACAAGCAGGGGGTCACTGGTTCGAGCCCGGTATCGCCCACCACTCTCTAAGTATTTTCTGCACGGATACGCAGATTCAATGAAGGTTGACTTTGTTGGGTCCGCATTTTTGCCGCCGAAAATCATTAGAAAGTGGTTCGAAAGAATTGCATGCTCTTTAACAATCTGGAAAGCTGACTAGTAAATTCAATCGAATGATTGATTTATAGTTTCTACTCTAACGAGTAGGAACGAGTTCTCAAGCAACACACATTCAAGTGTCTTGTGTAAGAAGTCCGGCAAAACAACGTCTATCACAACTCAGATAGACAACCTTGGTTGTTTGAACATACGAAACCTCTTGGGGTTGTATGGTTAAGTGACTAAGCGTACACGGTGGATGCCTGGGCAGTCAGAGGCGATGAAGGACGTACTAACTTGCGATAAGCCAAGACGAGGCAGTAAGAGCCACTCGAGTCTTGGATTTCCGAATGGGGAAACCCAGCTGCATAAGCAGTTATCTCAATGTGAATACATAGCATTGTGAGGCGAACCGGGGGAACTGAAACATCTAAGTACCCCGAGGAAAAGAAATCAACCGAGATTCCGGCAGTAGCGGCGAGCGAAACCGGATTAGCCCTTAAGTTGAATTGGCACTAGGCGAACACGCTGGAAAGCGTGGCGATACAGGGTGACAGCCCCGTAGCCGACGGTGCCTTTACAGTGAAATCGAGTAGGACGGGACACGTGTTATCCTGTCTGAACATGGGGGGACCATCCTCCAAGGCTAAATACTCCTGACTGACCGATAGTGAACCAGTACCGTGAGGGAAAGGCGAAAAGAACCCCTGTGAGGGGAGTGAAATAGAACCTGAAACCGTGTACGTACAAGCAGTAGGAGCAGGCTTGTCCTGTGACTGCGTACCTTTTGTATAATGGGTCAGCGACTTAATTTTAGTAGCAAGGTTAACCGTATAGGGGAGCCGTAGGGAAACCGAGTCTTAACTGGGCGTTCAGTTGCTAGGATTAGACCCGAAACCGAGTGATCTAGCCATGGGCAGGTTGAAGGTGAGGTAACACTTACTGGAGGACCGAACCGACTAATGTTGAAAAATTAGCGGATGACTTGTGGCTAGGGGTGAAAGGCCAATCAAACTCGGAGATAGCTGGTTCTCCCCGAAAGCTATTTAGGTAGCGCCTCGGACGAATACTACTGGGGGTAGAGCACTGTTAAGGCTAGGGGGTCATCCCGACTTACCAACCCTTTGCAAACTCCGAATACCAGTAAGTACTATCCGGGAGACACACGGCGGGTGCTAACGTCCGTCGTGGAGAGGGAAACAACCCAGACCGCCAGCTAAGGTCCCAAAGTTATCGCTAAGTGGGAAACGATGTGGGAAGGCTCAGACAGCCAGGATGTTGGCTTAGAAGCAGCCATCATTTAAAGAAAGCGTAATAGCTCACTGGTCGAGTCGGCCTGCGCGGAAGATTTAACGGGGCTAAGCGATACACCGAAGCTGCGGCAATGCAATTTATTGTATTGGGTAGGGGAGCGTTCTGTAAGCCGCTGAAGGTGTCCTGTAAGGGGCGCTGGAGGTATCAGAAGTGCGAATGCTGACATGAGTAACGACAAAGGGGGTGAAAAACCTCCTCGCCGGAAGACCAAGGGTTCCTGTCCAACGTTAATCGGGGCAGGGTGAGTCGACCCCTAAGGCGAGGCCGAAAGGCGTAGTCGATGGGAAACGGGTTAATATTCCCGTACTTCTTGCTATTGCGATGGGGGGACGGAGAAGGCTAGGTGGGCCTGGCGACGGTTGTCCAGGTTCAAGTATGTAGGCTGATGGTTTAGGCAAATCCGGACCATCTCAAGGCTGAGATACGACGTCGAGGCACTACGGTGCTGAAGTCATTGATGCCATGCTTCCGGGAAAAGCCTCTAAGCTTCA
Organism: Photobacterium panuliri; assembly: GCF_059920555.1. Lineage (NCBI taxonomy): Bacteria > Pseudomonadati > Pseudomonadota > Gammaproteobacteria > Vibrionales > Vibrionaceae > Photobacterium > Photobacterium panuliri. Next base: position 564,585 of record NZ_CP197192.1, read on the forward strand.
GATAGCAAGGAATCGTACCCCAAACCGACACAGGTGGTCGGGTAGAGAATACCAAGGCGCTTGAGAGAACTCGGGTGAAGGAACTAGGCAAAATGGTACCGTAACTTCGGGAGAAGGTACGCTTCTGACGGTGAAGTCCCTCGCGGATGGAGCTATCGGAAGTCGCAGATACCAGGTGGCTGCAACTGTTTATTAAAAACACAGCACTGTGCAAAATCGAAAGATGACGTATACGGTGTGACGCCTGCCCGGTGCCGGAAGGTTAATTGATGGGGTTAGCGCAAGCGAAGCTCTTGATCGAAGCCCCGGTAAACGGCGGCCGTAACTATAACGGTCCTAAGGTAGCGAAATTCCTTGTCGGGTAAGTTCCGACCTGCACGAATGGCGTAATGATGGCCACGCTGTCTCCACCCGAGACTCAGTGAAATTGAAATCGCAGTGAAGATGCTGCGTACCCGCGGCTAGACGGAAAGACCCCGTGAACCTTTACTACAGCTTGGCACTGAACATTGACCCTACATGTGTAGGATAGGTGGGAGGCTTCGAAGCAGGTACGCCAGTATCTGTGGAGCCGTCCTTGAAATACCACCCTTGTAGTGTTGATGTTCTAACGTCGCCCCCTTATCGGGGGTACGGACAGTGCCTGGTGGGTAGTTTGACTGGGGCGGTCTCCTCCCAAAGAGTAACGGAGGAGCACGAAGGTGGGCTAATCACGGTCGGACATCGTGAGGTTAGTGCAATGGCATAAGCCCGCTTGACTGCGAGAATGACGGTTCGAGCAGGTGCGAAAGCAGGTCATAGTGATCCGGTGGTTCTGTATGGAAGGGCCATCGCTCAACGGATAAAAGGTACTCCGGGGATAACAGGCTGATACCGCCCAAGAGTTCATATCGACGGCGGTGTTTGGCACCTCGATGTCGGCTCATCACATCCTGGGGCTGAAGTCGGTCCCAAGGGTATGGCTGTTCGCCATTTAAAGTGGTACGCGAGCTGGGTTTAGAACGTCGTGAGACAGTTCGGTCCCTATCTGCCGTGGGCGCTGGATGATTGAGAGGGGCTGCTCCTAGTACGAGAGGACCGGAGTGGACGAACCTCTGGTGTTCGGGTTGTGTCGCCAGACGCATTGCCCGGTAGCTAAGTTCGGAATCGATAACCGCTGAAAGCATCTAAGCGGGAAGCGAGCCTCAAGATGAGTCATCCCTGATACTTTAAGTATCCTGAAGGGTTGTTGGAGACTACGACGTAGATAGGCAGGGTGTGTAAGCGCTGTGAGGCGTTGAGCTAACCTGTACTAATTGCCCGTGAGGCTTAACCATACAACACCCAAGGGGTTTTATCGGACTCCATGAGCACTTGAATGACAGTGCTTGAGATAACTAGTTAACTTTCCCAGATTGCTATTTGCGGCCGAGAGGCGGCAGATAAACGAATTTGCTTGGCGACCATAGCGTTATGGACCCACCTGATCCCATGCCGAACTCAGCAGTGAAACGTAACAGCGCCGATGGTAGTGTGGGGCCTCCCCATGTGAGAGTAGGACATCGCCAGGCTCCAATTTGCACTTGCTTGAGAGTCAAGCAAGTCACCATAGAATTTTGAGGTGACTCAGAGTTTTATGTTGACTTTCAAAGTGTGTGGCGTATTATACGCACCTCGCTTGAGCGCCTCGGCGCGGAAAGCCAATGTTCTTTAACAATTTGACCATGCAATCTGTGTGGGCACTCGTGAAAAGATTTAGTCAAAAGATTTAAATCAGTGAACTGAGTGACCAAATCGGTAGCAATACCGGCACAGTCAATTTATCAGTAATCACTGAGCCGTTTCTTCGGAAACACCAAAACTTTAATTGAAGAGTTTGATCATGGCTCAGATTGAACGCTGGCGGCAGGCCTAACACATGCAAGTCGAGCGGTAACATTCCAAAAGCTTGCTTTTGGAGATGACGAGCGGCGGACGGGTGAGTAATGCCTGGGAACATGCCTTGGTGTGGGGGATAACCATTGGAAACGATGGCTAATACCGCATAACGTCTACGGACCAAAGAGGGGGACCTTCGGGCCTCTCGCGCCAAGATTGGCCCAGGTGGGATTAGCTAGTAGGTGGGGTAACGGCTCACCTAGGCGACGATCCCTAGCTGGTCTGAGAGGATGATCAGCCACACTGGAACTGAGACACGGTCCAGACTCCTACGGGAGGCAGCAGTGGGGAATATTGCACAATGGGGGAAACCCTGATGCAGCCATGCCGCGTGTGTGAAGAAGGCCTTCGGGTTGTAAAGCACTTTCAGTAGGGAGGAAGGCAGTGTCGTTAATAGCGGCATTGTTTGACGTTACCTACAGAAGAAGCACCGGCTAACTCCGTGCCAGCAGCCGCGGTAATACGGAGGGTGCGAGCGTTAATCGGAATTACTGGGCGTAAAGCGCATGCAGGCGGCTTGTTAAGCCAGATGTGAAAGCCCGGGGCTCAACCTCGGAATAGCATTTGGAACTGGCAGGCTAGAGTCTTGTAGAGGGGGGTAGAATTTCAGGTGTAGCGGTGAAATGCGTAGAGATCTGAAGGAATACCGGTGGCGAAGGCGGCCCCCTGGACAAAGACTGACGCTCAGATGCGAAAGCGTGGGGAGCAAACAGGATTAGATACCCTGGTAGTCCACGCCGTAAACGATGTCTACTTGGAGGCTGTTCCCTTGAGGAGTGGCTTTCGGAGCTAACGCGTTAAGTAGACCGCCTGGGGAGTACGGTCGCAAGATTAAAACTCAAATGAATTGACGGGGGCCCGCACAAGCGGTGGAGCATGTGGTTTAATTCGATGCAACGCGAAGAACCTTACCTACTCTTGACATCCAGAGAACTTTCCAGAGATGGATTGGTGCCTTCGGGAACTCTGAGACAGGTGCTGCATGGCTGTCGTCAGCTCGTGTTGTGAAATGTTGGGTTAAGTCCCGCAACGAGCGCAACCCCTATCCTTGTTTGCCAGCGCGTAATGGCGGGAACTCCAGGGAGACTGCCGGTGATAAACCGGAGGAAGGTGGGGACGACGTCAAGTCATCATGGCCCTTACGAGTAGGGCTACACACGTGCTACAATGGCGTATACAGAGGGCGGCCAACCAGCGATGGTGAGCGAATCCCACAAAGTACGTCGTAGTCCGGATTGGAGTCTGCAACTCGACTCCATGAAGTCGGAATCGCTAGTAATCGTGGATCAGAATGCCACGGTGAATACGTTCCCGGGCCTTGTACACACCGCCCGTCACACCATGGGAGTGGGCTGCACCAGAAGTAGATAGCTTAACCTTCGGGAGGGCGTTTACCACGGTGTGGTTCATGACTGGGGTGAAGTCGTAACAAGGTAGCCCTAGGGGAACCTGGGGCTGGATCACCTCCTTAACGATATGACTGCGCTTTTGACGCAGTGTCCACACAGATTGCCTGGTCGAAAAAGTAGAGAACATGTTTCGGATGCCCAAGCCCGGAAAACTTAGTCCCATTCGTCTAGAGGCCTAGGACACCGCCCTTTCACGGCGGTAACAGGGGTTCGACTCCCCTATGGGACGCCACGGGTCGTTAGCTCAGTTGGTAGAGCAGTTGACTTTTAATCAATTGGTCGCAGGTTCGAATCCTGCACGACCCACCATTCTTTCTCGCGAAGGAATCAAAACTATCGTGGGCGATTAGCTCAGTTGGGAGAGCACCTGCCTTACAAGCAGGGGGTCACTGGTTCGAGCCCGGTATCGCCCACCACTCTCTAAGTATTTTCTGCACGGATACGCAGATTCAATGAAGGTTGACTTTGTTGGGTCCGCATTTTTGCCGCCGAAAATCATTAGAAAGTGGTTCGAAAGAATTGCATGCTCTTTAACAATCTGGAAAGCTGACTAGTAAATTCAATCGAATGATTGATTTATAGTTTCTACTCTAACGAGTAGGAACGAGTTCTCAAGCAACACACATTCAAGTGTCTTGTGTAAGAAGTCCGGCAAAACAACGTCTATCACAACTCAGATAGACAACCTTGGTTGTTTGAACATACGAAACCTCTTGGGGTTGTATGGTTAAGTGACTAAGCGTACACGGTGGATGCCTGGGCAGTCAGAGGCGATGAAGGACGTACTAACTTGCGATAAGCCAAGACGAGGCAGTAAGAGCCACTCGAGTCTTGGATTTCCGAATGGGGAAACCCAGCTGCATAAGCAGTTATCTCAATGTGAATACATAGCATTGTGAGGCGAACCGGGGGAACTGAAACATCTAAGTACCCCGAGGAAAAGAAATCAACCGAGATTCCGGCAGTAGCGGCGAGCGAAACCGGATTAGCCCTTAAGTTGAATTGGCACTAGGCGAACACGCTGGAAAGCGTGGCGATACAGGGTGACAGCCCCGTAGCCGACGGTGCCTTTACAGTGAAATCGAGTAGGACGGGACACGTGTTATCCTGTCTGAACATGGGGGGACCATCCTCCAAGGCTAAATACTCCTGACTGACCGATAGTGAACCAGTACCGTGAGGGAAAGGCGAAAAGAACCCCTGTGAGGGGAGTGAAATAGAACCTGAAACCGTGTACGTACAAGCAGTAGGAGCAGGCTTGTCCTGTGACTGCGTACCTTTTGTATAATGGGTCAGCGACTTAATTTTAGTAGCAAGGTTAACCGTATAGGGGAGCCGTAGGGAAACCGAGTCTTAACTGGGCGTTCAGTTGCTAGGATTAGACCCGAAACCGAGTGATCTAGCCATGGGCAGGTTGAAGGTGAGGTAACACTTACTGGAGGACCGAACCGACTAATGTTGAAAAATTAGCGGATGACTTGTGGCTAGGGGTGAAAGGCCAATCAAACTCGGAGATAGCTGGTTCTCCCCGAAAGCTATTTAGGTAGCGCCTCGGACGAATACTACTGGGGGTAGAGCACTGTTAAGGCTAGGGGGTCATCCCGACTTACCAACCCTTTGCAAACTCCGAATACCAGTAAGTACTATCCGGGAGACACACGGCGGGTGCTAACGTCCGTCGTGGAGAGGGAAACAACCCAGACCGCCAGCTAAGGTCCCAAAGTTATCGCTAAGTGGGAAACGATGTGGGAAGGCTCAGACAGCCAGGATGTTGGCTTAGAAGCAGCCATCATTTAAAGAAAGCGTAATAGCTCACTGGTCGAGTCGGCCTGCGCGGAAGATTTAACGGGGCTAAGCGATACACCGAAGCTGCGGCAATGCAATTTATTGTATTGGGTAGGGGAGCGTTCTGTAAGCCGCTGAAGGTGTCCTGTAAGGGGCGCTGGAGGTATCAGAAGTGCGAATGCTGACATGAGTAACGACAAAGGGGGTGAAAAACCTCCTCGCCGGAAGACCAAGGGTTCCTGTCCAACGTTAATCGGGGCAGGGTGAGTCGACCCCTAAGGCGAGGCCGAAAGGCGTAGTCGATGGGAAACGGGTTAATATTCCCGTACTTCTTGCTATTGCGATGGGGGGACGGAGAAGGCTAGGTGGGCCTGGCGACGGTTGTCCAGGTTCAAGTATGTAGGCTGATGGTTTAGGCAAATCCGGACCATCTTAAGGCTGAGATACGACGTCGAGCCGCTACGGCGGTGAAGTCATTGATGCCATGCTTCCGGGAAAAGCCTCTAAGCTTCAGATAGCAAGGAATCGTACCCCAAACCGACACAGGTGGTCGGGTAGAGAATACCAAGGCGCTTGAGAGAACTCGGGTGAAGGAACTAGGCAAAATGGTACCGTAACTTCGGGAGAAGGTACGCTTCTGACGGTGAAGTCCCTCGCGGATGGAGCTATCGGAAGTCGCAGATACCAGGTGGCTGCAACTGTTTATTAAAAACACAGCACTGTGCAAAATCGAAAGATGACGTATACGGTGTGACGCCTGCCCGGTGCCGGAAGGTTAATTGATGGGGTTAGCGCAAGCGAAGCTCTTGATCGAAGCCCCGGTAAACGGCGGCCGTAACTATAACGGTCCTAAGGTAGCGAAATTCCTTGTCGGGTAAGTTCCGACCTGCACGAATGGCGTAATGATGGCCACGCTGTCTCCACCCGAGACTCAGTGAAATTGAAATCGCAGTGAAGATGCTGCGTACCCGCGGCTAGACGGAAAGACCCCGTGAACCTTTACTACAGCTTGGCACTGAACATTGACCCTACATGTGTAGGATAGGTGGGAGGCTTCGAAGCAGGTACGCCAGTATCTGTGGAGCCGTCCTTGAAATACCACCCTTGTAGTGTTGATGTTCTAACGTCGCCCCCTTATCGGGGGTACGGACAGTGCCTGGTGGGTAGTTTGACTGGGGCGGTCTCCTCCCAAAGAGTAACGGAGGAGCACGAAGGTGGGCTAATCACGGTCGGACATCGTGAGGTTAGTGCAATGGCATAAGCCCGCTTGACTGCGAGAATGACGGTTCGAGCAGGTGCGAAAGCAGGTCATAGTGATCCGGTGGTTCTGTATGGAAGGGCCATCGCTCAACGGATAAAAGGTACTCCGGGGATAACAGGCTGATACCGCCCAAGAGTTCATATCGACGGCGGTGTTTGGCACCTCGATGTCGGCTCATCACATCCTGGGGCTGAAGTCGGTCCCAAGGGTATGGCTGTTCGCCATTTAAAGTGGTACGCGAGCTGGGTTTAGAACGTCGTGAGACAGTTCGGTCCCTATCTGCCGTGGGCGCTGGATGATTGAGAGGGGCTGCTCCTAGTACGAGAGGACCGGAGTGGACGAACCTCTGGTGTTCGGGTTGTGTCGCCAGACGCATTGCCCGGTAGCTAAGTTCGGAATCGATAACCGCTGAAAGCATCTAAGCGGGAAGCGAGCCTCAAGATGAGTCATCCCTGATACTTTAAGTATCCTGAAGGGTTGTTGGAGACTACGACGTAGATAGGCAGGGTGTGTAAGCGCTGTGAGGCGTTGAGCTAACCTGTACTAATTGCCCGTGAGGCTTAACCATACAACACCCAAGGGGTTTTATCGGACTCCATGAGCACTTGAATGCAGTGCTTGAGATAACTAGTTAACTTTCCCAGATTGCTATTTGCGGCCGAGAGGCGGCAGATAAACGAATTTGCTTGGCGACCATAGCGTTATGGACCCACCTGATCCCATGCCGAACTCAGCAGTGAAACGTAACAGCGCCGATGGTAGTGTGGGGCCTCCCCATGTGAGAGTAGGACATCGCCAGGCTTCAAACATTAGATACTTGTTCTGAACGACAGGTATCGGATAGAGAGAAATCTCTGTCACCGTGTGGAGCGGTAGTTCAGTTGGTTAGAATACCGGCCTGTCACGCCGGGGGTCGCGGGTTCGAGTCCCGTCCGCTCCGCCACTTATTAAGAAACCCTGTCGGTAACGACAGGGTTTTTTGCTATATACTGCTCCTAAAGAGCCCTTCGGTCTCTAGGTCGCGGCTGGATGGCCAGCCCCGACTGGCTGTGCGCGTTGAGCCCTAGTCGTGCGCGACCCCGGCCACTCCGCCACTTCTTCGAAAGCCCCGCTAGAAATAGCGGGGCTTTTTTGTATTTGAATAATTTTGAATGTCCGTCCTTCGGCTGGATAGCCAAGACTAGGTATCCCCTTCAAAGACTAGTATTTTAAAGATCGGATATGGATGATAGTTATTCTTGGCGGGATGTCATTATTCTTATCTGACGCTCAGTGTCTTGGTAAAGACTTTATTGCAGTTTAAAGCAAGCGTGGTATGAGGCTTTAGCGGAAGAAGAGTGATTTAGTGGTGGGATTTTGGGATGTAAAGATAACCCAGCAATACTGGATTATCTTTTATTTATAAGTGCGTCTGGATAGTGTCTAAATCAGAGCAGATTATAATACCTATCTTAGACATTGCATCACAGGCTTCCTCGACAGTCTCTGACGCTATTCCCCTGCATGCGCTGAGGTTAACGATGACTTTGAATTTCTGCGTTTCTTGAAGCTGCATAGCAGTAGTTTTGACGCAATAATCTGTTGCTAAGCCCCCAATGATTATCGTCTCAACGTTTTGAGCAGATAGCCACTCAATAAGCCCCGTACTGAGTTTCTCTTGAAGATCATGATAGCAGGCACCATAAGGATGAAGATCCGGTTCGATCCCTTTCCAGATCACATGATCATACTCAGTGACCTTAGGAAGTCCTGGAATGGTTTCAAATCCTGCCGTACCTGGGACTGCATGGGCTACCCACGTCCGGTCAGCATTGGGGTATGTAAGAGGCTCTAGCATGTGATCATGGCTATCGACAACCCAGATGGCATTTGCAGGATGCGCATCTTTGGTTAGGATCCGAAGATCTGCCAATTTAGCTTGCGCATTCAATGCTGCCCCTAAGGTATCACCATCATGGACCGGCAGTTCGTCAGGGCATAGTGGCGTAAATGTCTTTTGAGGATCAACATCAATTGAGGCTATAGCCATACTCAACTCCTTAGAGTATTTGGTTCAATATATGATCAGCTTTTATCCTGCGGATGCGTTTAATTAGCTTCCTTACCTGTGCCGGGTATGTATCGATTTTCTCTATGAACTTGTAGCTGCCCACTAGTTGGGTATGTTCGAGGATCCTATCCAGTTCTTGCTGTTTTTGTTCGGCAAGTAATTGATTTTTATCGTTAACGAGAATGGCGTTTTCTAAATCAAGTTTCCAGGCTCGAGGATTAAGGTTATTACCTGTTATTAGCATGAAAGTTCGGTCAACCCAAATTCCCTTGAGGTGGAAACTATTATCGCCGTCTTTCCATAAATGAATGGCTAATTGACGTCGTGCAATTGCTGATTCATTTTGCTTTGCGAAATGGCGCAGATTTACTTCATAAAGATAGGGGAGTCCCGCAATCGTTTTAAAGGGTTCGCTAGGCGGAATATAAAAGTCGTTGGCGGTTTTATCACCTACTACAATTGTGACTTTTACACCGCGTCGCAATGCGCGTTTAACTTCCCGACTTATCGAACGCGGGAAGTTAAAATATGGAGTGCAGATAGTCAGCTCTTGTTGGGCACTGGCAATTAAGGTGCAGATATGCTGGTTCAGTGTGTTTTTGCGCTTACCTAGGCCGACCAACGGTGTCAAACCGACTTCCATTTCGCTGATGGCGTCGGGGCTGTATTGGTAGCTTGCCCTACTGAGTTGTTGGCGGAAGGCTTTAATTGCACCCTTCAGTGTCTTCGTTTCAGGCCGAAGGGGCTGACTGAGGCAATTCACAGCATCGTTATTAACCAAATTATTGATAATAAACTCAGCCATACTGTTTGCTAATTTTGCGTTACTAATGACATGGTAACGATCGTAGCGGTAGCGGTTGTGTTTTGCCAGATAGACGTCGTTGAGGCTTGCGCCGCTATAGATCACCTTCTCGTCAATGACAAAACCTTTGAGGTGCAGGACACCAAAGACTTCACGATTACGGACCGGGACGCCAAGAACTTGGATTTGATGGGTATAGCGTGAGGCGAATTCTCGATAAACCGCAGTATTGCCATCAGATTGGGCCGCGCCGATAAGGCCGCGTTGTGCACGGTGCCAGTCTACCAATACTTTGATATCAAGCTCCGGTCTGGCCTGTTTCGCTTCGTAGAGTGCCGTCAGTATCTCACGACCCGCATCATCATCTTGCAGGTAAAGGGCTACGAGATAGATACGATTCGTAGCATTGCCAATTTCGTGATGAAGACGCTTTCGGAACGACTCGGCGTCAAAAAGGGTTTCTAAATCTTCTGGGTTGTGTGCAATACACGGCAGCTGCTCAATGCGTTGCTTGTTAGCAATAGCTGAATCCATTATCGCCTCGTTTACGCGACCCTATTTCAGGTAATCGATGAATTAAGGGGGCAATTATACCAGAAAATCCCCCGAGTCAATCTATCAGACGCTGCTTGCAGCATGGATAGTTGAAAGATCCGTCATATCTTTACAATTTCATTGCGATAAGATCTTTTCCTGCTGCACGGTATCGGACTAGGCGAGATAGGAGAGCTTCAGGAAGATCGTGGTCCCCAATTCTGGAAAAACCGGCTGACTCGTAAAATTGTTCAAGATAACTGAACGCCAAGCAGTAGCACGGCTGCAGTGTCTGCTGGGGACGACTGGCATGCAAAAGTTGGCGACCGATCCCTGTACCGCGTCGTTCTGGAGCGACGACCATTCCTGTTAGGAGTTGGAAACCATCAAATAGCTTGAATCTAACACAGCAGCATATTTGTTTGTTATCTTCACCTGTCCATATGATTTCGTCTTTCTTGGCTTTACCTGCTGGGTAATGCTGTTTGTAAAAACGGTTGACTAGGGGGAAGCGGAGAGGTTCAAGAGGATGAAAACTAAGCTTGTCCATGGGAAAACACTGCCAAGAGAGAATGAATCAGTTAAAATGCAGCCCAAGTATAAGGTATAGGTCATAAAACGCATGAAGGTTTTGCAAGATAGATCGCTGGCACCGTTTCATACATTTGGACTTGATGTAAAAGCCAAGCAAATTGTAATGGTTGAGACAGATGCGGAGTTGGTGTCCGTCTGGCTGGACGACAGTTATCGTGATTGGCCGAAGCTGATTATCGGGCAAGGCAGCAACCTTCTGTTTTGTGAGGACTTCGATGGGCTGGTTATCGTAAACAGAATTCGGGGTATTTCTATTACCGAAACTGACGAGGCATATTGTTTGCATGTTGGCGCGGGAGAGGATTGGCACGGACTGGTTGAGATGACTGTCCATGCTGATATGCCGGGACTGGAGAACATGGCGTTGATCCCGGGGTGTGTGGGATCATCTCCGATCCAGAATATCGGTGCCTATGGGGTTGAGCTTAAGGATCGCTGCCAATATGTAGACACCGTAGTCCTTGCTACGGGTGAGCATCGACGTTTGATGGCGGATGAATGCCAGTTCGGTTACCGAGACTCTGTGTTCAAGCATGCGCTGCAGCAAACCCATGCCATCACGGCCGTGGGTTTGCGTCTGGCGAAAGAGTGGCACCCTAATATTAGCTATGGCCCTCTAGCACAGTTTGATGCAGATAGCGTAACGGCGGCTGAAATCATGGCTACGGTGTGTGCGGTGCGTATGGAGAAACTGCCTGACCCTAAGCAGTGGGGTAATGCCGGGAGCTTTTTTAAGAATCCGGTTGTGCCGGCAGCGCTAGCCGAGGAGCTTGCGGGCCAGTTCCCTTCGATGCCTGCCTATCCGGCAGGTAGCGGCTGCAGCAAACTGGCTGCGGGCTGGTTGATTGATCAGTGTGGCCTTAAAGGACACCAAATTGGCGGTGCGCGCGTTCATGACAATCAAGCTTTGGTCTTGGTGAATTATCAGGGCGCATCATCAGCTGATTTGCTGGCGTTGGCAAAGTATGTCGTCGAGAGTGTCGAACGACGTTTTGGTGTGACGCTTGAGCATGAAGTTCGATTCATGGGACGGCAGGCCGAGACATCATTAGCCGAGGTCTACAATGAGAGATCATAGCACACGACTGGCGCTGATCCAGATGCTGGTTGACGGTGCGTTCCATTCGGGGGAGGAGCTTGGAGAGGCTTTGGGGATCTCGAGGGCTGCCATTAGCAAGCATATGAAAGTGCTGCGTTCATGGGGGCTGGATATCTACCGGGTTCAGGGTAAGGGATACTGTCTGTCGGGTCAGTTTGAGCTTTTGGATGAAGCGAAAATAGCCGCATTGGTTTCGTGCCCGAACCTGGATGTGATTCCGGTGATTGACTCTACGAATCAGTATTTGCTTGAACGTGTTGGGCAGTTGCCAAAAGGGGCTGTATGCCTGGCGGAGTATCAAGCAGCCGGGCGTGGCCGCCGGGGACGTCAATGGCTGTCGCCATTTGGCAGTAACCTCTATTTGTCCATGTACTGGCGTCTGGACGCCGGGATGGCAGCTGCGATGGGCTTGAGCCTTGTTGTTGGGGTTGCGCTAGCCGAGACGTTGCAATCCTTCGGTGCAGCTGATGTGAAAGTCAAATGGCCGAATGACCTTTACTATCAAGATAAAAAGCTGGCAGGGATCCTAGTTGAAATGACAGGGCAGGCCGGAGATGCAGCACACCTTGTGATTGGGATGGGCTTGAATATTGCCATGCCGGAACACGAGGGAGAGAGCATCGGTCAGGCCTGGACTAATTTGACTGAGGCGTGCGGCGCGTTGCCTGGCCGGAACGCACTTGCTGCCAGCTTAATTGAGCGGCTTCAGCGAACATTGGAAGATTACGAAGAAAAAGGACTCGAGGGGTTCCTCGATCGCTGGAATCGTCTGGATAATTATTTGGATCGCCCCGTGAGGTTGCTGATGGGAAACCGCGAAGTTGAAGGCGTAGCTCGTGGGATCAATGCACAGGGGGCGTTGTTACTGGAAACCGTCGATGGGCTTGTTCCTTTTATCGGTGGTGAAATCAGCCTCAGAGGTTGTTAATGCAGATTTTGATTGAAGCGGGCAATACCTATGTCAAGGTTGCCCAGTTTTTGGATGGCGGGAATTTTACTCTATTAGGGCGTTACCCTAGTCGTAAGCTTGAAATGGTATTAGAGCCATTGCTGGAAAAAGGGATCGAACGGATTGTCTTTGCCAGTGTCGGGCCGGTAGAGGTGGATAACTCGATACAGCGCATTTCGCAGTTGGCCAATATTCCCGTTTTGCAGGTCAAGACATTACGCAAGGACTTCGGAGTCAAGAACGCCTATAGCGAATACCAATACCTTGGTGTCGACCGTTGGCTGACATTAGTTGCCGTGCACCAGCAGTTCAAACGCCCTACGGTGATTGTTGATATCGGCACAGCCTTGACCTTTGATGTAATGACCGAGGAAGGTAAGCATCTTGGTGGGTGGATAGCCCCTGGTTACCAGTTGATGATGAAGTCAGTACTTGAGAATACAACGAAAGTATTTTCAGATCGTGAGCATAGCGATACCCTGACATTTGCAGACAACACGGCGGATGGCTTAAAAAATGGATGCCGAGCGGCGTTGGTTGGCTTGATTGAGTTTGGTTTGGCACAAGCTCGTGATCGATTCAAGGTTGAGCCCGATGTGATTCTTTGCGGCGGCGGTGTTCGTCATTTGCCGGCCGGGTGGGGGAAACACTTCTTGCGTCGTTCTGATCTGGTTCTGGAAGGCTTAGCTTTATACGCAAAATGCCGATAACGGCTGTTTTTCGAGCGGGCGAATAAAAAAACATAAAAAAAACACGATAACCTATTGCAAGGGTTGTGATAGTTATCTAGAATGCGCAGCACTTACGCCGACTTAGCTCAGTAGGTAGAGCAACTGACTTGTAATCAGTAGGTCACCAGTTCGATTCCGGTAGTCGGCACCATTTCCTCCATTGGGCGGAAATGTTAAAAAAGAATTTTGGAGGGGTTCCCGAGTGGCCAAAGGGAGCAGACTGTAAATCTGCCGGCTCCGCCTTCGATGGTTCGAATCCGTCCCCCTCCACCATTTTCAAACGATTGAATAGCTTAAAGAGTTACGAGTTTTGCGGGCATCGTATAATGGCTATTACCTCAGCCTTCCAAGCTGATGATGCGGGTTCGATTCCCGCTGCCCGCTCCACACATCTTGTGTGCTGATATAGCTCAGTCGGTAGAGCGCACCCTTGGTAAGGGTGAGGTCGGCAGTTCGAATCTGCCTATCAGCACCACTCTCCTCTCTTAAGTTACTTCCACTCTTTTGATATATACTCTACAAAACCCATGATTGGTTGTGTGGTCGTAATGCCACCAAATACCGTGCCTAGAGGGACAATCCATGTCTAAAGAAAAATTTGAACGCGTAAAACCGCACGTTAACGTTGGTACTATCGGCCACGTTGACCACGGTAAAACAACTCTAACTGCAGCTATCTGTACTACTCTTGCTAAAGTTTACGGCGGTGCTGCTCGTGACTTCGCATCAATCGACAACGCTCCTGAAGAGCGTGAGCGTGGTATCACAATCTCTACTTCTCACGTAGAGTACGATACTCCGACTCGTCACTACGCACACGTTGACTGCCCAGGACACGCCGACTACGTTAAAAACATGATCACCGGTGCTGCTCAGATGGACGGTGGTATCCTAGTTGTTGCTGCAACTGACGGCCCTATGCCTCAGACTCGTGAGCACATCCTACTAGGCCGTCAGGTTGGTATCCCTTACATCATCGTGTTCATGAACAAGTGTGACATGGTTGATGACGAAGAGCTTCTAGAGCTAGTAGAAATGGAAGTTCGTGAACTTCTATCTGAGTACGACTTCCCAGGCGACGATTGCCCAGTAATCATGGGTTCTGCTCTAGGTGCACTTAACGGTGAAGAGCAGTGGGAAGCTAAAGTAATCGAGCTTGCTGAAGCGCTAGATAACTACATCCCAGAGCCAGAGCGTGCGATCGACCGTCCGTTCATTCTTCCAATCGAAGACGTATTCTCAATCCAGGGCCGTGGTACTGTTGTAACTGGTCGTGTAGAGCAGGGTATCATCCGCGTTGGTGACGAAGTTTCTATCGTTGGTATCAAAGACACCATCAACACTACTTGTACTGGTGTTGAGATGTTCCGTAAGCTTCTAGACGAAGGCCGTGCTGGTGAGAACGTTGGTGTTCTTCTACGTGGTACTAAGCGTGACGAAGTTGAGCGTGGTCAGGTTCTTGCTAAGCCAGGTTCAATCACTCCACACACTACTTTCACTTCAGAAATCTATGTTCTTTCTAAAGATGAAGGCGGCCGTCACACTCCATTCTTCAAAGGTTACCGTCCACAGTTCTACTTCCGTACAACTGACGTAACTGGTACTATCGAGCTACCAGAAGGCGTTGAAATGGTAATGCCTGGCGATAACGTTTCTATGACTGTTACTCTAATCGCTCCTATCGCGATGGACGAAGGTCTACGTTTCGCTATCCGTGAAGGTGGCCGTACAGTTGGTGCCGGTGTTGTTGCTACAATCGTTGAATAATATTTGACGACTAGGTACTAAAAAGGGCATCATTTGATGCCCTTTTTCTGCGCTATAGCATAAAATTGTACGATTTTTACGCTATGGTGTAGAGGAAACCTTTTACGATGAAGTTGTTATTGTAATTAAAGCCTTAGGCTTTCCTTCATTACTGGCCTCGCATATGCGGGGTTATTTTCGTCTATATTGAGACTAGTTACAGGTTGGTTGTATGAAAGCGAATGCCGAAAACCAAAGCAGCTCCAGCAGTGTCGATGGCCTTAAGTGGGTTGTTGTCTTTGCTTTGCTAGCTGCCGCTGTGGTTGGTAATTACCTGTACAGTGATGTTTCTGTAGTGCTCCGAGCTGCTGCTGTCGTTGTCCTTGTGGCAATTGCAGGCGGTGTTGCTGCACTCACAGCAAAAGGTAAAACCGCGATTGCGTTTGCCCGCGAATCGCGCATGGAAGTCCGCAAGGTAGTATGGCCTACTCGTCAGGAAGCTACGCAGACAACCTTTATCGTTTTAGCTGTCACTGTCATTATGGCGTTAGCCTTATGGGGCATCGACGGCATCATGGTCCGTCTAGTCCGCCTAGTTACCGGTGTATGAGGTAAGAGTTCATGAGCGAAGCTCCAAAAAAACGATGGTATGTAGTACAGGCCTTTTCCGGTTTTGAAGGTCGTGTCGCCCAGTCACTACGTGAGCATATCAAAATGCACGGCATGGAAGAGCATTTCGAAGAAGTGCTAGTGCCTACTGAAGAAGTAGTCGAAGTTCGTGCCGGCCAGCGCCGTAAGAGTGAGCGTAAGTTCTTCCCAGGCTACGTGCTTGTTCAAATGGTGATGAACGACGAGACATGGCATCTGGTACGCAGTATCCCTCGTGTAATGGGGTTCATCGGCGGTACTTCTGACCGTCCGGCTCCGATCTCTGATAAAGAAGCAGATGCTATTCTTAATCGTCTTGAGAAAGCGAGTGAGTCACCAGTTCACAAAACTGTCTTTGAGCCGGGTGAAGTTGTCCGTGTTACTGATGGTCCGTTTGCTGACTTTAACGGTGTCGTGGAAGAAGTCGATTACGACAAGAGCCGCGTGAAAGTATCTGTATCGATCTTCGGTCGTGCAACGCCAGTTGAACTGGAGTTTGGCCAAGTCGAAAAGAGTTGAGCAATTAGTAATCAATTCTAGTTGTCAGGGGCGTGAAGTTGTTCTATAATTTCGCGCCCTTTCGTTAGACGGGGAGTCTATCTCTGATAGACGTTTGAACCCAAATTAAGGTAAATAGCAATGGCTAAAAAAGTAGAAGCTTATATTAAGCTACAAGTTGCCGCTGGTATGGCGAACCCAAGTCCACCAGTTGGTCCAGCTCTTGGTCAACACGGTGTTAACATCATGGAATTCTGTAAAGCGTTCAACGCAAAAACAGATTCTATGGAGAAAGGTCTACCTACTCCAGTAGTTATCACTGTATACAGCGACCGTTCTTTCACGTTCATCACTAAGACTCCTCCTGCTGCTGTTCTTCTTAAGAAAGC
The DNA here is from genome assembly GCF_059920555.1 of Photobacterium panuliri. Lineage (NCBI taxonomy): Bacteria > Pseudomonadati > Pseudomonadota > Gammaproteobacteria > Vibrionales > Vibrionaceae > Photobacterium > Photobacterium panuliri. The sequence continues at coordinate 581,000 of NZ_CP197192.1, forward strand.
TGCTGGCGTTAAGTCTGGTTCTGGCCGTCCAAATACTGAGAAGGTTGGTACTATCACTGACGCACAGATCCAGGAAATCGCAGAAACTAAAGCTGCGGACATGACTGGTGCAGACATCGAAGCTATGAAGCGTTCGATTGCTGGTACTGCTCGTTCAATGGGTCTAGTGGTAGAGGGTTAAGACAATGGCAAAACTAACTAAGCGTATGCGCGTTATTCGCGAGAAAGTTGATGTTAACCGTGAGTACGACATCAATGAAGCTGTTGCTCTTCTGAAAGAACTAGCTACTGCTAAATTCACTGAAAGCGTTGACGTTGCTGTTAACCTTGGCATCGATGCACGTAAATCTGACCAGAACGTTCGTGGCGCAACAGTGCTACCACACGGTACTGGCCGTGACATCCGCGTAGCGGTATTCACTCAGGGTGCAAACGCTGAAGCTGCTAAAGAAGCTGGTGCTGATCTAGTGGGTATGGAAGATCTTGCTGAGCAAGTGAAGAAAGGCGAAATGAACTTCGACGTAGTTATCGCATCTCCTGATGCAATGCGCGTTGTTGGTCAGCTTGGTACCATTCTTGGTCCACGCGGCCTAATGCCAAACCCTAAAGTTGGTACTGTAACTCCTAACGTTGCTGAAGCGGTTAAGAACGCTAAAGCTGGTCAGGTTCGTTACCGTAACGACAAGAACGGTATCATCCACACTACTATCGGTAAAGTGGACTTCGATGCTGCTCAACTAAAAGAGAACCTAGAGTCTCTTCTAGTTGCTCTGAAGAAAGCGAAGCCTTCTTCAGCTAAAGGTACTTTCATCAAGAAAGTAAGCCTGTCTACCACTATGGGTGCAGGTGTAGCGCTAGACCAGAATACTCTGGAAACTAACGTTTAATGATTTGCAGAAACGTCAAATTTGTGTATAATTTGGCGTTTCCGAATTCATGGCTGAGGTTGCAGCGTAAGTTGTGACCTTCGTCAAAGACCGTAGGCGTTTAGACCCTTTGGGTAGAAACTTAATATCACCTACGTAGACGGTGCCAGAACATGATTGATGTAAGTCTTTCTTGGATCTGCGCCGTACAAACTCTCCTGCCATTTCGGCAGTGAGTGGTGTCAAACAATCCAGGAGCAAATCCAATGGCATTAAATCTTCAAGACAAAAAAGCAATTGTTGCTGAAGTCAACGAAGCTGCCAATGGTGCCCTGTCTGCAGTTGTTGCTGACTCTCGCGGCGTTACTGTGGGTGCGATGACTTCTCTACGTAAACTAGCTCGTGAAAACGGCGTTTACCTGAAAGTTGTTCGTAACACACTAGCACGTCGTGCTGTTGAAGGTACTGATTTCGAATGTCTTACTGAGACTTTCGTAGGTCCTTCACTAATCGGTTTCTCTAACGAGCACCCAGGTGCTGCAGCGCGTCTTTTCAAAGACTTCGCTAAAGAGAACAAAGATTTCGAGATCAAAGCTGCTGCATTCGAAGGCGCTATTGCTAACGTTGAAGTACTAGCAACTCTACCAACATACGACGAAGCTATCGCACGCCTAATGATGTGCATGAAAGAAGCGTCTGCTGGTAAACTTGTACGTACTATCGCTGCAGTACGTGATCAGAAAGAAGAAGCTGCTGCTTAATTGCCGCACTTTATCTGATTACTATTTAAACTATTTGTTGATTTTTAAAGAGAATTGTTATGTCTATCACTAACGAGCAAATCCTAGACGCAGTTGCAGAAATGTCTGTAATGCAGGTTGTAGAACTAATCGAAGCAATGGAAGAGAAGTTCGGTGTAACTGCTGCTGCTGCAGTAGTAGCTGGCGGCGCTGCTGCTGAGTCTGCTGAAGAGCAAACTGAATTCGACGTAATCCTAACTTCTGCTGGCGCTAACAAAGTTGCTGTAATCAAAGCAGTACGTGGCGCAACTGGTCTAGGCCTGAAAGAAGCTAAAGCTCTAGTAGACGGCGCTCCAGCACCTCTGAAAGAAGGTGTTGAAAAAGCTGAAGCTGAAGCTCTTAAAGCTCAGCTAGAAGAAGCTGGTGCTTCTGTTGAAGTTAAGTAATAATTACTTAATTTCTTAGCCTTAATTGGCTAATGGCTGGTGGCAAAAATGCCACCGGCCTTTTTGCGCTGTAGGGTGGTGGTGTTTTCACATTGTTTTGCGACCTCCACTCGTGCAAAAAGCAGTCCATCTTTCTCAGGACTGTTCCTACAACAAACAGTGTTATTAGTCACTGCTCCTCGTTTTGAGCAGTTTGGATCACTTATCAGCGATCTGAGGAACCTATGGTTTACTCTTATACCGAGAAAAAGCGTATCCGTAAGGATTTTGGTAAGCGTCCACAAGTCCTGGATGTTCCATATTTGCTGTCGATCCAGCTTGAGTCCTTTGATAAGTTCATCGAGCAGGATCCAGAAGGGCATTACGGTCTAGAAGCTGCCTTTCGTTCTGTTTTTCCAATTCAGAGCTATAACGGCAATTCCGAGCTGCAATACGTTAGCTATCGTCTCGGTGAGCCGGTCTTCGATGTCAAAGAATGTCAGATTCGTGGCGTAACCTACTCTGCACCACTTCGCGTTAAACTACGTCTTGTGATGTATGATAAAGACGCGCCTGCGGGCACCGTTAAAGACATCAAAGAACAAGAAGTTTACATGGGCGAAATTCCGCTCATGACAGATAACGGTACATTCGTTATTAACGGTACCGAGAGGGTTATCGTATCCCAGCTGCACCGTAGCCCGGGTGTGTTCTTCGACAGCGATAAGGGTAAAACCCACTCCTCAGGTAAAGTGCTATATAACGCACGCGTAATCCCTTACCGTGGTTCATGGTTGGATTTCGAATTTGATCCTAAGGATAACGTATTCGTACGTATCGACCGTCGTCGTAAGCTTCCAGCATCAATCATTCTGCGTGCGCTAGGTTACAGCACCGAGCAGATCCTTGACATGTTCTTCGAAAAAGTAAACTTCGAAGTTCAGGGCAAGTCTCTTGTGATGGAGCTGGTACCTGATCGCCTACGTGGTGAGACCGCTAGCTTCGATATCGTTGCTAACGGCACCGTTTACGTAGAGCAGGGCCGCCGTATTACAGCTCGCCATATCCGCCAGCTGTCTAAAGACGGTGTTGACCACATCGAAGTACCTGTTGAGTACATCGTGGGCAAGATTGCCGCTCGTGACTACGTGAACGAAGAAACTGGCGAACTGATCGCCGCTGCTAACCAGGAACTAAGCCTGGAAACGCTAGCGATGCTGTCTCAGGCTGGTTACAAGTCATTGGAAGTTCTATTTACCAATGATCTAGATTTCGGTCCGTACATGTCAGACACCCTACGTGTCGACAACACGACTGACCGTCTAAGTGCGCTAGTAGAAATCTACCGCATGATGCGCCCTGGCGAGCCGCCAACGCGTGAAGCCGCTGAGCAGCTATTCGAAAGCCTATTCTTTACAGAAGAGCGCTACGACCTGTCTGCTGTTGGCCGCATGAAGTTCAACAGCTCTCTGGGCCGTGAAGAAACTACCGGTGCCGGTACTTTGGATCACGCGGATATCATCGACGTAATGCGTCGTCTGATCGACATCCGTAACGGTAAAGGCGAAGTGGACGATATCGACCACCTTGGCAACCGTCGTATCCGTTCTGTCGGTGAAATGGCAGAAAACCAGTTCCGTGTTGGTCTAGTACGTGTTGAGCGTGCAGTTAAAGAGCGTCTAAGCCTAGGCGATCTTGATGCTGTAATGCCTCAAGACCTGATCAACGCCAAGCCAATTTCTGCGGCAGTGAAAGAGTTCTTCGGCTCTTCTCAGCTGTCTCAGTTTATGGACCAGAACAACCCACTGTCAGAAGTTACTCACAAACGTCGTATCTCGGCGCTTGGCCCAGGTGGTCTGACTCGTGAGCGAGCTGGCTTTGAGGTTCGAGACGTACACGCGACCCACTACGGTCGTCTATGTCCTATCGAAACGCCTGAAGGTCCAAACATCGGTTTGATCAACTCACTGTCAGTATTTGCTCAGTGTAACCCATACGGTTTCTTGGAAACTCCATACCGTAAAGTGGTTGACGGCAAAGTGACAGAAGATATCGACTACCTGTCAGCGATCGAAGAAGGTCAATACGTTATTGCACAGGCGAACGCCGTGCTTAACGAAGACGGTTCTTTCGCCGATGAACTGATCACCGCTCGTCAGAAAGGTGAATCAGGTCTGCACCCACGTGACCATGTCCAGTACATGGACGTTGCAACCAACCAGGTTGTATCGGTAGCAGCCTCGCTAATCCCGTTCCTTGAACACGATGATGCTAACCGTGCCCTTATGGGTGCGAACATGCAGCGTCAGGCCGTTCCAACACTGCGCGCTGACAAGCCGCTTGTAGGTACTGGTATCGAGCGTAACGTAGCGGTTGACTCCGGTGTAACGGCAGTTGCTAAACGTGGCGGTATGGTTCAGTCAGTAGATGCATCTCGTATCGTTATCAAAGTTAACGAAGACGAGTTGGTACCAGGCGAAGCGGGTATCGACATCTACAACCTAACTAAGTACACCCGTTCTAACCAGAACACTTGTATCAACCAGCGTCCAACTGTGATGCCGGGTGAACCTGTGGCTCGTGGTGACGTGCTGGCCGATGGTCCTTCAACAGACCTTGGCGAACTAGCACTAGGCCAGAACATGCGTATCGCGTTCATGCCTTGGAACGGTTACAACTTCGAAGACTCCATCTTGGTATCTGAGCGTGTTGTACAGGAAGATCGCCTGACAACTATCCACATCCAAGAGCTATCTTGTGTGGCGCGTGACACCAAGCTAGGCGCAGAAGAAATTACAGCCGATATCCCTAACGTGGGTGAAGCTGCACTTTCTAAGCTGGATGAGTCAGGTATCGTTTACATCGGTGCTGAAGTTAAGGGTGGCGACATCCTCGTTGGTAAAGTGACACCTAAGGGTGAAACTCAGCTAACTCCTGAAGAGAAGCTACTACGTGCAATCTTCGGTGAGAAAGCCTCTGACGTTAAAGACTCTTCTCTACGTGTACCAAACTCAGTGTCTGGTACGATCATCGACGTTCAAGTCTTTACTCGCGATGGCGTAGAAAAAGACAAGCGTGCGCTTGAAATCGAAGAGATGCAGCTGAAAGAAGCGAAGAAAGACATCACAGAAGAATTCCAGATCCTTGAGGGTGGTCTTCTTGCTCGTGTACGCACGCTTCTACTTGCTTCTGGCTACAGCGAAGATCGACTAATGTCGATGGACCGCGAGAAGCTATTTGCACAGACGTTGGATGACGAAGGTCAGCAAAACCTACTTGAGCAGCTTGCTGAGCAGTACGACGAACTGAAAGCTGAGTTCGATAAGAAATTTGAAACCAAGCGCCGTAAGATCACTCAGGGTGATGACCTAGCGCCGGGTGTCCTTAAGATTGTTAAGGTATACCTAGCTGTTAAGCGTCGTATCCAGCCTGGTGATAAGATGGCGGGTCGTCACGGTAACAAGGGTGTAATCTCTAAGATCAACCCTGTTGAAGATATGCCGTACGATGAAAAAGGTCAGACAGTTGATATCGTACTAAACCCACTGGGTGTACCGTCTCGTATGAACATCGGTCAGATCCTGGAGACTCACTTGGGTCTTGCAGCGAAAGGTATCGGTGACAAACTTAACGAGATGCTAAAAGAGCAGCAGGAACTGCATCAGTTCCGTAACTTCCTGCAGAAGGTCTACGATCTAGGTGATACTCGCCAGAAAGTTGACATCGCAGAGCTAAGTGATGCTGAAGTACGCACTCTGGTACAGAACCTGCGTAAGGGTCTACCAATCGCGACACCAGTCTTCGACGGTGCGCCAGAATCTTCTATCAAAGAGCTTCTGAAGTTGGGTGATCTACCAGAATCTGGTCAGCTAACACTGTTTGACGGTCGTACCGGTGACAAGTTTGAGCGTCCTGTAACTGTTGGTTACATGTACATGCTGAAACTGAACCACTTGGTTGACGACAAGATGCACGCCCGTTCTACCGGTTCTTACAGCCTTGTTACTCAGCAGCCGCTAGGTGGTAAAGCTCAGTTCGGTGGTCAGCGTTTCGGTGAGATGGAAGTGTGGGCACTAGAAGCATACGGTGCAGCATACACCCTACAGGAAATGCTAACTGTTAAGTCGGATGACGTTAACGGCCGTACGAAGATGTACAAGAACATCGTCGATGGCGACCATCGTATGGAACCTGGTATGCCGGAATCGTTCAACGTATTGTTGAAAGAAATCCGCTCGTTGGGTATCAACATCGAGCTGGAAGACGAATAAGCCTCGGTTTCATACCAAGATTTATTAGTTACTCCGGTATAAATATGAAGGCGCCAGTAGACTGGCGCCTTTATGGGTCAACTCCTCACAGGAGCCGAATGTGAAAGACTTACTTAAGTTTCTGAAAGCACAGCACAAGACTGAAGAATTTGATGCAATCAAAATCGGTCTTGCTTCACCTGACATGATTCGTTCATGGTCTTTCGGTGAAGTGAAAAAACCAGAAACCATCAACTACCGTACCTTCAAGCCTGAGCGTGACGGCCTTTTCTGTGCACGTATCTTTGGCCCGGTAAAAGACTACGAGTGTCTTTGTGGCAAATACAAGCGCCTGAAGCACCGTGGTGTTATCTGTGAAAAATGTGGTGTTGAAGTTACTCAGACCAAAGTACGCCGTGAGCGTATGGGTCACATCGAGCTAGCTTCTCCTGTTGCCCACATCTGGTTCCTGAAGTCACTGCCATCTCGTATCGGTCTGCTAATGGACATGCCGCTACGTGATATCGAGCGTGTACTTTACTTCGAATCATACGTTGTTATCGAACCAGGTATGACCAACCTTGAGCGTAGCCAGCTGCTTTCTGAAGAGCAGTACCTGGATGCACTTGAAGAGTGGGGCGACGAGTTCGACGCGAAGATGGGTGCCGAAGCTGTTCAAGCATTGCTTGGCAACATGGACCTAAGCGCTGAAATCGAACTGATGCGCGAAGAGTTGGAAGAAACTAACTCTGAGACCAAGCGCAAGAAGCTAACCAAGCGTCTGAAGCTTGTAGAAGCATTCCTGCAGTCAGGTAACAACCCTGAGTGGATGATCCTGTCTGTTCTGCCAGTTCTGCCGCCGGATCTACGTCCGTTGGTACCGCTGGACGGCGGCCGTTTCGCAACGTCTGATCTGAACGATCTGTACCGTCGCGTAATCAACCGTAACAACCGTCTGAAGCGTCTATTGGATCTGGCTGCTCCTGATATCATCGTACGCAACGAAAAGCGTATGCTTCAGGAATCTGTTGACGCACTGCTTGATAACGGTCGTCGCGGCCGCGCTATCACGGGTTCAAACAAGCGTCCTCTGAAATCTTTGGCTGATATGATCAAAGGTAAGCAGGGTCGTTTCCGTCAGAACCTACTTGGTAAGCGTGTAGACTACTCTGGCCGTTCTGTTATCACCGTAGGTCCATACCTGCGTCTGCACCAGTGTGGTCTTCCTAAGAAGATGGCACTAGAGCTATTTAAGCCATTCATCTACGGCAAGCTGGAAACTCGTGGCCTAGCGACGACAATCAAAGCTGCCAAGAAGATGGTAGAGCGTGAAGAAGCGGTAGTTTGGGATATCCTGGACGAAGTGATTCGCGAACACCCAGTAATGCTTAACCGTGCACCAACACTGCACCGTCTAGGTATTCAGGCATTTGAACCAGTACTGATCGAAGGTAAAGCGATTCAGCTTCACCCACTTGTGTGTGCGGCATACAACGCCGACTTCGATGGTGACCAGATGGCGGTACACGTACCTCTGACTCTGGAAGCGCAGCTTGAAGCTCGTGCTCTGATGATGTCTACCAACAACATCCTATCGCCAGCGTCTGGTGATCCGATCATCGTACCTTCTCAGGACGTTGTATTGGGTCTTTACTACATGACGCGTGACAAGATCAACGCGAAGGGTGAAGGCATGTACCTAGCGGGTCCTGCGGAAGCTGAAAAAGCTTACCGTACAGGCAACGCTGAACTGCACTCACGTGTAAAAGTACGTATCACTCAGTTTGTGAAAGATGCACAGGGCAACCTGACTCCTGAAACTAAGCTAATTGATACGACTGTTGGTCGTGCAATGCTATGGAAGATCGTACCAAAAGGTCTGCCATACAGCCTAGTGAACACAGAAGCACTGGGTAAGAAGCAAATTTCTAAGCTACTGAACACCTGTTACCGTGAACTGGGCATGAAAGAGACAGTCGTCTTTGCTGACCAGATCATGTACACCGGTTTTGCTTACGCGGCACTGTCTGGCGTATCGGTTGGTATCGACGACATGGTTGTACCTGAAGCCAAGTACACCAAGATCGCAGAAGCAGAAGCGGAAGTTGCTGAAATTCAGGAGCAGTTCCAGTCTGGTCTGGTTACTGCCGGCGAACGTTACAACAAAGTTATCGATATCTGGGCAACAGCCAACGAGCAGGTTGCTAAGGCGATGATGGATAACCTGTCTTTCGACACCGTTATCAACCGTGACGGCGAAGAAGAACAGCAGAAATCGTTCAACAGCGTATACATGATGGCCGACTCTGGTGCGCGTGGTTCTGCCGCTCAGATCCGTCAGCTAGCGGGTATGCGTGGTCTGATGGCTAAGCCGGATGGCTCGATCATCGAAACACCGATCACAGCGAACTTCCGTGAAGGTCTGAACGTACTTCAGTACTTTATCTCAACCCACGGTGCTCGTAAGGGTCTTGCGGATACCGCACTTAAGACTGCGAACTCCGGTTACCTGACTCGTCGTCTAGTAGACGTTGCGCAGGACGTTGTGATCACGTCTGACGATTGTGGTACACACGCTGGTATCACTATGATGCCTCTGATCGAAGGTGGTGACGTTAAAGAGCCTCTAGGTTCTCGCGTACTAGGCCGTGTTGTTGCTGAAGATGTGATGAAGCCAGGTACTGAAGAAGTACTTGCTCCACGCAACACCCTTCTTGACGAGAAATGGTGTGACATTCTAGAAGCCAACTCTGTTGACTTCGTGAAAGTACGTTCTGTTGTTACCTGTGAGAACGACTTCGGTTGCTGTAAGTTCTGTTACGGTCGTGACCTAGCTCGTGGTCACCTGGTTAACCAAGGTGAAGCAGTTGGTGTTGTAGCGGCACAGTCAATCGGTGAACCGGGTACACAGCTGACAATGCGTACGTTCCACATCGGTGGTGCGGCATCTGCGGCAGCGGCTGAAAACAGCATCCAGGTTAAGAACAACGGTTCTGTGAAACTGCAAAACGCTAAGTTCGTTATCAACAACGACGGCAAGCTAGTTATCACATCTCGTGCGTCTGAAATGACCATCATTGATGAATTTGGTCGTACGAAAGAGAACTACAAGCTACCTTACGGTTCTCACCTGTCTAAAGCAGACGGTGAAGAAGTGGCAGCTGGCGAAGTAGTTGCGAACTGGGACCCACACACAATGCCAATCATCACTGAAGTGGCAGGTCGTGTGCAGTTTGTTGACCTGATCGACGGTGTGACAGTTTCTCGCCAGACTGATGAGCTAACAGGCCTGTCTATGATCACTGTACTTGACGCTGCAGAGCGTACCGGTGCGGGTAAAGACATGCGTCCTACCATCAAGCTGGTTGACGAAAGCGGCAACGACGTGATGATCGCGGGTACTGAAATGCCGGCACAGTACTTCCTACCTGGTAAAGCAATTATCCAGCTAGAAGACGGTGCAATGGTTGGTATCGGTGATACGCTATCTCGTATTCCACAGGCATCTGGCGGTACTAAAGATATCACCGGTGGTCTACCTCGCGTAGCCGACCTGTTCGAAGCACGTAAGCCGAAAGAGCCTGCAATCCTAGCGGAAATCACAGGTACTGTATCGTTCGGTAAGGAAACTAAAGGCAAGCGTCGTCTGATCATTACGCCTGCTGAAGGTAACGCTTACGAAGAGATGGTTCCTAAGTGGCGTCAGCTGAACGTGTTCGAAGGTGAGCGCGTAGAGCGTGGTGATGTTATCGCCGATGGTCCAGAGTCTCCACACGATATCCTGCGTCTGCGTGGTGTTCACGCGGTAGCGGATTACATCGTGAACGAGGTTCAGGAAGTTTACCGTCTACAGGGCGTTAAGATTAACGATAAGCACATCGAAACGATCATTCGCCAGATGCTGCGTAAGGTAACGATTGTTTCTGCGGGTGACTCTGAGTTCCTACCTGGTGAGCAGGTTGAATACTCTCGCGTAACTATCGCGAACCGTAAGCTTGAAGCTGAAGGTAAGCTAGTTGCGACTTACGAGCGTGACCTACTGGGTATCACGAAGGCATCGCTAGCAACTGAATCGTTCATCTCTGCGGCATCGTTCCAGGAAACAACGCGCGTTCTAACAGAAGCCGCTGTATCTGGTAAGCGCGATGAGCTACGTGGTCTGAAAGAGAACGTAATCGTTGGTCGTCTGATCCCTGCAGGTACCGGTTTCGCGTACCATCAGCAGCGTCAGCGCCAGCGTGATGCGGAGCTTGAGCCAGTAGCACCTCAGGTAGATGTTGAGCAAGCGTCTCAGGATCTTGCAGCATTGCTAAATGCTGGTCTGAGTGACGAGAACTAATCTCGGTCGTTAAGACAATGAAAAAAGGGTACCTTCGGGTACCCTTTTTTATTATCTGTTATTTTTGATTGGGCAAGTCATAAAGCTAGCTATCTGCAGCAAGTATGCTGGTGGAGAAAGCGTCTGAAAGCCCCCGCCTTGCATTTGCAGGGCAGGGAGTGCTTCAGAGGTTGCTGTATCAGGCACCTGGTGGACAGGCTAGACTTTCACCGATCAGATCAATCAGGGTATCTTCAAGCGCGAAACGCAGCTCAATGAGTTCACCGATTGCCGACAAATCATCATTGAAGTCTGGCAATTCATCGTCATCTTTGACTTCGGTATATTTATCGGCGAAATTGAGAAGTGGATCAGTGGTTTGGGTAATTGTAGCGTAGAGTTGGGAGATTTCTTCGGTAGGCGAGTAGCCAGTCGCATTCCAGCGAGCCATTACCATATCGTAGATTTTAAAATGGCCTTCAGAGATGTAATCAACGAGTTGTTGGCAGAAAAGCTGGAGTTGGGAGGTGGTTGGCAGTTGTCGGCTATTGTGTTCGAATGGCGGCATGCCGGCCAGCTTGCAGTAATCTATCAGTAATTGCTGCCTCGACATCAGCCAGTGGTCAATCACATCGCTGCTGCCGCCCCATTGCTTTTGTACTTGCTCAAATTTGCTTAACATGACCATGCCCTCATGATCTACAGTACCGAAACGGGGGTACTGATAACAATACCTGTTAATCTCTTATAAAAGAGAACCTTGGATTACGGACTCACTTCCGTATTACGTTTAGATTGCCAGCAAAAGCGATACCCTGCAAGGATGGATGTGAAGTTGATGTTAAAAAATCAAGAATTAGCCTATTGGTGCATTGTTAGAGAACGCCTTATTTATTTGGAAGATCAACAGCTTCCCCTGACTTCCCGAGCTACGGCGGCGTTTTCGTCGGAGAACGCCGTTGAAATTGGACAATATCAAGGCCGCCCGGTTTACTGGCTTGAGGCGCCGGAGTCTCTGCCTGACGAGAAATTCCATAGCCTGAGAGCATTGCTTAGTTGCGATGCCAGCTTGTTCAACTTGGCCGGACGGGCCTCCCAGTTATCTCATATGCGCCATACCCAAGCCTATTGCTCCCAGTGCGGATCGCGCTGTCGGTTTGATACGCAAGCCGTGGCAATGGTATGTGAGCAGTGTCATGGGGTGCATTATCCCCGTGTCTCGCCTTGTGTGATTGTCGCTGTTCGCAAAGACGATAAAATTCTGCTGGCCCAACACCCTCGTCATAAAAATGGTATGTACACGGTGATCGCTGGTTTTGTCGAAGCGGGCGAAACGCTGGAGCAGTGCGTGGTACGTGAAGTGCGTGAGGAGACAGGGATAGAAGTGACCAATGTTCGGTATTTCGGTAGCCAACCTTGGGCGTTTCCGTCCAACTTGATGATGGGTTTTCTGGCCGACTACCAAAGTGGCGAACTCAAGCCGGATTATGCCGAGCTGACGGATGCGATATGGGCGACCAGGGAGACACTGCCAGAGGTTGCCCCAGCCGGTACGATTGCTCGCGGTCTGATCGAGGAGACCTTGGTTCTGATAGCAGATAAAGGCCAAGCATAAAAAAACCCTCCGATAGGAGGGGTAAGGTGCAGTTATTTTGCCTTCTACGAGCAAAATCATTGTTATTATTGCTAGCGCGCAGAATTTGTACCACGATAAGGCGACTTGCCGCAAATTTGGTGAATGGATTGTTGCTCTAAACTTGATCCGCTTAACAAAGCGCTTCTTTAGTTGCGATAGGTTAGTGATACAATAGCTCGCTGAAACACACCATGGAGTCCCTAATGAGTGAATTAAAGAATGACCGCTACCTGCGTGCTTTGCTGAAGCAGCCAGTAGACTGCACACCTGTATGGATGATGCGCCAAGCTGGCCGCTACTTGCCAGAGTACCGGGCAACCCGCAGCGTGGCAGGTGACTTCATGTCGCTATGTAAAAATGCCGAGTTGGCCAGTGAAGTGACTTTGCAGCCGCTGCGCCGTTTTCCGCTGGACGCGGCGATCCTGTTCTCTGATATCCTGACGATCCCGGATGCGATGGGATTGGGATTGCGTTTTGCTGCAGGCGAAGGCCCGGTTTTTGACCGCCCGATCACCTGCAAGGCCGATGTCGACAAGATTGGTCTGCCTGATCCTGAAGGCGAGTTGCAGTATGTGATGAACGCCGTGCGCCAGATCCGCAAAGATCTTCAAGGCGAAGTGCCATTGATCGGTTTCTCCGGTAGCCCGTGGACGCTAGCGACTTACATGGTTGAAGGCGGTAGCTCAAAGGCATTCACCAAGATCAAGAAAATGATGTACGCCGAGCCGCAAACCCTGCATCTGTTGCTGGATAAGTTGGCAGACAGCGTGACCGAATACCTGAACGCTCAAATCAAAGCCGGTGCTCAGTCGGTGATGATCTTCGATACTTGGGGTGGTGTACTGACACCGCGTGATTACAACGAGTTTTCACTGCGCTACATGCACAAGATTGTCGATGGTTTGATCCGTGAAAACGAAGGCCGTCGCGTACCAGTAACGCTGTTCACCAAAAACGGCGGCATGTGGCTAGAGCAAATCGCAGCAACGGGCTGTGATGCAGTCGGCCTAGACTGGACCATTGATATTGCTGATGCCAAGCGTCGCGTGGGTGATAAAGTTGCCCTGCAAGGCAACATGGATCCATCTATGTTGTATGCCCAGCCTGAGCGTATTTGCCAAGAGGTGGCAACAATTCTCGAGGGATACGGCAACGAAGGTACCGGCCATGTGTTCAACCTTGGTCACGGTATCCATTTGGACGTGCCGCCTGAGAATGCGGGCGTGTTCGTGGAAGCGGTGCACGAGCTGTCTAAGCCGTACCACAAATAATACCTTGATGCTTCACGGCTGGGCTCAATGGCAGCATCGAAAGTGCCCATTTATGCTTATAAACTGCGCGCTTTCTCTTTGCTCTTAACCCCAGCCGCTCTGCCTCAATGCATTATTGCTCCCTGATAAAGCCCACACAATGAAAGTTGTGTGGGCTTTTGTTTATCTATTCCTTTGTTAATCCAAGGTGCTGGTGGACGTAATCGCGGATATAGGGCACGACCTCTTCCTCGAACCACGGGTTGCGCTTGAGCCAGAGGGTGTTGCGCGGCGAAGGGTGCGGCATCGGGATAAAACGCGGTGCCCACTGCTGCCACCGCTTGACGGTGTCGGTGAGGGCCTTGGGTTTGTCACTGAGGTAACGTTGCTGGGCATATTGGCCGATCAGCAGCGTCATGCCGATCTGTGGCAGCAAAGGCAGAACTTGTGGGTGCCATTGTGGGGCGCATTCTGGTCTGGGCGGCAAATCACCGGATTTTCCTTTGCCCGGATAGCATAACCCCATCGGCATAATGGCAATGTGTTGTGGGTTGTAGAATGTATCACGGTCAATCTCTAGCCATCGGCGCAGGCGCTCACCGCTTTGGTCGTCCCAAGGGATCCCGCTGGCGTGGACACGGGTGCCGGGTGCCTGACCGATAATCATCAGCTTGGCACTGTTGGCGGCTTGGATCACAGGGCGGGGGCCGAGCGGCAGGTGATCCTTGCAGATCTCGCAGCTGCGTATTTGATCGAGCAGTCCATCTAGCGGTGCTGCATGGCTTGTACATGTCTTCATTGATGCTTGTCGGCTTGTCAGTATCCTTGATTGAAGTCTATCAGGTACCGGAGCGGCTTGTTGTTCGCCAGCAGAGAGTAGTTGTCGGCGAAGATATCGACAACATCCTCGGGAAAGCTGACTGCAGCAATATGAGGGGTGACGGTGATTTGCGGGTGCTGCCAGAAAGGATGCTCCTGCGGCAACGGTTCTTGTTTGAATACATCGAGGAAGGCATGGTGGATTGCGCCGCTAGCGAGTGCTTGAAGCAGGCCTTCCTCGCACAGGGCATTGCCTCGACCGACATTAAACAGCAAGGCTCCTTGGCATAGTCCTAGCCGCTCGGCATTGAGCAGATCATCGGTTTTCGGGGTTGCGGGTAGGGTTGATACCACTATATCGGCAACGGGAAGCCAGCGATCCAGCATATCTATCTTGGCTATATCATCAAAACCTCCGGCGTTGCTCGACTGACCGCTACGGTTGACGCCAACAGAGCGCAATCCCAGTGCGCGTGCAGCGGTGGCGAGTTGGTTGCCGATACTTCCGGTGCCGAGGATCAGCATGGTCAGCCCGGCCAGACTTCGGTAGGGTTTGGGAGACCACTGATGTTGCATTTGCAGCTGGTGGTAATCGCGTAAATGGCGGGTAAGAGCAAGCATATTGCCGAGCACGTATTCGCTGATGAGCTGGCCGAAGCAGCCTCGGACATTGGTAAGGAGATAGTCCCGGCGCAGTCCCGGTGCGGTTAGGGTGTCAATGCCGGCATAGGTCGACTGCAACCACTGTAGGCGGGGAAAGTCTTCTAGCCTATTTGCGACAGCGGGTGGGTCAGCCAGCAGGATGGTGGCAAGGCGAGGATCGTCGGTCAGCTCCATACCGGGGAGTTCAAGGGCTTCGATCTGTTGCTGGTATCGGTGCGGATCATTGGTGCAGATCATCAGATTGTGCATAGGAAATCCTTCTATGGATGCAGGGGGTGTTCCATGTATTGCAGTAGGTATAGGATCAAAGTAAGATCCGGGGCAAACCATAACTGCAGATGATCCTATGCTAAAGAATCCTGTTCAGCTTCGTCTAGAAAAATTAGAACCATGGCAACACATTACCTTTATGGTATCGCTTTGTGAAAGAATGTACCCAAACTACGCATTCTTCTGTCAGGAAACCGAATTTGCAGAGGCGCATAAGTACCGCTCTATTCTCGACAGTATCTGGGAGATACTGACGGTCAAAACAGCGAAGATCAACTTCGAAAACCAGTTGGAGAAGCTCGAAGAGCTAGTGCCAAACGCTGAAGATTTCGATTTGTACGCCGTAAACCCGGCTATTGACGCCTGTGTTGCGTTGGCCGATCTGCTGCATGCGATGCTTGATCGTGACTTGATGCTGGAAACCTTGGTCAAACTGAGCTCGCTGTCAGCGGAAACGGTGGCCGATCTGGAATATGCCCAGACTGGAATCGAAGTGACCAATGAAAACCAAAAAGAAAATGAGGCGATCTGTGCCGAATGGGATATGCAGTGGGCTATCTTCCGTGCACTGAAAGAAGCCGAAAGACGTGACATCGAGTTGATCAAGGGTTTGCGCAAAGAGCTGCGTGATGAACCTGTCAGCAACATCGGTATCGAGCTGTAATCGGGTACTTGCGTTATCAAAAGAAGAGCCGTCAGCGGCTCTTTTTTTACGCCTCAATAAATACGCAAAAAGAATATAACTGCCATTGCTAGTTTAATGTTTTAATTCTTTGTGAGAATTTGGCGTTAAATGCTGGTTTTTTACCGCCATTCAGGGTCTCTACACTTATTTTATATTGCCGCTTGTTTTCGGGGGCGGCTGGCGTTTATAACAGTAGACGAACCGGAAAGCGTCATGCTTTCTTTTTACTGACCTGTTAGCGAGGAATGAGCATGCGCGGATTGATAGCAATATCACCTCTTGCCCACAATGGGATCTCTCCTGTTGTTGCCAGCCTACTCCTCCTGCTCCCTCTGGAACTTATCCGGGGCTGACAGGCCGCACCTATTTTCTGTCAGCTTGCGTTGAAGCTGACAGGTCAAATTTTCCCTCCGATTTTTTCCTCTCACTTTACGCCAAGCGACTGCTGTAGAGGATGACTATGCTAAGCATTCGTAATATCGCCGCACTGGGTTTCATGACTTTTGCCATGTACTTGGGGGCGGGTAACTTGATCTTTCCGCCATTCTTGGGCTTTCAATCTGGCGAGCACTTTGTCAGTGGGATGGCCGGATTCCTTCTTACCGGGGTGGGTTTGCCGGCTTTGGCACTGGTGATGGTAGCCTTGGTTCGTGGGTCGGATAATCTGACGGCGGTACTGCCACGGCCGCTGGCAACCAGTTTCTGGGTGATGGTATTTGTGGTGATTGGCCCGGCATTTGTCGTGCCTAGGGCGATCACCGTTGCTTACCAGTTCAGCTTGGCCCCTTTTTTCGGCGATGATTTCCTGCTGCCGTTCACGGTCATTTTCTGTCTGCTTACCATCTTTTTTGCCTTGCATCCGGGCAAGCTGATCGACAGCCTTGGCAAGTGCCTGACCCCTTTGCTGGTGGTGATATTGGCGGTGTTGGTGACCGCGGCATTGGTGTCACCGGCGGGTGAACCGTTGGTCGCCCAAGGTCCCTATGTGACGGGTGCCTTGGCAGAAGGGTTGACCCAGGGTTACATGACGATGGATGCCTTGGGTTCGATTGGCTTTGGCTGGATTATTTTCAGGGCAATCCAGTCTATGGGGGTGAGTTGCCCGCGAGCTACGGCAAAATACACCCTGATGGCGGCCTTGATGTATGCCGTTGCAATGACAGTCGTTTATATCGCGTTGGCCTATGTCGGCTCAACCAGTGCCTATCTAGGCACGGCATTTACCAATGGTGGCGATATCCTGACGGCGTTTACCCGTTATCATTTCGGCAATGCCGGGACGGTTCTGCTTGGCGTGGTGATGGTACTGGCTTGTCTGACGACAGCGATCGGGGTAACAACCGCGGGCAGCGAATTTTACAGTCGGACATTTTCACGGGTGCCTTATCGCGCTGCGGTTTGGGTTGCAATGGCTCTGGCTGGGCTGGTGGCCAATATCGGTCTTGAACAATTGTTGGCGATAACCTTGCCTGCAGTTGTTGCCCTGCACCCGGTTGCGATTGCCCTTTTGTTGATCGCACCGCTACGAAAGCACATCGCATCGGCATGGGTACTGGCGGTAATGGCAACAGCATTGGGCTTCGCGGTGCTGGATGCCGTTCATATTCTGGGAATTATGCCAAGTGCTGCGGATCAGGCTCTGAACGCCTGGTTGCCGCTGTATGGTTACTTTGCAGGATGGCTTGTACCTACGCTTATCGTATTGGCCGTTGGCCTTGTGGCAAGCCGTCAGAGGGCTTATATGGCGAATGTCGGACAGTGTTATCGGTAAATATCAGTGATAGCGATAAAAAAAGGGGCCTGGAGGCCCCTTTTCTGTATGTTGCAACGGTTATTCGTCGTCTTTGCTTTCGATAACGCCGTGGGTTTGCTTCCAGCGCTCCCAGCGTTGGAATGCTAGTTGCTGCATGTCGGTATTCTTGTCGGCCTCGTCGACAATTTCCTCGCCGACCAGATGCTCGAAGATATCTTCCATGGTCACAAGGCCTTGTACCGTACCGTATTCATCGACGACCAGTACTAGCTGAGAGCGCTCTTTCATGAGCTGCTCGAAGGCCTTTGGTACGCTCGAGGTGTTCATGATCACCGGCAGCGGGCGCATCAGGGTGCCCAGTTCACGCTGGCCTCGGCCTGCTTGGCTTTCGGCAAACAGTTCCAGGCGGTGGACAAAACCGATGATGTTGTCTTTCTGTTCGGTGTAGATCAGCGGGCGCGAGAACGGGCTGTCCTTGTGCTGGGACAGGAACTCGTTGATTGGCTGCTCGGCATCAACTCGGAACAGAACTGGGCGCGGGGTCATTATCTTGGTGACATTGACATCGCGGAACTGCAGCAAGTTAGCAAGGATTTTTGACTCGCCTTCGGCAAGTTCGCCGGATTCCTGGGCAAGCATCGCCATTGCAGACAGTTCGTCGCGAAGCTTGGGTGCTTGATGGCCACGAGACAAGCGGCGGGTGATTTGCTCAGAGACCCAGACCAGTGGCATCAGCAGCAGTACCATCCAGCGCAGCAGGCTTGCTGTCACTGGTGCGAGCTGGCGCCAGTAGGTTGCACCGATAGTTTTTGGGATGATCTCAGAAAGAAGCAGGATACCCACGGTGAGCGCGGCAGAGAATACGCCGAGCCACTCGCTGCCGAACACAACGGTTGCCTGGGCACCGGCCGTTGCCGCACCGATGGTGTGGGCGATAGTGTTCAGGGTCAGGATCGAGGCGAGCGGGCGGTCGATGTTATCTTTGAGTTTGCTTAGGCGCTCTGCCGCCGGGTGGCCCTGGTGGCGCAGCGTACCAATGTAGCTAGGGGTGATGCTCAGGAGGACCGCTTCCAGAACCGAACAGATGAACGAAACACCTATCGCGACAGAGATGTAAATCGTAAGGAGTATCATGCTTACCTTAGTTGGCTAGTATCAGGGACGCCTATATTAATCGGGCTTCGAGCGAATAAATACAACTATTTCACATGCTAAATGCGTAACATTTTGTGAACTTGCGCTCAGTTTGTGGTTAAAGAGCCCGCACCTAACCACATCATAGCCGACAAACCTTTGCCACACGGGCTTCTTTTGAATTAGAGTTGATGCGTCTTAAAGAAAAACCTTAGAAGGGAAACCTAATGAACAAGACCCAACTGATTGACCTGATCGCAGAGAAAGCTGATCTTTCTAAAGCTCAAGCTAAAACTGCACTAGAGTCTGTACTTGACGGTATCACTGATGCCCTTAAGGAAGGCGACCAGGTTCAACTAATTGGCTTTGGTACATTTAAAGTGAACCACCGCGCAGCACGTACTGGCCGTAACCCACAAACTGGTCAGGAAATTCAAATCGCGGCGGCAAACGTACCTGCATTCGTAGCAGGTAAAGCACTGAAAGACTCAGTGAAATAATCTATACTCCGCCAGATAAAATTATCTGGCGGAGTTTTTCATGAAACATCTCATCCCTTTTGCCTTCTTTGCCCTTCTTGCGGGCTGCACCTCCACTCCGACCATTCCGGAAAACAACCTGACTCCTATCGTGACCCATACCGGCGGTCAACGCCAGGGTGACACGACCTTGCTCTATTGGTATACCTCGCAGCAGAATCGTCCTGTGCGGCTGTCTGACAGGGTTTTTGCCGGGGATTCTGGCAACTATCACTCCGACTACCTATGGCGCGAGGGATTGCTGCGCGAGATCAAGCGTCAGGGCCAGGCACTTGACGAGCAGAAGCTCAAGCCCTACACCCTTCATGTGCGTTACGATACCCGAGGCAGTGCGGTATTCCAGCGTTATACTTTGGCTGGCGACGTGATCCCGCTAACCAATGGCCAGCTTGAACAGTTGCGCAAGGAAGCAGAGCACGGCATGGCAGTCGTCCAACAATTACGCGAAGAAGATATGGCGATGGTGCAGGGGCACTGGAAGCAGGGCAAGTTCTACCGCTGTGGTGATAATCGAGAATTGAGCGTGACATTCAACCCGGTACTGTCGTCCCAGTTAGCCGGACAGGTCGCTGAATATCAGGATCAGGGGTTTATGGCGGTGAACGGTCAAGTTCGCCGTGATAGCCTGACAGCCAGCCAATTGCTGGTTCTCAAGGCACCAGAAATGCAGTGTCTGGCTGCGCCGGTCTTGATTGATTGATGCATTCAGTATGGTAATAAAAAACGCGCCTATAGGCGCGTTTTTTATGGCAATCGCCTTGGCGTTATTTGGATGCCTGCTCGCGGGCAATGGCCCGGTAGCCGATGTCGTTGCGGTGGAACATGCCATCCCAACTAATCTGCTTGGCTAGCGTATACGCACGTTGCTGGGCTTCTGAGACGCTGTGGCCAAGTGCCGTGGCACACAGCACTCGGCCGCCGTTGGTCACGACCTCACCGTTGCGGTTGGCCGTACCGGCATGGAATACCTTCTCGCCCTCGGTTTCATGCTGGGGCAGGCCAGAGATCATATCCCCCTTGTCGTAGGCTGACGGATAGCCACCGGCTGCCAGTACGATCCCGATAGAGGCGCGTGGATCCCATTTTGATTCAACGTGATCCAGCTTGCCGTCAATGGCGGCCAGGCACAGTTCGACCAAATCCGATTCCATCCGCATCATGATCGGCTGGGTTTCCGGATCGCCGAAACGGCAGTTGTACTCAATGACCTTCGGTGTGCCGTCAGTGTCAATCATCAGACCCGCATAGAGGAACCCTGTGTAAGGGGTGCCTTCGGCGGCCATTCCTCGCACCGTTGGGTAAATCACTTCCGCCATAATGCGATCGTGGATAGCGGGCGTTACTACAGGGGCAGGAGAGTAGGCACCCATGCCACCGGTGTTAGGGCCGGTATCTTTGTCGCCCACGCGCTTATGATCCTGGCTGGTGGCCATTGGCAGCACATTCTCGCCATCCACCATCACGATGAAGCTCGCTTCCTCACCCTCAAGGAATTCCTCGATCACCACGCGGCTTCCGGCATCCCCGAATACGTTGTCTGCCAGCATGTCCTTAATGGCGGCTTCGGCTTCCTCTAGCGTCATCGCGACGATAACGCCTTTACCGGCGGCTAGACCATCGGCTTTCACCACAATCGGTGCACCTTGCTCACGTACATATGCCAAGGCTGGCTCGATCTCGGTAAAGTTCGCGTAGGCACCGGTAGGGATCTGGTGACGGGCCAGAAAGTCCTTGGTGAAGGCTTTAGAGCCTTCCAGCTGCGCCGCCGCTTCGGTCGGGCCGAAAATGGGCAGCCCGGCTTCGCGGAACGCATCGACCACGCCGATAACCAACGGGGCTTCCGGGCCGACAATGGTCAGCTCGATTTGTTTCTCTTGTGCAAAGGCAACCAGTGCCGCGATGTCTTCCACGCCAATGTCGACGTTTTCCAGTTTCGGCTCTAGCGCGGTACCGGCGTTGCCCGGTGCAACGAATACGGTCTCAACGTTAGGGTTTTGTGCGGCCTTCCAGCCCAGTGCATGTTCACGACCGCCAGAACCAATAATCAATACATTCATGTTTTAAAATCCTTATAGCATCGTCAGTTTTTTAATTTCGGCATCAAAAGTGCTCATTTATGCTTATAAACTGCGCGCTTTTTCCTTGAACTTAAAGTCACTGACTTGCTCTATGTATTTCAAATATCGGAATACTTAAAAAACCAAATTATAAGTTTTGCTCAAAGTAGTTGGTGAAAGCAGCTAACGGCGCCACAGTGCCAAATACGAAGAGGAAATTAGTGGCGGAAGTGACGCATGCCGGTAAAGATCATCGCCATGCCGTGTTCGTCAGCGGCGTCGATCACCTCTTGGTCGCGCATTGAGCCACCCGGCTGGATCACACATTTGATACCGGCTTCGGCAGCGGCGTCGATCCCGTCGCGGAACGGGAAGAAGGCATCGGAGGCCATCACGCTGCCAGCGACTTCCAGCCCTTCGTCGGCAGCTTTGATACCTGCGATCTTGGCCGAGTACACGCGGCTCATCTGGCCGGCACCGACGCCGATGGTCATGTCACCCTTGGCGTAGACGATGGCGTTCGATTTCACGTACTTGGCCACTTTCCAGCAGAACAGCGCATCTTTGAGCTCGTCCTCGGTTGGCTGACGCTTCGAGACCACGTTCAGATCGCCCAGTGTCACCATGCCTTGGTCGCGTTCTTGCACCAATAGGCCGCCGTTAACGCGCTTCACGTCAAAACCGGTGGTCTTGCTTGACCACTGGCCGCACTCCAGCAGGCGCACGTTTTTCTTTGCGGCAACCACCTCAATAGCTTCAGCGGTCACTGTCGGCGCGATGATCACTTCCACGAACTGGCGATCGACAATGGCTTGTGCCGTGGCAGCGTCAAGCTCACGGTTGAAGGCAATGATGCCGCCAAACGCAGAGGTTGGGTCGGTCTGGTAAGCGCGGTTGTAGGCTTCTAGAATGTTTTCCCCTAGCGCCACACCACATGGGTTGGCGTGCTTGACGATCACACAGGCAGGCTCGTCGAACTCTTTCACACACTCCAATGCGGCATCGGTATCGGCGATGTTGTTGTAAGACAGGGCCTTGCCCTGAATTTGGCGTGCAGTGGAGACAGACGCTTCTTCAGGGGTCGCTTCCACGTAGAAAGCGGCCGCCTGATGGCTGTTCTCGCCATAGCGCATGTCTTGTTTTTTCTCGAACTGCTGGTTGAAGGTACGTGGGAAAATGGACTCCTCGTCGCCTTCTTTGTTGTCGCCGTAAGATGGCACCATGGTGCCGAAGTAATTGGCGATCATGCCGTCATAGGCCGCAGTGTGTTCAAATGCAGCAATGGCTAAATCAAAGCGGGTTGCGTGAGTCAGTGAGCCATCGTGGGTGGCCATTTCGGTCAGCACGCGGTCGTAGTCGTGGGCATTAACCACAATGGTCACGTCTTTGTGGTTTTTCGCGGCAGAGCGAACCATTGTCGGGCCGCCGATATCGATGTTCTCGATGGCGTCTTCCAGTGTGCAGTTCGGGTTGGCTACCGTCGCAGCAAACGGGTAGAGGTTCACCACCACCATGTCGATAGGGGCAATGCCGTGCTCGGCCATGACTGCATCATCGGTACCGCGACGGCCCAGCACCCCGCCGTGGATCATCGGGTGCAGGGTCTTCACTCGGCCATCCATCATTTCCGGGAAGCCAGTGTGGTCAGAGACTTCGGTGACGGCAATGCCTTGTTCGGCGAGCAGGCGTGCGGTGCCGCCCGTTGACAGAATAGCCACGCCACGATCGGCTAGGGCCTTGGCGAACTCTACAATACCGGTTTTGTCAGACACGCTGATCAGTGCGCGGCGGATAGGACGAGCGTTTTCCATTGCAACCATCTCTCTAGTGAACACGGGGATTATTTGCCAAAAGACACCGTGTGCAGTGGCTTTTGGCAAATACCCTCGGCTAGAATCGGTTAAGGGTGTCCCTGTTGGTTGTTGTGTGATCAACGCGGCATATTTTACATGAATCCATGATTTGCGCAAACGTTTGCTTTTTGTCGCTATCGAAGAAGGAAATGAGATGTACCTGATTGGTCAATTGGCAAAACGCTCAGGGATAAGCAGCGATACATTAAGGTTTTATGAGAAAAATGGCTTGCTGGAGCCAGCCGGCCGCAGTGAAAGTGGCTACCGCCTGTACAGTGAAGAGAACTTATCGCGGGTGCAGTTTATCATGCGCTCTAAGGCGGTGGGGTTGAGTTTGGACGAGATCCGGGAGCTGCTCGATATCCGTTTGGAGGCAAGTCGGCACAGTTGCGCTGAAGTGAAAGCCATTACCCAGGCTAAGCTTGACGAGGTCGATACCAAGATTGCTGAGCTGAGCCGAATTCGGGTGGCGCTGAAGAAAATTAATGATGCGTGCTGTGGGCATGCCGATGATGATGCTAGCCACTGTTCTATCTTGGAAGCGCTGGGGGATGAGCATGGCAGTGAGGGAAAATTCCCGGCAGAGCAATGCTGTACCGGGAAGTGTCGTCGGTAACGCCTAATTAACTGTCATTTGACGAGGTCGTTTCTTTGGCGTTCTTGATGACATCTTTAGTGGTGTCTCGGAAAAAGTGCCCCGTGGCTTTCGATGCATCGCGGGTAGCATGGCCAATATCACGAAAGCCCGCTTTGATATCTTGTTTCTCCTGCGCCGAACATCCCATCAAAACTAGGCTGCTGAGGGCAGCAACTAGCAGAATTGCTTTTTTCATTGTTGTTTTCCAATTAGTTAAGTGAAAAATATTGCCGTAGTGTATCGGAATATGACGGTTAAAAACTTTCCAGATTGTCAAAAATTCGTCTAATAAAGGTCGGTGTTTTTGCTAGGGAATGATATGTAAGTGTGATAGCTTCAAAGCATGGCATTGTTTTTGATAGGGAAAGTCATGTTGAAAGTGAATGAGTATTTTGATGGTCAGGTGAAGTCGCTCGGTTTTGAATCATCGGGCGAGCGTGCCAGTGTGGGGGTGATGGCTCCCGGGCTGTACACTTTCGGAACGGCGGCGCCAGAGAAGATGACGGTAGTCAAGGGTGCGTTGACCGTGAAGTTGCCGGGCCATATTGATTGGGAAACCTATTATGCCGGCGATGATTTTGAGGTAGCGGGGGATTCATCGTTCGAAGTGAAGGTTGATGTCCCAACAGCTTATCTGTGTGACTACCTATAACCTGCCCGCTAAAAAAGCTTCGCCTTGGCGAAGCTTTTTTTATTGCTGCTATACCTTGCATTGTTATTCTGCTTTTTGAGGTGGGATCAGTACCGTGTCGATAACATGGATGATCCCGTTGCTGGCCGGAAGATCGGCAATCAGGACTTTCGCCCCGTTAATCGTCACTCCGTCATCAGTATTTTCTATTTTCAATGTATCGCCTTGCACCGTTGCCGGGAGTTTCAATTTGCTTACTTCTTTGGACGAGATCGCCCCTGGCAGAACATGGTAGGTAAGCAGCGCCTGAAGTTTTTCTTTGTTCTCGGGTTTTAGCAGTTCGGCCAAGGTGCCCTCTGGCAGTTTGGCGAAAGCCTCATCAGTCGGAGCCAGTACGGTAAACGGTCCTTTGCCCTCGAGGGTTTCAGTGAGGTCAGCTGCTTTGATGGCCATTACCAGCGTCTGGAAGTCATCGTTGTTGGCGGCTACTTGGACAAGATTCTTCTCGGCTTGGGTTTGCTCGTGGTGATCAGCAAGGGCAAGGGTGGGTAGGCAAAGGAGCCACAGCATTGCGGTACGGCGGAAAAAAGTAAATATGTTGTTCATGAATAGAGCCTCATTGTGATTAACGCCTAAGGGGGAACGTTCAAAGAGGGAGTATGGTTCACTCTAGGTGGGTAGGTGTCTTAACAATGAGAGCCGCGCCGGATCCTGAAAGATAGCCGCCAGCAATAGCTGGCGGCGAGTGCTGTGACAACGGGGGAAAGAACTATTCGTCGATGACTGGCGTGTTCTCGTCGGTGAGGATCTGACAGTCAGGATTGGCCTTGCGAAATGCTTCGGGTATTTCAATCGGGCGGTAGCTCATTGTGTCGTAGCCGGTGTGGTAATCGGGCTGTCGGGCGCGGCGCATGTCAATCCATTGCAGGGACGGCATATTTATCAGTACCTGAGGGAAGGTTTCAAAATGGTTGAAGCTCAGATCTAGGTGCGTCAATGCCTGCAATGCCGTTAGCTTGGCCGGTAGCTTTTCTAGACGGTTGCGCGATAAATTCAAGTGGGTGATATGGGGGTACAGCTCGATATCCACCGGTAGTGTTTTCAATAAACAGTTGCGAGCATTGATTGCCTGAACGGGAGCGGACAAACGCTCAGGGGCCGGTAACCGGGTATTTTTCTTCTTGAGATCAGAGAGGTTGCGGCTCAGGTAAAGAGTCGGGCTGCGGTGTATATTCATCAGGCGCTTTGTGCGCTGCTCCGGTGCATCTTTGGGGTCACGCCACTTTGGCCATACTATTACAATAAATTCTTTTCAATCATAACTTTATGTTATCGTCTCGGCAGCAACATGCTGTTCCTGCAGACACACTTGGGTGACATATGTCTTTAACGTTATTGCCAGCATCGCAAAGTATCAGCACTGCTATGGTGCGTTTGATGCTAGCCGAACCTTTTTACGGCCATTATCTGACGGTCATGAATAAAGTCATTGCCGCACCAGAATGTGGCGATCAGGCCCTTTGCCTAACATGGCAAGAGGACGGTGAGTTGGTACTGCGTTGTCAGCCTGAACAATGGATGCAGCTAACGAAGCTGCAACAGCAAGGGGCATTGAAACATGAAGCGCTGCATTTGGTTTTAGGCCATGTGTGGCGGCGTCAGCATTACTATGATCTGGTGATCTTTGACTGCGCGGCGGACTTGGTGGTTAACCAGTATTTGCGACAGGAACAGATTTGCCCGCCGATGGTCACGTTGGCGAGCATCAATGCGTGGCTCAGCACGCTGGGCCTGCCGCCGCTCGACCCATTTTTAGGGGTAGATGACTATTATCAGGCCTTGTTGCCATTACGTTCCCAGCTAGTTCAGTCGATGCCGGAATTAGGCCACAGCCCTACATCGCCCGGTTCGGGGTGGCTATGGCACCAGAGTTGGCAAGCTATATCCCAGCAGGGGGATGCCATACTCAAGCTGCAGCAAAGCCAATGGCAGCAGCATGCGCTCAATGCGGCACATCGCGTGGGGGAGGTAGGCTGCGGTGACTTGCCACAGGAGTTGCGTGAACAGTTGGCCGAGATTGAGGCGCGGATGAAGGCCCAGATCAATTGGCGCCGATTGCTGCGCTTGTTTGCGCATAATGCCCGCAAAACAAAGTTGAAAAATACCCTGCGCCGTCCTTCCAAGCGCTATGGCACCGTACCCGGTATCCAGGTGCAGCCGCTGCAACGTATCTTGGTGGCGGTAGATACATCTGGAAGCGTATCGGCGACGCAGCTCAGCCAGTTTTTTGATGAGATTTACTGGATTTGGCGAACGGGTGCCGAAATCATCATTGTTGAGTGTGATGTCGACATTCAGTGCCAGTACCACTATCGCGGCGAGCCTATCTCAGAGGTGAGTGGCCGTGGGGGAACCGATTTTAATGCCCCTATCAAGCTCGCCAACCAGCTACGGGTGGATGCGCTGATCTACTTTACCGATGGCGAAGCCGCTGCGCCTATTGAGCATCCGCGCATGCCCTTGCTGTGGCTTTTGCATAACCCTGCACATGATAGGGTTACTGCGAATTTAGCACCGAGCGGTCGCGTACTGACGATGACCGCCTGATCCCCTTCGGACGATGAGTTTGTTTTATTTCAGATAACCGCAATGGCCGTTACGCATCGTTATATTGCACTGCATGCTAACGTGCCGTCAGGTGATTTAATCTTGGGAGCCCCCATGAGCAAGACCGCTCTACATTATCAATTTTATGGCCAGCGCTGCGACGCACCGTCGGTCCAGAATTTTCTGGACCATTTGTTAGGCAGCCAACTCCGTACCCCTGTGTGTATTTGGGGACGTCATGGTATAGGCAAAACCGAATTGGTGGCGCAAATAGCCAAGGCAAAAGGCATGGCCTTTCGCGATATTGCCCCCGCCCAATTTGAAGAAATGGGGGATTTGTTGGGCTTGCCGCAGCTCAAAGAGGTTGATGGCAAGAGTATCACCCAGTTCGCCCCACCGGAGTGGGTTCCCCGCGAGGACGTGCCGGGTATTTTGTTGATCGACGATGTCAACCGAGCCGATGACCGTATTTTGCGCGGTATTATGCAGCTGCTGCAAAACCACGCCTTGGTGAGCTGGGCGCTGCCGCCGCAATGGCGGATCGTGCTGACAGCCAACCCAGATGGCGGCGACTACAGCGTGACGCCGATGGATGACGCTATGCTGACACGGATGATGCATATTACCCTCGAGTTTGATCCGAAAGCGTGGGCGTGGTGGGCGCAACAAGCGGGTATCGACTCGCGGGGGATCGACTTTGTGCTGATTTACCCTGAGCTGGTGAGCGGCGCGCGTACGACCCCGCGCTCGTTGGTGCAATTTTTCAAGAGTATCGAGGGGATCGCCGATCTGAAAGCGGAACTGTCATTGGTTCATCAGCTGGCACAGTCTTGTCTGGATGAGGCCACCTCGGCGGCTTTCGTGACGTTTGTTCGACAAAACCTCAGTGCGTTGGTGAGTGCTGAAACCATTGTCACGGCCAAGGATTTTGATAAACAGGTACTGCCGGCGATTGCTCGCAGTGTGGGCAAGGACACGCCGCGCATCGATGTGCTTGCAACGCTGTGCACGCGTTTGTGCCATTATCTAAAGCAGAACCCTAAAAGCCTCAAGGGGACGGGGTTAACCAATGTCCAGCGTTTTCTGAAAATGGAATTACTGCCCCATGACCTGCGTTTGGGGCTGATGCAGGATTTAATGCAAAGTGGCGATCCTGCACTGAAGGCGGTATTGGCTGACGTTGAGTTGGCCCAGCAGTTCCTGAGTGTATCCATTGCCTAGCCGTGGTTTGTTGGTCCGGATATGAAAACGGGCCGCATTTTTCAATGCGGCCCATTTCAATACAGGGATTTACTGATTGTTTATCAGTTCATGCCGTATTATCAAAGTTGATGTTTTTGCTTGTTTCTCATTGTCTCTGTTTGATGTTGTAATCTCTTTATTTATAATGGTTTGTGGCGTTTTCTTGTTTTTGTTTGTCTTGGTTTGTTTTCATTTTTGTGGTTAACTCGGGGTACATATAAGGGTACACGTAATGTCATATGTACCCTGTCGAGGGAATCATGGCAAAACTATTCGATAAACAGCTCAAAGCATTGTTGGATAAACCCCAAGGAAAAACAGTGGTCTATTCTGATGGTGACGGTTTGGGCGCACGGGTGTCACCGCTGGGCTCAATACGGTGGCAGTTCCGCTATAAAGTAGATGGAAAGAATAAGCGGATTGATTTTGGCGATTACCCAGAGCTCTCAATTCAGAAAGCGAGAGAGGCAACGAAGCAATGCCGGGCTTGGTTGGCTGAAGGACTTGACCCAAAACTGCAACGAGATTTGGATCGTAGTGCAACGTTAAAGCCCGTCACAATCAAAGAAGCGTTAGAGTATTGGCTGGTGGAGTATGCGGAAGATAATCGGGCAAATGCGAGCAAGCATCGCGCCCAATTTGAAAGGCACATTTATCCTTATATTGGTCATCTTCCTTTAGAGCAGACAGAAACCCGTCATTGGCTGGAATGTTTCGACCGGATACGAAAAGGGATTGCAGGCAAGCAGCGCCCGGCTCCTGTTGCTGCGGGTTATGTGCTGCAGAATGCCAAACAGGCACTTCGTTTTTGTCGAGTACGGCGTTATGCCACCAGCCGTGTATTAGATGATTTAATCGTAAAAGATGTCGGTAGCAAGCAAAAGAAAAAGGATCGCGTACTGTCCGGTAGTGAATTGGCAGATGTGTGGAGGTTGACCACTGGTAACACATTGTTGCCTTATTACCGGAACATGATAAAGATGCTGATTGTTTTTGGTGCTCGAACTCAAGAAGTTCGGTTATCGACATGGAAAGAGTGGGATTTAAATACGGGTTTATGGACTGTACCGAAAAGCCATAGCAAAACGGGTGATAAAATTGTTCGCCCTATTCCTGAACAACTTCAATCATGGTTATCTGAGCTAAAAGCCGTTAATGCAGGTAGTGACTATCTGTTAGGTGAGCTAAAAAAGCCAGAGGCAGTAAGCCAAAATGGCCGTTCATTGTGGAAACGACTTGGGCATGATGAAGCGTGGACACTGCATGATTTACGGCGAACTCTTGCGACTCGTATGAATGAACTTGGCATCGCTCCGCATGTGGTAGAGCAATTGCTAGGGCACAGTCTTGGTGGTGTGATGGCAATTTACAATCGCAGTCAGTATTTGCCAGAAAAACAGAATGCATTGGCTAAGTGGTTGGATTATGTTGAGTTGTTAGCTGATCCACAGGATAACGTTGTGCCGTTGAAGGTTCGAAGCAACTAACGTTGAAAGTAAAAAGCCAGACGATACGTCATTAAATACGTATGGTCTGGCTTACCCACCCCTATCCCATATTACTAAGGATTTTTTCGGTTACTTGGCGCGCCGTTTTCACCTAGCCAGTGGCTAATCACTTAGTACCGGAAATGCGTTAACACGACCAAGCTTCATCTTGGATGCTTAGTGGTGCAGCGTTTGCTTTAGCATTGATAGTAAAGTTGCGCATCCAACTTCATGCAGGAGATAAGCTCTCCTTGGGCTGTTTGGGTTCGGTTATTATCTTTGTATTCGCTTAGAGATCAACAATGTCATCTGAGCTATAGCCATGTTTAAGTAATATCTGCCTTACTATGAATTTTAGAGGTAGTGCATCTTCATATACGAGTAGGTCGATGTGCTCTTTTGAATGACAGTATTTATTTACAATGGAGTCTATACGTTCCACCAGCTCCTTTGGTGACAAGTTTTTGTGTGTGTCTGTTAAATGCCAATTTGCTTGCTCGTTGCTAAGTGATTGTTTTGACCAGATATCACTAACATTTAAGCCATTGTTATTTAGACCGTTCTTCTTCTGTTTGAGTAGGTGAAATTTCTCACCGTTACGGATAATGATGAATCTATAGAGCCCTGTTTTTCTAAATCCCTTCCGATCTTTACTTCGATAATAAAGGGTATGCGTTAATAGAATCTCACCTTCTATTTTATGATAGGTAAATTCAAATGCCTGCTCTGTTTCACAATAAAACAGATGTTCCATCTTACGCTTGAGTAGGTGTCCCAACTCGTTGATGAAGTACTGTAACTGGCGTTCAGTGGCTAGAGCTTTGCCATTGCGCCAGCGTGATACGGCTGCTAGAGACTTTGGGCTCAATCCCGCCTTTACAGCAATATCTTGATTTGTGTATCCATTTTCGATGGCTAGTCTAACTAGTTGCTTGGTGTAACGGTATTTTTTCTCTTTTGTATCTTCAGTCATTGTATTACTCACCATTGAAAATGGCTGGTGGATAAGATTCGTTATCCACCAGCAGTAACTCAATCATCTAAATAATCGTCGTTATTGGGATTGTGCGCATCTGCCCAATCGTCCATGTCTGCATCATTGTTCGGGTTGTTAATGTCAGACCAGAGGTCAAGTTCATCTTGTGTCATATCTGATGTATCAGGCATAGCTTACTCCTTATTTTTTACCTTGGAAGCGTGGATTATTGGGATTCAGTTGGTTACTTCTATTATCCTGCACCTTTTGATGTGCGTGGTTTGTACCAGTAGTCCCTTTGTTGCTATTGCCTTGATTGGCTTTGTGGTTATTGTTTGCCATGATTTGCTACCTCGTTGAGTTGTTGATGGTAACTTTATGGTTTTAAACAATAAAAGTGCAGTGATAAGGAGGTGATAAATCGGTGATGTTTTGTGATTATCAGTGATGAATTATCAGGAGTTCAAAATGTGAGCAATAAAAAGGCTATAAACAGATGTTCATAGCCTTAGTTGGATGATTAAGGATACTTACCCCTTCAACATATCAAACACCACACGGGCGAAGCCTTTTGCCAGTTCTGGGTTTGATAGGTACTGCATCATCATTTCTTGTTGTGCTTCATTGCTATCCATTACCGCATCATCAATTGCTTGAGGGAAGTCACCAAGCATGGCTTGTTCACGGGTGTTGTTAGCTATCTGCGTCATCACTGCTTCGTTTTCAGATAACTTATCACGCACCGTAAAGGCATAGTTGATCATATCCTTATCGGTGAGGTTATCAGTAACGAACAGCTCGTTTAAACGCTCTAGGATGCGAGATAAGAAGTCTTCTTTCTTATCCTTAGGCTTTGCCGTCCCCACATCAGTTGTTGGCTCTAGCTTGTAATCCTCGGCATCTTCTTTGAGTTTGATGTCCTGTTCACGGATCTTTGATAAGCGATAGTGGCTCATTTCCACGTTGCTTAAATCAATCTCATCTTCTTGCACGTTTTGCTCATGCAATAGAGGACGTAGATAACGGGCAAACAGGCTCAGTTTCTCAAGCTCTTTATCTTCGTAGTCAACAATTTGTGACATGAACTCAAAGAAGCGCACAAAGCTACCCAAGTCTTTCTTGAAGATCTCTAGGCGGTCTTTTTCCTGCTTACACTCTTTGAAAGCATTCTCAGCGTTAGCAATCAGTACCGTATCTTTGGTCTTCTTGGTGCGCTCGAACATCTCTTTAGATTGAATGTATGCTTCAATCGCTGATTTATAACGATGCTGCCAACGTTCAACGGCTGGTTTACAGATGTTACTGACTGCCGCATTGGATTTTTTCTTGGTCAGGAAGGCAACACAGAATTGCTCGACCTCATTCCATAAGAAAATACCGCTTGAGCGTAGCTTCTCAAACAAATCAAACACAAGGTTAGGGTTGGTAACATCCACCAGCTCAGCGGTTTGATAGTAAGGCTGGAACGCATTTAAGATGTCGTCAGGCTCATTAAAGAAATCTAAAACGAACGTGCCGCATTCGGCTTTACCTGCGTAGGTTCGGTTCAAACGAGATAAGGTCTGAACACATTCCACACCACCTAACGGTTTATCGACGTACATGGCACAAAGTTTTGGTTGGTCAAAACCTGTTTGGAACTTGTTCGCTACCAGCATCACTTGGTAATCATCACTATCGAACGCTTTACGCATATCACGACCCTTTAAGTTCGGGTTCATGTTGTTCTCAGTGAATTTCTGATTGAGTAATGCAACGCTGTCTGGATCGTTTTCGTTAAACTCTACTTCACCAGAGAACGCCACCATTGCCGCAATACGTTGATAACCATGATCGGTAATGTATTTATCAAACGCCAGCTTATAGCGTACCGCTTCTTTACGAGAGCTAGTCACCACCATGGCTTTTGCCTGACCGCCTAATAAGTGCATTACATGGTTTTTATAGTGCTCAACAATCACTTTAACTTTCTGTGAAATGTTGTAATCGTGCAAGCGTACCCACTGATTAAGCTTGGTTTTGGCTTTCTTGCTGTCTACCTCTTTATCAGCGGCTTCCATCTTCTGAACCAGCTTGTATGCCACTTGATAGCTGGTGTAGTTCTTGAGTACGTCTAAGATAAAGCCTTCTTCGATTGCCTGACGCATAGAATACACATGGTAAGCTTGTGGCTTGTTGGTTTTAGACGCTGGCTCATCAGGATTTGGCAAGCGACCAAACAACTCTAAGGTTTTCGCTTTAGGTGTTGCAGTGAACGCATAGTAATTAAGATTATTACTGTTCTTACGTGCCGCCATAGTTGCATCAAGAATATCTTCTGACGATAACATCACATCATCATCGGCTTCTTCGGTCATCAATACTTCTTTAAGCTTGCGAGCGGTAGAGCCGCTTTGTGATGAGTGGGCTTCATCGGCAATCACCGCATATTTGCGTTGTTTTAAGCTAACGCTGTTTTCAATCGCACGTAGTACATACGGGAAGGTTTGAATCGTCACAATGATAATAGGTTGTGAGTTCTCAAGCGCAGCCGCCAGCTTTTCAGATTTAGATCCATCACCTTCTTTGTTGTTGATACGCCCAACCACGCCATCAGCGTGTTCAAACTGATAAATGGTATCTTGAAGCTGATCGTCCAGTACGGTGCGGTCTGTTACTACAATCACTGAATGGAACTGCTTTTCACCTTGCTCATCATAAAGGGTTGAGAGCTGGTGAGCTGTCCATGCAATGGAGTTTGATTTCCCCGAACCTGCACTATGCTGAATCAGGTATTTATTGCCAGTACCTTCAGCAACGGCAGCACCGATAAGCTTACGCACCACATCCCATTGATGGTAACGAGGGAAGATCAGGGTTTCTTTCTTGTACTTGCGTCCTTCCCAATCTTCTTTTTCTTCAATTTGCAGGTGAATGAAGCTACCTAAGATTTTAAGTAGGTTCTCAGGCAGTAATACTTCATTCCACAGGTAATCCGTGGCATAACGGTTTTCATCTTCGGGTACATCGTTACCTTTACCACCTTCTTTTGTGCCTTTGTTAAATGGTAGGAAGAAGGTGTCATCACCAGCTAACTTGGTTGCCATGAAGACTTCGTATTGGCTTACAGCAAAGTGTACCAATGCACCACGTTTGAAGATAAGTAATGGCTCTGGCTTTTTGGTTTCAGGATCTTTTGGTAAACGTGTTTGTTTGTATTGCTTAATGGCGTTGTGTACCGCTTGTTTGAACTCGGATTTCAGTTCAAGGGTTGATACAGGTAAGCCGTTTACAAAGAGTACCAAGTCAATACGCCATGCTTTGGCTTTCTTGCCTGTTAAGGCTAAGTGCTCGGCAGTAGCGTAAGGACTATAAACCAGCTCTGGCACGACACGGCAGATGTTCTGCTCATAGCGTGCCAGTGTTTCAGGGTTAAGGTTGTGCTCAGGCTTAAACTGACACAGCGAGAAACGGGCATTACGAATCTTTAAACCGTGACGAAGCACGCCTAATGTACCGTAAGTGCGAGAAACGGCATCGGTAGCGTTACTGTCGGCTTTTTTTAGTTGTGCCACCAGCGCATCAAGGAAGTGACGCTCTGTGTCATTGGGGTACACCTTGGCAAACTTTTCCCATTCTTTGGGTTGAGTGGTTTGCACAAAGTGAAGTGCATCTTCGCAATACAAAGCACGTTCACGATCATAGCGGTCAGGTTTACCGATTTTCCAACCGTTAGCGACCATTTGAGCGATCATTTCGTCTTGAAAGATACGTTCTTGCGTGGTGTCTTTACTCATGCTGTCACCTCCTGCTGTACCTCATTGGTGTCACTGCTGGTGGCTGGTGCTACCCAATTGCGAACATCAATCTTACCTGTTACGGCTGCTGAAATAAGAGCTGTGCGGCGTTCTTGCATTAGTTTGATGGCTTGTTGTGCTTGCGTCTCTAAATTGTCAAATAACTCTAATTGAGACTTTATAGTACAAATGATTTTTTCTTGTTCTTCTTTTGGTGGCACAGGAAAATAGCTATTTGCTAAGTATTCATGCTCAATACTTTCTACTGTTGCACCTTCTTTTGACCATTCAAGAAGAAGTTGAGGTATGTTACCAATAATAAAATATGCGGCATATTCAGTTAACATTTTGTTATTGAATAATAGAGCTTTCATATCTTGGTTCATGGTTACAGGAACAGTGTTTATAGCGATAGGAATTGTTCTCTGCAAGATCCCAGAGCGGACAACCATCATTAATGAACCTTCAAAAATAATATTTGTTGAGGATTCTTTTACTGCTAATTCAGTTACATAATCTTGGGTTTTATTTATCCAAAAAGATTTCATATCTTTGGGTGATACCCACGGAATTGTTCCATTTTTCCAATAATTAAGGTTATCTTTGGTTGGTGTTCCGCCACCTTTAAAATTACATAAATACTTTAATGGTGTTAAATCCCAATGCTCAGGCACTTCACCCAACCACTCAACACCCGAATCTTTCATTGGTGCGTCAGGGTTTAGCCCTTTTGTGACCGCATGGCTAATCACCGCTTGGCGTTTTTCTTTAAGCAGTTCGATAAGTTGCTGCTGCTTTTCGATAAGCGTGTCGATTTTTGCCGTTTCGTGATCGAGAAAGGCTGCGATTTGGGTTTGATCATTAGTCGTTGGTATAGCAATGGTGAAATTATTAACTGTTTCTGATGGTACTCGTTTTAATCCACCAGCTCCTGTCATTGCCCCAGTAGCTACAGCCATAAAATTATCTTCTTGTAGGCGGTAGTACAAAAAACGATTATTTATTAAATCATTGGGTCTTAATACATAAATTTCTGATGAGCCAAAGCCTATACCATTGGTTAAGCCAGCAGCAATAGCCATGTTTTTGTTTTCGAAGCATGGGGTTACTTTGGCTATTAAAACATCACCATCTTTAAAGTAGGTATAGCCGTCATAAACATCTTTTACTGTGCGTATTTCATCAAGAGTGATTGAATTTAATTTAAGCTTCTCCATCGGTAGAAAAGTACACTTGTCTGACATGATGGATTCTTCTAGCTCTGATTTTTTAGGTGTCAGTTCCGCTAGATATTTTAGAGGGACTATAGACCAGTCTTTTGGTATTTCTTTTAGCCACTCAACCCCAGAATCCTTATATTCTGGGTACGCTTGATACTTGCTCATTAAGAACGCACCTCTTGCAGTAAGTTCATGATCTCATCACTGACTAATGCTAAATCTTCATCAATGGCTTCCAGTGCACGAGGTGGCTGATACACATAGAAATGGCGATTAAACGGGATTTCATAGCCTACAATACCAATTTCACCATCTTTCTCATCACGCTTATCGGCATTGATCCATGCATCGCTAACGTGTGGTAATACTTCACGCTTCACGTAGCTTTCAATTAGCTCTGTGGTGGTAATGTTGGCGTCTAGCGGCACGTTTTCGTTATCACGTAAGTCACCATCTTGTTGGAACTCAACCACCTTACCGTTGTAGTTAAATGAACCGTATAATGGCTGTGCGGTTTCTTTTAGCACTTTCTTTACCACAGGCTCAGCTTCTGGATTCTTAAACGTTACCGCATCAAAGAATTGTTTCTTCTCTTTGGCATCAAACTTAATACCCGTTGCTTTGAATGCGCCTTTCATGGTGATGTCAAATTGGTTGAAATCGTTGCTTACCACATTCCGACCACCAGCATTGTTGGCGATTGCTGCTTGTAGTTGTTGGGCTTTGTCCATTAGTGATCGTTGGAATAACCACAACTTGCTGTCTAACAGGTCTTTGATTTGTTTTTCTTTCAGCTCGCTAAATTCGGCTTTGATGAGTGCACGCACTTCGGTTTCGACTTCAGCAAGGTAGCCATAATTATCGTAACCATGGCTATCTTCGTTCCACGCTGTGCCAAACTCGTTATATAAACGCTCCATCGGCGCATTGAGTGGCTTTGGTGCAAAGCGTAGGCTTTCAATCGCCGCATCGGTGATTTGTGCCGATAGACGTAATGGGCGTTCAATGGTTAAGCGGCGGTAGCCAAAGTCTGTACTATTGAAAATCTTACTAGCGAATGTCTTTGGTGCTTCTGTTTTGCTGGTGGAACTCTTTGTTGCAGAAGAAGTACGACCACGGCTAGATTTTTGTTCTGCTGGCTTATCTAACTCACGAGCATCAACCACTTCAAAGTGACCAAAAGTACGGGTGATGAGTTTGATGTCGTCTTCGCTCATTAGATTACGCTTAGAGCCTAACGATTTACGCATCTTGCCACACAGGTTAGAGCCATCAATCAGTTGAACTTTGCCTTTACGCTCAGATGTTTTCTTGTTGGACAGCACCCACACATAGGTTGCAATACCTGTGTTGTAGAACATATCGGTTGGTAGGGCGATGATGCCTTCCAATAAATCCGCTTCAAGGATGTAACGACGAATTTCGCTTTCACCACTACCAGCACCGCCTGTAAACAGTGGTGAGCCATTTAGGATAATGCCGATACGACCGCCATCATTTACACTGCCATCAACGTTATGAGTGTCACGCATCTTACTGATAAGGTGCATCAAGAACAGTAATGAGCCATCAGATACACGGGGTAAACCTGCACCAAAGCGACCATCAAAACCTTTTAGGGTATGTTCGTCTTTGATTTCGCCTTCGATTTTCTTCCAATCCACACCAAACGGCGGGTTAGACAGCATGTAATCGAATTGGTCGGCGGGCAGTTGGTCATTCGATAGGGTGTTACCGAGCTTGATACGGCTAACGTCTTGCCCTTTGATCAGCATGTCGGCTTTACAGATGGCGTAAGACTCAGGGTTTAGCTCCTGACCAAAAGCACGCATGACGGCTTTGGGGTTCAATTCGTGAACGTATTCCATGCCGGATGATAGGAAGCCGCCAGTACCTGCCGTTGGATCGTAGATAGTACGGATGATGCCATCTTGTGTAAGGGCTTCATCATCTTCCATGAACACCAGTGATGTGGTTAAGCGAACGATATCACGAGGGGTAAAGTGCTCACCTGCGGTTTCATTTGAGCTTTCAGCAAAGCGACGGATTAATTCCTCAAACACTAAGCCCATTTCGTGGTTTGATACTTTACTTGGGCTAAGGTCTGTTGTTGCGAATTTCTTTACTACTTTGAATAGCAGGTTTGCGTCATCCAATAAACCGACAAATTCATCAAACTTGAAGTGTTCAAAGATTTCACGGGCATCGGTAGAAAAACACTGAATGTAGTTTTCTAGGTTATCTTTAATATCACTTTGACCCATTTTGCCTAGGTTCATCGGTGAGGTATTGAAGAACGACAAGCCCTTAGGTGCTGATGCTGAAATAGTATGGCGCTTGAGCATTTTTTCTTTAGCGTCTTCAGTGATGCTCATTGCATTGATTGTTGGGGCTTGAGCAACCACTGCATCTTTGCTTTCTTCCAGCACGCACTCAAGGCGGCGCAGTAGGGTAAATGGCAGAATCACACGACCGTATTGAGATTGCTTGAAATCACCGCGAAGTAGGTCAGCGACAGACCAAATAAAGGCAGCGGTTTGGGTAAAATTAGAATTAGGCATGAAGGCTTCTTACGAGAGTAGACATTAAGGAAATTGGGAGGATTGTAGCAGAAGGGTTATGTGCAAACATCCACCAGTTCTCCGAACTGTGGCTATGTTGTATTGCGCAAAATTGTGATCATGTAAAATTGCGCAATTTTCCCCTCAGTGCGCAATGCGCAGTTGCCATGTGCAAGATTGCGCAGTTTATGGGTTGTTGTAAATTGCTGTATCAATTGGCTTTTGGTTGCAGTGGCGACAGTTTTTCTTTCCATTTTCCAGTTTATTTTGTTTCAAGCCGATCACATAAGTGATCACATTATTGGGGTTATAGAGGCAAATTTGGGGTTGGGTTTGATTTGGCTAAAACCAAACTTGCGTACATTACGAGGGATGGTTTCTTTAGTTCGAATCTTGGCTGCATAGCTTAGGCGCATTAAAGCATTGCGCAAAGTCCATCCACTCTTATCGTTACGTTTGATGAGAAAGATCCCCCTCTTATTGTGGAATATAAACCCATCATGGCTGATGCTTTGCCAGATTACTTTGGCTTGCTCAAAGAGGTAATAACTAGATTGGCATTTATGACCATTCAGAATGATTGCCAGGTGGTAATGGGGGCAGTCATGGGTTTGCTCTCTTGCCCAGCAGTAAGCGATTTTGTGGCATTGATAGTGTTGCTTGAGTGAGGCTATCAGCTTTTTGAGAAACATGGATATCAATAGGTTATTGGCACATGGTTCCTTGTGATGGATAGTAAGCAATACAATACTGATTTTTGAGTAGTGGCTGAGCATGCTATAGGTTTGTTCGAATGACCGTTTGAGGGCATCTTGATAGATACCTTCCGGATAGTAGAAGATGGGGTGTACAGCTTGTTTGAATACGTAATAAGCGATGTTTTTTTTGTTTATGGGGATGTGGATAGTATTCATAACAATATTATTTACCTGCAAGATCCCTTGCTATTCAGAACTCCAAAGGTAGAGGGCAACGGACATCAGCCATTTTTGAAAGCAAAGAACTTAGGGTGAACCTTTGCCTAATGTGGACAATTCGAGACATCATATGGAAAAAGAAAAGGGCTCTCGCCCTTTTCTGCCAACTTATCTTCGTTGTTGTTTGCTCCAATTGGTGATTTCTTCACAGAGCCATCCTTGTGTATAGCCCTTAGGGCTCTTCAATGGAGGGGGCAACTGGTGCGACTTGATCATGCGATACACCGTTCGTAAACTCACGCCCAATAGTTTTGCTAGCTCTTTTTTGGATACGATCCGCAGTGCTGATTGAGATACGGTTCGGGCAAAGTCAAAGTTGCTATCTTTTTTCATCCTTATCCCTTTTCTTTAATCCATCGCAATAGTTCACTGAGTCGCCATGCGCAGCTTCTTGAGCCGATCTTGATACGGGCAGGAAACAACCCTTTCTTTTCTAGTTGGTAGGCCTGTGAACGTGATATTGAGGTGATTTGCTGTCTTTCTGCTTCTCTGACCAACCTATCTATAACATCTGTTTTCATTTTGCTTTAGTTGTCTTTGTTTGTTTAAGTTATTGAAATTTTGACAAATAAAATAAACTTGTCACTAGTGCTACCTTGCTTTTAAGTAACAAAGAGAGGGGGTGGGAGGGATTTAAGAGCAAAAGTCACTGATAGAACTGGTGATATTTACCAAAGAATAAATGAAGTTTTTTTTCATGCTCAGCCATGATTTCTTTGCTTTGCCGTGTTTTGGTGAAAATGTGGTGGGGCAATACGTTCGAGATAACCTTATCAAAAGTATTTCGGCTTAAGCGGGCAAGGGGAAGTTTGTCGAACTGGTGGGTCTTTAGAAAGGCGAACAAGGCATTTTTTGATAGCGTTGAAAATTGTTTCAATGAAAACAAATGTTTTACACATCTAGCCAGTTTCTCGCATTGCTGCTGTTTGTCTTTCGATATGCATGTACCCGCAATGATGCAACGTATTCGCTTTTGGAGTGCTTGCTGGTCATCTTTACTCAACGGAAAAACGTCTGGCAGTCTTTTGCTTTGCCGGAGGCTTTCCAGCACTTGATGGAGTGCGGATTCTGGCTGTTTTAGTTTTTTTAAGTAGCAGAGAGTGAAAGCGGTGATTTCCTGCTCTTGCCGTTTTTGGGTATTTCTAGCAATGAAAGCAATGACTATTTTCTCTATCGTCGACTCGAACACTGTTTTAGGGCGCGTAGTGGGCTGAGCGTTATGACGTGCTCGAGCTAAAAGATCTTGATAGCTGGGAACTGTAATAAGGGCTTCGGGAGTTATTTGAATGAACATACAAACACCTCAGTGTACATGTGGGGGTACATATAAACAAAAAGGGGGTCTTCAATAATGAAGACCCCCTTAAAATACAGGGATTTACTGATTGTTTATCAGTTCATGCCGTATTTTTTCAGTTTCTTGCGTAGAGTACCACGGTTGATACCCATCATAGTTGCAGCACGAGTCTGGTTACCGCGAGTGTACTGCATGATAGTGTCAAGCAGAGGCTGCTCAACTTCAGCAAGTACTAGCTCGTACAGATCATCGACTTCCTGACCGTTTAGTTGAGCCAGGTAGTTTTTCAGCGACGCTTTAACAGAGTCACGAAGTGGCTTCTGTGTGATTTGGTCCTGTGAAGTAACAGTTGTTACTGTCAATGCTTCGGAAGTCAGATTTTGTTCGAACATATTCTGTAAGCTCTTCTCGTATTTATGCAACGTTGTCGAAGTAGCCTTGCAGCGCGTCGAGTTGCTGTTGGGCATTCTCGATTGCGTTGAAGGAGCGGCGGAACGAATCAGCTGTGGCCTGTTCTTTCAAGTACCAACCCACATGTTTGCGGGCGATGCGCAAGCCAAGAAAATCGCCGTAGAAACGGTGAAGATCCTGAACATGACCCAGCATGATACTGCTGACCTCGTCGGTAGACGGTGCCGGCAGGTGTTCGCCAGTTGTTAAGTAGTGGTGGATTTCCTGGAAAATCCACGGACGCCCCTGCGCAGGGCGGCCAATCATCAAGCCATCGGCACCGGTGTAATCCAGTACAAAGCGTGCCTTTTCCGGTGAATCGATATCACCGTTCGCAATTACCGGAATCGAGATCGCCTCTTTCACGGACTTGATGTAATCGTATTCTGCCTCGCCTTTGTACATACAGGCTTTGGTCCGGCCATGAAGGGCCAGTGCCTGTATGCCGCATTGTTCGGCACGTTTGGCAATATCGACACAGTTTCGGTTGTCGAGATCCCAGCCGGTACGGGTTTTCAGTGTCACGGGGACATCTACAGCATCCACAACGCTGCGAAGAATATCTTCGATCAGCTCGGGGTACTGTAACAGTGCCGAGCCAGCAAGGCGCTTGTTGACCTTCTTGGCCGGGCAGCCCATGTTGATGTCGATGATTTGGGCACCGTTCTCAACACTGAACTGCGCCGCTTCGGCCATCAGTATCGGATCGCTGCCGGCAATCTGCACCGAGCGCACCCCTGATTCACCTTCGTGCACCATGCGGTTCTGGGATTTGGCGGTTTTCCACAGGTCCGGATTAGACGACATCATTTCGCTGACAGCCATCCCCGCGCCGTAGCGCAGGCATAACTCGCGGAATGGCCGATCGGTTACGCCCGCCATTGGGGCAACTATCAGCTGGTTTTTTAGTTGATATGGACCGATCTTCAAACGTCTATTCCCGACAATGCCAGTAAGGGCGCGCATTTTACGCATTTTTTCCCTTTCTGAAAAGGCCAATAATTGAGCATTTAGGTTTTGCATTACAAAACTGTACTTTTTTCAATCAATTGGCCATTAATGCAAGAGGGAAAAGTGCTTAAGCTTTGTAGCCTGAAATACGGCACCATTCTTCGCGTGCAGCGATTGGATCAAGCGTCAGCTCGTCGCCGTAGTAGCTGGCAACGTCCTCGGCCTGGCTTTCCAGAACACCGGAAATAGCCAGTAGGCCGTCTTCTTTGACTAGGCTCTTGATCACCGGTGACAGCTCGCGAAGCGGGCCGGCCAGAATGTTGGCAACCACGACATCGGCTTGGATATCGGCAGGCTGGTCTTTTGGCAGGTAAAGCTCAAGGTTGTCGGCAACACCATTGCGCTCGGCGTTGTCGCGCGAAGCCTGAATAGCCTGCGGGTCGATGTCGATACCGATAACCTTGGCCGCGCCTAATTTCAGGGCTGCGATAGCCAGAATGCCTGAGCCACAGCCGAAGTCGATCACTGTCTTGCCAGTCAGATCTTGGCCGTCAAGCCACTCTAGGCATAGTGAAGTGGTTGGGTGGGTACCGGTACCGAATGCAAGACCTGGGTCAAGCATGACGTTAACCGCGTCTGGTTCTGGCGCCTCGCGCCAGCTAGGGCAGATCCACAGGCGGCGGCCGAAACGCATTGGGTGGAAGTTGTCCATCCACTCGCGTTCCCAGTCCTTGTCTTCGATCTGCTCGATTTTGTAGGCAAAATCGTCGGCGATCAGTGGGCTGTTCTTCAGCATATCAAGGACGATATTCATATCGGTTTCTGCATCGTACAGGCCGACCACATCGGTATCCCCCCACAGGCGGGTCTCACCCGGCAGTGGTTCGAATACCGGTGTGTCCTGAGCATCCAGGAAAGTGGCCGATACGGCACCGGTCTCTTCCATCAGCATATCGCCGATGGCTTCAGCATTTTCAGCCGTTGCGTTCAGTTTGATTTGAATCCAAGGCATGGTCTATTCGCTTATGTTAGCTACGGTTCAAGGATGCGGAGTCTAGCATGAAATTTAGGCAGTGGTAAAAAGATAGCACCCGAGGGTGCTATCTGACAGTTAGGCTTGTTGCGGGGTCGAGACCCTGACCGGCCGGGCGAGGCTGCCGCCAACGAAGGCGGCAAGGCTCAGCAGCAGGGTCGGGACAATGGCGTGGACGCCGCCCAAATCCGGCTTGGCAACAGAGAGGCCGATGTAGCAGGACAGGCCCACCGCCATGGAGGCAAACGCCCCTGTGGCCGAGGCTTTTTTCCAGTACAGGCCAAGCACCAGCGGCCATAGGAATACCGCCTGCATGCCGCCGAAGGCCAGCAAGTTGAGCCAGATGATCATATCCGGCGGGTTGGTCGCGGCAACGAAGACCAGCAGCGAGAAAATGCCGGTTACCCACAGTGACAGTTTCGGCAGGCGGCGCTCGGCCTCCTCGCCCTCTGCGGCCTGGGGGTTGATGTAATTGAGGTAGAGATCCTTGAGCAGGGTCGCCGAGGCTTGGATCAGCTGCGAGTCGATGGTCGACATGATGGCGGCCATCGGGCCGGCCAGGAAGATCCCCGCGACAACCGGCGGCAGTACCGTCATCATCAGGGTCGGCATGATCTGGTCCGGGCTGGCGATATCAGGCACGATAGCTCGGCCCAGCGCGCCGGCAAGGTGCATCCCTAGCATCAGGAAGGCCACCATCGCGGTGCTGATCACCATTCCCTTGTGCAGCGAGCCGCTCGATTTGTAAGACATGCAGCGAACTGCGGCATGGGGCAGGCCGATGACGCCAAAACAGACCAACACCCAGAAGCTGAGCATGAACGGCTGGCTGAGGAAGTTGTCGGGGCCGAACGGGCTCAGCAGCGCCGGATCGATCCGGTGTAGCTCACCCATCATCTCGCCGATGCTGCCGCCGGCGTGGACGATCCCGACCAGCAGGGCAATGGTGCCGATGATCATCATGATCCCTTGGATGGTATCGGTCATCACCACGGCGCGGAAGCCGCCGATAGTGGTGTAGAGGCCGACGGTCACCGCGAACAGCATCAGGCCGTGCTGGTAGGAGAGGCCGGTGACGGTTTGCAGCAGGCGGGCACCGCCGACGAACTGGACCACCATGGTGCCGAAGAATGCCAGCAGCAGGGCCAGCGAGGCGAAGATCACCACCCCGCGGTTGCGGTAGCGGGCATAGAGGATGTCGTTAAGGGTCAGTGCATTGTGGCGGCGGGCCTCGATGGCAAATTTCTTGCCGAGCACCCCGAGGGTCAGCCACGCGGCGGGCAACTGGATCATCGCTAGCAATACCCAGCCCAGCCCCATCTTGTAGGCGGCCCCCGGGCCGCCGATGAAGGAGCTGGCACTGGCATAGGTGGCAGCCAAGGTCATGGCGAGGACGAAGCCCCCCATACTGCGGTTGCCGACAAGGTATTCGTTGAGGAAGCCGTTGCTATTGCTGCGGCCGCGTCGTGAGTAGAGCGCCACGGCAAATACTGCCAAAAGGTATAGGACAAGAGGGATCAGCAGCTGACTATTCATTATGGCTCTCCTGCTCGATATCAAGCGGCATGTCGCGGTAGAGGTACTTGACCATCAGGCCGCATAGCACGGTGAATACGACCGGGCCGACGATGCAGGCGAGGAGGAACCACAGGGGGAAGCCCCAGTAGAGTGATGGCATGGCATTGTCAGCCCCGGCAGGAGCAAAGGCATAGGCGGAAATATACCACCAGGCAAAATAGGCCAAGGCCA
Organism: Photobacterium panuliri; assembly: GCF_059920555.1. Taxonomy (NCBI): domain Bacteria; kingdom Pseudomonadati; phylum Pseudomonadota; class Gammaproteobacteria; order Vibrionales; family Vibrionaceae; genus Photobacterium; species Photobacterium panuliri. The sequence continues at coordinate 625,852 of NZ_CP197192.1, forward strand.
GCCCAATCGCCCATTTGGCTTCCCGATGGGCTTGGCGATAGCGCGCAGCAAGCGTTTTCATGGCAAAAAGATTCCGTTGTTAAGCTTGTTGAAATGAGCACCTAGTGCCCCATTGTGCTTAATCTTCATACAAAAAAGGTGGGGTATTGTGGCAAAACTTGGCGTGAATCGCTAGGAAATGGCAGTGAATTTAGCTGCGATGGCGCCGTAGGGGTAGGGCCCAGCATGGAGGCGGCAAGAAAAAAGGCTGCCGTGGCAGCCTTTTGTAATGGCAATCAATGCATGCCGAGTTTCTTTTCCAAATAGTGGATATTGGCACCACCGTGCTGGAAGTTCTCGTCGGCCATGATCTCCTGCTGGAGCGGGACGTTGGTTTTGATCCCGTCGATGATCATTTCGCTCAGGGCGTTCTTCATGCGGGCAATCGCCACGTCACGGTTCTCGCCGTAGGTGATCAGCTTGCCGATCATCGAGTCGTAATGAGGTGGCACGGTATAGCCCGAGTAAATATGCGACTCCCAGCGTACGCCCATGCCGCCAGGGGCATGGAAGCGCTCGACCTTGCCCGGTGAAGGCAGGAAGCGAACCGGGTCTTCGGCATTGATACGGCACTCAATGGCATGGCCCTTGATCTTGATGTCATCTTGGGTGAATGACAGCGGCTGGCCGGCTGCAATGCGAAGCTGCTCTTTGATCAGGTCAACGCCAGTCACCATCTCGGTCACTGGGTGCTCAACCTGAATACGGGTGTTCATCTCGATGAAGTAGAACTCGCCGTTTTCGTACAGGAATTCGAACGTACCCGCACCGCGGTAGCCGATTTCGATACATGCACGGGTACAGCGCTCACCGATGTACTTGCGCATCTCCTCGGTGATGCCCGGTGCCGGTGCTTCCTCGACCACTTTCTGGTGGCGACGCTGCATCGAACAGTCGCGCTCGCCAAGGTGGATCGCACCGCCCTGGCCGTCGGCAATCACCTGGACTTCGATATGGCGAGGGTTCTCGAGGAACTTCTCCATGTAGACCATATCGTTGCTGAAAGCCGCCTTGGCTTCGGCACGGGTCATGGCGATGGCATTGATCAGCTCGCCCTCGCTGCGTACGACGCGCATGCCGCGACCGCCGCCGCCGCCCGATGCCTTGATGATCACCGGGTAGCCGATACGCTTGGCAATGGCCTTGTTCTTGGCTTCGTCGTCGCCCAGCGGGCCGTCAGAACCAGGAACGCATGGTACGCCGGCTTTTTTCATAGCAGAGATGGCTGATACCTTGTCACCCATCATGCGGATCGTGTCGGCTTTCGGGCCAACGAAGATGAAACCTGAGCGCTCAACCTGCTCGGCAAAATCGGCGTTTTCAGACAGGAAGCCGTAACCCGGGTGGATGGCAACGGCCCCGGTGATTTCTGCCGCACTGATGATGCGAGGAATGTTCAGGTAGCTCTCGGAGCTCTTGGCCGGGCCGATACAGATCGACTCGTCAGCCAGCAGTACGTGCTTCAGATCGCGGTCGGCTGTAGAGTGCACCGCGACCGTCTTGATGCCTAGCTCTTTACAGGCACGCAAGATACGTAGGGCAATTTCGCCTCGGTTGGCGATGACGACTTTATCTAACATAATGAACCCCGATCGGTTATTCGATAATAACAAGCGGCTGGTCGAATTCTACCGCGTCACCGTCTTCAGCCAGGATGGCAACAACAGTACCGGCTTTGTCCGATTCGATCTGGTTCATCATTTTCATGGCTTCAACGATGCATAGGGTATCACCTACGTTCACCGACTGGCCGACTTCGATAAATGGCTTCGCTTCTGGGCTTGGCGCACGGTAGAAGGAGCCGACCATTGGCGACAGTACCTGATGACCTGCTGGCGCGGCAGCAACGGGTGCGGTTTCTGCGGCTGGCGCTGCGGCAACAGGTGCTGGTGCGGCTACTGGCGCAGGGGCTGCGACAGTTTGTACCGGTGCTGCAACCTGTACGGCTGCGGTTGCGCGGCTGATGCGTACGGACTCTTCACCTTCGGAGATTTCCAGCTCAGCAATACCAGACTCTTCTACTAGCTCAATCAGTTTTTTGATCTTACGAATATCCATTTATCTTTCTCTTTATGTTCAGTTGGCGGCTGCACGCAGGCGGTTGACGGCTGCTTGCAGAGCAAAATCATAACCATCGGGCCCAAGGCCACAAATAACCCCCACTGCCTTGTCTGACAGGTAGGAGTGATGGCGGAAGGGCTCACGGGCATGGACGTTGGACAGGTGCACTTCAATAAACGGAATGCTAACCCCCAGCAACGCATCCCTGATTGCAACGCTGGTATGGGTAAATGCCGCGGGGTTGATAAGGATGAAATCAACCTTGCCGTAGGCATTATGGATTGCGTCAATCAGTACGTGTTCTGCGTTGGACTGGATGTGCTCTAGCGTCACACCGAGTTCGGTTGCCTTGGCTGTCAGATGGTCCACGATCTCGGCAAGCGACTGCTGGCCGTAGTGGCCGGGCTCGCGCAAACCGAGAAGATTTAGGTTTGGACCATTGATTAATAAAATTCGTTGATTGGTCGACATCTTGACGTTAATTCACCTGTTCTTGAGGGTTAACTCGGTAATTGTGCACGAACGTGTAAATTACCTTCCTTGTGTTCCAATTTTATCAGCCAAAGCGTGCGTGAAGTGCAATTATAGAGAATTCACAGCAAATCGCAGCAAAATACTGGTCTAATCACCACAGTTTAGAGTGAACAGCTGTACGCTGACTTAATTTTTATAAAGCGGTGGCCTATGGTTGACTATAGGCCGAATTTAGCACTATGCGTGAGTTATGTGGTGGGGGCAACCTCTTGTCGGGGATGAGGTTATCAGAGTTGGCGGTGGATCAAAAAAGCCGCTTGTAAGCGGCTTTTTTGCTGAGAGTTATAGGACTTTTTGCTTCTCGGCGATGAGTTTATCGACCACGCTCGGATCGGCCAGCGTTGAGGTATCCCCAAGCGAGGCGGTGTCTCCGGTGGCAATCTTGCGCAGGATCCGGCGCATGATTTTGCCCGAACGGGTTTTCGGCAGGGCATCGGTCCAGTGGAGGAAGTCTGGGGTGGCAATCGGCCCAATTTCCTTGCGGACCCACTCTTTGACTTCTTTGTGCAGTTCGGCGCTTGGCACTTCGCCGTCGTTGAGGGTGATGTAGGCGTAGATAGCCTGCCCCTTGATGTCATGCGGAACCCCGACAATCGCGGCCTCGGCGATTTTGTCGAAGGCAACCAGCGCCGACTCGATTTCGGCGGTCCCCATCCGGTGGCCGGAAATGTTCAGGACATCGTCGACCCGGCCGGTGATCCAGTAGTAGCCGTCCTCGTCACGACGGGCCCCGTCACCCGTGAAATACATCCCCTGAAAGGTCGAGAAGTAGGTTTGCTCGAAGCGCTCGTGATCGCCCCATAGGGTCCGCATCTGGCCGGGCCATGAATCAATCATTACCAAGTTGCCCTCGGTAGCACTGTCGAGGATGTTGCCCATGTTGTCGACCAGTGCAGGCTGGACGCCGAAGAACGGACGGGTAGCCGAACCGGGTTTGAGTGCCGTGGCCCCCGGCAGCGGGGTGATCAGGATCCCGCCGGTCTCGGTCTGCCACCAAGTATCGACAATCGGGCAGCGGCTGTCGCCGATGGTGCGGTGGTACCATTCCCATGCCTCCGGGTTGATAGGCTCGCCCACCGAGCCCATGATCCGCAGCGAAGCGCGGTTGGTGCCGGTAATGGCTTCCTCGCCCTTGGCCATCAGGGCGCGGATAGCGGTCGGTGCGGTGTAGAGGATATTGACCTGATGCTTGTCGACTACTTCGCACATGCGGCTGGTGGACGGGTAGTTGGGGACGCCTTCGAACAGCAGGGTGGTGGCCCCGTTGGCCAGTGGGCCGTAGACCAGATAGCTGTGTCCGGTGATCCAGCCGACATCAGCGGTACACCAGTAGATCTCGCCCTCTTGGTAGTCGAAGACGTGTTTGAAGGTCATGGTGGCGTAGACCAGATAGCCCCCAGTGGTGTGCAAAACACCCTTGGGTTTGCCGGTTGAGCCGGAGGTATAGAGGATAAATAGCGGATCCTCGGCGTTCATCGCCTCGGGCTCGCAGTGGGTCGAGGCCACCGCCGTGGCGTCGTGCCACCAGACATCGCGCTCGCTGTGCCACTCGATAGCCCCGCCGGTACGCTTGAATACGATAACTTTCTCAACACTGGTCACGGCCTTGTTGGCCAGCGCATCATCGACATTTTTCTTGAGCGGGACACTGCGCCCGCCACGAACACCCTCATCAGCCGTGACCACGACCTTGGCATTGGAATCGGTGATCCGGCCGGCCAAGGCTTCAGGCGAGAAGCCACCGAAGACAATGGTATGGACGGCTCCAATCCGGGTACAGGCAAGCATTGCCACGGCGGCCTCGGCGACCATCGGCATGTACAGGCAGACGACATCGCCCTTGCGCACGCCTTGGCTCTTTAGGGCGTTGGCGAATTTGCAGACCTGCTCATGCAGTTCGCTGTAGGTCAGGGTCGCATCATCGGCCGGGTCGTCGCCTTCCCAGATGATGGCTGGCTGGTCGCCGCGGGTGGCGAGGTGGCGGTCGAGGCAGTTGGCCGAGACATTGAGGGAGCCGTCTTCGAACCACTTGATACTGACGTGGCCGGTATCGAACGAGGTGCTCTTCACCTTGGAGTAAGGTTTGATCCAGTCAACAATCTGGCCGTGCTCGCGCCAGAACCCCTCTGGGTTGATGACGGATTGCTGGTACATTTCGCGGTACTGTTCGTCGGTGATGTGGGCGCTGGCTGCGATATCCTGATTGACTGGATACACATGAACTTCACTCATCCTATTCTCCTTGTGCTCCGTTGGTGCCCCTTCTGGGCCGGATTCTTCTCTGTGTTATGTAGGGCACGCTAGTGCGGGTGTCTCGTTTCAGGGTTGCCCCGTGTTCTCTTTAACTTCCGACAGAACGGCGCAAGCCTCAATTAGACTTTAGGATGAGATGGTAAAAAATGTGCGTCAATCACCGCCGTTGCAGTGCGATTGCAGGGAAAAACTAGCCTTCGAACATGCTTCATTTATTGATTGCCCGACCGCTAAGGCGGTGCGGATTAGGCCGCAGGCCGCGAAGGGGATGGGAGATCGCCGTGTTTTAGCCTGATGTAGATCATTGCTGCGGCAATAGCGTCTTGGAGGGCGTCGTGCCGAACCAGAACCGGCAGGCCAAGATGGCGGCTGATGGCGTCTAGGCTTAGGTCGAAGCAAGCATTGGGCAGTTGGCGCTCGAGCTGTTGGTGGTAGAGGTGGCTGACCTCGATCTGGGTATTGGGCAGCGGGAAGCCGAAATAGCGGCGGAAGTAACGATCGAGGATCGTTTTGTCATAGCGGATATGGTAGCCCACCAATGGCCGGTTGCCGATAAAGTCCAGCAGTTGGGATAGCGCGACTTTTTCGCTGACACCGTGGCGAAGATCCTGATGCCGCAGCTGATGGATGGTCACGGACTCTGCATCGAGACTGACAGGGGCCTTCAGGGTAATTTGTAGTGATTGGCTGGTCAGGATCCGGTTGGCTTTGATTCGGGTGGCGGCAATGGTGACCAGTTCGGCACGTTGCGGATCGAGGCTGGTCGTTTCGCAGTCGAGCGAAACCAGTTCGTCGCCTTGGTAGCGTCTGAACAAGGGACGGAAGGGGGAGCCTGCCAGTTTGTGGTACAGCCAGTAACGGTGCAGAACGTTCATAGGAAAGGCCTCGCGGTTGCCGGTTCAATCCCGGATCTGGTAGTGGTAGCCGAGCCATTGCTTGAACTTCTTGACCACATGCAGGCTATGGCGGAGCAGGTCGCGCTCGGCCCGGCTGATCTGTTCTAGCCGGAGGTGCTGGAGCATGCCGCCAGCGTCCTGTTCCAGCTGTTGGCGTAACCGGAGCTTGATGAATAGTTTGAGGGATTCGGCGAGGTTGGACGCGGTTTGGGGCTCCAGCACCTTGCGTTCGGCGAGCTGTTCAATACGGCTGAAGGTATTGGTCACCGCCACCCCGTACTCGAGGGACAGCGCCCTGATCCCGTGGATAATGGGGAACATGCCGCCCTGCTTGATATCCAGCCCCTGCTTGCCGGCCTTGAGGTTGCCGAACAGAGACAGCGGCAACTGGAAATGCAGGGCGGGTCGGGTAAAGGCGGAAAGCAGCAATTCGTGTTCGGCCATATGCAGGTTGAGGCGTTCATGCAGGGGGGGGAGCAGCGAACGGTTACCTGCCACGGCATGGCTGTCGGCGAGGATGGCCAGTTCCATCATTGCGTTGCCGTCACCGCGACGGATCAGGGCGTCCAAGGTGTCTAGCCATTGGGACTGGGACTTGACCCATTTCGGATTGTTGACCATGACCTGCCCGGGGCACAGCGGGTAGCCCAGCTGTTGCAGGGTCTGGGTGAGTGTTGCCATCACCTGCGGTAATGCCGGCCAGTCGATGCCATCTTCGAGGATCAATGCGTTGTCTTGGTCGGTCTTGAGGATTTGCTCGCCTCGCCCCTCCGATCCCATGACGACGAGGCAGGAATGAGCGTGGAGCGGCTGCGGGACCACGAGCTGAAAGGCTTTTTCGATGATTTGTTCATTGAGCGCGGCGATCAGCTCCATCACGAACCGGGTGTGGATACCGTTATTGAACAAGGTCGCGACCAGCCTCTGCTGGCTGCTGGCAGCCACCGCCAGCTCGTCGACGGTGGTGGCGCGGGCGATGCGCAGGGTCAGGACGTGGGAGTGGGTCGAGAACAGGCTGAGAATTTGGGTTAGGCTCAGCATTCCGGCCAAGTCGTCCCCCGCCATGACGGCCACCCGCTTTATCTTGTGGCGGGTCATTGCCAGCATGGCATTGAATAGATAGTCGCCCTTGGAGACGCTGACGACCGGGGTGGTGGCGACCTCCCCAACCTCTGTGTGGTGGGGCAGGCCATCAAGCATGACGGCATGGAGCAGGTTGGTTCGGGTCACGATCCCGATGCCGTTGTCCAGCGTGACCAGGGCAGAATCCATTTTCTGTTGGTGAAGCTGCTCGGTTGCGGCCTGGAGGCTGCATGTTTGCGCGAGGATCAGGCATGGCTGGAGGTTGCCGTTATCGATCCTAGTGAGGATGAATTCGGCAAGATTCTGTTGCTGCTGGGCATGTTCCAGCAGCTGTTGTCGGCGTGCCAGACTGGTGTCGAAGTAGGCGGCAAACTGATGGTTGCCACGGTAGAGCTCGACGAACAGCTGGCGCGGAAGCAGGTAGCAGAGGGTATCCTCGATAGCGACATAGCGGTGGCGGCTGGTGCCCTCCAGTTGGGCTCGGACATCGAACAGGTCATCGCTGGTGTAGTGGGCATAGATTTCATTGCTGCCGGCAGGAGAGGGGCTGCTTTCCTCGACACTGCCTTTGATAATGATATACAGCGCCTCGCAATGCTCTCCGGCTTCTATAAGGGTTTCTCCGTGGCGGAAGTAGGCGACATCAAGGGCGCCTACCAGCTGTTTCCGTTGGCTATTGCTAAGCCGGTTGAACGGGGGATGGCTGGTATCAAAGCGCTCGGTCATGGCGGCACTCCTTGCTAGCTGCTAGCGTATGGGGATAGCGGTACTCCTTGCAGTGTCTGCTTCTTCGAAAGAAAAAGACAGACGACTTTAGTCTAGCCCCACTATAAAAGGGGAAAGAACCGTGGTTGATAATTTCGTTGGGAGGCGGGGCGGTAATAGGCATAATAGCCCCGCCGTGGGCCGGAGGCCTGTCGGTATATTTCCCCTGCATCTACTCTACCAATAGGACATGGCATGTTTCGTAGTAGCCCCTTCGGCTGGACCGCACAGTATCTGGTCGGCTTTTTCTTCAATTATGGTGTCTATCTTCCTTTCTGGGCTCTGTGGCTCAGCCATCTTGGGGTCAGCCCTGCGGACATCGGCTTGCTGCTCGGTCTGGGCTTTGGCGTTCGCTGTATGGCTAACTTGGTACTTACACCGCGGATCCACAAGGTTGAGCACCTGATCCCGGCGCTGCGCGGTTTCGGTTTTGCGGCGTTGCTTAGCTGTATCGGTTATATCTACTGTGGCGGCAGCCTATGGGCACTGGTGGCGATGACGGTCATCTATAACATGATGGTCGGCCCGATAGTGCCGCTCTCCGATGCGCTGGCCAATTACTATGCCAAGGAAGGGCATCTTGACTATGGCCGTACCCGTTTGTGGGGGTCGATTGCGTTTATTGCCGGTTCGACCGTGGTGGGCGTCTTGGCCAAGGCTTACAGCCCTGCGGTTATCCCTTGGGTGGCTCTGGCCGGTTTGATGGCGGCCTTGTTGCTGTCAATGCGCCAGCCACAAGTGGTACCGGTATCCGATGCGGACAGCCATAGCCAGCCCCGCCCGGCTTTGCTGCACCTGATGCGGGATCCCAAGGTACTGCGCTTTTTGACTATTATCGCCCTGCTGCAGGGAAGCCATGCTGCGTACTACAGCTTCAGTACTATTTACTGGAAGGGCGCGGGCTACAGCGAAGATGTGATTGGTTACCTGTGGAGCTTCTCGGTGGTGGCTGAGGTAGCCGTGTTTGCGTTGAGCCAGCGGTTGTTTGCTGGGTGGAGCGTAATGGCGATGTTCCGTCTCGCGGCTGTCGGTGTTCTGGTTCGCTGGGGGATGACGGCAAGCATGATTGAGCTGCCGATCCTGGTTGCGGTTCAGGCCCTGCATGGGGTGACGTTTGCCGCGGCGCACTTGGCGACAATCCGCTATATCCAGCAGGCGGACAACAGCAAGATGGTGGCCTTGCAGGCACTTTACAACGCCTTGCCGATGGGGGCCTTTATGGCATTGATGACCGCACTGAGCGGCTGGCTGTTCGAGTTGTGGGGCGGTGATATTTTCTGGCTGATGGCGGTGATGGGGATCCCTGCGCTGTTTATGAAGATTGAGCGCGCACCGCAGGCGGTTGCCGAGGTGAATCGCTAACAGACCTTTCCTGCTGCTGGCTCCCCTTGTTACGGGTTGCTGACAAGAAGAATTGTGATCCTGCTGATTGGTCGTGGCCCGGGGTTTGGTTACACTGGGTCACATCAATAACGTGTTACCAATTTGCTAAGGATGGCATATATGGCACAAGGATGGCTTGTCGTGCCCGTGACATTGGCCTATCTCGGCCTATTATTTGGGGTTGCGTGGTATGGCGACCGCCATAAGCAGTGGCTGGCCCGCTGGCGGCCATGGATCTACAGCTTGTCCATTGCGGTTTACTGCACCTCATGGACCTTTTATGGCACTGTCGGCCAAGCAAGCCGCGATGTCTGGTCCTTCCTTCCTATCTACCTTGCCCCGATCCTGGTCTTTACGCTGGGGTGGCGGATTATTGCCCGCCTGATCCTCATAGCCAAACGCGAGCACATCACCTCTATTGCCGATTTTATCGCTGCCCGTTACGGCAAGTCGCAGTGGCTGGCGGTCTGGGTGACCCTGATTGCGGTCATCGGGATTCTGCCTTATATCGCCCTTCAGCTACGGGGGATCACGCTCGGGCTTGAACAGGTTGCCCCTGCATTGGGGGAAAAACTGCTGTCCCCTGCGGGATCCGCCGCAAGCGGCGGGCCGGTCGATATCGCTTGGGTTGTCACCTTGGCATTGGCGCTATTTACGGTGTTGTTTGGGACCCGGCATATCGATGCCACCGAACACCACCGCGGGATGATGATGGCGGTGGCTTTTGAGTCCTTGGTGAAGCTGGCGGCCTTCTTGGTCGTTGGTTTTTTTGCGGTCGGCCTGTTGCTCGATGTCCCGCTGCTTGGTCAAACCGCGATAGATCTGCTGGTATGGGATACCCCAGATTTCGGTAGCTTGCTGATCCATACCTTGTTCACGATGGCGGCAATTATCTGCCTCCCGCGTCAGTTCCATACCACTGTGGTGGAAAATGAGCGGGCGCAGGATCTCCACCGAGCCCGTTGGATATTTCCTGGCTACTTGGTGCTGATGGGGATCTTTGTGATTCCGTTGGCATTGGCCGGGCAGATTTGGTTGCCTGCGATCTCGCCGGATACCTATGTGATCAACCTGCCGTTGATGCAGGGGGCGGATGGCATCGCCTTGCTGGCTTTTGTCGGCGGTACATCGGCTGCCAGCGGCATGGTGATTGTTTCGACTATCGCCTTGGCGATTATGGTTTCCAATGATTTGGTGCTGCCGTTGTTGTTGCGCCGCCTGAAAGTCACCGGACGTAACTTTCAGGCATTCTCCGGTATTTTGCTCAATGTACGGCGCGGCCTGATCCTGTTGTTGCTGCTGGCGGCATGGGGGGTCTATCGTATTCTCGGCGACATTCCCTCGCTGTCGGCGATCGGCTGGTTGTCATTTGCGGCCATTGCCCAGTTCGCCCCTGCCTTGCTGGGGGGGATTTATTGGCGCGAAGGGAACAGAAACGGTGTTTACGCGGGGTTGCTGGGCGGTATTGCGATCTGGGTGGTGACCATGATGGGCCAGACTGACATGCTGGCGGGGACGTCGCAGAGCAACATCCTGCTGTGGCTGCTGATGCCGCCACGCCTGCCCGGCCTTGCTGGTCTGTCGATGGTGGATTGGGGGATGCTGCTTAGTCTGGTGGTTAACCTTGCCCTGTTTGTCGGGGTGTCGCTGTTGACCCGTTCGACCCTCACCGAACGGCTTCAGGCTGCATCGTTTGTTGGGGCGCCGTTACCGGAAAACGGTGATGCCAGCCTGTACCAGACCCGGGTGACGGTTGCCGAGCTGGAAATGCTGGCGGCCCGTTTTGTCGGGCGCAAGCGGGTTCGCTTCGCCTTCCAGCACTACAGCGAGCAGCATCAGGTGCTGATCCAGCCGCAGATGCAGGCTCCGGCGGGCTTGATCCGCCATACCGAGCGGGTGCTTGCCGGGGTGTTCGGGGCTTCGTCGGCACGGTTGGTGCTGACCTCGGCCCTGCAGGGACGGAAGATGCAGCTCGAGGAAGTCGCCACCATTGTTGATGAGGCTTCCGAGCTGTTTGATTTTAGCCGGGGGTTGTTACAAGGGGCGATAGAGCATATTAATCAGGGCATTGCGGTTGTCGACAAGCAGTTGAGGCTGGTGGCGTGGAACCAGCGCTACCTTGAGCAGTTTACCTTCCCTGCGGGGTTGATTCAGGTCGGCAGGCCGATTGCCGAGGTGATCCGCCACAATGCCCAGCTTGGGCTCTGTGGGCCTGGCGATCCCGAAGCGCATGTTGCCAAGCGGGTGGAGCACCTCAAGCGGGGAACAGCCCATACCTCCTCGCGGATCCGTGCCGATGGGCAGGTTATTGAAGTGCAGGGCAACCCGATGCCCGGCGGCGGATTTGTAATGAGTTTTACGGACATAACCGAGTTCCGCAATGCGGAGCAGGCACTCAAGGAAGCCAATGAAACCTTGGAAGAGCGAGTGCGCCAGCGTACCAGCGAGCTGGAGCGCCTCAACCGGCAACTGGTGTCGGCCACCCAGCAGGCGGAGCGTCAGGCACAGTCGAAGGGGCGTTTTCTGGCCGCGGTCAGCCATGATCTGATGCAGCCTCTCAATGCGGCGCGGCTGTTCTCGTCGTCGTTGGCCGAGGTGGCGGTGGACGGCGAGGCGGCGACACTCTCCCGCCATATCGAAAGTGCGCTCGGCGCGGCGGAAGATTTGATCGGAGACTTGCTTGATGTGTCGCGCCTTGAGGCCGGCAAGCTATCGGTTAATGTACGTCCTTTTCGGCTCAGTGAGGTTTTCGATACCTTGAGTGCCGAATTTGGTGCCTTGGCGAAATCGCAGGGGATCCAGTTTGAGGTTGTGGCCAGCAAGGCGGTGATTGAGTCCGATCCCAAGTTGTTGCGGCGCGCATTGCAAAACTTCCTGACCAACGCGTTCCGCTATAATCCGCGTGGTCGGGTGGTGCTGGGGACTCGTCGGCGTGGGCAGCGGCTGCAGATCGAGGTGTGGGACAACGGTCCGGGGATCCCTGAAGAGAAACAGGCGCATATTTTTGAGGAGTTCACCCGGATTGAGCAGAGTACCGCTGAGCACGGGTTGGGGCTCGGGCTGGCGATTGCCCGTGGCATCAGCCGGGTGCTGGACCATCCATTGTCGCTGCGATCATGGCCGGGGCAGGGCACGGTGTTCTCGTTGTTGGTCCGGTGTGGTTGTTTGTCCGATGTTGCCGCGCCATCACAGGAGCTGGCCCCGAAGATTGCACCGCTGGCTGGCCTGAAGGTTCTGTGCGTTGATAACGAGCCGGATATTCTGATCGGGATGGAGACCTTGCTGTCGCGTTGGGGATGTGAGATCCGGCTGGCAGAAACGGTTGCGGATGCGATGGCCCGGCTTGACGATGGCTGGCAGCCTGAGGTGGTGCTGACCGATTACCATCTGGCTAATTGCCAGACCGGGTTGCAAGTGCTTCAGCAGTGCAGTTTGCGGTTGGGGCCGATATTTCGCGGGGTGGTGATCAGCGCCGACCGGACGACGTTGACGCGCGAGACAATCGAGGGCCACGGCTTTACCTTTATCAGCAAGCCGGTCAAGCCGCTTAAGCTAAGGGCGTTGCTGAACAGGCAGGTTCCAACTCGGCAGGTGTAGCAGACATTTGGCCGAGCTGCCTTCGGCGAAGGGCTGCTTTATGGGGAGCCATTGATATAACAAGGCCCGGCATTTGCCGGGCCTTGTGTTTTTCAGGGCGAGTTAGCCGAGGTGGCCGACGACCGAGATACTGCGGTTGTCGGGGATCTCGTTGAACGACAGCACATGAAGGCCGCGGGCACAGATCCGGGCATAGCGAGCCAGCAGCGGGCGTAGCTGAGGCATAACCAGAAGCAGTGCCGGATAACCGTTGAGGCGCATGTTGTCGAGCGCTTCGGGCAGGCTGCGCTGGAGTTTTTCGATAACCCCCGGCTCGAGGGTAAAGCCGTCAAGCTGGACATGGCCACCGGACTGGGCCTGGCTCAGGGCTCCGAGCAGGATGTTTTCCAGTTCGGCCGACAGGGTCAGGGCCGGAATGTCCAATCGGGCTCCGACCAGGTTGTTGAGGATCACCCGGCGCAGTACGCAGCGCACATCGGCGGCCAGCAGGATTGGATCTTTGGTCAGCTCGGCCGATTCGACCAGCGAGTTAGCAATGGTCACCATATCGGTCAGCGGCACGCCGTCAACGGTTAGCTGGCGGAATACCCGCAGCAGTTGCTGGTTGGTCAGCTTCTGCTGAAGATCGTCAGAGAGCTTGCCATTGAGCGAGTTGAGTCGCTCAAGGATACCGTTGACCTCGTCAGGGCCGAGAATGTCTTCGATATGGTCGTTGATCACCTTGCTGACATGGGTCGAGATAATCGTTGCGTGGTCAACCACGGTATAGCCGAGGTTGACGGCTTTGTCTTTGTCGTTTGGCGATATCCAGACCGCATCCATCCCGTAGGCCGGATCCTTGGTGATGATACCGTTGACCTCACCGTAGACCTGGCCCGGGTTGATAGCCAGCAGCTTGTCGATTTCGACATCGGCGGAAACCGCGACGGCGCCGCGTACCATAATCTGGTACTGGCAGGCATCAAGGGCGAGATCATCACGAATATGAATATGCGGGATCACAAAACCACGTTGTTCGGTCAGGGTCTTTCGGATACCCAGTAGACGGTTTAGCAGCTCGGCACCTTGCTGGCGGTCAATAAGGCTGACCAAGCGGTAGCCGACACTCAGGTTCATGGCGTGGACAAAAGGGATGTCGCTGACGACCAGCTCTTTGGTTTCCGGCTGGACGTTTTGCTCAACGATTTCCTCTGCGCGTAACAGATCTTCGTTGTTGACCTCGGGCTCTTGGAAGGTATGCATCCGCCAACCGGCGAAACCGACCACGGCACTGAAGCACAGGAAGGCCATGTGCGGCATGCCCGGGATCAGGCCGAGTACCAGCATGATGCCTGAAACCACGAACAAGACGGTTGGCGAAGCCAGCACCTGTCTAGAGATTTGGTCCGATAGGTTGTCGCTGTCAGCAACACGGGTCACGATAATCGCCGCGGATGTTGCAAGTAGCAGTGATGGAATCTGGGCAACCAGGCCGTCACCGATAGTCAGCAGGGCGTAGGTCTGGAAGGCATCGCCGAAGGTCAGGCCATGCTGGAACACACCAATGCTGATACCGCCGATGATGTTGATGAACAGGATCAGCATACCGGCCACGGCATCGCCGCGGACGAACTTGGACGCACCGTCCATTGAACCGTAGAAGTCCGCTTCCTTGGCGACTTCTTCACGGCGTGTCTTGGCAGCAAGGTGATCGATGATCCCGGCGTTGAGGTCGGCATCGATAGCCATCTGCTTGCCCGGCATCGCATCGAGGGTAAAGCGCGCGCTTACTTCGGAAATACGCTCACCACCTTTGGTGACCACCACGAAGTTAATGATCATCAGGATGACGAACACCACGGCACCAACTACGTAGTTACCGCCGATCACCACGTCACCGAAGGCCTGGATTACCTTACCGGCGGCATCGCCGCCGAGGTGGCCTTCAAGCAGTACCACACGGGTCGAGGCGACGTTCAGTGCCAGTCGGAGCAAGGTAGCAACCAGCAAGATGCTAGGAAATACCGAGAAATCCAGCGGCTTGCGGCTGTAGACACTGACCAGCATCACCAGTAGCGCGAGCACGATGTTGAAGGTGAACAGCATATCCAGCACCATCGGCGGGATAGGCAGCATCACCATGGCAAGGATGGTCATCAGCAGCAGCGGGATCCCGAGCTGCCCTTTGGCCAGAGCCTTGAAAACAGGGGCTAGTTTTTGTTTCATAGTCTCAGTTTATGTCCGTTAACGGCGCAGTTCCCGAGGAATTGAAATCCTTGGGAACTCAGGTTTGCTTGGTTGCCTGCCCTTGCGGTATTGCTCCATCTGGAACACGAAGGTCAGGATATGGGCAACAGCCACATACAAGGGGGCAGGGATTTCCTGCCACTCGTTGGTGGAGTAGTACACGGCCCGCGTCAGTGGAGGTACCTCTACCACTGGTATCTCATGCTGGCGGGCGATGCCCTGCATTTGCAGAGCGCTATGATCCAGAGCCTTGGCGATGACATAGGGGGCCTTCGCTTTGGTTAAATCGTATTTCAGAGCCACGGCGTAATGGGTCGGGTTAGTGATCACTACGTCGGCCTGGGGGACGGTATTGACCATCCTGCGCTGGGCCATTTGGCGTTGCAACTGGCGGATCCGGCCTTTGATTTCCGGGTTACCATCAGTGTTCTTGTGTTCCTCTTTGGCTTCCTGCTTGGTCATCTTGAGCTGTTTGGTGTAATCCCAGCTTGAATAGGGCATTTCCAATATCGCAATCACCAGCAATGCAATGCCGAAGCTGAGCAGGCCGGACAGCAGAATATCGACACTTTGGGCGATGGCACTGTTGAGCGGAAGGCGGTGGAGCGCCATCATCTTATCGAGGTTGCTGTCGATCAGCTGGTACAGGGTACCGGCAATCAAGGTGACCTTGAGGATACTCTTGATCAGCTCCACCATCGACTTGGCCGAGAACATTCGCTTGATCCCGCTGATTGGGTTGAGCTTCGACATTTTCGGTTGTGCTGCCTTGCCAGACAGGTTCCAGCCGCCGCGAATCACATTGCCCAAGACAGAGATAGCCATCATCAGGGCCAGCATCGGGACAATCGCCTTGAGCATGATGATACCGCTGGTGCCGAGGTGAACCAGCATCATGGCCGGATCGAAGGCTGCCTCGCGGTCCAGCGAGAGATTGAGCTCGCTGACGGAGACGGACATACTGGCCAACTCGCGGGAGAACGCCCCGATAAGCAGGGCACTGCCTAGGATCAGGAGTGCCGTGACCAATTCGCGGGAACGGGGGAGGTTACCTTCCTCCCGCGCCTTGCGGATTTTCTGTTGACTGGGCTGTTCCGTTTTGTCCTGACTACTGCTCTCACTCATCAGACGCCTCCTTCTAGGTAGCGCATCAGCTCAAGCGTTTCGCTACACAGTTGAACGAAGTTTTCCGGTATTCCGGAGTTGGAAATCAACAGGCACACCAAGCCGAGCAGCATGGTCATCGGGAAACCGAGGGCAAAGACGTTGAGCTGCGGCGCGGCGCGGTTCATCATACCGAACGCCCCGTTGACCAGCAGCATGGCAGTGACGGCCGGCAATGCCAGCAGCAAGGCGGCAGCCATCATCCAGGTAAAGCGCAGCGCAAGGGTTTGCAGCGCTGCCTGACTCATGAACGTGCCGACCGGCCAGACATCGAAACTGCGGACGAAAATTTCCAGCGCGACCAGATGCCCGTCCAGCGACAGGAACAACATGAACGTATAGAGCTGGTAGTATTTACCCATCGCCGGAACACTGACCCCATTGACCGGGTCGTTCATCATCGCCATGCCCAGACCCATCTGCATGGATAGAATCTGGCCCATAGTGGTGAAGACGGCGAACAGCAATTCGAGCTGTAAGCCGAGAAGGACGCCGATCAGCACCTGTTGGCCGGCATAAATTATCGCTTGGGCTGAGAGGGGATCGACCTGTGGCATTGCAGGCATCAATGGTGCCGCGATGATGCTGATGAGCATCGCCAGCCCGATCCGGATCTGGACCGGCATACTGCTGCCACCGATGATCGGCATCGCCATCAGGGCACTGCCCAGACGAACGAACGGCCACCAGATTTGGCCGAGCCAGGCGGTAAATTCAGCTGCGGTGAAATCGAACATGGTCAGCCGATAAGGTGTGGGATATTGAGAAACAGCCGGGTAAACAGGTCGCTCAAGGTACGCAGTAGCCACGGGCCGGCAAAACCGAGCATGGCAAGGGTGATCAGCAGCCTCGGGAGGAAGCTCAGGGTTTGTTCGTTAATCTGGGTGGCGGCCTGGAATACGCTGACAACCAGACCCACAAGTAGGCTCGGTACGATAAGGACCGATACCATGCTGACAATGATCAGCAGGGCATCACCAAAAAATGTCGCTACAAATTCTGAACCCATGGTGTTCTGCTCCGGATTGGATCAGCCAAAACTGGCGCTAAGGGTACCGACTGTCATTGCCCAGCCATCAACCAGAACGAAGATCATCAGCTTGAACGGCAGCGAGATAATCAGTGGTGATAGCATCATCATACCCATTGCCATCAGTACGCTGGCGACCACAATATCGATAATGAGGAACGGGATAAACAGCATGAAGCCGATCTGGAATGCCGTTTTGAGCTCGCTCAACATAAAGGCCGGCATGAGCAGCAGAAAGTCGAGCTGGTCATAGTTATCCGGTGTTGGTTCGTTGGCAATTCGCAGGATCTGCTCAAGGTCAGTTTCACGCGTTTGTTGAAGCATGAATGTCTTGAGCGGTGGCGTTGCGGCATTGGCTGCTTCTTGCAGGGTGATTTTGCCTGCTTGGAAAGGCACGACGGCATCTTGGTAGATGGTATTGATCACCGGACGCATGATAAACAGGGTCAGGGTCAGCGCAATGCCGATCAGAACTTTGTTCGGTGGGCTCTGCTGCAGACCAAGGGCTTGGCGCAGAATACCCAGTACGATGATGATACGGGTAAAGCTGGTTACCATCAGCAACATGGCAGGCAAGAAAGCCAGCGCCGTCATTAGCAGGAAAACCTGCAGCTTGATGCTGACTTCTTCTTGGCCGCCTGGACCACTCATACTGAGCAGCGGGATGTCCTGTGCCAGCACCGGCTGGCACAAGAGCAAAAGGCCAACGGCTAGCAAAGGACGCCATTGTTTCACTTGGCTAGCCCTTTGAGCATGTCGCCTTCGTCGACAACGTCAATCAGGCGCAGGCCGTACTTGTTGTTGACGATAACAACCTCGGCATGGCCCAGCAGTGTGCCGTTGACTTTAACATCCATCGGTTCACCGCTCAGCTTGTCGAGCTCGATAACGGTGCCCAGACCAACATTCATCAGATCGCCCACCATCAGTTCGGTGCTTGCAACTTCCAACGTCAGGTTCACTGGGATATTGCGGATAAAGCTCATGTCTTGGGCGGAACGGCCATTGGCCTCGGAAGGCATGTTCTGCTCTAGGGTACCAAGATCGATATCATCAAGGTCAATTTTCAAATCATCAATATTTTCAGACATGGGTCTACCTAGGATGGGTTAATAATGTGTTGGATCTGCAAAACGAGGCTCGCGTTGTTTTCGGCAACCCGGGCCTTGAAAAGCGGGGTACTGCCAGCTCGAACCGTTACCTGCTCCGGAAGCTCTACCGGGATGACGTCACCCGGGCGGAGATCCATGACCTGTCCCAAGTTCAAGCGACGCTCGGCCAAGGTCGAGTGTAGTCGGACTGGTGCCTGACAGATTTTCTGCTGGATACGCGCCTGTAGCTCAGGATCGGTATCGATGTCAGCGGTCTGACACTGCTGATCGCGAAGGAAGTCCAATCCGGCAAAAGGCAGTGAAATTTCCAGCCAGCCAGATTTTTGGTTGCCGATTTCAATATTGAAGCGACATACCTGGTACAGCTGGTTGTTCTGGATCGGACTGAACAGGTTCAGGGTGTTTTTGGCCTGAAGCTGGCTGTTCCAGTCGGTGATGCTGTGCCAGCTGGTTGAGAACTGGTGGAGCAATGTTGTAAAGAAGCGTTCAACCAAGCGAAGCTCGGTGTCACTGAATTCTTGGTGGCGGGCACTTGAGCGGCCGTTGCCTCCAAAAAACAGATCAACCATGTAGAACAGCAGCTCACCTTCGATGGCAATGGTGCCATGCAGGTCGTGCGGCGTCACCATGAACTCACGGTACACTGAAGGCTTCTTCAATTGCTGGAGGTACTCCTGCAATTTCAAGGTGTCTTGCTGGACCAGTTTGAAATCTGTCTTTTGGCGAAGCAGGTTATGGAAGGCATGTCGTGCCAAGCGCTCAAACTGCTTGCCGATGTTATCTATGATCGACTGTAGGGCGCCAATTCGATGCTCTGGGCTCGCCAAGTCGAAATCACGGATGTCGGCTTGGTCAGGGCTGGCAATAACTTTGCTCTTATGGGTTAGCTTCATTATCGTGACAGTTATTCTACTAGTGGTTTTTGGTTTAATACCTGACTGGCTTTATTCCTAAAGACATTCAAGGTCACGGCGCGGATGGGTGATTATAATTAAAGCAGAGATATTTACTAATTAATGTGGCAAAAAAAATTGATCTTTTGCCCAAGATTAAAATCGCTGTAATTTTTATACTCAATACGGTCAAAAAATAACCACTATCGAGTAGCCATGTAATTTAGTATATTATTAATTGGAATTAGCGGCACCAAAACCAATTACCTTATTATATTACTCTGGTATTGTGGTAATGAAAATAGTTTCACTCTTATTAGTGATTTTTCCACGAAGAGTAATTATTGCCCTATCCCTAGCGCGTCAAAAATATGGCGTCAATAAATTCGCGTTGAGGATTTATTGGCAGTTGACACTTGACCTATAGTGTTTTCTCATAGTGCACTATTTCTCTTTGGTATGGATATTATTATATTAATACCATGCCAAAATGCACCTCAAGAATGCCATAATGGAATGGCTTCCTAGAAGGTGTATGCATTAAAGTTTTTTATAATAACGGCGTGAAAAATTTATCTTGGACGATGACGTATTTTTCCCGATTTCTTTAGTGGCTAACTTATATTTGTAAGTGGGTGTGGTTGATGTATATCCAGGCGGTACTGGCATGTTTTCTATTGCTATATTCAGTTGCGTCTCAAGCAACGTTGGTTAAATGGCACAATAGCCTAGAAGACAGTACATGGACATTTACCGGTAGCGCAACTGAATGTACGTTGAGCCAGCCTGTTCAGGGCTTTGGTACTCTGTCATTTAATTTGCAAGCTGGCAAACCGTTGTCTTTCCAACTTAGCAGTAATCGCGTTAAGCAAGATACGTATTTCATTGCATTGCATGTGATGCCGCCGGCTTGGGAAAACTTCGCCCCCTTCGAGCTCGAAGGGGTGGGATCGGCAATTGTTTCCGGGATTACCAGCAAAATGGTGATCAATAATGCTGCCCCGATGTTTGAGCAGTTAATGCAGGGTCATTGGCTCAATGTGGCGATCAGTGTCGCTAGCGGTGCGGCCAATATCGAGGTCAGCAATGTGCGCTTTACCCGTGCATCAGATGAGTTTCTTGCTTGCCAGAACCGTTTGTTGCCGATGGGCTTTAGCCAAGTCAGGGACAATACCTTCTTCTTGTCCCCTTATTCTACCAAGTTGTCAGAGCTTGACCTGATGCGATTGGACGGCATTGCCCGTTATATCGAAGCCAAAGGCAACATCAAAAAGGTCTTGGTTGACGGTTACATGAACAGTAACGCTCGCAACAGTATCAAGTTGCGTCAGTCAAAAGAGATTGCGGATGAACTGGCATCATTACTGATCGAGAGAGGCGTTTCGCCGAAGCTGATCAGCGTCCGGGTCCATGGTGGACGCTACCCTAAGGAGAAGGGTCAGCCAGCAGACAAGGGGCGGATTAGAGTCCGGGTCGTACAACAGTAGGGGCACAAGCTATGTGGCAAAAGAGCATTCTGCTGTTCCATCCTCGCCATGAGGCGTTGGAGCAGGTGTTGGCGTCATCGATTGCAGCAGATTTGAACATTGAGTGGGTGACTAGCCTACCTGAGTGTTTGGCAAAGGTTGCCGAGCAGCAATGGGATATGGTGCTGATCCCGGCAATTTTCGGCGAGGGTGTCGAAGCTGCTGAAATTATCCAGCAGCTGCATTGGCAGGATTGCCGCAGTGCTGTCGTTGTTCTGTCGGAAGTTCATCAGGCGGCGCAGGTGACTCGCGCCCTGAAAAAAGGTGCGATGGATTACCTGCTGTTGCCGTTTGAAGCCCATCACTTGAATCAGCTTTTGCAACGTATGGCCGTCATGAAAACGCAATCATCTCAAGTGGTTGCGGAGTCAGAGCAGAGTCGTCAGTTGTTCCAGTTAGCCCAACGGGTCGCTCAGACCGATGCCTCTGTGTTGATTAACGGCGAGAGCGGCACCGGCAAAGAGGTGCTTGCCCAGTTCATTCATCGTTCTTCAGCTCGCGAAAATGGCCCGTTTGTTGCAATAAACTGTGCAGCTATTCCCGAAACGATGATCGAATCGATTTTGTTCGGTCACAGCAAGGGGGCATTTACCGGCGCAGTGAGTGCCAATGCCGGCAAGCTGGAAATGGCCAATAACGGTACTTTGTTCCTCGACGAGATCGGCGAGTTGCCGATGACGCTGCAGACTAAGCTGCTGCGGGTATTGCAAGAGCGTGAAGTGGAGCGTCTGGGCAGCCACCAGAAGATCAAACTCAATATTCGGGTGCTGGCAGCGACCAACCAAAACTTGGAAAGCGCGGTAGCGGAGGGACGTTTTAGAACGGATCTGTATTACCGTCTCAATGTTTTTCCACTGACCTGCCCGCCTCTGCGTGAGCGCCCTGAAGATATTGTGCCGCTGGCCAAGCACTTGCTGAAGTGCCATCAGCCTCAGGGGACGAGCATGTTCACCGAGGCTGCCAAGCAGCGATTGCGTGAATACCAATGGCCCGGAAACGTCCGCGAGCTAGATAACGTAGTACAACGCGCCCTGGTGATGAGCCGGGGCTGTTTGATTCGTGAGGAAGAGCTGATGCTGCCAGCCATGATGGCTACGGCATCTCAGCCGATGGCCGTGCTGGGCAATGTCGATGAAGAGACGCAACCCCTGAACTTGCAGCAAAGCCGCAAGCAGGCCGAATTTGAGACGATCATCGCGACCTTGAAGCGGTTTAATGGCCATAGAAACAAAACGGCGCAGGAGTTGGGCGTGACCACTCGTGCGCTTCGCTACAAGATCCAAACCATGCGCGAGCAGGGGGTGGATATAGAAAAATTGCTGGCAGGTACCGACGGTACGGCCGAGCAAACCCTGATCAACTAAGCCCACATTGAGAACTGAGACCGAATAATGCAAGACAAAATCATGAACATGCAGCTACCGCTGAGCCAGATGAGCGAAATCCAGGCACAGATTCAGTTTGCAGAACCGCTGCAGATTGCGGCTAACCCTTTATCTGCCGGTGCGGATAAGCAGGTCGATTTTGGCAAGATCATTACTGATATGGTTAAGGATGTGGATCAGAAGGGCCAGCAGGCTTCTGCCAAGATGACTGCGGTTGATCTGGGACAGAGCGATGATCTTGTCGGTGCGATGGTTGCCAGTCAGACAGCAAGCCTGTCTTTTTCTGCAATGGTACAAGTGCGTAATAAGCTGCTGACAGCTTATGACGACGTTATGCGAATGCCGGTTTAAGGGGCTGTTCGGTGGCAGAAATGATTAAGCAGCGGCTAGGTAAATTGGCCAGCATGGGTAGCACAGGCATGGGCAACACGGGGATGGCCGCGCGCTCTCCGGCCTTGCGTAACCTGATGGTATTGGTATTGGTTGCCGCGATTGTAACCGCGGTTGTCGTGATTGCCCTGTGGCAGAGTAACAGCCAGTACCGGCCATTGTATGGCGAGCATGAGCAGTTTGACCGGGCACAGGTTATTGCCGTGCTTGAAGAAAACGGCATGGATTATTACATCGAACCGCAGCAGGGCCAGGTGATGGTCGAGCGCAGTTCGGTTGGCAAGGCGCGTATGGCGTTGGCAGCTGCTGGGGTAAAGGCCCAGTTGCCGACTGGTCTTGAAATTCTGGCGCTGGATGCCAGCCTAGGCACCAGTCAGTTTATCGAAAATGCCCGTTACCGCCACGGTCTGGAAGGCGAGTTGGCCCGCAGCATTATGGCGATTGATGCAGTGGGTAATGTCCGGGTGCATCTTGCTATTCCCAAGCAGACGTTGTTTGTTCGCCGCGATAAAGAGCAGGCCTCAGCATCGGTGGTGATTTCTCTGTTGCCGGGCAAGCATTTGGAACCGCATCAGGTGGCTGCGATCGTCAACTTGGTTTCAGGCAGTGTGACTGACCTGCCGCCGGATCGCGTCAATGTGATTGACCAGCATGGTAACTTGCTGTCGTCGCAGGAAGGGCAGGGACACGGTGGACAGGCCAATGCCGCTTATCTGAAATACCGTGACAACCTTGAGCAAACCTACATTGACCGTGCCGCTAAGATGCTGCAGCCGATGGTGGGTCTGGATAATTTCCGAGTAGAAGTCGCGGCTGAAATTAACTTTGACCGTACTGAATCGACAGTAGAAAGCTATGCCCCAGAAGGCGTAGTGCGCTCTGAGTTCTCGTCTTATGACCGCAAAGTGGGTAAAGATGCCAAAGGTGTTCCTGGGGCATTGAGTAACCGTCCGCCGGAAGAGGACGAGGAAAAAGATCCGAATATGCAAAACGAGCGCGGTGAGTCATCGCGTGATTATTTGGTCGATCGTACTCTCAAGCATGTTAAGTACCAGCAAGGTGCGATGGAGCGACTGAGTGTATCGGTGGTGATTAACGGCAAGGCTGACAGCTACACGCCGCAGCAGCTTGACGATATCAAGGTGATGTTGGGTAACGCGCTGGGCCTGACGGCTGATCGTGGTGACAGCATCAGCATTAACGTGTTCCCGTTCAGCAAAGCGGATAATGCCGCGATTGATGCCAATCCGGAATGGTGGCTGCAGCCAATTTGGCTAGAGTACCTGCGTTATCTGCTATCGGCGATCGTGGCATTGGTGATCCTGCTGGTCGTAGTCCGTCCGTTGATGCGCCTGCTAAAGGGCAACAACACTGAAGCGCAGCCACTGGCCAAAGCAGCCAACAGCAAGACGCTGCCGGCCGCCAAGGACGGTAAGGATGCCGATGCGCTGGAAAGCGAAACCGACGGCGAAGGTAAGAGCAAGGCCAAGATCAGCGCCGAAGAGGTGGTTGCGAAAGCCGTGGAAGCTGGAACGATTTCCATGAGCCCGGTGGTGGAACGAGAGAGCATTTTGGCGGATCTGCCAAGTCCTGAGACTGGCTTGGAAGTACAGTCTTCTTACTTGCAGATGCTGTCAGAGAAAGAACCCGAGCGCGTTGCGCATGTTGTAAAACAATGGATCACACCGAAAGATGCAGACAACTGAGATTAAATCGGACATTGAACAGGCAGCTATTTTGCTGCTTAGCATGGGCGAAGATGCTGCAGCGAATGTGCTGCAGCAGCTGGAGCGCGAGCAGGTACGCCAGTTGTCAATTGCAATGGCGGGGATCCCGGCGGTCAAGAAAGATCAGGCAGAAGCGGTATTCCGCCGTTTCTTTGAGGATTTTCGGACTGAATCGGGGATCTCCGGGGCATCGCGCAATTATCTGGAGCGCACCCTGAACAAGGCGCTGGGGCAGTCATTGTCCCAGCCGTTGCTGGACTCGATCTATGGTGATTCGCTCAAGCATAACTTGCAGCGTCTGCAGTGGCTGGAGCCGAACAAGCTAGCAGAACTGATCGCCGGTGAGCACCCGCAGATGCAGGCCGTGTTTTTGGCCTATCTGGATCCTGAAGTGGCGACCAAGCTGTTGGGCTTGCTGCCATCCGAAGGGCTCGATGATTTGCTGTACCGACTGGCGAACCTCAACGAGATTCACCCGGACATGATTTATGAGGTGCAGGTGCTTCTCGAGAAGTTCCTTGCTCAGGTCGGCCAACAGAACAGTACCATGATCGACGGTACCCAGAAGGCGACCGAAATCATCAACCGTCTTGAGGGCCGCCGTAGCGAGGCCGTGCTTAACGGTTTGCGTACGCTGGACCCAGAGCTGGTGAGCAAGCTAGAAGCCAAGATGTACAACTTTAGCCTGCTGCTTCGCCAGAGCGAAGAGACCTTGGACCGTCTGGTGACCGAAGCCGATCAGGACATGCTGGCGACTGCGCTCAAGGGGGCAGATGCCGAGCTGCTTGACCGTATCTTTGCCACTATGCCTAAACGTGCCGCGCAATACTTGCGCGAAGCCATTGAAGGTAAGGGACGAGTACGTATCAGCGCCGTCGAGGAAGCCCGAGATCAGTTGGTGCAGTTGCTGCGCCAGCTTGCTGAGCAGGGTGAGGTCGAGCTGCAGCTGTTCAGTGAACCGGTGGTGGAATAATGAGAAAAGATCAGTCCGTGACGGTAATTACTCCGGGATTGGGTGGTTTTCGCAACTACCACTACCCGCCGTTGGTTGATGCGCCTGACGATGACCTGTTTGGTGATGAGGGTGGCTCCTACCAGGACGAATTCAATAACGGTTTCCAAGATGGCCTGCAAAAAGGCCATGAGCAAGGCTATCAGGACGGCATGAACCAAGGGCTTCAGTCCGGTCAGGTTCAGGGGCTCGAGCAGGGCCGCCAGCAAGGCCGGCAGGAAGGTATGCAGCAAGCCAGCCAGCAAGTGGCAGGCGTGGTGCAGTCGACCAACCAGCTTATGGAGCAGATCCAGCTGGCCTTCCATCAGCATGTTCAGCAACAGAGCGAAATGCTGTGTGATTTGGTGATGAAAGTCGCGCGCCAGGTGATTCGTGCCGAATTGGCATTGCAGCCGAGCCAGCTGGTGAACCTGATTGAGGAAACCCTCGCTCAGTTGCCCGACCACAAGCCGGATCTCAAGGTCTATTTGAATCCGCAGGACAGTCAGCGTCTGACCGAGTTGGTACCTGAGCAGGTGGCGGCGTGGAACCTGATTGCCGATGATACCCTGGCTATCGGTAGTTGCCGTGTCGTGACCAGTGACTCTGAAGCATTGGCTGACAGCGAAGAGCGATTGGCTGCGTGTATGGATGTGGTAAAGGATACTTTGTTAGCTGATGCGTAATTTATCCGAAGAACTTGCCACCAAACTGAGTATGGCCATGGATCGGGTGCCAGATGTGCCGGTGGCCCGCACCTACGGGCGTCTGGTGAGGATGGCTGGTCTGACGATGGAGGCGGTGGGATGCCGCCTGTCCACCGGGCAGCGTTGCATGGTGGAAACGGATCAGGGCGACTATATCGAAGCTGAGGTGGTGGGTTTTGACCGCAACGCTTCGGTACTGATGCCTATTCGACATGCAACGGGGTTGCGCCCGGGTAGCCGCGTGCTGCCGCTGCATGGCGACAGCAAGATCAGCGTCGGCTACGGTATGCTGGGCCGGGTATTCAATGGCCTTGGCGAGCCGCTGGACGAAAAAGGTGCTTTTACCCAAGAGCACCGGATCAACTTGCAGGGCGAGTCTATCAACCCGCTCAAGCGTCTGCCGATTTCACGTCAGCTTGATGTTGGTGTCCGTGCCATCAACGGCATGCTCAGTGTTGGCAAGGGCCAGCGTATGGGTCTGTTTGCCGGTTCGGGTGTGGGTAAGAGTGTCCTTCTGGGCATGATGACCCGCAACACGACGGCTGAAATTACCGTGGTGGGGCTGATTGGCGAGCGTGGTCGTGAGGTTCGAGAGTTCATCGAGCACTCATTGGGCGAAGAAGGCATGAAGCATGCCGTGGTCATTGCCTCCCCGGCCGATGATCCGCCATTGATGCGTTTACGCGCATCGGTACTGTGTCACCGGATCGCCGAGTATTTCCGCGATCAGGGTCATGACGTGCTGCTTTTGATGGATTCGCTGACCCGCTATGCGCAGGCCCAGCGTGAGATCGCGTTGGCCGTCGGCGAGCCGCCGGCAACCAAGGGCTATCCGCCTTCGGTGTTCAGCTTGCTGCCGCAGTTGGTGGAGCGGGCCGGTAATGGTGCGACCGAGCGGGGATCGATCACGGCTTTTTATACCGTTCTGTCAGAAGGTGATGATCAGCAAGATCCGATTGCCGATGCCGCACGAGCTATCCTCGATGGCCATATCGTTCTGAACCGAGAGCTTGCCGAGCAGGGGCACTACCCGGCGATAGATATCGAGCAGTCGATCAGCCGTGCAATGCCGCAGGTGGTGAGCCCTGAGCAGTTGTCTCAGGCACAGCGGGTCAAGCAGCTTTACAGCCGTTACCGTCAGGTTCAGGATTTGATTTCGCTCGGTGGTTACCATCCGGGGCAGGATCACCAATTGGATTTGGCCGTTCAGAGTTATCCGATGATTTGTCAGTTCCTGCAACAGAAGATGAACGAGAAGGTGACGCTGGAAGATAGTCAAATGCAGTTGTTGCAGTTGTCTGGAGGACAGTTCTGATGCGTCGGTTAGCGGTACTTCAAACCTGGCAGCGTCAGCAGGAAGGCAAGTTCGACGAGCTCAAGCAGAATCAGGGCCAGTTGCAGCAGCAATACAATGCTCACCAGCAACGCCTTGAATTGCTTGAGAGTCTGCCGGGGCAGTACTCCTTGGGTCATGGCGTGGAGACCTCGGCATTGTTGCTCAAGGGGATCGGGCGTTTCCGCCATCAGGTCGATAACTTGGTGAAGCTTCAACGTCAGGAAATGGCGTTGACGGAAGTGGAGATGCGCAGTGTCAGTACTCGGCTTGTCAACCAGCACCGTCAGGTCAAGATGGGTGAAAGTCTGATCACCAAGCGGGAGTCGGCATTGCAGTCCCGTCGTGACAAGCAGGAGCAGAAAATGTTGGATGAGCTGGCTATGCAGCGCTTTATGCGCCGCCGCTAGCGATTCATGAGCGGTCTATTGCGAACGGTTTGTGGTGTCGTGGATAAGCGGGCCGTTAGATCCCCGGCCCGTAGCAGTACTGCTGCTCGGGTTTGAGCAGTTTGTCGATCATCTGTTTGTGGCGTGCCAGCAGGCGACCGTTTTGGTTGTTGAGCTCTTGGCACTCTTGGGTCAGCTGAAATAGCTGTTGCCACAACTGTTGCCCCTGTTGACCGAGGGTGGCAGGCAGTGCTTTGAACAGGCGCTGCATCCCGCTATCATCTGGGCTCAGTCCCATTTTTTCCAGAACCTGTGTCCTTTGCTGGGCATGGCGATATAGATCCCCCATCAGAGCGTTTAGCTCATCATTGAGCGCAGGCAAGGTACGACTGTCCCGGTTGACCAGCAGTTGGTGCTGTTGCTTGAGCTTGGCAGACAGTTGCTGGTAGCCCTTCACATCGCGAGAAAGCTCCGTCAGCAGCTGTTTGATGGCTGCACTATGGTTGCTCATTACGCATCGCCTTGGTAGAAGTCGAGCATTTTGTCAGCCAGGCTGTCGAGGTTGACGCTGTTGTCACGGCTGCGTAGTAGGGCTTTGGCCGCGGCGACTTTGTCCATGTCCACATCGCTGTGCTGGGCGGCATCATGCTTGGCCTGCTGCATTGGTGACAGGTTGTTTTTTGCCGGCGCTACGTCAGAGGCGGGTTTTGCCTCGGCTGCGCTGGTTGGCCGAAGTGTCGGCTGGGTGTTGAACGTTACTTTTCCAATCATTTTCGTTGCCTGTGTATCGGTGGGCTACGGGTCTATTTTGAACTAGCGACCACCCCTTAAGCGATCTTAAGATGAAAGAGTCAAAAAGTTGTCTCTACGATATTGGCCGACTTAACTGTCGCGGTGATGGTTTTCCCCGACGACTGGTTGCGTACCCGAATCCGCTCCCCTTTCTGTCCATCTTCTAACGCAATGCCTTTCATGCTGGCGGTAAAGCTGTCGCGCTTGGCCCTGATTGTGACCATATCGTCTCGTCTGATCAAGGTTGGCAGCTCGATCATTCTTGGGGTCAGCACGGTGCCGGCACTTAATTTCCGCTTGCTGAGCTTGCCGCTGACTTTGGCGATGGCCGTAAAGTACCCCAGCCTGAGGGATTTCAGGCTCGTTCGGCGCAGTATGAGGTGTTTGCTGCTGAGTACCTGCTCCCGATCGACATTGCGGCGCAAGGTGACCAGCGGCAGGAAAACATCCACATCGGCACGAACCCGTGTCTTCCAGTATTTGGGTTGGTGGCACTCGGCGGTGACCGTCACCCGGCCTAGCGGCCGTTCGGCTCGGTTCATGCTGAGCGAAATGGGTTCTCCACAGGGGGCGGGCACGTCTATCGGCTTGATATCGATACGATAGTCCCGGCTTCCTACCGTGCGGGCATACTGGCTGACCTGCTTGGTCAGGTAGCGCTCGACTTGCTGTTGCAGCGGATGGCCTTGCACCGGAAAGGCAATACCTGACAGCAATAGGTATAGTCCGGCAAGGCCGGGTGTTCCTGTGCGGAAGTAGGAGTTCCGCATTGTGTCATTCCTGATCGTCATTTGGTGTTAAGTGCCTGATACGGCTTTAGGATAAAGTTGGCATGATAAGTGCATTAACCCGCCTTCAATGATTGGAGGCAGCGAGCTGATGGCAATCGATTTTGAACAGGCCCTGGGGGTACACCCTAATACATTGGCCTTTAGAACACAACGCGCAAAAGTGTTGGCGAGTAACCTGGCCAATGTGGATACCCCGCACTACAAGGCGCGGGATATCAGTTTCAGCCAGGCGATGGAAGAAGCGGCATCGGCATCGCGCCACAAGCACCTTGCCCGCCGTCACCAGAATGTGGAACACGAATTGATGTACCGGCTGCCGCAGCAGCCTTCACAGGATGGAAACACCGTTGAGCTCGGTGTCGAGCAGGCGGAATTTGCCGGTAATGCGATGGCATTCGAAACCAGCATGACTTTTCTCAATATGAAACTCAGCGGCCTGAAAAAGGCGATTAACGGGCAGTAAGCATGTCATTTTCAAGTATTTATGAGATTGCCGGTTCGGCCATGACGGCGCAGACCATCCGTTTGAACACGGTGGCGAGCAATATGGCCAATGCCGACGTGGTTGCAGGATCCGACGCGGAGGGCTATCACGCCAAGCGTCCGGTGTTCTCGACCGTGATGATGGATTTGGATAACGGTACGCCGGGCGCCAAGGTGAAAGTGGATTCGGTGGTGGAAAGTGACGAGCCGTTGCACCGCCGCTATGAGCCTAACCACCCGAAAGCCGACAAAGAGGGCTATGTCTTCTATTCGACGGTCAATGTCGTGGAGGAGATGGCTGACATGATGGCGGCATCGCGTAGCTTTGAGACAAACGTTGACGTAATGACCCGTGCCCGCAGCATGCAGCAAAGCATTTTGCGCCTTGGTCAAACTAGCTAGGAGAGGCAATGAGCTTAGCGCAGGTAAAAACAACGGCCCAGTACAGCCATGAATCGGTGCGTACCGCATCGGAGCCAAATGTACAGCAAAACGGCCAGGTGCCAACCAGCAACAGTTTTCTGACCATGATGGTTGCTCAGATCCAAAACCAGAACCCGCTCAACCCGACGGACGGTACCCAGTACCTGACCCAGTTGGGGATGATGTCGGCGGTTGAGAGCCTGGAAGGGGTCAAGATTGGTTTGGCAAACCTCAACATCGGCATGACCAACGTAGAGATGCTTCAGGCGACCAACTTGGTTGGCAAGAAGGTGTTGATGGAAGTCAACGGTGAGCTTGAAGTGAGCGAGAGCCAGACGCTGGAAGGTCGCGTTAAGTTCGATAAGCCTGTCGATAAGGCCACAGTGATGGTTTACAACGACAAGGGCGAAGTGGTCGACAAGATTGAGCTTGGCCCACAAGGCTCGGGTATGTCCGAGTTCAAGATTGAGGGTGATGATCTGGGCAGTGGCGAGTATACCTTCGAGGTCGTGGCCGAGAAGGGTGACGAGGCCTGGACCCAGAAAATGATGATTGCGGCTGACGTTGAGTCGGTCAATATCCCTGCCGATGGTGGCGCAATTCTGCTTAGCCTGAAAGGCGTGGGCACCATGTCGATGTACGACATGCGCGAAATCACAGCCTGATAATCAAATATAACAAGGAGCATATAAATGTCTATTAATGTCGGCCTGAGCGGCCTGCGTGCTACCAGTGAGCAGATGAACACCATCAGCCACAACATTGCCAACGTGAATACAGCGGGCTACAAGTCGTCACGTACCGAGTTTCAGGATATCTACGCGCCGGAGTTCGGCGGTGGCCAGATGAACGGTGTTGAGGTTTCTGCGGTTCGCCAAAGTTTCGTTACCGGTACCACGACCCCGACAGGCCGTAACGGTGACCTTGCGATCAACGGCGAGGGCTTTTTCATGGTTAAGGCCAACGGCCAGAACATGTATACCCGTAACGGTGTGTTCAGCATGGATGCCGATGGTTACCTGGTAGCCAGCGACGGCAGCCGTCTGCAAGGCTATGGCGTAACAGCCACCGGTAACCTGCAGACAGGTTCGTTGAGTGACCTGCGTATCGGAACCGGTGATATGCCAGCCAAGCCAAGTAGCGATATTCAGCTGGGCCTGAACCTGGATGCGACGTCGGCGGTTATCGATCAGGCTAAATCGCCGTTCGACCCAGAAGACCCGACAACGTTCACCTCTAGCTCTACCACAACCGTCTATGACTCGCTGGGTGGTGAGCATGAGATGACCCAGTACTACGTCAAGACCGGCGAGAACCAGTGGGATGTGCATTACCGTGTTGACGGCGAACTTCCGACTGCGCCAGCGAGTGGCAAGGCACAATTGACGTTTGACCAAGACGGTAAGCTGACCAGCAGCAATGATATGGCGGTTTCCTTCAAGCCGAAGAACGGTGCGGGCGAACTGGCGATGAAGTTGCATGTTGATGATGTGACCCAGTTCGGTAGTGAGTTCACCGTGAACAAGAACACCCAGAACGGTTATGCGCCGGGCAAACTTGCGGGTTGGTACTTCGACACTGATGGTTCTGTGTATACCCGTTACTCGAACGGCCAGACTGAACAACAAGGCCAGATTGCCCTTGCGCGCTTCCCTAATCAGGAAGGTTTGCAGCAGGCGGGCGGTACCGCATGGACCCAGACGTTTGCATCGGGTGCTCCACTGACAGGTGCGCCGGGTACGGGTCAGCTAGGTGCACTGCGTACCGGTATGTACGAGAACTCCAACGTGGATCTGACCAGCGAGATGGTTGGCTTGATGTCGGCCCAGAGTAACTACCAGGCCAACGCAAAGACCATTCAGGTATCGCAGGAAATGACTCAGATCCTGTTCCAGAACCTGTAAGGCTAGCCGATGGATAAGATGATCTTTACTGCGATGTCGGGTGCCAGCCGCACCATGATGGCGCAGCAGGTTCACGCCAACAACCTTGCCAACGTTAATACGCCGGGGTTCCGTGCTGATATCGAACATGCCGATACGGTAGAGGTTCACGGCGAAGGGTTTGATACCCGAGCTTTGGTGGCAGCCCGTGCCGGTGGTACGGACTTCTCGGAAGGTACCTTGCAGCGTACTGATAACCCGTTTGATATGGCCATTCGCGGTCAGGGTTTCTTTGCGGTACAGGCTGGCGAGAATGACGAGGCATATACTCGGGCGGGTAATTTCCACCTGACTGCCGATCGCGAGCTGATGCTAGGTAACCGTCCAGTGATGGGTACTGGTGGGCCGATTGTTCTGCCGGAGTTTGCTCACCTAGACGTGGGTAGCGATGGCACGATTTCCATCGTCCCGCAGGGCGGTGGCTTGGTGCAGGAAGTTGATCGCCTCAAGCTGGTCAAGCCGGATGCTGGCAACCTGTACAAGGCGGAAGACGGCTTGTTCCGTCTCGCTGGCCAGGGCAACGCCGATGCCGATGATACGGTGACGGTTGCCTCGGGCTACCAAGAGAGCAGTAACGTCAATGCGATTGATGCGTTGGTCAGCAATATCACGTTGTCTCGGAACTTCGAATTCCAAGTCAAGATGATGAAAACGGCTGAAGAGCTGGCAACCGCCGGTAATAGAATTATTCGTGGCAGCTAACCGTTGTTGCGGGAATGTCCAGCAGCAGGTTCGCCTGCTGCTGTCTTATTAGGAGTTTCACTATGCACCCAGCATTATGGGTAAGTAAGACGGGTCTTGCAGCGCAAGATACCCAAATGCAGGTTATTTCGAACAACCTGGCTAACGTCAACACGGTTGGCTTCAAGCAAGACCGTGCGGTATTTGAAGATCTGTTCTACCAGATGAAGAAGCAGCCGGGTTCGATGGCCGACCAGCAGAACGAAGTGCCGGGTGGCCTTCAGCTGGGTAACGGTGTCCGGGTCGTGGGTACTCAGAAGCTGATGAAGACCGGCGCTTACCAGAACACTCAGGAAGCAATGGACTTGGCGATTATGGGTCAGGGTTTCTTCCAGGTAGAACTTCCTGATGGCACGACGGGCTATACCCGTAACGGCCAGTTCCACCGCAACTCAGAAGGCGCGCTGGTGAATGCCCAGGGCATGCCGCTGATCCCGGGTATCGAAGTGCCTGCCAATGCCAAGACGTTTACGGTCGGTAGCGACGGTATGGTTACCATTACCACTCAGGGTAATACAGATCCTGAGGAAATTGGCCAGATCACCGTGGTGAACTTCGCCAACCCGTCAGGCCTAGAAGCTCTAGGCGGCAACTTGTTTAGCGAAACAGGTTCGTCAGGTGCGGCGATCGAGGGCGTTGCCGGTGAAGACGGCATTGGTGCGATCAGCCAGCATACCCTGGAAGGTTCTAACGTGAGCGTGGTGGAAGAGATGGTCAATATGATCACGACCCAGCGTGCCTACGAGATGAATGCCAAAGTGGTATCAAGCGCGGATCAGATGCTGCAGTTTGTCAGCCAGTCAATGTAATAGCAGGGGCAATATGAGACAGATTTTACTACTGGCGCTCGCGATGCTTTTGTCTGGCTGTATTGCCCCAGTATCGGAAATTGTAGACAGCCAGCCGGAAGAGCATGAAGTTGATATGGCTTTTCCTGCATACAAGGTTGACCCTGACGGCAGTTTGTTCAGTGCCAACTACGGGATGGCGCTGTTTCAGGATCGTCGTGCATTCCGTATCGGCGATATCCTGACGGTTGAGCTTAACGAGCAGACCCGTTCAAGCAAGCAGGCTGGTACCAGCTTCGGCAAAACCAGCAGCGTAGGGGTATCGGCACCGACACTGGCTGGTACGCTTTACCCTAAAGGCCAGATGGCGCTTGATGCCGAGCGGGATTTTGCCGGTTCTTCATCGAGCTCCCAGCAGAACTCGCTGAGCGGCAATATCACCGTGATGGTGCAGGAAGTGCTGCCGAACGGCGTGCTGCGTATTCGCGGCGAGAAATGGCTCAAGCTAAACCAAGGCAATGAGTTTATCCGCCTGTCGGGATTGGTGCGTGTTGATGATATTGACGGCACCAACCGGGTATCATCCCAGCGCCTTGGCGATGCGCGCATTACCTATTCAGGCCGTGGTGCCCTGGCCAGTGCCAACGAGGCAGGCTGGTTGTCGCGGTTCTTTAACAGTTCATGGTTCCCAATTTGATGAAAAAGACACTATTGCTCGCGCTGACATTGCTGGTCAGCCCGGCTATGACCGCAGCCCGCCCATTGCTGAGTCTGGTTGATATCCAAGGGGTACGGGAGAACCAACTAGTGGGCTACGGCCTGGTGGTGGGCCTGAGTGGTACTGGTGACAAGAGCCAGACTAAGTTTACCTCGCAGTCGGTCAAGAACATGCTGAGCCAGTTTGGTGTTCAGCTTGGGGCGAAAGACGATCCCAAGCTGAAGAACGTGGCTGCGGTAGCGGTACATGCCACCTTGCCAGCCTTGGCGGGCAGGGGCCAGACGCTGGATATTACGGTATCGTCAATTGGTGATGCCAAGAGCTTGCGTGGCGGCACCTTGTTGCTGACGCCGCTAAAAGGTGTCGACGGCCAAGTGTATGCGATGGCCCAAGGTAATCTGGTGGTAGGCGGTGTGAACGCCCAGGGCAGCAGCGGCAGCGGTGTGACAATTAACATTCCTACCGCGGGCCTGATCCCAAACGGCGCAATCATTGAGCGTGAAATCCCGTCGTCATTCCAAACCTCGTCGGAACTGGTTCTGAACCTCAAAGACCCGGATTTTGGCACGGCGCGTAAAATCGAGCGTGAAATTAACACATTGTTTGGCCCTGGTGTCGCAACAGCAGAAAGCCATGCTCGAATCAAAGTTATGGCACCGCATGAATCGAGCCAGCGCGTTGCTTTTCTGGCGATGCTGGAGGATGTTGATATCGTACCGCACAAGGAATATGACAAGGTCGTGTTCAACTCCCGGACCGGCACCATTGTTGTCGGCAAGGAAGTGCGCGTGCATACCGCAGCGGTCAGCCACGGTAACCTGACGGTTAGCGTGATGGAGAAATCCAACGTGAGCCAGCCAAATGCGTTTGGTCGCGGCAATACAACTGTCACGCCTGAATCGGATGTGAGTATCGATGAAGAGCGAGGTAAGGTGTTTATCTGGCCGCAGAGCGAAGGCACGACCTCGCTGCAGACCATTGTTAATGCCGTTAACAGTTTGGGGGCATCGCCGACCGACTTGATGTCGATTCTGATCGCCTTGGACGAAGCTGGAGCCCTTGAGGGCGAACTCATTGTGCTGTAAGGAGCCAACGGGATGAAAGTATCTGAATTTGAGAACCACTCCCCCCTCTACAACGATATGTCGAGCCTGCAGGCGATCAAGAGCAATCCGGATCAGCAGCAGGCGCTAGAGCAGGCGGCCGAACAGTTTGAGGCAGTGTTCTTGCAAAGCGTGCTCAAACACATGCGGCAGGCCAGCGAGGCCTTGCAGGACGAGAGCGACGACAACCCGTTCAACAGCCGCCAGCAGCAGTTCTACCGTTCGATGTATGACAGCCAGCTGGCGATAGAAATGAGTCGCCAGAAGAGCCTAGGTATTTCAGATATGCTAGTTAAGCAACTTGGGCACCACGAAGCATTTAAGCCGCAGTCGCAATTGGTCGCTATTACTGGACAAGGAACAGCCTTGGCGCCGCAAGCTGAAAACAGCTTGGCGCAGACGCCGGTCGCCCGACATCCTTTCAGCCCAGTGCAAAACTGGGCGCTGTCGGCTGGCCCGCTGGCTGAGCACATCAATAACCTAGGTGATCCAGAAGAACAATGAGTCTAATTAATATCGGATTGTCCGGCCTGAATGCATCCAACGCGGGGCTGTCTGTGACCGCCCACAACACCACCAACGTCCTGACCCCGGGTTACAGCCGTCAGCGGGTCGGTTTTGGTGCTCAGGTCAGCGGTAGCATGGGCGCCGGTGTCGGCGTGACGAGCGTCGAGCGCATGGCTGACAACTACCTTAACCAGCAGATTTACAAGCAGCGCGGCTCGTGGGGCTACAACTCCATCAGCTCGCAGTACATGCAGAAGGCCGAATCGCTGCTCAACAGCGACAGCACCAGTGTCAACACGGGTCTTGACCGTTTCTATGCGGCACTGGGTGAAGCATCGACTGCCCCGCAGGACATTGCCCACCGCCAGAGCATTATCAGCCAGAGCCAGTCCATGGTTCAGCGTTTCAATAACCTGAGCAGCCAGTTGGAAAACCAAGCCGATCAGGTCAATGGTCAGCTGGATGCCTCTATCTCTGACGCTAATACGCTGATGGCCAGCATCGCTAGCCTCAACGAAAGCATCAAGGCGAACTCGGCCAGCGGCAAGGATGTCAGCAGCTTGCTGGATACCCGTGACGAGGCGATCAAGCAGCTTTCCGGCATGATGGATGTCAACACTACCTACAATGATGACGGTACCGTGAGCCTGATGCTCGATCGTGGCCAGCCATTGGTGAACGGCACCAGTGCCAGCCAGCTAAAGAAAAGCAGCGATGGTACTTTGACTCTGCTGCGTGGTAATTCAGAACTGGCGATCGACGATAACCTAGGTGGTACCATCGGCGGCCTGATGAACTACCGCGATGGTGAGCTGAAAGATCTCCAGCGCCAGCTGGATGTAATGGCCTATAACTTTGCCACCCAGTTCAATGAAACTCACACCAAGGGCTTCGATTTGAACGGTGATGCTGGCGAAGCGGTGTTCGGCGGTGTTGATTCGATTGACGGTGCGGCCAAGAACCTGACTTTGCTGGTGGATGATCCGAAGAAATTGGCGTTCTCGTCAAAAGCCGATGAACCGGGTAACAGCGAAAACCTTGAAGCGCTTAATGATCTGCGCAATTCATCGGTGAACGTTGACTTGACCAAACTGACTGCTGAAGAGCAGGAAAAGTACGGTGATGCGGTAGGTCGCCTGAACGGCAAGTCGATTTACGAAGGTTACACTGGCCTAGTCGGTGACTGGGCGATCAGGACCGCCCAGCTTGAGGCGGATGCTAAGTCGTCAGAGTCGTTGGTCAAGCAGGCTCAGGGTGACCGCGATGCGATTGCCGGGGTGAACCTTGACGAGGAAGCGGCCAACATCATGGTGTATACCCAGATGTACCAGGCTAATGCCCAGGTTATCTCGACAGCGCAGCAGCTGTTCGATGTTACTATGTCTATGTTCCGCTAACGGGAGGCTGCAATGCGTCTAAGTACATCCCAACTTAATGATGTCATGCTGACCAGCATGCAGACCTCGACCACCGGGGTTAACAAGGCCTTTATTCAGCTTAACAGCGGTGAGAAGATGCTCAAGCCATCTGACGATCCGCTAGGTTCGGTCCAGTTGATGATGCTGGACCGCGAACAGGCAACCATTGACCAGTTCCAGAAAAACATTGCCAACCTCAAAGGGGATTTGGCTCAAACTGAATCTAATATTGATGCCAGCAACAATGCCCTGCTGCGGGTTGAGGAGCTGACCAACAGTATCCTCAATGCCAGTAACTCGACGATGGAAGGCCGCGAGGCGATCGCCACCGAGCTGGAAGGCTTGCTTGATCAGCTAACGGATATTGCCAACAGTAAGTCACCAAACGGTGATTACATGTTCTCCGGTACCAAGACCGATACTCAACCGATAGCCAAAGATCCGGCGACAGGCAAATATGTCTACAACGGTAACAGTGATCAGCGCGAGGTTCGGATTGACGAATCGATGACGGTACCTGCTAACCAGACTGCTGATTCTATGTTTTTTAACGGTGGTGATGATATATTCAACACCTTGGATCAGTTGGTGACAGATTTGCGCGATCCGGCGGTAGCGGGTGACAGCCTGACGAGTGCCGTGACCAGTGCCCAAGGTTCGATTGAATCAACCCAGAACTCAGTCAACAAAGTGATGACTGCGGTGGGTGGTCATATGAATTCGCTAGAGCGTGTTGATGGTGCCCATGAGGACAACAAGCTGCTCAATAAGAATATGATCAGCGAGGTTAAAGATCTGGATTACAGTGAGGCCATTTTGGATCTCAATACCCAGATGGCCGCATTGCAGGCAACCCAGATGACCTACAGCAAGATCCAGAATCTCTCATTGTTTAAGTTGATGTAATCGCACAGCAAGATAGGCGAGGCACCTTTGGTTAACCATATTAATTCCAGCACCGGTACCCTGCGCAGTGGTGACAGCACCCAGCTTGGCCGGGTTGCGAGCCAGCAGCCGGTTGCTCCGCTTTCGCGGGTAGTGGAAAAGAAAGAAGATTCGGCGCGGCGTCAGGGAGCCGGCAACCAGCATACATCCAGTATGCTGGTGCAAACCTCTCGCGCCCACCGTCAGGCCGCTCAGGCCGAAAGTGCCATGCAGGCGCTTAAAGATGCCAACAGCTTGTTGGGTCAGTTGCGTAACATGGCTCGCCGTTCGTTGAACGCGCAGGAAAACAAGAAAGACCAGCTCCAGCAGTCGTTGCACCAACTCAAAGGCAAACTGGTTCGTTTGACCCGTGAAGCCAGCTACGGCGGCGAAGCGGTGTTGCATCATGATTTGACCCCTAGGTTGGATGGAGATGCCCAGACCGAGCAGTTCTCGATCAAAGGCATGCGTCTGAATACCATGCGCCAGCAAGACGAGATCTTGCGGTTCCAGTTCGAGGAAGGCCAACCTTCTTCGGTGCGCGCTAAAATTGAATCGCATCATTCGACGGATGAAATTGCGGCAGTGCTGGATAAGGCGTTTGCCCCGCGTGATATCAAGGTTGGGGTCGACCGCTACGGCGATCTGTCTTTTACTGCCCCGAAAGAGGCATGGCCGGAAATCCGCCGTGGTGTTTGGATGTCAGGGGGCGGCCAAGTGTTGCCGTCGGGCAGCCCGGTCAAGGCCAAGGTGGAAAACCGCGACAAGGGCCAGGTTGAACCGCAACAGCTAGAGTTCGGCAAGCCGCAGTCAACCCGCAAGGCACTGGCGGATATCGACCGGATGATGCAGAAGGTGGCTCAGTCGCTGGCACAGATCGAGAAACAGCAGCAGGCTGTAGTTCAGCAGCTCGAAGAGGTCTCTCGTAGCATTACCGCCAAGTCCGGTGTGATCAACAGCGATGGCAGTATCGAGGCCAGCTGGTTGCAGGCGCCGGAAGACGTGTCGTTGTTACTGATCGACAACGCGGTACCGACCTTGTTGGCTCAGGCCAACGCGACCCGCCACAACGTCGTGGCGCTGCTGGAACCGGCGGTATAAATTTCGTTTATATAAAAGCGTATTAGAGATAAACGCCAAAGGGCGAGGAATAAGAAAGGGGATAACTCTTTATTGTTCCTCGCCCTTTTGTTTTGTTCTTTGCGCTGTCACGTGATCCGAACTGTTGCTGTTTTTGTGTGTTCTTTTTGTATATTCGGGGCAACTCGCTTTGGGGTGGCATGTTTCGTGATAACGGGGTATGCCTGTGGCGTATTTCTATATTGTTCTGTTTGTCTCGTCATCCTGCTCGGTTTGAATTTGTTGTCTTGCTTCCAAAAAACAGTGCCATGAAAAAAAAATGCGAAAAAGGGTTAAGTGAACAGGTTAGGGGGTCGCTTGATGGAAATAGCAAAAGCTTAACCGCCGGCAATCAAGCCGGGAGATGTTAGTCCATATAGAGGAATCGCCCCATGGCAATGACTATCAACACCAACTTCGCATCAATGAATGCGCAGCGTAACCTTCTAGGTACTCAGGGTTCACTGAATACTTCTCTACAGCGCCTATCTACTGGCCTACGTATCAACAGCGCAAAAGATGACGCTGCTGGCCTACAGATTGCTAACCGTATGACTTCTCAGGTTAACGGCCTGAACGTTGCTAAGCGCAACGCTAACGACGGTATCTCTATGGCACAGACTGCTGAAGGTGCACTACAGGAATTCACTAACATCCTGCAGCGTCAGCGTGATCTGTCTGTACAGGCGAAGAACGGTTCTAACTCTAAGTCTGACATCGCAGCACTAGACAAAGAATTCAAATCTCTAACTAAAGAACTTGACCGTATTGTTGAAACAACAACTTTCGGCAAGGGCGAGAAGTTGTTTGATAAACTAGGTAAAGGTGTTGATTTCCAAGTAGGTGCTGATGTTTCAACGCCTCCTGCGACTGACACTGCAACTCTAACTACAGCAAGCAAAGCAGATGCTCAGCAACTAGTAAACGATGCACTTGCTGGTCTAGGTCTAGACACACCTGAAGATGCGAAGAAGCTAGCTACGCTAAATACAGTACTGACTAACCTAACAGGTACTGACTATACTACAGCAGCAGAAGTTACTATTGATAAACTAGGTGCAACAAAATCAGGTTCAGACGAGAACTCAGCACTTGCTGATGCTCAGAAAGCTATTGATGATCTAGGTCTAAGCGATTATGTAACACTTTCTGCTGCTACTACAACGAAGGACGGTGGCTCAGTTAAGCTTGAAGTGACAACTGGTGATAAAACTTCGCTAACAAACTTGAAGAATGTTGCAAGTAAACTGACACCATTTGTGGATGCGACTTCGGGTGAATTGAAGGATGCTGCATTTACTGATAGCAATGATGTGAAAGCACTTGCTGACGATATGAAGACTGCATCAATGGCATCTGAAATTCTACAGCCAACCGATCCAAACGTGATCAGCGTGAAGCTAGACAGCACTAAGTTGAGCACAGATTCTTTGGCTCCAGGCCTAACTGATGCAGCTTCTGCTGGTAAGGCAATGGAAAACATCGATGCGATGATCGATGCAGTTGGCGCAGTACGTGCTGACCTAGGTGCGACTCAGAACCGCTTCCAGTCAACTATCAACAACCTGGGCAACATCGCAGAAAACATGTCTGTTGCTAAGGGTCGTATCATGGACGCAGACATCGCGGCTGAATCTGCAAACATGACTAAGCAGAACACCATGATGCAGGCAGGTATCACTGTACTGTCTCAGGCAAACCAGATGCCAAGCATGGTTTCTCAGCTACTACGTTAATCGATTCTTCCTATCGATTTTCATTTCCGAGCGGAAGTTTTACTTCCGCTCGTTTTTTATCTGACGTCTTAAAAATTCCCCTTATTTTTTAGAAAAACATCCAACTGTTTGAATGGTCGCCATTCAAATAAGTGGTATGTTTTTTGCTTAATATGCCGTTGGCTCTAGCAGTGTCACGTAAGGTGTGAGCTAGCTCGGCCGGGCCATGACAGGAGAACGCCGTATGTTTATGACAGGTATTGGTTCAGGCCTCGATTTTAACACCATGATCGAGGTGATTGTTGCCGCCGAGCGGGCACCGAAAGATAACCAGCTCAACCGCCAAGAAGCGATGAACGAAGCAGAGATGGATGCGCTGAAAGAAATTCAGAATACCATCAACAGCTTCCGCGATACGGTGGAAGATCTGAACTCCGCCACAGAGCTTAATAAGCTGAAATCTGAGCTGAGCAATAATGATGTGCTTGGGGCCAGTGTGGGTGCCGGTGCAATGGCGGGTGAATACAACTTCAACGTGACCCAGTTGGCGCAGGCCGGCCGTGATAAGTTGCTGACTGTCGAGAAAGATAGCCTGCTATCGCAAGGGGTGATTAAGTACACCACCCCTAAAGGCGAAGTAACACTGGATATTGCGGCAGAAAAGCAAAAGCTCAGCCAGGCTCAGGCGGATAAGAAAGACGCCTATATCAACGACAAGCTGACTGAGATTGCCAACAAGAACAATATCGAGACTGATCCGGCGAAAAACCCGAATTGGA
Source organism: Photobacterium panuliri (assembly GCF_059920555.1). Lineage (NCBI taxonomy): Bacteria > Pseudomonadati > Pseudomonadota > Gammaproteobacteria > Vibrionales > Vibrionaceae > Photobacterium > Photobacterium panuliri. The sequence goes on from NZ_CP197192.1 coordinate 667,580, forward strand.
AAGACGAAGCCAAAGCCAAGTTGGCTGAAGACAAAGATGCCCAAGAAGCCTTTGACAAGGGCGTTGTCGAATTCGATAAGGAAATTGACCGCCTGAACAATCATGGGATGTCAATTGAAGAAGTGCAAATAGCGCTGAACAACCATGAGAATGCCGACGGTGCCAAGGTCTCGCTGGTGCAGACCGATGGCAAGGTGACCATGGTGCTCAATGCCAAAGATACCGGTCTGGCTAATGCCAACGCTAGTTTATCAGTGACGGGTGTTGCAGCGGTCAAGCTCGATGATACCGGCAATGTGGTGACGCCGCCGCCGACAATTACTGATCTGGGAACATCCCTTCAGGTCGCCAAAGATGCCAAGGTAGTGCTGGGTGAAACTGATGCTGATGGTAAACCGATCAACGGTGCGATTGAGCTGACATCTGCCACCAACAAGATGGAAAATGTACTCGACGGTTTGACCTTGACCTTGAAAGAGCCGGGCAAGGTAACGGTTAAGGTGACTCGCGACGAGGCCGGGGTCAAGGACACGGTCAAGAAGTTCGTCGATAGCTACAACAAGGTGATGGAAACCGTCAACACCTATACCAAGTCTAGCGAAGAACAAGCTGCGGCCCTATCTGGTGATGCTGGTGTACGCTCTATGGTGTCGCGCCTGCGCGAGGTGATTTCGGCAGAATACAGTGCCTCGAGTTTGGAAACGCTCTCGCAGTTGGGGATCACCACCACCGTCAGCGGTACGCTGGAAATCGACCAGACCAAGATGGACAAGGCGCTGGAAGATAACTTCGACGAAATCGCCAATCTGTTCATGGGCGACCCGTTAGATGACAGCAAGCCGGGCATGATGACCAATATGCTGACGGTGCTTGATGACTACCACAAGAACGGTGGTTTGTTTGATATCCGTCAGGACCGTTTGGATGCTGATAATAAGCGCATTATTGAAGAGCGCGAGCAACTGGATAAGCGGATGGAGGCCAAGACGGTATCGTTGCGTGATTACTACGCCAAGATGGATAGTCAGATCGCCCAGATGAACCAGACTCAGAACATGATGCTTAGTATGCTGATGTAAGCTTTGTTTTTAGCCGGGTAGCAATACCCGGCTTTGTAGTTTGGAAAATATGCGTCAAATAACAGAATACGAAAGATAGACACCATGATGAACCAAGAAGGCTTGGGGGCCTACCAAAACGCCCAGAATAATGCCCAGGCGGCTTCTGCCAGCCCGCACCGTTTGATCCAGATGCTGCTTGAAGGCTTGTTGGACAATCTCAGCCGCGCCCGTGGTTTTATGGAGCGAGGCCAGATAGCCGATAAGGGGCTGACCATTTCCAAGTGCCTCGATATTCTCAACGGCCTGAGCTCGGTGCTCGACGAAGAGAAGGGCGGTGAGGTGACTCAGGAGATGTTCCGTCTGTACGACTACTGCGGTCGTCGTCTGTTCGAGGCCAATATCAATAACGATGTGGCCGGGATCGACGAAGTCACTCGGTTGATTACCGATATCCTCGAAGGTTGGGTGGTACTCAAGCCAGAGAATGTCAAAGTGGGTGCCGCGCAGTGAAGCGACCTACTGTGAGCCGTATTGATCAGCAGTTGGCGGCGATGTTGATGCGGATGCAGCAGGCGCTGGCCGCCGGAAACTGGGATCAGTTGGCCGAGCTTGACGCCAAGCTGCAACAGGCCCTGCCAAAAATACAGGGACGCCGCTCCGAGCCGGATGTTCAGCACCAACTGCGTCAGCTTAATGCGTTTTACAGTGAAATGATTGCGGCTGGAGAAACCGAAAAGGCTGCGATCCAGCGTCAAATTACTCAACAGGCCGGCAACCGTGAAGGGGTGCTGGCCTATTTGCAACACCAGTAACGGAAAATCACTATGCAAGTTTCTGTATCCTCGTCCCCTGCTGTGCCGAACAGCGCGGCACCCGCCTCGGTGCAGGCTGGTCAGGGCAATAGCGATAGCGCATCGTCGTTTGAGCAAGTTTTGCGTGAAGGGGATAACTCAGCCACTCAGGCCCAGCCTGATCAGCAAAACCTTCAGGCTCAGGTCGATGATGTCGTGCAGATGGCTGCACCTGATCGTGAGGCATTAATCAAGGAGTGGTTGCAGGGAAAAAGTCAGGCTCAGAGAGACGAGGCCGATTTGGTAGCCATGCTGGCCCAGTGGCTGGCGGCTCAGCCGGATCCCGAGCAGGCATTGCAGCAGCTTGAGCTTCAGGCACAGCAAGGTGCGTTGCCGAAGGCGCTGACAGGAGTCGTGGCTCAGTTGGGTCAGTCATTGCCGCAAGGGGAACTGGCTGCCAGCCAGCCGTTAACAGTGGGTAATAAACCATTGGCATTTCAGGCCAATAGTTTAATGGCTCAGCCAAGTCATGGTATGGCGGCGACCTCTGTTACAGAGGCTGCCTTGATAGGGCGTCAGGCTCAGCCCGAGGTGACGATTATGCCGCAGTCATTAGCCGCAGCGGCCAGTTCTGCGCCGGCTCAGCCCGCTAGCCACACACCGCAGCTGACTGAGTCATTGGGGCAATTGTTGGCTCAGGTTAATGGCCAGCCAGTGGTGCTTGCTCCGGCGGCAATGCCGGCGGCAGGGACCGCACCCACTCCAACCGCGATGACGGCAACAGGCAGTGACGCTCTGCCGCAGCAATGGCAGGCCCAAGTGGATGTCAGCGAGCCGGACTGGGGGCGTGATTTGGTGGAACAGCTGCGCGCGCGAATGAGCGTGAGCAGTCAGGATCACTTGCAAAAAGCGCATGTTCGTCTCGACCCGCCAGAGTTGGGTCGGCTTGAGGTGACGGTGCGAGTTGATGGTGATAAAGCCAGTGTGCATTTCACGGCCGCCCACCCTCAGTTGCGCGAGGCGTTGGCGGCTAACGCTGACCGCCTGCGGATGGATTTCGGCATGAGTAATATGGACTTGGTGGATGTGTCGGTGTCGAGTGGCACCCAGCAGCAGAACCAATCACAGCAGCAGCCTTCAGCGGATGAAGAGCTGATTGCGACTAATGATATTGTGCCGGCGATGGGGTCAATCCCTGCCTATACGCTGGGTTCGCGTTTTGAATCCATGGTGTAACCCTTAACGTTGGCCAGCGTTCGGCTGGCCTGTGAGTAGCGATATGACAGAAGATGTTCAACCAAAAAAGAATAATAAATTAGTGTTGGCAGCCGTTGCTGTGCTGGTTCTAGCCCTTGCCGGTGGTGGTGGCTGGTTCTGGTGGCAGCAGTCGCAGGCTAATACTGTGGCACTCAAGCAGGCACAGGCTGCGGCAGGAGCGGCAGTACGGGTCAAAAAGCCGATTTTCCAGCCGATGACCAAATTTGTGGTCAGTGTGCAGGGTGATCAGCACTTGCATTATCTGATGCTGGAAATCGCCCTAATGGGGTATGACCAGTCACAGATGGACTTGCTTGCCGATTACACCCCGTTGGTTCGTAATACGGTGATTTCTGCGGTGAGCCAGAAAGCTTATGAGGATTTAACTGCTCAGAATGCAATTCCGGCACTCGAGGCGCAACTATTGACTGATATCCGTAATGTGATGCAGAACATGGCTGGCAGTAGCGGCCTTGATAAGGTGTTGATCACCAAAATGGTTATCCAGTAAGGAGGCGGTGTGCAAGGCGCGCTTATTTCCCCGGCTCAAGAAGGGCTGATGGCCTATCAGCAAAGCCAGCAGGCGGTCGATCGGGCTAGAGAAGAAGGCTTGCTTCGTCGCCATGCCGGTTTGGTTAGGCGGGTGTGTCGTCATATGACGGCGCAGGTAACATCCTTGATGACTCTTGAAGACATGGAGCAGGTCGGTCTGGTGGCATTGTTGGAGGTGATCCGCCGCCATGCCGAGATTGACGGCGAGGCTCTGGAGCGGATCGCTGTGCAACGGATCCGAGGGGCGATCCTCGATGATCTGCGGCGGATGGACTGGCGTTCGCGCCGGACCCGCCAGCGTGGTCACGAGATGCGGGATCATGAACGCCAACTCAGCCGTAAGCTGGGGCGGACGCCGACCGAGCGGGAGCTCGCTGATGCGCTGGACATTCCCCTCGAGGAAGTGCAGCAGCGCCGTTTGGATAACGAGGCTGAACACCTTGGTAGTTTCGAAGCGGTGATGGAGAGCGGGGAGCAGTTCTTCGGCCTGAGTTTTCAGTGTCACTCCCATGAGCGCGAGGCACTCAAGGGGGCATTGAAGGGGGCGTTGAGCCAGTTAAGCGAGCGCGAGCAGCTGATCCTGACCTTTTATTACGAACATGAAATGAATCTTAAAGAAATAGCCTTGGCCTTTGAGGTGACGGAAGCCCGTATCAGTCAGATCCACAGTAAGGCACTTAAAACGCTAAATTCTTTGCTGGCTGATTGGCGGGAATCAGCGTAACGGAGCGCAACAATGCAAACGATCCTTGGTTTTATTATCGTCTTTGGTAGTGTAACCGGCGGTTACCTGATGGCGACCGGCAAAATGGCGGCCCTGTGGCAGCCTGCTGAATTTATTATTATTCTCGGGGCCGCTATTGGTGCCTTGGTAATTTCCAACCCATCGTATGTGATCAAGAATATCCTAACTCGGATCAAGATGCTGATGGGTAAAGGCTACAGTCAGGATTACTACAAAGCCCTGCTGGAAGTGATGTTTGAATTGCTGGAGATTATCCGTAAAGACGGTATCAAGAAGCTTGATGATCATATTGAGAACCCAGCAGGTAGCGATATTTTCAATCGTTATCCAGAAATCGCCAATTCCAATGTCCTGCTCAGTTTTATCACCGATAACTTGCGGATGATGGCGATGGGCAAAATGAACCATCATGATCTTGAAGCGGCGTTGGAAGTGGAGCTACATACTCTGGAAGAAGACTTGCTGCGTCCGTCAAAGGCGATGGGCAAAGTGGGTGAGGCAATGCCGGGCTTTGGTATCGTGGCGGCGGTATTGGGTATCGTGGTGACTATGCAGAATATCGGTGGCCCGCTAACCCTGATCGGGGTAAAGGTTGCTGCGGCATTGGTGGGTACATTCTTTGGTGTATTGATGGCCTACGGGGTGTTCGAGCCGTTGGCATCGGGCATGGCTGGTCAGGTCAAAAAAGAGATGATGGCACTGAACATGGCTGCAGCGATTTTGGTGGCTCAGGTTCAGGGCAAGCCAACCCTGCTGGCATTGGATGCTGGCCGTAAAGTGCTGCATACCGAATACAAGCCGTCGTTTTCCGAGATGGAAGGCTGGGTAGCCAAGGGGTAAGTATGGCCAACGATCACCCGATAATTATTATCAAAAAGAAAAAAGGCGGTCATCACGATGAGTCGCATGGCGGGGCGTGGAAGGTCGCCTTCGCCGACTTCGCTATCGCGATGATGGCCTTTTTTATGGTGCTGTGGATTATGGAGATTGCCTCTCAGGAAGAACGGGAGGAGATCCAGTATCAGCTGCAGAATAGTAGCGTGTTCGACAGCATGGATAACTTGTTTGATATCCGCAACAGCCCGTTTCCTATTGACTTTGGTGGCCAGGCTTCGCCATTTGAAAATCCGGTACAGTCCAAATTCAATGGGCCTAATGCCCTTGGCCCTTCTTTGCATCAGCAATTGCCGGAAGGGGAAATTGCCGCCAATGCAGGCCGTGGCCGACAGCTTAACTCAATGCTAAAAGGGCAGTATTTGACAACGTCTCAGTTGAGTATGCTGGCAAATGAGGTGTCGCAGATGGCTGAAGCTTTGTCGGCTAGCAGTAACCTAGTGCTGGAGCTGGTTCCGCAAGGTCTGCGAATTTTGATCCAGGACACTGATCATCATTCGATGTTTAGCCGCGGCAGTGCGGTGATCACACCGTTTTTTGAAGATATGCTGTTTGAACTGGCACCGATGCTGGGGCAAATCAAGAACCGTTTGGTGATAAGTGGACATACCGATAACACCCACTACCGCTCAAAAAACTATAGTAACTGGAACTTGTCTGGCGATCGGGCCTTGGCTGCACGCCAATTTATGGTGGACACCGGATTGCCGCCAGAGAATGTGATGCAGGTGGTGGCGATGGCCGAGCGGATGTTAATTGATGAAAAGCACCCGAACAGTGGCCAGAACCGCCGGATTGAGATCATGGTCTTGACCCCAGAGGCCGATGCTCAATTGGCAATGTTATTCGGTAAGGGGGGCTCACAGCAGCTATCTCAGTCACAAGCCCCACACCACCAAGGCTTGGCCCTTGAACAGGCCCGCCATTTTGCAGAAACTAATCAGCCAGTGTCACGACTAGATGTGATGGTAAATTAAGATGAGACAGATTGAATTAATCCCGCAGTTTGTAGAGCGTTTTTCCTGTATTGCCGACCGGTGTGAAGACCACTGCTGTCATGGCTGGAACATTCACATTGATAAGCCAACCTACCGTTTTATGACCGAGAAAAGCGTGTTCAAGGACAAGGCGCGACAGGTGATCACTAAGACTCCAGAGATCAAAGCTTATGCGAAGATTAAGTTGGATGAGCACGGTGTATGCCCGTTTCGTGATGCTCAGGGCTTGTGTGATGTGCACAAGCATCATGGTCACCAGCGCCTGTCCACCACTTGCAAGACCTACCCGCGTACCGATGCGGTGCGAGGTGATCGCCTTGAGCGCGGCCTGACCTTGTCATGCCCGGAGGCGGCCCGTCAGGTATTATTGAACCCATCGGCAATGTCGTTCAGCGAGAAAGTCAATTTCATTGCTGATACTAAGCCAGCTGTCTACCGTACCCCGTATTACTATCAGGCGTTGCGTCAACTCTATGTGGATGTGCTGCTGATGGAAGGGGTTTCACTGGAAGCACGTATTTATATGCTGGGTATGAGCCTCAAGTTGCTCGATGACAAGAAAGACGATGAGCAGGCATTCTCGCAGATGTTGGATTTCTGTGTTGACAGTATTGTTGATGGCAGTTTCCTAGCGATGTTTGAGCAAAGCGGTACCATGCTCGATATGCACGCGACCTTTTTGATCCGTTTGTACAATGCCAAATTGGCGGTGGGTGTTCAGGAAAATTATGAGCATGTTATCGCCCGAATCAAGCAGGTTCATGACCAGCTTGTGGATACGCTCGGCGAGGCGGGTGATGATGTTGCGGCCCAACAGGCCATTTTGCTAAAAGGTTACCAAGGCCATTATCGCGAGTATTTTGAAGCAAATCCGCATGTGTGGGTGAACTATTTCTTGTACGGGATGTACCGGGTTGATTTTCCGGCCAAGGGACTGTATGAGGTCTTCTCCGAGCAGGTGATTGATTTCTTTATGCTTCGCGGCGCGTTGATGGCGATAGGCTCATCCCGTGAATTAGTCGATAACGATGTGGTGCATGTTGTGCAGAGCTACCACCGGGCACGCAGCCACGGGGTAAAAGTACCAGCGATTATCAAAGGGTTAATCCACAATCACCTGCAGATTGATGAGGCCATGCTGCCTTTGTTGTTGCTGAAAGTCGCGTAGCGTATGCCTGCGGTGTATAATCGCGCGCCTTGCTTGATAGAGAATGCGCTACGGTGGGAAGGCCGATGGCGGTTCGCGCGAGCACCTTTTTTATTAATAAATGAATTGTCAGGGCTGTGGCTCTGAATGAATGTGAGAGTAGTAGACGATGACGGTATCGGCATTGACAATCGCAGTAGACGACGGCTCAACCAACGTAAAGGTAAGCTGGATTGAGAACAACCAGCTAAAGACCGTTGTGTCGCCAAACTCATTCCGCAAAGATTGGAAGAGCGCGGCCCTGCGCCGCGACAAGCAGGTGTACAACTACACGGTTGGCACGACCAAGTACACCTATGACGCAACGTCGGACAAGGCGCTGGAAACCACCCATGTAGATTACCAGTACGATGACCTAAATCTGCTGGCAGTTCACCATGCCCTGCTGCAGACCGGTCTGAAGCCATGCCCTGTATCACTGGTTGTTACCCTACCAATTACCGAGTACTACGATCCGGAAGATTGCCAGCGTGACGAAGCCAACATCGAGAAGAAGCGCCAGAACCTGATGCGCGAGATCTCCCTGAACAAGGGCGAGCTGTTCGAGATTGTTGATGTGCAGGTGATGCCTGAAAGCGTACCGGCGGTACTGTCTACACTGCTTAACTCTAACTGCAACGAGTTCACCCGTTCGCTGGTCATTGACTGCGGCGGTACGACGCTGGATATGGGCGTGGTTGTCGGCGAGTTCGACGACGTGTCTGCGGTATACGGCAACAAGGAAATTGGCGTATCTATGGTCACTGACTTGGCGCGCAAAGTACTGGCCGCTGCCGACAGTGATGCGAGCTACTTGGTGGCCAACGAGCTGATCAAGCGCCGTCACGATGTGGAATTTGTCAAAGAAGTGGTTAACGACGAATCCCAAATCGATGCGATTCTGACGAAGATCGAGAACAAGGTTGCCGAGCTTGGCAATGCCGTTGCTATCGAGGCGAAGAAATTTGCCAAAAACCCTAACCGTGTTTACCTGGTTGGTGGCGGTGCCCCATTGATTTACCCTGCGGTTAAAGAAGCGTATGCAACCTTGGGTGAGCGCGTGGTGCTGATCAACGATTCGCAGTCGGCCTTGGCCCGCGAGCTTTGCATGTACCATGCTGAAGATCTGGATGTGAACGTTGAGCCCGAAGCCCTTGTAGAGGTTATGGATGACTAACCAACTCAAGCGGGTCAATTGTTCGCTATTTCTTGATCCTGTGAACTCGGATGCTGACCGCTATGCGGTTAGCATCATGCAGCGCTGGGTGGAAGAGCGAAAGCAACTGGTGGAAAACCCCAGTGCGGGCAAGGCCCTGCATGAGAATCTGCACAAGCACAAAGATATCTACCTTTCGGGGTTGTTTCTGCACTTGCTGAGCCCGGCTTTGACGCGCCAGTTGGCGACGGTGTTGTCACCTAGCAATGTGACGATGGCAACCTTGGGCCAGAAGCTGGAAATGTGCGGCTTGGTTTTGCCGAACAAAGGCCAGGATGCGGCAACCAGTACGGCGCGTTCGGCTGATGTCGAGCAGGAGTTGGTGCAGTTGCGACAGACCATGATGTCGCAGTTGGCCGAGGTGAGTGATCAAGTGAGTGCGACGGCACAGGTTCAGGCTGAGACCCTGACCGATGCGATGGCACAGTTGCAGCAGCAGGCTCCGGCATCGGCAACAGCCGAGTTGGATCCGGCAGCGCTGGAGCAGGCACTGACCTCTATGAAAGGTCATTTGGTTGCCGAGCTGAGCGAGCAGATCCGGAAGGATATGGCAGCACAGCTGAAGGCGCAGAGTCAGGCGGCCGAAATTGCCGAGCTGAAAGCGTTGCTGTCTGCCCAGAACCAGCTGATCCGTGCGATGCAGCACAGTGGCGTGGCGGCACCCGCCGTGGCCGCAACCCCTGCCGAGCCGGAGATGAACCTGAGCGAGCAGATTGCCAACGTACGCAAGATCAAGAAGAAAGGTTTATTCTGATTGCGAGAAGCATTGCCGAAAGGCTGTGCCTTAGCAGGAATGTACCGACAAAAAACGGAGCCAGTGGCTCCGTTTTTTGTTTATGGTTTGTCTGTGGCTCCGCTATTTTTTCTGTGGCCCATTAGTGGTTATGGGCTTCACCTGCGCCTTTCGGGTAGCGGATGGATTCCACCATCTCCTGCACGTCATCTGGGACTTCGGCAGTGAATTTGTTCACCACAATCGAGACCATGAAGTTCAGGCACATGCCCAGCGTTCCGATCCCTTCCGGGCTGATCCCGAACCACCAGTTATCCGGTGTGCTGGCTGCCGGGTTGATGAACTTGAAGTAGATAATGTACGAGGCGGTAAACAGAATACCCGTCAGCATCCCGGCGATAGCCCCTTCTTTGTTCATCTTCTTGTAGAAGATCCCGAGGGTGATTGCCGGGAAGAAGGAGGCTGCGGCCAAGCCGAACGAGAAGGCAACCACCTGTGCCACAAAGCCCGGCGGATTGATCCCCAGATAGCCGGCACCGACAATGGCTACCGCTGCCCCGACCCGGGCTGCGAGCAGTTCTTGCTTGTCGGTCATATTCGGTTTGAAGCCCTTCTTGAGTAAGTCATGGGAAATTGAGGTTGAGATCACCAGCAGCAAGCCTGCTGCTGTTGACAGGGCGGCAGCGAGGCCACCGGCTGCCAGTAGGGCGACGACCCAGTTTGGCAGGTTTGCCAGCTCGGGACTGGCTAGCACGATGATGTCGCGGTTGATGTCCATTTCGTTGCGCTCGTCACCTGAGTAGAACATCTTGCCGTCGTTGTTTTTGTCTTCCCATTTGACCAATCCGGTTTTTTCCCAGTTGGTGACCCAGCTTGGTGCCTGCTTTGCTGCGACACCTTGCATCTCTGGCCCGTTGATGGTTTCGATCATGTTGACTCGGGCAAAGGCGGCGACCGACGGTGCGGTTGTGTAAAGCATGGAGATAAACAGCAATGCCCAACCGGCAGAAATACGGGCATCTTTCACGCGTGGGACGGTGAAGAAGCGGATGATGACGTGTGGCAGGCCGGCGGTGCCGACCATCAGCGCGGCACAGATGAAGAAGACATCCACCATGCTTTTCGAGCCGTCGGTATAGGCGGTAAAGCCAAGCTCGGTGGTCAGGCCGTCGAGTTTATCCAGCACATAGGTTTCCGAACCGCTGATAGTGGATCCCAAACCCAGTTGTGGGATCGGATTACCGGTGATCATGATCGAGGTGAAGATCGCCGGAACCAGAAAGGCAAAGATGAGGACGCAGAATTGGGCGACTTGGGTATAGGTGATCCCTTTCATGCCGCCGAGAACGGCGTAGAAGAAGACGATCCCCATCCCGATGATGATCCCCATATTGATGTCGACCTCGAGGAAGCGGGCGAACACCACCCCGACGCCACGCATTTGGCCTGCTACGTAAGTGAAGGAAACGAAAATGGCACAGAAAACGGCGACCATACGCGCTGTTTTCGAGTAGTAGCGCTCACCGATGAAGTCTGGCACGGTGAACTGGCCGAATTTGCGCAAGTAGGGGGCAAGGCAAAGCGCCAGCAATACATAGCCGCCGGTCCAGCCCATCAGGTAGACCCCGCCGTCATAACCGACAAACGAGATAATACCGGCCATAGAAATAAAAGAGGCTGCCGACATCCAGTCGGCAGCGGTTGCCATGCCGTTGGCGACCGGATGGACGCCGCCACCGGCGACATAGAACTCACTGGTTGAGCCGGCCCGGGCCCAGATCGCGATGCCGATGTAGAGGGCGAAGGTGATGCCTACCAAGATAAATGTCCACGTTTGGATTTCCATTAATTGCCCCTTAGTCTTCCTGTACGTTGAACTTACGGTCGAGTGCATTCATACGCACTACGTAGACAAAGATCAGTGCTACGAAGGTGTAGATGGCTCCTTGTTGGGAGAACCAGAACCCGAGCTTGAAGCCTGCAAATTGAATACTGTTAAGGGGATCGACGAACAGGATCCCGGCTCCAAAAGAGACGAGAAACCAGATGGCCAGCAATGAGCCCATCGTTGCGAGGTTTTCTTTCCAGTAGGCCTGTGCCTGCTCCTTGGATTCAAACGCCATTGTTATCTCCTTTCATGTCGCTGTATATCAGGTTAATGAAATGTTACGAGATAACCATAACAATGATTGCGCGAGGAGGCTGTGCAACTTTAGTCGAGCGCAGGGGCGGGGATATCCCGCCTGAACTGGGCTTTTGTGAGGCAGAGCGGTGAAAATGGCAGGGTAGGGAAAGTGGCCGTTAGCCAAAGGTCTAACGCCCCAAACGGTATTTTTACCTAGCGGGAAAAATCCATCTGCTGTAGCAGGATCACGGCTTGGGTACGGTTTTTTACCCCGAGCTTACGGAAAATCGCCGTCATATGGGCTTTGATGGTGGCCTCTGAGACATTCAGTTCATACGCGATCTGTTTGTTGAGCAGGCCGTCTGCGAGCATGCTCAGTACCTTGTATTGTTGCGGGGTGAGAGCGGCGATACGTTCGGCCAACTCGCTGAGTTCGGTATCGTCATCACCCAGCCCGTCGGGAAAGACCGGCTCGCCGTCCAGTACTTGGTTAAGGGCAGCAATCAGTGCCCGCATATCGCTGGACTTAGGGATGAAGCCGAACGCGCCGTGGCTGCGAACCTGGCGTACTACGCTGGTTTCCTCGCTGGCAGACACGACCACAACCGGCAGGTCGGGGTATTGGTTGCGCAACTGAACCAGCCCAGACATACCGTTGGCGCCGGGCATTTTCAGATCCAGTAGGAGCAGGTCGATATCCGGCTCTTTTTCAAGCAAGGCGAGCAGGGTATCGAGCGAATCGGCCTCGAGCAGGTTGGCGCCGCCAATTGCCATATGGACGGATTGAAACAGGGCATTGCGAAACAAGGGGTGGTCATCGGCGATGACGATGGTGTATTGATCTTCCATGGCGATACTTCATGATCCTTTTCTTACCAAACTATCATTGCCAATTGCGCAGATCAATTTGTTAACACTTAAGATCTGAGCTGGATCATCAGGAAAATAATCGTATTGATGGTTCAAGATTGCAGTAAAATGGCCGTTCAATTTTAACTTCTTGTCTTTTACGTAGGATCTAACATCGTATGCCTCGCCAGTTAACGCCTGAAATGGATGGGCAAAGCTATTTTGAGCACCAACAGCTTTATCGCCAACAACAAGGATGGAAACTCGTTTCGCTGACTTTCCTGTTTTTATTTGTGCTGGTGGCAGTAGAGGTTTTTGCCGTGCGCCAATACGAACCCGAGGGGGCTAAACTCCTGGTGCAGGTTATCGCATGCGCGGTGATGGGCGGGCTATTGCTGCTGGCAAGCCTGCGCCATCTTATCCCGTCGGTGATGCGCTGGCAGGTAATATCGTCGGTCATGGCGCTGATTTTCGGCCTTGGCTGGGCGGCGCTGTTTATGCTGCCGCTTTATGGGGGGCGCTATGAGTCGGTCGCCCTGTACAGTGACTTGTTTACCATTATCGCGGTGATCGGCTTTTTCAGTTACCGCAGTGCGACCTATTGTGCGGTGTTGCCAGTACTGGCAGCCTGGATGGTGTCGGATATGGTCGTCGCGGGCAGTATGCAGCCCTTGGTCTTTTTCACCGCGATGGTGAGGCTGACGATCGTGGTGGTGGTGCGTGAGTACCTGTTTTACTGGTTCCACTCATCGGTTTGGCGCAGTTATGAAGAGCAGCGCTTGCGCCTGGAGCTGGCCAACGTTGCATTGATCGACAACGTGACCGGCCTGCAAAATGACCGCCATTTCTCGATGATGCTCTCGCGTGAGGTGCTGTCTGCGCGGCGCCAGAATACCGCCCTGTCGGTTGTTGCGCTCTATATTGACCCGCTTCGTGAGCACGGTATGACCTACGGTCAACAGGAGGCCAAGGAAGTGCTGCGCCGTATCGGTCGCGGTTTGCGTCGGGGGGTGTTTCGCCCGCGCGATTTTCTGGCCCGTCAGGGCAATGATGAGTTTGCCCTGCTACTGCCTTATACCAATGAGGAAGGCGCTAAGATCGTCGCAGAGCGACTGAGTGATCAGGTCCACCTAAGCTGCGACCATACGATTCGCGAGCGATTGAAGAAGCCGGTAGCGGTGAAAGCCGTTGTGCTGGAGTGGCAGCCTGATATGAGCGAGGTGATGGTGCGCCAGTTGATCCGGACATCGCTGGAGGCATTGCGCGAAGAGAATGCGGAAGGGGACTGTGTGCGCATCTTGAGCCACAACCTTCAGTAAGACTCAGAGAATAGCAGAAAAAAAGCGTCTAGAGATAGACGCTTTTTTTATATCTGTAAGGCGATTTGCGATTACTGAGCTAGCTGGTGGTTTTGCAAATGGTCGAGGAACGGCCCGGCTTCCATGAAGCCTGTCAGGCGGGCACCGTTGATACGGTTGCCCTGCGTGTCCCAGAATTCCAACGTTGGCAGCCCGAGAACATCCATCTGCTTGAGCAATTCGATATCGGCAGGGGTATTGCGGGTGACATCAGCCTGCAGCAAAACGAACGGTTGCAGCTTTTCGGCAACAGCCGGGTCGTGGAACGTGTATTTTTCGAATTCCTTGCAGGCCACGCACCAGTCGGCATAGAAGTCTAGCATGACAGGCAAGCCCTGAGCTTTGGCATCGGCGAGAGCAAGATCCAACTCGTCGATATTGCTGATGGTTTTGAAGGTGACACTCGGGGCTGGCTGGGTCTCCGTAGTTGTCGTGCTCTTGCCGGTCAGCAGCGGGTAGAGCGGCTGTACTGACAGGAACAAGCCGACGATGGCCACGACGGCCAAGGTGCTGCTACGCCATGAAACGGTCAGTGTCTGCTTGACGTGGTAGAGCCAGCCGAAGGCGGCAACGCCCAGCAGAGCCCACAGATAAGGCATCAGGTTGTGCGGCAGGATACGCTCTAGCAGGAACAGCGGGACGGCAAGAAGGACGAAACCGAAGAAGGTTTTGACGTGGGTCATCCAGTTGCCGGCCTTTGGCAGCAGGGTATTACCGAACATCGCTGCCAAGATCAGCGGGATACCCATACCGATGGCAAGGGCGTACAGGGCAACGGCCCCGGTCAGCAGATCACCGCTCTGGGCGACATAGATCAGGGCGCCGGAGAGCGGGGCGGTGGTGCATGGCGAGCAGACTAAGCCGGAGATCGCCCCCATCGCGAAAACGCCGCCGCTATTGCCGCCTTGCTGCTTGTTGCTCAGCCCATTGAGCCATGTCTGGACGCTGCTTGGCAGTTGCAGGGTGTAGGCACCGAACATTGAGAAGGCCAGTGCGACAAACAGTACGCTCAGGCCGATCAGGATATACGGATGCTGCAAGGCGGCCTGAAACTGCATCCCCGCCGATGCCACGACCAGGCCAAGCAGGGTATAGGTCAGGGCCATACCCTGAACATAGGTGAAGGCAAGGCGGAAAGCGCGGCCTTGGCTGAGTTGGCCGTTGCCAAGCACGATACCGCTGAGGATCGGATACATCGGCAGGACACAGGGGGTAAAGGCTAGGCCGATCCCCAGCGCGAGGAAGATCAGCGGCGTCCACCATTGGTCAGCCAGCTTGCTGGCAAGCTCATCCTGCTCAGATAGTGGGGGATTGACCGTGGCATTGGGTTTGTGTGCACTTACTTTTTCAGTGCTTCCTGACAATGGCTGATTGTCGTTCTGTGCGCTTGCCGCGACCACTGTTGCAGGGACTGCTGCTGGGTCTGAGGCGCTAGCGACTACGGCGGTCAGCGGGATCTGGCGGACTTCTGGCGGGTAGCAGAAGCCGGCCTCGGCACAGCCTTGATAGCGCACGGTTAGGGTGTCGCTGTTGGTTGCCGCATTGATCGGTACACTCAGAGTGAGGGGCTGGGTGTAGATATTGACCTTGCCGAAGAATTCGTCGTTATAGGGCTTACCCGGTGGGATATCTACCTTGCCCAGTGTGGCATTGCTGCTACTGACAGACAGCTGGTGCTGGTAGAGGTAGTAGCCGGGCTTGATGTGCCAGTCGAGGTAAACTCGGTTGCCCTGCTGGGTGAAGTTGAAGGCGAAGGCTTCGTCGACAGTGACAAATTGGTTCTCGCTGCTGGCAAAGCCGGGCAGGTCGAAGGTATAGCCCGGCATACTGGTTAGCAGCAGGCAGGTTGTCAGGCTAACTGTAGCCAGTAGGGATAAGGTGCGGCGCACCGTGCCGTGTAGGCGCTGTAATAATGTCATCGGAACTGACTCGTCTCTGAGTGCCCGGAAACACGCCGGGCGGTATCACGAAAAGGGACCCATTGCCGCGCATCATAGCAGCAATGGGTATACCTATCACTATACTCGGTGAGACCGTGCTTTGATGGGTTTGGTTTCAACACTCAGGAAGAATGTTGGAAGGCATCCCGCATGAAGTCGATGAAGAGCCGGATATGGGCGGGGAGATAGCCCATTCGCTGGTAGAGCATATAGATAGGGCGCGGCGGCGAATGCCATTGCTCCATCATGGTGGTGAGCTGGCCGCTTGCTAGGGCATCGGTGACTACATAGTTGGGGAGGCAAGCAATACCGAGCCTATGAATGGCAGCCTGCTTGATGCTGTTGAGATCGGCAATAGCCATCCTGACCGGCGAGTTGATCCAGATAGTCTCACTTTGCCCTTTGTTAGTTAGTGCCCACTCAAATTCGGGCACGCTGGCCAGCCTGGAATGCTGGTTGAGATCGTCGGGATGCAAGGGGGCACCGAATTGAGCCAGATAATCGGGGCTAGCGACCAAGATACGCTGTGACTGGCCGATACAGGCAGCAGCAAAACTCGAATCAGCCTGTTCACCGACGCGAAAGACCACGTCGTATTGTTCGGGGCTGTAGTCGTGGTGCTGGTTCGACAGATGAGTCAGCGACAGGGTGATCTCCGGATATTGGGCCAAAAATTGGTTGAACAGCGGGGTGAGCCGATAGGTCAGCAACCCAACCGGTGCCGAGATGCGCAGAGCGCCGCGTGGATCGCTATGGCTGCTGTCGTGCAACTCGGAAGTGGCCGCCTCCAGCTCGCTTAGCAATGGCTGGCAGCGGTCGGTGTAGCTCTGGCCGAGTGGGGTCAGGGAGACATTGCGGCTGTCGCGGATCACCAACTGACTGCCGAGAGTGTCTTCAAGCCGCTGGAGGCGGCGGCTGAGTGTTGTCGGGGGGATATCCAATGCACTGGCGGCTGCTCTGAAACTTCCGTGTTGGGCAATCGCAATCAGGGTGCGCAGGTCATCTAACTTCATACCATTTTTGCATCGCTGCATAACGCTTTTACCTCTATAACCGCGGTGTCTCAGCCGCTATTATGTTTTGGCAGGCTTTCCTGTCTTGCCTGCTCTGTAGCAAAAAAGAGACATGATACCGGTTCACTCGTTGGGATTGACGATTGCTCCGGACAGGGCAAATATGTTGGAATCCATATTTGTTCTTGTCTTCGCCCTAGGACGGGGCGGAGACAGTTATTTTCAAGTTTACCTATCTTTATGGTTCGCTTCCTGAACCACTCCTTCATTCTCTATTCTTTGTTTTTGGGTGTTTATCACCAAGGCCTCTTGCGTGCCTCGTATGGGCGTATTCGTATTGAGCCCCTACCAGTTTGCAGTACCGTTCGTTCTCACCCGCGATAATTGCTTTGCCATTGAATGTAAGCGTGTACTTACATTCTGTCTGGCTCCAGATATTACTGGCTAAATCCTATATCCCCTACGCTATTTCTTTAACTGTTTTAGGGGAAGGAAGGATGCTTGGCGGATAGAGAAAAATAAAGCAGCTCCCCTTAAGAACATACAGTTACATCAGTGCTATCTGATTGCAAAGAATAGCAAAGAGGATGCCTAACTTGCTCTGTTAGAGTCGGTACTGGAAGCTGTGAGGCCAGATAACTTTATCTGTCTTCTATATATATATGAAAAAGGCTGCCCTGAGGCAGCCTTTGAGGTTCTTGCGGTGGCTTATAGAATCATGCCACCAACAACGAAACCAAGAATAACCGATGTTGCGATAGTCACCACGCCAGGGATGAAGAATGGGTGGTTGAATACAAGGTTACCGATACGGGTTGAACCTGTGTCGTCCATTTCTACTGCCGCAAGCAGTGTTGGGTAAGTTGGTAGTACGAACAGAGCACTTACCGCTGCGAAAGATGCGATAGCGGTCAGTGGTGCAACGCCGATAGCCAGTGCCGCAGGCATCAGGGCTGTTGTTGTTGCGCCCTGAGAATAAAGCAGCATAGAGGCAAAGAACAGTACCATCGCTAGCATCCACGGGTAGTCTTTCAGTAGAGCGCCCGCAACTTCTTTGATGCCGTCAACGTGGCCGTTAACGAAAGTAGAACCAAGCCATGCCACACCCAGTACACACACACACGCTGTCATACCAGAGCGGAACGTTGGTGCTGATGGGATTTTCGCAGCGTCGATGCCAGTTGTGAATACGATAGCAGCAGCGGCAGCCAGCATGAATGTCATGATTGCTTCGTTACGGCCTAGGGCTGGGTTTTCGATTAGGCCAATAGAGCTTGAGATAGCCGCTGCGTAAGCAACAACAATCACGATAGCAGCCAAGAAGATGAAGGTTGCTTTCTTTGCAGAAGCAGGGATTTCACGCTTGGTTGTACCTTGTAGTTTGATTAGGCCTTTTGCCAGACGCTCTTGGTAAACTGGATCGTCTTTTAGTTCACAGCCTAGGAAGTTAGCAACGAAAGCACCAACCATACAAGCAGCGAAAGTTGTTGGGATACAGATAGCAAGTAGCGTTAGGTAGCCCACTCCGAGCGGTTCAAGAATGCCTGAGAAGAAAACAACCGCAGCGGAGATAGGCGATGCTGTAATCGCGATTTGTGAAGCAACCACGGCAATAGACAGTGGACGAGAAGGACGGATGCCTTGCTCTTTGGCTACTTCAGCGATAACTGGAAGTGTTGAGAATGCAGTGTGGCCAGTACCTGCCATTAGGGTCATCAGGTAAGTCACGATAGGTGCGTAGAAAGTGATATGTTTAGGGTTTTTACGCAGGAAGTTCTCGGCTAGTTCAACCAGCCAGTCCATACCACCGGCGACCTGCATGGCAGCGATTGCGGTGATTACAGACATGATGATAAGGATTACGTCGATAGGGATGTAGCTTTGGCTTGTTGGCATGCCCAAAATAAGGGAAAGCACGATAACACCGGCGCCACCTGCCAGACCAATACCGATACCGCCGATTCGTGCGCCAAGGAAAATGAACGCGAGAACGACTAAGAGTTCTATTCCAACCATATGATTGTCCTGTCTTTAAAGTTAATAAATATAAAATGGGAAATCTGTAGCAAAAAATGGCGGATCTTCATCCTGAAAATCCGCCGGGTTTGTCGTTACTTATTAGTTGTAACGCTTCGCTTTATATTCTGGGTGCATTAGGTTCTGAACAGAGAAGATGTCATCTAGCTGCTCTTCGGTCAGTAGACCGCGCTCTAGGACAACTTCACGTACGCTCTTACCTGTTTCAGCACAGATCTTACCTACGATGTCACCTTCGTGGTGGCCGATGAACGGGTTCAGGTAAGTTACGATACCGATAGAGTTGAACACGAAGCTTTCGCAAACTTCTTTGTTCACTGTGATACCGTCGATGCACTTGTCGCGAAGGTTAATACATGCGTTCTTCAGCAGGTCGATTGACTCGAATAGTGCCTGACCGATTACTGGCTCCATTACGTTCAACTGAAGCTGACCAGCTTCTGCTGCGAAAGTGATGGTTGTGTCGTTACCGATAACCTTGAAGCAAACCTGGTTAACCACTTCTGGAACAACTGGGTTAACTTTTGCAGGCATGATTGAAGAACCCGCTTGCATTTCAGGTAGGTTGATTTCGTTCAGACCCGCACGTGGGCCAGAAGAAAGCAGACGTAGGTCATTACAGATCTTAGATAGTTTCACTGCAGTACGCTTAAGCGCGCCGTGAACCATTACGTAAGCACCACAGTCAGAGGTTGCTTCGATTAGGTCTTCTGCTGGTACGCAAGGAAGGCCAGTTACTTCAGCTAGACGCTGAACTGCTAGCTCTTGGTAACCTGTTGCCGCGTTCAGACCAGTACCGATCGCAGTTGCACCTAGGTTAACTTCAAGCAGAAGCTGTGCAGTGTACTGAAGGTTTTTGATTTCTTCTTTTAGAAGAACCGCGAACGCACGGAATTCCTGACCAACAGTCATTGGTACAGCGTCCTGTAGCTGGGTACGGCCCATTTTCAGGATGTCTGCGAACTCAACGCTCTTCGCTTCGAAACCTTCTTTTAGGTATTCCAGTGACTCAAGCATAGTCATGATGCTGTTGTATACAGCAACGCGGAAACCTGTTGGGTAAGCACAGTTAGTAGACTGAGACTTGTTAACGTGGTCGTTAGGGTTGACGATGTCGTATTCGCCTTTTTCCTTGCCCATAAGCTCTAGTGCAAGGTTAGCGATAACTTCGTTGGTATTCATGTTTACAGAAGTACCAGCACCGCCTTGGTAAACGTCTGATGGGAATTGATCCATGCACTTGCCTGTTTCAAGGATCACATCACACGCTTTGATGATGAACTCGCCAACTTCTGATGGGATTGCGCCTAGCTCTTTGTTAGCCATCGCAGCGGCTTTCTTAGTGAAAACCATACCACGAACGAATTCTGGTACATCAGAAATAGTCGTCTTAGAGATGTTGAAGTTTTCAACAGCGCGAAGAGTGTGAACACCCCAGTATGCGTCTGCAGGAACGTGACGCTCACCTAGTAGGTCTTCTTCGATACGGGTTGCAACGTTGTTTACCATTGCTTCATTCTTTTCAATATCAATCATCTGAGACATAACGTAGCCTTAGTGGAATCTGCTAATAAAATTCATATATAGAGCCAATTCTGTAACCTTAGAATCCATTCCGCAGAGAGTTTGGCTAGATGATCGTACCTGACACCTATTGTATGAGGCCGATAATACTCCCCTTTAGGGGTAAAAACATAACCCAGATCACTTTTTGAAGCACACTGAAAACATTTACACTGTAATGAGATCTCTCTCACAAATTCTGTTAATAATCCGCGGCCTGTTTATATTGAAAAATGACCAATTATGACAATATGTGAAGTGAATGTTGTATGGGTGCTGAGGGGGCTATAGTAACGGTTGGTTACGATATATGCTTATAGAGCAAAGTTGAAAATGGCCTTTTTGCTCCCATTATTACTAAACGAGGTTCGGTGTTATGTAGCAACGAGGAATTGTGCTACAGCGCTGGCCGTTATATTTCAAACTGCAAGGGGAAAACCGTGTTTCCGATTTTACTGTTTATGTTTATTGTTGTGCCGATTGTCGAAATCGCCCTGTTCATACAGGTCGGCGGATTTCTTGGGCTTTGGCCGACAGTAGGCTTGGTATTGGTGACGGCGGTAGTCGGGGCATCTTTGGTGCGCAGTCAGGGGATCGCAACCTTGCTGTCGGTGCAAAACCGCTTGCAGCAAGGGGAGTTGCCCGCTCAGCAGATCGTTGAAGGGGTGATGCTGGCGGTTGCCGGTGTGCTGCTGCTGACACCGGGCTTCATGACCGATGCGATGGGTATGGCGGTGTTGCTGCCAGCGCCGCGGGCCTGGTTGGCCAAGCAGTTGATGAGCCGAGTCAAGGTTCAGGGGATGGCATCTGGAAATGGTTTCAGTGCTGGATTTGGCAATCAGCAGGGATTTGGCGGGCAGGAACCGTATGATTCAGATCCATTCCGCCATTCTGGACATGATAATGGAAAGGATCGTGGTGGCGATGTGTTTGATGGTGAATTCGAACGCAAGGATGACGATCGTAAGCGAGACAATAACAATGATGACAATCCCCGCTTACATTGATTAGCCAAAAATTGTGAATAAAAAAGACGGCCTTGGCCGTCTTTTTTTATTCATGCTGTTAATATTTAAAATTGGTTTTTATGCCCGTTTTTACTTACATCACGACGTAATTTTAGGCCATAACAATAGGCTCCTATCCCTGCGATGGCATTGGCGAGAGCAATGCCGATAAACAGGCCTTCAGTACCATGAATATGGCGGCCAAGCCAAGCCGCTGGAAGCAGCAGGCCGAACAGACGAAGTAGATTCCATTGCAATGCTTGTACTGATTTGTGCATGGCATTGAGTGCACTGACTAGCAGTAGGCAGACAGCCTGCAGGCCATAACTGGCCGGAACGACAATCAGGTAGTGCCAGAGCTGATGGCGGACAGCCTCATCCTGGCTAAATAAAGACGAGATCGGCCAGCTCAGCGGAACCATCATCACAAAGACCAGTAGCTGGAACAAAATGGCAAAGCGCATCGCGGTAAATAGGGCGGAAAAGGCTCGCTTGGGCTGCTTCGCCCCGAGATTCTGTGCCATGACCGGCATCAGTGCCGATCCCAATGCCATCATTACTGTGACCAGTATTGATTCTATCCGCATTGCCGCACCGTAGGCGGCGACAGACGCGGTGCCCTGCGCGGCCAGCAGGCTCATCAGCAGGGTGCCGGAAAGCGGGTTGAGGGCATTGGACAAGCCTGCAGGGGTGCCGATATGCAGGATTTGTCGCCAGTCGTGCCACAGTTTTGCCAACTGTGGCCTGGCTGCGAGCTTTTCACGGGCAATCAGTACATACAGCGATCCGGCAAGGGCGAATGCCCAGCTGATCCCGCTGGCGATAGCCGCGCCTTTGACGCCCAGTTCAGGAAACGGGCCGGGCCCGAAGATCAGTAAAGGATCCAGTACACCATTAATTGCCCCAGCGAGGATCATGATCATTGCCGGGGTCTTGGCATCTCCGGTTGCTCGGATCGCGCTGTTGCCTGCCATCGGGATCACCAGTAGCGGGATAGTCAGATACCAAATAGACATATAGTCATGGATGACGGGCAGCAGACTGGCCTTGGCCCCGATCAGGGTAAATAGCGGCTCGATAGTCAACAGGCCAATTTGGGCGGCAATGGTGACCAAGACAATGGCAAGTAGCAGCCCGTGGGTTGTCAAACGGGCTGCCGAGCGGGTATCCCCGCTTCCTAGCAGGCGGCCGATGCTGGTGGAGATCCCGACGCTGATCCCCATCGTGATACAGTTGAGGGCAAAGGTGATCGGAAAAGTGAAACTGACCGCAGCCAGTGCCTCGGTACCGAGTAGGGAAATAAAGAAGGTATCGACCAGGTTGAACATCAAGATCGCCACCATGCCGAAGATCATCGGGATAGTTAGGCGGGTCAGTACCGTCGGAATTGGGTCGGATAATAACCCGTGTTTATCGGGTGTCGTCATTGTAGCCATCGTGATTTGAGTCGGAAATGCTCGCCTACCCTAAAGCAAAGAATGTGATCGGGCAAAAACTCTGTTGCACTAAATTGAAAAAAAATCGCCATAAGACTTGGGATCTCGAAATTAGACCCAACATGTCTAGGTATTAGAGGAAGTGCAGGGCGTCGGAGCCCGTACTTTTATATTGTATGGATATTACCAAAATCAGGAGAGACGACCGATGAACATTCGTCCTTTACATGACCGAGTTATCGTTGAGCGCCAAGAAGTTGAATCAAAGTCTGCGGGCGGCATCGTTCTAACTGGTTCTGCAGCTGAAAAATCTACTCGCGGTAAAGTACTGGCAGTAGGTAAAGGCCGCATTCTGGAAAATGGCTCTGTACAGCCATTGGACGTAAAAGTTGGCGATACTGTTATCTTTGCAGAAGGCTACGGCACTAAATCTGAAAAGATTGACGGTAAAGAAGTCCTGATCATGTCTGAAAACGACATCATGGCAATCGTTGAATAATCCGATCACCTCAAATTTAGAATTAAGAAAGGAAGACTGACATGGCTGCTAAAGACGTAAAATTTGGTAACGATGCACGCGTTAAAATGCTAGAAGGTGTAAACATTCTGGCTGATGCGGTAAAAGTAACACTGGGTCCTAAAGGCCGTAACGTGGTACTGGACAAATCTTTCGGTGCACCGACTATCACTAAAGACGGTGTTTCTGTTGCGCGCGAAATTGAATTGGAAGACAAATTCCAGAACATGGGCGCACAGATGGTTAAAGAAGTAGCGTCTCAAGCGAATGACGCTGCAGGTGACGGTACTACAACAGCAACAGTACTGGCTCAGGCTATCATTAAAGAAGGTCTGAAAGCGGTAGCTGCTGGCATGAACCCGATGGATCTGAAGCGTGGTATCGACAAAGCTGTTGTCGCAGCTGTTGAAGAGCTGAAGAATTTGTCTGTACCTTGTGCAGATACCAAGGCGATTGCTCAGGTAGGTACAATTTCTGCTAACTCTGATGCAACCGTCGGCAACATCATCGCAGAAGCGATGGAGCGTGTTGGCCGTGATGGCGTGATCACTGTTGAAGAAGGCCAGGCACTGCAAGACGAGCTTGATGTTGTTGAAGGTATGCAGTTTGACCGCGGTTACCTGTCTCCTTACTTCATCAACAACCAAGAAGCGGGCAGTGTTGATCTGGACAATCCGTTCATCCTGCTTATCGACAAGAAAGTTTCTAACATCCGTGAATTGCTGCCAGCCCTTGAAGGCGTAGCTAAGGCATCTCGTCCACTGCTTATCGTTGCAGAAGACGTAGAAGGCGAAGCACTGGCAACATTGGTTGTGAACAACATGCGCGGTATCGTGAAAGTGGCTGCTGTGAAAGCTCCAGGCTTTGGCGACCGTCGTAAAGCGATGCTTCAGGACATCGCAGTACTGACTGCTGGTACGGTTATTTCTGAAGAAATCGGTCTTGAGCTGGAAAAAGTTCAGCTGGAAGATCTTGGTCAGGCTAAGCGCATCACTATCACCAAAGAAACCACGACTATCATCGATGGTATGGGTGAGGAAGAGATGATTGCTGGTCGCGTTGCACAAATTCGTCAGCAAATCGAAGATGCAACGTCTGACTACGATAAAGAAAAACTGCAAGAGCGCGTAGCGAAACTCGCTGGCGGTGTTGCGGTAATCAAAGTCGGTGCAGCTACCGAAGTTGAAATGAAAGAGAAGAAAGACCGCGTTGAAGATGCCCTACACGCAACCCGTGCAGCGGTAGAAGAAGGCGTGGTTGCTGGTGGTGGTGTTGCGCTGATCCGCGCTGCTGCCAAAGTAGCTGGTCTTGAAGGCGACAACGAAGAGCAAAACGTAGGTATCCGCGTAGCACTTCGTGCGATGGAAGCGCCAATCCGTCAAATCACTAAGAACGCAGGTGACGAAGAGTCTGTGGTTGCCAACAACGTACGCGCTGGCGAAGGTAACTACGGTTACAACGCGGCAACGGGCGAATACGGCGATATGATCGAGATGGGTATTTTGGACCCTACAAAGGTAACTCGTTCTGCACTGCAGTTCGCAGCGTCTGTTGCTGGCCTGATGATCACCACAGAAGCGATGGTAACTGACCTACCAGCGAAAGATGCACCATCAATGCCTGATATGGGCGGTATGGGTGGCATGGGTGGTATGGGCGGCATGATGTAATGCGCCTATCTCACTGAGATAGCACCTTTTGGTGATGAACGGAGGCTTAGGCCTCCGTTTTTTTATGCCTAATTTTTATCATTATTGTTTTATTCTCACCTCTAGTGTTGCAGCAGTGGTACGACTATCTCTGTGCAGGGTTTGTTGTGAAAAAAGCTCAAAAAGCTGAACGCAAATAAAATCATTATAAATCAATGTTTTATATGTAAGTAATTAGCTTTTTCTTTATCATGTTTATTTTGATCATGAAAAAGCTAACTATTGAGTAAAAAGCTGTACGCAGTAGTGTCTTTTATCGATATTTATCGCTAAATAAGCTGTATTAGTTCGCTCGGGAAAAATCTCAAAAAGCTGCACATTATTTATTTTCTTTAAATTCAATTACTTACAAATGTAATTTAGCATTTTCCCTATTGGTGTAATAGTGCTCACCTTTTAGCTGAGTATTGCATGAAAAGCTGAACGTGAGTTGCTCTCTATTGAGTGGAGTAAATCGTATTGGGTTCCCATGGTTCCTACAAGAAAAAGCACAAAAAGCTGTACGCGAAAAAAGCCATTAAAAAACAATTACTTAATCGGCCCGCTGTGTTTTTTTATCTTAGGTGTGATTTTGTTCAGGAATTAGCTGTTACATGCTCGATAAGCTGTACATTATAGGTGTGGTTGTTGTTTTTGTACGGATTTAGTTTGTCAGGGAAAAAGGTAGAAAAGCTGAACAGAAATAAATTTACTTAATAAACAACGATTTAGGTTGTTTGTTTGGAGGTTTTGTATGCTAGGGGTGAAATTGCACACCATTTTGCTGATAATGAGCAGTAATGCTGTACGTTCGCTTGGTGAAGCCTTCGTGAGCATTCAGGCGAGAGAAGATAAATGGGGAGCTATAAAGGGGAGCGACAAAAAAGCAGCCAGACGGCTGCTTTTAGGAAAAATAGTTGGTGCAGGGCTTATTGCTGGTCGTTGCGACGACGGTTGGCTGCCTTGCCTGCATTTTTCTCGATGAACTCGACAATCATCCCTGCGATGTCCTTGCCTGTCGCCCCTTCGATGCCCTCTAGGCCCGGAGAGGAGTTCACCTCCATGACTAGTGGGCCACGGTTCGAGCGAAGCAGGTCAACACCGGCAACGCTAAGGCCCATTGCCTTGGCGGCGGCAACGGCTGTCTTGCGCTCTTCTGGCGAAATACGGATCAGCGAGGCACTGCCGCCTCGGTGTAGGTTAGAGCGGAATTCACCCTCTGCGCCTTGGCGCTTCATGGCAGCAATGACTTTGTCGCCAATGACGAAACAACGGATGTCTGCACCGCCTGCTTCTTCAATGAATTCCTGAACCATGATATTGGCTTTCAGGCCCATGAAAGCCTCAATAACGCTCTCTGCGGCTTTCTGTGTTTCTGCCAGAACGACACCGATACCTTGGGTACCCTCAAGCAGCTTGATAACTAGCGGCGCGCCACCAACCATTTTGATTAGGTCAGGCACATCGTCAGGCTTGCTGGCAAAGCCGGTAATAGGCATGCCAACGCCTTTGCGGCTCAGGAGCTGCAGCGAGCGTAGCTTGTCACGAGAGCGCGTGATGGCAATCGACTGGTTGACCGAAAACACATCCATCATTTCGAATTGGCGCAGGACTGAGCAACCGTAGAAGGTAATATCAGCGCCAATACGCGGGATGATGGCATCGAAGCCTGTTAGATCTTGGCCTTCGAAATGGATCGAGGGTTTGACCGAGTTGATATTCATGTAGCAGCGCAGGGCATTGATAACAACAGCTTCATGGCCTCGTTGTTCTACAGCTTCAACCAAGCGGCGAGTGGAGTATAGGTTTTCGTTCTGGGACAGAATGCCAATTTTCATTCGCTTTCTCGTATAGATATAAGGGGAATTAATGTTCTGTGAATACGAAGTTTGGCTGTCTTCGCGAACAGCAAGTTGGAGCGCGACTATGCGCCTTGTCGGGAGAAAAAGCGAGCGAATTGACGATGATCTTTTTTTATCATCACCATTTGAAGATTTTTCCAATGATGTAAAAACGGCCAGTCGTAAACTGGCCGTAAACCTAGAAGGTGATGAGCGGAATTCGCCTTCTTTAACGAGGGCTTAGAGGTAAATTTTAGGGTTTGTCGCGCCCCACAGGGTGTAGATTTCTGGCAGGATACGGCCGCTGTTGGCTTCGGTTTCCGGGCTGGTGATTTGATCTTTGCCCTGATGGCCGAATAGCACGACTTCGTCGTTCGCCTTGGCATTTTTGATGTCGGTAACATCAACCATGACCGTATTCATTGACGCGGCACCAACAACTTTGGCGCGCTGGCCGTTGATGAGCACTTCACCTTTGTTGCCTAGCGAGCGGGCAAAACCGTCTGAGTAGCCGATAGGCAAGTTGGCAAGGACAGAATCACGCTCGAGTTTGGCGGTGCTGCCGTAGCCCACAGTGCTGCCTGCTGGGAAATGGTGCAGCGAAGCGATACGAGTTTTGAATTCCACGATACGCTTGAAATCGCTCGGTGCAGGCATGTCACCGTATAGCAGGCCGCCAGGGCGAACCATGTCAAGGTGGGCTTCTGGTACATTCAAGGTGGTGAATGAGTTGGCAACGTGCAGGGTGATATCTTCACGCTCTAGATCTGCACTGTCGATTAGCCATTGCGTTTCTACTTTAAAGCGATCAACTTTGCGTTTGATTTCTTCGACATCTTCGTTCGGGAAGTGAGTCATCATACCGACGATTCTCAGATTTGGATCGCCCGCGATTTGTACGCCTTCAACCTGACCTTCATAAGTGGTGAGATCTAAACCGTTACGACCCATGCCTGATGTATTCAGGGCTAGGTGAACCGGAACCGTCGTGTTGTGCGCAGAGGCGATATCGATAATCTGCTCCGCTTGTGCCTTCGTGCCGATCAACTCTTCGATTTGGTATTGAATGCCATGTTCAATTTCGTTGCGACTTGCGGAGCGAACACGCATTAGCTGACCATTAAAACCACTGGCGCGAACAATACGTGCTTCTTCGTTGCTGGTAATACCAATACAAGGGATATGGTTGCCAATAACGGTAGGCATTAGGCCCTCAATACCATTGCCGTAGGCATCCGCTTTCATGATTGCACAGATTTTGGAACCCGCGCTTAGGCGATTTTGTAGCGTCTGGATGTTGTCGCTGAAAGCTTGAGTATTGATTTCCAACCAAGCATTGCTTGCTGCAATACGAGATTCTGCGTTAGGTGTTTGGCTTGCCTCGTTAAGTAGCGGGGCTGCATGGGCGTATTGCATGCCACCTAGTAGGGCTAGGGCAATGAGGCTTAGACGTGTTTTCATAGATATTCCTGAAGATTGTTTCCGGCGTGTTGGAATGTTTTTCAGTGTTGGCTGAGTTATGTGCCGGTCATTTACATCAATAATGTGATGTTACTCGCATTTATTTGTGTAATTTAATGTAACAAGGTGTATCTATGACTTAAGTAACACTTATGGCTTGGGTTTTTAAGTTTGCGGGTTGTTTTTGACTCGTTATGTTTTTTTGGGAAGCACGAAGAGAGGAGGATAGGGGGGGGCGCCGTTCCGTGTTTTTGCAGTGGTCGCTTGGAA
The DNA here is from genome assembly GCF_059920555.1 of Photobacterium panuliri. Classification (NCBI taxonomy): domain Bacteria; kingdom Pseudomonadati; phylum Pseudomonadota; class Gammaproteobacteria; order Vibrionales; family Vibrionaceae; genus Photobacterium; species Photobacterium panuliri. The sequence continues at coordinate 696,118 of NZ_CP197192.1, forward strand.
GGGCGAAAAACGGCCAGTGCGAAACTGGCCGTGAATGCATTGGGTATGATGTTATCGCACAGGCTTTAACGGTAGGTTAAAGGTAAATGCGAGGGTTTGTCGCGCCCCATAGGGTGTAGATTTCTGGCAGGATACGGCCGCTGTTGGCTTCGGTTTCCGGGCTGGTGATTTGATCTTTGCCCTGATGGCCGAATAGCACGACTTCGTCGTTCTCCTTGGCATTTTTGATGTCGGTAACATCAACCATGACGGTATTCATTGATGCGGCACCAACAACTTTGGCGCGCTGGCCGTTGATGAGCACTTCACCTTTGTTGCCTAGCGAACGGGCAAAACCGTCTGAGTAGCCGATAGGCAAGTTGGCAAGGACAGAATCACGCTCAAGTTTGGCGGTGCTGCCGTAGCCCACAGTGCTGCCTGCTGGGAAATGGTGTAGCGAAGCAATACGAGTTTTGAATTCCACGATACGCTTGAAATCGCTCGGTGCAGGCATGTCACCGTATAGCAGGCCGCCAGGGCGAACCATGTCAAGGTGGGCTTCTGGTACATTCAAGGTGGTGAATGAGTTGGCTGCGTGCAGAGTGATATCTTCGCGCTCAAGCGGTGAGTTATCGATCAGCCACTGGGTGTCCTTTTTGAACTGGGCGATCTTTGTTTTGATCTCGTCGATATTCTCGTTCGGGAAGTGGGTCATCATCCCGGTAATCGTCAATGCTGGTGATTGGACAATCGCTAGACCTTCTTTCTTGCCATCTTCAGTGGTCAGGTCAAGGCCGTTACGCCCCATGCCAGAGGTGTTCAGGGCTAGGTGCACCGGGATTTTGGCATCGTTGGCTTCGGCGATGGCAATGATTTGCTTCGCTTGGCCCTGAGTGCCGATTAGCTCTTCGATTTGGTATTGGATACCGTTTTCAATTTCGTTGCGGCTGGCAGAACGAACGCGCATTAGCTGGCCTTTAAAGCCACCTGCACGCACCAAACGGGCTTCTTCGTTGCTAGTAATGCCGATGCACGGGATATTGTTGGCGAGTACGGTTGGCATTAGGCCAGCGATACCATTGCCGTAGGCATCTGCTTTCATGATCGCACAGATCTTTGAGTCACCGCTTAGGCGATCTTGCAAAGTCTGGATATTTTCATTGAATGCCTGAGTATTGATCTCCAGCCAAGCATTGCTGGCAGCGATACGGGTTTCTGCGTCTGGTGCTTGGCGTGCATCGCTAAGTAGTGGTGCTGCATGGGCTTGCTGCATGCCCAGTAGTGCAAGGGCGATGAGGCTTAGACGTGTTTTCATTTGCTGTCCTTGAGCTTGTGATCCGGCATGTGATTATGCGGTAGCAGGGTTTTCAGTGGTTGCTGAGGGCATGTGCCGGATAGTCATGATATGGGACGTGATATTAATCCCATTTAATTGAACCCATTAACATAAGGCGACAGTATTTATGCGCCCCTTAACAGTGAAATGTGTTTTTAGTTGGTTTTTTGGGGCGATATTGACCCGCCGCAACCGGGAGAGTGATTGCGGCGCCGATAATTATTCTAGGTGCAGGTCGAGCGGGGTTTTGCTGGTGCGCCCGCCAATTTCACGGGTGAGTTGGGGGACAAGGTAGCCAGAGACGTTTTCCATTAGCCCTGCCATCAACTGGCGGGCTCGTGTGTCGTCGACCATAAAATGGGCAGCGCCCTGAACCTTATCGAGAACGTGAAGGTAGTAGGGCAGGATCCCTGCATCGAACAGTGCTTCGCTCAGATTGGTGAGGGCCTCGACGGAGTCATTGACCCCCTTGAGCAGAACGCCTTGGTTTAGCAGGGTCACACCGGCTTGTTTGAGAGGTTGCAGTGCTGTGGTCAGCTCGTCATTGATTTCGTTGGCATGGTTGATATGGGTGACCAAGACAGTTTGCAGCCGGCTATGGGCTAGCAATTGGCACAGTGCCGGGGTAATTCGGGCTGGCAGCACAACCGGTAGGCGCGAGTGGATTCGTACCCGTTTAACATGTGCAATCGCGGCTATGCTGTCGAGCAGCCATTCCAATTCGTGATCTTTGGCCATGAGGGGATCGCCGCCGGAAAGGATCACTTCGTTGATCGCCGGTTGGGCTGCAATGTAATCAAGAGCAGCCTGCCAGCTTCGTTTGCTGCCAGGGTTATCTTTGTAAGGGAAGTGGCGGCGAAAACAGTAACGGCAGTTGACGGCGCAGCCACCTTTGACGATCAACAGTGCCCGGTTCTTGTATTTATGCAGCAGGCCGGGAATCGCATTATCCTGCTCTTCGAGTGGGTCGAGCGAGTAGCCCTCGTGCACCTCGAACTCTTCAGCTAAAGGCAATACTTGTCGCAGGAGTGGATCGTAGGGGTTGCCAACCTCCATTCTTTCAACAAAGCTCTTAGGGACACGTAGCGCAAATAATTTCCGGGCGGCCAAGCCTGTTTCCCACGGGGTAGGATCGATTTTTAGCCGATTTAGTAGCTCTAGGGGATCTGAAATCGCATTAGCAAGATCATTAAGCCAGTTTTGCTCAACAGTTGATGCGTTTCGGGTTATTATGTGCGGCATTAAATACAACTCGAAGATGTTAAGAGGATAGAAATGGCGTCTTTCAGCACCAATGAATTCCGCGGCGGAATGAAAATTATGCTAGATAATGAACCATGTGTCATTATCGAAAACGAATTTGTGAAGCCAGGTAAAGGCCAGGCGTTCAACCGCGTCAGGATCCGTAAACTGCTATCAGGCAAGGTTTTGGAGAAGACATTCAAGTCTGGTGAAACCGTTGAAGCTGCTGACGTTATTGATACTGATCTTGACTACCTATACAGCGACGGTGAATTCTACCACTTCATGAACAACGAAACGTTCGAGCAGATCGCGGCAGACGTTAAAGCTGTTGGCGAGAACGCTAAGTGGTTGGTAGAGAACAATACTTGTACTCTTACTCTGTGGAACGGCAACCCTATCGCCGTGACACCACCAAACTTCGTTGAACTGGAAGTTACCGAGACAGATCCTGGCCTGAAGGGTGATACTCAGGGTACTGGCGGCAAGCCAGCAACACTGTCTACCGGTGCGGTAGTACGTGTACCTCTATTCATCGCTATCGGCGAAGTGATCAAAGTTGACACTCGCTCTGGTGAGTACGTAAGCCGCGTGAAGTAATTCGCAGCTGCTTGAATGAAAAAGGTCGCCTTGGCGGCCTTTTTTGTTGCCGGTATATTTGTTGTCGTTAAGTGATCTGCGCTGTAAATTTTTGAAGGCAGGTTACGAGTTACTACTGGTTGCATATCAATATCTTTATCCTATCCCTTTTTGTTGGCAAAAGGTGATAGAGAATGGATATCAAATCCGAAGTGCACACAGGATTACGTCGTCGGGTATCGGCGCCATTGGCTGGCGGTTTGCTTGGCTTGGCGCTAGTTGCCGGCTTAGCGGGCAACTCCGTGTTGATGACCGATGCGGGGTATACCTATGTTCATCAGAACAATCTGACGGGTGAGTTGGACGTATTCAATCAGCCCGGTATTCATTTTCGGATGCCTTTTCTGTCGAAAATCACCCAGTATGATCAGGTCATCACGGTCTCTTACGGTAATACTACCGGTGAGGATTTCTACCAACGCCTGCCTGCTATTCAGGTGCGCTTTGCCGATACCTATATCGGCGAAATTCCGGTGACTTTCCGCTTCAAGTTGTCGCAGGATCCAGAGTCGATCATCAAGATGCATCAGGAGTTCCGCAACAACAATAACCTGATTGACGCACTATTGGTGAAAAATGCCCGTAACGTCACGGTGATTACGGCAACCCAGTATACCGGTGAGGAGTTCTTCCAGGGTGGGTTGAATCAGTTCAAATCCAAACTCGGTGATCAGCTCCGTGATGGGATCTACATGACCGAGCGCCGTCAGGTTGAGGTTGAGCAGATTGATCTGGCGCCGGTTGGGGTGAACCAGTCTAACTCGAATCAGCTCCAGCGTACCCAGCAGCTTATCTGGAAGACCGTTCCTGTATTGGATAAGCAGGGCAAGCCTATTCGTCAGGACAATCCATTGAGCCAGTACGGTATTGCGGTGACGCAGGTGACCATTGGTGATCCTAAGCCGGAAGAGCAGCTTGATAAATTGCTGACGGATAAGAAGCGGCTGGTCGCTGATCGGATCCGGGCGATCCAGGAACAGGAAACCTCCAAGGCACAGGCGGAAACCGAGCAGTTGCGCAAGGAGATCCAGCGGACCCGGGAGGTACAGGATGCCCAGCGCAAGAAGGAGCTGGCGATTATCGCTCAGCAGGAAGAAGTTGAGGTTGCCCGCCAGATCGCCGAGCGTGAGATTGTCGAGGTAGAGAAGAAGAAACGGCTAGCCGAAGTCGACAAGGAAAAGGAACTGGCTATTGCCGAGGCTAATTTGGCGATTCAGAAAGCCAATGCCTTGTCTGCCGAATACGAAGCCAAGGCGATACTTGCCAAGGGACGGGCAGAAGCCGAAATTCTCAAGGCCAAATATGATGCCTACGGTGCTAACCGGGATGTTTATCTGGCGGAGCTCAATCGCGATGTCTCCACGGCGCTATACAGCAACCTGAAAAACTACCAAATCGAGATGCCGAAGAACTATTTTGGTGGTGGCGAGGGCGGCAAGCTGACCACCAATCTTGATGTGATCACCGGGTTCGGTGCGCTGGGGATTGTAGAGAAGAGCGAGAAGCTGGCTGCGGGGGAATAGCCGTCCGTATAGTCTGGGCATAAAAAAAGCACCGCATAGGCGGTGCTTTTTTGTTTTCGGCTTATGGTTAGATCATAAACACGAAGATAACGGCAAGTGCAGAGACCAAGAAGGCCGTTGCGTAGCAAGCCACTTTGCCTGCTGTGCCAGTGTGGAATTTCAGGTCGTGCATACCGTGGTGTAGACGGTGCATCGCGTGCCACATTGGCAGAGCAAGTGTCGCGATGGTGAACAGCGCACCAATGATGCTGGTTACAAAGCCAGACACACGTTCGTAGCTCATCGCGTCGGCATCAAGCATGCCTAGCGGTACCATGATGCCCAGTACAAGAACGGTTACAGGGGTAAGCATTGCAAACCAAGTACCGCCTGCACCAAACAGACCCCACCATACTGGTTCGTCAGAACGTTTCGGGTTACGGTTAATCACAGTGCACTCCTTAAACTAGTACTAGTACGAACAGTGAGATAGCAGCAACAGCAGCCCACTGAGCAAGTACAATTACTTTCTTGTCCACAGCCTTGCCTTTCAGTTTGATCGGCATTACCTGTGGCATCATGCTGAAGAATGTCTGGGCGTGGAACAGGCTACCTGCCAGTGCCAGAATGTTCAGGATGATGACGACTGGGTTGGCCATGAAATCTAGCCAGCCCTGCCATGCTTCAGGACCTTTTACCAAGCTGCCAAGACCGAAAGTCAGACAGATGGTGAAGAAGATCAGTGGTAGTACAGTTGCTTCGCGCACCATGTAGAAGCGGTAGAAAGGATGATCCTTCCACCAGGTACGTGTCATTTCGCGAACGTAAGGTTTACGGTTGCTCATCCTTATGCCTCCTGAGGTTTCATCATGGCAATAACGAAATCTTTAGAAGATTCCACTTTGCCTTGGTTAACCGCTGCTGCTGGATCAACGCTCTTCGGACAAACTTCAGAACAGTAACCCACAAATGTACAGCCCCATGCACCGTTTTCGCCGTTGATCAGCTTCATACGCTCGGCAGAACCGTTGTCACGGCTGTCTAGGTTGTAACGGTGAGCCAGTGTCAGCGCAGCTGGACCGATGAACTCAGGGTTCAGGCCGAACTGAGGACAGGCCGCGTAGCACAGACCACAGTTGATACAGCCGGCAAACTGCTTGTATTTCGCCATTTGTGCAGGAGTCTGGTTGTTTGGACCGTCTTCCGGCGTGCGGTTGTTACCGATGATGTAAGGCTTGATAGCTTCAAGGCGCTCGATGAACGGCGTCATGTCAACAATCAGGTCTTTCTCGATGGCAAAGTTAGACAGCGCTTCGATCTTCAGGCCATTCGGGTAATCACGTAGGAAGGTCTTACAAGCCAGTTTTGGCACCTTGTTGACCATCATGCCGCAAGAACCACAGATCGCCATACGGCAAGACCAGCGGTATGCTAGATCTTTGTCTAGGTTGTCTTTGATGTAGCCCAGTGCATCAAGCACAGACATGGTTTCGTTAAACGGTACTTCGAACATTTCGAAGTACGGTTCTGCGTCCTTGGCCGGGTCATAACGCAGAATTTCTACTTTCTGGATGCGATTGTCTGACATTATGCCTGCTCCTCTTTCTTCTCAGCGGCTTCTTTTGCGGCGGCTTCTTCAGCGGCAGCACCGTATAGACGGGCTTTTGGCTGAGACTTGGTGATGGTCACGTCGCTGTATTCGATGCGAGGTGCTTCGTCACCGTTGTAGAACGCTAGCGTGTGCTTCAGGAAGTTCACGTCATCGCGCTCGGTGCAGCCTTCGTCTAGACGCTGGTGGGCACCACGTGATTCACGGCGCTGGATAGCGGAGTGAGCCATGGCTTCTGCCACTTCTAGGCCGTAGCCAACTTCGATAGCGTAAAGCAGGTCAGTGTTGAACACTTTGCCTTTGTCTTTGATGCTGATTTTCTTGTAGCGCTTGCGCAGCTCAGCCAGTTTCTCGATGGTTGCTTCCATCAGATCTTGCTGGCGGTAGATACCACAGCCGGCTTCCATGGAGTGACCCATTTCAGTACGGATATCAGCCCAGTTCTCGTCGCCTTCTTGTGCCAGTAGGGCATCAATGCGAGCCTGAACGTCGTTGATCTGAGCAGCAACGGCTTCGTCGTTCCAGCCCTTGAACTCTTCAGCGCGCTTGGCGGCACCTTCGCCCGCTAGGCGGCCGAATACCACAAGCTCTGCCAGAGAGTTAGAACCCAGACGGTTAGCGCCGTGCAGGCCAACAGACGAACATTCACCAACAGCGAACAGACCCTTGATACGGGTTTCGTTGTGGTTGTCTGTCTCGATACCACCCATGGTGTAGTGTACGGTTGGGCGAATTGGAATCGGCTCTTTGGCTGGATCTACGTTTACGTAGGCTTTTGCCAGTTCACAGATGAACGGTAGGCGCTCGTGCAGGTACTCTTCGCCCAAGTGGCGAAGGTCTAGGTGCACCACGTCACCCAGTGGGTGCTTGATAGTGTTGCCTTTTTGCAGCTCGTGCCAGAATGCCTGGGAAACTTTGTCGCGAGGACCCAGTTCCATGTATTTGTTCTTTGGCTGGCCAACAGGTGTTTCTGGGCCCATGCCGTAGTCTTGCAGGTAACGGTAGCCGTTCTTGTTGACGATGATACCGCCTTCACCACGACAGCCTTCGGTCATCAGGATACCTGTGCCAGGTAGGCCTGTTGGGTGGTACTGAACGAATTCCATGTCACGTAGAGGTACGCCGTGGCGGAAGGCCATAGCCATGCCGTCGCCGGTCACGATACCGCCGTTGGTGTTACAGTTGTAAACGCGGCCTGCACCGCCTGTCGCTAGAACCACTGACTTGGCTTTGATGCAAACAAGCTCGCCTTCAGACATGTGGATAGCAATCAGACCTTGTACTTCGCCTTCGTTAACGATTAGGTCAACCACGAAGTATTCGTCAAAACGGTTGATTTGCTCGTATTTGATCGAAGTCTGGAACAGGGTGTGTAGCATGTGGAAGCCGGTTTTGTCCGCGGCAAACCAAGTACGCTCAACTTTCATACCGCCGAAACGACGTACGTTCACTTCACCGTTTTCCTTACGGCTCCATGGACAGCCCCACTGTTCTAGTTGGGTCATTTCGCGGGTAGCGTTTTCTACAAAGTACTCAACAACGTCCTGTTCACATAGCCAGTCACCACCGCCAACAGTATCGTTGAAGTGGTTATCCAAGCTATCTTCATCCTTGATGACAGCGGCGGAGCCACCCTCTGCTGCTACTGTGTGAGAGCGCATTGGGTAAACCTTAGAAATCAGTGCAATTTCCAATTCTGGGTTTGCTTCTGCCGCAGCAATGGCAGCGCGTAGGCCTGCACCACCTGCGCCGACAACAGCGATATCTGTGGTAATAGTCTTCACAGCTATCCTCCGAAGATAAGACGATAAAATTTAAAAAGTACGCCGTAGCGTACTTAACCTTGAAATCCTGACGACATTCTATGAAACAACATCGGGAGAAAATTTGATTTAGACGCAGCTTTTTAAACGAAATAGCCCAAAAGTATAAGGTGATTACAAAAAATGTGAGAGTTGTCACAAGTTGTAATGTTTTTTGATTGTTAATTGAGCGAAATGAAATGTAATTTTTGTTTCTGGCTCATTAAATATGTGTTTCGCAATTTCTCGTTAAGTCACTAATAAAAAAGCCAATATTTGCATATTGGATATGTTGGCCGTTTTTTTATGTTGTTTCTTTGCTTTTGATGTGACCGTGGTGTTGCGTATAGGTTGGTTTTGCGTGGTGATGGATGAGGCAGGGTGTGTACTATCTGATCATAAAATTTTCACACTCTTTCATATTTGTCTCGAAAAGGAAACCGCCGGTGGCGGTGGGTGAGAACGGGGAGTTTTGATACACTGCGGCCACTCTATTGCCACAAGATGAAGACAGGTTATGACAGTGCATTGGCAACCAACGGCAGACCTTGCCCAGCTTCAACAACGTGCCGCGTTATTGGCGGCGATCCGGGGATTTTTTGCCCAGCAAGGAGTGCTGGAAGTGGATACACCCGCGATGAGTCAGGCAACGGTAACAGATATTCATCTGCATACCTTTCAGACTCAGTTTGTCGGTCCGGGTTATGCTGATGGTCAGACGCTATATTTGATGACCAGCCCGGAATTTCATATGAAGCGTTTGCTGGCTGCGGGAAGCGGTCCGATCTATCAGATTTGCAAATCGTTCCGTAATGAGGAGTCAGGGCGATACCATAACCCTGAATTCACGATGCTGGAGTGGTACCGCCCGGGGTTCGATCACCATGCTCTTATGGATGAAATGGAAGCATTGCTGCGCCTGATCTTGAAGTGCGGTCCGGCCGAGCGCATGACTTACCAGCAGGCGTTTCTTCGCGTGCTAGGCGTCTGTCCGTTGGAAGGCAGCATGGATGAATTGAAAGTGGCTGCAGGCAAGCTAGGATTGTCTGACATTGCAGATCCCGAGCAGGATCGTGACACCTTGCTGCAATTGCTGTTCAGCATAGGGATTGAGCCAGAAATCGGCCAGCAAACACCGGTTTTTGTTTATGATTTTCCTGCCTCTCAGGCCGCTTTGGCCCAGATCAATCCGCAGGATCCGAGGGTTGCTGAACGGTTTGAGGTCTATTTCAAGGGTATTGAGTTGGCCAATGGTTTCCATGAGCTGTCTGATGGCGATGAGCAGTTAGCCCGTTTCGAGGAGGATAACCGTAAACGCCTTGAGATGGGGCTGACACCTCAGCCGATTGACATGCATCTGGTCGAGGCATTGCGTGCCGGGTTCCCTGATTGTGCGGGGGTCGCTCTGGGTATTGATCGTTTGATCATGCTGGCACTTGGTTTGGATCATATTGATCAAGTTACCGCATTTCCGATCGGTGTAGCTTGATTGTTGAGCGGATAGGATCCGTTGGCAGGTATAACCCAATGAACCGCGCGGCCTTTACGGCCGCGCTTTGCTATTCACTGTATGGTCACAGGGATAAGCGGGTTCATACTGCAGGTGCGCTCTGCAAAGAGCTGCGGGCGGCCATGGTTCTGGGGGAACAGCCAGATATATCCATTATTGACGCTAAGAGGCAGGGTAGGATTCCAAGGCTTCTTATCGCAATGCACGAATCATAACCAGTTAATCGTCCAAATGCAAATGATTATCACTTGCTTTTGTTGCCGTGATAGAGCGCTGCTGTATTACTCGAGGATTACCCGGGCATTGATCGGTTGGACGGGACGGGCGTTTTCTCCCATCGTGCGGCTCAGTGCGGATTCTTGAGCACTGCCTGCGGCAACGGGCTCTTTTAGAACGAACCAGCGAACCCCTTCGCTGCATGGCGGGGTGGTTAGCGAGCCGTTGAAACGGTAGTAGTCTCGTTCACGTGGCAGAAGATCGGCCGGGCTCAGATCGGAACTGAGCGTAATACTCTCACCAGAGGCTGGTAGTGATGCCGTAAGAGCGGAGAGTGTTTCATTGCCCCGGGTACCGGTATTAAACATCACGGCGACCACCGCGAGCTGGCCGGCTTCATTGGCATGGACGAAGTGCACCTCAATCGGGAATTGCTTGTTGTTGATGGTGTTTTCTGACGGGGTATGAAAATGAAATTGTTTCAGCGTGAAAGTTTGTCCATCAATAAGTAGCTCGTTTTTTCCGCTAATGTTTGCCTGAACCGTATGGCCATTGTTGGTGATACTGGTGATCTTACCTTGATAGTCAAGATGTAGCGGGGCCAGCTCGGCTTCAATGGTATTCGCGATATTAATCGGGGTCTGGTTGAGCCCCTCACCACAGGTAGCAAAGTGCTCTCCCCAGTGTTCGACACCATTTTCCCCTTGGTAGCTCCACTCCGCGGCCTGTGCGCTGGTGGTAGCAAGGGCGCACAATATGGCCCCGATCAGTTGCTTCTTCATTTCTCATCCTCTTCGTTTTTATTGTTTCCTGCCTAGATGGCGTTTTGATTCTTTGTATCAGAGTGGCGTAAATCTGGGTGCCCGCCTAGATCTAGTGTAAGAGCCGCGGTGAAAAATGCGTGCTGGGGAAATTACAATTGCTATCTACATCAGGATCTTGGGAGAAATATAGCCGTGATGTGCAAACTAAGTTTGAGCTGATGTGGGGTGAATGGCTGTCCCAGCGGCGGAAAGGCCGCTGGGAGAAGGGAGGAGAGTAATAAGGACGGGGTTAAACCTTGAAGCGTGAGACCTCGGTGTTCATAGAGGTCGCCGCACGACGCATAGCCAGCGCGCTTTGGGTGACTTCGCCTGTCTGGAGAGCGAGGTGGTCAGAGACATCCTTGATGGCTTGGGTATTGCGGCTGATATCTTCGCTGACAGCACGTTGCTCTTCTGCGGCACTGGCAATCTGAACTGCCATATCCGAAATTTCAGTAATCGCCTGAGTGATTTGGTTGAGGCTGGTGCTGGCATCCTCGGCATAACCGACGCTTTGCCCGGCGAGATCGGTACTGGCCTGCATGCTGTCGACGGCCTGGCGGGTATTTTGCTGCAGGGTTTCGATCATGGTTCGGATCTCTTCGGTGGAGTCATGGGTACGTTTGCTAAGAACGCGTACCTCATCGGCCACCACGGCAAACCCCCGTCCCTGCTCACCGGCTCGCGCTGCCTCGATGGCGGCGTTGAGTGCCAGCAAGTTAGTTTGTTCGGCAATGCCTTGAATCGTAGAAAGGATCTGGTTGATGTCCTGCGCATTGCTCTCCAGTTTGTGGATCACATTGGCGGCATCCTGGACTTGGTTGGCAAGCTGAGTGATGGCCTCTCGGTTCTGGCCGATCACTTGCTGGCCTTCTTCGCATGAGGAGGTTGATGCCTGCGCCGCTGATGCGGTCATTTCCGCATGGCTGGCAACCTCGCTTGAGGTGGCTGACATTTCGTGGATCGCGGTCGCGATCTGATTGATGTCATTTTGCTGGTCGGCAACCTTTTGGCTTGCTTGCTCGGTGTGAATGGCGGATTGTTCGGCCTGAACGCCGAGCTCGGTCGATTGGCTGACGATTCCCTGGATCATGCTCTGGAGCTGGCCGAGGAAGCGGTTCATGTGATCGGCCAGTTCGCCGATTTCGTCCATTCGCTCGATGTCGATACGGCGGGTGAGATCGCCGCTGCCTTGGGCCAACTGCTCGACAGACTGGCTAAGGTTGCTGAGTGGGCGCAGCAGGCTGTTGATGATCATCGCGGCAATGGCGGCAATGATGACGTATAGACCGATCGATGCCAGTAAGATGAAAGTGATTTGCTCGCTGATAGATGAAAATGCCATGGTCTCATCTTCTACGACAGCAAGCGTCCAATCGGTCCCCGAAACCGGCGTGGCAAACACCAACTTATCGCGCTGTTCGCTATCCCAATGGATTGTGCTGATTGTTTTCTGTTCGGCGAGTTGCTGGAGCAAGGCAGGGGTGAGATCTTGGTCAAGCTCTGTGAGGTTTTTCTGGCTTAGTGATTCGTCTTTGTAAGCAACAATTTTGTTGTTGCCGTCGATCAGCAAGGCAAACCCGTCATTGTCGAGCTTTGTATTTAGTACTTGGTTGATAATGGCATTGATGGTGAGATCGGCAGCCAAGACGCCTTGGTTCTGGCCCTGAAAAGATTTGGCAAAGCTGACGACCATGCTGCCGTCGAAATCGAGGTAGGGCTCGGTGAGTACTAGCGAACCATCGCGCATGGCGTTTTGGTACCACAGTCGCGAGCGAGGATCGTAATCGGCCGGCCAGCTTTCGTTTTTGTCGCCGTAGGCAATGCTGCCATCGCTGAAGCCTGCATATACCGATAGGAAATTACCAGCGCGTTTGGTGAGTAGCAGTTCGCGATCAATGTTGCGGTTGTTCGCGATGAGGCTTTCGTTTGCCAGCATCATCTCGCTACGCAATGATAGCCAGTCGCTGATTGATTTGCTGGTGGCATGCCCCACATTTTGCATCTGGCTGCTAACTGCTTTGGTGGTTTCTTGGTTTAGCTGTTTTATGGATATCCATGCCTGGACGGAACTGACCGTGGCAATGATGACTCCGATGGCAATCTGTATCTTTAGTTTGATCGTTAATTTCATAAGGACTCTCTGAAATGCCGTAATGTAATAATGTATTGTTGGAGGCATGGCTGCGGATATCTGAATGGATAGGACAGCATTGCCGGCATCTATAGATTTATATCGGCCAGCCAGTAATATTCATGAGGCTTCATAAGTGGGGAAAATGTGATCCCTGTGGCAAAAAATATGCCCTGTAGTCATGACTCTTGATGACGGGAAAGCCGCTAAGCGGCCTTCCCGTGTAGGTACTTAGGTGAATAGAGATACTTAGGTGAAGAGCATTGCGCCGAGGTAGACCATCCCAAGGCCGACAATACCGACGATAAGCCCGGTTTTGGCCATGTCCTTGCTTTCGATCAGGCCTGTTGAATAGGCCAGCGAATTGGGTGGTGTGGAGACTGGCAGTATCATGCCGAGTGATGCTGAGAAGGCGACAACAACAAGCACCCCTTGCAGTCCGCCCATAGAGGCCAGGCTCTCCATCGAGGCGGCGACCGCTGCGGCGATGGGCATCAGCAGGTTGGCCGTGGCGGTGTTTGACATGAAGTTGGCCATTAGCCAGCAAATCAGCGACAGGGTTAGTACGACGGCAACCGGGGACAAGCTATCGTAATCCACGGCATGAGCCAGAGCTTCAGCAAGTCCGGTTTTATCTAGCCCCAAGCCGATGGCAATACCGCCTGCAACCAGCCATAGTACGTCCCAATTAATCAGCTTGAGTTCTTCTTTACCCATGATTCCGGTCAAGGTGAAAACGGCCAATGGGATGATGGAGACGACGTAGCTGTTCATACCGTGGATGGAGGTGGTCATCCAGAGCAGGATCGTTAATCCGAAGGTGATGTAGACCACGATGGCTTGCCAACTGGTTTGGAATTGACCATTGAGCTTGAGCGCCATGTGGCTGTGGGAAGAGGGGAAGAGCTTTTGTAGTAGCCACCAGGCAAAAGCGAGCTGGATGATGACAAAAGGTAGGCCGATGGCCATCCAGCCAAGAAAGCTAATGGCGTTGTCGCCGGTCAGGTACTGCAAGGCAATGGCATTGGGCGGGGTACCGATTGGTGTGGCAATCCCGCCGGTATTGGCCGCGATAGGAATACACAACACCAACGCCTTGATGCCGATGTCCCCTTTGGGAACAGAGGCCACGATAGGGGCGAGTAGGGCCAGCATCATGACGGTGGTTGCGGTGTTTGACATGAACATTGAGAAGACGGCGGTGATTAGCATCAGGCCGAGCATGATGTATTTGGGCTGGGTGCCAAAAGGCTTGAGTAACACGCGAGCAAGGTTGTTGTCGAGTTCATATTTTGATGCAGCGATAGCCAGGGCAAAGCCCCCCATGAACAGAATAATGATGGGGGATGAGAAGGCACTGAATATATCGGTATAACTCAGTACAACCCCCATATCATGCCCTGGTGGCGCTTCTCTGAATAAATGGAGCCCTTTATCGGAGATCATGATCAGTTCAAGGGCGATAATCAGGATAGATGTTGCAAAGACGGGTACAGGCTCTAGCACCCAGAGCAGGGCGGCGAGGGCAAAGATGGCAAGTAGTCGGTGTTGAGTCAGGGTCAGATCGTCAATGGGTATGGCATCAATTGGCAGCATCAGGATTCCGAGGGGGACCCCGAATGCTACCCCAATTTTAAGTAGCTGGGATAAATGGTTTTTTTTCATAGTATGTTGGTTTGCTTTAATTATTGGACTGGTCCCAGCATACTATTGGGGTGGCTAAAATTTCCTCGATATGGTCAATTTTTTATATAAAAAAAGGCCCAATAAAGGACCCTTTTATTCAAAAATGTTAACTGGTTATCCTTCCTGAACGGTACCAGTTAGACACTGGGCGTAGGCACTGCCCATTCGGGTTGGAACGCCAGTTGCCAGTTCCTCGGCAAATTCAATTGCACCTTGTGGGAACAGGTTGATCACGGTGGAACCCAGTTTGAAGCGACCCATTTCCTCGCCTTTTTTCAGGGTGACGGCCTGTTCGCCGTCTGCTGGATAGTTCCAGACGTGAAGGCGTGGGCTGCGTGGCGGGGTAATTGTACCTGCCCAGACGGTTTCGATACTACCGACGATAGTTGCGCCTACCAGAACCTGTGCCATCGGGCCAAATGAGGTGTCGAAAATACAGACTAGGCGCTCGTTACGGGCAAATAGGTTAGGTACGTTTTCTGCTGTCATCGGGTTTACTGAGAACAGTTCGCCCGGCACGTAAATCATCTGACGAAGGGTGCCGTCACATGGCATGTGGACGCGGTGGTAGTCTTTTGGTGACAGGTACAAGGTGGCAAAGTGGCCATCTTTGAACTGCTCTGCTAGCTCATTGTCTCCGCCTAGCAATGCTTGCGCATCGTATGTGTGACCTTTAGCTTGGATCAGTTGACCATCATTGATAGGGCCTAGTTGGCTGACACATGCGTCGGCTGGGTGGCAAAGCATATCAGGCTGGGTATCAATCGGGCGTGCACCCTCTTTGAGTTCCCGGACAAAGAAATCGTTGAAGGTGGCGTAAGCCGCTGGATCAGGGTTACGTGCTTCGGTCATGTCAATGCCGTACTGGCGGATAAACCAGCGGATCACTGCCGTCGTCAGTTTGCCTGCCTTGAGTGAGGCCAGTTTGCCGGCAAGCTGGGTCAGAGTTTGTTTTGGCGCGCAGTACTGCAGGCCGATTTTGAAATTATCGTGCACGGGATCTTCCAGAAACAGTCAGTCTTTCAACAAGATAGTTACTTAAATGTAACGTTAACCTATTATAATACCTAACTTGCAGATGAAAGTCAGTTACTTGCTGCAGCTCTCCCCTGTGAGGGGGAGAGCTGGTGGATCAATCGGGTTTGTTTCGTGAGAACTGGCGGTTGGCAATATTTTCCGACATGCTTTCAATGATGCGATGGTAGCTGTCAAAGCGTTCCTTGCTGATTTTGCCTTCTTCAACGGCTTCGCGGATCAGGCAGCCTGGATCGTCACCATGTTTGCAGTCTCGGAACTTGCAGCCACCGAGGAAATCGCGGAATTCAACGAATGCCTTGGTGACCTGCTCGGCATCAAGGTGCCATAGACCGAATTCTCGTACCCCTGGCGAGTCAATCAGATCGCCACCCTCAGGGAAGTGGTAGAGGCGTGCCGCCGTCGTGGTGTGCTGGCCCAAGCCGGAGGTTTCAGATACATCGCCGATTTCAGCTTCGACTTCTGGCATCAGAGCATTCACCAGACTGGATTTGCCTACGCCCGATTGGCCAGCAAAGATACTGATGCGATCTTTTAGATCTTCCTTGAGTTGATCCAAGCCTTCACCGGTCTCTCGGCTTACCATACGAACCTGATAACCGATTGAGCGATAGAGTTCCAGCGTGCCATCGATCAATGCTCGGTTTTCTTGATCGAGAAGATCGACTTTGTTGAGGACGATCAATGGTTCGATCCCGACGGTTTCCGCTGCGACTAGATAACGGTCAATAATATTCAGCGACAGTTCCGGCAAAATCGCAGAAACAATGATGATCTGGTTGACGTTGGCTGCGACGGCTTTGACACCATCGTAGTAGTCCGGTCTGGTCAGCATGGATTCACGCTCGTGCACGGCTTCAACGACACCTGCAATTCCTTGAAGGGTTTCAACCCCAGGACGCCAGACGACACGGTCGCCGGAGACAAGGCTTTTGATACTGCGGCGCAGGTTGCAGCGGTGAATGATCCCCGTTTCAGGATCTTCGACGTCGGCGTGTTGGCCGAATCGGGTGATCACCAAGCCCTCGCGAGCAGATTCGAGTAGAGACTCATCCCATTGGATTTCATCTTTTTCGCGTGTTAAGCGCTTGTTTTGGTTTGAGCGCACTCGGCGGCTCTGACCTTTAGTTAGCTTTTTCTTTTTTGCCACAAGAATTTCGTTCAGTTAAGTTGGCTGTCGGTACAATACCTGGAGTCCCCTCGCCGAACGACAGCGGAACTGTCTCGGCAATGGCGCGAATGGTATTATCATACATGGTTTACTCATAGAATAGGCAATATCCGATGATGATCAGCGATCAGAACCTGATTTGGATCGACTTAGAAATGACCGGTCTGGATCCTGAAACCCATAAAATCATTGAAATAGCGACGATAGTGACAGATCCGCAGCTTAATATTTTGGCTGAAGGGCCGGTTCTTGCAATCCATCAGCCGGATGAAGAGCTGGCAAAGATGGATGAGTGGTGTACGACAACGCATACAGGTAGTGGCTTAGTTGCGCGAGTGAAGGCAAGCGAGATCGACGAAGCCGAGGCTGTTCGTCAGACGATTGCGTTTTTGGAACAGTGGGTACCTAAAGGAGCCTCGCCGATTTGTGGTAATAGTATTGGACAGGATCGTCGTTTTCTTTATAAGCACATGCCGGATCTTGAACAATATTTTCATTACCGATATCTTGATGTCAGCACATTAAAAGAACTGACCCGACGTTGGCAGCCTGAAGTATTGGACGGGTTTAAGAAAACAGGAAGCCACCTGGCATTGGATGATATTCGCGAATCGATTGCCGAACTGCGGTTCTATCGTGAGCAAATTTTCAATATTTGACGGCTAATTAGGCATTCGATCGGGAAAGATCAAATTTTTCCCAAGATCTATTGCATCCATCTAATTTCCTCGTATAATGCGCAGCCTCGAAAGGCAATTCTTAATTGTTTATTTGCCTTTCACTTATGGACGCGGGGTGGAGCAGCTTGGTAGCTCGTCGGGCTCATAACCCGAAGGTCGTTGGTTCAAATCCGGCCCCCGCAACCAATGCGACACTAGCTCAGTTGGTAGAGCGCAACCTTGCCAAGGTTGAGGTCACGAGTTCGAACCTCGTGTGTCGCTCCAAATTCTTATTTGTTGCTTCGGCGGCAGGTAAAATAGCTCTCACGGTGCTTTAACGGTGACACAATACGGACGCGGGGTGGAGCAGCTTGGTAGCTCGTCGGGCTCATAACCCGAAGGTCGTTGGTTCAAATCCGGCCCCCGCAACCAATGCGACACTAGCTCAGTTGGTAGAGCGCAACCTTGCCAAGGTTGAGGTCACGAGTTCGAACCTCGTGTGTCGCTCCAAATTCTTATTTGTTGCTTCGGCGGCAGGTAAAATAGCTCTCACGGTGCTTTAACGGTGACACAATACGGACGCGGGGTGGAGCAGCTTGGTAGCTCGTCGGGCTCATAACCCGAAGGTCGTTGGTTCAAATCCGGCCCCCGCAACCAATGCGACACTAGCTCAGTTGGTAGAGCGCAACCTTGCCAAGGTTGAGGTCACGAGTTCGAACCTCGTGTGTCGCTCCAAATTCTTATTTGTTGCTTCGGCGACAGGTAAAATAGCTCTCACGGTGCTTTAACGGTGACACAATACGGACGCGGGGTGGAGCAGCTTGGTAGCTCGTCGGGCTCATAACCCGAAGGTCGTTGGTTCAAATCCGGCCCCCGCAACCAATGCGACACTAGCTCAGTTGGTAGAGCGCAACCTTGCCAAGGTTGAGGTCACGAGTTCGAACCTCGTGTGTCGCTCCAGATTCTTATTTGTTGCTTCGGCGGCAGGTAAAATAGCTCTCACGGTGCTTTAACGGTGACACAATACGGACGCGGGGTGGAGCAGCTTGGTAGCTCGTCGGGCTCATAACCCGAAGGTCGTTGGTTCAAATCCGGCCCCCGCAACCAATGCGACACTAGCTCAGTTGGTAGAGCGCAACCTTGCCAAGGTTGAGGTCACGAGTTCGAACCTCGTGTGTCGCTCCAAATTCTTATTTGTTGCTTCGGCGACAGGTAAAATAGCTCTCACGGTGCTTTAACGGTGACACAATACGGACGCGGGGTGGAGCAGCTTGGTAGCTCGTCGGGCTCATAACCCGAAGGTCGTTGGTTCAAATCCGGCCCCCGCAACCAATGCGACACTAGCTCAGTTGGTAGAGCGCAACCTTGCCAAGGTTGAGGTCACGAGTTCGAACCTCGTGTGTCGCTCCAAATTGAAGGTTCTCATTGTACCTAACAGTGAAAATGCGACACTAGCTCAGTTGGTAGAGCGCAACCTTGCCAAGGTTGAGGTCACGAGTTCGAACCTCGTGTGTCGCTCCAAATTGAAGGTTCTCATTGTACCTAACAGTGAAAATGCGACACTAGCTCAGTTGGTAGAGCGCAACCTTGCCAAGGTTGAGGTCACGAGTTCGAACCTCGTGTGTCGCTCCAAATTGAAGGTTCTCATTGTACCTAACAGTGAAAATGCGACACTAGCTCAGTTGGTAGAGCGCAACCTTGCCAAGGTTGAGGTCACGAGTTCGAACCTCGTGTGTCGCTCCAAATTGAAGGTTCTCATTGTACCTAACAGTGAAAATGCGACACTAGCTCAGTTGGTAGAGCGCAACCTTGCCAAGGTTGAGGTCACGAGTTCGAACCTCGTGTGTCGCTCCAAATTGAAGGTTCTCATTGTACCTAACAATGAAAATGCGACACTAGCTCAGTTGGTAGAGCGCAACTTGCCAAGGTTGAGGTCACGAGTTCGAACCTCGTGTGTCGCTCCAAATTGAAGGTTCTCATTGTACCTAACAGTGAAAATGCGACACTAGCTCAGTTGGTAGAGCGCAACCTTGCCAAGGTTGAGGTCACGAGTTCGAACCTCGTGTGTCGCTCCAAATTGAAGGTTCTCATTGTACCTAACAATGAAAATGCGACACTAGCTCAGTTGGTAGAGCGCAACCTTGCCAAGGTTGAGGTCACGAGTTCGAACCTCGTGTGTCGCTCCAAATTGAAGGTTCTCATTGTACCTAACAATGAAAATGCGACACTAGCTCAGTTGGTAGAGCGCAACCTTGCCAAGGTTGAGGTCACGAGTTCGAACCTCGTGTGTCGCTCCAAATTGAAGGTTCTCATTGTACCTAACAATGAAAATGCGACACTAGCTCAGTTGGTAGAGCGCAACCTTGCCAAGGTTGAGGTCACGCCTAGTTCCTCGAAGATCGGGAACCTAGTGTGTCGCTCCACTTCATTTTGAAGTGATTTAGAAGTTGTCATCGAACTCATCGATGAAATGCGATGTTTGTTCGCTGGCATAGCGCCGCCTAGCATAGGTTGAGCGCTATTCTTGTTCCTTGAAATTAAGGTCGAACGGGTGTTGCTCCATGTTTGCTGCTGCAACAAGAATGTGCAGGCCGGCAAAGCTACTACTGTGAAGTATTAGTTCAAAATCAGTATTCCTGGCAGATACGAGTCTCGGTTTCCCAGTGTGCTGTATCAATGTTCCGTAACAGGAGTTACAGGGAACCTTAAACCATCATTTCCAACGTAATGAGTGACTTCCATACCGATATCGGTAGGATTATTGACCCATATAAGGTCAAATATGTTGGGTTTGGCGGTCTTAGTGGCGTATGCTCTTTGTGCTTTGGTCCTATTTTCTAAAGCCAGCAGAAGTATACTCAGCGATATTCGTTCTTTTCTTTAAAATCGGATTCAGGCCTTATCTGGCTTGGGTTTGCTCTCCCCTGTTGGAAAACTATAACAGGTTAGTGCACAGAGTTATCCACAATCTTAACTTGTGGGTAAGTCGGTTAATTACGTGTGCCGATACCGTGTGAACAACTCTGTACTTATCTTTTTTTTTAAGCTGATATTGAAAACTGTTGATAAAATATCAACAGTTTAAGTCTATGTTTTTGATAGCCTAATAAGGCTTTTTCCAAAATTTATATACAACCTGATCCACTATGTGGATGAGTGAATAACTTTTTTCAAGTCCTTAATCTTAAGCTGTGTTTAATATTTTCATCTGGGTATAAAACTTGAGATGTGAAAATGTTTTCCACATTATGCCCAATCTGATATCGCTCTCATTCTGTGCAATGAGGGTTGCCGGACGGAATTCTGTTATTAGTTAGGCATCCCGAGGTAGTCCTTTTTCTATAATGCGAATAAGGCGCTGAGTTTTGGTCGGCAAGGCCTCGGTGACAAGGTTTTGTCGTTGTCTATGCTGTTTGTCTAGTGCCCATTCAATATGAATATCGAGCAAAGATGAATCGCCTTGGCGGGCATTGAGCGCATTGACGATATCGCTACTGTAAGGCGCATTGCCCATGGCAATGGTTAAATTACGTAGCCACTGTTGGTGCCCAATACGTCGGATTGCTGAGCCTTCTGTATGCTTGAGAAAAGTGTCTTCGTCCCACTGGTATAACGTGGCGAGAGGTTGCTGGTACAGGCTGTCTCGGCAGTGGTAATCAGGCTCATCAGTAACAGCGGCAAAGCGATTGAAGGGGCATACGAGCTGGCAGTCATCACAGCCATAAATACGGTTGCCAATAGCCTCCCTGAACTCTTCAGGAATAACCCCATCAAATTCAATGGTGAGGTACGAGATGCAGCGGCGTGCATCGATGACACCATCTTCAATAATGGCTCCTGTAGGGCAACTTGTTATACAGGCTACACATTTTCCGCATTGTTTCTCAACAGGCCGATCGACAGGCAGCGGAAGATCGACGAGCAGTTCACCTAAAAAAAACCACGAGCCTGCATCTTGATTGATAATCAGAGAATGCTTTCCTGTCCAGCCAAGACCTGCCTTCTCAGCCAGCGGGCGCTCGAGAATCGGCGCCGAATCAACAAAAGGCCGGTAGCCAAAAGAGCCGACTGCCTGTTCAATACGCTGACCCAGTTGCTTTAGTCGATTACGCACTAGTTTGTGGTAGTCTCTGCCAAGAGAGTAGCGGCTGATATAGGCGCTGTTTGGCTGGCTGAGGCTTTGGGCAAAGCCTGCTTCAGGTGGCAGGTAGTTCATTCTGACGCTGATTACCCTGATTGTTCCGGGCACAAGTTCGTCTGGGCGCGCTCGCATCATGCCGTGGCGTGCCATCCAGTCCATCTGTCCGTGGTAACCGGCATTTAGCCAGCGTTGTAACTCTTCTTCATGTTCACGCAAATCAACATCACAGATCCCGACTTGCTGGAAGCCGAGCTCTTTGCCCCATTGTTTGATGTTGTCAGACAGTGCGTGGTAGTCGATGGTCATGTTATGTGGGTACCTGGATCCAATGGGGGCGGAAGTGTACCACAATCATAGATAATGTTGAGGGACTTTGATCAGTTCGATCTTGCGGCAGGGTGTATGATCATTGTCTCTCGTCGGGCTTTTGGGCACTATCAAAGAGAGCGTGTGGATAAGGACAATCAAATGCACAAACATCACTTGCCGGAACTCTTATACCGTAGTGAGCAGGTTCGTCATGGCGAACGGTTGGCGGCCAAGGCCGGCCGGTTATCGATGTATCAATTGATGGAGAGGGCCGGCGCGGCCGCTTATGAGAATTTAGAGCAGCTGTGTCCCCCTTCTGGTCATGTACTGGTTTGTTGCGGTGGTGGCAATAATGGAGGGGATGGCTATGTTGTCGCGCGACTCGCCCGCTTGGCTGGCTATCAGGTGACGTTATGGCAAGCTGCCGCTGCCGAAACATTACCCCCGGATGCCCGCCGAGCTTATGAATCCTGGTTGGCTGTTGGCGGTACGTGCAGTGCCCCCCAATTGCATGTACCCGAAGGGATTGATGTCATTGTTGATGCCTTGTTGGGAACCGGGCTATCAGGGACGGTTCGTTCTGATATGGCCACGGTGATCCAAACGATCAACGTGGCGGAGCTCCCCGTATTGGCGATCGATGTGCCTTCAGGTTTGTGTGCTGATCGCGGGGTGGTGCTTGGTGATGCGGTGGTGGCTGATATTACGGTGACGTTTATTGGTTGTAAGCAAGGCTTAGTAACAGGGCATGCGGCCGATTATGTTGGTCAACTGGTATTTGCTGGACTGGGTATTGCCGATGAATTTGAATCTATTCAGCCAGCCTCATCGATTAGGATCAATAAGGCGATGGTCGTGCAAGCATTGCCTGCGCGACGGCGTTGTGCACACAAAGGTGATCATGGTCGGATCCTCTGTGCCGGCGGTGATCTCGGTATGGGTGGGGCGATCCGTCTGGCCGCAGAGGCAGCACTCCGCAGCGGTGCCGGTTTGACCGCCGTGCTGACGCAACCTGACAATGTGTTGGCAATTAATGCCGCCGTCCCTGAAATAATGGCCAGAGGTTGGCAGGATAAGAGCGCAGAGTCCCATGAAAAGATACAATGGGCGGATGTGATTGTCCTTGGCCCGGGCTTAGGGCAATCACACTGGGGTCGGACGCTGTATGATCAATGTTCTGGTTGTGATAAGCCGATGGTGCTCGATGCCGATGGATTGAACTTATTAGCGCTTTCACCAGACTATAAAAATAATCGTATAATTACGCCCCATCCCGGAGAGGCGGCTCGCTTGCTGGATTGTTCGGTGGCTGATATCGAGCATGATCGCTTTGCTGCGGCCAAGGCACTTCAATTGAAGTATGGCGGGGTTGTGTTGCTAAAAGGCGCTGGCACTATTGTGTATGACGGTACGTCGGCGTTTTCGGTGTGCGTGGCAGGCAACCCCGGTATGGCCACTGGAGGCATGGGCGATGTGTTGTCCGGTGTGATTGGTGCATTGTTGGGGCAGGGGCTTTCTCTGTTGCAGGCCGCCCAAGTCGGGAGCTGGATCCATGCTACTGCCGCAGATTGTTGTGCGCAGGCCGGCGAACGCGGCATGGTTGCTAGTGATTTATTCCCTTTTATTAGAAAGTTAGTAAATTCAAGATAAAGAGATAATGACTATTTTTGAAACTCTGCTTGCCGATGAGCAGGCGACGGTAGCGCTTGGTACTTCGTTGGCGCATGCATGCCAGCAACAAACGACAATTTATCTGCACGGCGATCTGGGGGCTGGTAAAACAACCTTTAGTCGTGGTTTTATCCGAGCGTTGGGACACACTGGTAATGTGAAGAGCCCTACCTATACGCTGGTTGAGCCTTATGAACTGCCGCCTTGGCATGTCTATCATTTTGATTTGTACCGTTTGGCTGATCCTGAAGAGCTAGAATTTATGGGGATCCGTGATTACTTTTCAAATGATGCGATTTGTCTTGTGGAATGGCCAGAGAAAGGGGCGGGGTTATTGCCGCAACCGGATCTTGAGCTTGAGATGCGTTACGAAGGGGAGCAGCGCAAGGCGACCCTTACCGCAAATAATGACTATGGTCGCGAATTGATTAAACGCTTGGAGTTGTGTTGATAGGATGTCGTTGAGGGCTTTTTTTCATGCAGTGATAGTTGGGGCTAGCTTGCTTAGCTCCCTGGCAATGGCGAATGAGTTAAAGGGGATTCGAGTCTGGCCGGCACCGGATGAAACCCGGGTTGTGCTGGATATGCAAGATGAAGCGACATATAGCTACTTCACCTTGAGCAAACCAGATCGCCTAGTGGTTGATATCAAACAGACGTCGTTGAAAACGTCGCTGCCGGTTGTGGTCAAGGACAGCGATATTCTGACTAAGATCCGCAATAGCGGGGCGCCTGAAAAAGGGACGTACCGCTTGGTGTTTGAAATTAAGGCGGGCACAACGCCGAATTTATTCAAGCTGGCTCCTACCCCAGATGGTCACTATGGACACCGCTTGGTGTTGGATTTACCACATCAGAAGAAAAAGCCCAAGACGATTGTCGCCGCCACGTCAAAGTCTCCGGTTGCCAATAAGCAGGCAACCTTGCCTTACGGCACGGATGATATCATTGTTGCCATTGACCCAGGTCATGGTGGCGAGGATCCCGGTTCGATCGGGCCAAGCAGACGCTACGAGAAAAATGTCACCTTGGCCATTTCGCGCAAGGTCGTTGATCGGATCAACGCAACGCCGGGCATGCGTGCGGTACTGACCCGCCGTGGTGACTATTTTGTCAATTTGAATAAGCGCTCTGAGATCGCCCGTAAGTACAAGGCGCATTTGTTGGTGTCTATTCATGCTGACGGCTTCCATCAGCCTCAGCCTCGTGGTGCATCGGTGTGGGTGCTCAATACTCGCCGGGCCAATAGTGAAATTGGTCGCTGGTTGGAACAACACGAGAAGCAATCAGAACTGCTCGGTGGTGGTGACGTGCTTTCTGGTAGTACGGACGATCAGTATCTCAGTATGGCGGTACTTGACCTGCAGTTTAGCCACTCGCAAAAAGAGGGCTATGACGTAGCAAGCCGAGTGCTACGGGAGCTGAAGAAAGTGACCCGATTGCACAAGACCAAGCCTGAGCATGCCAGCCTGGCCGTGTTGAAGTCCCCGGATATCCCATCGTTGCTGGTTGAGACAGGATTTATTACCAACCCGACCGAAGAGCGGTTGTTGAACAATACTTCGCATCAGAACAAACTGGCTGATGCGGTCTACCGCGGGGTGCTGTCTTACTTCAATGAGAAGCCACCGGAAGGAACCTTATTTGCCTCGCGCAAGGAAGGGCTAAAGCATAAAGTTACCCGAGGCCAGTCACTCAGTATTATTGCCAGTAAATACGGTGTCTCTGTTGCCGCAGTGAAGACTGCCAATAGCTTGAAATCTAATACATTGAAAGTTGGTCAGGTTTTAGTTATTCCGGGTAAGGTCTCCACGACACCGGCTCGGCTACCTGCCGCGGCGAAACCGTCTTCGGCTAAGATGATCACCAAGGTGATCACTCATACGGTGAGGCGAGGGGAGTTCCTAGGCAAGATTGCAAGTCAGCATGGCGTGACAGTTGCGAGTATTCGTAGCCTGAATAAGCTGCGCTCTGATGAGTTGGCCGTCGGCCAGAAATTGAAAATAGCGGTGAAGAAGCCTGCCCCGGTGGTACATGTTGTGAAGCGGGGTGAGTTCCTCGGCAAGATTGCTGCCCGATATGGCATCAGTATCAGCCGATTGCGAGAGGCCAACAAGCTTCGCTCCGATGAGTTGGCTGTTGGCCAGAAACTTACCATACCGAGCAGTTGATTATGCCTATTCAGATCTTGCCAGCACGGCTGGCAAACCAAATAGCGGCGGGCGAAGTCGTCGAACGGCCGGCTTCGGTGGTCAAAGAGCTGGTTGAAAATAGCCTTGATGCCGGCGCTACCCGTATTGATATTGATATCGACAAGGGGGGCAGCCGGACGATTCGGATCCGGGATAACGGCAAAGGGATCCCTAAAGATGAACTTGAGCTGGCTCTGAGCCGTCATGCGACATCGAAAATCGCGAGTTTGGATGATCTGGAAGCGATAGTGAGTCTGGGCTTTCGCGGTGAGGCACTGGCCAGTATTAGTTCTGTCTCCCGATTGACGCTAACCTCACGTACTGAGGAGCAGGAAGAGGCATGGAGCGCCTATGCCGAAGGTCGTGATATGGAAGTCCAGCTCAAGCCCGCGGCTCATCCGGTCGGCACGACACTTGAGGTGCTTGATCTTTTTTTCAACACCCCTGCTCGGCGCAAGTTTCTACGCACCGAAAAAACCGAATTTGGCCATATCGATGAATTGCTCAAGCGTATTGCGTTGAGCCGAATGGATGTGAGTATTAACTTACGTCATAACGGTAAGTTGATCCGGCAATACCGATCGGCCTCAACCCAGATTCAGAAAGAACGCCGGCTGGCAGCCGTGTGCGGTAGTGGTTTCCTTAATCATGCACTGGCTGTTGAACTGGCTCATGGAGATTTGCGTCTATCCGGTTGGATTTGCAGTCCACAAGGCGCAAGGGCTCAAAACGATATTCAATACTGCTACGTGAATGGCCGGATGATGAAGGATAAACTCATCAATCACGCTATTCGCCAGGCTTATGAGACCAGTCTGACTTCTGATCAGTATGCAGCCTATGTGCTATTTATTGAGGTGGATCCGCACCATGTTGATGTCAATGTTCATCCAGCTAAGCATGAAGTGCGTTTCCATCAGGCACGTTTGGTTCACGATTTTATTTGTCAGGGGCTGCAAAGTGCACTGATTGAAGGGGCCGAGAATGAGTCACAGGCCCCAACAGCGCCGCAACCACGAGCTAGCGCCCAGGCATCAGGCTACGCGGCCGAGGCTACATCTCCTCAGACACTGTCCGAACCTGCGCCAGTTGCAAATCCAGCTCTAGCGGCAATCGCCCGTACGCCGGATTACCCCAATAAAGCCCCTGCCAGAGATTGGCTGTCATCGTCCGATCAGGGTGGAGGTCGCAGCACTCAAGGGGAGTCTCGATACCGTTCGTCTTCCGATGATAGAGATAGCCGTACTTCAGGTTCTCGTCGCGAGCACTACGCTGATGGCGGGGCTGCAAATATCGGTGGACGCTCACGCTATAATGAAGATGGGCCATCTCCAGACGAAGTGAGGGCTTACCAGCAGTTGATGCAGACAGCCGAGCCATCGCATGCTGTGCCAACGCCAACGCCAACGCCAACGCCAACGCCAACGCCAACGCCAACGCCAACGCCAACGCCAACGCCAACGCCAATTCGCCAAGGTGCGATCGACGGGGCCAGCGGTTGTGGGCTGGGCAAGGCCTTGAGCTTGGTGGAGCAGCGTTATTTGCTGCTAGGACGAGATGACGGCCTGAGCCTGTTGGCATTGCTGCCTGCCCAGCGTCTGCGAGCCAAAGGGCAGCTAAGGCTAGCCAAGAGCGAAGGGCTGAAACCTCAGCCATTGCTGATTCCGCATTCCATTCCTGTTGAAGCAAGTATGATAGACTGTGCCGAACAGCATGCATTGTTGTTGAAGCAGCTAGGCATACAGCTTAAAGCGAAAGGGCGTAGCCATTTGGTGATCCTCTCTGTATGTATGCCATTGCGTCAGCAAAACTTGCAGCAGTTGATCCCGGCCTTGCTGGAATACTTGGCGAGTGTTGCCGAGGATGCCGAGGCGCAGGGATGGGATCGTTTGCTAGAGTGGCTTGCCGGCCAAATTACGGTTGAGCTTCCCGCTTACAGCCTTTCCCAAGCGATCCAGTTGGTGACAGAACTGGAGCAGCTATGGGGCCATGAACTTGAACATTACAATACACAACTGCTGCGCCCAGTCGATGTGCGTGCGGCAATAGAAGCATTTGACTATGACTAAGCCTTTACCGACGGCCATTTTTCTTATGGGCCCGACAGCCTCGGGCAAAACCGATTTGGCAATCCGCTTGCGCCAACAATTGCCTGTGGAGTTGATAAGTGTCGATTCCGCCCTTATCTACAAAGGTATGGACATTGGAACGGCAAAGCCAGACGCCGACGAACTGGCTCAGGCTCCCCATCGTCTTATCGATATTCGTGATCCAGCGCAAAGTTATTCAGCTGCGGACTTTCGTGCTGATGCACTGAAAGAAATGGCTGATATAGTGGCAGCAGGGCGTATTCCTTTGCTAGTCGGTGGTACGATGTTGTACTACAAGGCATTGTTGGAAGGTTTGTCGCCATTGCCTCCGGCGGATCCGGCGATCCGCGCCCAGATAGAGCAAGAGGCTGCGGAGAAGGGCTGGCAGGTGCTGCATGAGGAATTGGTAAGGGTTGACCCGGTTTCCGGGGCTCGAATCCATCCTAATGACCCTCAGCGATTGTCACGGGCATTGGAAGTTTTTCGTATTTCGGGTAAAACTTTAACTGAGCTTACGAAAACTCAGGGTGAATCGTTGCCTTATAAGGTTCATCAGTTTGCAATAACTCCCAAGGATAGGGCTGTCTTGCATCAGCGGATCGAGCAGCGTTTTGACAAGATGATCAAAGCTGGTTTTGAACAGGAAGTTCGCGCTTTGTATGAACGAGGGGATCTGTACCCAGATTTACCGTCAATACGTTGTGTAGGGTACCGCCAGATGTGGGAATATTTGGACGGGCAGTGTAGCTTGGATGATGCGGTTTTCCGTGGTATCTGTGCCACCCGTCAATTGGCTAAGCGTCAGATCACATGGCTCAGAAGCTGGAAGGATCTGACGTGGTTAGACAGTAGTGATGTCGATGCATCGTTACAAACCATCACAAACTCAGTTAGATGTGATATTTGATTAGCGTGTATACTCACTACTGTTTTGCGTATTTAATTTTGATTCGTTGCTAACTACAACTACAAACAAATAAGGAAAAGAAAAAATGGCTAAGGGGCAATCTCTGCAAGACCCGTTTTTGAACGCTTTGCGTCGCGAAAGAATCCCTGTTTCAATCTACCTTGTTAACGGTATCAAGCTGCAAGGCCAGATTGAATCTTTTGATCAGTTTGTGATCCTGCTGAAAAATACTGTAAACCAAATGGTTTATAAGCACGCGATTTCTACCGTAGTACCCGCGCGTCCTGTAAATCACCACCATGCCGGTGATCGCCCAGCCTCTGCTGATCGTTCTCAGGAAAAAACCGAAGAATAATATTCTTCGTTAAGGAGTTGATTGCTTGTTTGACCGTTATGAATCCGGTGAGCAGGCAATTCTTGTTCATATCAACTTCACGCAAGAAGGGGAATGGGAAGATCTCAGCGAGTTTGAAATGCTGGTCTCCTCGGCGGGAGTCAATACGCTACGTGTTGTGACAGGTAGTCGTAAAACTCCCCACCCTAAGTATTACGTGGGAGAAGGTAAAGCACAGGAAATTGCCGAAGCAGTTCGGGCATTAGATGCCGAAATTGTCATATTCAACCACTCTCTTTCTCCAGCGCAAGAGCGCAACTTGGAGCAAATCTGTAAGTGCAGGGTGTTAGACCGTACCGGCCTGATCCTTGATATCTTTGCCCAGCGAGCACGAACCCATGAAGGTAAGTTGCAAGTTGAGTTGGCACAGCTACGTCATATCTCGACCCGCCTGATCCGAGGCTGGACCCACCTTGAACGCCAGAAAGGCGGGATAGGCTTGCGTGGTCCGGGTGAGACCCAGTTGGAAACCGACCGTCGTTTGCTGCGCGAGCGGATTAAAACCATTTTGCGTCGATTGGAAAAAGTAGCCAAGCAGCGGGAGCAAGGTCGCCGGGCGCGCAACCGAGCGGAAATCCCGACCATTTCCTTGGTGGGCTACACCAATGCCGGTAAGTCTACTTTGTTCAACCGGGTGACAGAGGCCGGGGTGTATGCGGCCGACCAGCTGTTTGCGACCTTGGATCCAACGCTTCGTAAAATCGACGTGGCGGATGTAGGTACAGCGATTCTTGCTGACACCGTTGGTTTTATTCGCCATTTGCCTCATGATTTGGTGGCGGCGTTTAAGGCAACATTGAAAGAGACTCAAGAAGCCACCTTGTTGTTACATGTGGTTGATGCTAGCGATGAGCGTTTTCGCGAAAACATCGAAGCGGTAGATGCTGTCCTCGAAGAAATCGAGGCCAACGAAGTACCGTCCTTGCTTGTCATGAATAAGATTGACAACTTGGAAGGGGCTGAGCCTCGTATCGAGCGTGATGGTGATGGTATCCCGCGTCGGGTATGGGTTTCAGCGATGGAAGGGCAGGGTATTGACCTGCTGTTCGAAGCACTGACGGAGCGGTTATCCGGAACGATGGTTAGGCATACTCTGTGTCTGCCGCCTCAGTTCATCGGCCGCTATCGCAGTAAGTTCTATCAGTTGGGCTGTATTTTGCATGAAGAATATGACCCTGACGGCAGCCTCAAAATTGATATCCGATTACCGCTGACAGAGTGGGCTCGGTTACAAAAAAGAGAAAGTACATCGCTTGATGACTTTATCGTTGCTTAATGGACTGCTAGAGTAATAAAAAAAACTGTCGTCATATCATATTGATGGAGTTCTATAATGGCGTGGAATGAGCCTGGTAACAACGGCGGCCGTGATAATGACCCTTGGGGGAATAATAATCGCGGTGGTCGTGATCAAGGTCCGCCGGATCTCGATGAGGTTTTCTCTAAACTGAGTCGCAAATTCGGTGGCGTTTTTGGGAATAAAAAAGGACCTTCAACGGGTGGCAGTGCCGCCGGTGTGGGGGTAGTGGTAGTATTGGCTGCCGCGGTATGGGGGTTTTCGGGCTTCTATACTATCGGTGAAGCTGAGAAGGGTGTCGTGCTGCGTTTTGGTGAGGCGCTGAAGGAGGAGGTTGGTCCGGGTCTTAACTGGAAGCCTACTTTTATTGACGAAGTGATCCCTGTCAACGTGCAGGCAATTCGTTCGCTGCGTAGTTCAGGCTTGATGCTGACCAAAGACGAGAACGTGCTGCAGGTTGAGATGGATGTGCAGTATCGCGTTGCTCAGCCGCAGAAGTATCTGTTCAGCGTGACCAATGCTGATGACAGCCTGCGTCAGGCCACAGACTCGGCGTTACGTGCGGTGATTGGCGACTCCACCATGGATCAGGCTCTGACAACGGGCCGTCAGGTGATCCGTGCCAATACCCAAAAAGCAATTGACGATATCATCCAGAAATACGATATGGGTCTGCAGGTTGTTGACGTCAACTTCCAGTCTGCCCGTCCGCCGGAAGCGGTGAAGGATGCATTCGATGACGCTATTGCTGCGCGAGAGGATGAAGAACGTTTCGTCCGTGAGGCAGAGGCATACAGCAATGATGTTCTACCGAAGGCAACCGGTCGTGCAGAGCGTATCAAGCGTGAGGCAGAAGGTTACTCTGAGCGCGTAGTCAATGGTGCGCTGGGTGAGGTCGCCCAGTTTGAAAAGCTATTGCCTGAGTATTTGGCCGCGAAGGAAGTGACGCGCGATCGTCTCTACCTTGAAACGATGGAACGCGTCTATTCCAATACTAGCAAGGTAATGGTGGACTCCAACTCAAGCGGTAATTTGTTGTACCTTCCTTTGGATAAGCTGGTTAAGCCGACAGAGCAAGGTAAACCACAAAGTGGCACAACTACCGACTACGGCATCGAGCTGGAAAAAGTAGAGACGGCGCCAGTAACAACGGCACCGCGTGCTAATACCGGTCGTCAGGGGAGATATTAATTATGCGTAAGTTAATTATCCCGGTCATTGTGATTGTGATCGCGACATTGCTGATGTCGATGTTCGTGGTGCAAGAAGGCGAGCGTGGGATTGTGGTGCGTTTCGGACGTATTCTGAAAGATGATCCGAAGGTTGATTCAAATGCTGTGCAGAACTCGACGGCTGAGATGGAGAATGCGCGGATCTACGAGCCGGGCCTGCATTTCAAAATGCCGGTATTTGACCGTGTACGCATGTTGGATGCACGTATCCAGACTATGGATGATCAGGCCGACCGTTTTGTAACGTCAGAGAAAAAAGACGTAATCATCGATACTTACGTAAAGTGGCGTATCGAAGACTTTGGTCGTTACTACCTGACCACGGGCGGCGGCGATGTGTCGACGGCACAGGCTCTGCTTAAGCGTAAGGTTGTTGACAGCTTGCGTTCTGAAATCGGTTCGCGTGAAATCAAGCAGATTGTTTCTGGGCCGGAACGCGGCACACCGGCGGCAACTGTCGTGAGTGATGACGATGTGGCACCTGCGACAGATATCGTGGCTGAAGTGGCACCGAGCAAGGAAGTGGAAGGCCAGCGTGATCAGATCATGGAAAACGTGCTGAAGGATATTCAGGTCAGCGCGATGAAGGATCTGGGCGTGCGTGTGGTTGACTTCCGTATGAAGAAAATCAACCTGCCAGATGAGATCAGTGAATCGATCTACCGCCGTATGCGTGCAGAGCGTGAGTCGGTAGCTCGTAAGCACCGTTCACAAGGGCGCGAGAAGGCCGAAGTGATTCGCGCCAAGTCCGACTTGGAAGTTGCGAAGATCCTAGCTGACGCTGACCGTGAAGCTCGAGTTTTACGTGGTACGGCGGATGCGAAGACGGCTGAGATTTACTCGTCAGCTTTTGGTAAGGATCCTGAGTTTTATAACTTCTTACGTTCACTCAAGGCTTACGAAAATAGCTTCAATTCGAAGAACGATATTCTGGTTGTTGACCCGAATACCGAATTCTTCAAGTACATGAAAGAGTCGAATGCTATAGGTACCGCTAACTAAGCAGTATCGGCAAAGCATCAAAGGCAAGACGAGAGTCTTGCCTTTTTTTTGCCTGTTGCTCTCGACTGCATAGGGCGTGGAAGCGGAGTATCGCGAACGGTTTTGGGTATAATGGCGGTACAACAACGGAGGCTCGGAATGAGTAATACAATTTGGCTGGCCTTGGGGCTGGTGTTGGTATTTGAAGGGCTCGGACCATTGCTGGCACCGCGAGGATGGCGTGAGATGGTGAGCCAATTGAGTCAGCAGGATGACAACACCTTACGCCGTATTGGAGGCTGCTTGGTGGTGGCCGGCAGTGTTATCGCCTATATGATGTACACTAGTATGTAAATGCCTCTAGCACAGTTGCGTGACATCGGTGTTGATGGCGTATTGGCTATGGTCAAAAAATGACTGCAACGTGACGTTTAAGGTGCTAGAATCCTTTTTTAACTACAGATAGACGAAGAAAGATGGCAAATAATGTAGTCGTTCTTGGCACCCAATGGGGTGACGAAGGTAAGGGAAAGATCGTTGATCTTTTGACTGAAGATGCAAAGTATGTAGTACGCTACCAAGGTGGCCATAACGCTGGACACACTCTTGTAATTGACGGTGAAAAGACAGTCCTTCACCTGATCCCATCAGGTATCTTGCGTGACAACGTTAAATGCATCATCGGTAACGGTGTTGTACTTTCTCCTGACGCACTGATGAAGGAAATGGGCCCGCTAGAAGAACGTGGTATTCCTGTTCGCGAGCGTCTATTCCTATCAGAAGCATGTCCGCTAATTCTTCCATACCACGTTGCGCTTGATCAGGCTCGTGAAATTGCTCGCGGTAAGAAAGCGATCGGTACAACAGGTCGTGGTATCGGTCCTGCGTACGAAGACAAAGTTGCTCGTCGCGGTCTGCGCGTTGGCGATCTATTCGATAAAGCTGCATTTGCTGAAAAGCTAAAAGAAGTAATGGCTTACCATAACTTCCAGCTAGAGCATTACTACAATGCAGAGCCTGTAAGCTACGAAGAAGTACTTGAAAACATCATGGCTCAGGCTGATATCCTGACCGCGATGGTTATTGATGTGACCAAAGAGCTTGATGATGCGCGTCTGCGTGGCGACAAGATCATGTTCGAAGGCGCGCAGGGTACACTGCTTGATATCGACCACGGTACTTACCCTTACGTAACGTCTTCTAACACTACTGCTGGTGGTGTTGCTGCCGGTTCTGGTTTTGGTCCTCGTCACCTAGGTTACATTCTGGGTATTGCGAAGGCTTACTGTACTCGCGTTGGTGCAGGTCCTTTCCCAACAGAGCTATACGACGGTCTAGAC
The DNA here is from genome assembly GCF_059920555.1 of Photobacterium panuliri. NCBI lineage: Bacteria > Pseudomonadati > Pseudomonadota > Gammaproteobacteria > Vibrionales > Vibrionaceae > Photobacterium > Photobacterium panuliri. The sequence continues at coordinate 729,995 of NZ_CP197192.1, forward strand.
AAGCAAGATCCTGTCGGTAAGCACCTAGGTACAGTTGGCCACGAGTTTGGTGCGACAACGGGTCGTCTACGTCGTACAGGTTGGTTTGATGCCGTCGCTATGCGCCGTGCCGTACAAATCAACTCTATCTCAGGTTTCTGCCTGACTAAACTTGATGTACTTGATGGCTTGAAAGAGCTGAAAATCTGTACTGGCTACAAAACGCAATCTGGCGAGCTTCTAGAAGTATCACCAATGGCGGCAGATGCTTACGAGAACCTAGAGCTGATTTACGAAACAATGCCTGGTTGGTCTGAGAACACAGTTGGTGTGAAATCTCTAGACGAGCTTCCACAAGCGGCGTTGAACTACATCGCACGTATTGAAGAGCTAACGGGTGTGCCAATTGATATTATCTCTACTGGCCCAGACCGTAACGAGACAATCATCAAAGTTCACCCATACGGTAACTAATCCACTCGCGTCTAACGCCAGTGTTGATGAATAGAAACCAGCCTCCGGGCTGGTTTTTTTGTTTTTATTTCAAAATATTACAAGTGTCATAATCATAATGAATTTTCACTAAAGTCTATTTAGAATCGGCCGATACCCTGTTAATCCTTGACGTTGGAGCCCCATCATGAGCCTTCGAGCCTTGCTGATCACGACATTGCTGGTAGTGACCCCCGCTATGGCCTCTGAGGCTATCGGCGATGCGGTGCCTGTGTATACTGAAAACCAGCTGATCCGAATGTTTGACACCAATAGCCATCTTGAGCGTGTTAGAGCCGATGACTGCCAGTTGGTGCAGGACATTGAAGCGCGGGCGGTTAGGGTCGAGTCACCGGCCTACCAATACCTCTATGGCGATATGCTGGCATGGGGGGTATGCGTCAAGCGTGATGCCGAGCTTGGGATTCACTACATGCAAGAGGCGGCACAGCAAGGGTTACCGGCTGCGCTGGAGCAGCTGGGGCGTTACTATGCCCGAGGGATCCTTGTGCAGCAGGATAGCGAACGAGCGATTCCTTATTTGCGCGAAGCGGCATCGATGGGCAATGTTAATGCCCGGATTTTGTTAGCCGAGTTGTTGTTGAGAGATTACGGCAGCCCGTTGGATTTCGAGGATGCCTATCGCTGGCTATACCATACCGTGTCGGCGAGCAAGGTGACCCACAATAAAATTACCCAGTTGCGGCTGGGGCTAGAAAACCGGATGCCGGCCAATGTGATCGCCCGGGCCAAACGGCGTGATTCTTATTGGTGATAGAAAAAGACATAAAAAAGAGAAGCCTTTGGCTTCTCTTTTTTGTTATGGCGAATGCGACAAATAATCACAGCACTTTATGGGGGCCAAAACACTCATAGTGTAGCCTGTCTTCGGCTATTCCCTGTGCCAGCAGTTGTTTGGCGATCGACTGCATGAAGCCGACCGGGCCGCAGAAATAATAGTGCATGTCTGGCTCGCTGAGCATCTCGGCGACTGCGTTCAAATCCATCATCCCCTCGAACTGGAAGTCACGGTCAGGTTGGTCGCAGTCTCTTGGCTGGCGATACCAAGTATGGGACGAAATGTGAGGGTGGTGCTCAGCAAGATCGGCAATATACTCGCGGAAAGCATGGTGGCTACCGTTTTCGGCAGCATGTAGCCAGCGGACAGGGGCTTGGTGTTCTGTCAGGCTTTCAAGCATTGACAGGGTTGGAGTCAGGCCGACCCCGGCGGAGATCAGGGCGACGGGAGCTGACGGGGCGAGGTCGAGGAAAAAGTCGCCGGCAGGCGGCACAACGTTGATGGTATCGCCGATCTGTACCTGCTGGTGGAGGTAGCCGGAGACAAGCCCGCCCTCTTCGCGCTTGACGGAAATCCGGTACTGATCGGCTTGCGGCGCTGAAGATAAGCTGTATTGGCGAATTTCCTGGTTGTCGAATTCCTCCGGATGAAGGTAAACCCCCAGATACTGGCCGGGCCGGAATGGGGCGACGCAGCCACCGTCAACAGGCTTGAGGGTGAAGCTGGTGATGACTTCGCTTTCGGCTTTCTTGTCGGTGATAACAAATTCGCGGAGTCCCTGCCAGCCGCCCTGCTTGGCAGCGTTGTCGCTGTAAATCTCGGCTTCGCGTTTGATGAAGATATTTGCCAGCAGGCCGTAGGCTTCGCCCCATGCGTCGAGGACTTCTTGTCCTGGCGCGAGCAGTTCATCGATAGTGGCGAGCAGGTGCCCGCCGACAATCGCATACTGCTCGGCGGTGATCATAAAGCTGGTGTGTTTGTGGGCGATTTTCTCGACGGCTGGCAGCAGGGCGGCGAGGTTGTCGATGTGGGTGGCATAGGCGCAAATGGCGTTGAACAGGGCTTCGCGCTGGTCGCCGTTGCGCTGGTTGCTCATGTTGAAAATATCTTTGAGCTCGGGATTGTGGTGGAACATTCGTTCGTAAAAATGCGCAGTCAGGGCTGGGCCTGTCTGGGCGACAGCGGGTGTGGTGGCTTTGATTATCTCGATTGTTTGTGGGCTGAGCATGACTTTACCTATTATTAGTTGTATTTGTAATGCATGTTATAACTTGTATCTTATCTGTATCTTTTAGTCAATATCCAGATTAAAATGCCAGCAGGAGGAGTTATTGTGCAGCTGACAAGTTTTACCGATTACGGCCTGCGTGCCCTGATTTACCTTGCGACCCTACCACAAGGGGAGCTGGCGAGTATCACCAAGGTGACTGAAGTGTACGGGGTATCCCGCAACCATATGGTGAAGATTATCAATAAGCTAGGCCAGCTGGGGTATGTCGAGACGGTACGAGGCAAAAATGGCGGGATCCGTTTGGGTAAGCCTGCCGACCAGATAGTGATCGGAGATGTTGTTCGGGCAATAGAGCCGTTGCAAATTGTGAATTGCAGCGAAGAGTTTTGCCACATTACCCCTGCTTGCCGCTTGAAAGGGGTCCTGTTTAGTGCCCGGCAGGCGTTTCTTGCCGAGCTGGATGACCATACCCTTGCGGATATGATAGACAACAACCCGCCGCTGCGAGTGCTGTTGGAGCAGCCAGTGGCTGACTAACCCGCCGATAACTTCAAACCTCCCAGGGGAGCCGAAAATTTCGATCTGGCTCCCGTCTGTTCACCTAGGGCGCGGATATACTTGAAGCATATCCTCGCCAACTTGGATCTAATTATGTCAAAAGGTACTACCGAAATACCGGTCGATCCTTTTCGCGATCGCGAAGCATCAAACTACGAAAACCCGGTTCCTAGCCGAGAAATGCTGCTGGAAGTGATCCGCGGGTTTGATACACCGGTTAGCCGGGATCAGCTATTTGAAATGCTGAACCTGGAAGGGGACGACCAATATGAAGGCCTGCGCCGCCGCCTGAGGGCGATGGAACGCGATGGCCAGCTAATTTTTACCCGCCGTCAGTGCTATGCGTTGCCAGAGCGGTTGGATTTGATCAAGGGCCATGTGATTGGCCACCGTGACGGTTTTGGTTTCTTGCGTCCTGAAGGCAGCCATGCCAAGGAAGATGACCTGCTGTTGCCGCACCACCAGATGCGCGGTGTAATCCACGGTGATTATATTCTTGCTCAGGTTGCTGGTACGGATAAACGTGGCCGCCGCGAAGGCCGCGTGGTTCGCGTATTGAAACATTACGAAGGCCAGATTGTCGGTCGCTATTTCATCGAAGATGGCATGGGCTATGTGGTGCCGGATGATTCCCGTATCGCGCAGGATATTGTGATCCCGCAGGACCAGCGTCAGGGTGCCCGGATGGGGAACGTGGTGGTAGTGGAAATTACCCAGCGTGCGACCCGCCAGTACAACGCGATCGGCAAGATTGTCGAGGTTCTGGGTGAGAACATGGCGCCGGGGATGGAAATCGAGATCGCCCTGCGAACCCACGATATTCCTCACGAGTGGCCTACCGAGGTCGACAAGCAAATTCAAGGTCTTGGCGAAGAGGTTCCGGAAGAAGCCAAGCAAGGCCGGGTTGATCTGCGCAATCTGCCGTTGGTGACTATCGATGGCGAGGATGCCCGTGACTTTGATGACGCCGTTTACTGTGAGCGCAAGAAGTCGGGTGGCTGGCGTTTATGGGTCGCGATTGCCGACGTCAGTTACTACGTACGTCCGGGGACGGCGTTAGATAACGAAGCGGTGAAGCGCGGTAACTCCGTGTACTTCCCGTCTCAGGTTATCCCGATGCTGCCGGAAGTGCTGTCCAACGGTTTGTGTTCTCTGAACCCGCAGGTAGATCGTCTGTGTATGGTGTGTGAGATGACCATTTCAGATGCGGGTAAGTTGTCGGGTTACAAGCACTATGAAGCGGTGATGAACTCCCATGCCCGCCTGACCTACACCAAAGTTAGCAAGATGCTTGAAGGTGACGAGGAACTGCGCGAGCGCTATGCGCCGCTGGTGCCGCACCTTGAAGAGCTGTACAGCATGTACAAGGTACTCAAGCAGTCTCGTGAAGAGCGTGGTGCGATTGAGTTTGAAACGGTGGAAACCCAGTTCATTTTCAATGCCGATCGTAAGATTGACCGCATTGTTCCGGCTGAGCGTAACGATGCGCACAAGATCATCGAAGAATGTATGATCTTGGCCAACATCGCCTCTGCGCGTTTTGTGGAAAAAGCCAAAGAGCCGGCTCTGTACCGTGTTCACGATACTCCGGGTGAAGAGCGTCTAACCGGTTTCCGTGATTTCTTGGGTGAGCTGAGCCTGCAGTTGTCGGGAGGCCTTGAGCCGTCACCGAAAGACTATGCCGCATTGGCCAACTTGATCCAGAATCGTCCGGACAAAGAGCTGATCCAGACCATGTTGCTGCGCTCGATGAAGCAGGCCGTGTACCAGGCGGATAATATTGGCCACTTTGGTTTGGCGCTAAGCCAGTACGCGCACTTTACGTCACCGATCCGCCGTTACCCGGATTTGACCCTACACCGTGCAATCAAATATCTGGTTGCCAAGGAAAACGGGACAAACAAGGATCGCTGGACTCCGACCGGTGGTTACCATTACTCGTTTGACGACATGGATACGCTGGGCGAGCAGTGTTCGATGACCGAGCGCCGTGCCGATGATGCGACCCGTGATGTGGCCGATTGGCTCAAGTGTGAGTACATGCAGGATCACGTCGGCGACGTGTTTGACGGTGTGATTGCCAATGTGACGGGCTTTGGTTTCTTCGTTCGCCTAAACGAGCTGAATATCGATGGGCTTGTCCATATCTCGAACCTGGCCAATGATTACTATCAGTATGATCCGATCGGCCAGCGCTTGATTGGCGACGCATCGGGCCAGGTTTACCGTCTTGGTGATACGGTGACGGTAAAAGTTGCCTCTATCAACTTGAATGACCGCCAGATTGACTTCGATATCGTTGGCAGCAACCGCAAGCCGAGCCGTGCTGGCAAGACTGGCCGCGACCGCGAGAAGCGTGAGAAGAAGCAGCGGATGCGCAAGGCCGAGGGTCTGCAGCGTCAGAGCCTGAAGGTTTACCGTGTCGAAGGCGGTGAGGCACAGGATGAAGACAACGCCAAGAGCAAGAAAACCCGTCGTTCGGTACGCCAGAAACTCAAGACCGGGGCTATCCCTGCGATAGAGGGCGACAAGGCTCCACACGGCAAGGGCCGCAAAGGCAAGCCGGAAGTCGCTGGCGCCGATCCGGCGAAAAAGAAAAAATCGACCAAGGCACGTAAGAAAAAAGCGCGTCCTGGCAAAAAAGAACGTGCAGCAAAGAAGAACTAATCCATGAGTAATGACATGATTTTCGGTATTCATGCCGTACAGGCCGTATTGGCATCAGATCCATCGCGTTTCATTGAGGTATTTGTCCTCAAGGGGCGTGAGGATGACCGCTTGCTACCTGTGCTCAATGAGCTTCAGGCGCTGGGTATTACGATTCAGCAAGCTGGACGTAAGGCACTTGATGACAAGGCGAAAGGGGCCTCGCACCAAGGGGTTATTGCCCGCGTTCGTCCTGGTAAACAGTACAACGAGAATGATCTTGACGACATTCTTGCCGGCAAGGACAGCCCATTGCTGTTGGTGCTGGACGGTGTGACCGATCCGCACAACCTTGGCGCATGTCTGCGAAATGCCGATGCGGCGGGTGCTGTGGCAGTGATTATACCTAAAGATCGTTCGGCGCAGCTCAATGCGACAGCGAGCAAGGTGGCATGTGGTGCCGCAGAAGTGGTGCCGTTGGTGCGTGTGACCAACTTGGCCCGCACCTTGCGCCATTTGCAGGAGCAAGGCGTGTGGGTTGTCGGTACGGCAGGCGAGGCGACTCATGATATCTACCAGAGCAAGCTAACCGGCCCGTTGGCGATTGTAATGGGGGCTGAGGGTGAGGGCATGCGCCGCCTGACGCGTGAAACCTGTGACGATCTGATTAAGATCCCGATGTCTGGTTCGGTATCGAGCCTGAACGTTTCCGTTGCGACGGGGATCTGCCTGTTCGAGGCTGTTCGCCAGCGTCAGTAATCGACCTCTCGGCCAGAGTGCTGGTCGAGAATATGAGCGACAACAACCGGTGCGGCACGTAGGTGCGGCACCGGTTTTTTTGTATCTGTCGGTCATGTGTTGCGTGCGGGGGTGTACGGAGGGCGAGGGTGAGTTCAACGCTCTGCAGACGTCTATCTGTCTGAATAGCCGTTGTGTTTTATTTGCTGAGATATCTTCTGCCAGCGAAGAAAATTCGCTTGCTTAAATTGTCCATTCTCTATACTATTCTGCCTCCAAATTCTCGGTTATTTATCTTAGTTCCTTGCTTCTCCTGGATGACCGAGCCAAATAGAGAAGCTGAATAATCCGTAAGGAGCAACCCATGCGTCATTACGAAATCGTATTCATGGTGCACCCAGATCAAAGCGAGCAAGTTGCTGGCATGATCGAGCGCTACACTGGTGCAATCAAAGATTCTGGTGGTCAGATTCACCGTCTAGAAGATTGGGGCCGTCGTCAAATGGCTTACCCAATCAACAAGCTGCACAAAGCACACTACGTTCTAATGAACGTTGAAGCTGAGCAGTCTGTAGTTGACGAGCTAGAGTCTAACTTCCGCTTCAACGATGCTGTGATCCGTAACATGATCATGCGCACTAAAGGCGCTATCACTGAGCCATCTCCAATGATGAAGGCTAAAGAAGAGCGTGCCCCACGTCGTGAAGAGCGTGCAGAAGCACAATCTGAAGGCGAAGCAGCAGCTGAGTAATTTGTAAATGACCAATCGTCTGGAGTTGTCTGGCGTTATCGCCAAGGACCCCAAACGGAGCCAGTCGCTGGCGGGGATCCCTCATTGTCACTTTGTGCTTGAGCACCGTTCCTACCAGCAAGAAGCTGATTTACCACGCCAGGTGTATTGCTACATCAACGTGGTGGTTAGTGGGCAAGGTCAGCAAGTACTCACTCAAGATTTAGCTATCGGAAGCCACATTAAGGTAGGGGGCTTTGTTTCTTACCACACCGGCCGTAATGGCATCGGTAAATTAGTGTTGCACGCCGATCACATTGAAAAAATTTAGTTCAGGAGATAAGCCCATGGCACGTTTCTTCCGTCGTCGTAAGTTCTGCCGTTTCACTGCAGAAGGCGTACAAGAGATTGACTACAAAGATGTAGCAACTCTGAAAAACTACATCACTGAAGCTGGTAAAATCGTACCAAGCCGTATCACTGGTACTCGCGCTAAATACCAGCGCCAGCTAGCTCGCGCTATCAAGCGTTCTCGTTACCTAGCACTTCTACCATACACTGACAAGCATCAGTAATCGGTAGCGGTTTAATTAAGTTTAAGAGGACAAGATAATGCAAGTTATTCTACTTGATAAAATCGGTAACCTAGGTGGCCTAGGCGACCAGGTTAACGTTAAAGCTGGCTACGCTCGTAACTTCCTAATCCCACAGGGCAAGGCAGTTATGGCAACTAAAGCTAACGTTGAAATGTTCGAAGTACGTCGTGCTGAACTAGAAGCAAAAGTTGCTGAGCAACTAGCTGCTTCTGAAGCTCGTGCTGAGAAAGTTAACGCGCTTGAAGCTGTAGTTATCGCTTCTAAAGCTGGTGACGAAGGTAAGCTATTCGGTTCTATCGGTACTCGTGACATCGCTGATGCAATCACTGCAGCTGGCGTTGAAGTAGCGAAGAGCGAAGTTCGCCTACCTGAAGGTGCACTACGTACAACTGGTGAATTCGAGATCAGCATCCAGCTGCACTCTGACGTATTCGCAACTGTTAAACTAAACGTTGTAGCTGAAGCTTAATAACGTTTTGTTTGATATTTAAAACCAGCCTTCGGGCTGGTTTTTTTATACCTGTTATTTGAGCTTTTGCGGCTTGTTATTGGATCTTGAACAGCAGGTTTACCGTCATTGCCGAGTCGCGCTTTTCCAGCCCGTCGGGCACCCAGCTGTTGAGCTTCTGGGTATTGCTGATCCTGATGGCGACATGATCGTTGATTGCCGTAGTCAGGTTGAGCTCCGTTTCCATGGTGCTGTTGCTGTTGCCGGCAATTCCCGTAATACGGGCATTGAGCTCGATATCCTTAGTGGGTTTCCATGTCAGCTTGGTGCTGCCACGGAGGATCGGCTCGTCGACGATTTCCTGCAAGATGATATCGTCGTCGTCAATTTCGTCCAGATTGGGCTCCTGATGGCGATAGCCGGGGCCGGCTTCTACTTCCACCTGCAGGGTTTCACGCCGGATCAGCTGGTAACCGATACCGGTTGCGAGCGTGAAGTCGATAAAATAGGGCCCGTAGCGGTCATCGATATAGCTGATGTTGCCAAGCACATAGGTTCTCTCGTTAACCTTCATGTCACTTTGCAGCTCCAGCGAGCCCTTGCGCTTGTCCTCTTCGCCGTCCTTTTCAGCCAGCAGGAACTTGGCCTCTCCGGTATGTCGGTACTGGTTTTTGACGTAGGTGGCTGCCAGCCGGGTATTGAGCGTCTGCGAGTCGGAATTCCCTCCGAGCGATTGGTAGCCGAGTTCGATTTCGCTGCTCCAAGGCGGCGGAATACGGGTTGGGCGGTCATCATCCTCTGCGTAGGCATGGATGCTGGTGACAAGCAAAAGAATTGGCAGGTAGCGTGCCAAGCGGCCTCCTTGGTGACGGGAGTGGTTGCGGGATCAGCGCGCAAGTATAGCGCATTTCTGTCAGCTTTTGGTCAAGATAGAAGAGGGCTTCTGGGCATTCGCTCTGCAAGGTCTATGATGGGGGGGTTAATTTGCCGAGGAGGCTATATTGAGAGGTGGACTAGGGTATAATGCTCGGCCTAGTTTCCGGCAATGATTTCAATTCCTATGGCAGAGAAAAGCAAACCGAACCCTCATAAAGACGCCAAGATGGATGCCATCAAGATGGCTCCCCACTCACTGGAGGCTGAACAATCAGTCCTCGGCGGCCTGCTGCTCGATAACGAGAAGTGGGATGTGGTGGCAGAGAAAGTGGTTGCCAAAGATTTCTACAGCCGCCCGCACCGGATTATTTTCGAAAGCGTGGCCTTGCTGTTGGAGTCGGGCCAGCCACTGGACTTGATTACATTATCGGAGCACCTTGAGCGCTCTAGCCAGCTTGATGACGTTGGTGGTTTCGCCTATTTGGCTGAATTGGCCAAGAATACCCCGTCGGCGGCGAATATTTTGGCCTATGCTGAGATTGTCCGAGAGCGGGCTCTGATCCGCGATATGATCAGCGTGGCCAACGAAATTGCCGATGCGGGCTATGATCCCCAGGGCCGCGACAGCGAAGAGTTGCTCGATATGGCAGAGAGTAAAGTCTTTGCCATTGCCGAGCAGCGCACCTCGCAGAACGAAGGTCCCCAGAGCGTCGAAACCATCTTGGAAAAGACCCTGGAAAAAATCGAGCTGCTCTACCAGTCACCGCAAGACGGGGTGACGGGGGTCTCGAGCGGTTTTACCGACCTCGACAAGAAAACGGCCGGCCTTCAGGGGTCGGATTTGATTATCGTCGCCGCCCGTCCGTCGATGGGTAAGACGACCTTCGCCATGAACCTGTGCGAAAACGCGGCCATGGAGCAGGACAAGCCTGTGCTGATCTTCTCGCTCGAGATGCCCGCGGAACAGATCATGATGCGTATGCTGGCCTCCTTGTCACGGGTTGATCAGACCAAAATCCGTACCGGTCAGTTGGAAGACGAGGATTGGGCGCGTATTTCATCGACGATGGGTCTGCTGATGGAAAAGAAGAGCATGTACATCGATGACAGCTCTGGCCTGACCCCGACCGAGGTTCGCTCCCGTGCCCGCCGTATCGCCCGGGACCATGGCGGTTTGAGCATGATCATGGTGGACTACCTTCAGCTGATGCGGGTACCGGGCTATCAGGATAACCGTACCTTGGAGATCGCGGAAATTTCCCGCTCTCTAAAAGCCCTGGCCAAAGAGCTTAACGTGCCCGTGGTCGCCTTGTCGCAGCTTAACCGCTCGTTGGAGCAACGTGCCGATAAACGTCCGGTGAACTCCGACTTGCGTGAATCGGGCGCGATCGAACAGGATGCTGACTTGATCATGTTCATTTACCGTGACGAGGTTTACCATGAGGACAGTGCCCTCAAAGGGATCGCCGAAATTATTATCGGTAAGCAGCGTAATGGTCCAATCGGTACGGTTCGCCTGACGTTCCAAGGGCAGTTCTCACGCTTTGATAATTATCAGGGCCCAGCTTACGACGACGAGTGATCTAGCAGTAGCTCCGGATAACCGGAAGAAATAAATAGGATTTTCGATGAAAGCGGCAACCGCGTATATCAATACCCAGGCACTGACCCATAATGTCAGTCAGATCCGCGCCCAAGCGCCGAACAGCAAGGTGCTGGCGGTGGTGAAAGCCAATGGCTATGGCCATGGCCTCGGCCATGTCGCCCAGAGCTTGCCCGATGTGGATGGGTTTGGGGTTGCCAGGATCGAGGAAGCCCTGACACTGAGGGCTGATGGGGTGGTCAAGCCGATTTTGTTGCTTGAGGGATTTTATGCCCCCTCTGATCTGCCTGTTTTGGTGACCAACAATATCCATACCGTTGTTCATTCCTTTGAACAGCTCGAAGCGCTTGAGCTGGCCGAGCTGGAAAGCCCGGTGGTGGTTTGGCTGAAGATTGACACCGGGATGCACCGTTTAGGGGTTCGCCCTGAGCAGCTGGCAGGGTTTACCGAGCGTCTACATGCCTGTGCTAACGTTGCCAAGCCGTTGCGCTATATTAGCCACTTTGGCTGTGCCGATGATTTGGGCAGCGATGTGACTCACCAGCAAATCAGTACATTTACCTCCCTGACCCAAGGTTGTCGGGGCGAGCGCTCGCTGGCGGCATCTGCCGGTATATTGGCGTGGCCAGATAGCCATATGGAGTGGATTCGCCCAGGCATCATTATGTACGGTGTATCGCCGTTCGTGGAGCCAGATCGCTTGGCGGCCGCCTATGATCTGAAACCGGTGATGACCTTGACCTCTAGCCTTATTGCGGTGCGTGAGGTGAAAAAGGGCGAGTCGGTCGGTTATGGCGGTATTTGGACCAGCGAGCGTGATACCAAGGTCGGCGTTATTGCCATTGGCTATGGTGACGGCTATCCGCGTACGGCCCCGAACGGGACGCCGGTATTGGTCAACGGCCGTATCGTGCCGATGGCCGGCCGGGTTTCGATGGATATGCTGACGGTGGATTTGGGGCCGGATTCGGCCGACAAGGTCGGTGACGAGGCCGTCTTGTGGGGAGAAGGGCTGCCGGCAGAAATTGTGGCCGAGCATATAGGTACCATTGCCTATGAACTCGTCACCAAGCTGACCTCTCGAGTTACGATGGCCTATGTTTAACAAGGGACGAATACAGAGTTGCCTAACATAAAATTATTGAAAGCCGCAGCATTGGTTGCGGCTTTTTCACATCCGATATCTGCATTTGCTGATGGTTGGCCTACTTGGGAGCCGGATTCCGCGGTGGTCCCTTTTATTTTTTCGACCGATGCGATGGGGCTCTCCATTGGTATGGCCGGGGTGCTGAAAGGGGCCGGGCAACCTCAAGCGGCCTTGTTGGGTGCCGGGTTGGTAACCGATAAAGGGACTTGGCTTGGGTATCTCGGAGCCAGTAATTATACCTACAGTCTTGAAAGCCGTTGGTTGTTCGGTGCGGAGTTGTATACTGCCGAATTTAAGCAATTTGATTACTTTTTGGGTGACGCTACAGGCAATGGTTCATCGGCAGAGGACAAGGTCGTTGCCGATGCAAGCGAGTCGCAGTATCGGTTGTCGATGCGCTATGTGTTGCCGATAGGGGCGGGGGCAAGCCGAGGTGTGTCGGCTGCATTTGTACCTGGACGCAAGTTGACCGGGCATGTACCGTGGCAAAGCGGGGTCAGTACCATTGAGCTGCGGCCATTTTATCAAAGTCGAGAATTTGCCAATTTGCCGATGGGCGAGATTGCGCCAGCCGGATTTAGCGAGGCTTCGTCGGTATGGGGATTAGAGACTCGCTTTGATTGGGATAATCGCAACAATACCCGTAATCCGACCGATGGTAGCCGGAGCCAATTTTCGGTATCGGTTGATCCCGGGGGCAGCGATCGCCCGAGCTGGTGGAAGTGGGAGCTCAACCAGAGTTGGTTTTGGAATGCAGGGCCGCTTGGCGAAGTCTTCGACCAACAAGTTATCGCTTTTAACGTGTACACTGGTGATACCCCGAGCTGGAATCAGACGGATACGGTGAATGGTCATGAGGTTTTTCGTCGACCGCCCGCTTATGCGGGGATGCGGCTTGGTGGGCTGTATCGCTTGCGTAGCTTTGCCAGCGGGCGCTATGCTGATCGTTCAGCACTGAGCTATAGCTTGGAGTACCGTATATTGCCAGACTGGCAGCCGCTTAAGGAGTGGCCGGTGTTTGAGTGGTATGATGTTCCTTGGTGGCAGTGGGTTGCGTTTGCCGATGTTGGCCGCGTGGCCGGTGAATATGATTTGGCTGAACTTCACCGCGACATGAAGTGGAGCGCGGGTGGCGCGATCCGTTTTCAGGTAGAAGGGGTTGTGGTTCGCACCGAGATGGCATGGGGTAGCGAAGACAGTATCTTTAGGGTCATGATCAACCAGCCATTTTAATGTCATTAATGCATAATGAGGGCGGGGGACTGAAGTGCCCCGCCTTTTTTGTTTCTGTTATGTGCTTTGCAAGGTCACGATAATTCGGCGGGTTCCGCCGTGGTCTCGATGTTCGCCAAGGTATATTCCCTGCCATGTTCCTAGGGCCAGGCGACCGTGGCTTATTGGCAGGGTTAGGCTGTTACCGAGCAACGATGCCTTGATGTGTGCCGGCATGTCGTCATCCCCTTCATACGTATGACGGTAATAGGAGGCCCGCTCGGGAACGCTGTGGTTAAAATGAGCCTCCATGTCACTGCGCACAGTTGGGTCGGCATTTTCGTTGATGGTGAGGCTTGCCGAAGTATGCTGGATGAATAGATGAGCCAGTCCTATCTCGATTTGTTTGAGTTCTGGTAATTGTTGTTCGATTTCATCAGTGATCAGATGGAAGCCCCGTGTTCTGGCGCGCAGTGTCAGTTGTTTTTGGTACCACATGGCGAACTCCTAGCGATTAGGATGATTAAAAAAGAGAAATATATAACAGGGTTCACACTTTTAGCTGTATCCATTACTCTTTGCTTTCGTGACCTGACGCAATGACTGTAGGTATACCATCAGGTCATAATTATTCATAAGTTGTAAAATTACAAAAATATAGACGCCCAGTTGGCATGAGCTAAACTAGGGGCAGCACGGTTTAACAACATTCGTAGTGTTGGAAAATCCATTGCTGGATTCTTCTGACAAGGCTAATGGATTAACAACTAAAAATCAGGAATTTCACCATGTTGAAAAACATCAATCCAACCCAAACTGACGCGTGGAAAGCGCTGACTGCGCACTTTGAAGATGCACAGGATTTGCAACTGGGTGAGCTGTTTGCTCAGGACAGCGAGCGTTTCGGTAAGTTTTCTGCCCACTTCGGCGAAGAGATCTTGCTGGATTACTCTAAGAACCTGATCACCGAGGAGACATTGGCTAAGCTGTTCGACCTTGCCGAGCAGACTGAAGTTAAGGCAGCCATCGCTGATCTGTTTAGCGGTGAGAAGATCAACAAGACGGAAGATCGCGCGGTACTTCACTCTGCGCTGCGTAATCGTAGCAACACGCCAATCATCGTGGATGGCGAAGATGTGATGCCTGCGGTTAATGCGGTGTTGGAAAAAATGAAGGCGTTTACTGCTCGCATCGTTGATGGTGAGTGGAAAGGCTTTACCGGTAAAGAAATTACAGACGTGGTGAATATCGGTATCGGCGGTTCGGATTTGGGTCCATACATGGTCACTGAGGCGCTGATGCCTTACAAGACTCGCCTGAACATGCATTTCGTATCGAATGTTGATGGTACGCATGTTGCCGAAACCCTGAAGGGCCTTAACCCGGAAACAACCCTGTTCCTGATTGCCTCTAAGACTTTCACGACACAGGAAACCATGACCAATGCCCTTACGGCGCGTGATTGGTTCTTGGCGACAGCATCAGACGAAGCCCATGTCGCCAAGCACTTTGCTGCGTTGTCGACCAATGCAACAGCGGTATCCGAGTTCGGTATTGATACCGACAACATGTTCGAGTTCTGGGATTGGGTAGGTGGCCGTTACTCACTATGCTCGGCTATTGGTCTGTCTATTAGCCTGTCTATCGGTTTTGACAACTTCGTCGCGCTGCTAGATGGTGCTCACGCAATGGACAAGCACTTTGCTGAGGCACCACTTGAGCAGAACCTTCCGGTTATCTTGGCGTTAATTGGTATTTGGTACAACAACTTCCACGGTGCCGAATCTGAAGCAATTCTACCTTACGACCAGTACCTGCACCGTTTCGCTGCTTACTTCCAGCAGGGCAACATGGAATCTAACGGTAAGTGCGTTGACCGTGGCGGTAACCCGATTGATTATCAGACTGGCCCGATTATCTGGGGCGAGCCGGGTACGAACGGACAGCACGCGTTCTACCAGCTAATCCATCAGGGTACCAAGCTGATCCCTTGTGATTTCATTGCTCCTGCAATCAGCCACAACCCACTGGGTGATCACCATCCTAAACTGATGGCTAACTTCTTTGCTCAGACTGAGGCGTTGGCATTTGGTAAGACCAAAGAGCAGGTTGAAGCGGAATTCCTAGCCGCGGGCAAGACGCTGGAAGAGGTTGCCGAGCTAGTACCGTTCAAGGTATTTGACGGTAATCGCCCAACCAACTCGATTTTGGTGAAGCAAGTAACGCCTGCAGTATTGGGCTCTTTGATTGCACTGTACGAGCACAAGATTTTCACTCAGGGTGTTATCTGGAATATCTACAGTTTCGATCAGTGGGGTGTTGAGCTTGGCAAGCAGTTGGCTAACCAGATCCTACCTGAGCTAAATGGCGCAGAGACTGTAGCTAGCCACGACAGTTCGACCAATGGCTTGATCAACGCGTTTAAACAGTGGCGCCAGTAATAGGCTGCTGATGGGATATAAAAACGCCGCTTTATAGCGGCGTTTTTTTATATTGTTTAAGTGTCTGTGGATTAAGACAGCGCAATGACTTCGCTGGCTTGTGGGCCTTTCTGACCATCAATCACGACAAATTCTACACTCTGGCCTTCACGTAGGGTACGTCTTCCCTGAGCTTGAATTGCACTGAAATGTACGAATACGTCTTTGCCATCAGCACTTGAGATAAAGCCAAAGCCTTTTTCATCGTTGAACCACTTTACGGTTCCAGTCAGTTTGTTCATGTTACGATCTTTCCTTTGAATTGTGATGCCCTTGCTTAGCCGTTGGTTAAGCGAATTCATGCGGCACGACACTTGAACTATAGGTGTTTTGATGCCTATGCAGCATACTGAGTCTAGATCGGAAAGATTATAGTTGGTAGTTTTTTGTTCGATATTGATGGTCGGTTCACATAAAAATCAAAGTGATAAGTTTGATAGTGTGAACGAGGCGCAGGATCAAGCCGGATCTATGCCGGCTGTCTGATCATTATTAGGCGGTATTATCCTTCGAAGCAAATCTCGATGTATGCTTTTCCATACTCAGAATCGAAAGGCATGATAATAATGGCGCCTTCGCATTTGTGAGCAATCGTATGGCCTCGACCAGCCACAACGGCCGGGGTTGCCATATCGAAGTCATAGCCTTTGTCGGCTAGGCTACGTTTTGCCCCGCCTGTTACCATGTTGGTGATTTCACCAACCATATCAGTGACTTCTTCGTTGATGGCGTTCGGGCGCTCTCCCAACATACGCTGCATAATCTCCAGCGCCAGCCCTTCTTCGAATGTGATCGACATTGAGCCTTTTGTCTGAGGGCCGACCATACCGATCAAGCCGGAAACGTCGCCTCGTGCGACTTCGTCGCGTTTGAGTCTGGGCTTTTGCGGTGCCAGTTCCATGGAGGCCATGGTCTTGAGCACATTCAGCAAAGAGGCTAGGAAAGGATTTACGAATTCTGCACGCATAACTAACTATAATTTTGTTGAGTGGAAGTTACTGATTATTGCATTGCTGACAAACACCATGGCTTTCAAGGACATGATGGGTGACAGCAAAGCCGCGTAGCTCGGCTCGGTGGCGAAGCAGTTTGGCGAGCTCTTCATCATGGCACTCTTCTACAGCGCCACATCTATCGCAAATAAGTAGCTGGGAGCAATGATCGGCATGTTCCAGCAAGCAGCAGGCTATATAACTGTTGGTCGACTCGACCTTGTGGACGAAACCTTGGGCTAGGAGGAAATCCAATGCCCGATAAACCGTAGGTGGTTTCGCTTGTGGCTCGGTCTCACGGAGCTGATCAAGCAGATCGTAAGCACTGATGGAACTATGATGTTCGATGATCAGTTCCAGTACCTTGAGACGTTGAGGTGTGAGCCTCACGCCTCGGTGCTCACAGAGTTGTTGTGCTTTAGTCAGCAACTGCCTCTTATTTGCCATATAACCTCAAAATACAAGCGACAAGTATCGCATTCTATCATATCTCCCAACAAAGGTACTGTTGTTAGGAAAAATTGCGCCATATAGGTAGGAAAAAGCGTGTGCTAGGTCACCTACACCATGTACACCTTATAGTTAAAAAATCAGCTATATGCTGCACACCTTGACGGTCGCTTATTGTGTTTATTATAACTAACTGTTTTTAAAAGTTTTTTGATCGCGTGCAGCTTTTTGGGCTTTTTTCATGATGAACCTTTCTCTGTTCGAGGAGAGTGTTTTTCCTTTATTATTAATTGTTTAAGCCTATGGTGTTCTTTTTGCGTTTAGTATTTAGGTTGCTATGTTCTTTTTGATTGCTTTGTGTTAGTGCAGCTTTTTTGTGGAAAAGCACCAAAAATATGAATGTTGTGTTTTTGGAGTACGTATCTTGCGCGTAAAGCATTGAAAAAGAAACTTAAAATAATGATGTGCAGCTTTTTGGCCTATTGTTGTACTAAAGCTAAAAAAGCTGTACGCATTACAGTGATTTTAGTTTATAGCTTTGATTTATAAGCGTTTTAATTTGTTTTTGATTGGCCTGCTTGTATCTTTTTGGTTTTTGTGATGGCTTTTTTTGAGGTGTTGTCGGCATGCTAGAACACCCGCTATTCTGAAAATTTGGGGATAAAGGCGGTAATAGG
The DNA here is from genome assembly GCF_059920555.1 of Photobacterium panuliri. Taxonomy (NCBI): domain Bacteria; kingdom Pseudomonadati; phylum Pseudomonadota; class Gammaproteobacteria; order Vibrionales; family Vibrionaceae; genus Photobacterium; species Photobacterium panuliri. The sequence goes on from NZ_CP197192.1 coordinate 747,649, forward strand.
GTAGAATCCGGCGTCTAATTTTTAACTGGCGTGCCGTTGGGCAAGCCTATCTGTCTGGCTCAGGCTAGATAGGATGATCAATGCAGCATGTCGATGATGAGGTTTTCGATGACAGAACGTACAGTGGTTGTGAGTGCACCATCCAATAGCGAAACAGAGGCAAAGGCCTACCCTGATTGTCGCTTTTCTATTGCACCAATGCTGGATTGGACTGACCGTCATTGTCGTTACTTCCACCGGTTAATTAGCGAACGTACCCAGTTGTATACCGAGATGGTGACTACGGGCGCGATTATTCACGGTAAAGCCGATTACCTAGCATATAACGAAGAAGAGCATCCGTTAGTCCTTCAGCTGGGGGGCTCGAACCCTGCGGATTTGGCTACCTGTGCAAAATTGGCCCAGGAGCGTGGCTATGACGAGATCAACCTTAATGTAGGTTGCCCGTCAGACCGTGTGCAGAATGGCCGTTTTGGTGCCTGCCTAATGGGTGAGGCTGATTTGGTTGCTCAGGCTGTTGCGGCTATGCGTGAAGTGGTTGATATTCCCGTTTCTGTCAAAACTCGTATTGGTATTGATGATCAGGATTCGTATGAATTTCTTACTGATTTCATCGGTACTGTGAGCGAAAAAGGTGGCTGCCGAGACTTTACGATTCATGCGCGCAAAGCGTGGTTAAGCGGCCTTAGCCCTAAGGAAAACCGTGAAATCCCACCGCTGGATTATCCGCGTGTTTATCAGCTTAAGCGTGATTTTCCTCATTTGACCATGGCACTTAATGGTGGGGTTAAGACCATGGAAGAAATTATTGGCCATCTAGAACATATGGATGGCGTAATGGTTGGTCGTGAAGCCTATCAAAGCCCTTATTTATTGGCAGAGATCGACCAGCGTTTGTTTGGCAGCGACAAGCCGGTGAAAAAGCGCCGCGAAATCGTCGAGGCAATGTATCCATATATCGAGCGTGAATTGGCAAACGGTACTTACCTAAACCATATCAGCCGTCATATGTTGGGCTTGTTCCAGAATATGCCTGGAGCTCGCCAGTGGCGCCGTCATATCAGCGAAAATGCCCACAAGCCTGGTTCGGGGATTGAAGTGCTTGAGCAGGCTCTGGCTAAAATCCCAGCCCATCTTGATGTTTAACTGAGCATACAGTTATTTTGATTTTAAAAGGCCAAGCATTGCTTGGCCTTTTTGCTATTTATTGCTCTCTATTTTGGTGTGTCAGTCATTCTTTCTTTGAACATTACAAGATGGCTTTTTTCGCCAGTAAAGTTGGCGAAAGTGACCATGTTTTTGACGGTGGCAGATCTGGCTTTGCCTTGTGTTGTTGTAACTCGTTGATTTTTTATTGGTTGTTTTGTTGTTGAAAAGATGGCTTAAACAATGCATTAGATCGGCTATTACAATTGGGAAGAGGGATTATGATGATCGAATTACTGTTTGTTGCTGCGTTTGCTTTTGTTTTGGTCTTTACCGGGGTCAGCATTGCCGGTGTGTGTTTGGCGGTGGCTGTTGGCTTTGTTGTTATGGCATTGGCGGGCATGGTAGGGATGGTATTGAAGCTATTGCCTTGGTTATTGCTTATTGCCATTGTCGTATGGGCTTACCGACGTAACCAGGGTGGAACGTGCCAGGGGCGTTTTAGCCGCCAGCGCCGTTTTCGCGATAGTGATCGGTACTGATGACAGGTGAAGTGGTTATTAACAGCAATAAATCATTGGCAAATAGAATGAAATGCGGTTTTTTTAACCTGCTTTTGGTATAGTCTCCGCCTATTTTGTAATACCAATATAAAGAGCGGAGACTCAACATGAACAAAATTGCGCTTTCTGCAGTGGCAGCAGCTGTTGCCTTGGCGGCCGCAGTTCCGGCCCAGGCGGCTACCTTGCTAGGCGTGAAAGTCGGTGCTGATGCTTGGTTTACTGACGCGAAGATCAATGACAACAAAGTTGACGGCGAGAGCAATACAACTGGCTCTTATTACGTTGCTCTTGAGCATTTTATTCCGCTAGTTCCGAATGCACGCCTTCGTTATACCGACGTCGACAACGGTGCTGTGTCATTCAACCAAACAGATTACACCGCTTATTATGAAATCCTGGATAACGATGCGATTGCTTTGGATCTAGGTTTGACGATGACCCAGTTCAACTCGGGCAAATTCTACGGCCAGTCGTTCAGCGAATGGCAGCCAACTATCTACGGTAATGTAGAAGTGGGTATTCCGATGACACCTGTATCTGTGTTTGGTGATCTAAACGTAGGTGACTACGACGGTACGAGCATTGTTGACGGTCAGGCTGGTGTGAAATGGTCTCTGTCTATGGTTGCTGTTGATCTTAATCTTCGTGCGGGCTACCGCGTGATGGATTATGACTTTGATTTCGTGAACAAGGGCGGTCAGTTTAAGTCTGATGGCTGGTTTGCCGGTGCTGAAATCAACTTTTAAGGTTTGATTGCTCAAATGCCAACAAAAGCCACGCATTGTCGTGGCTTTTTTGTTGCCTATTTCTCATCTTTTGTACCATTTTTATAGAAGGTCAGCTTATCGGGAGTGATGTGCGATGACGTTAACCGAATTACAGCGCCTTTATGACTCAAGTGATATTGTGGAGGCGGTTATCGAACCGTCGATTCAGGCTAATGGATGGATCGTTGAGTTTCGTCACCGTCGAGGTGGATTCGTTCCGCTAACAGATGGAGCGGGTAGTGAGAAGTGCTACCGAGATATAGACACTGCAACCGAACGTGCTTTTGAAGTGGGTTTTCATCAAGTCCGGATTGCCGATAATTTTTAGTTTAAAATCAATGTGTAAATTGAAAACCTAACACCGGGTACCGTCCCGGTGTTTTCCTGTTCCCCTTACAAAAAGTTATAAAACATTCTTATCTATTCTTTCTTGTTATTTCCATGAGTGGCTAATCTAACCCTTACGCAATGTATAGGGATCGTCGTGTCATGTTACTAAAGGAACTTTCTGCTTTGGCCAGCCCGTTGAATGACCAGCAAATTGGTCAGCTTCAGCAGGCTGTTGCTGAATTGTCACCGCAACAGTTGGCGTGGATTAGTGGCTATTTTTGGGGGCTGAGTCAGGATCAGGCGCCAGGAGCAGCGACGTTAGGCTCTCCGTCATCACTCGCTTCTGCAGCTCAGCCTGCGGGAAAATTGACCATTATTTATGCCTCGCAGACCGGTAATGCCAAAGGGGTTGCCGAAGTATTGAAGGCCGAGGCCGATGCGGCTGGTATTCAAGCTGAACTATTTGCTGCCGGCGATTACAAGGGCAAGAATCTCGCCAAGGAAACGCACGTTATCATCGTGGCTTCTACCCACGGTGAAGGGGAGGCGCCCGATGACGCGATTGAGCTGCATGAATTTCTCCAGTCTAAAAAGGCGCCTAAGCTCCCTAACCTGCAGTATGCGGTTATTGGTTTGGGGGATTCGAGTTATGAGTTTTTCTGTCAGACCGCAAAAGATTTCGATGAATACTTAGCCAAACTTGGCGCGTCATCCTTTTTGGAGCGCCTTGATTGCGATGTTGATTATGATGCCCCTGCCGCACAGTGGCGAGCCAAGGCGCTCGACACCGTGGCACAAACCCTTAATAGCTGCCCGGCTGAGGTGGTTCAGCTTCCGATCGGCCAAGCGACGACGGCAGTGACGTACAATAAGCAAAATCCCTATTCGGCCACGTTATTAACTAGTCAGAAGATTACCGGTCGACATTCCGGGAAGGATGTTCGCCATGTGGAAATTGATCTCGAAGGGTCGGGGATTGCTTATCAACCGGGGGATGCTCTTGGTGTGTGGTATGCCAATGATTCCGCTTTGGCCGATGCCATTGTGGCTAAGGTTGGCCTGAAAGGGGATGAAGTGGTTGAGGTTGATGGTCAGAGCTTGGCGGTGCGTGAGGCATTGGTTGGCCATTATGAGATCACAACGTCAAACCCTCAATTTGTCACGCGCTATGCCGAGCTGTCTGGCAGTAAGAAACTCGCGAAGCTGGCAGAAGACAAAGAAAAATTGCGTGAGTATGCCGCCAATACTCAAGTGGTCGATGTACTTGGGGAGAAGAAAGCCACATTAGATGCCGCCCAGCTGGTTGGCTTGCTACGTCGCTTAACGCCACGTTTGTACTCCATCGCATCCAGTCAGGAAGAAGTGGGAGAGGAAGTCCACTTGACCGTGGGGCTAGTGGAATACGCCAAAGGCGATGAAACTCGTCAGGGCGGGGCATCAAGTTATCTGGTACAGCGTCTGGAAGAAGGCGGCAAGGTAAAGGTGTATGTTGAAACGAACAATCACTTCAAGTTGCCTGCCGATGACAATACGCCGGTGATCATGATTGGCCCCGGAACGGGAATTGCGCCATTTCGAGCCTTTGTACAAGAGCGTGACAACCGTGAGGCGAAAGGCAAGAACTGGCTGTTCTTTGGCGATCGTACGTTTACCGAAGATTTTCTCTATCAGGTGGAGTGGCAGAAATACCTGAAGAGCGGGGTTGTGCATCGCTTGGATGTGGCTTTCAGCCGTGATCAGGTGGAGAAAGTGTATGTCCAGCACCGGTTGCTCGAACATGCGGCGGAAGTGTGGCAATGGTTGCAAGATGGCGCGCATGTGTATGTATGCGGGGATGCCAATCACATGGCCAAGGATGTCCATAATGCTCTGTTGACGATTGCTGAGCAGCAGGGGCAGAAAACCCGCGAGCAGGCCGAGCAATACTTGAATGAACTGCGTAAGAGCAAGCGTTATCAAAAGGATGTGTATTAATGAGCGAACAAAAATTATCGGATAACGAACGTCTCAAGCGAGAAAGTAATTTCTTACGCGGTACGATTGAAACGGATTTGAATGATCGGATCACCGGCGGCTTCACCGCTGATAATTTCCAGCTTATTCGCTTCCATGGCATGTACCAACAAGATGACCGTGATATTCGTGCGGAGCGTGCCAAGCAAAAACTCGAACCGCTCCATAATGTCATGTTGCGCGCCCGTATGCCTGGAGGTGTGATCACCCCGTCACAGTGGCTGGCCATCGATAAGTTTGCCGACGAGCATACGATGTACGGCAGTATTCGTTTGACCACCCGTCAGACGTTCCAGTTTCATGGGGTGCTCAAGCCCAATATCAAGCTAATGCACCAGACGCTTCATCAAATTGGTATCGATTCGATTGCCACTGCCGGTGACGTGAACCGTAACGTGCTTTGTACGACCAACCCGGTTGAATCGGCGCTCCATCAGGAGGCTTATGAGTGGGCGAAGAAGATCAGTGAGCACTTGTTACCGAAAACGCGTGCTTATGCGGAGATTTGGCTGGATGGCGAGAAGCTCGAAACCACGGATGAGGAGCCGATCCTGGGCAGTACCTACTTGCCGCGTAAGTTCAAAACAACCGTGGTGATCCCGCCGCAGAATGATGTGGATGTGCACGCCAATGATTTGAATTTCATCGCGATAGCAGAAGACGGCAAGCTGGTGGGATTTAACGTATTGGTTGGCGGCGGCCTAGCGATGACGCATGGCGACAAGTCGACCTACCCGCGCCGTGCCGACGATTTTGGATTTGTTCCGGTCGATAAAACACTGGATGTCGCGGCAGCGGTTGTCACGACGCAGCGTGATTGGGGTAACCGTTCAAACCGCAAGAATGCCAAGACCAAGTATACCTTGGATCGCGTCGGCAGCGATGTGTTCAAAGCGGAAGTGGAAAAGCGTGCCGGGATTGAGTTTGCCCCTAGTCGCCCGTATGAGTTTACCGACCGGGGCGATAGGTTGGGATGGGTCGAAGGGATTGATGGTAAGCATCATTTGGCGCTGTTTATTGAGAATGGGCGCTTGCTGGACTACCCCGGTAAGCCGCTGAAAACTGGCGTGGCGGAAATTGCCAAGGTTCACCGGGGAGACTTCCGGATGACGGCCAACCAAAATCTGATTGTGGCTGGTGTCCCTGCCGAGGAAAAGGCGAACATTGAAAAGATCGCGCGTGAGCACGGGCTGATTGATGATGGGATCAGCGAGCAGCGGAAAAATTCAATGGCCTGTGTGTCATTGCCAACTTGTCCGCTGGCGATGGCAGAAGCCGAGCGATTCTTACCGGAGTTTGTGACGGATGTGGAGCAGGTGTTGGAAAAGCACGGCCTGCCGGAGGAAGAGAATATTATCCTGCGTGTGACCGGCTGCCCTAATGGATGTGGACGGGCCATGCTGGCCGAGGTTGGATTGGTAGGCAAAGCACCCGGTCGTTATAACTTGCATTTGGGCGGGAACCGTAATGGAACGCGCATTCCTAAAATGTACCGGGAGAATATTACCGTCGAGCAGATTCTTGCGGAGATGGACAGCTTGGTCGGGCGTTGGGCTAGCGAGCGTCAGGAGGGCGAAGGTTTTGGGGATTTCGTGGTACGGGTTGGTGTGATTGCGCCGGTTGAAGTGTCGAAGAGGGATTTCTATGCCTGATGTTAACTTTTCTAATTTGCTGAACGAAAACAAGGTAGAGCAGATTCTGCAGTTGGCACAGGTCAATGCCGAGTTAGAGGGGATGTCCCCGCAGCAGCGTATTCGTTGGGCTCTGGAGTCTTTGCCGGGGGAGTTTGCTCTGGCGTCGAGTTTCGGTATTCAGTCTGCGGTTATGCTGCATATGGTGACAAAGGAAAAGCCGGATATCCCTGTGATTTTAACCGATACCGGTTACCTGTTTGCCGAGACATACCAATTCATTGATCATTTGACCGACAGGCTTCATTTGAATTTGCATGTGTACCGTTCGGCGTTGACGCCACAGTGGCAGGAGTCCCGCTATGGTCGGCTCTGGGAGCAGGGGTTGGAGGGGATCAGTCGTTATAACCGCCTTAACAAGGTTGAGCCGATGCGACGCGCATTGGATGAGCTCAATGTTCAGAGCTGGTTTTCTGGGCTGAGGCGCGAGCAGTCACAGAGTCGGGCCTCATTGCCAGTGCTAGCAATCCAGAATGGTGTATTCAAGTTCTTGCCACTCATTGACTGGGACAACGACGATATCGAGCGTTATCTTGAGCATTATTCACTGCCTTATCATCCGTTGCGGGAGCAAGGGTATCTGTCGGTGGGAGATACCCATACGACACGCAAATGGGAGCCGGGTATGAGTGAAGAAGAAACGCGGTTCTTTGGCCTCAAGCGAGAGTGCGGGTTGCATGAGGATGATAGAGAAGCCGATGGTTCGGGGATTTAGTTTCTAATACCGTTATTTAAAAGCCTTACCTGATTGTTCTGGTAAGGCTTTTTGACATCTGGTTGACAGAAGTTCGGCCCGGTAGCGGTATCTTGCGGGGCTAAATATCCTGTCATCCTATTGTGCGGTTTTCCAAATGCTACCTAGGCTATCGAGTAGGCCGGCGCTAGCGCCTTGATCACCGAGGAATTGCAAAACCACAGGTATGAATTGCGTCACCATGCTGGCATCCATTCCCAGCGCACTGAAGATTTGGTTGATAGTGTCCATATTGCCCAGCAGGGCTCCGACACCGGGGGGGAGTTGATCGGTTAGGCCTTCGACGCCGGGGATCATATTTGCCAGTTCGGCAGCTTGATCTCCTGAAAGTTGACTGGCGGCCACAGACAGCAGAGCACCCGCCCCTCCGGCAGCTTGTTCCGGTGAGATCCCCAGCTGGCTGCTGAGTAGGGATGTCAGAGGGTTGTTGCTAATGGCTTCGGTTGCCGCTTCTTTTTCGTCACCACCGAATAGGTCGGACAGGCTGAATGCGAATGCTGGTGGTGTGGTGGCTAGTAGGGCAATAGTGGTACAGGTGATAAGGCGATGCCTAAATCCGTGGTATGTCATGGTTATCCTCCCTTGGTGGGTATGTGCTTGGATAACTTAATCTTAGTTAGGAATGCGGCAGGCGTACCAAAATAAAGCGCAAGGTATCGCAACGTGACGAATCAGGGATAGGATGGGGTATGATAAGGTTTGCGGAAAAAGAAACGGTGCCTGGGCACCGTCTCTGGATTCCCTGTGAATTACAGGATGTCTAGTAGTTCTACTTCGAACACAAGAGCAGCGTACGGAGGAATAGCGGCACCTGCGCCACGCTCGCCGTAAGCAAGATCTTGTGGGATGTATAGTTTCCACTTTGAGCCTGCTGGCATTAGCTGAAGGGCTTCAACCCAGCCTTTGATTACGCCGGTTACTGGGAATTCTGCTGGCTGGCCGCGTTTTACAGAGCTGTCGAATACAGTGCCGTCAATGAGCTCGCCGTGGTAGTGAACTCGAACAGTCTTGTCTGCTGTTGGGATTTCGCCGTTGCCTGCAACCAGTACTTCGTACTGTAGGCCTGATTCAGTCACTGTTACTTCTGGACGTAGTGCGTTATCTTGTAGGAACGCTTCGCCATCTGCTGCTGCTGCTTTTGCTTGTTCCTGACGAGCTTCTTCTGCGCGCATGTGTAGGTCACGAAGTGCGTTGTTGATGTCATCAACTTCGATTTCTGGCATTTCGCCAGCCAGTGAAGCTGCGATACCTTTAGCGATAGCTGCAACGTTTAGGCCTTCTAGACCGCTTTGAGCTAGCTGCTGGCCCATTTGTAGGCCGATACCGTAACTTGCTTTTGTTTCAACTGTATCTAGTTTAACGTCAGACATAGTGACTTCTCTTTGGTAGAGTGAATAAGGCAAGCAGGATAACAGTTTCCCCCCCTGAGGGTAAACCATTGTGACAAGCTGTTAATTAACAGTGTTAATGCTAAGTACCGGAGTGTTGTTTATGGGACAGGCAAAACGCCGTTCAAAGAATAAGAGTGAATTCTCATGGCCCCGTATCTCCTTTGATAAGGAGGCATTGTTACGATTGAAGGCAAAGGCGCGAGAAAGCCTAGCTCAGGGAAAGGGGCATTGGCAGGCGCTGCCTAAATTGCATCGTAGGGCGTTGTCAATATTGGTGCCAGTGGTAGCGGTGTTGCTGATTATGCCGACGAGCCTGCCTGTACCGGATGGTGCAAATGAAACGGTGCGTAGGGATTTGGTGCTAGATCTCTCCGAGGATAAGCCGGATCTACGGAATGCCTATGAGAAACGGCCAGAACCGCTTTCACCAGTTCGTCGTCAAGTTGAGTCAGTTACCAATGAGCCCGTTGTTGATGAGCCGGTTGCAAAACCGGTCGCGCGACAGGCTAGTGACAAGTGGATGTCATACAAGGTCAAGCAGGGAGATACCCTTGCGCAGGTATTCAGGGAAAACACATTGCCTGAGTCTGATTTGTACGCGGTTGTTGAAATCGAAGGGGCCGACAAGCCGCTTAGCCATGTTAAGGCCGGTCAGTTAGTGCGATACAAACTGTCGTCTGATGGGGCATTGGCTGGTTTGCAAGTAGAAGGGCGCGATGGCAAGCCCGTGTTGTTTCTCCGTAACCAAAATGGCAAGTTTGTTCGTCATTACGACTAAGGCTTGCTGTTATGGCGGAAGTATTTCGTTGTTGCTAAAAAAGGCCGCACTGCGGCCTTTTTTGTATCTGTCAGTCGTGTCTGTGCTTTTTTGCTAGTTGCATGTCGATATGCGGAATGCCGTCTTCGAGGTATTCCTCTGAGGTCGGGATAAAGCCGTAACCGGCGTAGTATTTCTGGAGGTGTGACTGGGCGCCGATCTCTATGGTGTTGTCCGGCCAGAGCTTTTCAGCACAGCTCAACCCTTCTCGGATCAGATCATGGCCGATGCCAGTACCTCGCGCGGGCATGGTGGTCAGTACCCTGCCGATACTGACATTGGGATAGGTCGCACCGGGAGGCAGCAGGCGGAGATAGGCGACAAGCTGGTTATCCAGATAGCCGAGGAGGTGATGCGTGCCCGGGGTACGGTCATGTTCGTCCAGCTCTGGGTATGGGCAGTTCTGTTCGACGACAAAAACATCAACCCTGATTTTGAGTAGTTCGTAGAGCTGGTCGGTTGTCAGTTGGTTAAACGGCAAGCACTGCCATTGTATTGCTGGCGCAGTTGGCATGTTTATTCTCTCGTGTTGTTGGCAGGGGATCTGCCCAGATTACCGTTGGCGACAACGGGAGGCATTAACTATTGTAAATATCTTTTCTTCCCCCGCTATTGGAGGGTTATTCGGTAGCTCCCACGCGTTGCTTGATTCGGCTAAGGCTGGTGGGGGTAATACCGAGGTAAGAAGCTATCTGGTAATCGGCAAGGCGGGGCAGCAGCTCTGCAAAATGTTCGGTGAACAACTGGTAACGCGCTTCAGGGGTATGTATTAGCATAAAACGTTCTTTTTGCTCCTTGTAACGGAGTTGGCGTTCGATAAGCCGAATATAAAGCGGGTTGTTCTCATTTCGCCATTGGTGGATGAGGGACATGGGGATCGCGAGCAATTGGCTTGCCGATAGGGTTTCGAGAAGAAAGGGGGAGGGCTCGTTTCCAATTAGACTCTCGAAGCCAATCATTACATCCTGATCCCAATAGAACTCCTTGCTAAATTGTTTACCCTCAGCTGTGAGGTAGCATGCATGGCAGATCCCATTGAGCAGAAAGAAGCCATGGCTGGGAATTTCCCCCTGATGGAGAAGGACGTGGCGTGTCGGAAGATCAAGAAGCTCGGCATTGATTAGCGTATTTTCGATATCTTTTTTTGAGGCGCCGAGATGGTGGAGAAAGAGCTCTAGAGGCGTGTTCATGGGATGTGCTGTATTTATGTCTGTTGTGCAGCCATCATAGCAAAAAAATACCGCGGCATTGCCGCGGTATGGGGAGATTTGAGCGTGATAGGCTTACTTTTGATTTTGTAGGTCGATTTGGTAAATGGCAAAACCGATCTTGTCGGTGTCGACCTGCTTCATCGGGTATTGGCCTTTGGTTTTGATAAACTCGGCTGCTTTTTCGCCCTGTGAGGTTTCGAAGGTGATGTTCAGCTTCTTGTCGCTCTTGAGCGGAGTGAAGTGCCAGTTGTTATCGGCACTCGGTACAACTTGTCCCTGCTCTTTGCTGACGCGGCTGATGTAGTCGGCCAGTACAGTGCGGTTTTCGTCAGGCGATGCAAAGGCAATGAACTTCTCGCCGGTACCCGGGAACTTGGCACTGTATGCGCGGTAGTTGTTGGTTGCAATCAAGAACGGCTGCTTAGGGTCAACAGGTTTGCCGTTGAATGTCAGATCCTTGATTCGCTCTGCGTTTTTGTTGATCAGCTTGCAGTCACCGTCAAAACGAGCGGGTTGCGAAATATCGATGTTGTAGTTTACGCCATCAATAACATCGAAATTGTAGGTACGGAAACCGTCCCAGTTAATAAGTCCCTGCTGAGCGGTGCTGTTTAGGTCAATTTGGTTGAACTGGCCGGCTGAGCATTCCAGCCATTCTTTCAGTTCTTTGCCGGTTACTTTCATTGCAACCAGTGTATTTGGGTAGAGGTAAAGGTCTGCTGCGTTACGGAAGGTCAGCTGGCCCGATTCCACCTCGGTGAAGTTCGTTGGATCGTTACCTCGGCCGCCGGCTTTGAACGGTGCTGCGGCAGACAATACCGGGATGCCGTCAAGATCAGGATCGCCTTGGATAAAGCGCTCTACATAGTCTTTCTGGGCCAGGTTGACAATTTGTACCGTCGGATCATCTTGAACCAGAGCGAGGAAGCTGTACATGATGTCGCTCGCCTTGCCGATTGGCTGGTTAACGAATTCACGGGTGCCTTTATGATCTTCTTTAACCGCGTTGACCAGATTGCTATCGGCCTCTACAAGAGGTTTTTTGTTGATAGGGTCGAAAATCGGTCGTGCTTCTGTCTGTGCGGAGGTAACCGCCCAGCTGTCGCCTTTCTTCTCAAGTACCAAATCCATCACGCCAAGGTGATCGCCCCAGCGGCCTGGCATTACGGCCGGGGTTCCGTTGATGGTTCCTTTCTCAATATCGCTGTTAGGCAGGTTGGCAAATGACTTGCTCGGGAATACGGCGTGTGAGTGGCCAAAGGCAATCGCATCGATACCGTCAACCTCTGTGAGGTAGTAGACAGAGTTTTCTGCCATTGCCTTGTATGGGTCCGCTGATACGCCTGAATGCGGGATCGCCACAATGATATCGGCGCCCTCGGCTTTCATTTGTGGCACGTATTTTTCAGCAGATGCTTTGATGTCCGCAGCTTTCACTTTGCCTTCGAGGTTCTGTTTATCCCACACCATGATTTGAGGCGGGACAAAGCCGATATAGCCGACTTTGACTTCGTGGCTGTTGCCGTCGGTATCAACAAACTGATGGGATTTGATGATGTACGGCTGGAACAGTGGTTCTCCTGTTTCTAGATCGTAGACGTTGGCATTGACGTATGGGAATTCAGCTCCGGCAATGGCTTTGTTCAGGAAGTCCAGACCATAGTTGAATTCGTGGTTGCCGATGTTACCTACTTCGTAGTCAAGCTGGTTCATCGCTTTGTAAACAGGATGGACGTCACCGTTTTTCAGGCCTTTGGCTGCCATGTAGTCGCCCATCGGGCTTCCTTGGATCAGGTCTCCGTTATCGACAAGGATGCTATTGGTTACTTCAGCACGAGCTTGCTTGACCAGTGTAGCGGTGCGAACCAGCCCGGTTTTCTGGGTTGGCTTATCCTTGTAGTAGTCATAGTCCATGACATTGGTGTGAATATCTGATGTTTCAAGGATACGTAGTTTGATGGTATCGGCTGCGGCAGGACCAGCCATAGCAAGCATACCGCCAAGAATTGCGAGAGATAACGGTTTTGCTGAGAGTTTCATTATGTTCTCCGAGATAACAGAAACAGGAAGCGTGAAAATTGTAACAGCTTAAGTGAAAGCAGCTCTGCTCATAACACCACTATTGTGCGTTGAGTCTCAAATTGCATCTCATGTTTAATCTGATGCATAAGGAATGTGTTGGAAGGCGAGGAGTGATGGATCGGATTCGAATAGGCGAAAAAGTGATAGCTTAGTTGAAAACGAACTAACAAAGCTTGATAAAACAGGATATTAGCTGTTGAAACTTTGCGGTTGTCTGTCTCAAGGGCAATCTATCCTTGAAATAACAAATTTGGAATAAAAAATGAAATTTTAGAATTTCAGGTCATATCTACGCCCAACTATAGTGCTTCTATAAATATTATTCGGGAGCTTTGGTGTGATGGATTACTTGCCTATATTTGCGGACTTGCGTCGCCGACCTTGCCTTGTTGTTGGCGGCGGTGAGGTTGCCTGGCGTAAAGCTCGTATGCTAATGAAAGCGGGGGCTGATGTGCGGGTTATTGCTCCTTTATTATCCCATGAGTTTCAGACTGCATTCGACAATGGCCAGATGACTTATCTGGGCGCAGAGTTTTCCCCTAAAGACCTTCAGGGGATATTTCTGGCTATCGCGGCAACCGATCAAAAGTCGGTCAATGCATTGGTGTACCAGTCGGCCAATCAGCGTCAGGTATTGGTTAATGTTGTTGATGATACCCAGCGTTGCAGTTTCATTGTTCCTTCCATCGTAGATCGCTCTCCTATTATTGTTGCTATTTCATCTTCAGGTAAGGCGCCTGTATTGGCGCGCTTGCTCCGAGAAAAGATTGAAACGATTCTGCCGCAGCATCTCGGTACGATGGCGAGTGTTGCCGGCCTGTTTCGTCAGCGTCTATCCCAAAAAATTAAGTCTCTTTCAGCTCGTCGCCAATTTTGGGAGCAGGCCTTCAATGGGAGGTTTGCCTCTTTGGTCGCAGCCGGACGTATTGATGATGCCAAACGGCAGCTAGAGCTGCAGACGCAAAACACAAAGGCAGAAGGCGAAGTGGCTTTGGTCGGAGCCGGCCCTGGGGATGCCGGGTTGCTGACGTTGAGAGCATTGCAGCTGATGCAGCAGGCCGATGTGGTTCTTTACGATTATTTGGTGTCGGATGCCGTGATGGAGCTCGTCAGGCGTGATGCCGAACAGGTCTGTGTCGGCAAACGAGCTGGTCATCATAGCGTTCCTCAAGAACAAACCAATCAACTGCTGGTGGATTATGCCCGTCAGGGCAAACGGGTGGTGCGGCTAAAGGGGGGAGACCCTTTTATCTTTGGCCGAGGAGCCGAAGAGCTAGAGGTTCTTGCTGATGCAGGGATCCCGTTTGAAGTGGTCCCCGGTATTACTGCGGCCGCCGGAGCGACCGCTTATGCCGGGATCCCGCTGACTCACCGAGATTATGCTCAGACAGCTATGTTTATCACCGGGCATCTTAAACCGGGGAGCGGGGCGCTGGATTGGAGCGCGCTCGCACGGAGCAAACAGACTCTGGTGATATATATGGGGCTGATGAAGTCTCAGGATATCCAGCAAGAATTGATTCATCATGGCAGAAGACCCGATACCCCCGTGGCGATCATTGAACGGGGAACCCAGTCTGATCAACGTATCTACAAAGGGCAATTGTCTGAATTGGCACAATTGGCTCAGCATGCTGCTTCCCCGTCTTTGATTGTGGTAGGGGAAGTGGTCAACCTTTCAGAAAAACTGCAGTGGTTCAAAAAGCAGGAGCAGCCATTGCTTAACGGTGAAGGGCAACATTCAACTGTGGTGAAGCTGGCATAAATATGGAGAGAGTAATGGACCCGAAACGATTGACCCATCTAAAGCAGCTGGAAGCGGAAAGTATCCATATTATCCGTGAAGTCGCTGCGGAATTTGATAACCCGGTGATGATGTATTCCATCGGCAAAGATTCATCGGTCATGCTGCATCTGGCGCGCAAGGCGTTTTATCCTGGGAAGATCCCATTTCCGTTATTGCATGTCGATACGGGGTGGAAGTTCCGCGACATGATTAGTTTTCGGGATCGCACAGCAGAAAAATATGGCTTCGAGTTGCTGGTACACCAAAACCAAGAAGGATTGGCGATGGGGGTAGGCCCTTTTACCCATGGATCGTCAAAGCATACCGATATCATGAAGACGCAGGCGTTGAAGCAGGCATTGGACAAGTATGGTTTTGATGCGGCGTTTGGTGGTGCGCGGCGTGACGAGGAGAAATCGCGTGCCAAGGAGCGCGTTTATTCTTTTCGCGATCAGAACCATACATGGGACCCGAAAAATCAGCGGCCGGAGCTTTGGAAAACCTACAACGGACAGATCAACAAAGGCGAGAGTATTCGCGTATTTCCGCTTTCAAATTGGACCGAACTGGATATTTGGCAATACATCTATTTGGAAGGGATAGATATCGTGCCCCTATATCTTTCTGCCGTCCGTCCAGTGGTTGATCGTGACGGTATGCTGATCATGGTTGATGACAAGCGGATGGAGCTGCGTCCAGATGAAAACATTGAGCAAAAGAGCGTCCGCTTTAGAACGCTGGGGTGTTATCCGTTGACGGGGGCCATTGAATCAACGGCCGCGACATTGCCTGAAATTATAGAGGAAATGCTGGTGGCGACATCGAGTGAGCGGCAGGGGCGAGCAATCGACCACGATCAGTCGGGATCGATGGAATTGAAGAAGCGTCAGGGATATTTCTAGGGAGAGAAACATGAACAGTGCTATTGAACAGCAGGTGGCAGAGCTTGGTATCGAGGCCTATCTCGATCAGCATCAGAACAAATCTTTGCTGCGCTTTCTGACGTGCGGCTCGGTGGATGATGGCAAGAGTACTTTGATTGGACGCTTGTTGCATGACTCTCAGCAAATTTATGAAGATCAGCTCGCGGCTATCCATGCAGATAGCCAAAAGGTCGGTACTACGGGTGATAAGCCTGACTTGGCGCTGTTGGTTGATGGGCTTCAGGCTGAGCGAGAGCAGGGAATAACTATTGATGTGGCTTATCGGTATTTTTCAACCCAAAAGCGTAAGTTTATTATCGCCGATACACCGGGCCACGAGCAGTATACCCGGAACATGGCTACTGGAGCTTCTACCTGTGATGTCGCCGTCATTTTGATTGATGCGCGCAAAGGAGTGCTGGATCAGACCCGTCGTCATTCGTATATCGCAAGCCTGCTGGGGATTCGCCATTTTATTGTGGCTGTAAACAAGATGGATTTGGTGGATTTTGAGCAGCAGCGATTTGAAGAGATCCGGGATGAATACTTGTCGTTTGCAGAAAAGCTGAATCCATCATTGGATATTCACTTGGTCCCTCTGTCTGCCCTTGAAGGGGACAATGTCGTAGATCTCAGTGATCAGACACCATGGTATCAGGGGGCTTCTTTGTTGGAGCTTCTGGAAACGGTAGAGATTGGTAGTCGCAGGGTATTGGGAGAGTTCAGATTCCCCGTCCAGTATGTCAGTCGTCCCAATTTGGATTTTCGAGGATTTGCCGGGACGGTTGCCGCAGGGAGTATCAAGGTTGGCGATGAAATTAAGGCTCTGCCATCGGGCAAGCTGTCAAAGGTCGAGCGGATTGTGACTTTCGATGGGGACTTGCTAGAAGGCTTTGCCGGACAGGCCGTAATTATCACGTTGGCGGATGAGATTGATATTAGTCGAGGTGATACGTTGGTTGCTGCGCAAAGCCAAGTCCCTCTGAGCCACCATTTATTGGCCGATGTTGTTTGGATGGCCGAATCCCCATTAGAAACGGGCCAGCACTATGATATCAAAATTGCAGGTAAGAAAACGGTAGGTATTGTTGAGGCAATCCGTCATCAAGTAGACATCAATACAATTCAGCACTTCGACACTGAGCAATTGCCGCTTAACGGTATCGGGCTGTGTGAGTTGAGGTTGACGGAGGCCGTTGCGGTTGATGCGTATCACGATTGCCCCGATACGGGAGGCTTTATCGTTATCGATCGCTTGACGAATGTTACTGTGGGGGCCGGGATGATCAGAGAGGCTGTAAATAGCAAGACGCAGAATACATCGGCTACTTTCAGTGCATTTGAAATTGAGCTGAATGCCTTGGTTCGCAAGCATTTCCCACATTGGGATGCGAAAGATATCAGCCTGTAGTAAGGGGCTTTCGAATGGGATGGGAACAAGGGATCGTTCTATCAATGTTGGTTGGGATTGTGTTTTGCCTGCTGGCAACGCGGATCAAACCGGCATACTTGTTTGCGGGAGCGGCATTTATTGGTTTTCAGTGTGGTTTGATTGATCTGGCGGCACTGGCCGGTAACTTCACCAACTCATCATTACTGACCTTGGTATTGCTCATCCTTGTTTCTATTGCCCTGGAAAAAACGCGATTGGTGAGTTGGGTGGGCAAGCAGATATCCCATGGAGGGCAATCCTCTGTGATAGCCAAGCTGGGGTTATCGACGGCGTTTTTGTCATCGTTCACTAACAATACGGCCGTAGTGGTGTCGTTGATTGGTGCTATTAAGCGCAATCAACGGCATGCGCCATCCCGATTGCTGATCCCGTTGTCGTATACCGCTATTTTGGGGGGAACCTTGACCCTCATTGGTACATCGACAAATTTGATCATTAATAGCTTTGTCGAAGATGCCGGGTTGCCGAGTTTGGGCTTCTTTGCTCCGACAGCGATTGGTTTGGCTGTCTTAGTGGTAGGCCTCGCCATTTTAATCCCTCTGAGTTATTTGCTCCCGGTATATGACGATCAGGTGCAGGATGAACTTTCGTATTTTCTCGAGGCCCGTGTAAAGGCGAACTCTGCTCTGGTGGGGAAAACGGTGGCTGAAAATGGACTGCGAGCCTTGAGACGTTTGTTTCTGGCGGAAATTATTCGAGATGGTCAGCAGTTTGCTCCGGTGTGCCCTGATACCCGGATTGAGGCTGGCGACATCCTTTTATTTTGTGGCGATATAGAGAGTGTCGCAACATTACAGGAAATAGAAGGCGTAGAGTTTTTTGGTCAGCATCATATGAACGGTCAATCGATGGTTGAGGCTATCGTAAGCCATTCTGCAGGAATACGGGGAAGCACACTGAAGGACGTCAGGTTTAGGGAGCATTTTGATGCCGTTGTTGTTGCTATCCGTCGTGGTCATGAGAGATTGGCTGGTGGTTTGGGAAATATAGAATTACATGCCGGTGATACGTTGGTGGTTGTGCCAGGGAAAACGTTCTATGAGAAAAAGCAGCAGCTCAATCGTGAGTTTGTTCTGGTTAATGGATTGGATTCCAGTGCGAAGCTTGATAGCAAAAAGAGTTGTTGGGTTTTGTTAGGGTTTGCATCCGTTATTGGGGCTGCATTAATTGGCGTGTTACCGATTATTAAAGGTCTTGCCTTGTATCTTGTCGGTTTGATCGCGTTGGGGGTTATTTCATTTGCCGAGCTTCGGCGGCGCTTTCCCATCGATATCATCGTGATCGTAGGCTCCGCGTTATCGTTGGCCCAATTGATGATCTCAAGTGGTCTGTCTGCACGAATGGGGGCGTTGCTGATCTCAGGGTTTGAATCGGAGGGGATGTATGGTGCATTGATTGCCGTGTATTTACTGACCTTGGTTCTAACGGAATTGGTCACGAATAATGCAGCAGCAGCTCTAGCCTTCCCGATAGCCTATAGTTTGGCTCTAAGCTACGGCGTTGATCCTATGCCTTTTATCATGGCGATATTATTTGGTGCCAGTGCCAGTTTTATATCGCCTTATGGCTATCAGACCAATCTCTTGGTGTATAGCGTTGGCAACTACAAGCTGACCGACTACTTACGAGTTGGATTGCCAATATCGTGCGTCTATTCTGCCGTGGTGTTGGTGTTGATCCCTTATTTGTTTCCCTTTACGTAACTAAATCAAACGGAGTTGATGGTAAGTATCATGGTTGATGTACGGCAAGATGAGAATATTGTTTGGCACCAATATCAGGTTGATAAGAATTTTAGGGCTAATCAAAAACAGCAGCAGCCCTGTGTTTTGTGGTTCACTGGATTGAGTGGTTCGGGTAAGTCGACAATAGCTGGGGCATTGGAGTCGAGGCTGGTGGCGTTGGGGTATCATACTTATCTTCTTGATGGGGATAACGTTCGGCATGGCCTGTGTAAAGATTTGGGGTTTTCATCAGAAGATAGAAGGGAGAATATTCGGCGTATTGGAGAGGTAGCACATTTGATGCTTGATGCAGGGCTTATCGTTTTGGCTGCATTTGTATCTCCGTGTCGAACTGAGCGCTTGCAGGTAAAGGAAAAATTTGGTGCTAACGAATATATTGAAGTATTTGTTGATACGTCGCTGGCTGAGTGTGAAAAGCGCGATCCAAAAGGGCTCTATAAAAAAGCTCGAAATGGTCAACTAAAGGGCCTTACTGGTATTGATTCAGGCTATGAAGTACCGCTGCAGCCTGACATTCATCTTTTGTCTGATGCTTACGCTATAGAAGATATAGTAGAGCAATGTATGACTGTTCTACTTGAGCGGAAGATTATTAATTAATGGTGATATTTTATTTTGGCATATTGATATCTCCTTTCTCCCATAAATTCATCTCGTAATAGTTGGTTTTTAAATGAAAGTATCAGCCCTGATTGATATTAAGGCTGCTTGGTGTGTCTATTTTGTATCTTTTACCGTTTACGTGTCCTTTTTATCAGCAACTGGTGAAAAGTGCCTGTATTTGAGCTTGTGTTCTGTCAGGGTAAGCCTATAATGCGTCTCATACCAACGAGAACGGTTCGATATTGAAGATAAGTTCTTTTGGTTGTGTCGATAAACTTTCTTGAGAAATGCGTTGACACTAAAAGGTGATGTGGGTATTATCCGCAGCCTTGTCGCGATAAACGTCGCGATTGTTCTTTAACAATTTGACCATGCAATCTGTGTGGGCACTCGTGAAAAGATTTAGTCAAAAGATTTAAATCAGTGAACTGAGTGACCAAATCGGTAGCAATACCGGCACAGTCAATTTATCAGTAATCACTGAGCCGTTTCTTCGGAAACACAAAAACTTTAATTGAAGAGTTTGATCATGGCTCAGATTGAACGCTGGCGGCAGGCCTAACACATGCAAGTCGAGCGGTAACATTCCAAAAGCTTGCTTTTGGAGATGACGAGCGGCGGACGGGTGAGTAATGCCTGGGAACATGCCTTGGTGTGGGGGATAACCATTGGAAACGATGGCTAATACCGCATAACGTCTACGGACCAAAGAGGGGGACCTTCGGGCCTCTCGCGCCAAGATTGGCCCAGGTGGGATTAGCTAGTAGGTGGGGTAACGGCTCACCTAGGCGACGATCCCTAGCTGGTCTGAGAGGATGATCAGCCACACTGGAACTGAGACACGGTCCAGACTCCTACGGGAGGCAGCAGTGGGGAATATTGCACAATGGGGGAAACCCTGATGCAGCCATGCCGCGTGTGTGAAGAAGGCCTTCGGGTTGTAAAGCACTTTCAGTAGGGAGGAAGGCAGTGTCGTTAATAGCGGCATTGTTTGACGTTACCTACAGAAGAAGCACCGGCTAACTCCGTGCCAGCAGCCGCGGTAATACGGAGGGTGCGAGCGTTAATCGGAATTACTGGGCGTAAAGCGCATGCAGGCGGCTTGTTAAGCCAGATGTGAAAGCCCGGGGCTCAACCTCGGAATAGCATTTGGAACTGGCAGGCTAGAGTCTTGTAGAGGGGGGTAGAATTTCAGGTGTAGCGGTGAAATGCGTAGAGATCTGAAGGAATACCGGTGGCGAAGGCGGCCCCCTGGACAAAGACTGACGCTCAGATGCGAAAGCGTGGGGAGCAAACAGGATTAGATACCCTGGTAGTCCACGCCGTAAACGATGTCTACTTGGAGGCTGTTCCCTTGAGGAGTGGCTTTCGGAGCTAACGCGTTAAGTAGACCGCCTGGGGAGTACGGTCGCAAGATTAAAACTCAAATGAATTGACGGGGGCCCGCACAAGCGGTGGAGCATGTGGTTTAATTCGATGCAACGCGAAGAACCTTACCTACTCTTGACATCCAGAGAACTTTCCAGAGATGGATTGGTGCCTTCGGGAACTCTGAGACAGGTGCTGCATGGCTGTCGTCAGCTCGTGTTGTGAAATGTTGGGTTAAGTCCCGCAACGAGCGCAACCCCTATCCTTGTTTGCCAGCGCGTAATGGCGGGAACTCCAGGGAGACTGCCGGTGATAAACCGGAGGAAGGTGGGGACGACGTCAAGTCATCATGGCCCTTACGAGTAGGGCTACACACGTGCTACAATGGCGTATACAGAGGGCGGCCAACCAGCGATGGTGAGCGAATCCCACAAAGTACGTCGTAGTCCGGATTGGAGTCTGCAACTCGACTCCATGAAGTCGGAATCGCTAGTAATCGTGGATCAGAATGCCACGGTGAATACGTTCCCGGGCCTTGTACACACCGCCCGTCACACCATGGGAGTGGGCTGCACCAGAAGTAGATAGCTTAACCTTCGGGAGGGCGTTTACCACGGTGTGGTTCATGACTGGGGTGAAGTCGTAACAAGGTAGCCCTAGGGGAACCTGGGGCTGGATCACCTCCTTAACGATATGACTGCGCTTTTGACGCAGTGTCCACACAGATTGCTTGGTGAAATGGTTTTGGAACAGGCAAGAGTGCTAATCAATAACACCCGTTATTGATTAACGCTTTTGCGTTATGCTCTTTAACAATCTGGAAAGCTGACTAGTAAATTCAATCGAACGATTGATTTATAGTTTCTACTCTAACGAGTAGGAACGAGTTCTCAAGCAACACACATTCAAGTGTCTTGTGTAAGAAGTCCGGCAAAACAACGTCTATCACAACTCAGATAGACAACCTTGGTTGTTTGAACATACGAAACCTCTTGGGGTTGTATGGTTAAGTGACTAAGCGTACACGGTGGATGCCTGGGCAGTCAGAGGCGATGAAGGACGTACTAACTTGCGATAAGCCAAGACGAGGCAGTAAGAGCCACTCGAGTCTTGGATTTCCGAATGGGGAAACCCAGCTGCATAAGCAGTTATCTCAATGTGAATACATAGCATTGTGAGGCGAACCGGGGGAACTGAAACATCTAAGTACCCCGAGGAAAAGAAATCAACCGAGATTCCGGCAGTAGCGGCGAGCGAAACCGGATTAGCCCTTAAGTTGAATTGGCACTAGGCGAACACGCTGGAAAGCGTGGCGATACAGGGTGACAGCCCCGTAGCCGACGGTGCCTTTACAGTGAAATCGAGTAGGACGGGACACGTGTTATCCTGTCTGAACATGGGGGGACCATCCTCCAAGGCTAAATACTCCTGACTGACCGATAGTGAACCAGTACCGTGAGGGAAAGGCGAAAAGAACCCCTGTGAGGGGAGTGAAATAGAACCTGAAACCGTGTACGTACAAGCAGTAGGAGCAGGCTTCGTCCTGTGACTGCGTACCTTTTGTATAATGGGTCAGCGACTTAATTTTAGTAGCAAGGTTAACCGTATAGGGGAGCCGTAGGGAAACCGAGTCTTAACTGGGCGTTCAGTTGCTAGGATTAGACCCGAAACCGAGTGATCTAGCCATGGGCAGGTTGAAGGTGAGGTAACACTTACTGGAGGACCGAACCGACTAATGTTGAAAAATTAGCGGATGACTTGTGGCTAGGGGTGAAAGGCCAATCAAACTCGGAGATAGCTGGTTCTCCCCGAAAGCTATTTAGGTAGCGCCTCGGACGAATACTACTGGGGGTAGAGCACTGTTAAGGCTAGGGGGTCATCCCGACTTACCAACCCTTTGCAAACTCCGAATACCAGTAAGTACTATCCGGGAGACACACGGCGGGTGCTAACGTCCGTCGTGGAGAGGGAAACAACCCAGACCGCCAGCTAAGGTCCCAAAGTTATCGCTAAGTGGGAAACGATGTGGGAAGGCTCAGACAGCCAGGATGTTGGCTTAGAAGCAGCCATCATTTAAAGAAAGCGTAATAGCTCACTGGTCGAGTCGGCCTGCGCGGAAGATTTAACGGGGCTAAGCGATACACCGAAGCTGCGGCAATGTGACTTGTTCACATTGGGTAGGGGAGCGTTCTGTAAGCCGCTGAAGGTGTCCTGTAAGGGGCGCTGGAGGTATCAGAAGTGCGAATGCTGACATGAGTAACGACAAAGGGGGTGAAAAACCTCCTCGCCGGAAGACCAAGGGTTCCTGTCCAACGTTAATCGGGGCAGGGTGAGTCGACCCCTAAGGCGAGGCCGAAAGGCGTAGTCGATGGGAAACGGGTTAATATTCCCGTACTTCTTGCTATTGCGATGGGGGGACGGAGAAGGCTAGGTGGGCCTGGCGACGGTTGTCCAGGTTCAAGTATGTAGGCTGATGGTTTAGGCAAATCCGGACCATCTTAAGGCTGAGATACGACGTCGAGCCGCTACGGCGGTGAAGTCATTGATGCCATGCTTCCGGGAAAAGCCTCTAAGCTTCAGATAGCAAGGAATCGTACCCCAAACCGACACAGGTGGTCGGGTAGAGAATACCAAGGCGCTTGAGAGAACTCGGGTGAAGGAACTAGGCAAAATGGTACCGTAACTTCGGGAGAAGGTACGCTTCTGACGGTGAAGTCCCTCGCGGATGGAGCTATCGGAAGTCGCAGATACCAGGTGGCTGCAACTGTTTATTAAAAACACAGCACTGTGCAAAATCGAAAGATGACGTATACGGTGTGACGCCTGCCCGGTGCCGGAAGGTTAATTGATGGGGTTAGCGCAAGCGAAGCTCTTGATCGAAGCCCCGGTAAACGGCGGCCGTAACTATAACGGTCCTAAGGTAGCGAAATTCCTTGTCGGGTAAGTTCCGACCTGCACGAATGGCGTAATGATGGCCACGCTGTCTCCACCCGAGACTCAGTGAAATTGAAATCGCAGTGAAGATGCTGCGTACCCGCGGCTAGACGGAAAGACCCCGTGAACCTTTACTACAGCTTGGCACTGAACATTGACCCTACATGTGTAGGATAGGTGGGAGGCTTCGAAGCAGGTACGCCAGTATCTGTGGAGCCGTCCTTGAAATACCACCCTTGTAGTGTTGATGTTCTAACGTCGCCCCCTTATCGGGGGTACGGACAGTGCCTGGTGGGTAGTTTGACTGGGGCGGTCTCCTCCCAAAGAGTAACGGAGGAGCACGAAGGTGGGCTAATCACGGTCGGACATCGTGAGGTTAGTGCAATGGCATAAGCCCGCTTGACTGCGAGAATGACGGTTCGAGCAGGTGCGAAAGCAGGTCATAGTGATCCGGTGGTTCTGTATGGAAGGGCCATCGCTCAACGGATAAAAGGTACTCCGGGGATAACAGGCTGATACCGCCCAAGAGTTCATATCGACGGCGGTGTTTGGCACCTCGATGTCGGCTCATCACATCCTGGGGCTGAAGTCGGTCCCAAGGGTATGGCTGTTCGCCATTTAAAGTGGTACGCGAGCTGGGTTTAGAACGTCGTGAGACAGTTCGGTCCCTATCTGCCGTGGGCGCTGGATGATTGAGAGGGGCTGCTCCTAGTACGAGAGGACCGGAGTGGACGAACCTCTGGTGTTCGGGTTGTGTCGCCAGACGCATTGCCCGGTAGCTAAGTTCGGAATCGATAACCGCTGAAAGCATCTAAGCGGGAAGCGAGCCTCAAGATGAGTCATCCCTGATACTATAAGTATCCTGAAGGGTTGTTGGAGACTACGACGTAGATAGGCAGGGTGTGTAAGCGCTGTGAGGCGTTGAGCTAACCTGTACTAATTGCCCGTGAGGCTTAACCATACAACACCCAAGGGGTTTTATCGGACTCCATGAGCACTTGAATGGAAGTGCTTGAGATAACTAGTTGGACTTTCCCAGATTGCTATTTGCGGCCGAGAGGCGGCAGATAAACGAATTTGCTTGGCGACCATAGCGTTATGGACCCACCTGATCCCATGCCGAACTCAGCAGTGAAACGTAACAGCGCCGATGGTAGTGTGGGGCCTCCCCATGTGAGAGTAGGACATCGCCAGGCTCAAAATTTAGGAAGCCCGTTGGCTACAACGGGCTTTTCTTTCGCTCCGGCTGGTTGCAATGTGAGCGGAGTCAACAGAAGGTTTTCACTTTCTCGCCAAGTGGCAAAAAAGATGAAAGTTTTGTCTTGACTGGATATCAGAAAAGCGTATTATACGCCACCTGACTTGCTGAAGCGCAACGCGCTAACGCATTGATAGTCAACGTTCTTTAACAATTTGACCATGCAATCTGTGTGGGCACTCGTGAAAAGATTTAGTCAAAAGATTTAAATCAGTGAGCTGAGTGACCATTGATACTTTTAGTATCCACAGTCAATTCTTTTTTGGTTCTGCTTTTTTATAAAAAGTGGAAACAAGAAAATCAGTAATCACTGAGCCGTTTCTTCGGAAACACAAAAACTTTAATTGAAGAGTTTGATCATGGCTCAGATTGAACGCTGGCGGCAGGCCTAACACATGCAAGTCGAGCGGTAACATTCCAAAAGCTTGCTTTTGGAGATGACGAGCGGCGGACGGGTGAGTAATGCCTGGGAACATGCCTTGGTGTGGGGGATAACCATTGGAAACGATGGCTAATACCGCATAACGTCTACGGACCAAAGAGGGGGACCTTCGGGCCTCTCGCGCCAAGATTGGCCCAGGTGGGATTAGCTAGTAGGTGGGGTAACGGCTCACCTAGGCGACGATCCCTAGCTGGTCTGAGAGGATGATCAGCCACACTGGAACTGAGACACGGTCCAGACTCCTACGGGAGGCAGCAGTGGGGAATATTGCACAATGGGGGAAACCCTGATGCAGCCATGCCGCGTGTGTGAAGAAGGCCTTCGGGTTGTAAAGCACTTTCAGTAGGGAGGAAGGCAGTGTCGTTAATAGCGGCATTGTTTGACGTTACCTACAGAAGAAGCACCGGCTAACTCCGTGCCAGCAGCCGCGGTAATACGGAGGGTGCGAGCGTTAATCGGAATTACTGGGCGTAAAGCGCATGCAGGCGGCTTGTTAAGCCAGATGTGAAAGCCCGGGGCTCAACCTCGGAATAGCATTTGGAACTGGCAGGCTAGAGTCTTGTAGAGGGGGGTAGAATTTCAGGTGTAGCGGTGAAATGCGTAGAGATCTGAAGGAATACCGGTGGCGAAGGCGGCCCCCTGGACAAAGACTGACGCTCAGATGCGAAAGCGTGGGGAGCAAACAGGATTAGATACCCTGGTAGTCCACGCCGTAAACGATGTCTACTTGGAGGCTGTTCCCTTGAGGAGTGGCTTTCGGAGCTAACGCGTTAAGTAGACCGCCTGGGGAGTACGGTCGCAAGATTAAAACTCAAATGAATTGACGGGGGCCCGCACAAGCGGTGGAGCATGTGGTTTAATTCGATGCAACGCGAAGAACCTTACCTACTCTTGACATCCAGAGAACTTTCCAGAGATGGATTGGTGCCTTCGGGAACTCTGAGACAGGTGCTGCATGGCTGTCGTCAGCTCGTGTTGTGAAATGTTGGGTTAAGTCCCGCAACGAGCGCAACCCCTATCCTTGTTTGCCAGCACGTAATGGTGGGAACTCCAGGGAGACTGCCGGTGATAAACCGGAGGAAGGTGGGGACGACGTCAAGTCATCATGGCCCTTACGAGTAGGGCTACACACGTGCTACAATGGCGTATACAGAGGGCGGCCAACCAGCGATGGTGAGCGAATCCCACAAAGTACGTCGTAGTCCGGATTGGAGTCTGCAACTCGACTCCATGAAGTCGGAATCGCTAGTAATCGTGGATCAGAATGCCACGGTGAATACGTTCCCGGGCCTTGTACACACCGCCCGTCACACCATGGGAGTGGGCTGCACCAGAAGTAGATAGCTTAACCTTCGGGAGGGCGTTTACCACGGTGTGGTTCATGACTGGGGTGAAGTCGTAACAAGGTAGCCCTAGGGGAACCTGGGGCTGGATCACCTCCTTAACGATATGACTGCGCTTTTGACGCAGTGTCCACACAGATTGCCTGGTTAAAATGTAGAAGAACGTGAAAGACTTGGGTCTGTAGCTCAGGTGGTTAGAGCGCACCCCTGATAAGGGTGAGGTCGGTGGTTCAAGTCCACTCAGACCCACCACTTTCTCTCCCGGAGGAAGTGAGTGAGAAGTCTTTCGAACGTTGGGGTTATAGCTCAGCTGGGAGAGCGCCTGCCTTGCACGCAGGAGGTCTGCGGTTCGATCCCGCATAGCTCCACCACTTTCTAAATGCACTCGCTGAGTGTGGTTAGAAAGTGGATCTTTCAATAGAAACACATGTTCTTTAACAATCTGGAAAGCTGACTAGTAAATTCAATCGAACGATTGATTTATAGTTTCTACTCTAACGAGTAGGAACGAGTTCTCAAGCAACACACATTCAAGTGTCTTGTGTAAGAAGTCCGGCAAAACAACGTCTATCACAACTCAGATAGACAACCTTGGTTGTTTGAACATACGAAACCTCTTGGGGTTGTATGGTTAAGTGACTAAGCGTACACGGTGGATGCCTGGGCAGTCAGAGGCGATGAAGGACGTACTAACTTGCGATAAGCCAAGACGAGGCAGTAAGAGCCACTCGAGTCTTGGATTTCCGAATGGGGAAACCCAGCTGCATAAGCAGTTATCTCAATGTGAATACATAGCATTGTGAGGCGAACCGGGGGAACTGAAACATCTAAGTACCCCGAGGAAAAGAAATCAACCGAGATTCCGGCAGTAGCGGCGAGCGAAACCGGATTAGCCCTTAAGTTGAATTGGCACTAGGCGAACACGCTGGAAAGCGTGGCGATACAGGGTGACAGCCCCGTAGCCGACGGTGCCTTTACAGTGAAATCGAGTAGGACGGGACACGTGTTATCCTGTCTGAACATGGGGGGACCATCCTCCAAGGCTAAATACTCCTGACTGACCGATAGTGAACCAGTACCGTGAGGGAAAGGCGAAAAGAACCCCTGTGAGGGGAGTGAAATAGAACCTGAAACCGTGTACGTACAAGCAGTAGGAGCAGGCTTCGTCCTGTGACTGCGTACCTTTTGTATAATGGGTCAGCGACTTAATTTTAGTAGCAAGGTTAACCGTATAGGGGAGCCGTAGGGAAACCGAGTCTTAACTGGGCGTTCAGTTGCTAGGATTAGACCCGAAACCGAGTGATCTAGCCATGGGCAGGTTGAAGGTGAGGTAACACTTACTGGAGGACCGAACCGACTAATGTTGAAAAATTAGCGGATGACTTGTGGCTAGGGGTGAAAGGCCAATCAAACTCGGAGATAGCTGGTTCTCCCCGAAAGCTATTTAGGTAGCGCCTCGGACGAATACTACTGGGGGTAGAGCACTGTTAAGGCTAGGGGGTCATCCCGACTTACCAACCCTTTGCAAACTCCGAATACCAGTAAGTACTATCCGGGAGACACACGGCGGGTGCTAACGTCCGTCGTGGAGAGGGAAACAACCCAGACCGCCAGCTAAGGTCCCAAAGTTATCGCTAAGTGGGAAACGATGTGGGAAGGCTCAGACAGCCAGGATGTTGGCTTAGAAGCAGCCATCATTTAAAGAAAGCGTAATAGCTCACTGGTCGAGTCGGCCTGCGCGGAAGATTTAACGGGGCTAAGCGATACACCGAAGCTGCGGCAATGCAATTTATTGTATTGGGTAGGGGAGCGTTCTGTAAGCCGCTGAAGGTGTCCTGTAAGGGGCGCTGGAGGTATCAGAAGTGCGAATGCTGACATGAGTAACGACAAAGGGGGTGAAAAACCTCCTCGCCGGAAGACCAAGGGTTCCTGTCCAACGTTAATCGGGGCAGGGTGAGTCGACCCCTAAGGCGAGGCCGAAAGGCGTAGTCGATGGGAAACGGGTTAATATTCCCGTACTTCTTGCTATTGCGATGGGGGGACGGAGAAGGCTAGGTGGGCCTGGCGACGGTTGTCCAGGTTCAAGTATGTAGGCTGATGGTTTAGGCAAATCCGGACCATCTCAAGGCTGAGATACGACGTCGAGGCACTACGGTGCTGAAGTCATTGATGCCATGCTTCCGGGAAAAGCCTCTAAGCTTCAGATAGCAAGGAATCGTACCCCAAACCGACACAGGTGGTCGGGTAGAGAATACCAAGGCGCTTGAGAGAACTCGGGTGAAGGAACTAGGCAAAATGGTACCGTAACTTCGGGAGAAGGTACGCTTCTGACGGTGAAGTCCCTCGCGGATGGAGCTATCGGAAGTCGCAGATACCAGGTGGCTGCAACTGTTTATTAAAAACACAGCACTGTGCAAAATCGAAAGATGACGTATACGGTGTGACGCCTGCCCGGTGCCGGAAGGTTAATTGATGGGGTTAGCGCAAGCGAAGCTCTTGATCGAAGCCCCGGTAAACGGCGGCCGTAACTATAACGGTCCTAAGGTAGCGAAATTCCTTGTCGGGTAAGTTCCGACCTGCACGAATGGCGTAATGATGGCCACGCTGTCTCCACCCGAGACTCAGTGAAATTGAAATCGCAGTGAAGATGCTGCGTACCCGCGGCTAGACGGAAAGACCCCGTGAACCTTTACTACAGCTTGGCACTGAACATTGACCCTACATGTGTAGGATAGGTGGGAGGCTTCGAAGCAGGTACGCCAGTATCTGTGGAGCCGTCCTTGAAATACCACCCTTGTAGTGTTGATGTTCTAACGTCGCCCCCTTATCGGGGGTACGGACAGTGCCTGGTGGGTAGTTTGACTGGGGCGGTCTCCTCCCAAAGAGTAACGGAGGAGCACGAAGGTGGGCTAATCACGGTCGGACATCGTGAGGTTAGTGCAATGGCATAAGCCCGCTTGACTGCGAGAATGACGGTTCGAGCAGGTGCGAAAGCAGGTCATAGTGATCCGGTGGTTCTGTATGGAAGGGCCATCGCTCAACGGATAAAAGGTACTCCGGGGATAACAGGCTGATACCGCCCAAGAGTTCATATCGACGGCGGTGTTTGGCACCTCGATGTCGGCTCATCACATCCTGGGGCTGAAGTCGGTCCCAAGGGTATGGCTGTTCGCCATTTAAAGTGGTACGCGAGCTGGGTTTAGAACGTCGTGAGACAGTTCGGTCCCTATCTGCCGTGGGCGCTGGATGATTGAGAGGGGCTGCTCCTAGTACGAGAGGACCGGAGTGGACGAACCTCTGGTGTTCGGGTTGTGTCGCCAGACGCATTGCCCGGTAGCTAAGTTCGGAATCGATAACCGCTGAAAGCATCTAAGCGGGAAGCGAGCCTCAAGATGAGTCATCCCTGATACTTTAAGTATCCTGAAGGGTTGTTGGAGACTACGACGTAGATAGGCAGGGTGTGTAAGCGCTGTGAGGCGTTGAGCTAACCTGTACTAATTGCCCGTGAGGCTTAACCATACAACACCCAAGGGGTTTTATCGGACTCCACGAGCACTTGAATGCAGTGCTTGAGACACTAGTTAACTTTCCCAGATTGCTATTTACTGCCAAGGCGGTAAATAAACGAATTTGCTTGGCGACCATAGCGTTATGGACCCACCTGATCCCATGCCGAACTCAGCAGTGAAACGTAACAGCGCCGATGGTAGTGTGGGGCCTCCCCATGTGAGAGTAGGACATCGCCAGGCTCAAAATTTAGGAAGCCCGTTGGCTACAACGGGCTTTTCTTTCGCTCCGGCTGGTTGCAATGTGAGCGGAGTCAACAGAAGGTTTTCACTTTCTCGCCAAGTGGCAAAAAAGATGAAAGTTTTGTCTTGACTGGATATCAGAAAAGCGTATTGTACGCCACCTGACTTGCTGAAGCGCAACGCGTTAACGCATTGATAGTCAACGTTCTTTAACAATTTGACCATGCAATCTGTGTGGGCACTCGTGAAAAGATTTAGTCAAAAGATTTAAATCAGTGAACTGAGTGACCAAATCGGTAGCAATACCGGCACAGTCAATTTATCAGTAATCACTGAGCCGTTTCTTCGGAAACACCAAAACTTTAATTGAAGAGTTTGATCATGGCTCAGATTGAACGCTGGCGGCAGGCCTAACACATGCAAGTCGAGCGGTAACATTCCAAAAGCTTGCTTTTGGAGATGACGAGCGGC
The DNA here is from genome assembly GCF_059920555.1 of Photobacterium panuliri. Classification (NCBI taxonomy): domain Bacteria; kingdom Pseudomonadati; phylum Pseudomonadota; class Gammaproteobacteria; order Vibrionales; family Vibrionaceae; genus Photobacterium; species Photobacterium panuliri. The sequence continues at coordinate 778,489 of NZ_CP197192.1, forward strand.
GGACGGGTGAGTAATGCCTGGGAACATGCCTTGGTGTGGGGGATAACCATTGGAAACGATGGCTAATACCGCATAACGTCTACGGACCAAAGAGGGGGACCTTCGGGCCTCTCGCGCCAAGATTGGCCCAGGTGGGATTAGCTAGTAGGTGGGGTAACGGCTCACCTAGGCGACGATCCCTAGCTGGTCTGAGAGGATGATCAGCCACACTGGAACTGAGACACGGTCCAGACTCCTACGGGAGGCAGCAGTGGGGAATATTGCACAATGGGGGAAACCCTGATGCAGCCATGCCGCGTGTGTGAAGAAGGCCTTCGGGTTGTAAAGCACTTTCAGTAGGGAGGAAGGCAGTGTCGTTAATAGCGGCATTGTTTGACGTTACCTACAGAAGAAGCACCGGCTAACTCCGTGCCAGCAGCCGCGGTAATACGGAGGGTGCGAGCGTTAATCGGAATTACTGGGCGTAAAGCGCATGCAGGCGGCTTGTTAAGCCAGATGTGAAAGCCCGGGGCTCAACCTCGGAATAGCATTTGGAACTGGCAGGCTAGAGTCTTGTAGAGGGGGGTAGAATTTCAGGTGTAGCGGTGAAATGCGTAGAGATCTGAAGGAATACCGGTGGCGAAGGCGGCCCCCTGGACAAAGACTGACGCTCAGATGCGAAAGCGTGGGGAGCAAACAGGATTAGATACCCTGGTAGTCCACGCCGTAAACGATGTCTACTTGGAGGCTGTTCCCTTGAGGAGTGGCTTTCGGAGCTAACGCGTTAAGTAGACCGCCTGGGGAGTACGGTCGCAAGATTAAAACTCAAATGAATTGACGGGGGCCCGCACAAGCGGTGGAGCATGTGGTTTAATTCGATGCAACGCGAAGAACCTTACCTACTCTTGACATCCAGAGAACTTTCCAGAGATGGATTGGTGCCTTCGGGAACTCTGAGACAGGTGCTGCATGGCTGTCGTCAGCTCGTGTTGTGAAATGTTGGGTTAAGTCCCGCAACGAGCGCAACCCCTATCCTTGTTTGCCAGCGCGTAATGGCGGGAACTCCAGGGAGACTGCCGGTGATAAACCGGAGGAAGGTGGGGACGACGTCAAGTCATCATGGCCCTTACGAGTAGGGCTACACACGTGCTACAATGGCGTATACAGAGGGCGGCCAACCAGCGATGGTGAGCGAATCCCACAAAGTACGTCGTAGTCCGGATTGGAGTCTGCAACTCGACTCCATGAAGTCGGAATCGCTAGTAATCGTGGATCAGAATGCCACGGTGAATACGTTCCCGGGCCTTGTACACACCGCCCGTCACACCATGGGAGTGGGCTGCACCAGAAGTAGATAGCTTAACCTTCGGGAGGGCGTTTACCACGGTGTGGTTCATGACTGGGGTGAAGTCGTAACAAGGTAGCCCTAGGGGAACCTGGGGCTGGATCACCTCCTTAACGATATGACTGCGCTTTTGACGCAGTGTCCACACAGATTGCTTGGTGAAATGGTTTTGGAACAGGCAAGAGTGCTAATCAATAACACCCGTTATTGATTAACGCTTTTGCGTTATGCTCTTTAACAATCTGGAAAGCTGACTAGTAAATTCAATCGAACGATTGATTTATAGTTTCTACTCTAACGAGTAGGAACGAGTTCTCAAGCAACACACATTCAAGTGTCTTGTGTAAGAAGTCCGGCAAAACAACGTCTATCACAACTCAGATAGACAACCTTGGTTGTTTGAACATACGAAACCTCTTGGGGTTGTATGGTTAAGTGACTAAGCGTACACGGTGGATGCCTGGGCAGTCAGAGGCGATGAAGGACGTACTAACTTGCGATAAGCCAAGACGAGGCAGTAAGAGCCACTCGAGTCTTGGATTTCCGAATGGGGAAACCCAGCTGCATAAGCAGTTATCTCAATGTGAATACATAGCATTGTGAGGCGAACCGGGGGAACTGAAACATCTAAGTACCCCGAGGAAAAGAAATCAACCGAGATTCCGGCAGTAGCGGCGAGCGAAACCGGATTAGCCCTTAAGTTGAATTGGCACTAGGCGAACACGCTGGAAAGCGTGGCGATACAGGGTGACAGCCCCGTAGCCGACGGTGCCTTTACAGTGAAATCGAGTAGGACGGGACACGTGTTATCCTGTCTGAACATGGGGGGACCATCCTCCAAGGCTAAATACTCCTGACTGACCGATAGTGAACCAGTACCGTGAGGGAAAGGCGAAAAGAACCCCTGTGAGGGGAGTGAAATAGAACCTGAAACCGTGTACGTACAAGCAGTAGGAGCAGGCTTCGTCCTGTGACTGCGTACCTTTTGTATAATGGGTCAGCGACTTAATTTTAGTAGCAAGGTTAACCGTATAGGGGAGCCGTAGGGAAACCGAGTCTTAACTGGGCGTTCAGTTGCTAGGATTAGACCCGAAACCGAGTGATCTAGCCATGGGCAGGTTGAAGGTGAGGTAACACTTACTGGAGGACCGAACCGACTAATGTTGAAAAATTAGCGGATGACTTGTGGCTAGGGGTGAAAGGCCAATCAAACTCGGAGATAGCTGGTTCTCCCCGAAAGCTATTTAGGTAGCGCCTCGGACGAATACTACTGGGGGTAGAGCACTGTTAAGGCTAGGGGGTCATCCCGACTTACCAACCCTTTGCAAACTCCGAATACCAGTAAGTACTATCCGGGAGACACACGGCGGGTGCTAACGTCCGTCGTGGAGAGGGAAACAACCCAGACCGCCAGCTAAGGTCCCAAAGTTATCGCTAAGTGGGAAACGATGTGGGAAGGCTCAGACAGCCAGGATGTTGGCTTAGAAGCAGCCATCATTTAAAGAAAGCGTAATAGCTCACTGGTCGAGTCGGCCTGCGCGGAAGATTTAACGGGGCTAAGCGATACACCGAAGCTGCGGCAATGTGACTTGTTCACATTGGGTAGGGGAGCGTTCTGTAAGCCGCTGAAGGTGTCCTGTAAGGGGCGCTGGAGGTATCAGAAGTGCGAATGCTGACATGAGTAACGACAAAGGGGGTGAAAAACCTCCTCGCCGGAAGACCAAGGGTTCCTGTCCAACGTTAATCGGGGCAGGGTGAGTCGACCCCTAAGGCGAGGCCGAAAGGCGTAGTCGATGGGAAACGGGTTAATATTCCCGTACTTCTTGCTATTGCGATGGGGGGACGGAGAAGGCTAGGTGGGCCTGGCGACGGTTGTCCAGGTTCAAGTATGTAGGCTGATGGTTTAGGCAAATCCGGACCATCTCAAGGCTGAGATACGATGTCGAGGCACTACGGTGCTGAAGTCATTGATGCCATGCTTCCGGGAAAAGCCTCTAAGCTTCAGATAGCAAGGAATCGTACCCCAAACCGACACAGGTGGTCGGGTAGAGAATACCAAGGCGCTTGAGAGAACTCGGGTGAAGGAACTAGGCAAAATGGTACCGTAACTTCGGGAGAAGGTACGCTTCTGACGGTGAAGTCCCTCGCGGATGGAGCTATCGGAAGTCGCAGATACCAGGTGGCTGCAACTGTTTATTAAAAACACAGCACTGTGCAAAATCGAAAGATGACGTATACGGTGTGACGCCTGCCCGGTGCCGGAAGGTTAATTGATGGGGTTAGCGCAAGCGAAGCTCTTGATCGAAGCCCCGGTAAACGGCGGCCGTAACTATAACGGTCCTAAGGTAGCGAAATTCCTTGTCGGGTAAGTTCCGACCTGCACGAATGGCGTAATGATGGCCACGCTGTCTCCACCCGAGACTCAGTGAAATTGAAATCGCAGTGAAGATGCTGCGTACCCGCGGCTAGACGGAAAGACCCCGTGAACCTTTACTACAGCTTGGCACTGAACATTGACCCTACATGTGTAGGATAGGTGGGAGGCTTCGAAGCAGGTACGCCAGTATCTGTGGAGCCGTCCTTGAAATACCACCCTTGTAGTGTTGATGTTCTAACGTCGCCCCCTTATCGGGGGTACGGACAGTGCCTGGTGGGTAGTTTGACTGGGGCGGTCTCCTCCCAAAGAGTAACGGAGGAGCACGAAGGTGGGCTAATCACGGTCGGACATCGTGAGGTTAGTGCAATGGCATAAGCCCGCTTGACTGCGAGAATGACGGTTCGAGCAGGTGCGAAAGCAGGTCATAGTGATCCGGTGGTTCTGTATGGAAGGGCCATCGCTCAACGGATAAAAGGTACTCCGGGGATAACAGGCTGATACCGCCCAAGAGTTCATATCGACGGCGGTGTTTGGCACCTCGATGTCGGCTCATCACATCCTGGGGCTGAAGTCGGTCCCAAGGGTATGGCTGTTCGCCATTTAAAGTGGTACGCGAGCTGGGTTTAGAACGTCGTGAGACAGTTCGGTCCCTATCTGCCGTGGGCGCTGGATGATTGAGAGGGGCTGCTCCTAGTACGAGAGGACCGGAGTGGACGAACCTCTGGTGTTCGGGTTGTGTCGCCAGACGCATTGCCCGGTAGCTAAGTTCGGAATCGATAACCGCTGAAAGCATCTAAGCGGGAAGCGAGCCTCAAGATGAGTCATCCCTGATACTACAAGTATCCTGAAGGGTTGTTGGAGACTACGACGTAGATAGGCAGGGTGTGTAAGCGCTGTGAGGCGTTGAGCTAACCTGTACTAATTGCCCGTGAGGCTTAACCATACAACACCCAAGGGGTTTTATCGGACTCCACGAGCACTTGAATGGAAGTGCTTGAGACACTAGTTAACTTTCCCAGATTGCTATTTACTGCCGAGGCGGTAAATAAACGAATTTGCTTGGCGACCATAGCGTTATGGACCCACCTGATCCCATGCCGAACTCAGCAGTGAAACGTAACAGCGCCGATGGTAGTGTGGGGCCTCCCCATGTGAGAGTAGGACATCGCCAGGCTTCAAATTTGCACTTGCTTGAGATTCAAGCAAGTCACCATAGAATTTTGAGGTGACTCAGAGTTTTATGTTGACTTTCAAAGTGTGTGGCGTATTATACGCACCTCGCTTGAGCGCCTCGGCGCGGAAAGCCAATGTTCTTTAACAATTTGACCATGCAATCTGTGTGGGCACTCGTGAAAAGATTTAGTCAAAAGATTTAAATCAGTGAACTGAGTGACCAAATCGGTAGCAATACCGGCACAGTCAATTTATCAGTAATCACTGAGCCGTTTCTTCGGAAACACAAAAACTTTAATTGAAGAGTTTGATCATGGCTCAGATTGAACGCTGGCGGCAGGCCTAACACATGCAAGTCGAGCGGTAACATTCCAAAAGCTTGCTTTTGGAGATGACGAGCGGCGGACGGGTGAGTAATGCCTGGGAACATGCCTTGGTGTGGGGGATAACCATTGGAAACGATGGCTAATACCGCATAACGTCTACGGACCAAAGAGGGGGACCTTCGGGCCTCTCGCGCCAAGATTGGCCCAGGTGGGATTAGCTAGTAGGTGGGGTAACGGCTCACCTAGGCGACGATCCCTAGCTGGTCTGAGAGGATGATCAGCCACACTGGAACTGAGACACGGTCCAGACTCCTACGGGAGGCAGCAGTGGGGAATATTGCACAATGGGGGAAACCCTGATGCAGCCATGCCGCGTGTGTGAAGAAGGCCTTCGGGTTGTAAAGCACTTTCAGTAGGGAGGAAGGCAGTGTCGTTAATAGCGGCATTGTTTGACGTTACCTACAGAAGAAGCACCGGCTAACTCCGTGCCAGCAGCCGCGGTAATACGGAGGGTGCGAGCGTTAATCGGAATTACTGGGCGTAAAGCGCATGCAGGCGGCTTGTTAAGCCAGATGTGAAAGCCCGGGGCTCAACCTCGGAATAGCATTTGGAACTGGCAGGCTAGAGTCTTGTAGAGGGGGGTAGAATTTCAGGTGTAGCGGTGAAATGCGTAGAGATCTGAAGGAATACCGGTGGCGAAGGCGGCCCCCTGGACAAAGACTGACGCTCAGATGCGAAAGCGTGGGGAGCAAACAGGATTAGATACCCTGGTAGTCCACGCCGTAAACGATGTCTACTTGGAGGCTGTTCCCTTGAGGAGTGGCTTTCGGAGCTAACGCGTTAAGTAGACCGCCTGGGGAGTACGGTCGCAAGATTAAAACTCAAATGAATTGACGGGGGCCCGCACAAGCGGTGGAGCATGTGGTTTAATTCGATGCAACGCGAAGAACCTTACCTACTCTTGACATCCAGAGAACTTAGCAGAGATGCTTTGGTGCCTTCGGGAACTCTGAGACAGGTGCTGCATGGCTGTCGTCAGCTCGTGTTGTGAAATGTTGGGTTAAGTCCCGCAACGAGCGCAACCCCTATCCTTGTTTGCCAGCACGTAATGGTGGGAACTCCAGGGAGACTGCCGGTGATAAACCGGAGGAAGGTGGGGACGACGTCAAGTCATCATGGCCCTTACGAGTAGGGCTACACACGTGCTACAATGGCGTATACAGAGGGCGGCCAACCAGCGATGGTGAGCGAATCCCACAAAGTACGTCGTAGTCCGGATTGGAGTCTGCAACTCGACTCCATGAAGTCGGAATCGCTAGTAATCGTGGATCAGAATGCCACGGTGAATACGTTCCCGGGCCTTGTACACACCGCCCGTCACACCATGGGAGTGGGCTGCACCAGAAGTAGATAGCTTAACCTTCGGGAGGGCGTTTACCACGGTGTGGTTCATGACTGGGGTGAAGTCGTAACAAGGTAGCCCTAGGGGAACCTGGGGCTGGATCACCTCCTTAACGATATGACTGCGCTTTTGACGCAGTGTCCACACAGATTGCCTGGTCGAAAAAGTAGAGAACATGTTTCGGGTGCCCAAGCCCGGAAAAACGTAGTCCCATTCGTCTAGAGGCCTAGGACACCGCCCTTTCACGGCGGTAACAGGGGTTCGACTCCCCTATGGGACGCCACGGGTCGTTAGCTCAGTTGGTAGAGCAGTTGACTTTTAATCAATTGGTCGCAGGTTCGAATCCTGCACGACCCACCATTCTTTCTCGCGAAGGAATCAAAACTATCGTGGGCGATTAGCTCAGTTGGGAGAGCACCTGCCTTACAAGCAGGGGGTCACTGGTTCGAGCCCGGTATCGCCCACCACTCTCTAAGTATTTTCTGCACGGATACGCAGATTCAATGAAGGTTGACTTTGTTGGGTCCGCATTTTTGCCGCCGAAAATCATTAGAAAGTGGTTCGAAAGAATTGCATGCTCTTTAACAATCTGGAAAGCTGACTAGTAAATTCAATCGAATGATTGATTTATAGTTTCTACTCTAACGAGTAGGAACGAGTTCTCAAGCAACACACATTCAAGTGTCTTGTGTAAGAAGTCCGGCAAAACAACGTCTATCACAACTCAGATAGACAACCTTGGTTGTTTGAACATACGAAACCTCTTGGGGTTGTATGGTTAAGTGACTAAGCGTACACGGTGGATGCCTGGGCAGTCAGAGGCGATGAAGGACGTACTAACTTGCGATAAGCCAAGACGAGGCAGTAAGAGCCACTCGAGTCTTGGATTTCCGAATGGGGAAACCCAGCTGCATAAGCAGTTATCTCAATGTGAATACATAGCATTGTGAGGCGAACCGGGGGAACTGAAACATCTAAGTACCCCGAGGAAAAGAAATCAACCGAGATTCCGGCAGTAGCGGCGAGCGAAACCGGATTAGCCCTTAAGTTGAATTGGCACTAGGCGAACACGCTGGAAAGCGTGGCGATACAGGGTGACAGCCCCGTAGCCGACGGTGCCTTTACAGTGAAATCGAGTAGGACGGGACACGTGTTATCCTGTCTGAACATGGGGGGACCATCCTCCAAGGCTAAATACTCCTGACTGACCGATAGTGAACCAGTACCGTGAGGGAAAGGCGAAAAGAACCCCTGTGAGGGGAGTGAAATAGAACCTGAAACCGTGTACGTACAAGCAGTAGGAGCAGGCTTCGTCCTGTGACTGCGTACCTTTTGTATAATGGGTCAGCGACTTAATTTTAGTAGCAAGGTTAACCGTATAGGGGAGCCGTAGGGAAACCGAGTCTTAACTGGGCGTTCAGTTGCTAGGATTAGACCCGAAACCGAGTGATCTAGCCATGGGCAGGTTGAAGGTGAGGTAACACTTACTGGAGGACCGAACCGACTAATGTTGAAAAATTAGCGGATGACTTGTGGCTAGGGGTGAAAGGCCAATCAAACTCGGAGATAGCTGGTTCTCCCCGAAAGCTATTTAGGTAGCGCCTCGGACGAATACTACTGGGGGTAGAGCACTGTTAAGGCTAGGGGGTCATCCCGACTTACCAACCCTTTGCAAACTCCGAATACCAGTAAGTACTATCCGGGAGACACACGGCGGGTGCTAACGTCCGTCGTGGAGAGGGAAACAACCCAGACCGCCAGCTAAGGTCCCAAAGTTATCGCTAAGTGGGAAACGATGTGGGAAGGCTCAGACAGCCAGGATGTTGGCTTAGAAGCAGCCATCATTTAAAGAAAGCGTAATAGCTCACTGGTCGAGTCGGCCTGCGCGGAAGATTTAACGGGGCTAAGCGATACACCGAAGCTGCGGCAATGTGACTTGTTCACATTGGGTAGGGGAGCGTTCTGTAAGCCGCTGAAGGTGTCCTGTAAGGGGCGCTGGAGGTATCAGAAGTGCGAATGCTGACATGAGTAACGACAAAGGGGGTGAAAAACCTCCTCGCCGGAAGACCAAGGGTTCCTGTCCAACGTTAATCGGGGCAGGGTGAGTCGACCCCTAAGGCGAGGCCGAAAGGCGTAGTCGATGGGAAACGGGTTAATATTCCCGTACTTCTTGCTATTGCGATGGGGGGACGGAGAAGGCTAGGTGGGCCTGGCGACGGTTGTCCAGGTTCAAGTATGTAGGCTGATGGTTTAGGCAAATCCGGACCATCTCAAGGCTGAGATACGACGTCGAGGCACTACGGTGCTGAAGTCATTGATGCCATGCTTCCGGGAAAAGCCTCTAAGCTTCAGATAGCAAGGAATCGTACCCCAAACCGACACAGGTGGTCGGGTAGAGAATACCAAGGCGCTTGAGAGAACTCGGGTGAAGGAACTAGGCAAAATGGTACCGTAACTTCGGGAGAAGGTACGCTTCTGACGGTGAAGTCCCTCGCGGATGGAGCTATCGGAAGTCGCAGATACCAGGTGGCTGCAACTGTTTATTAAAAACACAGCACTGTGCAAAATCGAAAGATGACGTATACGGTGTGACGCCTGCCCGGTGCCGGAAGGTTAATTGATGGGGTTAGCGCAAGCGAAGCTCTTGATCGAAGCCCCGGTAAACGGCGGCCGTAACTATAACGGTCCTAAGGTAGCGAAATTCCTTGTCGGGTAAGTTCCGACCTGCACGAATGGCGTAATGATGGCCACGCTGTCTCCACCCGAGACTCAGTGAAATTGAAATCGCAGTGAAGATGCTGCGTACCCGCGGCTAGACGGAAAGACCCCGTGAACCTTTACTACAGCTTGGCACTGAACATTGACCCTACATGTGTAGGATAGGTGGGAGGCTTCGAAGCAGGTACGCCAGTATCTGTGGAGCCGTCCTTGAAATACCACCCTTGTAGTGTTGATGTTCTAACGTCGCCCCCTTATCGGGGGTACGGACAGTGCCTGGTGGGTAGTTTGACTGGGGCGGTCTCCTCCCAAAGAGTAACGGAGGAGCACGAAGGTGGGCTAATCACGGTCGGACATCGTGAGGTTAGTGCAATGGCATAAGCCCGCTTGACTGCGAGAATGACGGTTCGAGCAGGTGCGAAAGCAGGTCATAGTGATCCGGTGGTTCTGTATGGAAGGGCCATCGCTCAACGGATAAAAGGTACTCCGGGGATAACAGGCTGATACCGCCCAAGAGTTCATATCGACGGCGGTGTTTGGCACCTCGATGTCGGCTCATCACATCCTGGGGCTGAAGTCGGTCCCAAGGGTATGGCTGTTCGCCATTTAAAGTGGTACGCGAGCTGGGTTTAGAACGTCGTGAGACAGTTCGGTCCCTATCTGCCGTGGGCGCTGGATGATTGAGAGGGGCTGCTCCTAGTACGAGAGGACCGGAGTGGACGAACCTCTGGTGTTCGGGTTGTGTCGCCAGACGCATTGCCCGGTAGCTAAGTTCGGAATCGATAACCGCTGAAAGCATCTAAGCGGGAAGCGAGCCTCAAGATGAGTCATCCCTGATACTACAAGTATCCTGAAGGGTTGTTGGAGACTACGACGTAGATAGGCAGGGTGTGTAAGCGCTGTGAGGCGTTGAGCTAACCTGTACTAATTGCCCGTGAGGCTTAACCATACAACACCCAAGGGGTTTTATCGGACTCCACGAGCACTTGAATGGAAGTGCTTGAGACACTAGTTAACTTTCCCAGATTGCTATTTACTGCCGAGGCGGTAAATAAACGAATTTGCTTGGCGACCATAGCGTTATGGACCCACCTGATCCCATGCCGAACTCAGCAGTGAAACGTAACAGCGCCGATGGTAGTGTGGGGCCTCCCCATGTGAGAGTAGGACATCGCCAGGCTTCAAATTTGCACTTGCTTGAGATTCAAGCAAGTCACCATAGAATTTTGAGGTGACTCAGAGTTTTATGTTGACTTTCAAAGTGTGTGGCGTATTATACGCACCTCGCTTGAGCGCCTCGGCGCGGAAAGCCAATGTTCTTTAACAATTTGACCATGCAATCTGTGTGGGCACTCGTGAAAAGATTTAGTCAAAAGATTTAAATCAGTGAACTGAGTGACCAAATCGGTAGCAATACCGGCACAGTCAATTTATCAGTAATCACTGAGCCGTTTCTTCGGAAACACAAAAACTTTAATTGAAGAGTTTGATCATGGCTCAGATTGAACGCTGGCGGCAGGCCTAACACATGCAAGTCGAGCGGTAACATTCCAAAAGCTTGCTTTTGGAGATGACGAGCGGCGGACGGGTGAGTAATGCCTGGGAACATGCCTTGGTGTGGGGGATAACCATTGGAAACGATGGCTAATACCGCATAACGTCTACGGACCAAAGAGGGGGACCTTCGGGCCTCTCGCGCCAAGATTGGCCCAGGTGGGATTAGCTAGTAGGTGGGGTAACGGCTCACCTAGGCGACGATCCCTAGCTGGTCTGAGAGGATGATCAGCCACACTGGAACTGAGACACGGTCCAGACTCCTACGGGAGGCAGCAGTGGGGAATATTGCACAATGGGGGAAACCCTGATGCAGCCATGCCGCGTGTGTGAAGAAGGCCTTCGGGTTGTAAAGCACTTTCAGTAGGGAGGAAGGCAGTGTCGTTAATAGCGGCATTGTTTGACGTTACCTACAGAAGAAGCACCGGCTAACTCCGTGCCAGCAGCCGCGGTAATACGGAGGGTGCGAGCGTTAATCGGAATTACTGGGCGTAAAGCGCATGCAGGCGGCTTGTTAAGCCAGATGTGAAAGCCCGGGGCTCAACCTCGGAATAGCATTTGGAACTGGCAGGCTAGAGTCTTGTAGAGGGGGGTAGAATTTCAGGTGTAGCGGTGAAATGCGTAGAGATCTGAAGGAATACCGGTGGCGAAGGCGGCCCCCTGGACAAAGACTGACGCTCAGATGCGAAAGCGTGGGGAGCAAACAGGATTAGATACCCTGGTAGTCCACGCCGTAAACGATGTCTACTTGGAGGCTGTTCCCTTGAGGAGTGGCTTTCGGAGCTAACGCGTTAAGTAGACCGCCTGGGGAGTACGGTCGCAAGATTAAAACTCAAATGAATTGACGGGGGCCCGCACAAGCGGTGGAGCATGTGGTTTAATTCGATGCAACGCGAAGAACCTTACCTACTCTTGACATCCAGAGAACTTAGCAGAGATGCTTTGGTGCCTTCGGGAACTCTGAGACAGGTGCTGCATGGCTGTCGTCAGCTCGTGTTGTGAAATGTTGGGTTAAGTCCCGCAACGAGCGCAACCCCTATCCTTGTTTGCCAGCACGTAATGGTGGGAACTCCAGGGAGACTGCCGGTGATAAACCGGAGGAAGGTGGGGACGACGTCAAGTCATCATGGCCCTTACGAGTAGGGCTACACACGTGCTACAATGGCGTATACAGAGGGCGGCCAACCAGCGATGGTGAGCGAATCCCACAAAGTACGTCGTAGTCCGGATTGGAGTCTGCAACTCGACTCCATGAAGTCGGAATCGCTAGTAATCGTGGATCAGAATGCCACGGTGAATACGTTCCCGGGCCTTGTACACACCGCCCGTCACACCATGGGAGTGGGCTGCACCAGAAGTAGATAGCTTAACCTTCGGGGGGGCGTTTACCACGGTGTGGTTCATGACTGGGGTGAAGTCGTAACAAGGTAGCCCTAGGGGAACCTGGGGCTGGATCACCTCCTTAACGATATGACTGCGCTTTTGACGCAGTGTCCACACAGATTGCCTGGTTAAAATGTAGAAGAACGTGAAAGACTTGGGTCTGTAGCTCAGGTGGTTAGAGCGCACCCCTGATAAGGGTGAGGTCGGTGGTTCAAGTCCACTCAGACCCACCACTTTCTCTCCCGGAGAAAGTGAGTGAGAAGTCTTTCGAACGTTGGGGTTATAGCTCAGCTGGGAGAGCGCCTGCCTTGCACGCAGGAGGTCTGCGGTTCGATCCCGCATAGCTCCACCACTTTCTAAATGCACTCGCTGAGTGTGGTTAGAAAGTGGATCTTTCAATAGAAACACATGTTCTTTAACAATCTGGAAAGCTGACTAGTAAATTCAATCGAATGATTGATTTATAGTTTCTACTCTAATGAGTAGGAACGAGTTCTCAAGCAACACACATTCAAGTGTCTTGTGTAAGAAGTCCGGCAAAACAACGTCTATCACAACTCAGATAGACAACCTTGGTTGTTTGAACATACGAAACCTCTTGGGGTTGTATGGTTAAGTGACTAAGCGTACACGGTGGATGCCTGGGCAGTCAGAGGCGATGAAGGACGTACTAACTTGCGATAAGCCAAGACGAGGCAGTAAGAGCCACTCGAGTCTTGGATTTCCGAATGGGGAAACCCAGCTGCATAAGCAGTTATCTCAATGTGAATACATAGCATTGTGAGGCGAACCGGGGGAACTGAAACATCTAAGTACCCCGAGGAAAAGAAATCAACCGAGATTCCGGCAGTAGCGGCGAGCGAAACCGGATTAGCCCTTAAGTTGAATTGGCACTAGGCGAACACGCTGGAAAGCGTGGCGATACAGGGTGACAGCCCCGTAGCCGACGGTGCCTTTACAGTGAAATCGAGTAGGACGGGACACGTGTTATCCTGTCTGAACATGGGGGGACCATCCTCCAAGGCTAAATACTCCTGACTGACCGATAGTGAACCAGTACCGTGAGGGAAAGGCGAAAAGAACCCCTGTGAGGGGAGTGAAATAGAACCTGAAACCGTGTACGTACAAGCAGTAGGAGCAGGCTTGTCCTGTGACTGCGTACCTTTTGTATAATGGGTCAGCGACTTAATTTTAGTAGCAAGGTTAACCGTATAGGGGAGCCGTAGGGAAACCGAGTCTTAACTGGGCGTTCAGTTGCTAGGATTAGACCCGAAACCGAGTGATCTAGCCATGGGCAGGTTGAAGGTGAGGTAACACTTACTGGAGGACCGAACCGACTAATGTTGAAAAATTAGCGGATGACTTGTGGCTAGGGGTGAAAGGCCAATCAAACTCGGAGATAGCTGGTTCTCCCCGAAAGCTATTTAGGTAGCGCCTCGGACGAATACTACTGGGGGTAGAGCACTGTTAAGGCTAGGGGGTCATCCCGACTTACCAACCCTTTGCAAACTCCGAATACCAGTAAGTACTATCCGGGAGACACACGGCGGGTGCTAACGTCCGTCGTGGAGAGGGAAACAACCCAGACCGCCAGCTAAGGTCCCAAAGTTATCGCTAAGTGGGAAACGATGTGGGAAGGCTCAGACAGCCAGGATGTTGGCTTAGAAGCAGCCATCATTTAAAGAAAGCGTAATAGCTCACTGGTCGAGTCGGCCTGCGCGGAAGATTTAACGGGGCTAAGCGATACACCGAAGCTGCGGCAATGCAATTTATTGTATTGGGTAGGGGAGCGTTCTGTAAGCCGCTGAAGGTGTCCTGTAAGGGGCGCTGGAGGTATCAGAAGTGCGAATGCTGACATGAGTAACGACAAAGGGGGTGAAAAACCTCCTCGCCGGAAGACCAAGGGTTCCTGTCCAACGTTAATCGGGGCAGGGTGAGTCGACCCCTAAGGCGAGGCCGAAAGGCGTAGTCGATGGGAAACGGGTTAATATTCCCGTACTTCTTGCTATTGCGATGGGGGGACGGAGAAGGCTAGGTGGGCCTGGCGACGGTTGTCCAGGTTCAAGTATGTAGGCTGATGGTTTAGGCAAATCCGGACCATCTTAAGGCTGAGATACGACGTCGAGGCACTACGGTGCTGAAGTCATTGATGCCATGCTTCCGGGAAAAGCCTCTAAGCTTCAGATAGCAAGGAATCGTACCCCAAACCGACACAGGTGGTCGGGTAGAGAATACCAAGGCGCTTGAGAGAACTCGGGTGAAGGAACTAGGCAAAATGGTACCGTAACTTCGGGAGAAGGTACGCTTCTGACGGTGAAGTCCCTCGCGGATGGAGCTATCGGAAGTCGCAGATACCAGGTGGCTGCAACTGTTTATTAAAAACACAGCACTGTGCAAAATCGAAAGATGACGTATACGGTGTGACGCCTGCCCGGTGCCGGAAGGTTAATTGATGGGGTTAGCGCAAGCGAAGCTCTTGATCGAAGCCCCGGTAAACGGCGGCCGTAACTATAACGGTCCTAAGGTAGCGAAATTCCTTGTCGGGTAAGTTCCGACCTGCACGAATGGCGTAATGATGGCCACGCTGTCTCCACCCGAGACTCAGTGAAATTGAAATCGCAGTGAAGATGCTGCGTACCCGCGGCTAGACGGAAAGACCCCGTGAACCTTTACTACAGCTTGGCACTGAACATTGACCCTACATGTGTAGGATAGGTGGGAGGCTTCGAAGCAGGTACGCCAGTATCTGTGGAGCCGTCCTTGAAATACCACCCTTGTAGTGTTGATGTTCTAACGTCGCCCCCTTATCGGGGGTACGGACAGTGCCTGGTGGGTAGTTTGACTGGGGCGGTCTCCTCCCAAAGAGTAACGGAGGAGCACGAAGGTGGGCTAATCACGGTCGGACATCGTGAGGTTAGTGCAATGGCATAAGCCCGCTTGACTGCGAGAATGACGGTTCGAGCAGGTGCGAAAGCAGGTCATAGTGATCCGGTGGTTCTGTATGGAAGGGCCATCGCTCAACGGATAAAAGGTACTCCGGGGATAACAGGCTGATACCGCCCAAGAGTTCATATCGACGGCGGTGTTTGGCACCTCGATGTCGGCTCATCACATCCTGGGGCTGAAGTCGGTCCCAAGGGTATGGCTGTTCGCCATTTAAAGTGGTACGCGAGCTGGGTTTAGAACGTCGTGAGACAGTTCGGTCCCTATCTGCCGTGGGCGCTGGATGATTGAGAGGGGCTGCTCCTAGTACGAGAGGACCGGAGTGGACGAACCTCTGGTGTTCGGGTTGTGTCGCCAGACGCATTGCCCGGTAGCTAAGTTCGGAATCGATAACCGCTGAAAGCATCTAAGCGGGAAGCGAGCCTCAAGATGAGTCATCCCTGATACTTTAAGTATCCTGAAGGGTTGTTGGAGACTACGACGTAGATAGGCAGGGTGTGTAAGCGCTGTGAGGCGTTGAGCTAACCTGTACTAATTGCCCGTGAGGCTTAACCATACAACACCCAAGGGGTTTTATCGGACTCCATGAGCACTTGAATGACAGTGCTTGAGATAACTAGTTGGACTTTCCCAGATTGCTATTTACTGCCAAGGCGGTAAATAAACGAATTTGCTTGGCGACCATAGCGTTATGGACCCACCTGATCCCATGCCGAACTCAGCAGTGAAACGTAACAGCGCCGATGGTAGTGTGGGGCCTCCCCATGTGAGAGTAGGACATCGCCAGGCTTCAAATTTGCACTTGCTTGAGATTCAAGCAAGTCACCATAGAATTTTGAGGTGACTCAGAGTTTTATGTTGACTTTCAAAGTGTGTGGCGTATTATACGCACCTCGCTTGAGCGCCTCGGCGCGGAAAGCCAATGTTCTTTAACAATTTGACCATGCAATCTGTGTGGGCACTCGTGAAAAGATTTAGTCAAAAGATTTAAATCAGTGAACTGAGTGACCAAATCGGTAGCAATACCGGCACAGTCAATTTATCAGTAATCACTGAGCCGTTTCTTCGGAAACACAAAAACTTTAATTGAAGAGTTTGATCATGGCTCAGATTGAACGCTGGCGGCAGGCCTAACACATGCAAGTCGAGCGGTAACATTCCAAAAGCTTGCTTTTGGAGATGACGAGCGGCGGACGGGTGAGTAATGCCTGGGAACATGCCTTGGTGTGGGGGATAACCATTGGAAACGATGGCTAATACCGCATAACGTCTACGGACCAAAGAGGGGGACCTTCGGGCCTCTCGCGCCAAGATTGGCCCAGGTGGGATTAGCTAGTAGGTGGGGTAACGGCTCACCTAGGCGACGATCCCTAGCTGGTCTGAGAGGATGATCAGCCACACTGGAACTGAGACACGGTCCAGACTCCTACGGGAGGCAGCAGTGGGGAATATTGCACAATGGGGGAAACCCTGATGCAGCCATGCCGCGTGTGTGAAGAAGGCCTTCGGGTTGTAAAGCACTTTCAGTAGGGAGGAAGGCAGTGTCGTTAATAGCGGCATTGTTTGACGTTACCTACAGAAGAAGCACCGGCTAACTCCGTGCCAGCAGCCGCGGTAATACGGAGGGTGCGAGCGTTAATCGGAATTACTGGGCGTAAAGCGCATGCAGGCGGCTTGTTAAGCCAGATGTGAAAGCCCGGGGCTCAACCTCGGAATAGCATTTGGAACTGGCAGGCTAGAGTCTTGTAGAGGGGGGTAGAATTTCAGGTGTAGCGGTGAAATGCGTAGAGATCTGAAGGAATACCGGTGGCGAAGGCGGCCCCCTGGACAAAGACTGACGCTCAGATGCGAAAGCGTGGGGAGCAAACAGGATTAGATACCCTGGTAGTCCACGCCGTAAACGATGTCTACTTGGAGGCTGTTCCCTTGAGGAGTGGCTTTCGGAGCTAACGCGTTAAGTAGACCGCCTGGGGAGTACGGTCGCAAGATTAAAACTCAAATGAATTGACGGGGGCCCGCACAAGCGGTGGAGCATGTGGTTTAATTCGATGCAACGCGAAGAACCTTACCTACTCTTGACATCCAGAGAACTTTCCAGAGATGGATTGGTGCCTTCGGGAACTCTGAGACAGGTGCTGCATGGCTGTCGTCAGCTCGTGTTGTGAAATGTTGGGTTAAGTCCCGCAACGAGCGCAACCCCTATCCTTGTTTGCCAGCGCGTAATGGCGGGAACTCCAGGGAGACTGCCGGTGATAAACCGGAGGAAGGTGGGGACGACGTCAAGTCATCATGGCCCTTACGAGTAGGGCTACACACGTGCTACAATGGCGTATACAGAGGGCGGCCAACCAGCGATGGTGAGCGAATCCCACAAAGTACGTCGTAGTCCGGATTGGAGTCTGCAACTCGACTCCATGAAGTCGGAATCGCTAGTAATCGTGGATCAGAATGCCACGGTGAATACGTTCCCGGGCCTTGTACACACCGCCCGTCACACCATGGGAGTGGGCTGCACCAGAAGTAGATAGCTTAACCTTCGGGGGGGCGTTTACCACGGTGTGGTTCATGACTGGGGTGAAGTCGTAACAAGGTAGCCCTAGGGGAACCTGGGGCTGGATCACCTCCTTAACGATATGACTGCGCTTTTGACGCAGTGTCCACACAGATTGCTTGGTTGAAAGTAAAGACGACGTGTCCCATTCGTCTAGAGGCCTAGGACACCGCCCTTTCACGGCGGTAACAGGGGTTCGACTCCCCTATGGGACGCCACTTTCTAAACATACTTGCTTGGCAAGTGTCGTTAGACAGTGGATGCCGCAAGGCAACACATGCTCTTTAACAATCTGGAAAGCTGACTAGTAAATTCAATCGAATGATTGATTTATAGTTTCTACTCTAACGAGTAGGAACGAGTTCTCAAGCAACACACATTCAAGTGTCTTGTGTAAGAAGTCCGGCAAAACAACGTCTATCACAACTCAGATAGACAACCTTGGTTGTTTGAACATACGAAACCTCTTGGGGTTGTATGGTTAAGTGACTAAGCGTACACGGTGGATGCCTGGGCAGTCAGAGGCGATGAAGGACGTACTAACTTGCGATAAGCCAAGACGAGGCAGTAAGAGCCACTCGAGTCTTGGATTTCCGAATGGGGAAACCCAGCTGCATAAGCAGTTATCTCAATGTGAATACATAGCATTGTGAGGCGAACCGGGGGAACTGAAACATCTAAGTACCCCGAGGAAAAGAAATCAACCGAGATTCCGGCAGTAGCGGCGAGCGAAACCGGATTAGCCCTTAAGTTGAATTGGCACTAGGCGAACACGCTGGAAAGCGTGGCGATACAGGGTGACAGCCCCGTAGCCGACGGTGCCTTTACAGTGAAATCGAGTAGGACGGGACACGTGTTATCCTGTCTGAACATGGGGGGACCATCCTCCAAGGCTAAATACTCCTGACTGACCGATAGTGAACCAGTACCGTGAGGGAAAGGCGAAAAGAACCCCTGTGAGGGGAGTGAAATAGAACCTGAAACCGTGTACGTACAAGCAGTAGGAGCAGGCTTCGTCCTGTGACTGCGTACCTTTTGTATAATGGGTCAGCGACTTAATTTTAGTAGCAAGGTTAACCGTATAGGGGAGCCGTAGGGAAACCGAGTCTTAACTGGGCGTTCAGTTGCTAGGATTAGACCCGAAACCGAGTGATCTAGCCATGGGCAGGTTGAAGGTGAGGTAACACTTACTGGAGGACCGAACCGACTAATGTTGAAAAATTAGCGGATGACTTGTGGCTAGGGGTGAAAGGCCAATCAAACTCGGAGATAGCTGGTTCTCCCCGAAAGCTATTTAGGTAGCGCCTCGGACGAATACTACTGGGGGTAGAGCACTGTTAAGGCTAGGGGGTCATCCCGACTTACCAACCCTTTGCAAACTCCGAATACCAGTAAGTACTATCCGGGAGACACACGGCGGGTGCTAACGTCCGTCGTGGAGAGGGAAACAACCCAGACCGCCAGCTAAGGTCCCAAAGTTATCGCTAAGTGGGAAACGATGTGGGAAGGCTCAGACAGCCAGGATGTTGGCTTAGAAGCAGCCATCATTTAAAGAAAGCGTAATAGCTCACTGGTCGAGTCGGCCTGCGCGGAAGATTTAACGGGGCTAAGCGATACACCGAAGCTGCGGCAATGTGACTTGTTCACATTGGGTAGGGGAGCGTTCTGTAAGCCGCTGAAGGTGTCCTGTAAGGGGCGCTGGAGGTATCAGAAGTGCGAATGCTGACATGAGTAACGACAAAGGGGGTGAAAAACCTCCTCGCCGGAAGACCAAGGGTTCCTGTCCAACGTTAATCGGGGCAGGGTGAGTCGACCCCTAAGGCGAGGCCGAAAGGCGTAGTCGATGGGAAACGGGTTAATATTCCCGTACTTCTTGCTATTGCGATGGGGGGACGGAGAAGGCTAGGTGGGCCTGGCGACGGTTGTCCAGGTTCAAGTATGTAGGCTGATGGTTTAGGCAAATCCGGACCATCTCAAGGCTGAGATACGATGTCGAGGCACTACGGTGCTGAAGTCATTGATGCCATGCTTCCGGGAAAAGCCTCTAAGCTTCAGATAGCAAGGAATCGTACCCCAAACCGACACAGGTGGTCGGGTAGAGAATACCAAGGCGCTTGAGAGAACTCGGGTGAAGGAACTAGGCAAAATGGTACCGTAACTTCGGGAGAAGGTACGCTTCTGACGGTGAAGTCCCTCGCGGATGGAGCTATCGGAAGTCGCAGATACCAGGTGGCTGCAACTGTTTATTAAAAACACAGCACTGTGCAAAATCGAAAGATGACGTATACGGTGTGACGCCTGCCCGGTGCCGGAAGGTTAATTGATGGGGTTAGCGCAAGCGAAGCTCTTGATCGAAGCCCCGGTAAACGGCGGCCGTAACTATAACGGTCCTAAGGTAGCGAAATTCCTTGTCGGGTAAGTTCCGACCTGCACGAATGGCGTAATGATGGCCACGCTGTCTCCACCCGAGACTCAGTGAAATTGAAATCGCAGTGAAGATGCTGCGTACCCGCGGCTAGACGGAAAGACCCCGTGAACCTTTACTACAGCTTGGCACTGAACATTGACCCTACATGTGTAGGATAGGTGGGAGGCTTCGAAGCAGGTACGCCAGTATCTGTGGAGCCGTCCTTGAAATACCACCCTTGTAGTGTTGATGTTCTAACGTCGCCCCCTTATCGGGGGTACGGACAGTGCCTGGTGGGTAGTTTGACTGGGGCGGTCTCCTCCCAAAGAGTAACGGAGGAGCACGAAGGTGGGCTAATCACGGTCGGACATCGTGAGGTTAGTGCAATGGCATAAGCCCGCTTGACTGCGAGAATGACGGTTCGAGCAGGTGCGAAAGCAGGTCATAGTGATCCGGTGGTTCTGTATGGAAGGGCCATCGCTCAACGGATAAAAGGTACTCCGGGGATAACAGGCTGATACCGCCCAAGAGTTCATATCGACGGCGGTGTTTGGCACCTCGATGTCGGCTCATCACATCCTGGGGCTGAAGTCGGTCCCAAGGGTATGGCTGTTCGCCATTTAAAGTGGTACGCGAGCTGGGTTTAGAACGTCGTGAGACAGTTCGGTCCCTATCTGCCGTGGGCGCTGGATGATTGAGAGGGGCTGCTCCTAGTACGAGAGGACCGGAGTGGACGAACCTCTGGTGTTCGGGTTGTGTCGCCAGACGCATTGCCCGGTAGCTAAGTTCGGAATCGATAACCGCTGAAAGCATCTAAGCGGGAAGCGAGCCTCAAGATGAGTCATCCCTGATACTATAAGTATCCTGAAGGGTTGTTGGAGACTACGACGTAGATAGGCAGGGTGTGTAAGCGCTGTGAGGCGTTGAGCTAACCTGTACTAATTGCCCGTGAGGCTTAACCATACAACACCCAAGGGGTTTTATCGGACTCCATGAGCACTTGAATGGAAGTGCTTGAGATAACTAGTTGGACTTTCCCAGATTGCTATTTGCGGCCGAGAGGCGGCAGATAAACGAATTTGCTTGGCGACCATAGCGTTATGGACCCACCTGATCCCATGCCGAACTCAGCAGTGAAACGTAACAGCGCCGATGGTAGTGTGGGGCCTCCCCATGTGAGAGTAGGACATCGCCAGGCTTCAAACATTAGATACTTGTTCTGAACGACAGGTATCGGATAAAGAGAAATCTTTATCTCCGTGTGGAGCGGTAGTTCAGTTGGTTAGAATACCGGCCTGTCACGCCGGGGGTCGCGGGTTCGAGTCCCGTCCGCTCCGCCACTTTTTCGAAAGCCCCGCTAGAAATAGCGGGGCTTTTTTGTATTTGAATAATTTTGAATGTCCACCCTTCGACCGGATAGCCCAAGACTAGGCGTCCCGACAGGTTGTCCGCGACGAAAGACTGGGGCTTTTTTACGTTTAACGCTCCCGAAAAAGTGTTACGCACTTTTTGCGTCGGATGGCCGTCCCGTCGAATGCCGGACCATCGATCCCCGCTTGAGCGCAATCCCGGACTAAGTGCCCCAGACAGGTTGTCTGCGACATTAAGTTCACTCTTTGGTCATGGAGTTTGTTGGATGTGCTCCCTGCAGTTAGTTATGTTGTAGAAAGCTGTAGCTGAGCATGTTTGGTGACATTGTAGGACTTTTAGATTCTGGAATTCGTTCTTCGTAATGAGATCAGGTTGTAATTAGCTATTTATCTATTACCCAATAGTTCATTCGATTTATTTCTTACAAAAGAAACCCAGCCTTATGGCTGGGTTTTTCTATAAGATGATCTGTCTCTCGTTTTTATTTTACTGAAAGCTATGTGGCTACATATCATCATATTCTTCGATCGACGACCCCTCGAGTAGGTACCCTGTTTCTGCTAATTCGTGGCTTACGGTGTGGGTTTTTAACGTCCCTACGACATAAATGACATCCCATAACTCTTGGATAGGGGCACCTTGAGGAAATTTTACGTAAACAATTTGATTGGGTGGTGGAGGTGGTACGTGGATGCATGCACCAAAGTATGGGACAAGTAAAAACTCTGTAATGCGTTTATCATCGCCTTCTAGAGGGATCACAAAGCCGGGAATTTTTACTTTACTACCATTGAGTTCCTTTCTGACGGAACCAATAAGATTTTGTTTGGCTTTCTCTCCATCGTGATTAAGAACCGGCATTTGGTTTTGGTTAAACATCTGACGTTCTTGCTCTGGTATTAAATCGAGCCAATCGAGAGTTAAAGCATCTTCCGCAAAACATTGTATAGGCATGCTGATCAGCAGAGCTAGCAACCATTTCTTCATGTGATTAAACCTTAATTGTCATTCCGTCTGAGAGCGAGTGCTGATAAGCACGAATTGCAGGGATTACACCAACAATGAATCCCGCCAATTGGACCAAGCCTAGCAAATACCATTCATGTGTAGATAGTGGGTTGATTTCAATAAAGAGCCCAAATTGATTTTGGAGTATTGGTTGTCCTATGTATAGACAAAGATAGAGAAGCCCTGTGCCGATAACCAGCCCAAGGGTGGTGAGTACTGTTGCCTCACTAATGAGTAAGAAGAAAATATGCCCAGGTCGAGCTCCCATGGCTCTAAGTATCGCCATTTCTCTGCGGCGCTCGTTGAGACTGGTTAGTATGCTTGTTAGCATACCGAGCAGCCCTGCTATAACCACAAAGCCAGATATCACCAATAGGGCTTGCTCGGCAAGAGACATCATTCCCCAGAGTTCATGTAAGGCAATTCCCGGCATAATTGCACTAAGAGGTTCTTCGTTATAAGTATTAATTTGTCTTTGGAGTGCGAAGGCTTGAATTCGTGACTTCAGGCCAACAAAAAATGCGGTGATTTGTTTAGGCTCAAAATCTATTTGGTTCAATGCCTCGGCTTCTGGTGTAGGGCCTAATCGTGCTCCGCTTTCCCATCCGACGTGAATCGCTTCTATTGCTGCAAGGGAGGTATGGACACTACGATCTACAGGTGTCCCTGTGGGGGCTAGTATACCTACAACTGTGAAGGGGAGATTGTCATGCCTGTTGAAGGCTTTGTCGCTAAGTCCATGAGCAATAATGATCTCATCGTTGATTTGATATCCTAATTTTTTGGCAACCTCAGAGCCGAGAACGGTTTCAAATAGATTTTCAAACGGCTTGCCTTGATTAAATTTCAGAGCTTGACCTTGCCCATATCGATAATGTTCAAAATAAGAGTGGTTTGTCCCGATGACCCTAAACCCTTGGTGAGAATCCCCAAGGGATATAGGGATTGTCCAGTTGACGGAGCGGTGTTGGCTCAACTCCTGATAGCTTGCCCAGTCAATATTATTGGTAGCATTGCCTATTCGAAAAACAGAATACAACAAGAGGTTCACCTGACCGGAACGAGCGCCAACGATTAGGTCAGTGCCTGATATGGTATTGGCAAAGCTCGATTTGGCTTGAGTTCTTATTTTTTCCACACCGAGAAGAAGAGTGACGGAGATGGCAATTGTCAGTAGAGTCAATAAGGCTGTTGTTTTCCGGTTGGCGAGACTTTGCCAAGCCAGGCGAATAATCGCATTCATTACTGTGCTCCTACCGCGCGATTGAGTGTATTCAAGTCGTAGCCGCGATCGAACAAGGGCTCTAATGTCTCATCATGACTGACAAAGATAAGCGTTATGCCTGATTTATCGCATTCATCCATAAGCAAGGTGATGAATGCCTCTCTGTTATTGTGATCCAACGCTGAAGTAGGTTCATCGGCTATGAGGATATTGGGCCTACCGATTAATGCCCTAGCTGCCGCAACTCGTTGCTGTTGTCCAATGCTAAGCTCCGAGATAGGTCGATGAAGATATTCTTGGGGAAGGTGTAACTGTTGTAGTAGGCGATTAGCTTCTTCTTTTAACGTGCTGGTAATGTTGTGTTTTCTGCGTTGCGAAAAGCGACAAGGAAGTAATACATTGTCTGTTACTGATAGATAAGGCAGTAAATTGAACATTTGGAAGATATAGCCAATATGATCAGCTCTGAACTTATCCCTGTGCGTTGAGGACATTTGGCTGAAAGGTTGCTCCAATAGTTCTATTTTTCCTGTGTCTGGCGTATTAATCCCGGCAAGCAGAGATAGCAAGGTAGATTTACCGCTGCCACTTGGCCCTTTGATAAATATTTTTTCTCCTTTCTCGATCATTAGTTCAGGAATATCAAGGAGAGGGGCCTTTTGTTTTGGCCAACTAAATGTCAGTTGATTGATATTGATAATAGGCATCAGGATCTCCAAATGAGGAGGGGGCCTCCTCATTTGATTACTTGTATTAAAAATGGAAAACCGAATGGGAATTGTTTAATTGAGCACTTTTTTGCCCTCGGTCCGTTAGGCTGTTGACAGAGATATGTTCGGTTGATGGGAAAGCGGTAAACCATTGGGTTTTTAGCATGGATAGTTTGTCCGGAGACTGACATTGGAAATCATAGTATGCGGTAAATTCGCCATGAGAGCTGTCATCATGATGCTCATGCTCATGCTCATGCTCATGCTCATGCTCATGCTCATGCTCATGCTCATGCTCATCTTCTTTGTGGTTTGCATTCTTTAGCGAATGTTCAATATTCACCTTGGTGAGCTGACATTTAGCCTCAGTGTTTAATGTGAATAATTGCTCGGCAGCTTTTAATTGTATTTGGGCCTGCGTCATGGCCTGATGTTGTGCTTCATTTTTCGGTGCATGTTCGAAGCCGACGATGTCAGCGCCTGGGGCGGTGATTTCCATTAACAGTTGGTTGCCATCTTGGGCTATGTTCAGTTCAACGTGACCGTGTACATGGGCATCATGTTGGCGAAAGCCTTCAGAAGAGTGCTCGTGCGAAGCGGCTTGTGCGGTTGATAGTGTGAGGCCTGCGATTAGGACAGATATAGCAGTTTGCATGTATGGCATTGTCTTACTCCTTGTAAAAATTATGGTGACAGGGATAGCGTCAGGATAGTTGGGAGTAAGGAGGCGAGCGAGCTGTTGGCGTAAAGGCTGATTTTGAGTGAGGACTCTTTCGCTGAAACTGAAAGAATTCCGTTTGTTGAGCGGAGAATAGTGTGTGTTGTCCAAGGGAGGGCGTATCATCATGGATAATATGGCAGATCGTGCATGATGCCTGATGATGGTTGTGAGCACTTGCTTCTAGCTTGTGCAATATCACAATTGGCCCTAACAAAATAAGTAGGCTAATAAGTAGAAATATTATTTTTTTTTGTAGATTGCCTCTGTTAACCACACTCTGCTCAAAAGCCATGATAACACTGTAATAATATAACATTACAAATTGGTGAAATCATGGCTTAAGATAATTATTTTGAGAGACGACGGGATTATAAGTGTTGCTTTACGATAGCAATAACCTGTTCTACGTCGTTGTTGCCGAGCTTCCCTTCCTTAGCAAACAGTACAGTGCTGTTTTTATCTAATACAATGATCGCTGAACTCTCTGGTTGAAGTTCCCAGTTTTTTTGAACAGTACCGTTAGCATCAAGTACCATGGAGGACCATGAGAAATCCCGTTTGCTATCTTCGGCCGACGATTTAACGAAACTGCCTGTTCCCCAAATAGCATCATCCTGATTGATGATGGTTGTTGTTTGATAGCTATCTGATGGGAATTTCGCGGCGGTAATTGCCGCCATCATCTCAGCATTCATCTCTTTGGCGGCACTGCGCCCGGCGATAGCCTGAATAACCCGGACCTTGCCGTTTAACTGAACGGTGCTCCAGTTTTGGTATGCAATATCACCATTGTTGATCAGGATCTCGCCTTTATCAGCAATAGTTGCAGATGGGATGGGTTGGCCGACATTGAGGTTGTGAGCAAAGGCTGCGCAAGGAAGCAGGGTTGCAAGTAAGCACAACAGTGTTTTTTTGTTCATTCTTGTTATTCCATGATTTTGTAGAGGTATCATTATCTTAGATTAAATGTACCAATCTGGTTTAACCAGTTTTAGGGATATGAATCAGATCACGCTGCGATGACGAATGCATCATTGAGCTTATCGGTGAAAGTGATATGGCAGGCTTATTGCTTCTTTTATCTCTAGATATTTTTTTGATGTTTGTCTTTTGGTATTGAGTTGGTCAAAAAAGTGTCATAGAAACCGTTTAGGCGAACTCAAAGTATGAAAAGGCGGTCTATAGTAAGAAGGAATTGGTGAGGGGCTTATGCTAAGAGTGTTTAAAAAATACAGACCGAATCAAGTTGCCCGTTATGTTAAAAGCTATTTTAGAGGGCGGGTATTTATTACAGGGGTCGGGGGATTTGAGTTCGACTGCGGGCGCCTATTGCCGCCCAAGCGAAAAGACAAGAGAGCACTAAATGTTCTCACGGAGGTTAATCGAGAGATCCAGTTACTTGCTGCCAAGGCGGTATAGGCGCTGAAAATGAGAGGCTAGTTTGGCGGGAAGCAGATTCCAATTCCTCCTAATCCACAGTAGCCATTTGGGTTTTTCGCCAAATATTGTTGGTGGTACTCTTCAGCCAAATAGTACTCTTGGGCTGGTTGAATTTGAGTTGTGATGGACGTGTGCCCCAATGCATGCTGGTAGTGCTCCATACTGCTCTGGGCGATTTGGTACTGTTCGAGGGAGTGAGTCAATATGATGGAGCGGTATTGGCTACCTACATCGTTGCCCTGTTTGAAGCCTTGGCTGGGATTGTGGTTTTCCCAGAAGAGCCTTAAGAGCCTATCAAGTGAAATGATCGTGGGATCATAGATGACTCTGACAACTTCGGCATGGCCAGTTTGCCCGCTGCATACTTCCTGATAAGTTGGATTTGGAGTAAATCCAGCACTGTATCCAACCGATGTACTGTATACACCAGCCTGTTTCCAGAAAAGCCGTTCCGCTCCCCAGAAGCATCCCATGCCAACAATGAGTGTTTCCATGCTGGCAGGGGGAGGTGCCAATAGGTCTGTGCCGTTCACGGCATGGTGACAGCTTGGAAGTATTGGATTATCTCTTCCTGGCAATGCGGTTTCGGCCGTCGGCATAGTGAGTTTGCTCACAGACATTGTCGTATCCTTCTCTCTTTGGTCGTGCTTCCAAAGTAGTGTAATTGGTTATGAGATTCAATCTTGGCTGATTTGTTGGCAAAAGGTTGGCAGTTGAGAAGGGGTTTGTCAGAATGAATAGTGCTCATAAAGATAATAAAGCTTGCTACTAACGAAGTAACCATTGAATGAATAAGACAGTCTTGCGCTCAGGTTTTATTGTTGCCGCGCTTATGGCCATTTCCCCCGCAAATGCGAAGACTTCATTAGAAGTAAAGGGGTTGAAGGGAAGCCTAGAAAAAAACGTTGAAGCATATATATCAGCTATCCCCAAAGGGGATTACAACACCTCGCTGCGTTTTCGCGAGCAGCTCGAGGGTGAGATCCGCAATGCACTTAAGGCACTGGGACGTTATAACCCTACAATCACGATAACTGAACAGCGTGATGACGGTGATACCCTTTTGTTGGTTGAGGTGGCCCCTGGCCCCAAAACGATAATTGCCAAGAGCAATATCCAAATAACAGGTATGGCAAAAGATGATCCAGATTTTTTGTCTTTGGTCAGAAATAGCGGGTTGGGGTTGGGGCAGACCCTCAACCATGGAAAATATGAATCGTTGAAGTCGTCGCTAAGTAGCTTGGCTTTGCGTAAGGGATACTTTGATGCCGAATTGGTCACGAGCAAGATGGAAGTGGCCCCAAGCCTCAATGAAGCATTCATTATCATCGATTTTGCTGGCGGTGTTCGTTACAACTTCGGTGAAACAACATTCTCCGGTAGCCAAATAGACCAAGATCGACTCGAGTCCCTGCTCCCCTACAAGGAGGGGGATCCTTACTTGGCTTCGACGTTGGGGGAGTTCAACCAGCGTTTGTCCAATGTGGGGTGGTTTTCATCTATTTTTGTCGGTGGTGATGTCAATCATTTGGGAGACGGCGAAGTTCCGGTAAACGTCGTTGTGACACCACAGGTCCGTAATCTTGTTGAAACCGGTATCGGCTATTCCACCGATGTGGGGCCACGATTGAAGCTGAACTGGCGCAAGCCATGGCTAAATAGCGCCGGACATAGCCTTAACGTCAAAACCGAAATCTCACAGTCTCAGCCGAAGATAGAAGCCACCTATAAAATTCCTCTCGATGATGTCCTCAATGACTACTACCAAGTTATCGGGGGGATCCGCTATGTCGATAGCCATGACACCATCAGTACCGAATACAACTTGGGGCTTGAGCGGCATTGGCGCTTGGAGTCGGGGTGGAAGCGGATCGCCTCCTTGCGTTTGCTTTATGAAGACTACAAGCAGGGTGCCCTCGAAGAGGGCTTGCTCCAGATGGTGATCCCGGGGATCAGCTACGATAAAACCCGAATTCGTGGCGGTGCTATGCCGACCTGGGGGGACAAGCAGCTTATCTCGATTGAGTATTCCGATCCGGTTCTTGGCTCTGATACGCAATTGGCCAGATTCCGGGGGCGTTCGGCTTGGATCCGTACCCTTGGGGATAACCATCGGGGGTATTTCCGGGTTGATGGCGGGGCAGTGATTGCTGACAAAATTGAAGATGTTCCGCCGTCCATGCGATTTTTTGCTGGTGGTGATAACAGCTTGCGGGGATACAGCTATGAGTCGATCGCCCCGAAAGACCAAGAAGGTCAACTTCAGGGCGGGCGCTTTATGGTGACCTCTACCCTTGAGTACCAGTACCGAGTTTACGGCGACTGGTGGGGGGCTGTGTTTTACGACTACGGCTCATCTTGGAATGACAGCCCTGATTGGCTGGCTGGTGCCGGTGTTGGGGTGAGATGGGCTTCGCCGGTAGGCCCTGTCCGGCTTGATTTTGCCTGGGGGCTGGACAAGCCGACAGACAAGTTTCAGATCCACTTCGTTTTAGGGCCAGAGTTATGATTTGGGTAAAGCGTTTATCATTGGCTGTTCTTGCCTTGCTGTTGTTTTTGGTTATTGCATTGGCTGCGCTGCTGTACACGCCGGCCGGGGTGAAAATCGCAATATGGGGAGCAGAAAAAGCACTGCCAGCACTGAGCATAGAGCAGAGCGACGGTAGTTTGTTGCAAGGCTTCTCGCTGTCAGGCGTTGCTTACCAAGACCAAGGGATGGATCTCTCAGCCAAGCGTCTCGTCCTGGATATTGATGATCAATGTTTGCTGCAGCCTGCAGTGTGCCTGCGTCAGGTTGAGATTGCTGGATTGTCGTTTGCTATGCCGACATTGCCGCCAAGCAGCGAGGAGTCGCAAACTGCGCCTGATGAGCCGAGTACGCCGTTTTCCATGCCGATCCCAATTAGCCTTGATCGCTTGGTGCTGGACGATATTTCATTGGATATCTTGGGTAACAAAGTTGCTTGGAAGCATTTTTCCAGCGCCGCAACCTTATCTGGCAATCAGTTGATACTCAAACCAACTGTATGGGATTCGATAACGTTAGCACTGGCGAAAAGTGATGCGGAGAGTACTCCATCGTCCAGTACCGCGGGTGATCCACAGGCCATTGAGTTGCCGGACGTTATTTTGCCGCTGGGTATTTCTGTTGAGCGCTTTACCGTGACAGATTTTAGCTTGGAAGGGGAAAACGCCCAGAAGGTTGCATTGCTTGATCTTATCGCTAAGGCGGAGGGCAGTGATGTGACGGTGGACCGGATTCAGCTGAATGTACCCCAAGGTAAGCTGGATGCCTCGGCCAAGATACAACTGGCGGGGGATTATCCGCTGCAGCTCAAGGCTGGCCTTGATGTCGCCATGGAGCCCTTGTCGGGCCATCATCTTGATGTAAAGGCATCGGGGAGCGTTAAAACGCTGGTCCTGGATGCCCGGTTGAGCGGAACCCTCGATGCCTTGTTAAAGGGGACACTCTCACCGCTTGATCCTGAGCTGCCGTTTGATCTGTCATTGAAAAGCCAGCATTTACAATGGCCGCTTACCAACAAGCCGGAATTTACCCTGAACGCCTCGGCTCTGACGGCCAGTGGTGATCTAAAAGGGTACCGTTTCAAACTC
Source organism: Photobacterium panuliri (assembly GCF_059920555.1). Lineage (NCBI taxonomy): Bacteria > Pseudomonadati > Pseudomonadota > Gammaproteobacteria > Vibrionales > Vibrionaceae > Photobacterium > Photobacterium panuliri. Next base: position 808,737 of record NZ_CP197192.1, read on the forward strand.
GACAGTACGGTCGATGGTGTACCTATGCCTAAGGTGAAGGCCCGCCTTGTGGGTAAGGGCTCATTGGATGATGTCTCTTTGAGTAAGCTAGCGCTTGAAACCTTGGGGGGAACCGTGACCGGGCAAGCCAGTGCCAGTTGGAAGGATCTCGTCAATTGGCAGGGGCAGTTGGCCTTTTCCCATATTCAGCCGGGCTTAGAATGGCCGGATGTACCGGGGGATTTAAGCGGCAAGCTGAAGACTTCGGGAGGGTTAACACGAAAAGGTGGCTGGTATGTTCAACTTCCCGAATTGGCGGTCGACGGGATTGTGATGTCGCAACCGCTGGATTTGGTCGGTCAGTTAGATGCCAAAGACTTGAGCGGTAAGGGTAAACTGGCCCTGAGTACTACAGGCTTGTCTCTAAAGCATGGTCCTAACGGATTGACGGCTAAAGGGCAACTGGACGGTGATTGGGACATGGCGGCAAGCATCAATGCTCCCGATCTCAGCCAGTCGGTACCCGGCCTGAAAGGTGAAGTGGCCGGTACGGTATCGGTCAAAGGCAAAATGGCAGAGCCGGAGCTTGATCTGGTTTTGGATGGCAAGCAATTAGGTTGGCAGGATTTGGCTTCTCTGGCATCGCTGGAAATTTCAGGCAAAGTGTCACCGATGCCTGTTCTGAATGCAGATCTTACCGTCAGGGCTGCCAAGGGTCAGTACGAGACTTTTAACTTGAAAACTCTGGCACTGCAGTTTTCCGGAACCGAAGCGAGTCATCAGTTAGTGTTGGACATGCAGGCTGAGCCTGTGAGTACGGTACTGAAGTTGGCGGGGGTATTCGATCCCAAGCAAGGCTGGCAGGGGGTACTGCAACAGGGCGAAATTGAGACGCCTATTGGCCCTTGGCGATTGAACCGACCAACAGCTATCGGCTATCAGCTAAATTCTCAGCTTGCGACAGTTGCTGCCCATTGTTGGCAGCAAGACCGTGCCTCCTTGTGCCTGCAGGAAAATTTGTCTGCCGGTGCCAGTGGGCGGGCCAAAGTCGCCCTTAAGGGATTCGGGTTTGATTTAATCAAGCCGTACCTGCCTTCCGACATCGCCCTCAAGGGGGCGGTCGGGGCCAATGTCGAGGCCGTGTGGGCTCCGGATTCAGCGCCATACCTCAACGCGCAGGTGAGCATGCCGCCAGGTTCGTTGACCCAGCAATTGGATCCTGAGGCCGATCCGGTACGTGTGGGCTGGGATAAAGTGACGCTTAATGCATTGATGCAAAATGATGTCCTCAATGCCGACTGGTTGGTTGCTGTTCGGGACAATGGTGATTTCTCCGGCCGGGCAACGGTGACCCAACTGACCGGTGATAAGCAAATTGAAGGTAATGTGAAACTTGATCGTTTCATGTTGGGTTTCTTGCAGCCGCTGCTTGCGGATTACCATGATTTTGCCGGCCAGGTGGATGCCAATCTGTCTGTTAGCGGTCCGATATTGCATCCTGCAGTTAACGGTTTGCTCAAGGTGACCGATGTCAAGGCGCAGGGTAAGACGGTGCCATTGGATGTAGACAAAGCCGATATCACAGCGACGTTCGCAGGTTATCAGGCTCGGCTACAGGGCAAAGTCGTGACGCCAGATGGCGATCTGTCACTGAGCGGTGAAGGCGACTGGCAGGATCTCAAAGCGTGGCGGACAAAGCTGCGGGTCAATGGGCGAGAGTTGGAAGTGAATGTCCCACCGATGGTTGCCGTGAAGGTTTCACCGGATCTGACGATTACCGCCCAGCCGAAGCAAGCTGAGATCACCGGCAAGGTTGAAATTCCGTGGGGGCGGATCACGGTAGATCAGTTGCCGGAATCCGCCGTGTCGGTGTCCAAAGACGAGGTTATCCTCGGCCCGGACCTGAAGCCAGTTGATACCCAAAGCACGATGCCGTTTAAGATCAAAACCAATGTGCTGGTTAGGATTGGCGATGACGTGAAGCTTTCCGCTTTCGGCCTTAAATCTGGGCTGGTGGGTGATCTGAATGTCCGTCAGAACGACAAGGGACCGTTGGTGTACGGCGAGATCAACTTGCGTGACGGTACTTATCGTTCCTTTGCCCAAGAGCTGGTGATCCGCAAAGGGCAGATATTGTTCAATGGTCCTGCGGATCAGCCTTATTTGTCAATTGAGGCGATTCGCGACCCTGACAATATCGAAGATGATGTGATTGCCGGGATCCGGGTAACGGGGCCTGCGGATGAGCCGAAGGTCGATATTTTCTCGGATCCGGTCATGCCGCAGCAAAATGCCCTGTCTTATATTCTGCGTGGGCGCGATCTGGACAGCGAATCAGACAGCGGTGATGCAATGACAATGGCACTAATCAGCATGGGCTTGGCACAAAGTGGCCAGCTAGTTGGTGATGTCGGCGAAGCGTTCGGTATTCAGGATTTGGCGCTGGATACGGCGGGTTCAGGGCAGGATTCGCAGGTGACGATCAGCGGTTATATTGCCCCGGGGCTACAGGTCAAATACGGTGTCGGAATATTTAACTCGATTGGTGAGTTCACCGTGCGTTACCGCCTGATGAAAGATCTCTATGTTGAGGTCGTATCGGGATTGGATAGTGCTGTCGACTTGCTTTACCAGTTCGAATTCAACTAAGGAGAAATGGTGCACAACGTTTTTGTCTACGGCACCTTGCGACAGGGAGAGTCAAACCATCATTGGTTGGCAGGCGCTGACTGTTTAGGAGAGTGCCGCCTGCCGGGGAGCTATTTGCTTTACCATCTGGGGAGTTATCCGGCAGTGGTAACCGGACCGGATGGCGGGGCATTGATGGGAGAGGTCTATCAGGTTGATGACAGCACATTGGCATTACTCGATGAGTTGGAAGAGTATCCCCGCCTGTACGGTAGGATCCTGATTGCGACGCCATTTGGGGAGGCTTGGCTATATCATTATGCCCAGCCAGTCGATGGCGCTCCGTTGATCCCCGGCGGAGATTGGTGCCAGCGTAGCGGATAGTGAAAATCCCCTTCCTTTTAGGAAGGGGATTTTTTTATATGCGCTAGTTTTTTGTATAGGGTTGGCTGGGCATCGCTGAGAGCAATTTTTGGTAGCTTTCCCCGTTGTATAACTGGCTATAGCCTAATTTTGACAGTTCGGTTTCTGCGATGGCAGCCCGGCGTCCGGAATGGCAATAGAGAAAAATAGCCTGCGATTTGTCCGGGGCTATTTTGATGAGTTTGCTAATTTCGTCATAGGGGACATTGACGGCATTGGGCAAGTGGCCTGCGAGGTATTCTTCGTTGCTCCTCACGTCAACAATCATAGGATTGCCAGTTTCGGCAGAACGGTGTAGTTGCCAGAACTGGTGGGCCGAGACGGTTTCGGCATGGGCTGTGCCTGCAACGAGGCTAACGGCGAGGACGGTCAGTATGGAAAATTGTTTTAACATGCGAGTGTGCCTTGGAGCCATCCCGGATAGGTGATATCCGGGATGGGAGAGATCAGCAATTATTTTTTCTGGGCGCGTTCGAAAGACTCAATAATTTCAGCCTTGGCTGCCTCGGCATCTGCCCAGCCATCCACTTTGACCCACTTGCCCGTTTCTAATTCTTTATAGCGTTCGAAGAACTGTGTGATTTGAGCCTTGAGAAGTTCGGGGAGATCCTCGACGTCCTTGATATGGTCGTATTCCTTGGTGAGCTTGCTGTGCGGTACAGCAACTACTTTGGCATCTTCCCCTGATTCATCGGTCATCTTCAGAACCCCGACGGGACGGCAACGGATCACTGAACCAGGGAATAACGGGTAGGGGGTGGGAACCAAGACATCAACCGGATCGCCGTCAAGGGACAAGGTATGGTTCACATAACCATAGTTACACGGATAGAACATCGGTGCCGACATGAAGCGGTCAACGAAAACAGCCCCGGATTCTTTGTCGACCTCGTATTTTATGGGATCGGCATTGGCGGGGATTTCGATAACCACATAGATATCTTCCGGGATGTCCTTTCCTGCGGGGACCTGATTGAGGCTCATTGTCTCTTCCTTTTGTTAAGTTAATCAGATGTTGGTGATGTTGAAATTATAATAGCAATATCGTTAATTCATTGTCTAATCGACAGGTGCACATTGACCGGGAAAGGATCGGTATCAAAGTGAACAGGCTGCCTTGGGCAGCCTGTTGAGTGGGTTATTCCTCCTCGTCGGGGAAGGTTTCGAGGAAGTGTTCGACTTTTCGTACCATGTTGGTCGAGCCGACAAAAAACGGCACTCGCTGGTGGAGCTCTGTCGGCTGGATATCCATGATCCTTCGGCAGCCGTCGGAAGCGACGCCGCCAGCCTGCTCGATCAGGAAGGCCATTGGGTTGCACTCGTAGAGCAGTCGCAGCTTGCCATTTGGATGGGTGGCCGTGCTCGGGTAGAGGTAGATCCCACCTTTTAGCAGGTTGCGGTGAAAGTCGGCGACCAGTGAACCTATGTAGCGCGAGGTGTAGGGGCGGTTGTCCTCTGGCTCGTTTTCTTGGCAATACTTGATGTATTTTTTTACGCCCATCGGAAAGCGGATGTAATTCCCTTCGTTGATGGAGTAGATACGGCCATCTTCGGGGATGGTCATTCCCTGGTGGGAGAGGCAGAACACCCCGAGTGACGGGTCATAGGTAAAGCCATGAACCCCGTTGCCCGTGGTATATACCAGCATGGTGGACGAGCCGTAGATAATATACCCAGCGGCGACCTGGCGGTGGCCCGGCTGGAGGAAGTCCTCCTCGGTGGCTGGTGTGCCGACGGGGGATACTCGGCGGTAGATAGAGAAGATCGTCCCGACCGAGACATTGACGTCTATATTCGACGAGCCATCTAGCGGATCCATCAGGACGACATATTTGGCGTTGCGGTTGAGCTCCTTGTTGAAGGCCACCGCTTCGTCTTCTTCCTCGCTAGCTACCCCGCACACTTGATCTCGGGCTTCGAGGGCGGCTTTGAATTTGTCATTGGCGTAGACATCGAGTTTCTGCTGCTCTTCACCCTGGATGTTCTGGCCGCCAACCGCTCCTGTGATATCGACAAGGCCAGCCTTGTTGATTTCGCGGTTGACGATTTTGGCCGCCAGCTTGATGGAGCCGAGCAGGGAAGATAGCTCGCCGCTGGCGTGGGGGAAGTCGTTTTGTTTCTCGACAATGAACTCGCCAAGGGTTCTAATATCGGACATATACAATCCTTGCATCATGTTGTCATTGGGGCTGTTAAGTCAGGTACAATGTCTCTAACGGACAATTTTCATACCAATAGTTAGTTAGACGCTTTATATTGTGTGTGCTCTACTTATCTATAACGAATTGTATATAAAGATCTTTTTTAGGGTAACGAAGTAACGCAGAAGCGTGAGGCGACCAAAAAACATACTGAGTGAGCTGACTGTTATGCACATCCATATTCTCGGAATTTGCGGCACATTTATGGGTGGTGCGGCAATCCTTGCCCGCCAACTTGGCCATAAGGTGACGGGCTGCGATGCCAATGTCTACCCCCCAATGAGCACCTTGCTTGAATCACAAGGAATTGAAATTATTCAAGGTTATGACCCATCCCAGCTAAACCCTGCCCCTGATTTGGTGGTGGTGGGCAATGCGATGAGTCGCGGCAATCCCTGTGTTGAGTACGTGCTTAACAACAATCTCCGCTATACATCGGGTCCGCAGTGGCTGCAAGAGTTCCTGCTGCAGGATCGCTGGGTGATGGCTGTTGCCGGTACCCATGGCAAGACGACAACCGCAAGTATGCTGGCGTGGATCCTCGAGGACTGTGGCTATCAACCGGGTTTCCTGGTTGGCGGGGTGCTTGGTAACTTCGGGGTATCGGCTCGGTTGGGCGAAAGTATGTTCTTCGTGGTAGAAGCTGACGAATATGACAGCGCTTTTTTTGACAAGCGTTCGAAGTTTGTCCACTACCGCCCGCGGACGTTGGTGATGAACAACCTGGAGTTTGACCATGCTGATATTTTTGATGATCTGACAGCGATTCAGCGCCAGTTCCACCATCTGGTCAGGACAGTGCCGGGTAACGGCCGGATTCTAGCTCCGAAAGGGGTTACTGCGATTGACCAAACTCTTGAGATGGGATGCTGGAGCGAGCTTGAGTACATCGGTGACGATGGCCACTGGCGGGCAGAAAAACTTGATGAGGCCGGTAGCCGTTTTACGGTGTTCCTTGATGGCAAGGCAGTGGGAACGGTGGATTGGGCATTGATCGGGGATCATAATGTCAACAATGCCCTGATGGCTATTGCCGCGGCACGCCATGTAGGCGTTACGCCTGATTTGGCCTGCGAAGCCTTGGCGGGCTTCATCAATACTAAGCGTCGTCTCGAGCTCAAAGGGGAGCAGCATGGCGTGCGTGTGTTTGATGATTTCGCCCATCACCCGACAGCGGTCGAATTGACGTTGGGTGGACTGCGCGCCAAGGTCGGGGAAGCCCGGATTTTGGCGGTGCTGGAGCCCCGTTCAAATACCATGAAGCTGGGGGTTCACAAGGCCGATCTCGCCCCGGCACTGGCTGCGGCTGATGAAGTGTTCATCTACCAGCCTGATAATATTCCGTGGTCGGTGGATGAGATTGCCCAGCAGTGCCATCAACCTGCCACAACAGATGCAGACCTTGATGCGCTGGTGGCAAAAATATGCGACGCCGCCACGCCGGGGGATAATATTCTGGTGATGAGCAATGGGGGCTTCGGCGGGATCCACGGCAAGATCCTCGCGGCGCTGGAGGCCAAGGGTGGTAGCGAACAGTAACGAGAAGCGGATCACCTTGGCTTGGACGGGAGCATCGGGGGCGCCATATGGCCTTCGACTGCTGGAGTGTCTGCTGGCGGCTGATTACCGGGTATATCTGTTGGTATCGTCCGCGGCGCGGGTGGTTCTGGCAACTGAGCACGGCCTCAAATTGCCATCGGGACCTGATGCGGCGAAAAAGGCGCTGGTCGGACACTTGGGGTGTGATGCCAGCAAGCTAGAGGTATGCGGGAAGGAAGACTGGTTCTCCCCTGTTGCTTCCGGCTCTGCTGCTCCAAAGCAAATGGTCGTTTGTCCGTGTTCGGCGGGGACTTTGGCGTCGGTTGCACATGGGATGTCCGATAACTTGCTGGAGCGGGCAGCCGATGTGGTACTTAAAGAGCGGGGCCAGCTGCTGATGGTGGTGCGCGAGACCCCGTTCTCGACCTTGCATCTTGAGAATATGCTCAAGTTGTCGCAAATGGGGGTTACGATCATGCCGGCGGCTCCCGGTTTTTATCACCAACCCCAATCTATTGATGATCTGGTTGACTTCATGGTCGCCAGAATTCTCGATCATCTCGGTGTCGAGCAGGGCTTGGTGCCTCGTTGGGGATACGATCACCGTCATTAACCTGCGATAGCCCCTTATGTTTGCAAGCCCGCCTTTCGGCGGGCTTTGTTTTATCGGTTATTTGTCCTGATGACTTTGTGGCTTGATCACCAACACATTGAGCGGCGCGTTTTCTACGACTTTGGCCGCCACCGATCCCAACATGACTTTGTCCAGCCCCGAGCGCTTGTGGCTTGGAATAATGAGAAGATCTGCGTTGATCTTCTCTGCGTACTCGAGGATTGTCGTCCAGGTTTTGCCTTCTGTAACGCACTGGTAGCGAGCGATTTCCGGGGGAATGTGCGTTTCGGCAAAAGTCTTTAGCGTTAGCTGGGCATCCTGAAGCATTTGGCGCGCAGCATCTTTGGGGAAGTAGTTTGAGACAATGGCCATATGGACACCGGGTAGGACGGTGAGCAAGTGGATGTCGGCTTTGGATTGCCTCGCGTGCCAAACGGCAACCTCTACAGCTTGGTCGGCAAACCCCGGTTCGTTGAGATCAACGGGAACCAATATCTTTCTATACATAATGCGCTCTCTGTTGATAGGAGGGCTTATGGCTATAAGTATAAGCCCCTCCTTGGAGGGAGGGACTCATAATAGCGTTAGCCGGGCTCAGAGATGGCCCAGACGGCGGGCTCTGCGCTTTTGATTCCAGCCGAGTACGGCCAGCAATAGCAGTACCGGCACGAAGACCCATTCCTTCATCGGCCTGACGGCGGGTAAGCTGACGGAGGTGATCTCCCAGTCGAAATCAATCCCGGCTTGCTCGGCCGGGCTGGAAAACTCAACCATATCAACCAGCATTTTTTCACCGTCCTGACGGAGGATAAGACCTGTTGAAGCGATGCGCTCCTCGGGGGAAACCGCCTCTTCGGCAAAGGGGAGCAGGACATGTTTCGAGACGAACTTGCCTTCGAGGTTCTCCCCGCTAACCTGCAGTTCCAGTGGTTGGCCTATCGCCAGTTTGTCGGCGGCATCGGCGATGAGGATCCCCGGCATATCGTGTTTTGGGGGATAGATATGATCCCACCAGAAACCGGGACGAAATAGCGAGAAGGTGATCAGCAGCAGCAGGGTAACCTCCCACCACCGGGTGCGGGTAAACCACCAACCTTGGGTTGCAGCCGAGAAAGTCAGCATGGCGATCACGGCAGAGCATACCGTCAGCAGCAAATGCCACCAGGAATCAATATTCATCATCAGTAGCTGGGTATTGAAGATGAACATGAATGGCAGAATCGCGGTACGGATATCGTAGGTGAATCCTTGGATACCGGTTCGGATTGGATCGCTTTTGGCGATAGCCGCCGCCGCAAATGCAGCCAGCCCCACCGGCGGTGTGTCATCGGCAAGGATGCCAAAATAGAACACAAAGAGATGGACGGCAATCAGGGGTATGATCAGACCGTGCTGGGCTCCAAGGGTCACGATGACCGGTGCCATCAAGGTTGATACCACGATGTAGTTTGCCGTTGTTGGAAGCCCCATACCAAGGATCAGGCTGATCAGTGCGGTGAAAAGCAGCATCAGGAAGATGTTGCCGCCAGAGATAAACTCAACGAATTCAGTCATGACCAGACCGATCCCAGTTAGGGTTACTACCCCGACGACGATGCCGGCGGCAGCCGTTGCGACCCCAATCCCTATCATATTACGGGCACCGGACACCAGGCTTTCCAGTAAATCAACACCACCTTGTCGGCATGCATCAAACAGGCTTTGTTCCTGGTTGAAGAATGAGAGCAGGGGGCGTTGAGTTAGTAGGATAAAGACCATGAACATGGTTGCCCAGAAGGCTGACAGCCCCGGAGAGAAACGCTCGACAGTCAGGCACCAGACCAGCACAACGATCGGTAGGAGGAAATAGAGCCCGGACTTTAAGGTAGGGCCGGGATCCGGAACTTCGGTGATATCCGCGTTTGGATCTTCGAGCAGGTGGTCCTGATAGCGAGCGGCCAGTCGGATGAGGGCAACATAGGCAATCAGGACGACCCCGGCAATGATCAGGGTGGCGATATCACCGAAGACAGTTTTGGTCCAGCCGACCCCGTAGTAGATGATAGCGCTCAGGACAATCAGTCCGACTATGGTTGTGGTAAATGACAGCAGGCTTTGGGTCAGAGTTGGCTTGTAATGACGCTCTAGGCCAGCCATGCCTGCCTTGCAGGCTTCTAGATGGACGATATATATCAGGGCGATATAGGAAATTAGTGCCGGGAGAAGGGCGGCCTTGATGACTTCGACATAGGAGATCCCAACGTATTCCACCATCAGGAACGCGGCTGCCCCCATAATGGGAGGGGTCAACTGGCCGTTGGTGGAGGCGGCGACCTCTACGGCTCCGGCCTTGGTGCCGGGGAATCCGACTTTTTTCATCAGGGGGATGGTAAAGGTACCGGTGGTGACGACATTGGCGATGGAAGAACCCGAGACTAACCCCGACAGCCCCGAAGCCACCACGGCAGCCTTGGCTGGGCCTCCTCGCATGTGGCCAAGCAGCGAGAAGGCGACTTTGATGAAGTAGGCCCCGGCCCCGGCGCGTTCCAGCATGGCGCCGAACAGTACAAACAGGAATACGAATGAGGTCGAAACGCCGACCGCGATCCCGAAGACCCCTTCTGTTGTCAGCCAGAGGTGGGACATGGCCTTGTTGAGGCTGGCCCCCTTGTGGGCGATGACATCGGGCATGTAGGGGCCGCCGAAGGTGTAGATCAGGAACACCATCGCAACCACCATCAGAGGAGGGCCGAGCGCGCGTCGGGTCGCCTCAAGCAGTAACAGCATTCCGCTGGCCGCGACGATGATATCAATCTGGGTTGGTGCGCCCGAGCGACTGGCCAGTTCGGTATAGAACAGATAGAGATATGCGGCCGAAAAACTACCGGTGAGGGCAAGGAGCCAATCTACCGTAGGGATCCTATCGCGAGGTGAGCTCTTGAGGGCGGGATAGGCTGTGAATGCAAGAAATACGGCAAATGCCAAATGGATCGAGCGGGCCTCGGTATCGTTGATGATACCGATATTGAATATGAAAGGGAGCGGAGAGGCATACCAGAGCTGGAATAGCGACCAGCACAGAGGGATGATCCACAGAACCTTGCTGGCCAATCCTTTCGGGCTCCTTGCCCCGGTATCGGCCTTGGCTACCATATCTTGCACATCGGCTGACGTTTGGTCTGTCTTCGTCATGCATTATCCTTCTTCGATGGACGAGGTGTGGTTGTTGGTAATGGGTATAGGATGTCGTTGTGTCGAGGGGGAAAGAACAAGCGCCGCGGTGGCGGCGCTTGTAGAGCCAATATCATTGAAACCCATCGGGTTATTTTAGGTAGCCAGCTTCCTTGTAGTACTTCTCGGCCCCTGGGTGAAGCGGGATGGACAGGCCGCTTTTGACCATGTCTTCTGGCTTCAAGTTAGCGAATGCCGGATGCAGCCTCTTGAATGTATCGAAGTTCTCGAAGACCGATTTCACGACGGCATAGACGATTTCGTCGGATACGTCTGTGGATGAGACCAGAGTGGCCGCAACACCGAAGCTATTCACGTCGCTATCCGTCCCTTTGTACATGCCACCGGGGACGGTGCTCTTGGCATAGTAAGGGTTGTCGGCGATGATCTTGTCGATAGCCGCCCCGGTTACAGGGATCAGCTTGGCGTCGCATGAGGTGGTAGCCTCCTTGATGGAACCGTTCGGGTGGCCGACCACATAGACAAAGGCGTCGATTTTGTTGTCGCACAGCGCTTGTGAGCGTTCTGATCCCTTTAGCTCGGAAGCCAGTTTGAAATCGCTCTGCTCCCACCCGAGAGCATCCATGACGACGCCCATTGTGGCGCGATCCCCTGAGCCTGGGTTGCCGATATTCACTCGCTTGCCTTTGAGATCCTCGACGCCTTTAATGCCGGCATCGGTACGGGCGATGACGTTGAATGGCTCGGTGTGGAGGGAGAAAATAGCCCGCAGTTTCTTATAGGGCCCTTGCTCTTTGAATTTACTGGTGCCGTTGTAGCCATGGTACTGCCAGTCTGACTGGACGATACCAAAGTCCAGTTCACCGGCTCGCATGGTATTGACGTTGTAAATCGAGCCGCCGGTTGATTCTACCGAGCAGCGAACATTGTGAACCTTACGGTCTTTGTTGACGAGTTTGCAAATGGCGCCGCCGGTGGGGTAGTAGACGCCGGTTACTGAGCCGGTGCCGATAGTTACGAAGTTTTGGGCGGAGGCCGCCCCGGAAACCATGAACGCTGCAGCCAGCGTACTCACTGTAATGAGTTGTTTTAATGCCATGTTTGTCCCTTCCTAGTTGTTGTAATTTCCAGAGGAAATAGTTCCCTTCGGTGGAAAAGGCATAGTTTCAAATCAGCCCGATGATAGCAAAAATAGAACATAAATTTAAAATTATGTTAATTATTTTGGCTATTAGGTGAGTGGAAATAGATACTGACAGGATGAGAGGGTGGAATATTTATTTAGTTCAATCAATAGGTTGCGAGTGAGACAAAGAGGCGGGGGAAGTTCGTGTTAATGTGATCTATTTCTCATCTACACCAGGCTGCAGGGGAAATGCCAGCCTGGTATAGAAATGCCAGATTACTTACTGTAATCAAACAATTCGCAAACGGAGTCGAAAAGTTCTTCGGTTGAAATAGCATTGGTAGGGGTGATGAAAATTGTATCATCGCCAGCAACAACACCAAGGATACCCTCGGCTTTGCCCAGTGAGTCGAGCAGGCGGGCAATAACCTGCGCTGCGCCAGGACCAGTATGGATGACAACGAGTGCGCTGTTAAAACCAATCTCCATAACCAGTTCTTTCAACGGGCTGCTGGTGGTTGGAACACCTAGCTCTACAGGTAGGCAGTACACCATTTCCATTTTCGCGTTACGAGTACGAACCGCACCGAACTTGGTCAGCATGCGCGAAACTTTGGACTGGTTGATATTGTCGAAGCCCTGGGCTTTCAGTGCATCGACGATCTCGCCTTGAGAGCTGAATTTTTCTTCTTTTAGAATAGCTTTGAACGCTTTGACTAAGCGTTCTTGTTTATCTGAATTTCGCATAGGTAACGTTTATCATGCAGGGACGAGGAGCTGTATTCTGGCATAACCTTTTGGTTGCAGGCAAACAGTGTTCAGTAGAAGTGATGGCTGTATCTCGCTTCCATCACAGATAAGTGCATAATTATTTTATTTTATGTTGAGTTTTTGCAATGGCCATAAATGACTGAATATGACGAATGTTAAATCTATGTGGCACGTTTTATTCTTGCCCATGCGCAATATCCCAAAGCTAGCTGCTTGAGATTGTATTTGGCGTACGCTTGCTATAACGTCATTGCTGCACGGTGATATAAAATAGTGGCTATACCCAAGTTATCTCAAGATGAAGGAGTCGCCGTGTGGCATCCTTCCAGTGGGGGAGTTGTCTTGGGTATAGCAATATATCGTGATTTCATATAATTAGGTCTGAAAATTATAACTTCTATCGTAAAGGAGAACGAAGATGAAAGTTGCTGTAATTGGTGCGGCTGGTGGTATCGGCCAGGCACTGGCGCTTTTGCTGAAGAACCGTCTGCCAGCAGGGTCTGATTTGGCCCTGTATGATATCGCGCCTGTCACCCCTGGGGTGGCGGCAGATCTCAGCCATATCCCTACTCCTGTCTCAGTAAAAGGGTTTAGCGGTGAAGATCCAACTCCTGCGCTGGAAGGGGCTGACGTCGTATTAATTTCTGCTGGTGTTGCTCGTAAGCCGGGTATGGACCGTGCTGATCTGTTCAATGTGAACGCGGGCATTGTTAAATCGCTAGCCGAGAAAATTGCCGTTGTTTGTCCAAAGGCATGCGTAGGTATCATTACTAACCCAGTCAACACCACTGTGGCTATTGCTGCGGATGTACTGAAGAAAGCCGGCGTGTACGATAAGCGTAAACTATTCGGTGTCACGACACTTGACGTGATCCGCTCTGAAACGTTCGTTGCTGAGCTTAAGGATCTGGATCCCGGTAAGGTACGTGTACCAGTCATCGGTGGTCACTCTGGTGTTACAATCCTACCATTGCTTTCTCAGGTAGAAGGCGTGACGTTTACTCAGGAAGAAATCGAAGCGCTGACCCCGCGTATTCAGAATGCTGGCACCGAGGTGGTGGAAGCGAAAGCGGGTGGCGGTTCGGCGACGTTGTCTATGGGTCAGGCAGCATGTCGCTTTGGCCTGTCTTTGGTGCGCGCCCTTGAAGGGGAAACCGGTCTTGTCGAGTGCGCCTACGTTGAAGGCGACGGTAAACATGCCCGTTTCTTTGCCCAACCAATACTGCTAGGTAAGGAAGGCGTTGAGGAAGTGATGGATTACGGCTCGCTGAGCGACTTTGAGCAGGCTGCATTGGAAGGCATGCTAGAGACGCTGCGCGGTGATATCTTGACTGGCGAAGAGTTCGCTAAATAAGTCGTGACGTTTTCCCCATAATCTGTGAAGCGGCCATTTATGGCCGCTTTTTTGTTGTTTGTGATCATTCAGTAGTAATGATCGCACCCTGTGTGGAGCTGGGGCTGGTCGGCAAGATCGTTGCAGTTAACATTGATCCTGCGGTGATCTGTTGTGCTCTCGATGATCGCGGTGTTGTTGTCAGGATCAATGTCGACCACCTCGGCTACGCTATGGTGGTATTCTACCCACATACCTCGTTTGAGCTCTCTTGCTTGCATACATCCCTCCCATGTGGATCTGGAAGATCCCTCATTGTCTAAAATATAGCTGATGAATTGCTCTGCCTAAATCTTAACGAGCTGGAGGAGGGCTAGGATCAAAAAAGCCTGTGCGAAGACAGGCTTTTGCGGGAGGAGCACTTGTGATGCTTATTATTTATTGCGGTGTACCGCCATGTGGGCCAGTGCCACAAGAGCTTCCTTGTAAGGGCTCTCTGCCAGCACAGAAAGGCAGGCTATCGCTTTCTCAGCTTCTTCTTCGGCGCGTTTCTGGGTGTATTCCAGAGAACCAACGTGGTGCATACAGGCCAGAATAGGCTCAAGCTTGTCCAGGCCGTTGCCTTGCTCGATTGCTTCGCGGATCATCGCTGCCTGCTCAGGGGTACCATGATGCATAGCGTGTAGCAGTGGCAGGGTAGGCTTACCTTCGGCCAGATCGTCACCAACGTTTTTGCCCATTTCGTCGCCATCGGCAGTGTAGTCGAGGATGTCGTCGATCAGCTGGAAAGCGGTGCCCAGATAACGGCCATAATCCTGAAGTGCCGTCTCGATCTCCTGTGGGGCTTCGACGAGAATTGCGGCAACCTGAGTAGCGGCTTCAAACAGACGAGCGGTCTTGGAGTAGATCACCTGCATGTAGCTTTCTTCGGTGGTGTTAGGATCATTACAGTTCATCAGTTGTTGCACTTCGCCTTCGGCGATCACGTTGACTGCCTCGCTCATTACATCGAGGATCCTTAAGGATCTTAGGCTGGTCATCATCTGGAAAGAACGTGTGTAGATGTAATCCCCAACCAATACGCTGGCAGCATTGCCGAACATCGCATTGGCAGTTGCTTTCCCGCGGCGCATGTCAGACTCGTCGACCACGTCATCGTGGAGGAGGGTCGCTGTGTGGGTAAATTCGATGAATGCCGCAGCGGTAGTGTGCTTGTCACCATCGTAACCTAGGGCTCGGGCTGCCAATACGGCCAGCATTGGACGCAGGCGTTTGCCACCGCCGCTGACAATGTAGAAACCTAGTTGATTGATGAGGGCTACATCTGAGTTCAGTTGAGCCAGTATCTTCGCGTCGACCTCAGCCATGTCTTGGGCCGTGAGCGCTTGGATAGCTTTGAAATCCATTGTACATCCAGCAAAATAGTGTACCGCGTAGCGCGGGAGGTTTAAGCCTGCCGGCTGATGACTTGGCCGCCTCACTGTGCCCTTGGGGCGTATTGCCGCGTGCTTCACACCGCAAATACACAAGGTTGCATAGTTAGGGGGGGTTGTTAATCAGCAGCTAAAATTAATTATCGAATATTACACTAAAAGTCAGCGATCTTCATAACCTCGATTGTGTTTAAATCAGGAGCTTTTATTCCTGAGCAGCTTTTCGCCAATTTTCTTTGCACAATAGCTTGCCAGAAGCAGTCTTTTCGCGTAACATTCGCGCCCTATTGATGACAAGATTAAGCGCATACCCAATGCCTAAAATATACCTGGCATATGGCCTATGCGGACAAGCGGAGTAAGACATGTACGCTGTTTTCCAAAGTGGTGGTAAACAACACCGTGTAAGCGAAGGCCAGACCATTCGCTTAGAAAAACTAGACGCTGAAACTGGCGCTAGCGTTGAATTTGACTCAGTACTTCTAGTAGCTAACGGCGAAGAAGTAACTGTAGGCGCACCTTTCGTAGCTGGCGGTAAAGTAACTGCAGAAGTAGTTACTCACGGTCGTGGCGATAAAGTTAAAATCGTTAAGTTCCGTCGTCGTAAGCACTCTCGTAAGCAAATGGGCCACCGTCAGTGGTTCACTGAAGTCAAGATTACTGGCATCAGCGCTTAATAACAGGAGAATTTAAAGATGGCACACAAAAAAGCTGGCGGTTCTACTCGTAACGGCCGTGACTCAGAAAGCAAACGCCTAGGTGTTAAGCGTTTCGGTGGCGAATCTGTACTAGCAGGTAACATCATCGTTCGTCAGCGCGGTACTAAATTCCACGCTGGTAACAACGTAGGTTGCGGTAAAGACCACACTCTATTCGCTCTATCTGACGGTAAAGTGAAGTTCGAAGTTAAAGGTCCTAAGAACCGTAAATTCGTTTCTATCGAAGCTGAATAATTCAGATTCGTAACGAATACTAAAGCCCTGCCAACTGGCGGGGCTTTTTGTTTATGGGAGACCGTTATGCCACAGCAAAATCCCGCATTGGGAATGTCACTGGCACTGATAACAGCGGTTTTCTGGGGAGCCTTGCCAATAGCCATGAAACAGGCTGTTGAGGTGATGGATCCTTTTACCATCGTTTGGTATCGGTTTCTGACGGCCTCGATAGGTTTGGGGCTATGGTTAGGGTTCCGCCGCCAACTACCCGCTGTGTCGCGGCTAGGGGGCCTAGGAGCGGTGATCCTACTGATAGCCAGTATCGGCCTTGCCGGTAACTTCGTGCTGTTTAACAGCGCGCTGGAGTACCTTAACCCCCCGGTGGTGCAGGTGATCATCCAGCTGGCTCCTGTTATGCTCTTGTTGGCCAGTGCCTGGCTATTCAAAGAATCACTAGGGCGACACCAGATCCTTGGTGTTGTCGGCTTGCTGACGGGCTTGCTGCTGTTTTTCAATGAGCGGTTGCTAGAGCTTTTTACAAGCCTGAGTAGCTATACGACAGGTGTCTTGCTTGCCGTGATGGCGGCACTGGTATGGGTGGTTTACGCCCTGGCCCAGAAGCGCATGTTAAGGCAGTATAATTCACCCCAGATCCTGTTAATGATCTATATGATCTGTGCGATCATGCTAACCCCGGCAGCTAGCCCCGAGCAAATACTGCTGATGGATACGCGCCAGCTGGGTATGTTGCTGTTTTGCTGTATCAATACCCTTGTTGGATACGGTGCGTTCGCCGAGGCAATGGCGCGCTGGCAGGCATCGCAGGTCAGTGCCGTGATTACATTGGCCCCGTTGTTCACCATTGTGTTTGTCGATTTGGCCAGCCTCGTATGGCCGGCATATGTCGTACCGGCAGAGCTCAATGGCCTGGGGTATCTTGGGGCCTGCGTCGTGGTTGGTAGCGCGATGTTCAGTGCCATTGGCCATCGCCTTATGCGCCGTCGTTGAGGGTGAACCCGCAGGGGCGTGAAAGGCGAAAAGGCCAGAACCAAACGATGTTTGGTGTACAATAGGTTTATAGCATCCTGGGTGGCCGCTGCCGCCGGATGAAGAGTTTTAACGCCACAGTGCGGAGAAAGAGATGAAGTTTGTAGATGAGGCGGTAATTCGCGTTGATGCTGGTGACGGTGGCAACGGTACAGTAAGCTTCCGCCGCGAAAAATATGTGCCGAAGGGTGGTCCTGACGGCGGTGACGGCGGTGACGGCGGTGATGTATACCTGCTGGCTGATGAAAACCTAAATACCCTGATCGACTATCGCTTTGAACGATTCCATGCTGCACAGCGTGGCGAAAACGGCCGTGCCGGTAACTGTACTGGTAAGCGTGGCGAAGACTGCGTATTGTCAGTGCCAGTTGGTACTCGTGCGGTGGATGAAGAAACCGGTGAGATCATTGCCGATCTAACAGATCACGGCATGAAGATCATGGTTGCCAAAGGTGGTTTCCACGGTCTTGGCAATACCCGCTTCAAATCATCAGTTAACCGTGCGCCGCGTCAGAAGACGATGGGTACCAAAGGTGAAGTGCGTCATCTTCGCCTTGAACTGTTGCTGCTGGCCGATGTTGGTATGCTAGGTTTGCCGAATGCCGGTAAGTCGACGTTCATCCGTGCCGTGTCTGCGGCGAAGCCTAAAGTAGCTGACTACCCGTTCACGACCTTGGTGCCGAGCTTGGGCGTTGTGCGCATTGATAACGAGCGCAGCTTCGTGGTTGCTGACATCCCTGGTCTGATCGAGGGTGCTGCAGACGGTGCTGGTTTGGGTATCCGCTTCCTGAAGCACCTTGAGCGTTGTCGTGTGTTGCTGCACATGATCGACCTGATGCCGGTTGACGGCTCGGATCCGATCGAGAATGCCTTTACGATTTTGAACGAGCTTGAGAAGTACAGCGAGAAGCTGGCGAGCAAGCCACGCTGGATCGTGTTCAACAAAGTTGATCTGATGCCTGAGGAAGAAGCTCAGGAGAAGATTGACGAAGTACTCGATGCACTGGCATGGGAAGGTGACTACTACTGTATTTCTGCCTTGAACCGCGCTGGTACCAAAGAGCTGATTTACGATCTTATGAAGCAGATCGAATCGATGCCGGTTGATCTCTACCGTGTCGAGGAAGAAGAGACTGAAGAGAAGAAAGTCGAGTTCAAGTGGGACGATTATCACGAGAAGCAAGTCAAGCAAAGCAGCTATGACGAAGACGACGACGATGATTGGGAAGACTGGAACGAAGATGATTACGACGTAGAGATTATCTACAAGCCGTAATTTTTCAGTTATCTTTCTGAATAGAAAAAGCCGCTCATATGAGCGGCTTTTTTGTTATTTATCAAGCCAAAAAGTGCGAATTTGACTGATAATCCATCACCCACATCACAAAACAGCAAAAAGGAGCGCTGATGCAGGTAGGAGAGGCACCACTTACGGAGCCCGTACAAAGGGAGATTTCACGCTTGGCAGCATCGGCGGGGCAGCGCTTGCTCCAGCATGGGGCTGAAAGTACTTTGGTGATGGATGTGACCCGCCGGTTGGGGCTGGCTCTCGGCGCCGATAGTGTTGAGGTGTCCCTGTCCGCCAGCTCGATGGTTATCACGACCTTGAGCAGCGAGCGTTGTATTACCACAACTCGCCGCTGTCAGGATCGCGGGATCAACATGCAGGTCGTGACCGAAATCCAGCGCGTTTGTATTCTGGCCGAGCGCGGGATGCTCGACATCGATGGGGTGCACCAGCGCCTAGAGCAGATCCAGCCGCTGCGTTACAACCGCTGGCTGGTTATTTTCATGATCGGTTTGTCCTGTGCCTGCTTCAGCCGCTTGGCCGGTGGGGACTGGCCTGTTTTTGCCCTGACCTTTGTTGCCTCTGCGGTCGGGATGTTTGTCCGTCAGGAAATTGCCCATTGCCATTTCAACCCGTTACTCAATTTTGGGGTAACGGCATTTGTGACGACCTTGATTTCGGGATTCGGCCAGGTCTACCAGATCGGCGAGACGCCATTTTTGGCAATGGCCTCATCGGTACTGATGCTGGTACCCGGTTTTCCACTGATCAATGCAGTCTCTGATATGGTCAAGGGATTTGCCAATATGGGGATTGCCCGTTGGACAATGGCAACGCTGCTGACGCTGTCTACCAGCATGGGGATTGTCGCGGCGATGAACGTACTTGGTGTGTGGGGGTGGCTATGATGCCTACGGTAGATTTTCTGTTGGCGCTACTTGAGGACATGCTGTTGGCATCGGTGCCGGCAGTCGGTTTTGCTCTGGTCTTCAACGTGCCGCACAAGGCGCTGAAGTACTGTGCGATAGGCGGGGCGCTGGGTCATGGTTGCCGCTTTGCCCTGATGCACTATGGCCTGTCGGTAGAGTGGGCTAGTCTGTGCGCCGCAACCGTTGTGGGGATGATAGGCGTGCATTGGTCGCACCGTTTCCTTGCCCATCCCAAGGTGTTCACCGTGGCGGCCCTGATCCCTATGGTTCCCGGGGTTTTTGCCTTCAAGGCGATGATCGCACTGGTCGAAATAAACCATGTCGGCTATAGCCCCGAGCTTTGGGGGGTAATGGTCGACAACCTGATCAAGGCTATTTTCATCGTCGCTTCGTTGGCGATAGGGCTGGCGATGCCCGGCTTGCTGTTTTATCGTCGTCGCCCCGTCATATAGGGGAGGGGGGAGCCTGTGTATGGGGCTAACGCTGTGGTATAACTACGGAAAGATATCGAGCAGGGTAAAGAATTATGATTATCAGCATGATTGCGGCAATGGCGCAGGATCGGGTGATAGGCAAGGATAATGCGATGCCTTGGCACCTGCCGGCGGACTTTGCCTGGTTTAAGCGCTCCACTCTTGGCAAGCCCATTATGATGGGGCGCAAGACGTTTGAGTCTATTGGCCGGCCCTTGCCGGGGCGCCACAATATCGTTATCAGCCGTAACCCCGCCTACCGCCCTGAAGGCGTCACTGTGGTGGCGGATATCGCCGAGGCCAAAGTGGCTGCGGGGGATGTCGAAGAGCTAATGGTGATTGGCGGGGGGAGTATCTACGCGGCTTGCCTGCCCGAGGCGCATCGCCTCTACCTGACCTTTATCGATCTGGAGGTCGAGGGTGACACCCAGTTTCCGCAATGGGGTAGTGAGTGGGAAGAGACTTACCGGGAGGCCTATACTGCCGACGAGAAAAATGCCCATGATATGCAGTTTGTGATCCTCGAGCGGTAGTGGCTTGGAGCATACAAAACAAAAAGGGCTTGCCATCGGCAAGCCCTTTTTTATTGCGGGTTATTGGGCATGGAGAGGACATGGCTGACTAAACCTGTGTCCGTCCTCCCAGCGCAGCAGGGTCATGCTGTTGCCCCAGACACAACCGGTATCAAGGCCGATAGTATGCTCGTCTTGATGGCCCATCAAGGCTGCCCAGTGGCCGAAGATCACTGTTTTTCCGAGTGGCTCGCGCGGCAGTTCGAACCAAGGACGCAGTGACGAGTCACCGATGTCGGCCGGAGCCAGTTTGCATGCCATGTCAAGTCTGCCGTCCGGGTAGCAGAAGCGCATCCGGGTAAAGGCATTGATGGAAAAGCGGTAGCGCTCAATCCCGCTCAGTGCGGGATCCCAGCTGTCCGGGCCATTGCCATACATATTTTCTAGTAACCACAGCCAGTTATCGCCTTGTAGCTGTGCTTCGATTTCACGCGCCTGCTGGCGTGCTTCAGCAAGGCTCCATTGCGGTGTGATCCCGGCGTGTGCCATCACGAATGGATGTGTCGGATGCTCTGCCATCAAGGGTTGGTGGCGAAGCCAGTTCAGCAGCTCATCGCAATCAGGCGCATCCAGCAGGGGCTGGAGCAGGTCTTTAGGCTTGCTCTTGGCGATACCGTTGGCAACGGCCAGCAAATGGAGGTCGTGGTTGCCGAGTACGATGACTGCCCGTGGACCAAGGCTTCTGACAAAACGGAGCGTTTCGAGGGATTTCGGGCCGCGCGCGACGAGATCGCCAGCCAGCCACAGTTCGTCGTGCCCTGCATCGAAACCGGCTTGCTCGAGAAGTTGGCAGAGATCGTCGAAACAGCCCTGAATATCACCGACGAGGTATGTCGACATGTGCGCCCTTATTTAGTGGAGAATATTGGGAATGGAGAGCCGGAACGGGGAAACTTCGGCAATAAACTCATCGCCCTGTTCGTTGGTCATGACGTAATGGCCCTGCATGACACCGAGAGGCGTTTCGATGACGGTGCCGCTGGTATAGGTATATTCGTCATGGGCGGCGATCACGGGTTGCTCCCCGACCACACCTTCGCCTTCGATCACCAATTTCTTGCCATTGGCATCGGTAATGAGCCAGCGTCGACTGATCAGCTGAGCCGAGCCATTGCCAAGGTTGGCGATAGTAATGGTGTAGGAAAAGACATAGCGCTGTTGGTCAGGCTCTGATTGGTCGTCGAGGTAGTGGGTGATCACCCGGCATTTGATGGTTGGCGTCGCATTCGTTGTCATAATAAGCATCCTTTCAGTCTGGGGGTGGCAGGCCACCCCCTTTAGAACGGCAACTTGGCGATATGCTGCCGGTTATTTGCCGTGGTTGGCATCCAGCCAGTTGGCCATGCCGACAAACTGTTCCAGAGTCAGGTTCTCCGGACGAAGGCTAGGGTTGATGCCCAGAGCTTCAAGCTGCTCGTCGTTCAGTAGACCTTTGTAGCAGTTACGTACGGTCTTGCGGCGCTGGTTGAAGCCCTCGCGGCAGACACGGTCCAGCCACTTCAGGTTGGTACATGGGTGCGGTAGCGTCTCGTAAGGGGTCAGGCGAACAACCGCCGAATCAACCTTAGGTGCTGGCTTAAATGCTGTTGGCGGCACTTCCAGTACCGGCATAACACGGCAGTAGTACTGTGCCATTACGGTTAGGCGGCCATAGGCTTTGCTACCAGGGCCAGCTGCAAGACGGTTAACAACTTCTTTTTGCAGCATGAAGTGCATGTCCTGAACATGTTCGTGGAACGTGAACAGGTGGAACATCAGTGGCGTTGAGATGTTGTATGGCAAGTTGCCGAAAATACGCAGCTTGTTGTTTTCTTTGATCAGCTGGGTGAAGTCGAAGCGCATGGCGTCGCCTTCGTGGATAGTCAGCTTGTCAGCTAGATCTGGGTGGTTGCGCAAGCGTTCAGCCAAATCACGGTCAAGCTCGATAACAGTGAACTTGTCTACCTGCTTGCCGACTGGCTCGGTGATCGCGCCAAGACCCGGGCCGATCTCAACCAGGTTTTGGCCTGGGCGTGGGTTGATTGCCGACACAATGCCGTCAATGATGTATGGGTCATTCAAAAAGTTCTGGCCAAAGCGCTTACGGGCGCGGTGACCGAGGTGGACCTGATCGCTGCTCATGTTTGTTTTTCTACCAATTCGAGGGCGTGCGATAGCGCTGTCCAAAGGCTACCGGTGTCCGCCTGTCCGGTACCGGCTAATTCCAGTGCGGTACCATGATCTACTGATGTTCTGATGAAGGGCAGTCCCAACGTGATGTTGACCGATTTGCCAAACCCCTTGTACTTGAGTACTGGCAGCCCTTGATCGTGATACATGGCCAATACCGTATCGGCATCGGCAAGGTATTTTTCCTGAAAGATGGTGTCGGCCGGCAATGGGCCAACCAAATGCATCCCATCCTCCTGACGAAGCTGGTCAAGGGCAGGGGTGATCACGTCGATCTCCTCTCGGCCTAGGCAACCGTCTTCGCCGGCATGGGGATTGAGGCCGCAGACATAAATCTTTGGCTCAGGGATCCCGAACTTACTGACCAGGTCGTCATGCAGAATATGGATCACCTGCTGCAGACGGTCGGTCGTGATGGCCTTGGATACACAGGCCAGTGGAATATGGGTTGTCACAAGGGCAACCCGTAATCCTTCTGTGGCCAGCATCATGACTACCTGGGCGGTATCTGACTGCTGGGCAAAAAACTCCGTATGGCCACTGAACGATACGCCAGCCCGGTTGATGACACCTTTGTGTACCGGGCCTGTGACCACGGCGGCAAACTCGCCGCTCATGCACCCTTGCGCCGCGCGGGCTAGGGTATCGAGAACATAGTGGCCATTTTGCTCATTAAGCTGCCCGGGTGCGACAGCGGCGCCAAGCTGGTGGTCGTCAACAACCAGTGTCCCTGCTTGGTGAGGCTGTGCTGGCACGTTCGGATCATAGCTGACCAAACGGACGTCAATCCCCAATAAGGCTGCACGTTCTACCATAAGCTGGGCGTTAGCACAAACAACCAGTTGGTGAGGCCACGCTTGCTGGGTGAGGGCCAGGACTAAATCTGGGCCAATCCCGGCGGGTTCACCGGGGGTGATGGCAATACGCTTAACTTTGTTCATCGGCGAGTTCCGGTTTCTCGATGAAGGCTCCGGCTCTTAGTTCCTGTAGCCAGGCCTGGGCTTCTTCGTTGAACTTGCGGCTAAACAGGATGCGATAGGCGCGATTTTTTACAGCCGCATCGGTGCGGTCGACGTCACGGCGGCCCATCACTTCAACGATATGCCAGCCATGTACTGTCTGGAACGGTTCGCTGATCATGCCTTGTGGCAGGCTCTCAATTTTGTCTTTGAACTCTGGCACGTAGATATCGGGTGTTTGCCAGCCGAGATCACCACCATTGACTGCTGAGCCGGGATCGGCACTCAAAGACTGTGCAACATCCGCAAATGTGCGTTCGCCAGCCATGATTTGACGGCGGGCTTCCATCAGCTCCTTGCGGGCCGCGTCATCACTGAGGATCAACGAGGTCTTAACCAGTATATGGCGCGCATTGACTTCGGTGACCGATACGGTTTCCAACCCTTCAACCTTGTTGATCTTCAGGATATGGTAGCCGCTGCCGCTGCGGAATGGGCCGATAATGGCACCGTTACCTTGCGTCGTGATTTGATCGGCAAAGATGGTCGGCATCTCTTCCTTGCGCATCCAACCCCATTCACCGCCCTGCAGGGCTTTAGGACCGTTGGAATAACTATAGGCCATATTGGCGAAATCAGCCCCTTCTTTCAGTTGGTTAACCAACTGTTGGGCTTCTTTGGCAACCGTTTCGCGCTGTTGGGCTGAGGCCCCTTCTTCAAGGCGTAGCTGGATGTGGCTGACATTGTAGCGCACCCCTTGCTGCTCTTGTTGGCTTAGCTGTTTGGCAAGGTTGTCCACTTCCTGAGGCAGGATGTTGATCCGGCGGCGAACCTGAATGTTGCGGGCTTCGCTGGCGGTCATTTCGCGGCGCATCTGCTCGCGGAACATCGGGTAGCTGATCCCGTAGCTGGCCAGCTGCTGCTGCAACTGGGCTAGGGTCATTTTGCGCTCGGTGGCAAGCTGGTTAATTGCTTGGTCAAGACGGTTGTCGTCGATACGAATGCCGAACTGTGCCGCTTGCTGGAGCTGGAGCTGTTCGATGATCAGCTGATCCATGATCTGTTTTGATAGCACCTCATCCGGCGGTAAGCCTTGGTTTTGTCCCGCTGCATTCATACGGACAGTTTTCAACATGGCATCGACATCGCTTTGCAGGATCACGCTGTCGTTCACAATCGTGACAACCCGATCCATTTCCTGAGGGGCGGCGTAGCTGCCTGCTGCCAAGCCCATCAGAACCATGCCAAGGAGGCTAGACTTCCAATTTTTCATCGTATATTTCCATTTGGCGCTGTCGCGCATTGTGTTACTTAGGGCGCGATAGCCAGGCTATCGCGCTTTAGTTGTTAAGGTAGAACGGGCGTCCGTAACCAATCGCAGTGTTGTCCGTCGAGCCAAACGGCGCGACGCCGCTCAGGCCGAGTAGTGAGAAGGAGATACTGAAGTTCTCTTCGTACTTGGCCGGGTCGGTGGTCACATTGCCGCGGGTCTCGAGGTACTTGTTGTAGCCGAGGCTGATCATCCAGCAGGCGGTGCGATAGTTGAGGGTGATTTGCCCCTCCAGCATCTGGTTCTCGGTCAGGTCATGGTAGTAGTCCGCACGCAGGCTGACGTTGTCATGGACCGGGAAGCCGGTAGAGAAGCCAAGCTGCGAGATCCCGTCTTCGGTGTAGCTGTTGAGCTGGTTTTCATCGTTAAGGTTCTCAGAAAGGTACTCTTTTGAGATGTAACGGTAGTTCAGCTGGTTGAAGACCGAGCCTTCGCGGTACTCGATAGCACCGTTGATGAACTGGAGATCGCTCTTGTTGGCGTCATACTGCACGCCGCCGTGGAAGAACAGCCAGTCATCGTAGTTGAAGTCGGACTCTAGGGCAGTCGCCGAGTAGTTCGGTGAGGACTCCCCGTCGACTTGGTTACGGCCGGCATCGTTGAGGTAGAAAATTTGGCCGATCGCCACGTTGAAGCGCTCGACAAACTCGCTGTCGAAGTAGCGCGAGGTCGCCCCGACGGTAAACTGGTTGGCCGCCGCAATGAAATCGACGCTGGAATAGCGCTTGTCACGGAACAAACCGTAGAAGTCGGTTTGCATCAGCGTGGTGTCATAGGCGTTGTAGATCCCTTTCTGGTCGACATCCTTGACATAGAGATATTGGATCTGCGGCTCAAGGCTCTGGGTATAGCTCTCGCCCCATAGCGAGGTATCACGCTCTAGGTACAGGCCGCTGTGGATCCGGATGCTCGGCACGGTACGCGAGACGTTCTCTTCGAGGTTGCTCAGTTCCGCAACTGTCGGGTCGAACTGCTGATTGTAGTAGGTGTACATCAGCTTGGCTTCGCTGGTGATTGACCACCACGGCGTCGCATACGGCAGGGTCAGGGTCGGCTCGAGGTGGACTCGGTCGGCCTCTGGCTTGTTTGGATCATCGTTCTCGAACCGGCTGATATGGCTCAGCAGGCTGAAGTCCAGGTCATACGGCAGATCGGTCTGGTAGTAATTGACCTCGAGCTGTGGCATCAGGCGGTAGTTGGAGGATACGCCCAGCGTCAGCGGCTGGAAATTACGTACCCGCAGGGTCGAATCCCAGTTCAGATCGCGGTAGGAGACGGCCGCCGTTTGTAGCAGGTTGTTGTCTTCGCGCTCACCGATGCTCGAGTCGATATCGGAGAAGTAGGTGGCATCGCTGACCTTGCTGTAGTCGACGTCAAATAGCCAGTGCGGGCCGTAACGGCCGGTGTGCGACCAGTTGAAGCCCCAGCGCGAGTCATACTGCTCGAATTTCTGGTCGTTACCCAGATATTCCCCTTTCAGGCTGCCTTCGCCCCACGTCGACAGGTAACGGAATTCGGTATTGAGCTGCAGACCGCGATTGCTCATATACTTCGGCGTGATTGTCATGTCGTAGTTCGGGGCGATGTTCCAGTAGAACGGGGTTTCCAGTTCGAAACCGTCACGCGAGCCGAAGCTGACAGACGGGTACAAGAAACCAGTTAGGCGCTCTTTGCCAACGGGAACCCGAAGGTAAGGCATGTAGAACACCGGTACGTCGGCCACTTCGAAACGGGCATTGTAGAGGTCGGCAAACGGCGAGTCGTTTTCGCGCTCGATGCTGGTTGCCGAGAAGCGCCAGCTCTGGTCGCCTTTCGGACAAGTGGTATAGGTACCGTTTTTCAGCCGGTAGTAGGCGATACCGTTCTTGATGACGCGCTCTGCCTCACCACGGCCTGCTTCACAGGTCATGTTGTAGACGGCGTTGTCCAATTCGGAGTCCTCGGTATCGAGGTTGCTCTGGATGCGGTCTGAGAGGATCTCGATGGTACCGTCGTGGAAGTAGACATTACCCTCGGCGGTGACGATATTCTCAGGCTGGCGCAAGGTGGCGGTATCGGCTGCGACTGTACGGTTCCCCTGACGGACAACGACGTCGCCCGAATAGGTCACCGATTTGTCGTTCATCGCCTCGGCGTGGTCTGCCGTGACTTTGACAGGTTCATTATTAGGATCTGCTGGCATATCCTTGGGCGCAATACAGACACCCCGGACCATTGCCAGTTCATCAGTCTCATCACTGGCCGCAGAGTTATCATGGATTTCTTCGGGAGTCGCAGGATTTGCATGGGCAACGGATGGGCCGAACAAGGCCAAGCTGATCATGGTTGCCAATAAGCTGCGGGAGGTTGATGACATCTAACTAAACGTTCCTGTAATTGAAGTTATTATTTGTTTGTGGGTCTTGGCCGGGTTTTTATATGATTTCACGGTCAATGCCAGTTATGATAATGCAAATTCGACCCGACAGCATCCTTTGGCTGTGATTGTATCGGGCAATATGTTCACGTTCTCTCAATAAGTTGGGACAACGCGGAAGAAATAATTTTAATTTAGCAAATTACCAGAGAGTCGCGAATGCAGGTTTGGGGCAAAATCTTAGGGGCATTTTTCGGATTCCTCCTTGGTGGGCCATTTGGTTTGTTGTTAGGTCTTTTTTTAGGCCATAAGTTCGATAAAGCGCGCTCAAATATTTATTACACCGGTTTTTCCGGATCCCGTAGCAATGCCGCCGAGCAGCAATCGGCATTTTTTAATGCCTGCTTTTCGGTAATGGGGCATGTGGCCAAGGCCAAAGGTCGGGTGACCAAGGACGAGATCCGGGTCGCCAGCACCATCATGGATAGAATGGGGCTGCAGGGCGAGGCGCGTCGCCAAGCTCAAAATGCGTTCCGTGACGGTAAATCAGAAGACTTCCCGCTCGAAGAGACCTTAATGCAGATCCGTCGAGGCAGTGGCGGTCGTGCCGATTTGTTGCAGTTCTTCCTCGAGCTGCAAATTCAGGCGGCGTTTGCTGATGGTTCGCTGCATCCTAGCGAGCGCCAGCTTCTGCATGTGATTGCCCGTATCCTCGGCTTTTCGCCGCAGCAGCTTGAGCAACGCCTGAATATGCAAGAGGCGGCGTTCCGCTTCCAGCAAGGGGGCTTCCATCAGCAATACCAGCAGCAGGGGCAGTTCCAGCAGGCGCCGACCCGTGATCAGCTGGCCGATGCCTACGAGGTTCTGGGGATCAAGGAAGGGGCATCAGCACAGGAGCTCAAGCGCGCCTATCGCAAGCAGATGAACGAGCACCACCCTGACAAGCTTGCTGCCAAGGGGCTGCCGCCAGAGATGATGGAGCTGGCCAAACAGAAGACGCAGCAGTTGCAAGCTGCTTATGATTTGATTCGTAAGACCAACGGATTTAAATAGACTCAGAGTTGATGAAAAACGGACGCCTTGGCGTCCGTTTTTTTATGTTCTTAATTTCTTATGCCTTTGAGTAGCGGTCAGGCAACGTTTTCGGGCTGGCTTCCGGGAAGAACTCGCACGGGGCAAACAGATGCATCGGCTCGTCGCTGCCCGGATGGAAGAAGCTCAGCTCAGCGGCATGTAGCTGGAGTCGCGGTGCCATCGCGATGGCTTCTTCGCCGGCATAGAACTTATCACCGAGGATCGGGTGGCCTAGCGATTGCAGGTGGACACGCAACTGGTGCGAGCGGCCAGTGATCGGGCGTAGGCGAACCAAGCTGCTATTGGCACTGCGGGCAATCACGTCATAGTGGGTGACCGATGGTTTGCCGTCTTCGAAGCACACTTTCTGCTTGGGGCGGTTCGGCCAGTCGCAGATCAACGGCAGGTCGATGGTGCCGCTGTCTTGCTCGACACATCCCCACACCCTTGCGTAGTAAATTTTCTCGGTCTTGCGATCGCGGAATTGAGCCTTGAGGTGGCGCTCGGCATTTTTGTTGAGCGCCAGAACGATCAGCCCTGAGGTTGCCATATCAAGACGGTGGATAATGTGCGAATCAGGGAAATCGGCCAGAACCCGGGCGTAGATACTGTCGTGGAACGCCGGATCGCGACCGGGATTGGACAACATGCCAGAGGGCTTGTTGACGGCAATAATATCGTCATCCTGATAGAGGATATCCAGCCATGGATCCTTGGGTGGGTTGTAGTCGATTTCGGGCAGTCTGTTCATTGCGTGCCTGGTTGTCATCGCTGTCGTCATAAGGGGCGGCGATGATAGCACACTTGCCGGTGTCTCCCAACGGCAGCAGATACCAGCAGGGGCTGGTGGTCAGGCGAAAAAAAGCCGCCAGAGTTTGGCGGCTTGTTATGAGGCGGGATGGTTAGCCGTGGCTAACGACGATCAGGCGCAGGGAGTCGAGCTGGACCTGAGCCTTGGTGATGTAGCCGGTCAGCTCGGTGATCTGGCTTTCCAGCAACTCAAGCTCATCATCACGGATATTCGGGTTGACGGCCTTGAGCGCCTGCAGACGGTCAAGTTCGCTGCGCAGGGTCGCTTCCATCTCAGCCTGAGCATTGGTGCGGATGGCTGCGACCTCATCGATAACCGATTTCTCGGCAAACTCGATCAGGGTGTGGATATCCTTCTGCACCGAATTGACCAATTTGCTGCCTAGGTGGCGGTTGACCGGGCTTAGCTGGCGGTTGAAGCCTTCGAATTCAACATTGGCCGCTAGGTTGTTGCCCTTGGCATCCGATAGGATGCGAATCGGTGTCTTTGGCAGGAAGCGGTTGATACCTGATTGCTTCGGAGCCTGAGCATCGACCACGTAGACCAGTTCCAGCAACAGGGTGCCGGCTGGCAATGCCTTGTTTTTCAGTAGCGATACGGCGGTAGTGCCGACCCCTTCAGTCAGCAGCAAATCGATGCCGCCCTGGATCATCGGGTGCTCCCAACTGATGAAGTGCATGTCCTCACGAGACAGCGCGGTATCACGATCGAAGGTGATGGTGCAGCCGTCGTAAGGCAGGCCTGGGTAGCTGGCCACCATCATGTGCTCTGAAGGCGTCACCACGATGGCGTTTTCACCGCGGTCGTCCTGATTCAGTCCGATGGTATCGAATAGGCCAAGAGCGAACGTAACCAAGTTGGTATCCCCGTCCTTGGCGCTGATTTCCTCGACCAGTGCCTGTGCCTTGTCGCCACCGTTGGAGTGGATTTCCAGCAGGCGGTCACGGCCTTGTTCCAGCTTGGACTTGAGCTCGTTGTGCATCGCGGCACTTTTCTCGATCAGGCTTTCTAGTTGCTCGCCTTCTGGCTTGTCATTGGCCAGCAGGGCGATCAGCTCGTCACTGAAGGCGTCGTAGATGGCACGGCCGGTCGGGCAGGTTTCCTCGAAGGCATTAAGGCCCTCGTTATACCAGCGTGCCAGCAGGGCTTGCGAGGTGCCTTGCAGGTGCGGGACGTGGATCTCGATATCACGCTTCTGGCCGATACGGTCAAGGCGGCCGATACGCTGTTCCAGCAGATCCGGGTTGTTCGGTAGGTCGAACATGACCAGCTGGTTGGCAAACTGGAAGTTGCGGCCTTCGGAGCCAATTTCCGAACATAGCAGCACCTGCGCGCCGTCTTCTTCTTGGGCGAAGTAGGCAGCGGCCTTGTCACGCTCGATAATTGACATGCCTTCGTGGAACACGGTGGCACGGATCCCCTCACGTTCGCGCAGTGCCTGCTCAAGGGTCAGGGCCGTCTGGGCCCGGGCACAGATCACCAGCACTTTTTCATTGCGGTTGGCTTTTAGCATGTCCAGCAGCCAATTGACGCGTGGGTCGAAGTGCCACCACGTTGCCGACTCACCTTCGAATTCTTGGAAGATATCTTCAGGGTAGAGTAGCTTCACCGCCTTTTGCTCGGTGCTCATGCTGCCGCCCATCATGCCGGCGACACGCATTGCCGTCTGGTACTGAGTTGGCAGGGCGAGCGGGTACATGTTGAGATGGCGCTGCGGGAAGCCCTTAACACCGGCACGGGTGTTGCGGAACAGCACGCGGCCTGTACCGTGGCGGTCCATCAGGTTGTCGATCAGCTCGGCACGGGTTGATGCCTTGATCTCGCTGTCGACGTCGGACGCCTCGATGATCCGCAGGGCAGGCTCGATATCTTGCTCGGACAACAGCTCGGTCAGGATGTTCTTGGCGCTGTCGTCGAGTTTCTCGTCAGACAAAAGGTTCGATACGGCTTCGGCCACAGGGGCGTACTGGCGCTCTTCCTCGACGAATGCCTCGTAGTCGTAGAAGCGATCAGGATCAAGAAGGCGCAGGCGGGCAAAGTGGCTCTGGTGGCCAAGCTGCTCTGGGGTTGCTGTTAGCAGCAGCACGCCCGGGCTTTTCTCGGCCAGTTCTTCTACCACTTGGTACTGGCGGCTTGGTTTGTCCTCGCTCCACTCTAGGTGGTGAGCCTCATCGACAACCAGAAGATCCCAGTCGGCATCCAATGCCTGCTCGAAGCGACGGCGGCTCTTGCGCAGGAAATCCAGCGAGCACAGCACCAGCTGGGCGGTATCGAACGGGTTGGCAGAATCGGCAAAGGCTTCAACACAGCGTTCTTCGTCGAAGATGGAAAAGTGAAGGTTGAAACGGCGCATCATTTCGACCAGCCACTGGTGCTGAAGGGTTTCCGGAACCAGAATCAAAATCCGCTCGGCACGGCCTGAAAGAACCTGCTGGTGGATGATCATACCGGCTTCGATAGTTTTGCCCAGACCCACCTCATCGGCCAGCAGGACGCGTGGAGCATAGCGGCGGCCGACTTCATGGGCGATGAAAAGCTGGTGTGGGATCAGGCCTGCCCGCATGCCGCACAGGCCGCGCAATGCGCTCTTGTGCTGTTCATACTGGTTTTTCAGGGCGCGGTAACGCAGGGCAAAGCGGTCCATACGGTCGATTTGACCGGCGAACAGCTTGTCCTGTGGTTTGTTGAAACGAATCTGGTTGCTCAGGAAGATCTCGCGGAGCACAACCCCTTCTTCGCCCGTGTCGGTACGGGTCCCGATGTAGGTGAACACGCCATTGTCTTCGTCTACCTGCTCAACATTCAGCGACCAGCCGTCATGGCTTTCGATCACGTCGCCGACGTTGAACATGACGCGTGTTACAGGGGCATCGTTTCTGGCATAGAGACGGTTCTCCTCGCAGGCGGAGAACATCAGGGTGACAGTTCTGGCGTCAAGGGCAACAACGGTACCCAAACCCAAATCACTTTCAGTATCACTGATCCAACGTTGACCCAAAGCAAATGGCATAGTGGTTAAAACCTTCTAATTCTTTGAAATTAAGGGAGATGCTAAGTCGGTGCTCTAGCGTTTTTGAACTACACTCAAAGTAATACCATAACTTGGCCACGGCCCTTGCGGGTCGGCAAAGCGTCAATCGGTATTAAGTGTAAGCCAGAATCCGCACCGGTAAAAAAGGGGAGTAATGTTACTGCATGCCGTGAGTAAGGTCACGGGCAAACTGTAAACCGGAGCGTAATATCTAAGTGTCACATTTGTTTCATTATCTCCGGTCTAAATAGAAGTACGCAGTTGCTTTTTCCCTAATCTGGCAGACACAGAAAGATTGCGGTGGTTGCACCGTTATTTTGATACCAAGGAGGTACTTATGGATGATGCAGGTAGGAAAGTCTTTGTACTTGATACGAACATTCTGCTGCATGAACCCCTCGCCATCTACTCCTTCAAGGAGCATGACGTAATTATTCCTATGACCGTGCTCGAAGAGCTCGACCGAATCAAGGACAGCAAGCGCGATGTCTCCCGTGATGCTCGGGTCGCCATCCGTGCGCTGGAGGATATATTCCATGATGCCACCCCCGAGCAAATTGCCGGGGGGATCCCCATCTCGGCGGCAGGCGAGGCCTGTGGTTCAATCTCAATCTTTGCCGATTACGAAATTACCGAGACCGTCCATGCCTTCGCCGACAAGGCGGGCGACAACCGGATCCTCAACGGGGTGCTCTACCTTCAGGCCTACTATTCCCCGCGCGAAGTGGTGCTGATCACCAAGGACATCAATATGCGCCTGCGGGCCAAGGGGGCCGGGGTTTATCATGTCGATGACTACCGCAGCGACCAGCTGATCGACGATATCCGGATGCTGACCAAAGGGTACTACCAGTTCCCGGGCAGCTTCTGGGAGCGGGTCGGGGTGTGCCATTCGGAAAAACAGGGCCGGGCCACCTTGCACACCCTGCCGGTCGAGCTGTTTGAGGCGCCGTATATCAACCAGTATCTGATTGACGAGGGCCGTGATTTCGCCGGGCGGATCCAGTCGCTGGAAGGGGATAGTCTGACCTTCAAGGATATCGGCCATGAGCGGATGATGCACCGTCAGGCATGGGGGATCCACCCTAAGAACATCTATCAGGGGATGGCCCTCGATGCGCTGATGGATCCGGATATCGATCTGGTTATCCTGACCGGGCCCGCAGGGTGTGGTAAGACGATCCTGGCGATGGCCGCGGCGCTGGAGCAGGTTATCGAGAAAAGCATGTACGACAAGATCATCGTGACCCGAAATACGCCGGAAATTGCCGAGTCGATCGGCTTCCTGCCGGGGACGGAAGAAGAGAAGATGATGCCGTGGCTGGCGGCGGTGACCGA
Organism: Photobacterium panuliri; assembly: GCF_059920555.1. Classification (NCBI taxonomy): domain Bacteria; kingdom Pseudomonadati; phylum Pseudomonadota; class Gammaproteobacteria; order Vibrionales; family Vibrionaceae; genus Photobacterium; species Photobacterium panuliri. The sequence continues at coordinate 842,266 of NZ_CP197192.1, forward strand.
TACCATGGAAGCCCTGCACAAACATGACGTCTGTACCGATGGCTCGATGAAATATATTTTCGAGAAGGCCAATATCCAGTTCAAGTCGATCAACTTCATGCGCGGGCGCTCGATCCAGAATGCCTTTGTGCTGCTCGACGAGTGCCAGAACCTGACTGCCTCCCAAATCAAGACCATCATTACCCGCTGTGGAGAAGGCACCAAACTGGTCTGTTCCGGTAACCTTGCCCAGATAGACTCCAGCTACCTGTCTCCGGTCACATCGGGGCTAACCTATATTGTCGAACGCTTTAAGCATTTCGAGGGCAGTGCCAATGTCTACCTCAATGGTGTTGTGCGCAGCCGCTTAGCGGAGTTCGCCGAAGAAAACCTCTAACGCCTGAATATACAAAGGGCCAAGCTCTCCGCTTGGCCCTTTGTCATTATCTGCCGTTATTTATTCGTTGTTGTCTTGTTCCATGCCGAGATAGCGCCGCAACGCCGGCTCGCTTGGACGGGTCAGCAGCTCGCTTGTCGCCCCGAACACCTTTACCTTGCCCTCCTCGATAAACGCACAGCGGTTGGCGATCTTCCGTGCATCCTCCGGGCTGTGGGTGACCATGAGAACCGTAGTCTTCTGCTCGCTAGCCAATTGCTGCACCAGCGTCAGCATTTCTTGCCTCAGGGCCGGGTCAAGGGCGGAGAAGGGTTCGTCCAGTAGCAGCAATGGCCGTTGGCGCAACAGGCACCGGGCAAGGGCGACCCGCTGGCGCTGGCCGCCGGAGAGCTGCTCGGGGAGGCGGTCGAGATAGGTATCGAGGCCGACCTTGGCGGCGGCGGCCTTGACCTGCTCACGGTCACTGTCATTGAGTGACAGGCCCGGATGCAGTCCGAGTCCGATATTCTCGAAGACACTCAGATGGGGGAACAGGTTGTGTTCCTGAAACAGGATGGATAGCGGCCGCTCGGCGGGCGCAAGGGATGCCTCGATCCGCTTGCCGTCGATCTGCAATTCGCCGCTGTGTGGTTTGAGGAAACCGGCAATCATCGCCAGCAGCGTGCTTTTCCCGGCCCCGCTCGGGCCAAGCAGGGCGACGATGTCGCCGCGTTGAAGGTCGAGATCAAAACACAGCTCGGTCGACTGACCGCGCTGGGTCGGGTGTGGGTAGCTGTGGCTCAATTGGGTCAGTGTCAGCATGATGGTTTCCGGTTTAGCAGGTACTCGATGGCAGCGAACAGGCCGAAGCTGAGTACCAAGAGTAACAGGGCGGCAACGGCAGCCGCGTCCATTTGGTAGCTGCCGAGCAGCTGGAAGAGGTAGAGCGGGAGCGTTTGGAAATCTTGGCTGCCAAACAGGGCTATTGCTCCGAGATCCCTGAGTGACAGCACCGTGCTGATCCCGGTAGCCTGAGCCAGCGGCCCGCGCATGGCCCGCCATTCTACTAGCACCAAGCGGCGAAGGCCGCGCATTCCAAGACTCTGGCACAGCGGGTCGTATTGCTGGGCAATATGGAGCATGGGCTGGCTTAAGGTCTTGAGCACATAGGGCAGGGCCATCAGGGCATTGACGGTGACGACTACCCAGAAGGCGGCGGCAAAGGCATCGGTAAACTGGCGTAGCAGCAGAAATATGCCGGTGCTCAGGACCAGCCCTGGCGTGACCAGAATGATCGTCCCGATAAGCTCGATGCCATCGGCCCGCCAGCGAGCTTTTTGCAGCCGCCACTGGCGGCTGGTCAGCAAGATGGCGATCCCGCCGCCCAGCGCCAGCAGGCACGAGAGCACGGCAACCTGAAGAGAGTGCCATACAGCTTGCCATAGGCTGCTGTCACCGAGCAGCGCGAGGGCTTTGGGGTTGAGCCCCGACACAAAGACAGCCAATAGCGGGGGAAGCACGAGCGCGACGGCGGCGGAGATCCAAAGCCAGTCCCAGCAGCGGCTGGCTGGTGTGTCGAATTGGCCTTGGCGAGGCTGTAGGGTGCTGTGGCTGGCTGTCGCCAGGGGTTTGGCAAAACGCTGGGTCAGTAGCACCAGCGAAGCGCAGAGCAGCATTTGCCACAGGGCCAAAAGCGCTCCGCCAGCAAGATCGAAGTCATAGCGCAAGGCTTGGTAAACCGCCAGCTCGATGGTGGTGGCTTTCGGGCCGCCACCTAAAGCCATGACTACGGCGAAACTGGTGAAGCAGAGCATGAAAATCAGTCCGCCGGCATGGGGGAGTTGCTGGCGCATTCTCGGCCAAGCCACAAAGCGGAAGGCTTGCCAGCTCGACAGGCCGAGTTGGGTTGCCAGCTGGTGTTGTTCGGCCGGGATCCCCTCAAGGCTTTGGTAGAGCAGGCGCGTTGCCAGCGGCAGGTTGAGGAATACATGGGCCAGCAAGATCCCCTGCAGGCCGTAGAGCGACGGTATCTCCGCCGAGCCTGATGCGGCAGCAATATGGGCGAGCAAGCCGTTGTTGCCGTAGATAGCCAGCAGGCCGAATACGGCGACCAGTACCGGCAGGACCAGCGTCATGGCAAAGAGCCGCAATAGCAGTGGCTTGCCGGGGAAGTTGCGCCGCGATAGGGCATAGGCCATCGGGATGGCTGGCAGCAGGCTGAGCAGGGTGGATAGGGTGGCTTGCTTGAAGGTAAAGGCCGTTACATGGCGAAGATATGGATCATGCCACATGGCCGGGATATCCAGCATGCTGGCCTCGCCGACCAGTGCCAGTAGCGCGCCGAATACGACGCAAACAATCAGCCCGGCGGTAAGTACGCCGGGCTTTGATACATTGGTGGTTGTCAAAAGTAAGTGCCTACTACTTGGTTAGGGCTTGTTGCCATTCTCGGATCCAGCCCCGGCGCTGCTGAGCGACCTCGTCGGCACTGAATTCGAGGGCCTTGCTCGGCACGCTCAACTGCTCGAACCCTTTAGGTAGTTCGGTCGCGGTCACCGGATACATCCAGTTGCCGGTCGGGATTGCCTGCTGGAAGGCTGGGCTTAGGATAAAGCTCAGGAACTGGTCTGCCAGCGCGCTGTTCTGGCTGTACTTGAGCTTGGCGGCCACTTCTACTTGCATATAGTGCCCTTCGCTGAAATCCGCTGCCTTGTACTTGTCCTCTTGTTCGGCGATCAAGTGGTAGGCTGGCGAAGTGGTGTAGGACAGGACCATATCCGATTCGCCCTTGAGGAACATGCTGTAGGCATCGGACCAGCCTTTGGTCACGGTCACGGTCTTCTTGGCCAGTTGCTGCCAAGCAGCGGCGGCCTTGTCGCCGTAGACGGATTTCATCCACAACATCAGGCCTTGCCCCGGTGTAGAGGTACGAGGGTCCTGGTAGATGATATTCAGATCGTCGCGGTCGACGAGATCTTTGAGGCTGCTGGGTGGATTGGCCAGTTTGCTGCTGTCGTAGACAAAGGCAAAGTAGCCGTAATCATAGGGAACGAAGGTGGTATCCGACCAGCCGCCCGGCAGGGTGATCTTGCTCGTATCGACGTTGTGCTGGGCCAGTAGCCCGGTTTTTTTCGCTTCACTGATCAGGTTGTTGTCAAGGCCGAGCAGGACGTCGGCTTTGCTGCGCTTTCCTTCCAGACGGAGGCGGTTGAGGATAGAGACCCCGTCATCAAGGGCGACGAATTCGAGGTTGCAGCCACATTGGGCTTCGAAGGCCTTCTCGATGGTTGGGCCTGGACCCCAATCTGAAGCAAACGAACTATAGGTATAGACGGTCAGGGTGTTATCGGCGGCGAAGGCTGAGCCCGCTGCCAACGACAGAGTTAAAATCGGAAGTAGCTTTGTTACGTTGTTCACTATGCGCTCCTGGTACTCTTGCATCCGGCAAGAGAGGGAAGAAGGGGGCACAGGGTTTGAGATCCACCAGCATCGTGCTGGAGGTGATACGGCAAATTATCGTGGTCTCAATTCCTACGCCAGTACTAACTGGATCAGGTTCAGTGGGTCTTGCGTTGGCAATCTCAGCCCGGTGCATTTGCCCAGGCTCCCCAATGAGAACGGCTCTTATTGTATACCCAAGCGAGTTTCAGATGCTAGGTTCTGCATGCAAGGCATAGCTTTGGGGGGCGCTATTTGGCATCGTTGAGCGACCAGTTGTACTCGTATTTGATTTTGCCCAGTGAAATGGGTGCACCATCGCGGTAATGGTTGATGTGCTTGGTCAGAGCAGCTTTGTCTCCGAAGTCACTGCCATACCAGTCGTAGATCGATGAAAGGGTGGTCGAGGAGCTCGATACGGCGACCCCCTTGCGGCTGTTGATGAAGCGGGTGGCGGCCTGTTCAAGTAGCCGTTCGCTGTTATTGGCCGTGAACGCTTCTGACAGTAGGTCGGGGCAACCGAGGCTGGCGCAGTTGACCGCATAGTGGATGCGGGGGTCTTTCCAGATCGGTCGCAGGATCCGGTGTTCGATATCATTGAGGGTCAGTGGCTGGCCTGTAATTGTGAGTACTTGCTCATCCCACGGCCCAAAACTGAACAGGCCTCCGAGCTTGGTGATCGAGCTGACCGGATAGTTATCGAGGATCAGCTTGACCGTCTGGGCGTTGTAGAGGTTGACCCAATAGGCAAACTGCTCGCGCCGGTTGAGCTGGCGCGGGTCGAGTTTGGCGAGATCGCGCAGGTAGCGGTCGAGCTCGTAGTTGTCGCTGGCGCTGACTTGCCCGTAACGGAAAAGAGTTTGCTGCGGGGCGGCAATAAGGTATTTGTCGAGCAGGTGTTGCCAGCGGCTATGGTCGACCCGGACTTGGCTGGTGGCTGAGGCCTGTTGCCAGTAGGGCCAGAGGTTGGCCTTCGGGGCGGCGAGAGTGGTGGCAGGGAGCAGCAGGATTAGCATCAAGAGAAGCGGGCGCATGTGGGATCCTCGGTCAATAGTAGAGTGCTATTTCCTAGCAGACCGCTCAGGCGGCAGATTGCTTTCGTTTTTGTTCAAGGTATTGGCTTTTGGGGCAAAATTGCGGGGTATAGCTCCGGCCGATGGCCGGAGCTTGGGTCGGTTCAGGATAAGAACGCGGGGATATTGCGCTCGAAGGCAGCAATCTTATCTTCGTGTTGCAGGGTCAGGCCGATGTTGTCCAGCCCGTTGAGCAGGCAGTGGCGGCGAAACTCGTCGATCTCGAATCGGTACTGTTTGCCGTTGGCCGTAACGGTCATTGCCTCGAGGTCCACGGTGATCTCCGCGCCTTCGTTGGCATTAACGAACCCGAACAGCTCATCGACTTCCTGCTCGGCCAGCCGGACCGGTACCATTTGGTTGTTGATGCTGTTGCCGTAGAAGATATCGGCAAAACTCGGTGCGATCATAACCTGAATGCCGTAGTCAGCCAGCGCCCATGGGGCATGCTCGCGTGATGAGCCGCAGCCGAAGTTCTCCCGGGCCAGCAGAATACTGGCACCTTGGTAGCGGGGGGCATTCATCACGAAATCCGGGTTGGGTTGCTGGCCAGCATCGTCGAGGAAGCGCCAGTCGTGGAACAGATGCTTGCCGAAGCCGATCCGGTTGACCTTTTGCAGGAACTGCTTGGGGATTATGGCATCGGTATCGACGTTGGCGGCATCCAGCGGAACAACCAGGCCGGTATGTTGTTTGAATCCTGTCATGGTATGTTCCTTCTGTTAGGCCTGAATGGCAGCGGGTTCAAGTTCTCGGATATCAACAAAATGTCCCGCGCAGGCCGCTGCGGCCGCCATGGCCGGGCTGACGAGGTGGGTGCGGCCGTCACGGCCCTGACGTCCTTCAAAGTTGCGGTTGCTGGTGGAGGCGCAGCGCTCGTGCGGCCCCAGACGGTCATTGTTCATAGCCAGGCACATGGAGCAGCCCGGCAGGCGCCATTCAAACCCCGCTTCAATGAAGATTTTATCCAGCCCTTCTTTTTCCGCCTGTGCTTTTACTTGCTCCGATCCCGGCACCACCAGCGCCTGCACATTGGCCGCGACCTTGCGCCCTTTGGCGATGGCGGCGGCGGCGCGCATGTCTTCGATACGCGAGTTGGTGCACGAGCCGATAAACACTTTATCGACACTGAAGTCGGACAGGGTTTTGCCTGCTTCCAGCCCCATGTAGGCCAACGCCTTGGCGGCCGATGCCTGCTCGACCGGATCGGCAAAGTCGCTCGGTGACGGAATGGGTTGGTCAACCGCGATGACCTGACCCGGGTTGGTTCCCCAGGTTACCTGTGGCTTGATGTCCTTGGCATCAAGGGTCACCATATGATCAAACTGTGCGTCATCATCGGTTTTCAGGGTGTTCCAGTACGCCACTGCGGCATCAAAGTCGTCGCCTTGTGGCGAGAATTTACGGCCTTTGATGTAGTCGTAAGTGGTCTGATCCGGCGCAATCATCCCGGCTTTTGCCCCCAGCTCAATGGCCATGTTGCATACCGTCATTCGGCCTTCCATCGTCAGGTCGGTGATCGCCTCGCCGCAGAATTCCACCACGTAACCGGTGCCGCCGGCTGCTGTTGTCTTGCCGATAATGGCCAGCACGATGTCCTTGGCGGTGATCCCCGGTGCAACCTTGCCCCGGACCTCGATTTTCATGGTCTTGGCACGGGCCTGCTTGAGGGTCTGGGTTGCCAGTACGTGCTCGACCTCAGAGGTGCCGATCCCGAAGGCCAGCGAGCCGAAGGCCCCGTGGGTGGCGGTATGCGAGTCTCCGCAGACGATGGTCATTCCCGGCAGGGTGATGCCGAGCTCAGGCCCCATGACGTGCACGATACCTTGGTATTTGTGGTTCAGATCATAGAGGGTCACGCCGAACTCCTCGCAGTTCTTCGCCAGTGTTTCCATCTGGATCCTTGCCATGTCGCCACTGGCGTTGATGTCCTTGGTCTGGGTCGAGACGTTGTGATCCATCGTGGCGAAGGTCTTGCCGATCTGGCGTACCTTGCGGCCCTTTTCGCGCAGGCCGTCGAAGGCCTGCGGCGAGGTCACTTCGTGGACCAGATGGCGGTCGATGTACAGGATCGGGTTTTCGCCTTCCGCCGCCACCGCAACATGGGCATCATAGACTTTTTCGTATAGCGTCTTGGGCGCTTTGTTGTTCGACATTGCTCTTGCTCCTTGCTGCGGGGTTAGATTTGGCGGATATACTGGGCGATCCTGTCACCCATCTCGCTGGTGGACAGCGCCTTGCCGCCACCGGCTAGATCTGCCGTCAGCTCACCGGCTTCCAGTGCCTGTGAGACGGCTTGTTCGATGGCTCGGGCTGCGTCCTCTTCGCCAAGGCTGTAGCGAAGCATCAGGGCTGCCGAGAGGATCTGGGCAACCGGGTTGGCGATGTTCTTGCCAGCGATATCCGGTGCCGAGCCGCCTGCCGGCTCGTACATACCGAACTTGTCCTGATTGAGGCTAGCGGAGGGCAGCATTCCCATAGAGCCGGTGATCATCGCGCATTCGTCGGAGATGATGTCGCCGAAGATGTTGGAGCACAGCATGACGTCGAACTGGGCGGGATCCTTGATCAACTGCATGGTCGCGTTGTCGATGTACATATGGTTGAGGGTAACGTCCGGGTAGTCTTTGGCGACCTCTTCGACCACCTCCCGCCACAGGATCGAGCTCTGCAGGACGTTGGCCTTGTCGATGGAATAGACGTTCTTGTTTCGCAGCATCGCCGATTCAAAAGCGATACGGGCAATCCGCTCGATTTCGTAGCGGTGGTAGATTTCGGTGTCGAAGGCTTTCTCCTGCGGCCCCTCGCCCTCGCGCCCCTTGGGCTGGCCGAAGTAGATCCCGCCGGTCAGCTCGCGGACCACCACGATATCGAATCCTCGCTCGGAGATGTCGGCACGCAGCGGCGAGAAGGCTTCAAGGCCGCTGTGGATCTGCGCCGGCCGCAGGTTGCAAAAAAGCTGGAAGTGCTTGCGCAACGGCAGCAGGGCACCGCGCTCGGGCTGGTCATTGGGGGGGAGGTGCTCCCACTTGGGGCCGCCGACCGAGCCAAACAGGATCGCATCGGCGTCCTCGCACCCTTTTAGGGTCGCCTCTGGCAGCGGGCAGCCGTGGTTGTCGATGGCGATACCGCCGACATCATATTCGTTGCAGATCAGGGCAAAGCCGAATTTTTCCTGTGCCGCAGCCAGTACCTTTTCGGCCTGCTGCATGACTTCCGGGCCGATACCGTCACCCGGTAGAACGGCAATCTTGTATGTACCTGCCATGGTTATACTGTCTCCATTTTTGATTTCTGTTTGATTTCTGCAATCTGGTCTGCTTGATGGATGCTGTTGATCACATGCAGCAGGGCTTGCCCTGAGGCTTCGACGATATCGGTCGCCAAGCCCGTTCCGTGGTACTTGCGCCCTTTGTAATTGGCAATGATGTCGGCTTGGCCGAGGCCGTCCTCGCCTTCGCCCTTGGCGGTCAGGTCAAATTTGTCCAGCACTATTTCGTAGCCGGTCAGGCGGTAGATGCACTGGTATAGGGCATCTACCGGGCCGTTGCCGACAGCAGCCTCGCATTCTTCCTCCTCGCCGCACTGCAGCTTGATGGTGGCCGTGGCCATGACGCTGCCTGACTGGACGCTGAGGTAGTTCAGTTTGTAGTAATCGTCTTCCTCGCGCAGGTTGACGAAGTGGACGAGGGCCTCGAGGTCGTAGTCGAAGACCTGCCCTTTGCGGTCAGCCAGCTTGAGGAAGTCTGTGTACAGGGTATCGAGATCATATTCTTGCTCTGTGTAGCCCATCGCATCCATATGGCTTTTGACGGCGGCGCGGCCGGAGCGGGAGGTTAGGTTCAGAACCTGGTTCTTCAGCCCGATGGATTCCGGGGTCATGATCTCGTAGGTATTCTTGTTCTTGAGCATCCCGTCCTGATGGATCCCCGACGAGTGGCTGAAGGCATTGGCCCCGACGATGGCCTTGTTAGCCTGAACCGGCATATTGCACAGTTGGCTGACCAGTTTGCTGGTGCGGTGAATTTCCTCGTGTTTGATATTGGTGTCTACGCCGAGGAAGTCAGCCCGGGTTTTGATGATCATTGCGATTTCTTCGAGCGAGCAGTTGCCGGCGCGCTCGCCGATGCCATTGATGGTGCCCTCGACCTGACGTGCCCCAGCCTGTACGGCAGCCATGGAGTTGGCGACCGACATGCCCAGATCATCGTGGCAGTGGACCGAGATAACGGCTTGGTCGATGTTGGGGACCCGGTCGAATAGCTGGCTGATGATCCCGCCGAATTCGCTGGGCAGGGTATAGCCGACCGTATCGGGGATGTTGATGGTCTTGGCCCCGGCACGGATTGCCGCTTCGACCATCCGGCATAGGTTGTCAATTGGGGTGCGGCCGGCATCCTCGCAGGAGAACTCTACATCGTCGGTGTAGTTGCGGGCGCGTTTGACTGCCGCCACCCCCATCTCGATAACGTCATCGTAGCTGCGACGCAGTTTGTCTTGGACGTGGACGGTCGAGGTCGAGATGAAGGTGTGGATCCGGAAGGCTTCAGCGACTTTCAGCGACTCGGCGGCCACGTCGATATCTTTGGCCACGGCTCGCGACAGTGCGCAGACCCGACTGTCCTTGATGTGTTTGGCAATGGTCTGGACTGACTCGAAGTCGCCCGGCGACGATACAGGGAAACCCGCTTCGATAACATCAACACCCAGACGTTCGAGGGCATAGGCGATCTGCAGCTTTTCTTTGACGGTTAGACTGGCTGGCAGCGCCTGTTCGCCGTCGCGCAGGGTGGTGTCGAAAATGATGACCTGATCTTTCATTGCTACATCCTTTTGTTGGCCTGCCTGTCTAGGCATTGTCTGCATCCGCTTGCGCCGGCCTTGATATGAAAAACCCGCGCATATTGCGCGGGTTTTTGAATTCTTAGTGGTGTTTCTCACCCATAAGCTACCCGCGCGAACTGGTCACGATAAGGAGGAGGCTTAGGAGGAGTGATGAGAAACGTATTTTCATAATTGAAATATATCCACAAACTTCATTAACAAATGAATACCAAATAGACAGCTTCGCCGTCAACCTCAAATTGCATGTTTATTGCTCTTTTTTGGGTATTCAATAGCAGAGTATGGCTATAGGCGGACAAAACGGGCTAGAGATATGCACATTAAGAGAGGCCGTTAGAGCTTGGTGTATGGTCAGGTGCGGCTTGTGCAATGTTGCGGTTGTGTTGTTTTTTTTGCGTTGGGCGTCTGGGAAGAACGGAGAGGATCACTAAAATTAATCATAGTTTTAATTACACTGAGGCCGGAAGGAAGACCGAATTGGCCGAGAACAACGTAAAACAGTTAACCCGTGGATATTGATACCAGAGGATGGTGGTCTGGATGCTAAAACCTAAGAAGCGTTTGATACTCCCGGCAGTGTTGGCTGGTGTGGTTGTTTTACTACTGGCGATTAATCTTCGCCCGTCACCGGAGGTGAAGTCGGTTGGGAGCAGGAGCAAGGCGGTCGATGTGATCACCTTGCAGCAGCAGCCTCTGGCACCGCAGGCGGTAGGGTTCGGTAGGGTTGCCCCCAAAGTGGAATGGCAGGCTGTCGCCGAGGTGACGGGCAAGGTGGTGTACCGTCACCCGGATCTGGCCAAGGGGCGGGTGATGGATGCCGGAACGATATTGTTGAAAATCGACCCCTTAGATTATGAGTTGCGCTTGGCTCAGGCCGAGGCCGATATCAGCTCCAGTCGGGCTCAGCTCGCCAAGCTCGCCCAGGAAGGCGATAATTTCCGGACCACCCTGAAGATTGAGAAAAACCGTCTGGCTCTGGGGAGAAAGGAGCTTGCCCGTAAACAGGAGCTTAGGCGAAAGGGGCTGACTTCGCAGTCAGCGGTGGATCTGGAGCAGCAGGCGATGCTGGCCAACCAGAAAGTGGTGCAGGATATTGAAAACCAGTTGGTTGTCCTGCCCAATGAAATCAAAGTCGCCCAAGCTCAGTTGGATGTAAACAAGTCTCGGTTGGCCGAGGCTAAGCGGTCTTTGGATAAAACGGTGATCACTCTGCCGGTTGATGCGCGGATCTCGAGTGTTGAGATTGAGCAGGATCAGGTCGTGAATACCCAGCAGGTGATGGTGACGGCCCACGGTATTGACACGGTCGAGATTGATGCTCAGGTTGCCCTCCATGATATGCAGGTACTGGCATCGAGCCTGACCCAATACACCGCCCATACCGACGGTAGGCCCCGTGCCGACCAGTTGGATCTCGTCGCCAGTATTGAGTTGTCGAGTGGTAGTTTTCGTCAGCGTTGGCCGGCACGAGTGGCACGGATCAGCGACACGGTCAGCGCCAATCAGGCCACCGTCGGGGTGATCCTCGAGGTCGATCAGGATTACAGTCAGCTGTCACCGGAGTCGGCTCCGCCTCTGGTCAACGGGATGTTTGTCGAGGCTCGGATTGTTGGTCAGGCCAATTCGCATTGGGTGGTGCCGGAGCGGGTTGTCCACGGTGGTAGCGTGTACCGGCTAGGAGAGGGCGACCGGTTGGAGATCCTGCCTGTCACCGTGCTGTTTCGCCGTGATGGTCTCGTTGTCATTGACGGTGATCTAGCGGCAGGCCAGTTACTGGTGGCCAATGATTTATTGCCGGCAGTGGCCGGAATGGCACTGCATGTCGTTACCCGTGACGGGCATTCGGTGGATGATAGCGGGGAGCCGGAATCATGATCCGTTATTTTTCTCGCCATCCTACCGCCGCCAATTTGCTGATGATGGCGTTGATCCTGTTTGGTATTGTCTCCTTGCCCAAGATCAAGCGCGAAACCTTCCCCGAGTTTGCCCCCCCTTACATTATCGCTTCGGTCGCCTACCCCGGGGCGACGCCGCAGGAGGTTGAAGAGAGCATCTGCATGCGGCTCGAAGATGCGGTGGATGGATTGGCCAATATTGTCGAAACCCGCTGTGAAGCTGTTGAAGGGGCCGCATCGCTGATCCTCAAGCTAGATAGCAGCGAGGTGGTATCGCGGATGCTGGTGGATGTTCAGACCCAGATCAATGCGATTAATGATTTCCCTGCCGAAATTGAGTCCCCGATTGTTCGTGAGCTGGATTGGAACGAGCCGGTGGTGGATGTGGCGATCAAGGCTGAGACTAGCCTGCCGCACCTCAAGGCTTATGCCGAGCAGTTGAAGCGAACGTTGAAGTTGGATTACGGCGTGTCGCTGGTGGAGGTCAGTGGGTTCTCAGATCATCAGATCCGGGTTGAAATCGATGAGGTGGCCCTGCGCCAGCTTGGCCTGAGTATCAATGATATTGCCAGCAAGTTGAGCCGGCAGAACGTCAAACTGCCGAGTGGCAATCTGGAGTTGGCCGACCGTAACTTCCTGTTACGGTTCGACGAGCAGAAGGTAACGCCCCAAACCCTGGCCCTGACCGTGATCGGGGCAGATAGTCAGGGTGGGGTGATTCGGCTGGGGGATGTCGCGACGATCACCGATCGGTTTGCTCTCGATGAGCAAAAGGTGCTGTTCGACGGTGAGGCGGCGGCGATGCTGCGGATCAGCAAAAACAAAGCTGATGATGCCCTGCGGATCAAGGAGCGGGTGGTTGAGTTTGTCGAGGCCGAAAATCAACGGGCTCCGACGGGCGTCACGTTGACGTTGACCAATGATCTCTCCTCGCTGCTGTGGGACCGCCTGACCATGATGGTCAAGAATGGCTGGCAGGGGGTGGGCTTGGTCTTCGCCGTGATGTGGTTGTTCTTCTCGTTCCGCTACTCGTTCTGGATTGCCGCGGGCTTGCCGGTGGCTTTTCTTGGCAGCCTGTATCTGATGGCAACGTTGTCCCTGTCGATCAATATTATGTCGCTGGTTGGTTTGCTGATGGCGATTGGGATCATGATGGATGACGCAATTGTGATCTCAGAGTCGATCGCCTCGCATTTGGATCGCGGCCAGAAAATTCAGGATGCCGTTTACAACGGGGTACGTAAGGTGATGCCGGGCGTCGTGTCGTCTTTTCTGACGACGATTTGTATTTTCGGCAGCCTGATTTTTCTCGAGGGGGAAATGGGGGCGGTGCTGCGGGTTGTGCCGCAGGTATTGATCCTGGTGTTAACGCTGAGTTTGATTGAGGCCTTTCTTATCTTGCCTAACCACCTCAGCCATTCGTTACAGCGCCAGTCGGCGGAGCGGCGGCCCCCGCAGTGGAAACAGCGCTTTCTGGCTCAGTTTGACCATTTCCGCAACGGTACCTTGGTCCGCTGGGTCGGCCGCGTGGTCGAATGGCGCTACCTGTTCGTCGGCGCGGTGATCGGCCTGTTGTTTGCCTCGTTTGCCCTGCTGGCCGGCGGTGTGCTGAAGTTTGTCGGTTTTCCTGAGTTGGACGGGGATATAGCCGAGGCGCGGATTATTCTGCCGCCGGGGTCGACGTTGGGGCAGACCGAGACGGTCGTGGCGGAAATCGTCGCGGCGGCGGTAGCGCTTGATCGTGAGTGGAGTGTCCGCAATGAAGGTGGCGAGCCATTGGTTCGCAATATTACCGAGCATTACAACTTCAACGCCGATGCCGATGAGAGTGGCCCACATGTGGCGACAGTGCGGTTGGATCTGCTCAGTGCCGAGATCCGCACCAGCTTGATTGACGAATTCATTGCGGCATGGCGTGACAAGGTCGGGGAACTGGCCATGCCGATAGCTCTGGTGTTCAAGCAACCGGCGATGGGGCCGGGGGGACGGGCTATCGAGATCCGAATGCAGCATGATGATTTGGCTATGCTCAAGGCGGCATCCATTGATACCCGTCAGTTTCTCAATGAGTTTGCCGGTGTTTCCGGGGTGCTGGACGATATGCGGATGGGGAAACCCGAGGTGCTTATTACGCTGCGTCCCGGCGCCGAATCATTTGGTATTGATGGCCAGATGATCGCTTCCCAGCTGCGTGCTGCTTATTTTGGCCAGACCGCAGACGAGATCCAGGTAGGGCCTGAGAATATCGAGATCGAGGTGATGCTCAACAAAGGACGGGCGGCTAACTTGCAGGCACTGGCCAGTTTCCCGGTGATTCTGGCTGACGGTAGCCAGATTCCACTGGCATCGGTGGCTGTGCTGGAGCACCAGCGCAATTATGTCAGGATCCAGCGTATCAACGGGATGCGAACGCTCAGTGTCTATGCTGACTTGCAAGAGAGCGTGATCAGCTCGACCGAAGTATTGCGCCAGTTTCGTAGCGAACTGATGCCCCGTTTGCTGGCTAGCTATCCGGGCCTGAGGTTTGATTTTGAGGGGGCGGCCAAGGATACCGCCAAAACAGGGCAATCAATGGCTGTTGGGTTCGCGCTAGGGATCTTTGGGGTCTTTGTGATCCTTAGTTTCCAGTTCCGGAGTTACCTTGAGCCTTTCGTGGTGTTGTTGGCAATTCCGTTGGCATTGATCGGAGTGTTGTGGGGGCATGTGCTGCTCGGCCACCCGCTCAGTATGCCGAGCTTGATGGGCTTTGTGTCGCTGGCAGGTGTCGTCGTCAACGATTCTATCTTGTTGGTGCAGTATATCCGTTATCACCTCGACGAGGGCGATGAAATCAAGCGGGCTGTGGTGCTGGCCAGCCGCGAGCGTTTCAGGGCGGTGTTCTTGACGTCGTTGACGACGGCGGCAGGCTTGTTGCCGCTGATGCTCGAAACTAGCCTGCAGGCGCAGGTCATTAAGCCGTTGGTGATTTCGATTGTGTTCGGGATTTTCACCTCTACCTTGTTGGTGCTGTTCATGATCCCGGCCGCCTACGTGATCCTTGCTGATTTCAATCTTGTTCAGCGGCACGAGGCTTTGATACCGAATCTGTCTGACCATTAGGTATGTCTGGCTATATTCTGTTGTAGAACAGTGTGATAGTGGCTTGGTGATAATTTGTATGGCTTGCCAGCCTAGATAGTCAGACGTATTTTCTTACATTTTGCATAGTGGCTATTTGAACATGTTATTCCCCCTGTATTTGCAGGGGTTTTTATAGAGGTCATACCAGAATAATGATGAAATTGTGATGATGCAGAGTTGCCTTTTTCAGCATGGCAGGTAGACTCCCGTGCGTACTAGGCTTACAGGTGTAAGCTAAATTGGCAGAGTAGTTATGGCTAAACGTGAATTTCATATCGTAAACCGCCTTCGTGCCCAGATTGAACGTTTGGGTGAGCGGGTTGCATTGCGTCATCAGGTGGAAGGTACATGGCAGGATATCAGCTGGACTGAGTTTGGTGAGCAAATCCACCAGTTAGCGCTGGCGATGCTGGGCCAGGGCCTGAACATCCAAGATAAGATTGGTATCTTCTCTAACAATATGCCGCGCTGGACAGTGGCGGATTTTGCAGCTTTGTACAACCGAGCGGTTACGGTACCGATTTATCCGACTAACACGCCACAGCAGTCTGCCTATATCATCAATGATGCTGAGGTGCGTATTCTGTTCGTCGGCGGTAAGAGTCAGTTGGATGCGGCGCTTCAGATTGCGGATGAGTGCCCGCGTCTTGAGCGTATTATCGTGATGGCCGAGGGGGTGACGCTTCCTGAGCATCCGTTGGTAATAAGCTATGACGATTTTGTTGCCAAGGCCTCGGTAGATTGTGAGCCAGAGCTGGCGGCACGTCTGGATGCCACGGCGATGGATGATCTGCTGACCTTGATCTACACCTCTGGTACCACAGGTACGCCGAAAGGGGTCATGCTTGACTACGCCAATATAGCCTCGCAGATCGAAGGCCATGATCAGAAGCTGGCATTGGCAGAAGGCGATGTATCGCTATGTTTCTTGCCGTTGTCGCATGTGTTCGAGCGTGCATGGACCTTCTACGTCCTGCATCGTGGCGGGATCAACTGCTACCTGTCTGATACCAATTTGCTTAAGGAAGCTCTGGCAGAAGTGAAGCCGAACGTGATGTCGGCGGTGCCACGCGTTTATGAGAAAATCTATTCGGCGGTACACGATAAAGTCGCCCGGGCCCCGTTCCATCGCAAGGTGATTTTCACCTGGGCGGTCAATATGGGGGCGCGGATGGCGCTGGCGCGTCAGGAGTGCCGCGAGCCATCGTTCATGCTCAAGAAGAGCTATGCCTTGGCAGACAAGCTGGTGCTGTCCAAGCTGCGCGCGCTGTTGGGGGGCAACATCAAGTTCATGCCATGTGGCGGTGCTAAGCTCGACGAGAGCATCGGTCGCTTTTTCCACGCTATTGGTATCAACGTCAAGCTGGGTTACGGCATGACCGAGACCACGGCGACAGTATCATGCTGGGATGATCGCTGCTTCAACCCTGACTCCATCGGTATGCCGATGCCGGGAGCCGAGGTGAAGATTGGTGAAAATAACGAGATTCTGGTACGTGGCCCTATGGTCATGCGCGGTTATTACAACATGCCGGAAGAAACGGCCAATAACTTCACTGAGGATGGTTTCCTGAAAACCGGTGATGCTGGCCATATCGACGAAAATGGCAATGTTTTCATTACCGATCGCATCAAGGAACTGATGAAAACCTCGGGCGGAAAGTACATTGCCCCACAGGTGATCGAAGGAGCCATCGGCAAGGACCACTTCATTGAGCAGATCGCGGTGATTGCCGATACCCGCAAGTTTGTGTCGGCTCTGATCGTACCGTGCTTCGAAACGCTTGAAGAGCATGCCCGTGAGCTGAATATCAAGTATCAGGACCGCCTGGAGCTGATTAAGCACAACCAGATCATCGAGCTTATCGAAAAGCGGGTTGTGGAGCTGCAAAAGGATCTGGCCCGTTTCGAGCAGGTGAAGAAGTTTACCCTGCTGCCGAGCGCGTTCTCGATGGACAATGGTGAGCTGACGCCGACTCAGAAACTTCGCCGCAAGGTAATTCAGGATCGCTATCATCAGGAAATCGAGCGCATGTATGAGGAGAGCCATAAGAAGGCTTAATCTCAGGCCATGTGCCAATCATGATTTACGACAGGGAGCTTCGGCTCCCTTTCTTTTTGTCTGCGGGTTATGAACCGGCATCATGGCGAGGGGATTTTACTATCAGCTAGCGCGATATCCTCGTATTTCAAGGATAACCGGAGGAAGATCTTATTCACGAGGTGCATGGTGTGACGAATTCGGTGAATATTTGCTCATTTCAGGACAAAGTTGTTAACTGATGGCGACCAATAGACATATTTGCTAAAAAAGCGTTACAGTTGTTGCGATTCGCTGTTTGGCGTTATGACGTCAGGCAGCCACATAGTGAAGTACGGTGTATTTCATTCTTAGGCTAAAAATAAGCCCTAACTATGTACTGCTGATCTGTATAGCACAGCATAGATGCCGGACGTCGGATGTTGTCGGTATCTGGCTCTGACTCCGTGTTCGAGTAGGCAACGGAGTTGGGATGGCTGTACGGGGGCAGACGCGACCTGGAGGCAGAAATATGGAAATGTTGTCCGGCGCTGAGATGATCGTCCGCTCGATGATCGATCAAGGCGTGAAGCATATCTTCGGATACCCCGGCGGTTCGGTATTGGATATCTACGATGCCCTGCATGAGAAGAGTGACATCGAGCATGTCCTGGTTCGACATGAGCAGGCAGCGGTACACATGGCCGACGGCTATGCTCGTGCCACGGGCGAAGTGGGCGTGGTCTTGGTTACCTCTGGACCGGGTGCGACCAATGCCATCACTGGGATTGCAACTGCGTATATGGACTCCATTCCCATGGTTGTGCTCTCTGGCCAGGTGATGAGCAATCTCATCGGCAACGATGCCTTCCAGGAGTGTGACATGGTCGGGATCTCCCGTCCGGTCGTGAAGCATAGCTTTTTGGTCAAAAATTCCGAGCAGATCCCTGAGATAATCAAGAAGGCATTCTATATCGCATCCAGCGGCCGCCCCGGCCCGGTGGTCATTGATATCCCGAAAGACATGCTCAACCCCGCAGATAAATATCCTTATCAGTACCCAGCGTCCATTGCGATGCGCTCTTATAACCCCACGACTAACGGCCACAAGGGGCAGATTAAACGCGCGCTCAAGGCCTTGCTTGCTGCCAAGAAGCCTGTTTTGTATGTCGGCGGCGGTGCCATCATGGCTGATTGTAGCGAGCAGCTTCTGGCCTTGTCCGAGCAGCTTGATTTGCCGGTGGTCAATACCTTGATGGGGTTGGGGGCTTTCCCCGGGAGCCATGAAAAGAATTTGGGTATGCTGGGGATGCACGGTACTTATGAGGCCAATATGGCCATGCATAATTCGGATTTGATCTTTGGGATCGGCGTTCGTTTTGATGACCGTACCACCAATAACGTGGCTAAATATTGCCCTAATGCCACGATCATGCACATTGATATCGACCCGTCCTCCATTTCCAAGACTATTGCCGTCGATATTCCTATTGTCGGCTCGGCGGACACCGTGCTCGGCAACATGCTCAAGATGCTCGGCGAGATGGACGGGGGCAATGATAGCGAGGCGATTGCCTCTTGGTGGGAGGAAATAGAGAGCTGGCGTGCTCGGCAATGCCTCGGGTATCAGGCTGACAGTGAGCGGATCAAGCCACAGCAGGTTATTGAAGTGCTGCATAAGCTGACGGGTGGGGATGCCTACGTGACGTCGGACGTTGGCCAGCACCAGATGTTTGCCGCACTCTACTACCCATTCGACAAGCCGCGCCGCTGGATCAATTCCGGCGGGCTTGGCACGATGGGGTTTGGCCTGCCTGCCGCAATGGGCGTTAAATTCGCGTTGCCGGATGCTGAAGTTGTTTGTGTCACGGGAGATGGCAGTATCCAGATGAATATCCAGGAGCTCTCCACTGCGCTGCAATATGATATCCCGGTCAAGATTATTAACCTCAACAACCGTTTTCTCGGGATGGTGAAGCAGTGGCAGGACATGATCTATCAGGGGCGCCATTCCCATTCCTATATGGATTCGGTGCCTGATTTTGCTGCGATTGCTGAGGCCTACGGCCATGTCGGGATGCGGATCGACAATCCAGCAGAGCTGGAAGGGCAGCTTGAAAAAGCCTTGGCGATGAAAGACCGCCTGGTATTTATCGATATTAGTGTCGATGAGACAGAGCATGTTTACCCGATGCTGGTTCGGGGCGGGTCAATGAGCGAAATGTGGCTCAGCAAAACGGAGAGAACATAATGCGTAGGATCGTATCGGTATTGCTGGAAAATGAACCGGGGGCGTTATCCCGGGTTGTTGGGTTGTTCTCCCAGCGAGGCTACAACATCGAGTCGTTGACTGTGGCACCGACCGATGACCAGACATTGTCCCGTCTCAATATCACAACCAATGTTGAGGATGACGCCGCCTTGGAACAAATAGAAAAACAGCTGCATAAGCTGATTGATATTCTTAAGGTGTGCAATGTGACTGAAAGTGAGCATGTTGAACGTGAATTGATGCTGGTTAAGGTCAAGGCCAGTGGTTTTGCCCGGGCGGAGGTCAAGCGGACGGCTGATATTTTTCGTGGTCAGATTGTCGATGTCACTAGCCAGATCTATACCATTCAACTGGCGGGCACCGGTGATAAGCTCGATGCATTTATTGCCGCTGTCGGCGAGGCAACAGAGATTATCGAGGTCGCCCGCAGTGGGGTGGTCGGGATAGCCCGAGGTGAGCGGGCGCTGAAAGCATAGAAACGAGCGTATTCATCATCCAGCGACAAGCCCGGGGTTGCCCGGGCTTTTTTGTGCCTGATGAACAGGCCTTATTAGACTAAAGTCTACTAAGGTCTGTTCATCGTCATAATGCTGTTGTTTGGGGAGGGCCTATGACTCAGAAATGGCTGCCAAGGTTAACTGTTATTAGCCTGTTCCTACTGGGGTTTCAGGTGAGCGCATTGTATTTCCTGCTGGCGGTGTTGCTGCTCAATACCCACCACTCTGATATTTTCTGGTAGCTAGATATTGGCTTTTATCATGTCTAGCGCCCGCTGAGAGTGTGCTTTCATTAGCGCCAGAGCTTGGTCACTGTCGCGATCCAGCACGGCTTTCATCATCATCTCATGCTCGCCGTTGTCATTGTAGCGTTCGTCGTAATGGCGCTGGCGATTGACCCAAATGTGGCGGTAGCGTTGGATTTGCTCATAAACCTGATGATATAGACCAAGCATCGTCGGAGACTGGCTGCCGGCCAGCAAGGCCAGATGGAACTCGCTATGGCGCATTTCCCATTCGTTGAGATCGGTGCTGTCGTCGGCGGGGTTGAGTCGGTTGAGTTTATGGTAGCTGGTGATGATGTTGATTTCCCATGCTTCGTCACCGAATTGGATCGCGCGTTCCAGCAGGGTTTGGCTGAGGATTTGGTTGGTGGTGTACAGATCCTCGAGTTCAGTGGTGGATACCGGTGCGACCCAGCAGCCCTTCTGCGGGGCAAAGCAGACGTACTTACGCCATGATAGTTGGACTAGTGCCTCTCGGATCGGCGACGCCCCGACTTGGTAGCGTTCTTTGAGCTCGGCGACAACCAGCTTTTGGCCAGGGGGGAGAGAGCCGGAAAGAATATCTTGACGGATAATTTCCATCACTTTATCGGAAAGGGTTGGGGTTGGCACTGGACTCCTCACTATAAACGGCGAATTCCCAAGGGGAATGTATCGTGGCAAGAGTATACTTAGAGGTGTCGGCAGTATCGAATGTTATCTTATAAAAGTGTGAATTATCCCCCTAGCAATCGATAACGATTTACTCGTTGGGTTTTTTAGCTACTTTATGGTCATTGATCAGAGAACTATTTGTCAGGTATCGCTGCTTGCCGAATATAAAAAACGGGAGCCAGTTGGCTCCCGTTTTGTGTTCTGTGTGGACTGTGGTTGATTACAGTACGTGTACAGAAGCAGTGTTGGTTGTGCCTGATGGTACAAGAGCACCAGAAACCATAACAACGATATCGCCTTTAGCGCCTAGGCCTGTTTCCAGAGCCAGTGACTTACCGCGAGTGTAGAAATCGTCAGTGCTGTCGATTGCATCAACAACTACAGGTGTAACACCCTTAGTTAGTGCTAGCTGAGCAGCAGTCTTAGTGTTAGTAGTAACAGCTAGGATGTTTGCAGTTGGGAAGTACTTACGTACAGAACGTGCAGACTTACCGGCTTCAGTTGCAACAACAATCAGAGGAGCGCTTAGCTTCTCAGCTGTGTCTACAGCACCCTTACATACCGCTTCAGTGATGCGTAGGCGTGGGCTGTCTAGGCGAGAACCTAGCTCAGCACGTAGTGCCTTGTCAGTACGCTCACAGATTTGAGCCATGATGGTTACAGCTTCGATTGGGTATTTACCCTTCGCTGATTCACCAGATAGCATAACTGCGTCAGTACCATCCATGATGGCGTTAGCTACGTCACCCGCTTCTGCGCGAGTTGGACGTGGGTTCTTGATCATTGAATCAAGCATCTGAGTTGCAGTGATAACGACTTTACGTGCACGGTTACACTTCTCGATCATCATCTTCTGAGCAAAGATTACTTCTTCAACTGGGATTTCAACACCTAGGTCACCACGAGCAACCATGATACCGTCAGATGCTTCTAGGATTGCGTCGAAGTTATCAACACCTTCCTGGTTTTCGATCTTAGAGATGATCTGGATCTTCTCGCCGCCGTTTGCGTTTAGCAGTTCGCGGATTTCTTTTACGTCTTCAGCCTTACGGATGAAAGAAGCAGCAACGAAGTCAACGCCTTGCTCACAACCGAACTTAAGGTCAGCTTTGTCTTTTTCAGCAAGCGCTGGCAGGTTAACAGATACGCCAGGAAGGTTAACACCTTTGTTCTCGCCTAGGTCGCCGTTGTTCAGTACCTTACACTTAACTTCTGTTTCAGTTGTTTCCAGTACTTCCATCTCGATTAGGCCGTCATCCACAAGGATGGTGTTGCCTTTCGCTAGGTCTTTTGCAAAACCAGGGTAAGTTACCGCTACGCGCTCGCTGTTACCGATTACAGAAGTGTCGGTAGTTAGCGTGAATTCCTGACCAGCAACTAGAGAAACGTCTTGGCCGCCTTCTAGTTTGATAGTACGGATTTCAGGACCTTTGGTGTCCAGAAGAATCGCAAGGTTCTTACCAGTAGTTGCCATTACTTCACGTAGGTTGTTGATACGCTGGCCGTGCTCAGCGAAGTCACCGTGTGAGAAGTTAAGACGCATTACGTTCATACCAGCGTTAGCTAGTTTGGTAAGCATTTCTACAGATTCTGTTTTAGGTCCAATCGTACATACGATCTTGGTCTTTTTCATTGAGAGTGGTCTCCGGACGAACTTTTACCCAAGGGAAATTTGAATCACGGTGTTATACCTGAAAATGCGCATTGGAGAATATTGAAATACGCCTACAAAACGTGCCGTAGTTCAAACATTTGCAACTTACACCTTCATGACAACGGTGATAAAACAAATTTTGTCAAAAATATAGCCTTACAAAAACATTGTGTTGCTTTTGTAAGGCATTTCTGTGCGATCATCGCCAACCTTTAGGCGGCTTATAACTCAAAAGCATAACGCTTGTACGATCGCTATACACAAAATTGAGTGCTAAACAAGCTGTGTATAGTAGCATAGTTGAACTCTTTGGTCACCTTGTGATAGCGCGCAAAAATTTCTCAATCGCCAAAAGCGAGGGGGGAATTATCTACTTATTTCACAGATTTTTTTTGTTTATTATCAATCTCTGATTAATTTAGGGGCGTGAAATAATTCAATCATCTCAGTTGAACTGGATATCAGTGTAGGGATATTTGGAATTTGTGCGCAATGTGTGCTGTTTGGGTATGGAAGTGAAGCCTATTGGCAGAGTAGAATGCTTTTTACGCATTTTAGTAAGTGGCCTGTGATTTTCTCTGAGAGAAGAACGACATACCTAGCTGATAGGGGCTTTGTGACTAGTCCAGCAATTCATACCGATCCTTTATTCATCGATTCGGCGTATGGGGTTGTTATCCACCGTGATTTCAAACCGCTCTATGTTAATGATGAATATGCCAAATATCTTGGTTTTCAATCAAGCCGGGAGGTTATGGCTCTGCCCAGCATCCTGTCGCTGGTTGCACCTCACGAACAGCAGTTGGCTCGTCAGGCCTATGATTTGGTGATGGCCGGAAAGGCACAACCAGGGGTCAGGACCTATACCAATATCACCCACGGCGGAGCCCCCATTCGAGTGCTGACTATCGACAGTATTGTGAACTGGCAGGGTGAGCCGGCGATGCAAATTATCCTGATAGACTTAAGTGCTCAGGTTGATATGCAGCGCCGTCTTGCGGCCAGCGAGACCCGTTACCGCGGTTTGGTGGACGGGTCGATTCAGGGCATCGTGGTGCACAAAGATTTCCAGCCATTATTTAGCAATCAGGCGTATGCCAACATCCTGGGGTATCCCAGTATTGACGCCTTGCTGGGTTGCTCGTCGTTATTGAACCACATCCATCTGGATCGGCAACAGCAGGCATGGCGCGACAATAACCTGCTGCTCAGGGGGGAGGTTGACTGTATCCGTGCCGAATCCCAGTGCATTCGGTGTGATGGCAGTTACGTATGGCTGAGCATGATATCGAGCCTCGTCGACTGGAATGGCGAGCGAGCGGTACAGGTAACCCTGATGGACATTACCGAGCAGTACCAACTCCGCCAGCAGTTGGAGTTCCGGGCCAATCATGATGGATTGACGGGGGGGTACAACCGGCAGGCGCTCGGTGAGCATTTTCAAACCATGTTGGAGCAGGCCTGTGGCTGTGGCGGCGGACTGTGCTGCGTATTGGTGGATATCGATAATTTCAAGCGGGTCAATGATCGTTTTGGGCACCAGGCTGGTGACGAGGTACTGAAAGCCTTCTCGAGCCGTTGCCTTGAGGTGCTGCCGGAGCATGCTCTGTTTGGCCGTTGGGGGGGCGAGGAGTTCCTTTTGTTGTTGCCGATGTGCTCGACGGCTGAAGCGGTTGAGATGGCCAATGTGCTGTGCAATAGGATTGCGGATCAGGCCGTGAATGTCGACGGTATGTCGATCGGTTTTACCATCAGCGCAGGGGTGGCCGGAGTAGATGCCAACTTGGATTCGGTAGATATGCTGTTACTGGCCGCAGATAGGGCGCTGTATCAGGCGAAGCGGAGTGGGAAGTCGCGGGCGATTGCCTATGGTGGCTGCGAAGCGGTGATGTAGCCTGTATAACACGGTTAGAAAAGACAAAAGGCCGAAGTGGTGATTAACCGCTTCGGCCTTTCTATATCTGGTGGCCCCTGACAGACTTGAACTGTCGACCAAGCGATTATGAGTCGCCTGCTCTAACCACTGAGCTAAGGGGCCAGTGTGCGGGAAATTATATGGGATGGGATTTGCCTTGTCTAGCGAATAAAGTATTTGTTTTGTTTGAATATTAAGCACTCAAGGCAGAGTGTGACGGCGGTCGGTAATCATGGTGGGGTTGCGTACGGGTATAAAAAAACGGGCCTGATGGCCCGTTTTTACAAGAAGTGCTATGACTTACTCGTCAAGGAAGCTGCGCAGTACATCTGAGCGGCTTGGGTGACGAAGTTTACGTAGCGCTTTTGCTTCGATCTGGCGGATACGCTCACGGGTAACGTCGAACTGCTTGCCCACTTCCTCTAGGGTGTGGTCAGTGTTCATATCGATACCGAATCGCATACGCAGTACTTTCGCTTCACGCGGTGTCAGTCCTGCCAGTACCTCGTTAGTCGCTGCGCGAAGGTTGGTCGCGGTCGCGGCATCCATCGGTAGCTGAAGCGTGGTATCTTCAATGAAATCACCTAGGTGCGAATCTTCATCGTCACCGATAGGGGTTTCCATCGAGATTGGCTCTTTGGCAATTTTCAGTACCTTGCGGATCTTGTCCTCAGGCATCTGCATGCGCTCTGCCAGCTCTTCCGGCAACGGTTCACGGCCCATCTCCTGAAGCATCTGGCGAGAGATACGGTTCAGTTTGTTGATGGTTTCGATCATGTGTACCGGGATACGGATAGTACGAGCCTGATCGGCAATCGAACGGGTGATAGCCTGACGGATCCACCATGTCGCATATGTCGAGAACTTGTAACCGCGGCGGTATTCGAACTTGTCGACAGCCTTCATCAGGCCGATGTTACCTTCCTGGATCAAGTCAAGGAACTGAAGGCCACGGTTGGTGTACTTCTTGGCAATCGAGATAACCAGACGCAAGTTCGCCTCAACCATCTCTTTCTTCGCACGGCGAGCTTTCGCTTCACCGATAGACATACGGCGGCTGATGTCTTTGATACGCTCGATAGACAGGCCGGTGTCTTGCTCTAGCATACGCAGCTTAAGCGCGCAGCGGCGAAGGTCTTCTTCATACTGCTTCAGGCGTTCAGCATAAGGCTTGCCTGAGTTCAGTGCTTCGTCGATCCACTCGGTCGATGCTTCGTTGCCGGCAAAGAGGTTGACGAAAGTTTTCTTCGGCATCTTGCTGTTGTCAACACACATACGCATGATCAGGCGCTCGTTGGTGCGCACCTTGTCCATAGAATCGCGAAGTGAGCTAACCAGTTTGTCGAACTGCTTAGGGATCAGTCGGAACTGTTTGAAGATGTCAGAAAGCTCTTCAATAGCTTTGATAGTTTCAGGATCTTGACGGCCACGAGAGTCAATCGCCAGTGCCATCTTCTCGTAGGAGACACGCAGTTCGCTGAATTTCTCGCGGGCTACTTCAGGATCGATGCCAGCATCATCATCAGAGCTGTCATCGTCATCGCTGTCATCGTCGTCGTCGTCTTCAAGATCTTTGTCTTCGTCTTCCAGATCGGTTTCGCTTAGCTCGGAGCCGATGTGGGTTGCCGTCGGTGCCGCCGTCTCTTCGTCGTTAGGATCAACGAAACCAGAGATGATGTCGGTTAGGCGTAGTTCGTCGGCTTCAACTTTGTCAAATTGCTCAAGCAGGTGGGCGATTGCGGTTGGGTATTCGGCCACAGAACACTGAACTTGGTTGATACCGTCTTCGATACGCTTGGCGATGTCGATTTCGCCTTCACGGGTCAGTAGTTCAACGGTACCCATCTCACGCATGTACATGCGCACTGGGTCGGTAGTACGGCCGATTTCACTTTCCACGCTGGAAAGCGCCTGGGCCGCAGCTTCAATCGCGTCTTCGTCCGCATTGTCTTCTGTCATCATCAGATCATCGGCATCAGGGGCGGTTTCTACCACCTTAATACCCATGTCATTGATCATCTGAATGATGTCTTCCACCTGATCGGAATCGACGATATCTTCCGGTAGGTGGTCATTTACTTCGGCGTAGGTCAGATAGCCTTGCTCTTTGCCCTTGGCAACAAGCAATTTTAGCTGTGACTGCGGATTTTGCTCCATAGACGATATCCAACTTAGGGTCTGATTGAGATGTTAGTATGCAGAGATGCAAACCAGTAATTATAACAAATGTCTTAATTGTTGACTACTTACTAGCCGGGACGGTTGAGTATGAGTAACTGCAATTCCCGCTTCTCTTCGACTGATAAGCCGATGGTTCTCGATTTAGCCTGCAACTTTTCGATTTGTTGTTTGACGCACTGATCGATAACTTTATCCATCGCGTCCAAAAATACATCTAGCGTATTGTCCTCATCCTTGTTGAGGGGAAGCTCCCACGCGGCCAATCGGGCCAGCATGGCTTCGCTATTGCTTCCGCGCCAGTTCTCAAGTAATTGGCCTGTTCTGATATTGGGGTTGCTGCGGCATTTTTCAACAATAGATATCAATAAATTTAGTCCAGGCACCTCGATCCCTTCAAATGCCGCCATATCAAATTCGAGGCTGTTAACGAATTCTGGGTGCTGGATCAACAACGCGACCACCTCGCGCATCGGTGTGCGTTTAATTTCCGGTTGGCCTGCTTTTTTGGTGCTTTCGCTTCCCATTCGGGAGATCAACTGCTGGAGCTGGCTCTCGTCGGGCAGGCCGAGCTTCTTGCCCAGCATTTCGCGCAGATATAGGCGCAGCGTCCCGCCGGGTACTTTCTCTATGAGCGGTACGGCGAGGGTGCTGAGCTTGGCCTTGCCTTCGTTGCTGCTGGTGTCTACCTGCTGGAGCAAGGTGGTGAACATGAAATCGGACAGCGTCATTGCCTGATCGATTTGCTGCTCGAAGCCCTCGCGGCCGTACTGGCGGATATAGGTATCCGGGTCTTCGCCGTCAGGCAAGAACATAAACTTCAGCTGGCGGCCGTCATTGAGGTACGGAAGTGCCTGCTCCATTGCTCGCCACGCCGCATCGCGGCCGGCACGGTCGCCATCATAGCAGCAAACCACGGTACCGGTCTGGCGAAACAGGGTCTGGACATGGTCGCCGGTGGTCGAGGTGCCGAGCGAGGCGACGGCGTAGTCGACGCCGAATTGTGCCAGCGCGACGACATCCATATACCCTTCGACCACAAGCAGGCGTTCTGGTTCACGATGGGCTTGCAGAACCTCGTACAAGCCGTACAGTTCACGCCCTTTGTGGAAAATAGGGGTTTCGGGTGAGTTGAGGTATTTCGGCGTGCCGTCACCCAATACCCGGCCGCCAAAGCCGATGACACGGCCGCGGCGGTCGCGGATAGGGAACATCACCCGGCCACGGAAGCGATCATAGCGGCGGCCGTTGTCATTTTCGATCAGCATGCCTGCGGTCACAAGCATCTGCTGGCTGTCCATATCACGGCCAAAGCGCTGGCGCACCAAGTCCCATTGGTCTGGTACAAAGCCGATCCCGAATTTCTGGACGATTTCACCCGAGAGGCCGCGGCCCTTGAGGTAGTCAACCGCGATACCGCCATCGGGGGTACGGAGTTGGGATTGGTAGAACTGGCCAATGTGGGCCATCATCTCGTACATCCCGAGCTTTTCTTTGGTTCGGGCTTCAGGCCGCCCGCCGCCACTGCCTTGTTCGCGAGGGACTTCTAGCCCGACTTGTGAGGCGAGCTCTTCAATGGCTTCGACAAACTCAAGCCGATCGAACTCCATTACGAAGTCGAGGACGTTACCGTGCGCGCCGCAGCCGAAGCAGTGGTAGAACTGCTTTTCCTGGCTGACGGAAAAGGAGGGGGTTTTCTCGTTATGGAACGGGCAGCAGGCACCGAAATTCTTGCCCTGCTTTTTCAGTTTTACCCGGGCATCCACAATATCTACGATGTCATGCCTTGCGATGAGATCATCGATAAAAGATCGTGGGATTTTGCCTGCCATAGCGTGTGCGGTACCTGAGAGTCAGTGGATGATGGGCCAAACCAAAGGACTCGCTGGGGAGGTAGCCCTTTGGTTTGACGTACAGTGTAAAAAGTCTGGAGCTAGAATACAAACAAGCCGCGCATTCCGAAACCGGATAGCACGGCTTGTTGCAGAAATAGGGTGTGGATTAACCTAGCTTGGCTTTCACCAACTGGCTAATTTTACCCATATCGGCACGACCCTGAACTTTTGGCTTAAGCTCCGCCATCAGTTTGCCCATGTCCTGCATGCTGGCAGCACCGGTAGCAGCAATAGCCTCATCCAGCAGAGCAACGATTTCATCATCGCTTAGTGGCTGTGGCATGAACTCTTCCAGTACGCTGATTTCAGCAAGCTCGACATCAGCAAGATCCTGACGATCTGCCGCTTCATATTGAGCAACAGAGTCACGGCGTTGCTTAACCATCTTGGTCAGTACCGCCAGTACGTCGTCATCGGAAAGAGTGATCTTTTCGTCAACTTCGCGCTGTTTAATTGCAGCAAGAGCCAGACGGATAGCACCAAGACGAGGTTTGTCCTTCGCCTTCATTGCCGCCTTTTGTTCGTCTTTAAGACGTTCAATCAGAGTCATAGCACGTTCCTTCTGTTAATCAGTTGATTAGTACAGACGAACGCGACGCGCGTTTTCGCGAGCCAATTTCTTCAGGTGACGCTTAACAGCCGCTGCTTTAGCACGCTTACGTACAGTAGTAGGCTTTTCGAAGTGTTCACGACGACGTACTTCTGAAAGGATACCTGCTTTTTCGCAAGAGCGCTTGAAACGACGTAGTGCTACGTCAAACGGTTCGTTTTCACGTACTTTGATTACTGGCATGTAATACTCACCTCAGAGTGATTCATTAACGCTGACGTTCAAAAAGTGTCAGCTGATTAAAAATGGTGCGAAATTCTAATCTGATCTGGGGGCGTTTGTAAAGCATTCTGCATCCCCGAACTGGTTAATTTCTGTCAAGGGCGGTAGTATTGCCCTCAATTACCATAAGTATAGAGGTTGTTATGCGTATACTGGGCATCGAAACCTCCTGTGACGAAACAGGTGTGGCGATTTTCGATGATGAAAAAGGCCTGCTGGCACACGAACTTTACAGCCAGGTAAAACTGCATGCTGATTATGGTGGTGTGGTGCCGGAATTGGCCTCGCGCGACCATGTGAAGAAAACCATTCCGCTGATTAAAGAGGCGCTGAATGCGGCTGGCCTGACCCCGGCTGATCTCGACGGCGTCGCTTATACCGCGGGACCGGGCTTGGTTGGCGCGCTGCTGGTTGGCGCAACTATCGGTCGTAGTTTGGCCTATGCATGGAACCTCCCTGCAGTGGCTGTTCACCACATGGAAGGCCACTTGTTGGCCCCGATGCTGGAGGATAATCCGCCGGCATTTCCGTTCGTGGCGCTGCTGGTTTCTGGCGGCCATACCATGATGGTGGAAGTGAAAGGAATTGGTGAATATCAGATCCTCGGCGAGTCGATTGACGATGCCGCCGGTGAGGCATTTGACAAGACCGCCAAGCTGATGGGGCTGGACTATCCAGGTGGTCCGCTGCTGTCTCGCTTGGCCGAAAATGGCACGCCGGGTCGCTTTTCCTTCCCGCGTCCGATGACCGATCGTCCGGGGCTGGATTTTAGCTTCTCCGGCCTGAAGACATTTGCTGCCAATACCATTCGCGCCAATGATGACGACGAGCAGACTCGCGCCGATATCGCTTATGCGTTTCAGGAAGCCGTGGTGGATACCTTGGCGATCAAGTGCAAGCGTGCCCTGAAGCAAACTGGCTTCAAGCGCTTGGTGATTGCCGGTGGCGTGAGTGCCAACAAACACCTGCGCGCACAACTCGAAGAGATGATGCGCAAGATGAACGGTGAAGTGTTCTACCCGAGGACAGAGTTCTGTACCGATAACGGGGCGATGATTGCCTATGCGGGCATGCAGCGTTTGAAGAACCAGGAAACGATGGATCTCGGTGTTAAAGCCTTCCCTCGCTGGCCAATCGACCAGCTAAAGCCGATCAAGTAATGCTTGTGGCAGAGGGTTAGTTGATCCGAATTTGGCCGTGTCAAATCCGCATCAGGAAGGGTCTTTGTGGGACTCGTTACTGGTAGAGGGTTTGGTACGGCTGAATTTTGTCCAGATCTTGCTCTCGCTTCCCTCCAGTAGCCGCCGGAGATTGTCATGGTGGCGAAATACAATTAGGCACGATAGCATTGCCACCGGCAGGGTGTATTCGGGCTTTACCCACCAGGTGAACAGCGGTGCGGCCAGTGCCGTGACCATTGAGCCCAACGACGAATAGCCAGTGACCAGCACGGTCAGCAGCCAGGTGCCAATTAGCAACCCGCTCAGATCCCATCCAATCGGTGCCAGTGCGCCGAGGGCGGTGGCCACCCCTTTTCCGCCCCGGAAATGAAAGAAAATCGGATAGATATGCCCAAGGCAGGCCGCAATGCCGATAAAACCGAGTAGGAACGGGTTGATGCCGAGGAAGTAGCTGATCCAGACTGGGAGCATCCCCTTGAGAATATCGCAGACGAGAACCGCAGCGGCGGCTCCTCGTCCTCCCAAACGAAGGACATTGGTGGCGCCGGGATTGCCGGAACCTGACTCGCGGGGATCGGGTAGGCGGCACAGGCGGCTGATCAGCACGGCGCTGGAGACTGAGCCCAGAAGGTAGGCCCCGATGATGATCAGGAGTACGAGTGGTGTCATGCAGTGATCCGCTTGCTGGCGCCGGGGCGCTTTTGGTGTCCATTTTGTTGATTACACGTTGGCCAGTTTCCTGTGTTATAGTGCTGGCCGCAGCTCATAGGCAACCTGATGAGCTTGTAAATCAAAGCAGTAGTATATCGTCGTTTCCGACCTGATAATACGCGTTATTGCTCAAATTTGGTATCCGACCACTAGTACGAATTAGCGATTGAACATGGACTCAGTATTTATCGAACAACTTGAAGTCATTGCCACTATCGGTGTTTATGACTGGGAGCAGGAAATCAAGCAAAAACTGGTGCTTGATTTGGAAATGGCTCACGACAACCGCCCGGCTGCGCAAAACGATGACGTGATGTTGGCCTTGGATTACGCGGCGGTCAGTGAGGCGGTGACGACTTTCATTCAGGAAGGGCGTTTCTTGTTGGTTGAGCGTGTGGCCGAGGAAGTGGCTGGCTTGATTATGTCTCGCTTCGGCGTGCCTTGGATTCGGGTCCGGGTGACCAAGCCGGGTGCAGTAGCCAATGCCCGCGGGGTCGGGGTTGTCATTGAACGGGGTAGTCGGTGACCACGGTTTATATCAGCCTCGGCTCGAACATCGAACGGGACTATCACTTGCGTCAGGGTTTGCTGGAATTGGCCGCGCTGGGGCAGGGAATGCGCGTCTCTACGGTCTACGAGGCCGAGGCGGTTGGCTTTGACGGACCGCAATTTTTTAATTGTGTGGCTGCCATCGAAACGTCGCTGTCGCTAGATAGCCTCTTGCAGGTATTAAAGCAGATTGAACTGAAGTACGGGCGCGAGCCGGATGCAAAGAAAAATCAAAGTCGTACACTGGATCTCGATGTCTTGCTGTACGGCGATGAGGTTCGCGAGGAGTATCCGGTTCTGCCGCGCAGTGACATCTACAAATTTGCTTTTGTTCTTCAGCCATTAATGGAATTAGCTCCGGCACTGGTGCTGCCCGGCGATGGGCGTACCGTGGCGCAGCTATGGCACTTATCGAGTTTTGAGCAGGCACTGTGGCCTGTGGACGATTTTGTTGTTTAAGGATGACTATGACAACCTTTGAAGCTTTTGCGCTGGCTCTTATTCAGGGACTGACCGAATTTCTGCCGATTTCCAGCTCGGCGCATTTGATCCTGCCGTCAGCGATACTGGGCTGGGCCGATCAGGGGCTGGCCTTCGATGTCGCGGTACATGTCGGTACCTTGGCGGCGGTGATTGGCTACTTTCGCAAGGAAGTGGTCGCCTTGTTGTCGGCCTGGTTCGGCTCGATCTTCAAGAAGCAGCATTCAGCCGAATCAAAATTGGCCTGGATGATCGTGATTGCGACGATCCCGGCCTGTATTTTCGGCCTGTTTATGAAAGATATCATCGAGCTCTACCTGCGCTCGGCGTGGGTGATCGCGGTGACGACCATCGTGTTTGGCCTGTTGCTATGGTGGGTGGATGTGCGTGCCAAACAGACCGACGACGAATACCAGGCTGACTGGAAACGCTCGTTGTTTATCGGGCTGTCGCAGGCGGCCGCGATGATCCCGGGGACATCGCGTTCTGGAGCGACCATGACCGCTGCGCTCTACCTTGGTTTTACCCGTGAGGCGGCAGCGCGCTTTTCGTTCTTGATGTCAATCCCGATCATTTTGCTGGCGGGCGGTTATTTGGGGATGAAGTTGGTTAGCAGTGGCGCTCCAGTACAAGTTGATACGCTGGCGATCGGCATTGCGGTGTCGTTTGTCAGCGCCTATGCCTGTATCCACGTATTCCTTAAATTGGTAACCCGATTGGGGATGCTGCCGTTTGTTCTTTACCGTTTGTTGCTCGGTGGTGGCCTATTGGCATTCCTGATGATGCAGTAAGTTTCACGGCAAGCAAAAAGCCCGGCATCATGCCGGGCTTTTTTGTGCCTGTTGGCGGCCCTGTGGGCTCTTAGCGCAGGGTGGTAAGAGCTTGTTCGACGGCGGCTGTGCGGCGGATGGCAAGTTGATCCTTGATATCCTTGCCTTTGAAGCCTGCGTCGATAATCGGTTTTACTTCGACTTCCAGAGCGGCGGCGAAAGCGCCTTGGAGGATTTCAGCCTGTGGGTAGGGGGCGGTTTCGAAACCGGTCCGGCCTCGTACGTCGGCGAGGCAGCAGGTTGCCAGCTGGGCAACCCGCTCCGGTTTGCGCCAGGCATCGATCTGGTCGAAGATCTTGATGAAGGTAGCTGGGCGCAGGATATCGGCATTGTGGATCTTGGTGTGCTGGGCGCAGACCATCAATGCAGTATCTCGGTAGTCGTTGGGGACTCTCAGGCGCTGGCAGAGCGTCTTGATTGCCCCAAGCCCAGTTTGGCAGTGCAGCTTGTGGCTCGGCCATTCTTCTTCCGGGGTGAGCGCCTTGCCCAGATCATGGACTTGTGCCGTAAAGCGGATCACGGGATCATCACTTAGCAAGGCGGCCTGCTCGGCAACGAGCAAGGTATGGATGCCACAGTCGATCTCCGGGTGCCATTTTTTAGGTTGCGGCACGCCGAAAAGATTGTCGATTTCAGGCATGATCACCCCTAGCGCGCCACATTGGCGCAGTACCCTGAGGAAGATCTCAGGATTGGCGGTCTGGAGCGAACGTTCCCACTCCTGCCATACGCGCTCTGGGGTCAGGGCTGCCAGCTCACCGGCTACGACCATGTCTTGCATCAGAGCCATGGTTTCTGGGGCAACGGTAAATCCGAGATGGGCAAAACGCGCGGCAAAGCGTGCGACACGTAGCACGCGGAGCGGATCTTCGATGAAAGCGGGTGACACATGGCGCAGGAGGCGCTGTTGCAAATCGTGCTGACCGTTATAGGGATCGATCAGGGTGCCGTCGTCAGCCTTGGCGATGGCGTTGATAGTCAGGTCGCGGCGCATGAGATCTTGCTCAAGCGTCACATCGGGTGCCGAATGGCAAACAAACCCGGTATAGCCTTTGCCTGACTTGCGCTCGGTTCGGGCCAGGGCATATTCCTGTTTGTTTTTGGGGTGGAGGAATACAGGGAAGTCGCTGCCGACCTGAGTGTAGCCTTGTTCCAGCATTTGTTCCGGGGTCGCGCCGACTACCACCCAATCCTGATCTTTGACGCTCAGCCCAAGAAGGGCGTCGCGAACGGCCCCGCCTACCAAATAAATTTGCAATGTATTCCCCTTATGCACGACAGATATGACACAAGTATATCAAAACAGCAGCTTAGCACGAATCCTGTGAGCAACGTGCCAAGCTGACCAAGAGAGGCAGGTGTCTGTCTGGAAAGGGCTATACAATGGTATAAGTGACAAGTAACGTTAAGTATAATCAACCCATGTTCCAATCAAGAGATACGATGGTATGTATAGGGATTTCTACGGGATATCGGAGCCCCCCTTCTCAATTGTTCCCAGCGCGCGTTTTCTTTATCTGAGTGAGCGCCATCGCGAGGCGTTGACGCATATGCTCTCCAGCTTGAGCGGCGGGGGCGGTTTCGGCTTGCTGACGGGGGAAGTGGGCACCGGGAAAACCACGGTTTTGCGGGCGCTGGTCACCCGGCTGCCGCAGGAGACTCAGGTTGCGGTGATCCTTAACCCGTCCTATACCACGCTGGAGCTGCTGGCGAGTATCTGTGATGAGTTCGGCATCTCGTACCCAGAAAGTGCGACGGTCAAGCAGATGACTGACGCTATTTACCAGCACCTGCTCGATAACCATAAAAACGGCACCCAGAGCCTATTGCTGATTGATGAGGCCCAGCACCTGATGCCGGATGTGCTCGAGCAGCTACGCCTGCTGACCAACCTCGAAACCGACAGCATCAAGCTGCTCAAGGTGGTGTTGGTTGGCCAGCCTGAGTTGCAGCAGCTATTGCAGCAGGAGCGTTTGCGCCAGCTGGCGCAGCGGATCACATCCCGTTATCACCTGCTGCCCCTGACTCAAGAAGAAGTCAGCGAATATATCAACTACCGTTTGCGGGCGGTTGACTGCCTGCATAATGTGTTCAGCACTGCCAACAACCAGATCATTGCCAAGGCGACGGGGGGGATCCCGCGTTTGATCAATCTTGTCTGCGACAAGGCGATGCAGCTCGGTTTCCAGCGCAGCATGCACCAGATCCCGAAGGAGCTGGTGGAGCAGGCCTGTCAGGAAGTGCTGGACTGGCAGTTGCCGACACTCAAGTCGGTGGAGACGAAAAAGCAGGGCAACAAGCGCTTTATGCTGCCATTGGCTGCCGCGGTGGCCGGTGTGGCGGTACTTGGGGCCGGTTACGGCTTGGCGCTATGGTCGGGAGATGGCAAGCAGCCCGACAGCACCGCGAGTGTGTCCGCACTGCCTGTGGTTGCGAGCCAGCCAGTGTCGCCGACTCCCGCTGCTGTTGTGGCGGAAGCCGTGCAGGAGATCGTCGCTCAGCAACCGAGCCAGCCAGTCTATGATCCGCGCCAGGCTGCGGTGAATTGGATGCATCTGGTGAATCAGTCCGCCTCCGAGCGGCATGCGATGCAGTCGCTATACCGGATGTGGGGCTATGACACTCAGCTGAGTCAAGCCAACTGTGAGTCAAGCGGCCGTGTCGGTTTGAGCTGTTACAAGGGGCAGGGTGATCTTGAGCAGCTAGGGCTGATTAACCGGACTGCCATCTTAACGCTGACGGAGCCCGGTGGTATCCCATACTATGCGATTCTGTATGCGGTGCGAAGAGATAGCGTTGAGCTATTACTGGCTAACCAACGGGTTTCTGTGAAACCGGAGTGGCTTGCGGCCCGATGGGATGGGGAATACACCTTGCTGTGGCGTCCGCCGCTTGGAGATAAGGGGGCGATCCGCTATGGCCAGCAGGGGCCCCGGGTTCGTTGGTTGGATGATCAGCTAAGTGCCTTGCTGGGTGTCCAGCAAAGCCGTGATGATATTTTCGGCCAAGGCTTGCTGGAGAAGTTGCGACGTTTCCAAAAGGCCCAGGGATTGTCGGTGGACGGTATTGCCGGGCCGCGTACCTTGATGGTGGTCGATGCTGCTATGAACCTGCCGGGGCCGACCTTGCAGCCGCAAGCAACGGCGCAGGAGCCGCTGGATAATTCGCAGCAGTTGCCAGTCGAGATCACGGCAATGGCCTACCCGGTACTTGATGCTGAGCCATTGCCATTGTACAGCCGCTTGGTTCCGCTGGAGCCATCATCGACCCCGCAAGCTCAGGCTGCTGGACAGACAGGGGCTGAGCCTCCGGCTCTTATCAGCCATCAGGCCGATCAGAGCGGTGATGAGGGCTGGGATCTCAATGCGATTGATTACTCCGATATGTCACCGGAGTTGGCTTCTCACCTGAAGTCGGCGATTGCCGCAACCAGTGATGGGGAGCTGCCTGCAGAAGAGCCGGTGGCGGTAGAAGAGAAGGCGAAGGGTGCCGATACGATTGATATCGCGGATTTGCCCGTTGCGGTACAGAACAGGATCCCGACGCTGAACTTCCAAACCCATATTTACTCGTCGAATAAGGAGAGTCGCTGGGTGAAGGTTAATGGCAAGGAGGCTTTTGAAGGTGACAGTATCGCCCCAGGGGTGTTGCTGCGCAGCATTGAGCCTCGCCGGGTAGTGTTCGACTTCGAGTCGTACCATGTGTCGATGCCGGCACTTTCTGAATGGTAGTCACCCAGTTCCGAATGGTCGTCATTAAGTGACAAGGCGAAATAAAAAAGGCAGCCGCGAGGCTGCCTTTTTGTATGCGGGGATAGCTAGGTTAAGCCCAGCCGTTGTTGCGCTTGCGACGGCGCGGGATGATATGTGGCAGTAACAGGCCAAATAGCAAGCCACCGCCGGCAACCATACCGCCGTAGGTGAACCAGCGCATCAGCAGGTCATCTTTCTGAGTATCAAGCTTGGCACGCAGTTCGCGAATTTCGGTCTGGGACGTCATCAGCTGCTCGTTAAGGTGGCTGCTCTGGGTCTCCAGCTCGGTGATTTGCTCGGTGCGCATTTGCAGTGTGCTCTGCAAGGTTGCCGTTTTCTCATCGCCAGATTGCAGCGCATCAGCTAGCTGCGCCTTGACTTTGGTCAGTTCGTTTTCCAGCGCAGGAACGCGCTCTTTAAGACCAACCTGCTTAGAAATGAAGTCACCGTTAACCCAGCCAATACGGCCTCGGTCGTCACGGATTTTACCAAAACCGGTATCGCGGTTGGTTTCCAGCAGGGTAACTTTGGTTCCCGCATTGACACTGCCGATGATCCGGAACTGGGTGCTAGGGCCTTTGTGCATATAAGTAAACAGGTTATCGGAGATATACCGGGCCTGCTCTGCTTTTGCTGGCATGGTTGCCATGACGCAAGCAAATAATAGTAAGCTGATTAACTGCTTCACAATCTGATTCCTTGGGAGAGCCTGTTTTTCTTAAGATGACAAAGTCTAAAAACTTTGTACGGCGGGTTCAAGAAAAGAGGGAGGCACTGCCTCCCTCTTTTTGATCTCGAGCCCGATTTGACGTTAATTAACCGAACATTGCTTGCATTGCGTAGAAGAAGATCACTGCCAGTAGGGCACCTGCCGGCAAAGTGATAACCCAAGACGCAACGATATTGCGGACAACACCTAAGTTCAGGGCTGCAATACCACGGGCAAAGGCAACACCGATCACACCGCCCACAAGCGTTTGGGTGGTTGAAATTGGCAGACCTGTACCTGATGCAAGAACAACGGTTGAGGCTGTTGCTAGCTGGGCGGCAAAGCCACGGCTAGGTGTCAGTTCGGTAATACCGGTACCAACAGTCGCCATTACCTTGTGGCCCATAGTCGCAAGGCCGATAACGATACCGATACCGCCAAGAGGAAGGATCCACCATGCAATGGTTGTTTCCGCAGCCAGCTGGCCTGCACTCTCGACAGTTGCAACAACCGCAGATAGAGGACCGATCGCATTGGCAACGTCGTTAGAGCCGTGGGCAAATGCCATCGCACAAGCCGTTACAACCATTAGCAGGCTGAATACGCGCTCAACACCGGCGTAGCCGTTGCTGTCGACAGATGAACCGTCGTCAGTGTATTTGCGGCTGATGTATAGGTAACCCAAAAGCATTACAATGGTTGATATAGCGATAGAGGCCATCCAAGCTTCGTTGTTCGACAAGTGAAGACCAACGTGCTTCAGACCTTTCTTGATCGTTACCAGTGCGATAACCATCGCAGTGATGAACATGTAGACGGGTACGAAGCGCTTGGCATTGATTAGCGGGGTATCCGTATCAAAAATGAGACGCTGGGCGCTCACGAAAATACCATAGGCGAACAGGCCGGAAATCAACGGTGTGATAAGCCAGCTGCCGACGATGCCTTTTACCGAACCCCATGAAACCGCTTCAGGGCCGACAGAAATACACGCAAAACCAATGATTGCACCGATGATGGAGTGGGTGGTTGATACCGGCCAGCCCATGTAAGAGGCAAGCAGTAGCCAAGTACCCGCTGCCAACAATGCTGACATCATGCCGTAAACCAGTACCTCTGGTTTATCAGCAAAGAAAGACATATCAACGACGCCTTTACGGATTGTGTCCGTTACCTCACCACCGGCAAGATACGCACCCGCAAATTCAAAAATCATCGCAATGATGATCGCTTGCTTAACTGTTAATGCTTTTGAGCCAACAGAAGTACCCATTGCATTGGCAACGTCATTCGCACCAATACCAATAGCCATCAAAAGACCAAAAAAAGCCGCCACCAAAATAATCATGGTGCCGTAGTTAGACAGGATTTCCATTGTAAAACCTTGTTTTTGTTACACTCTTTCGCTATGAGCGCGATAGCATGATTTCAAGACGTGAGCCGACGCGCTGCGCCTGGTCGGCAATAGCACCAACCCACTCGAGAATCTTGTAAAGGAACATCACATCCACCGGACTGTATTGGTCTTCGATGGACATCAGTTGTTGGCGAAGCTTGATCTGCATACTGTCAGTGTCGTCTTCGATCACGTCTAGCTGGTTGATCATTTCCGCAACAAGCGTTACTTCTCGGCCTTTGAAGCCAGTTTCAAGCAATTCGTCGAGCTCGTTGATAACGCGATTTGCTTGGTTGGCTGAGTCCAGACAGCGCTGAACATAGGCAAGGAAGTCAGGGTACATTTCGGAAGGAATTTGCAGTTGGCGACCCAACACTCGGCCTGCGATATCTTTGGCGAGGTTGGCAAGCTTGTCCTGCTGGGTGAGAAGGCCGAGCATGTCAGTCCGGTCGACTGGCATAAACAGACCGCGAGGAAGCTTCAGACGGATCTCTCGTTTGAGCACGTCCGCATCTTTTTCAAGCTGCGATATCTGCTCTCGGAGCGCCGTCGCTTTATCCCAGTCTCCAGCCTTGCAGGCTTCGAAGAAGGGCACGAGAAGTTCGCAACACTCATTTACGCGTGTAACGTGGCGTTGCAATGGTTTTATTGGGGATTTAGCAAAGAGCCCCATGATCGTATTTACTGGCATAGCCGAATAACCTAGAAAGAGCCTAATTGGCGAATTCTTGAGCGATGGTCATTAAGGCGCGCATGTTAACGCATAAGTAAGTATAGGGGAACTAATTTCGATCAAGGTTTTGTTTATATTTCGTGCTTGCCCCGGGACGAAATTGCCAATATCCTTGGTTTGCCACTGTTTATAGGTAGGACTATGGAAACCGAGATAGAACTGAAGTTTTTCGTCTCACCAGAATTTTCCAGTCAGTTATTGCACAAAATTACTGAAGCGAAGATTCTGCAGCAAAGCCGTCGTGAGTTAGGCAACGTCTACTTCGACACCCCAGACCAAATTCTTCGCCAGCATGATATCGGCTTGCGTATCCGCCGTTTTGATGATGTCTTGGTTCAGACATTGAAAACGGCCGGCCGTGTTGTCGCTGGCTTGCATCAGCGCCCTGAATACAATGCGGAAACCCGCAGCAGTTCGCCTGAATTGACCCTCCACCCGGCCGATGCCTGGCCCGAAGGCTTCGATGTTGCTCATGTTCAGCAGCAGTTACAGCCGCTGTTTTCAACCGATTTTGTTCGTCAGCAATGGTTAATTGCGATGCCCGACGGCAGTCAGGTTGAGTTGGCCTTTGATCAGGGTTGCGTGAGTGCCGATGGCAAGACAGATGCAATCTGTGAAGTTGAGCTTGAACTCAAATCAGGCCAGACCGAGGCTCTGTTCGCGCTTGCCCGCGAGCTATGTACCGACGGTGGAATGCGTCTGGGCAACTTGAGCAAGGCAGCCCGAGGTTATCGCTTGGCCGCGGATTATACCGGGGATGCGATCAAGCCGTTGGATATCGTTCCGCTGGCCGGAGACGAAAGTGTTGAGGCCGTGTTGGTGAAAACCCTCGAGCATGCTCTCGGCCATTGGCATTACCATGAGCAGATTTTTGCCGAACGGCAAGATGTTGCGGCGCTGGAGCAAATCCAGCAGGCGCTGAGCCTGTTGCGCCAGACACTCGTGACCTTTGGCGGGATGATCCCGCGTCGAGCCAGTGCCCTGCTGCGTCAGGAACTGCAGTGGCTTGAAGGCGAGTTGGAATGGCTGGGCGAAGCGGCCAGTATTGCCGATTTGCTTGATGAGAAAGGTTATGCCCTGCGTAAGCTGGACAACCGCAAGACGTTGATGAAACAACTTGAAGCTCGCCAAGCTGATTTGCCTGATACCGAAGAGGTGCTTGAGCTGATTCAGTCGGCCCGTTATTGCAACTTGCTGCTCGACTTGAGCCGCTGGATCCTCAGCCGTGGCTGGCAGC
This sequence comes from Photobacterium panuliri, assembly GCF_059920555.1. Lineage (NCBI taxonomy): Bacteria > Pseudomonadati > Pseudomonadota > Gammaproteobacteria > Vibrionales > Vibrionaceae > Photobacterium > Photobacterium panuliri. The sequence continues at coordinate 882,771 of NZ_CP197192.1, forward strand.
CGTTTCTTGATGACAAGGGACGCGCCAGATTGGCCGAGCACGTCAAGGACTTTGCCGACCAGAGCCTGGCTCGTTCGTGGCAGGAATTGTTGGATGTGTTCCCTGCTGAGCGCCAGCTCAACCGGATTGACTATCTTGACCAGCAGCCGCGTTTGCTACGCAATTTGATGAGCGGACTGAGCTTTGCCGCGCTGTACGACGAAGACAAGCGCCGGCCGTTCCGAATGCCGTGGCTGGATCTGCTACAGGGTATGGACGACTTGCGCTTGCTTGAGCCGGCTCGTTCCCTGCTTGAGCTGCAAGATGACGAAGAAGATCGCCGTCAGCTCGAGAAATGGTTGGTTCGCAAAGAGGACTCATTGATCCACGCGATGGATCAGTCGCGGGCAATCGGTATTGAGCTGGTTCCTTACTGGCCCTAGTTATCCTTGACCCTTCTCGCTAGTTTGTTTATGGGCCCGGCAATATTGCCGGGCTTTATTGTATCTAGGGAGCAGGAGGCGATTTCTGCTCGCCTAACTGCTTTTCGATGGCCTCCAGCCGCTCGATAAGGCGTTGCTGGTTGTCCAGCATCAGGCGCCACTCCTCGGCATGGCGCTTGGCGTCTTTTTCTTTTTGCTGCTCGGGATCGGCGATTACCGAGCTGACCAGTCCCGCAACCATGCCGAACAGCCCGACCCCGCAGATAATGATCACTGCTGCGAGGATTTTTCCCATCGCGGTGACGGGATAGTGGTCGCCATAGCCTACCGTAGAGATTGTGACAAAGACCCACCACAGCGCATCGCCGGCTTCTTTGATATTGGACTCGGGGACATGGCTTTCGAAAATCAGCATCATTGACGAGCCGACCGAGAGCAGCAGGGTCAGTAGTAGGAAGATACCGGCAATAGTGGTTTCCCTGCGGTTACGCCGAAGCTGGCGGAGGATCTGCTTGCTTGAGTTGAGGAGCCGCAAAACCCGGAATATTTGCAACACTCGGGCGAAGCGGAGCTGTTCGATGACCGGGATGCTGGCGAGGAAGTCGACCCAGTGGGTCTTGATGTATGCGCGCTTGTTGCTGCTGCGTGACCAATCACCCAATAGCTGGCACCAGAACAGAAGGCAGATAAAGGAGTCTATCCCGAACAGCAGATGATAGGCGCTGCTTTCCTTGGGCAGGAAGATCATGGTGGTCACGATAGCCAGCGAGAGGAAGGAGAGAACCAGCGACATTAGGCTTAGCGGATTGAGTTCGTGTTTGACGGCATCAATTTTTTTTGTCATTTAATTTTCGTCGCTCCGGGCCGATAGGTACAATGCAGGGTAATTCGGTGAATGAAAAAATAATCATAAAACAATGGCCTATTTACACCGCTAAATAGCGGCAACGCCGAAAGACCAGGCTCATTGTGCATAAATATACGGAGATTCCACATGACAGAAATGGTGTTCAAGCCGTGGGAAAAAGGGCTGACAAATATCCGTTTGGTACCCAAGCTGGTGCTGCTGATGGTATTCAGCACGGTGTTGCTGATCGGCAAGCAGCTTTGGGATGCCCATACATTTTACCAGTCCGTTGTCAGCATTTCGCAAGATAGAGCAAAAGAGCAGGCACTGTCTACAGCCGCTATGTTGAAGAAAGTACTGGCGACTGGCCCGCAAGGGGAGGCCTTGGCGGAATCTTTAATTCAGGCTCAGTCAGCGGCCATGTCGCAGGATGCTTTCCTCTATATTGTTGAGCGTGACTCTCAACAGGTGTTCGGCCATCCGTCAGGGCAGAGCTTGGCTGCTCTGGGCGCGAACGTTGATGGTGCGGGTACACAGGCATCGCTGTTTGCTGGGTTGACGGGGAACCGGGCGATGACGCTGGAGAACCATCAACGATTCGAGTTCGCGGTGGCATTGCCAGAGCATAATTGGTTGGTGGTCGCTTCCCAGCCGGCCTCGGTAGCAGAAGCCTATTACCAGCAGTACTTGGTTCAGATTGCCTGGCAGACGGCGGCAATGATTGTAGCCTTCATGGTGATCTTGTTGGGGGGCTCGAGTGTGATGCTGCGCCAGACCCACTACCTGATGGATAGCATCAAGCGCTTGGCCGAGCGTGATTTGTCCCAGCCGATCGTGATGCCCTGCAAAGATGAATACGGTGATCTGGCCCGTGAGTTGGAGACGACCCGGGTTCAGTTGCGCGAGGTGATTTGCAACCAACGCGAGGCGGCCGGCGAGTTGTCCGGCCTGGCCGAGGTGATGTCTATTAGTATGGTGGAAACCAAAGAGTCCGCCCAAGAGGAATTTGTTGAAATTGACCAGCTGGCATCGGCAATGAGCCAGATGAACTCGACGGTGCAGACGGTGGCTGGCCACGCCAGAGAGGCCTCGGTTGCAACCGCCGGGACCTCGGATCAGGCGCTGCAGGGACAGCAGTTCGTGTCGCAGACCATTTCCACCATCCAGTTGTTGTCGCAGGATATCACCCAGTCTGCCGGTGCGGTTAGCCAGGTGGAAGAGCGGGTTGAGCAAATTGGCAGTGTGATTGTCACCATACAGGGGATCTCTGAGCAGACTAATTTGCTGGCGCTCAATGCGGCGATCGAAGCGGCCCGTGCCGGTGAGGCCGGGCGTGGCTTTGCGGTAGTGGCTGATGAAGTTCGTAGCTTGGCTCAGCGAACCCAAACCGCAACGGTGGAGATCCAGCAGATGATCGCCTCGCTTCAGGGCAGCGCTCAGCAGGCTGTAGGCCTGATGGAACAGAGTGTGGTTGAGGCGGCAGAGAGTGTCGAGTTGGTGACCAATGCCGGTGGTGAGCTTGATAAGATTGTCGAGCAGGTTCAGCAGATCAATGACATGAATTTCCAAATCGCCTCGGCGGCCGAGCAGCAGAGCACCGTAGCCAGCGAGATGAGCCAGAACCTGACGAATGTGCGGGAGTTGGTTGAAGCCTCGGTGGTGGTGGTCAGTGAGTTGGCGGAAACGTCAGATACCATGCAGGACCATGCCTCGGAGCTAGAGCGTAAGATCCAAGCCTTTCAGGTGTGAAAGGATCACCATGTGACACATACTTTTTATAGCTAAATCAACGCCCGTCTTATGCGGGCGTTGTGCTATCGTAAGGGCATATTCGACCGACGCGCCGACAGAGGAAAAGGAAGCATTATGAGCCCGCAAGATATTTTCAACGATGCCAAGGACAAAGCGTGGAACAAGCTGGCCTCGGCCCAGCCGGAGCGACTTGCTGAGTGGCCCGAAGCCAAGGAGGCGGAGCTAAGGGCGGTGCTTGGCTACAGTGATTTTGTTGCCGCAGCATTGGTACGGGACGGTGAATTACTGCCGTGGCTGGCCCAGAATCTGGATGGGCCATCACGCGAGGCGGGCTATCGCGATGAACTGGCGGCGTTGTTGGCCAAGGTCGGTGATGAGGCGGGCTTGATGCGGGTGCTGCGCCAGTTCAGGCGGCGCGAAATGGTTTGGATCGCCTGGCGGGACTTCACTCAGGCTGCCTCTCTTGATGCGGGGCTCGCGCATTTGTCGATGCTCGCCGAGGCGATCATCATGGAGGCCTACAACTGGCTCTATGCCAAATGCTGCGAGGAATGGGGGACGCCGACCAATGCGGAAGGCGAGCCCCAGCCGATGTTGATCCTCGGGATGGGCAAGCTGGGCGGCGGTGAGTTGAATTTCTCGTCTGATATCGATCTTATTTTTACCTACCCGGAAAATGGCGAGACGCTAGGTGGCCGACGAAGTTTGGCCAATGCCCAGTTTTTCACCCGTCTCGGCCAGCGCCTGATTAAGGCCTTGGATCAGCAGACGTATGATGGTTTCTGCTACCGGGTGGACATGCGGCTGCGCCCGTTCGGCGACAGCGGCCCCTTGGTGATGAGCTATGCGGCTTTGGAAGATTACTACCAAGAGCAGGGAAGGGACTGGGAACGCTATGCGATGATCAAGGCCCGGGTGATGGGGCGCGAAAGCTTTAGCCAATATCAAACCCTGCGCCAGATGCTGCGTCCGTTTGTATTCCGTCGTTATATTGATTTCAGTGCCATCCAGTCTCTGCGGCGGATGAAAGCGATGATCAGCAGCGAGGTGCGCCGTCGAGGGCTGATCAACAATATCAAGTTGGGGCCTGGCGGGATCCGCGAGGTGGAATTTATCGCCCAGTCGTTTCAGCTCATTCGAGGGGGGCGCTCGCCGGATTTGCGTGGCCGCGGTTTGCTCGAAACGCTTGATGCGGTGCGTCAGCAGGGCTTATTACCCGAGCGACAGGTCGCTGATTTGGAACGGGGGTACCGTTTTCTGAGGCGGCTTGAGAACCTGCTTCAGGCGATTGACGACAAGCAGACCCAGACCCTGCCGGATAAACCGCTGGATCAGGTACGGCTTGCGATGGCGATGGGTTACGGTTCATGGTCTGAGCTGGAGCATGCAATTACCGATGCGATGACAGCGGTGCACCGGGTGTTCGATGAGATTGTCGGAACCGATGAGGAAGAGTTGCAGCATGATGTACCGGGCCAGTACCGCGAGTTATGGGAGATGGTCAAAAATCCCGATGTGGTGACGGCAATATTGACCGAGCTCGACGTGCCGGCCGTGGAGGGCCAAACTCGGATTCTGGGCAATATGAAAGCCGAGCTGTCAAAGCGTACCTTGGGCCCGCGCGGACGGGAAGTGCTCGCGAGGCTGATGCCTGCAGTTCTCGCCCTGGTGGTGCCTCGGGATGATGCAGAAGCCGTGCTTGACCGCATCAGCAAGCTGATTGTGCGGATCGCCACGCGTACCACATACCTTGAATTGCTCGGTGAGCACCCTGCTGCGTTGGAGCAGCTTATCCGCTTGTGTGCTGCCAGCCCGATGGTGGCGAACCAATTGGCCCAGTACCCGCTCCTGCTTGATGAGCTGCTTGATCCTCAGCACCTTTACAACCCGACGCCGCTCAGTCAGTACGGTGATGAGCTGCGCGAGTACCTTGCCCGGATCCCCGAGGAGGACATGGAGCAGCAAATGGAGGCGATCCGCCAGTTCAAGCAGACCCAGCTTCTGAGGATTGCGGCGGCAGACATTGCTGGAGCATTGCCGTTGATGAAGGTGAGCGATCACCTGACCTATCTGGCTGAAGCCATCGTGGCGGCAGTGGTGAATCAGGCATGGATGCAAATGGTTGCCAAGTATGGCGAGCCATCCCATTTGGCCGGCCGTGACGGACGGGGCTTCGCCGTCGTCGGTTATGGCAAGGTCGGGGGCTGGGAGCTTGGCTACGGCTCGGATTTGGATTTAGTCTTTATCCATGACTGCCCTGAGCATGTCTATACGAGCGGGCCAAAGGAGATTGACGGTCGCCAGTTCTACCTGCGGCTTGCCCAGCGGATTGTCCACCTGTTTTCGACCCGGACGGCCTCCGGTGTCTTGTATGAGGTGGATGTACGGCTGCGTCCTTCGGGGGCATCGGGCATGCTGGTCAGCACGATGACGGCGTTTGCCGAGTATCAGGAAAAAGAAGCCTGGACTTGGGAACATCAGGCATTGGTTCGGGCGCGGATGATTTATGGTGATCCCCTGCTACAGCAGGCATTTGCCACTGTCCGCCAGCAGGTTTTGATGTTGCCGCGCGAAGAGCCGGAGTTACGTCGGCAGGTGGTTGATATGCGCCATAAGATGCGAGAGCACTTGGGGAGCCGCCGTGCCGGGTTCTTCGATCTCAAGCAGGACCACGGCGGGATCACGGATATTGAGTTTCTGGCCCAGTATCTGGTATTGCGTCATGCCGGTGTCGAGCCCGCCCTGACCCGCTGGTCTGATAATGTTCGCCTATTTGATACCATGGCGGAATATGACATCATGGCGGTGCAGGATGCGATGGCTCTGAAACAGGCTTATTGCCGCCTGCGTGATGAAATTCACCGTCTTAGCCTGCTCGGACTGCCCGCTCAGGCAGAGGATGGTACGTTTTCTGCCGAGCGGGATGCGGTTGTGCAGATTTGGACCCGCCTGCTGGCGGTGGACGCCAGCTGAAACACCTTGTGTGTAGGGTATATATATCGTTGAATTCCCCCAGGCTTGGGTGCATGGCAAATTGGCTTTGTGGTAAGATTTGGGGGTTATTACAATCCCGGAGAAAAAAATGAAACTGACCCTTCCTGATTATGATCAAGCAGGAGTACTGGTTGTTGGCGACGTAATGCTGGATCGCTACTGGTATGGGCCAACTAACCGTATTTCGCCAGAAGCACCTGTGCCGGTTGTAAAGGTTGATCAGGTTGAAGAGCGTCCTGGCGGCGCGGCCAACGTGGCGATGAACATTGCTGCGCTGGGCGGTCATGCCCGTCTGGTTGGCCTGACCGGGATTGATGAGCCTGCCAAGGCGCTGACCGAAAAGCTGAGCTCTTTGCAGGTACACTGTGATTTTGTATCACTGCCAAATTACCCGACTATCACAAAGCTACGCGTAATGAGCCGTGGCCAGCAGTTGATCCGCTTGGACTTCGAAGAAGGCTTCCATAATGTCAATGCGGATTTGATCCTGCCACGCGTCGAGCAGTCTCTGGCATCGGCCAAGGCGGTGATTCTATCGGATTACGCCAAGGGCGCACTTGAGCATGTTCAGGCGATGATTCAGCTGGCTCGTAAAGCTGGCGTGCCTGTGATGATCGACCCTAAAGGGGCGGATTTCGAGCGTTACCGTGGTGCGACCTTGTTGACCCCTAACCTGTCGGAATTCGAAACCGTAGTCGGCAAGACGACATCGGATGAGGATCTGGTTGCCAAGGGACTGGGCCTGATCGAGAAATTCGATCTGGAAGCGCTGCTTGTGACCCGTAGCGAACACGGCATGACTCTACTGCAAAAAGGCCAGGAGCCTTTGCATATGCCGACTCAGGCCAAAGAGGTCTACGATGTGACCGGTGCTGGTGATACGGTTATTTCCGTATTGGCGGCATCGCTGGCGGCAGGCAAGTCGCTGTCAGACTCGTGCAAGCTTGCCAATGCGGCCGCTGGTGTGGTGGTTGGTAAGCTGGGTACATCGACGGTATCGACTATCGAGCTGACCGATGCGATCCACGGCAGTCAGGATAGCGGCTTTGGTGTCGTGGGCGAAAGCCAGCTGATTGCTGCGGTGAAGGCTGCCCGTGCTCGTGGCGAGAAAGTGGTTATGACTAATGGCTGTTTTGACATCCTGCATGCCGGCCATGTTGCCTACCTCAATGAAGCCGCCAAGCTAGGCGATCGTTTGATTGTCGCGGTTAATTCAGATAGTTCTGTGCAGGCGCTTAAGGGGCCTGGTCGTCCGGTTAACCCAGAAGATCGTCGCATGGCGGTATTGGCGGGTCTGGGTGCGGTTGACTGGGTAGTGCCATTCACCGAGGAAACACCACAGCGCCTGATCAGTGAAGTATTGCCAACCCTTCTGGTTAAGGGCGGTGACTACAAGCCAGAAGAAATTGCCGGTGGCAAGGAAGTGATTGCCGCGGGCGGTGAGGTTCGCGTGCTTAACTTTGAAGATGGCTGTTCGACGACAGAAATCATCGAGGCTATCCGTGGCGGTCGTGGCTAACCGTCACTCACTAAGCGATAGCGTATAAAAAAAGCACCCTGACGGGTGCTTTTTTGTATCTGATATTTCTACCTAGGGGGGAGCCCCGCTTATTTCTTGGCGGTGATCAGACCGGCGTTGACATCCAGGATGTCTTGCTCGTTGAGGCTGCCGACAGCCTGCTTGAGCTGAAGCTGGCTGATGATGTAATCATAGCGGGCATTGGACAACTGGCGGTTTGCATCATACAGACGGCGGGTCGCATCCAGTACGTCAACAATGGTACGGGTACCCACATCGAAACCGGCCTCGGTTGCCTCAAGGGCTGACTGGGCAGATACCACCGACTGCTTGTAGGCGCGCAGGGCACCGATCGATGCATTGATGTTGTTGTAGAAGGCGCGGACATCTTTGACGACGCTACGGTACGACGCTTCCAGATCTTCGCTGGCTGCAACGTATGAGTACTGGGCCTGTTTCACTTCAGAGGTCGTACGACCACCGGTGTAGACAGGCAGTGCCAAGTTGATACCTGCGTTGATGGTACCGTCGTCCAGGCTGCCGTTGACATCACGGGTTTCGTCGTAGCTGTAACCGGCATTGAACGACAGAGTCGGCAGATGGCCGGATTCTGCTAGGGCGATACGGTCACGGGCGATATCCTGAGCGATGCGTGATGACAGCAGGCTCAAGTTTTCTTGTTCAGCACCGTTGACGAGATCCAGTACTTTGCCCTGTGGGGCGCTGGCAGCAAATCGCTGGGTATCAAGCACATTTAGGTTGGTGTGCTCTTGGCCGGTGATTTCACGTAGGCCTTCGTAGCTGTTAGTCAGGGCGTTTTCTGCCAGGATTTCATCTGCCAGTACGCTGTCGTACTGGGCCTGGGCATCGTGCACATCGGTGATGGCTGATAGGCCAACTTCGAAGCGCTGCTTGGTTTGTTCTAGCTGGCGGCCCACGGCGGCTTTCTCGGCACGGACAAACTCAAGATCATCCATTGCGCGCAAAACGGCAAAGTAGGCATCGGAAGTACGCAGGATCAGACCTTGCTGAGTGGCGGCATAGGCGGCATCACGTTGGCGGGCCTGCTTCTCGCTGATGTCTAGGCTAACCCAGCTTGCGCGGTTATAGATCTCTTGGCCAAGGCTGAGGCCTGCATTGAAACCGTCAGGATTATCCTTACCGTCTAGGAAGAAAGTGTTATAGCCTGCGGTGAGGTTAATTTGTGGTAGCAGGGCACTGCGTGAAGCGTTAATCGCCTCGAACGCGGTGTCTTTATCGGCTGCTGCACGGAGCAACTGAGGATCATTCTGTTTGGCTTGTTGATAGATTTCGGCGAGATCATCAGCCAGTGCACTGTGGCTTAGACCGCCAAGCGCAAAGCTAACGAAGAGCGGAAGCAATTTTTTCATGGATGCCTTTCCTGGTCCTGACAAAAAATGAGCAAGGCTCCAGTTTATCGTATGAATCCTTGCTGGAAACTGATTAATTCGAAGTTTTACTTTAATTTACGTATTTTTCTTATTCTATTCGTGATTGTAATTTATTCATATTGAAATTTTGACTTAAATAATTTAACAAGAATTGTCACAATTGTTGAATTAAATCATTGTTAGTCAGCATCAGGCATGAAAAAATAGTCTGTTATGCTGCTTGCTGGCGAATTATTCGCTCAGTTATACCCAGATAAAGGAATAGGTAAGATGGTGAAAACATCAAAGACAGTTGGCCGTTGCGAGGAATTTACGGCGAACGATGTTGAAGTGCTTGGCAAGGCTCCGCTTTATCAAGGTTTTTTCAGTATGGTCAAATATCGTTTTCGTCATCGCCTGTTTGCTGGGGGGTGGAGCGAGCCGGTCGACCGTGAAATGTTTGAACGCGGCCATGCGGCGGCTATGCTGCCTTATGATCCGGTTAGGGATTGCGTGGTGATGGTCGAGCAGTTCCGGGTCGGCGCCTACGCGGCGGGTTGTGCACCGTGGCAGTTGGAGATTGTCGCGGGCATCATCGAGCCGGAAGAGGTATCGGAGGAGGTGGTTCGCCGCGAGGCGGTCGAAGAGGCCGGCTTGGAGGTTGGCGAGCTGCACAAGATCACCCGTTACCTGTCGAGCTCGGGCGGTTGCTCCGAGACACTGGACGTATTTGTCGGTATAGCCGACAGTCGCAAGGCCGATGGGATCCACGGCCTTCCTGAAGAAGGCGAGGACATTCGGGTTAGGGTGTTGTCGAGGGAGCAGGCTTACCAGTGGGTAGAATCTGGTAAAATTGAAAATGCAGCCTCGATCATTGCACTACAATGGTTGCAGTTGAACTACCGAAAGTTGCAAGAGGCAGCCCAAGACCTCCCATTGCCGTGAGGATACCGATTGAATAAAAAGTACACTGTTGATTTCGCTGGCATTATGCGGTTGTATGAAACCAACTATGCGAAGTTGCTTCCACTACTACCAAAAAGTGATCAGGTTGGTGATAAGTGCGTTTATGGTGTTGCAGATCAGGAATATAGCCTGACTGTCACCGAGTCAACCCGTTATACCACGGTGGTTGAGCTCTGCCTGCGAACGCAGGAGACGTTGCCCGATTACCTGATCCCGCGAATGTCAGTCCGTTTGTACCATGATGCCAGGGTCGCAGAAGTGTGTTCCGCCCAACAGACTTCTAGGTTGAAGCCAAGGTATGATTACCCCAATTTGCGGATGCACCAAAAAGACGAAAAACATCAGGTGAACCGTTTTCTCGGGGACTGGTTGGTATATTGTCTGAAAAATGGGATCAGCAGACAGTCGGTTTGTTAGTTATTGATACACAAGGTTTTAGACGTTTTGCAGAACTTTACTCTGCCCCAAGCGAACCCCGACAAGGTGGTTCTCCTCCAGATCACAGATACCCACCTCTTTGCCGATGAAAGCGGCAGCTTGCTGGGAGTCGCGACTAAAGACAGTTTTCATGCCGTGCTTGATGCGGTAGAGGCGTCTGCATGCCCGTTCGAGGCCATCGTGGCGACGGGGGATATCTCGCAAGATCATACGGAAGCGTCCTACCGTCGCTTTTGCGATGGGATTGCGCGTTGGAGCCAACCTTGTTTCTGGTTACCGGGCAATCACGATTATCAGCCTAGTATGCAGGCTATGTTGCCATCCCCGCAGATCAAACCTTGCCACCAGGTACTCGCTGGCGATCACTGGCAGGTGATCCTGCTCGACAGCCAAGTGAAAGGCGTGCCGCACGGCGAGCTGAACAGCGAACAGTTGGCGATGCTGGATTTGGCCTTGGCGGCTTATCCTGATAGGCACGCGCTGGTACTGCTGCATCACCACCCGCTACCGGCCGGGAGTACGTGGCTTGATCAGCACCAGCTTCATAATGCCGAGCGTTTTTGGCAGGTGGTTGAACGACATCCACAGGTCAATGCGGTTTTGTGCGGCCATATTCATCAAGCTCTTGACCGCCAGTACCGCGGCGTGAGGGTGTTGGCGACACCGTCGACCTGCATTCAATTCCAGCCTGACTCCCATGATTTTTCTTTAGATCACCAAAGCCCTGGTTGGCGGGTATTGGAGCTTTTGCCTGATGGCAGTATCCAAACTCAGGTGCACCGAGTGGAAGGCCATCAGTTTACTCCTCATTTCGACTCGGCGGGTTATTGAATGAAAAAGAAACCGTTACTACTTTATATTCATGGTTTTAATAGTTCCCCGCTATCGGTAAAGGCATCCTTGATGGCTGACTACTGTCGTCAGGAACGTCCTGATATCCGGGTGGAGATCCCGCAGATGCCCTGCTACCCGGCAGAGGCCAGGGCCTATATAGACGAACTTGTCGGTTCGTTGTCTGCCGAATACCAGATTGGGTTGGTAGGTAGCTCGTTGGGCGGGTATATCTCAACATGGCTTAACGACCGCTATGGCCTGCCTGCGGTGCTGGTTAACCCGGCGGTGAAGCCTTATGAGCTGCTGCAGGATTATCTCGGTGAGCAGGAAAACCCATATACCGGAGAGCGTTACCTGCTGGTACCCGAGCATATGAACGAGCTGCGTGAAATGGATGTTGCCCAGTTATCTTCCCCTGAGCTGCTGTGGTTGCTGCAACAAGAAGGGGATGAAATTCTCGATTATCGCCAGGCAGTGGAAAAATACGCGTATTGCCGCCAGACTGTAGAACCAGAGGGTGACCACAGTTTTGTCGGATTTGAACGCTACCCTGCGCAAATCATCACATTTCTTGGCTTGTAGAGCCGATTAACGCTTACGCCCGATTTACAATTGTGGGGCACTTCATCGACCCTAGCTTGACATCCTCGCTGGGGTTACTGACTATTGTGGCAAATTTCCGTAACTTTCCGTAATTATGACAGAGCAAAGCTATAACGCTGGAGCCATTGAGGTTCTGAACGGCCTTGAGCCTGTTCGCCGCCGTCCGGGTATGTATACCGATACGACCCGCCCTAACCACCTGGGCCAAGAAGTCATCGATAACAGTGTCGATGAGGCATTGGCTGGGCATGCCCGTAAAGTCGAAGTGATTCTGCATGCCGATCAGTCGCTGGAGGTTATCGATGATGGCCGTGGTATGCCGGTGGATATTCACCCGGAAGAAGGGGTATCCGGGGTTGAACTGATCCTGTGTAAGCTGCACGCAGGCGGTAAGTTTTCAGGTAAGAACTACCAATTTTCCGGTGGTCTGCACGGGGTAGGTATTTCAGTTGTGAATGCCTTGTCTACCCGTGTCGAGGTCACCGTCAAGCGTGATGGCCAGATTTATCAAATTGCCTTCGAAAATGGCGATAAGGTGTCTGAGCTGGAAGTGATCGGCACTTGTGGCCGCCGGGCGAAAGGGACCAGTGTCCATTTTTGGCCCGATGCCAAGTATTTTGACAGCCCGAAATTTTCGGTGTCTCGCCTTAAGAATAACCTCAAGGCGAAAGCCGTGCTTTGTCCGGGTCTTGAGATTGTCTTTACCGACAAGAATACCGACGAGACACTGACCTGGTGCTACGAGGACGGCCTTAAAGACTATCTGCTAGAAGGCGTCAGAGGTTATACCCTACTGCCGGAAGAGCCGTTTACCGGTGCCTTCCACGGCCAGACCGAGGCGGCCGACTGGGCATTGTTGTGGTTGCCTGAGGGCGGGGAGCTGGTGGGCGAAAGCTATGTCAACTTGATCCCGACGGCTCAGGGCGGTACGCATGTTAATGGCCTGCGTCAGGGCCTGCTGGATGCGATGCGCGAATTTTGTGAATTCCGTAACTTGCTGCCGCGCGGCGTGAAGCTGACGGCTGATGATATCTGGGATCGCTGTGCCTACGTCCTGTCGGTGAAAATGCAGGATCCGCAGTTTGCCGGCCAGACCAAAGAGCGCCTGTCCTCACGTCAGTGTGCGGCGTTTGTCTCCGGGGTAGTGAAAGATGCCTTCAGCCTGTGGCTGAACGAGCGTCCGCAGCTTGCTGAGCAATTGGCCGAAGTCTGTATTGCCAACGCCCACCGCCGGATGCGCGCCAGCAAGAAAGTCGTGCGCAAGAAGATCGCCTCGGGTCCGGCCTTGCCGGGCAAGCTGGCCGACTGTTCGCAGCAGGATCTCAACCGTACCGAACTGTTCTTGGTAGAGGGTGATTCGGCAGGCGGTTCGGCCAAGCAGGCACGTGATCGTATGTTCCAAGCCATCATGCCGCTGCGCGGTAAGATCCTTAACACCTGGGAAGTCTCGGCCGATCAGGTACTGGCGTCGCAGGAGGTGCATGATATCTCGGTGGCATTGGGTATTGACCCTGACAGTGATGACCTGAGTGGCCTGCGCTACGGTAAGATCTGCGTCCTTGCGGATGCGGACTCGGATGGTCTGCATATTGCTACCTTGCTATGCGCATTGTTCGTGAAGCATTTCGAGTCGCTGGTGCGAGCCGGCCACGTCTATATCGCGATGCCGCCTTTGTACCGTATCGATTTGGGCAAAGAAGTGTATTACGCCCTGGATGACGCTGAGAAAGAGGGGATCCTCGAGCGCCTGAGCAGTAAGCGTGGCAAGGTCAACGTCCAGCGATTCAAAGGTCTGGGTGAGATGAACCCGATGCAGCTGCGCGAGACCACGATGGATCCGAACACCCGCCGCTTGGTGCAGTTGACGATCGACGATGATGCGCAGACCACCGAGATGATGGATATGCTGCTGGGTAAAAAGCGTGCGGAAGATCGCCGCCATTGGCTGCAGTCCAAAGGTGATATGGCTGAGGTGTAAACTCGGCTGTGCCAGTCGAGGCTGGCAGTAACGATGATTTGATAGGCCGGAGGCTGTAAATACGCGTCCGGCCGCAACAGTTTGAACGGAATACCCAACGATGACCGATGTCTCAATGGACGGCGTGGAACAGCTTCCGCTACGGAAGTTTACCGAAGACGCCTACCTCAATTATTCCATGTACGTGATCATGGACCGTGCCTTGCCGTTTATCGGTGACGGCCTCAAGCCGGTGCAGCGCCGTATTATCTACGCGATGTCCGAGCTTGGCCTGTCGGCAACTGCGAAATACAAAAAATCGGCCCGTACGGTCGGTGACGTACTGGGTAAGTACCACCCTCATGGCGATTCGGCCTGTTACGAAGCCATGGTGCTGATGGCCCAGCCATTTTCGTACCGCTACCCGCTAGTTGACGGCCAGGGTAACTGGGGTGCGCCGGATGATCCGAAATCGTTCGCCGCAATGCGTTATACCGAATCGCGCCTGTCTCGTTTCTCGGAAGTCCTGCTTAGCGAGTTAGGTCAGGGTACGGTTGATTGGGGGCAGAACTTCGACGGCACAATGAAAGAGCCGAAGATGCTGCCAGCACGTCTGCCGCATATCCTGCTTAACGGTGTTACCGGTATTGCCGTTGGTATGGCGACCGATATCCCGCCGCACAACGCGCGCGAGGTGGCAAATGCCGCTGTTCACTTGATCGATAATCCCAAGGCGGATTTGGATGAGGTGATGGGGTTTGTACAAGGGCCTGATTACCCGACAGAAGCCGAAATCATTACCTCTAAGGCTGATCTGAAGAAGGTCTACCGTACTGGCCGTGGCAGCATCAAGATGCGCGCGGTATGGCACAAGGAGAACGGCGACATCGTGATCACGGCGCTGCCGCATCAGGTCTCTGGCTCCAAGCTGCTCGAGCAAATTGCCGCGCAGATGCGGGCGAAGAAGTTGCCGATGGTCGAGGATTTGCGTGATGAGTCGGATCACGAGAACCCGACTCGCATCGTGATTGTGCCGCGCTCTAACCGTATCGATTGCGACCAGTTGATGAATCATCTGTTTGCCTCCACGGATCTGGAGAAGAGTTTCCGGGTTAACCTGAACATGCTGGGGCTTGATGGCCGTCCGGAAGTGAAGGGGCTGGTGGAAATCCTGAGCGAATGGCTGGTATTCCGCCGCGAGACCGTTCGCCGCCGTTTGCAGTACCGTCTTGACAAGGTTGTGGCCCGCCTGCATATCCTTGAGGGCTTGCTGGCCGCCTACCTCAATATCGACGAGGTGATTGAGATCATCCGCAGTGAGGATGACCCGAAGGCGGAGTTGATGTCGCGCTTTGATCTGAGTGCGATTCAGGCCGATGCGATTTTGGAAATCAAGTTGCGCCAGTTGGCGAAGCTTGAGGAAATCAAAATTCGTGGCGAGCAGGACGAGTTGTCGAAGGAGCGTGATCAGCTTGAGAAGCTGCTGGGTTCCGAGCGCCGACTAAATACTTTGATCAAGAAAGAAATTCTGGCAGATGCCGAAACCTACGGCGATGCACGTCGCTCACCGTTGGTTGAGCGAGAGGAAGCCAAGGCGCTAACCGAGCGCGAGCTGATCCCGTCTGAGGCGATCACCGTGGTGCTGTCTGATAAGGGCTGGATCCGCCATGCCAAAGGGCATGATGTTGACCCGAGCACGCTGAGCTACAAGTCGGGCGATGGCTACTTGTGCCATGCCCGAGGCAAGAGCAACCAGCCTGCGCTGTTCCTTGGATCCGATGGCCGCAGCTATGCATTGGAATCTCATTCGTTGCCATCGGCGCGCAGTCAGGGCGAGCCGATCACCGGCCGCTTGAATTTGACACCGGGCAGCCAGATGCGTCAGGTCATTATGGGCGAAGAGAGCCAGTTGTGGCTGATGAGCTCGGATGCGGGCTATGGCTTTATCTGCAAGTGTGCCGACATGGTCTCCAAGAACAAGAACGGTAAGGCACTGCTGACTCTGCCGGAAAGTTCCGAGGTGATGCCGCCGCAGTTGGTTGGGGATTTGGACAACGATGAAATCTTGGCCATTACCAATGAAGGCCGGATGTTGTTGTTCCCGATCAAGGAGCTGCCGCAGCTTGGCAAGGGTAAGGGTAATAAGATCATCAATATCCCTTCTGCGCGCTCCAAGGCTCGGGAGGAGTTCCTGTCACACTTGGTGGTCTTGCCGCAGGGCAGTCATATCACCTTGTATGCCGGCAAGCGCAAGCTAGGCCTCAAGCCGTCTGATCTGGATAACTTCCGAGGCGAGCGCGGCCGCCGTGGTGCGATGCTTCCTCGCGGGTTGCAGCGCGTTACCCGGATGGAGATTGACGCCCCGGAATCACAGGTAGAATCCGAGTAATCTCGCTCTGTTGATATTGAGCCCTCCATCAGGAGGGCTTTTTTATACCTATTGGCACAGTGGTCTAATTTCTCCACATAAAGGGTGTTTTTTCCTGCGGCCTGAGTATACTAGCGAACGCTTGTACGCTGAGGAGAAGTCCATGATTTTTGTTTTGCGCATGATTGCTGTGGCGATCTTTGCCTTTGTCATGTTTGTGTTTGGTTGCGGTTACTGTTTGTTGAGCCCGCGCAACCCTAAGCATGTCCGTACATTTGGCCGCCTGTTCAGCAAGATGTCCCGGGTCTTTGGCATCAAGCTGGAAATCCGAGTACCGGAAGGGGCTGATCGGGCAGGGCCTAGCGTTTATATCGCTAACCACCAGAATAATTATGATTTGTTTACGGTTGCCGGTGCGGTTATGCCACGGACCGTGACGGTTGGTAAGAAAAGCCTAGTCTGGTTGCCGTTGTTTGGGCAGCTTTACTGGCTGACCGGTAATATCCTGATTGACCGCGCCAACCGCGCCAAGGCGGTCGGTACCATTGGTCAGGTTGTTGAGAAAATCAAGCAGCGCAAGGTATCGGTTTGGATGTTCCCTGAGGGGACCCGTTCTCGTGGCCGCGGGCTGTTGCCGTTCAAGACCGGAGCATTTCACGCGGCGATTGGCGCGGCAGTTCCTGTAGTGCCGATTGTGTGTAGCTCGACTGAGCATGTTAAACTTAACCGCTGGAATAACGGGGTGGTGATTGTCGAAATCTTGCCGCCAGTGTCGACCGAAGGATTGACCAAGGAAGATGTTCGCGAGCTTTCCGAACGCTGCCGTAGCATGATGGAGCAGAAGCTGAGCGACATCAACGCAGAGGCCGCCCGCCGCTCAGCAGCCTGAGCCCGTGCGATCCTACCGCCCAATAAGGACATGCTATGCGTGTCCTTTTGTTTATATGGTTATAACGTGATGATTGAAGAACAGGTTGTTTTAGTCTCGCCTGATGGACAGCCCATTGGTCTGCAGGAGAAGATGCAGGCGCATCGAGATGGCGCTCTTCATCTGGCATTTTCTGTGCTGTTGTACCGCCAAGGTGCCAATGGTCGAGAATACCTGATGCAGCAGCGTGCGTTGGGCAAATACCACAGCGGTGGGTTGTGGACCAACACCTGCTGCTCGCACCCTCGTCAGGGGGAGACAATAGTAGAAGCTGGGATCCGCCGTTTGCAAGAGGAGATGGGGATTTCGGGTGTTAGCGCATTGGAAGACGTTGCCAATTTCATTTACCGCGCGCAATTGGACAATGCGCTTGTCGAACATGAGCTTGATCATGTTCTGATTGCCTGTACCGACGAGCTGGCGTTCGAGCCGAATCCTGACGAAGTGATGGCATACCGCTGGTGGCCAGAGCTAGAGCTGGTTGAGGCGGTAGAGGTATCGCCAGAGCTGTTCACTGCTTGGTTCCCGCAGGTACTATCCCACGCCATCGCGGCCTGATGGGGTGTTTCGGCTATAAAGCTTCGGTTATAAAAAAGCTGCCATCAGGCAGCTTTTTTGTGTTTTAGGTGACAGCACCTTGAAGCAACAGCGCGATTATTTGCGAACTGCGATAGCTTCAATTTCAATTTTTACGTCTTTTGGCAGACGAGCCACTTCAACACATGAACGTGCTGGGTAAGGGGCGTTGTGCTCATCGAAGAACTTGCCGTATACCTCGTTGACAGTACCGAAATCATTGAGGTCCTTGACGAAAACAGTCATTTTCACGATGTCAGCCACTTTAAGACCTGAGGCCTCAACAACGGCTTTTACGTTTTCAAGTGATTGGCGAGCCTGATCGGCGATGTCTTCTGCTACTTCACCTGTTTGCGGGTTAACCGGGATCTGGCCTGAGGTTAGAACCATATTGCCTAGGTCTACACCTTGAACGTATGGGCCGATAGCTGCAGGTGCTTGATCAGTGTGAAGAACTTGAGTCATTGCTAATCCTTACTGTTGGATTGGGATGTTAGGAATGACTTAGTTTGCAACCCAATAGCGTCGGGGTCAAAAGGTTTCCGCTGCTGAGATGAAAAAGCCTTCATAGCAGGAATGAAGGCTGGCAAGGTAGAGCGGGTCTAGGCGGTGCTTATGCGGGTACGCCGAGCCGGGTTCTTACCACTTTCTCACATTCATCAATCCGCGAGATATCACGCGGTGCAACCATCACGGTGTCGTTGCCACCCACTGTGCCGAGAATTTCAGCGTGTGGCTGGATATCGATAAGCCGGGCGACCAGTTGGGCCCCGCCGGGATGGGTTTTGACGACCACGACCAATTGGTTGTGGGTGATAAACTCGATTTGTGACGCAATGGATGAACTGACCTGTACCGGTTCGTTTTCTACAGTTAGGCAGTAGACTTTTTTACCGTAGGCATTGGGTACTTTGGCTACGCCTAGTCGGGATAGCAGCCGGGAAACCGTTGACTGGCTGACATCCTCAAATCCCATTTCAATTAGGCTATGACGGACTTCTTCCTGGGTGGAGAAGCTTTGTTGTTGCAACAGGCGCTTGCAGGCCGTTGTCATGCTTTCTTCAGGGCAGACATCCATCGCTCCGTGCATATTGAATCCACTCACGGGCAACTCCTTGTTGTTTCATTGGTATAGATCGTATCTTCTTATTGCCAGCTGGCCTTCAGTGTAGAAGGTTTGCATGAAGACAAAAAAAGGGCACAGCTGGGATATGTCACAGGACATAATAGTTTTGTTGCATAATATTGCAGGGGAATCATAGCAACAAAACCGAGGCAATTTGTTGACCGCAGTCACCAAAACAATACGCCATACATTTCGAGTCTCCGTCGAATTAAATTCTGTTGATAAAGCCTAAAAATAGTGAATTAGTTGATATCTTCCGGGTTCTGGGCAGCCAGCTCCATTGACCCATCGTGATCGCTTGCTGACGGTATATGCATATTTGTAGATCGACGGTTTTCGCTTTGAGATGCTTGTTGGTCTCGTCGGTTGAGGTGGGTGACATAGTCTGAAACCTGGATTTCATTGAGTGCATTGCTGCCGGAGCGGGGGGAGAACCCGAGCGCCTTGAGCCAGTCGAAAATAATGGTTGCCGGCACAAACTGGCTGTAGCGTGCCGCGGGAAGTAGGTTGTCGAGTTCTTCGGGGTTGTCGACAATCGCAACGGTGATTCCGGCGATTTCCCCGGCGGGGTTGAAAACCGGCCCCCCGCTCATGCCTGACATAACAGGGGCATCACTGAGTGAGTAGAGGCAATCGGTATTGGTGTCGATGACATCTTGCAGGTACTTTCCTTTCCCTTCGACGGCGGTGCCGAGTAGGGAATAGCCTTGGTGGGTAACGGCCTGATCGGGATAGATGAGCCCCCAGGTTGGCACAGTATCGGAGTGCCGCCTTACTAGTGATAAATCGCAGTAGGGATGGTGAATGACGTCCATATCCCATGACAGCCGGGCGACGTGCTTGGCGGTGATGATGTAGTCATGGCTGATGGGAACACCGGAGCCGAATCCACCGAGTAGGATCGGCACACCGATCACGAGCATTTTGTTCGCTTGATGATGGCTTGCTGTATCGATGTTGCCGTTGCTGGTTACGCAGCCGCTTACTGCGAGGCTGCTTGCAGCCATGAGCAGAGCGGGTAGGATATGCCGAGAAACGGCATTGCCGCTTGTTGGGGTATCTTTCATGCCACTGACCTTGTTGTCGATTGTTGGTGCTGTGGCCGGCTGTTGCTGGCGTCAGCACACTAGTTAGACTGTAAAAGGTAGCGGGTGGGGAAAGGGCAAGGCTGCGTTAGATGTGAGAATAAAAAAGCCCGCTCAAGGGTGAGCGGGCTTTCTTAGTCATGGGGCAGAAAATGTCTTTAGTGAGACAGGTTTAGCTGTCTATCCCCCTATAAAGGTGAGCGTGTTTTTGGTCACCTGTGCCGTGATATTAGTTGTTCTCGGTGACAATTTCGCGCGAGAAAACCTTTTCGCAGTACTTGCATTTCAGTTGAACGTCATCGTTTTTAGTCAGCACTTTGAAGCTGCTGTCGACGGGCTCGCCGTGGCTAATGCAGTTGCTGTTCGGGCACTTGAAGATGGCATTAATCTGCTCTGGCAGAGACAGATTCATCTTTCCTGCAACTTCGTAGTTTTCGATCTGATTGACGGTGGCCTTTGGTGCGTAGAGGGCCAGCTGATTCGCCTGCTCGGTAGTCAGGAAGGTGTTCTCGATTTTGATCAGATCCTTGGCGCCCAGTGCAGATGACGGCAGGTTCAGGCCGATGGTGACGCGCTGGTTGGTCTTGTGCATCTTGAACAGTTTCAGCACTTTGATACCGATATTGGCAGGGATGTGGTCAATGACGGTACCGTTTTTGATTGCTTCGACCTGCAGTTGTGTTTCTTTTGCCATTGTTGTTTCTCCTGCTTAGATAGTTTCGTTCAGTACCAGTGCCAATAGGGCCTCGCGTGCATAGACGCCGTTTTCTGCCTGCTGGAAGTAGTAGGCGTGCTTGGTTTTGTCTACATCTACGGTGATTTCGTCAATACGAGGAAGAGGGTGAAGAACCTTCAGGTTGTCACGGGCTTCGGTCAGCATCGCGGCAGTCAGGATGTACGCGGCTTTCATGTGGGCGTATTCAGACTCATCGAAACGTTCTTTCTGGACCCGCGTCATGTAGAGGATATCCAGCTCAGGGATCACGTCTTCCATGTTGCTGTGCAGGCTGTAGCTGATCCCGGCTGCATCGAGTTCTTCGCAGATGTAGTCTGGCATGGCCAGAACTTCAGGTGCGATGAAGAAGAAATTGATGTTGTTGAATTTCGACAGAGCCTGGGTCAACGAGTGGACGGT
This sequence comes from Photobacterium panuliri, assembly GCF_059920555.1. Lineage (NCBI taxonomy): Bacteria > Pseudomonadati > Pseudomonadota > Gammaproteobacteria > Vibrionales > Vibrionaceae > Photobacterium > Photobacterium panuliri. Next base: position 903,712 of record NZ_CP197192.1, read on the forward strand.
ACGACCGTATTTCAGGTCGCCGACGAAGGCAACGTTGAGGTTGTCGAGGCGGCCTTGGGTTTCGTAGATGGTAAAGAGATCCAGCAGGGTTTGGGTTGGATGCTGGTTGGCTCCGTCGCCACCGTTGATGACTGGCACGCCGTTGGAGAACTCTGCTGCTAGGCGTGCTGCACCTTCTTGCGGGTGGCGCATGACGAATGCATCGACATAGGAAGAGATGACCTGAACCGAGTCGGCAAGTGTTTCGCCTTTTTTGGCCAGGGATGTATTTCCGCCGTTGTCGAAGCCGATTACTGTGCCGCCAAGGCGTTGAACTGCCGTTTCGAACGACAGGCGGGTACGGGTGGATGGTTCGAAGAAGCAGCTTGCAACAACCTTGTTCTTCAGCAACTCTGGATTCGGCTCGGCCTTGAGTTTACCTGCCGTCTCGACAACGAGTTCTAATTCACTACGACTCAGTTCCGGAATGGAAATGATGTGCTTTTGAAACAGCGAATTCGCCATGGCTTCTCTTCCCTCTTTGATCACGATGATGAACGTTTTTTGCCTGCCGTCAGTGTGTGACAGACAAAAAAAAGCCCCCTTAAAAAAGGAGGCTTCTTGGATACTTAACAGAAAGAACAAAAAACGGTGCTGCCGCCGAGAATCGGCGTGAGTTCAAGCAGGTAAGCAGAACTAAACAGGACATTTTTTATCTCTCTCTAGACAAATTGCGAAGGATTATACCCCCATTTTTCGTGAACGCAAGCGTTTGCCTAAAGTATTCATTTGTTGGGATTTTATGCAAAATAAAGGGATATTCTGGGTGGTGGAAACGGGGGCTTAACCCTTTAATTAATAGGATTTTTGCTGGGGAGTGCGGGGGGAGGTTGGACTCTTTTTGTTGGCATAAAAATACCGGCCCGAAGGCCGGTATAGGGTCGAGAGATAGGGTCACCAGCAAGAGGGGGGACCCTAAACCCAAGAGAGTCGGTTAGTTACCTAGTGTTGCTACCATGATTGCTTTGATGGTGTGCATACGGTTTTCAGCTTCGTCGAACACGATTGAGTGCTTAGACTCGATCACTTCGTCAGTTACTTCAACGCCTTTAGCTAGGATTGGGTACTCAGCTGCTAGCTCTTTGCCCACTGTAGTATCTTCGCCGTGGAATGCAGGTAGGCAGTGCATGAATTTAACATGTGGGTTGCCAGTTGCTTTGATGACATCCATGTTAACTTGGTAAGGTAGCATTAGTTCAATACGCTCAGCCCATGCTTCTTTCGCTTCGCCCATTGATACCCATACGTCAGTGTATAGGAAGTCACAGCCCTGAACGCCTTCTTTTACGTCTTCAGTTAGAGTGATCTTAGCGCCAGTCTCTTCTGCGATTTCGCGGCACTGTGCTACTAGTGCTTCTTCAGGCCAGTAAGCTTTTGGTGCTACTAGACGGATGTCCATGCCCATTTTCGCTGCGCCAACCATTAGAGAGTTACCCATGTTGTTGCGAGCATCGCCTAGGTAAGCGAAAGTGATTTCGTGTAGTTGCTTGCCACGGCCGTGCTCTTGCATGGTCAGGAAGTCAGCTAGGATTTGAGTTGGGTGGAATTCGTCAGTTAGGCCGTTCCATACTGGTACGCCAGCGTATTCACCTAGCTCTTCAACGATTGACTGGCCAAAGCCACGGTACTCGATACCGTCGTACATGCGACCAAGAACGCGAGCAGTGTCTTTCATTGATTCTTTGTGGCCGATTTGAGAGCCTGATGGGCCAAGGTAAGAAACTTGAGCGCCCTGGTCGAATGCCGCTACTTCAAATGCACAGCGAGTACGAGTAGAGGTTTTTTCGAAAATCAGTGCGATGTTTTTGCCAGTTAGGCGAGGCTGCTCGTAACCGTTGTACTTCGCTTTTTTAAGTTCAGCAGACAGTTCTAGTAGGTGCTGAATCTCACGTGGAGTGAAGTCTAGTAGTTTTAGGAAGTTACGGTTGCGTAGGTTAAAAGCCATGATAGTTTCCTCTCTGAATCTCTCTGGTCCGGCTGAGCACTTACTAAATATGAATAGTGCCAGCCGATTTGTTTTATTAATGTTTAACGTATAATGGAGCTCTTGTGAATAACTATTCTGTTATTCTGCAATAATATTTGTACCTGCGTCACCCTTAAGGATGGCTAGGCCGTCTTCTAGCGAACCGATACCAACCAGCTTGCCGCCTTTACGGATAAATTCGCATGAAGCATCAATTTTTGGACCCATTGAACCAGCATCGAAAGCGTACTGTGACAGCTCAGTAGGCGTAGTGCTGCGTAGTGCTGTCTGGGTTGGTTTGCCCCAGTCTAGGTATACAGCATCGGCATCGGTCAAAATTAGCAGTGCGTCGGCATTAAGTTGCTGAGCTAGGTAAGCTGCTGACATGTCTTTGTCGATAACCGCTTCAACACCTGTTAGCTTGCCGTTTTCGCGCTTCACTGGGATACCGCCGCCACCGGTGCAGATCACTAGGTGATCTTGCTTGATTAGGGTAGTGATGGCGTCGCCTTCAACGATACCGGTAGGTAGTGGGCTTGGTACCACGCGGCGGAAGTACTGGCCGTCAGGCTTCACAGTCCAATGGTATTTTTCTGCCATTTCACGGGCTTCTGCTTCTTCGTAAACAGGGCCGATTGGCTTAGTTGGGTCAGCAAATGCTGGGTCCGCTGGGTCAACTGTCATCTGAGTAAGCATGCAAGAAACGTCTTTCTCAGGAAGCAGGTTCTTCAGTTCTTGCATCAGCATGTAGCCGATCATGCCCTGGGTTTCAGAGCCAAGAACGTCTAGCGGATATGGGTTAACTTTCTTGTATTCCAGGCCTTGTAGGGCTAGTAGGCCAACTTGTGGGCCGTTACCGTGAACAAGGACTACATTGTATTCTTTACCAATTTCAGCAATGGTTTTTGCTGCTTTGGCGATGTTCTGGCGTTGGATATCTGCCTCTAGAGGCTCGCCGCGGCGTAGTAGGGCATTACCGCCCAGTGCGACTACAACAGTTTGCTTAGTCATGTGATCGTCTCTCTTGGTTTTGCTCTCGGTCTTATTGTGTTTTTGTCGTTGGCTTTATGCCGGTGACCGAAAGTGGATGTTGCTGTTTTCAGGCCGGTGCAGCGCACCGGCCGTTAGGGTTTGGCTATTGCCTGTGAACTTAGATACCGTCACGCTCGATTGGGCAGCTCATGCAGCGTGCGCCACCGCGGCCGCGGCCAAGTTGGTCACCAGGGATTGGTAGTACGGTGATACCAGCTTTGTCGTATTTCTCGTTGGTGTAAGTGTTGCACTCGTAACCAACAACCACGCCAGGTTTAACAGTCAGTACGTTGTTTGCATCGTTCCACTGCTCACGCTCAGCTTCGAAGTTGTCACCACCAGTAGTGATTAGGTTCAGCTGGCCTACGCCCAGTGCTTTTTCGATTGCAGTTACGAAGTAGCCTTCTTCAGTTGCTTTCACTGAGCCAGACTCGTCGCCAGTTAGGCTCCAGCACTTAACGTCTTTGCGAACAACTTCTGGGTAAACAGAGAAGGTGTCTTCACGCATGTGGGTCATAACTGTGTCTAGGTGCATGCAAGAACGGTGCTTAGGCAGTTCCATCGCGATAACTTGCTTAGCTTGGCCGTGCTTGAATAGGCTTGATGCTAGCTGCTCTACGCCTTGTGCAGTAGTACGCTCTGACATACCAATCAGTACAGCGCCCTTACCGATAACTAGTACGTCACCGCCTTCGATTGTTGAGTTGTCGTAGATCTTCTCTTCGTCACCGAAGTACTTGATGAAGTCCTGACCTGCGAAGGTTGGGTGCCAGCGGTAGATAGCACGTAGGTGGTTGGTTTCGCGCTGACGAGCAGGCTTAGCCATTGGGTTGATTGAAACGCCGCCGTATACCCAGCAAGATGTGTCGCGGGTGAATAGGTGGTTTGGTAGTGGTTCAATGATGAAGTCGCTTGCTGCGTGCAGGCCCTGCATCATAGAAGAAGACTGAATTGGAAGCTCAGAGTATGCTAGGCCGCCTAGTAGGATTGCTGCTAGTTCTTGGTTTGGTAGGTCCGCAAGGAAGCAACGAACATCGTTAGCAAATGTTGGGCCGAAACGGTTATCTGAAATCTGAGTGCCTAGCAGCCAGTCTTTCGCTTCTTTAACAGCTAGTGTTTCAGCTAGCATGTCTTGAAGAAGCATTACTTCAACGCCTTGTTCGCGCAAAGTGTTGGCAAATACGTCATGCTCTTCGCCTGCACGCTCAACAGCCAATACGTCATCGAATAGTAGGTCATGGCAGTTAGACGGAGTCAGGTGAGTTAGAGCGCGCTCTGGACGATGAAGAAGAACGCGGCGTAGTTGGCCTATTTCAGAACCTACATAGAACTTACTCATGATCGTATCTCTCTTTATTTGATAGCCAATTCATTTGGCATTTATTTGTTTTTTGGCGAAGAGAAAATTTATTCTCTGCCGTTGTTTCTGTAATTCATTCTACGGATCGTGAGCAGATAGTCTTAGATATCCATCACACTTTATCTATTAATCTCATAACGATGCCTTCTTTATTTTTTAACATTTTTAATGCATTCGTTACTATATTTCATGCGGGGTTTTTTATGTGGAAAGGACGTTTTTTTAGTGTGCTATTCACTGTTAAGTTGTTGTTTTAAAAGGTCTGGATTGGTCTTTGTGGAATGTTATGCATAAACTGCGGGTGAAATTTGTTTGTGTAAAAACAAGCTTATTCACTTTTAGTGGCTGACTATATAAAAATAGTTGGAATGTTAATGTTAAAATAACAAAACTTTTTCCAAAATATATTTCTTTTCTTGTTTTGTAATTTAGCAACAGGCGAGGTTACTGTTTTATTTTTCTTTTTTAATTATGTTTTGTTGAGTTTTTTATTTGATATTCGCAGCGCTGTTTTTTTGTTTTATTTCAATGTTTAATTTTCCAAGTGATGGGTAATGCAAAAATATAGCAGCAGGTAAAAATATTGCGCTTATAGGTTAGGGGGCGGTGCAGGTGTGGTATTTGAGTTGAGCGATGTTCTTGCTCTCTCAATCCCAATGGTTGGTGCTGTTGTTATGGCTGTATCTGTCGCCTCTCGTGCTGCCTCCAAGGGGGATGGCCAGGTACTGCCTTGCGATACAAGGGAGTGTCAGCTTGCCGGTATATGGCTGGGGGCATGCGAAACAAGTTGGTTGCGGGAGGGGGGACGAGCCTGCTAACAGCTGCCTAGAGGAGGGGGGCTGGTTGAGGTGCATTTTGAACCGGGTGTTTGGGATGGGCGCTGATAGCAAAAAGCCGCCCCGAAGGGCGGCTGCACAAGCAAGATAGAAGCGGTATTACATCATGGCACCCACGCTGAGCATTACCATGATTAGGACAATCAAAATGCCTAGTAGCGGTGCAACCCACTTCACCCAGCGAACGTATGGGACATGGGCAATGGCCAAGCCACCCATAACAACGGCTGAGGTTGGCGTCATTAGGTTTACAACACCTGATGCAGACTGGTAAGCAGTTACCACTAGGTCACGGCTAACGCCAGCAAAGTCAGCAAGTGGTGCCATGATTGGCATGGTCAGCACTGCTAGGCCTGAAGATGAAGGCACAAGGAATGACAGGATAATTTCCAGTAGGTACATCACGTTGATGAATACTACTGAAGACAGGCCAGATACGATGTGCTCTGCAGAGTTCAGGATGGTGTCGGTGATCATACCGCGGTCCATGATAACCACGATACCACGTGCGATACCGATGATCAGTGCTACGCCCAGTAGGTCGCGGGCACCGTCGATAAAGCTTGTGGTGAACTCTTCTTCGCTCATGCGAGAGATCACGCCGATGATGATGGTTGATGCTAGGAACATGGCAGAGATTTCAGCCATCCACCAACCTGCAACCGATACGCCGTAAATCATGATACCGAAAGATGCGGCGAAGATACCCAGGATGATTTTGCGAGTCGTGGTGAACTCCAGCATTTCGCCAGTCTGGTTGCCAAGGAAGTGTGCTTTGTTTTCTTCGTACTTGTCGTAAACGATAGATTTGGTTTGGTCAGCGCGAACCATCTTGGCATAGCGCATTACGTAGGCAACACAGATTAGCCAGCCGATAACAAGCATAGCGACACGTAGACCGATACCGTCAGTGAACGGAATACCAGCAGCGTTTGATGCGATAACGGTAGCAAATGGGTTGATAGTCGAACCTAGGGTACCGATACCCGCACCTAGCAGAACGGTAGCGGCAGCAACAACTGGGTCGAAGCGCGCGGCCATCATTACCGGTACAAGCAGGGTGTAGAACGGAAGTGATTCTTCAGCCATACCGTAGATAGTACCGCCTGCGGCAAACAGTGCCATCAGAATCGGGATCATCAGCTCTTCGCGACCTTGCAGACGGGCGGTAACACGCTCGATACCCGCATCAATCGCACCAGTCTTGGTGACTAGGCCTAGGAAGCCACCGATCACCAGGATGAACAAGGACACATCGATAGCCGCAGCTTCGTAAGTGTTGTGGTCGTAGAAGCCGTCAATCGGCGCCAATAGCACATCGACAACGCCTTGAGGGTTGCTCTCAACGCTGTGGTAAGTTCCGGTTACGGGTACTTCTTTGCCTAGATCTTCGTTCATGACGCGGTCGTACTGGCCAGCAGGAACGATCCAAGTCATCAGCGCCACTAGGGCAATAAGGGCAAATAAAATGGTGTAGGCAGATGGAAACTTAAAGTTGGCAAAGAAGCCGCCTTTTTCTTCCTTGTTCATCGATTCAGTTGTCATTGTTATCTCCTTGCCTCTTGGGCACTTTGTGCCAGAGGGTTAAACATCGACCTAGTCCGAAACAGGCATGAAAGTGTTAGCCAGCAAGGCCTCAGGGTATGAGGGCTGGTATTGACCATCAGGTACTGTAAAGGGGTGGATTAGCTTGAAGCCGTTGGTGGTTAATACCTTGGGCTGTTGGCCGTGAACAGTCAGAGAAGTACTCTCTCTGCATGAAGTTCCATTGACCGGCAGTAGACAGATTTGCTACTACCGGCGGCAATGGCCATGCGAGTTAGCGTTCTACGAGGGCGACAAAGTGGGCTTTGCCGCCGCCATCCTGATTGCTGGACCGGGCAGATGTTACTCATGATCGTATCTCTCGAAATTGTTTTGGCGCAGTCTCTGCTGCAGCTCTATTTGCTTGTTGCCATCGGATTTTATGCTGACGGGATTGAAATGACTTTGGTGTTGTTCACACTTTACGGGGTGCATGTCGCAGCTCGCTTGAGACGGTATGTAAGGACAAGGGTATTTCTTTGTAATAAGTGGGTGAATATGTGATTAACTATTTCTTGCTCGTTGGGTCGGGGTGCATAGCCGGGAATATTATGCATTTTTCCGAATTCTAGCACCAAGGCAAAAAAAATCGCTTTGTTTGATGTATGTCAATTTTAAAAATGGCGGCTAGAAATGGGAGTGGGAGATAGCCCACGCTTTTACGTGGCAATTTTCCGTAATCCGTGCGATATTTGCCGTCGAATTGATATTAAGGTGGAGTTTCCCATGTCTTATGCAGAACTGATTGAAGAGCAGAAGGAAGAAACGCGCGAGATTATTGCTGCGTTGCTGGAAGATGGCAGTGAGCCTGATGCGCTTTACAGCATTGAGCACCACTTTTCGGCTGATACTTTTGAGCAGTTAGAAGCTGCGGCAGCTGAAGCGTTTAAGATGGGCTTCGATGTACTGGATGCCGAAGAGCTTGAGCTAGCCCCTGAAGACGGTGGCGGTACCGTGGTATGTTTTGATGCCGTGATGGAATCAGCACTGAATGCAGAGTTGATTGACGAGCAGGCAGAGAAAATGATCCGCCTTGCAGAAAAGCACAACATTGATTACGACGGCTGGGGTACTTACTTCGAGTCGGACGAAGACGATGATGAAGACTACGAGGATGACGAGGAGTAATTCCCCGTTGATCTGACCGATTGAAAAGCTGCCCATGGGCAGCTTTTTTTGTATGTAGCCATCACGCATGCTGATGCAGGCAGAATGAAGGGACGCTTGTGGCTGCCTGCTTGTTCTGGCGCAGCCAGACTTTCTCGTGGAAGTAGTACGCAACACTGTTCAGGCTTGGCTCCAACATTGCCATGATACCACCGACAAAGGCATCACCGGTCAGCAAGTACACTACGGTAAAGGCAACGGAAAAATGGACGGTGGCAAAGCTGGCTGTTTTCCATTTTGTTTGAGTTTGACGGGCTTTCAATGTGGGTATTGATGCCCATGCCTTTTCGTGGAAATAGAAGGCCACAGTGTTGACGGAAGGCTCAATCATAGCAATCAAACTACCGATAAGGAGGTCGCCAGTCAGCATGTAAGCGACACTAAACGCAATGGTAAAATGGAGTGCGGCAAAAGTTAGTGTCTTTTTCATGATGATCTCCTCCCCTCAAGGATGTTTGGGTGTGTTGTAGGAATGCCCTGTTTCTATGTTTTCATTATTGAGAATTATTCGCGTTTAATCTAATGGCTTTTAGATATTGATTTGATAGGAACAAGCTATCAAATCGCGTGTGGTGAATGTAATTCTCTATGAGTGATGGTGCGATAAAAATCGAGGGTGGCAGGGGGCGCTTAAAACAAAAAAGGCTGGCCCGAAGGCCAACCTTTTTAACATGACACGCTTATAGGCGTGTTATTAACATTGAGCAAAGCGCTTATAGTGCAGCAATCGTTGCTTGTTGCTCAGCGAGCTTCACTAATGTTTCTTTGTAGCCATCTAGCTTCTCGCGCTCTTTGGCGATAACCGCTTCAGGTGCTTTGGCTACGAAGCCTTCGTTGCCTAGCTTGCCTTCGATGCGCTTGATTTCGCCTTCAGTCTTGGTGATCTCTTTCGCCAAGCGAGCCAGTTCTGCATCTTTGTCGATCAGACCTGCCATTGGGATCATCAGCTCAGACTTGCCAACCAATGCTGTTGCACATGCTGGTGTTTCTTCACCGGCTTCTAGCACGCGTACAGATTCTAGCTTCGCTAGGGACATCAGTACTTGCTTGTTCGCTTCAAGACGTGCGGCATCTTTTGCGTTGTCAGCTTTTAGCATCACGTCTAGCGGTTTACCTGGGTTGATGTCGTATTCGGCACGCAGGTTACGGATGCTGGTGATGAATGCTTTCACCCACTCGATGTCGTCTAGCGCTTCTTGGTTGAAGTTAGCTTCGTCGAATTGAGGCAGGGATTGCAGCATAATGGTATCGCCTTCCACACCGTCTACTAGCGGCTTGATGCTCTGCCAGATAGTTTCAGTGATGTAAGGGATCACTGGGTGAGCCAGACGCAGGGTCTTCTCAAGCACCGTGATTAGCGTACGACGAGTGCCGCGCTGCTGTGCTTCGGTGCCTTTCCATAGAACTGGCTTAGTCAGTTCTAGGTACCAGTCACAGAATTGGTTCCAGATGAACTCGTACAGGGTGTTCGCGGCCATATCCAAACGGAAGTTGTCGATATGGTTGTTGAACGCCTTCGCAGCCAGTTCAAACTGAGACTCGATCCACTTGTCCGCCAGTGAGTATTCGATCTCACCGCCGTTGAAGCCGCAATCTTGCTCTTCTGTGTTCATCATTACGTAACGGCTGGCGTTCCATAGCTTGTTACAGAAGTTACGGTAACCTTCCAGACGCTTCATGTCCCAGTTGATGTCACGGCCAGTCGATGCCATTGCTGCAAGCGTGAAACGTAGGGCGTCAGTACCGTAAGGTTCGATGCCGTTTTCAAACGTCTTACGGGTGTTCTTCTCGATCTTCGCCGCAAGTTGAGGCTGCATCATGTTACCGGTGCGCTTCTCAACCAGAGACTCAAGGTCGATACCATCGATCATGTCGATTGGGTCAAGCACGTTACCTTTCGACTTCGACATCTTGTCGCCGTTCTCGTCACGGATCAGGCCGGTTACGTAAACAGTCTTGAACGGTACCTGCGGCTTGCCGTTTTCGTCTTTCACGAAGTGCATGGTCATCATGATCATGCGGGCAACCCAGAAGAAGATGATGTCGAAACCGGTGACCAGCACGTCTGATGGGTGGAACACTTTCAGATCGTCAGTTTGCTCAGGCCAGCCTTGAGTACCGAACGTCCATAGAGCGGAAGAGAACCAAGTATCCAGAACGTCTTCGTCCTGGTGCAGTTCGATAACGCTTTCTAGGTTGTGGTTCTGGCGAACTTCGTCTTCGTTGCGGCCAACGTAGACATTGCCTTGGTTGTCGTACCAAGCCGGGATGCGGTGACCCCACCATAGCTGACGAGAGATACACCAGTCTTGAACGTCGCGCATCCAAGAGAAGTACATGTTTTCGTATTGCTTAGGTACGAATTGGATGTCGCCATTTTCAACGGCTTCAACCGCTGTTTTTGCTAGTGGTGCAGTACGTACATACCACTGGTCAGTCAGCATTGGCTCGATAACGACGCCACCACGGTCACCGTAAGGTACCTGTAGGTCGTGATCTTTGATCTCTTCAAGCAGGCCTAGTTCGTCGAACTCGGCAACAATCGCTTTACGCGCTGCGAAACGCTCCATACCGTGGTATTTAGCTGGCAGTTCTGTCGCGTAAGCGTCGCTTGGCTCACCGTTGGTGTTGAAGACTTCCGCCGCGTCACGGATGTTAGCGTCGAATGTCAGGATGTTGATCATTGGCAGGCTATGACGCTTGCCTACTTCGTAGTCGTTGAAATCGTGCGCAGGGGTGATTTTCACACAGCCTGTGCCTTTTTCCATGTCCGCGTGCTCATCGCCCACGATAGGGATGCGGCGGTCAACGATAGGCAGGATGATGTCTTTGCCGATCAGATCTTTGTAACGTGGATCTTCTGGGTTAACGGCAACACCGGTATCGCCCAGCATGGTTTCCGGACGGGTGGTGGCGACGACGATGTAATCTTTACCGTCAGCCGTTTTAACGCCATCCGCTAGTGGGTAGCGGAAGTGCCACATGTGGCCCTTGGTATCTTTGTTCTCTACTTCAAGATCAGAGATAGCGGTGTGTAGTTTAGGGTCCCAGTTAACCAGGCGCTTACCACGGTAGATAAGGTCGTCTTCGTACAGACGTACGAATACTTCCTGAACGGCGTTAGACAGACCGTCGTCCATCGTAAAGCGCTCGCGATCCCAGTCTACAGATGCGCCTAGGCGACGTAGCTGCTTAGTGATAGTACCGCCAGATTCGCCTTTCCATTCCCAGATTTTGTCGATGAAAGCTTCACGACCGTAATCGTGTTTGGTTTTGCCTTCTTCTGCAGCGATCTTACGCTCAACAACCATCTGAGTCGCGATACCCGCGTGGTCAGTACCTACCTGCCAAAGGGTGTTCTTGCCCTTCATACGCTCACAACGGATCAGGGTATCCATGATGGTATCCTGGAACGCGTGGCCCATGTGAAGGCTACCGGTGACGTTTGGCGGCGGGATCATAATGCTGTAGGCAGCTTTAGTCGTATCACCGTGAGGCTTGAAGTAGCCAGCCTCTTCCCAGCGCTGATATAGCGCCTGTTCAATTGAAGTTGGGTTGTATGTCTTTTCCATAGCGCTCTTAGAAGGATCTATGTGGAATTAAGGCGTATCAGGGGCAGTGGCGGTCTGAAGCTGGATGCCAGCTTGGCGGTATAGCTTGTAGCGTTCCCGCGCCAACTGCTTGAGTTTTTCATCGCAAGGGACGAAGTCTATCACTTGTGAGAAGGTAACGGCAAAATTTGGTGCATGTTGGCTCAAATTTATCAGTATCCCGCGTCGTCCGCTGTGGCGGAGTTCGGGCCATCCAATTTCAACCGGAGAACCACCACGGGGGCCTTCGCCGATCAAATTGTGCGGTACGAAATTATCGGGTTCCTGTTGCCATAGGTACTCATCAATGTGTTCTGCTTGGGCTTTGCTTTCCGCGAGAATATAGACTTTCTGGCCCTGGCGGTAACTCATGGCTGCTTGATGACAGGCAAAATGCAGCAGGTAGTTGTTGTCTGCGGCAAGGTGCGTTTCATCGATCATATAAAAAGTAGCATGAGTCATAGCGATAACCTATAAAACAAGAGGGCCTTTTGGCCCTCTTCTGTTGTCAATCTTACTCGACGGTTTCCTGGCCTGCTCGGTTGAGGAGGAACTGGACCAGCAATGGAACCGGACGGCCGGTCGCCCCTTTGGCCTTGCCGCCAACCCAAGCTGTCCCGGCAATATCAAGGTGAGCCCAGTTGTACTTTTTGGCAAAGCGAGACAGGAAGCAGCCTGCGGTGATTGTACCAGCGCCCGGGCTGCCCAAGTTGGCCATATCGGCAAACGGGCTTGCCAGCTGCTCTTGGTACTCGTCGCTCATCGGCAGGCGCCATGCACGGTCACCGGCTTGCTCTGATGCGTTGATCAGCTCGTGTGCCAGCGGGTTGTGGTTCGAGATCAGGCCGCTGATATGGTTGCCAAGGGCAACGACACAAGCGCCGGTGAGGGTGGCGACGTCAACGACGCATTCCGGCTCGAAACGCTCGACGTAGGTCAGGGCATCACATAGCACCAATCGACCTTCGGCATCGGTGTTGAGCACCTCAACGGTCTGGCCTGACATGGTGGTCAGGATATCACCCGGACGGTATGCACCGCCGCCAGGCATGTTTTCACAACCGGCCAATACGCCGACCACGTTGATTGGCAAGTTTAGCTTGGCCAGTGATTTCATCGCACCGAAGACCGTCGCGGCACCGCACATGTCGTATTTCATCTCGTCCATCTGGGCTGATGGCTTGATGGAAATACCGCCGGAGTCGAAGGTCAGACCCTTGCCGATCAGTACGATAGGCTTGGCTGACGGATCTGGGTTGCCCTTGTATTCGATGACCGACATCATGGCTTCGTTTTTCGAACCTTGGCCAACTGCCAGGTAAGAGGTCATGCCCAGCTCTTTCATCTCCTGCTCGCCGATGATTTTGGTCGAGACTGTCTCGAAGTCATCAGCCAGACGGCGTGCTTGGGAGGCTAGGTAGGCAGGGTTGGCCACGTTTGGCGGCATGTTGCCGAGATCTTTGCCGGCTCTGACGCCAGAGGCTACCGCTAGGCCGTGTGAAATCGCGCGTTCGCCAAGCGACAGCTCGCGGCGGGTCGGCACGTTGAACACCAGTTTGCGCAGCGGACGACGAGTCTCAGGCTTCACGCTCTTGAACTGGTTGAAGGTATACAGGCTGTCTTTGGTTGTTTCGACGGCCTGGCGGACCTTCCAGTATGTATCGCGGCCTTTGACATGCAACTCGGTCAGGAAGCAGACGGCTTCCATAGAGCCCGTTTCGTTCAGGGTGCTGATCGTTTTCTTGATGATCTGCTTGTATTGACGTTCGTCAAGCTCGCGCTCTTTACCACAACCAACCAGTAATACACGCTCAGATAATACGTTTGGTACATGGTGAAGCAGCAGCATTTGGCCAGGCTTGCCTTCGAGATCCCCGCGGCGAAGTAGCGAACTGATGTAACCTTCGCTAATCTTGTCTAGCTGTTCGGCGATGGGAGAAAGACGACGTGGTTCAAAGACGCCAACGACAATACAGGCACTGCGCTGTTTCTCGGGGCTACCACTTTTTACACTGAACTCCATGCGTACTCCTACATCCTATTAAAGACAATTAAAGCTAAATGTTAGATAATGCCGCACTTACTTGCTGGACCTCAGATTCGGTATAGGATTAAAGTGCAGGTTAACATTTAGCCGAAAGATTAAAAAATACCTAATTAACCGAAAAATTATAGTGATTCCAGTAAAAAAACAAGTTTTCTATGGGTAAATAAAGCGTGATTATTGTTCGGTATTTGACGCGTGAAACATTAAAAAGCCAATTTGCGGTGCTGTTCGTGCTTTTTCTTGTTTTTATCAGTCAAAAATTCATCCGCATTCTGGCCTCTGCGACGGAAGGCTCGATCCCCAGCGATCTGATCGTGACCTTAATGGGGCTGTACATGCCATCTATGGCATTGTTGATGCTGCCGCTGAGTTTGTACATCGGTATCTTGCTGACATTCGGCCGCCTGTATGCCGAGAGTGAAATTACGGTAATGAATGCGACGGGGATCGGGAATAAGTTCTTGATTCAAGCTGCATTATGCTTGGCTATTATCACCGGTACCATCGCTGCGTTCAATGCCTTGTGGCTAGCTCCGTGGAGTGTCGAGCAGGAAACGCAAGTGATGGAGAAGGTTGAGGCCGACTCGGGGCTGGATCTGTTGGTCAAGGGCCAGTTCCAGGCGGCTCCCGATGGCAAGGGCGTCGTGTTCGTCAACGACATTACCGATAACGGTACCCGGTTGCACAAAGTGTTTGTTGCCCAGCTCGCTGCCAAAGATGCCTTGCGTCCAAGTGTGATGGTGGCGGATCGTGGCTTTGTCAGTGAACTGCCTGATGGTCGCCAGATTCTCGATTTGAAAGACGGTACCCGCTATGAGGGGGTTCCGACTCGGCTTGATTATTCCATTACGGATTTTGACGGCTACCAAGCTCTGATCGGCCAGCGCGCGGTGCGTGAAAAAAGCCGAGATTGGGATGCATTGCCAACGCTCGAGCTGATGAAACGCCCGGAACTGGCTGCAAAAGCCGAGTTTCAGTGGCGGGTTTCGCTGGTGCTATGTATCCCTATTTTGACAATGGTTGTTGTTCCGCTGTCGGCGGTCAATCCGCGTCAGGGACGTTTTGCCAAATTGGTGCCAGCCGTTTTGATTTATCTTGCCTACTTCTTGGCGATCAGTGCGGCCAAATCGGCGGTAGAAGACGGGGGGATGCCATCGGCCATTGGCTTGTGGTCAATCAATATTGTTACCTTCATCATCGCAGTGGGGCTCAATAGCTGGGATACCTTACCGATGCGTAAGTTAAGAGAAAAAATGCGGAGACGTGGCTAATGTTTAAGATTCTTGATTTATACATTGGCCGTACGATCATTGCGACATCGGCACTGACCTTGTCTACCTTGGTTGGCTTGTCGGCTATCATCAAGTATGTCGAGCAGTTGCGCAAAGTTGGCGAGGGTACGTATGACTTGTGGAAGGCATTGGCGTACGTGCTTCTGAGCATTCCCCGAGACATTGAAATGTTCTTCCCAATGGCAGTATTGCTGGGGGCGTTGATTGGTCTGGGAATGCTAGCTTCGAGCTCTGAGCTGGTGGTAATGCAGGCGGCGGGTTTTTCCAAGCTTGATATCGGTTTGTCGGTGCTGAAAACGGCAGTGCCTTTGATGATCCTTGTGATGTTGCTGGGGCAGTGGGGGGCACCTGAGGCCCAGAAGTCGGCCCGCGAGCTGCGTGCGCTGTGGACATCTGGCGGCAATATGCTTTCTGTCCAGCGTGGTGTTTGGGCGAAGGACAACAACGATTATATTTACATTGGCCGGGTTCATGAGCAGAAGCAGCTTTACGCTATCAACATCTGGCAATTCAATGATAAGGATCAGCTAGAGTCTACGACCTTTGCTGAATCTGCTGATTTTGAGCCTGAAAAGGGCTGGGTACTCAAGGATGTGACGGTCACGACCATGGGCGAAACTCAGCAGACCAAGCAGTCTTTCCCAGAGCAGGTTTGGAAAACCACGTTGACCCCTGACAAGCTGGCGGTGGTAACGGTTAAGCCTGAAGAGCTTGCCCTTTCTGGGGTGTATGATTACGTGACGTACCTCAAGGACTCCAAGCAGGATGCCTCGCGTTATGAGCTGGCATTTTGGCGTAAGGCGCTCCAGCCGGTTTCGATTGCGGTGATGATGCTGCTGGCGCTGTCGTTTGTCTTCGGTCCGCTGCGTTCGGTGACGATGGGGGCGAGGGTGCTCTCTGGGGTTATTTTTGGTTTCGCCTTTTATATTTCCAATGAGGTGTTCGGGCCGATGAGTATCGTTTACCGCTTACACCCTATTGTTGGCGCACTGGGGCCGAGCTTGGTCTTCTTGCTGATCACTATTTACTTGTTGCGGCGTAAACTCTAGCCCTCATATCGTCACAAACAAAAAAGGAGCCATTGGCTCCTTTTTTGTTATCTCCATTATATGGCCTTATCGAGGACTATCATTTCGCACTCGGCCATGATGTCTTGGAATGATTGCTTTCTGGTGCTGAAAGGGGCGAGCAGGTTGCCGAGACCGAATGCTGAGGTGGCCAGCCTGATCAAAGCTTGGGTAGGGCGGATTGGACTCCCGTCGCTATTTTGCAGGCGCAATTTCCATGCCCGCATCCCCAAGGTTTGCCCGGCTTGGCACCAAAAATACGTGAAAAAGCTAATAGCGACCGTGACTAGGTAGCTAGAGTAAAGAATGCTGGCACTCGGGTGTCGGCTCATGTAGTCGCTGATATCGAGATAGCCGCTGGTATTAATGATACCAAGGCTACTTAGTCCGGCCGTCAGTGCGACACCGACACCGCCTGCAAGCATCAGGACTGCGATAATGATAAGGCTATCGTATAACCAAGCGCCAAGGCGGCGGAAAAGGCTTGGGTAGTTGTTGCTGGGGATAACATCCTGTTGTCTGGACTTTTTCACGTACGTACCTGTGGTCGAGTTTTCAATTTTCGCGCAGTGTACCAAGTTAGGGTGGCGGGGTGAATGGGGGCGATCTCGTAATTGAGAGCCTCGCAGCAAGCTAATGGGCGGGGGCTGGCTATAGTTATCAGAGTCTGGTGACAAAAGCCCGTTAGGCATTGTTGCTTACTACCTATGAGGTAAATCAACCGTTGAGGACTCGAACTATGGCAGAGAGTAATAACCACACAACGAACTGGCCAGAGTTGGCAGAGGCGTTATACGACAAGCTGACGGAGCGACATGCTCAACTCACGTATGATTTTGATCATGTTGAGATCAGTGTACCGAGCGGGACAGGGGATAGCCCTGACCATTCCGTTTGGAAGGTGAACGGCAGTATCTCTATCCGTGCCAAAAACTTGGATAAATAATGCTTTTTTTGCACGGTAAACTCGAGCTGGCACTTGGGCGTAGCCAGGTGCGGGTGAGGGCAAGGAAGCAGGTGCTTATTGCAAGGGTTATTGATGCTACGGATTTTCTCCGTGAGCTTGCCCGCCTTCAGCGCTATTGGCGTCAGGCGGGATTTTCGCGACGAATAAGCGAGATGGGGAGCAATTATACCTGCTATCTTTGCTTGTCTAGAACCGCAGTGGTTCGGCTTACGCTTCGACAGGGATGGTTTGCTCGCCTATTGCCGATTAAGGTGACGGTGCTAAAAGGATACCGAGAGTGGCTTCGGCTTGTTTTTGAACACTATATTGTCGCTCCAAGCGCATGATGCGAAAGTAAATTGTTCAATATGAGCGCTTTGTGTTCCGTTGATCGTTTTTTTTGAAATTCTAACTATTTGGTGCTTGCGTCTGATCTCGCGATACGTATAATGAGCCACATCAGCCCGGGTGGCGAAATTGGTAGACGCAGCGGATTCAAAATCCGCCGGTGAATAACTGTGCCGGTTCAAGTCCGGCCCCGGGCACCATATTTAAGTAAAAAGCCTCGACGAAAGTCGGGGCTTTTTGCTATCTCCCGTTTGTCATTTTTCCCTAAAATAAGAATTCACGTAAAAAGTAGGTTGTGGTGCTATAAGCGGCCCGATGATCGATCACGGCTCGATTTCGTCGTACTTAAACCTATGAGACCACTCTGGTGACATGGATTTATTGTTCTGTTTGGTATCATTTCATCTTTTATCCTTTCTTACGTATATCTATTTTACTTTGTATATATCAGGTTAGTGCTGGAACTCTATGATTTTATATATATTTCCGTGAGTAACCAAAGGCATATAAATACTAACCCCAACATTGTTGCTATTTTTATCAATATATACTGACGTTCATTATGTATTATTTTTTATTTATTTACCTGTTGAAGTGAGATAGCGCTCACGCTAAATGCAACCGGTTGCGCTTTTGTGTTTTGTTTCTTTTGTATACAATTTTTATGTTGAATATGACGTGGAATAAATGGAGAGCAATATGAAAAAAATATTACTTTGTTGCAGTGCCGGTATGTCTACAAGCATGTTGGTTCAAAGGATGGAAAAAGCGGCCCAGGCCCGAGGGTTGGAATGTAAGATCGAAGCACATCCTGTCAGTAGTTTTGAACAGACAATCCAGGAATTTGATGTTTGTTTACTGGGTCCGCAAGTACGATTCCAGTTAGATAGCCTTAGGGATAGCGCGGCTCAGTACGGCAAGAAGGTCGATGCAATATCTCCGATGGCATACGGTATGATGAAAGGGGAAGATGTGCTCGATCAGGCCCTTTCTTTGATTTCGTAAAATATTGCCAGCATATATGCTGGCAGTCTTTAAATATAAACATGCGTTGTACTCTGCGTGCATTTCGCTGGGGATGTTTATATGTAAATAATAAGGAATGTTGAGATGAAAATTTACGATAAGGTAATGACTGTCGTAGAGAAACATATAGCTCCGCTAGCCGCTAAAATAGGGTCTCAAAAACATGTAAGGGCAATGAGGGATGGTTTTATTATTGCCATGCCATTTATTATTGTCGGTAGCTTTATTCTAATATTCGCGTTCCCGCCATTTGCCGAAGATACGCAAAATGGATTTGGTCGAGCTTGGCTTGATTTTGCGACGAAGAATTTTGACGCCATTATGATGCCTTACAATATGTCGATGGGGATAATGACGATATTTGTATCCCTGGGGGTCGCTTATAGTCTGGCTCGTGCCTATGCAATGGATGGGATCACCTGTGCTTGTTTGTCGCTGATGAGCTTTCTTCTGATAGCGGCTCCGGCAACGGATGGTGGTTTGCCGGCCGGGCATATGGGGGGAACCGGGATCTTTACTGCGGTATTAACGGCATTTTTCTCTGTGGAACTTGTTCGTTTTCTGCAACGGCACAACATCACGATCCGTATGCCGGAGCAGGTACCGCCGGCAATTGCTCGCTGTTTTGAAATGCTAATCCCTGTATTGATTGTTTTTTTAACGCTGTATCCGCTGAGTCTGTTTGCTCAAAGCCAGTTTGGGATGTTGATCCCTGATGCTGTGATGCAGCTTTTTAAACCGCTAGTTAGTGCGTCAAATACCCTGCCTGCAATTATTGGTGCGCTGCTGGTTTCACAGTTGCTGTGGTTTGCTGGTATTCATGGCGCTGCGATCGTTGTTGGCCTGCTGTCTCCTATCTTTTTGACCAACATCGGTGCCAATACCGCTGCGTTTGTCGCGGGTGAGCCTATTCCTAATATCTTTACCCAGCCATTTTGGGATTTCTATATCTTCATCGGTGGTTCGGGGGCAACTTTGGCGCTGGCTATTCTGATGGTATTTAGCCGCTCTGTGCACCTACGTAGTCTCGGCCGGATGAGTGCTGTTCCGGGGTTCTTCCAAATCAATGAGCCAATCATATTTGGAGCTCCGATAGTCATGAACCCAATGCTATTTATTCCTTTTGTCTTTGCTCCGATTGTTAATGCCGTTATTGCGTACATTGCGGTACATGGGGGCCTTGTGGGAATGGGGGTAGCAACAACGCCGTGGACGACCCCGGCTATTATTGGTGCTTCGTGGGGAGCCGGGTGGACATTCGCTCCTGTGTTGTTGGTTCTGGGGCTGCTGGTCATAGATTTGCTGATTTATCTGCCATTTTTCCGGATGTTTGAAAAGCAGCTGCTTGAGCAGGAAGGTAAAACGGAGGTTTCTTCCTCCTCTAAAGAGGTTAGCGGCGAAGGCGTTACGGCCTAAGGAATAAAGGCTTGCTGATATGCGGCAAGCCTCTTTTTGACAAGGAGAGAACAATGGATCAAGAAGCTGTGGTTATGGAAATTATCGTCAATGCAGGTGAGGCAAGAAGTCTGTGTTACGAATCATTGGCAAAGGCTCGGGCTGGTGAGTGGGAGTTGGCTGATCAAATGTTAGCCCAGGCTCAATCGTGTATTAATAAAGCGCATTTAGTTCAAACCCAGCTTATTGAAGCTGACATGGGGGAGGGCAAGGTACCGATGACTTTGGTGATGGTTCATGCGCAGGACCATTTGATGACGACAATTCTGGCGCATGAGCTGGTGAAGGAAATGGTTCATCTTTATAAAAGCCGGGAAAGCAAGGAGGCGGTATGAACAAACCAGCATTGAAGCTCGCCATTATTGGCGGGGGGAGCAGCTATACCCCTGAACTTGTGGAAGGCATTATCAACCGTATCGAGCGGTTACCTGTTAGAGAGATCCATTTTGTCGACGTCGAGTCTGGGCGTGAAAAAATGGCAATTATTGAAGCCCTGACACGCCGGATGATTGCCCGTGCAGGCGTGGAGATAGACATCAAGGCATCGTTTGATCGACGAGCTGCAATAACAGGGGCTGACTTTGTTCTTACTCAGTTTCGTGTCGGCGGGCTGCAGGCTCGCGCTAATGATGAGAGGATCCCGTTAAAGTACGGGGTCATAGGCCAAGAAACTACGGGCCCGGGTGGGTTTGCCAAAGCGCTTCGAACGATTCCTGTGATATTGGATATTTGCCGTGATATCGAGGAGCTTGCCCCTGATTCTTGGCTGTTAAATTTCACAAACCCTGCAGGGCTGGTTACTGAGGCGGTAAACAAATTCACAAAGGTTAAGGCTATCGGATTATGTAATGTACCTGTGTCGATGAGAATGATGATCGCAGAGATGATGGAATGTACCCCTGAAGAACTCTCGCTAGAGTGTGCGGGGCTAAATCATCTGCTTTGGGCACACAGGGCATGGATTGATGGCAAAGACGTGACGGATGAGGTTCTTCAGAAAGTAGGCGATGGTGCGACTTATACGATGAAGAACATCAGCGAGGAACCCTGGGATCCTGAGTTTCTCAAGGCTCTGGGTGCGATTCCGTGCCCGTATCACCGCTATTTCTATCAGACAGATGCCATGCTGGCAGAAGAAAAAGCCGCAGCCGAATCACAGGGAACGCGGGCAGAGCAAGTCATGGAAACGGAGCAGTCGTTGTTTGAACTTTATAAAGACGAGTCGTTGGCGACAAAACCGACCGAACTGGAGAGTCGGGGAGGGGCATATTATTCGGATGCCTCACTTAATCTCATAGACTCTATTTACAATGATTTGAAGTCATTGCATGTCGTCAATGTGGCTAATAATGGTGCGATTCCTAACTTACCCGATGATGCTGTAATTGAATGCAGCGCCGTTGTCGGCGGGTGGGGGGCAAGGCCGTTGGCGGTGGGGACATTGCCGGTCGCGATCTCTGGATTGGTTGCGCAGGTAAAAGCCTATGAGCAACTAACGGTTGAGGCTGCTGTCCACGGTGATTACGACAAGGGGCTTATGGCGCTGGCATGTAACCCTCTAGTTCCTGATATCAGCAAAGCCAAGCTGATTTTCGATGATATCCTCAAAATAAATCATGACTATTTGCCGCAATTTGGTCGTTCGTGATAGGAGTGGTGCCGAAGATATCTCTGGTATTTGGCTATATCTGATACCTGAGATCATCGGGTGAAATGGATAGGGTTATGACGAAGGCGAAAGCCAAGGAGGCAACATTGCATGTGATTTTTAATGCTGATGATTTTGGGTTAACCCGTGGTGTAAACCTTGGAATTGTGGATGCATGCCGGTACGGCGTCGTTCGGTCAACAACGTTAATGGTAGGGATGTCTGCCGAGGAGGATGCGGTTTTGCTGGCCTCTCAGACACCTGAATTAAAAGTTGGACTGCATGTTCGTTTGACTGCTGGGCGGTCTTTGACATCAGCGGAAAGTCTGGTTGATGCGGCGGGGAAATTTATCACCAAAGAAGAGTTTTGGCGGACACAAGAATTTGACAGGCAGGCATTGGAAGCCGAAGTGGTTGCGCAAGTTGAACGCTTTTTGTCGTTGGGGATCCACCTAAGCCACTTAGATAGTCATCATCATGTTCATTTGCATCCGGCTGTTTTACCAGTGTTTCAGACAATCGCTCGAGATTATGGTGTGCCGCTTAGATGTGCGGTCCCTTGCTTGGATAGGTATAGAAGGGGAAGGTATGCCTTTGATGATGGCTTTTATAGTGACGGTGTGAGTTTGGAAAATGTACTGGCTATTGTCGATAAACATAACGAGGATTGTGATGTTTTGGAGATCATGACTCATCCTGCGTTTATTGATGCCCCTTTATTGGCGGCGAGTGCTTATGATTGCGCGAGGGCCACGGAGTTAGCGGTACTTACAGCACCTGAGCTCAAGGCGCAATTAGCATTACGAGGCGTGACGATAGCGGATTATTCGATATTGTCAGATTGGTAATAGATGAGTACCGGTGAAATAACAAAGAGGTACATGTTAGTTCTATTTTGCTTGGCATGACGAGTAGCCAGGTGTAAAACGTTTGACAGGTATTCAGGCAGGGAAGGTATGGCTGGACATGGCAAGTATTAAAGACGTTGCGACATTGGCAGGCGTTCACCGTTCAACAGTATCTAGGATCATCAACGGTGAAGGTACGTTTCGGGCTGATACCCGGCGTAAGGTCGAATGCGCGATGGCAGAACTGAATTATCGGCCTAGTGCTATTGCCCGTTCGTTAGCGACGGCCTCAAGTAATATGGCCGGGCTTTTGGTGACGTTTTATACTGGGGGATTTTTTGGTGAAATGATGGGGCAGGTTCAAGAAGAACTTGATCGATCAAATAAATTTTTGATTACTGCACAGGGCCACTTGTCTGCCGATGGGGAGCGGGAGGCAATTCGTCGTTTCCATGACTTACGCTGTGAGGGGTATGTCCTCAATAGCCGTTATCTTTCCGATGATGAGCTCAGATCATTGGCAGAAGAACCCACGCCTTTCGTCTTACTAGATCGTATTGTCCCAGGGCTCGAGGACCGTTGTATTAGTTTTGATCATACACAGGCAGCTAAATTAGCTGTTCAGCATCTTATTGCTAATGGGCATCAGAATATCGCCTGTATCACGGGGCCGGCAGGAAGAAGCAGTAGTCAGGCTCGCTATCTTGGGTATATGGATGCCTTACGTGAGTCAGGTATAGTTGTAAATCCACGGCTTTGTGTGGAAGGTAACTATGAGCGGGAAAGTGGGTATCTCGCTGTTCAATCCCTATATCAGTCATCACCGCCATTTACTGCTTTGTTTTCATGTAACGAGGAGATGATGCTGGGGGCTGTTCAGTATTTCCATGAACATAAAATTAATATTCCTGATCAGGTTTCATTAATTAGCTTTGACAGTGTGGGCTTGTGTTCGAGTTTGTATCCCATGCTTTCAGAAGTACATTTTCCTATAAGAGATATGGCTCGTGCTGCGGTGCAGCTTCTAATGGCTCAAATTGCAGCGAAGGGCAATGCGGTTAACGATGTAGTTATTGAGCGTCGATTTAAGCCTGAATTGATCGATCGGCTGAGTGTTCGGGCATTAAAAAAATAAATAGAAAAAAAAATTGTATAACTGAGCGTTATGCGTATAATGCGACTCCATGCCCGGGTGGCGAAATTGGTAGACGCAGCGGATTCAAAATCCGCCGGTGAATAACTGTGCCGGTTCAAGTCCGGCCCCGGGCACCATATTTAAATGACAAAGCCTCGACGAAAGTCGGGGCTTTGTTGTATCTAGCACAATCAAAAGCTTACCTCAGCTTTCCTTTCCTGTTATCAGCAAAAATCTCTCCTCAATAACCTCAATTTATCAACCCTGAAATTTTGCCCATGGTCCATCTATGGCTCATCGCATGACGATTCTGTGCTCAAGGGAATCCTAGTAAACCCAACAAACTCCGGTTACTGCAAACTCGCAAGCCAGTATTGCCAAGGGTTGTGGTGTGTAAGAACCGGCTAGACTACGACGTACTTTTACTAAGAAAGTCGTTATTGATGGTACAGAGTACCCTAGTATGCGTCAGGCTGCGAAAGAGCTTGGCGTGGCGCAAAGTACACTGATGAATCGCATAAACGCTGGCATTAGTGTTAATGGTGACCTAACTCCCAATGAGTCAGAATGATTATATTGGGAAAACTATAAAACCGTGACCAATTTTAGTTGACCACTACAGTCTAGATGCTGACTATACGGAGCTAGAAACTCATTAAACAACAAATTAAACATTGATAGGTAGGAATCTAATGCGCCATTTTGAATCTGGTGATTATAACCATAATGGTTCTGTTTATGACTATTCAAAAGACTATGTGAATGGTGATAGGTGGGCTTTAGAACCAGAACCAATAGAAGGTTATGCTTATTTTTATTCTTTCGAACATGCTAAACAGTGGAGTATTGAAACTGGTAACAGTTTTCAACCTGTAATTTTCAACAAAGAAAGATTCTATGAATCTAAATTAATGTTTAAAACATCTAAACTTGAACAGTGGTATAGACTAGATTTAATTGTTATGTCAGTGTTAGAAGCTGAACACGCAAAAGATTATTTTAATAATGAATAATTAAATCTTAATGGCATTAAGATGGTGTGTTAGGTCAGAGTGAACGCATGAGTTAACTTTATAGGAGTGTTTTAGGTCGAGATTCTTGTGGCGAACAATAGTCAAAGAGAATGGGGTTATAGATTTCTGCTTGCTCTACTTTGGTTGGTAATCACATGCCGGAAAGTCACCATGGATTTTGGTGTGAATATTACCATAACTAATTGTTTATATACGCGTTTTTAGCGTATCGCTAGGGATTCAAAATCCGCCGGTGAATAACTGTGCCGGTTCAAGTCCGGCCCCGGGCACCATATTTAAATGACAAAGCCTCGACGAAAGTCGGGGCTTTGTTGTATCTGGAAGCTTCCATTTATTCCGTTCGATTTTAGTATTTGTTAAAAACGTTAACTCAAAGATGATATCATCAGCGCTTCTCTCAATGATCGATACCCTATGGTGAGTATCTCTTCAGTGACAGAGGCTGATTGTAACGGTTTATTTAAAGAATGAATGTGTAATGAGAATTCCCCAGCGACTACAACCACTTGTTGATGATGGCTTAATTGACGAAGTGTTATCCCAATTGATGAGTGGTAAAGAAGCCTCGGTCTATGTTGTGCGTAGCAGAGGATAGATCTGTTGTGCAAAAGTCTATAAAGAGATAGATCAACGTAGCTTTAAGCAGGCTGTGGCGTACCGTGAAGGACGCAAAGTTCGTAATAGCCGTAGAGCCCGTGCAATGGAAAAAGGTTCTAAATTCGGCAGGGATGAGCAAGAGAAAGTGTGGCAGCAAGCGGAAGTGGATGCGCTGTCGAGCTTACAGAAAGCCAATGTGCGTGTACCAACACCTTATGGTTGCTTTGATGGCGTGCTGTTGATGGAGCTCATCACTGATAACGAAGGCTCGGTAGCCCCTCGTCTGAATGATGTCACTCTCACCAAGGAGCAGGCATTAAGAGATCATGACGTGATGATAAAGTATGTGGCTCGCATGCTTTGTGTTGGTATTGTGCATGGCGATCTCTCAGAGTTTAATGTGTTGGTTGATGGACAAGGCCCGGTGATTATTGATTTACCGCAGGCTGTCGATGCCTCAGCAAACAATAATGCGAAATGGATGTTAGAGCGTGATGTAAAAAACATGACGAACTATTATGGCCAATATGCACCTTTACAGTACGCAAAAGAAATGTGGGCGTTATTTGAGGCTGGAGAGCTTACGCCTGAAACCGTGTTGACGGGGCATTTTGTGGTAAGTGATGAAGATGCGGATATTGATGGCCTGATGGCGGAAATAAATGCGGTAATGGAAGAGGCCGTATTGCGTAAAGCTCGCTTACTTGATGAGCAAGAGACTGATTAACCTGATTTTATAACTATTGATGATAGTGCTTGCACATAGTCGTTTGATACGTATAATGTGCCGCACATGCCCGGGTGGCGAAATTGGTAGACGCAGCGGATTCAAAATCCGCCGGTGAATAACTGTGCCGGTTCAAGTCCGGCCCCGGGCACCATATTTAAGTAAAAAGCCTCGACGAAAGTCGGGGCTTTTTACGTTTTTACGTTGTGGCATTTGAATTGATGCACCTCTTGGGTTCGTGCCAAATATTGTTAGTGCATGCCTGACAAATGACTTAGGCAGCGATTTCGGTGCTTGTTAGTAGAATAGAATGGCAAGCAAGCTTAAAAAATAGCTGGAAAAGCATTGATCGGTCGAGTTTTGTGCGAATGATTGTTTGTGGCGAAAAAAAGCGTTTTAACCCCTTGCCAATGTGATCGAACTCTCTATAATGCGACCTCACTGACATGGACAACGGCATTGCCGGTAACGATAAGTCAGTTTGTTCTTTAACAATTTGACCATGCAATCTGTGTGGGCACTCGTGAAAAGATTTAGTCAAAAGATTTAAATCAGTGAACTGAGTGACCATTGATACTTTTAGTATCCACAGTCAATTCTTTTTGGTTCTGCTTTTTTATAAAAAAGTGGAAACAAGAAAATCAGTAATCACTGAGCCGTTTCTTCGGAAACACAAAAACTTTAATTGAAGAGTTTGATCATGGCTCAGATTGAACGCTGGCGGCAGGCCTAACACATGCAAGTCGAGCGGTAACATTCCAAAAGCTTGCTTTTGGAGATGACGAGCGGCGGACGGGTGAGTAATGCCTGGGAACATGCCTTGGTGTGGGGGATAACCATTGGAAACGATGGCTAATACCGCATAACGTCTACGGACCAAAGAGGGGGACCTTCGGGCCTCTCGCGCCAAGATTGGCCCAGGTGGGATTAGCTAGTAGGTGGGGTAACGGCTCACCTAGGCGACGATCCCTAGCTGGTCTGAGAGGATGATCAGCCACACTGGAACTGAGACACGGTCCAGACTCCTACGGGAGGCAGCAGTGGGGAATATTGCACAATGGGGGAAACCCTGATGCAGCCATGCCGCGTGTGTGAAGAAGGCCTTCGGGTTGTAAAGCACTTTCAGTAGGGAGGAAGGCAGTGTCGTTAATAGCGGCATTGTTTGACGTTACCTACAGAAGAAGCACCGGCTAACTCCGTGCCAGCAGCCGCGGTAATACGGAGGGTGCGAGCGTTAATCGGAATTACTGGGCGTAAAGCGCATGCAGGCGGCTTGTTAAGCCAGATGTGAAAGCCCGGGGCTCAACCTCGGAATAGCATTTGGAACTGGCAGGCTAGAGTCTTGTAGAGGGGGGTAGAATTTCAGGTGTAGCGGTGAAATGCGTAGAGATCTGAAGGAATACCGGTGGCGAAGGCGGCCCCCTGGACAAAGACTGACGCTCAGATGCGAAAGCGTGGGGAGCAAACAGGATTAGATACCCTGGTAGTCCACGCCGTAAACGATGTCTACTTGGAGGCTGTTCCCTTGAGGAGTGGCTTTCGGAGCTAACGCGTTAAGTAGACCGCCTGGGGAGTACGGTCGCAAGATTAAAACTCAAATGAATTGACGGGGGCCCGCACAAGCGGTGGAGCATGTGGTTTAATTCGATGCAACGCGAAGAACCTTACCTACTCTTGACATCCAGAGAACTTTCCAGAGATGGATTGGTGCCTTCGGGAACTCTGAGACAGGTGCTGCATGGCTGTCGTCAGCTCGTGTTGTGAAATGTTGGGTTAAGTCCCGCAACGAGCGCAACCCCTATCCTTGTTTGCCAGCACGTAATGGTGGGAACTCCAGGGAGACTGCCGGTGATAAACCGGAGGAAGGTGGGGACGACGTCAAGTCATCATGGCCCTTACGAGTAGGGCTACACACGTGCTACAATGGCGTATACAGAGGGCGGCCAACCAGCGATGGTGAGCGAATCCCACAAAGTACGTCGTAGTCCGGATTGGAGTCTGCAACTCGACTCCATGAAGTCGGAATCGCTAGTAATCGTGGATCAGAATGCCACGGTGAATACGTTCCCGGGCCTTGTACACACCGCCCGTCACACCATGGGAGTGGGCTGCACCAGAAGTAGATAGCTTAACCTTCGGGGGGGCGTTTACCACGGTGTGGTTCATGACTGGGGTGAAGTCGTAACAAGGTAGCCCTAGGGGAACCTGGGGCTGGATCACCTCCTTAACGATATGACTGCGCTTTTGACGCAGTGTCCACACAGATTGCCTGGTTAAAATGTAGAAGAACATGTTTCAGGTGCCCAAACCCGAAAAAACTTAGTCCCATTCGTCTAGAGGCCTAGGACACCGCCCTTTCACGGCGGTAACAGGGGTTCGACTCCCCTATGGGACGCCACGGGTCGTTAGCTCAGTTGGTAGAGCAGTTGACTTTTAATCAATTGGTCGCAGGTTCGAATCCTGCACGACCCACCATTCTTTCTCGCGAAGGAATCAAAACTATCGTGGGCGATTAGCTCAGTTGGGAGAGCACCTGCCTTACAAGCAGGGGGTCACTGGTTCGAGCCCGGTATCGCCCACCATTCTTTCTCTGAAAGAAACCCATTCGATGGGGCTATAGCTCAGCTGGGAGAGCGCTTGCATGGCATGCAAGAGGTCGGCGGTTCGATCCCGCCTAGCTCCACCACTTCTTAAACGCACTGACTAGTGTCTTTAAGAAGTGGTTCGAAAGAAACACATGCTCTTTAACAATCTGGAAAGCTGACTAGTAAGTGATCGAAAGATCACACTAAATGTTTTCGTTCTTCGGAACGGAAACGAGTTCTCAAGCAACACACATTCAAGTGTCTTGGCTTTTGTCTCCGCTTTTTAAAAAAGTGGAATAAAAGAAGAGAAGTCCGGCAAAACAACGTCTATCACAACTCAGATAGACAACCTTGGTTGTTTGAACATACGAAACCTCTTGGGGTTGTATGGTTAAGTGACTAAGCGTACACGGTGGATGCCTGGGCAGTCAGAGGCGATGAAGGACGTACTAACTTGCGATAAGCCAAGACGAGGCAGTAAGAGCCACTCGAGTCTTGGATTTCCGAATGGGGAAACCCAGCTGCATAAGCAGTTATCTCAATGTGAATACATAGCATTGTGAGGCGAACCGGGGGAACTGAAACATCTAAGTACCCCGAGGAAAAGAAATCAACCGAGATTCCGGCAGTAGCGGCGAGCGAAACCGGATTAGCCCTTAAGTTGAATTGGCACTAGGCGAACACGCTGGAAAGCGTGGCGATACAGGGTGACAGCCCCGTAGCCGACGGTGCCTTTACAGTGAAATCGAGTAGGACGGGACACGTGTTATCCTGTCTGAACATGGGGGGACCATCCTCCAAGGCTAAATACTCCTGACTGACCGATAGTGAACCAGTACCGTGAGGGAAAGGCGAAAAGAACCCCTGTGAGGGGAGTGAAATAGAACCTGAAACCGTGTACGTACAAGCAGTAGGAGCAGGCTTCGTCCTGTGACTGCGTACCTTTTGTATAATGGGTCAGCGACTTAATTTTAGTAGCAAGGTTAACCGTATAGGGGAGCCGTAGGGAAACCGAGTCTTAACTGGGCGTTCAGTTGCTAGGATTAGACCCGAAACCGAGTGATCTAGCCATGGGCAGGTTGAAGGTGAGGTAACACTTACTGGAGGACCGAACCGACTAATGTTGAAAAATTAGCGGATGACTTGTGGCTAGGGGTGAAAGGCCAATCAAACTCGGAGATAGCTGGTTCTCCCCGAAAGCTATTTAGGTAGCGCCTCGGACGAATACTACTGGGGGTAGAGCACTGTTAAGGCTAGGGGGTCATCCCGACTTACCAACCCTTTGCAAACTCCGAATACCAGTAAGTACTATCCGGGAGACACACGGCGGGTGCTAACGTCCGTCGTGGAGAGGGAAACAACCCAGACCGCCAGCTAAGGTCCCAAAGTTATCGCTAAGTGGGAAACGATGTGGGAAGGCTCAGACAGCCAGGATGTTGGCTTAGAAGCAGCCATCATTTAAAGAAAGCGTAATAGCTCACTGGTCGAGTCGGCCTGCGCGGAAGATTTAACGGGGCTAAGCGATACACCGAAGCTGCGGCAATGTGACTTGTTCACATTGGGTAGGGGAGCGTTCTGTAAGCCGCTGAAGGTGTCCTGTAAGGGGCGCTGGAGGTATCAGAAGTGCGAATGCTGACATGAGTAACGACAAAGGGGGTGAAAAACCTCCTCGCCGGAAGACCAAGGGTTCCTGTCCAACGTTAATCGGGGCAGGGTGAGTCGACCCCTAAGGCGAGGCCGAAAGGCGTAGTCGATGGGAAACGGGTTAATATTCCCGTACTTCTTGCTATTGCGATGGGGGGACGGAGAAGGCTAGGTGGGCCTGGCGACGGTTGTCCAGGTTCAAGTATGTAGGCTGATGGTTTAGGCAAATCCGGACCATCTCAAGGCTGAGATACGACGTCGAGCCGCTACGGCGGTGAAGTCATTGATGCCATGCTTCCGGGAAAAGCCTCTAAGCTTCAGATAGCAAGGAATCGTACCCCAAACCGACA
The DNA here is from genome assembly GCF_059920555.1 of Photobacterium panuliri. NCBI lineage: Bacteria > Pseudomonadati > Pseudomonadota > Gammaproteobacteria > Vibrionales > Vibrionaceae > Photobacterium > Photobacterium panuliri. The sequence continues at coordinate 934,035 of NZ_CP197192.1, forward strand.
CAGGTGGTCGGGTAGAGAATACCAAGGCGCTTGAGAGAACTCGGGTGAAGGAACTAGGCAAAATGGTACCGTAACTTCGGGAGAAGGTACGCTTCTGACGGTGAAGTCCCTCGCGGATGGAGCTATCGGAAGTCGCAGATACCAGGTGGCTGCAACTGTTTATTAAAAACACAGCACTGTGCAAAATCGAAAGATGACGTATACGGTGTGACGCCTGCCCGGTGCCGGAAGGTTAATTGATGGGGTTAGCGCAAGCGAAGCTCTTGATCGAAGCCCCGGTAAACGGCGGCCGTAACTATAACGGTCCTAAGGTAGCGAAATTCCTTGTCGGGTAAGTTCCGACCTGCACGAATGGCGTAATGATGGCCACGCTGTCTCCACCCGAGACTCAGTGAAATTGAAATCGCAGTGAAGATGCTGCGTACCCGCGGCTAGACGGAAAGACCCCGTGAACCTTTACTACAGCTTGGCACTGAACATTGACCCTACATGTGTAGGATAGGTGGGAGGCTTCGAAGCAGGTACGCCAGTATCTGTGGAGCCGTCCTTGAAATACCACCCTTGTAGTGTTGATGTTCTAACGTCGCCCCCTTATCGGGGGTACGGACAGTGCCTGGTGGGTAGTTTGACTGGGGCGGTCTCCTCCCAAAGAGTAACGGAGGAGCACGAAGGTGGGCTAATCACGGTCGGACATCGTGAGGTTAGTGCAATGGCATAAGCCCGCTTGACTGCGAGAATGACGGTTCGAGCAGGTGCGAAAGCAGGTCATAGTGATCCGGTGGTTCTGTATGGAAGGGCCATCGCTCAACGGATAAAAGGTACTCCGGGGATAACAGGCTGATACCGCCCAAGAGTTCATATCGACGGCGGTGTTTGGCACCTCGATGTCGGCTCATCACATCCTGGGGCTGAAGTCGGTCCCAAGGGTATGGCTGTTCGCCATTTAAAGTGGTACGCGAGCTGGGTTTAGAACGTCGTGAGACAGTTCGGTCCCTATCTGCCGTGGGCGCTGGATGATTGAGAGGGGCTGCTCCTAGTACGAGAGGACCGGAGTGGACGAACCTCTGGTGTTCGGGTTGTGTCGCCAGACGCATTGCCCGGTAGCTAAGTTCGGAATCGATAACCGCTGAAAGCATCTAAGCGGGAAGCGAGCCTCAAGATGAGTCATCCCTGATACTTTAAGTATCCTGAAGGGTTGTTGGAGACTACGACGTAGATAGGCAGGGTGTGTAAGCGCTGTGAGGCGTTGAGCTAACCTGTACTAATTGCCCGTGAGGCTTAACCATACAACACCCAAGGGGTTTTATCGGACTCCATGAGCACTTGAATGGCAGTGCTTGAGACACTAGTTGGACTTTCCCAGATTGCTATTTGCGGCCGAGAGGCGGCAGATAAACGAATTTGCTTGGCGACCATAGCGTTATGGACCCACCTGATCCCATGCCGAACTCAGCAGTGAAACGTAACAGCGCCGATGGTAGTGTGGGGCCTCCCCATGTGAGAGTAGGACATCGCCAGGCTTCAAACATTAGATACTTGTTCTGAACGACAGGTATCGGATAGAGAGAAATCTCTGTCACCGTGTGGAGCGGTAGTTCAGTTGGTTAGAATACCGGCCTGTCACGCCGGGGGTCGCGGGTTCGAGTCCCGTCCGCTCCGCCACTTATTAAGAAGCCTCGCTAGAAATAGCGGGGCTTCTTATCGTTTGTAGTATTTTGGATGGACTCTCACGAGCCTTCGGCTTGAGTCCCAGTCGTGCGCGACCCCGGCCGTTCCGCCACTTATACTAAGCCTCAGTCGAAAGACTGGGGCTTTTTTACATCTGTAGACTATGTTCGTCTTACAGGCGAATGAGTCCCGCTGGTGCGCCAGCCCGGACTAGCCGTCCCCGCCGCTCCGCCACTTCTTCGAAAGCCCTCACTGGGCGTGCCCGCAAGAAATAGCGGGGCTTTTTTATGTCTGTAATTTTTGATGAATGTTCAGCTTGGTTCTGGGCATTCGTGGAGGGGGGCGGTGGGAGAGATGATAGAAAAAAGGGTAGCTGGAGCTACCCCTACCGCGAAGGCTTTTGCCTGCGAAATGTAACAGCTATGCTGCTTGTTACCATAGGATTCAACCTAGGGTTTTACTTCCGTCACGGCAGTGTGTGCCAGAAGTAAAGGGAGGATTAAATGTCTAAAAATCCTTTTACCTGTTGAACTACACGCTCTGCGGTATCTTTATCTGCCATTTCAGCAAAGATACGTAGCAAAGGTTCTGTACCAGAGAAGCGTGCAATAACCCAACCACCGTTCTTGAAGTAAACTTTAGCCCCATCTTCGTAGCTGACTTTTTCAATCTCAAAGTCGAACTCTGGTAGCTGTTTATCAACGTAGATCTTGTTGTAAAGTGCTTCTTTCGCGGCTGCTTTAAATTTGCAATCGCCTTCGGCGGTATAGGCATAGCCGTATTTACCGTAGATTTCATCCAATAGTTCAGACAGTTTTTTGCCTGTGACCGAAATCATTTCTACCAATAGGCTTGATGCGAAAACGCCGTCTTTTCCTTTGATGTGGCCACGGATGGTTAAGCCGCCAGAACTTTCGCCACCGATCAGCGAGTCATCAGCCTCCATTTGAGAACTGATATGCTTAAAGCCAACAGGAACCTCGAAACTTTTCTCGCCGTGATCGGCGGCGATCTTGTCAAGGATATGCGTGGTTGCAATATTGCGTACTACTGAGCCTTTCCATCCCTTGTACTCTAAGAGATAGTAATAAAGCAGAATGAGTACTTCGTTTGGATGGATGAAATTGCCCTTCTCATCAATAATGCCCAGACGGTCGGCATCGCCATCAGTACCGATACCGATGTCGTAGCCTTCGTGGGCGACTAAGTGCATTAGGCTGTATAGTGTTGCTGCACTCGGTGACGGCATCAAGCCACCAAAGTCCGGGTTTTTTCCATCGTTGATTACGTCGACTTCACAGCGGCCGTTGATCAATACGGTTTGTAGGGCATTTTTCGCTACGCCGAACATTGGATCGATCAATACACGAAGATTGGCTTTTTTGATTGCCTCGATATCAATAAAGTTAATGATGGAGTCAACGAAATCATTCATAGGGTTAATAATTTCAATTAACTTGTCATCAATCGCCTGCTCAAAATCGACACTCTTCACCTGCGCCGCATTAAGTACCGAAATTTGCTGTTCGATCTTTTTCGTGATGATCTCATCTGCATCACGGCCGCCTTCAATAAAGATCTTGATACCGTTGTAGTCCGCAGGGTTGTGCGATGCAGTGATACATGCCGAGTAGGCACAGTTCATTTCTTTGGCTTTGAACATCACGATAGGGGTCGGGACGAACTTATCGATAAAGCTTACCCGCACTCCGTTAGCTGCCAACACTTCAGCGAACCAGCAACCCGCCTTATCAGACAAGAAGCGACGGTCATAACCGATAACAAAACCGCGCTCGGCGACTTGTTCATCGTTAATAATATTTGCTAATGCTTGGGCAACGAGACGTACATTGTCCTTGGTAAATTCTTCACCAATAAAGGCGCGCCAGCCTCCGGTTCCAAATTGAATCATTGTGGAACTCCTATTTCTCTCGTAGATAGAAGGGGCGCAAGGGGCGCCCCAAACTGTTTAACCCATTACTACTGTGATGGTGTTAGTTGTGCCTTCTGGTTGAACAGGGACGGTATCACCAATGATCTCACCGTTCAGAGTGATGGATTTGACCCCTTTGCTGACACCATTCGGATTTTCAACCTTGATTTGATAGGTCGCCCCAAGCCATTGGCGAGTTACTTCAAAGCCCGGCCAATTGGTTGGGATGCATGGGTCGATGGTCAAACCGTCGAAGCCTGTGCGTACACCCAAAATGAAGTTGGTGACGGCGAAGTAGGCCCAGCCGGAAGTACCTGTTAGCCAAGGGTGGTTGGCACGGCCATGATCCTGATGGTCACGACCCATGATGAATTGAACGTATGAGTATGGTTCTGCAATACGTTTTTCTATCATATCATTTTGGTTGTATGGGTTCAGTGCATCGTAGAACTTCATTGCACGGTCACCACGGCCCAGTTTTGCTTCGGCAACCCATGCCCATGGGTTAGGGTGTGAGAAGATCGCCCCGTTTTCTTTTACGCCTTGGTATACGCGAGTCACGAAGCCGATATCATCATTTGGTGTAGCAAATGATGGAGAGTTCAGGTGTAGGCCGAACTCGGAGAATAGGTTCTCGTCAACGGCATCCATTGCTTTCTCACCACGCTCCTGAGAGACGGCACCGGAGAGAACAGCTAATGTATTTGACTCAAGGTGGACGCGGCCTTCTTTTTGTTGCGCAGTACCGATCTTGTCACCATTCTTGGTTAGGCCACGGATATACCAACCGCCTTCGTCATCCCATAGGTGTGTTTCGCACGCTTCGCGAACGTTGGCTGCCATGATGGTGTATTTCTCAACGTCTTCTTTCTTGCCGAGGAATTTGGCAAGGTCGATGAACTCCTGCAGAGCCCAGAAGTGGAGGAATGACACCATTGATGATTCGCCACCGCCTAGGTTCAGGCAGTCGTTCCAGTCAGCACGAAGACCTTTACAGATCCCTGTTTGACCGACATATTCCGCAGAGAAGTCCAGCGCCGCTTTCATGTGCTCATAAACGGTTGCGTTGCCGCCATCTGCGTACGGGAATACTTCATCAAAAAAGCCGTGTTCGCCGGTTTCCATGACGTACTTACAGATGGTAGGGACCAGCCATAGGTGATCATCTGAGCAGGTATCCTCGATACCGTGGATCTTGTCTTCATCAGATGGAGTAGGAACAACCGTTGGTGATTTCGATGGTTTAACGTCAGCTTTTTCTGGATCGAACCAATCTGGATCAAAGAGGTGCAGACCGTAACCCGCTTTCACCTGACCGCGTAGCAGGTCAACGATGCGCTTGCGGGTCATCGCTGGGTTAGCATGCGGTACAGAGATCGCGTCTTGCGCTGTGTCGCGATAGCCAAGGCCGGTACGGCCGCCAACTTCGATAAATGAAGCAAAGCGAGACCAAACCACACAGGTTTCTGCTTGGTACAGTGTCCAAGCATTGATCATGGTATCCAGGCCTTCGTTTGGCGATTTTACTTGGAATTTGCCACAACGCTCATCCCAGTGTGCTTTGATGCCAGCGAATGCATTATCAACTTCAGCAAGATCTTGGTATTTAGCACGCAGACGCTCGCCATTGCCTTTGCCGATACCCAGAATGTAAGCGAAGCGAACTTCTTCACCAGGCTGGATTGTGAACTGCTTGTGCAGTGAACCACAGTGGTTGTAACACGTTTGTGCGGTGTTGAAGCACTTGCCTTGCTCAACTGCCTGAGGGTTTGACTCGTCACGGTATAGACCGAGGAAGCTGTCACGCTGGCCGTCGTATGAGTCAGGATCAAATGTCGATGCTAGGTAGTAGAAGCCTTCGAAATCATTCGTGTTGTAGTACAGATCGTACTCAATAACACCGTCGTTGTATGCCGTACCCGCTGAGTACAGTGACATCTGATGGTTCTGGTTATCTGACTGGATATGGCTGAACGAGAACTCAACGAACGAGAATGCGCTGATAGTACGTGGTTTGTCAGAAGTGTTCTTGATCACGACATCCCAGACTTCAGCATCTTCGCCTTTTGGCACGAACAGCGTTTTAGTTGCTTCGATACCGTTGTAGTCACACTTGAACTTAGAGTAGGACAAGCCGTGACGAACTTCGTAGCTTGCTTCGTCTAGGCTTTTCGCCACTGGCTGCCATGAGATAGACCAGTAATCACCGGTTTCGTCATCACGCAGGTAGACATAGTGTCCTGGGCGGTCAAATGTCGCATTCGGACGGAATTTGGTGACGCGATTGTATTCTGGTGAGTTGTAGAAAGAATAACCGCCGGCATTGTGCGAAATCACCGTACAGAATTTTTCTGTGCCTAGGTAGTTTGTCCATGGCGCAGGAACATCCGGGCGAGTGATGACATACTCTCTGTTTGCGTTGTCAAAATAACCGTATTTCATTGTTTCAGTCCTTGTTACTAATCGTTGTCTTGCGCATCTTATTCGCAGCGACGGTAGTTGATGCCGACCTTGTCGAGGTACTGCAACTGGCCATTAAGGCGAGCCGAAAACTCCGGCCAGTCACGTTGGTGTGGTGCGGTCCAGCCTAGCTCGGCAACAGCCAGCAGGCGTGGGTAAATCATGTATTCAAAGCGACTTTGGTTGTTGACTAACTCACACCATAATGCTCCTTGGACGCCTTTGACCTTTTGGTGGGCTGGGTCGTCTGCCGGAAGCTGGCTGAGTGGTTGGTAGTTGTAAACCTGTTCTAGCGGCAATTTACCTGCCCAATCTACGCCGACTTCTTCGGCGGAGTGGCCCTGGGCCATATCAAGGTAGGTAAACTGGGCGGGCTGCATAACAACGTCATAGCCGGCTTGGGCGCAGGTCAACCCTGCCTCTTCGCTTAGCCAAGAGAAGATGACCGTTTCCTTGCTGACCTTGTCACCGTGAGTGGCTTCTTCCCATCCCATCATCCGTTTGCCCTTGCTGGCGAGGTGATTTTCGACAAAGCGCAGCAGGTGCCCCTGTAGCTCTTTGGGATCGTTATAGCCATGCTCATCCATCAGTGACTGGCAGGCAGGGCTGTCAGTCCAGACCCCTTTGGGCACCTCGTCGGCACCGATATGAACATACGGGGCAGGGAATAGCTCACAGATTTCATCGAGCACTTTGGTCAGGAAGATATAGGTGCCTTTCAGTGCCGGAGACAGGATATTGTCGTTGTAGCCTTGGATGCTGCGGTAGACTGAGCGATCTTCTGGGTCGACCAGCAGATCGGACAGCGACTTTATAGCTGCACGGCAGTGACCCGGAATATCCACCTCCGGGATCACTATCAGCCCTCGGTCTGCGGCATAGGAGATAACCTCACGGATATCTTGCTTGGTGTAGAAACCGCCGTAGCGCTGCCCGATGGTTGTAAATTGGGGCTGGATAGCCTCATTCGGACCACGCCAAGCACCGACCCGGGTCAGTTCAGGGTAGGCATCGATCTCTACCCGCCAGCCCTCGTCATCGGTTAGGTGCCAATGGAAAACATTGAACTTGTAACGAGCCAATTGATCGATCAGGAATTTGATTCTCTTGAGTGGATGGAAATGCCGCCCACAGTCAAGCATCATGCCCCGGTGGCCAAAATGCGGCGCATCGGAGACTTCCGCCATCGGGATCCGGTATGCGGCATCGGGCTGATGGCTGGTTTTGGCTGGGATCATCTGAAGCAGTGTTGCCGTTGCATGGCAAAAGCCTGATTCAGAGCTGGCGATCAGCCAGATATCATCCGGTTCAACGAGCAGTTGATAGGCTCCCGGTGCGAGCTTTTCCCTAAATTGGTAGTGGATATTGCCATTTGAACGGGTCGCTATATCGTCATGCAGCAAGCATTCAAGTTCGTTGCTCAGCCAGCGGCTGGCACCGGCCGCCATGATATGGTCGACGGCAATGGCAGCATGCTGGGTGAGTTTGAACTCACCACCAAGTGGTTTGAGGTGTTTCGGCTTAGGAATAATGCAGATCCCCGTTGCCTCTTCAAGCGGGGAATTATGACGCTCATGTTCGGGGTGTTGTAAACCAAATGCCGTGATCTCTACCGGAATGGGCTGGATCAATGGTGCATCATGGCTGGTGCTGACAAAGGCATCGATGATCCCGTCATCAAGCAGGGTAAAAGGTGCGGTACCAATATTGAATTCAGTATAAAAGTGGCCGTTAGGCTGCAGAACTTCATCGTTGGCTGATGTGAGAACACAGTAGCTGCCAATCTGCTCAAGCTGTCCCCGTGTCAGGGATTGAGCCTGTATCCAGCGGCCCATCGTAAAGTGCAATGACCAATGAGCCAGTGGTTTATCGGACAAGTTGTGCAGGGTCAGTGCCAAACGGGACTGATTCTGTTGCTGTTCAATAACGACGAAATCAAGACGAAAACTCATAGCCGATCTCACAAAGGGTAGAGGTTATGGTTGCCGCCGGCCATTGCCAGCGCACCATCCATGGCATCGCCTTGAGGGATGGCAATGCATTTCTGTAATGGCGGGATCAGCCACGGCTTGATCCGTTCCGCAATACTGCCCATCAAGCAGATTTGGTCTGCGCCGCGGGCGCGCAGAGCCTTCATCCACATTTCGATGTCCGCAGCCGTTTGGTTCAGTAGCTCGATGGCTAGCCCGTCCCCGAGGGAGGCGTACTCGAATATTTCCGGTGAGAACTTGCCGTAATCACAAGGTCTGGCTGACTTAGACCATTCGACAATCGAATCAATATCGTTGTTGAAGTGCGCAAGGATATAAGCCGCCAGCGGGGTGATAGTGCGGATCCTGTCATGGGCCAGCAATACCTGTTGGATAAGGCGAAGCCCCATAACAGCACCGCCGCCTTGATCGGAAATCGGGAACTCACGGCCGCCGACGATATGCTGTTCGCCCTGATGGAGGAAAATGCCGCATGAGCCGGTGCCGGCTATCAAGATTGCACCGTCTTTGCCGCCCCAGGCTCCGAGGCAAGCGCCATAGGCATCGGTATTGAGAGTGACTTTGGCATAAGGGTGCGGCTGGGCCATAAAGTCGTACCATGCGGACTTCTGCTCGGCACCCGCCAGAGCAAGGCCGACAGACATTGCGGCAAAGCTTGTTTGATCTAGGCCGGCATGGGTTGCGGCAGTGGCAATGGCTTCGTTGATCGATGCCATGGCGATATCGGCGCCAAGGAGAATGTTAGCGCTACCGGTTTTGGCCTCGCCGAGAAACGTGCCGTTGGTGTCAGTGATCCTTGCGCGGCAAGAGGTGCCCCCTCCGTCCACACCGACAAAATAGCGGATAGAGTTAGTCATTGTTTCGCTCCTTGAACTGTAGAGTCACGGCCAGTAGATACCAAGCCGCATGGGGGATCCATTGCTCTCCCCAACGCCAGTTTTGCAAGATATCCTGATGGTGAGGTGCCGGATTGAAGGCGATATCTTGTTCGTTGTCGAACCCCGAGGTGATGCCGTTGCATATCCCGCCGCGGGCATTGGTAAAGCCAAGTTCTGGCAGGTAATCAGGGTTATTGCGGCCATGACCGTCAAGCATAGACATATCGAATGGGTTCAGGCCGATAATCCAGTCCAGCAGCTTTTGGCCGTAGGCTTTCAATTCGGGTTTCAGAGGCTTGCAGGCGGTGTTGCCTGCGGCCAGAAATGCCATGCTGGCCAATGACGCAAGGCGGGCGTTTTCCCCTTGCCACCAGTAACCCGTTTCGTTGTTGTGAGGAATGAAGAAAGCCAAGTGTTTTTGGCCATCGACCGCCTTAACGTACTGTCTTGGGTAGCCGAACGGATTACTGACTGCGTTGGTAATATCAAGCTCAAAGGCAACGGCATTGGCAATAACCTCACCGATAGCGTTTTGCTGTTCTTGATCAGGCTCAATGGCTTGGTATTGGATCAGGCTGATCACCGGCAGGCCGGCTTCTGCGGCGTGGAAATATGGCCGGCTGCCGTCACTGTTGGCTGCCCAGTAGTGGCTCTGGTTACTGTCGCTCATTTGCCTGTTGCTCAGGCGGCTTGCCCAGTGACGGGCCTGTGCAAGGTAATCATGGTTGCTGGTGGCGCGGTAGATCTCGACGGCGGCTAGCAACGCACAATACTCATCAATAATATTCTCGGCCTGATCATCGAGGTACTGGCTATTGCGCTCTACAAGGTGCCAGTAGCCTTTTTCGGCTGCGGCTAGATACGCAGCGGCTTGGTTAGCCGGATAGTCCAAACGCTTGGCTGTTGCGCCTGAAAGGGTTCGGCTGGCCGCAGCGAGGGCGGCAATAGCAATACCACCACCTTGCCGAAAACCGGCTTGGTACTGATTGGATTTGTCGCCGCTTTGGTGGGCGTAGGCACAAATTTCGCGCTGGCTGGTTTGTTTGCTCCACTTATCAAATACCGTCATGTAGAAGAAACCTTGCGGAGATTGCATCCGTAGCAGGAAGTCGGCTCCGAAAAGGGCTTCTTCTAGCAACCGGATACGGCTGAAATCGGCAAATGCCTCTTCATGTTCCAGTATTTCGAAGGATGCAAGCATGTTCCAAACCACCATCGGAATTTGCTGGGGGTTGAAGTAGTTGCTGAATGACAAATGGCTGAGGTACTTACTGACATCACCGGATGCGTCATACCAGCCACCCCGTGCATCAATGGTAGCGTCTGAGCCGAAAAGCGGTGCTTGTTGGTCGGCTAGATCGAACTTGCCGCCGCAGCGCTGTGATTTGAAATAGTGCAGAACATCGCTGAAAGTGCGATCCATCAACAGCCCATCGGCAACCATAAACGGTGCGGATAAAACGTCACCAACACGGATTTGGTATTCCCCGCACTCGGTGAGTGCGGAGAAATCAACGGTATAAGTGAGGCCTGTATGCCATTGGTCGACAGGACCACAGGCCTCAAGAGGCAGCTGCATCACTGGCTGTTGGCTGCGGGCACAGAGTAAATCGGCGTTGTGTGCATCGACAGGTAATGCCGATTGGACAACCGCGTGTTTGTGGCCGAAGCGCTCATAGCCTAGGTGGTTGGTTAACAGCTGCATTTTTCCTCCATTAGTTTTCGTATAGGTAGCAGCGGACAAAGTGATTGTCAGATAGCTGCGTTACGCCAGGTAGTTTCTCGCGGCACTTATCGGAAGCGTGCGTACAACGGCCGGCAAATGGACAGCCTAGGCTCTCTGGTGTCCAGAGAGGGATTTCCCCTTTGTTGCCCTTGAGTTTTTCGTGAATGGATTTTTTCGGATCCGGAACCGCAGAAACCAATAGTTGCGTATATGGGTGCTGAGGATCGTGGATGATCTCTTCAGTATCTCCCCACTCAACCATATGGCCGACGTACATCACCGCCAAGTCCTCGGCGATGTAGCGGGCTGTCGCGATATCGTGGGTGATATACAGCAGCGCCATTTCGCGTTCGAACTTCATCTCTTCCATTAGGTTGAGGACACCGGCACGAATAGACACATCAAGCATTGATGTCGGCTCGTCAGCCAGAACGACCTCTGCACCAACCGCGATGTTACGAGCCAGGTTGACACGCTGACGCTGTCCGCCGGAGAGCTGGTGCGGGTACTTGGCCGCGGTCTCTTTCGGCGGGATCAGGCCAACTTGCTCAAGCAGGCTGTACACACGGTCCTCAAGCTCTTTCTGGTTGCCCTTGCTGACCTTGTTGTGGATCAGCAGCGGGCGAGCGATATGGTGGAAAATGGTGTGGGTTGGGTTCAGCGAGCCGAACGGGTCCTGCCACACCATCTGGATGCCCTGACGGTACTCCATCAGATCCGCCTTCTTCTCGATGGTCGCAATATCACGCCCGCGGTATTCGATATGCCCCGCCGTCGGTGCATACATCTTGGCGATCATCTTGGCTGTGGTTGACTTGCCTGAGCCTGATTCGCCTACCACGGACAGGCCGCGGCTTTTGTACATTTTGAACGACACGTCGTTGATCGCGCGCATCTTTGATTTTTTCAGCGAGTTGCTGTTTACAGAGAAATCCTTGACCAGGTTTTTCCCTTCGATAATTGGTTGTCCGATTGGCTTGCTCATAGTGCTTCCTATTTCTTATTCCGTCTTAACTGCTCTTGTTGAATAGGTGGCAGTTACTGAAACGTCCTGGCTCAAGTTGACGCAACTGTGTTGCTTGTCTGAAGCAGGCATCATGGGCTTTGCTACAACGGGCCTGGAAGCGACAGCCGGTAGGGACTTCCAGTAGGTTCAGCGGGTTACCAGGGATACCTGTCAAACGTGTTTTCGGGCCAGTTAGAGGCGGGAATGAGCTTCCCAGACCTTCGGTATATGGGTGGAACGGGGTTTCTAGGATCTGCTTGGATGGCGCGACCTCGACCAGTTCACCCGAGTACATGATGCCGATGCGGTCGGAGAACTCGACCATCAGTGACAAGTCATGGGTAATGAACAAGATAGAGAACCCGAATTCCTCTTTCAGGGCGTAGATCTTCTGCAGGATCTCGCGCTGTACCACCACGTCAAGGGCCGTTGTCGGCTCATCCATGATGATCATTTTAGGGTTGAGAGCCAAAGCGATGGCAATTACCAGACGCTGGCGCATACCGCCAGAGAACTGGTGCGGGTAGTCACGCAGGCGATCTGGGTGGATATCGACGATTTCCAGCAGCCCTTGCGCACGGCGGACAGCCTGTTCACGGCTCATGCTGGTGTGGCGCATGATCACGTCGCAGAACTGCTCTTCCATGGTCAGAACCGGGTTGAGGGCATTCATCGCACTCTGGAAGACCATGGAGATCTGGCTCCAGCGGAACGCCGTCATCTGATGCTCGTTGAACTTCAGGATGTCACCGTGACCGTCGAAGATAACCTCGCCACCGGTAATGAACGCTGGCGGCTTATGAAGGCGCATCAGCGAGAAGGCAACAGTTGACTTACCACAACCTGACTCGCCAGCCAGGCCGAAGACTTCCCCTTTACCGATGTCAAAACTTACGTTGTTTACCGCGCGGACATCGCCCGCGTCGGTAATATAGTCAACACACAGGTTGCGGATTGAAATTTGTGGGTTTGTCATTACTTCTCTCCCCCTTGAAGGGCTGGCTGAGGCTCAATCGTTGCCTGAGCTTGTTTCTGGTTTTCTTTGGCCATGTTCTGCCAGCGACGCATGCCTTTGTGCGAGCGAAGCTGTGGGTTGGCGATTTCATCGACGGCAAAGTTAAGCATTGCCAAGCCGATTGCAATGAAGGTTAGGGCCAAACATGGAGCAAGCAGTTCCCACCAAGCGCCGACCAGCATGGATGATGAGGTCTGGACGTTGTAGAGCATGACACCCCAGCTGATGGAGTTCGGGTCACCCAAGCCAAGGAACGACAGGGTGGCTTCGGTCATGATGGCAAGCATGACCGAACCGATGAAGCTTGCGCCGACAATGGAGATTAGGTTCGGCAGGATTTCGACGAAGATAATGCGGACTGAGGACTCGCCCAGTACTTCGGCAGCCTTGACGAACTCTTTTTCACGCAGAGACAGGGTTTGGGCGCGTACAACACGGGCACCCCATGCCCAGGAGGTCATCCCGATCACGATGGCGATGGTGAGCGGGCCCGCCTGGCCGATAAAGGCCGCGATAACGAACAGCAATGGCAGCTGCGGGATAACCAGCATGACGTTCATGGCCGCCGACAGAATGTCATCGACACGACCACCGAAGTAGCCAGCAGAGACCCCGATCACGGTGGCTAGGAAGCAGACCATAAAGCCTGCACCGAAGCCTACGGCAAGTGATGTGCGAGCGCCGTATACCACCTGAGACCATACGTCACGTCCCATGCGGGTTGTTCCCATGACGTGCTCTGCGTCTTTTGACATCCGCAAAGTACGTTTGCTGTCAGCGAGGTTGGTGGCAACCCAGCCGTCAGGGTTGCTTTGTGCCGCTTTGACCACGAATGCTGGGTATTCGTGCGGGTTGCCTGTACGTTTGTCCGGTGCGAACTCGGTCAGTAGAGGTGCAAAGATTGCACTCAAAATGAAGATAGCGATGATACCTAGGCCAAACATAGCTTTGGCATTACCTGAGAGTAGCTTGATTAGTCCTTTCATGATTATTTGCCTCCCTTGCGTAGGCGAGGATCCAGAGCAACGATAAGAATGTCAGCCATGAAGTTGAAGAACAGCATGAACATAGTCATGATCAGCAGCTGGCCTTGAAGTACTTGGTAGTCACGAGTATTGATGGCATTGAGCAGCACAGTGCCAAGGCCCGGGTAGTTGAAGATCATTTCGATAATCAGCTGGCCACCGATGGCCATACCAATTGCCATCGACAGGGCGGTAACACTTGGCAGCATCGCGTTACGTGCGGCGTATTTGAAGACGACGCGGTTTTCACTCAGGCCCTTACCTTTGGCCATGGTGATATAGTCTTCGTTTAGCAGGTTGATCATGTTGTTACGCATGTTGATCAGGAAGCCGCCGATTTGGATGATAGTGGCACAGAACAGTGGCAGTACGGCGTGGTAACCAACATCAAGGTAGAAATCCAGACTGGTCCAGTCAGGGGTTGTACCAGGGGTATAAGCATAGGTAGACGGGAACCATTTGGTACCGATAGCAAAGGTATAGAGCACCAGCATAGCGACTACTACCGGTGGAACAGCCTGTACAACCATCATCCCCGGAGAAATGAATGCGTCATATTTGCTGCCGCGTTTCCACGCTGCGAAGACACCAAGGCTCGAGCCGATACAGAATGCTAGGATTACCGCTGTACCGGCAAGGAATAGCGACCAGCCGACCGCGTTGCCCAGTACATCGTTAACCGTTTGCGGGTAGGTCTGAATTGAGATACCAAGATCCCAAGACAAAATCCCTTTCAGGTAAATTAGATACTGTTGGTAAATCGGGCCATCAACAAAGCCCAGCAGCTCTTTCATTGCTGCGATACGTTCTGGGGTCACCTGTACCGATGCATTGGCAAACATCATGGTGACTGGATCCCCTGGCATTGCCCGGGGAATGATAAAGTTAATTGTTACTGCGAACAGCAGCGCAATCCCATAAAAACTAAGCCTGCGTATAAAAAATCCCATAACTCACACCTTAAATTATCCAGTTACTCCAACCAGATTTCAGACACACTCTTCCCTGACCACTGGCCATTGATTCTATCTAAGGGGGGAAGGTTGAAAGGGCGGTGCGCAAGGTGCGCACCGCAAATCGCGAATAATTACGCTTTAGGTTTTAGGTCAAGTACTTGCAGTAGACGCTCTTGGGTATTGGTGATTGGCATTGGACGTCCTTTCGGATTTTTCTCGTTCCACCAACCAGTGAAGCGTGCTGTGTTGTATTGAGATGTGTAAGCACCAGACATTACAGGGATAGTTACTTGGTTCTCTGCAATGATCTTCTGGATGCCGTGAGCGATCTCAAGCTGCTCATCACGGTCTGCTGTCTTGTAGAAGCCATCTAATAGCTTATCTAGCTGCTCGTTCTTCCAGTAGTGTAGGGCGAAACGAGGCATACCTTCGTTAGACATGAAGCGTGAGTGGTACGCGCTATCCCAGTAGGTGTATGGATCTGCACCGTGGAAGTAGTTGGTGTAAGCCACGTCATAAGTCGCGTCAAGCATTGCCTGATTGTACACTGAGAAGTCAGGTGTGCTGGCTTTCGCCTTGATGCCGACTTCCTGAAGCATTTCAACACTTAGCTGTACTGTGTTGTTGAAGTCTGTCCAACCGTTTGGTGATTGGATAGAAAGCTCGATCTGCTTGCCAGTTGGCGTTTCAACAAAGCCATCGCCGTTGGTGTCTTTGTAGCCAGCTTTCTTAAGAAGTGCTTTGGCGTTTGCAACGTTGTAAGTCATGAATGGCTTGTATTTCTCGTACACGCCGTTGTCAGACCATGAAGCAAATGCCTGGCCCAGACCAGATGCGTAGTCGTTCACTACACCGCCGCCGTAGAATGCGATGTCGATGATAGTTTCACGGTCGATAGCCATAGAGAAGGCGCGACGGAAATCAATATCATTGATCGCTTCGTGGTTACCCTTGTTAGGCGTGTTGTAGTTCAACATGAATGCCTGAGTACCGCCAGCTGGGTACCAGTACTTGTTGTTAGGATTCGCTGCTGCGTATGTGCTGTCCACATCAGGAATGAAAGCGTAAGACCAGTCGAACTGACCGCTTAGTACCTGACCTAGGAACTGGTCGTTACCGCCAACCTGAGGCAGGCGTAGACAGTCAACGTCTAGGTTAGCGTTATCCCAGTAGTTAGGGTTACGGCATTGGGTGTATAGCTGAGGAGTGAACGTGTCGATTTCTGTGAACGGACCAGTACCAACAGGGTTTTCGTTGGTGAAGCGCGTTGGATCTTTCACTTTGCTCCATACGTGTGCAGGAACAACAGCCACTTTAGAAATCAGGTAAGGAACGTTAGAGTTCGCTTCAGTTAGGCTGAAGGTTACTTTGTCGCCCTGTGCCTTCACGCCTTTCAGACGGGCATTGATACCGGTACGGTCAAGCTCTGGGTGTTTCTTAAGAAGGTCGAATGTGAACGCAACGTCTTTCGCAGTGAAAGGCTTACCGTCAGACCACTTCACGCCATCACGAATTTCGAAGGTGACGTTCATTAGGTCATCAGTCATGAAGTAGTTCTTTGCAAGACGCATGACTGGCTCATTGCCTTTCAGCTCGTTGAACACAACCAATGGCTCGAAAATGAAGTCATAGGTAGTGTCTAGCTGAGTTTGTAGGTACGGGTTGAAGTTACGTACAAAGGTTGGGTAGAACTTAGGTACCATTGTTAGCTCAGTGCGATCCGCAGCTGAAGCCACTGGGGCTGTTAACATTGTTGAAGCTGCTGCTACAACGGCTAGCGCTAACTGGGTTTTCTTTATATTGGCAAGCATAGCTGTTCCTTACTCTTTGCTTTTAGTTTCACTTGTTTGGAAAAAGCCCGTCTTAGTATCGACATCAACGGGGTTGCAGACCCTACTTTGTTCAAGCGGTGGAACATTCCCGAACAAATGGCCTTGTAGGCTCTGTGTGCCCTAAGGAGACTCCTGATTGTCAAAACGGTCAATCAGGTTTCTCGTTAAAAACGTTAAATTCTTAGCCGGTACCGTCAAAAACGTAAATTTCGGACTGTGATCTGACTCGAAACTGGCGATCTCCTGTGCTGGATATCACGTTTATAGGTTTGACACTAAAGTCTGTTTCATTTCTTTTTGTAAAATATTTAATTATAAAACAATAACTTAAAATCTTGGTTTGTGGCGAGAATGCAACAAGTGAGTTTTCTATGGTTATTTGCCTGCGGAAAATTTTTGCCTTGGATTTGTTGTGATTGGCTTCTCATAACCTGAAACATTTCAGCGTTATGGCCGTTATCTACGGGGTTTGTCGACAAATCGGTGTGTTTTTGAACACTGTCTAGAGGGGGTAGGAAAGCGCTTTTTTCCGTTTTTGGGGTATTAATTTGGGTCGAAAAAAAGCCCGTCAGAGACGGGCTTGAAAGAGAGGGGACATGGGCGCAGAAGTGGGCTTAGCGGCTATTGACTGATGAGCTGCTGAAGTCGCTCTTTGGCCTGATTGAGCTGCTGTTGCGCCGGAGAGGATGCCGGGCAGCGGTCCAAAACAAAATCTACGGTGCTAAGTACGTTACGCCAGCGCGGGGTCTTGGGTAGACTCTCTAAGTGGAGGTACTTATCAAGGGTCCGAGTTTGTAGGGTGCTTCGATCAAGGTACACCCGCCACAGCCCGCTTTCTTCGGCTAGGTCAAACTTTGTTTTTCCGGTGCAGGTTTCCCAGTGCTTGAGGGTTTGCTTCATGACATCAACAACCAGATCGCGCATGGTGTCTTGCTTGCTTTTGCCCCCGTCTCCCAGCTTGTTGGCAATATTCTGAAATTCGTCTCCTAAGTGGCGGAGTTTCTCTAGGTTGCCCTTGTCGCCATTGAAGGCATAGTCGGAAAGGACATCAACAGCATTCTCTAGCACTTCAATCCGGTGGCTGTCAGTTTGGCCTTGGTTGTCGAAGATGAACATCCGTTGTAGGCCAGAGGCTTCCGGCAAGTTGATGACGTCAGTATTGAGCGTTGTGAGCGAGTCGCCAATCCGGAACATCAGTTCGCCGTGGAAATGGTGCAGAGTGTGGATATCCTCCGGCAGGTGGGTAGCCAGAATATCTTCGATATGGTGGCGTTCGATATGTTCGGGTGAGCGATTAAACAGTTTGCCGGCAGCACTGTTCGCATAGCGAATCCTTCCTCCACTCTGGATGCAGATAATAGCTTCATTGGTGGACTCCAACAGCCCGAGCAGGCGGCTTTGGGTCTCTAGCAGGCCAGCCTCGACAGCCTCGCGGCGGGCAATTTCCTCGGCTAGGCGTTGGTTCTCCCTGCGCTGGATCTCGGTTTGTCCCGCCTTGAGATGGGCGCCTATACGGGCAGTGAGCTCCTCTTTGTTGAATGGCTTGGTGAGATAGTCATTGGCCCCGGATTCGAATCCGCGGATCCGGTCCTGCACCTGGCCAAGGGCCGACAGCATGATGACCGGCAGCTCAGTCATGCTGTAGCGTTGGCGAAGCTGCTCGCAGACTTCATAGCCGGACATATCCGGCATCATGATATCGAGCAGCAACAGGGCTGGTGGGTTTTCCTCGATCATTTTGAGCGCCTGCGGGCCGCTTTCTGCCGTTGCAACGCGGTATCCTTCGAGCCGGAGGAAGTTCTTCAATACCTGCAGGTTCACCGGCTCGTCATCGACAACCAGCAATAAATCACCGTCTGGGTTTTCCGGGATATCATCAATATCATTGATTGCCGTTTCGCAGTTTGGAGCCTGAAAATGCTGGTTGCGGCTGTTGAGCTGGCTCTCGGCGATTTCTTGCTTTGAAGCAAGGTTGAGAGTGAAACTGAATGTGGTTCCAATCATCGGCTGGCTGCTGACATAAAGCCTTCCCCCCATTAATTCAATGAGTTGTCTGCTTATTGACAGTCCAAGGCCAGATCCCTGACGGTACTGGGCCGAGTGGGTATTGGCTTGGGTCAGCGGCTCGAAAATATGTTCGAGCTGATCGGGCGGGATCCCCTGTCCGGTATCGACGACCTGAATCCGTAGCTGGTTTTCCAGCATGGTGGCAGACAAAATAATTTTGCCTTCAGAAGTGTATTTGATGGCATTGCCCACCAGATTATAAAGGACTTGTTCCAGGCGCTGTTCGTCGCCGGCAATCGGTGGCAGGTCATCAGGGATCTGATTGATAATTCTGACTGGTTTGCTGCCAAGCAGGTGCCCGGACAACTCAAGCACCAGACGGACGGCCGAGGCCACGTCGACGGCTTGTTTTTGTATATCCATGTCGCCGTAGCGCATTTTGTGGTAATCGAGCAGATCGTCCACCAAGTTGGTGAGACGCTGGCCGCTGTTGATCATGATTTCCAGCTGGCGTCGCTGGGAGCGCTGGACGGGGCCATTGGCACCAGCGAGCAGCGACTCTGCGATACCGACCATGCCATGCAAAGGGGTGCGGAGTTCATGGGAGGTCGTCGCGAGGAACTCATCTTTGAGCTTGTCAGCAGTTTGCAGCTCATTGTTCTTTTGCTGAATAAGCTGGAGGTTGTGTTCAAGCTTGGTGTTCTGCTCACGGATCAGGATCATTTTTTCCCTGATTGATGATTGCATCCGGGCAAAGCTGATTGCCAGTCGGCCGATTTCATCGCTGCGGTCGGTACTTTCTATTTTCTGATCCATATCTCCGGCCGATACGCGTTCGGCGGCCCAGGTCAGACGCAGCAGAGGGGCTGTGATCGAGTTAGAGAGCCAGTGCGAGGCGATAATCACCAGAATAATTGCCGTTACCATCGCGACGAGGAATATGATTTCTAGCTGGTGGATCCGAGCAAAGGCTTCTTTTTCCGGCAATTCCACAACCAGCGCCCATTCGCTCCCCATGATTTTGACCGGGGAAAAGGCACTCAGTACCGAGATACCGCTGAAGTTGGTAAAACTGCCGACACCGTGGTTGCCCGACAGCGCCTGATCAATACTTTGGCTTGAATAGGTTTTGGGCTCGTTGGCAGTGGCTGGCAGCCGAGAGTGGTGATCTTGGCCGACTAACAGGGTCTGGACTGAGTGGGCCCCATTGCTGGTGGTCCCAAGCAACTCGCTGATGACATGGTTGTCGAGCCGGAAGAAGACATAGCTATGCAGGTACCCCTGTTGAATAATGGGGGCGGCAAACCAAGCGGCAAGATCTTGCTGCCCAGGCTCCGTGCTGAAGTCAGTAAAGACAACTGGGACCTGATCCGGCTCGTTGCTGCTACTTTCGGTTTTGGCCTTGATAGCGGCAAAGGTCTTGCTCAGGGCCGGATAGGGCTGCGTCGTTTGATCCAGGTTGATACTGAACATCTCGGGGGTGTAAGCGGAATAGACAATATTCCCTTTTAGATCAACCAATAGGATATCACTGAAGTTCGAGCGTTTGAGGTACTCGTCGTAAGCCCAGTTGTAGCGCTTATACATCAGTCGGTAGCGTTCATGACCGACATAGTTGCTGGCGGTCTGGGTCAAGTTGCTCTTGGTCGTCAGTGTTTCGCTGAAATAGCGCGCCCGACCTGTTTTGCTGAGCTGGGCATTTATGTCGCCGAGCTGGTGATATGCCCCTACGAGCCCGTAGAAACGCCCGCCGCTGGCATTGGCGAGTTCCGAGCGGGCAAAGCTTTGTACTTCTGATTCCCGTGCCGTAAAGAAGTCACTGAGCTGTTTTTTCTGATTGTCCAGCAAGGAGGCCAAGTGATTGGTGCTTTGTTGGACCAAGTCGGTGCTGTGCGATCGGAGGAAGAAAAGCGCAGAGAGGATAAGGGGGGTGATACTGAGAACCAGAAAGGCCAACATCAGCGTATGCTGAAGACGTTTGAAGCGAGTAGTATTCTGCATTCCTGTGCCTGAATTACCAGTGAATTTATGGTATTAACTTTTTGATTAATATTGATATCTAGGTGATAGCTTCCAACGCCAAGATTGACGGAATTAACGGAAGGCGCCGGGCCGGAGGAAGCAATATACCCTTATACGGAGTTTTTTTTTGCAGGCAAGGAAGTGATGATTGAAGCGTGTGCCGCCACACAAAATTGACGGATTTAACGGTAGTTTGAGGGTTATTTAACCCAGATGGCCAGGTCGGTAGTAAAACGCCGGTATGAATACCGGCGTCTTGGTTTATTTTTTTGCGGCGTAAATACAGAACTTATTGTTTTTGGCCACAGTGTTGCACTCACCCAGGCTTGCCTCGATCAGCGGCGGGTACTGCAGGAAGCTGTTGGCGACGATAAGCAGTTGGCCTGCATCAGTCAGGTACGCCGGTGACTGGGCGATGAAGTCTTCCGTTGCCGCATAGAAGGTTTTCAGCCCGGCATGGAAAGGCGGGTTGCTGATCAGATAGTCGAACGCTCCGTCAATATTGGCAAAAACGTCGGTCGGACGGAAGTTTGCCTCAAGCTGGTTGGCTCGGAAAGTTTCTTCTGCCGATGCAATCGCCAGGGCACTGATATCGCACAACGTCAGCTCGATCTCAGGGTTGTTGGCTTTCATTACCGCACCGATAACGCCGGCACCGCAGCCAAAGTCGAGGACGCGGCCGGATAGAGAAGGTAGGGTCTCAAGTAGCAGCTTGGAGCCTAAATCCAGCTCGCCATGGCTGAATACCCCCGGCAGGGAGCGGATAGTCAGTTCAGTATTCGCGACTTTGATCGGGTAGCTGCGGAACCAGTCTGAGATGGTAAATTCCGCAGGGGCATTGTCACAGCGACCCCAGTAGAAACTGCAGCGGCGGGCTGAGTCGTATTTGGTCAAGCTGCCGTAGTCGGCAAACAGTTTTTCTGCACTTCGCACACCACTGCGGTTTTCCCCGACGATACAGATTTCTGTCCCCGGTCCGAATTTTGCCATCAGCATGGCAAGCAGGTACTCGGCCTCAGCCTTGGCCTTCGGCCAGTACAGCAACACCATGTCGATGTCGGCCTCTTGCTCGAAGCAGGCCCCGAATACGGCGGTTAGTGCCGGGTGCTTGGCAAGATTGAGGTATGAACCGTAATTGGTCGTAAACACAGTTACCGACTGTGCGACCCGAGTCAGCTCGATCGGGAAGGTATCAGACAGCTCTCCGGCAACCAGTACTTTACGGTTGTCAAAGAACTCGATTTGGCGGGCAGCCACTTGGCTTGCAGCGCTGTAGGTCATAACGGCCTCGGGTAGAATCATCGGTCATTTGGGGCGCGAATTGTTCCACAAATCACGCCCTAAGGAAAGCCGGGGGAGTCCCCGGCCAGTGGTAGCCAATCAGTTCTCGTCTTGATGGCGGAGAAAGTCTTGGAATTCCACCTCGTAGAGTTTGAATAGTACCAGTGTCACGGCAAAAATAATTGGGCCGTAGATCAGGCCGATCAGGCCGAAGACATTGAGGCCGCCGATGATCGAGAAGAAAATCAGCAGGGTGCTCATGCCCGAGCTGCCCTGCATCAGTAATGGCCGCAGGAAGTTGTCGATAGAACCGACGACTATCGCGCCCCAACCGGCAAGGAACAGCGCCCATTCCCACTGCCCGATAAGCAGTAAGTAAAGGCTCGCAGGTAGCCAGATCAAGGCGGTGCCGACAACTGGGATCAGCGAGGCGAACGCCATCATCGAGCCCCAGAAAAGCCCCGGGAAGCCTGCCATCCACATGGCGAAACCACCGGCAAAACCTTGGGCAAGTGCGGTCAGAAACGATCCCAGCACCGCTGATTTAGCCACTTTTTCCACTTCGTTGAGGACGGCATCTTCTTGGCTGCGCGATAGCGGCAGGACATGGCGGATTGCCGAGACAATGCTGTCATGATCGCGGAGCAGGAAGAACAGCACAAACAGCATCAGCATGAAGTTGACAACGAAACCTGTGGCATCGCCGAGGAACTTGGCACTGACATTGAGTAATTGGGCGCCGAATTTGGAGGCCATCCCGGCGATCTTCTGCACCATCGCTTGGGTGTCCAGCGGTTCGAAAGGCAGATACTTATCAAGGAATGCCAGCAGCTTGACCACATAAGGGTGGGACAGTACATCGTGTACCCCGCCGTTGGTCAGCCAATCATAGCTGGTGCGCGAGAAGGTCGTGCCCTGATGGAGGATGGAGCTGAATACCACAAGCATCGGGATGACGATGATCACCGTCAGCATGAAGCACGATAGTACCGCCGACATATTCGGGGAGCGGGGCATCAGGCGGTCGATCCGGCAGTGGAGCGGGTGGAACAACAACGAGATGATAAATGCCATCACAATCGGCCCGAGGTAGGGAGCGATAAGTTGGTAACTGGCGTAAGCGGCGAGGCCAAGTGCAAGCATCAGCACCCAATGGCGCGATTCCACTTTAAATGGCTTGGGCACAGCGGTATCCTTCTGAGCGGTTAAAGTTTTTTGTGGTTAAGATTACAACACCCCGGCAAGAAACAGGTAATCAATTCGCTGTATTCCCGGGGATTATTTCTACGAAGGGTGGATGATGGGTTGCTGTGACTGCGGTTGTGATGACAAGAAAAAGCGGCGGATCCCCTTGGCCGTCTGGGTTTTGGTTGCCCTTGCCGCGATGGCTCTGGTCTTCTGGCAAGGTTGATAACAAAAAAAGCCGCTCATTGTGAGCGGCTTTGTCGATTCATGGCCGTGGGCCTTATTTTGCTTCCGCTGCCAGTGCGGCAAAGGCAAACTCGGCAGCCTCAAGAGTTGCTTCGATTTCCTTGTCGCCGTGAGCCAGCGAGGTAAAGCTAGCCTCGTAAGCCGATGGTGCAAGGTAAACGCCCTTTTCAAGCATCAGGTGGAAGAAGCGCTTGAAGCGTTCCACATCACACTTGGCTACGTCGCCGTAGCAGGTCACGCTTTCTTGATCAGTGAAGAAGAAGCCGAACATGCCGCCGACCTGGTGCGTGATCATCGGGATACCGTATTTGTCAGCCAATGACTGGAAGCCTTCGGCAAGACGCTGGGTAATATTGGCCAGACGGGCCTCGTTGCCTTCTTCGGTCAGTACGCTCAGGCAGGCATAACCTGCCGCCATCGCAACTGGGTTGCCCGATAGGGTACCAGCTTGGTAAACCGGGCCGGTCGGTGCGATGTATTCCATCACGTCGCGGCGTCCGCCGAAGGCACCAACAGGCATACCGCCGCCGATGACCTTGCCCAGCGTTGTTAGATCAGGCTTAACGTTGTAGTAAGCCTGCGCACCGCCTTGGGCCACGCGGAAACCGGTCATTACCTCATCGATGATCAGCAGCGCGCCGAACTCGTCACAGATAGTACGCAGACCTTCAAGGAAGCCCGGTACCGGTGGAATGCAGTTCATGTTGCCGGCAACTGGCTCGACGATGATACAGGCAACCTGATCAGGGTTCTCAACGAATGCTTCGCGTACCGAGTCAAGGTCGTTGAATGTGCATGTCAGGGTGTGCTTGGCGAAATCTGCAGGGACACCCGGAGAGCTTGGCTGGCCAAGAGTCAGTGCGCCAGAGCCGGCTTTTACAAGCAGGCAGTCGGCGTGGCCGTGGTAGCAGCCCTCGAACTTGATGATCTTGTCGCGGCCGGTGAAGCCACGGGCCAGACGGATTGCACTCATGGTCGCCTCGGTACCCGAGCTCACCATACGGACCATTTCCATTGACGGAACCAGCTTGGAAACTAGCTCGGCCATGGTGATTTCCATTTCGGTCGGTGCGCCGAAGCTCAGGCCCTGCTGGGCGGCTTTGATAACAGCGTCGCGGATTGCCACGTGGTTGTGACCCAGGATCATCGGGCCCCATGAGCCAACGTAGTCGATGTAGGCTTTGCCGTCAGCATCGAAGATATAGGCGCCGTCAGCACGATCGATAAACAGCGGGCTGCCGCCGACACCGGCGAATGCACGTACAGGCGAGTTAACGCCACCAGGGATCGTTTGTTGCGCTTTGGCAAATAAATCAGCGGATTTGCTCATCGGGGTATCCTGTTATTGACAATGTCCAATGTGAACTTCGGGCATTGTACTAGGGTCTGGCAATGTTTCAAAGTTGCTACGTCCTAGGTGTGACCGTACACGGGGCGCACAAGGATGCAATGCTAGTTTCCAACAATGGTTATATTCATTTTTCTTCACAGGGACTATCCTTTTATCAGATTGCCCTTGTCCAATGATGCCAGCCCAGCAGCTAGCCAGCGGCAGGAGGCAGACTCCATCTAGTCCCGGCTCCGGGAAAACTCTCAAAAATGTGCGGCTAACTCATGACTGATATAAATCAAGGCACTCCTGCGTCTGAACGTTTGCAGCCTAGCGGGCTGGTCAGGCGGTTCCTTTCTCGGGATAAGACCCCTGTTTCGGTACTTTTCCTCTCTGCATTGGTAGGGGTGGGGGCCGGGCTGTTGTCGACCCTGTTCGAGATTTGTGTGCATTGGATTTCCGAACAGCGCACCGAGTGGCTCCGGGCCGAGTTCAGCAGTATGTTGCCGCTGTGGTTGTCCGCTTTTTTGATCAGCGCCTTACTTGCCCTGTTGGGGTATTACCTCGTGCACCGTTTTGCGCCAGAAGCTGGTGGTTCAGGGATCCCCGAGATTGAAGGGGCGATGGATGATCTGCGCCCGGTTCGCTGGTGGCGGGTGCTGCCGGTGAAATTTATCGGCGGCCTCGGGGCGCTGGGATCGGGGATGGTACTAGGCCGCGAGGGCCCATCGGTTCAGATGGGCGGCAATATTGGCCGAATGGTGTCAGATATGTTCCGCTTGCGTGACAAGGAAGGCCGCCATGCCTTGCTTGCCTCAGGGGCGGCAGGTGGTCTGGCCGCGGCCTTCAATGCGCCGTTGGCCGGGATTATGTTCGTGGTCGAAGAGATGCGGCCGCAGTTTCGCTATAGCTTGATTTCCATCAAGTGCGTGATGATTTCGGCGGTGACTGCCAATCTTGTATTTCGGAGCCTATCCGGCCAGGAGGCAGTGATCTCCATGCCACAGTACGATGCGCCAGTGCTGCGCTCGCTGTGGTTGTTCCTGCTGCTCGGTATGGCCTTCGGGGTCTTCGGGGTTGTGTTCAACAAATTGGTCACCTTGACTCAGGATATGTTCGTCAAGATCCACCGCAACAACCGTCGCCGCTATCTGATCACCGGCAGTGTGCTTGGCGGGGTATTTGGTCTGCTGCTCTTGTATTTGCCAGAGCTCACCGGTGGCGGTATCGCCTTGATCCCAAGTGCCACGAATGGCGAGTATGGGGTGGGCCTGTTGTTCTTGCTGTTCGTTGCCCGTGTCGCAACGACCTTGATTTGTTTCGGTTCGGGAGCACCGGGGGGGATTTTTGCCCCGATGCTGGCCTTGGGAACCCTGTTCGGTACTTTCTTCGGTGCCGTTGCCCAGCACTATTTCCCTGATTTGGGGCTTCAGCCAGGTATGTTTGCCATTGCCGGTATGGGCGCGTTGTTTGCCGCGACGGTAAGGGCGCCGATCACCGGTATCTTGCTGGTGATCGAAATGACCAATAACTACCATTTGATCCTGCCGCTGATTATTACCACTTTGGGGGCAACCATGCTGGCCCAGGTGCTCGGCGGGCAGCCTATTTACTCTCAGCTGTTGCATCGGACGATAGAAAAGGAAAAAATGGCCCACCGAGAGCAGTCGGAGGCGGTCAATACTTGAACGTATTACTCAGGTATTAGATAATCACCGCAATGACCCAACGTATATGAGAGGTTTTTAATGAGCGATGCCAACTTGCCGCTGAATTTTTCCGATGTTGCAGCGAACAAGGTCAAAACGCTGATCGCCGAGGAAGAAAACCCGGATCTGAAACTACGCGTCTATATCACTGGCGGTGGTTGTAGCGGTTTTCAGTACGGTTTTACTTTTGATGAGAAAGTGAATGACGGTGATACCACCATCGAGAAATGCGGTGTGACATTGGTTGTTGACCCAATGAGCCTGCAGTACCTGATCGGCGGTACCGTCGATTACACCGAAGGTCTGGAAGGTTCGCGTTTCTTCGTGAACAACCCTAACGCCACGACTACCTGTGGCTGTGGTGCATCGTTCAGCGTGTAAGTCGTCCCTACCGGCTTGACGATAATACAAAAAAACCGCCCTCGGGCGGTTTTTTTATTGTTGTACGCAAGTCAAATGCCCAACGCTAGCTGCGGTTGTTGATGAGCGGGCTGTTGTCGGCAATCAGCTGGCTGAATTGGTTGAGTTGGGCCAGTCGCTCGTTGGCATACTCAATGAATTTGCGTTTCTCCTGCCCTTTAAGCGAGCGAGCCTGCGGCAGTTTTACTGTACGCGGGTTCTTGTGGACGCCATTAACCAAAAATTCGTAGTGCAGGTGAGGGCCTGTTACCCGTCCGGTTCCACCTAGCGTGCCGATCACCTGTCCCTGTTTCACCCGCTGGCCAGTTTTGACTTTGCGTTTGGTCATATGGAGGTACTTGGTAATGTAGGTCGAGCTGTGGCGGATGAAGACATAGTTGCCGTTGAATTTGTTGTAGGCAGATTTCATTACCACGCCATCACCGGCGGCCCAGATCGGCGTGCCTACCGGGGCGACGTAGTCGGTGCCGCGGTGGGCGCGGACTTTGCCCGTCACAGGGTGGAGGCGGCGAGGGTTGAAGTTCGAGCTGACGTAGCGGAAGTTGATCGGCGAGCGAAGGAAGGCCTTGCGCATTGCACTGCCGAATTGGTCGTAGTACTTGCCATCTTCACTGCGGATGGCGGTGAACGTCTGGCCGAGGTTGGTAAAGGTCGCGGCAATGATATCACCTCGGCCGATGGCCTCGCCTTCAACGAATTGCTCTTCGAAAAGTACAGAGAAACTGTCCCCTTGGCGGATATCAAGGGCGAAGTCGATATCCCAGCCGAAGAGCCCGGCGATCTCCATGATTTGGTTGGCCGTCAGCCCGGCTTTGTCGGCAGCACTCCAGAAGCTACTGGTGATCACCGCTTGGGCGAAATTGAGCTGGGTATCGACCTTCTTCGACTCAACCTTTGAGAAATAGCTGTCAGCAGTACGGGTGACGACAAGGGTTTCAGTGACGCTCTTGGGTTGGATAAGCTGGATCAGTTCGTTGTTCTCGTCAAAGCCGAAGCGTAGCTTATCGCCCGGGCGCAGGTCGGTGAGCCCCTTGGTTCCCTGATCGGCATTAACCAGACGGTAGAGTGTGCTCGGACTCAAGCCGACTTTGTCAAAAACCACGGCTAGACTTTCGCCTGATTTTATCTTGTGCTCTTTCCAGGTTAGGGACGGGACGAGTGGCGTTTCATTGTTTTCCATTGGCCGCATTGCCAAGGCAGAATGGTCGATATCGAGCGGATAAAGCTTGCCTATTTCAAATTTTCGCTCGGGTTGACTTCGGCTTTCGTTGTTTGGCCAGAGCATCAGCAAAACGATAACCGTACTGAGCGAGGCAATAAGAAGTTGGTGCATCCGTGGCAACCGGCGGAATATCGATATCGGCATGAGTGGTTTTTTTACGATTTCGGAAAAAATAGGACCCCTGTAGTCTAACTGGTTTCAAAAAACATCGCTATTCAAGTAAGATTGAGGATTATGACTTTTTTGCCAATTCTGTGGGAGCAAACAAGAATGGCCAGCATTGAACAAGCATTAGCTGAAATTAAGCGCGGTGTTGATGAGCTGATTCCGGAAGAAGAGCTGATTGCCAAGCTAAAAGAAGACCGTCCACTTCGAATCAAACTGGGCGCGGATCCAACGGCCCCGGATATCCACCTTGGCCACACTGTTATTCTGAACAAGCTACGTACGTTCCAGGAGCTGGGCCACGAAGTCACTTTCCTGATTGGCGATTTTACTGCCATGGTGGGTGATCCAACCGGTAAAAACACAACCCGCCCGCCACTGACGCGTGAGCAGGTTATCGAGAACGCCAAGTCGTACACTGATCAGGTATTCAAGATCCTTGATCCTGAAAAGACCAAGATCGCGTTCAACTCAAGCTGGTTGTCTGAGCTAGGTGCAGAAGGGATGATCCGCTTGGCGGCCAACCAGACTGTTGCCCGTATGCTTGAGCGTGACGATTTCAAAAAGCGTTACAACGAAGGTCGCCCGATTGCGATTCACGAGTTTATGTACCCGCTGCTGCAGGGCTATGACTCAGTGGCAATGCATACAGACGTTGAGCTTGGTGGTACCGACCAGAAGTTCAACCTGCTGATGGGCCGTGAGCTGCAAAAAGCCAATGGCCAGAAGCCTCAGGTTGTTCTGACTATGCCATTGCTTGTTGGTTTGGACGGCGAGAAGAAGATGTCCAAGTCAGCGAACAACTACATTGGTATCTCCGATAGCCCGACTGAAATGTTCGGTAAGATCATGTCGATTTCCGACGATCTGATGTGGAACTACTACGAACTACTGTCTTTCCGCCCATTGGAAGAGATCGAGCAGTTCAAGGCAGATATTGCTGCTGGCAAGAACCCACGTGACGTTAAGATCCTGCTGGCGAAAGAAATCATCGCTCGTTTCCATAGCGAAGCGGATGCCGAAGCTGCTGAGCAAGAGTTCATCAACCGCTTCCAGAAAGGCGCGATGCCTGAAGAGATGCCGGAATTCGAATTCGAAGCCGGTATTGCGATCAGCAACCTGCTAAAAGATGCGGGTCTGGTTAATTCGACGTCTGATGCGCTGCGTATGATCCGCCAAGGTGCTGCAAAGCAAGACGGCGAGAAGATCGAAGACACTAAACTTGTTCCAGCCGCTGGTACCGCAGTGTACCAAGTAGGTAAGCGCAAGTTTGCCCGTGTAACCATCAAGTAATTGATTGGCTACCGCTGAATAAAAAAACCGCCTTACGGCGGTTTTTTTATAGTTGTAGATTAGAGTCAAGAGCGAAGGGCAAAGGTCGGTAGCGACAGGTGCCAACGGATTGCGGCCAGACGGATCACCAAGGTGGTGATGATACCGGCCAGTGTTGCGACTGAGGCTTGTACACCGACAGTCAGTGCCGTGGTATGGACAATACCGCCGACAATACAGGCCGTGGCATATACCTCGGTTCTTAGCACCATAGGTATTTCACGCGCCAGAACGTCACGGATCACCCCGCCGCCACAGCCAGTCATTACCCCCATGATCACCGCCACCATTGGCGTTGCCCCGAAACGCAATGCCTTTTCGACACCGATGGCGACGAAGACGGCAAGGCCGATAGCATCGGCAACTGGCAGGATCCACCAAGGCATATGCCGTGGCCGGCGAATCGCCGCCATGCTGATCAGGCAGGTAACGAATATTACCCACAGGTAATTGGTATCGTTGACCCAGAAGACAGGCGTAGCACCCAGAGCCATATCGCGGATGGTACCGCCACCGATAGCCGTCACACTAGCAAGCACGACAACACCGAAAGGATCCATCCGTAAACGCCCAGCTAGAAGGACGCCCGATGCGGCAAAAACGGCTGTGCCGAACATATCAAGAATATAGATTAGCATCACGTTACCTGTTGAAAGCTGATAGGGAAGAAGGCAAACGCGCTGATTGTACGTTTAATGGGCCTTCGCACAACTCGTTGCGATGGCTTTGTGAAGATTCTCACAATGAATTTTTATGGCCTGTCACTGTGTAGCCTCGCGCACCGAGTCGAGGTACTGGCAGACCTCCCTGACGGCATTGATTGTCCTTGGGGTCGGCCGGTTTAGCCAGTCGGAAGTCAGGGTATAGAGGTGTCCGTTAGCCACGGATGGGAGTTCATCCTGCCACTGGTTCCAGCGGTGCGGATCGGCTGTGGCATGGGCGGTGCCGAAGATCACCTCTGGCTGGCGAAGTATCACTTGTTCAACGGAGACCTGCGGGTAGGCGGCTGGGCTTTCCGCGAAGATATTACGGCCGCCACAAAGGGTAAATACCTGGCTCGGCCAGCTGTTGTCGGCCACGGTGATGATCGGGCTGTCGCTCAACTGGTAGAAATAGCCAACCGGGCGCTGGTGGTGATACTTGGCCCGCATCTCGTTCAGCTGCTGGCGAAATTGGTTAGCGGCACGTTCGGCGATGCTCGGGTCGGCAGCATACTGGCTCAAGTTCTCCAGCGAGGTGGCGATATCGTCGAGGGTCTTAGGGTTGGAGTAATACACCTTGTAGCCTAGCTGTTCCAGCCTCGCCATCTCGCGGCTAGGGTTTCCGCCTTGCCAGGCTAGGATTAAATCCGGCTTGAGGGCGATGATCCGCTCTAGTTTGATCCCTCGGTAGTTGGCGACCCGTTCTAGCTGCTTGGCGGCTTCCGGATAGTCGCTGTAGTCGCTTGCGGCAACCAGTTTGTCGCCGAGGCCCGCGGCATAGGCGAGCTCAGTGGTATGGGGAGAAAGGCTGATGATCCGCTCGGCTGCCGCGAATGATAACGGGCTGGCAAGGAGCAGGAAGAAGCTAAATAGCGTGGTGCGCATTTATACAGTCCCTTGAAATAGTATCAAAAGCAGTGATTGCAGCAGTACCCAGATCAGCAAACGGGTATTGGCGATGCGGTCAATTTGGGCAAGATGCAGTGCTGCCGGGGCAATTTTTCCACCGATACGTGGCCGTTCGCGTTTGGTTTGGTGATAGATAGCAGGCCCGCCAAGAGAGAGGGATAACTTGTGACCGGTAGCGGCCAGTAACCACCCCGGGCCCGGTAGTAGCCAATTTTCACCTTGGCTGGCAAGCCCGGATAGCGCTGCCTTGCTGTTACGGCCAAGGCAAATCAACACCGCAAAAATGCGGAGCGGGATCAGCTCGAAGACGGCCAGCAGGCGTACCGCGGGCAGTCCGAAATATTGGTAGCCGGGATGTCTTGGTGACCAGGTACGCGCCAAGGTCACGGCAAGGCGGTACATAAGAGCGCCGATACCACCGCTAAGGGCGTACCAGAACAAGACACCGGCAACATGGCGGCCATAGCCAAGCAGCAAGGTTTCAGCGGCGGCTTTGCCCAGCCCAAGCAGGGACAGGCTATCGGTTTGGCGGTTAATGCGCAGTCCGAGTAGCAGGCGGCAAACGGTTTTGTCCTCGCGGTTGAAAGCCTGGATAAACTGTTTGCTGAACGTAGAGGTTTCACGCCAGCCGAGGGCAAGCCAGAGGAGCGTGATGTGAAAGGCCGCTTCGAACCAGACTAGTTGGTAGGCGCAAATTAGCAAAATCAGCGGTGTGAGCCAAACCAGACACCAGGCAAGCAGGCCGGACAGTTGCTGCTGGCGAGGGGAATCATCGGATTTGATGACTTTGGCGGCAATGGCACTGGCTAATTGTTGCCCCACCTGCAAGGGATGCAGATGGGGCGGGATAGGCAACAGCCATTGCAATGCCAGTGCGCCCCACAGCGCGAGCAGGGTCGGGTAGGCTGTTACTAATGCAATGGCGTCACTCATTATGCGTTCAGTAGCTCAACCATTTTGGCAACCATGACAGATGAGCTCTGTGCGGCTAGCGGCAGGAATTCGTCGAAGCTCATTGGTGATTCTTTGTCGGCCACATCAGAAATTGCACGTACAACCACGAAAGGCACGTTGAACTGGTGACAAGCCTGGGCAATCGCCGCCGCTTCCATTTCTACCGCAACTACGCTTGGGAAGTTGTCACGGATGAAGGCTTGCTTTTCTGCTGAGCAGACAAACGCATCACCGGTACAGATCAGGCCGCGAACGGCGTGCATGTCACTGCCAGCAAGAGCTTGCTCGGCAACTGCCATCAATTTGCTGTCAGAAGCAAAAGCCGCTGGCTGCTGGGCCATTTGGCCGATTTCGTAGCCGAATGCGGTTACGTCAGCATCGTGGTAGCGTACTTCGGTTGATACAACAACATCACCGACATTCAGGCTGCTGTCGAAACCGCCGGCAGAGCCGGTGTTCAGTACGACGTCAGGCTGGAAAATTTCAAGCAGAATCGCTGTACCCACCGCCGCGGCGACCTTGCCGATCCCAGATTGCAGCAGTACGACGTCTGCGCCGTTAAGGGTACCGGTATAGAATGTACAACCTGCTTTCTGGTGGGTTTCGCAGTTGGTCAGTTGATCTTTCAGGATGGCAACTTCTTGCTCCATCGCACCGATAATGCCGATTTTCATCAATTGAGTCTCTTGTTAGGTGGATAAAGCCCCCCGAGGAGCGGGGGGCTTGATATGGCGCTAATTGTACCACGGCTAACTGGCCAATTGCCAAGCAGTCGCAAGGTGGCGATGAGGTTCAGAGCCCGAGATAGTCGAGGATCCCGCCTGCGGCGCGACGTCCCTCGTCGATGGCGGTTACCACCAGATCCGAGCCTCTTACGGCATCGCCCCCGGCAAAAATTCTCGGGTTGCTGGTCTGGAAGGCCATGTTGTTTTGACTGTGGGTCATGATCCTCCCTTGTTGATCGAGGTCGACATCGAAGTCGGCCAGCCACGGCATCGCATGGGGCTGGAAGCCAAAGGCCATGATCACCGCATCGGCAGGTAAAACATGCTCGCTGTCCGGCACGGTTTCGGGTCGTCGTCGTCCGGCCGCATCCGGCTCGCCTAGTGCCGTTTTGACCATCCTTACCCCGCAAATATGGCCTTGGGAATTGATCTCAAGGCCAATGGGCTGGAGGTTGAACTTGAAGCTGACGCCTTCCTCTCGGGCATTTTTCACCTCGCGCCTCGAGCCGGGCATATTGGCTTCGTCTCGGCGGTAGGCACAAATCACTTTGCTGGCCCCTTGGCGTATTGAGGTTCGCACGCAGTCCATAGCCGTATCACCACCCCCGAGTACCACCACCTGCTTGCCTTGCATGTCGATGTAGTGGCTGTCTCCCTCCAGCTCCATGACCCGATAGGTATTGGCGACCAAAAACGGCAGGGCATCATAGACGCCGGGCGCATCTTCGTTGACTAGGCCCGCTCGCATGTTCTTGTAGGTCCCGACACCGAGGAAGACCGCATCGTAGTCGGCGATCAGATCGGCCATCATGATATCCTTGCCGATTTCGGTGTTGAGCCTGAATTCCACCCCCATCTCGGTGAAGACTTTGCGGCGATTGACCATGACCTTCTTTTCAAGTTTGAAGGAGGGGATCCCGAAGGTGAGCAGGCCGCCGATCTCGGGGTAGCGGTCAAAGACCACGGGCTTGACCCCGTTGCGCACCAGTACGTCGGCACAGGCGAGGCCGGCAGGGCCCGCGCCGACGATGGCGACCTTGCGCTCGGTCCATTCCACCTGCGACATGTCAGGCTTCCAGCCCATCTCAAATGCCTTGTCGGTGATGTACTTTTCGATATTGCCGATCGTCACCGCCCCGAAGTCCTCGTTGAGGGTGCAAGAGCCCTCGCAGAGCCGGTCTTGCGGGCAGACCCGGCCGCAGACCTCGGGCAGGGTATTGGTCTGGTGGGACAGTTCGGCGGCTTCGATGATCCGTCCCTCGTTGGCCAGTTTAAGCCATTGGGGAATGTAGTTGTGCACCGGGCATTTCCATTCGCAATAGGGGTTGCCGCAGTCTAGGCAGCGGTCAGCTTGGGCCCCGGCCTGCTGCTGGGTAAAGGGTTCGTAGATTTCGACGAACTCGATCTTGCGTACTTTCAGTGGCTTCTTGTGCGGGTCGATCCGGGCCACATCAATAAACTGGTATACGTTCTGGCTCATCGGTCTCCCTCCTATTGTGCTTGAACGCGGAGCTCGGCTGCCGAGCGGCTCTGGTGCCCGAGCAAGGTGTTGACGTCGGCGGATTTCGGCTTGGCAAGGTAGAACCGGGGGATCCACTGGTCAAATTCGGCAAGGATTGCCTGGGCGCGATCGGAGCCGGTCAGTTCCAGATGGCGTTCAAGCAGCCCGCGCAGGTGTTCCTGGTGGATTTTGAGCTTGGACAGCGGCAGGGCCTCGACCAGCTCACTGTTGACCCTACCGGCAAAGTCTCCGTCCTCGTCGAGGATATAGGCGAATCCCCCTGTCATCCCGGCACCGAAGTTGACCCCGGTTTTGCCAAGAATGGCCACTATGCCCCCGGTCATGTATTCACAGGCGTTGTCCCCCGCGCCTTCGATCACCGCGATGGTGCCTGAGTTACGTACCGCAAAGCGCTCCCCGGCCTTGCCGGCGGCAAACAGTTTGCCGCCGGTAGCGCCGTAGAGGCAGGTATTGCCGATAATCGTTGACTGGTGTGACTTGAAGGCAGAGCCCAGCGGTGGCCGGATGATGATTTGGCCGCCGGTCATCCCCTTGCCGACGTAGTCATTGGCATCGCCGGTCAGGATCAAATTGAGGCCGCCAGCATTCCATACCCCGAATGACTGGCCAGCGGTGCCCGTCAGGTTGAGGGTGATCGGTGCTGAAGCCATTCCCTGATTGCCCCAGCGCTTGGCGATCTCGCCAGATAGGCGGGCACCCACTGAGCGATCAGTGTTGCGAATGGTCTGGTGGATCTCAGCGCCGCAGCGCGAATCAATGGCAGGCAGTGCCAATTCGAGCAAGGAGGCGTTGAGCTCGGCGTTGTCGAATGGGGTGTTGGGCTCGCTGCAATAGAGCGTCTTGCCCGCCAGCGGGGTTGGGCTGGCGAGTACTGGTGATAGATCAAGTCTGCTCTGCTTGGCGGTAAAGCCCTCGATGACCTCCAGCAGTTCGGTTCGGCCGATAAGGTCGGTGAGCTGTTCAACCCCGAGCATGGCGAGCAACTCCCTGACTTCTTGGCCGAGACCGACGAAGTAATTCATGACCTGTTCTGGCAGGCCTTTGAAGAAGTCGCGGCGTAGGGTCTCATCTTGGGTCGCAACGCCGGTCGCACAGTTGTTGAGGTGGCAGATCCGTAGGTACTTACAGCCTAGTGCAACCATCGGGGCGGTGCCGAAGCCGAAGCTCTCTGCGCCGAGAATCGCGGCCTTGACCACATCGAGGCCGGTTTTCAGACCACCGTCGACCTGAAGCCGGATCTTGTGGCGCAGGCCGTTGGCGACTAAGGCCTGTTGGGTCTCGGCCAGCCCGAGTTCCCACGGACTTCCGGCGTACTTGACCGAGGTGAGGGGGCTGGCCCCGGTGCCGCCGTCATAGCCGGATATGGTGATGAGATCGGCGTACGCCTTGGCGACGCCGGTAGCGATGGTGCCGACGCCTGGCTCGGAGACCAGCTTGACCGACACCAGCGCCTCGGGGTTGACCTGCTTGAGGTCGAAGATTAGCTGGGCTAAATCCTCGATTGAGTAGATATCGTGGTGCGGCGGCGGCGAGATGAGGGTAACGCCGGGAACCGCAAAGCGCAGCTTGGCGATCTCGCTGGTGACCTTGTGGCCGGGCAACTGGCCGCCCTCGCCGGGCTTGGCGCCTTGTGCCACCTTGATTTGGATGACATCGGCGTTGACCAAGTAGTGCGGGGTTACCCCGAAGCGGCCCGATGCCACCTGCTTGATCCGCGAATTGCGCTCGCTGTTGAAGCGACAGGGATCTTCGCCGCCCTCACCAGAATTAGAATAGCCGCCGAGGCGGTTCATGGCCGTCGCCAACGCTTTGTGGGCTTCGGGGCTCAATGCCCCGATCGACATCGCGGCCGAATCGAAGCGCTTGTAAAGCCCGGCGGCAGGTTCGACCTGCGCGATGGGAATAGGATCGTCGCTTTTCTTGAGGCGGAGCAGATCACGGATAGCCGCGACCGGGCGGGTATTGACGGTTTGCGCGAAAGCCAGATAGTCCTCGTAGTGCCCGGATTTAACGGCCGTTTGAAGGGTGCCAACGACATCGGGGTTGTAGGCATGGAACTCGCCATCGTGGACGTACTTGAGCAACCCGCCATGTTCGATCGGCTTGCGTTTGAGCCAAGCCCGGCGCGACAGGTTGAACAACTCTTGCTGGAAGTCGGCAAAGCCAGCCCCTTGGATCCGGCTGGCGACGCCGTCAAAGCAGAGATCGACCACCTCGTCGGCGAGGCCGACGGCCTCGAACAGCATGGCGCAACGGTAGGAGGCGATGGTCGATATCCCCATCTTGGACATGATCTTGTAGAGCCCTTTGTTGATCCCGTTGCGGAAGTTGAGCATGACCTCGCGGTATGGCTTGGCAATGGCGCCGCTGTCGACCAGTTTGCCGAGGGACTCATAGGCCAGATAAGGGTAGATGGCCGTGGCCCCGAAGCCGAGCAAGACCGCGAATTGGTGCGGGTCACGGGCGGTTGCCGTTTCGACAATGATGTTGGCGTCGCAGCGCAGGTCGGTACTGACCAGGCGCTTTTGGACCGCGCCGACGGCCATTGCCGCCGGGATCGGTAATCTGCCGGCGTTAATGCCGCGGTCGGAGAGAACCAGCAGCACGGTCCCTCCGCGTACCAGTCGTTCGGCCTGATCGCAGATCTCGGTAATGGCCTGCGCGAGATCTTTGTCGGCAGGGTTGAAATTGATATCGATAATGCTGTTGCGGTAATGCTGGTCATCCAATTCGAGCAACTGGACCAGATCCGAGTAGAGCAAGACCGGCGAGGAGAAGGCGACCCGGTAGGCATGGCCATCGGTTTCGCAAAATACGTTCATCTCGCGACCGATACAGGTGGCCAACGACATCACATGTTTTTCTCGCAGCGGGTCAATCGGCGGGTTGGTGACTTGGGCAAACATCTGGCGGAAATAATCGGTTACAGCCCGCTCGCGGGAGGAAAGTACCGCCATCGGGGCATCGTCCCCCATGGATCCTGTTGCCTCTTGGCCGTTTTCGCCAATGACCCGGAGAACCTGGTCAAGCTCCTCGCGGCTTACTCCGAACAGTTTCTGGTAGGTGGTAAGCTCGCTGTCTTCAAGTGAGCGGCTCCCGACTTGTTCATCACCGAGGTTTTCGAACGGTACCAGTCGCTTAACGTGGCTGTCCATCCACGCCTTGTAAGGATGGCGGCCCATCAGATCGCTGTCGATATCGGTGGAGTGCCATATTTTGCCGAACTTGGTATCGATAACCAGCAACTCCCCGGGGCCGACGCGGCCTTTTTCGGCCACTTCGTCCGGGGCGTAATCCCAGATCCCAATCTCGGAGGCCAGGGTGATTAGCTTGTCCTTGGTGATCACGTAGCGTGCCGGGCGCAGGCCGTTGCGGTCGAGGTTGCAGGCGGCATAGCGGCCGTCGGACATCACTATCCCCGCAGGGCCGTCCCATGGTTCCATGTGCATAGAGTTGAAATCATAGAAGGCCCGCAAGGCCGGATCCATGTCAGGGTGGTTCTGCCACGCAGGAGGAACCAGCATCCTCATCGCCCGGAACAAATCCATCCCGCCGGCCAGAAACAGTTCGAGCATGTTGTCGAGGCTGGAGGAGTCGGATCCGGTTTCGTTGACAAACGGGGCTGCGTTTTGCAAGTCGGGCAACAGCGGTGAGGCAAATTTATAAGAGCGGGCCCTTGCCCATTGGCGGTTGCCTGCAATGGTGTTGATCTCGCCGTTATGGGCAAGATAGCGAAATGGCTGGGCCAGAGGCCAGCGCGGCTGGGTGTTGGTCGAGAAGCGCTGGTGGAACAGGCATATAGACGATTCCAGCCGGATATCACCGAGATCAAGGTAGAAGCGGGGCAGATCGGCGGGCATGCACAGGCCCTTGTAGACGGTGACTTGCGTAGAAAAGCTGCAAATATAGAAGTCAGGATCACCGCTTAGCCGCTTTTCGATCCGGCGGCGGGCAACATACAGCCGCCTGTCGATGTCGCGCGGCTTCCAGCCTGCGGGGGCATTGACAAAGATCTGCTCGATATTGGGCAGGCTATCGTTGGCTATCGGGCCGAGCACCTGCGGGTTGATAGGTACCTCACGCCAACCTGCCAGAGAGAGTGTTTCCCTGCCTAGCTCTTCAAGGATGACGGTTCTTGCCTGCTCGGCTCGGATCGGGTCTTGGCTCAGAAATAGCATTCCCACGGCAAACTCCCGTGAGAGTTTCCAGCCGTTATCTTCGGCTATCCCCCGGTAGAAACTGTCGGGCTTTTTCATCAGCAGGCCGCAGCCGTCGCCGGTCTTGCCGTCGGCGGCGATCCCGCCGCGATGGGTCATCCGGTCAAGGGCGGAGATGGCGGTACGGACAAGGCGGTGGCTGGTTTCCCCTTCGATGTGGGCGATGAGCCCGAAGCCGCAGTTATCTTTGTCCAGCATTGGGTTATACAGTGTCATTGCAACGCTCCCTTGCTCCTGCCTTGCAGGCAGTGATACAGCATGTGTCGACTCTTATCCTGACCGCCTTAAGTGTAACCTTGGTACCGTTTCCCGTTCGTTAATGACTGTGAGCAGGCAGGCTTGGCGGTAGGTATACCTATGCGTCCAGCGATCTTTCAAGTTAACGGCTATTTACAAAAAGGTCAAACGCCTGTGCTTGTGTAAACATTTCCGCAACCTTGCCGGGCTAGGGTAGAATTAATGCGTGACGAGAAAAGTGATGAAGCCGATAGAACGGGATGTCGATATAAAAAAACCGGCCGAGGCCGGTTTTGGGAGTAGAGAAGCAAGACTTATACGTCAGAGAGCATTAGCGAGCTGGCTTTGGCTTCGAGGTTTGAACCACCGAGCAGGTAGGTATCAATTTCTCGGGCGCATTCGCGGCCTTCGTTGATACAGCGAACCACTAACGACTGGCCGGTACGCATATCACCGGCGGCAAAGACGCCCGGTTGGTTGGTAGCAAAGCCCTTTGTGGCGACATTGCCGCGATCATCAAGGGCGATATCTAGCTGTGCCAGCACACCGTGGGGCTCTGGATGAAGGAAGCCCATCGCCAGAAAGGCCAGATCACATGGGATGACTCGCTCTGAACCAGCCACTTCGGTAAACGCCGGGCGCTCGCCGGGCTTGGCATCCTGCCATTGGATATCGGCGATGCGCAGGGCCTTGAGGTTGCCCGCCTCATCACCGATGAACTCTTTGGTCAGGATATTCCAATGGCGGTCGCAGCCTTCCTCGTGGGAGGT
The DNA here is from genome assembly GCF_059920555.1 of Photobacterium panuliri. Classification (NCBI taxonomy): domain Bacteria; kingdom Pseudomonadati; phylum Pseudomonadota; class Gammaproteobacteria; order Vibrionales; family Vibrionaceae; genus Photobacterium; species Photobacterium panuliri. The sequence goes on from NZ_CP197192.1 coordinate 973,479, forward strand.
CGATGTCCGCAGGATCATCGGGTATGACGGCCACGGCTGGTTTACTGGGCGTTTTTCCGGTGGGATCGGAAGGATTTCCACCTGGGTAATGCTGGTTGCCCCGTGGCGGTTGGATGTACCTACGCAGTCAGAGCCGGTATCACCGCCACCGATGACCACCACATGCTTGTCTTTGGCATGGATTTCTTCTGTTTTCAAATCCATATCGTTGGCGCGGCGGTTATTCTGGGCCAGGAACTCCATCGCGAAGTGAACCCCCTTGAGCTCGCGCCCCGGGATGGGGAGGTCGCGCGGTACGGTTGAGCCGCCGGTGAGCAGGACGACATCAAAGTCTTGGCGCAACTGGCGGGCATTGATATTGACCCCGACATGGGCGTTGACTTCAAACTTGATCCCGGCTTCGGCCATCAGGTTGATTTTGCGGTCGATGATATCCATACCCAATTTGAAATCGGGGATCCCGAAGCGCAGCAGACCGCCGACTTTCTCATCGCGCTCAAATACCGTCACGCAGTGGCCGGCGCTGTTGAGTTGCTCGGCTGCCGCAAGGCCTGCGGGCCCTGAGCCGATGATCGCTACCGTCTTGCCGGATCGGGTGCGTGGGGTTTTGGGTTTGGCATACCCTTCACGGTATGCCGTTTCGACAATGGTCTTCTCGATGTTGCAGATGGTGATCGGGTCTTGGTTAATACCCAGCACGCATCCGCTCTCACACGGTGCCGGGCAAACTCGCCCAGTGAACTCCGGGAAGTTGTTGGTCGAGCTCAGGATATTCCACGCTTCTTCCCAGCTGTCACGAAACACCGCATCGTTGAACTCAGGGATGATATTGCCGATCGGGCAGGCGTTGTGGCAGAACGGCACACCGCAGTCCATGCAGCGCGCAGACTGCTGGTTGATCTTGTCACCAAACTCCGTATTGAGAACAAACTCCTTGTTGTCCGCGATACGAACGCTCGGGTCTTTCTTGCTTGGCAGCTCGCGGCCAAACTCCAAAAATCCAGTAGGCTTACCCATTGATGGCCTCCAACTCTTCCTTGTTCTGTGCTTCGGCTTTGCGCTTGGCCAGTACGGCCTTGTAGTCCCTTGGCATAACTTTGGCTATTTTCGCCAAGTTGCCCTCGAAGTTGTCGAGGAACATCTGGGCAACCGTACTGCCAGTGTAGGCAAGGTGCTTGGTCAGCATGTCGTGCAGCAATACTTTGTCTTCCTCTTCCAGCGGGTCGAGGTCAACCAGTTCAGGATTGAGCTTGGTGGCGAAATCGTCGAACTGATCCCAGACGTAGGCCACACCACCGCTCATGCCTGCGGCGAAGTTGCGGCCGGTCTGGCCGAGGATCACGGCAATGCCGCCGGTCATGTACTCACAGCCGTGGTCCCCAACACCTTCTACGACGACGCGGGCACCGGAGTTACGCACGCAGAAGCGCTCGCCAGCCATCCCTCGGATGTAGGAGTCACCCGATGTCGCGCCGTAGAAGCAGACGTTGCCGACCACGATGTTGTCTTCCGGCACGATGTCAGACTTGGCATCCGGGTAGAGTACCAAGGTACCGCCAGACAGCCCTTTGCCCCAGTAGTCGTTGGCATCGCCTTCGACCTCGAATTTCACGCCCTTGGCGAGGAAAGCGCCGAAGCTCTGGCCGGCTGAACCGTAGAACTTGACGTTCATCGGCTGGGGCAGACCGCCGTCTTTGTAAATCTTGGAGATTTCATTGGACAGCATTGTGCCGGTACTGCGGTCGGTATTGATGATGCCGAACTCGGCGTCGACCTGCTTGCCCTCGTAAAGGGCTGGCGCGGCGGCCTCGATCAGCTTGCGGTCAAGCACCGCCTCCAAGCCATGCTCTTGCTCGCGCTGGTTATAGATGCCGTCTTCGGCACGGGCCGGCTCGCTGAACAGTACCGGGCTCAGATCGAGGTTCTGGTATTTCCAGTGGCCGATGCCATCGCGGATCTTCAGTTTGTGGGATTGGCCGACCATCTCATCGATCGTGCTAAAGCCCAGTTCTGCCATGATTTCACGCAGGCCGTTGGCCATGTACTGGAAGAAGGTCACGACATCTTCCACTCGGCCGTCGAATCGCTCGCGCAGGGTCTTGTTCTGGGTGGCGATCCCCACCGGGCAGGTGTTCTTGTGGCACTTGCGCATCATGATACAGCCTTCGACCACCAGGGCGGCGGTGGCCACGCCCCATTCCTCGGCACCGAGCAAGGTGGCAACGGCAAGGTCGCGAGGGGTCTTCATCTGGCCGTCGGTCTGGACCACGATCCGGTTGCGCAGGCCGTTTTTGAGCAGGGTCTGGTGGGTTTCGGCAAGGCCGAGCTCCCACGGCAGGCCGGTATGGCGGATAGAAGACATCGGTGATGCCCCGGTGCCGCCGTCGAAGCCGGCAATGAGTACCACATCGGCCTTGGCTTTGGCGACGCCCGATGCAATGGTGCCGACGCCTGCCTCTGAGACCAGCTTGACGTTGACCCGCGCCTTGCGGTTGGCGTTCTTGAGATCGTAGATCAGCTGGGCCAAATCCTCGATGGAGTAGATATCATGGTGTGGTGGCGGCGAAATCAGGCCGACCCCCGGGGTAGAGTGGCGGGTTGCGCCAATCCAGTCATCGACCTTGTCACCCGGCAGCTGGCCGCCTTCGCCCGGCTTGGCGCCTTGGGCCATCTTGATCTGGATTTCGTCCGAATTGGTCAGGTAGTAGGAGGTCACACCGAAGCGGCCCGAGGCTACCTGCTTGATCGCCGAACGCTCCCAGTCGCCATTGGCTTTCTTTTCGAAACGGGCTGGGTCTTCGCCGCCCTCGCCAGAGTTCGACTTGGCCCCGATGCGGTTCATGGCAACGGCCAGTGTTGAGTGGGCCTCGTAGGATATCGAGCCGAAGCTCATTGCACCGGTGGCAAAGCGCGCCAGAATGCTTTCGATAGGCTCGACTTCTTCCAGCGGGATAGATCCGGCTGGGTTTTTGACGAATTCAAGCTGGCTGCGAAGCGTTGCTGCATCATCGCCCTGCTCGTCAACGGCCTTGGCATATTGCAGGAACTGGGCATAGTCCTTGTTGCGGGTTGACTGCTGCAGCAAAGAGATGGTTTCAGGGTTGAACAGGTGCTTTTCGCCGCGCTGTTTCCACTGGTAGACCCCGCCGACGTCGAGCATCTGGATTGGCACTTCGCGGGTCGGGTAGCCGAAGCGGTGGCGGACCAACACTTCCTTGGCGATATCATCGATGGTCAGGCCCTCGATACGCGAGACGGTGCCGGTGAAGTACTTGTCGACCACACTCTTGCTGATCCCGAGCGCTTCGAAAATCTGAGCGCCGTGGTAGGACTGCAAGGTCGAGATCCCCATCTTGGAGAAGATCTTGAGCAGGCCGCCGTTGACCCCTTTGCGGTAGTTGTTGAACAGGGTTTCGGTCGGGATTTCCGGATCGAGCTTGCGCTTGCGCTGCAGGTCAACCAGCGTTTCGGTAACCAGATACGGGTTGACGGCATTGGCACCATAGCCGACCAAGGTCGCAAAATGGTGGGTTTCGCGCGCATCACCGGTCTCGACCACGATGTCGCACTTGGCGCGGAGACCCTTGCGGATCAGGTGGTGGTGAACTGCACCGACAGCGAGCATCGCCGGAATAGCGGCGTGGTTGGAGTTCACTGCGCGGTCAGTCAAAATGATGATCGAATAGCCGTCGTTGACCGCATCTTCGGAGTACTGGCAGATCCGCTTGAGGGCGCGCTCGAGCTTGCCCGGCTCGCCGCTGGCACGAAATACGATATCAAGAGTCTTCGCCTGGAGGTGCTCGTTGTCGATTGCGCGCAGTTTCTCCAGCTCGGCATTGCTCAGTACCGGTGATTCCAGCTCGACCTTCTGGCAGTGCTGAGGGCTTTCGCTAAGCAGGTTTTGGTCTTTGCCCAGATAGGTATTGAGCGACATCACCATGCGCTCGCGGATTGGATCGATCGGCGGGTTGGTGACTTGGGCAAAGAGCTGTTTGAAGTAGTTAGACAGGTGCTGGGACTGGTGGGACAGTACGGCCAGCGGCCAGTCGGCACCCATAGCACTGAGCGGCTCATAGCCAGTTTTTGCCAGCGGTACCAGAATTTCATTGACCTCTTCTGAGCTGATGCCGAATGCCTGTTGGTGATGCAAAAGGCGCTCAGGGGTCGGCTGGTGGTGCATGTTGTCGGCTTCCGGCAGCCCCTTGAGGGTCAGCAGGTTTTCCAGTACCCATTGTTCGTAGGGCTGGGCCGAGGCAATCGTGTCTTTGACTTCTTCGTCGGAAATGATCCGGCCCTGTTCGAGATCGGCAACGAAAATCCGCCCCGGCTGCAGGCGGCCGCGGTAGTGGATGTTTTCCGGTTCAATTTCAATGACCCCGGATTCGGAGGCCATGATCAGGAAGTCGTCCTTGGTGACGGTATAGCGCGATGGTCGCAGGCCGTTACGGTCAAGGGTGGCACCGACCTGAACCCCGTCGGTGAAGCAGACCGAGGCCGGGCCGTCCCACGGTTCCATCATGTTGGCGTGGTATTGGTAAAATGCCCGGCGCTTGGGATCCATCCCTTTATTTTCCTGCCATGCTTCGGGGATCAGCATCATCAGGGCATGGGGCAGGCTACGGCCGGAAAGTACCAGCAGTTCCAGCGCCATGTCGAAGTTGGAGGAGTCCGAGCTGCCTTCTTGGCAGATCGGCAGCAGCATGTCGATTTCCTGCTGGCTGAATAGGTCCGATTCGAGGATCGCCTCGCGTGCCTTCATCCAGTTGAGGTTGCCGCGCACGGTGTTGATCTCGCCGTTGTGGGCGATATAGCGGAACGGCTGGGCCAGACGCCATTTCGGGAAAGTGTTGGTCGAAAAACGGGAATGAACCAGCGCCAGCGCGGTGACCATCGATGGGTTCTGGAGGTCGAGGAAGTATTGGGGAACCTGCTCGGTGGTGAGCTGTCCTTTGTAGACAAGGGTCTTGTACGACAGCGAGTTGATGTAGAAGTCATCACCGATGTTGGACACGCTCTCGAGGCACACCCTTACCGTGTAGTTTCGCAATACGTACAGTTTGCGCTCGAGGGTGGCAGGATCAAGGCTCGGACCGCCGGTAATAAAGACATGCTCGAACTGGGGCTCGGTGCTTAGCGGGTCGTCGCCGATCATTGAGTTGTCGACAGGTAGCACCCGGTAGCCCAACACCTCGAGGTCGAGGCGCTTGGCATTGCGTTCGAGGATATCGCGGCATTGTTGGCGCTTGTATTCATCTTTAGGGAACAGTACGACCCCGATACCGTAGCGGTCAAACGCCGGTAGGCGGATCCCCAGCTTGACGGACTCTTCCAACAGGAATTCATGGGGTTTTTGTAGCAGGATCCCCGCACCGTCACCGCTGCATGGATCGCAGCCTTGGCCACCACGGTGCTCCATTCGTGCAAGCATATCAAGGGCTTGAGTGACGATTTGGTGGGATTTGCGGTTCTTCAGATGGGCGACAAAGCCGATACCGCAGGCATCGTGCTCCATTTCAGGCACATAAAGTCCCTGAGCATTCAGCTCTTGATCTGTCATAGATACTTCCTTCCAGTTTCAACAGGCACCGCTCCAGATGCCTGAGTTATCCCTAATTTTGATTGTTTCCCGCAGACCTTAGATGGACTCCTGTCCGGTTCTTGCGGGTGGTTTGCTGTGGGATGATGTTATCTTGCGTAGCAAACTAAACTCTGTAGCACTGTTGCTCTGGTATGCAAAAGCACTGCATTTTTGATGGGAAGCGACATTAAAATCTGTAGAAAACAGAAATATAGTCACATTTATTGCTCATAAATTGCACACAGCTGTAACTATCCTACAATTTTGATTTATCAATTACCAACAAAAATTCGCGCCAACCGCCAACTCCTTGGCAAATGAATGAATTTCTAGGCGGGTAGATTGAGTAATAATTCGAGAATGATTTGCATTATGCATATCGTGCTTAAATAGACTTGTTTTTGGTGTGGTTATACTGTCGAGAGGTAAAAACGGAGCGTTATTGGTTGTTGTTGCAAATTTTCATTGTACTCCCTGTCGCCGGAGCGGGAGTAGGGTATATGCGGGCTTTTTGTTCTGGCACAACGTTTGACCCAATATTCGGTGATAACCTGCACCGTTTTTTTCTTCCGTAGAATCAACCGAGGTGATCCGATGCAATTGCATGAACTTGTCAATACCTTTGGCCAGGACTTGCAGCGCCGCTATGGCGAGAAGGTACATAAGCTGACCCTACATGGGGGATTTAGCTGCCCGAACCGTGACGGAACAATTGGCCGGGGCGGGTGTACGTTTTGCAATGTCGCCTCTTTTGCCGATGAGCAAGCCCAGTTCAAGCCGATTACCGAGCAGTTGTCCCAGCGCGCCGGTGAAGTGAATCGCGCCAAGCGCTACCTCGCGTATTTTCAAGCCTACACCAGTACTTATGCCGAGGTTCAGACTCTAAAGGCGATGTACGAAGAAGCACTGGAAGCGGCTGATATCGTTGGCCTGTGTGTCGGTACCCGCCCTGACTGCGTGCCGGATGAGGTGCTGGAACTTCTGGTCGGCTACCACGAGCAAGGGTATGAAATTTGGCTTGAATTAGGGCTTCAGACCGCCAATGACAAGACCTTGAAGCGGGTTAACCGTGGCCATGACTTTGCTTGTTACGAGGCTATCACCAAGCGAGCCCGTGCGCTTGGGCTTAAGGTGTGCGCCCATTTGATTGTGGGGCTGCCAGGGGATACTCGTGAAGATAACCTTGATACGATCCGCAAGGTGGTCGATGCCGGTGTCGATGGGATCAAGCTGCACCCTTTGCATATTGTCGAAGGCAGTATCATGGGGTTATCGTGGAAAGCGGGCCGCTTGGCCGAGCTGACCTTGGAGCAGTACACTGAGATCGCCTCGGAGATGATTCGCCTGACGCCGCCAGAAGTGGTTTTCCATCGCGTGTCGGCAAGTGCCCGCAAGCCAACATTGTTGGCACCGGAATGGTGCGAGAACCGTTGGCTGGCGATGACAGAAATCGGCCGAAACCTCGATGCGTCTGGTGGACAGGGCTCCGGGGTGGGAGAGCCATTTGTCTATCTGCCGCCGCAGGCTGTTAGTATGGCTAGCAAGTAAAGGATTTAGCATCAGTTAAGGATTAAACATTACGTAGTCTTTTGGTAGATTACAGTGAATAACTCTTAATAGATGTTGAATTATGCCAGCTCTCCATCAAGGCAAGTTAGGGCAGTGTGAGACCGAAGCCGCCTCCCCCAGAGCACCTAACTCGTGGGGAGGGTGGTTGAAAGGTGCGTTGCCGGCTGTTTTTCCTTCCGCTCCTTTTTTGGGGGCCGTTCTGGTGATCGCGCCGCCGTCAGCGCTGGCGGCGGCAGATGACCGATATCCATTACTGATGCCTCTATTCTTATTGTTGTTCAGTGTATTGTGCGGGGTGACGGCCGCGCTGCTGTTTACTGCATTTCGTCCCCGCACGTTTCGTTATCTTCACGCATTGCTGAGCACCATGCCGGTTGCGGTTGCTTTGGTACGCAAGCGTGATGGCTATCTTGTCTACGGCAACAAACCCTGCCGTGACCTGCTCGGGGTGCGCCGCCTTCACGGCCGTTATCTGATGCCCGACACCCTCAGTGCCGTGATGGTGCATGACTACCTGCGCCCCTTTGCTGATCAGGCTTTTTTCGATGATTCAGGTGTTGAATTGCCAGTCGCCAATGGCCAGCAACTTAACCTTCGGATTAGCGGCCGGGTGATCACCTATCTGTGGTCCCCGTGCTGGCTGCTTTATATTACCCCTGATCTCAGTTCGACAGATTCCCATCAGCAGTTCGAGAAAGAGCAACGTACTTTCCAGCAGGTGCTCAACTCCTTGTCGGAGCTGGTCTGTTTCCAGAACAATAGTGGTGAGCTGATCGGAACCAATAAGGCGTTTGACCGTTTCTGGCGGGGGCGGCTCGAGGAAGGGATTGCCTGTGCCACCGAAGGGAATGCCCGCACCAAGGCAGCTAACCATAGCTGGACCGTCACGCCAGAGGGGTCGAGTTGCCTGCTCGAAATTAACCGCAATTTGCTACTGGGCGATAATGGCGAAGTTATCGGCAGTCTTAGCATCAGTCATGATGTGACCGAATGGCACGAGATGCAGGATGTGTTGCGCAGCGAAATCGAAAAACGCGAGATAACCGAACAGGAGTTGGCCCAGCGTAATAACCTGCTTGATACGATTTTGCATGCCAGCCGTGATCCGATTGGCTTGTATAACGAGCATGGGATCTATGTCGGTTGCAATGAGGCGTTTGCCCGCACGTTGGGCCATACCACGGAAACCTTGTTGGGCAAAGCTGTGCGGGATGTTTTGGAGCCCGAGCGGTTCGCCGAAGTCTGGAAGATCGACCTTAAGGTGATGGAGGAGGGGATCAGTGTTACGACGGATGACTGCGTGACTCTGACTGACGGCAGCATGGTGTGGTTTGAGGTGCTCAAGTCCCCTTATCGGGATCCGACCGATGGGACTTTGGGGGTATTGATGATGGCCCGTGATGTGACCGAGCGGCGTCTGGCCGAACAACAGCTTGCTGATGCCATTATGGAGCTTCAGGAACTCAGCTTCGTTGACAGCCTGACCAAGGTTGCCAACCGCCGCAGCTTTGACGAGCAACTGCGCAAGCTGTGGTACAGCCATATCCGCGAGCAGCAGCCGCTGACCCTGATCCTGTGTGATATTGACTATTTTAAGGCGTTCAATGACAACTACGGCCATCAGCAAGGGGATTTTGCCCTGCGTGAAGTGGCCAAGGTTTTGCTCAGTGTCATTAAGCGCGAGACTGATGAAGTCGCCCGCTATGGTGGCGAGGAATTTGCGTTCCTACTGCCCAATACCAATCTCAATGGCGGTAAAGTCGTGGCGGAGGCCATCCACAAGGCACTGGCCGAAAAAGGTCTGACCCATATGTACTCCGAGGTATCGAACTCGTTGACGGTTAGCTTGGGCGTCGCAACGATCATACCGCAACCTAACCAAGATTACGGCGAGTTGGTCGAAATGGCCGACATCGCCCTTTATCAGGCTAAGGGGGCGGGGCGCAATTGCACCATGACGATGACCGACTCGCAGTGTGATGACGGGAGAGCCTGAGGGGCCAGAGAAAAGAACAGACAAAGCCTGCATCTGCAGGCTTTGTCTGTTAAGGCCTCCACATAGTCGCCATCTTGTGCCCAAACACCACTTGGGATATCGCGAATGGCCTATTATGATGGGAATAGCTGTGGTGTATTGGATGGAAGAATGAAGCAAATCAAAGTTCTAGCTCAGTTTTACGTGGACCTGCTGGTCAAGTTGGGGCTGGTGAGGTTCAGCATGCTGCTGGCTCTTGCCCTGGTGGCTCTGGCCGTCGTGGTGCAGATAGGCGTTACCTTGGTACTGCAAGGGGAAGTGGACAACCTTGATATCGTGCGATCGGTTTTTTTCGGGTTGTTGATTACGCCGTGGGCGGTGTATTTCCTGTCGGTGGTCGTGGATCAGCTAGAAGAGTCCCGCCAGCGTTTGTCTAAGTTGGTCACCAAGCTCGAAGAGATGCGCTCACGCGACATGCAGCTTAACAAGCAGCTTCAAGACAATATTGCCCAGCTCAATCAGGAAATAGAGGAGCGGAAGAAGGCCGAGGTTGCCCGCGAGGAGGCGATGGAGGATCTCGAGAACGAGGTCTACCAACGTGAGAATGCTCAGTTGGAACTGGCCGAGCAGAGTGCCTTGCTGAAATCTTTCCTCGATGCCTCGCCGGACTTGATCTACTACCGTAACGAACAAGGCCAGTTTTCCGGCTGTAACCGCGCGATGGAAGAGCTGACCAACCGTAGTGAAAAAGAGTTGGTTGGACTGACCCCGTGGGATGTCTACAGCGAGGAGATCGCCAGCAAGATCGCCGAGACTGATCAGAAGGTCTACATTGAAAGCCAGTCCATCACCTATGAACAGTGGCTGGAGTATCCCGATGGCCGCAAGGCTATTTTTGAATTGCGCAAAGTCCCTTTTTATAGCCGTGATGGCCGTCGACTAGGGCTGATGGGGTTTGGTCGCGATATCACCGAGCGCAAGCAGTACCAAGACGCGCAAGAGAAAGCCAGTCGCGACAAGACTGCTTTTATTTCCACGGTCAGCCATGAGCTTCGCACCCCGCTGAACGGGATTGTCGGGCTTAGCCGGATGTTGCTCGAGAGTAAACTCGATGAGCAGCAGCGCGGCTATATGCGTACGATCCATGTCAGCGCCATTACCTTGGGCAATATATTCAACGATATTATCGATATGGATAAAGCAGATCGTCGCCGTCTCGAGCTATTGCCTAAGCCGCTAGATTTCCAAGAATTTGTGGCGGAGATGGAGAATATATCCGGATTGATGGCCGAGCAGAAAGGGTTGCGTTTTGACCTTGAGCGGCTGACGGCCTTGCCGCGCTGCATCGAGGCTGATGGGACCAGGCTGCGCCAAGTGTTGTGGAATCTGATCAGCAATGCGACCAAATTTACCAAAGATGGCGGAGTGGTGATGTCGGTCAGCTGCGATATCGAGCAGGAGCTGGCGCATATCACCTTTGAGGTTGAGGACAGCGGAATAGGGATCCCCCATGACGAACTCGACAACATCTTTTCCATGTACTATCAAGTGACCGACGAGAGCGACAACCTACATGCGGTCGGGACCGGTATCGGCCTTGCCGTTTCTCGTCAGTTGGTTCAAATGATGGGTGGTGACATTTCTGTCGACTCGGAGCTTGGGGCCGGCAGTACGTTTACCGTGACCTTTTCAGCGCCGCTGGTGGAGCAAAGCGTTGAGGAGGAGATTATGCCGGCACTGCCTCAATTGGGGCTCAGTATTTTCATGGTTGAGGATATCGAACTCAATATCACCGTTGCCAAGGCCTTGCTGGAAAGCCTTGGCCATGAGGTGACCATTGCGATGCGTGGTGACGAGGCGTTGGCGATGTTCGATCCTGATGCCTATGACTTGGTGTTGCTTGATATTCAATTGCCGGACATGAGCGGGTTTGATATTGCTGCGGCACTGAGGGATAAATACGACGATCTGCCCGCCTTGGTTGCCCTGACCGCCAATGTGATAAAGGACAAAGGGGAGTATCTGGCCAAGGGAATGGATGATGCGATAAGCAAGCCGCTTAGCGTCAAGGCGATCAGTGAGGTTATAGAACGGCTGGTGCTGACCTGCCCGCTCGATGATGACGAGCCGGATGCGATCGAATCAGCGGTTGATATACCTGTGCTCAGTGATGATACGGTCAGCACCCTGCTGGATCTGGAGATGCTGGGGTCATATGTCGAGATAGTCGGTACTCAGCCGGTTTACGATAGTATTGTGATGTTCGAGGAGAAGATGCCCGAGTATATCGCTATCCTTGATTCCAATATGACGGCCAAGGATCAGGACGGTATCAAGTTCGAGGCTCACAAAATCAAGGGGGCGGCGGGCTCGATAGGCCTCAAGCATATTCAGCAGATTGCGCAGATGGCTCAGTCACCGGAACTGCCTGCGTGGTGGGAAAATATCAATGACTGGGTCGATGAAATCAAAGACGGCTACCACAATGATTTGCAAGTACTGAAAGATTGGTTAGCCCAGCAGGAGAAAGGATAATGGATAAGTCGAAGTGGGCAGCTGCACTGCTGTCAATGGTACTGTTGGCGGGCTGCGGCCCAGATGATCCCGGAAAGGAGGCACAAGGCCAGCAGGGCGACGTGGCGAAGCCGGTAGAATCGGTGCAACCGACGACCTTGCCGGCTGAGCTGGATCTCTGGCAATCACCGTCGGAAATCACCCTTGCAGACACGGTTATTCATCTTGGCTCGGCATTGTGGCTGAATTCGATGCCGGTGATTGGCGATGATGGCAGTACGCCTGCTAATAAGTTGTTTGCCTCGGTCCGGTTGCTACCGGCTGAAAAGCAGGCTTTCCCCGATGGTGTGGATATCTTGCAGGTACTGATAGCCCAAGACGATGAGCAGTGGCTAGCCAAGCAGGATCTGGACGTTCGCCGTGACGGTGAACGGGGGATCGAGGTTGCGCTTCGCGGGGGGCCGGAGTGGATTCCCGGGAGCAAAGCGGATATTGCCCTGACGTTGCTCTACAAGGGCAAGGAATACGTGCTGGTGGAAAAGGGTATTGTGATCGAGCAGGTTTACTGATCCTTGTGAATGATTGGCTTGATAAAGAAAAGGCTCCCGTATGGGAGCCTTTTGCTATGGGGTCATAAGTCAACCGCGCAAGCGCGCAGTGTTGCTTATTCTTCTTCCAGATCACCGCAGAAACGGTAGCCTTCACCGTGGATAGTCGCGATGATTTCTGGTGTATCGGCAACTGACTCGAAGTGCTTGCGGATACGGCGGATTGTTACGTCAACAGTACGGTCATGAGGCTTAAGCTCACGGCCTGTCATTTTCTTCAACAATTCGGCACGAGTTTGGATCTTGCCTGGGTTCTCGCAGAAGTGCAGCAGGGCACGGAACTCTGAACGAGGCAGCTTGAACTGGTCACCGCTTGGGCTTACCAGAGAACGGCTGTTGATTTCCAGTGACCAGCCATTGAACTCGTAACGCTCAACGAGACGCTTGTCTTCAGCTGGTACGCCTTGGTTCATCGCTCGGCTCAGTAGGTTACGAGCACGGATAGTCAGTTCGCGAGGGTTGAATGGCTTGGTGATGTAGTCATCAGCACCGATTTCAAGACCAAGGATTTTGTCGACTTCGTTGTCGCGGCCGGTCAAAAACATCAGTGCCATGTCACCTTGCTCACGAAGCTCACGCGCTAGCAGCAGACCATTTTTACCCGGAAGGTTGATATCCATGATCACAAGGTGAACTGGGTGGTCAGAAAGCATCTGGTGCATTTCGGCACCGTCGTTGGCTTCGAATACCGTGTAGCCTTCTGCCTCAAAGATGCTTTTTAGCGTGTTACGTGTTACGTGCTCGTCTTCTACAATTAGAATGTGAGGGGTTTGCATTGGCAGTACCTAAAAGTTTTAAAACGGAATCTGGTTAAAAAACAGAATAGTTAAATTCTATATATAAAATTCACATACAGGCAAAAACTGGGGGAAAACGTGTGTTAGACCCGTGTTGCTGTCTGTTTGGTACGCCGTCCATTTATCCAGCAAAGTAACGGATCGCAGTTTCTTGCTGAAAATAGCCCGAAATTAAGGGGCATTGGCTTCAATTTCCGTAGGATGGCGATGATTGTATTCACTTAACAGCTCTCTAACAATATATGTATTTTGTTTCAGAGCTGCTTTCGGGCATTTTCTTGATTTATGTCAAATGCTATGAACTGCATTACGACTCACGAGATTGTTTAACATTCGCTACAAAAAAACACCTCGCCGAAGGGACGGCTCCATGTATGTGTGAAAAACTCTCGCTTTGGTGTAGCTACTGCTCGAGCATTTTTAAGATAACACAACACCCTGTTTACCCTTGCTTTGCAATTCTAACAGCATTCAATCCGAGAAGCACCGTAATTAGTAACAAAGAGAACCGGTTGCGGCACAGTCAATTGACTAAAGAGTTACGCCGATCGGGTTTTTCTTTTGAGTCAGTAGTGACCTGTTCACCTGATGGTCGTTGGGCTGAACAAGGTGTGATGGTGGCGATGGATAAATCAGAGGCCTGCCGAGTAGCGGCTCGTTGGGAGCAGAATGCGATTTATTGGGTGGAAAATGGCGAGCTGTTTTTGGTACCGGTACTGCTTGCTGGATTCGAACAACAAAGTTTGGGTGATTGGCGTGGTTTTCTCTACACTTAATACCAAATAAAGAGGCCGCAATGAACCCACACGGAGGGCGCTATGAACCAGAAAAAGGAACCACTGGCACTGGATATCACCCCCGATTTATGTGACCACTATGAGCAGGAGGTACGCTGGCTGCCGTTGTCGATGCAGGATTATGGTGGCCGGAGCGTGTTCTATGGGCAGGTAGTGACGTTACGTTGCTTCGAAGACAATAGCTTAGTTAGGGATATCCTCGCGGCACCGGGAAAGGGCAAAGTACTTTTTATCGATGGGCATGGTTCGTGCCACAGGGCTTTGCTCGGGGATCAGTTGGCCCTTCTGGCTCTGGATAATGGCTGGGAGGGGATTGTGATCAACGGCGCAGCGCGTGATGTCGCGACATTGGGCTCCTTGGATATCGGCGTTAAGGCATTGGGGGCTTGCCCGATCAAGACGGTGAAGCGCCAGACTGGCGAGGAAAATGTCACCCTGACAGTGACCGATACCTTGGTGTACCCCGGCGATATGATTTATGCCGACAGAAACGGAATATTGTTTAGTAAAACGGCATTGGATTTGTCAGTTATTGCGTGAATCAGAAATGAACAAAGCCATCTATGCAAGACAACAAGCCACCGATAACCGGTGGCTTGTTATATAGGTTAGCGGACAGGTTCAGAATTTAAAGCCTATCCCGAGTTGGTAAATCTGTTCGAGTGATTCGTAGTCCATCGTCGCATGGAGGTTGATGCGCTCGGTCACTTCGTATTGGCTGGATACCTCGACCCCTAGCACGGTTTCTTCGTCCTGTTTTTCCGATTTTACGGCACTTTTAAGGCTTAACTTGGGCGTGAAGTTGTATTTTACGCCAGATAACATGCCTCGGGTCGCCGAATGGGCGTCATTGCCTGTTTTCAGTCGGGTACTGAGGTATAACTCGGTATTTTCCGTTAGCGAATAGGCATAGCCACTGTCAATTTGCCACAGGTCATATTGCTCGGCACCTTTGGATTGGGATGACAGAAACCATCCGGATGAGGCTGTGTTGTCGCCGAGCGAGAGCCAGTCATTCTCTGCTGCAGTTGTAGGAAGCGCCACTACCAGCAGGGCAATTGTGATAAGCAATGTGCGCATTGATCACCTTCCCTGTTTATCATTATTTATTTGTCTTGCTTTTAGCAAAATAATACTAGGTCAATTTGCTTAAAAAAGACACAGTCAATGATTAAGGTTGAGATCTACTATCATGTTTTTCTGATCCGTAGGCCGTCGTGGGATGATCAAGTGGCAGCACATGTTGAGTAACACTGGATTTGTGTGTAAGTAATTGACGATCAAGTCTAAGTTTACTTTTGTAAGGGTAGACATCCTCAAAGAGGCCTTGTTGGATATTGGCCTGAAGTTGTTGCCAGTAGAGAGGATCGAACAGATCGCGGTGGAGCTCCTCGAACAAAGTCTTGAGTTTGGGGTTGATCAGCAAAAAAGTCCTAAATTCTTCGGGGAAAACATCGTTGGGGCCAACGCTGTACCAAGGCTCCGCTGCCAGCTCATCCTCTGGGTAGCGGGGAGGCGGAATGCGGCGGAAGTTCATTTCAGTCATGTAGCTGATCTCGTCGTAATCATAGAAGACGACGCGTTTGTGGCGGGTAACGCCGAAGTTTTTGAACAGCATATCACCGGGGAAGATATTGGCTGCTGCCAACTGTTTGATCGCCTTGCCGTATTCGTCGACGGCGTGGCGAAGATCGGCATCGCTGGCCTGCTCGATATACAGGTTGAAGGGGATCATCCGCCGCTCGGTATAGAGGTGCTTGATGATGATCTGGGTATCGGTCACGATCAGCTGCGACGGTGCGACAGCCTGAAGCTCGTCGAGCAGCTCTTCACTGAAACGGTGGCGGTCGAAGGCAAAATTGCGGTACTCCTGGGTATCGGCCATCCGGCCGACTCGGTCGTGTTCTTTGACCAGCCGGTATTTCTCCTTGACGACGCTATGGCTGATATCTTTCTGCGGGGCAAACTTATCCTTGATGATTTTGAATACCACGTCGTAGGACGGCAGGGTAAACACTGACATCACCATCCCTTTGATCCCCGGTGCGAGGATAAACTGATCGTCCGATTGTTCCATATGGGCGAGGAACTCGCGGTACAGCTCGGTTTTGCCGTGTTTCTGGCAGCCGATGGCCGTGTACAGTTCGGCTTTGGTTTTATTGGGGAGCAGCTCGGCGAGAAAACGGACCAAGGCCGCTGGGGCCGGCGCGTATACCATGAAATAGGATCGGGCAAACCCAAACAGGATACTGACATCATCCACATCGGTGAGGCAGGCATCGATATACAGCTGATGCTGGCTATTGGTCAGAACCGGTAGCACGAGTGGAAAATGTCGATCGCCAAGGCGGATCCGCCCGACAAGGTAGGCAGCCTTGTTGCGGTAAAACGGCTCGCGGATCATTTCTATCATTGGCGGGCCTGAGGTCGATATTTCAGCAACAGGCGCTGCCAGCCGTTCGATCAACTGGGCGATGTCCCGGCTCCGGTCTTCCCACAGTAGGGTAAACGGGGTGTCATCGAGTACCCGGCCAAGCAGGCTCTCTAGCCCAGAGCCGGTATTGTAGAGCCGGGTCAGGGCAGTTGGGTAGGAGGGGATACGGCCTTCTTGGGAGCTGTGGACGAAGAGTTTGTCGCGGTTGATATGGCGGTGCTCGAAGATCCGGCAATAAACGGAATTGAAGAAGCTCTCGGCGATTTCGTAGCGGGGATAGTCGAGCAGCAGATCCTCATAGGCGTGCTTAACTCCCATTAGGAATCGGTGGTTGGCATAGCGTTTGCCAAGCATAATCTGGATTTGGCTGGTGACAAGCCCGACATGATGGTCGTAGAAGCTGATCCGGCTTTTCAGGGCTCGCTGTACGGCTGGCCAATTTTGGCTTTCAAACCGTTCCTGGGCACCGGCCGTGACATCGAGAAAGCGGCCATACATGGCATCAAAGCCTTGTAAGATAGTATGGGCGACGAGTTGTTCCATTGCAGCTTCTGTCATAGGGGCTCCCTCCGCATCTAACCATAGTCTAGTTTTTACGGAACAACCGAGAAAGCGAGTGGTTGTTTCCTCCCACCATACTGTGCCGATAGCCATTAGGGGCTGCAATCTAATTTGGGTTGGAAGGGTATATTTTTACACCGGGAAAACTCAAAAAATAATCAGCTTTGAGGAAATTGATTGTTGACTCGCCAATGCGAATGCGGTATTCGTTAATTAATAGATATTTAGGGCAACGAATTAGAGTCGCTATGTATAACAACAGCATCAGCCTAGTTACCACAACCACCATTATTACCGGCACGATTGCTGGGGTGGGCTGATGCGCGTAAGAATTGCAGAAAAGAGCCCACACCCAATCCGGTGTGGGTTTTTTTTTGACTGGATATTTGCCTGACAGGCACAGGATTAAGTAATGGGAGTAGGGAATGCGAGTATTAAAGTTTGGTGGTTCATCATTGTCAGATGCTGACCGTTTTTTGCGGGCGGCGGATATTATTGCCAATAATGCGCAGCAGGAAGAAACCGCCGTGGTGCTATCAGCCCCTGGCAAGGTGACCAATAAGTTGGTGGCCGTCATCGAAAGTACGATTGCCCACGGTGAGGCCGAGTTGCAGTTGCGTGATTTGGAAACAGTTTTCAATGAGTTGTTTGCCGGTCTGAAAGTGTTGGTACCGGCGTTTGATAAATTGGCGTTGGATGCCAAGCTGGCCAGTTCGCTTGGTCAGCTCAAGCAGTATGTTCATGGTATCAGTTTGTTGGGGCTATGCCCGGACAACGTCTATGCCAAGATCATCAGCAAGGGTGAGCGGCTGTCAATTGCGGCGATGCAGGCCCTGCTTGAAGCCAAAGGACAACCAGCCAGCCTGATTGATCCGGTTGCCTATCTTCAGGCAAGCGGTGACTACCTCGAAGCCCATGTTGATATTGAGGCATCGACAGACAACTTCCGCCGCCAGCCATTGCCCGAGGGACATGTCAATATCATGCCGGGATTCACAGCCGGTAACGAGAAGGGCGAGTTGGTGACTCTGGGCCGCAATGGTTCGGACTATTCGGCGGCCGTACTGGCAGCCTGCCTCCGTGCGGATTGTTGCGAGATCTGGACTGATGTCGACGGGGTCTACAGTTGTGATCCTCGGTTGGTTCCGGATGCGCGCTTGCTTAAATCCCTCAGCTACCAAGAGGCGATGGAGCTGTCTTATTTTGGTGCCTCTGTGCTTCACCCGAAAACCATTGCCCCTATTGCCCAATTCCATATTCCTTGCCTGATCAAAAACAGTTTTAATCCTCAAGGGGCCGGTTCGCTGATTGGCCTCGATACCGGCGAAGACAAGCTGGATATCAAGGGGATCACCACCCTCAAGGATCTGACCATGGTCAATGTGTCCGGCCCTGGGATGAAGGGTATGGTCGGGATGGCCGCAAGGGTCTTCAGCGCCATGTCTGCCGCCGGGGTGTCGATTGTGCTGATCACCCAGTCGTCGTCGGAGTACAGTATCAGCTTCTGTATCGAGAGTGAGGACAAGCCCGCGGCGAATAAAGCGCTGCAGAACCATTTCGAACTCGAGCTCAAAGACGGCCTGCTTGAACCGGTAGAGTTTATCGACAACCTTGCCATTGTCACCTTGGTCGGTGATGGGATGCGGACCTCGCGAGGTGTGGCCTCACGCTTTTTCACCTCTTTGGCAGAGGTCGACGTCAATATCGTGGCAATCGCCCAGGGTTCTTCAGAGCGGGCTATTTCGGCGGTGATCCCGGATGAGAAAATCTCAGAGTCGGTCAAGGCCTGCCATGAGAACCTGTTCAACAGCCAGCATGTCTTGGATGTGTTTGTCATCGGTGTCGGCGGTGTCGGCGGGGAGCTGGTCGATCAAATTGGCCGCCAACAGGCCAAGCTGGCTGAGAGCGGTATCGCAATTCGGGTATGCGGCTTGGCTAATAGCAAGGGCATGTTGCTCGATGGCCGCGGGGTGTCGCTGGAAAACTGGCGTGACAGCATGGGGCAGGTCAGCGAGCCGCTCAGTCTTGCCCGGATGATCCAGTTGGTTAAGCGCAACCATATTATCAACCCGGTTGTTATCGATTGTACTTCAGATCAGGGCATTGCCGAGCAGTATGTTGATTTCCTTGCTGCCGGTTTCCACGTGATCACCCCGAACAAAAAAGCCAATACCGCCAGCATGGCTTACTACCAGCAGCTGCGTCAGGCTGCGCGCTCGACCCGTCGCAAGTTTATGTACGACACCACGGTAGGCGCTGGCCTGCCGGTGATCGAAAACCTTCAGAATCTATTGGCTGCCGGTGATGAGCTTGAGCGTTTTTCCGGGATCCTGTCAGGATCGCTATCTTATATTTTCGGCAAGCTCGATGAGGGTATGAGCTTTAGCGAGGCGACAACGGTCGCACGCAACAATGGCTTTACCGAGCCGGACCCGCGCGATGATCTGTCGGGTATGGATGTTGCGCGCAAGTTGCTGATTTTGGCTCGCGAAGCAGGCTTGTCGCTGGAACTCGATGAGGTAGACGTTGAACAAGCCCTGCCGCCGGAGTTCGATGCCAGCGGTAGCGTAGATGACTTTATGGCCAACCTGCCAGCAGCCGATGCGTACTTTGCTGATCTGGCCGAGGAGGCCGCCGAGCAGGGCAAGGTACTGCGTTATATCGGGGAAATCAATGATGGCCGCTGTACAGTGAAAATCGCGGCGGTGAATCCGGACGACCCTATGTTCAAGATCAAAGACGGGGAAAATGCGTTGGCTTTCTATAGCCGTTACTACCAGCCTATCCCGTTGGTGCTGCGTGGCTACGGGGCGGGTACCGAAGTTACTGCTGCCGGGGTATTTGCTGATTTGATGCGTACGCTGGGTTGGAAATTGGGAGTATAAGATGAGTGTAGTGGTTTATGCGCCAGCGTCGATTGGCAACGTTAGTGTCGGGTTTGATGTGCTGGGGGCCGCAGTTTCCCCGATAGACGGGACTTTGCTGGGTGATCGGGTTGAAGTAAAGGCTAGCGAACAACCTTTTAGTCTGCGTTGCGTTGGCCGTTTTGTCGACAAGTTGCCGCAGCAGGCCGAGGAGAACATCGTGTATCGCTGCTGGCAGGTTTTTGTCCGTGAGCTGGACAAACTCGGCCTTGCCCCCAAGCCGTTGGCGATGACCCTTGAAAAGAATATGCCGATAGGCTCTGGGTTGGGTTCAAGTGCCTGCTCGATTGTGGCGGCATTGGATGCCCTAAATCAGTTCCATGGCTCGCCGTTGGACGAGACCGCGTTGCTTGCCCTGATGGGGGAGATGGAGGCGGAGATCTCCGGTAGCCTCCACTATGATAATGTGGCTCCGTGCTATCTCGGTGGCTTGCAGTTCATGGTTGAGGAGATGGGGATCATCAGCCAATCAGTGCCGTGCTTCGATGGTTGGTATTGGGTCATGGCCTATCCGGGGATCAAGGTGCCGACTGCCGAGGCTCGGGCAATCTTGCCCGCCCAGTACCGCCGTCAGGATATGATTGCCCATGGCCGCTACCTCGGGGGATTTATCCATGCCTGCCATAGTCGCCAGCCAGAGCTTGCAGCAAAAATGATCAAAGATGTGGTCGCTGAGCCATATCGCGAACGCTTATTACCTGGATTCGGCGATGCGCGGCAGTATGCGCTGGATGCAGGGGCGCTGGCCAGCGGGATATCTGGCTCGGGGCCGACGATGTTTAGTATCTGCGATGATTTGGACGTGGCCAAGCGTATTGCACGATGGCTGCAAGATCATTATGTTCAGAATGATGAAGGATTTGTTCATGTCTGTCGTTTGGATGGACAGGGCTCGAGAGTAACAGGAAGTGAACTGTAACCATGAAGTTATATAACCTAAAAGATCACCAGCAACAGGTTTCGTTTGGCCAGGCCGTCCGCCAGGGGTTGGGTCGCAATCAGGGACTCTTTTTCCCGGCAGAACTGCCGTTTTTCGAGGATGTCGACAGCCTGCTTGAGCAGGACTTTGTCACCCGTAGCACAGCCATTTTGTCCGCCTTCATCGGGGATGAACTCGCTCAGGAAACGGTAGCCCAAATGGTTGGCAATGCGTTTCAGTTTCCGGCTCCTATCGCAACGGTCAAAGAGGGGATCTATGCTCTTGAGCTGTTCCACGGCCCGACATTGGCTTTCAAGGATTTCGGCGGGCGCTTCATGGCCCAGTCACTGGCTGCCGTCACCGAGAGTGATGGTAAGATCACGATTCTGACGGCAACCTCGGGGGATACCGGCGCGGCTGTCGCCCATGCCTTCTACGGTATGGATAACATCAAGGTGGTTATCCTCTACCCGAAAGGCAAGATCAGCCCATTGCAGGAGAAATTGTTCTGCACATTGGGCAAGAACATCACCACGGTTGCCGTCAACGGCACATTCGATGACTGCCAGGCGCTGGTTAAGCAGGCATTTGATGACGCCGAATTGCGCGAAGAAGTGGGCTTGAACTCTGCCAACTCGATTAATATCAGCCGTTTAATGGCGCAGATCTGCTATTACTTCGAGGCAGTATCCCAGATGCCCAAGGCGCAGCGTGAGTCGCTGGTTGTATCCGTGCCAAGCGGTAACTTCGGCAACTTGACGGCTGGCTTGCTGGCTAAGGCCATCGGCCTGCCGGTTAAGCGATTTATTGCCGCGACCAATGTTAATGATACGGTGCCGCGCTATTTGCAAACGGGCGAGTGGTCGCCAGCCCCAACCGTGGCGACCCTGTCTAATGCCATGGATGTGAGCCAGCCAAACAACTGGCCACGGATCGAAGAGCTTTGTCAGGAAAAGGGCTGGGGGCTCGATACTCTGGGCTATGGCGCGGTTACCGATGAACAGACGGCAGAAACCCTGCGCGAGATGGAACAGGATGGGTATCTGTGCGAGCCGCACGGTGCGATTGCCTATCGTTTGTTGAGTGAGCAATTGGGCGAGGGCGAAACGGGATTGTTCTTGTGTACAGCGCATCCTGCCAAGTTCAAGGAAGTGGTCGATGATATTCTGGGCTGCGATATTGCGCTGCCGGGGCCGTTAGCCAAGCACAATGCGCTGCTGCTGTTGTCGCTAGAGCGTGACAATGATTTCGACCAGCTCAAAGCTGTATTACGAGATGTGCAATAACCATATTTTATATGTGGAGAATAAAAAAGGAGCCAGACGGCTCCTTTTTTATTGGGTATGAGGTGCAGTAGGGATTAGGCCGCTTGTTCTTCGCCTTTTACCGCCGTTTCCGGAGTGTCTTCATCGGCAAATTTTTCCACCCACATCGCTAATGCGCCATCACCGGTGATGTTGCAAGCGGTACCGAACCCGTCTTGGGCAAGGTGCAGGGCAATTTGCAGGCCGATCATCGCTTCGGTGAAGCCCATCATGGAGCCGAGCAGGCCGACGGCGGCCATGACGGCACCGCCAGGGGCGCCGGGAGCGGCGACCATTGTGATGCCCAGCATGGCGATGAACGGCAGGGCGTCAAGCATCATTGGAACCGGTTTGCCGGAAATGAGCATGACGGCGACACACACCGTGGTGATACTGATCGCGGAGCCGGACATGTGAATGTTGGCACACAGTGGCACAACGAAGTTGGCAATGGGCTTCTTAACCCCATTTTCCAGTGTTTGGCGCAGAGTTACCGGCAGGCTTGCCGCCGACGACATGGTGCCCAGTGCCGTGACGTAGGCAGGCATCATGGTTTTCAGCAAGGTTAGCGGTGATCGGCCGGTCAGAGCCCCTGTGCTGATAAATTGCAGACTCAGCCATAGCCAGTGCAGCAGGACAATCAGTACCAGTACCAGGGTAAAGGTTTTCAGGGTCGAAAAGACGGTGCCTTTCACCGTCATGTCGGCGAAGACGCCGGCAATGTAGAACGGTAGCGACGGTACCATGATTTTGGCAAGGAACAGCTCGATAATGTTCCGACCCTCATCGCTGATCTGGCGCAGTTGCTGGCTGTTGGTTGCCGAAATGCCCAAGCCGAAAATGAACGCGACAGCAAGAGCTGACATGACTCCCATGACAGGCGGGACTTGCAGGTCAATCAGCGGTGATAGAACACGTACCGCCTCGCTGACATTACCGTTGTTATGGAGCATGGAGGGCAGGGTTTGGCTGGCAACGAAGTAGGCCATGGCCCCCGCACCCATGGTTGAGACGTAGCTGAGGCCGACAGTTTTGCCGAGCAGCTTGCCAGAGTTCTTCGGTAGGTTGGCGATGCCACTGGTTACGAAAAACAAAATCAGCAAAGGAATAGTAAAGTTGATCAGCTGGCTGATCAGGGCTTTCATCGTAATTAGGATTTGCACCAGAAAGTCAGGGGCAAACAACCCAACACCGATGCCGGTTACGATACCCGCAAGAAGTTTGAGAATCAGTTTCATCGCCATAAGTCCTATTTAGGAGTAATCCATCATAAAGCGGCGGTGTTTTATCATTAATGGCGGTGTGATGCCAAAAAAGCTGCAAATAATGTGCTACTGAGTTGCAAATTAGTTGCTGCTTGGCGAAAAAATATACGATTTGTTTGGGGTAATCTAACGATAGCCCCGAGGCGTATGGTTAATGGCTTGTGGGGGGGGCGTAGGTGCTTGAGGCTCGCCTTAGCACCAATTGGGCCAAGGCGAGCAGTGGATTGCTGGCGAGGAGTTACTGCTCTGCTTGTTCGGTCGCTGGGAGCTTTTCGCGATGGGCGAACTTGTCGACCCATAATGAAATTGCGCCGTCACCGGTGATGTTGCAAGCCGTACCGAAGCTGTCTTGTGCCATATAAAGGGCAATCATCAGGGCAAGCTCGGACTCGCCGAAGCCCAACATAGAGGCCATCAGCCCTAGTGCAGCCATGACAGCCCCACCTGGCGCGCCCGGAGCGGCAATCATGGTCACACCCAACATCATGATGAAGGGCATCATCTCAAACAGCGACGGGATCGCAATATGTTGGCTTAGTGCCATGACCGCGGTCGAGCAGGTAACCAGGGTAATGGTCGAGCCTGATAGGTGGATGGTGGCACATAGCGGGATGGTGAAGTTGGCGATGGATTCGTCGACCCCGTTGAGTTTGGTTTGGCGCAGGGTGACAGGAATCGTCGCTGCCGAAGACATGGTACCGACGGCGGTCAGGTAGGCGGGCATCATGTTCTTGATCAGTTTGACCGGCGAGTGGCCGAGAGCCAGTCCGGTAACCGTATATTGAATACAGATCCATACCCAGTGCATGAAGATAGCCAGCGCCAATACCAAGCCGAAGGTCTTCAGGGTTGAGAATACGGTGCCTTCGGCAGCCATTTGGGCAAACACCCCGGCAATATAGAAAGGTAGCAGTGGAATAATCACGTTTGACAGTAGCAAGTCGATGATCCGGCGGCCATCTTCAGCCAGTGCCTTGAGCGATTTGCTGTTGGTCACACTGATGCCAAGCCCGAACAGGAAGGCCGTGGCAAGGGCGGTCATCACCCCGAACATAGGTGGGATTTCCAGAGAGATAAAGCTAGTTAGCTTATTGGCACTCTCGGTGGCTGCTGCTGCGGGTTCTGAAATACCGGCAATCACCGTGCTGGCAACAATAAACGCGAGGCTACCGGCGAGCAGGGTCGAGCCATAGGACAGGATCACGGTTTTGCCTAGCAATGAGCCAGAGTTCTTAGGCAGACTGGCGATGCCGCTGGTGATGTAAAAAAGGATGATGAGCGGGATAGTGAACCCAATGAGCTGGCCACCGAGCTCTTTGATTGTGAGTAAGGTACGAATGATGGGATCTGGGGCAAAAAAGCCAAGGAGGATACCGATCAATATACCTGCGACGAGCTTGAGTATTAACTTCATGAACTGGCTCCAAATTGTTGTTATTAGATACTTCCATATAGCGTAATTGCCCAGCGGTATTGCAGCAGGTGGTGGGCAACGGAGCCAATATACGCCTGAAAGCATATGCCTGCCTATTTTTTGTTCGAAACTGAGAGGTATATATCTGCCTTTGCCATGCTTGTTGATGAGAATGTGAGCAAGGCGAAATAATGCTTTTTATGGCGGGGAGGACTTTTGATAGGTATAAAAAAACGGCATCTAAAATGCCGTTTTTTGTATCACTGAAGCCTAAGGGGGAATTATAGGCTGTTAGTGAAGGTACGAGCGATAACGTCACGCTGCTGCTCTGTAGTCAGAGAGTTGAAGCGTACAGCGTAGCCAGATACACGGATAGTTAGCTGTGGGTATTTTTCTGGGTGCTTAGCAGCATCTTCCAGAGTCTCACGCTTAAGAACGTTAACGTTCAGGTGCTGACCACCTTCAATCTTTGCAGGTGCTTCGATTGGCAGTTCGCGGTACTCGATGTCGCCAAGTTCTGCGGTTGCAACAACTTGGTCAGCTTCGTAGCCAGCAGCTGCTGCAACACAACGTGCTTCGTTCTTCTCGCCGTCTAGCAACCAGATTGAGTTTAGTAGGTTGTCGTTTGCTGCTTTAGTGATCTGAATACCTGTGATCATGACTTTCTCCTTTAAGGATGTCGTTAATTTTTTCGATTTTATTGTCGAGCTGCGTATTATATATCTCGAATGAGCCTATTGTGTATTGATGTAGATCAAATTACAACAAAAAACCTTAAATTGTTTAGGGCTGTTTTCTTGAGCTAAGTCAACTAACCATCACATTTCGTGGCTGTTAACTATTATTTTATCGTTTAAAAAATTTTTGAGTGGATCATTTGTTGTAAAATTACAACATTTATCAGGTGATTTATTCGGTGATGACCACGGAAACTGCGTGTTGGTCGAGCCAAAAATGTAGTAAAAACTGTTGGTAATTACCGTACAAGAGAAGAAGTGAAAGTATGAAATTATTAGGCGCACATGTGTCTGCTGCGGGAGGGGTTCATAATGCCCCGGACAATGCTCGTCAGATAGGGGCGAATGCATTTGCCTTGTTTACCAAAAACCAGCGTCAGTGGGTGGCCAAGCCTCTGACAGAAGATGTTATTGCCGCTTTTAAGGCGCGCTGCCACTTTTATGGCTTTGGGCCTGAAGCGATTTTGCCGCATGACTCCTACTTGATAAATCTCGGTGCGCCAGAGGCGGACAAGTTGGAAAAATCCCGTGCTGCCTTTATTGATGAGATGGCGCGCTGCCAGCAGTTGGGACTGACATTGCTGAACTTTCACCCTGGTAGCCACCTGAAGAAAATCAGTGAGGCGGATTGCCTATCGTTGATTGCCGAATCGATTAACATGGCTCATGCTGCGGTGCCGGATGTTGTGGCGGTGATTGAGAATACGGCCGGTCAAGGAAGCAATCTTGGCTGGCGCTTCGAACATTTGGCCAGCATTATCGAGCAGGTTGAGGATAAGTCGCGGGTCGGGGTATGTATCGATACCTGTCATACGTTTGCTGCTGGCTATGATTTGCGGGGCGAAACCGCGACAGATAAAACGTTTGCCGAGTTCGATCAGATTGTAGGGATGAACTACCTGCGCGGCATGCACCTCAATGATTCTAAAGGGGGGCTGGGCAGCCATCTCGATCGCCACCATAGCCTCGGGGAAGGCGAAATTGGCTGGGACTGTTTCCGCTATCTGATGCAAGACAGCCGGTTCGACAATATTCCGCTGGTGCTGGAAACCATTAACCCTGATCTATGGCAGCAGGAAATTGCCACCCTGCGTGCTTTTGCTAATGGCTCCGTTGCCCAGTTATAGGGCAATAATTTCCCATCTGAGGGAGGGAATCATGGCGGCAGACCGATAAATAACGATTAAGTTAATTAAAAATCAAATGCTTGCCGCTTTGGCACTGTTTTTTCATGGTGTGGGTGGGGACCATGAACATGGCATTCGCCAAGGAGAGAGCATGAATACAGAAATGTTGATATTTAATTATGGGTTGGCCCGCCTGCCACAGCCCTACCGTTATAATCAGGGCCGGGGCCATTGGCGTCATCCTGCCGGTACGAGGGTTCGCCGTTAGGTTCTAGCGATAAAATGAAAGCGCCTTCGGGCGCTTTTTTGTGGCGAGCCTGAGTGGGTGCCATCTGGATGGGGCTTGGGTATACTTTCGGTTTTACCCTATTGGAGCTTTTTGATGAGCCAACCTTTGACGTGGCAGGCGGTGATTGATACTGAACGCCGACAGGATTACTTCCAGTCTATTGAGCAATTCGTGGCAGCCGAGCGCGAAGCGGGCAAGGTGATTTACCCGTCGGCTGGCGATGTGTTCAGTGCTTTTGATTCTACACCGCTTGATAAAGTGAAAGTGGTTATTCTGGGCCAGGATCCCTACCACGGCCCAGGTCAGGCTCATGGCTTGAGCTTTTCGGTCCGGCCCGGTGTGAAGACGCCGCCTTCGTTGGCCAATATGTACAAGGAGCTGGCTGTTGATATCGAAGGATTCTCGATCCCCAATCACGGTTATCTCCAGCAATGGGCCGAACAAGGGGTGCTGTTACTCAATACGGTGCTGACAGTCGAACAGGGTAAGGCGCATTCTCATGCCAAAATTGGCTGGGAGCAGTTTACAGATAGGATCATCGAGGTGATTGACCAGCAATGCGAAGGGGTTATCTTCTTGTTGTGGGGCGCTCATGCCCAGAAGAAAGGAAAAAAAATCGACCAGAGCCGGCATCACGTCCTGCATTCCGCCCACCCGTCACCGCTCTCCGCTTATAGGGGCTTCTTTGGCTGCAAGCATTTCTCTCAGGTAAATATGTTGCTTGAGCAGATGAATAAATCCTCAATTGATTGGACGCTAGAGAATATCGCTTAAATAGCGGGATCGCATGAATTGTGAGCTGATTGTTCGTTTGGTAATCAGGATCAATGCAGCATTGCCCCTTTGCTTTTACACTTTCTTTATAAGGAAGCGTTTTGGGAGGGAGTGTAATGATGTTGGATATTATTCATGCGGAGCATGGCAATATCGTCAGGCTGCTGGGGATTTTGCAGCACAAGCTGAAATTGATCCGTAACGGTGACGAGGTCGACTATAGCCTGCTCCGAGATATTGTCGAGTATTTGCAAAGCCATGCCGAACAGTGCCACCATCCTAAAGAGGATGTTCTGTACCACTATTATCAGGCCCACTATGCCGATGATAATGGCGCGTTGGCCAGCCTCGAGCAGGAGCACCAACAGTTAGCCGTATTGACTCATGAGTTTGCCGAGCTGGTTGACATGATCCTGATGGATGCGGTGATCCCGCTGGATATCTTCGCCGATAAGCTCAACGCTTTTGTTGATCGCCAGCGAGCCCATCTGGAATTTGAGGAATGCCAGATATTTCCAATGATACAAGCCCACTTTACCTCTGCTGACTGGCAGGCCGTTGCCAATGAGTACCAAGAGTGCGGGAGTGACCCGTTATTTGGCAACGAGGTAGCATTGCGTTATCGGAATCTGGCAGAGCGCCTGAGAGAGAGTGCCTAGATCAGGAAGTGAGCGGAACGCAGAATAAGGACAAAGAGTCGGCATGTGCCGACTCTTTTGGTATGGGGTGATTAAAAATCAATATCCTCGTTGGTCAAATCCCTGAATATATCAATATCTGCGAGTTCACGGCGTAGGCGTTGCCTGTCCTTTAGCGCTTCGATTTCTCGCCATTTGCGTTTTACGGGTTTCTTGCGCGAGCTCCTAGGTTGGATATCGGTATCAAAAATATCATCGAATGCATAACTGTCCATAAAGCACCTCATCCTTAAAGGTTTAAAACCAGGTTGCCTCAAAAAAACGGGCTGTTGGGGGTGATCCCGTGCATTATCCGTTGGGCGAGATAAGCGCGAAAGGCTTTGCTATTCATGCGCTTACTTTCCTTGGTGCCGGCATGCCGTAAATACTCCTAACCCTACCTTTTGAGGTAACGTGGACATAACGTTAAATATCACAGGTAGGGTTAGAATAAAATTGAACTGTTTCTCATTTGTTGCCAAGGTATGAATGTTTCATGTGCGTATGTTCACAAAATCGAGCTGGCTGGCCGTGAAGTGGTTATTCGGTAGAGGAGAATAGAGGGGGACAGATGAGTCAAGGACGCGGTTTTTATAAGCATCTGGCTGATCCTACGAGGCCTATATGGGATATTTGTGAGCTGTGTCTTGATTTTTGTGGGTTAAGTTTGCATGATCGTCTGCCATCTGCAGCGCAACTCATGGTTACCGGGAAGCAATAGGTTTGATAGAGACCATCCGGAATTAACATAACATCAACAATGTCGCTGTATTGGTAGCGGGAGCTACTGTCATTTACCACATATTAAAACTAAGGTTGTAGTAATTACTCTGTTGCTGTGGCGTTTTTGCCGGCGCGGTAAGTACTGCTTTTTCTGATTGTCGGGTGGCCGCAGTCAGAATTTCGGTTCATTTTTTGAGGGGTAGACGTGTCAAGCCAGATTAATTTTTTGAACGATCTGTTATGGGGCTCTGTGCTGATCTACGTGTTGATCGGCGTCGGCGTGTTCTTCACCTGTCGCTTGGGCTTCATCCAGTTTCGCCATTTTGGCCACATGTTCAGTGTGATGAAAAACAGCCGCAAATCTGACAGTGCCGGGATCTCATCTTTTCAGGCGTTGTGTACCAGCCTGGCCGCGCGTGTCGGAACTGGTAACATGGCCGGTGTTGCCGTTGCACTGACGCTCGGTGGTCCGGGTGCCATTTTCTGGATGTGGCTGATTGCCATGCTGGGTATGGCGACGGCATTTGCAGAAAGCGCCCTTGCACAGTTGTACAAGACTCGCGATGACGAGGGCAACTACCGTGGTGGCCCTGCCTACTATATGGAAAAAGGCTTGGGCATGCGCTGGATGGGGGTTGTGTTCTCCATCTTCCTGATCATTGCCTTTGGGTTGGTATTCAACTCGGTACAGGCGAATTCCATCACGCAGGCGATGAATGTTGCCTTTGGCTGGAACCCTTTGTACGTGGGTATCGCATTGGTATTGATGACCGGCACGATTATCTTCGGAGGTCTGCGCGCCGTTGCCCGTACCGCTGAGATCCTGGTGCCAGCAATGGCCCTGTGCTATTTGCTGCTGGCCCTGTTCATTGTGTTTACGAATCTGGAAAA
The DNA here is from genome assembly GCF_059920555.1 of Photobacterium panuliri. NCBI lineage: Bacteria > Pseudomonadati > Pseudomonadota > Gammaproteobacteria > Vibrionales > Vibrionaceae > Photobacterium > Photobacterium panuliri. Next base: position 1,003,356 of record NZ_CP197192.1, read on the forward strand.
ACTGCCAGATGTTATCGGTATGATCTTCCGCAGTGCGTTTGGCTTGGAAGAGGCCGCGTCTGGTGCTTTGGGCTACACCATTGCCCAAGGCATGATCAATGGCCTGAAACGCGGCTTGTTCTCTAACGAGGCCGGTATGGGCTCCGCGCCGAACGCGGCAGCGTCAGCGACACCTTATCCGCCACACCCTGCATCACAGGGTTATGTTCAGATGCTAGGCGTGTTCATGGATACGATTGTTATCTGCTCGGCGACAGTGGCAATTATCCTGATGTCGGGTGAATACGTGCCGCATGGCGAGGTGACGGGTATTGAGCTGACCCAGCGTGCGCTGAGTGCGCAGGTTGGCGGGTGGGGTGAAGTATTTATCGCTATTGCGATTTTCTTCTTCGCTTTTACCTCGCTGGTGGCGAACTATTCATATGCCGAGACCAACTTGTTGTTCTTGGAGCACAACCACAAAGCAGGCCTGAATGTATTTCGCCTCGTCGTGCTGGGTATGGTGATGTTTGGTGCCTTGGCGGATCTGCCGACGGTGTGGGCGATGGCGGATGTCTCCATGGGAATGATGGCGCTGATCAACCTGATTGCGATTGTGCTGTTATCAGGTACGGTGGTGAAGCTGGCGAAGGATTACAACAAGCAACTCTCGCAGGGCAAAGTGCCGACGTTTGACAGCAATGATTACCCGGAGCTTCATGCCCAGCTTGAAGAAGGGATCTGGGATCGTTCCGAGCAGTCGGACAACCGTTGATCATCGACGTTTCCGATGGCAATAATAGAAAAAGACCACGCTCACGAGCGTGGTTTTTTTTTGCTGGCCTGTTACCATTTTGGCAAAGCATAAGTTTGCCAAAAGGAATGTTCAGATGTTGATTGTGGTTTCCCCTGCCAAAACCCTTGATTACGAATCGCCGCTGGCGACACAGGAATATACTCAGCCTGAGCTGGTCGAGCATTCGGCCGAGCTGATCGATGTCTGCCGCGAGTTGACCCCGGTGGATATTGCTAGCCTGATGAAGGTTAGCGACAAGATTGCCGGTCTCAACGCTGCGCGCTTTGCCGAGTGGCAGACAACCTTTACTCCGGACAATGCCCGTCAGGCGATCTTGGTGTTCAAAGGTGATGTGTATACCGGTCTGGCAGCCGAAACGCTGGACAGTGACGGGTTTGCGTATGCCCAGCAGCACCTACGGATGCTATCCGGCCTGTACGGCTTGCTCAAGCCGCTGGATCTGATGCAGCCTTACCGGTTGGAGATGGGCACCAAACTGGCTAACCCACGCGGTAGCAACCTCTATCAGTTCTGGGGCGATATTATTACCGATAAGCTCAACGAGGCCCTGGTTGCTCAGGGGGACGATATTCTGATTAACCTGGCATCCAACGAATACTTCAAGTCGGTCAAGCCCAAGAAACTGGCCGGTTCGGTGATCACACCAGTCTTCAAGGATTGCAAGAACGGCACCTACAAGGTGATTAGTTTCTATGCCAAGAAAGCGCGTGGCATGATGGCCCGTTATATCATCGATAACCGTATTTCTTCGGTTGAGGCACTGAAGGCATTTGATACGGCAGGATATTATTTTGTACCGGCGGAGTCGACGGCAACAGAGTTGGTGTTCAAGCGCGAAGAGCAGGCTTGATAGCATCGAAGTGATATTGACGAGATAAAAAAACGGGCTGGATAAACCAGCCCGTTTCGTTTTCGATTGTTGTCCGAGTACCGGGTTAGTGCCGATATTGCAGATTACTTCTTGGCTTTTTTCTTGCCAGCCGCTTTCTTTTTCGGATCTTTTTTCTTTTTCTTCTTCACGGTGCTGGCTTTTTTGTGTTGTGGACGCAGGCCCTCAACAAAGCGCTCTGGCACTTCTTCTTTCTGGTAGCGGCCAACACGCTCTAGCATTGACTGGTCATGGGCCTCAACCAGTGACACCGCGATGCCTTTCTTGCCGGCACGGGCGGTACGGCCGATACGGTGCAGGTAAGTATCGGCAGAACGTGGCATATCGAAGTTGATGACATGGCTGACATCCGGCAGGTCGATACCACGGGCGGCAACGTCGGTAGCCAGCATGACATTGACGACGCCTTCGCGGAAGCGGCGGATAGTATTGTTGCGGGAGGCCTGGGCCATCTCGCCCTGTAGCCAGCAGCAGGCAATCTTCTTGGCTGCAAGTTGGTCACGCAGGGTAGCCAGACGCTCACGGGTCTTGACGAAGATAATCGTACGTTCGGCTTCGCCCAGAATATTTTCCAGCAATGCCAGTTTATGTTCCATGGTGTCGCAACGGTGGTAGTACTGCTGGATCTTCTTGCGCTCGCGGCGAGGTGGTTCGGCGTTAACTTCTACCGGCTCGTTGAGGATGGTGCTGGAGAAATCGCGTACGCCTTTGCCTTCGAGCGTTGCAGAGAACAACAAGCTCTGGCGGCGCCAGCGACATTCTTTGTTGATACGCTCGACGATTTTGCCAAAGCCCATGTCCAGCATGCGGTCAGCTTCATCAAGGATCAGGCATTCGATCGCGCGGCAGTCGAAGCGCTCGCTCTCGATGTATTCCATCAGGCGGCCCGGCGTGGCCACGACGATATCCTGGGTTTTACCCAGTAGCTCGGCGTGCTCGTCATAGGAGATCCCGCCGGTGATGGTGAAGACCTTCTGGTTGGTGTATTTGGTCAGGGCTCGGGCTTGGTCGGCAACCTGGATGGCCAGTTCGCGGGTCGGCGTCAGTACCAATACGCGGGCAGGCCCCGGCTTCTTGCGCGGGAAATCCTGCAGGTGCTGGATCATCGGCAGAAGAAACGCAGCTGTCTTTCCGGTACCGGTAGGAGCTGATGCCAGTACATCGCGGCCATCCAGTGCGTGCGGGATCGCTTCGGACTGAACCACTGTCGGGCGCTCGTAACCAATTTCTTCAATGGCTTGAAGCAGCTCGCTATCTAATTCTAATTCGGAAAAGTCTCTCACCTGTCATTTCTCCTCGGAACTCAGGGATGATCTTGCCGGCGAGGGAAATGACCTGTCACCGGTGTCGGGCAAATTGCATAAGGGGCGGCATTATAGAGATTATTGTCGCAACGATCACCGATAAAAGCACAAAAACTTCTTGGAATTGGCCATAGCTGCCAGTCGTTGCCTGCTCATGTTTGGCCCCAGAGCGTGAGAACACGGGGTATTCGGCTTACATTTTCAGGTAGAAATCCCGGGTCAGGGCGGTAAATGCTGCCGAGTAATGGCCGTGTTCGTGGATAACCAGCTGTTCGTGGCGTGTCGCGGTCTGAACGGGAGTCAGAGCGATGAGCAGCCGACTGACGGGTTTGCTGGCAGAAGTGCGAACGTCGCAGCGGCGCTGGCAATATAGCCCAGTTTGCTCTGCCTGCTGGAGCAGTTGCTCGCCCTCGTAAGTGGGCAGGATCAGGCTGGCGATGCCGTCGTCGGCCAACAGGAAGCGGAGTGCTTCCAGCAGCTCGATGTGCGGTAGGCTATCGGTGTGGCGGGCGGTCGCGCGTGCTTGGCAGTTCGCCTGCTCGCCGCTGTTGAAGTAGGGCGGGTTGCAAATGACGGAGGTCACAGTCCCTTGTTCCTGCATCTTGGCCCATTGGCGAATATCTTGCTGGGTCAGGGATAGTGCGTCTGGCCATGGGGAATGCTGGAAGTTTAGCAGGGCAGCCTCGGCAGCTGCGGGATCGATCTCCACGGCGGTAATCAGATTGCCTTGGGCGTGTGTGCGCTGGGCGGCCATCAAGGCCAGCAGGCCACTGCCTGTGCCGATATCGACGATGAGTCCTTTACGTGAAAGGTCAGCCCAAGCGCCCAGCAGTACTCCGTCGGTACTGACCGGCATGCCGCAGCCATGATCGTTGACGTGAAATTGCTTGAATGAAAACCCTTTAGCCATGGTTACTGTGACCTGTACTGTTTGTGACGGCAAAATTATATCAGTTCATTGCTGATAGATACTCAAGAACCTTCAAGTCAGAGGCTGCATGGGAATAGTCATATCCTCTCTCATTATTGATGGTTAATTGTTATGGTGAGTGTTTTTGATTTTGTTTATTTTGAGTTATTCAGATGTTGATTCTGTTTTTGATCTTTTTTATAAATGAGATTTGTTGGATTTAAATTCTGATATTTAATTTTAATTTGGTTGTATATTTCAGTTTTTTCATTGTGTATCCAAAGATTATGGTGTTTTTCACTGCGGGGTTGCGCATTGGCTGCTTTTTGTTCATTATGCTGTGAGTAAGGTCACATTCAGCTTTAAGTTTTTTGTGGCGAGAAAAACAACAAAACAAAAATTACGCAAGCAAACATTTCATCAATATCAGAGTGGAAGGTGCAGTTTGAAAAAGACACTCAAGTTTAGCGATATCATGGCAGTAGGTTTTATGACCTTTGCCTTCTTCTTGGGCGCAGGCAACATCATATTCCCGCCGCAGGCTGGTTTGGCTGCTGGTGAGCATATGCTTCCTGCGATGTTTGGTTTTCTGTCTACGGCCGTTGGCCTGCCGCTGATTGCGATTATCGCTGTCGCGATTGCGGGTGGTGGCTGGAAAGGCTTGACCCGTGACTTGCCACCTGCCGTGGCAACCCTGATGGCTGTGCTGATCTTCATTATTATTGGTCCCGCTTTTGCAGCACCGCGTACAGGTCTTGTGGCTTACGAAATGGCAGTGAAGCCGTTCATTGCAGATGCTGGGCAGATGAGCCTGACTGTTTTCTCTGTGGTGTTCTTCGCCGTTGCGCTGTTCTTTGCCTGGTCTCGCGGCAAGCTGATCGACTTGATCGGTAAGTTCCTGACTCCTGCACTGTTTGCGGTACTGGCTATTCTAGCGGTGGCTGTCTTTATTAACCCGCAGGGTGATATTCTGGCGGCTCAGGGCGACTATGTGGACATGGCTTTCACCAAGGGTTTCCTTGAGGGCTATAACACCATGGATACCTTCGCCGCGTTGATGTTCGGCATGTTGATTGTCGATGTGATCCGCAGCAAGGGCATCACGGATGAGAAGGCGACATGCACCTACCTTATCTACGCAGGCCTGATTGCGGCAGCGGGATTGGCATTTGTATACATCTCACTGTTCTACCTGGGTGCAACAAGCTCGGCGGTGGCAGCCGGTGCTGATAACGGTGGTGCGATTCTGGCGGCATATGTATCGGCTCTATTCGGCCCGGTTGGTCAGATCATCCTGTCGGCTATCGTACTGCTGGCATGTTTGACTACGGCGGTTGGCCTGATCAGCGCATGTTCTGACTACTTCAGCTCGCTGACCAAGCTGTCTTACGAGAAGTGGGCGATTATCCTGGCTGTAGTGTGCGCCGTGGTTGCCAACGTAGGTCTGAGCCAGTTGATTTCTCTGTCCATCCCGGTACTGTTTGCCCTGTATCCGGTAGCGGTGGCGCTGGTTGCGTTGACATTTGTTCGCCGCTGGTTGCCAAACCCTCGTATGGCTTACCGTGTGGTGCTGTCAGTGTCGTTGCTGTTCAGCCTGATTGATGCGGGCAAGTTTATCGGTATCGATATGAGTGTGTTGAAGTTCCTGCCGCTGTTTGACTACGGTATGGCATGGGCATTGCCGACGGCATTGGCAATGGTGGTGACTCGCTTCATTGGCTCGGTACAATCAGTACAGGACAAAACCCAAACGGCATAATGCCACTGTGGTGACAGTCAAAAAAACGGGATGCTTTGCATCCCGTTTTTTTGTTTTGCTGTTACAGGCTGTCGCTGTACTCGGTGAGGATCTGCTCACACCAGGAGGTGATTCGTTCGTCACTCAGCTCATATTGGCTGTCTTCGTCCAACGCCAGGCCGACGAAGAACTGGCCGTCATCGGTAAGTGCCTTGGAGGCTTCGAACTGGTAGCCTTCATTGGGCCAGTAGCCGACGAACTGGGCTCCGGTCGGTAGTAGCTTGTCGTGGAGCATCCCCATCGCATCAAGGAACCACTCGGTGTAGCCTTCCTGATCGCCAAGGCCGAATAGGGCGATGGTTTTGCCGGTCAGCGATAGGCCGTCGAGTTGTTCCCAAACCGCTTCCCAGTCCTCTTGTAATTCGCCGAAGTCCCAGGTCGAAATCCCCAGGATCAGCATGTCGTACTGGTTCATGGCGGAGATGTCCGCTTCTTTGATGTTGTGCAGGTCGATCATCTCTTCACCGATGCAGTTGCGGATTTTCTCCGCTGCCATTTCGGTATAGCAGGTGGTCGAGCCGTAGAATAAGCCAATCTTCATGCTGCGTGTCCAACTTGATACAAATGAGAATGAGGCGATTTTACCTAGCTTGGCGTCAGTTGCCTAATATTGTGTCCTTGAGCCATAAAATTACGCTTGCGATGGAATCCCAGTTACATTCTTTTGTGGATCGACTAACATATAACCACTGTTTATTTATCCATGTGTTATCGCGGCGGCCGCGGTGGCGCAGTCAGGAATCTGCTGAGGTAGAAGTGGAAAACGACGAAGTGATCATTGAGCGCTTTCTCGATGCAATGTGGATGGAACGTGGGCTCTCGGACAATACCCTGTCTTCTTACCGTAATGATCTCAAGAAATTGGTGGGTTGGATTGGTGAGCAGGGCTTGAGCCTCGAGCGGGTTTCGGCCGATGAGCTGCAGCGTTACCAGCAGTGGCTGTTCGATGCTGATTTCAAGCAAACGTCGCGAGCGCGCATGGCGTCGGCGATCCGCCGCCTGTTTCAGTACTTGCACCGTGAGAAGGTGCGCGACGATGATCCGAGTGCGATGCTGGTCAGCCCCAAGCTGCCAAAGCGCTTGCCCAAGGACATTACCGAGGCACAGGTCGATGCCCTGCTGGAGGCCCCGAACACCGATGATCCGATAGAGTTGCGCGACAAGGCGATGCTCGAACTGCTTTATGCGACAGGGCTTCGCGTGACGGAACTTGTCAGTTTGACGATGGAGAATATCAGCTTGCGCCAAGGCGTTGTCCGGGTTACGGGTAAGGGCGACAAGGAGCGGCTGGTGCCGATGGGCGAGAGCGCCGTTGATTGGATCGAGCAGTTTCTGGCCCATGGCAGGCCACAGCTGCTTGGCGAGAAAAGCTCCGATGTGGTCTTCCCGAGCAAGCGGGCCAAGCAGATGACCCGGCAGACATTTTGGCACAGGATTAAGCATTATGCCGTCTTGGCCGATATTGATACCGATACCCTGTCGCCACACGTCATGCGCCATGCGTTTGCCACCCATTTGTTAAATTATGGCGCAGACTTGCGGGTCGTCCAGATGTTGCTGGGGCACAGTGACTTGTCGACGACCCAAATCTATACTCATGTCGCAACTGAGCGACTTAAGCAGTTGCACCAGACGCACCATCCGCGGGCTTGAGTGTATAATTACTCCGCGATGGGTGATATCCCCAGGTGTTTTGAGGTGCCGGGGTGTTCTGAGCCGATATGTATTGATCGAATTGACCAATAAATTGGTCTGCATTGAAATTATTTTTGCGATCAGGGGTCATATACCACGCAGGCGCATCATTGACGACTGGCGTCGGCCTTAGCCCTGTATGGTTTTTAATTGTTTACATTTTAAGGAAAATCTAATGCACTTCTTTGGCCGTACGTTACTAGCCACCACGGTTGCCCTGGCTGCTTGCTCAGCTTATGCCAAGCCGGATGAGGCCGCAATCACGACCAAACTGAGCGGCCTTGGCCTGACGCCAGAGTCTATCAGCGCTTCTCCACTGTCTGGTCTGAACGAAGTCGTGACTGAACGCGGTATCCTTTATGTTTCTGATGACGGCAGCTACTTCCTGGCAGGCCATTTGTTCCAGAATGACGGTGCACAGCCTGTCAACCTGACCGAGCAGAAGATGGCCAAGATCAACAAGGAAAAACTCCAGGGTTTGGAAGGCGAGATGATTGTCTACCCGGCCAAGGATCAGAAATACGTGGTGACGGTCTTTACCGACACTAGCTGTGGCTACTGCCGCAAGCTGCATAACGAGATGCAGGCCTACAACGATGCCGGTATTACGATCCGCTACCTTGCCTTCCCGCGTGGCGGCGAGCGTTCTGGTAACTTCAAGGAAATGAGCGCCATTTGGGGGGCTAAGAACCCGGCTCAGGCAATGAATGATGCCAAGAACGGCAAGCTCAACATGGAAGGTGCCAAGTTGCGCGAAGATATGGTGCGCAAGCACTATCAGTTGGGCGTCGCGATGGGGGTGTCGGGTACACCGGCCATGATTCTGGAAGACGGCACTATGCTGCCGGGCTACCAGCCAGCCAATATGCTGCGCCAGTTGCTAGACAGCCGTAGCAAGCAAAGCTAAGAACGCTATCCCACAGGCCCGGACTTTTCCGGGCCTGTTTGTTTCTGTTTTGTCCCTGTCCCTAGGGGTATACTTGCCTCTATATATAGTCAAGAGCCTTCCTTTTTATCTCGCTGCTTGTGGTTTGGCCCGTAGGGTTCTTCGCTATATAACAATGAAAGAGTTGCCTGATGATTGAAATTAAACGTCGCCCAGAGGCCGACACGAGTCAGTTTAGTGATGCGATCCCTCCTTTGTTGCAACGTATTTATGCCAGCCGTGGGATCCATTCGGACAGTGAACTGGAGCGTGGTGCTCGAGGTCTGCTTGGTTACAACCAGTTATACGGTATTGTCCCGGCAGTGGCTCTGCTCAAGCAGGCACTGGCCGAGCAGCAGCGGATTATCGTGGTGGGGGATTTCGATGCCGACGGGGCGACCAGCTCGGCGTTGTCGGTGCTAGCATTGCGTATGCTTGGCAGCCGCAATGTGGATTACTTGGTGCCGAACCGTTTTGATGACGGCTATGGCCTTAGCCCTGAAGTGGTCGAGCAGGCCGCGGCACGCGGTGCCGAGATGATCATGACGGTTGATAATGGGGTTTCTTCCATCGCCGGGGTAGCGGCCGCCAAGGCCAAGGGGATGCAGGTTTTGGTCACCGACCACCACCTGCCGGGCGACACCCTGCCTGAGGCTGATGCCATCGTCAATCCGAACTTGAATGAATGCGGTTTTCCTTCTAAGGCGCTGTGCGGGGTCGGGGTGGCCTTTTACCTGATGCTGGCCCTGCGGGCATCGCTGCGCGAGGACAACTGGTTCGCCGAGCAGGGGCTGGCAGAGCCGAACCTAGCCGAATTGCTGGACTTGGTGGCACTGGGAACCGTTGCCGATGTGGTTGCGCTGGATGGCAACAACCGCATTTTGGTGCATCAGGGGTTGCAGCGGATCCGCGCCGGGAAATGCCGCCCGGGGATCAGGGCGCTGATTGAAGTGGCCAACCGTGAGCCATCGCGCCTTGTCGCCAGCGATCTCGGGTTTGCGCTGGGGCCGCGGATCAATGCCGCGGGCCGTCTGGACGATATGTCGTTCGGGGTCGAGTTGCTATTGTGTGACAATATTCAGGCCGCGCGGCGGATGGCGACGGAACTGGATGCCCTCAACCAGACCCGCAAGGAAATCGAGCAGGGGATGAAAGAGGAGGCGCTGGCGATTTGCGAGCGGCTCAAGTTCAACCAGAAAGACATGCCCTATGGTCTGGCCCTGTACCAGCGTGATTGGCACCAAGGGGTCATAGGCATCTTGGCTTCGCGGATCAAAGAGCTTTACCACCGTCCGGTGATCGCGTTTGCCGATGCGGGTAATGGCGAGATCAAGGGGTCGTGCCGATCGATTCCCGGCCTCCATATGCGTGATGTGCTCGATCTGATTGATACCCAGAACCCGGGGATGATCCTCAAGTTCGGCGGCCACGCGATGGCGGCGGGTCTGACAATCCCTGAGTCCAAGCTTGAGGCGTTCAGCCGGGCGTTTGATCAGGTGGTGCGCAATGAGCTGGACGAGGCGGCCCTCAAGGGGGTCTTGCTGACCGACGGCGAGCTGCTGCCGCAGGAGTTGAATTTGCAGACGGCAGAGGTTCTGCGGGCTGGTGGCCCATGGGGGCAGCAGTTCCCCGAGCCGCAGTTTGACGGCCGTTTTCGTCTGCTTCACCAGAAACTGGTTGGCGGCAAACACCTTAAGATGATGCTCGAGCCACTGGCTGGTGGCAGCGTGATTGATGCGATTGCTTTTAATGTGGACTTGCGCCAGTGGCCGGATGCTTCGGTCCAGCAGGTTGAGCTGGTCTATCGCCTTGATGTCAATGAATTCCGCGGCAACTGCAGTGCTCAGTTGTTGGTCGAGCACCTCTCTGCGCTCTGATTCTTAACCTGCTAGCGGCCGTCACATCGGCGGCCGCTTATCGTCCGCCTCGCCCGGTGGTTCCTAAAATAATCACGGTTTCCCTTTCTCTGCCTCTGTATATTCTATCAACAATTCGATAGAATCCTTCGGTTATGTCCATTTCGGCTATGAAGAGTGGCAATGTTCGAGATTAATCCTATTAAAAACCGACTTGAGGATGTATCAGCGCGTACTGACATCCTTAGGGGGTACCTTTGACTATGATGCTAAGAAAGAGCGTCTAGAAGAGGTTAACGCAGAATTAGAGCAACCAGATGTATGGAACGAGCCAGAGCGTGCACAGGCGCTGGGCAAAGAGCGTGCATCACTGGAAGCGGTTGTAGAGACTATTGACCAGCTAGACCAGGGCGTTGAAGACGTTGAAGGTCTGCTTGAGTTGGCGGTTGAAGAAGAAGACCAAGAGACATTTGACGAGATCGAACCTGAACTGGCTGAGCTTGAAGCGAAGCTGGCACAGCTAGAGTTCCGCCGTATGTTCTCTGGTGATCATGACGCGTCAGACTGTTACATCGACCTGCAGGCAGGTTCTGGTGGTACGGAAGCACAGGACTGGACATCGATGATGCTGCGCATGTACCTGCGCTGGGCCGATGCCAAGGGCTTCAAAACAGAAGTGATTGAAGTGTCTGAAGGTGATGTTGCCGGTCTGAAATCGGCGACAGTGCGTATCAGCGGTGAGTATGCTTACGGCTGGCTGCGTACGGAAACCGGTGTTCACCGTCTAGTTCGTAAGTCACCATTTGATTCCGGTGGTCGTCGTCACACATCGTTTGCTTCTGCCTTTATTTATCCTGAAGTTGATGACAATATTGCTATTGATATCAACCCAGCTGATCTGCGTATCGATGTATATCGTGCATCGGGTGCCGGCGGTCAGCACGTAAACACCACCGAATCGGCCGTACGTATCACCCACGTACCGACCAACACCGTGGTTCAGTGCCAGAACGACCGTTCTCAGCATAAAAACAAAGATCAGGCGATGAAGCAGCTTAAAGCGAAGCTGTTCGAGCTTGAAATGCAAAAGCAAAATGCTGAGAAACAAGCAAACGAAGACTCTAAGTCAGACATTGGCTGGGGTAGTCAGATCCGTTCGTATGTACTGGATGACTCTCGCATCAAAGACTTGCGTACAGGAATTGAGAACCGTAACACCCAAGCGGTGTTAGACGGCGACCTAGATCGATTTATTGAAGCCAGCCTGAAGTCAGGTCTGTAACCGATTCCGGTTAGAACATTTAAGGGTTAACCCATGACTGATCAATTACTAGATGAGAATAAGCTAATTGCTGAGCGTCGCGCGAAATTGGATATGATCCGCGAGAACTGCAAGGCAAACGGCCACCCGAATGATTTCCGTCGCGATAGCCTAGCGGCAGATCTTCAGGCGAAATTCGGCGAGCTAAGCAAAGAAGAGCTTGAAGAAGCCGGTCAGGTTGTTGCAATCGCCGGCCGTATCATGGCTAAACGTGGTCCATTCCTGGCGATTCAGGACGTGTCTGGCCGTATTCAGGCTTACGCGGATAAGAACGTTCAGAAAGAGCTGAAAGAGAAGTACTCAGGTCTGGATATCGGTGACATCATCGGTATTAAAGGTGCGCTGCATAAGTCTGGTAAAGGCGACCTGTACGTGAACATGGATCAGTACGAGCTACTGACCAAGGCACTACGTCCGCTTCCAGAGAAATTCCACGGTCTGACTGACCAGGAAATGCGTTACCGCCAGCGTTATGTTGATTTGATTGTCAACGACGACTCTCGCAATGCGTTCAAAGTACGTTCAAAGCTGATTTCTGCTATTCGCCGTTACATGGAATCAAAAGGTTTCATGGAAGTGGAAACGCCAATGATGCAGGTGATCCCGGGTGGTGCGTCTGCACGTCCGTTTATCACTCACCACAACGCGTTGGATCAGGAAATGTTCTTGCGTATCGCGCCTGAGCTATACCTGAAGCGTCTGGTTGTTGGTGGCTTCGAGCGTGTATTCGAAATCAACCGTAACTTCCGTAACGAAGGTCTGTCTCCACGTCACAACCCAGAATTCACCATGATTGAATTCTACATGGCGTACGCGGATTACAACGACCTGATGGATCTGACTGAAGACATGCTGAGCGCAGTTGCCCTAGAGGTACTGGGCAGCACTTCTATGCCTTACGGTGAGCACACGGTTGAATTCGGTGGCAAGTATGCGCGTATGAGCATGCTAGACGCGATCAAGCACTACAACCCAGATCACGCAGACATCCAGGCACTGACTTACGAGTTGGTGGCAGATCGCGAGCACATGGCAAACATTGCACGCAGCCTGGACATCTACGTAGAGAAGTTCTGGACATGTGGCCAGCTTCTGGAAGAGATCTTCGGTGAAACTGCTGAGCCTCAGCTAATGCAGCCAACGTTCATTACAGAATACCCAGCAGACATCTCTCCGCTGGCACGTCGTAACGATGATAACCCGTTCATCACCGATCGTTTTGAATTCTTCATCGGTGGCCGCGAAGTGGCAAACGGCTTCTCTGAGCTTAACGACGCGCAGGATCAGGACCAGCGCTTCAAGGCACAGGTGAACGCGAAAGATGCTGGCGATGATGAAGCGATGTACTACGATGGCGACTACATCACCGCTCTTGAGCACGGCCTGCCGCCAACAGCTGGCCAGGGTATCGGTATCGACCGTCTGGCAATGCTGTTTACAAACTCGCACACTATCCGTGATGTGATTTTGTTCCCGGCAATGCGCCCGCAGAACAACGCTTAATTGATGTTGTGATGGAAAAACCACTCTTCGGAGTGGTTTTTTTTTGCCTCAAATATCGTTGTCGCCAATCACTTTTACCTGAAAATAGAGTGAGGAAGTTCACAGAGATTGAAACGAAAAATAGTGCCAACGGGCGCTTTTTATGTTTTTTGGCCAAAATTTTTGGGAGGCAAGCCTGTAAGCTATAATTTTAATAGTAAACGAGTTGCATTTATCGGTTGAGGCAAATTATGATCCGGCAAGATGAATTTAGGCTTTGTCATATACCTAAGTTGTCACAGGCCGCAAGGCTTCGTGTGAGTTGTGTCAGCCTCTCCTTTGTGTCGTGTTATGACACGGAGCGATTATGTGTACCAGTGATGAAATCTGGAAAGATGCCAGGTAGAAGCGGTACACATTTTTGCGGCAACGAGCCTCTAGAGGCAACGTGGGTATAAAGGATTGATTTATTGCCTGGTTGGACGATAGGAAGCTGCCAGCAGGGAAGGGTTTGGGAATGAATAAGCAGAAAATACCGGTATTGGGAACCTTGGTGGTGCTTGGGGGCAATGATACGCCTTGGCTTGCCGTTCTTGAGAAGGCTGGCTGGCTATGCCACCGTTGCTATGATTTGAGGGCAGCTGAAACCTTGCTGCTCGATGTCGGTCCGTGTATTGGCGTTGTTGACCTGACCCGGGATAATTTTAGCTTGCAGGCTGTCGCGGGGATCACCCACCGTAACAAGCAGGTACGCTGGCTGGCTTTGGTCCGGGAAGATCAGCTCAAGCGGGAGGCCGTTTGCCAGTTTATCGTTAGCTTCTGTATAGATTACTTCACTTCACCTGTACCTGAAAACCAACTTCTTAAAACCATCGGCCACCAACTTGGGATGCTGCAGCTTGAACGTCAGGTTTGGCCTCAGCTAGGCCAATTCGGTCAGCAGGGGTTACAAGGTGGCAGTCCTGCCATGAATCGTTTGCGCCATCAGGTAAAACGTATTGCGATGACGGACATGCCGGTGTTGATCCACGGTGAGATTGGCACCGGCAAGGAATTGGTTGCCAGGGCGGTTCATCAAGCATCGACCCGGGCCAAAGGAGCCTTTGTCGCAGTAGGTTGCGAGGCGCTGACGGAAGAGTGGCTCGTGGCTGATAGGGCTGATAGTCCGGCCCGGAGCTGTATCGAGGCCGCTCAGGGGGGAGTGGTATACCTTGATGAGGTAACGGCATTAGCGCCGGAGCGTCAGCTGGAGTTGGTGAAATGGCTCAAGGAAGAGAGGTTTATTCATGCCGACAGCAGTCAGCCAAAGTCGGATATTAGGGTGATTGCCGCGACCCGCTACAGTGCCGAAGAGTTGCTTGAGGGAGCGCTTATCCATGATGATCTGTATTTTCAGCTTAATATATTGAACCTTCAAGTACCGGCGCTGCGCGAGCGCGACGAGGATATTGTCCTGCTGGCGGAATACCTGCTGCTGAAACTTGCTCGCCAGTACAACAGCCCCGCCAAGCAGTTGTCGGCGGGGGCCAAGCGAATGCTCTCTGGCTACAGCTGGCCGGGTAATATTCGTGAGTTGATCAGCCAGCTTAAGCGGGCAATATTGCTGGTGGATGGCAAGGAACTCGATGCAGAACATTTTGACCTGCCCCGATTGGTTGATGATCGCCAGAGCCTAAAGCAAATCAGGGAGGATTCAGAGCGAGGAGCACTGCTGGCCGTGCTCGAAAACAACAAGGGGCAGATTTCTGCGGCCGCTCGGGAGCTGGGAGTATCGCGCGCCACCATGTACCGCCTGCTCAATAAGCATGATCTGGTGCCGCCGCCGCGCAATTTCCGTCAGGGCTGACGTGGGGCGATACGAGCCAGAGTGCAGATAATAATCATGGGGCAATAGCCGCAGCGTGCGGTGCCAAAGCATAAAATCGCGTTATTGCATATTATGCAACTAATGGCTTGAATTGTTGTCCTAGCCCGATAGAATAGCCATATATTTCACATCAATATAACTTATTACCGGAGGAGCTTACTATGCGAGAACTAACCATCCAGCGTACCAGTTCGTTCGGTGATGGGTGTCAAACCCCTAACCACTAACAGCATCCGCTGTGTAAATGGGCCGCGGATCACTGTCGCGGCAAGTTAAGTCTTTACTTATGTAGTCAGCCTGAATCGGCAGCATTCGCGTCCCGTAAATTTAACCTTTTAATTTATGGAGAGCATAACTATGCGCCAGTCAGTCTATTTACGTCTTGCGGTTTTTTTCGTTCAACTGGACCTTCAGCGTGAGGATGCCCAATGGCGGCATATCCATCGTCGTGTCCGCGTTCAAGTGCCTCACCTGTCCGCCCACATTATGCGGGACGTAGGGATCGATGCCGATGAGCGTATCGCCAATCATCTGCTGCAAACTCCGGCCGGCCGTCAGGTGCAGCACTTGAGACAGCGATCCCGGCTGCGATCGATAACGTAATGCCAGCCCTGCCAATTTCGGTTGGCAGGGCCAGACGCCGGGTAATTCCTTGTAACACTTACCAATGCTTTGCGACGATTCCACACTGGTCTGAGGTAGGGCATATTCGATAAAGTGGTAAGGTATCAACAAAGGGGATTGCCTGAGTTGGTTGAGCTAATGTTTTTGGCCCCCGTTCCCACGGGGGCTTTTTTTGTTTGGATCAACAAGGTGTTGTGGTTAGTCCATTATGGGCAAGGGTTGGAGAATTGCACACCGACGGCCTGTAGATCAGCCAGCACTTCCTCGTTCAGGTGCAGGTCGATACTGGCGATATTGGCATCAAGCTGCGATAGGTTGGTGGCACCGATGATATTGCTGGCGACGAACGGGCGTTGGTTGACAAAGGCCAGTGCCATTTGGGCCGGGTCAAGACCGTGTTTGCGGGCAACCTCAATATAGGCTTCGGTGGCCGCAATGCCTTGCGGGGTGAAGTATCGCGAGAAGCGTTCGAACAAGGTGCAACGCGCTCCGTCTGGGCGGGCACCGGCAAGGTATTTTCCGCTTAGGGTGCCGAATGCCAGCGGAGAGTAGGCTAGCAGTTCGACGCCCTCGTAGTGGCTGATTTCCGACAGGCCAACTTCGAAGCTGCGGTTGAGCAGATTGTAGGGGTTCTGGATGGTGACCACACGCGGTAGGTTATGTTTTTCGGCAAGGCGTAGAAATGACATCACCCCCCATGGCGTCTCGTTGGACAGGCCTACGTAGCGGATCTTGCCAGCGCGGACAAGCTCGGCCAGGGCCTCGAGGCTATCGCTGATTGTCACGCCGCTGTTGTCGTCTTTATAGGGGTAATTGAGCTGGCCGAAGCAGTTGGTTTCCCGCTGCGGCCAATGGATTTGGTACAGGTCGATATAGTCCGTTTGCAGGCGTTCTAGGCTGGCATCGACGGCATCGTGGATATTGCGCCAGTCAAGGGCCATATTGTCCCTGATATAGGGAACATTGCGCGGGCCGGCGACTTTGGTGGCCAGAACGATCTTGTCCCGAAGGCCGGTTTTTTTCAGCCAGTTGCCAATGTAGCGTTCGGTGAGGCCTTGGCTGTCAGATTTCGGGGGAACCGGGTACATTTCGGCGGTATCGATGAAGTTGATGCCGTGCTCAATGGCAAAATCAAGCTGGCTGTGGGCTTCCTTCTCGTTATTCTGCTCGCCAAACGTCATGGTACCGAGGCAGATTTTGCTAACCTCGAGGGTCGAATTGGGGATTTTGTGGTATTTCATCAGCCCTCCTTGGAGCGTGTTGTTGTATACCTAAGCTACCTTATTCCTAAGCTACCTTATCCCCAAGTTACCTCAAGATGCGCGTTTCGGCGACAATGTATTTGTCTGAGCGGGAGGCCAGTTGCCCAATAACGACTTATCGACAATAGTTATGAGATGGTGAGCCGGGTATCCAACAGCAGGAGGCATGATGAAGCTGTCTCAACTCAAACATTGGACTCAGTCCAGCCGTGGCGAATTGCCGCACTGTATCCTCACGAGCTACGCAGGGTGCGGTGACTACCTTATGGAAGTGGAGTACAAGCACCATCTCGAGCCATTGAAAACCGAGCAGGGTGAGATGATGACTTTCCAGACGATCGAGCAAGCTGGCGAGCTGCTCAGGCCGCTCGGGATAACCTCGGTGACGCTGCGAATGACCGATCCTTACGATGAGTTCGGACCGGCCGGGTTGGAGTCCCGTTGTCAGCAGGATATGACCGTGCACCTGTAGAGGGGCGTTAGAGAATAAAGTAACGCTCTAGCAAGGCGGCAGTGAAATGGGTCTTGAGGTAAAAGCCCCGTGGCAAGGTCTTGATGGGTTGGCCGTTGGCTCCGTACGCTTCGGTCAGGGCTCGGCTGTTTGCCGCCTTCGGACGTAACTGCAGAACCTCGCCGTGACGGGCTGTAATTTGTTCGACCTGGCCGAGGACAATCATGTCCATCAACTCTTCCCAGTCCCGGCGGAGCTGCTGCTCTTCTTCTTCTGACGGGCTCCATAATAGCGGGGAGCCAACGTGGCGATCTGGCAGCGGGATATCCCGCTCACCCTCCACAGGAACCCACAGAACTCTGGCGAGTTTGTGGCGGATGTGGCTTTTTTCCCAGCTCAGCCCATGCAACCCGATAAGGGGGGCCACACAGACAAAGGTCGTCTCGAGAGGTTTGCCGTTGTAGCCAATCGGGATGGTTTTCAGCTCAATCCCGAGGTTGTCAAAATCAGGTACCGGTTTGCTGCCTGCTGAGGCGCCGAGGTGCCATTCCAGCAATTGGCCAACCCATCCCTTGTCGCGGCGTAGATCCATCGGGACGGAAATGCCTGCCTGTACAGCCAGTTCGCCGAGAGTCTGCCCGGCCAGGTTACATGCCCGCTCGAGGAGTGCGTGTTCAGAGGTCGGGGGGGAGGGTTGCATATCGTGGTACCTATTGTTGTCGAGGTGATGATCCTAGCATAGGCGCAGGGGGAAAGCCGAGGACAAATGGGGCGTAGTGCAGTGATGGCAGGAGACGATCCTGCCCGAGGATCTTATCACGGCGTTGGAAATCAACTTATCCACAGTAAGACATGATATTTTTTAATGCCTGCCATTAACTGTGGATTTAAACAGGGGTTGGTTGCAATTTTGAACGCTGTGCTGCGGTTTATTTATCCGGTGTTGATGATTTTATGTGGATAAAACCTAATCTGGTCGATCTTTAACCGATCTGGATTTTGCATACAAACTGGTATCTGTTGGTATTTTGTTTCCGAAAGGATCTCTCGTTCAAGTGTTTGATTTGATGGTGTTTTGTTTTTGTTTTTGAATGCTTTTATTGTTGTTTCATATAATAATCACATTCCAAAGATCCTTGGATTTACCGCTTCTTCACAATTCTATCCACAGAAATCGTGTATAAATGTGGTCTAGGTCTCATTGGGTTGTTTATAAAATAACCAGCAGATAAAAGTTATCCAAAAACTGAGGCTTTGGTAGGAAAATAGGGGGATAAATTCGATTGTTAGTTTACCCGTTGCGGCGACTGTGAAAAAATCACTATTAATAGAGATTTATATTGAGGTCGTCCAGTGATTGATGGCGATGGATACCGCCCGAATGTGGGGATAGTGATCTGCAATAGCCATGGTCAAGTATTCTGGGCTCGGCGGTACGGACAGCATTCCTGGCAGTTTCCACAAGGTGGTATTGACGAAGGGGAAACCCCTGAGCAGGCCATGTACCGGGAACTGTATGAGGAAGTGGGATTAACGAAGAAAGACGTGCGGATTCTGGCATCAAGCCGGCACTGGCTTCGTTATAAGCTTCCTAAGCGTCTGGTGCGCTGGGATTCAAAGCCTGTTTGTATTGGTCAAAAGCAAAAATGGTTTTTGCTGAGTTTGGAATGCGATGAATCCAAGGTAAATATGCAGCGTGGTTCGATTCCGGAGTTCGATGGCTGGCGCTGGGTCAGTTATTGGTATCCGGTTCGGCAGGTTGTATCGTTCAAGCGGGATGTTTACCGCCGAGCATTGAAAGAATTCGCAGCGATGGCAATGCCCTTCAAGGAGCGCAAAGAACGCAGAAAGCAGCGCCGGGGCAAACGCAGTTAACCCTGTTTGATGTGGAGTTAGGCAAAAGATGCTGACGCAGCTAAGAGAAATCGTTGAGAAGGTGGCCAGTGCGCCGAGCCTGCTTGATGCACTGGAACAGTTGGTGGTCAGCACTTGCCATGCCATGAAAACGGAGTGTTGTTCGGTCTATATCGCAGATTACCAGCGTCAGCGTTATACCTTGATGGCGACGAAGGGGCTCAGAAAGCCCCATCGTCATGTCGGTCTTGCCTTTGGTGAAGGGCTGGTCGGGCAGGTGGCTGCCAAGGCCGAGCCCATCAACGTCGCTGACGCCCGTCAGCACCCTCATTTTAAGCTCCTTCCCGGCATTGGGGAGGAGTCCTTCCGCTCTTTCTTCGGTACCCCGATCATTCATCAGCGACAGGTGCTGGGGGTATTGGTGATCCAGCAGCGCGAGCAGCGCGAGTTCGACGAGAGCGAAGAATCCTTTATGGTGACGCTGGCAGCCCAGCTGGCAGTATTACTGGCTCATGCCAAAGCGCAGGGGATGTGGCCTGATCAGCATCGCGGGTTGCGTCTGGTCGGTTCGGCCGCCTCCAGTGGTGTTGCGGTTGCAACGGCATGGTGGGATGACAATCAGCCGCGGCTGGAGCTAGTGTGTCCGGCATCGTGTATCGATCGCGAGGCGGAGCAGGAGCGGCTCAGTATTGCCATTGAAATGGCCAGTGCCGAGTTCCGTCGTCTGCGTAAGCGATTCGACAGTGAGCTGCATAAGGAAACGCTCGCTATTTTTGACTTATTCAGTCACCTGCTCAATGACCCCATGCTGCGCAAGGACTTGTTTGGCAAGGTCTCGGCGGGCGCACAGGCGGAATGGGCCGTTAGGCAGGTTGTTGAAACCTACTCGGCACAGTTTGCCAATATGAAGGACGATTACCTCAAAGAGCGCGCTCAGGATATTCGTGAGCTGGGCCAGCGTTTATTGTTCTTCCTCAATAATGAAACGGTCGACGAGCATCAATGGGATGAACCGGTTGTCTTGCTGACCCGCGAGCTCACCGCTGGGATTCTGGCCAGTATCCCCCGGGAGAAACTGGCCGCCGTGGTATCTCAGGAAGGGGCGGCGAACTCCCATGCTGCGATTTTGTCGCGGGCACTTGGGATCCCGGCGATTATGGGTGTCGATTTTGTTCCCGATAAGATCCATGACTGCAAGGTCGTGGTGGACGGCTACCGCGGCGAACTGTTGGTCAACCCGCCCCGTCATGTTATGGCGGAATACAAGCGCTTGGTGCGCGAAGAGCTGGAGCTGGCCAAGGTCGTCGAGGAAGACGTTGAGAAATGTGCCGTGACCCGAAATGGCGAGCGGGTGCATATCTTCCTCAATGCCGGGCTCAGTGCCGACACCAGTATTGCGGTTAACCGTGGCGTGGACGGGGTGGGCCTGTACCGTACTGAAGTTCCCTTCTTGTTGCAGCGTAGCTTCCCCTCTGAAGAAGAGCAGACCCAGCAGTACCGCGCGATTTTAGATACCTATCAGGGCAAGCCGGTGGTGATGCGCACGCTCGATATCGGTGGTGACAAGCCGTTGCCCTATCTGACCATCGAAGAGGATAACCCGTTCCTCGGCTGGCGGGGGATCCGTTTCACCCTTGATCACCCTGAGATATTTCTGATCCAGGTCCGGGCGATGCTTCGGGCCAGCATCGGCATCGACAATATGGATATCCTGTTGCCGATGATTTCCGGCATTGCCGAGCTTGATGAATCACTAGCACTTATCGAGCGGGCCTACATCGAAGTGGCCAAGGCGGCCGAGGCGCAGGGGCTGACTCTGCGCAGGCCGCGGGTCGGGATCATGATCGAAGTGCCCTCGATGCTTTACCAGCTATCGGGCTTGACGTCGCGGGTCGATTTCATTTCGGTCGGCAGCAATGATTTAACTCAGTATTTATTGGCTGTAGACCGGAACAATTCTCGGGTGGCCGGTGTCTACGATGCGTTGCACCCTGCGGTGATCCACGCCCTCAAGTATATTGTCGACACCAGCAAGCATATCGGTTTGCCGGTTAGCTTGTGCGGTGAGTTGGCCGGTGATCCGGTCGGGGCTTTGCTGCTGGTCGGGATGGGGTACCGCTCGCTCAGTATGAATACCCGTAATGTGGCCAAAATTAAATATATGCTTAGGCATGTCTCCATTGAGGAAATGGAGCAGCTGGTGGATTATGCCCTCACTGCGACGTTTGCCGATGAAATCAGGGCCAAGGCAACGGCCTTTGTTGACAGCCACGGTTTAGGTGGCTTTATCCGTGCAGGGAAATAATCTCGATGAGTGATGCGCTATCGGCCTTCTGGCTGTTGGTTGTCAGCTATAGCCCAGAACTATGGGTCTTTGGCGTGTGTTTGGTGCTTGGCGGCTGTGTTGGCATTCTGGCCGGGCTGTTGGGGATCGGCGGTGGGCTTCTGGTGGTGCCTGCATTGGTCTGGCTCTTGCCCCATGCCGGTATTCATGGTGATATGGCGATGCACATCGCGTTGGCGACCTCGCTGGCCAGTATCGTGCTGACTTCCGGGGCATCGGCCAGAAACCATTACCGGTTGGGTAATGTCGATCTGGGCGTAGTCAGGGCGCTTGCGCCCGGTGTCGTGGTTGGCGGTCTGGGTGGCAGCGTAGTGGCCGAGTTGGTGCCCAGCCATGTCCTGCCACGTATTTTTGCCGTCATCGTGTTGGTGTTGGCGTTGCAGATGATGCTGTCGATGCGTGTCACCAGTAATCGCCCGTTGCCGGGAAGCAGCCGAGTTTTCGGCGCCGGTAGCATGATCGGCATGGTATCGAGCTTGGCCGGAATTGGTGGAGGCTCGTTAACTGTGCCATATTTGAGCTGGCACGGGGTTGAGATGCGCCGTGCCATAGGCTGCGCGTCCATGGCTGGGGCACTGATAGCCGTTGCCGGGATGACGGGGTTCATTGCCGCCGGGGTCGGGGAGGAAAATTTACCTCGTCTGAGCCTTGGCTATGTATACTTGCCGGCCTGGCTCGGGGTGATATCCACCTCAATGTATGCCACCCGGTTTGGTGCAGCATGGGTCAGCCAGCTGCCAACGCTGGTACTGAAGAAAATTTTTGCAGTATTCTTGCTGTTTGTCTGCGTGAAGATGTTCATGGGGTAAGCCCGTAACCTTCCGAAAAGGTAGAGATATAATTTAATGAGCCAAGGTTTTTTGACGTTTCCGAATATCGATCCGGTGATTTTTGAGATCGGTCCGCTGTCAATCCGCTGGTACGGTATGATGTACCTGCTCGGTTTTGTGTTCGCCATGTGGCTGGCCAACCGCCGTGCCGACAAGCCGGGCAGTGGCTGGACCCGCGATCAGGTCAGCGATCTGCTGTTTGCCGGTTTCCTCGGGGTGGTCGTCGGCGGCCGTATTGGCTATGTGCTGTTCTACAACTTCCAATTGTTCCTGGATAACCCGCTCTACTTGTTCCAGGTATGGACTGGCGGGATGTCGTTCCACGGCGGCCTGCTGGGTGTGATCACCGCAATGATCTGGTATGCCTACAAAAACAACCGCACTTTCTTCAATGTGGCGGATTTCATCGCCCCTTTGGTGCCGTTCGGGTTGGGGGTTGGCCGTCTTGGCAACTTCATCAACGGCGAGCTGTGGGGACGCGTGACCGATGTGCCGTGGGCGATGGTCTTCCCGACAGGTGGCTCGTTGCCACGCCATCCGTCACAGCTGTATGAGTTCTTCCTTGAAGGCGTTGTCCTGCTGATCATCCTCAACGTATTCATCCGCAAGCCTCGCCCTGCCGGTGCGGTGTCTGGCTTGTTCCTGTTTGGTTACGGCAGCTTCCGCTTTATTGTCGAGTACTTCCGCCAGCCGGATGCCCAGCTTGGCCTGTTCGGCGGCTGGATCAGCATGGGGCAGATCCTGTCATTGCCGATGGTGATTGCCGGCGCCCTGATTATGCTGTGGGCTTACAAGTGCCAGCCTAAGGGCAAGACGGCGTAAGTTTGTAGAAATATCTAGACTGAAAAAGCAGCCATCCGGCTGCTTTTTTTGTTTTGGGCGGTTTATTCGGTAGAATCAGCCACAATTGTAATTTAGCAGTATGAAGGTCAGCAGGACATGAAACAGTATCTAGCGCTATGCCAGCGCATTGTCGACGAAGGGGTATGGGTTGAGAACGAGCGGACTGGCAAGCGTTGCCTGACCGTTATCAACGCTGACTTGAACTATGACGTGGCCAACAACCAGTTTCCGCTGATCACTACCCGCAAGAGCTTTTGGAAAGCAGCCATTGCCGAGCTACTGGGCTACATCCGCGGCTATGACAATGCTGCCGATTTTCGCGCACTGGGCACCAAAACCTGGGATATGAATGCCAACGACAACGCTGCTTGGCTAGCCAACCCGCACCGCAAGGGTGAGGATGACATGGGCCGAGTATACGGCGTACAGGGCCGAGGCTGGAAAAAGCCTGACGGTACGACGATCGATCAGCTGCGCAAGATTGTTGATGACCTAAGCCGGGGGATTGATGATCGCGGTGAGATCCTGACATTCTACAACCCGGGCGAGTTCGATATGGGCTGCCTGCGACCTTGTATGCACACCCACACGTTTTCCCTGTTGGGCGATACCTTGCACCTAACCAGCTACCAGCGTTCGTGCGATGTGCCGCTGGGGCTTAATTTCAACCAAATTCAAGTGTTCACGTTATTGGCATTGGTCGCGCAGATCACCGGCCACAAGGCGGGCCAGGCCCACCATAAAATCGTCAATGCCCATATCTATGAAGATCAGCTGGCACTGATGCGTGATGTCCAGCTCAAGCGCGAGCCGTTCCCGTCGCCGCAGTTGAAGATTAACCCTGACATCAAGTCGCTGGAAGATCTTGAGACATGGGTCACAATGGATGACTTTGAGGTGGTGGGTTACCAGCACCACGACCCAATCAAGTATCCTTTTTCTGTATAAAAATGTTAACGGGGGTAACGTATCGTTGCCCTTGACACACTTTTGGATGTGGTAGAGGCATAAAAAAACCCCGCATGGCGGGGTTTTTTTGTGGCTTGAATCAGCGGTTAGGCTGTCAGTGCCAAGATAGAGCCAGGAATAACCAGGAATACTAGGGCAATGTAAGCACCAACGGCAGTCTTGCTCTTTGTACCTAGGTCACCTAGGAAGAATGCACCCTTCAGAGGCAGTTCACGCAGGAACGGCGTACCGAAGATAAGCAGTGTAGCCAGTACGTTGAACGCAAGGTGTACCAGTGCAATCTGCAGGGCGAATACCGCGAACTCACCGGTTACCGCTGTTGCAGCCAGCAGGGCTGTGATACAGGTACCGATATTCGCGCCCAGAGTGAACGGGTAAACATCACGTACTTTCAGAACACCAGTACCAACTAGCGGAACCATCAGGCTGGTTGTCGTAGAAGAAGACTGAACCAGGATAGTTACCAGAGTACCTGACGCAATACCGTGCATTGGGCCGCGGCCGATAGCGTTTTGCAGGATTTCACGAGCACGGCCAACCATCAGGCCACGCATCAGTTTGCCCATTGCTGTGATTGACACGAAAATCAGGCCGATACCGATAGCGATCATCAATGCGCCACCCATGGTACCCATGTCTGCCAGCGGAGCCTTGATAAGGTTAACGCCAGGCGAAGTCAGGGCCTTCATGAAATCCATGCCTTTCATGCTCAGGTCGCCTGTGTGCATTAGCGGCGACACCAACCATGCAGAGATTTTGTCTAGTAGACCAAACATCATTTCCAGCGGCAGGAAGATAGCAACAGCCAGTAGGTTGAAGAAATCGTGAACGGTCGCACTGGCGAACGCACGGCGGAATTCTTCATTACAACGAGCATGACCTAGGCTAACTAGCGTGTTTGTCAGGGTTGTACCGATGTTAGCACCCATTACCATTGGAATAGCGGTTTCAACTGGCAGACCGCCAGCAACTAGACCTACGATGATAGAGGTTACTGTACTTGATGACTGGATTAGCGATGTCGCTACCAGACCGATCATCAGGCCAGCAATTGGGTGCGAAGCAAATTCAAATAGCGTTTTAGCTTGTTCACCAACAGCAAGTTTGAAGCCGCCGCTTACAACAGATACGGCAACAAGTAGAACATACAGCATGAACGCCAGGTTTGCCCAGCGGACCAAGCGCATAGAGCTGCTAACTGGTTGTTCAGCAGTAGTGGCTTGGATAGTCATAATCATTTCTCCGTGACAGGAATATGTCGTTTGGGTTTCATGTGTTTGAAATCTGGTGGCGATGGTAGAGATCGAATATTTCAGAAATATGACACTTGCTGTCACAAAGTGATTTGGCGCTCACTAAATGAACAATTTTGAAATTATGAAGTGTAATGATATCTTTGCTTTGTGGTTAAGCTCTTGATTTTGATTGTTTTTATCTTATGTGGTCGATTGGCGGAATAAATGAGATTTTTCGCTGCTATTTAAGGTGTTTTTGTTTTTTTTATGCTGAGGGAGGTCGAATTTGTTAGTGAATATGGCGCTTATTTAACGCTAAAAACTAACACTGCGTATATTGCTCACTATAAAGGCCAAATGCTCGGAAATTTCGAGGTGTTTATTCCGAACAAACGATTTAACACTTTGTCGCTGTGACGGATAAACTAAATTTACATTTTTGGGTGTGATATTTGTTTCATGCAAAGGAGATCCGGTCGATGACCGATGCTATTCGTAAGTTTTTGAAATTGGAGTCCGCAGGCGGGATTCTCCTGATTATTGCGGCGGCGGTTGCCATGATGACGGCCAACTCGCCCCTTGCTGATATGTACAACGATACGCTGCACATGAAAGTAGCGGGACTGTCGATTTCTCACTGGATCAACGACGGTCTGATGGCGATCTTCTTCTTGTTGATCGGTCTTGAAGTAAAGCGCGAGTTGATTGAAGGCGCACTCAATACCAAAGAGAAGGCGATCTTCCCGGCTATTGCTGCGGTAGGTGGCATGATTGCACCGGCCCTGGTGTATGCCGCATTTAACTTTGCCGATCCGATGGCAATCAAAGGCTGGGCGATCCCCGCTGCCACGGATATTGCGTTTGCGCTCGGGATTATGGCGCTACTTGGCAACCGTGTACCGGTTAGCTTGAAGGTATTCCTATTGGCGCTGGCGATCATCGATGACCTTGGTGTAATCGTGATTATCGCCTTGTTCTACAGCAGTGATCTGTCAACGTTGGCACTGGCCGTGGCGTTTGCCTCGACAGCGGCGCTGTTTGTCATGAATGCCAAGAATGTCACTAAGCTGTCATGGTACCTACTGGTGGGCGCAGTGCTGTGGGTCAGCGTGCTCAAGTCAGGTGTTCATGCGACGCTGGCTGGCGTGGTACTGGGCTTTGCGATTCCGCTGACGGGCAAAGATGGGCGTTCCGACGACCATTCGCCGCTTAAGCATTTGGAGCACGCACTGCACCCTTATGTCGCATACTTGATTCTGCCATTGTTCGCGTTTGCCAATGCGGGTATCTCACTGGCGGGTGTATCGCTGGCAGGTCTGACCGCCATGCTGCCGCTGGGTATTGCCTTCGGTCTGTTGGTTGGTAAACCACTGGGTATTTTCACGGCCAGCTATCTGGCAGTGAAGACGGGCTTGGCCAAGATGCCTGAAGGTATCGGCTTTAAGCACATCTTCGCGGTGTCTGTTCTGTGTGGTATTGGCTTTACTATGTCGATCTTTATCTCGTCGCTGGCCTTTGTCGGCGCACCAGAGGACTTTAGCACCTATTCTCGTCTGGGGATTTTGCTAGGCTCGACAATTTCTGCGCTGCTTGGTTACGCGATGCTGAGTCGTTCTCTGCCAAAAACGGAGGTATAACATGAAATACGCTCTACTATTTGCTGCTACTTTAGTATCGGGCGCTGCACTGGCAGGTACCCCGAATTATGACAGCTGTTCACAGAACAGCGACACGGATGTCTGCCAAGCGTACCTTGCGGGCTTGAACCATGGAAAGGCACAACAGGATACTGTCATGGCTGAGACGGAGAGTAAGTTCCGCTCTCGTGCTCTAGAGCAAAGGGTTGGAGAGCGTACTCGTAAAACCGCTGCGTTTGATAAGACAATTGACCCAATGACGAAGTGATCCTGCTGTTTGTGTAATCAGTCATGAACAGTTAGTGGATTCTAGTTGAAGCGCCCAGATGCTCAGCGTAAGCTGACATCTGGGTTTTGTTTTTTTGGCGGGTGATGAATGCCCGCCGTTCTATGATGGCAGCTAATCATGTCTCACCTTAATTACAACCACTTGTATTACTTTTGGATGGTATGCAAGCAGGGCTCGGTGACCAAGGCGGCGGATGCTTTGTTTTTGGCACCCCAAACGGTCACCGGCCAGATCCGCGCACTGGAAGAGCGCCTTAAGGGTAAGCTGACCAAACGGGTCGGCCGTAACATCGAACCGACTGAGCTCGGGCAGCTGGTATTTAAGTATGCCGATAAGATGTTCGACCTGAGCTACGAGATGCTCGATATCGTCAACTACACCCAGCGAGAGAACTTGCTGCTCGAGGTCGGGGTGGCAGATGCATTGTCCAAGCGCCTGGTCAGCAAGGTGTTGATGGAGGCGCTGCCGGAAGACGAGCGTATTCACCTGCGTTGCTACGAATCAACGCATGAGATGCTGCTGGAGCAGCTGTCCCAGCACAAGCTGGATATGATTTTGTCTGATTGCCCGGTTGATTCCGCCCAGAGCCCGGGGCTGTACAGCAAGAAACTGGGTGAGTCGAGTATGAGCTTTTTCTGCTCGGATCCTATTAAGCCCCTGTCGTTTCCTGCCTGTATCGAAGACTACAAGCTGTTGATCCCGGGGAGGCGCACGGCGATGGGGCGTAAACTTCACCACTGGTTTGACAGGCTGGGTATCACTCCGAATATTCTCGGAGAGTTCGATGACGCCGCCTTGATGAAGGCATTTGGCTTGTACCAGAAGTCAATGTTCGTGGCTCCGTCGATTTATGCCGCCGAGTTGGAAGACAGCAAACACAATATCCGAGAGGTCAAACGGGTACGGGAGATTCGCGAAGAATACTACGTGATTTTTGCCGAGCGGATGATAATGCATCCGGCCGTTAAGCGGATTTGCGAGGCAGATTTTAGGAAGTTGTTTAAATAATGTTGCGCCGATTTGTTTGTTTGCTTTAATTCTAACCGGTTATGGCTAGAAAAGGCCGCCTGATTTAAGTACATTAGCATTAACTTAATTTAACGGGTGGTTCGGTATGGAATTACAGCAGATGGAGCAGAATGCACCGAAGGCGG
Source organism: Photobacterium panuliri (assembly GCF_059920555.1). Classification (NCBI taxonomy): domain Bacteria; kingdom Pseudomonadati; phylum Pseudomonadota; class Gammaproteobacteria; order Vibrionales; family Vibrionaceae; genus Photobacterium; species Photobacterium panuliri. Next base: position 1,031,691 of record NZ_CP197192.1, read on the forward strand.
TCGCCCTGCTCAAAGCGATGGCAAACGAGCGGCGCCTGTATATTCTGTGCTACCTGCTTGAGCAGGAAATGTCGGTCGGGATGATGAGCGAGCGGCTGGGCCTGAGTCAGTCGGCATTGTCGCAGCACCTTGCTTGGTTGCGGCGTGACGGGCTAGTGGATACCCGTAAGGAAGCACAGACGGTGTACTATCGGCTCAAGAGCGACGAGGTACGAGCCATGATCCAGCTACTGCATAAAATGTATTGCGGTGCCTAGCGCCTAGCATAGATGAATAGCAATCGTAGCTGCTGAGCAATAACTTACTGTGATTGGTATAACCTGTTGTTGCAGGTATAAAAAAACCGGCTGGCGCCGGTTTTTTTTAATAAATCAAAAACTCAAATTAAAGAGCTTTGATTTTAGCAGCTAGACGAGCTTTGTGACGTGCAGCTTTGTTCTTGTGAACCAGGCCTTTAGAAGCCATGCGGTCCATAACAGGTTGCATTTCAGCGAAAGCTTGAGTAGCAGCTTCTTTGTTGCCAGCTTCAATAGCAGCAATAACTTTCTTGAAGAAAGTACGCATCATAGAGCGACGGCTAGCATTGTGCTTACGACGTTTCTCTGAAGTGATAGCGCGCTTCTTAGCAGATTTGATGTTTGCCAAGGGTATAACTCCAAAACTTGGTACGGTGACAATTTAAGGCCGAGGACTATGCCTGTTAGACCGAAGAATGTCAAATGATTTGTGCAAATAACCGCCTAACCAATTGAATTGGCACTGGCGGATTATCACGGTTAATATGGCGGCAGATTTTACCAGCATTTGAACTCAGAAGTCACCTTCTGAGACCATCTTTATGAGGTTTTTTTTGTGAGCAAGCGTCTATTGCGTTCCGGACTGATAGTCAGCACCATGACATTGGTCTCTCGGGTGCTAGGTTTGGTGCGGGATGTGGTGGTGGCAAACCTGATGGGAGCGGGGGCAGCAGCCGACGTTTTCTTCTTCGCCAACAAGATCCCAAACTTTCTGCGCCGTCTGTTTGCCGAGGGGGCATTCTCTCAAGCATTTGTCCCGGTGTTGACCGAGTACCATGCTGCAGGCGATATGGACAAGACCCGCCAGCTGATTGCCAGAGCTTCGGGTACCCTTGGGGTGATCGTCACCGTGGTGACCCTGTTCGGGGTGCTGGGTTCCGGTGCAGTTACCGCATTGTTCGGCTTTGGCTGGTTCCTCGACTGGCTCAATGACGGGCCGTCGGCGGAAAAATTCGAGCTGGCGAGTCTGTTGCTCAAGATTACCTTCCCGTATTTGTGGTTCATTACTTTTGTTGCTTTGTCCGGGGCCATCCTCAATACCTTGGGTAAGTTTGCGATCTCCTCGTTTACCCCGGTTTTCCTCAATGTGGCGATCATCGGCTGTGCGGCCTTTGTCTCCCCGCATTTGGCCCAGCCGGAAATAGGATTGGCTATCGGGGTGTTCCTTGGCGGCTTTATCCAATTTATGTTCCAGATACCGTTTCTGTATAAAGAGGGGCTGCTGGTCAAGCCGCAGTGGGGATGGAGCGATCCCGGCGTGGTGAAGATCCGCAAGTTGATGCTGCCGGCTTTGTTCGGTGTCTCGGTGAGCCAGATCAACCTGCTGCTTGATACTTTTATTGCCAGTTTCCTGATGACCGGCTCGATCAGTTGGCTTTATTACTCGGATCGTCTGCTGGAGTTCCCGCTCGGCCTGTTCGGCATTGCCATTGCTACCGTGATCTTGCCTGCACTGTCGCGCAAGCACGTGGACAAGTCAGCGGAGCAATTTGCCCAGACCATGGACTGGGGCGTGCGTATGGTGCTGCTGCTGGGTATCCCGGCCATGCTGGGGATGATCGTGCTGGCCAAGCCGATGCTGATGGTATTGTTCATGCGTGGCGAGTTTGGCGTCCATGATGTCAATCAGGCATCGATGTCGCTGTGGGCGTTGTCAGCTGGCCTGCTCAACTTCATGCTGATCAAGGTACTGGCACCGGGTTACTACGCCCGTCAGGATACCAAGACCCCAGTGAAGATCGGGATCATCGCGATGGTCAGCAATATGGCATTTAACGCCATGCTGGCCCCGTTTTTCGGTTATGTGGGCCTTGCGATGGCCACGGCGTTGTCGGCGCTGGTTAATGCCGGTCTGCTATACCGCGGCCTGCACCGCGGCAACGTGTACCGAGTCAGCCGTGAAACCGGTTTTTTCGTCTTGCGTCTTGCGTTTGCTGGCGCGGCGATGGTCGGGATGCTTTTGTGGCTGTCGCCGGCAATGGCGCAGTGGATCGACTGGTCGTTGGTTCACCGTGCTGGTTGGTTGGCGGCTCTTATCGGTGTGGGCGTCGTTTCTTATGTCGCCGTGGTGCTGCTGCTGGGCGTTCGTCCGCGCCACCTGCGAGCGGCGGGTTGATCCTCCCGGGGCGATACTCGGGGTTTGGACGGCGCGGGCAGTTGACCCGCGCTGATAAAATACCCGCAAAAACAGCCTGAATATGATTGAAATTGGTATGATGGCTGGAGAGTAGTATATAATCCGGCAGTTTTTCACATTGCGAAAATGAATTTGGCGCATGGAATTGATCCGAGGAATACATAATATCCAACCCAAGCATCACGGTTGTGTGCTGACGATTGGGAATTTTGATGGGGTTCACCTAGGCCACCAGGCCGTGCTGCGCAAGGTGATTGCCACCGCGCAGTCGCTGGGATTGCCGTCGACGGTGATGAGCTTCGAGCCTCAGCCTCAGGAACTGTTTGCAGGGGATAATGCCCCGGCGCGCCTGAGCCGCTTCCGCGACAAATACCTGCAATTGCGGGAAGTTGGTCTGGAGCGTTTTTTCTGTGTGAATTTTAACCACCGTTTTGCTAATTTATCAGCGGAAGATTTTGTCCGCCGCTTGTTGGTTGAGCAATTGGGTGTTAAGTTTCTGGTTGTTGGCGACGATTTTCGCTTCGGTAAAGGCCGCAGCGGAGATTTTGCATACCTGCAAGCAGCCAGCAAGAAATACGGCTTCACTGTCGTCAGCACGCAGAGTTTCTGCGTGTCGGAGCAACGTGTCAGCAGTACCGCCATCCGCCAAGCCTTGGCGAACGATGATTTGGAGCTGGCTGAGTCCATGCTAGGGCGTCCATTCAGTATCAGTGGGCGCGTCTCTCATGGGCGGAAATTGGGACGGACTATCGGTTTCCCAACCGCCAATGTCCCGCTCAAGCGCCGGGTCTCCCCGGTGTCCGGCGTTTATGCCGTCGACGTTTACGGTGTCGCAGCCACGCCGCTTCCCGGTGTGGCAAATGTTGGCCGACGGCCAACGGTCAATGGGGTTCGCCGTCAGTTGGAGGTGCACCTATTTGATTTTCAGTCTTCGCTTTACGGAGCGCAGATTGACGTCGTGCTGCGGCACAAGCTGCGCGACGAGGTAAAGTTTGAATCATTTGATGCCTTGAAAGCACAAATTGAGCGTGATGCCCATTCAGCCCGGGTGTGGCTGTCTGAGCGTAGTAATGTCCAACTTCGTCCAAGTAACGGAATCGAGAATCAATGAGCGACTACAAAGATACCCTGAACCTGCCTGAAACAGGGTTTCCGATGCGAGGCAACCTAGCTCAGCGTGAGCCTGCAATGCTTAAGCGTTGGTATGATGAAGACCTTTACGGTGAGATCCGTAAAGCCAAGAAGGGTAAGAAATCCTTCGTACTACACGATGGCCCTCCATACGCCAACGGCGATATTCACATTGGTCACGCGCTAAACAAGATTCTTAAAGACATTATTATTAAGTCCAAGACTCTGTCTGGTTTTGATGCCCCGTACGTTCCAGGTTGGGACTGCCACGGTCTGCCAATCGAACTGATGGTGGAAAAGAAAGTCGGCAAGCCAGGCCACAAGGTGACAGCCGCTGAGTTCCGCGAGAAGTGCCGTGAATACGCTGCTGGTCAAGTTGAAGGCCAAAAAGAGAGCTTCATTCGCCTGGGCGTACTGGGTGAGTGGGACAAGCCGTACCGCACGATGGACTTCGATACCGAAGCCAACATCATTCGCGCGCTGGGCAAGATCGCCGATCAGGGCCACCTGCTAAAAGGCTTCAAGCCTGTTCACTGGTGTACTGACTGTGGTTCTGCACTGGCTGAAGCAGAAGTGGAATACAAAGACAAAGTATCCCCGTCTATCGACGTACGCTTCAAGGCGGCTGACGAAGCTGCATTGCTGGCTAAATTTGCCATGACCGAAGGCCACGAAGGCCACGGTGACGTGTCTATCGTTATCTGGACCACAACGCCTTGGACACTGCCTGCCAACCGTGCGGTATGTCTGCGTGACGATCTAGAATACGTTCTTATCCAAGTTGAAGCTTCTCCTGAAAACGGACAACAGCCTGAGCGTATCATCGTTGCCGCTGAGCTGGCCAAAGACGTGATGGACCGTGCCGGTATCGAGCACTTCCACAACCTTGGCTTCGCCAAAGGTGCCGATCTTGAACTGATGCAATTCCAGCACCCGTTCTACGATTTCACTGTTCCTGCGATCCTAGGCGATCACGTAACGACGGATTCGGGTACTGGTGTCGTACACACTGCACCTGGCCACGGTCAGGAAGACTTTGCGGTTGGTCAGAAATACAACCTAGAAGTGGCTAACCCAGTCGGCTCTAACGGCGTATACCTACCTGACACGGAGCTATTTGCCGGTCAGCACGTATTCAAAGCCAACGACGCGGTAGTCGAGACACTGAAAGAACACGGTGCCCTGCTGCACCACCACGCTTACGAGCACAGCTACCCACACTGCTGGCGCCACAAGACGCCAATCATCTTCCGCGCGACCCCTCAGTGGTTCGTGTCGATGGATCAGGCGGGTCTGCGTGCCAAGGCACTTTCTGAAATCAAGGGCGTTCAGTGGATGCCTGAGTGGGGCCAGAGCCGTATCGAAGGTATGGTTGAAGGCCGTCCAGAATGGTGTATCTCCCGTCAGCGTACCTGGGGTGTGCCAATTGCCCTGTTCGTCCACAAAGAGACGCAGGAACTGCACCCTAACTCAGCCGAGCTGATCGAGAAAGTCGCCAAGCTGGTTGAAGAAAAAGGTATTCAGGCGTGGTGGGATCTGGAAATTGCCGACATCATGGGCGAAGCCGATGCCGCGAACTACGAGAAAGTGCTAGATACACTGGACGTATGGTTCGATTCAGGCGTGACCCATTTCTCTGTGGTTGATAGCCGCGAAGAGTTCAACGGCGCAAGCGCTGATCTTTACCTAGAAGGTTCTGACCAGCACCGCGGTTGGTTCCAGTCATCGCTGATCTCATCGGTTGCGATGAAGGGCGTGGCTCCATACAAGCAAGTATTGACTCACGGCTTCGTGGTTGACGGTCAGGGCCGCAAGATGTCGAAATCTATCGGCAACGTAGTGGCACCGAAAGACGTAACCAACAAGCTGGGTGCGGATATCCTGCGCCTGTGGGTTGCATCGACTGACTACACCGGTGAAGTTGCGGTTTCTGATGAAATCCTTAAGCGCTCTGCCGATGCATACCGTCGTATCCGTAACACAGCGCGTTTCTTCCTGGCTAACATCAGCGGTTTCAACCCAGAAACTGACTGTGTACCGGCAGAAGAAATGGTGGCACTGGATCGCTGGGCAGTTGGCCGTGCAATGGCTGCGCAGGAAGAGATCATCCAAGCTTACAACGACTACAACCTGCACGCGGTAACCCAGCGTCTGATGCAGTTCTGTTCAGTTGAGATGGGCTCGTTCTACCTTGACGTGATCAAGGACCGTCAGTACACAGCGAAGCGCGGCGGCCATGCTCAGCGCAGCTGTCAGACAGCTCTGTACTACATCGTAGAAGCACTGGTTCGCTGGATGGCACCGATCATGTCGTTCACTGCAGATGAAATCTGGAACGAAATGCCAGGTCAGCGCGACAAGTTCGTATTTACCGGTGAGTGGTTCGATGGCCTGTTCGGTCTGGCCGAAGGTGAAGCACTGAACAACGAATTCTGGGCTGAAATCCAGAAAGTGCGTGGTGGCGTTAACAAGTTGCTTGAAGCGGCGCGTAACGAGAAAACCATCGGTGGTGCACTACAGGCAGAGATCACGCTGTACGCCAACGAAGCATTGGCTGCCAAGCTGAATATGCTGGAAGATGAGCTACGCTTTGTATTGTTGACCTCAAAAGCCGAAGTGGTTGTTGCTGAAGCCCAGCCTGAAGGTGCGCACAGCACTGACGTTGAAGGTCTGTACGTTGCAGTTAAAGCCTCTGATGCCAAGAAGTGTGACCGTTGCTGGCACCATGTTGCCGATGTTGGCACGATTGCGGGTCATGAAGAAATCTGTGGCCGTTGTGCAAGCAACATCGACGGCGAAGGTGAAGAGCGTAAGTTTGCCTAATGAGTAAGTTATCGCCTGAAAATGGGCTACCGCTTAAACAATCAGGAGTCCGCTGGCTTTGGCTGGCGGTACTGGTGTTCATCGTAGATATTGCCAGTAAGTTTCTGGTTATGAACACGATGGAATACGGTTGGCCAAACCGAATCGAAATCCTGCCATTTTTCAATTTGCTGTATGTCCACAATTACGGGGCAGCCTTTAGCTTTTTGAGTGATGCGGGCGGTTGGCAGCGTTGGCTGTTTACGGCGATTGCTCTCGGGGTATGTGGTCTGCTGACCTTCTGGATGCGCCGCCTGCCGGCGACCAGCAAGTTGGCCAATATTTCATACGCGCTGATCATTGGCGGTGCGCTGGGCAACTTGTTTGACCGGCTGTACCACGGCTTCGTGGTCGACTTTCTTGATTTCTATATCGGAAAGAACCATTGGCCGGCGTTCAATATTGCCGACATGGCGATTTGTATCGGTGCCGGACTGATCATACTTGAGGGCTTCTTGTCCGATCGCGACAAGCAAACCGTGAAGCATTGATCGGCCTATTGCCGAGACCTCATACCTGATAACCCTAAGCGCTGTCCGTTGATACGGGCGGCGCTTTGTTGTTAAATGGCAGTAACAAAACCCAGTATAAAAAGGATCTCTACATGCCGGTGATAACGGAAAACAGTGAAGTTCTCATGCATTTTGCCATTAAGCTGGAAGATGGCACTGTGGCTGATTCTACCCAGACCGCGGGTAAGCCGGCAAAATTCCGAATGGGAGACGGTAGCCTGACGGCTAATTTCGAACAATGCCTGCTGGGTTTGTCCTGTGGCCAGAAGTCGGCTTTCGAGCTGGCTCCCGAGGATGCCTTTGGTTTGCCTAACCCTGACAATATCCATCATCTAGACCGGGCCAAGTTCGGTGCCGACGTGCCCGCTGAAGTCGGAACCATTATTGCCTTTGCTGGACCTGATGGTCAGGATATTCCCGGGATCATTACCGATGTACTGGGGGACTCCGTGACGGTAGACTTTAATCACCCCCTTGCCGGGCAGCGTGTGACTTTTGAAGTTGAAGTCGTTGCCATTGAAAACTAAGAGCTGTAGCAATGAAAATCTTACTCGCTAACCCGCGTGGTTTCTGTGCCGGTGTCGACCGTGCGATCAGTATTGTTGAGCGTGCGCTGGAGCTGTACCAGCCGCCGATTTATGTTCGCCATGAAGTGGTTCACAACCGTTTTGTGGTTGAGGGGCTGAAGCAGCGCGGTGCGATCTTCGTCGAAGAGCTTTGCGAAGTGCCTGATGACAGTATCGTCATCTTTTCGGCCCACGGGGTATCTCAAACTGTACGTAGTGAAGCCAAAGCCCGTAAGCTGACGGTATTTGACGCGACCTGTCCGCTGGTGACCAAGGTGCATATGGAAGTTGCCCGTGCAAGTCGCCGTGATATGGAAGTGGTTCTGATTGGCCATGCTGGGCACCCGGAGGTGGAAGGCACTATGGGGCAGTATGCCAGCGAGGCGGGCGGCATGTATTTGGTCGAGAAGCCAAGTGATGTGGCCACGTTGCCAGTGAAAGATCCGGCCAACCTGCACTATGTCAGCCAGACGACCTTGTCGGTGGACGAAACGGCAGATGTGATCACCATGCTGCGCGAGGTGTTTCCTGAGATCCAGGGGCCGCGCAAGGATGATATCTGCTATGCCACCCAGAACCGTCAGGATGCGGTGCGCGAAATGGCCGCCGAGGTCGACGTGATGATAGTGGTCGGCTCGAAGAACTCATCCAACTCCAACCGCCTGCGTGAACTGGCGAACAAGCTGGGTACGCCGGGCTACCTGACCGATGCCCCGGAGGATCTGGAAGCTGCATGGTTCGATGGCAAGGCCAAGATCGGCGTGACTGCCGGCGCATCAGCTCCCGAGGAGCTGGTTAACCAAATCATCGAGCGAATCCAGTCACTGACCGGTGCCGAAGTCGAGGAGTTGACCGGCCGCGAGGAAAATATGTTCTTCGAAGTACCGCGTGAGTTGCAGGTGAAGAATCTCTGATTCGCAGAATGAATTTCCAACCCCGGCAATGGCCGGGGTTTTTTTATTTATCCCAACAGGCTACATTGGTCGGGTATTGATTTAGAAAGTTAACCAAGGGAGAAAACGCAATGGTGAGAATTGCGATTGCTGGTGCTGCAGGACGCATGGGCCGCCAGCTATTGAAGGCCACACATGTTTCAGAGCAGGCAACATTGGGGGCTGCGACCGAGCGTCCGGAGTCCACGCTGGTTGGTGCCGATGCCGGCGAGTTGGCGGGTGTGGGCCCATTGTCTGTGGCGATCGTTGACGACCTTGCCAAGGCGATTGATGACTTTGATGTGTTGATCGACTTTACCGCGCCGGCTGCTACCTTGTCTAACCTTGAGGTTTGTCGCCAGCACGGCAAGAAAATTGTCATTGGTACAACCGGATTTACCGAGCAAGAGCGTGTGGTAATTGATGCGGCGGCGGAAACGATGCAGATAGTAATGGCGCCGAACTACAGTGTGGGTGTCAACTTGGTGTTCAAGCTGCTTGAAAAGGCGGCCAAGGTAATGGGCGATTACTGCGATATCGAAATTATCGAGGCTCACCACCGTCATAAGGTCGATGCGCCGTCTGGCACGGCAATCGGTATGGGGGAGGCCATTGCCGGAGCGATGGGCAACAAGTTGAGCGATGTTGCGGTTTATGCCCGTGAGGGGATCACCGGGGAGCGCAGCCGTGACGAGATCGGGTTTGCTACGATTCGGGCTGGCGACATCGTCGGTGAGCACACAGCCATGTTTGCCGATATTGGCGAGCGGGTTGAAATTACCCACAAGGCTACCGACCGGATGACGTTTGCCAACGGGGCTGTCAGGGCGGCGGTGTGGCTCAATGACAAGCCTGCCGGGTTCTATACCATGCACGATGTGCTTGGGCTCGACGAGTTATAATTTGGAAAAACCGGCCGAATGGCCGGTTTTTTTATGCCTTGAAGCCTCGAAAATGTATTTGGCGAGTATGCTTGTCATAATTTGTTGCAGTATTCTTCGCTGGAATAGGGGGTGTTCAACGTCAATGCTTAATGCGTACCCTTTGCATAAAACATTATTTTTCACATGGGTTTTCTGGGGCTTGGTTTACTGGTATTGATAGTACATAAAATCACCCTTAAGGGGTGGTGTTTTGCTGTGTTTTATCCCTATTGGTTTTTAGATTGGCAAAATGTCATGATAAGTTGTGAATTTAATGGCTTTTTGATGAGGAAAATTGTTTGTGATTGATTATCCAGTTTAGGCAAACGATTAAATTTTCTTGTTCAGCTAAACCTTGCTTTTTGCAGGGTGTTTGCTGTTGTTTTTGGTGTCTTTGTGGTGTTTGGGTGTGTTATTGCCTGTAAATAAAATTAATTTTACGTGATTTCTTGACAGGTAAAGCATGCGTCTCTAGAATGCGCGCAATTTGTCAAAAATATGCTTGACTAGGTTTTTGACATTGTATGGAATGGGTAAGTGCAAGTTTATCTGTTTTGATTGCATTATTATTATACTTGGAGGTTGTCTTGAGCAAATCAGCGCTGTTAGTCCTGGAAGATGGGACAGTGTTCCGCGGCGTGTCCATTGGGGCAGATGGGTCGGCCGTTGGTGAAGTTGTTTTCAATACCTCGATGACGGGGTATCAAGAAATTCTCACCGATCCCTCGTACTCCCAACAGATTGTCACTCTTACTTATCCCCATATTGGCAACACCGGCACCAATGCCGAAGACGAAGAATCCTCCTCAATCCATGCCCAAGGCTTGGTAATCCGCGACCTCCCCCTCATTGCTTCTAACTTCCGTAATCAACAATCCCTTTCCGATTACCTCAAATCCCAGAATATCGTCGGCATCGCTGACATCGATACCCGCAAGCTCACGCGTCTGCTGCGTGAAAAAGGTGCCCAGAATGGCTGCATCATGGCGGGCGATAATCTGGATGAGGCGCTGGCGCTGGACCAGGCGAAAGACTTCCCGGGTTTGAAAGGGATGGATCTGGCAAAAGAAGTGACCACGGCCGAGCAATACCAGTGGAAACAGGGATCATGGACGCTGGAAGGCGGCCTGCCAGAAGCTCTGGATGACAGCGAACTGCCATACCATGTCGTAGCCTATGATTTCGGTGCCAAGCGCAATATCCTGCGCATGTTGGTTGACCGCGGCTGCCGTCTGACAGTGGTTCCAGCCCAGACGTCTGCCGAGGATGTACTGGCGCTTAATCCGGACGGTATCTTCCTATCAAATGGTCCTGGTGATCCAGAACCATGTACCTATGCCATTGAAGCTACCAAGGTATTTTTGGATAAGGGCCTACCGATTTTCGGTATCTGCCTTGGCCACCAAATCTTGGCGTTGGCCTCAGGTGCTCAGACCGTCAAAATGAAGTTTGGTCACCACGGTGCCAACCATCCGGTAAAAGACCTCGAGCGCGGCGTTGTGATGATCACCTCCCAGAACCACGGCTTTGCCGCTGATGAAGGCACGTTGCCTGAAAACCTGCGCGCAACCCACAAGTCGTTGTTTGACGGCTCGCTACAGGGAATCCATCGTACCGACAAACCGGCTTTCAGCTTCCAGGGACACCCTGAAGCTAGCCCGGGCCCACACGATGCCGCCCCGCTATTTGATCACTTTATCGAACTAATTAAAAAGCACAGCGCCTAAGCCGGAGTAGTAAGCAATGCCAAAACGTACTGACATCAAAAGTATTCTAATTCTGGGTGCAGGCCCGATTGTTATCGGCCAGGCGTGTGAGTTTGACTACTCGGGCGCACAGGCGTGTAAGGCCCTGCGTGAAGAGGGTTACCGCGTTATTCTGGTTAACTCCAACCCTGCTACCATCATGACCGACCCGGAGATGGCCGACGCGACCTACATCGAGCCGATTCATTGGGAAGTGGTACGCAAGATCATTGAAAAAGAACGTCCGGATGCGGTTCTGCCGACCATGGGTGGCCAGACGGCACTGAACTGCGCATTAGATCTGGAGCGTCACGGCGTACTGGCTGAGTTCGGTGTCGAGATGATCGGCGCGACGGCCGATGCCATTGATAAAGCCGAGGACCGTTCGCGTTTTGACAAGGCAATGAAGTCTATTGGCCTGGCGTGTCCGCGTGCCGATACCGCCAAAACGATGGAAGAGGCGTACCAAGTCCTCGATATGGTCGGCTTCCCATGTATTATCCGCCCATCGTTCACAATGGGTGGCACCGGTGGCGGTATTGCCTACAACAAAGAAGAATTCGAAGAAATCTGCCGTCGAGGCTTGGATCTGTCGCCAACCAACGAGCTGCTTATCGACGAATCGTTGATCGGCTGGAAAGAATACGAGATGGAAGTGGTTCGTGATAAGAACGACAACTGCATCATCGTGTGTGCGATTGAAAACTTCGACCCGATGGGTATCCATACCGGCGACTCTATCACCGTCGCCCCTGCCCAGACACTGACCGACAAAGAATACCAGTTGATGCGCAACGCCTCGTTGGCGGTGCTGCGCGAGATCGGTGTGGAGACGGGCGGCTCGAACGTACAGTTCGGTATCAACCCGAAAGATGGCCGCATGGTAATCATCGAGATGAACCCGCGCGTATCTCGCTCTTCGGCACTGGCCTCAAAAGCGACTGGCTTCCCGATTGCCAAAGTGGCGGCGAAACTGGCGGTGGGCTTTACCCTTGATGAGCTTATGAACGACATCACTGGCGGCGCAACGCCAGCATCGTTCGAGCCGACCATCGACTACGTCGTTACCAAGATCCCTCGCTTCAACTTCGAGAAATTTGCCGGTGCCAATGACCGTCTGACGACCCAGATGAAGTCAGTGGGCGAGGTGATGGCGATTGGCCGCAACCAGCAGGAATCACTGCAAAAAGCTCTGCGCGGTCTGGAAGTTGGTGTGAATGGCTTCGACGAGATGGTTGACTTGGACGCGCCGGATGCGCTGACCAAGATCCGCCATGAGCTTAAAGACGCGGGTGCTGAGCGTATCTGGTATATCGCTGATGCCTTCCGTGCCGGTATGTCTGTCGATGGCGTGTTCAAGCTGACCAATATCGACCGCTGGTTCCTGGTGCAGATTGAAGAGCTGGTCAAGCTTGAAAACGATGTGAGAGAAGGGGGCTTCGCAGGCCTGAATGCCGATGTACTGCGCAAGCTAAAGCGCAAGGGCTTTGCCGATGCGCGCCTGGCCAAACTGCTGGGTGTGGCAGAAAGCGAGATCCGCCGCCTGCGCGACCAATTCGATATTCACCCGGTCTACAAGCGCGTTGATACCTGTGCGGCAGAGTTTTCATCAGATACGGCATACATGTACTCGTCTTACGATGAGGAGTGTGAAGCGAACCCAACCGACAAAGACAAGATCATGGTATTGGGCGGTGGCCCGAACCGTATCGGTCAGGGTATCGAGTTCGACTACTGCTGCGTGCATGCCTCGCTGGCATTGCGCGAAGACGGCTACGAGACCATCATGGTCAACTGTAACCCGGAAACTGTATCGACAGATTACGATACCTCTGACCGCCTGTACTTCGAGCCGGTCACGCTGGAAGACGTACTGTCTATCGTTCGTGTCGAGAAGCCGAAGGGCGTGATTGTCCAGTACGGTGGCCAGACGCCGCTGAAACTTGCCCGCGCCCTTGAAGCGGCCGGTGTGCCGATTATCGGTACCAGCCCGGATGCTATCGACCGTGCCGAAGACCGCGAACGTTTCCAAGCTGCCGTTGAGCGCCTTGGCCTCAAGCAGCCGGAGAACGCCACGGTGACAGCGATTGAGCAGGCCGTAGATAAAGCCCGCGACATCGGTTACCCATTGGTGGTTCGCCCGTCTTACGTGTTGGGCGGCCGCGCGATGGAAATCGTCTACGACGAGCAGGATTTGCGCCGTTACTTCAACGAGGCGGTCAGCGTCTCGAACGAGTCCCCGGTACTGCTTGACCGTTTCCTTGATGACGCGACCGAAGTGGACGTCGATGCAATTTGCGACGGCGAACGCGTGGTTATTGGCGGTATCATGGAGCACATCGAGCAGGCGGGCGTTCACTCGGGTGACTCGGCGTGCTCGCTGCCGGCTTACACTCTGAGCCAGTCTATCCAAGACGAAATGCGCCAGCAGGTCGAGAAACTGGCCTTCGAGCTGGGTGTGCGCGGCTTGATGAATACCCAGTTCGCGGTCAAGGACGGCGAGGTCTACCTGATTGAAGTGAACCCGCGCGCAGCGCGTACGGTACCGTTTGTCTCCAAGGCCATCGGTGCGCCGCTGGCGAAGATTGCGGCCCGTGTCATGGTTGGCCAGACGCTGGAACAACAAGGCTTTACCCAGGAAATTATCCCGCCGTACTACTCGGTGAAAGAAGTGGTGCTGCCGTTCAACAAGTTCCCGGGCGTAGACCCGCTGCTTGGCCCTGAAATGCGCTCGACCGGTGAGGTTATGGGTGTGGGTGACACTTTCGCCGAGGCGTTTGCCAAGGCCGAATTGGGTTGCGGCAAGATCAAACAGGCCAAGGGACGCGCACTGCTGTCTGTGCGAGGCAACGACAAGCAGCGCGTGGTCGACTTGGCATCGAAACTGATCAAGCTGGGCTACGAACTGGATGCGACCCACGGTACCGCGGTTGTGCTGGGCGAAGCGGGTATTAACCCTCGCTTGGTCAACAAGGTCCATGAAGGCCGTCCGCATATCCTCGACCGTATCAAGAACAACGAGTACACCTATATTGTCAACACGGCGGAAGGTCGCCAGGCAATTGAAGACTCGAAGGTACTGCGCCGTGGAGCATTGGCAGAGAAGGTGAACTACACCACGACGCTCAATGCCGCCTTCGCAACGTGCATGGCATGGACTGCGGATGACCGCAACAAGGTCACCTCGGTACAAGAGCTGCATGCTCGCTTGAACAACGCGTAGTCGTTGCCAGTGGCATAACAGAAACGGCCTGCAAGTATGCAGGCCGTTTTCTTACCTGTGAATAAACGGCTCCCGTATCAGAATGTGAGGGGCGTAATATTTTGTTCCATATTGGCACTGCTTTGCCTTGCGCTGCTATCTGAAGCGCGTACAATTGGCCGCGTCGCATAAGCGATAACTTTTCTGGAGACATTAATGAACGATACCGACCATCCCCCGAGTATGAAGGTGGAAAATCAACCCCGCTAACGGTATCGGTCGTTTTTCTTCCGAACCGTACGAGGTTCGGATTAGTTTGTCCCCCCTGTTCCCGCGCTGCAATGCCGCGTGGATATAGCATTCTTGACATGCTCTTCCTTGGTTTTCCTACCATTTTTTCTCAACATGGGTGTTACCTGTTTCACTGAGTGACAGGCTGTGTGCTGCCGTGCATTTGCGGCGGGCGGAGCACATTCGTGACGCATTCCGGTGCCATCCTGGTGGTCGTTACCCATGCTTGCTTGATCGCAGGCATTGCCAATCGGGAGATTCGCCATGGCGGTAATGAACTATGCAGCAGCTGCTGCAATGACAAAGAATGAAACATTGGCCAAGAATGACATCCTGGCCGCAAGAAACGCGTTTTTGAAATACGATTTGGCCGAACAGGCCGCGCTACTGGTCAAGATGCCGCTGTCGGAGGCGATTGCGATCCTGCACGAGATTCCGTTGCGCCATGTCCAGACCTTGCTTGATCGCTTGGATGAAATGGACGAGGAGGTGTGCATGCGCCATCTCGCCAACGGGCTGGGCTTGATCTGCTCGGAAGCAGAGCCGGCGGGGCACTATTTGAAAAACAGTGTCTTTAGCCATGTGCGTGAGCGCATCGGCTGGATTGTCGGTCTTGCCCTGCTCGGCATCGTTTCGGGGCTGATTATCTCGCACTACGAAGACACCCTGAGCCAATTGGTGTTGCTGGCTATTTACATGCCGGTGATCGCGGCAGCGGGTGGTAACACGGGTTCGCAGGCGGCTACCTTGGTGGTTAGGGCACTGGCAATGGAGGAGATCCACTGCCGGGACTGGGCCAAGGTACTGTGGAAGGAGTTCCGGGTTGCACTGATTATGGCAGCGGTCTTGGCAACCGTGATTGTCGGACGGGTGATGCTGTTCAGTGATAGCACCGTTTTGCCGGTGGGGATGGCGTTGTCTGACATCGCGTTTGCGATCGGTATCGCGATATCGCTGCAGGTGGTGCTGTCGACGGCGGTCGGCGGGGTTTTGCCGCTGATTGCCCGGGCCTGCAAGCTCGACCCGGCAGTACTGGTCAGCCCGGTACTGGCCTCGGTGGTCGATATCTCCGGGATGATCATTTACTTCAAGACGGTCAATACCTTGCTCGGGCTCTCCTAGTTGCAGCCAAGCAAATAAACGGCCAGTCGCGGTTTCGCGGCTGGCCGTTTTGCGTTATGGGAAGACGTGACTCAGCAGTTAGTAGTTACTATACAGCTGGCGGTAGAGATCCTTCTCGAAACTCTCGATGGCAGGTGCGCTTTTCGGGGCATCGTCTGATGTTGCCAGCGGGTGGTAGTTGGTTACCATCTGGACGAACAGCAACTCGCGGCCCGAGCTCGTTGTTATACGGCCAGCCAAATTGTAAGTGCCGTACAGTGAACCGCTTTTTGCGTGAATTTTCCCCTTGAGTGGCTGGTGGCGGATACTCTGGCGGTAGAGTAGGGTGCCGCTCTGGCCACTGACCGGGAACGTCTTGCTAAGGGCAAGCGTCTTGTCATGGCGATAGAGGTAAGTGAGGACGGCCATCATTTGTTCGGCGGTCAGACGGTTGTTGCGAGACAGGCCTGATCCGTCAGCCAGTACGGCATGGGCGAGGTCAATGCCGGTCTTGTTTTTGATAATGGCCTTTATGGCTTCGGTCCCGTTGGCGAACGTACCGGGTTGCTCGAAGTAACGCTGGCCCAAGGTTTTGGCCAAGTTGTCGGCAATCAGGTTGTCGGACTCTTTCACCATGGTATCGAGCAGTTTACTGAGCGGTGCAGAGCGGTGGGTCGCAATGATCTTGCCGTTCGCATTGTCGTCGCGGCGGATATTGCCGCTAAAGCGAATGTTGCGGCGCTTGAGCTCCTGCTTGATCACCGCAGCGATGTACTGCTCGGTATCTTGTACGGCAAAATTGAGCGGCAGGGGCTGTTTGCGCTGGGCAAGGCAGCCGCCCAGCTGGTATTGGTTGCCCGGGCCTGTGGTTAGATCGAGATCGCAGTGGCGTGTTTTTTGTTCTTCTTTGCTGACAATAATCGCATTGGTTGAGACGGCGATCGGCTGGTGGGCCGGAATATGGATACGGGTTAGCTCGCCGGTTGCTTTGTTGCTGTATAGCGCGCCCTGCACACAGTTGTGATCCAGGCTCATGCTGCTTGCCGGGGCACTGTAGCAGACACCGAGAATATCCCACGGCCAGCCGGGAGCCTGCTCATGGCCGGAGAACTGGCTGCCATTGAGCAGAATGTCGCCTTTTATCCCCTGTTTTTTGAGTTTTCCCAACAGTGCAGAGAGCTGCTCTCGGCTGAGGGTTGGATCCCCGCCAAAGCGGATAACGATGTCATCGCCTTGCTTTTCTAGGGTGGTGGCAAAGCGAAATTCAGGGCCTAGATAGAGCCTTGCAGCAAGTGCGGTGATCATCTTCTGGGTACTGGCAGGGGGCTGGAGCTTGTTCTGCCTTTGTTGGTAGAGGGTCTCGCCGCTGTTGGCGTCGGTGACCAGCAGCGCGACGTCATGGCCGTCAGGCAGTAGGCTGTAGTCGGGGTGGATAGATAGCGGTTGGCTATACGCTGCCGTGGCAAGCATGGCACAGCAGGCAATGAAGAGGTTACGCAGCATATCGGGTTACCGGTGGAGGATAATGCCGCTAAGTGTATATGAAAGTGATAATGGGATAAAACAACGCCGGCTCAAAGGCCGGCGCTGTCAGGCAGTGTGAGACGCTAATCGAAAAAGTGATTAGAAGTCGTAGCGTGCACCTAGTACGAATTCGTCAGATGCAGCTGCTTTGCCCACTTTGTCGCTGTCTAGCATGTTGAACTTGTAAGACGCGTAAGTACGGAAGTTGCTGTTGAAGTAATGTGTTGCATCAATCGCGATAGCGTCGTTCAGGTCAACATTGTTAGAGCGATCTTCGCGGTAGTTGTATGTTGAAGTGAACACTGTCTTGTCCCAAGTGTACGCTGCTGCTAGTTCGTAGCCGCGCTGCTTGTCAGAGTTCGCTACTGTGTGGCGAGCGTCTTGGTATAGACCTGCTACATAGAAATCACCGTAGGTGTATGAGATCGCACCGAAAGCTTGTTTCTGTGCATCTTCGTCACCTACGATTTTCTGTTCGCCGTAACCTGCACCGAATGATAGACCCATGTCCATGGTGTAGATTGTACCTACAGAGTAACCATCGTCGTAATCAGTGGTTGATTCAGTAACGATACCGCCTAGGCCAGTAGAAGTTGTAGTATCAGAGTTGCCTTCGAAAACGTAGTTCGCTTTGAAAGTCAGGTTGTTGCCGCCTAGGTCGAATGAACCGGTGTAAGCAAGGTTGTTACCAGTACGGTCGCCTGCAGCAATCTTGTTACCCGCTTCGTTACCGTGGTAAGCCATGATATCAGTGAAGTCGGTTAGCATGCCCAGAGAGCCGTCTGCCTTACCGTAAACAACTTGGCCGTAAGTACCGCCCATACCTGCAAACATGTAACGGTTGTCTAGGTTACCGTCGCTGTTTGACGTACCTTCGTTGGTGTATTCGCCTTCCCAGAAACCAATACCGTATAGTGAGTCAGTGATATCTGTCTTACCTGCTACGTTGATACGTACGCGAGTCTTGTCAGTAACTTTAGTGCTACCTTCGTCGTTATCAGCAACAACACCACGAGCTTCAAAACGACCGCCAACAGCCAGGCTAGATGTTTCGTCTGAGTAAACTTCCGCAGCATTAGCTAGAGAAGAGATAGAGGCCGCTGCTACTGCTAGAGCAATCAGTTTCTTGTTCATTGTCGAATCCTTTTGGAATTTTTTTGATGTATGCATGTCTGTGCTAAATGCATGGTGTTCTTTTTACTGGTTTCTGATGGCCGAGAGTTAGTAAAAAGATCTTAAAAATCGCCATTAGGAATATAAATTTGGATGAGTAACTTTGTTTAGGTCAATTAAAACAGTGCCTTATCGGCATGAGCAAAAGTTCATTGTTAGAGTGCGTTTTTTGTTTTTTTTTGCTTTTGTTTAGCTATTTTGTGGTGATTAAAATTGTCACAAGTTACTGATTTGTGAGGTTAGGCACATTATTTGTAGTGTCTTTGTGCCAATGGAATAATTTTAATTTGTTGAGTTGTGACCGAGAAGGAGCAAGAAGTGGTGGCATTCTCGGTAAAGGTAAGAATGCTGGGTGATCTCTTGGCTATCTTTGTTTAGAATGAAATTGTTTTCGATTAACTAACCGTTCGCCAGTTCGGCAATAATGCCGGGCCGGCTTCGTTTTGCCTTTTATAGCTGTGGCTATACAGGCGTAGAGGTAAATATAAGCATGGATAAGATTCCAATGACAGTGCGCGGCGAGAAGCTGCTGCGTGAAGCACTGGAAGTATTGATGAAACGTCGTCCGCTGATTTCTCAGGCCATTGCCGAAGCTCGTGAGCTAGGCGACCTAAAAGAAAACGCGGAATACCACGCTGCACGTGAAGAGCAGGGTATTTGTGAAGCTCAGATCCGTGATATCGAATACAAGTTGTCGATGTCGCAGGTGATCGATGTCACCAAGATGCAAAACACTGGTAAGGTGATTTTCGGTACGACGGTAACCTTGATTGACGTGGATACGGATGAGGAAGTGACTTACCAAATCGTGGGTGATGATGAAGCAGACATCAAAGCCGGTCGTATTTCGGTGAACTCTCCGATTGCTCGTGGTTTGATCGGCAAGATGCAGGACGACGAAGTGTCAATCACTACACCGGGTGGCAAGCGTGAGTTTGAAATCTCGGAAGTGGCTTACATCTAGTGGTGAAATTGTTTGTAGTTGTAACTAACTATTAGCAGTGATGACAGATTAAGCCCCTGATGTGGCCGTAAGGGTCACATCAAGGCAATAAAAAAGGCCGCAATGGCGGCCTTTTTTATTTGCGTGGAAGCTCGATTTTGCGATCTTCGCTCTGGCGGTAAAGCACCAGTGTGTTACCGATAACCTGAACTTTTTCTGCTTTGGTCTCGCGAACAACTGCGTCAACGATCAAAGCTTTGGTTTCGCGCTCTTCTGCAGCAACTTTAACCTTGATAAGCTCATGGTGATCCAGTGCAATCTCAATTTCGGCAAGCACAGCTTCGGTGAAGCCATTTGCGCCCATTAGGACAACTGGTTTCAGGCTATGGGCAAGACCTTTTAGGTATTGCTTTTGTTTGGTGCTTAGATTCATGTCGACTCTATATCAATTTAGGGTTGAAAACCGCGTATTCTAACGCCATATAGCCTAGAAGACTAATTTGTTTAGTATACGCCAATTGTGGTGTTGCTGAGTATACTTGATAAGTACCCAAACTCATTAGGTAAATCATGAGTAAGAAAAAGCACTCGGGAAGTTCTGGCCGTTGGCTGAAAGAGCATTTTGATGACAAATATGTTCTAGAGGCTCAAAAAAAGGGCTACCGCTCACGCGCCATTTTTAAAATTGAAGAGATCCAGCAGAAAGATAAACTGCTAAAACCAGGTATGACCGTTGTTGACCTCGGTGCTGCACCGGGCGGCTGGTCACAATACGCGGCAGAAGTTGTTGGTGATGACGGGCAGGTAATCGCCTGTGACATTCTGCCAATGGATTCCCTACCAGGGGTTAGCTTCCTACAGGGGGATTTCCGAGAGGAAGCAGTTTTGGATGCACTGCTTGAACGCATCCAGCCGGACATGGTTGACGTGGTATTGTCTGACATGGCGCCGAATATGAGCGGCAACATGGCTTCAGATCAGCCTAGAGCTATGTATCTTGTTGAACTAGCATTAGATATGTGTAGACAAGTACTTGCGCCCAACGGCAGCTTTGCGGTAAAAGTTTTCCAAGGTGAAGGCTTTGACCAATATCTTGCTGAAGTGCGTAGTATGTTTAAAGTGGTCAAAATTCGTAAACCGGATTCATCACGAGATCGCTCTCGTGAGGTATATATTGTAGCTACAGGTTACAAACTGTAGTACCCTAAATTCATCTATTTAGTTATCGCGAGGTTAACACCTTGAGTGACATGGCAAAAAACTTGATTTTGTGGTTGGTTATCGCTGTGGTTCTGATGTCTGTTTTTCAGAGCTTCGGTCCGGGCGATAGTGCTGGCCGTCAAGTCGACTATACAACCTTTGTCCGTGAAATCGGTCAGGATCAGATAAGGGAAGTGCGATTCAATGATCGTGAAATTACGGTATTCAAACGTGATAACACGCGATACGTCACTTATCTACCTGTCTACAACGACCAAAAGCTGTTAGACGACCTAATTAACGCTAACGTAAAGGTTATGGGTACTCCACCGGAGGAGCCTAGCCTACTCGCTTCCATCTTTATCTCTTGGTTCCCGATGCTGTTGCTTATCGGGGTCTGGATCTTCTTCATGCGCCAGATGCAGGGCGGCGGTGGCAAAGGCGCCATGTCGTTCGGCAAATCTAAGGCCCGCATGATGAGCGAAGACCAGATCAAGACCACCTTCGCCGACGTGGCAGGGTGTGACGAAGCCAAGGAAGACGTAAAAGAATTGGTCGACTACCTGCGCGATCCAAGCCGCTTCCAGAAACTGGGCGGTAAGATCCCAACCGGCGTGTTGATGGTTGGTCCTCCTGGTACTGGCAAAACCTTGCTGGCGAAAGCCATTGCCGGTGAAGCCAAAGTACCGTTCTTTACTATCTCTGGTTCTGACTTCGTTGAAATGTTCGTCGGTGTGGGTGCGTCCCGTGTCCGTGACATGTTCGAGCAGGCGAAGAAAGCGGCACCTTGTATCATCTTTATCGATGAAATCGACGCCGTAGGCCGCCAGCGTGGCGCAGGTGTCGGCGGTGGTCACGATGAGCGCGAGCAGACATTGAACCAGATGCTGGTTGAAATGGATGGTTTCGAAGGTAACGAAGGTATCATCGTTATCGCGGCAACCAACCGCCCAGACGTACTTGACCCTGCGTTGTTGCGTCCTGGCCGTTTCGACCGCCAAGTGGTTGTCGGCTTGCCTGACGTCCGTGGTCGTGAGCAGATCCTGAAAGTACACATGCGCAAAGTACCGCTAGACGGTGACGTGAAGCCTGAGCTGATCGCTCGTGGTACTCCTGGCTTCTCTGGCGCTGACTTGGCGAACCTAGTGAACGAAGCGGCACTGTTTGCTGCCCGTGGCAACAAGCGTACAGTGTCTATGGTTGAGTTCGAACTGGCCAAAGACAAGATCATGATGGGTGCCGAGCGTAAGTCAATGGTAATGACCGATGACCAGAAAGAGTCAACGGCCTACCACGAAGCTGGCCACGCAATTATCGGTCGCTTGGTTCCTGACCATGATCCGGTCTACAAGGTTTCTATTATTCCTCGTGGCCGTGCGCTGGGTGTGACCATGTATCTGCCTGAGCAGGATCGTGTCAGCCACTCGCGTGAGTTCCTTGAGTCGATGATTTCTAGCCTGTATGGCGGTCGTCTGGCTGAAGAGCTGATTTACGGTCTTGAGAAAGTATCGACTGGTGCATCGAACGATATCGAGCGCGCAACTGAGATTGCCCGCAAGATGGTGACCCAGTGGGGCTTCTCTGACAAGATGGGTCCAATTCTGTATGCCGAAGATGAAGGCGAAGTCTTCCTTGGCCGCAGCGTAACCCAGACTAAGCACATGTCAGACGAAACGGCTCGCGCAATTGACGCTGAAGTACGTGCCATTATCGACCGCAACTACGAGCGTGCCCGTGAAATCCTTGCTCAAAACATGGATATCATGCATGCAATGAAAGATGCGCTGATGAAGTACGAGACGATTGATGCCGGTCAGATTGACGATTTGATGGAGCGTAAAGCCGTCATTCGTGCGCCGAAGGGTTGGGGTGACGAAAACGACACCATGAACTCTGATAGCGATGCTGCGGAGCCAGTCGCTGAGAAATCAGCTGCAGAGCCTGCTGCTCAAGCACCGAATGAGCAGGATGTGCCAGAAGCACAGCCAGCCCAGCAGAATAAAGAAGACGACAAGCCACAGGCTTAAACGTTGTCGATAGCTACTAAACCCCGACTTAGTTCGGGGTTTTTTTTCATACCTGTGATGACCGGAACCGGCCCGCCATCATGGTAAACAAGGAGCCGAGACTTGATACTGACAAGCAAAGACAAATCCCTCGATCTTTCCCGTCCCCATACAATGGGAATCCTCAACGTTACCCCAGACTCTTTCTCCGACGGTGGCCGCTTTAACCAGCTTGATGCCGCGCTGCGCCATGCCGAGTCGATGCTCGAGGCGGGAACCTCAATTTTAGATATTGGCGGCGAGTCGACCCGCCCCGGAGCCGCGGATGTCGCGACCGAGCAGGAAATTGAGCGGGTAGTACCGGTTATTGAAGCGATCCGCGCGCGTTTCGACTGCTGGATTTCAATAGATACCAGCAAGGCGGTAGTAATGCGCGAGGCGGTACAGGCAGGGGCGGATTTGATCAACGATGTCCGCGCACTGCAGGAGCCGGGCGCGCTGGCCGTGGCAGCGGCAGCCCAAGTGCCAATCTGTTTGATGCATATGCAAGGACAACCGCGTACAATGCAGCATCAGCCTGTTTATCAGGACTTAATGGCAGATGTTGCTGGTTTCCTTGACGAGCGTGTCGCGGCTTGTGAAGCCGCAGGGATCCCTCGCCAGCAGTTGCTGTTGGATCCGGGGTTCGGCTTCGGCAAGACCTTGGAACACAATTACCAGTTATTGGCCAACCTTGAGGCCTTTCATCGATTTGAACTGCCTTTGCTGGTAGGAATGTCGCGCAAATCGATGATTTTTAAATTACTAAATAAAGAGCCTGCAGAATGCATGGCCGGTAGCTTGGCCTGTGCCGCTATCGCCGCCATGAAAGGGGCGCAAATTATCCGCGTTCACGATGCAAAAGAAACCGTAGACGTGCTGAAAGTCTGCGAAATGACCCTTGCCCAGTCATAGGGCATTCTGAGTCAGGCATATATAGATGAGTTGCTAGGAGCAGAACATGACAGAACGTAAATACTTCGGTACTGACGGGGTACGCGGATTGGTGGGTCAAGCACCGATCACGCCGGACTTTGTACTGAAGCTGGGTTGGGCCGCTGGCCGTGTGTTGTCTAAGCAGGGCACCAAGAAGGTCATTATCGGCAAGGATACCCGAATCTCGGGCTACATGCTGGAGTCGGCGCTGGAAGCTGGCTTGGCAGCCGCCGGTTTGCAGGCGGCCTTTACAGGCCCTATGCCTACGCCTGCGGTGGCCTACCTGACCCGTACATTCCGTGCCGAGGCCGGTATTGTGATTTCGGCGTCGCACAACCCGTATTACGATAACGGGATCAAATTCTTCTCGTCGGAAGGTACCAAGTTGCCGGACGAGGTCGAACTGGCTATCGAAGCCGAGCTGGAAAAGCCGCTTAACTGCGTGGAATCGGCGTTGTTGGGTAAGGCGTACCGGATCAACGATGCCGCCGGCCGTTACATTGAATTTTGCAAAGGGACGTTCCCTAGCCAGCTCGATCTTGCTGGCTACAAAATTGTGGTCGACTGTGCTCACGGGGCGACTTACCACATTGCACCGAATGTTTTCAAAGAGCTGGGTGCTGAGGTAATCACCATCGGCTGTGAGCCTAACGGTATCAACATCAACGACAAGGTTGGTGCGACCGATGTTGCCGCATTGCAGGCCAAGGTACTGGAAGAGAAAGCCAACTTCGGTATTGCGCTGGACGGTGACGGTGACCGCGTGATCATGGTGGACGAAGAAGGCAACAAGGTCGACGGTGACCAGATTGCCTATATCATTGCCCGTGACGCGCTTCGCCGTGGTGAGCTCAAAGGCGGTGTGGTCGGAACCCTGATGACCAACCTTGGCATGGAGAATGCGCTTAAGAACCTGGGTATTCCGTTTGTGCGTGCCAATGTCGGTGACCGCTACGTGATGGAAGAACTGCAAAAGCAGGGCTGGCTGATCGGTGCCGAGAACTCAGGCCACGTTATCCTGCTGGACAAGGTGACCACGGGCGACGGTATTGTGGCAGGCTTGCAGGTTATGGCATCGATTGTCGGCAGCAAGATGACCCTCAAGGAGTTGGCTGACGGCATGACCATGTACCCTCAGGTGTTGGAAAACGTCCGTTTCAGCGGTGATAGCAATCCGCTTGAATCTGCACTGGTTGTTGCGGCGCAGGCAGAAGTTGAAGCTACACTTGGAGAGAAGGGGCGGGTGCTGCTGCGCAAGTCGGGCACCGAGCCGCTGATCCGTGTTATGGTCGAAGGGGAAGACGGTGAGCTGGTGAAAGCCTCGGCGCTAAAAATTGCCGAAGCGGTTAAAGCAAGCTTCTAACCTTCTGTTTTAGACTAAAAATAGCTGGTTTTGCTTAATTCTTCGGCAGGTGATCGGCGAATCTTCAAATTCGCTAAAATTTTGCTTGTCAGTCGGATTCTGTTTCGCTAGTATTCATCCCGCTCCTTAAAGAAGGGGTGCGCTGGCGGTGCTAAAGCAAGGCCGGCACAACAACTTAACCATAGGTGGAAACATGTACGAAATTCTACTTGTGATTTATCTGTTGGCTGCGCTTGGTGTGATTGGCCTAGTATTGGTTCAACAAGGTAAAGGCGCAGATATGGGAGCCTCTTTCGGGGCTGGCGCATCAGGCACACTGTTTGGCGCTAGTGGCTCTGGTAACTTTCTTACCCGAATGACGACAATTTTGGCAACAATCTTTTTCGTCATCAGTTTGGTTCTTGGTAATATGAGCACCAAGCAAGCGAACGAAGTCAGTGGTTGGGAAGACCTAGCAGCACCGGCTCAAGAAAAAGTTGTTGAGAAAACTGAGACTGCGCCAGTAAATAGCGACATTCCTCAGTAAAAGAATTTAGCCGAGATGGTGAAATTGGTAGACACGCTAGCATGAGGTGCTAGTGCCGTAAGGTGTAGGGGTTCAAGTCCCCTTCTCGGCACCATTATTTGGTTACTTGAAAAAGTAACGTCTGAGCGGTATAATTCGCATCAGATTACGGACGCGGGGTGGAGCAGCTTGGTAGCTCGTCGGGCTCATAACCCGAAGGTCGTTGGTTCAAATCCGGCCCCCGCAACCACTTCCGAAAAAACAGACTATCTTAATTGTTAGATTGTTTTTTCTGCCACAGCCTAGGCTGTGGTAAACAGGGTCCAGTGATATTAAACCCCGTAATTCGGGGTTTTTTATTATCTGAAAAATGACCATTCAGGTATCTACTGGGCTTTATAGCCCTTTTTTTGTTTCCGGGGGGTTGTCTTGACAGCTTTAGAGATGCAATTGACCGAACTGCTTGATGCGCCGGTAACGGCGACAGGCTACGAATTAGTCGGTCTGGAATTTATCCGTGCAGGCGAACATTCAACACTTCGCGTGTTTATTGATCACGAAAACGGTATCACCGTTGAAGATTGTGCAGAAGTAAGCCGTCAGGTTAGCGCAGTAATGGATGTTGAAGATCCAATCACTGTAGCCTATAACCTGGAGGTCTCTTCCCCTGGTCTTGAAAGGCCACTATTCAAAGCCGCACATTACCAACAGTTTATTGGCCACGAAGTCAGCCTTGTGCTGAAAATGGCGATGGGCAACCGTCGCAAGTGGAAAGGTGACATCATTGCCGTTGATGGCGAGCTGGTCACGCTAAACGTAGATGGCAATGAAGAAACGTTTGCACTAAGCAATATTTCCAAGGCCAACCTGGTTCCAAAATTCTAACCGCTAAATTGGGGCACTAGAAATGAACAAAGAAATCTTGGCTGTCGTTGAAGCGGTATCCAACGAAAAAGCTGTTCCTCGTGAGCGTATTTTTGAAGCGCTTGAAATCGCGCTTGCAACCGCAACGAAGAAAAAATACGAAGCCGAAATCGACGTTCGCATCGCGATCGATCGTAAAACTGGCGAATTCGAAACTTTCCGTCGTTGGAAAGCGGTAGAAGAAGTTACCCAGCCTACGCTGGAAATGACTATCGAAGCGGCGCAGTACGACGACGAGACTATCCAGCTAGGTGATTTTGTCGAAGAAGAAATCCAATCGGTAACCTTCGACCGTATCACCACCCAGACTGCCAAGCAGGTTATTGTACAGAAAGTACGTGAAGCCGAGCGTGCGCAGATCGTTGAGCAGTTCATCGACAACGAAGGCGAGCTGATCACCGGTGTGGTTAAGAAAGTAAACCGTGACGCAGTGATCGTTGATCTGGGTAACAACGCTGAAGCCGTTATCCTGCGTGAAGATCAGTTGCCACGTGAAAACTTCCGTCCGGGTGACCGTGTGCGTGGTTTGCTGTATGCTGTACGTCCAGAAGCGCGCGGTTTCCAGCTGTTTATGACCCGTTCTAAGGCAGAAATGCTGTCTGAACTGTTCCGCATCGAAGTGCCAGAAATTGGCGAAGAGATGATCGAACTGATGGGCGCTGCTCGTGATCCGGGTTCTCGTGCCAAGATTGCCGTTAAGACTAACGACAAGCGTATCGACCCAGTTGGTGCGTGTGTTGGTATGCGTGGCGCACGTGTTCAGGCTGTTTCTGGCGAGCTTGGCGGTGAGCGTATCGATATCGTACTGTGGGACGAAAACCCAGCTCAGTACGTGATCAATGCAATGGCTCCTGCTGAAGTTAGCTCTATCATCGTGGACGAAGACAACCACACGATGGACATCGCAGTAGAGAAAGACAACCTAGCACAGGCTATCGGCCGCAGCGGTCAGAACGTACGTCTTGCTTCTCAGCTAACTGGCTGGGAATTGAACGTAATGACGGTTGAAGATCTACAGAAGAAACACCAGGAAGAAGCGCAAGAGTCAATTGACAACTTCACTAAGTACCTGGATATCGATGAAGGTTTCGCAACTTCACTGGTTGAAGAAGGCTTCACGA
Source organism: Photobacterium panuliri (assembly GCF_059920555.1). Classification (NCBI taxonomy): domain Bacteria; kingdom Pseudomonadati; phylum Pseudomonadota; class Gammaproteobacteria; order Vibrionales; family Vibrionaceae; genus Photobacterium; species Photobacterium panuliri. The sequence goes on from NZ_CP197192.1 coordinate 1,059,123, forward strand.
CACTAGAAGAAATTGCTTACGTTCCAGTTGCAGAGCTACTGGCTGTCGACGGTCTTGATGAAGACACTGTCGAAGAGCTGCGTAACCGTGCGAAAGAAGCGTTGACGACTCTTGCCCTTGCTCAGGAAGAAGCACTGGAAGGTGCCGAGCCTGCTGAAGACCTATTGGGTCTGGAAGGCCTTGAGCGTGAACTGGCTTACAAGCTAGCCGCGAAGGGTGTATGCACGCTGGAAGATCTTGCTGATCAGGGTACAGATGATCTAACCGACATCGAAGGTGTCGACGAAGCGAAAGCGGGTGAGTTGATCATGGCAGCACGTAATATCTGCTGGTTCAGCGACGAAGCATAAAATATTTTAATCGCAAGGGAGGAGCAGCATGTCAGAGGTTACAGTTAAAGCATTAGCCGAAGAAATCGGCACGCAGATTGACCGTTTGCTTCAACAGTTTGCCGATGCAGGTATCACCAAGAAAGACAGTGATACCGTAAGCCAACAGGAAAAACAGTCGCTACTAAGCCATCTTCAAAAAGAACATGGCGGCAGTGGTACTGGTGAGGCTCCTACACGCCTTACCTTGCAACGTAAGACCCGAAGCACGCTGAGTGTTTCGGGCTCTGGTGGCAAGAATAAAAGCGTTCAAGTAGAAGTGCGCAAAAAGCGCACCTACGTAAAGCGCTCTGCGCTTGAAGACGAACAGCGTGTCGCTGAAGAAGCGAAGCGTGAGGCAGAAGAAGCAGCCAAGCGCGAAGCCGAACAGGCAGCGAAACGCGAAGCCGAAGAAGCGGCCAAGCGTGAAGCCGAAGAGGCGGCCAAGCGAGAAGCCGAAGAACGTGAAAAACGTGAGGCAGAAGAGCGGGCAAAACGTGAAGCTCAAGAAGCTGAACAACACGCTGCTGAAGAAAGGCGTTTAGCTGAAAGTGAAGCCGAACGTGATTCAGATAAGAAAGCCAAGCGCGAAGCTGAGGAAAAGCTGAAGCGCGAAGCTGAAGATAAGCGTCTGGTGGAACAGAAAGAAACCAAACGCACCGCTGATGAAAAGGCTAAGAAAGATGCTGAGGCGCTCCAACGTCGCCGGGAAGAGGAAGCCAAGCGTAAAGCCGAAGAAGAGAGTCAGCGGCAGCTAGAAGAGGCACGCAAGATGGCAGAAATGAATGAAAAGAACTGGTCAAAAGCTGACCAGGAAAAAGGTAATATGGATAAAACAGACTACCATACTACAACGTCTACCTACGCGCGCGCTGCGGAAGACGAGCAGGATCGTAAAGAAGAAGGCGCACGCCGTCGTAAGAAGAAGAAACCTGGCGCTAAGCAAGATGATCGCGCAAACGCCCGTGGCGGCCGTAACCAGCGTGGTCGTGGTAAGCCTCAGATGGCTAAGCCTACATCTATGCAGCACGGTTTCGATAAGACAGCAACAGTCGCTAAGCAAGATGTTGTGATCGGCGAGACTATCGTTGTGTCTGAACTTGCTAACAAGATGTCTGTTAAAGGCGTTGAAGTTATCAAGGTGATGATGAAGATGGGTGCAATGGCAACCATCAACCAGGTTATCGACCAAGAAACAGCAGCGCTTGTTGCTGAAGAAATGGGCCACAAGGTTATCCTACGCAAAGAAAACGAACTGGAAGAATCCGTTCTGTCTGACCGTGACGAGAACCTGACTACCGTTCCGCGTGCACCTGTTGTTACCATCATGGGCCACGTTGACCACGGTAAGACTTCTACCCTTGACTACATCCGTAAAGCACACGTTGCAGCGGGCGAAGCCGGCGGTATTACCCAGCACATCGGTGCATACCACGTTGAAACTGACAACGGTATGATCACCTTCCTAGATACTCCGGGACACGCCGCGTTTACCGCAATGCGTGCTCGTGGTGCTCAGGCAACGGATATCGTTGTTCTTGTTGTAGCAGCAGACGATGGCGTAATGCCACAGACAATCGAAGCGATTCAGCACGCGAAAGCGGCTGGCGTACCTCTGATTGTTGCCGTGAACAAGATCGACAAAGAAGATGCGAACCCAGACAACGTTAAGAACGAGCTTGCTCAGTACGACGTTATCCCAGAAGAATGGGGCGGCGAGAACATCTTCGTTCACATCTCTGCGAAGCAGGGTACGAACATCGATGGTCTGCTAGAAGCTATCCTACTTCAAGCTGAAGTTCTTGAACTAACAGCAGTTGCTGAAGGCATGGCGAAAGGTGTGGTTGTTGAATCACGTCTTGATAAAGGCCGCGGTCCTGTTGCAACTATCCTGGTTCAGGAAGGTACACTGCGCAAGGGCGATATCGTTCTGTGTGGTCTGGAGCATGGCCGTGTTCGTGCGATGCGTGATGAGCGTGGTCAGGAGATCGAATCTGCTGGTCCATCTATCCCAGTTGAGATCCTAGGTCTGTCAGGCGTACCGTCTGCCGGTGACGAAGCGACAGTTGTACGTGACGAGCGTAAAGCGCGTGAAGTTGCACTGTACCGCCAAGGCAAATTCCGTGACGTTAAACTGGCTCGCCAGCAGAAAGCGAAACTGGAAAACATGTTTGCCAACATGGCTGCCGGTGAAGTTGCTGAACTTAACGTGGTACTGAAAGCTGACGTACAGGGTTCTGTTGAAGCAATCGCTGACTCACTACGCAAGCTGTCTACCGACGAAGTTAAAGTTAACATCGTAGGTTCAGGCGTAGGTGGTCTAACAGAAACTGACGCTGTACTTGCAGCTGCGTCTAACGCAATCCTACTTGGCTTCAACGTTCGTGCTGATGCATCAGCGCGTCGTACTATCGAAGCTGAGAACCTGGATCTTCGTTACTACTCAATCATCTACCAGCTGATTGACGAAGTGAAAGCGGCAATGGGCGGCATGCTTTCTCCTGAATTCCGTCAGGAGATCATCGGTCTTGCTGAAGTACGTGACGTGTTCAAGTCACCTAAACTGGGCGCGATCGCTGGCTGTATGGTTACCGAAGGTACTATCAAGCGCAGCAACCCAATTCGCGTTCTACGTGATAACGTTGTTATCTACGAAGGTGAACTGGAATCACTACGTCGCTTCAAAGATGACGTTGCTGAAGTGAAGAACGGCTACGAGTGTGGTATCGGCGTTAAGAACTACAACGACGTACGCGTAGGCGACCAGATCGAAGTTTACGAAATCATCGAGATTCAGCGTACCCTTGACTAATCCCCAAGGCGCTAGCTGAACTAGGATGAAGAAATAATCTATGGGGAGCTTAGGCTCCCCATTCTTTCAAGAGCGTTTTCTCTAAGAGAGGCATTGAATGTCTAAAGAATTTAGCCGTACTCAGCGTGTTGCCCAGCAACTGCAAAAAGAGCTAGCGGTGATCATGCAGCGTGAAATCAAAGACTCACGTATCGGCATGGCAACTATTTCAAGCGTTGAAGTATCACGCGACATGGGTTACGCCAAAGTGTACGTAACCTTCCTGACAGTTGGCGAGCAAACGCCGGAAGAGAGCCTAGAAGCACTGCGCGAAATGGCTCCGTATATCCGTTCGCTGCTGGGCAAGCAGATCCGCCTGCGCGTAACGCCAGAGCTGAACTTTATCTTCGATAAGTCTCTGACTGAAGGTATGCGCATCTCGAACTTGGTGAGCAAGGCCGTTCGTGATGATGAAGAGCGCCGTGGCAATGAGCCACGCGAGGAAGGCGAGGAGTAATCCATGGCCCGTCGTCGTAAAGGCCGTGCTATTGACGGTGTGATCCTGTTGGACAAGCCAACCGGGATCAGCTCCAACGATGCATTGCAGAAAGTAAAGCGTATTTTCTTCGCAGAGAAAGCAGGCCACACCGGTGCGCTTGACCCGCTGGCAACCGGCATGCTGCCGATTTGCTTTGGCGAGGCAACCAAGTTCTCCCAGTTCCTGCTGGATTCGGACAAGCGCTACCGCGTGATTGCCAAGCTGGGCGAGCGTACCGACACCTCCGATTCGGACGGTGAAGTGGTACAGACCCGCGAAGTGAAGGTAGACCGTGGCCAGCTTGAGCGTTGTATTGCCAAGTTCCGTGGTACAACCGACCAGATCCCATCGATGTACTCGGCACTGAAATACCAGGGCCGCAAGCTGTACGAATATGCCCGCGAGGGAATTGAAGTACCGCGCGAGCCACGCAAGATCACCGTTTACTCGGTTGAGTTGCTGCGCTTTAGCAACAACGAAGTGGAAATGGAACTGCACGTATCCAAAGGCACCTACATCCGTACCATCGTTGATGATTTGGGAGAGATGCTAGGCTGCGGCGCACACGTGATCGACCTGCGTCGTACCGGCGTGTCTAACTTCCCACTTGAGCGCATGGTTACGCTGGAGCAGCTCAATGCGCTGCTGGAGCAAGCCAACGAGCAAGATATCGCCCCGCGCGAATTGCTTGACCCGCTGTTGCTGCCTACAGATACTGCAGTGCAGGATCTGCCTGAGGTGAACATCATTCCGGCGCTGGCGGTATACATCCGTAACGGCAACCCGGTTAATGCAGGCCGCGTACCGGAAGAAGGTACCCAAGTTCGCATCACCGTGGGTGAGCAGCATGAGTTCATCGGCGTGGGTGTGATCGACGGCGAAAACATGCTGGCACCAAAGCGCGTGTTCGCCAACCCGCAGCCGGCGAAGTGATCCTCGGCTGCTGGCATGGCTAGCGCGTGGTGCGCTAGGTGTCATTGCCCGCCATGATAATAAAAGCCGCCAGCCCGAGAGGGCAGGCGGCTTTTTGTTTTTCATCGCGGATTTTGTTTTTTGCAATCGCATTGTTCATTGAATATTCCCTTGTAGTTAACTTAGCCTCCACGTATAATCCGCGGCTCGGGTGTCGGCTGAATCAGAGATTGGCTGACACAAGTTAAAAACAATTTTGTATTAGGAATGAGTTATGTCTCTGAATGCAGAAACTAAAGCAGCAATCGTTGCTGAATACGCGCAGTGCGAAAACGACACTGGTTCTCCTGAAGTTCAGGTTGCTCTGCTAACAGCGCAAATCAACCACCTTCAAGGTCACTTTGCTAACCACAAACACGACCACCACAGCCGTCGCGGTCTACTACGCATGGTTTCTCGTCGTCGTAAGCTTCTAGATTACCTAAAAGGTAAGAACCTAGATCGTTACCAAGACCTAATCAAGCGTCTAGGCCTACGCCGCTAAGATTGCTTTTAGAAAGGAGCCGCAAGGCTCCTTTCTTTTTATCAGGCCCTTTGTGCACAGTATTTGTGCGAAGTGGTAGTAACACGTGTCGTTTTCGTCGACCTTAAGGTCGCGGCTAATGACAGTTCTCCTGTGCGGAGGGTTATCATTAGTCGCGATGGCGTGAAATTACCGTAAAGTGCCTTTCATCACATGACGCTTTTCCTTGTGTCAGATATACTTAACGACGCAAATAAAAAGCGGAATAATACTAAGGAAATTCACGTGAATCCTATCGTAAAGACATTCCAGTACGGTAACCACACGGTTACTATCGAAACTGGTGTTATGGCACGTCAAGCGACGGCTGCTGTTATGGTCAGCATGGACGATACATCTGTATTCGTTTCTGTGGTTGGTAAGAAAGAAGCGGTAGAAGGCCAGGACTTCTTCCCATTGACTGTAAACTACCAAGAGCGTACTTACGCTGCGGGTAAAATCCCTGGTGGTTTCTTCAAGCGTGAAGGTCGTCCATCTGAAGGTGAAACACTGACTGCTCGCCTGATCGACCGTCCAATCCGTCCGCTATTCCCAGACGATTTCAAAAACGAAGTACAAGTTATTGCTACTGTCGTTTCTGTAAACCCAGACGTTCAGCCTGATATCCCAACAATGATTGGTACATCAGCGGCACTGGCTATCTCTGGTATCCCATTCAATGGTCCAATCGGCGCAGCACGCGTTGGTTTCATCAACGACCAGCTAGTTCTGAACCCAAGCAACAAAGAGCTTGATCAGAGCCGTCTTGACCTAGTAGTAGCCGGTACTGAAGGCGCTGTACTGATGGTTGAGTCAGAAGCTGACCGCCTAAGCGAAGAGCAAATGCTTCAGGCAGTGGTATTCGGCCACGACCAGCAGCAAGTTGTGATCAACGCGATCAAAGAGTTCGCTGCTGAAGTGAACACGCCAGCTTGGAACTGGGTTGCACCTGTTGAAAACACTGAACTGAAAGCACGCGTTGCTGAGCTTGCTGAAGCTCGCCTAGCTGATGCTTACCAGATCACTGAGAAAATGGCACGTTACGAAGCTGTTGGCGCAATCAAGAGCGACGTGACTGAAGCCCTACTGGCTGAAAACGACGAGCTAGATGCGAACGAAATCCGTGGCATGCTAAGCTCGCTTGAGAAGAAAGTTGTACGTAGCCGCATCATCGCTGGCAACCCACGTATCGACGGCCGTGAAAAAGACATGGTTCGTGCGCTAGACGTACGCACTGGCGTACTGCCACGTACTCACGGTTCATCTCTGTTCACCCGTGGTGAAACTCAGGCGCTGGTAACAGCTACTCTGGGTACTCAGCGTGACGCACAGATCATCGACGAGCTAACTGGCGAGCGTAAAGATCACTTCCTGCTTCACTACAACTTCCCTCCATACTGTGTAGGCGAAACAGGTTTCGTTGGTTCACCTAAGCGTCGTGAAATCGGCCACGGTAAACTGGCTAAGCGCGGTATCGCAGCGGTAATGCCTTCTGTTGATGAGTTCCCGTACACAGTACGTGTTGTTTCTGAAATCACAGAATCAAACGGTTCGTCTTCAATGGCGTCTGTATGTGGTACGTCTCTAGCGCTGATGGACGCTGGTGTGCCAATCAAAGCATCTGTTGCGGGTATCGCAATGGGTCTTGTGAAAGAAGGCGACGACTTCGTTGTTCTGTCTGACATCCTAGGTGACGAAGACCACCTTGGCGACATGGACTTCAAAGTAGCGGGTACTGAAGACGGTGTTACTGCCCTGCAGATGGACATCAAGATCGAAGGTATCACCAAAGAAATCATGCAAATCGCCCTAAACCAGGCGAAAGGTGCGCGTACGCACATCCTTAGCGTGATGGATCAGGCGATCAACGCGCCACGCGAAGACATCTCTCAGTTCGCACCACGCATCCACACCATGAAGATCAGCCCTGAGAAGATCAAGGACGTGATCGGTAAAGGTGGTGCGGTTATCCGTGCGCTAACTGAAGAAACTGGCACTACAATCGAAATCGAAGACGACGGTACAGTGAAGATCGCTGCAACCGAAGGTACCGCTGCGCAAGAAGCTATCCGCCGTATCGAAGAGATCACTGCTGAAGTTGAAGTTGGCCGTATCTACACTGGTAAAGTAATGCGTATCGTAGACTTCGGTGCGTTCGTTTCTGTTATCGGTGCGAAAGAAGGCCTGGTACACATCTCTCAGATCTCTCAAGAGCGCGTAGAGAAAGTATCTGACTACCTAGAAATGGGTCAGGAAGTACAGGTTAAGGTACTGGAAATCGACCGTCAGGGCCGTATCCGCCTAAGCATGAAAGAAGCTCAGGGCGAGCAGGCTCCTGCCGCTGCTGAGGAAAAGCCAGAAGCATAACGCTTTTTGCTAAAACCATGATATAAAGGGGCTATTAAGCCCCTTTTTCATGTCCGGGTACATGTGACCGGAAATAGAGGGGATCTGTGAGCTCCCGTCTCGTTGTTAGGTAATACTAATCTTATTCGTTAGCTCATTCGTTGGATTGGTATAAATGGCATAGCCTGGCCCGTACATGGGCATTGATGGTATATGCTAGAGTTAGAAGCGTCTCACTGAGGGAGAACGGCATTGATTACAAATAGGATGAAGCTGGCATGTCTGGCTCTGACCATGGTATTGGCCGGGTGTTCTTCACCCCAGCAGCAATGGAACCAGCCACCGATGGCCGTTCCGTTCCAGCCAACCATTCAGCAACAGATCCAGCTGGCCCGCATCGACCAGTTGCTAAAGCGCAACGATTTGGACAATGCCACATTGGCACAGGTGTTCTACGAGCGCGGCCTGCTGCGCGATAGCCTTGGCTTGCGTGATCTGGCCCGCCTAGACTTCAACCAGTCGTTGTCGCTTAAGCCGGATCAGCCTGACGTATTCAATATTCTTGGTGTCTACTTTATCCAGAGCGCCCACTTTGATGCGGCATACGAAGCATTTGACTCGACCCTTGAGCTGGATGTGACCCATCCGTTTGCCCAGCGCAATCGCGGTATCGCCCTGTATTACGGTGGTCGCTACCAGTTGGCCTATGAGGATCTCAATGCCCACTACCAGCAGGGTATCAATGATCCCTACCGGGCGATTTGGCTCTACTTGGTGGAGCTTGAGCGTGAGCCCGAGAAGGCCCAGCAGAAACTGCGCAACTGGTATGATGCCAGCGACAAGCAAGAGTGGGGATGGCAGATTGTCCGCCTGTATCTTAATGACGTCAGCGAGCGTGATTTCCTCAACAGTATTGCCCTAGAGAGCGAAGACAACGACATGCTGGCGGAGCGCCTGACCGAAGCGTATTTCTACCTTGGCAAGCGTTACCACCACAACAAGGATTTCCCGGCTGCGCTGATGCTCTATAAGCTGACGCTGGCAGGCAATGTCTATGAGTACGTCGAGCACCGTTTCGCGCTGCTGGAGCTCAACAGACTGATGACCGAGGTCAACAACCAGCCGCAGCCTTCTGCCGTCACGGACAGCAACGAAGAGGCCTGATAGGCCGGGTTACCGGATAAACAAAAAAGCCGCGTTTTATAATGCGGCTTTTTTTATGGTATCGGCAGGCTGTTATTCGATGTTCAGGCCGGCCAGGTTGTGCCAGTAGCCATTGCACTGGTGGCCGCCGGCAAGCGGCTGCGGGTGGCTGCCGGTTTGGTTGGCGCGGAAGTCGTCGACCACCGACAGGGTGTCGATACCCAGCGGGCTGAGGCGGACAACGTCGACCAGCCCTTCCATTCCCTTGAGATCATTGATCAGGTTGTAGCAGTAACCTGATTGGGTCTGGATACCGTTGAGGGTGAAGACTTTCTGCTCTTCCTGGCTGTTCACCGTGATCCCGGTCGGGTACTTGATGCAGCAGGTTTCGCAGTCATCCTTGGCGCGATCTTCGGCGCGGGCGGTGAAGCAACGGGCCGAGTAGGCCAGCGGCAGGTAGCCGTAACTGAAGACTTCCGTTTCGAACTTGTCGCGGATCCCCATCTGCTCGCACTGCTCGGCGACATTCTGCAGCCACTGGCGTGACAGCTCAACCGGCATGCACCAGCGAACCATGCCTTTTTTCAAAAACAGGTTCAGGGTCTGGGCGTTATAGCAGTTGACCGCAGGGCCGACCACGAACGGTACACGCTTTTCGTGGGCAAGCTGGATCGCCGACACGTCATTGGCCTCGACAATGAACTCGCCGTTGTCGATGTATTTCTTCATCACGTTGACTTCGCTCGGCGCCTCGAGCAGTGCCATCGTCGACAGGACGACCTGCTTGCCGGTACCGGAGATATCACGGGCGATATCAAACCAGTGGGCCGGTTTCATCTCGCGGCGTTTTGAGCACACCGTCTCGCCAAGGTAGATGATATCGGTATTGGCTTGTTTGGCTTGCTGGTAGAAGGCTTCCACGTCTGTTTGCGGCCAGAAGTACAGCAGCGGACCAAGAGAATATTTCATGCTGGCTCCTTATTGCCATTTACGGTGGTAGGCACCCAGAGTGGTCTGTTTGCCTTCTGAGACATTGCCCAGACAGGCGTTCCATGCCGGTTCGACACTGTAGCCCTCAGGGTTGGCCTGATAGCGGTCGATGGCCGCTCGCCAGGTTTTGGTTACCTGCTCGACATAGGCCGGGCTGCGCTGGCGTCCTTCGATTTTCACCGAGGAAATATTGGCCTTGAACAGCTCAGGCAGAATCTCCAGCGTGTTGAGGCTGGTTGGCTCTTCCAGTGCATGGTAGCGGCGGTTCTGGCCATCGAGGTTCACATCGAAGCGGCCTTTGCACAGGGTCGGGTAGCCAGCGTTCTCGCCTGCTGCGTAACGGTCGATCAGCACTTCGTTCAGGCGCGATTCCAGTCCCTGAGCCGTTTCCTGCCAGCGTACGAACTTGGCGGGTGAACAGGCTCCCACGGTGTTTGGCGACTCGCCGGTCATGTACGATGACAGGTAGCAGCGGCCTTCTGACATAATGCACAGGCTGCCGAAGGCAAACACTTCTAGTTCGACATCGGTATTGCGGGCCAGTTGCTTCACCTGGTGGATCGACAATACGCGCGGCAGTACTACGCGCTTCACATTGAAGTTCTGCTTGTAGAAGTCAATGGCTGCGGTGTTGGTGGCCGAGGCCTGTACCGACAGGTGCAGTTCCAGATCCGGGTATTTGGTTGCGGCGTAGTCAAGTACCGCGATATCCGCCACGATCAGGGCGTCGACGCCCATCGCTGCGGCGTTGTCTACTGCCGTGCGCCAGCGGTCGAAACCATCTGGGTGGGCAAAGGTGTTAAGTGCAACGTGGAGCTTGCGGTTGTGGTCGCGAACATATTCGACGGCTTTCTCAAGCTTGCGGCCTGAAAAGTTGAGTCCTGCAAAATGGCGCGCATTGGTGTCATCTTTGAATCCGATGTATACCGCGTCGGCGCCGTTGTCGATGGCAGTTTTTAGCGCTGGCAGGTTGCCAGCGGGGCAAAGTAGCTCCATTTTTTTATCTACCAAGGTGGAATGAGTCATGGAGCAAATAGTAGGGGGCGAGCGCCCCCGAAGTTTTGATATCAGGCAGGTTTTGTTGATTTAGGACAACTTATTTTCCATTAATGGTGCTTTCCCGATGAATAATTCGCCGTTGTGTGCTCCGGGTATACTCATCGGGCATTGCCGTTATTCTATTATCCGACCCGGGCGTGTTTGTGGAGCAGTGCTTCTACCTCGTTTTTCGGGATCGGCTTGAAGAAATGGAAGCCCTGGATCGCATTGCAGTTGAGGTTCGACAGCAAGGTGGCCTGCTGGCGGGTTTCGACCCCTTCGGCTACTACGCTCATATTGAGTGACTTGCCGAGGTTGATGATATTCTCGATCAGGGTCAGCTGCTTGGGCACGGTGTCGATGTCCTTGATGAAGGCACGGTCGATCTTCAGCTCGTCCAGCGGGAAGCGGGCAAGGTAGGAGAGCGACGAGTAGCCGGTACCGAAGTCGTCGATAGAGAGCGAGAACCCGAGTTTCTTGATGGCGTTGAGCATCTGGATCGTATGCTCGCCGTCGCTCATTACCGCGCTCTCGGTCAGCTCGAAGGTGATATCGAGCGGGTTGACCCCGGTTGCCTTGCGCAGGTTATCGACGAACTGGATCAGGTTGGGGTTGCCGAACTGCTGCGGCGAGAGGTTGATCGCCACCTTGCCCTTGAGCAGGTTTTGCGACTTCCACTGGCGCACGGTGGTGAACACCTCGCGCATCACTGCCTGGCCGAGTTGCTCGATCATCCCCGAGCGCTCGGCGACCGGGATAAACTGCCCCGGGCTGATATAGCCTTCGACCGGGTGCTTCCAGCGAACCAGTGCCTCAGCCCCGTCTATCGAGTAGTCGCGGGCATTCACCTTGGGCTGGTACCACACTTCCAGCCCTTTGTTCTGCAATGCTTTTTGCAGCTCTATCTCGAGCCATAGCTGCATCCTCGCTTCCTTATTCATCTCCTCGGTGAACTTGACCACGCGGTTGCGGCCGCGGTGCTTGGCCTCGTACATTGCGGTATCGGCATTTTGCAGCAGCACCCGGGCATCGTTGCCGTTGCCGGGGTAGCTGACCATGCCGATAGAGCAGGCAAGGTGCTTGCTGAAATGGTGGAGGTTGAACGGCTGGTTGATCAGCGAGATAACCTGATCGGCGATCAGATCGCCGCTGCGGGCATGCTCGGGGTTGGGTAGCAAGATGGCAAACTCGTCACCGCTGAGGTGGCCAATGGTGGCGTTGCTCGGCAGCAGGCGGCGCAGGCGCTGGGCGATTTCCTGCAAGACCTGATCGCCGATATGGTGGCCGAGTGAGTCATTGATGTTCTTGAAGTTGTCGATATCGAGGTAGAGCATGGTCAGCGGGGTCTGCTGGCCGATTATCTGCTCGAGCTGGCGGCTGAAACCGTGGCGGTTGTACAGTCCGGTGAGCGGGTCGATATGGATCAGGTGTTCGATTTTTTCCGGCTTGAGGGCATTTTTGCTGTTGTCTTGCAACAGTATCAGCTTGGCCGGTGAACCGAGGAAGTTGATGGCCGTCGACGACAGTCGCAGCGGGCGCTGGCTCGGACAGTGACTGCTGGTTTGGCAATTGCGTGACTCACCCCGGCTGAGTGATTGCAGGTGTGCCTTGCGAACCGGCTTGCCGTTGCTGTCGGTAATAAAACGGCCGAGCTCCATACCCTTAATATCATTGGTAGAGGCAAAGCCAAGCAGAGCGGCGGCCTGCGGGTTGGCACTGAGGATGGTATTGTCCTCGACCACGCAGCACCCGTCGTTGATCAGCAGGCTGAGTTCTTGAATCTGCTGCTCGAGATCTTGAATCGAGTGGGTCAGGATCTGGCGTTCGGAGGTATCGATACAGTGCAGCACGATATAGAGCACCTTGCCATTGCTGTCACTAATCGGTGCCAGAGTGAAGTGCATGCTGGTATCATGGCGGTTGTCGTTGAGCACAACCTCGCTTTCAATGCGTTCGCCCCCGAAGGCGCGTTCGTAATAAGGGCGCATGGTTTGGTAAAACGTCTGGCCGAGGGTATCGGTATCGTTAAGACCGATCAGCTCTTCCCGCGTCATACCGCTTATTTCACAGTAGCGACTGTTGACGACCAGATAGTTGTGCTGGGCGTCGAGTACCGCGAATAAAAATGGGCTATGGTCGGTTAGCAGGGGGAACCAGAAGTTGAGTTGCTCTGTCGGCATGATTAGAAGCGTCTGTCCATTGTAGCTGCCATCTGAGACAGGTTGATTTCAAAGTAATATACCCTGCCTCAGGCAGGGTTTGCCAAACTTTACCCCGACAAAACCGGTTTTTTTGACTCAAGGCATAAAATACGAGCCTTTTGTTGCCATACAATCGTTAGGGTTTGTTATCTTTCTTAGTAAAGCGACAACCTTACAGATGATCTAAAGAGGATGATTACATAGTGATTGCTCAACTGAGAAAACAGCTGGTCCAGCGTGGCCCTGCATTGCTACGCGTACCGGCAAGTTTCACCCCTTTTTCTATCCAGAAAAAAGTGATGCTAGAAGGGTTGGGACTGGTTTTTAAGGAAGCCTTGGAAGATGGAGATTTTGAGTTTCTGGAAGACCGTTGGCTGAAAGTGGAAGTACGCGATCTTGGCCTGCAGTGGTTTATTAGCTTCCAGAATGAGCAATTGGTGGTTTCCCAGCATGTTGACCAGGAAGATGTCAGCTTCAGCGGCGACTTTCATGACCTGCTGCTGATAGCGGCTCGTAAGGAAGATCCGGATACCCTGTTTTTCCAGCGTCGCCTACGTATCGAAGGCGATACCGAACTGGGCCTGGAAGTAAAGAACCTGATGGACAGTATCGATCTTGACTCGTTGCCAGGGCCGATGAAGTTCATGCTCGAGCAGTCTGCCGACTTTGTTCACAAGGGGATGACAACGCCTGATAATCACCGTGAGGTTGCCCATGCTCATCAGAACTGAGGCTCCAGCCGATATCCTACCTATTGACCGTTTGCTGAAGTCGGTGTTCGATACCGAGGCCGAAGCCAATTTGGTGATGAAGCTGCGTGAAAACGGTCGCTGTACGTTGTCCTTGGTGGCTTGTAACGACGAGGGCGAGGTGGTCGGCCACCTATTCTTCAGCCCGGTACTGCTCGATGGCGAAGACTACTACTGGCAAGGGCTTGCACCGATGGCGGTCAACGCGGACTACCAGCGGCAGGGGGTTGGCCTGGCGATGCTTGAAGAGGCCAAGCAAATGCTGGCTGAGTTCGGCTACCCGGCAGCCGTTGTGCTCGGGCATAGCGACTACTACCCGAAAGCGGGGTTCGAAGTGGCTGCCAAGCACGGCATCTTGTGCCCGTATGACGCACCTGAAGAAGCGTTCATGGTGCAGGCATATGTTCCCGGCGCACTCGAAGGCCGAACAGGAACTATTGAATATTGCCCCGAGTTCGCCGATTTGTAGTTAAAAGCGGTAAAAGTCGAACAAAACAAAAACCACCCTCAGCGGTGGTTTTTTGTTGTCTAAAAAATATTACCGATCGTGTTGATTTATGAAACTTATTATTTTTTATAAATCACTGAAATGGAGCAGAAATAGAGCAAAAAGCATTTTTGTGCTCACAAAATAGACGGAATAACCCTACAAATTATTCCTATATGGAATAGTGATTATTTAATAATCACCTATGCACTTACCATGCACTTTATCACTTGCTTGTTGGCTATATAGTCGATTACCCTTACGCCTCAAAATAAAGAGTTATTCCTAAAAATAGCTAAAAGCGGTCAAAAATCCGCTGTAGCACGAATAACTCACTGGATTATATATAAGGCGTGTTACGGAATTGCGCAATCAACCGTAGGGCGGTAGCGTATCAAATGACATTGAATAGACATTTCAAATCCCTTTCTTTGGCCCTCGGTGTAGTAATAGCGCTGGGTGGCTGTGCCAACAAACCTCGCGAAGTCAAAGCGGATATCCCCTTGGTAACGGCGAATAGCCAGCAGCCCAATGGCGAGATTATTCCACAGCAGTATTGGCAGGCGCTGGGCGATCCGCTCGCGGTTACCCTTATCCACCCAAGCCTGAGCGTAGAGCTTGGCCCGCTGTACTTTTCTGCTCTCGGGCAGCAGTGCCGTACGCTTGTCATCGCAGACAAATACATCAGCAACACCCGTATTGCGTGTGCGATAGATGTACCGGACGAGGCCCCGTCCCCCAAGTGGTATCTGAGCAACAGCGTTGTGCAAGGTGCCGTCGAGCTAACGCTATAATGCAATCGTAATATTATGACTCCTATATTAAGTAAATGGCTTGGGGCATCGCTGGTTATTGCCTCATTCAGTGCCCACTCTGCCGTCAATACCTCTTTTCAGCTAAATCCATCATCGTCAGCAATCCCCCCCGAAGCCAACATGGCGAATGCCCAAGTGCCGCCTAACCAAGCACTGGAAAATGGCACCTATACCAAAGAGAACCGCAGCAACCTGCTATTGCCGGGTGAGGCAAATGTGCGTGATTTGCTGCCGTCTTCTGGTGAGGCGCTGCCGCCGCCATACGGGGCCAACCTGTTTGCCGGTGGTTACGAAACCGAGCGAAGCGATGGCCTGAGTGACAACTACCTGATTGCCGCTGGTGACAAGGTGAATATCTGGCTGTGGGGGGCGGTGAACTACTCCAACGTCGCCACCGTTGATAACCAGGGCAATATCTTTATTCCTGAAGTCGGCCCGATTAATGTCCTGAATGTAATGGCCAGCAAACTTAATGCGCTGGTGACTCGAAAAATCAAACAGGTCTACACCAATAACGTTAACGTCTACGTCAATTTGCTAACGGCAACGCCGGTGAGCGTATACCTGACCGGGCCGGTGATCCGCCCTGGGCAGTACGCAGGCATGGCATCGGACTCGGTGCTGTACTTCCTAAAGCGTGCCGGTGGCATTGATTCGGAGCGCGGCAGTTACCGTGCCATCCAGATCCTGCGCAACCAGAAAGTGATTGCCGATATCGACCTGTACGATTTTATCCAGCAAGGCAAGCTCGCCAATATCAGCTTCAAAGATGGCGATGTGATTCTGGTCAAACCGCAGAAGGCGGCCATCACTGTTTCTGGCGGTGCGCGCAACCCGTTCCGTTTCGAACTGGATAGCGAGCAGGCGATGGGTAGCGAGCTATCGGCCTATGCCAAGCCGCTGGCCAAGGTCTCTCATGTTGGTGTGGTGGGTAACCGTGCCGACGGGCCGTTTTCGCGCTATATGACCTATCAGGACTTTCAGTCATTTGAAGTGCAAGACGGCGACAAGGTGATTTTCAACGATGACCTTTACGCTCCGGTTATCGACGTGCAGGTTGCAGGCAGCTACCTTGGCCCATCGTACTTTGCCGTTACCAAGCGTACCCGCTTGCATGACTTGCTGAGCTACATCCCGGTTGACCCCGAGCTGGCTGATTACGACTCGATTTACGTGTTGCGCCAGAGTGTGGCCGCAAAACAAAAAGAGATGATTGAGGAATCGCTGAATCGCCTTGAGCGCAGCGTGTTTACCGCCCCGGCTTCATCGGATGGCGAGGCAGCGATCCGCGCCCGCGAAGCTGAGATGGTGCTGCGCTTTACCGAGCGTGCCCGCAAAATCGAGCCATTGGGCAAGGTGATCGTCTCCGACAACGGTCAGATCGCCAACATCCTGCTTGAGCAGGGCGACAAGATTGTTATCCCGAACAAGACCGATCTGATCCAGATTGGCGGCGAAGTGCTGATGCCGCAAGCGGTGGTGTACAACCCAGAAGCAACACTGGATGACTACATTGCCTGGGCAGGCGGTTTTACCGACCGTGCTGAAGACCAGCGCATTGCTGTTGTTCGTGCCAATGGCCTTGTCGAGTTCGATAGCAATGAGCCGCTCCAGAAAGGCGATCAGGTATTGGTACTGCCGAAGGTCGACACCAAGACCATGCAGGCCGTGAAAGATATCACCCAGATCATCTATCAGATTGCCGTTGCGGCAAATGTGGCGATTAACTAATACATGAACAGAGAATATGTAGTCCTTTCCCTTGACCCGATGTACTCGCCGCTGCATGAGAAAATTGCTCGGCTGGTGGCAAAAAAGAAATATGCCGTGACATCGTGCTTGTCGAAGAAGGTCTATTTGCCAACATTTCCGATCCATCTGGCTGCCGGGCTGATTGCTAAAGTCAGTCCGGCGCAGGCAAAGCCGTTTCATGGCAAGATCCGCGAGCTGGAAACCTATCACCACGCCTTTGCCAAAAAGCGTGAGCACCGTGAACTGAACGAGCAGGAAGTGGCTTATATGGCTCGCTTCTATGTGGCGATCAAGGCTTTTATCGTTGATAAGCAGATTGACCTGGTGCTGGTCAACAACGATACCCGCTGGCATCACGCCATCGCCATAGAGGTATGCCGTGAGCTGGGGATCCGCTACCTGGTGACCGAGCAGGGGCTTATCCGCCCCCATACCACGGTGATCGACCCGAAAGGGGTCAACGCCTATGCCGATATCCGTTTCGGCGGTATCGAGCAGGGTGGCAGCACACAGAGCCTCCATTCGTCATTCAGACCTAACGACAAGCATGACTCGTTGAAGTCGATGTTCTTCTTCTTGCTGTTTTTGCTCGGGTTTGCTGCCGAACGTTGGACCGGGAACAAAACCGTACTGCGTTATCTCCACAACAACTACAGCTTGCGCAAGTACGGCAAGCGGGTGGTCAATCGCTTCAAGCCGCGCAAGAAGCACTGTAGCACCTTGGCGGGGAACAGCGCATTGTTGTTGCTCCAGCTTGATTACGATTCGCAGGTTCTGATCCACAGCCCGTTTGAATCCAATCAAGAGGTGATTGATCTGGTTGAGGGGATCACCCAGAGCCACGGGATGAATCTGGCCATCAAGGCCCACCCTCTGGATATGGCGCATTACTCCCTGAGTCCGACCAGCTACTGGGTTGACGGCAAAATCCCGGATCTGACCGAGCAGGCCCAAGTGGTGTTTACCATTAACTCCAGTGCTGCCATTGACGTATTGCGCACCAATACGCCGCTGATCTTGATGGGTGATTCGATTTACGAGCACCGTGGCATTGCCTGCCGCCTGAATCCGGCTGCCGGGGCCGACTGTATCGCCGAGGCCGCCAGCAACACCGATGCCAACGAGCGGCACCGATTTATTGATTACCTTAGCCACCAGTATTTGCTGCTGGGCGCGGGTTACTCCTATTCCCCGCAGATCCTGCGGGACAAGCTCAAAACCATTCTTCAATAAGCTTACCGAACCCCACGGCGGTAATGTGATAGCCAGGAGGCGCAGTCATGAAAACGCTTGATATAAACGATTACTACTCAGTGTCCACCGAGCGGCAATCAGCCCTCGATTCCATTGTCAGCACCTTTCGCCATCAAGCCTCGGCGCTGGAACTGATGGCGAATAACATTGACTATAGCCAATACCAAAAAGCCATTGCCTATATGGCCGAGTGTCAGGGGCATGTGATTGTCTGTGGCATGGGTAAATCCGGCCATGTCGGGAAGAAGATTTCGGCAACCTTGGCATCGACTGGTACCCCGAGCTTCTTCTTGCACCCAAGTGAAGCCTTCCACGGCGACTTGGGCATGATCACCCGTGATGATGTGATCATCCTGATTTCCAACAGCGGTGAAACCGACGAGGTGTTGCAGCTTATCCCGTCGCTCAAGCTGTTCGGCAATAAGATCATTTCTATCACCGGCAAAATCAATTCAACCATGAGCAATAATTCTGATGCGACCTTGCTGCTGGCTGAGTCGCAGGAGTCGTGCCCGAACAATTTGGCACCGACCACCTCAACCACTCTGACCATCGCCTTGGGTGATGCGCTGGCCGTTGCTTTGATGAAAATGCGCCAGTTCCAGCCGAACGATTTTGCCCGCTTCCATCCGGGGGGCTCGCTGGGCCGCCGCCTGCTGACCCGGGTCCGTGATGTGATGGTCAAAGAGCACCTGCCGCTGGTGGATGTTAACGATGCGATGACCTCGATTGTGATCACCATGAACGAGGGGCGTAAGGGCGTCGCTATTGTCACCGACAACGGCACGCTCAAGGGCATTATTACCGATGGTGACTTGCGTCGGGCGCTGGCTGAAAAAGCGGCGTTTAGCGAACTCAAAGCGTGTGATTTGATGACCGCCACCCCGAAGACCTGTTTCGACACAGAAATGCTCTCTGATGCCGAAGAGAAAATGCGTGAGCATGCGGTTTCGTCATTGGTGGTATTGAGCGACAGCAACAAAGTAGTCGGTCTGGTTCAGTTGCTGAATATTTAAATGGGCGAGTTAAGACAAGCATTAAGGGTGCAGGGCCGGGTGCTCTACGCCCTGATTTTACGTGAGGCCCTCGCCAAATATGGCAAAAGCCAGATTGGTTATTTGTGGGCGGTGTTTGAACCGTTGGCTCAGGTGTTGGTACTGGTGGCGATTTTCTCCGGATTGGGGCGGCAATCGCCGGTCGGTGGTGATTTGGCCGTGTTTTTTACCACCGGTATTGTGCCTTGGATGATCTATAACAGTATATCGTCACGTCTATCTGGCGCGCTCGGTGCCAATCAGGCACTGCTTTCATATCCCCATGTGACCCCGTTTGATGTTCTGATGGGGCGTGCCTTGTTGGAATCGACCACCATGCTGGTGGTATTCGCGTTGATTGTGGCATCACTACAGTTAATGGGGAAAGCGCTGGCTGTTTATGACTTGTTTCATGTATTGATGGGTTTACTGGTGTTGATTGTTTTCTCGACAGGGGTTGGGATGATTAACTCGGCAATCCGAATTTACTTCGATAGTTGGGACAAGCTTTTCAATGCCTTTAACCGTCCGCTTTACTTTTTGTCCGGTATTTTCTTCACTGCAGCCAGCCTGCCGCCGCAGGCGCGGGAGTATCTACAGTGGAACCCAATTTTCCAATGTGTAGAGTGGGTGCGTAGCGGTTTCTTTTCGACCTATCAGAACACCTACATCAACTACGGCTACGCCGTGGCCAGCAGCGCGGTGATGTTCTTGCTTGGCCTTGCCCTTACCCAATACACCCGACATAAAGCACGCAATTTATGATTGAGCTTATTAACGTATCTAAAACCTACTGTACTGCCAGTGGCAAAAAGCAGGTGTTAAAGCCCTGTACCCTTAACTTTCCCAAAGGCCGAAACATTGGCCTGTTGGGGGTTAACGGTGCCGGTAAATCCACCTTGTTGCGGATGATTGCTGGCTCTGAAGCGCCGACAACAGGGGTGATTAAGCGTAACGTCAAAATGTCGTGGCCATTGGGCTTTGCTGGTGGGTTTAATGGCTCAATGACTGGTGCGGAGAACCTGCGTTTTGTCAGCCGGATTTACGGGGCCGACATCAAGCTGGTGACCGAGTTCGTCAAGGAGTTTTCTGAGCTGGGTGACTACTTGGATATGCCGATCCGCAGCTACAGCTCGGGTATGAAGGCAAGATTGGCGTTTGGCCTGTCGATGGCCATTGATTTTGACTGCTATCTGGTTGATGAGATCACCGGGGTGGGGGATCGCCGCTTTCAGGATAAATGCCGTGATGCCTTTAAGGCGCGCAGCGAAAAATCCAGCTTGATCATGGTGTCGCACAGTATGCCGACCTTGAAAGAGCACTGCGACATGGGGTTGGTATTGTCTGGCGGTGAGCTGACGTTTTACGAAGATATCAATGACGCGATAGATAACTATTTGACACTTTCAAAATGAAATTACAGAAAAAGTACAAGTTATTCCTTAACAAGGTCTGGAAAAACCGTAACAACAAGCAGCGCAGCTTCTTGTTGATGGTGATTTTACCCACGTTGCTAGCGGCTTTTTATTACAGCTTTATCGCTGCGGGCCTTTACGTGGTTGAAACTCGGTTTGCCGTTAAGGGCAACGAGATGCAGCAGATTGATTTGCTGAGTGGGCTGGCGGGTATTCCGGCGCAAGGTGGCAGTGCGACAGATTCTTACATTGTCCAAGATTACATACAGTCGATAGACATCGTACGTGCCATTAGCAAAGAGGTGGATTTGCGCGCCATGTTTAACCACCCCGATGCTGACTGGTTGTCGGCGATGGGCTATCAGCCGACCCAAGAGCAACAGCTAAATTATTGGCGTAAGCGGGTCACGGTGTCTTACGACCCGACCACCACCATCATTACTTTGAAGGTACGGGCATTCAGCGCCGACGATGCCAAACTATTGGCTGAAGCGGTGTTGAATCAAAGTGAGATTCTGGTCAACAACCTCTCTGAGGTGGCACGAACCGATGATCTTGCCTTTGCTGAAAATGAAGTGGCGCGGGCAGAAGCCCGGGTAACCGCAGTGCGGGTGGCGATGAACGATTTTCGCAATGAGGTGAAAGACCTTGACCCAACTCAAACCGCCAGTGCCAAAATGATGCTGATTGGTGAGTTGGAAGTGCAACTTGCCAAGGCCCATGCCGAGCTGAACGCCTTGACCAGTTACATGGACGATCGCGCCCCGGCTGTAGTGAACCTGACCCGCCGGGTACAGGCACTCACCCAGCAAATTCAGCACGAGAAGCAGAATATTACCGGAGACAGCAAAACCCAGCCAGCCTTGAGCGGGGTATTTGCAGATTACGAGCCTTTGTTGGTGGAACGTACCTTCGCCGAAAAGGCCTATACCTCGGCGCTGGCTTCCCTTGAAGCCGCCCGAATTGAAGCGGCGCGCAAGCACCGTTATTTGGCGACCTTTGTGGCGCCAATTCACCCAGATGAGGCCATCGAGCCGCAGCGGCTAAAGTCGGTTGTCACCGTATTGATTGCCAGTTTGATGAGCTGGGCAATTGGCCTGTTGGGACTGGGAATTATTAGAGAGCACGTTGGTTGGGTGTGACCAGTTACATTTGATTTGATTGAAGGTTAGTTTGTGAATATTCTTTATTATCTTGAGCCGCAAGTTGAACTTGGAAATAGCACGTTTAGATTTGCAACATTAAAAAGTATAATTGTTCCTGAGTCCAAAGGTCTAAAAGAACATGATAATAACTACAATATCAAGGTTGTAGTAAGTGAAGATGTTTATGATATGGCTATCATGGAAGGTGTGGATTTTAGCCATTTAGACATGATTGTTCTTGATAGAAAATCAATAATTAATGTTTTTTCTGATGATTCATATAGAAACTCAATTAACTTTTATAATGGAAACTACAATCAGGATGTTTCTGATAGTTTTAAATGTTTGTTGAAAGATAAATTAGGTGATTTTGAACCTGATCTAACATTAACATATGAATCTAACAATGGGTTGTTAAAACAGCTATATCCAAATTCATTACATTTGAATCAAATGTTTGGATGTTTTTCAAGACCTCCCTTCCCTTCATTTTGTGTACTAGATGCAGAAGGTATCTTTGGCCATAGTTTTTTAAGTAAATACATAGATAGCCTTGTCTTTAATGAATTATCTTCTGATGAAGAGGATGTACTAAAGAGATTTAGACGAAAAGTTCTACATAATCTATCGAAAAATTTCCCATTTAAGAAAGAAATTGAAGTTTATAAAGGAAAATTTGATTCGTTAGTATTGTTGGCAACTCAAATTGATGGTTATTTTGCATTTGATGCTTGCACTGATTATCAGTCGCAGTATGAAATGGCTGTTGATGTTTTGTCAAAAACTCCTGAGAATACAGGTGTTATTGTTACAGAGCATGGTTATTCTGAACAGTTCAATAAAGAACAAAGAGAATTCATTAAGAATACATACCCTAATGCTATTTTCCTTGATAAGGATATTCCATCGTCATCGCAATTTTTGTTGCCATATGTTGATGGTGTATTGACAGTTTCGTCATCTATTGGCTATCAAGCTTTGTTATGGCAGAAACCTCTCCTGGTATTAGGAGATTCTCAGATTTCACCTTTATCAAAAATTAAGAGTGAATCTGAGTTTTATAGTCTGGTTGAAAATCATTATGCTGTAAATAATGATGTTGTATTATATCATTTGATTAGTCAGCTACATCTTAATTATAAGTTTGATATTTTTGATGGTAAATCTTACAGTTGTATATTAGAAGAGTTATTATTTAAGCATAAACAAGGAATGGAAGGGCTTGAATTAATATACATCAAGAAGGAACCTGCTCAGGTAGAAAAAGAACTAAATGATTCATTTAGAGGTTGGGCTGTAGATAAACAAATTAAAGAATCAAGTGTTGATATTCAGCCTGATTATTTAAGAATGGCTCTATGTACGAATAAATATGTCTCTTTTGATTTGTTTGATACTTTAGTTGAGCGTAGTGTCTTTGAACCATATGAGTTATTTTATGTGGCTGAGAAGAAAGTTAGAAAACTATTAAATAATAAAAACTTTGATTTTGTTTATTTTAGGCGTACTGCAGAGGCTGATACTCGTCGTCCAACAGGCGGTAAGTTTGAAGTAACTCTAGATGAAATTTATGAAACCTTCTCTAGTTTAACTGGGCTAAGTAAATTAATTTGTGACCAAATCAAAGAAATTGAATATCAGGTTGAACTGGACAATGTAAAACCCAAAAGAAGAATGATTGAAGAGTTCAACTTAACAAAGTTGATAAATTACGGCACTTCGATTATTACTGATATTTATTTAACACAAGATCAGATTGAGGGTATACTATCTTCATGTGGAATTACTGATTATAATATTTTATTGGTTTCAGCTGAAACCAGAACTCGAAAACATAATGGAACAATATATCCAGAATATTTAGAGTTGCTGACTGATAAATTTGGTGATGATGTTAAATCTAGTCGTTGTCTTCATATTGGTGATAATAAAACAGCAGATGGAGATATGGCTAAACTTAATGGATTGAATTGTTATACATTCCCTAAAGCAATTGATAATTATCGTGCATCTGCTATTTCTGAATTAATGGGTCCATCAGTTAGAACACGCAGTTTATTAACGAGTCATATTAATGGATTAATTGCTAATAGATTTTATTTTCCTCATTGGAACTATGTAGATAAAAAATCAGCTTTTCATGGCCATCCATTTGAATATGGATATGCAGCAATCGGTCCATTAGTGACAGGTTTCGCACAATGGTTACATGAGGAGTTAACTTCCGATGGTATCGAAGTTGCCTATTTCCTTTCAAGAGATGGTTGGTTATTTAAGCAGGCATATGAGCAACTCTATCCTCAATCAAACATTAAAGTAGAGTATTTATATTCATCGCGAAGAGCTGCTATGGTGGCTTCAATATCATCATTAGATGATATTAATGAGATTGCTTCTCAGAGCTTTAGTGAAAGAAGTTTAGAAGACTTTATTGTCTCTCGATTTGGTCTGGAGTGGTCTGAACAGTTAGAAAGTGAAGCGAAGAAGTTTGGTTTAAATAAGAAATCAATAGTGTCTCCAAAATTTAGGTTTGCATCTTTGCTTAAATATCTTGATTCAATTCAAGATGTTATATTGTCATCAGCAAAATCAGAAAGAGAATCATATTTAGACTATTTAGACGAACGTGGATTCATTCAAGATACTAAAGATAATAAAGCCGCTGTAATTGATATTGGCTACAGTGGCTCTATGCAATACTATCTAAAGAGAATGCTTCAATTAGAAAGCTTACCTGGATATTACTTTTTGACACATTTGCATGCTAAAAGCTTGTTTGATGGTGATATTTATAAAGGTTATTTAGCGAACTATGATGATCATAGAAACGGTTTTAGGCATTCTTTAAATGATCATGTGTTTATTTTTGAATCTGCATTAAGTTCGCCTGAAGGAAGTTTAACTAAGTTTACAGGTAAAGGCTCCGATCGAGTAATGCATCTACTTGATGCTGAAGAAGAAAAGAAACGTGTTCATTTGTTAAATGATATACATATTGGTGCCAGAGCATTCTTTTCCGATTGGTATAAATATTTTGTAAGTAAAGGTAATACAGAAAACATCCCCGCAATTGTAGCATCTTCGATTATTTCTCGTTATGCAGAATATCCTAAGGCTAAAGATGCTGAAATGTTCTTAAATTTTGAAGTTGAAAATACATTTGGTGGTGGCTCTGTTAGCTTAGTTTGTGATTATACAAAGTTTGGTGTTACAAAAGATAAGCCACTTGATAAAGTTTTGATGGATAAGTTAATTGCGGAATCAAAATGGAAGCAAGGAGCAAAAGTCCTATTTTCCAGTTTTGGAAAAAATGAGC
Source organism: Photobacterium panuliri (assembly GCF_059920555.1). NCBI lineage: Bacteria > Pseudomonadati > Pseudomonadota > Gammaproteobacteria > Vibrionales > Vibrionaceae > Photobacterium > Photobacterium panuliri. The sequence continues at coordinate 1,083,979 of NZ_CP197192.1, forward strand.
CGCAAAAGAATAACCATAATACAAACAAGGTTGTTAAGCCTGCGCTTAAAGTTAAGAGTAATCAATCAAGAGTTGCGAAAAAATTATTGAAGTTTTCTAATGACCCTTATTTGTATACAAAGGCATCAAATAATAAGAAGCTAAAAGCAATGTCTTTCTTGTTTGATTATAAAAAAGTTCATGGTCGCATGGTGTCTAAGTTATCATCTTCTATGGTTAAGTTTTTTATTTAATTATGTGGGGCACTAGCAATAGTGCCCTTTATTATAATGGAAAATATCAAAACAGTTCTATACGATAATAGTAAGACGCTATTAGTTGTATTCACATCAATTGGTTCTAAACCTGATGAATTTAGTTTTTTTAAAACTATAAATTCTTTAGGTAATTCAGCTGTATTTATCAGGAATACCAAAGATGATTGGTATGTAAATGGTATAGATTGTTTAGCTGATAATGTTATTGATACGGCAAGTATATTATCTGGCATTATCAATGATATTGTTATTAATAGTAATATAGAAGATGTGATTTTTATTGGTTCTTCTATGGGGGCTTATGGGGCTGTTAGATGCACTGAGAATATTTCAATATCAGTGCCATATAGCTATGTTTTATTTTCTTTGGAGTCACCATTACTTCTGTCTAATTCTAAATCAATTTTAAATAAAACTGATATAGATGTAAGTTCAGGGACGGATATTATTCACCTTTTAACTGATAAAAAGGGTGTTTTGTTTTTTGGTGAATATGATTTAGTTGATTCTTACACAGCATTAAGAGTTAAAGAGCAGAAATCAAACATAAAAATAATAAGCCATAAATCCTCAGGACACAATGTTCCAGAAAAACTTAATGAAGATTGGAGTATTGTTAATTATATCCATAATTTTATTTCTGGTGATTTTAGAATTACGAATTCTGGAGGAATGGCTAACTTTTTATCATCAGGAGACCTTTTATTATTCTCTATGATGGTTGATAAGGATATGTTAGATGTTAAATTCTTACATATGTTAGTCGATAAGTATCCTGATTATGGATTTGCTCTTAATCGACTAGGTGTTATCTATCATCAAAAAAATGATTATGAAAATGCATTGAAATTTATTAAGCGTTCATTGGCAGTAAATCATAAGTTTTATAATAGTAAACAGCACTATAAATTACTAACTGAGAAGATCAGAAACAATGCAACATCGGCATAAATGTTTATGTTTCTCACGAGGAATATCAGCTATATCTAATGTTGATTTATTTTTACCTTATGACCTAATTATGCACTACTCACCTCAAAAAGGTGATGTGAGTAGTGTCATTGGCTGGGGCTTTAAATCAACCGCCAAGCGGGCGAGGGATTATGCCGCTGCGCATAACCTGCCGTATGTTGCATTGGAAGACGGCTTTTTGCGTTCAATTGGGTTGGGGGTTGCCGGCGCGCAGCCTCTGAGCCTGGTCGTTGACGAAGTAGGCATCTATTACGATGCCCGCCAGCCTTCGCGATTAGAGCAGCTGATTGCTGCCAATGGGGAGCTGGCAGGCGATGCGGTGGCGCGAAGCCACCGTTGTATCTCGGCTATTCGTGATTATCGCTTGTCTAAGTATAACCAGAACCAAAGTGACCCGCAGTTGCGGGCGGCAGCCCCCAAGGTAGTGGTGATTGACCAGACTCAAGGCGATGCCTCTGTGGTGGGCGCGATGGCTGATCAGGATACATTCGTTCAGATGCTGCGCAGCGCGGTGGAAGCCCATCCGAACGAGACTGTTTGGGTGAAGGTGCATCCTGATGTGGTGCACGGCAAGAAAAAGGGCTTTTTGTACCCGTTGCCGTTTGAGCATCCGAACGTAAAGCTGTATGCCGAGCCGGTAAATCCGTGGGATTTTCTGGAAACAACGACGCACGTTTATACCGTATCTAGCCTGATGGGGTTCGAAGCCCTGATGGCCGGGGCGCAGGTGCATTGTTTCGGTATGCCGTTCTATGCGGGGTGGGGGCTAACCCACGATCAGCAAAGCTGCGAACGCCGTAGTCAGCCGCGTACCCTCGAGCAGGTATTCGATGCCGCCTATATCCAGTATGCCCGCTATGTTGACCCGATTTTGGGTGAGCGTTGCGAGATAGAGCAGATCATCAGCTATATGAGCGATCAGCTCGCGTTGCAGGCAAACGCGGAAATGGCGGTCTCCCTTTCACGGTTGTCGTGGTGGAAGCAGCGCTGGATCGGTGATTACCTGCAGGCGTGGCGCTTTGCGCCGTCGGCCAATGGCAAGGCTATTCGTTGGGGTAGGGGTGAGCCGGATGAGGCCAGCTTCTGTATCGAGGATGGCTTTATCCGTTCGGTGGGGCTAGGGGTTCACTTTAACCGCCCGGTTTCTCTGGTATGCGATCGCCGAGGGATCTACTTTGATGCCCGGGTCGAAAGTGATTTGGAATATGCCCTTAACAACACAGAGTGTTCAGACTGGGCACAATGGCGCGCCCGGCAGCTTATCACTCAGTTGCTCGCTGCCAACCTAACCAAATACAATGTCGGTACCGATACTGTGCTGGATTTACCAGCGGGCCGGAAGATCATCCTGGTGCCGGGTCAGGTGGAAAGTGATGCCTCTATCCGTTGCGGCTCGCCTGAGGTAACGACCAACGAGGCCTTGCTCAGGGCGGCACGTGATGCCGAGCCGGATGCCTATATTATTTATAAGCCGCATCCGGATGTGGTCGCCGGGCAGCGCGATCAGGGCCAGTGGCAAGGTGACTTCACTGCCGTGGCGGATAGGGTTGAGACGGACGTTGCCATGGCGCAGCTGCTTGATCAGGTTGACGAGGTGCATACGATGACTTCGCTGACCGGGTTCGAGGCACTGCTGCGCGGCAAGCAGGTGACAACCTACGGCATGCCGTTCTATGCCGGTTGGGGGCTGACCCGCGATATGATGGCGTGCGAGCGACGGGTGCGTCGTCATAGTCTGGAAAGCTTGGTGTATTTTGCACTGATTGCCTACCCGACTTATGTTGATCCGCTGACCCGCCGTGCATGCAGCGCCGAGCAGGCTATTGAGCGTGTACGGCAGATGAAATGCGGGGCAGTGGAGGTAAAAGATTTAACATTGAATAGTCTTTTATTTTTGAAAGCAATCAAACATAAATGTGAAGTATTACTTGGTTTGAGAGCATAGCAACAAGAAGGAAATTGATTTGCTCAAGGCGATTTTTTTCGATATGGATGAGACCCTTTGCGGCACATCCGAGGCTGACAAGCTGGCGGGGCAGGCCTTTGCCCGCTGGGTGAAAGAGACGTACCCGCAGCTTACTGACGAGCAACGCTTTATCCAGCGTTACCTTGCCGGGGTTTACAAGCAGCTTAATGCCGAGTTTCCCCAGCTGGTTGCCCTGCTGCCGAACGAAGCGGCGTTTCGCTGCGGTTTGATCCGTACCCTGCTGGCCGAGCAGGATGTCGAGGTTGACGAGGCGGCGGCGCAGGCCGCGCAGGCATATTTTGATCACCAGCGGATGGAAGCGTTCACCTTCTTCCCGGGGGTGGGCGAGTTGCTGACATCGCTACGTGAGCGTTACACCTTGGTGGTGATCACCAACGGGCCGACGTTCTCCCAGTATCCGAAGTTGGCGGCCGTCAACATGTCGGAGTGGGTTGACCACATCATTGTCGGCGGTGACGAGCCGGAGGAAAAGCCCGCAGCCAGTATCTTCCAAAAAGCGTTGGATCTGGCCGGGGCGAAACCTGAAGAGGTGATCCATATCGGTGATTCGCTGCCGAGTGACATTGCCGGTGCTAACCAAATGGGGATCACCAGCGTGTGGGTCGATGCGTCCGGCAACGGTAAGCCGGGCGATATCACCCCGAGCTATACGGTACGCACGGCAACTGAGCTGCCTGCGATCCTTGCGGCTCTGTAAATTATATTGTTGTAAGAATATTGGAATACACATGTCGAAAACACATATCGTGATCCCTGCGCGTTTTGGCTCTAGCCGCCTGCCGGGTAAGTTGATGCTTGATCTGGCAGGCAAGCCAGTCATTGCCCATGTTGTTGAGCGCGCACTTGAGATCACCGATTCGGTCTATGTTGCGACTGACCATGATGAGATCTACAAGGTAGTGACTGAGTTCGGCGCCAAGGCGGTAATGACCTCGGCGTCGCACAATTCTGGCACGGATCGTTTGGCTGAAGCTGCCACCGAACTAGGTTTTGCCGACGGTGATATCGTGGTTAACCTACAGGGTGACGAGCCGCTGATGCCTGCCACGTTATTGTCGCAGGTGGCACAGCTGCTCGAGGCGCATCCGGCCGCTGGTATTGCGACGTTGATGCAGCGTATTGAGAAAGTTCAAGATTTCATGAACCCAAACGTGGTGAAGGTTGCCAAGGGCGAGAACAACAAAGCGTTGTATTTCAGCCGTGCGCCGATCCCGTTCCCGCGTGATGAGTACCAGCCTGAGATGGTAGAACTGCCAGCTGGTGATTACTTCCGCCATATCGGCCTGTATGCATACCGCGTGGCAACCCTGAAGGCGATTACCGAACTGCCGGAGCACCCGCTGGAGGCGCTTGAGAAGCTCGAGCAGCTTCGCCCATTAGCACACGGTATCGGGATTGTTGTCGATCAGGCGTGCGTTGCCCCAGAACATGGTATTGATACGCTGGAAGATCTTGAGCGTGTTCGTGCTGTTATCGCTAACCAGTAAATCCCAGATTTGATCAAACGGAAAACCATAATGAACCAAAAGACAGTTAATGTCGGCAATATCGAAGTTGCCAACGACAAGCCGTTCGCCCTGTTCGGCGGCATGAACGTACTTGAGTCGCGCGACTTGGCGATGCAGATCTGTGAGCACTATGTCACAGTGACAGAGAAGCTGGGTATCCCATACATCTTCAAGGCATCGTTTGACAAGGCGAACCGTTCGTCTGTCCACTCTTACCGTGGACCTGGCATGGAAGAAGGCCTGAAGATTTTCCAAGAGCTGAAGGATACCTTCGGCGTGAAAATCATCACCGACATTCACGAGCAGCACCAAGCTCAGCCTGTGGCTGAGGTGGTTGACGTAATCCAGCTTCCGGCTTTCCTTGCCCGCCAGACTGACTTGGTTGAGACAATGGCCAAGACCGGCGCGGTGATCAATGTGAAGAAGCCGCAGTTCATGAGCCCGGGTCAGGTTGGCAATATCGTTGAGAAGTTTGCTGAGTGCGGTAACGATCAAATCATTTTGTGTGAGCGCGGTGCGCTGCACGGTTACGATAACTTGGTTGTTGATATGCTGGGCTTCGGCGTGATGAAGAAGGCGTCTAAGGGCAGCCCGATCATCTTTGACGTGACCCACTCTCTGCAGTGCCGTGATCCACTGGGCGCGGCTTCTGGCGGTCGTCGTGACCAAACAGTTGATCTTGCTCTTTCTGGCATGGCAACCGGTATCGCTGGCCTGTTCATGGAAGCGCACCCGAACCCAGATAACGCTAAGTGCGACGGCCCATCGGCGTTCCCGCTGGCCAAGCTGGAAGCGTTCCTGAGCCAGGTTAAGCAGGTGGATGATTTGATCAAGAGCTTCAGCCCGATCGACATCGACTAATGCATGATGCAAGGCGGCACTATTGTGCCGCCTTGTTTTTATTGGTTGTCTTTTCTTTTCTTTCTCATTTTCTGCCTCTGCCTCTGCCTCTGCCTCTGCCTTGCTTGTTTCCCTTATATCCTTCATCTATTCATCTCTTTCTCGCTGATCTTCTCTGTTCTCGTATTTCCCTGCTGCTTTCTCGCTGCGCTATGTTTTCGCCCTTTTACGGGCAAAAAAAAGAGGCGGTAGCCGCCTCTTTGTCGTGTTTGGATATAGGGTGCCGGTTACTTGGCCGGTCGTTGATACCACGGGTGGCGGGCATCGGTCATGCCGAACAGCGAGTACTTGCGGTTTAGCATCTGGCCGCCGTCACGCGTTAGCGGTGCCCAGGCAATGGTCGCCCGGTTGTTGCTCGGTTTCACGGTCATGATGTCGAACGGGATCGACAGGTAGAAGCCCTTGTTGAAGCTGCCTTCGCCGTAGTCGTCGGTAGACATGTTGGTGAAGGTGGCATAGGCACCGGCGATCACGCCGCTGTCGAACTGCTTCGAGATGTCGATGGTTACGCCCATGTCTTCAGCAAGGTAGCGACCGGCGCTGACCTTGAGCAGGGTGTTCGGCAACCACTGCCATTGCGGCTGGTAGTATGCCGTGGCATGGCCGGTCAGGGTGCCAGTCTGCACGCGGTAGTAGCGGTTGGTGGTTGGGTCGAAGTGCACTTCTTCGGTGAAGAAGCCTAGCTGCGAGTCGGGATCACGCTGGATGACGTAGTTGGCATCGAAGCCGACGGCCCAGTTGCTGCCCATAGGTCGGTACAGCAGCTCGCCGCCGACACCGCCGAACATGGTTTCCAGATAGCCGCCGTAGGCTTGGCTGTACCAGCTGTCGCCCCAGTGATCGAGCCAGGTCAGCTGCAGGTTGTTGAGCCGTACCGGGTTGTCGTTGATGTACTGGCGGACAAGGGTACGGACACGCTTGTTGTCGGTGCCGTCAGGTGGTACGTCGTACAGGAACTTGTCGTAGTTATCCAGCAGGTTGATGTAGATCGAGCCACCAAGAGCCAAGTGGTTGCCGAACCAGTAATTGGCCCCGGCATTCAGGCCGATGTTGTAGAGGTAGAAGTCTTCTGAGCCGCCGATCGACTGTTGCAGGGTCGGTGCTAGGCTCACTTCCCAGTTTTTGTTCGGCTCGGCAACGTGGCGGCCTTCCGGCGTGCTCGGTGCCTGAGTCGTGGTGGCGTCGGCCATGCCGATACCGATGTCGTTAACTTGTGCCACATCGGCAAAGCGGGCGGCATCGATTCGGGTTTCGGTCACCGGCTGGCGGTTGCTGGTCTCGATGATCCGGTATTGTTCAACCGGGGTACCGTAGTTGGCCATAATGGTGGCGGCACGGCGGTGGGCCTGCTCGCGGTCGCGGTATTTGTTCTGGTTGGCAACAAGGGTCAGCTGGTCGTCGCCTTGGTACAGGTTGATCTCGTCGTAGCCTGCCACGGTGTCGAGGGCCTTGGCCATCTCTAGGTAGCGGCTGTCGTCGTCTGCGAACGTTGCCTTGGCTGGCTGGTACGGCGGTATCGGCTCGTCTTTCCAGTGGCTCTTGAGATCGTTGAAGTTGGTGCGCAGGGTGAAGCCTAGGGTCAGGGTATTGCCGCGCTCGTAGCTGGCGCGGATGTCACCCCAGTCGCCAAGGCGGTAGAGCATTCCGACGTTGAACTTGCTCGACTGGGTCATGTCGGCAGCGTTTTTGAGCGTCGGGCGGTCACCCATGTAGTCGTTGCCGTCGTATTCCAGCTTCAGGCGCAGAGGCTCCCACGGGGTCTGGTATTCAAGACCACCGTACAGGGCGGCCGGGCCGCGGAACAAGTTGCTGAATTCGGCCATGCCGCCGCGGCCTGATGCGCCTGAAGGGCGTTCGCAGAAACGGTCGGCAACGTGGCAGAACGGGTTGTCGATGTTGCCGCTGTTGCCGATGTAGCCCCAGCCCATGCCGAGGGTGAAGTCAACCGGGCCGACCCGCTTGGTGGCGGCGATGTATTCGCCGTCGAACAGGCCGGTACCGGCAAAGTCGCGGATACCGATGGAGGTCTCCGGTAGCCAGTAGCTCTCTTCGATCAGGCGGAATTTGAAGTCCATGCCCTTGTCGGTATAGACACTGTCGCCGCTAAAATCAGGATTGTTGCTGTAAAGCACGTCCTTGACTTGGGTGTAGCGGATATTGGCTTCCATCCACGGGAACAGCTGGAGGGTCGCGGTGTAGTGGTGGTAGTTGTCGTTCACCGTTGCCTGAATGTTGAATTCCCCTTCCGGGGCCATTCTGCCTGACGGCATCTGCATCAGGCCGACGCCGCCGAAATCAGACTGCGAGGGCTGGAGCTGTGGGTAGCTGAACTCGTCGGCCTGGGCGTGGAACACAGGCATGATGGCGAGGCTAAGTGCCGACAGGCGGCAAAACTGGGTCAGTAAGGCGTATTGCTGTTTCATTGCAGGGCACTATTTTGAAGAAGGACAAGCAGGTCGTCATTCAGTGAGGCGGCCGCGTCGGGCAGCGTGTCGAATGGGATGAAGATCACCGCTCCCGGTGCGATATCGTGGTGCGAGGCATTCCAGTAGGCGATAGGGTGCTTGGCCGTGTCGCCGTTGGGCTGGATCACCCACACTTCGCTCGTAGCGTGGTTCGGTGCAAGCGCTATGTTGCTGAGGTAGCCGTTGGCATCGGTGCGAGGCTGCCAGTGGATCTGGCCCCAGTCCATAGTATCCCCGGTGGTGTTCTGCGGTATGCTGCTCTGCGGTATGGTGAACGCGCCGACCAGCTGGACCCAGTCTGGGCGCTGCGGTACGACAAGCTGGATATCGTCGCGCACGAGCGGGTTGTGCTGCGGGTCAATGCTTGTGGTGTCGAGATCCAGTCCAGAAAGACGTTTTTTCTGGGTTGTCAGGGTTGCCACCCATTGTTTCATCGCCGTTAGACCGGCTTGGCTTTGGGGATCTTCGCTGGCAGCGATCAGGCTGTCGATCTGGCGCAGGACGCTTTCTTTTTGCTGGGCGATTGTCGGATCGGCCGCAGGCGTGTAGATGGCACTGGCCAACCAGTAGTTGCGCGGTGCGCTGGCGGTTTCGCTTGTTGTTGTGCGGTCAAGCTGGGCAAGCTGCTGCTGGCTGTCGCGCAGAACCTGTTCGAGCCGGACAGGCTGGCCGTAATCAAGCTGGATGCTGTTTTCTGTATCGGCGCTTAGGCTGGATTGTCGCAACAGGGTGATGGTGACGCTGTTCGGGTTCTGTGCGGTGTGAGCCGCGTTGGCGGGTGTTGCTGCTTGGCTGCCAACGCTGGCGCTGAGCAGAGCGACAACAGGGAGTAGTCGGAAAAACATACGGATGGTCGCTCCTTACGCAAATGGTTTTAGCAGGGTGAGCTCGATGTACGGCAGTGACGGTGCCGGTTTTTGCAGGCTTTTCCACACCCGGCCGTTGTCTGGGTCAATCCAGAACTGGTTGTCGTACGCGATTCCAAGCTCGGCTACCGAGACATGTTCGATGAAGTGGAGCACCTGCTTGGGGGTGTCGTTCACTAAGATCACCGCATCGCCCTGAGGGCGGAATTCCGAGCGCAGGGTGTAGCCGAAGTGGAAGCCCGGCTGCCAGTCGATGCTGTGCTGCCATGTGGTCGGGGTGTCGGCTTTATGCAGGCCGAGAGCCAGCGGGTCGGCTTGGCGGCTGAATGTTTCTTGCAGGTTGCCTTGTGGCAGGCCGACGGTTTTTACGATCCGGCCGGCATCGGTGACGATCATGGCGCGGTCGGCAGAGAGCCATTTTAGCTTTGGTGTTGCCGTTACTTGACCCGTCTTTTTGCTGGCTGGTTCGGCAATGGCCAACACCATGAAGGCCTGTGGGCCTTCGCTGATGCGCGCATAGAGGCTGGCATAAGGCAGTTGGTTGATATCAGAGGTGGAGAGTTGGGTATCGGCTTCGCCGAACAGGGCCAGTTGCAATGTGTCGTTGACGTCATTGAACTTTTGGCTGCACCCGCTTAGTAGGGTGAGGGCACCGACGAGTGCTACGCGCATCATCGGGTTTCGCCAATGGGGACGGACTGCATTGGCAAGCAAGGAGATGGATAACATGGGGCTCATCCAGTGATGACAGAGAAAAGCCAACCGCGGGCGGTTGGCTTTGCTTGATCCAGCATTGTTGCGCTTGCTATGAATATAACAAGCCAATGTTGGCGCTACTGAGGCAGAGAATTACTTCTGGTTGCTCAGAGTTGTAGTGTTAGTGTTGCCGTTGTCGTTGCCTGCTGAGTCAGCAACTGCAACTGCTGCTACAGCGGCTGCCGCGCCAACAGCGATAGTAGTTGCAGTAACGCCGCCAGCTGCTGCTGCAGTTGCACCGGCAGTACCTGCTGCTGCGCCAGAAGTAGAAGATGCTGCAGTCGCTGCAGTTTCAGGTGCTGCGATAGCTGAACCAGCGAAAGAAAGAGCTGCGATTAGAGTTAGGGCGATTTTTTTCATGGTATTACCTCTGCTGTATAGTTTTGCTGTAGATGCGGCTTTGCTATGGTCGGTTCGCGCCAAACAAGAGCTGGTTAGTCTAACTGGCTGATTGATTGGGCTGAATCGGCATTATTAATTGCCACACTTATTGAGTAGATTGTAATCTAAATCCAATGGCCTCGAAAGCAATTTATTGCCTTTTACCGACGGTTCTGAACTGATTTTAATGGCAATTTATTTTGCTTTTTTTCACAGGGTGATAGTGGGCACGCTTTTGTTATTGGCTTGCCTTTTTTGAATGTTTTGTCTGTTTGAACCGTGTGGTGACGACCCTGCCGTATTTTTTACTGCCCGTCAGGGGCGGATCTGGTAGTATCCCCAGCCATAATCTAGGCAAGCAAGGTGAGTGGATGAAACAACGAGATTTACAGCTCATGCAGGAAATGGGGCTGACGTACTGGCAGGTACGCAAGCCGGATTTTTTTCCTGACCGTGAGGTGCCAGCCATTGATTTGCCTGAAACCTGCAAGTTGCTGTTTGTCTGCGATGACCCGCTCGATGAGCAAGACCGGTGGCTGTTCGGCCGTATTCTGCTCAGTATGAAGCTGACGCCCGAGCAGGCGTTGCTGCTGCCGTCTTCGGCCACTGAGCTGATCCGCGAGCACCATCTTACCTGGTGCTGGCAGGCGGGTTGCACAGCACCGCATCCGGCGGGGTGCCAGTTGCTGACATCGGTGCCGCTCAAGCAGATGCACACCCATCCCAGCGCCAAGAAAGCCTTGTGGCAGCAAATTTGCAGCTATGACAATTAACCCTATCTTTTGATTTGTTGATGATGACATCCAGTATTGTTCCTCTGGCGCCGCACCATCTAGATGATGTGTGGCGTATCGAGCAGGCCGCCCATGCCTTTCCGTGGGCCGAGTCGATGATCCGCAAGGATCCCAATAGAATTGCCGTCAATATTGCCCTCGAAGTCGATGGCAAGCTGGTGGGCTACTGTTTTGGCCAGTTGGTCGCTGGCGAGGCGACCCTGCTCAATATCGCGATTGATCCGGCCCTTCAGGGCAAGGGTTACGGCAAGCAGTTGCTCGACGGTTTTATCGAGGCTATTCAAAGCCGTGCGGGCGAAGAGATTTGGCTCGAAGTGCGCGAGAGCAACACCCGTGCCTACCAGCTGTACGAGGCGACGGGTTTCAATGAAATTAACCGCCGCGAAGGCTATTACCCGGCGGCGGACGGCCGTGAAGATGCCCTGATCATGACTTACTATGTGATGTAGTGGGTTGGCTGCGCCCGCCCCTTGCTGGTCAGGGGGCGGCACGGGCGTCTTAGTGCTGTCTCTTTGGCTGGAGTTTGCGTATAATTCCGCCATCTTTACCACTCCTGACAGTAAACCGGCACATCGACGAGAGGGCGATATGTAGCAACTTTGAGGTGCGGCACCCGGAAACGGGCAGCCTTCTGGTTACGATGAGGTGCTTGTCCTGCTATCAGGCCATGCACGCTGTTTAGGAGTCAGGCACCGGCTATATGTGGCCGGTGGCCATGTCACCATTGAAATCTCTCACAGGATTATCAACGCTTATGTCTTTTCTTACTGAAGTGGGCAAACGTCGTACGTTTGCGATCATTTCTCACCCGGATGCGGGTAAAACCACAATTACCGAAAAAGTTCTGTTGTTCGGAAACGCCATCCAGAAAGCCGGTACCGTCAAAGGCCGCGGCTCAAACCAGCACGCCAAGTCGGACTGGATGGAGATGGAAAAAGAACGTGGTATCTCGGTAACCACCTCGGTGATGCAGTTCCCATACAATGATTGTCTGGTTAACCTGCTGGATACCCCGGGACACGAGGACTTCTCGGAAGATACCTACCGTACTTTGACGGCGGTTGACTCGTGCCTGATGGTGATCGACGCCGCTAAGGGTGTCGAGGATCGTACCCGTAAGCTGATGGAAGTTACCCGTCTGCGTGATACACCAATCGTGACGTTCATGAACAAATTGGACCGTGAAGTGCGTGATCCAATGGAAGTCTTGGACGAAGTTGAAAACGAATTGGGTATGATGTGTGCGCCAATTACCTGGCCAATTGGCTGTGGTAAAGAGTTTAAAGGTGTTTACCACATCCACCGTGACGAGACGATTCTGTATGAATCGGGTCATGGTCATGAGATCCAAGAAGTTCGTATCATCAAAGGTCTGGATAACCCAGAGCTTGACGAGACAGTTGGTGCAAACCTAGCCGAAAGCGTGCGAGAAGAGCTTGAGCTTGTAATGGGTGCTTGCCCTGAGTTTGATCTTGATGCGTTCCTGACCGGTGAGCTGACTCCGGTTTACTTCGGTACGGCACTGGGTAACTTCGGTGTTGACCACATGCTAGATGGCTTGACCGAGTGGGCGCCAGCGCCGAAAACGCGTCAAGCGGTAGAGCGTGATGTTGAAGCAACAGAAGAGAAATTCTCTGGCTTCGTGTTCAAGATCCAGGCAAACATGGATCCAAAGCACCGTGACCGTATTGCGTTCATGCGTATCGTGTCGGGTACTTACACCCAGGGCATGAAGATGAACCACGTGCGTACCGGTAAGCAGGTGAGCATCTCTGACGCTGTAACCTTCATGGCCGGTGACCGTTCTCGTGCGGAAACGGCGTATGCTGGCGATATCATTGGTTTGCACAACCACGGTACGATTCAGATCGGTGATACCTTCACTCAGGGCGAAGCGCTGAAGTTTGCGGGTATTCCTAACTTTGCCCCTGAACTGTTCCGTCGTATTCGCCTGAAAGATCCACTGAAGCAGAAGCAGTTGCTTAAAGGTCTGGTTCAGCTGTCTGAAGAAGGTGCGGTACAGGTGTTCCGCCCGCTGCAGAACAACGATCTGATCGTTGGTGCGGTAGGTGTGCTGCAGTTCGACGTGGTTGTTGCCCGTCTGAAGGCTGAATACAACGTGGAAGCTATCTACGAAGGCGTTAACGTTGCGACGGCGCGCTGGGTTGAGTGTGGCGATGGCAAGAAGTTTGAGGACTTCAAGCGCAAGAACCAGAGCAACCTGGCCCTGGACGGCGGCGACAACCTAACGTACATCGCACCGACCATGGTTAACCTGAACCTGGCCAAAGAGCGTTTCCCTGAGGTTGAGTTCCGTGCAACCCGCGAGCACTAATCGCGCCAGCCGGTGATACCTGATAAAAACCGCCCCTGTGGGCGGTTTTTTTATGTCTGTTTTTCGTCAGGGGAGTGTGGCGGTATTTTTTTGCTTTTGCGGACTGGGCGGCACGTTTTTCTCTGGATGTTTACTATTCTGGTTGATGCATATGGCGGGCGAAGCGGCCCATACCTGCGAAACGCAGATAGCCCCGGCGGGGCACGGAGGGAGTCCGATGTACGAATTGGCACAGTCACACGATGTTTATACCTGGCAGGGAGAGGCTTATCCGCTAGGGGCGTCGGTCAAGCGCAATGGCGTGAATTTCAGCCTCTATTCCAAAGATGCGACCCGGGTTGTCTTGCACCTGTTTGCGAGCGCTGAGGCGGCCAGCCCCGAGCACAGTTTCGAGCTTGAGCCGAGCATTCACAAACGGGGCCATTACTGGTTTATCTTTGTCGGCAATATTGGCCACGGGCAGGTTTACGGCTTTCAGGTTGATGGCCCTTGGGATCCGGAGAGGGGGCAGCGCTTTGATGGTGACAAGCTGCTGATTGACCCTTATAGCCAGGCGATCAGCTTGGGCCGCAATTACGACCGCCAGCGGGCGATCGGCAAGGGGCGCAACATGGATGCCAGCCTGCGCAGTATCGTGGTCGATCAAAGTGAGTTCGACTGGCAGGGCACCGTCACCCCGCGCCACTCATTGACCGAGACCATTATCTACGAGATGCATGTCGGTGGTTTTACCCGCCATCCCAATTCAGGCGTTAGCGAGGCCAAACGCGGCACGTTCGCCGGGGTTATTGAGAAAATACCATACCTTAAGTCGCTCGGGATCACGGCAGTAGAACTGATGCCGGTGCAGCAGTTCGATGTTGACGATGCGCCCGAGGGCAAGCAGAACTACTGGGGCTACAGCCCGATCAATTTCTTCTCGGTGCACTCGGGCTACAGCGTCGAGAAAACCCCGCTGGCGGCCATAGACGAGTTCAAGACCTTGGTGCGCGAGCTGCACAAGGCCGATATCGAGGTGATCCTCGATGTGGTGTTCAACCATACCGCCGAGGGCGATGAGTTCGGCCCGACATTCTGCTTCAAGGGGCTCCAGAACGGGAGTTATTACCTGCTTGATCGTGAGAACGGCCGTTATAGCAATTTCAGCGGCTGTGGCAACACCTGCAATGCCAACCACAGCGTGTTGCGCCGGATGATCATCGATGCTCTTCATTTCTGGGTCACGGAGATGCATGTCGACGGCTTCCGTTTCGATTTGGCCTCGGTACTGGCCCGTGACGGCAGCGGCCAGCCGATGAGTGATCCGCCTTTGCTGTGGACGATAGATACCGACCCGATCCTGTGCGCGACCAAGATCATTGCCGAGGCGTGGGATGCGGCGGGGCTGTATCAGGTCGGCTCGTTTATCGGTGATCGCTGGAACGAGTGGAACGGCAAGTACCGCGACGATGTGCGCGCGTTCTGGCGTGGCGATAATGGTTGTGTGAGCCGCTTTGCCTCGCGGATCCTCGGCTCTCCCGATATCTATTGCAGCCACCACCACTCGCCCCATCGCTCGGTGAATTTCATCTGTGCCCACGACGGCTTCACCCTCAATGATCTGGTCAGCTACAGCGACAAGCACAACTTGGCGAACGGCGAGGGCAACCGTGACGGTGACAACCACAACCTGTCGAGCAACTATGGGGTTGAAGGGCCGACGACTCTCAAGGACATCGAGGAGATACGGGTTCGCCAATGCAAGAACATGCTGGCAACGCTCTACTTGTCGCTCGGTACGCCGATGCTCAACATGGGGGACGAGGTGCGCCGTACTCAGCAGGGCAACAACAATGCCTATTGTCAGGATAACCCGATAAGCTGGTTTGACTGGCAGGGGCTTGAGCAGCATGCCGAGATGCTGCGTTTTGTTCAGATGCTGGCACAGGTTCGCAGCGCCGAGCCGACTATCGACTGGAACTTGCACACCCCGCTCAGTTCGGTGGTGGAAGACGTCAACATTCGCTGGCACGGCGTGATGCCTGATCAGCCTGATTGGTCGGAGCATTCCCATTCCATTGCCCTGACGGTGTACCACCCGATCACCTTGGATGAGCTCTATGTGGTGTGCAATGCCTATTGGGACCCGATTGAATTTACTATTCCTGATCGCGACGACAGCGACTGGCACCTGCTGATTAATACTGCGAACCCGTCGCCGCAGGATATCTATCTGGTGGAGGTGGCCCCTAGTTACCCGGACAATACCGTTCTTGTCGCGGGGCGTAGTATGATTGTGATGGTCGCGAAGTCGAGGAAGTAAAGAGTAGGAGAGGTAATGCGAAATTGGCTCAAACAGGCACTGGCGGCATACGACCGCTGGTGCGCCTCCATGGGGTTGGTGCCCGAGAACCGCCGGAGCTGTGCGCCGGTGCGTTATGATCATGACGACCCGCGTCATCCCGATAACCGTTGCCAGCCAAAACGGGGGGAGCGGGATGTTGATTGACAGCCATTGCCATTTTGACTTCCCGCCTTTTGCCGATGATCCCGCCCACTATCTGGCGCTGGCCGCACAGGCCGGTGTGGGACGTTTGGTGGTGCCGGCTGTGGGTGAGCGCAATTGGGCACAGGTGCGCCAGCTCGCGGGTTGTTTTCCCCAGATCTACTACGGGCTCGGCCTGCATCCGTTTTTCAGTGCGGAGCACACCCCTGGGGCGATGGCGCGGCTTGCCGCCGAGCTTGGTTCAGAAATGAGCCTGCTGGGCACTCGGTGCGTCGCGGTTGGCGAATGTGGGCTAGACTTTGCCATTGCTGATGTCGATCGGGCACAGCAGATGTCGCTGTTAGAGGGACAGTTGGTGCTTGCTAACCAGCACGGGCTGCCGGTGATTTTGCATTGCCGCAAGGCCTATCCGGAGTTGCTGCAATTGTTGAAGCGTCACTGCCCGGAAGCGGGCGGGGTATATCATGGTTTTAGCGGTAGTTTGCAACAGGCAATGCAACTAATTGAACTGGGTATCAAAATTGGTGTCGGGGGGACGATCACCTATCGCCGAGCCAATAAAACCCGCCATACAATAGCGTCATTGCCCCTGACGGCATTGTTGTTGGAGACCGATGCGCCGGATATGCCGGTGGCGGGTTATCAGGGGCAGCCCAATCGCCCGGATCGGCTGGTGCAGGTGTTGGCCGAACTGGCGGCGATACGGGGGGAAAGTGAGCAGGAAATAGCGCAGGTAACAAACTTAACTGCAGCTGAATTATTCCGCATTCCGATATGAATCCACATCACAAATATAAACGTTTGCGCCAAACGGTTGCAATCATTTGTGATTGGTATCACGTTTGCGGTTGTGGGCTGGCTTTATTTCCTTGCAAACTGTGAGCGCGGCATTATTTTATCCGGCGCTGCATGAGTATAATGCGCCGGACTCTTAATGAGCCGAATTGTCGAGACGCCAAACTTAACTAAAGGGATGCCATAAACTATGAGCCTGTTTATGAGCCTGGTTGGGATGGTAGTACTGCTACTAATCGCAGTACTTCTATCTGATAACCGCAAAGCTATTAATCTTCGTACTGTTGGTGGCGCATTTGCCATCCAATTCTGTCTAGGTGCATTTGTACTTTACGTACCTGTGGGCCGTGATGTGCTTTATGGCATGTCAACTGCTGTTTCCAACGTTATTGCTTATGGTAACGATGGCATCAACTTCTTGTTCGGTGGTTTGACGTCGGACAAAATGTTTGAAGTATTCGGTGGCGGCGGCTTCGTTTTCGCCCTGCGCGTACTTCCAGTAATCGTATTCTTCTCTGCACTGATTAGCGTACTTTACTACTTGGGCATCATGCAGGTTGTTATCAACATCCTGGGTGGTGGTCTGCAGAAGGCGCTAGGTACTTCTCGTGCCGAATCTATGTCTGCAACAGCTAACATCTTCGTTGGTCAAACGGAAGCACCTTTGGTTATCCGTCCGTTCGTACCTAAAATGACTCAGTCTGAGCTGTTCGCGGTAATGTGTGGTGGTTTGGCATCTGTTGCTGGTGGTGTACTGGCTGGTTACGCATCAATGGGCGTGCCACTAGAGTACCTAATCGCGGCCTCTTTCATGGCGGCACCGGGTGGTCTGCTGTTTGCTAAAATCATCAAGCCTGAAACTGAAGAAGCTGTTGAGCAGATGGCTAGCGATGCAACGTCTGGCGACGACAAGCCTGCCAACGTTATCGACGCAGCGGCTGCGGGTGCATCTTCTGGTATGCAGCTAGCGCTTAACGTGGGCGCAATGCTACTTGCTTTCATCGGTCTGATTGCTCTGGTTAACGGTATCCTTGGTGGTATCGGTGGCTGGTTCGGTATGCCTGAGCTGACTCTGGAAATGATTCTGGGTTATGTCTTCTCACCACTTGCGTTCCTAATCGGTGTGCCTTGGTCTGAAGCAACTGTAGCTGGTTCTTTCATCGGTCAGAAACTGGTTGTGAACGAATTCGTTGCTTACCTGAACTTTGCACCGTACCTGAAGGACGTTGCTGAAGGCGGCATGGTGATTGCACAGACTGGTGCTGAAATGTCTGACAAGACTAAAGCTATCATCTCGTTCGCACTGTGTGGCTTTGCTAACCTGTCTTCTGTGGCAATCCTACTAGGTGGTCTGGGCGGTCTGGCTCCAAGCCGTCGCCACGACATCGCACGCTTCGGTATGAAGGCTGTAGCAGCAGGTACTCTATCTAACCTGATGTCTGCAACCATTGCTGGTCTGTTCGTGACCCTGTCAATGTAAGCCTTTCGGTTATACCGTTTGAAACGCCGCGGCCCTTGTGCCGCGGCGTTTTTGTTTGTGCTGTCTGGCTGGCTCGAAGGCGGTGCTTGGACAGGTGTGCGGGCTGCATGCGCGGCATAGTGCGCGGCATAGTGCGCGGCATAGTGCGCGGCATGGCGCGTGTGTTCATCGAGTCAACAGATTAGGTAAACATGAAACAGGCTTGTCTATTCTTATCCGATAAAATCGATTGCGCTCCGTTTTCTCGACATTGCCTTTGTTAGCATTACTTTCGTTGTCGAGGAGACTACACTAACTGTGTTTGAAATAGAGACAGAGGGTGTGGTGATGAGTGAAGTCTTATTGGCCTTGGCGGCAGGGTTTATTGTTGGTGTGCTGTTTTCAGCGCTTAAACTTCCGATTCCAGCGCCACCGGTATTGTCCGGGGTGATGGGGATAGTCGGGGTCTACGGTGGCGGGATTGCCTATCAGTGGATCGTAGAGCGCTTTTTTACCTGACAATAGGCGTGGTTGCTTACCCAATGTTGTTGTTGGTGTTTTTCTTCCGGTAAACACATTGTCGACTCTGGGAAACGTAACTTTCATGGTGAGTGGGCGGCTGGCTTGGTATTATTGACAGGCACCATCACAAACAGATTCGTGTTGTTTCAGTGGGTATTATTCATGTTGCGAGAGGCAGCATATATCGCTGGGCAACCTTCGGCAGATCAGGTTTGGCTTGGTTTGCACGGTGACAGGGAAAGCAATCAGGATACCGAACTCGCGTTGGTGGCCTGAGTCTTCAGGGAGCAAGTCCGTAAACCCCGCAACTCTCGGTAGAGAGTCGGGAAAACTGTTCGCGTTGCGGGCCGTTTGGTGGTGGCACAAGAAACTGCAACCAGACGTATGGAACAGTTTTCGCATACTTTGGCGACGCTGCATATTTCCGGATTGGAAGGGCGGGCCGAGTATAAGCTTGGTAGAAATTAACTGGACTGGAGAAAGTCATGAGCGATTTAAAAGCTGCTGCACTGCGTGCACTTAAACTAATGGACCTTACAACGCTTAACGATGATGACACTGATGCGAAAGTGATCGAGCTTTGTAAGAACGCTAAGACGCCTGTAGGCAACACAGCAGCTATCTGTATTTACCCACGTTTCATCCCAGTTGCTAAGAAGCAGCTGCGCGAGCAGGGTACGCCAGAAGTTCGCATTGCGACTGTGACTAACTTCCCTCACGGTAACGACGACATCGAAATCGCAGTAGCTGAAACAAAAGCCGCTGTAGCTTACGGTGCAGACGAAGTTGACGTGGTATTCCCATACCGTGCGCTAATGGCTGGCAACGAAGAAGTTGGTTTCGAGCTAGTTAAGCAGTGTAAAGCAGCGTGTGGCGATGTATTGCTGAAAGTGATCATCGAAACTGGCGAGCTGAAGACTGAAGAGCTGATCAAGAAAGCTTCTGAGCTATCAATCAAAGCTGGCGCTGACTTCATCAAGACTTCTACTGGTAAAGTGCCAGTAAACGCAACACCAGAATACGCTGAGATCATGCTGAACGTGATCAACGACATGGGCGTAGCTAAGACTGTTGGCTTCAAGCCTGCAGGTGGTGTACGTACCGCTGAAGACGCACAGCAGTACCTAGATATGGCTGACCGTATCCTAGGCGCTGAGTGGGCAGACAACATGCACTACCGCTTCGGTGCTTCTAGCCTGCTAGCTAACCTGCTTCACACGCTGGGCGAAGGCGAAAAAGCGGCTGAAGGCGGCTACTAATCTTTTCTCGACAGGGTGGCTCAGGCCACCTTGTTTTTAGGTCTTTTGACCGACCCAATACCCGTGATGCTTTACTGTTTGGTTCTTGCCTGCTGCGGCGCAACGCAATGGGACGGCACCCTTATGCCTGAGAATCACTGAAAGGCCCGATGTAACTGAGTTGCCAGGGTAAAGCGTCTCACCACCCTACAGAATGAAAAACGGGGAATACCATGTATTTACCACAAGAAATTATCCGCAAGAAACGTGACAACATCGAACTGACTGCTGACGAAATCAACTTCTTCATCCAGGGCGTTGCCAAAGATACCGTATCGGAAGGCCAGATTGCCGCTTTCGCAATGGCGATTTTCTTCAATGACATGACTATGGACGAGCGTGTTGCCCTGACTTGTGCGATGCGTGATTCTGGCATGGTTATCGACTGGAGCCACATGAATTTCGATGGTCCGATTGTCGACAAGCACTCGACAGGCGGCGTGGGCGACGTGACGTCCCTGATGCTTGGCCCAATGGTGGCGGCATGTGGCGGTTACGTTCCGATGATTTCTGGTCGTGGCCTTGGCCACACGGGTGGTACGCTGGACAAGCTTGAAGCGATCCCTGGCTACGACATCACCCCGAGCAACGAAGTATTCGGTCAGGTGACCAAGGATGCAGGCGTGGCGATTATCGGCCAGACTGGCGACTTGGCTCCAGCTGACAAGCGTGTATATGCGACTCGCGACGTAACGGCGACGGTTGACAATATCTCTCTTATCACCGCTTCTATCCTGTCTAAGAAGCTGGCTGCCGGTCTTGGCTCGCTAGTGATGGACGTGAAGGTTGGCTCTGGCGCATTCATGCCGACTTACGAGGCATCTGAAGAGCTGGCCAAGTCTATTGTTGCGGTAGCCAATGGTGCGGGCACTAAGACCACAGCTTTGCTGACAGACATGAACCAGGTGTTGGCATCAACTGCTGGTAATGCACTCGAAGTTCGCGAAGCCGTGCAATTCCTGACCGGTGAATACCGTAACCCTCGTCTATTTGACGTGACTATGGCATTGTGTGCTGAAATGTTGATAAACAGTGGTTTGGCAGAAGATCTTGATCAGGCAATGGTTAAGCTTCAGGAAGGTCTGGACAGCGGCAAGGCAGCAGAATGCTTCGGCAAGATGGTTGCTGGCTTGGGTGGCCCGGCTGACTTTATGGCAAACTACGACAACTACTTGGAAACGGCTGAAATTGCCAAGCCGGTATATGCCGAGCAGCAAGAAGGTTACGTTTACGCGATGGACACCCGTGCCCTAGGCATGGCTGTGGTAGGTATGGGCGGTGGCCGCCGTGTACCAAGCGACAAGATTGATTACGCTGTGGGCCTAAGCGACATGATTCGCCTTGGCGACAGCGCAGACAAGCCGCTGGCTGTGATCCACGCGCGCAACGAAGCGCAGTGGGAAGAGGCTGCGAAAGCGGTACGTGCAGCGATTACGATTGCCGATACCCAACCAGAGCCGACTCCGGTTGTCTACCGCCGTATTCGTCTAGAAGATTGTTAAGGGAGATCCCGATGAAACGTTCGATTATTCTGGTACTGGACTCATTTGGTATTGGCGCAACGGAAGACGCCGACAAATTTGGTGATGTGGGTGCAAACACCCTTGGCCACATCGCTGAAGCCTGTGCCCGCGGCGAAGCCGACAACGGCAACCGCAGCGGCGCACTGAAGCTACCTAACCTGAACATACTGGGTTTGGGCAAGGCGTGTGAGGAGTCATCGGGCTACTTCCCTGAAGGGTTGGAGCAGGGCGTTGAGTTCAACGGTGCATTCGGCCATGCCAAAGAGCTGTCATCGGGCAAGGATACTCCGTCTGGTCACTGGGAAATTGCTGGTGTACCTGTATTGTTTGACTGGGGTTACTTTACTGACCACAGCAACAGCTTCCCACAGGAGCTGTTGGACCGCATCGTAGAGCGTGCCAAGCTGCCGGGTTACCTAGGTAACTGCCATGCATCGGGTACTCAGGTACTTGACGATCTTGGCGAAGAGCACATGAAGACCGGCAAGCCGATTTTCTACACCTCTGCCGACTCAGTATTCCAGATTGCCTGCCATGAGGAAACTTACGGCTTGGACAACCTGCTTGAGCTGTGCCAGATCGTGCGCGAAGAGCTGGAAGACTACAACATCGGCCGTGTTATCGCTCGTCCGTTCATCGGCGCTGGCAAGGGCCAGTTCGAGCGTACCGGCAACCGTCGTGACCTGTCTATCGAGCCGCCAGCACCGACTGTGCTACAGAAGCTGGTAGAAGAGAAGAACGGCAACGTTGTCTCTATCGGTAAGATCTCTGATATCTATGCTGGCTGCGGTATCACCAAGAAGGTGAAGGCAACCGGTATCCCTGCATTGTTCGAGGCGACACTGGAGCAGATCAAGGAAGCGGGCGACAACACTATCGTGTTCACCAACTTCGTTGACTTCGACTCAGCTTACGGCCACCGCCGTGACGTTGCTGGTTACGCGGCTGCGCTTGAGTACTTCGATGCGCGCCTGCCAGAGATTTTGGCTCTGCTAAAAGAAGATGACGTGCTGGTTATCACTGCCGACCACGGTTGTGATCCAACATGGCCGGGCACAGACCACACCCGTGAGCATATCCCTGTTCTGGTTGCTGGTCCTAAGGTGAAGCCGGGCTCACTGGGTCGTTTGGGTACGTTTGCCGATATCGGTCAGTCGCTAGCAGCGCACTTCGGTATCACTGATATGGAATACGGTAAGTCATTCTTGTAATTTGCTTGCTGTAAAGCCTTCAGATTGGCTGTTTCGGTCTATATTTGTGCTAGATTGAAGCAGCCAACAAGAGACTAATTGACATTGATGTTGGTAAAATCATTCAGTGCTATACCAACATAACTATTAAGGAATTAACGATGGCAACTCCTCACATTAACGCTGAAATGGGCGATTTCGCAGACGTAGTACTGATGCCGGGCGACCCACTTCGCGCCAAGTACATCGCTGAGACTTTCCTAGACGATGCCAAAGAAGTTTGTAACGTTCGTAATATGTTCGGTTACACCGGTACTTACAAGGGTCGCAAGATCTCTGTAATGGGCCACGGTATGGGTATCCCATCATGCTCTATCTACGCGACTGAGCTGATCAAAGACTACGGCGTGAAGAAAATCATCCGTGTTGGTAGCTGTGGCGCGGTACGCGACGATGTGAACCTGCGCGATGTTGTTATCGGTATGGGTGCTTCTACTGACTCTAAAGTAAACCGTATCCGTTTCGGTGACCACGATTTCGCGGCACTGGCTGATTACGATATGGTTCAGAACGCAGTTGAAGCAGCGAAGGCGAAAGGTGTTGACGTTAAAGTTGGCAACATCTTCTCTGCTGACCTGTTCTACAACCCAGATTTCGATTTCTTCCAGACTATGAAGAAGTACGGCATCGTTGGTGTTGAGATGGAAGCGGCGGGTATCTACGGCCTTGCGGCTGAGTTCGGTGCGAAAGCCCTGACTATCTGTACTGTGTCTGACCACATCCTGCGCGGCGAAGCGACAACTTCTGAAGAGCGTCAGCTGACGTTCAACGAGATGATCGAAATCGCGCTTGAGTCTGTTCTGCTAGGCGACAAAAACGCGTAATTGATACGCGAATTTGATGGCGAAAAAAAGCTTGGGGCAACCCAAGCTTTTTTTATGTCTGTCATTTATACCGAAGATGCGGTGTGCCGCTGGCTAGTCTTTGGTATTGGCCGTGAGCAGGAACGGGAAGTGCCAGATGTCCTTGCGGCGGCCGAAGGTGAAGGCCAGCAGGAAGCCGATCATCAGTGCGCTGATAATCATGGCCCGGATCACGTTGGTGACATAGTCTATTCGGCTGATGGTAGCCGCGAGCAGTTTGTCATGCTCTAGGGTAATTCGCAAAAAGCCCACGACCTGATGCTCGGTCATGACCGGCTCGACCAGCTGTTGGCGGCCTTGGCTGGCGATAGAGAGCGGGGTGGACAGGCCGGTGATCATTTCCAGTGGTAGCGCGTTTTGGCTTCTGGCAATCGTTGCCCCTTCCAGCTCGTAGAGGGTGGCATCGAGGATCAGCGGTTCGTCGGTGAGCTGCTCGACCAGTTGCTGGAGCTGTTCTTGGTTTTTCTCGACGATATTCGGTGCGGCCGTTTCTGCGGCTAGCCTCACTGCCATTCGCGATAGCTGTTGGGTTTGGTCGCTCAGCGCCTGATAGTTGCGCTTGGTAAGATCAGCGCCGTATTCCAGCATGGTTAGCACGGCCGCCAAGCAGCCAAAGAGAACGAATAGCTGCCAGGCTTTGATAAATCGGGATTTTTTTACTTTCATTGTCTTGCCCAGTGCGGCGGCACTCCATTGGGTACAAAATTAGGTCTCTAGGGTAAAGCTCTTGGCATTATGGCGGCTATTTGGGCGTAAGCAAAGAATAAATCGGCTAATCGGCGTACTGTGAACGATGGTGCTGGGGTTTGGCGTGATGAGAGGCAATCCTTTGTTGCTTAAACACGCATCTTGAGGTCACTTGGACATATAGGTTAACGTATAGCCTATACGGAGAAGAACACGGATGGTTTACAGGTGCTGAAAATTAGGAAACATACCACATTGCTGGCGCGATTCCCCGAGGTCGTTGCTGCGGATAATCGTGAGCGGTATCGGGCGACGACCTTGATTTACGGTAAGGCAATTCAACCGGCGGCCTTGACGGCGGTTGAACGGGTAACCGGTGAGCCGTTGCAGATTGTGGCGGCATGGAAAGTTGGCCGCTACGACTGTTTGCTGGTGGCCAATCCCTATGATTTGCAGCTTGAGCAGGGTGTTGTCTCACAGCAGCTTGATATCGCAGATTTGCGAGATGCGCCGGACTTGCGCGAGCCGGGGTTGGTGGTGATGGATATGGACTCGACGGCTATCGAGATTGAGTGCATCGATGAAATTGCCGCATTGGCAGGCGTGGGCGAGCAGGTATCAGCAGTGACCGAGCGGGCGATGCAGGGCGAGTTGGATTTTGCCCAAAGTC
This sequence comes from Photobacterium panuliri, assembly GCF_059920555.1. Classification (NCBI taxonomy): domain Bacteria; kingdom Pseudomonadati; phylum Pseudomonadota; class Gammaproteobacteria; order Vibrionales; family Vibrionaceae; genus Photobacterium; species Photobacterium panuliri. The sequence continues at coordinate 1,108,752 of NZ_CP197192.1, forward strand.
TGCGTGAACGGGTCGCGGCGCTGAAAGGGGCTGACGAAGCCATTCTGGCCGAGGTTCGCGGGCGGTTGCCGATGATGCCAGAGCTTCGTGAGATGGTGGCAACGTTACAGGCTCGGGGCTGGAAACTGGCGATTGCCTCGGGGGGCTTTACCTACTTTTCTGACTACCTGCGCGACGAGCTTGGGTTGGTCGAGGCACGTTCCAACACCCTTGGGATCGAAGATGGTAAGCTGACTGGCAACGTAGAGGGCGAGATTGTTGACGCCCAGGCCAAGGCATCGATCCTACGCAATCTAGCATCGCAGCTCGATATAGCTCCGCACAACACGGTGGCCATTGGTGACGGTGCCAATGACTTGGCCATGATCCACGCCGCGGGGCTTGGCGTGGCCTATCACGCCAAGCCACGGGTGGAAGCTGAGTCACCGGTGGCGATCCGCTTTGCCGATTTGGGCGGGTTGGTCTGCATCCTCTCGGCATCGCTGGTTCCCCAGCAACTGGGTTGGTCTGGTTAAGCTCAATTAAATGTTAATTAGCGCCTAGGCGCAGCAGAACTTCGTCGGTGATATCAATGATCTCGCCGCACCCAACGAGCTCGCTGAGCTCAGACTCCAACGTTTTGGCACGGTGCATCGTCAACCGTGCCAGCTCACCGATTTCCTGACTGATCAGGGCGGTCATCGGGCTGTGTACCGGTACTGCTGTGATCTTCAGCGCCATAAATATGCCGTTTTCCTGTGCCTCGCGGATAAATTTGATCCGGGCATCATTGTCGGCAAATTCCCTGTGCAGTTTGCTTTGGGTTTCAATCAGTTTGCCGTCGCGGTAGCGCGCGTGGCAGTAGAGATCGTGGCTGAACGGCGTATGTACTTCTACGGGGCGCATGGTTTCCGTCAGCATGGTTTTGATCCGATTACGGAACAGTGACTTGAGACTATAGCTATCCCCGTCGTTGAGCGGCTGGAACAGTTTGATGATCTCGGGGAACGGGGTATTACTGCCGATCGCCTTGAGCCGGATTTTGTGATCCACCTTCTCGGTGAAATAGGGCACGCTGTTGAGGCGGCGCAATAGCATCCGGTGCATGGCCAGCAGGAGCTCGCCGCGTGGCAGGCGCTCTTCGCTGACAACCAGTTTCAGCTCGTTGTGCTTGATCAGCTTGCGCAGGAAGCTCTCGCCGCTCTTGGCGATCCGGCCGTCCCCGGTTTGCAGCCGGATGTTGAGCTGATCCGGGCTGATGCGCATGATCTGGTACGGGATCTCGCTGAGCGGAAACTGCTTGTTGATCGTCTGCAGTCGGGGGAAGCTGATAGCGACGGTGTCGCCCCGGCGCAGCATGGCCGGTTCCTTGAGCTGGATGTTCAGGCCGCGCGAGGAAAAGTCGATACTCCGCCCGGCGATCTGCTGGGTGTCGCTGCGCAGGGTGATCGGAGTGCCATAAAGGAAGCGCTCTTCACTGCGCTGCGGCTTGGGATCGAAAAAGACTCCCTTGGCACTGGCAACCGGGTTGCGTTGGTGACGGAACCGGTTGAGGGCACTTGGTGGGAGCCTTGGGCGGTTACCCATCCGGTAGTCCTGCTGGGACTCGGGGTTGCTGAGATCTTGCAGTAGGCCGATATGGGTCAGCGTCTTGATCTGCTCGACCATGTCGGGGGCGAGGTGTTTGAGCTGCTCGATATCGTCCGGCATCACGGCCTGCAAGGTCAGGCGGTAGACCCGCCAGCTGCTGCGCTGGGCACCGAGGTACCAGAACAATTCGCGCTCGTCGCTGTCCAGCTCCGACAGGGCGGCGGAATAGAAATAGCTGCGGTTGTTGTACTCGTGGCCGAAGCTGTAGAGCAGGGTTGAGGAATATGTCATGCCGGGACGGGCGAGGTTGGCCAGTCGCTCGGGAGAGAACAGCTGGTTGATCACCGGTTGGTGGCGCTCGTCGTGCCAATATTGCCAGATAGGGCGGTTGTGCTGGGTGAGCAGGGCATATTCCAAGGTGTTGCCCGAGAAAAACAGCGGCAACCCGGCACTGTGTTTGAGGTAGCAGTGCTCGTAGCCGCGGGTGCGGGCCTGCAGGACCTTGTCGTTATGGTTCTGCTTGGCGCGGTTGGCGGTTTGGTTGAGGTAGCTGTTGATAGCGTCTTTGATGATCCCTTCGTGGCCGAGCAACCTGACCCGTAGCCATTTGTTGCTGGCGCAGTCATTGTTGTCTTCAAGGCCGATGATCCGGTAGCACAGGGTGTTGTCGTCGAGCTTCGGGGCCTGGATCTGGCGCGCGAGATCTGGGTAGCTGACGTGGATATCCATGCCCAGCTGGTAGTTGAAGGACGCAGGGACCTTGAACTTGGCACCGGAATAGGAAATATCGCTGGTGGTTGCGTTGACCACTTGGCCGAACGGCAGGGAAAGTACGGCCTGAGTGGCGATTTGCAGCCGGTTTTCGTTGCGGCTTAGGTAGTGGCCGAAACGGATCAGGGTCGCATCGAACTGCGGATCGTCACTGGCTGCGATTTCGGTTTCGGTCGGGTAGAGCTCGCCGTTCTGGTGCAGGACCCGGAAGTTGTTGCGGGTATTGTGCAGCTCTTCGTAGAGGCCGACCCTGAATCTCCCGCCGAATATACCGATCCGGTTCTGGTAGATGTTGATGGCGACATCATCAAGCCAGTGTTGCTTGCCGTGGAGTTGGTATGGCCGACATTCCCCTTTGACCCGGCCGCGTAGGTCGACGGCTTTGTGGTTGAGGGCCATGATCCGGTGGAGTTCCATTTTTATTTTGAGCCGGGTCGGGCCGTCTAGGTCGGCGGCCATCTGCAGGAAGATGTTTTCGAAGTCTTCGCTGTCGTAAACCGGGATCAACTGCTCGAGCGGTCCTTTGTATTCGTCAGGCAACATTGTTCTTTTGTTCGCAGGTATTTCGTTTAATATCGTTATTTTGCCGCAAAAGCTGAGTATGTCATCTTTTTGCGTTGAGTTTTTTGTATTACGTCGATTTTGTGGCGCAATACGTTCGGTTTATATGATGTAAGGTTGAAACATGGCGAAAACCAAACGTGCCTATGTGTGTAGTGATTGCGGCGCTGATTTTCCGCGCTGGCAGGGACAATGTAGCGCATGTGCGGCATGGAACACGATTACTGAGTTCACGATCCCCAAGACCCGTGCGGCAGTAGGGGGCGGCGCTGCCGCAGCCAGCAGTTACGCGGGTGGGACGACTCAGGTTCAGAAGCTGTCGGAAGTTGAGAGCAAGGATCTGCCGCGCTACAGTTCGGGTGTCAGCGAGCTTGACCGGGTGTTCGGTGGCGGTATCGTGCCGGGCTCGGTGCTGTTGCTGTGCGGTGATCCGGGTGCGGGTAAGTCGACCCTGCTATTGCAGAGCATCGGTTCGGTGGCGGCGACCAAGTCATCGCTGTATGTGTCCGGCGAGGAATCCATCCACCAGATCTCTCAGCGCGCTAAGCGCTTGGGTACGCCTAACCTCGACAATATCAGCGTGGTGGCGGAAACCTCGGTGGAGCAGATCCTGGCTCATGTCACGGCGCAGAAGGCCGAGTTTGTGATTATCGACTCGATCCAGACTATGACCGTGGCCCACAACGATTCGGCGGCGGGTAGTCCGAGTCAGGTCAAGGAGTCGGCAGCGGCGTTGACCCGTTTTGCCAAGACTAAAGGGGTGACCTTCATGATTGTCGGCCATATCAACAAGGACTCGAATGTGGCAGGCCCGATGCAGCTGATCCACATTGTCGATGGCCTGTTCTCGCTGTCGTCGACCTCGGATGAGAAGTTCCGGGTGCTGCGTACCTCGAAGAACCGTTTCGGTGCCGATTCCGAGTCGTGCTTCTTTGCCATGACCGAAACCGGGATGAAGCAGGTTAAGAACCCGTCGGCGATCTTCCTCAGCCGCTCCAACAAGAACCATGCCGGTTCGGCCTGTACCACCCTCTGGGAGGGGACGCGCCCGTTGTTGGTGGAGATTCAGGCCTTGTGCAACAGCTCGGTGACCGAGAACCCGCGCCGCTTGACGGTGGGCTATGACTCGAACCGTCTGGCGATGTCGATTGCAGTACTTGCCCGCCACGGCGGGATCATGCTGTCGGACATGGACATCTTCGTCAACTGTGTCGGCGGGATCAAAATCGAGGAGACCTCGGCGGATCTCGCGGTGCTGCTGGCGATTTTCTCCAGCTTCAAGAACGCACCGATCCCGCAGGATGTGCTGGTGTTCGGTGAAATCGGCCTTAATGCCGATATCCGCCCGGCAGCCAATGGTATCGAGCGTATTCGCGAAGCGGCCAAGCAGGGCTTTACCCGCGCGATTATCCCCAAGGCCAACGCCAGCCGTCAGGTGCCGGGGATCGAAATTATTGCGGTGGAAGATCTGCAGGAGGCGCTGTCGGCGTTCGACCGGATCTGCAACCCTGCCTGATACATGGCGGTTGGATTTCCAGCTATAAAAAAACCGGGCCAAGCCCGGTTTTTTGTTGGCGCAGGGTTTGCCCGACGCCGGCATGTCGCAAGATTACTTGGCGATACGCTTGTACTTGATGCGGTGTGGCTCGGCAGCCTGTGCACCCAGTGTTTTCTTCAACCAGTCAGTGTACTCGGTGTAGTTACCTTCGAAGAAGTTAACCTGACCTTCGTCACGGTAGTCAAGGATGTGGGTTGCAACACGGTCAAGGAACCAACGGTCGTGCGAGATCACCATGGCACAGCCAGGGAATTCAAGCAGTGCTTCTTCCAGTGCACGTAGGGTTTCTACGTCCAGGTCGTTGGTCGGTTCATCGAGTAGCAATACGTTGCCGCCCGCTTTAAGCAGCTTCGCTAGGTGAACACGGTTGCGCTCACCGCCAGACAGTTCGCCGATGCGCTTCTGCTGGTCGCTGCCCTTGAAGTTGAAGCGAGATACGTAGGCACGGGCCTGAAGCTCGAAGTTGTTGATACGGATGATATCCGCACCTTCCGAGATCTCCTGGTATACCGTGTTGTTGTCGTTCATGCTGTCGCGGAACTGATCCACAGACGCCAGCTTCACAGTGTCGCCCAGTTCGATGGTGCCTGAATCAGGCTGCTCTGCGCCGCTCAGCATCTTGAACAGGGTCGATTTACCCGCACCGTTGGCACCGATGATGCCGACGATCGCACCCTTAGGCACGCTGAATGACAAATCGTCGATCAGCACGCGGTCACCAAACGACTTGGTCAGGTTCTGTACTTCGATAACCTTGTCGCCCAAACGCTCACCTGGCGGGATGAACAGTTCGTTGGTCTCGTTACGGCGCTGGTGTTCGGTGGTGTTCAGCTCTTCGAAGCGAGCCATACGCGCTTTCGATTTTGCCTGACGACCTTTAGGGTTCTGGCGAACCCACTCTAGTTCTTTCTCGATGGTCTTCTGACGAGCTCTCTCTTGAGACGCTTCTTGTTGTAGACGCGCGTCTTTCTGCTCTAGCCATGAGGTGTAGTTACCTTCCCATGGAATACCTTCACCACGGTCAAGTTCCAGGATCCAGCCAGCTGCGTTGTCTAGGAAGTAACGGTCGTGGGTGATAGCCACAACAGTACCGCTGTAATCAACAAGGAAGTGTTCCAGCCATGCCACTGATTCTGCATCCAGGTGGTTGGTTGGTTCGTCAAGCAGCAGCATGTCTGGCTTGTCTAGTAGCAGACGACAGATTGCCACACGGCGACGCTCACCACCGGACAGGAATTTCACTTGCGCGTCCCACTCAGGTAGGCGCAGGGCATCGGCGGCACGCTCTAGCTGCATGTCTAGGTTGTGGCCGTCTTTGGTGGCGATCAGTGCTTCCAGTTCGCCTTGCTCTTTGGCCAGCTTGTCGAAGTCAGCGTCTGGTTCGGCATAGGCCGCGTAGACTTCATCAAGGCGGGTCAGAGCGTATTTCACGTCAGCGACAGATTCTTCGACAACTTCACGAACGGTTTTCTCTTCGTCCAGTACCGGTTCCTGTGGCAGGTAGCCAACTTTCAGGCCGGTTTGCGGGCGCGCTTCACCTTCGATATCGGTATCGATACCGGCCATGATGCGTAGAAGGGTCGATTTACCCGAGCCGTTCAGACCCAAAACACCGATTTTGGCACCCGGGAAGAAGCTCAATGAAATATCTTTTAGGATTTGGCGCTTTGGTGGGACGATTTTGCCCACGCGCGACATGGTATAGACGTATTCAGCCATAGCCGTTGCGATCTCTAAAATTCAAATAAAGGGGTATTTTACCTGTTCTGGACATAAGTTTAACAGCTATGTGCAAAATAAATGGTAAGAGAGTGTGCTGGGTAAGAGGGCTGTGGAGCTAGGTCGCGAATTGGGTGGTTGAACTGTTCACCGTGGTGACAAGGGGATGCAAGGTCGCTAGCAATACTGACAAGGGAAATGGCATGTTGGCGGCGGTGCTCCTAAGCTGGAAAGGAGCCATCAAGTGCTGCACAATGGCGGCGGCAACGGTGGCTGGGGGAGTAGCCCGGCTTGCTGGTGGTACAAAAATGTGCCATAGATGGTTTTTAAGGGATTGAAACAGCAGGAATTTCAAAGTGGAGTAAAGTTGTGCCTGAAAAGTTATTTGGTCAAATACGCATAGTTACATGTCTTGCGGGCATTTTGTTTGGATCTTATGCCTATTCCGCGACTATCGAGCAACAAAGGGAGTGGTACGAGCAGGCTCAGGCTGCGCTGGAGGAAAAAGACAACAATGCGTATCAGGTACTTCGCAACAAGCTTGATAGCTATCCGTTGGTGCCGTACCTCGATTATCGGCAGTTTAACCAGAGCTTGTCTGAAAAAACGCCGGCTCAGGTCGACGATTTTGTTAATAAATATGAATCACTGCCGTTTAGTACGACGGTGCGCTCGCGCTATTTGAGTTATCTGGCCAGCAGCCAGCGTTGGCGCGAATTTGTGGCAATGCAGCCGAGACCGCCCAAGGGGCAGGTGATGCAGTGCCATTACTACTATGCCAAGAGCGAGTTGGGCAAAGAGGCGACGGCATGGAGCGGGACCCGGAAGCTGTGGCTGACCGGCAATTCACTCAACGACGCCTGTGATCCCCTGCTCGAGAAGTGGGAGAAGGCCGGCAAGCGGACCGATGGTTTGATCCTTGACCGGATGCTGCTGGTGTACGGCAAGGGCAACAAGAGCCTGCTCGAGTATCTCGACAAGCAGCTAAGTGGCAGCAAGGCCAAGAAGGCGGGCGATACGGTACTGGATCTGTTTGACAAGCCGCAGGGCGTGGCTGATTTTGCCAAGCGCAGCAAGGTAACGCCGTTTAATCAGTCGTTGACCGAGCAGGCCTACAAGCGGTTGGCTCGGCGTGATGTCCGCGAGGCGGTTTCGCAGTATCCGCGTACGGTCGAAGGGCAGCACCTCACGGCGTCCCGGCGTCAGGCTTTGGCCGATTATACCGCCAGCCGGTTGATGGCGACCGACGATGCGGGTTTGCAGCAATGGCGCGACAAGGTACTGGCAAAGAGCAAGAATACCTCCTTGCTCGAGCGGCGGGTTCGCCAGTCAATGCGCGAGGATGATTGGAAAGGCGTTGAGCTGTGGGTTAAGCGCTTACCTGCCAAGGCCAAGCAGACCGAACGTTGGCGTTTCTGGCAGGCACGGCTGGCTGCGATGGCGGGTGATCAACAAGCCGCTGACAAGCAGTACCGGGCGTTATTAGGTACCCGAAATTTCTACAGTGCGGCGGCGGCAACGGTGTTGGGTGAGCCGATCACCTATCCGGTTAAGAAAGCCAGCGATACGGCGCAGGTCAAAAAGCAGTTTGGTACGACCCTGGCTCGGATCAAGGAGCTGGTGGCGCAGGACAAGTTTCTTGATGCTAACCGTGAATGGCATTATCTGTTGCGAAATGTCAGTAAGAGGCAGGCAGTAGCACTGGCAAGTTATGCTTCGGCAAGCAAGTGGCACCATTTGGCGGTACAGGCGACGATTTCGGGACGGTTGTGGGATCATATCCCGTTGCGATTCCCGGTGGCCCACAAGTGGTGGTTTGACTTCTTCAGCAAGAAGCGCGATCTGCCGGTGACAACCATGATGGCGCTTGCCCGCCAAGAGAGTGCGATGAACGTCGAGGCGCGATCGCCGGTTGGGGCCCGCGGCCTGATGCAGTTGATGCCGGCGACGGCGAGGGAGACCGCCAAGAAGCTGGGGCGAAACTATCAGGGTAAGGACAGCTTGTTTGATCCTGGGGTCAATATCCGACTTGGCAGCGGCTACCTCAAGATGATGCTGGAGCGTTACGACAACAACCGGATTTTTGCCTTCGCGGCCTATAATGCCGGGCCATCGCGTGTGACGCGCTGGCGCGAACAGACAGACGGCAGGCTGGACGCTTATGCCTTTATCGAGGCGATACCGTTCAACGAAACGCGGGGCTATGTCCAGAACATCCTGATGTTCGAGGTGTATTACGGCAACCTTACTGGTGTGAAAGTGCCGCTTCTTAAGCCGAACGAGTTGGCGACGAAGTATTAGTTTGGACTATTCATGGTGGAAAGGGATAAAATTAGTAATCGTGAATGAGTACGTCAAATGAGGATGACATGTCGACTGTTCAAGAAACTCCGGAATTTACTGACTGGCAACAGGTAGTAGATATTTTGCGCCAGGCGGCATCGGAACAAAAAGAAGATACCTTGCTGAGGTTATTGCTGACCCCCGATGAACGTTCGTCGCTGTTGTCCCGTGTCAATATTTTGCACGAGTTACTCAACGGTGAGCGTAGCCAGCGTAGGATCAGTGAGTTGCTTGGGGTTGGTGTGGCGACGATCACCCGTGGCTCCAACGAGCTGAAACACCATGACGACGAGACCAAGCGCTGGTTGGCCGATATGCTGGCAAAGCAGCTTCAGCCTTGATCCTTGCTTGGTAACAAAAGACGCAAATCCCCTGCCATCGGCGGGGGATTTTTGTATCTGGGGTAGGCGTTATGCCTGTTCGGTAGGGAACAGCGCCGGGTTGATAAACGGGATCAGGGCGAGGATCAGGGCCTGCTGGTATACCGAACTGCGGCTGAGCAGGTGGTTGGTGAGCATGGCGATGGCCCCGCCTTTTTGCTTGATGTTGGTTTGGTTGAACATCGCATCCATCACATCACCCAGTTCCTCGCCTTGATGCAAGCGGGCAAGGGCGGCTGGGGGCAGGGGCAATGAGGCCGAGCGGGCCTCGCCGCGCTGCTGGCCGTTGTCGATCACCATCCAGGCGAAGGTCAGGTCGTTGTCGATCCCGGCTTCTAGCCCGACATAGTAGTCGGCTTCTGGGGCGAGGGCGCGGGCATTGGCCACCCGGTTGCGGGCCCCGAGCAGGGTTTCGTCGGCTGACATCGGTTGGTCGCGCACGCCGCTGGCGGCACTGATCCCTTCGATATGGAAGGCGGTGTCTGGAAATACTTGTTTGAATGCGGCGTCGACCGCTGCGATTTTGGCGGGGTTGGTCGAAGCGACAATGATCGTTTGCATATCGGGATCCGGTTATGGCTGAAACGATTATTCTAAACCCGATTGGGTGACGAAAGCGATGCGGTAAGCCGAATGAGTGTTGGATGTCTACGTGGGCGAGTGCGGGGAAGATAGCGCAGGGAGAGTTGCACGAGGAGGCTGGCGCCCAAGCATCTTAGATTAGGGTAACGAAAGATGCTTGGGGATCGCTACCGGCAGTATAGGGTCACACTGCCGTTGCACGAGGTACAGAAGGTATTATGTTTTGCCAGCGGTGATTAACGGTCGTAGGCCCAGTCAGACTGGATAATGTAACCGTGGATCTGGTATTCGCCGTTGCTAACAAACAGATTCGGGAAATCTGGTTGAGAAGTGGAGAACACCACGCCGTCTGCCAATTGAGTCATGTGGTAGAAGTCTGGCTCGCTGCCGCGTACTGAAGCAAACACAGGTTGCTTAGGACGGTATTCGGCAGTTCTTGTTGCTAGCGCGTAGCTACCTACAGGTGCACACTGGGCAATGTTTTCGTTATCGACCAGCAGGCCCAGACATTCTTCGCGGATCAGGTGCTGTGGAATTGCACGCTTGCTCACGACATCGACGCTCGCACCGCTGTTGTAAGACACGAAGTCTTTGCGGTGGATGATCGGAATGTAGGTGCTGGTTGTACCTTGGCTGTCAGCGCTGTTGATGGTGGTGGTGGCTTGGGTGCCGGTATCCACTTGGCCAGTCAACAGGTAGCTGATAGATGTATTGAGGGCTTCGGCGATTTTTTCCAGTTCGCGAACTTCAATACCGTATTTGCCAGACAGCTTACGGCTCATAGTACCTTGTTGTAGGTCTAGTGCTTCACCGAGTTGTTTCTGGCTGATGCCCTGGACTTTAGCCAGGCGTTTGATTCTCTCTAAATATTCCATCTCACAAGCTTCCTGCTGAAAATAATAAAACGATGCAAATGGCATTCGTAAAAGTCATACCCATTGTACTGATTAACTTCGCGGGGGGATCTCGCTGGTATAGAAAATGCGATTGGTTTCGTTAAAGGAATATCGGTTTTTTTCAGGATGGGAAAAAAATGGCACAAAATTCGAGAATTAAATTAAGAGCAAGGGGACGAATGATTGGACTAAGATCACCTTTTTCTCTCTTGACACCCTATTTGATATTTGTGTCATTCTTGTCTCCTTTCCTTGCGTGTGTCCATATCTATTTGTTTTTGTTGGGTTTTAATCTGTGTTTGTGAAAAATGGTTATTTTTTGTGTGCCTATCAATCAAAATATCAATATTGATAGTTTAAACCTATTTAATGGTCAAAATTGTGACACTGAAATCGGGGGAGCGTATAGGTTGGCGCGGGCGTGAAATAAAATTCAGCTATACCTTTTAGGGATGCCTTGAGGTGAGGGGCGTGCAGCTTGGGAGTCAGACGAAGGTGGTGAGGCGGGAGAATTGCAGGCGGTGACTGGGTTTGGACAAATTTTGAGCGCAAAAAAAGGAGGGCAGAAGCCCTCCTTTTTGTATTTTGACGGCCGCAAGGTACTAGCGGGTCAGGTAGGTGTACAGGAAGCCCGAGATCGCCACCATGTCGTCGATCTTGATGAATTCCTCGGTGGTGTGCACCTTGGCCATGCCGGTAGACAGGTTGACGGTCTTCAGGCCCTTGCTGTTGAAGATGTTGGCGTCGCTGCCGCCGCCGGTTGACTTGGTGAACGCGTCGATGCCGTTGGCGGCGAAGGCTGCCTTGATGCGCTCGATGTGGGCGTCGTTCTCGTCGATGCGGTAGGCGTTGTAGGCACGCTTGGAGATGATATTGATCTCGGCACCGTGTTTTTCCGCTGCCGCCTCGAATGTGCTGACCATATGGTCAACCTGTGCCTGTAGCTTGCTGTCGTCCAGCGAGCGGGCCTCGGCTTCGATGTACAGCTCTGGCATCACGATATTGGTTGCCTGGCCGCCCTTCACCACACCGATGTTGGCGGTGGTTTCGTGGTCGATGCGAGACAGCTTCATCTGGCAGATGGCGTCAGAGGCCACGGTCAGGGCGTTGATCCCTTCTTCCGGGGCAAGGCCTGCGTGGGCCGGTTTGCCAGTAATGGTGACTTTCAGGTTCTGCTGGCCCGGCGCGGTGGTGATGATAGTGCCGATAGGGCCGCCTGAATCGAAAACCATCGCTTGGTGGGCGGTGACTTTCGACATGTCGAAATGCTGCGAGCCTTGCAGGCCGCCTTCTTCGTGAACGGTGAACGCCAGCTCGATAGTCTGGTGGTCACGGCCGTCGGCACGGATGCAGCGAACCGCTTCCATGATCGCGGCAATGCCGGACTTGTCGTCGCCGCCAAGGATGGTATTGCCCTTGGAGCGGATGATGCCGTCTTCGATGATTGGCTCGATGCCGTTGCCCGGGGTCACGGTGTCCATATGGCAGCTCAGCAGGATGGTGCCTTCCAGCTTGCCCTCGAGCTTGGCGTAGATATTGAAGCCGTTGGAGATCGCCTCGGGAACCGGTAGTTTTTCCACGGCGAAGCCCAGCTCGCCAAGTTGCTCGGCCAGTGCCTCGGCAATGGCTTTCTCGTTGCGTGACTCGCTGTCGATCTTAACGAGATCGAAGAAATGTTGGACCAGACGGTCTTGGTTGATAGTTGTCATGGTGTTCCTCCTAATCAGACCATCTTAAGATAATTTTTCAGGGGGATTTTGATCTGAATCCGAAGAACGTGGGACTTATCACTTTAAATTGGCTGTTGTGAAGCGGTTTGTGCGGTGATGTTAACCTAAGGTAGCTAAGGGAGGGTTTGTCAGGCCCCGGCAGCAGCGGGCAGCACGGGGTGTACCGCCCGAGGATGGCGCATTGGAGAGACGGGCCTAGCGGGTAAGGGCGTGGAGGGCCGCGAGGATGGCATGGCGCTCGGCTTTTGCGGTGGCGGCAGATTCAGCCACGTAGTCTGCCACGCCCTGCTGGACATCCTGCTCGTAGCGCACGACATTGGCCAGGATCGAGGCGACCTTGAGCCCGCGCAGGCGGCCGACGGTGAGCAGGGCGGAGGTTTCCATGTCTGCGCCCAGTACGCCTTTCTGATGCCAGTAGCGGCAGATCTGCGCTTCGTCGTCGGTATAGAAGCTGTCGTGGGAGCGCACTACCCCGGCATGGAAGTCCAGCGAGTGGACGGAGCAGTACTCGTGCAGGCCGATCAGCAGCTGGGTGTCGGCACTGGCCGGGTAGGCCGGGCTGACATAGCTGCTTGAGCCGCCTTCGTCGCGCACCGCGGCTTCGGCGATGATCAGATCGCCGATGGCAATGTCATGTTGCAGGGCCCCGGCCGATCCGACCCGCACCATGCGTTCCACGCCGCACTGGCGCAGCTCTTCGAGGGCGATCAGGGCCGAGGCGGCACCGATCCCGGTACTGCAGACGGTAATGGAGGTGTGGTTGTATTTGCCGCGCATTAATCGGAATTCGCGGTTTTCGGCAAGGAACTCGACCTCGGTGAGGTGCTCGGCGATCCGGTTAACCCGATCGGGCTCGCCACATACGATGGCATTGGCTGTGATTTGGTGGGGTTCGACCAGAAGATGAGGCTGTTTGCTCATACATTACCTTTGTAACTCTGTATTTCATAGATCGTGGCGGGCAATACCTGTACAGGTGCCCGCCGCGTGATGGGGTGGTGCGAGATGGGTTAGACGAACAGGCCGACGATGGCCGCGTTCATCAGGTTGGCGAGGGTCGCCGCCAGCAGGACGCGCATGCCTAGTTGGCCGATAAGACCAGCACGGGCCGGGATCATCGAGCTCAGGGCGCCGCACACCATGGCCACCGAGCCGATGTTGGCAAAGCCGCACAGGGCGATGGTCATGATGGCCGTTGCACGCGGGCTCATCGTAACGTTGCCCATGTTGGCAAAGGCGACGAACTCGTTCATGGCAATTTTCTGGCCGAGGAACGAGCCTGCGGTCATGGCTTCATCCCAAGGAATACCGATCAGCCAGGCTATCGGGGCGAACAGGGTGCCGAGGATCAGGTCGACGGTTAGCTCGGGGATCCCGATCAGCTCGCCGATGGCGCCCAGGCCGCCGTTGAGCATCGCCATCAGGCCGATACAGGCGATGATCACCGCACCGACGATGGCCGCAATGTTCATACCGGCAATGGCGCCCTTGGCAATGGCGTCGATGAAGCTGGTTGGCTTCTCGTCGTCCGGCAGCTCAGGTACTTCGTCGATGGTCTGCTCGGTTTCCGGCACCAGCATCTTGGCAAACATCAGACCGGCCGGGGCCGACATGAAACACGCCATGATCAGGTAGTTGAGATCCACACCCATCCCGGCAAGGCCGGCGAGGATAGATCCTGCGATGGACGACAGGCCGCCCACCATGATGGCGAAGATCTGGGCGCGGGTGAGCACGTGGTGGTACGGCTTGACCAGCAGTGGGGCCTCGGTTTGGCCCAGTACGATATTGCCCGCCGCGCTCATGGATTCGGCGCGCGATGTACCCAGTACCTTTTGCAGACCGCCACCGATGATCAGGACGAACCACTGCATGATGCCGAGGTAGTACAGGAGCGAGGTCAGGGCGGCGGTGAAGATGATTTGCGGCAGTACCTGCAGGGCCCAGACAAAGCCGATCCCCTCGACGCTGAAGTTCACCAGGCTACCGAATACGAAGCGGATCCCCTCGATACCGTAGGTGAAGACCTTGCCGACGGCGTTGGAGACAGCCAGCAGGACGTTGCCGCCGGTTTCGGTCGCCAGAACGAAGAAGGCGACCGAGAGGATGATACCGAAGGCGCCGGAGACCGCACGCCAGCTGATCTGGCGGCGGTTTTCAGAGCACAGGAAGCCGATAAGCAGAAGGACGGCAATACCGATCATAGACTGGATCATGCGTGGACCTCCGCGAACTGGCTGACGGCGGCCATGATACGCTCGGCATGGCGGTGGGCCAGTGCCAGCGTGTTGGCTTCGTCGCCGCCTTCTTCCGGTGTGGCGTTCATCTCAAAGGTGATGACGGTATCAACAATATTGACTTCGGCAGCCCGGAACGGGTGCTCGTAGGCAATTTGGTAGTGTTCGAACGGCAGGAAGTTGAACCCTTCTGTGCTGTACGAGGCCTCGGTTGCACCGGCGGTCACCGAGAAGATCACCTTCTTGCCCTTGATCTTGCTACCCTCTGGGCCGAAGGCGAAACCGTAGGTGAAGACATCGTCAACCCACTTTTTCAGTACCGCCGGATAGGTGCTCCAGTACAGCGGGAACTGCACCACGATCACATCCGCGTTGAGCAGCTGTGCCTGCTCGGCCTCGATGTTGCCGTCGAAGTCGGCAACGTGGTTGACCGTCCAGTTGGTCTGCTCTGCCAGATCCGCCAAGATGGTGCGGTTGGCAACTGACTGGGCCAGGTTAGGGTGGCCGTTCAGAACCACTACATTCATATTATTATCCTTATATTGCTCACGGGTCGTCGTTGCGCCCGTGAACCACGTCGTATGGCGGCGATTATAAAGAGGGAGCGAGGCACAAAGGGAGGACATTTGTCCCCTTGGGGCGGAGTGAGATCATATTATTGATACAAAGCTAGGTAACCGAGTGGTTTTGGGCGATGGACCGGGACGATACCCCGCTGGGTTATGTATGGCTGGTCTTTTTTGAGTTCAAAATGACACATTTTCTTACATTTTTTTGTACGCTGTGCAAAAATCAGAAAACTGTGATCGGATTCAACAATGATTCAACTATGGGTGACGTTATGAAGCACCGTATCAGCCACCTTGCCTTCGTGCTGGTGGTCTCCCTCTTTTTTGCCTCTTTCCAGAACTGGGCGCTGTGGCAGCACCTGACGACGATACTGGCCCAGGCCGATAACCTGAGCTGGGGCTTTTTGCTGAGTATCCCGCTGCTTATCACCGCGCTGTGCGTGGCACTGTTTACCTTGCTGCTGTGGCCTGTCGTCTACAAGCCGCTGGCTGCGGTGCTGATTGTGCTGTCGACATTGGCCACCTATGCCATGGTCAACTACGGCCAGTATTTCAACTACGGTATGATCGTCAATATCTTCGAGACCAACCAGAGCGAGGCTGCGAGCTACCTTTCGCCGTCGGTGCTGCTGTGGTTTGGTGCGCTGGCCCTGTTGCCGCTGGTGTGGCTGGTGGCGGTGAAGGTGCGTTTCCCTTCTTCTGTTATCCGGCTTATAGGGCAGAAGCTGGCGATGTTGCTGGCAGTCGTGGTGGTTGTCGGCGCGGTTGCCGGGCTTTACTACAAAGACTACGCCTCGCTGGTGCGCAACCACAGCGAGATCAAGGCGCTGATCAACCCGACCAACTACCTCAGCGCCAGCTTCCGTTATGCCAAGTATTGCCTGTATGAGCAAAACTTGCCGTTCAAGGTGTTGGGGACCGATGCCCGTGATACTCACTCGATGGCTATTGCCGAGGGCGGCAAGCCCGATGTGGTGGTGCTGGTTGTAGGCGAGACCTCGCGGGCGATGAACTATTCGCTCAATGGCTACCCGCGCCAGACCAACCCGCGCCTGTCACAGGAGGATGTGGTGAGTTTCCGCCACGTGGCCTCGTGCGGCACCGCCACGGCGGTATCCTTGCCTTGTATGTTCTCGGATATGACCCATGACAGCTACAATGCTACCGCCGCCCGTCATGAGGAGGGGGTGCTGGATATTCTCAAGCATGCCGGGGTGGATATTAGCTGGAAAGACAACGACGGTGGTTGCAAGGGGGTGTGCGACCGGGTGGAGCATATGGAGATTTCACCCAAGAGCGATCCGACCCTGTGCCATGACGGTACTTGTTACGATGCCGTGTTGCTCGATGGCCTTGCCGAGAAAATTGCCAATGCCAAGCAGGATACCCTGATCGTGCTGCACCTTATTGGTAGCCATGGCCCGACCTATTACCGCCGCTATCCCGAGCAGTTCAAGGTGTTTACTCCAACCTGCGATACCAGCGAGATCCAGGATTGCAGCCGCGAGGCGCTGCTCAATACTTACGACAACACCATAGTGTATACCGACTACGTGTTGAGCCAGGTGGTGGCGCTGCTCAAGCAGAATGACACCGAGCACGAGACCGCGATGCTGTATTTGTCGGATCACGGCGAGTCGTTGGGTGAAGATGGCGTTTACCTCCACGGTTTGCCCTACGGCATCGCCCCTCGGGAACAAAAGCGGGTGCCTTTGATTTTGTGGCTATCGCCTGCCTACCAGCAAAGCCACGGGATAGATCGCCAGTGCCTGCAGGCCAAGGCGCAGCAGGAGAAGGTATCGCAAGACAACCTGTTCCATACCCTGCTTGGCATGATGGCGGTGCAGACCCATGTCTACCAGCCCGGGTTGGATATTCTGGCCAGCTGCGAAACGGGTGAGTAATAGCTGGCAAGCGTAGCCGCATAGCCTGCAAACGATCGCAGACTATGCGGACACTGCCGCAACGCACTGATAAAATGCGGCGTACACAGAATCTGGCTGATATATTCAGCTTTGATTGATGATACATACCAAGAAAGAGAAGACAGCATGAAACCCAGTACCACCGGCCTTAGGCGAATTATCAATGCGACCGGCTATTCCATGAAGGGGCTGCGCGCCGCCTGGCAGAACGAGGCGGCCTTTCGTCAGGAGTCGGTACTGCTGGTGGTCATGACCGCCGCGACCTTCTTCCTGCCGGTAACTCTACTCGAGCAGCTGTTGATGATTGCCAGCTTGTTTCTGGTGGTGATTGCCGAGCTGATCAACTCGGCCATCGAAGCGGTGGTGGATCGCATCGGCCCCGAGCATCACGAGCTGAGCGGCCGCGCCAAGGATATCGGCTCCGCCGCAGTATTCGTCGCCCTCGTGCTGGTGGTGATCATCTGGGGCGCGATATTGGTGTTTTGATATTGGGGCAGTAGGCTGATATTGCTTCTATATACTGACAAAGGGATAGGCAATGCCTGTCCCTTTTTGTTTATTCGGGTTTGTCAGTATACTGCCGAGATAAAATAACTGATTGAAGTCATTGGAATATGCCAAATTATTACAGTGTGAACGCACAGGCTTTTTTTGACGGTACGGTGAATGTTGATATGTCATCGCTGTATTCGGCATTTCTTCCCGCATTGCCGTTCGGTGGTGCGATTTTGGATGCAGGTTGTGGCTCTGGTCGAGATAGCCATTATTTTGTGGGCCAAGGTTTTGCTGTGACTGCGTTTGATGCCAGTGATGCGATGGTGGCGTTGGCCAGCGAGTATTCTGGTTTGTCGGTTCACCATGCAATATTTTCAACATTTACCGCTCCGCCTGCTTCGTTTGATGGCATTTGGGCATGTGCATCATTGCTACATGTTCCTGCTGATGAGTTGCATGCTACGTTTGCGCATTTGGCAACCTTACTAAAACCTGAAGGTCTTTTTTACTGTTCGTTCAAATATGGCAAAGAGGAAGTGGAACGAGACGGTCGTCGATTTACCAATTTGGATGAGATTGGGCTGGATGCGTTATTGGTTGATACCTCGTTGACGGTAAAGCAAACGTGGATCACCGGTGATTTGCGCCCCGGGCGTGATCATGAAAAGTGGCTCAATGCCCTGTTGGTGAAGCGTAGCGACTTGGTGAAATAGGAATACGGTCATTTAGGAAAGCTGTTATGACAATGCCGTCTTTGGTAATGGAGCACAATGTGCTGACTACCGGGGGAGAAGATCCATTGCTTCCCCAACTTCTGCATGCGATCAACCGTGCGACTGAAATAGAGATAGCCGTCTCATTTGTCCAACGGTCAGGTGTGGAGTTGTTACTCCCAAGCTTAAACGAGGCCATTGAGCGCCATAAGCACCAAGGTACGCAGTTGATATTGCGTATTCTCACTTCAGATTATCTGCATATTAGCCATCCGATAGCTTTGCGGTATCTACTGGCATTAGAGGGTGATGGGGTCGAGGTGAAAATATTCGAGTCCCAAAACCAGAGTTTCCATCTTAAATCCTACATTTTCGTGCGGTCTGATTCTAATGATCTCCTGATGGAAGGGACCGCATTTATTGGCTCCAATAACATCAGTAAAACGGCACTGACTGACGCCCACGAATGGTGTTTGCGCTACGACTATCAACCGCCAGAGGATTCGTATCCAGCACAGCAGTTTGCCAATATTCGTAATCAATTTGATCGCTTATTTACACACCCGTCAGCAAAGCCTTTGACTGACGAGTGGATCTCCCGTTATTTGCAAAACCGTCAACCACCCAAACTGGCATTGGTGGTAAGCAATGGTTTGATTGATGCAGACGAGGAAAAGGTCGGGCCTAATTCTGCGCAAATTGAAGCATTGGAAGCCCTCCATCAGACGCGCTTGGCGGGTAATGTACGGGGGTTAGTGGTACTTGGCACCGGAATGGGAAAAACATGGCTGTCAGCGTTTGATGCCAAGCAGGTGGCGGCCGAGCGGGTGTTGTTTGTTGCTCACCGGGAAGAAATTCTGACTCAGGCGCAGAACACCTATACGAAACTGTGGCCAGAAAAGTCATCGGGTTTCTATCATGGCCAAGAGAAGGAGCTCGACAAGGAGATGGTCTTTGCGTCCGTGCAGACATTGGGGCGCCAGCATCATCTTGATCGTTTTTCCCCTGATCACTTTGACTATATCGTGATTGATGAATTTCATCATGCCAGCGCAAAAACCTACCTTAATATTCTCAATTACTTCACGCCGACCTTCTTGCTGGGTTTAACCGCCACGCCGGAGCGTACCGATCAAGCCAATATCCTTTCGCTATGCCATGACAATTTGGTGTTTGAGCGTAATCTGGTTCATGGTATTGATGAGAAAATTCTCGTTCCTTTCCATTACTTTGGGATCTGGGATGACGCTGTTGATTATCAAGAAATCCCCTGGCGTAACGGTAAGTTTGACCCACAAGCCTTAGATGCACAATTTGCGACCTTGCGCCGTGCACAACACATTTTCCATCATTGGAAACAGCATCAACAGAGCCGCACACTGGCGTTCTGTGTATCGAAAAAACACGCAGATTTCATGGCTGATGCGTTCAATGAGGCTTTTGCCGAGCAAGGTTTAAAAGCATTGGCGGTGCACAGTGACTCACCTGTGCGACGTAACGAAGCGCTTACCTTGCTCGATAAGGGGGAAGTACATGTGCTTTTCTCGGTGGATTTATTTAACGAAGGGACGGATCTGCCATCTATCGATACCGTGATGATGCTCCGTCCTACCGAGTCCAACATTATCTTCTTGCAGCAGTTGGGCCGTGGGTTAAGGCGACATGAAAGCAAGGCACATTTGGTCGTGCTGGATTTCATCGGGAACCATCGAACATTTTTGAATAAGCAGGAGGTCTTGGGGCTATCTTTGGGGCAACGCGCAGCTAGCAGTGCGTTACGTTCGTCATCCGGTGAGGCGCCACGTTTGGGGGCAGGGTGTTTTGTTAATCTTGACCCGCAGATTATCGCTTTCTGGGAACAGCTGTCTAAGCAGTACCGTAATACCGCCGAAGAAGATTACCTGAACCTTGAGGGACATTTAGGCCATCGACCTCAAGCTGTTGAGTTTTACCGAGCGGGCTATGATTTAGCCAAAGTAAGCAAGCAGCATAAGAGTTGGTTTAGCTTGGTCGCACAGCATTGTGAGAGTGACACGACACGCAATGTGATTGCACGTCATCATGATTTTCTGTTTAACGCCGTTCAGAAAGCCAGTATGACAAAGTGCTTTAAGGCGGTATTGCTTGAAGCCTTTTTGGAGCTGGATGGTTTCCAGACACCACCGACTATCGAACAATTAGCGGCACGTAGCTGGCAAGTACTTTCTTGTTATCCGCGCTTACGAGAGAGAGATCTTAAACCCAAAGAGCAAGCGCTGTTGGCAACCGATAAGCAATGGGTGAAGTATTGGCATGCTAACCCAGTTAACGCTTTCATCGGAAAGAACAGCAAACAGGCTGATGCTTGGTTCAGGCTTGAGGGGGAGCATTTTTGCGCCAACTTTGAGGTATTACCGAGTGAGGCGGCCATTTTGCACGATTTGGTCAAAGAGCTGGTGGATTACTTACTTGCAAGATATACCGATCGCGACAGTACACCAGCTATTGTCACCAACCAAGTAACAGAGCAGGTATCCAATGTGACAGCTTTGGATTCGGGAAAGACAGAAGTACCAGAAAAGGCGCAAGTGTCTCTGCCATATTATCCGGATCTGAAAATTGCCTGTGGCCATTTTAAAACGGGGCATCATGATGAGTGTGAGTTGATGGCGGTTGATCTTATGAATGTTGATCCTGAGCGTCATTTCTTGGCTCGGGCATCCGGTAATTCGATGAACGGTGGTAAGTCACCGATCTATGATGGTGATTTGCTGTTGCTCGAATTAGTGACCCCCTCCAGTGCCGGGTCGATCACGGGGACGACAATGGCTATCGAAATCCAAGATGAAAGCGGAGACAACCAGTACCTCTTACGCGTCGTCAAGAAAGACAAGCAGGGCCAATATTGGCTGAAGGCCAATAACCCTGATTATGCCGACATGCCTGCTAACGAGACGATGAAAACCTTTGCGAGGTTGAAGCAGGTGGTGAGGTAAATCATAGAGGGAGAGTGGTCAATCACACGTTTTTTGCATCGATTTGCTCAAACACAGATGCCAATTTTCAGGTAAGACAAAGTTACTCGCCCTATGCTAACGTTAAACAAGAATTTCAGCCTTCTTAAGAAAAGAACATCCTATGAATAACAAGCCATTAGCAACGCTCACTGACGAACAAAAAATCCTGATTGAACAATTGGCTACAGATAAAGTGAACTCGATGAACAGTGACCAATACTTATGTGATCGTATTGATGAAAAAGTATTGGAAATGGAAGAGCATATCCAAGCGTATTTTCATGAACGCTTTCATTTTCATATGAAGAAGCACGAACAAAAATAAACGCTGGGTAAACGAAAAGTTATTGATATTCAGAGGCTGCATTGTGCGGCCTTTTCTTTATGTGTCAGGCCTTGTGCGTTAAGTCACTCTGAGCATTGAATGTGAAGCGGGATAGCTGCCAATTACATGTTTGGTGGGGTAGATAAGGGCTGTGATGATACGGCCATAACGTAATACAAGAGGATTCTATGTATCCTTGGGTGTACTCAAAGCACTGCGTTAAGCGGAAGATAGCAGAGATACAAAAAGGGCCAACTCTTTCGAGTTGGCCCTTTCCAAACGTTTGGTGGGCTGGCGTAAGTTGAATTGATAATTTAATGTTTTGATTTTACTGTATATATTTCAGTTTGATTTTTCTTGGTGTACCGAGTGGTGTACCTATTTGTCATTGTGTCATGATTTTATTTGTTTTTTTGCGTATTTCTTCGCTTTGTATCACTAATTCGAGTTCCCTTACATGCTGGACACCACTTGCCCTGTTTGACATTGTCTGGGGTCGCTTCAAACAAATGACCTAGCCGACACTTCCAAGTAAGTTTTACTTTTGCTGCCAGATATTGTTTGGATAGGCATTCTCCTCCATGTTTAATAGCATATTGATGGCATTGTTTTAATGCTTTATTTGAGCGCTCTAGCTTTGCACAGTGCTTGCACCATTGGCGTTTTGCAACCGCGAAACTAGCTTCAAAATTGTGCCCCGCAGCGCAGCGCCATCGCATTTTCTTTGATCCACCTACATAGCGTTCAGAAATAATTACTCCACCTTTAGCGTTTGCTAACTCCCGAGCTTTGTCGATACCATTGGACAATTGCTCCGCCAGTCGAAGAGAACTGCACTTTGGACACCACATCCCATCCCTGATATACCTCACTTTTGTAGTCCAAGTGTGACCAACTAAGCACTTGAGAGTGATTGATGCTTGAGGGTGGGGGGACTTACATTCGATAAGCTGTCCCCCTTGAGAGGTGACTTTGTCATAAATAGCTTCTAATGTGTTGTTTCTACAGTTACAAGTTGGACACCAACGGCCTTTGTTTATCGTCGCCAAGGTTGCTTCCCATTTGTGACCTTTCCCACATTGCCAAAGGAGTTTCTGTTTACAATGGTCATAACTTCTTGATAGCAAAAGCCCACCGTTTTTTGTGGCAATAGCTTGTAAACTTTCGAGTGAGGTTCTTCGGCTATCGCTCGCCTTCTTTGCACCACACTCATGGCACCAAGCACCACTGTTTATCTGGAAAGGTGTAGTTTGCCACTGGTGGCCCTTTTGGCATTCAAAGGTTAACTTTGTTGTCGCATTTATGTAGTGTGGGCTGATGACCTTACCCCCTTTATCTGCACAGATTTTTTGAAGAGATTTATATAAATGGTTTTTTGCTTTGTATGCTGGTGACAAGTCGATCTTACAAGCCTTTTGTTCTGGGGTAAGGGTTATGCCTAACTTTTCACACTCACCAATAATAAAAGATTGAATATCATTAAGAGGTAATCTGCTAAAAATGTCTGGCACTTGTATGAGCTTTATTCCTTGTTCCTTGCATAATCTAGCCTTATCGATATCATCTAATTTGCGTTGAGAGAGTGCTTCTGTAGTCTTAATAAAATGAGTTTTAAGGGAATAATGTTGTTCGCCTTCATATTCAAAGGCGACCCCAATTTTTTCCGCATATCCGTCTAGTTCCATTTTATTCCCCCGATCATTAACCAGCCAATCTGGTCGGTATTTCACGAAAGTTTCTCCGAATATCTGCTCAAAATGGGCCTTAGTTATGCGCTCACCAAGTCCTGCTGAGCAGTATGGACACCAACTGCCCGCTAATATTGATGCAGCCACTGCTTTCCAATGGTGACTAATGGAGCACTCCCAATCCATTGGAGTTAAATTGTTTTTGTACGTCGCCGATAAACATTTCCCGCCTCGTTCATTGGCGAGTGAACGAAGTCGAGACAGATTTATTGAAGCCTGACCTGCACAAACTCGACACCAGTGCCCTTTTACGAGCGTGTGAGCCGTTGGATACCAGACGTGTCCATATGCACATTCGACTTTTAATTTTTCAGATGGATTTTTCATACTAGTGGAGAAGCACCGTCCCCCCTTACTCTCTATTAAGGCTACTACCGCATTAAACTGTAGGTGTTCACCTTGCTTGCACACAGAACACCATGTCCCGTTTTCGATCGAACGCAAGGGGGCGCTCCACTCGTGGCCATGCTGACATCGCCACAACAGCTGAGAGGTCTTATTCACATACTCAGTTGATAGGCACTCACCTCCTTTTTGTTTGGCAAGTACCTGTGCTTCATTTAAAGTTTTGCGTAATGTTCCTGCACATTTCGGACACCATGTCCCTTTTTTGACTTTATATGGTGTTGCTTGCCATTCATAGCCACAAGCGCATCGCCAAATCAACTTGGTGTCAGTATTGATGTATTGTGTTGATAAGCATCTCCCCCCACGGAATGAGGCAATTTTATGCATTTCTTCAATGGTAAGTTTTGTTGGCTTATTGCAGGTTGGGCACCACGTGCCTCGCTTGACTTTATCAGGACTTGCATACCAGGTATGTCCATGTGTGCATTGCCATTCTAGCTTGGTTTTGGCATTCACATATTTATCGGAGAGTAATCGACCATTATGTTTAGCTGCGATTTGATGCATTTCCTCTGTAGTGCCGCGTTTAGGTTGGTTGCAGGTTGGACACCATCGGCCTTGCTTAATTTTGGTGGATACCGCCTCCCAAACGTGCCTAGCATGACATTGCCAGCGCATTTTAGTGGTAGAGCTTTCCCATTGGGTAGAAAGACATTTCCCACCTCGTTGGAGGGCGATCATTTGAAGAAGCTTAATCTCTTCTATAGGATTGGTGATTTTCGACATAACAAGTTTACCTTGTGGTCAAAGATTCCCAATTTCCGTATAAAAGCAGGGGATGTGTTTACAGTATGGATTTAGACTCAATGTCTGTCCTGTTTTCGATGACTTTTTATTTTAAATAAAGTGCTCTAGTTGGTGGTGTTTGGGCTTTTGGAGGAGATACAAACCCCTGTTCAATAAAGGGAGGTGCCGGGGTTTGGTTCTTATTTTGAATAGAAAATGAGTGAAGCGTTAGTGATATGATTCGCTCTAATAAGATTTGATGAAATCATCACATCTGGTTGCTGGTTAAGCAAAAGGTTGTACATAAAGGGAAATGAGTAAGTTATTTAAATTAAAAAATTTTTTCACGCTAGATGAGGCTACAAGGTACCTGTCTGACTCATTAGAAGAGCCCGTGTCTTTATCTGATATCTATGGATTGGCAATGGATAAGCATTTGACACTTTCTGTGCGGCTTATAAATCAAGCCCTTGCAATCAAGGGGCGAATAGTTTCTGGTCAGGATGGTGATTCGGTTTTGTTGGAAACCGATTTAGTAACAGGTGAAGTATTAGACGAGCCATATTCTGTTTGTATAGATGATGATGCTGTTCCGATAGATGGTAACAAGTGGTTTTTGTTTGATGGAAACGTTCATGTCGTCGATGGTATATGGGATTTAGCCATGATAGGTGTGGAATCTCTAGAAATTGAGCGACTATATCAAAATGAAGTCAATGGGCCGGAGCCTATTGTTACAGATGCACAGGGTCTTTATCTAAAACAAGGGGAGGTGGTTTGCAGGCTTCAAAAAGAGTCTTTGGATAAAACTGAAGAAAATTTAGCAGAGATTCAAAGTGGACTGGAGTTCATTTTAGAGCCCAAAGGTATTTCCGTTGATGATTTCCTCGCACGTGATGGTGATAATTTATATGACGATTTGACTGATGATGAAGTTGATAATATATCGTTTTTATTCAGTCTTATGAGGAACCAAGTTGATGGTATAGGAAATTACGAAGATTCTTGTTGTCTCACTGATCATAGCTGCCAATATGTAATCAAGACGAACGAACTCACACGTTTTGTTCAATCATTACAAGATGATCCCCTTACTCTCACTCATGAAGACAAACCACTAGCAGCAAGAGAGCGTAATACATTACTTACTCTTATTGGGGCGCTTTGTAAGCAGTTGGATATTGACCCTTCAGCGCGTGGAGTAACTTCCGCTGTACAGTCTATGACAGAACTGGCAGGTGCCCCGTTATCTGATGACTCTATTCGTAAAATACTAACCCAAGTAGAGCCCGCGCTAGAAAGAAGGCAAAAATAACAAAACCTAATTAGGAATTTGGTTTCCCTTGTTAGGATTTACCAATGCATCATTTCAATAACCTCTTGGTCATCCGATAAACGACCAAGAGGTTTTTTAATGTCTAATAAAATCATCCGTCTGCCAGAAGTTATTCAAGAAACTGGCCTATCTCGCAGCACCATTTACTTACGTATGTCCAAGGGGGATTTCCCTCAATCGATATCTCTGGGAGATCGTGCGATTGGGTGGCTTCAAGAAGAGGTTAATCAGTGGTTAGAACAGAGAATAGCAGCCAGCCGAAATTCTGGAGTTGAGCATGCGTAACGACCAGTTGTTTTTAGACCAATGCTTGCTGTATGTGCGATGTGTGCAACTTTCCATTTGTATTTCACAGCTCATCATCTGGAGGGTCTATGGCTGCTAAGCGATTGAACCCTAGGCTAGCCAAAATTCACCGTAGTTACACGGTGGAGGAAGTTGCGAAGTTGTATGGTGTGCATAAAAAGACGGTGAGAAATTGGATCAGACATGGCCTACCTGTGTTTGCTGAGGTTCGTCCTCTCCTTATTTTAGGAACAGATCTAAGGTTATTTCTTCAACAACAGAAGGACAAACAAAGGAGTCAATGTAAGGAAGGCGAAATGTATTGCTTAAAGTGTAGAGCACCAAGGAAACCGAACCCTGAAACTGCAAAATTTATCCAACCAGAAAATGGCATTGGGCGTATGTTTGCACGTTGTAATGAATGTGATTCAAAGATCAATCGATTCTTCAGTTGGAGGCAGTTAGAGGCAATTCGAAGAGAGTTTCAGGTGGAAAGTGCCGTAGGCACAAAAACACATAATTGTGAGGGTTTGCCCTCTCCTAAATTGTCCCTAGCTTGAGGCATCGAAGATCATGAAAAAACACAACACAAGTAACGTTCGCGCTATCCGAAATTATTGCGAGTTTTTGAGAGAAGCTAAACGACTTAGCGACGTCTCTATTGATGGAGTTACTAAAGCAATTAATCGTTTTGAGGTCTACACAAAATACAAGGATTTTAAGCAGTTTCATCGCCAACAAGCAGTTGGATTTAAGAAGTATTTGGTGGAGCAAAAGAATGTAGTTACGGATACACCGCTCAGCAAAGCAACAGTGCATACAACGCTACGTCATTTAAAAACATTCTTTCAGTGGCTAGCACTTCAGGATGGCTACCGTTCTCGCGTCAATTACAGTGATACAGAGTATTTCAACCTCTCCGAAAAGGATGCTCGGATTGCTAATGCAAAACGCAAAAAGCCTGTGCCGAAGATTGAGCAGGTCAATAAAGTTCTAGAGGCAATGCCGAGCATAACCAGTATTGAAATGAGGGATCGCGCACTGGTGGCTTTCACATTGCTAACGGGAGCCCGCGACAGTGCAATCGCTTCGTTGAAAATCAAGCATGTGGATGTGGCGGAGCAAAGCTTGTATCAAGATGCCAGAGAGGTAAAGACCAAGTTTAGTAAAACCTTTACGACTTACTTTTTCCCGGTAGGAGAGCGACCTCAACAGATTTTCACCGAGTGGGTTAGCTATTTAATGCACGAGCTGTCATTTGGCCCCGATGATCCTTTGTTTCCAAGAACCAAGGTGAAGAATAACCCAAGCCGGAAGTTTGAATCGATGGGACTAACACGAGAGCACTGGACTACAGCTGGGCCAATAAGGCGGATTTTTAAGCAGGCTTTTAAGCTAGCGGAATTGCCTTACTACAATCCACACAGCTTTCGCAACACGCTGGTTCGGTTAGGAGAGCAGCTATGCTGCAATGCGGAGGAATTTAAGGCTTGGAGTCAGAACCTTGGGCATGAAGGTGTTCTCACTACTTTCTATAGCTATGGTGACGTTGCTGACTATCGGCAAGCTGAGCTACTCAAGAAACTAGCAAAGCCGAAGCCAGAAACTAATGATTCAGATGCAGCTCTTTTACAAAGGATGCTAGCAGCTGCAAGAGAGCAGGGAATTTAACGTAACGTCTATTTATGGCTGGTATCAAAAAACATTCGTATGTTGATACCAGCTTTTATTTTACTTTGTGGGTATCATCAAACTAGGGTTGTTGATTTGTGATACCAAAGATATATGATGCCCCAGTATTTGATACCAAAACTAAGAATGAGTAACCAATGCGTATATTTGCTTATTGTCGTGTTTCTACAACCGAACAATCTACAGAAAACCAAATCATTGCTATTCGCCAGAAAGGGTATGAGGTTTCAGATTCTCGCGCTGTTAGCGAAACTGTTTCTGGTTCAGTTGAAGCGATGAAGCGAGAGAAGTTTCAGCTCTTGATAAACCACCAGATGGAAAGCGGAGATATGCTGGTGGTTTTAAAGTTAGACCGTTTAGGGCGAGATAACATTGATGTTCAAAACACTATCAATCTACTTACTGACAAAGGCATGAAAGTTGTCTGTTTAGATTTACCGGTAGCTGACCTATCAAGCGCAGAGGGAAAGCTGATGCTGCAAATGTTTTCTGCTTTTGCTGAGTTTGAGCGTAATCGGATTCGGGAGCGCACGAAAGAGGGATTGGTTCGGGCTAGGGCTCAAGGTAAAAAACTTGGAAGACCTTCTGCTCGAACTACGACACTTTCAGTACAGGCTAAAAAAGCAGAAGGGTTGTCGCAACGTAAAACAGCTGAAGCCTTGGCAATTGGGATAGCTACGGTGAAAAGGCATTGGAATAAATTAGACTCCTAGTTATAGGAGCCTATACGTAATTGTCTGAGCGTCTATGAAATACTCTAATTTTGTCTCTTCTTGCTAGTTAGATAAATAGTTAACTAGCAATGCTTTTCTTATTGCTTAATTATATAACGAACGGGTTTTGTCAGCTTAGTTAACTTATCTTCTTTAACCAATAATGCTAACCAAGCAGCAGCTTGACTTTTTGATACATTGAGTTCTTCTGCCACTTCTTTTTCGTTCATTGGTTTGTCTAACATTTCTATTAGTAAACTTTGTACGACGGTGTAAAGCCTTTCTCTCAAGCTCTGTTTAGGCTCATTGTTTTCTGGCAGCTGAACATTGTGTTCCATTGATTCTGAAACATCATGTTGTGGGAGGTTATCAAACAAAGACCCAGTTACATGCATCGAAGAGTTATGCTTTTGAATATGTTGTCTCTCGATAAGTTCAGCCATTTCTATTGAGGTAGATGGATTCGGCCAAGAAATCGCACCTTTGTTCCTGAGAGCATCTAGCCCACTACTTGCTGAGCCGGATGAACGAACGTACACAGGAACTAAGTTTAAATTATCTAACTGCTCAGCAGCACCTGCCCATGTACCACCTTTATTGACTGTTGCGTCTACTACTAATGCTGCTTGCGATAAACCATAGATTAGTTTGTTTCTTTGCATTGAATGACCAACATTAAATCCTGCTTTAGGGTCATAAGCAGAAACAAGGACCAGTTTTTGGTTTAAGATATGCTCCCTGTTATCCCTATTAATAGCTGCTTGTTCTAGATTTTCAGCCATCACATTACAAACAACACCACCAGCTAACTGAGCCCCAGTCATAGCTGCTAGATCTACTCCCTTTGCTCCTCCAGAAACGAGAGTTTTCTGTGCTGTTGCACATAAACGACCAATCTCATTAGCGTAAACCTGCAGTTCATTATCTGATTTTCTTGGTCCCACGACGGCAAGGCCACCTGTTTCCAATAGGCTTGCATCACCACAACCATATAGCAACGCAGGAGCGTTCTCTCTTAGAGATCTTTTTAGTCTCATAGGGTATAGCGGGTCTGCTCGACTGATAACCCAAATAGAACGAGCTCTCCATTGTTCTACGACTTGGCTGAGTAAAAAGCCTCGTCCAATTAATCGTGTAATACGATCTGTATCGATGATATGGCTGCAGCTTTGTATTAGTTCTTTCGCATCGTTAGTTAATAAGTCAGAAGGCTGACGCTTTATTTCTCTCAAATAGCGAGCAAGCTTTTTATATTCATGTGGCTTAATCAGATCTACTGATTTTTCATTGCGCCCTGCAATAAGTGGCGCAGTGAGTAGCAGGATAGCCTGAGTATTGGGAGATAGGGAAAAAGTCATTTCTAATGTCCAGTTTGTGAAAGTGCAAGCGGCCAGACATCACCACTACCGTTACTACGGAGTAACCAAGCTGCGACGGTAGATGTCCATCTTGAGTTTACAATGTCATCAATTAGAAGAACCGGGCCAGACTGGATAAGTTCTAGGTCTACTCCCATTGAGCCATCTATGTTCTGAGCCTGTTGCATACTGTTCGCCATGCACTTTTGTTCTTGGCAATGCTCAAGTTTAACCAATGCAGGATAAAATGGTAGTTCTAGTGCTTCAGCGAGACGCCTAGCAAAATCAGGAACGAGATCTGGATGACGTAGTGACGGCATGCAAGTGACCCATGTTGGAGTTGGGTTTGGCTGCCATTTTAAGTATAACTCAACACAAGCATCCAATAATTCATCAGAAAAATGCTCATCCACATATCTTCCTTGTTGAACTATGCTCCCCCATCCTGCATCTCCCCATATGCACAAAGACATACCCACATTAGCTTGTGCTTCTGGGCGGATTCTACCTCTGACGTTATAACGAGGCAAACCACCTGCAGGCCATTGTTTTCTTGGTTCAATAGGAAGGCCTGTACGTTTCAGAAATGTCATTGCTTCAATTATTTTTTCTGGGCTAGCAGTTGTGGGAAGCATTGGTAAACTCGGTGGAGTTGCAAGGCTAGGATCTCCGTTGAGTTCTGTTATTAGAAACTCCATATGTCCGGTTTCTAATTCCACATATTGCTTCATTCGAGCTTGTTCTTCACGCCTTAAGCTTGTCAGCCGATCTGCTCGGGACCAGAATTCCTCGCTCAATCTTGAAGTAGTTAATTGGTATTTTGATGCATTTTTTATTAGTGGCGGTGGAGATTCTAGTGATAACAGGTCAATTGTGTGTTCAAGTCTATTCTTTCCAATGTTCAGGCTAGCCATTAGTTCATTTAGGGATAAGCCTGTGTGATTTTCTTCTAGTTTAGCTATGATTTGGTTAACTTCGTCTACAGATGGAAAAGCATTATCTATAAAAAAGTCATTGATATTATTCTCCTCTTGCCCACTGAGTAATATGCCATATGCATTGTCTAGAGCTCGCCCCGCGCGGCCTACTTGTTGGTAATAAGCTACTACTGAACTAGGTGCTTGATAGTGGATCACGAAGCTTAAGTCTGGTTTGTCATATCCCATTCCTAATGCCGTTGTTCCGATCAAAGCTTTTATCTCATTATTGAATAAGGCTTGCTCTAAACGTTCTCTGTCTTCTCCTGTATCTCCAGAGTATGCCTCGACATTAATTCCATTTTCTTTCAACCAGTTAGAAACTTGATTGGCATCTCTTATAGTCAAAGTATATACAATTCCGTGTCCGGGCAAAGACGTTAATTGTTCAGCTAACCATGCAAGTCGTTCAGCTTGACTGGATAGAGAAATTGTTTGAAGGGTTAGGGAGCTTCTGTCTAAATCGCCACGAACAATCGTTAGTTCAGGACCTAAAACTGATTGTAAGTCAGTGGTCACACGACTATTAGCTGTCGCCGTTGTAGCTAGTAAACGCATATTGGATGGAAGAGCTCGAATGATACGTTCAAGTAGTCGATAGTGAGGTCGGAAGTCATGTCCCCAGTCAGATATACAATGTGCTTCATCAACAATAAGTAGTGACACATCTTTAGTCATTGGTGCTAACACATTACTATTAAAGTCTTGGTTACCTAATCTCTCAGGGGTAACTAGAAGAATGTCTATTTCATTAGCAATAAACTCTTGCTCTATTCTAGAATGTTCACTTCTATTGTCACTGTGAATAGCTTCCGCTCTTAAGCCCATTCTGCGCGCAGCCTCAACCTGATTCCTCATGAGTGCAATGAGAGGAGATACTAATAAAGCTGGTCCTTTGTTACTTTCTCTCATCAATTTAGTTGCAATGAAATATACGAAGCTTTTACCCCAGCCTGTTTTCTGTACAACTAATAATTTACCTCGTCCTTCAACTATATGTTGTATAGCGTCTTCTTGCTGATCTCTAAATGTAGCGTTGCTGTTGTTTGCACCTAACCTTAATAGTTCAAGTGAACGTGCTGGATTGTATATCATTATGTTTCCTCAAAAAGTCATTATAAAGAACAAGTTAACATGGGTAAGGTATAGGAACAATGATACGTATATAAGAAATCGGTTTGAGTGCATAGTGTTTTGTTGCATGCCATTGAAAATGGATTATCGCCCTATTTATGTGAACTACCATAAGGGGGATGATTTTGCTGATTCAAGCAAGTACGAGGGCCACTTTATTGATGAATCAGCATTTGGCTGGATGTCTAGTTCTAATCGGACACTTGATAGATCGGAGGCTAAGTTATTTTCATCATAAAATGCTCTACCACTTCCACCTTTGTTTATTAAAAAGCATAGCGACGAGGGTGATGGCCACCGGTATCACTATCGCTGGTGGCTAATTATGACCGCTAGATAACGGCCTTTAGTAATAAAGAGCCCGTCATGGATAGCTTTCCTTTAGATGCCTCTTCTATATGCCCGCTCCACCAGCACATCATTGGACGGCGGCGTTCCAGGTAGTCGGTACGGTTATAAGCGCTGCGCACTTGATTGTCGTCCACATGCGCTAGAGCTGCTTCGATTAAATCTCTATCAAAACCTTGTTCATTGAGTGTTGTACTTGCCAGTGAGCGTAGGCCATGGCTGACCAAGCGCCCTGCAAACCCCATACGCTTTAGTGCCATATTCGCTGTTTGGCTGTTACATGGTTTCTTTGGGTCACGGTCAGAGGGGAAGATAAATTCACGGTGCCCACTGATAGGTTTGATTACCTCAAGAAGCTCCAGCATTTGTTCCGTGAGAGGGATACGGTGCTCTCTACGCTTTTTCATACGTTCAGCTGGGATGATCCAAGCTTTCTCATCCCAATCAATTTCTTTCCACATAGCACCAGAAGCTTCGCTAGGCCGTGTCATGGTATGAAGTTGCCATTCAATTAAACATCGCGTGGTACGCTTAATGCTGGCGTTAGCGATGGCACCAATAAGTTCTGGTAGCTCCGCTGGTTTGAGCGATGCCATGTTCTCTTTTTTGGGTTTCTTGAAAGCGGCTTTTATACCTGTTAATGGGTTCGCGTGAACCAAGCCACAGTTAGTTGCGAAGTTCATTACTTCATTCAGGCGTTGTGCTAGGCGCTTTACGGTTTCTAGGCTGCCTTTGGCTTCTATAGGCTTTAGTAGCTCGATAATTTGCGGTGCTGTGATTTCTTTAACCGGAATTTCGGCTAGATAAGGGAAGATATGCAGCTCAAGAGAGCGCCAGATATCAACAGCATAATCAGGGGTGACATCGTCTGACTTAATTTCAAACCACTCTTTAGCCACATTGATAAACGTGTGCTGGTGGATGGTTTTGTACTCTTCTTGCTGTCGCTTTTTGTCTTTTTGAGGATCAATCCCTTGAGCGAGTAACTCTTTTGCTTCTAGTGCGTATTTGCGAGCCTTGGCAAGGGATACCTCTGGGTATTTGCCTAATCCGAAGTTAGTGCGGCTTTTTTTTATTGGATGTGTATAGTTCAGCAGCCATAACTTTGAGCCGTTCTTTTTGACCCGTAGCCGGAGTCCATCACCATCAGAGAGTGTGTACTCCTTTTCCTTTGGTTTCGCAGATTTGATTTCTATGTCCGTTAATCTAGTCGTTGTTCTCGCCATCATTGGTACACCAAATTGATACACTAAAATCAGTGTACCTTTTGGTGTACCTAAAAAGCAAAGATGTGTTTGGACACTATAGAATCGGAATGGACGCTAAGCTATTGATTTTATTTGCTGAGGATACAAAAAAAGACGCCCTAGGACGTCTTTAAATGTGTATTTGGTGGAGCTGGCGGGATTTGAACCCGCGTCCAAAACCAGTCTAACAGATGGCGCTACATGCTTAGTCAGTCTTTATTCTCGTATCTACACTGCGAACTGACACGCTATGCAAACACATACCAGAATTCTATTTCGCGGTTCATCTCTCTAGCCAAAGATTCCCTCGCTATCTTGTTTGGGTTTGACTGCCCTTGATTCCCCGTCTTACAAGCGGAAGCTAGGGAGGGCAGGCTCTGAGCAGGTTATTAAGCTGCTAGTGCGTAGTTTTCGTCGTTTGCGACTATTTTTTGCGGTTTTTTTACGAGGCCAACCGCACCTCGGCATGCTCCACAAGCCTTCGTGATCCTGTCGAATCCTAAATCAGCCCCAGAGTTCGATCGATGTTAGCAGATTAATTGCTACCGTCAATAGCCATGCGGCTATACGTGTACTGACTGGCTGATAAACAACCACTTACCAACATCGACAATCAAAAACGCTTAGCGGTTGCTGCTTTTCATGATGCGGGCTTTGTCACGCTGCCAGTCGCGGGCTTTGGTGTCTGCACGTTTGTCATGAAGCTTCTTACCGCGCGCGGTACCTATCTTCAGTTTAACAAAGGATGCCTTCCAGTACATGCTCAGCGCCACAATGGTTTCGCCGTCGCGGTTAACTGCGCCTGCTAGCTTGTCGATCTCTCGGCGGTTCAGCAGTAGCTTGCGGGTACGTGTTGGATCGGCAACGACGTGGGTGCAGGCGACGTTGAGCGGGGTAATGGTCAAACCGGAAATGAAGGCTTCGCCGTTACGCAGGAAGACATAGCTCTCTGTCATGTTGACCTTGCCGTCGCGAATGGCTTTGACTTCCCAGCCCTGTAGCGACAGGCCGGCTTCGTATTCGTCATGAATTGCAAATTCAAAGCGGGCCGTTTTGTTTTTAGCAATGGTATTGCTGTTTGGTTTGCTTGGTTTCTTTGCCATAAATTGCTCTTTCTCTGTAGTCCCAGCCAGCCGTATGGCTTCTGGTCGAAGTATCCTTACTTGAACATCAATAGGTTATGATGCTCCAAGTATGCTAATTTTGGCTGTTAGCGTTGTAATGGTATCATTGCGGTTGTCCTTCTCATAGGCTTTGTCGCGTGCGGCTTGGCTGTGGGATGCGGCATGTTCCGTGGGTAAAGGAGAAGCTATGCCTCAGATTAGCCGTTCTGCGCTTGTGCCGTACAGCGCGAAGCAGATGTTTGCATTGGTCAATGATGTTGAATCGTATCCGACTTTCCTGCCGGGCTGTTCCGGTACGAAAATTCTGGAAAGCTCTGGGCAGCATGTAATGGCGTCGGTGGATGTCTCCAAGGCGGGGATCAAGAAAACGTTCGTGACCCGCAACGCGATCACCGAGGGCATTAAAATTGACATGCAGTTGGTTGAGGGGCCGTTTCGCAGCTTGGTGGGTGGTTGGCATTTTATTGAGTTGGATGCCGAGGCCTGCAAGGTAGAGCTGAAGTTGGATTTTGAGTTTACCAATGCGTTGGTGGAAGCGGCGTTCGGTAAGGTGTTCCGAGAATTGACGAACAATATGGTGAATGCGTTCACGCAGCGAGCGAGAGAAGTCTATGGGTTCTGACGAGAAGCTGATCCATGTCGAGGTGGTGTATGCGCTGCCTCATATTCAGAAGGTGATCCGCCTGACGGTGACACCGGATACACAGGTGCAGGATATTATCGAGCAATCAGGCGTGCTGGAGCAGCACCCAGAGATTGACCTGAAGCAGAACAAGGTTGGGGTGTTTAGCCGCAATGTTCGCTTGGATGCGACTGTGCATGATGGTGACCGTATCGAGATTTACCGTCCGTTGCTGGCCGATCCCAAAGATATTCGCCGTAAGCGTGCCGAGCAGGCCAAGCAAGAGGCATTGGCTGCAAAAGGCGATTGATCCCGTTCCGGTTCACTGTTGAACGAATGTGGTCTTTCAAACACGAAAAAAGCTCGCTATAGCGAGCTTTTTTGTTTTATCGGTTAGGGTAGTGCTTAGTTGGCCGCACTCATGAAACCAGCTCCTTTCGGGTAATCCCCCTCAAGGCTGATCAGCTGGTTTTGGCCATTGAAACGCAAGATCAGGTTTTTCTGCTCCGCCTTTTCATGTCCCGGCTTGTGGTAGTAAACGTAATACCAAGTGTTTGGGTATTCCGGCTCTACCAGCATCGGCGAGCCTAGTACGAACTCAACCTGTTGTTTGTTCATTCCATATTTCAGGGTATCAATATCCTTTTGCTCCAGATAGTTCCCCTGATTGATATCAATACGGTATACCAGCTTATCAAGAACTGAGCACCCGCCTAGCAAGCTGACTGCCAACGTCATGGCAGCAAGATTTTTCCAACTCATAGCATCCCGGCAAATTCGCGTTACTTCTGCTGCGATAATAAACAACCGCTTGGCAGAAGTAAAAAAGCGTTGAAGAAAAAAACTGTAAATGAGACTGCGGTACAACCAATAAGTTGCATCATTCACATAATTCTATGTTATTTACGCGGCAAACAGCAGCTCTTTTGCGTTGGCCAGGGTGCGTTCGGTGATTTCACTACCGCCAAGCAGGCGAGCCAGCTCGTTGATCCGGTCTTCTTGGCTCAGCGGGTACATGTTGGTTTCGGTCTGTCCCTCGCTGGCTTTTTTGGCCACGAACATCTGCTGATGGCCGCAACCGGCCACTTGTGGCAGGTGGGTAACACACATTACCTGGGTTGATTCGCCCAGAGTGCGCAGCATCTTGCCGACAATGGCAGCCGTCGGTCCACTGATACCTACGTCTACTTCATCGAAAATCAAGCTTGGGGTCTCGACCTTCTGGGCAGTGATCACCTGAATTGCCAATGAGATCCGCGACAGTTCACCGCCTGAGGCGACTTTGCCCAACGGCTGGAGTGGCTGGCCCGGGTTGGTGGATACCAAGAAGGTAATGGTATCGAACCCTAGTGGGCTGAGCATGCGTTCGGCGTCGCTTTGAATATCGATGCTGAAGATCCCGTGCTCCATGCTGAGTTGGTGCATGCTGTCGGAAATTTTCTTGTCGAGTTCTTTGGCATAGCGCTGGCGGCTCTTGCTGAGTTTTTCGGCACAGGCAATGAACTGCTGGCGTAATGCTTCTACCTCTTCGGCGATCTCTTCTAGGCGCTCGTCGCTGCAGTCCAGGTTCTCGAGCTCCTGCTTGAGCTCTAGGTGCTTGGCATAAAGCTCGCCCGGCATCACGTAGTGCTTGCGCGACAGTGACATGATCTTGGCCAGACGCTCTTCGAGGTAAATCAGGCGTTGCGGATCCATATCCAGATTATCAAGGTAGCTGCGCAATTCTTGGCTGGCTTCCTGTACTTGGATGATGGCTTCTTCGAGCATCTGCGGAATCGTGCTCAGGCTGGCGTCGATTTCGCCTAGGTTGCACACTTGCTGGCTGGCCATCTGCAGCATGTTGAGCGCATTGCACTCTTCGCTATCGTAGAGGATCGAGAGGGCTGTCTGGCTTGATACCGCCAGCTCGCCGCAATTCGACAGGCGCTTGTGTTCTTCTTCGATTTCGCTGAATTCGTCTTCGCCCAGAGCCAGTTCGTCGAGCTCTTTGACTTGATACTGGATCAGTTGTTTCTGGGCTTCGTTTTCCTCGCGACTTTGAACTAGGCGCTTGTACTCGTTGTTGGCCTGACGCCAGATCTGGTAGCTGTCGCGGGTTTGGTCCATCAGGTGATGGTGACCGGCGTACTGATCCAGCATTTGTTGTTGGTAGTCAGGGCGCATCAGCTGTTGGTGGGCGTGCTGGCCGTGGATGTTGATCAGCAGTTGGCCAAGGGCTTTTTGCTGAGACGCAGGTACCGGGCTGCCGTTGATGAAACCACGAGAGCGGCCTTCTTTGGTGATCACCCGGCGCAGGATGCAGTCATCACCGTCGATCAGTTCGTTGTCTTCCAACCAGCGGCGTGCGGTTTGGTTGTTGAGCAGCGAAAAGGTGGCTGAGATCTCGGCCTTGTCTTCGTTAGGTCGAACCATGCAGGCTTCGGCACG
This sequence comes from Photobacterium panuliri, assembly GCF_059920555.1. Taxonomy (NCBI): domain Bacteria; kingdom Pseudomonadati; phylum Pseudomonadota; class Gammaproteobacteria; order Vibrionales; family Vibrionaceae; genus Photobacterium; species Photobacterium panuliri. The sequence goes on from NZ_CP197192.1 coordinate 1,146,266, forward strand.
ATCGCCCAGGCAAAGGCCGAGCGCGTCGATGGCAATGGATTTACCGGCACCGGTTTCACCGGTGATGGTTGTCATACCTGGTTTCAGTTCGAATTCAAGGTTTTTGACAATGGCAAAGTTTGAGATTGTCATGTGAGCCAGCATGTGTGTTTACCTGTTCAAATCAACACCTGTTTTTCCATACAGTATATACTGTATGTAGGTACAGTAAAGTACTGAGTGTGAATTTTCAGAGCAAAATTTGATTTACGTTAAGGTGATGAAAAACAGCGATAAAAAAAGCCAACCGTGAAGGTTGGCTTGATGGGGAGTTCTGGCTCAGAACAGGCGGCTTGACCAGCCGAGTTTGCCCCGCAGCACTTCGTAGTAGCTGTAGTGCTTGGGGTGGATTAGCTTGAGCGTGTCTGGGCTTTGGTAGATGTGGATCTCATCGCCGGGGCTGACGGGCAGCGAGACTTGGCCGTCGCAACTTACCTCGAGGGTGCTGCCGTTGGTCGGTGATACCATCAGCTTGATCCGGCTGCTGCCGTCAACAACCAGCGGCCGGCAAGACAGGGTGTGCGGGAACATCGGCACCAGCGAAATCGCGTTGAGCTCGGAGGTCAGGATCGGGCCGCCACCTGAGAGCGAGTAGGCGGTAGAGCCGGTCGGGGTCGAGATGATCAGGCCGTCAGATCGCTGCGAGAAGGCGAATTTCTCGTCAATGTAGACCTCGAATTCGATCATATGCGCGATTTTGTCGGGATGGAGCACGGTTTCGTTAAGTGCGGCATTGCGACTTTTTATCTGGCCGTGGCGGTGCACTTCGGCTTCGAGCAAAAAGCGTTTTTCGACGACAAATTGGCCGTTTAGCACATCTTCAAGTTCGGATTCGAAGTCGTCGGGATCCAGGTCGGTCAAAAAGCCGAGGCTGCCACGGTTCACCCCGATCACCGCGATGTCGAAGCGGGATAATACACGTGCTGCACCCAGCATATTGCCATCACCGCCTACCACGATGGCAAGGTTGGCCCTGTCGCCGATGGTCAGTAAGTCGCAAAAGGCGGCCTGTGGCAGGTCGACGTCGTTGGCTAACCGGTGGTCAACCAATACCTCGTAGCCACGCTCTACTAACCATGTGTACAGGCTTTGGTGGGTTTGCAGGGCCTCGGGATTACGGGGCTTGCCGATTATCGCAATGGTCTGAAAAACACGCGTCATGTCCATGATCCGACAGATGAAGAGTGAGCCAGTATAGCGTCAGGATGAGAGAGTTGTCGCGCTTTGTGAGCTATATCGGCTTGAATCATTGAGGTTCATCCCCATAATATGCCCATCAACCCGTTTTTAGGATAGGTTTTCAGCCTATTCTCATAAAACATGATTTTGGTGGAGAAGCGAAAGCATGAGCAACGAAGAGAAAAAAGTACAGGACGAGCAGCTTCAGCAAGAAGCTGTTGAGACAGTGGAAACTGATGCTGTTGAGCAGGATGAAGTCGTCGAAATGACCCTTGAAGAGCAGCAGGCTGCACGTATTGCTGAGCTTGAAGCGGCATTGCTGGCTAGCGATGCGAAAGCGAAAGAGCAACAGAACGATGTATTGCGTGCCCGTGCTGACGTTGAGAACATGCGTCGCCGTACCGAGCAGGAAATCGACAAGGCTCGTAAATTTGCCCTGAACAAGTTTGCCGAAGAGCTGTTGCCGGTTATCGACAACATGGAACGCGCCATCGAGATGGCCGACAAGAACGACGAAGCTATCAAGCCAATGGTTGAAGGTGTCGAGCTGACCCTGAAGACCATGATGAGCACGGTAGAGAAATTCGGCCTGAACCAGCTGAACCCAGTTGGCGAGGCGTTCAACCCAGAGCAGCACCAGGCGATGGCGATGCAGGAAAGTGCCGAGCACGCGCCGAATACCGTGATGCTGGTTATGCAGAAGGGCTACGAGCTGAACGGTCGTGTGGTTCGTCCGGCAATGGTCATGGTGTCTAAAGCGGCATCAGGCAGCATCGATACCCAAGCGTAATTGGGCGTGTTGTTTAGCAAGCCCGCAGCGATGCGGGCTTTTTTATTTTTTTGAAATTTTTTTCGTTGTCACCCTTGAAAAGTGTTTGGCTGCCCTTATCTAGTAGTCATACGACATCGTAAACCAATTTCTGCGGATGATTCCGCATTGTCGGTGGAGCACGATGGCACACTGGCAAATAAGCTAAATGAATTTCGGAGAGAACCTGATGGGTAAAATCATTGGTATTGACTTGGGTACAACTAACTCTTGTGTAGCAGTACTTGATGGTGACAAGCCACGTGTAATTGAAAATGCTGAGGGTGAGCGTACAACGGCATCAGTTATCGCTTACACCCAAGACGGTGAAACTTTGGTCGGTCAGCCAGCAAAACGCCAGGCAGTAACCAACCCTGAAAACACACTGTTCGCTATCAAGCGTCTGATCGGTCGTCGTTTCGAAGACGAAGAAGTTCAGCGTGATATCGAAATCATGCCTTTCAACATTGTTAAGGCAGACAACGGCGATGCATGGGTAGAAGCGAAAGGCCAGAAAATGGCTGCTCCTCAGGTATCAGCTGAAGTTCTTAAGAAGATGAAGAAAACTGCTGAAGACTTCCTAGGCGAAGCAGTTACTGGCGCAGTTATCACTGTTCCTGCTTACTTCAACGATGCACAGCGTCAGGCAACTAAAGATGCAGGCCGCATTGCGGGCCTAGAAGTTAAGCGTATTATCAACGAACCAACTGCAGCTGCTCTAGCATACGGCCTAGACAAGAAAGGCGGCGATCGCACTATCGCGGTATACGACCTAGGTGGTGGTACGTTTGATATCTCTATCATCGAAATCGACGAAGTAGAAGGCGAGAAAACTTTCGAAGTATTGGCAACCAACGGTGACACTCACCTAGGTGGTGAAGACTTCGACAACCGCATGATCAACTACTTGGTTGAAGAGTTCAACAAAGAGCAGGGCATCAACCTGAAGAACGATCCGCTAGCGATGCAGCGTCTGAAAGAAGCCGCAGAAAAAGCGAAGATCGAACTGTCTTCTGCACAGCAGACAGATGTAAACCTACCTTACATCACTGCCGATGCAACTGGTCCTAAGCACATGAACATCAAAGTGACTCGCGCTAAGCTTGAGTCTCTGGTTGAAGATCTAGTACAGCGCTCTCTTGAGCCGCTAAAAGTAGCACTGTCTGACGCTGGCCTGTCTGTAAGCGACATCAACGACGTTATCCTTGTTGGTGGCCAGACTCGTATGCCAATGGTTCAGGCTAAAGTGACTGAGTTCTTCGGCAAAGAGCCACGTAAAGACGTGAACCCAGACGAAGCTGTTGCGATTGGTGCAGCGGTTCAGGGTGGCGTGCTTGCTGGTGAAGTGAAAGACGTTCTTCTGCTAGACGTTACTCCACTGTCTCTTGGTATCGAAACCATGGGCGGCGTGATGACTAAGCTTATCGAGAAGAACACCACTATCCCGACAAAAGCGAACCAGGTGTTCTCTACTGCAGAAGACAACCAGAACGCGGTAACTATCCACGTTCTACAGGGTGAGCGTAAGCAAGCGAACTACAACAAGTCACTTGGCCAGTTCAACCTAGAAGGTATTCAGGCAGCACCACGCGGTATGCCACAGATCGAAGTAACATTCGACCTTGATGCCGACGGTATCTTGCACGTATCTGCGAAAGACAAGTCTACTGGTAAAGAGCAGAAGATCACTATCCAGGCATCTGGCGGTCTGAGCGACGAAGATATCGAGAAAATGGTTCAGGAAGCGGAAGCTAACAAGGAAGCGGACAAGAAGTTCGAAGAATTGGTAACTGCACGCAACCAGGCTGACCAGCTAGTTCACGGTACTCGCAAGCAAATCGAAGAAGCTGGTGAAGCACTGCCAGCAGACGAGAAAGCGAAGATCGAAACTGCAGTAAGCGAGCTTGAAGAAGCACGCAAGGGCGAAGACAAAGAAGCGATTGACGCGAAGGTTCAGGCCCTGATTGCAGCATCTCAGAAGCTAATGGAAATCGCTCAGCAGCAGGCTCAGGCTCAACAGGCACAAGGTGCTGGCGAGCAGCAGGCACAGCAGGACGACAACGTTGTTGACGCTGAGTTCGAAGAAGTTAAAGACGACAAGAAATAAGAACAGAGCTAACGCTTAATCTTATTCGGGCACGGGCGTTGGAGGTTACTCTTGCGCCCGTAGCTGTATTAAGGCAGGTGACAGATAAGTATGTCAAAACGTGATTTTTATGAAGTTCTGGGCGTAAGTCGTGATGCGTCAGAGCGTGACATTAAAAAGGCTTACAAGCGCCTTGCAATGAAATTCCACCCGGACCGTAACCAGGGGGATGCCGAGGCTGCTGAGAAGTTCAAAGAAGTTAAGCACGCATACGAAATCCTAACCGATCCGCAGAAGAAAGCAGCCTACGATCAGTACGGCCATGCGGCATTCGAGCAGGGTGGCGGTGGCTTCGGTGGCGGCGGCTTTGGCGGTGGTGCTGATTTCGGTGATATCTTCGGTGATGTGTTCGGCGATATCTTCGGTGGCGGCGGCCGTCGTGGTCAGCAACGTGCCCAGCGCGGCGCAGATCTGCGCTACAACATGGAGCTGACTCTGGAAGAAGCCGTTCGCGGTTGCTCCAAGGAAATCCGTGTTCCTACCTTGGTTCACTGTGATACCTGTGATGGTAGCGGTGCTAAGAAAGGCACTTCGGCAACCACTTGTGGCACGTGTCACGGTAGCGGCCAGGTACAGATGCGCCAAGGCTTCTTTGCCGTTCAGCAGACATGTCCGCACTGTCATGGTCGCGGTAAGATCATTCAGGAACCTTGTGGTACCTGCCATGGTCAGGGCCGTAAGGAAGAGACCAAGACGCTATCGGTCAAGATCCCTGCTGGCGTAGATACGGGCGACCGTATTCGTCTGTCTGGTGAAGGTGAAGCCGGAGAGTTTGGTGCTCCCGCCGGGGATCTGTATGTACAGGTTCATGTTGCTAAACACCATATCTTCGAGCGTGACGGCAACAACCTGTACTGCGAAGTGCCTGTTAGCTTTACCATGGCAGCGCTTGGTGGCGAAGTGGAAGTGCCGACTCTTGATGGTCGTGTTAACCTGAAAGTCCCATCTGAAACGCAAACGGGCCGTATGTTCCGTATGCGCGGCAAGGGCGTGAAGTCTGTACGCGGCGGTGCAATGGGTGATCTTATCTGTAAGCTGGTTGTGGAAACACCAGTTAACTTGAGTTCACGTCAGAAAGAGTTGCTGCAAGAGTTGGAAGAGACTTTGGGCGGAACCGCTGCTAAAAAGCACAAGCCTAAGTCAGAAGGTTTCTTCGACGGTGTGAAGAAGTTTTTTGATGACCTAACCGGTTAATTTATTTTAGCCTGTTAGTGATGAATAAAAGAAAAGCCAGCATAGTTGCTGGCTTTTTTATATATTATGGAATAATAGTGCTGTTAAAATAATAACTACCAGCATTCAGATAATGGTTTGTTATTACTTCCGTATCCTTTTTTTACACCCGCAGCATTAATTGATAATGCTTTGCATGCATCCCCTGTTTGTTTTCCATTTGCAATTACACTGGCTGTAATAATAAAACGATCTTGGCCTTTTCCGGTATTAGATATGGAATATGTATATTCATCAGCGAGAGTACATTGTTCACATTTATTTGTGCCAGTACTGAGGTCTGATGAATTGGGGTATGTTTTATTTAAACTTGGGCTGTTAGTATAATACTGTTCAGCCCATAATTGTAATTCCATAAGACTTGCCTGAGCTGCCGTTCGGCGCCCTTTTTCAACATGCTCTTGATAGGAAGGATAGGCGATTGCAGTGATGATTCCGAGAACTGCAACCACGATCATTACTTCAATGAGTGTCAAACCTTTTTGTAAAATACACCTGTTCATTACATTCACTTTTTTAAGCGTGACGAAAAAAAAATTGATGGGACTGTGTAAAGCTATACCTTGTGATAAGTTGATTTCAAGTCATTTTTGGTTATTTAAAAAAAATCATGCATAGTTGGAAGGTAAATCAAGGTCTAACATTAATAGAGTTAATTACTGTAATTTCAATAATTGCTGTGATATCGGCATTTGCTATTCCTAGTTTTGAAAAAAGTCGTAATGCAGCTGAAATAACAAGTAAGTCAGAAATAATTTATGAATTTATCAGATTGGCAAAATATGAAGCGGTAAAAAGAAATACCACCGTGGAAGTTTTTTTTGAAAAAAATACGCGAGACACATTTTGTTTTGGTATGAGAAAAAAGAATTCATCTGATACTTGCGAACAATCATCTTCAGCCTATCCTCGCACTATTTTGGATAAAAACTCGCATTACTTTCTCAAGACAGCAGATGTTAATGGTGGCTTAAAAGATTTATCTGTAGGGACTCTGATGGATTTCAATCCCGTGACTGGGCAGGCTTCTAATAGCAAGAGAATATTGGTCAATAGTTCATTGGATGCAAATCTCCTAAAAGGGGTCAGGGTTACTGACATCGGTTTTGTGTACCGCTGTAGCAGCGCAACCAGTAGTGGGGAAGAAACATGCGTATAGAAAAAGGATACTCACTGGTTGAATTACTGATTTCAACGTTTCTTGGCATTTTGGTTATAGGAACAATTACATCAGCATATACGATGACTCTTACCGGTTCGAATCAGTATTTAAAAGAATCTGCTTTGTCATCAGAGCTAGACAGTATTTTGTTTTTGATGGCAAGTGAAATTAAACGAGCGGGTTATTGCCGGGATTGCTTTGCTACAAATCCATTCATGCTAAATGACGGGACAAATTCTGCCAATATACTTATTGATGGCCTTGCTGATAGTAGTAACGGTCATTGTATTTTATTTGCTTATAACCATGACTCAGCACTCGGCGTGACTTCAATTAGAAATGACGATGCGAGAGGGTTTCGTGTCAAAGACAGTAATAAAGATGGCAGGAACGAAATAGAAATCTATACCACATACAGTGGTATGGCGAATTGGTCTTGCACCGGCACTAATTGGCAAGATTACAATAATAAGCGCATAGATATTAAAAAGTTGGATTTTACTAGAACGGTTTATGACTCATCGGTTGCTGGCTCAACCAACAGTATTCAAAACATCACGATTACGATTGGTGGGAAGCTTGGTGAGCTATATGAAGAAAGAACGACCAGTGTGGCTCTGCCAAATATTAAACCTTAGGATGAAGTTAAAATGAGAGTGCACCGAAATCTCCAACAAGGAATTTCTACATTACTAATAACAGCTGTATTAGCGTTATTGATGGCTTTGTATGTATTTGGTGTATTGGCGGTTGAAACCTTTAATGCCAAAAAGACACAAAATGCGGTCGTAACCAAAGAATTGAAAACAAGGGCGGATGCCGAGCTTCAATGTGCGAAAGAAATTGTTTTATCTTCTGGAGATTTGGCAGCGGCACACGACTTCTCTAGTTGTAGCAAAGCTAAAATTGAGCTAGAGCAGATTGATGTTAATAACTATGAACTGAGATCTATAGTCGCTGATCTTGTTTCCGAAGGCCAGGCTGTATCTAAGGTGATTCTGTCGAATTACGGCTTGTCAGGCCCCACGGCGGCTATTTCTTCAACGGGTAATCTTGTTTTTAATGTCTCGCAGACAATCGACCCGTATGAAGGAGACAAAGTCGGTACGGGCTACAACTGCAGCGCCATTCGTACGGGGGGAACGTTTACTCTGCAGGATAATGCTGATCTGGTTGTCCGACATCCTCTTGATCAAAATGGGCAGCCTAAGAAAGGGGAGGATGGCAATGTCATTAAGTGTAACAGTAGCCATTTAACTCAATCGCCAAAAAGTCGGGCGGATTACAAATTAGATATAGCCGAAAACGTAAAGGACATGGATCTGTTCGAAGAGAACTTTGGGATCCCGCGCGAGGAGTGGGCGAAGGCAAAAGAGAAATTCCAGGAGTTCTTAACACCTACGATGGTAACGCAAGATATTGTGGTTGGTCATGGCACTGATGGCACACCGATTACAAAATCTGTCACGTTTCCGAAAGTCGTAGACTGTGGCACAAAAATTCAAAAGATTATCGATGCCAATAAAGCCTTAAAGCCGGGCGAAGAGAAGAAGAAAATTGAGTACATCTGGGTTGAGGGAAGTTGTGATCTTTCGGGCATGAAGTACGAACAAACTGCGCCAGATACAGCGGGTGTGACAGTTGTGGTTAAAGATGGCTTCATACATACCTCTGTACCGACCTCGTTTCACGGTAACCTGTATATGTTGGACGTAGCGATGACTAACGAGCAACTGAAGGCAGCATGGGCGAACTCAAAGCTTGATGTATATATGGCGGGCCGGAATGTTGATTTGGCAAATGTTCCTTTTTATTTCCACGGTACTTTCCAGACCCAGGGAGCGTTTAATTTGGATTCACCCAATCGTGACTCGCATGTGTTTGGTGCGTTCCAGCCGGGATACTCAAAAGGTAAGGCGATGCCTGGTACTCCTTTATTTCCTCAAGTAAAAATATTGAATGGGAGCTGGCATGATTTCTAAGCGAGGCCGTGGCTTTAGCCTGATAGAGGTGTTGGTATCCTTACTGTTGATTTCAGTGTCGTTTGCTGCAGTGATGCGAATGCAGGCATATGTAGAGGTAAAAAGAGAACAAGCTGCGTTACAGTACCAAGCGATGCAGCTTGCTGAGCAGCAAGTGATGCTCTGGCAAAATGTAGGGGCGACAGTTAATTGCAATGGAACAATGAAAGCGCTGACATTAGCCAATCTGGAAACCTGTCAGATTGGTTTTGGCAAGATGACAGGAACAGTCAGTGTTGTGGGAACCCCCAAAAAAGACTTGGCGGGTGCTATTCTCTTTAAGCGTTTGCAAGTTGCGGTGCAATGGATTGATAGGAGTGGTGAAAAGGGTACGGTAACACTCTATTCCGGCCATTCGAATCAGAGCCCGCTTCTGAAATAGAAATAATAATTTTGATTATAGAGCACACAGTAAGTTGTATTGCTGTGTGCTTTTTGTTCGTTTGGTTTGTTTTGTTGTTTTTTTTCTTGCCCTTCATAAATCCCACCCTATAATGCGACCTCACTGACACGGACAACGGCATTGCCGGTACCGATAAGTCAGTTTGTTCTTTAACAATTTGACCATGTAATCTGTGTGGGCACTCGTGAAAAGATTTAGTCAAAAGATTTAAATCAGTGAGCTGAGTGACCATTGATACTTTTAGTATCCACAGTCAATTCTTTTTTGGTTCTGCTTTTTTATAAAAAGTGGAAACAAGAAAATCAGTAATCACTGAGCCGTTTCTTCGGAAACACAAAAACTTTAATTGAAGAGTTTGATCATGGCTCAGATTGAACGCTGGCGGCAGGCCTAACACATGCAAGTCGAGCGGTAACATTCCAAAAGCTTGCTTTTGGAGATGACGAGCGGCGGACGGGTGAGTAATGCCTGGGAACATGCCTTGGTGTGGGGGATAACCATTGGAAACGATGGCTAATACCGCATAACGTCTACGGACCAAAGAGGGGGACCTTCGGGCCTCTCGCGCCAAGATTGGCCCAGGTGGGATTAGCTAGTAGGTGGGGTAACGGCTCACCTAGGCGACGATCCCTAGCTGGTCTGAGAGGATGATCAGCCACACTGGAACTGAGACACGGTCCAGACTCCTACGGGAGGCAGCAGTGGGGAATATTGCACAATGGGGGAAACCCTGATGCAGCCATGCCGCGTGTGTGAAGAAGGCCTTCGGGTTGTAAAGCACTTTCAGTAGGGAGGAAGGCAGTGTCGTTAATAGCGGCATTGTTTGACGTTACCTACAGAAGAAGCACCGGCTAACTCCGTGCCAGCAGCCGCGGTAATACGGAGGGTGCGAGCGTTAATCGGAATTACTGGGCGTAAAGCGCATGCAGGCGGCTTGTTAAGCCAGATGTGAAAGCCCGGGGCTCAACCTCGGAATAGCATTTGGAACTGGCAGGCTAGAGTCTTGTAGAGGGGGGTAGAATTTCAGGTGTAGCGGTGAAATGCGTAGAGATCTGAAGGAATACCGGTGGCGAAGGCGGCCCCCTGGACAAAGACTGACGCTCAGATGCGAAAGCGTGGGGAGCAAACAGGATTAGATACCCTGGTAGTCCACGCCGTAAACGATGTCTACTTGGAGGCTGTTCCCTTGAGGAGTGGCTTTCGGAGCTAACGCGTTAAGTAGACCGCCTGGGGAGTACGGTCGCAAGATTAAAACTCAAATGAATTGACGGGGGCCCGCACAAGCGGTGGAGCATGTGGTTTAATTCGATGCAACGCGAAGAACCTTACCTACTCTTGACATCCAGAGAACTTAGCAGAGATGCTTTGGTGCCTTCGGGAACTCTGAGACAGGTGCTGCATGGCTGTCGTCAGCTCGTGTTGTGAAATGTTGGGTTAAGTCCCGCAACGAGCGCAACCCCTATCCTTGTTTGCCAGCGCGTAATGGCGGGAACTCCAGGGAGACTGCCGGTGATAAACCGGAGGAAGGTGGGGACGACGTCAAGTCATCATGGCCCTTACGAGTAGGGCTACACACGTGCTACAATGGCGTATACAGAGGGCGGCCAACCAGCGATGGTGAGCGAATCCCACAAAGTACGTCGTAGTCCGGATTGGAGTCTGCAACTCGACTCCATGAAGTCGGAATCGCTAGTAATCGTGGATCAGAATGCCACGGTGAATACGTTCCCGGGCCTTGTACACACCGCCCGTCACACCATGGGAGTGGGCTGCACCAGAAGTAGATAGCTTAACCTTCGGGAGGGCGTTTACCACGGTGTGGTTCATGACTGGGGTGAAGTCGTAACAAGGTAGCCCTAGGGGAACCTGGGGCTGGATCACCTCCTTAACGATATGACTGCGCTTTTGACGCAGTGTCCACACAGATTGCCTGGTTAAAATGTAGAAGAACGTGAAAGACTTGGGTCTGTAGCTCAGGTGGTTAGAGCGCACCCCTGATAAGGGTGAGGTCGGTGGTTCAAGTCCACTCAGACCCACCACTTTCTCTCCCGGAGAAAGTGAGTGAGAAGTCTTTCGAACGTTGGGGTTATAGCTCAGCTGGGAGAGCGCCTGCCTTGCACGCAGGAGGTCTGCGGTTCGATCCCGCATAGCTCCACCACTTTCTAAATGCACTCGCTGAGTGTGGTTAGAAAGTGGATCTTTCAATAGAAACACATGTTCTTTAACAATCTGGAAAGCTGACTAGTAAATTCAATCGAACGATTGATTTATAGTTTCTACTCTAACGAGTAGGAACGAGTTCTCAAGCAACACACATTCAAGTGTCTTGGCTTTTGTCTCCGCTTTTTAAAAAAGTGGAATAAAAGAAGAGAAGTCCGGCAAAACAACGTCTATCACAACTCAGATAGACAACCTTGGTTGTTTGAACATACGAAACCTCTTGGGGTTGTATGGTTAAGTGACTAAGCGTACACGGTGGATGCCTGGGCAGTCAGAGGCGATGAAGGACGTACTAACTTGCGATAAGCCAAGACGAGGCAGTAAGAGCCACTCGAGTCTTGGATTTCCGAATGGGGAAACCCAGCTGCATAAGCAGTTATCTCAATGTGAATACATAGCATTGTGAGGCGAACCGGGGGAACTGAAACATCTAAGTACCCCGAGGAAAAGAAATCAACCGAGATTCCGGCAGTAGCGGCGAGCGAAACCGGATTAGCCCTTAAGTTGAATTGGCACTAGGCGAACACGCTGGAAAGCGTGGCGATACAGGGTGACAGCCCCGTAGCCGACGGTGCCTTTACAGTGAAATCGAGTAGGACGGGACACGTGTTATCCTGTCTGAACATGGGGGGACCATCCTCCAAGGCTAAATACTCCTGACTGACCGATAGTGAACCAGTACCGTGAGGGAAAGGCGAAAAGAACCCCTGTGAGGGGAGTGAAATAGAACCTGAAACCGTGTACGTACAAGCAGTAGGAGCAGGCTTCGTCCTGTGACTGCGTACCTTTTGTATAATGGGTCAGCGACTTAATTTTAGTAGCAAGGTTAACCGTATAGGGGAGCCGTAGGGAAACCGAGTCTTAACTGGGCGTTCAGTTGCTAGGATTAGACCCGAAACCGAGTGATCTAGCCATGGGCAGGTTGAAGGTGAGGTAACACTTACTGGAGGACCGAACCGACTAATGTTGAAAAATTAGCGGATGACTTGTGGCTAGGGGTGAAAGGCCAATCAAACTCGGAGATAGCTGGTTCTCCCCGAAAGCTATTTAGGTAGCGCCTCGGACGAATACTACTGGGGGTAGAGCACTGTTAAGGCTAGGGGGTCATCCCGACTTACCAACCCTTTGCAAACTCCGAATACCAGTAAGTACTATCCGGGAGACACACGGCGGGTGCTAACGTCCGTCGTGGAGAGGGAAACAACCCAGACCGCCAGCTAAGGTCCCAAAGTTATCGCTAAGTGGGAAACGATGTGGGAAGGCTCAGACAGCCAGGATGTTGGCTTAGAAGCAGCCATCATTTAAAGAAAGCGTAATAGCTCACTGGTCGAGTCGGCCTGCGCGGAAGATTTAACGGGGCTAAGCGATACACCGAAGCTGCGGCAATGTGACTTGTTCACATTGGGTAGGGGAGCGTTCTGTAAGCCGCTGAAGGTGTCCTGTAAGGGGCGCTGGAGGTATCAGAAGTGCGAATGCTGACATGAGTAACGACAAAGGGGGTGAAAAACCTCCTCGCCGGAAGACCAAGGGTTCCTGTCCAACGTTAATCGGGGCAGGGTGAGTCGACCCCTAAGGCGAGGCCGAAAGGCGTAGTCGATGGGAAACGGGTTAATATTCCCGTACTTCTTGCTATTGCGATGGGGGGACGGAGAAGGCTAGGTGGGCCTGGCGACGGTTGTCCAGGTTCAAGTATGTAGGCTGATGGTTTAGGCAAATCCGGACCATCTCAAGGCTGAGATACGACGTCGAGCCGCTACGGCGGTGAAGTCATTGATGCCATGCTTCCGGGAAAAGCCTCTAAGCTTCAGATAGCAAGGAATCGTACCCCAAACCGACACAGGTGGTCGGGTAGAGAATACCAAGGCGCTTGAGAGAACTCGGGTGAAGGAACTAGGCAAAATGGTACCGTAACTTCGGGAGAAGGTACGCTTCTGACGGTGAAGTCCCTCGCGGATGGAGCTATCGGAAGTCGCAGATACCAGGTGGCTGCAACTGTTTATTAAAAACACAGCACTGTGCAAAATCGAAAGATGACGTATACGGTGTGACGCCTGCCCGGTGCCGGAAGGTTAATTGATGGGGTTAGCGCAAGCGAAGCTCTTGATCGAAGCCCCGGTAAACGGCGGCCGTAACTATAACGGTCCTAAGGTAGCGAAATTCCTTGTCGGGTAAGTTCCGACCTGCACGAATGGCGTAATGATGGCCACGCTGTCTCCACCCGAGACTCAGTGAAATTGAAATCGCAGTGAAGATGCTGCGTACCCGCGGCTAGACGGAAAGACCCCGTGAACCTTTACTACAGCTTGGCACTGAACATTGACCCTACATGTGTAGGATAGGTGGGAGGCTTCGAAGCAGGTACGCCAGTATCTGTGGAGCCGTCCTTGAAATACCACCCTTGTAGTGTTGATGTTCTAACGTCGCCCCCTTATCGGGGGTACGGACAGTGCCTGGTGGGTAGTTTGACTGGGGCGGTCTCCTCCCAAAGAGTAACGGAGGAGCACGAAGGTGGGCTAATCACGGTCGGACATCGTGAGGTTAGTGCAATGGCATAAGCCCGCTTGACTGCGAGAATGACGGTTCGAGCAGGTGCGAAAGCAGGTCATAGTGATCCGGTGGTTCTGTATGGAAGGGCCATCGCTCAACGGATAAAAGGTACTCCGGGGATAACAGGCTGATACCGCCCAAGAGTTCATATCGACGGCGGTGTTTGGCACCTCGATGTCGGCTCATCACATCCTGGGGCTGAAGTCGGTCCCAAGGGTATGGCTGTTCGCCATTTAAAGTGGTACGCGAGCTGGGTTTAGAACGTCGTGAGACAGTTCGGTCCCTATCTGCCGTGGGCGCTGGATGATTGAGAGGGGCTGCTCCTAGTACGAGAGGACCGGAGTGGACGAACCTCTGGTGTTCGGGTTGTGTCGCCAGACGCATTGCCCGGTAGCTAAGTTCGGAATCGATAACCGCTGAAAGCATCTAAGCGGGAAGCGAGCCTCAAGATGAGTCATCCCTGATACTTTAAGTATCCTGAAGGGTTGTTGGAGACTACGACGTAGATAGGCAGGGTGTGTAAGCGCTGTGAGGCGTTGAGCTAACCTGTACTAATTGCCCGTGAGGCTTAACCATACAACACCCAAGGGGTTTTATCGGACTCCATGAGCACTTGAATGCAGTGCTTGAGATAACTAGTTAACTTTCCCAGATTGCTATTTGCGGCCGAGAGGCGGCAGATAAACGAATTTGCTTGGCGACCATAGCGTTATGGACCCACCTGATCCCATGCCGAACTCAGCAGTGAAACGTAACAGCGCCGATGGTAGTGTGGGGCCTCCCCATGTGAGAGTAGGACATCGCCAGGCTTCAAACATTAGATACTTGTTCTGAACGACAGGTATCGGATAGAGAGAAATCTCTGTCACCGTGTGGAGCGGTAGTTCAGTTGGTTAGAATACCGGCCTGTCACGCCGGGGGTCGCGGGTTCGAGTCCCGTCCGCTCCGCCACTTATTAAGAAGCCTCGCTAGAAATAGCGGGGCTTTTTATCGTTTGTTGTATTTTGGATGGACTCTCACGAGCCTTCGGCTTGAGTCCCAGTCGTACGCGACCCCGGCCGTTCCGCCACTTATACTAAGCCTCAGTCGAAAGACTGGGGCTTTTTTACATCTGTAGACTATGTTCGCCTTACAGGCGAATGAGTCCCGCTTGTGTGCAAGCCCAGCCACTCCGCCACTTCTTTGAAAGCCCCGCTAGAAATAGCGGGGCTTTTTTGCGTCTGTATTTTGGTTATACCAACTATCGGATTGATATGATTATAGTAAGGTGTACAGCTCTATAAGCTTTTTGATTATAGTAGTCAAAAAGCTGTACGCAGATAAATTATTATAAATATCAATGTGTTGATTTTGACATCCCAAGTCTGCAAGTGAGTTTTCTAAGGTGTTCATCTTTATGGTGTAATTTTGATGTAATGCTGTACAAGTCACTGGTGCTGGGTACTCGCCGGAAAAAGAGATTGCAGGTAAACTAGAGTCTCTAACAGATTGAAATTACGCTTGATACAAGGAATGGTTATGACGACCGCTAATAATGACAACACCCATGTTGATAGTGATCAGCTGACAGAGATCGCCATTGCCTATTATCAGGATGGGGCGACTCAGGAAGAGATATCAAAAACGTTCGGGATGTCACGTGCCAAAGTGGGTCGATTGCTGCGCCGGGCCCGTGATGAGGGCGTTGTTGAAATTACGGTGAAGTACCATCCGGTATTTAGTGAAAAACTTGAGCAGCAACTTATTGAGCGCTTCAACTTGAAACGTGCGTTAATCGCTCTAGATCAGCCGGATGATGAAAGCCAGCGTCAACAGGTAGCCAGTTTGCTTTCCAGTTACTTGTCTTCAATTCTGACCGATGACATGGTGGTGACCGTAGGGCAGGGGCGCAATATTGCATCGATTGCCAATCATGTTGGGGTCGTCCCGCATCGACGATGCCGCTTTGTATGCGGGATCGGGGGTACCCACCGTTCAGGTAATGCGATCAATGCCGATCATATTTGCCGCCAGCTTGCCAAAAAATATGATGGGATCAGTGAGACCCTTTATGCGCCAGCCTATGTTGAAGATATCAATGTTAAAGAATCATTCATGAAAAATGGTACGGTCAAGGAAACCCTTGATCGGGCTCGACGGGCGGATATTGCTTTGGTAGGCGTCGGGGATATGAATGAAAATAGCCATATGGTGAAGCTTGGCTGGTTTACGCCGCAGGAAATTGTTGAAGCGCGTATTCGCAAAGGAGTGGTTGGTGATATAGCCGGTTATGACTTTTTTGATAGCCAAGGGAATCGTGCAGATACCATGATGAGTGATCGCGTCATTGGTTTGAGCATGGAGGAACTGCGCCATATACCAACGGTTGTGGTAACAGCTGCTGAAAATAGCAAGGCCTTGGCATTGCTCGGTGCACTGCGCTCAGGAGTTGTGGATGTATTGGCAACCAGTGTCAGTAATGCGTTGACGATCCTGAATTTGGATCAGCAAATGAAATAACAGATCACTATTTCATTGTGGCGATCCAAGTTGATCAGACTGCCTGCGGGCAGTCTTTTTTTTGCTTGCTATTATCAAGGAAGGTACAGGGAAGGGGATCAAATGAAGAGAGTTATCGAGGGAATGGCAATCATAGCCCTAATGCTATGTTCGGGGGCGGTAACGGCAAGCCCGTGGGAATCTGTCGAAGCCCCGAGTCGGGGGAGTTCAGAATCGATAGGCAGTTACAGTAACGGCTGTTTGGCCGGAGCGCAGAGTTTGCCTTTGGCCGGTGATGGCTATCAGGTGATGCGTTCATACCGTGGGCGTTATTATGGTCACCCGGATATGATCCAGTTTCTGACCGATCTGTCGCAGAAGGCTAATAAACTGGCACTGGGTCAGTTATTGGTGGGAGACATTGCCATGCCACGGGGTGGCCGTTTCTCTTCAGGGCACGCCAGTCATCAGACCGGCTTGGATGCAGATATTTGGCTGAAGGTGGTAGATAAGCCGCTCAGTGATGATGAGTTGATTGATGTGCAGCCGTTGCCGATGGTGCATCTGAAGCAGTACAAAATCAATAAGAAGAACTGGGGGGAATCACAGGTGCTGATGATCCAACTGGCTGCTGCCGATGAGCGCGTAGCCCGTATATTTGTGCATCCTGTGATAAAAGAACAGTTGTGTGCCCGCGAATGGACAGAGCGCGACTGGCTGCGGAAAGTGCGCCCGTGGTGGGGGCATTATTACCATTTCCATGTTCGTCTGAATTGTCCGGAAGGGGACAGCAGCTGTAAAGAGCAGGCGGCACCACCAGAAGGAGACGGCTGTGGGGCTGAATTGGCTTCTTGGAAGCCCAAGCCTAAATCTGAGCAAAAGCCGAAAAAGAAAGTCGTGAAGGCGAAGAAGAAAGTGCCGCCGCCACCGCCCGCACAATGTTTGGTATTGCTGGAAGGGAGCGGAAAAAAAGACGGCTAACAGAGCGCCAATGGGCGAAAATCATGTACCGTTTTAAAAATGCAGTTCGAAAAAAAAGCGCCATCAGGCGCTTTTTTCTTATGCATCAACCCAATTGGCCTGCTGTTTATACCAGACCTTGGAGAGTGACGAACTTCTCGAGCAATTCTTCATCGCTTTCAATGTTGTCAGGGTCAGTGATAATGCAGTTGGTGATCGGGCAGACCGACTGGCAGGTCGGTTTGTCGTAATGCCCTTTGCACTCGGTGCACTTGTCAGGGTTGATCTCGTAGATCTCGTCCCCCATGGTGATCGCCTCGTTCGGACATTCGGGATCACACATATCACAGTTAATGCACTTGCTGGTAATAAGCAATGCCATATTATTGACCGTCTTTCGGCGCGTGCGGGTTGCGCGTGTTCTCACCTGAGTTTAGGTTACGCATCAGCAGACCGAAGTCCAAATCCATATCCTGTGGGACCGGGATGAACACGAAGTGGCCGTTGCCTTTTGCATCGTCAATGACTTCAGACTTGCGGTTTTCCATCGTTTCCAGCGTGAAGATCACATTGCCTTTAGGAGTCATCACTTCTAGGCTGTCGCCAACTACGAATTTGTTCTTCACTTCCACTTCAGCCAGATCGCCACGGCGCTTGCCGGTGAACTCGCCGACAAATTGCTGGGCATCGGAAATAGAGTAGCCGTAGTCGTAGTTCTGGTACGCATCATGGGTATGGCGGCGAAGGAAGCCTTCGGTGTAGCCACGGTGCGCCAGGCTTTCCAGTGTACCCATTAGGCTAGGGTCAAACGGCTTGCCGGCAACGGCATCGTCGATCGCCTTGCGGTATACCTGTGCGGTACGAGCGCAGTAGTAGAATGATTTGGTACGACCCTCGATTTTCAGCGAGTGTACGCCCATCTTGGTCAAACGCTCAACGTGCTGGATAGCGCGCAGATCTTTTGAGTTCATGATGTAGGTGCCGTGCTCGTCCTCGAAGGCGGCCATTTTTTCTTCAGGGCGGTGTGCTTCGCTTAGCAGTACCACTTCATCGGTTGGCTTGCCTAGGCCGATAGTGTTGTCAGGGCGCTCGTCTTGTACCTCGATAGCCTGAGCTTCGTTCGGGTTGAACTCCTCAACGATCTGGCCAGCGTCATTCTCGGTGCCTTTCTCGACCTTGTATTCCCAGCGGCAGGCATTGGTGCAGGTACCTTGGTTCGGGTCACGCTTGTTGATGTAACCAGACAGTAGGCAGCGGCCAGAGTAAGCCATGCACAGTGCGCCGTGAACGAACACTTCGATTTCTGTGTCAGGGCAGTGCTCACGGATCTCTTCGATTTCTTCCAGAGACAGCTCGCGAGATACGATTACACGCTCTACGCCATTGGCAGCCCAGAATTTTACGGTTGCCCAGTTTACGGCGTTCGCCTGTACCGACAGGTGGATTGGCATCTCTGGGAAGTTTTCGCGTACCATCATGATCAGGCCAGGGTCAGACATGATCAGGGCGTCAGGCCCCATTTCAACGATAGGCTTAAGGTCGCGAATGAAGGTTTTCAGTTTTGAGTTATGCGGCTGAATGTTACAAACCACGTAAAGCTTTTTGCCTAGCGCGTGGGCTTCGTCGATACCGATTTTCAGGTTGTCGAGGTTGAATTCGTTGTTACGGACGCGAAGGCTGTAACGTGGTTGGCCGGCGTAAACGGCATCTGCACCGTAGGCAAATGCGTAGCGCATGTTCTTAAGGCTGCCCGCAGGCGATAACAATTCAGGTTTAAACATAGCTCTTATATTCCAGTGTCTGATTGCAAATCAGGCCGTATCGCAACGGGGATACGGAGTTGAGGCGCGATTTTACTGTGATCTGCCACACAAAGGCAATGATAACAGGGTAGATGATAGGTTTTGGGTCGGAGGAAAATAAAACCGGCATGTACAACGGTACAGGCCGGTTTGGTGATAGCTTGGGAGCCAGTGTAAGGCCGGCGAGTTGGTGCCGGCAGGCAATCTTACGTTATGCTTTAGCTTCCAGTCCGCCAAGTACCTCGAACAGATTTGGCAGGAAGGCAGAGAACTCGCCGGCCATCAGTGATAGATCGGCATCAAGACGCTGGGCCATGTCTTCGCGGTCGATATCGTCGTTCTGATCTTTAAGGTCGTCAGAGAACTTTAGGCGCTTGACGGATAGGTCATCGCCCAGCATGAAATCGATACGATCCTGCCAGTTGATGGCAAGTTTGGTCACAAGTTTGTCAGCTTCAATGTGGGCCATGATTTCATCACTAGAGAGATCTTGCTGCTTGCAACGGATCACGCCGCCATCTTCCAAGATGGCTTTTAGCTCTGCTTCTTCGCCGATAGTGAAACCGTTTGGTGAGGTGTTTGAGCGGACCCATTCGGTCATTGTTAGCTCAGCAGGTTTTTCCGGTGTAACCGGAACCACGGGTAGGCTGCCCATGGATTTGCGCAGCAGGGCCAGCATATCCTCGGCTTTTTTGAAGCTACCGGCATCTACCACAATGAAGCCTTGTTTTGGCATGATCAGGGCATAGGTCTGGTGATGGCGGCTGAAGGCGCGCGGCAGTAGATCCATCATGATTTCATCTTTGATGGTGTCTTTTTCGCTTTTCTTCAGCTTACGACCCTGCTCGGTTTCCATTGCTTCGACTTTGGTGTTCATTGACTCTTTGATCACCGACGATGGCACCATTTTCTCTTCTTTACGGGCACAGATCAGGATATTGTCGCCGACCACGTGGGTATACATATCGCCATGTTTGCCAAGCGCGTGAACCCAGCCGAACTTCTGCACGTCCTGACTGCCGCAAGGTGTGAAGCGGAACTCTTCTAGCTGCTTTTCCAGTTGGTCTGGATTGAGGTCGATTTCGCGGCTGAAGCGATAGGTAAGAATATTTTTAAACCACATCATGGCTGGTACAGATCCTAGGTTGTGCATTTGGCTGACAATCTTATTTCATCGGCTGGCGTTTGTCCTAAGTTTTCTTGTAGCGCGTGTTGGGGCTTTGGCAAAGTGCGGTACAATCGCAGTAGTTTTCTAAGTCGGCATAGTGATTTGCAATGAAGATCCTCCATACCTCCGATTGGCACCTGGGACACCAGCTGCATGGCTACAACCGCGATTTTGAGCATCAGGCATTTCTTGATTGGTTGGCTGATACGCTCGAGGCCGAACAGGCCGATGCCCTGCTGGTGGCGGGTGATATTTTCGATACGGCCAACCCGCCAGCAAGTGCTTGGCGGATGCTTTACCGTTTCCTCGCCAGATTGGCAAAAAGCCTGCCGACATTGGATGTGGTGATGATCGGTGGCAACCACGATTCGCCGAGTAAATTGGATGCCCCGCACGAACTATTGAAAGCGTTTGACCTGCACATGGTCGGTGGAATTCATCGCCTTGAAGACGGTGCGCTGGATACTGAGCGCATGTTGGTGCCAATCACCAATAAAGATCAACAAACAGCCGCTTATGTATTGGCTGTACCGTTTTTACGCAGTGCCGATTTGCGTACGGAAGGCTTGAATGACGACGATGATCGCCTGATCAAAGGCGTCGATGTGTTGTACGGCGAAATGACTCAGGCTGCTCGAAAATTACTTAAGCCAGAACAGGCGATGATCGGTATGGGACACGCCTACATGGCATCGGGGCAGTTATCTGAAATGTCGGAACGTCGCGTCTTAGGGGGTAACCAGCATGCGCTCCCTGCTTCGATTTTTGCCGATGACATCAGTTATGTCGCCCTTGGGCATCTGCATTTAGCGCAAAAAGTGGCAAAGAAAGAGCATGTACGTTATAGCGGCTCACCCATTCCGCTATCAATGTCTGAACGTAATTATTCTCATAAAGTTCTGGTCGTAGAATTAGAGGGCCGTGAGATCACTGCCATTGAAGAAATCAGCATTCCTCGCAGTGTCGATATGCTCAAAGTGCCAGCGAAACCTGCGCCACTGGATGACGTGTTAGCGGCATTAAAAGCCTTGCCTGATGATGGACTGCCACGAGAGCAGCAGCCATTTTTAGAAGTGCATGTGCTGCTTGATAAGCCCCAGGCATTATTACGTGAAAAAGTGCTGCAGGCCTTAGAGGGTAAATCAGTACGTCTAGCCAAAATTACCCCGCATTACCATCAGCGCGAGCAACAAGACAGCTTGCAACACCGCCGTTTATCGGATGTGTCACCGCAACAGGTGTTTGCCTTGAGCTGGAATAAAAAATTCGATGGTGAGCCGACTCAAGCCATGGTGGACGCTTTTGAAACCCTATTAACGCAAGTTGAAGAACAAGACTAAGAGAGATAATAACAATGAAAATCCTTGCGCTTCGTGGTGAAAATTTAGCGAGTTTACAAAACCAGTTTGAGATTGATTTTGCGGGTGGTCGCTTAGGTGATGCTGGCTTGTTTGCGATAACGGGTAAGACGGGGGCGGGCAAATCTACGCTGCTCGATGCGATTTGTTTGGCGTTGTTTGACCGTATTCCTCGTTTGCAATCCAACAAAAAGAATGATGCAGAGATCGGTCGTGATGAAGACGATAACCGTATCAAAGCCAATGATGTGCGCAGTATTTTGTCTCGGGGTAAAGGCGAAGGTTTTGCCGAAGTCGATTTTGTTGCCAACGACGGTTCTCATTGGCGTGCTCACTGGCATGTTCGTCGTGCTCGTGGTCGGGCTGAAGGCAAAATTCAAGCCGCTGAGCAATGGTTAGAAAACATTGAAACAGGGCAACGCTTTGCGGGTAAAAAGCAAGAGTTACAAGCGGAAATCGAAAAGCTGATTGGATTGAGTTTCGATCAGTTCCGCCGTGCCGTGATGTTGCCTCAAGGGGAGTTTGCCGCATTTCTAAAAGCCGGGGCTGATGAGCGTGCTGCACTGCTAGAGCGCATGACCGGCGGTGAGATTTACGGTCGTTTATCCATTGCCGCCCATGAACGCGCTAAAGATGAAAAACTAAAACTGACTCAGCTTCAAGGTAAGTTAGGTGATATTGCACTGCTGACCGATGAAGAGCGCGACGCATTAAATGCGCAATTAGCGATTGCCCGTGAGCAAGTAAGAAGCCAGCAACAAAAACTTGAGCAACTCAAACAGCACCAAGATGTGTTGGTGAATGCAGAAAAACTGACTCACCGTATTGGTGAAAGTGAGCAGCAGTTAGAACAAGCAAAGCAAGCGCATCAATTGGCCGAGCCGCGTTATCGTCAACTTAACCAGTATGATCAGGCATTGCCTGCACGCGGTGACTTCACGCTATTATCGCAAGCTCAACAACAAGTGATTAAATGGCAACAGACACTGCAATCGGCAACGACTGAATTAACGGAAAAGCAGCAACAACAAGGGCAATTGCAAAATCAGGTAGCGCAAAGTCAGCAGCAATTAGCACAAAAACAACAGGTATTTGTTGAACTTGAACCAAAGCTAAAACAAGCGGCAAGTATTGAACAAAAACGTGATGGTTTGCTGCAACAAAGCGCGGAGCTAGAACAGCAATTAGCGAGCTTAAATAAAGCACTGACTGCGCAGCGAGAGCAGCTCGCAAGTCAACAACAACAGCAATATGCCGCTCAATCGCAACAGCAGCAAGTAATGGCAGCTCTGGCGCAAACGCAAGGAGTAAAAGCTTTGGCAGAGCAGCAGAATGCGATCAAAGATAACATCAGTCAGTTCCAACAAGCGCAAAATCACATTGCCCAGTTGCAAGCCGATATTACATTGCGTGAGACAACACTGGCTACAGTGACTCAGCAGCAAATCCAGCTGGATAAACAGCTTTCGGTATTGGATCAGCAAAAACAGCAATTAACCGAACAGACTGCAGCGCACGATCTGACTGCATTAGAGCAATTGCAAGATCAAGAACGCCAACACTATGCGGCGTATCAGCAATTAAGCAGCAAGTTAAAAGAGAGCTTATTTGGCCTCGATAAATGGCATGGCTTGTTGCAACAGCGTGATAAATTACAGCTCCAGCGACAAGGTTTAGCCAATAGCGTTGCAACCAGTGAGCAACGTCTAGGGGTATTAGCCCCTGAGTTGTTACAGCTCGATGCACAGCATAAAGAAGTTGAATTCCAGCTAAACCAAAGTCGTGCGGTAATGAGCTTAACCGACTATCGTGAGCAGCTTGTTGAAGGGGAACCTTGCCCATTATGTGGTTCAGCAGAGCATCCTTATCAGCAGCATAATCCACAAGTTGAAAGTATTATTAGCCAGCAACAGCAGCGATTACAGCAATTAGCGCAACAACGACAAGACGCGTATGCCGAGCAGCATCAGTTAACCCAATCTGCAGCCCAAGATAAGCAACGCCAAATTGAGCTTGAGCAAGATATCGTTGGGCTAAATAACACCATTCAAGGGTTAGTCGACCAACAACAATGCCACTGGACAGATTTAATGGCAGTGGATTTGGATGCCATAACGTTAGCGGAAATTGTGCTATCTGTTGCCAGCGATTTAGCCCAACTTTCTGATTATCAGGCAAATTGGTCGCACGCTTTAGAGGGTGCGCAAGCACAAATGCTGCAGATTAAAGTGCAGGGTGAACAGCGCAAAGTACTCATTGAAGAGGTGAAGAAACAACAGCTTCAATTACAGCAGTTAACAAAGCAAGAAGCGGAGCTGAAAGAGCAATGTTACCTGTTAACCCAGCAACAAACCCAAGCGCAAGAGCAGTTGAATGCATTTGCGGCACAAGCAAACAACTTGCAAAATGTGGTAGCGGAAAGACAACAAGCGTTAATGGCTATCTATGGCAATGACACCTGGTTAAATGCATTAGCACAGCAAGGAAAAGCAGGCTTTATTGCTGATTTAGAACTGCAAATTCAGCAATATCAAAGCAATCTTGAACAGCAACAGCGACTGGATAAACAACTGACAGAGCTTGCGCCTGTGCTCGCGACGTTAACCAATAGTGTTCAACACGGTGAGCAGCAAATCGATGAGATCACAGCGAAAGTGACTCGTCTTGCGAAAGAGCAACAGGCTTGTTGGCAAC
Source organism: Photobacterium panuliri (assembly GCF_059920555.1). NCBI lineage: Bacteria > Pseudomonadati > Pseudomonadota > Gammaproteobacteria > Vibrionales > Vibrionaceae > Photobacterium > Photobacterium panuliri. Next base: position 1,170,484 of record NZ_CP197192.1, read on the forward strand.
AACGTATTGACCTGATTGGTGAGCTGCCACTAGATACTATTGAGCGCTCAGCCAAAGCCGATATTGACGCGCAGCAGCAACACTGCCAGCAGTTACAAACGCAATTAAGTCAATTAGCAGAAGTGATTGCCGCAGAGCTGACCAGACAGCAGAACGCAACCCAACAGTTAGCCGAATCTGACGCTGCGCAACAAAAGCTACACCAAGTGTGGCAAGCATGGTTAGAAAAATTAGCGTTAACCGAGGCTGAATTAACGGCGCTGTTAAGTAAAGACGACGTTTGGTTACAGCAAGAGCGCAGTGAACTCAAACAGTTAGAGCAAGCGGTGTCTCAGGGCGAAACCATTGTTAAGGAAAGACAGCAAGCCCAGCAGGATTATCAGCCAACGGTTGAACTTGCCAAGCAGTGGTTTAGTGAACATAACATCAGTGATGATACTTCAGACCAGCAGCAACTATTTACCCAATGGCAGACGGAAAAGTCACAATTTGATGATCAGGTTTTCCAATTCCGTCAGCGCTTAGAGCTGGGCGAACAAGCGGAAAAACAAGCCGGTGATCTTCGTACCGCTTTAGCGGCCCAACAGACGCAGACTGAGCTTTGGATGGAAATGAGCGATTTAATTGGCTCTGCCTCCGGTAATAAATTCCGAACTTTGGCCCAGGGATTAACCCTGCAACAGTTGGTGATTAATGCCAATGAGCATCTGTATGAACTTGCGCCGCGCTATGCTTTGCAGCCGGTGCCGGGCAGCCCGCTTGCCTTGCAGGTGATTGACCACGACATGGGCGATGAGGTGCGTAGTGTGGAATCGTTGTCTGGCGGTGAGAGCTTCTTGGTTTCGCTGGCCTTGGCATTAGCTTTGGCGTCTTTGGCGGCAGATACCCGCCAGCTCGGCTCGCTGTTTATCGATGAGGGCTTCGGTACTTTGGACCCGGACAGCTTGGAATTGGCGCTGTCTTGCCTTGATGCCCTTCAGGCCGATGGCCGCCAGATAGGGGTGATCTCCCATGTCGGTACGCTGGTGGAACGGATCGGCGTTCAGGTGGCCGTCGATGCAATGGGCGGTGGGCGAAGCCGAGTGACAGTGATGGGATAGTAGTTATATATTATTAATCCTATCAATGGCTTCAGAGGGGCCTGCGTTGTGGCAGGCCTTGGTATGTTTACTCGCTGTCAAATGACAATTTGATGGACGTAGCGTTACGTTTAATCGACCTCGGTCACAAAAGTGTCATACTTAACACACATAATTGACACTCAAAAGACAGCAACTAAGTAGGTATAGAACACGATGGTTAGACGGATTCTTGTCGTAGAGGATGAAGCACCAATCCGCGAAATGCTTTGTTTCGTACTCGAACAGAAAGGATATCAGCCTATCGAAGCGGAAGACTACGACTCCGCACTTGAGAAATTGTGCGAACCGTATCCTGAACTGGTTCTTTTGGACTGGATGTTGCCGGGCGGCTCCGGGATCAACCTGATCAAGCACATGAAGCGTGATGAGCTGACACGCAGCATTCCTGTCGTGATGCTGACGGCCCGTGGTGAAGAAGAAGACAAGGTCCGCGGGCTGGAAGTCGGTGCTGATGATTACATCACCAAGCCGTTTTCGCCGAAAGAGCTGATGGCACGCCTCAAAGCGGTTATGCGCCGCGTATCGCCGACCTCACTTGAAGATATTATTGATGTGCAGGGGCTAAAACTTGACCCGGTTTCGCATCGAGTCACATCCAATGACGAACCGCTGGATATGGGGCCGACCGAATTCAAAATGCTGCATTTCTTTATGACCCACCAAGAGCGGGTATATAGCCGTGAGCAGTTGTTGAACAACGTTTGGGGGACCAATGTCTATGTCGAGGACCGTACGGTTGATGTACATATCCGACGTCTGCGCAAGGCGTTGGAAGCCAATGGGCATGACAAGCTGGTACAGACCGTACGCGGGGCGGGTTACCGTTTCTCGACTCGGGTGTAGCGTATTACCCATATTGAATATTTTTGTTTAAGTTAAGCCGCCGGCAGCTTCTGTCTGGCGGCATTGGAGTCTTTGATGGTAGAGCGGCTGTCGTGGAAAAAATGGGTCTGGGAACTGATTTTTTTCTACTTGCCTTGGATCGCGCTGGGTTGGATTTTTGGCTATATGCCGTGGTTCCTGTTGGTCGCGACGTGGATCCAGTTGATTTGGCATTTCCATAACCAGTTGAAAATGTCCAATTGGCTATGGAAAGAGCGCAGCCTGACACCGCCATCCGGCTCGGGGAGCTGGGAGCCGTTGTTCAATGGTATTTATCGCCTGCAGCAGCGCAACCGCCGCCGCCGTAAAGAGCTGGCTACCCTGATCCGCCGTTTCCGCAATGGTGCCGAATCCCTACCTGATGCAGTGGTTGTTTTCCGCAGTGAGGGGAACATCGTATGGTGCAACAAGCTAGCCCAGCACCTGCTCGGTTTCCGCTGGCCGGATGATGCCGGCCAGCCGATCAGCAATTTGCTCCGGAGCCCGGATTTTGTTCGCTATCTGGCTAAACGTTCTTTTGACACGCCGCTGGAGATCACCTCGCCGTTTAATTACGACCGCACGCTGGAGCTGCGGATCATGCCGTACACCGAAGGGGAATACCTGATGGTGGTGCGCGATGTTTCGCAGGTCAAACAGCTCGAAGGAATGCGCCGCAATTTCTTTGCCAATGTTTCCCATGAGCTGCGTACCCCGATGACGGTGCTGCAGGGGTATCTGGAGATGTCGAAAGACCCGGATATGTTGATTGGCCCAATGTGGGACAAGGCTCATGGCGTTATGACTGAGCAGCTGTCGCGGATGAATGCCTTGGTTGAGCAGCTCTTGACCCTCTCTAAGATCGAGGCAGCCCCTAACATCGAACTGGAAGAAATCATTGATGTGCCCGCCATGCTGGACGTTTTGGAGAAGGAGGCCGTTTCGCTCAGTGGCGGGCAGGATCACTTGTTCACCTTTGAGGTCGACAAGTCGCTCAAGGTGCTTGGCGATGAAGATCAGCTACGCAGCGCCATTTCCAATCTGGTTTACAATGCGGTGAAGCATACGCCAGCCAACGCCGAGATCACGGTACGCTGGTTCCTTTCTTCTTCGGGGCCGAGGTTGGAGGTGACGGATCTCGGGCAGGGGATCGAACCCCAGCATATCCATCGCCTGACCGAGCGATTCTACCGGGTCGACAAGGCCCGTTCGCGCGAGACGGGCGGCAGTGGTTTGGGGCTGGCGATTGTGAAACATGCGTTGAGCCATCACGATTCGCATCTGGAGATCCAGAGTACCGTTGGTGAAGGCAGCACGTTTTCCTTTACCCTGCCGCAGCGGCTGGTGGCCAAGGCGGCATGATCTATTGTTGTTTTTCGAAGCGGTCCCGAGGGGCCGCTTTTGTTGTTTGCAAGGAATAGCCATGACTATGATTCGACGCCTGTCGACAGGTATCACCTGTGTGATGTTGGCTGCCGCTGGGTATCTCCCGGCAACGGTATTCGCCGAAGGGGAGTTGGTGCAAAACCACGATCTTCCCCAGTACCGGGAGGTCACGGGTATCTCCGGGAATTTGTCATCGGTCGGTTCGGATACTTTCGCCAATTTGATGACCTACTGGTCTGAAGAATTCAAGCGTTACTACCCGAGTGTCAATATCCAGATCCAGGCTTCCGGTTCATCGACGGCACCAACGGCCTTGGTTGAGGCGACGGCCCAGCTTGGGCCGATGAGTCGGCGGATGAAATCCCGTGAGCTGGCGGCTTTCGAGCAGGAGTTCGGCTATAAACCGACTGAGATCCGGGTGGCTATCGATGCCCTAGCGGTGTTCGTTCATGAAGACAACCCAATCAAGGGGCTGAATTTTTCGCAGTTGGATGCGATCTATTCACGGACCCTGCGTTGCGGCAGTACCCAGCCGATCACCCGCTGGGGGCAACTGGGACTGACGGGTAACTGGGCCAAGCGTGATATCCAGCTCTATGGACGCAACTCGGTGTCGGGCACTTATGGGTATTTCAAGCAAAAGGCCCTGTGCCACGGGGACTTTCGCAACAATGTCAATGAGCAGCCGGGCTCGGCCTCGGTCGTGCAGTCGGTCGCCAGTTCGCTCAATTCGATTGGCTACTCCGGGGTGGGCTACCAGATGACGGGGATCCGGGCATTGCCGATTGCCCGCAAGGGAACGGAGTACGTTGCGCCGACGGTGAAAAACGCGGTCAATGGCAATTACCCGCTCTCTCGTTACCTGTATATCTACATTAACCGGCCGCCAGGCAAGCCGCTCTCGCCGCTGGTCGCCGAGTTTATCCGCTTTGTCATGTCGGCACAGGGGCAGGAGCTGGTGTCCAAGGATGGGTATGTCTCGCTGCCGGCCAGCGTGGTCAGCCAAACGCTGGATCAACTCGGGCTGGCCGTAGAAGAGTGACGGCCAGCCTGTTGCTATTGTCGTATTTGAATTAGTTCTCCGGCTTCTCGGCTGGCTTCTCGTCGGTGTGCTCCCCCAATTGCAGTGACCAGCCGACTTTTTGCCAATACTCTTGTTCTTGGCGCAGGTCGGCGGCCAGTAGGCGGTTGTCTTGCTCCCAGTTGGGAGGGAAGGTCAAAAGCCAGGTTTCTTTGTCGGCAGTGACGGTGATGCTCGGTAGCGGTTCGTCACTGCGCTGGCCGTTGAGCACGACCGCAAGGCGCAAGGTTCGGATCAGCGGATAGAGATGCTTGCGTTTGTAGATGCTGAGTTCTGGCATTTCTTCGAACTTGAGGCTTTTTCGCTGGAAGCGAACCAAGGTCGCCAGAACGGTTTGCTGCTCGAGGTTGAATCCCGGCATGGTCGAGTGGCGCAGCAGGTAGGCCGAATGACGGTGGAAACCCGGGTAGCTGATACTCAGGCCCACCTCATGCAGCAGCGATCCCCAGTTGAGCAGGGTCGCCAGTTCGCTTCTGGCTAGCCCCGGGTGAGACTCGATTTGGCTGTAGAGCATCTCGGAGCAGTCTTTGACCCGGTTGGCTTGGGCTATGTCCACGTTATACTGTTTTGCCATTGCGCTGGCGGTTCGGGTTCGGATATCGCTGTGGCGGAAGCGATCTTCCATTTCGTATAGCAAGCCTTCACGCAATGCCCCATCGGAAAAGACCATTTCGGAGATAGCGAGCGATTTGAATACCGCACATAGGATCGCGACGCCCGCAGCGAAGACCGGTTTGCGATCATCGCTCAGTCCCTCGAAGGCGAGCTCGTCATAGTGCTTGGCCTTGAGGATGGCCTCATAAAGTTTGTCCAGCCGCTCGGGGGTGATGATGCCGTCATTGTAACCGAGTCCGATCAGCACTTCGCGTATCGCCTTGATGGTGCCTGACGAGCCGATAGCAGCCTGCCATCCCGCTCGGATATAGAGGCTGGCGATACTCTCCAGTTTCTGCTCGGCGGCCAGTTGGGCGGCGGCCATCCGCTTGCTGCTGATTTTTCCCTTGGGGAAATAATGCTGGTTGTAGCTGACACAGCCCATATGTTTGCTGTAGGTCAGTTCGGTCTCAAACCCCTCGCCAATGACCAGCTCGGTGCTTCCCCCGCCGATATCGACAATAAGCTTGCGCCCGGTATCGGGTTGGGTGTGGGCGACCCCGAGGTAGATCAGGCGGGCTTCCTCTGTGCCGGGGATGATCTCGATGGGGTAGGGCAGCAAGGTTTCGGCCCGCTTTAGGAAGACATGGGCATTGTTGGCCTGGCGCAGGGTATAGGTGGCGGCAATTCTGACGTTGTCCGGCTCGAACCCCTGCAAACGTTCGGCGAACATGGCTAGGCAGTTGAGGCCGCGCTGGATGGATGGTTGGTCGAGGTTGTGGTGCTCATCCAGCCCAGAGGCCAGATGGACCCGCTGTTTGTGCCGGCTGACTATTTGCAGGCTTTGGCCGACTACGCGCGCTACGACCATATGAAAGCTATTTGAACCCATATCGATGGCCGCGATTTCCCGTGGCCGTGTATGCTCTGTCATTGGCTATTGCTCTTTTCCGCAGTTCTTTTCAGCTGCTTTTCCGAGTGTTTGAGGTAGTCGTAAATTTCAGTCTGCGAACGGATTTTGCGTTTGTTACCCCGTGGGACATAGTGGTTAGTCATGTCTTTGTCGAGCACTCGGGCTTTTACGGTATCGGACAGTTGAATTGTGAGAATATCGATGATCTTCTTTTTCAATGCCGGTTCGTAAATTGGGCAGCCCACCTCAATTCGGTTGTCGATATTGCGGGTCATCCAGTCAGCGGAGGAGATGAAGACCTCGGGGTCGCCGTTGTTTTCGAATACGGTGACCCGAGGGTGTTCGAGGAAGCGGTCAATGATGCTGATCGCCGTGATGTTATCGCTGATCCCCTTTATACCGGGGATCAGGGCGCACATCCCCCGAATGATAAGCTGGATTCTCACTCCGGCATTGCTGGCTTGGTAGAGCAGGTTAATCAAACCCTTATCGACCAAATTGTTCACCTTTAGTGTAATACCTGCCGGTAGTTTTTGCTTGGCGTGGGCAATTTCACGGTCAATAAGATCGTAAAGGCGTGATCGTGAGTTACGTGGCGACACGATGAGGTGGCTGAATTTCACCGGCCGGTATGGATTTTCGATATAGCTGAAGACCATCCTGACTTCGTCGGTAATGGTCTTGTTGCTGGTCATCAGTGAGAAGTCGGTATAGATCCTGGCGGTCTTCTCATGGAAGTTGCCGGTGCCGATATGGGCGTAGCGGACCAGCTCGTCCTCTTCCTGCCGGGTGATCAGGCATAGTTTCGAATGGATTTTCAGGCCCGGTACACCGAAGAGGACATGAACCCCGGCCTCGGTCAGGCGGCGGGCCCAGACGATGTTGGCCTCCTCGTCGAAGCGGGCTTGCAGCTCGACCACTACGGTAACCCGCTTGCCGTTGTTGGCCGCATCAATCATTGACTCGATGATCCGCGAGTTTTTGGCGACCCGGTAGATGTTGATTTTAATGCTGCGTACTTTCGGATCGTACGATGCCTGACGGACCAGTTCAGTCATGTGATTGAAGGTATGGTAAGGGTAGTACAGCAGAATATCCTGCTTCTTTATCGCCTCGAATGCATTGCGGGCGCTGATGAACTGGTAGCTTTCGATAGGTGGCAGCGGCTTGTTTTCGAGATAGCTGCGCCCGACATTGGGGAAGCCAATGAAATCCTTGAAGTTATGGTAGCGGCTGCCGGGAATGATGCTGTCGTAACTGGAAATCTTCAATGTGTCACATAGAACATCGACCATGTCGGCTGGCATGTCGCGTTGGTAGACGAACCTGACCGGCATCGCAGTCAGCCGCTGGTTGAGCCCTTCGGACATCTGCTCGAGCAGGCTGTGTTCCACTTCTTGGCTGAGGTCGTATTCGGCATCGCGGGTCATTTTCATCGAATAGGCAGCAAGGCTGTCATAGTCGAAAAAGCCGCTGAAGATATCATCAAGGCAGAACCGGATAATGTTATCTAGCAATATGAGTGTCTTCCGCCTTTTTCCTTTGGCTTCGGGGAGCTGGATAAATCGAGGCAGTTGGTCGGTCGGAATTTCGATCAAGGCGTAGCGCTTGGTGTTGCCCTGCTGCATGTCGACGGCGAGATAGGAGTATTCGTCTTTGAGGAACGCCAGCAGGTTGATTTTGCTGTTGAGCAGAATGGGGGTGATATGGGGCAGGATTTGGCTGCGGAAGTATTTGCGGAGCCAGACTTTTTGGTTGTCGTCGAGCTGCTGTTCGTTGACAAGGAAAATATGGCGGCGGGCCATTTCGAGCAGGATTTCATTATACAGGGTATCGAAGTCCTGATTGAGTTTGAGAACCCGGCTTTGGATTTTGCTGAGCAGCTCTTTGGCGTTTTCGTCGCCCCCTTGCTCTTCGTTGATCAGGATCCGCCGTTTTACATCGGCAAAGCGGACTTTGTAGAACTCGTCGGTATTGCTTGAGAATATGCCGAGGAAGCGCACCCGTTCGATAAGCGGGACCGATTTGTCTGCCGCTTCTTGCAGGACGCGCTCGTTGAAAGATAGCCAGCTAAGTTCTTTTTCGATATAGAGTGATTCCGTGCTCATGGTCATTCCACTGATAAGCGGTGTGGGGTTATGGCGTCACCAGCCGCATTCGGCGAATCACGGCTGGCCTCGCGCTAACCGTTTGGGGATCAGTTGTTATCAATATCGATATTGAGATCATCGGCGATATTTTCGATCTGCTCTTGGACATGCTCGAGAGAGAGCCCATGGGGAAGCTCTAGTCGGAAATCGGCGGTGAAAATGGGGTAGCCCCAGTTGGGTGCGCTGTCAGTAGTTGTTTTGAGCTTGTTGATATTAACCCCGAGCTCGGTGAGCTTGGTGGTGACGTCTTTGACTATACCGGCCCGGTCATTGCCAGTGACCAGCATGTTGTGAAGCTGAGTCGGCGTGTCGGTTTGGCGCTGCTCTTCAACAATATGCACTTGGAGTGATGGGATATCGGTGAGGGCGCGGTGGAGGGCCGTTGTATGCTCGTCGGCAACTTCTACTTGTAGGATCCCGGCGAACTGGCCGGCCAATTTACTCAGGCTGCTGGAAAGCCAGTTACCGTGGTTGTGGTAAACCGTATCAGACAGTGTTTCGACCAATCCGGGCTGGTCGGTGCCAATAACAGTAATAATTAGGTGCTTCATCGTCATATCCTTTTGTCTCTGAGGCTGGGTGGCAGTGGTGCCGGTGGTGCGATTGAATACCACTTGGGTATATAGACATTATGTGGCCATGTGTCTGGGCTGTCTAGGCTTCAAGTCACAGCCAACCGGTTGAAAAAGGTCTACATTGGCGTGCAGTACACAAGAGTGATTTTATTTCAGTCGATTGCTGCGCAAGAGGCCTCTCGCCATTAGCCGGAGAGCCTGGCTTGTCATATAATTGTCATCTTGGTGCAATACTATGTAGGGTCAGCTTGGCTATCAATGGCTTAGCCAGGGTCATCACACCCGACAAGAGATTTACGTTAACGATTGAGGAATACATGGCGAAGGCCGGTGCAATATTGTTGGGAGACAGTCCCGGCCGTAAGGTTAAAGACAAACTAGCCCGCGTAGGGGTAACCGCCGGTGGGATTTCCGTCCTTTTCACCCTCGTATTGATATTCTTCTTCCTGCTTTATGTCATCTTGCCTATCTTTTCCGCGGTAAAGGTCACCCCACGCCAGACGTTGGTTGTGGACTTTGCCGATTCTCCCGCCCTGATCCGCCTGAGTGAGTATAACGACAAGGCTTACCGGGTTTCCGACCACGGCCAGATTGATGTGGTGTCTCTGGTCGGGGCCAATGCCGGGAAATCATTGGGACAGGCTAGCCTGTTGGATGACACGACCAGTGTTGCAACGGCTCTGCCTGACGAAGATCTGATTGCTCTGGGAGGCAGTCAAGGGCAGGTGGCAGTGGCAAAAATGGTATTTGTGCCGAACCCGTCCAGCGATGGCAGTGCATTTTCATTGGACTATCCGTTCGGTAAGCCTGTGCAGCAGCTTGATCCCCTTCGCCAGCCTATTACCCATCTAGCCATTTCCGTTCGTGAGCAGCGTGCCGTGATGCTGGGTGTTACCGCTGACAACCGTTTGTTGGTCCGGCGTTTTTTCTCAGGGTTCAATACGTCGCCAGCAGGAGTGCCGCAATGGGAGGCACATTCGTATGAAATTAACGGTATTAGTTCGCCGGTGCGCGGCGTGGCAGTAACGCCGGATGCCGCAACGGCCTACGTACTGACTGAGCAGAAACTCAATGTCTTTACTCTGGGCGAGCAAGGGGCAACGCTGCGTGATGCCGTTAAGATGACAGACATCATGGGAGAAGGCAGCCAGCTGGCCTTGTTGTCGGGGGCCAACTCGTTGCTGGTCTCTGATGAATCAGGTGATGTTGTTTCCCAGTGGTTTGAAATTGTCAGAGACGGTCAGCGCAAATTAATCAAGGCGCGTGATTTTGCTTCTGCCAAGGGCAAAATTCTCAAGATTGTTCCTGAGTACACCCGCAAGGGATTTTTCACCCTGCTCGACAACGGCATGCTCGAGGCTTTCTACACCACGTCTGACAGTGCTATTTACGAAGAGATGATTTTCAGCCAGCCATTGCCCGATCATTTGGTGATATCACCTCGTGCCGATCGCCTGGTTGCGGTCACGGGGCATCGTTGGCAGATCTATGCGGTTGATAACCGCCACCCTGAGATCGGCATTGCCTCGCTGTGGCAGAAAATTTGGTATGAAGGCTATCCCGAGCCAGATTATGTCTGGCAGTCCACCTCGGCCAGCGATGAGTTCGAGCCCAAGCTGAGCTTGTTGCCGATTGTCTTTGGGTCGGCAAAGGCCGCCCTGTATGGGTTGTTTTTTGCGATTCCGCTGGCTTTGGGCGGCGCAATATATACGGCTTATTTTATGTCATCGCGGATGCGTCGGGTCGTCAAGCCAACTATTGAGCTGATGGAAGCCTTGCCGACCGTGATCCTTGGTTTTTTGGCCGCGATCTGGCTTGCTCCGATCATCGAGGAGAACCTCAGCGGGATTGTGTTGCTGCTGGTGTTGTTTCCTATGAGCATGGTACTGGCAGGGCTGGGATGGTCACAGTTGCCAGGCCGCTGGCGACACAAGGTGCCGAGTGGCTTCCATATCTTGCTGTTGATCCCGATGATTGTGCTGGTGGGCTATGGCTGCTTTAGCCTGAGCCAGCCGCTGGAAAATACGTTTTTCGGCGGCGATGTGCGCGTCTATCTGACCAACGAATGGGGGCTTGGGTATGATCAGCGCAATTCCCTGGTGGTCGGGATTGCTATGGGCTTTGCCGTGATACCGACCATATTTTCGATTGCCGAGGATGCGATTTTTTCGGTGCCGGGGCATTTGACCAGTGGCTCATTGGCATTGGGGGCGACCCATTGGCAGACGCTGACTCGCGTGGTGCTGCTCACGGCCAGCCCGGGTATCTTCTCGGCGGTGATGATGGGGCTGGGACGAGCGGTGGGCGAGACCATGATTGTGCTGATGGCAACGGGCAATACGCCGGTGATGGATTGGAATGTCCTGGAGGGGATGCGGACACTGGCGGCAACGATCGCCATTGAAATGCCCGAGAGCGAAGTGGGTAGTTCGCATTTCCGGGTGATGTTCCTTGCCGCATTTGTGTTGTTTGTATTTACCTTTATTTTCAATACCGTCGCTGAACTGGTAAGACAGAGGCTGCGGGATAAATATAGTTCGCTCTGATGGCGGAGGAGACAGTAATAGTGACAAAGTCGATGGCACACCATGGTTAACTGGGTCCGGTCGGGAGCACCGTGGATCTGGTTGACGGCCGGAGCGGTAAGTTTGAGCCTGTTGGCTGTGCTCGGGTTGCTGTTGCTGATTGGTTGGAAGGGGCTCGGCTACTTCTGGCCTGCGCCGGTTTACCAGTTTGATATCGAGCAGGCGGGCCATCGCAGCGTGGTGATTGGTGAGCTGTATGAGCGCAAATGGGTGCCATTACAGCAACTGAAAGATGCCGGTGTCGATACGGCAGGGTTTGCTGGTGACAAGATTGAACGCTATGTTATCAAGACCGGAAACCGCGAGGTGCTGGGTAGCGATTTTGTCACTGTATTGGCTCCCTATGTCAAAAAACAGCACCTCTTGGATGACGTTGCCGTGGTTGAGAGGCTGAAGAATGGCCTGGCTTACGGTGTGCCGGTGGCACTTTACAATGATGGAGAGAAGGTCAGCCTGACTCAGCTTGCCGAGCGGCTGGAGGAAGCAGAGACGATTCGTCGTGAGCTTATCCGGCTGGAGAAAACAGAGCTGGCGGAGCTTTCACATCAGTTCGAGCAGTTGCGGAAAAATGGCGGCAGTGATACGTCGCGAGCGGGCTTGGAGCAGCAGTACCGAACTCTTGAGCAGACCATGCACTCGTTACGCCGCCTGTTGGCTCGCGATGCCTTGGTGATCCGGGTGATGACCGGGCAGGAAATCAGGCTGCCTCTCGACCAAGTCTTGTCGGTATGGCAACCCAACCAGATGAGCCTGCTGGGTAAAGTCAGCCATTGGTTTTTGAAGTTGGGCAGTTTTGTCAGCGATGATCCCCGAGAGGCCAATACCGAAGGCGGCGTGTTCCCTGCTATTTTCGGTACGGTTTTCATGGTGCTGTTGATGAGCGTGATCGTGACCCCGCTGGGCGTGTTGGCGGCGGTCTACCTGCATGAATATGCCGGCCGCAATGCCTTCACCAAGCTGATTCGGGTGGCCGTGATCAACCTTGCCGGGGTCCCGTCGATTGTCTATGGCGTATTCGGTCTGGGCTTTTTTGTTTATATCGTCGGTGCCGGTATTGATAATGTCTTTTTCTCGGCCGAGCTGCCGGCTCCCACATTCGGCACCCCGGGGATCTTGTGGTCGGCACTGACCCTGGCGATATTGACGTTGCCGGTGGTGATCGTCTCGACAGAAGAAGGCTTGTCACGGATCCCCAACTCGGTACGCCACGGTTCGCTGGCGTTGGGTGCTACGCAGGCAGAAACGCTGTGGCGGATTGTGTTGCCGATGGCTAGCCCGGCGATCATGACCGGGTTGATCCTCGCGGTGGCGCGTGCAGCTGGCGAGGTAGCGCCGCTGATGTTGGTAGGGGTAGTTAAGATGGCACCGTCACTGCCGATTGATGGCCAGTTTCCCTACTTGCATTTGGATCGTAAATTCATGCATCTTGGTTATCATATATATGATGTGGGGTTCCAGAGCCCGAATGTCGAAGCGGCGAAGCCGTTGGTCTATGCCACCTCATTTTTGCTGGTTACCGTGATCATAGGTTTGAACCTGACAGCCATTGGCATTCGCAACCATTTGCGAGAGAAGTTCCGTTCATTAGAGCAATAGCGAAGCGAGATACTAGATAGCGTATGTTTTCACTTAATTCACCCATTGGCCTGTTTGAGCCTGTTGATTTGTCTGCTTTGCCTGAAGCGCAAACTGCCCTGTCCATTGAGGGGTTGGATTTGCACTACGGTAATACCCAGGCGCTGTTTGATATCAACATGCGGATTGCCAAGGGGCAGGTAACTGCGTTTATCGGGCCGTCTGGCTGTGGTAAATCAACCTTGCTGCGCTGCATCAATAGGATGAACGAGCTGGTGGAGGGGTGCCGTGTCGATGGCAAAATCATGCTTCATGGCCAGAATATTTACGATAGTCAGGTGGATGTTGCCTCATTGCGCCGTCGGGTCGGAATGGTGTTCCAGCGGCCGAATCCATTTCCTAAATCTATTTATGAGAATGTGATTTACGGCCTTCGCCTGCAGGGGGTCAAAGACCGCCGCATGCTTGATGATGCCGTCGAAAGCTCGTTGCGCGGCGCGGCGCTGTGGGATGAAGTCAAGGATCGCTTGCATGAAAATGCATTTGGTCTCTCTGGCGGTCAGCAGCAGCGACTGGTTATAGCCCGGGCGATTGCGATAGAGCCAGAGGTATTGCTGCTCGATGAGCCAACCTCGGCCTTGGATCCGATATCGACCCTGACCATCGAAGAGCTGATTAACGATTTAAAAGATAAATATACCGTGATTATCGTTACCCATAACATGCAGCAGGCTGCAAGGGTGTCGGACAATACCGCCTTTATGTATATGGGAGAGTTGGTTGAGTACACCTCGACCAATGACATATTTACCACGCCGCGAGAAAAACGGACCGAAGATTACATTACCGGCCGTTACGGTTAAGGAGCAATACGTGTTAGATAATATCAGCCTTGGCCGTCATATTTCCGGTCAGTTCAATGCCGAGCTAGAAAGCATTCGTACCCATGTGCTGGCGATGGGTGGTTTGGTGGAGCAGCAACTTGCTGATGCCCTGCGGGCGATGCATCGCCAAGATGTCGAATTGGCGCGCCGGGTGATCAAAGATGATCACAAGGTGAATGCGATGGAAGTGGCTATCGACGAAGCCTGTACCCGGATCATTGCCAAGCGGCAGCCAACAGCCAGTGATTTGCGGTTGGTGATTGCGATTATCAAGACTATCACCGATCTTGAGCGTATCGGTGATGTCGCCGAGAGCATTGCCAAGGTGGCACTCGAGAATTTCACCAACAAGCAGTATAACTTGCTGGTGTCGTTGGAAGCGCTGGGCCAGCAGGCCGTGCGTATGCTCCATGAGGTGCTCGATGCGTTTGCCCGAATGGACGTGAAGGCGGCGATAGAGGTCTATCAGGAAGATGATAGAATTGACCGCGAATATGAAGCGATAATCCGTCAACTGATGACTTATATGATGGAAGATCCGCGATCTATTCCCAATGTGCTGCAGGTAATGTGGTCGGCACGCTCAATAGAGCGGGTGGGGGATCGTTGCCAGAATATTTGTGAGTACATCATTTATTTTGTCAAGGGCAAAGATATTCGGCATACCAGTCAGGAAGAAATCGAGAAAATTCTTCGTTAGTCATTTATCGCCCCGGCTCAGTCCGGGGCGATGTTCGTGTCGTGTCAGAAATTATACTGAATGCCGAAGTTGTAGCTTAGATAGTTATTGTTTTCATCAAAGAGTGTCGTACGGCGGTATTTTATCGAGGCGATGAGATCGAGTTTGTCTGTCATGCGACTTCCTATTTCAAATCCAGCCAGACCGGCCATACTGTAGTCCTTGAACTTCTGATATTCCCCACCATCCCCCCGCATCGAGCGTGTTTCTTTCATTTTGTGTATACCGGCGATGCCAGCCACGTAGGATGGCTTGTGACCGATATGGAAATGGTACTTTGGTTTGACGTTTAGCCCCCAAGAGTAGGTTTGGTAGTCAATATATTTCCAGTTCTTGAAGTACCCACCGTTTCCGACCTCCGTGCCTTCGACTTCAATAGCCAAGCTATAGTTTGGGGTGAGGGGGTGCTGGTATCCCACTGTGAGGCCAAAGGTTAGCGGGAAGGTAAAGTGTTCATAGTAACTAAAGCCCGTCACGGCACCTATATACAGGTTGTCGGCTGAGGGGCTGGCAAATAGTGCCGGAGAGAAGCAGGCTAGGAGTAATAGTCTTTTCATGGTACCTCTTGAAAGTTAGATCAGGATCGGCACGGATCTCCTTATCAGCAGAGGTAGGATATAGGCTGGGTTATGGCAAAGGCCAATCAGCAAGGTTGATATCGGTTATAAGCCAGCGTTATGAGGGTGGCACGTGGTATCGACGATGTTGTAAAGCCATTGCATCAGCGGGGCATTGTGTTGGGTTTGAGAATAAAAGCATACAGTGTGGAATTGATGGTATTCGCCATTGGTGACAGGGATGATTTTACGAATTGTTGGGTCGTCATCACGGACTAAACCATCAATCGAGGGAAACAGCATATCACTGTGGCGAAGGGCATCGAGGATGACTTCTGGAGAGGTCGAGCGGAAGTTGATAGTCGGGGTTATACCATATTGGGCTAGGTAGGTTTCGAGATCGGTAACATGTTCATTGCGGTCGGGGATGATCAGGCTGGCCCATGGGTAGGGGGCTGATTGATGGGCATCAATGGTTGCCCCGTGATAAGGGTGATCACGGCGGGCATAAATGGTTGCGTAGCCGGGTGAAAGGTTACGGCGATAGAGTGTTTTCTTTGTATGGGGAATATCGTAGTTGATCCCCATTTGGGTCTTGCCATTGGCAATATCTTCAAATGTGGTGCTGGTCCATTTAACGAGCGATAGGCTAAGAGTTGGAGCCTGTTGGGCGATAGCCCGGTAGATTTTACAGCCATAAGCGGCTAGGTATTGCGGTGCCAATGCGATTTGTAGTTTGCCGGTTAGCTCACTGGGTTCGAATGCCTGCTGGCTATTGATGGCATCAAAGAGGGAGCCAAGTGCAGGTTCTAGGTGGCTGCAGAGCTCAATGGCATATGGGGTTGGGGCTAGTCCGCCTTGGGTTTTGCTGAATAGGTCGTCATTGAAATGGTGACGGAGCTTTTGCAAAGCATGGCTGAGTGCGGGTTGGGTAACGAATAATCGCTCGGCGGCTTTACGTAGATTCCGCTCTTGATAGATGATCAGCAAGGTACGCAGGAGGTTGAGGTCCAGATTGGCTGAGAGATCTTTTGCCATAATAGGGCTCCTTCCATTGGCATTGTCAGCTTATCTTACCTAACGATCACGATGAAGGATACGGAGTACGTCTGGTTCATCCACTTTGTCTTTCTTTCCTGTTTATTCGTCATCATTGTTGAAACGATCGGGGACAAAGGTTTGGTTTTCCAGCGGAGCGCGGATGTAGCCTTCTTTGTTGACCTCCGGCAGTTCAATAATTGGGTAGTGGATTTCCTCGTAGGGAATTTGTGTCAGCAGGTGGGAGATACAGTTGATGCGGGCGCGTTTTTTGTTGTCGGCCACGACAACCCACCACGGGCATTGCTTGGTATCGGTATAGGCGAACATTCTGTCTTTGGCGGCGGAATAGTCGGCCCAGCGGTCGCGTGACTCGAGATCCATCGGGCTGAACTTCCAGCGTTTGATGGGGGTGTTGATCCGCTCTAAGAAGCGTTTTTCCTGCTCTTCGTCGGATACGGAGAACCAATATTTGAGCAAGATGATCCCCGAGCGTTTCAACATGCGCTCAAATTCGGGGCAGGAGCGGAGAAACTCCTCGTACTCTTTGTCGGTACAGAACCCCATTACTTTTTCTACCCCGGCCCGGTTGTACCAGCTACGGTCGAATAGCACCATTTCACCCGCAGCAGGCAGGTGGGCGACGTAGCGCTGGAAGTACCATTGGGTCTTCTCTTTTTCGGTTGGCTGGGGAAGGGCGACGATTCGGCATACCCTAGGGTTGAGCTTTTCGGTGATGCGTTTGATCACTCCGCCCTTGCCGGCGGCGTCACGTCCCTCGAAAATCACCACGACTTTCAGGCCTTCTTGCTTGATCCACTCCTGCAGTTTGACCAGTTCGATCTGTAGTTTTTCAAGTTCGTTGTCGTAGTCTTTTTTGGCGAGCTTTTTCTTGGAAGGATTGAAAGACATAGCGATCTCTATACCGTTATTTGCCGATAACAAAAGAGTAACAGCCAATCATGGTGTTGACGAATATATCGTCAAGATAAAGATGGGGCTTGATGGAAAAGTCCCAGCGGTGGACGGAGACACCACCGGGAAGAGCCTGTCAGGACGATGTGTTCAGGGCTCGGACAACGGCTGCGATTTTAGCGCTGTCGGTGACAGGAATCGCGAAGTCATCAATATCGGCGCTGCCCATATAGGCATCGCGCGAGAATTGGGTCATTAGGCTGGCACGCTGACTCTTGCCGGAAAGGTGGACTTCCTGCACGCCAGTTTGGCTGACGATACGGGCGACATTGTCGGCCGTGACACCTGCTCCAGCCATGATTGAGAGGCGCTTGCCGCAATAGTCGACCATTTGTTTGAGCATCGGGATCCCCTGTTCGGCATTGGCTTTTAGCCCCGAGGTGAGCACCCGCTCGCAGCCCTGCGTCATGATGATATCGAGGGCGGCAATGGGTTCAATGCACTGGTCGATGGCACGGTGGAAGGTCACGCCCATCCCGTTGGCTGCTTGGCACAAATCATGTAGGAGGGTTTGGTCAATGCTGCTGTCTGGATTGAGAACGCCGACGACGACACCCTGTAGTCCCGCTTGCTTGGCGGCATGAACATCGGCCAGCATGATTTCCTTGTCTTGGTCGGTAAACAAGAAGTCGCCTTGGCGTGGGCGGATCATGGCATAGACGGGAATAGAGGCATTGCGGGCAGCAAGCTGCATCAGGCCGGCATTGGGGGTCAGCCCACCGAGGGCGAGCGAGGAGCAGAGCTCGATACGGGTAGCACCACCTTGCTGGGCATGGTGGAGTGATTCGATATTGTCGATACAAACTTCGAGATTCTTTAGCATAGGGTCGGGAAAAGTAGTGGATATTGTGCAGAGTGTAATGGATGGTCAGAGTCGAGGCGAGCCGTAAAAAGCGCGAAAAGGCGTGGTTGTTCAATAGTGTGATCGGCCTGACTGATCGCCAATCAGGCTGATTGTTTTACTACTTTAAGGTTGCCATGAGTGCACGGTGTTTTTTAGGTTCATCGATTTGAGGCTTTGATTCTGAGATCTGATTAGAGTACTTATCCAAGAGTAACAGAGCCGCGGGTTCTTCGTTACGTTTGGCTTGCTGTGCCCAATAAATAGCAAGTTTTTCATCGGGTGGAAAACCACAATTGCCCATATCAAAACACAAGGCAAGATAAAGTTGACTGTTAGCATGTTGCAACGTGGCGGCTTGGCGAATATTGGCATACCCTTCTTGGATATTACCATTTTCTAATTGTATTAACCCAAGGAGTTCTAGACCATGAGGATTTTCTTTTTCGGCTAATACAGCGAGCCATTGCATAGCTGTAGTCATATCACTATCTAAGAGTATTTCTGCTAATCTATATTGTGCTGCTGAATGTCCTTTTTCAGATAATTCATTCAGAATCTCAATCGCCAATACTATACTATCGTTATCATTTTTATCAATTAATGATATAGCTTGAGAGAATAACCTATCTCTCTGATAAAAATCGTAACTAAAGTATGAAACGGTTAAGACCGCGATTAAAAAAACAAGTGAGATGATTTTACCACTCACAGAGGATGAAAAGTGATGCCGTGTCATATACGCCTCTATTGTTTATTTTGTTAATATCGACAAGCTCTTTAAATATTTCTGCCCTTTGTTTTAATGTGTTTCCGCAAAGTGATTCGACTCTTGTTTCTACATAATTATATGGAATGATGTTTTCTGCATAATCAATTAAACCATCAAAATAAATACCTCTGAGATTAGGTGAACGACCATAATCTGGATTTGCTTTTAAATAGTAAATAGATGCAACTAAAACAGCACTGTTAGCATTTGGGTGTTTTTCTTTTACTTTAGCAATAACTTCATTTAATGAGAATTTAATTGTTTTAAGTAAAACTTGGCTTCTAGCCTTTTGGGCTATTATACCAATAGCCATAGCTCGGCCGGCTTTACGTATTGCTTGAGGTGTCATTGTTGTTGATGGTTTGATTGGGGCTAGTAATTTTGGTGCTTTATTTAAATAAGGTTTGTTTTGAATCTTGTTCACATAGCTAAAGTTTTGCTGGTTGGCTTTGTCTAGTTTTTCTAAAAATGCTTGTTTTCTTGATTGCCCATTAGTTTCTGGAATTACTTTTTTTAAATCACCTGCGTAAGTGCTAAATTTATCTTCCTTTGATTTTTTTGATACTCCGACGTTAAGCTCGATACTGTAACAGTATTCTCTTAGAGAGCTTGATGGATATAAATAGTCATAAAAGTTAGAACTTAAGCTATAACTCCCATTTTGTGTCAAAATTCTGTATTTCATATGCTAACCCTAAAAATGAGTATATTAGGTTACATATTTACATTTCACCACAAGTAAATATATAAGATAGAAACAAATCAATAAAAAATGTAAATGCACACCTGATTGTTACATTAATAAAAAGGTGTGTATGGGATTTTTTGAAATGATAAACGGCAGATACAAAAAGGGCCCGGTGTGTCCGGGCCTCATTATTTTTGCCTTTGGCTGACAATTGGCTTTACGCTTTAGCGTTTATTTCGCCTAGCACCGTGAGCATGGTGCTATGGGGCAATTACTTGCCTAGGTCTGAAGTGTGCTCAGAAAGGTAAGCGGCAACACCTTTTGGAGATGCATCCATACCAGCTTTGCCTTCTTCCCACTGTGCTGGGCAAACTTCACCGTGCTTCTGGTGGAAGTTAAGTGCATCAACCATACGTAGCATTTCGTCGATGTTACGGCCTAGTGGTAGGTCGTTTACTACCTGGTGACGTACCATGCCTTCCTCGTCGATTAGGAAAGAACCACGGAAAGCAACGCCTGCTTCTGGGTGCTCAACATCGTAAGCTTTGCAGATTTCGTGCTTAACGTCAGCAACTAGTGGGTATTTAACCTGACCGATACCGCCGTTCTCTACTGCAGTGTTACGCCATGCGTTATGAGAGAACTGAGAGTCGATAGAAACACCAATTACTTCTACGCCTTTAGTCTGGAACTCTTCGAAACGCTTGTCGAAAGCGATCAGTTCAGAAGGGCATACGAAAGTGAAGTCTAGTGGGTAGAAGAAAACTACCGCTTTTTTACCTTGTGTGAATTCTGCAAAGTTGAAGTTCTCAACGATTTCGCCGTTACCTAGAACAGCTGCAGCAGTAAAATCTGGTGCTTTACGACCTACTAGTACCATCTTGGTGCTCCTAATAATTTTGGGTTGTCGCCAACTTTTTTGGTGGCTCCGTGTTTGGACGAGACAAACTATATCGAAACTGGTAGATTGAAAAAAGCGGAATAAATAGATTAATACAATCGAAAAATACGATGAGCAAATTTCCTTCCCTCAAACAGCTCCACTATCTTGTGACCCTGTTTGAAACCCGGCACTTCGGCGAAGCCGCCAAGCGCTGCTTCGTGAGCCAGTCGACATTGAGCTCAGGCATACAGAACCTCGAAGACCTACTCGGTTGTCAGCTTATAGAGCGCGACAACAAATCCTTGGTGTTTACCTCAACCGGCGAGGATGTGGTGAGCCGCAGTCGTGAACTGCTGGCTCGCAGCCAAGATTTGATGGAGTTAGCTAGCTGCAAGGGTGATGGCATGGAAGGGCCGCTACGGGTTGGATGTATTCCGACCATTGCGCCGTTTCTGCTGTGTGATCTCGTACAGGAGGTCAACCGTCTTTACCCGAAACTGAACTTGCTGCTGCGTGAAGATACGACCACTAATCTGCTGGCTGCCTTGCGCAACGGCGAGATGGATGTGCTGATCCTTGCTTTGCCAGTAGAGATTTTCGGAATGCATAGCCAAGTTGTCGGCCGAGACCCGTTCAAGATGGTGATCAGCCATAATCAGGCTAATAAGGTCAGCGTGCCGCTTCGTTATGCTGACTTGCCGGACGAATCGGTATTCTTGCTGGAAAAAGAACACTGCCTGACCGACCACGCTGTTTCGGCCTGCCGTTTGACTAGTAAGGAGAAGATTAATCCGTTCACGGCAACCAGCTTGCACACTCTGGTACAGATGGTGGCCAACGGCCTCGGAACGACGTTTATTCCCCAAATGGCCATTGACCACGGTTTGGTGGATAACATGAATTTGGTGGTGATTGAACCACCGGGTCAGGACGAGGCGTATCGAGAAATTGGGCTGGTTTGGCGACCGACGTCGAGCCGTACCCGGACTTTTGACCAATTGGCTGATATCGTGAAGGGACTTTTATAACCTGATTCTTTGCCATGCTAACTCAGTGCTGGAAGAAAAGGCCTTCTTTCAGCATATTATCCTATATTCCCTCCTATTCTCATTATGATCCTCATTGCAGGCTTCGCCCTTAATCAATCAATTTTGTAGGTTTATTTTGTTTCGCATCACAAACAAATGAAACCGATGACACACAGTCTTTCCATGTTGGTGTCCAAAACTTCACATTTTCATGCGATTAATTTTTTGTTTATTAAATGTATTGTCTATTCTTGGTTTTGGTAAATATGTTTGAAACGCATATTTGATTGCCCGAGCAAAGAGGTTTGTTATGTAATTTATTTACGTAATTACAAACACATTGCTAAAGTCATCAGCCTGATTCGTAAAACCGAGTAAATAGCTGAATTCTGTTTCAATTTAGTGTTTTGAGTTTTAACTCTATATTGATTAACTAATTGAATAATAGGTGTTTTGCTCAAAATGTCTTGGCTGGTGGTAAAACGACAAATTT
This sequence comes from Photobacterium panuliri, assembly GCF_059920555.1. Classification (NCBI taxonomy): domain Bacteria; kingdom Pseudomonadati; phylum Pseudomonadota; class Gammaproteobacteria; order Vibrionales; family Vibrionaceae; genus Photobacterium; species Photobacterium panuliri. The sequence goes on from NZ_CP197192.1 coordinate 1,192,244, forward strand.
GCAATTCTTCGTTTGTTGCGGCAACGTAAATAGGCCGTTAAGCCTATGGTGTGAAATGGTGTTGGTATAGTTATTACTGATAAAAGTGGTGATTAAGTTACAGGTGTAAGGGAGCGAATTAAATGGATAGAACACATACTGGCGGCCACGAGGTTAAATTATCCCTTCAGGCAGCATTGACCCCCGAGCAGGCATCTCTTCTCAGTAAGGACGCTTTGCAATTTCTGGAAAAACTCGTTCAACGTTTTGCTTCCCGTGTCCCTGAACTTCTTGCTACCCGCGAACAGCGTCAGGCGGCGATTGACGAAGGTCAGTTGCCGGACTTCTTGCCAGAGACGGCATCGATTCGCCAAGAGGGCTGGAAGATCCAGAGTATTCCTAAGGATCTGCAGGATCGCCGAGTTGAAATTACTGGGCCGGTCGAGCGCAAGATGGTCATCAATGCCTTGAATGCCGATGTAAAGGTTTTTATGGCTGACTTCGAGGACTCTTTCTCACCCGCATGGGATGAAGTGATTGAGGGTCATCGCAATCTGCGAGATGCGGTGAATGGTACGATTTCCTATACCCAGCCAGAAACGGGAAAGCACTATGAGCTGGCGGAGGATCCCGCAGTGCTGATCTGCCGGGTTAGGGGGCTTCACCTGCCGGAAAAACATCTGTTTTGGCAAGGCGAGCCGATCCCTGGCTGCTTGATGGATTTTGCCCTGTATTTCTTCCACAACCACCGGCAGTTGCTTGAAAAGGGAAGCGGTCCGTACTTTTACATCCCCAAGTTGCAAGCGTATCAGGAGGCGGCATGGTGGAGCGAGGTCTTCAGTTTTGCTGAAGATGAATTCGGTCTGGCTCGCGGGACAATTAAGGCTACGGTCTTGATCGAAACCTTGCCTGCAGTGTTTGAAATGGACGAGATCCTCTATAGCCTCAAGGAGCATATTGTCGGTCTCAACTGTGGACGTTGGGACTATATTTTTAGCTATATCAAGACACTGCGCAATCATCCCGACCGTATCTTGCCTGATCGCCAAGTCGTGACGATGGAGAAGCCCTTCCTCAATGCCTATTCCCGCCTGTTGGTGAAAACCTGTCATCGCCGTGGTGCATTTGCGATGGGGGGGATGGCGGCCTTTATTCCGTCTAAAGAGCCGGAGCAGAACGCTTGGGTGCTGAACAAAATTCAGACCGACAAATCTCTGGAGGCCAACAATGGGCATGACGGTACATGGGTCGCGCATCCTGGTCTAGCCGGTACGGCAATGGCGGTATTTGATGCCGTACTTGGTGAGCGCAGCAATCAGTTGGATGTCACGCGGCACGAGGATGCGCCGATCAGTGCCGCTGAGTTATTGGCACCGTGCGAGGGCGAGCGTACCGAGGAGGGGATGCGGCATAACATTCGGGTGGCCGTGCAATATATCGAAGCATGGATCTCCGGTAATGGCTGTGTCCCAATTTACGGTTTGATGGAAGATGCCGCCACGGCGGAGATCTCCCGAGCCTCTATCTGGCAGTGGATCAGACACGGCCAGTCATTGAGTAATGGCAAGGTCGTGACCAAAGCCTTGTTCGAGCAGATGCTCAGCGAAGAAATGCAGGTATTGGAGCAGGAGCTGGGCGAGGCGCATTTTGCCAAAGGGCGTTATGACGAAGCGGCTGTGTTGATGGCCCAGTTGACCACCAGTGATGAATTGGTGAATTTCCTGACCTTGCCGGGATACGAGTACCTGCCTTAGTCATAACAAGAAAGGAAGGCCGGTCGGCATTGGTCGGGAATGGCCTGAGTCAGTTCAATAACGAAATGTGATGCGAATTATCGCCAAATGAAACGAGGGACATCATTATGACATTAACTCGCCAGCAACAAATTGAAGCATTGGAAAAGGACTGGGCTGAGAACCCACGTTGGAAGCATGTAAAGCGTACCTACACCGCAGAGGAAGTGATTAACTTGCGTGGCTCGTTTGCGCCAGCCAATACCATTGCTCAGCGTGGTGCCGACAAGCTATGGGATCTCGTGAACGGTGGAGCCAAGAAAGGGTATGTCAATTGCCTAGGGGCATTGACTGGCGGTCAGGCGGTGCAGCAGGCGAAGGCCGGTATTGAGGCTATTTACCTCTCTGGCTGGCAGGTTGCTGCTGATAACAATACGGCCAGTTCGATGTACCCCGATCAGTCGCTTTATCCCGTAGATTCTGTACCTGCCGTTGTTAAGCGAATCAACAATTCATTCCGCCGTGCGGATCAAATTCAATGGTCGAACGGAAGTTCACCAGAGGAGGGGATTGATTACTTCTTGCCGATTGTTGCCGATGCCGAGGCCGGATTTGGCGGCGTACTTAATGCCTATGAGCTGATGCGTAATATGATTGATGCTGGGGCGGCGGGTGTGCATTTTGAAGATCAGTTGGCATCGGTCAAGAAGTGTGGCCATATGGGCGGCAAGGTATTGGTACCGACTCAAGAAGCGGTGCAGAAGCTGGTTGCAGCACGTCTGGCGGCCGATGTGGCAGGTACGACAACACTGGTTATCGCCCGTACCGATGCCAACGCGGCAGACTTGCTGACATCTGACTGCGACCCGTATGACAAGGACTTCATTGTTGGCGAGCGTACTGCAGAAGGTTTCTACCGTGTGCGTGCCGGTATTGATCAGGCGATAGCCCGCGGTTTGGCTTATGCCCCGTATGCTGACTTGATTTGGTGTGAAACGGCTACGCCTTGCCTTGAGGAGGCGCGTAAGTTCGCCGAGGCTATCCATGCCCAGTACCCGGATCAGCTGTTGGCATATAACTGCTCGCCATCGTTCAACTGGGAGAAGAACCTCGACGCAGAGACCATTGCTAAGTTCCAGCAAGAGCTGTCGGACATGGGCTATAAGTACCAGTTTATTACGCTGGCGGGGATCCATAACATGTGGTTCAACATGTTTGAGCTTGCCCATGCTTACGCACAGGGTGAAGGCATGCGCCACTATGTTGAGAAAGTACAGCGTCCAGAGTTTGAGGCGGCCGAGAAGGGTTACACCTTCGTGGCTCACCAGCAGGAAGTGGGTACCGGTTATTTCGACAAGATGACCAACACCATTCAGGGGGGGAACTCATCAGTAACCGCCTTGACGGGCTCAACCGAGGAAGAGCAGTTCAAATAGCAGCATCAGCAGTAAACCTGCTGTTAGCAAGCAATAGTTCACCAAACGAAGAGCGCCGCTGAGGCGCTCTGTTTGTTTGTGGATAAAAGCGACACAGTCATTGCACGGGATTGGTGATGTCACTCGCTAATGTGGGCCGCTCTCCCCACTGAATCTTAAGTTATTGATAGTCTATGGTTTTGTTTGATGGCTGGTCAGCTGGGATTATTGACTTGGGTATGTATCTTAAAAGTGGCCTATTGATAGCAATAGGGGTTGGGGCAAGTTTGTCTGCTTGGGCGCAGGATAGTTATTGGCATGGTCGGGTAAATACGCTGTCAGAAAGCGAGCCCTGGACGGTTGAAATTGTGCTTGATCTTGCGGAAGGGGAGCTGGATACGACGGTATCGCAGTTGGCGTCTTGTGAACAGGTTACGGTAAGTATGGGTAATGACAGCGACTCTTTTATTGACGCGATGCGGCATATGATGATCAAGCTGAATTACCGTCATGAGACCCTGTTGGCGATGCAGTTTATCAAGGAGAAGTATCTTAGCCGCGAGCAGGTATCTTTCACGGCACAATCACAGGGGGGACCTGCTGTGGTTACGTCAGATTGCCACGTCTATTTTAGCCGGATCCAGTTGGAGAGCGATCCGCAGGGAAATGCACCGACAGTAACGTTTGTTAGTAACGGCCATATCTAAGCCATGCATGAGCTGTTTGCAAGGCTATGAACAGCAAAAGAGTATGGCCAGAAAGCCTATCTCATGACTTTCTGGCGATATTTGCTATTTGCTAATGGCTAAAAGTCTGTTTCGAGGTTATCCCCGTCTTCATCGATAGGCTCTATCTCTTCTTGTATCTCCAGTAAATTAATCGCAATCGAAACGAAATCGGTGTCAGTGATGATGCCGATTAATTTATTGTGGTTAACAATCGGCAAGCAGCCAATTTGGCGTTTTTGCATATACATTGCTGCTTCTTTTAGGCCTGCATTGGGAGCAACGCTGTGGAGCTGGCGGTGCATCGCTTGCTCGAGCGGGATATCCAGCGCAGAGATGAAGTTGCTTTTCGTAATGTGTTCGAGGCAGGATTCCTGGGCTGCCAGTATGTCCCGCTGGCTAACGAGGCCGATTAGGTGGTTGTCTTTGTCGGTCACCGGAATGTGGTGAACGTGGTGCTTGTCCATGAGGTGCTTGGCATCGGCAAGAGTGTGCGATGCTGTCAGGGTATGGGGGTGCGGGGTCATCATATCTGCGACGGTAAACATACAGGCCTCCAAGCTTGTTTTTACTGCCTGCATGAGCAGGCCTATAAGATCGTATTGCCTTGCTACTTATTTGACTGTAGCGAATCCTGCCATTCTCTCCTATGACGAGAGTCAAAGAATCGGAAGGTTGTTTGCTTGTGTCTCATTTGTTTCTCATAAGTTAATTTTCAATAGCTGTCATATACTCATTACATAGTATGTTATATAGGAATGTGTAGATGGGTAGGTCGTTGCTTTTGCTGTGCTTTATTTGCCTGTTTGGTACAGGGGAGAGTTGGGGTAGCGATCCTGCACCAGAACCTAGGGTCATAGGGGGGATTGTTTCAGGCAATAGTGAGTTGCCTTGGCAGGCATATCTCAATATGACCTATCGTACGAACGGCACGGTGAGGACATTTATCTGTGGTGGGGTGGTTATTAGTCCGGATGTCGTGGTGACGGCTGCCCATTGCCTACGGAATGACGGAGAGACGGTATCGGTTAATGATATTGAGGTGTGGGCGGGGATCACCAGTATTTTCAGTGCCAGTGCCTCTAACGCTGTGTCAGTAAGGGAATTGGTTATCCACCCTAGCTACAATGCCTTTCGATTTGCCAATGATATCGCGATTTTGAAGTTATCATCCGCGCTGCCTGATACGGTGGTACCGATTCAAGTGGCAACGACCGATGAGCAATTTGATGCTGACTTGGCTTTCAATAGTGGTTGGGTGGATAACGGCGAGCGTATCGCCAATCTGCTAGTCTCTGGCTGGGGGAGTACCGATCCTAGCGATCCCAACTCGGGATCGACTCGACTGCGTCAGACCTTACTTTCCGGTGTCCCGGATTTTCGCTGCGACAGTTTGTGGGGAGCCAATATCACCGGCCTTGATTACCCTATCTATCTCTGTGCCGGCTCGACATCGCCGGATTTAGCCCGCGATAGCTGTTTTGGTGATTCCGGCGGGCCGCTTGTCTGGCAGAACCCACTGCGGGCTGGGGATAGTGATTTTGGCTTGCGTCTGGTTGGGTTGGTCAGTTTTGGCGAAGGATGTGCCGGCCGCCTCCCTGGCGTGTACACGGAAACGGCGACATACCGTGGCTGGATCGCCGCAGAGGCGGGAGAGTCGATTTTTGGGCAGCCAACGCCGAGTTTCAAAGTGAATCCCTTTGAGGCTGATTATCCGGCAGAGAACGAGGAGGGAGTAACCACTATCACCATCGACAACACTGGTGGCGACAGTGGTGGTGGTAGCTTATCGTGGTGGTGGCTATGTGCTGTGGGTTGGCTAGCCCTGTATCGTCGGAGGCGTATCGTGCCTGCATCCTCGTTGCAGCAATAGTAGAGTCGACTCTCAATACCGCATATGGATATAATGGCGGCTTGCTGTAATTTAGGGCCATGATGATGCAAGTTTCCGATTTTCACTTTGATCTTCCCGATGAGCTGATTGCTCGTTACCCACAACCTGAGCGTACGGCGAGTCGCCTACTGCAGTTGGACGGCAATACCGGCGAGCTGACGCATAAAGGCTTCAAGGATGTACTTGATTTAGTTATGCCTGGCGATTTGTTGGTATTTAACAATACTCGCGTGATCCCTGCCCGTTTGTTTGGTCGCAAGGCGTCTGGTGGCAAGATTGAGGTACTGGTCGAGCGTATGCTTGACGACAAGTCGATTCTGGCACACGTACGTGCGTCAAAAGCACCGAAGCCGGGCAATGAGTTGTTACTTGGCGAAAATGACGATTACAAGGCAGAGATGGTCGCCCGCCACGACGCACTGTTTGAAATCCGCTTTGATAGCGAAAAGACAGTGTTGGAAATTCTCGAAGAAGTGGGCCATATGCCACTGCCTCCGTACATTGACCGTCCGGATGAAGATGCAGACAAAGAGCGTTACCAGACCGTGTATAACGCCAAACCGGGTGCGGTTGCGGCACCGACAGCCGGTCTGCACTTTGACGATGAGCTGCTAGCGGCGATCAAGGCCAAAGGTGCAAGCTTTGCATTCGTTACCTTGCATGTTGGTGCAGGTACTTTCCAGCCGGTGCGGGTGGACAATATTCTTGATCACCACATGCATGCCGAGTACGTTGAAGTACCGGCTGATGTTGTTGCTGCTGTTAATGAGACCAAGGCCAATGGCGGCCGGGTGATTGCGGTAGGTACGACTTCTGTACGCTCGCTCGAGAGTGCCGCTCAGGATGCTGTGAAAAATGGCACTGAGCTGAAGCCGTTTTTCGGTGATACCGAGATCTTTATCTACCCGGGGTATGAGTTCCAGCTGATTGATGTGCTGATCACTAACTTCCACCTGCCTGAGTCAACGTTGATCATGTTGGTCAGTGCGTTTGCCGGCTATGAGCATACGATGAATGCTTATCAGCAAGCTGTTGAAAATAAATATCGATTCTTTAGTTACGGCGATTCGATGTTTGTTACTCGGCAGGTTAAATAATCAGCAATTAATTACATCTAAGTCAGTGTGACTTCAGGCTGCATTTGGTAAAATGCAGCCTTTGTCTTTTTTATTGGCTGAGAAAGTGTTTTTCGGCTGATAGCGAATTCCTCCGCTTGTCGATACGGCAAGGTGGAGAATAGGCAGCGGGCCCTTGCCATTGCTGCTTTAATGTAAGACTGGGTGGCGAATGGCTGCCTTGTCGGTCCTCTTGAACATTGTGTTCGGGAGGGGTATGTCAGATTGTTTCTCTGGCTGTTGGAGGCTGTGTGAAATTTGAATTAGATAAAACCCAAGGCAATGCCCGTCGAGGCCGCTTGGTGTTTGAACGTGGTACGGTAGAAACCCCGGCATTCATGCCAGTAGGTACTTACGGTACGGTAAAAGGTATGACACCGGAGGAAGTGAAAGACACCGGTGCGCAAATCTTGTTGGGTAACACCTTCCACCTGTGGCTACGCCCAGGTCAAGAAGTGATGAAGCTACACGGTGACCTGCATGATTTCATGAATTGGCAGGGCCCAATCCTGACGGATTCAGGCGGTTTCCAGGTATTCAGCCTAGGTGCTATGCGTAAGATCACTGAAGAAGGTGTGCATTTCCGCAACCCGGTAAACGGCGACAAGATCTTCATGGATGCAGAGAAATCAATGCAAATCCAATACGATCTTGGCTCTGATATTGTGATGATTTTTGATGAATGTACGCCTTATCCTGCGACGCATGATGAAGCGAAAACATCGATGGAAATGTCACTGCGCTGGGCACAACGTAGCCGCAACGAGTTTGACCGCCAAGAAAATCCAAATGCACTGTTTGGTATTGTTCAAGGTGGTGTATACGAAGACTTGCGCGACGTGTCTGTGGAAGGCCTGACTAAGATCGGTTTCGACGGCTACGCGGTTGGCGGCTTGGCCGTTGGCGAGCCGAAAGAAGACATGCACCGTATTTTGGAGCATACCTGTCCTCAGTTGCCACAAGACAAGCCTCGCTACCTGATGGGTGTGGGCAAGCCGGAAGACTTGGTTGAGGGTGTACGTCGCGGTATCGATATGTTCGACTGCGTAATGCCTACTCGAAATGCCCGAAATGGCCACCTGTTTGTGACCGGCGGTGTGATCAAGATCCGTAATGCGAAACATAAAACAGATACAACCCCTCTCGATCCGCACTGTGACTGTTACACTTGTCGCAACTACTCGAAGGCGTATCTGTACCACCTAGATAAGTGTAACGAAATTCTGGGTGCGCGCCTAAATACAATCCACAACTTGCGTTACTACCAGCGTTTGATGGCAAGTATCCGCAAGGCGATTGAAGAAGATCGTTTCGATGCATTTGTAGAAGAGTTCTATGCGCGTCGTAACCGTGAAGTTCCACCACTAAACGACAACAACTAAACGAGGACGTTAGTAAATGAGTCTGATTTCTCAAGCACACGCAGCAGCAGAAGGTGCACCACAGGGCGGCAGCATGCAGCTGTTCATCATGCTGGGCCTATTTGCCGTTATTTTCTACTTCATGATTTACCGTCCACAGGCGAAACGCGTTAAAGAGCACAAGAACCTTATGTCTTCTATGGGCAAGGGCGATGAAGTGCTTACTAACGGTGGCCTAGTTGGCAAAATCACCAAGGTGTCAGAAGAGAACGACTACATTGTAATCGCGCTTAACGACAACAATGAAGTAACCATCAAGAAAGATTTCGTGACTGCCGTACTACCGAAAGGCACGATGAAGTCTCTGTAACAAATTTGCTTTGAAGGATCACAGCAGTGTTAAACCGTTATCCCTTGTGGAAGAACTTGATGGTAGTGTTCGCACTGATCGTCGGTTTGCTTTACGCACTTCCCAATGTATACGGTGAGGATCCGGCAATTCAAGTCTCCGGGGCGCGTGGCGCCTCGGTAGACATGGCTGCCCTGGATGCCGTCACCGAAGATTTGAAACAAAACAATCTCCCATATAAGTCTGTCGCATTCGAAAACGGTACTGTCTTGGTCCGATTCAACGACACTGACACTCAAATCAGTGCTCGCGATATCCTCAATGACAAACTGGGCGATGATTACGTCGTTGCCTTGAACCTCGCACCATCAACGCCAGCTTGGCTAGAGTCTATTGGCGCTACGCCAATGAAACTGGGCCTAGACCTGCGCGGCGGCGTGCACTTCCTGATGGAAGTCGACATGGATGCTGCGATGGAGAAATTGCTTGGTCAGCAGGAGGAGACTTTCCGTACCGAGTTGCGTGAAGCCAAAATCCGTTACCGCGCGATCAGCAAGACCAAGGACGCGGTGGAAGTTCGCCTGCGTAATGCGGAACAGCTGGAACAAGCCTCACAGGCATTGGCGAAACTGCATCCCGATATGGTCTTTACCGACAGCGACAAGAATGGTCGTTTTGTCTTGAGTGCGACGTTTACGGAAGCCCGCCTACAGGAAATCCGTAACTACGCTGTTGAGCAAAACATTACTATCTTGCGTAACCGAGTGAACGAGCTGGGTGTTGCCGAGCCATTGGTTCAGCGCCAAGGTGCCAACCGTATCGTGGTTGAGCTACCGGGTGTTCAGGACACAGCGCGTGCCAAGGAAATCCTTGGTGCAACCGCAACGCTTGAGTTCCGCGAAGTTGACAGCTCGGCTGATCTAGCTGCAGCTGCATCAGGCCGCGTACCTGCTGGTAGTGAAGTGAAGTACACCCGTGACGACCGTCCGGTGGTGCTGAAGAAACGCGTGATCCTATCAGGTTCACACATCACAGATGCAAGCTCAAGTGCCGATGAATATGGCCGTCCTCAGGTTAACATCTCGCTAGATAGCGAAGGTGGCAGCAAGATGACTGCTTTCTCGCGCAACAATGTCGGCAAGCTGATGGCAACTGTCTTTACCGAATACAAAGACAGTGGCAAGCGCGATCCTGACGGCAAAGTCATGCTTGAGAAGCACGAAGAAGTTATCAACCAAGCAACCATCCAGACTGCACTGGGCCGCAATTTCCGCATCACGGGAATCGACTCGCAGGCAGAAGCCCATAACCTGGCCCTGCTATTGCGTGCCGGTGCCTTGATTGCACCCATTTCCATTGTCGAAGAGCGTACCATTGGTCCATCAATGGGTCAGCAGAACATCGACATGGGCATCCAGGCGTGTATCTGGGGCATGATTGCCGTTATGTTGTTCACCGTCTTCTACTACCGTCGCTTTGGCTTGTTTGCCAATGTGGCGCTGATGATGAACCTTGTGCTGATTATCGGCATCATGTCGATGATTCCAGGGGCTACTATGACCTTGCCGGGTATTGCCGGTATCGTTCTGACAGTCGGTATGGCGGTTGACGCCAACGTTTTGATTTTCGAACGTATCCGTGAAGAACTACGCGATGGACGCAGTCCGCAGCATGCGATTCAGCAAGGCTATGCCAACGCATTCAGCACCATTGCCGATGCCAACATCACAACGTTGATCACCGCGATCATTTTGTTTGCTGTGGGTACGGGTGCGATTAAAGGTTTTGCCGTGACTCTGTCTATCGGTATTTTGACTTCCATGTTTACGGCTATTATCGGTACCCGTGCACTGGTTAACTTGGTTTACGGCGGCAAGCGCGTCGATAAACTGTCGATCTAAGGAGACGCTGACATGTTTGAATTGATGAAGGCGGATAAAGTGATCGACTTTATGCGCTGGTCGAAGTTCGCTTTCGTGTTCTCGGCGATTATGATTGTTGCCTCGCTAGGCACTGTGGCTACCCAGAAGCTGAATTGGGGACTTGATTTTACTGGCGGTACCTTGATTGAGGTGAGCTTCGAGCAACCGGTAGAACTGCCTAAGATCCGTCAATCACTGGAAACTGCGGGTTTTGGTGATGCCATCGTGCAGAACTTCGGTACCGCCCGTGATGTGATGGTTCGTCTGCAGCCACGTGAAGATGCCAAAGGTGAAAAACTGGGTAACCAGATCATCGAGGCACTGAAGAGCGGGACTGGCCAGAACGTAGAGATGCGCCGTATCGAGTTCGTTGGCCCGAATGTGGGTGACGAGCTGGCAGAAGCGGGCGGTTTGGCCATTTTGGCGGCCCTGCTTTGTATCTTGCTGTATATCTCAATGCGTTTTGAATGGCGTCTGGCAGCCGGTGCGGTATTGGCACTGGCTCACGATATCATCATTACCATTGGTATCTTCTCGTTCACCCAGATCGAAATTGACCTGACGATTGTCGCGGCATTGCTGACGGTTGTCGGTTACTCGCTCAACGATACCATCGTTGTCTTTGACCGTATCCGTGAAAACTTCCGTAAGATGCGCAAGGAAACGGCTATCGAGGTGATGAACAGCTCGATTACCCAGACCTTGAGCCGTACCTTGATCACTTCGGCAACGACCTTGTTCGTGGTTATTGCCCTGTTCGTGAAAGGCGGTAGCATGATCCACGGCTTTGCTGCTGCATTGCTGATCGGTATCACTGTGGGTACGTATTCATCTATCTATGTTGCATCGGCGTTGGCGCTTAAACTGGGTATCACCCGTGAGCACCTGATGCCACCACAGGTAGACAAAGAAGGTGAGGAGTTCGACGCGATGCCATAAGGTATGGCTAGAACGACGAGATCAAAAACGGAGCTTCGGCTCCGTTTTTTTATGTTTGTTGCCGCGAGGCTCAGCGCGATCACTGCCGCCATTCGCTGGCTGGGCGTTGCTTGCCTCCGTTCATTTTGTTGCCTTTTTCAATCAAGCCCGTCAGTTTTTTGTTGTTGCTCAGATCAAGCGCGGTCAGCTCGTTGTCCATCACGTTCAGCTTTTTGAGTTCGCTGGCTGTACTTAGATCGAGCGCGGTGAGCTCGTTGGTGGGAACGGCAAGGTGGGAAAGGCGTTTTGCCTTGCCAAGCCGAATGCTTTCCAGCTCGTTGTTGCCTGCCAGTACATCTTCAAGCTTGTGGTTGGCTCGAAGATCCAAGGTTTCCAGCTCGTTGTCGGTGACGATCAGGCTGCGCAGTTGTTCATTCTCGCTCAGATCCAGCTCCTCAATTTCATTGTCCGCCAGATTAATGCTGCGGAGCTCAGGGTTGTGGGTCAGATCGATGGTCGTGAGATGGTTATCTTTGAGGGAAAGCTCGCGTAAGTTTTCAAAGTACTTCAACTCGGCAACAGACTTGATATTGCTGTTATCGCACTCCAGCTCCGTGATGTCTTCGGAATACTGCTCGTCGGCCTCTAGGACGCAGTTGCGGAAGTTGTTGTCGGCAAATGGGATGGCAGCAACGGTCTCGTAATGCTTGTCGCAGCCACTGAGGAGCGTGGCGCAGAGAAGAGTGATTGCTGATAATGGGAGGATACGAGGGGAAATGGTAGGCATGGCCGTCACCTAAGTTAGATAAACAAGCTGGCATTCTACATAACAATAGGAGACTCAATCTATTCGTTTCGTATTGTTTTAAAAGGTATTGTTTGGGTTTTCTGAATATGCGGGATGAGTATTTGGGTGACGGGTGAAATGGCGAGGATAAAAAAACGCCCCGGTACAGTGTACCGGGGCGTTTTAGTAATTAGGCAATCGTAATGATTACTTAGTTAGAGCATCGCTACCGTGTTCACGGATTTTGCTCAGTAGTGGCTTAACTACGCGAGCGTTACCAGCAACGATGTTGCCAGAAGTCAGGTAGTTAGTGTTACCGGTAAAGTCAGTACAGATAGCACCAGCTTCACGCGCGATTAGTTCACCAGCTGCGATTTCCCAAGGCTTAAGGCCTAGCTTGAATACGCCGTCAACGCGGCCAGCGGCTAGGTAGCAAAGGTCCAGAGCAGAACAGCCAGACTGACGCATGTCGTCACAATCAACGAACAGGGCGTTCTGGATTTTCATGTAGCTTTCAGCGTGCTGTTTTGCAGCAAACGGCAATGCAGTAGCAAGTGTTGTACCAGTTAGGTCACGTGGCTGAGAAGCACGGATACGCTGGCTGTTCAACTGAGCGCCTGAACCGCGAGTAGCAGTGAAAAGCTCGTTACGGGAAGGGTCGTAAACAGCTGCAACTTCAGTACGGCCGCGCATGCGCAGTGCAACAGAAATTGCGTAGTGAGGATAACCACGAACGAAGTTCTTGGTGCCATCCACTGGGTCGATGATCCACTGACATTCTTTGTCACGGCCTTCGATTGTGCCGCTTTCAGCTGCGATAATGCAATGCTCCGGGTAAGATTTCCGGATTGTTTCGATGATGATAGCTTCCGCTTCATGATCGATGTTGGTAACAACATCATTACCTTTGTTAGCTACTTCGATAGCTTGTGTTTTTTCTAGTGATTTAATGACATGGTCACCTGCCTTTCGTGCAGCACGAATGGCGATGTTTAGCATCGGATGCATAGGATCTTCCCAACGGATGTTAAAGAACTAAAAAGCGGCGGCGAGTATATCAGAGCTAGACGAAAAGGGAAGTGGTTATTTTTTGCCCTGGCGATGATCTTACATGATCCGATGCGTTTTTCGTCAGTCGGGCAGGGGTTTGCGTTATTGGTATAATGTTTTTACATGTTTTCACCTATTTTAAAATCTCTGTGCTAAAATCCTCGGTTCTATTGAAGAGTCGAAGTTACACCTCCTATGTTAGATAAAGTCAGTGTGGTTTTGGTGGGGACATCCCATCCCGGCAATATTGGGTCTGCAGCTCGTGCGATGAAAGTCATGGGGCTGACCAATCTGGTTCTGGTTGATCCTCAGTGTGATATCGATGAGACGACCTATGCACTGGCTGCGGGGGCTGCGGACGTTGTCGAGAATGCCAGAATTGTGGCGACGCTGGACGATGCGATTGCCGATTGCGGTTTGGTGATTGGTTCTAGCGCCCGTTCCCGAACATTGGAGTGGCCGCAACTAAATCCGCGAGAGTGTGGCCGCCGCTCGATGGCTGAAGCGCCTAGTCACCCTGTTGCTATCCTATTCGGTCGTGAACGTACCGGTTTGACGAACGAGGAATTGCAGCGCTGCCACTGTCACGTCTATATCCCGGCCAATCCCGAGTACAGCTCGCTTAACCTAGCGATGGCAGTTCAGACCATCGGTTACGAAATTCGCATGGCACACCTCGAGAATCAAGCCTTAGAAGGTGATGCCGAGCAGGATGATGCTGACTATCCCCGGATGAAAGAGCTGGAAATGTTTTACCAGCATCTTGAAAATGTCGCGACTCAAACCAACTTTATCAATAAAGATAAGCCAAGCATGGTGATGACCAAGTTGCGCCGGCTTTTTTCCCGCGCACGCCCTGAAGCTCAGGAGCTGAATATCTTGCGCGGCATCCTCACTGCCGTAGAAAAAACACTCAAAGGGCAGGATAAATAGTCACACTATCTGAAAGGTTAAAAGCCTGACTAAAATGGTCAGGTAAATACTTGACCGTATTAGTCGGGTATGCGACACTGCTTCCATAAATTGACGTGGGTAGCGGTGTGTTATGAGATTGACATCAAAAGGAAGATACGCAGTCACAGCCATGCTGGATGTGGCATTGCATTCTCAGGATGGTCCAGTCCCTTTGGCTGACATTTCCGAGCGCCAGGGGATTTCACTGTCCTACCTGGAACAATTATTTTCTCGCCTACGCAAGGCCGGCCTAGTGGCCAGTGTGCGTGGGCCAGGTGGTGGTTACCGCCTTGGCGAAGATGCCAATAACATTGCTGTAGGCATGGTAATTGCGGCTGTTGATGAATCGGTTGATGCCACCAAGTGCCACGGGAAAGGGGATTGTCAGGGTGGCGTACGTTGCCTAACCCATACCCTGTGGCGTGATCTGAGCTCCCGTATCAGCGGCTTTTTGAACAACATCACTCTCGGTGAGTTGATGCAAGACAATGACGTACAAACGATTTCTGATCGCCAAGATCAGATCCTTAGTAAATCGTCATTTGGACATAAAAACACACACGACAGCACCACGATCGGTGTCGATGTTCGCTCCTAGAGACTAGACGTCCGTGTTTTCGGAGATGAAGATGAAACTGCCAATTTATTTTGATTATTCAGCTACTTGCCCGGTGGACCCTCGCGTTGCAGAGAAAATGATGCAATGCATGACGATGGATGGAAATTTCGGTAACCCGGCTTCTCGTTCACACCGTTACGGTTGGCAGGCAGAAGAAGCAGTCGACACTGCGCGTGAGCAAATTGCCGAACTGCTAAACGCAGACCCGCGCGAAATCGTATTTACGTCCGGCGCAACAGAGTCAGACAACTTGGCGATCAAAGGCGCAGCCCACTTCTACGGTAAGAAGGGCAAGCACGTGATTACCTGCAAGACCGAGCACAAAGCTGTGCTGGACCCTTGCCGCCAGTTGGAGCGTGAAGGTTTCGAGGTGACTTACCTTGAGCCAGAATCCAACGGTCTGATTGACCTTGCCAAGTTAAGCGATGCAATCCGTGAGGATACCGTGCTGGTATCTATCATGCATGTAAACAACGAAATTGGCGTGATTCAGGATCTTGCTGCTATTGGCGAAATGTGCCGCGACAAGAAAGTGATCTTCCACGTCGATGCTGCCCAGTCGGCAGGTAAGCTGCCAATCGATGTTCAGACGATGAAAGTCGATCTGATTTCACTGTCAGCGCACAAAATTTACGGCCCTAAGGGTATCGGTGCCCTGTATGTTCGCCGTAAGCCGCGTATCCGTCTTGAAGCGCAGATGCACGGTGGCGGCCATGAGCGTGGTTTCCGCTCTGGTACCCTGGCGACTCATCAGATCGTCGGTATGGGCGAAGCATTCCGCATTGCCAAAGAAGAGATGGACAAAGACTACCAGCACGCGCTGGCTCTGCGTAACCGCCTGCTTTCCGGTCTGGAAGGTATTGAAGCGATGACCATCAATGGTGATATGGAACAGCGCCTGCCAAATAACCTGAACATCAGCTTTGCCTTCGTTGAAGGTGAGTCGCTGCTGATGGCACTGAAAGATCTTGCTGTCTCTTCAGGTTCGGCTTGTACTTCTGCGAGCCTTGAGCCGTCTTACGTACTGCGCGCGCTTGGTTTGAATGATGAACTGGCGCATAGCTCAATTCGTTTCTCTTTCGGTCGCTTCACGACGGAAGAAGAAGTAGACTACGCAGTTTCACAAATCCGCGGTGCGGTAGAGAAACTACGTGACATGTCTCCGCTGTGGGATATGTACAAAGAAGGTATTGACCTCAACACGGTCGAGTGGGCACACCACTAAATCTTGCGGTCATCACGTATTCGAGGAAACTGTCATGGCATATAGTGAAAAAGTTATCGATCATTATGAGAACCCGCGTAACGTGGGCTCATTTGACAACAATGACAAAAACGTCGGCAGCGGCATGGTGGGTGCACCGGCTTGTGGTGACGTAATGAAGCTTCAGATCAAAGTATCTGAGGAAGGCATCATTGAAGATGCCAAGTTTAAGACTTACGGTTGTGGTTCTGCGATTGCTTCAAGCTCTCTGATCACTGAGTGGGTAAAGGGCAAGACCCTTGACGAAGCCGCTTCGATCAAAAACTCGGCGATTGCCGAAGAACTTGAGCTACCGCCTGTAAAAGTTCACTGTTCAATCCTTGCTGAGGATGCCATTAAAGCGGCAGTGAGCGATTACAAAAAGAAACACGAACAAAATTAATGTTTGAAGGGTTGTTGTATGGCCATCACAATTACTGAAGCGGCGGCAAGTCGTGTCGCTACTTTCCTAGAAAACCGCGGAAAAGGCATTGGCCTCCGGCTTGGTGTCCGTACCTCCGGCTGTTCTGGTATGGCCTATGTGCTGGAATTTGTCGATCACCTCGATGAGGGTGATCAGGTATTCGAAGAGAAGGGCGTCAAAATCATTGTTGATGCCAAGAGCTTGGTTTACCTCGAAGGTACTGAATTGGATTTCGCCAAAGAAGGCCTGAATGAAGGCTTCAAGTTCAACAACCCGAACGTGTCTAGCGAATGCGGTTGTGGTGAAAGCTTCAACGTGTAATCGCTAATCTGACCGAACCTGATCGCGGCCTCTTATTGGGCAGTTATCAGGTTCTGTCTTTTTCTAGATACTGATGCGATATGAATCATTTCGAACTCTTCGGGCTACCTTTTCAGTTTCAACTGGACGGTAGCCTTCTTTCAACGCAATTCCGGGAATTGCAGCGTCGTTTCCATCCCGATAATTTTGCCGTTGCTTCTGAGCGAGACCGCCTGTTGGCCGTCCAGAAAGCGGCACAGATTAACGATGCCTTCCAAACTCTGAAAAATCCGGTATCTCGTGCAGAGTACATGCTGTCAGTCAATGGTCACGAAATTCGCGGTGAGCAAAAAACGCTCCAAGATCCGGCCTTTTTGATGCAGCAGATGGAGCTACGCGAAGCGTTGGAAGAGATCCCCCAAGCCAGCGACCCTGAGTCGGCCCTGTTTGATTTTGAACAGGAAGCATCGGCGTTGTATAAGACGCAACTGGCACAACTCGAACAATTACTCGATGATGAAAGCTGGGACTCGGCGGCAGATGCCGTGCGCAAGCTAAAATTTATTGTTAAGCTGCGTGAAGAAGTAGAGCGTTTGGAAGAGCGCCTGCTTGACTGAATTTGTCCGTACCCGGTACTAAACACCACAGGAACCAACATGGCACTGTTACAGATTGCTGAACCTGGTCAGAGCGCAGCCCCGCATGAGCACAAGCTTGCGGTGGGTATTGACCTTGGGACTACAAACTCTCTCGTAGCTGCAGTTCGCAGCGGCGTTCCGGAAACCCTCAAAGATGCGCAGGATCGTGCGATTTTGCCATCAGCAGTTCACTACCAGGCTAGCGGCGTGGTTGTCGGCCATCAGGCGCGTGAAGCTGCTCAGCAGGATCCGGCCAACAGCATCATCTCGGTAAAGCGGATGATGGGGCGTTCTCTGGCTGATATTCAGCAGCGTTACCCGCAATTGCCTTACCGCTTTAGCGCGTCAGACAACGGTCTGCCGCTGTTGGAGACAGTAACAGGTGCTGTTAATCCGGTACAGGTCTCAGCTGAGATTTTGAAATCGCTCAAGGCACGTGCCGAAGACAGCTTGGGCGGTGATCTTCAAGGTGTGGTCATTACCGTACCGGCTTACTTTGACGATGCGCAACGTGCTGGCACCAAAGACGCTGCCAAGCTGGCGGATCTGAATGTGCTGCGTTTGCTCAACGAACCGACAGCGGCCGCTATCGCCTATGGCTTGGATTCGGGTCAAGAGGGCGTGATTGCGGTGTTCGACTTGGGTGGCGGTACTTTTGATATCTCCATTCTTCGCTTGTCCAAGGGCGTGTTTGAGGTACTGGCAACCGGCGGCGACTCTGCACTGGGTGGTGATGATTTTGACCACCTGCTGGCGCAGTGGTTGGCGGAGCAGGCGGGCATGGCCGATTCGGCGCTGAGCGCTTCGCAATTGCGTATTTTGCAAGACGCGGCTCAGTCAGCTAAGGAAGCCCTGTCGGCGAGTGATGAAGTTAATGTAGACGTACTTGGCTGGCAGGGAACCGTGACCCGTGATCAGTTTGACGCTTTGATCCAGCCATTGGTGAAGAAGACCCTGATGGCCTGTCGCCGTGCGTTGAAAGATGCTGACGTGACCACCGACGAGGTGCTTGAGACCGTGATGGTCGGCGGCTCGACCCGTGTGCCGTTAGTTCGCTCTATGGTGGGCGAATACTTTGGCAAGCCGGCATTGACCTCGATCGACCCTGATCAGGTTGTGGCAATCGGTGCGGCTATCCAGGCGGATATTCTGGTTGGCAACAAGCCGGATGCCGATATGCTGCTGCTGGATGTGATCCCACTGTCGCTGGGTATTGAAACCATGGGTGGTATGATCGAGAAGATCATCCCGCGTAATACGACGATTCCTGTCGCGAGAGCACAGGAGTTCACAACGTTCAAGGATGGCCAGACCGCAATGTCTGTCCATGTTGTGCAGGGCGAGCGTGAGATGGTGGACGACTGCCGCTCTTTGGCCCGCTTTACCCTGCGCGGTATCCCGGCGATGGCCGCGGGTGCTGCACATATTCGAGTAACCTATCAGGTTGATGCCGATGGTCTGCTGTCGGTCACTGCGATGGAAAAGAGCAGCGGCGTACAGTCATCAATTCAGGTTAAGCCGTCTTACGGGTTGAGTGATGATGAAATTGCGACCATGCTTCGCGATTCGATGACCCATGCGCAGCAGGACAAGGACGCACGTGCCTTGGCCGAGCAGCAGGTGGAAGCTGACCGGGTACTGGAAGGCTTGATTACAGCGCTGGCTCAGGATGGGGAAACCTTGCTGAGCACAGAAGAGCGCGAAGAGCTGGAAGCTGTGATGATGGAATTGGTTCAGCTGCGTCAGGGCAACGACCCGCACGCCATTGAAGCTGGAATTAAAAAGACAGATAAAGCTAGCCAGGAATTTGCGTCACGCCGGATGGATCAGTCAATCCGTCGTGCACTGGCCGGCCATTCGATTGATGAGGTTTAGGCATGCCTAAAATTGTTGTACTACCCCATGAAGATCTTTGCCCTGAAGGGGCGGTGCTGGAAGCGCAAGAAGGTGAAACCATTCTAGACGTGGCACTGCGCAATGGTATTGGCATTGAGCACGCGTGCGAGAAATCGTGTGCGTGTACCACCTGTCACTGCATTGTACGTGAAGGTTTTGACTCGCTTGACGAGAGTGACGAGCTGGAAGATGACATGCTGGACAAGGCGTGGGGCCTTGAGCCTGAATCTCGCCTAAGCTGCCAGGCCAAAGTGGCCGACGAAGATTTGGTGGTGGAAATTCCGAAGTACACCCTGAATCTGGCCTCGGAAAACCACTAAAATGATGATGCCACTTGCCGTGATTCGGCAGGTGGCATTTTTTTATTCCTCTAGCCTTTGCATGGCCTGCTCTAGCACGAGAGGCTTGAGGAATAACAGTCCATCGCCTTTATCTCAACTCGGAGGAATATGTTATGAGTTTGAAGTGGATTGATTCGCGTGAGCTTGCCATCGAGCTGGCAGAGCGTCATCCGGAGGTTGATCCGGTTACGGTGCGTTTTACGGATTTGCGCGACTGGATTTTGGCGATTGACGGGTTTGATGATGATCCCGAGCACTGTAGCGAGCGGGTGCTCGAAGCGGTGCAGATGTGCTGGATCGAAGAAGCCGATTAGTCCCATTCATTCATTTATTAGTGAGCCAGCCAGATTCATCGCGTGTTCGTCACGCCTTGCTGGCTGCTTGTTAGCCTCCTTTGACCTCCTGCGTCTCAATGCTCTGGCTCCTAGCAGCAAGATCCTGATCTTGATCTGACTCCTGTTGTAAACAGCTTGTTTATTTCATGCCCTCAAGGCAAGGTTGAAAAACTACTGGGAATAGCCATTTTTGGTGAATTTTTCCTCTGTGTTTTCTGTGAAATCTGGACGAGTTATCTGATTTTATTCGCAAAACCACGATACCCCCTTGTAATGCATTGATGTGCCCCCATTGAAACTGTTATCGGGGTAACATGATTGTCATCGAACTGTTATTCGAATACGTTAGGAAAAGGTATCGCACTGACTCGTTATCCACCTCTTTATGTTATCGGTCATGTTGGACCATAACAGACCAATCAAGGAGTAATTCATGTCTGCCAAAATGAACGTTCTTTTATCTAGGGAAGCGGCCGCCGAGCAATGGGGGAAAAATGCGCAGATCAGCTTTGCTGCCGATGGCGCAATCGTGCACCTGACCGATGGGAATGTATTGGCTGCCGTGCAGCGCGCGGGACGCAAGCTCGATGGCCAGGGGATCAAGCAGGTTCATTTGGCTGGTGATGGCTGGGATCTGGAGACGATCTGGGCATTTGTCCAAGGCCACCGCAATGCCAAGCCAGGCAACGAGGTGAGCTGGGGTGAGTTGGAGAGTGCCGACGAAGCTGAACTGCAGGCGCGTTTGATGGCGACTGGCTGGGTATGCGAGATCATCAACCAGCCGGCAGAGCTTGTGCGTCCGTCCCAGTTGGCGGCCCGTGCCGGCGAGCTGATCAAGGCATTGGCTCCAGAGCATGTGACTTACAAAATCATCAAGGGTAACGATCTGCTTGATGAAGGCTGGAACGGTATTCATACCGTTGGTCGAGGCTCTGAGCGCTCTCCGGCGATGCTGCGCCTTGATTACAACCCGACCGGTAACCCAGATGCGCCAGTGCATACTTGCCTTGTCGGCAAGGGGATCACGTTTGATTCCGGTGGTTACAGTATTAAGCCATCAGCCGGTATGACGGCAATGAAAACCGATATGGGCGGCGCGGCGCTGGTAACCGGTGCATTGGCACTGGCCATTGCCCGTGGTACCAACAAGCGAATCAAGTTGGTTCTGTGTTGTGCCGAGAATATGGTTTCTGGCCGAGCCTACAAATTGGGTGATGTGATCACCTACAAGAACGGCAAGACAGTCGAGATCCTCAATACCGATGCTGAAGGGCGCTTGGTATTGGCCGATGGCCTGATTTATGCCAGCAGCCAGAACCCGGCGTTGATTATTGACTGCGCCACCCTGACCGGTGCGGCGAAGAATGCGTTGGGCAATGATTACCATGCGCTGTTTAGCTTTGACCATGCACTGGCCCAGAAAGCATTGATGGCCGCTAGCGATGAGAACGAAGGGTTGTGGCCGTTGCCGTTGGCTGAAATGCACCGTGGCATGATGCCGTCGAGTTTTGCCGACCTGTCGAATATTTCGATGGGCGACTTTACCCCGGGAGCCAGCACGGCTGCGGCATTCCTGTCGTACTTTGTCGAAGATTACCAGCATGGTTGGATGCACGTTGATGCCAGCGGTACTTACCGCAAGTCGGCATCGGATATGTGGGGTGTCGGTGCGACGGGCATGGGGGTGCGAACCTTGGCCAACATCCTGTGTGATGACGAAGAATAACAAACAATACTCACTGCCTCGATTTTCGGGGCAGTGTTCAAAAGGAAGGAACCATGCTTAACATTTCACTTTCGTCGCAGCCGCACTCCGGCGTGTGGGGCGACAAAGCCTTGGTATCATATTCTGGTGACGGCGCCGTGATCCATTATGGCGGCGATTACCCGTTGCGCCGGATCCAGCAGGCGGCCCGCCAGCTTCAGGGGCAGGGCGTTACCGCTGCCAATCTTGAGGGCAAGGGATGGAGCTATGAGCGCCAATGGGCATTCTACTGCGGCTTTGCAACCACGAAAACAACGGTGCAGCTAAGCTGGGCCTCAATCGATGAGGACGAGCTGGAACTGCTCAATGCTCGCCGCCGCAGTGCTGATTGGGTGCGGCGGGTGGTCAATGCCGGCCCGCAGGAGATGTACCCGGAGAAATTATCCGAGGAGGCGGTGGCCTTTCTCAAGGGAATTGCTGGCGATGCCGTTAGCGCCCAGCGTATTGTGGGTGACGAGTTGCTGGAGCAGGGCTGGATCGGAACGCACAGTGTCGGTCGGGGCAGTGTCCGCCCACCGGTGATGCTGACCGTTGACTACAACCCAACCGGCGATCCTGACGCCCCGGTGGCGGCATGCTTGGTCGGCAAGGGGATCACGTTTGATTCCGGTGGTTACAGCATCAAAGCCAGTGCTGGGATGGTGACCATGAAGTGCGATATGGGAGGCGCGGCGACAGTCACGGCGGGCTTGGGGTATGCGATCGAGCAGGGGCTGCGCCAGCGGGTTAAGCTCATTCTGTGCTGCGCCGAGAATTTGATTGCCGGAAATGCCTACAAGTTGGGGGATATCCTGACTTACAAGAACGGCCAGACGGTAGAAATCGTCAACACCGATGCCGAGGGCCGTTTGGTGCTGGCGGATGGCCTGATTGCCGCGAGCGAGATGAAAGCGCCATTAGTGATTGATGCCGCGACCCTGACCGGGGCGGCGATGGTTGCGGTTGGGGCTGATTACAATGCCCTGTTCAGCCTTGACAGGGAGTTGCTGTCTAAGGCCCAGCAGCTGTCTGACTTGGTCAATGAGCCCGCCTGGCCGCTGCCGTTGGAAAAATGGCACCAGGGGCATTGCCCGTCCCATTATGCCGATACGGCAAACAGTGCTGTGCAGAAAGGGGGCGGTTTCGGCGGGGCATCGAATGCGGCGGCATTCCTCTCTCGTTTCGTCGATACGGATAA
This sequence comes from Photobacterium panuliri, assembly GCF_059920555.1. Taxonomy (NCBI): domain Bacteria; kingdom Pseudomonadati; phylum Pseudomonadota; class Gammaproteobacteria; order Vibrionales; family Vibrionaceae; genus Photobacterium; species Photobacterium panuliri. The sequence goes on from NZ_CP197192.1 coordinate 1,215,184, forward strand.
CTGCCGTTGGCTGCATATGGACTTGGCCGCCTGCTTTCATGACAGCGGCAACGCCCGTTGGTCTGCCGGGGCGACGGGGTTGGGTGTAGCCAACATTGCTGCATTGCTGTTACAGTAGTTCTGAAGCTGTTAACGTGTATTAGCGCTATTTGCCTGAGGGGCGTTGTCGCCGGCTAGGTGGCAGCAAAAACAAACTGATTCAAAAGGATTATAATAATGACAATTCAAAAAACGTTCTCAATCGTCAAGCCAGATGCCGTCAAGCGTAACCTGATTGGTGCTATCTACCAGCGTATCGAACAGGCTGGCCTGAAAGTGGTTGCCGCCAAGATGATCCATATGGATGCCGACAAGGCCAAGGGTTTCTATGCTGAGCATGAAGGCAAGCCGTTTTTCGATGATTTGGTAGCCTTCATGACCTCCGGCCCGGTTATGGTGCAGGTGCTAGAAGGTGAAAATGCCGTTGCCCGCTACCGTGAGCTGATGGGCAAGACTAATCCTGAAGAGGCGGCCTGCGGGACGTTGCGTGCCGACTACGCATTGAGTTTGCGCCACAACTCAGTGCATGGTGCCGACAGCCCAGAATCAGCCGCTCGTGAAATCGCCTATTTCTTTGCTGATGACGAAATCCACACTCGTGGCTAACGCATAAATACAATCTTGTTACTAAGGGGGAGCGATGGCTCCCTTTTTTATTGGGTTACGGCCAGCGGAAGCAGAGTGGCTCTGGGGCGGAGGTGTTGGTAACTGGTGGAAACTCGCAGGCAAAGCCTGTACAATTTCGCGCCTTAAACCAAACTGAACATAAAATAGGGCGAAAGCCGGTTTGGTGATATCTCAGATATACAAAGGTCCTGTCGTATTCGGCGCCGGAGATGGCCCAATACCTAAGGTACAGACAACGTCACGCATAGAAAGAGGCAACAACCGATGACCACTGTTAAAACTAATCTACTGGATTTCGATCGCAAGGGGCTGCGCCAGTATTTCGCTGATGAACTGGGCGAGAAAGCGTTCCGAGCCGATCAGGTCATGAAGTGGATTTATCATTTCGGTTGCGATGACTTCAATCAGATGACCAACATCAACAAGAAGCTGCGTGAAAAGCTGAAACTGGTTGCCGAAATCCGCGCCCCGTATGTCTCAGAGGCCCAGCACTCTTCAGACGGTACCATCAAATGGGCAATGCGCGTTGGTGATCAGGATGTTGAAACGGTTTATATCCCAGATGAAGATCGTGCGACGCTGTGCGTATCCTCTCAGGTTGGTTGTGCGCTGGAGTGTAAGTTCTGCTCTACCGCGCAGCAGGGTTTCAACCGCAACCTTCGTGTATCCGAGATCATTGGCCAGGTGTGGCGTGCAGCCAAAGAGATCGGTGTCGAGAAAGAGACTGGTCGTCGCCCGATCACTAACGTGGTGATGATGGGTATGGGCGAACCGCTGCTGAACATGAAGAACCTGATCCCGGCGTTGGAGATCATGCTTGATGATTTGGGCTTTGGTCTATCCAAGCGTCGCGTGACCGTGTCGACGTCAGGGGTTGTTTCTGGTCTTGATCAGATGACGGGCAATATCGACGTGGCACTGGCGATCTCGCTGCATGCACCGACCGATGAGCTGCGCTCTGAAATTATGCCGATCAACAACCGTTGGAACATCGAAGAGTTCTTGGCATCAGTACGTCGCTATATCGCGTCGTCGAACGCCAACCGCGGCCGTGTAACAGTGGAATACGTATTGCTTGACCATGTCAACGATGACATGGAGCATGCTCGCCAGCTTGCAGAGGTGCTTAAAGATACCCCAGCCAAGGTGAACTTGATCCCGTTCAACCCGTACCCGGGTTCTCCGTACAACAAGCCGAGCAATTCTCGCATCGACCGTTTCATGAAGACGCTGATGGAGTACGACTTTACGGTGACAGTGCGCAAGACCCGCGGCGATGATATCGATGCAGCTTGCGGACAATTGGTTGGTGATGTGATTGACCGCACGAAACGTACCCAAGCAAAGCTTCAAAACGGTGAACAAATCCCGGTAAAATCAGTCTAATAGAAAATGTAGCTGGTATCTGTGATGTAATCGGGTACCAGCGATGTCTTGCTCACGGTGGGCAGGATACTTAGACGATGGATTGGAATGCGGGGATAGCATGGTACGGTGGACGGTGTACCCATTATTGTGTAGTTTATTAATCGGCTGTGTAACAGTGGATGAAAGCGGCACAGAGCAAAGGGAAGTGGATGAAATTCAAGCAGCTGAAGCAAGGATTACGCTTGGGCTGACCTATATGAAAAATGGCCAATGGCAGCGCGCTCGTGACAATTTGGAGCTTGCCTTGGAATATGCGCCAAAATATTACCGCGCTCAGAATGCTATGGCCTATTATTATCAACGGGTTGATGAACCCGAGCAGGCTGAGGCCATGTACCGCCAAGCGTTGCGCGATTCGCCGAAAAATGGCGATGTGAAGAATAACTTTGGGGTATTCCTCTGTTCTCAGGGGCGTTATGACGAAGCTATTAGTGCTTTTGAAGGCGCGATAAAGCAACCTTACTATTACCTGACATCAGCCAGCTACGAAAATGCTGGACTATGTAGCCTCAAGGCCGGAAATAATCCTGAGGCGAGAGAATATTTTACCAAGGCGCTGTCTTACGATCCTTACCGAGCGAAATCAATGTTGGAGCTGTCATTGCTTGACATTGAAGAGGGTAACCTTAACGAGGCAAGGGTGAGGCTGTTTAAATTTAATAAGAGATATGGGTACAAGGCCGACAGTTTGTGGCTGTTGGTGCAGCTGGAACATAAAGCTGACCGAGAAAGCTTGGTATCTAAATATGCAGGCATTCTCGAGCAGGAGTACCCTGACTCACTGCAATATCAAAAATATCTAGCTAATGAATACTGAACAGAACGAAGAACGCACAACAGAAGATATTATGCTTCCTGGAGACATGCTGCGTCAGGCTCGTGAAGCACAGGGCTATTCGCAGAAAGATGTTGCCAGTCGGCTCAGGCTACGCCTGTCAGTCGTCAATGATATCGAACAAAATAATTTCGAGCAGGCTCAGCTTGCCACCTTTACACGCGGTTACGTCCGCTCCTATGCCAGATTCGTCGGGATTGATGAGGCTGAGATCCTAGCTCGCCTTGATCAGCTTGGTCAGGCTCAGCCGCAAGAGCAGGAAATGCAAAGCTTTTCTCGTCGCACCAAGCGCGAGGCCCATGATAACCGCATTATGCGTTTGACTTGGGTGCTGGCAGCACTGTTTATCGGTCTGACCGGGGTATGGTGGTGGCAGAGTCTGCATATGTCGCCGGAGGCCGAGTTGCCAGCGACACTGACGACTCAGCAGCCGCTTGACGAGTCCCTTGCCAACTCTGGTACAAATCAAGCTGCGGTGGTGACAGTATCGCCTGATGCCAATCCCGTCGAAGAAGCCAGTGTCGTGACCACGGTTGACAGCCCGCTCGAGGCGAAGGTTATGCCGGCGGGTGATCTGAATAGCGAGCCGAAAGCTGAGTTTGCTGACAGCTTTACCGATCCGGAGCCCGCCGAGCCAGCGATAGTCGACAGTGCAGATAGTTTGGCTGCCGAGCAAGTGACCGAGGTTGTACCGGAAGCCCCAGTTGTTGTTGCTACCGGGCTAGAACTGACTTTCAGTGGTGATTGCTGGATTGATATTCGCGATGCCAAGGGGCGCCGCCTTGATTCAGGGATCAAAAAAGCCGGTGAGGTACTAAAGCTCGACGGGGACGCGCCGTTTAAAATTGTGCTTGGCGCCCCTGGCGTAGTGAGCATGAGCTATAAAGGCGAGCCAGTTGATTTGAGCCGGTATCCTGCCGGTAAAGTGGCACGCCTGAAGCTGCCGCAGTAATACAGAGTGAATGTAATGCATAACGAGTCTCCAATTAAACGTCGCCAGTCCACACGTATTTATGTGGGTAACGTACCTGTCGGCGATGGTGCACCTATTGCGGTGCAGTCGATGACCAATACCCGTACCACGGATGTGGATGCAACGGTGGCCCAGATTAAGGCACTGGAAAAAGTCGGTGCGGATATTGTCCGTGTTTCGGTGCCGACGATGGACGCCGCTGAGGCTTTCCGCCTAATCAAGCAGCAGGTCAATGTACCGCTGGTGGCAGACATTCATTTTGATTACCGCATCGCCCTCAAGGTCGCAGAATATGGCGTCGACTGTCTGCGGATCAACCCTGGCAATATCGGCCGTGAGGATCGTATCCGCGCGGTGGTAGATTGTGCCCGGGACAAAAATATCCCGATCCGTATCGGCGTCAACGGCGGTTCGCTGGAAAAAGATATCCAGCAGAAATATGGCGAGCCAACCCCTGAAGCCCTGGTTGAGTCGGCGATGCGCCATGTTGATATTCTTGACCGCCTGAACTTCGACCAGTTCAAAGTCAGCGTAAAAGCATCAGATGTATTCTTGGCGGTGGAGTCATACCGTCAGTTAGCCCGCCAGATTGTTCAGCCGCTTCACCTTGGTATTACCGAAGCTGGCGGTGCCCGAGCAGGTGCGGTGAAATCGGCTGTTGGTCTGGGCATGCTGCTCTCTGAAGGTATCGGTGATACGCTGCGTATTTCTCTGGCCGCTGATCCGGTCGAGGAGATCAAAGTGGGCTTTGATATCCTGAAGTCTTTGCGTATCCGCTCTCGCGGGATTAACTTTATTGCCTGCCCGACCTGTTCGCGTCAGGAATTTGATGTGATCGGCACGGTCAACGAGCTCGAGCAGCGCCTTGAGGATATTACGATCCCGATGGATGTTTCCGTGATCGGTTGTGTGGTGAACGGCCCGGGCGAAGCAGAGGCCTCGCATCTCGGTATTGCCGGCGGCAACCGTAAGAGCGCATTCTACGAAGACGGCGTGCGTCAGAAAGAACGCTTTGACAACGAGAATGTCATTGACCAGCTAGAAGCTAAGATCCGCGCAAAGGCATCAATGCTCGATAGTAAAAATCGTATTGATGTAGCAGAAAAATAACGAAATTCCGTTGAACCGCTGTTGTCTTTGACGACAGCGGTTCACAGTTTGCGTTATAACCTATATATTCAACTCCATTCCCCATCGGTTAACGAGAATAAACGTGGCGAAACAAATTCAAGCAATTCGAGGCATGAACGATTGCCTTCCAACACAATCCCCACTTTGGCAGAAAGTGGAATCGACCATCAAACACGTTGTGAGCGCATACGGTTACAGTGAAGTACGTATGCCAATCGTTGAATCGACGCATCTGTTTAGTCGAGCGATCGGTGAAGTGACGGATGTTGTTGAAAAGGAAATGTACACCTTCGACGACCGTAATGGCGACAGCCTGACCCTGCGCCCTGAAGGTACTGCGGGCTGTGTGCGCGCCGGTATTCAGAACGGCCTTCTGTACAATCAGGAACAACGTCTGTGGTACACCGGCCCAATGTTCCGCCACGAGCGCCCTCAGAAAGGTCGCTACCGCCAGTTCCACCAGTTCGGTGTTGAGGTATTCGGCCTGAACGGCCCTGACGTTGATGCTGAGTTGATCATGATGACGGCTCGCATGTGGCGTGAGTTGGGTATTCACCAGCATGTTCGCCTAGAACTGAACTCAATTGGTTCGCTAGAAGCGCGTGCTGATTACCGTCAGGCATTGGTTGCATTCCTTGAGCAGCATATCGATATTCTGGACGAAGACTGCAAGCGTCGCATGCACACCAACCCGCTGCGCGTGCTGGATACCAAGAATGCGGCTATTCAGGAAGTACTGGTTGACGCGCCTAAGCTGTCTGAGTACCTAGACGAAGAGTCAAAACAACATTTTGACGGTTTGTGTGAACTATTGGATGCCGCTGGTATCGAATATCAGGTAAACGAGCGTCTGGTACGCGGTTTGGATTACTACAACCGTACCGTGTTCGAGTGGATCACGGAAAGCCTTGGCTCTCAGGGTACTGTTTGTGGCGGTGGCCGCTACGATGGTCTGGTTGAGCAGCTTGGCGGCAAGGCAACGCCTGCAGTTGGTTTCGCGATGGGCCTAGAGCGCTTGGTACTAATGATGGAAACCCTTGAGCTGAACGATGTTCGCCGTGCGGTGGATGTCTACATGGTAACGGCGGGTGAAGGCACCATGATGGCGGGCATGAAGCTGGCTGAAAAGCTACGCGAAGAGGTACCGGGTCTACGTGTGATGAGTCACTTCGGTGGCGGTAACTTCAAGAAACAGTTCAAGCGTGCCGATAATGTCGGTGCGGCAGTTGCATTGGTGCTGGGCGAAAATGAAATCGCCGAGAATACCGTGGTAGTTAAAGATCTTCGCGGCGGTGAGCAAACCACTATGTCGCAGGACGACGTGGCAGCTAAGCTGGCCGAATTGATTTAAGAGAGGACAGGAAGTGGACGGCAATATCACAGAAGAACAACAAGTTGAACAGATTAAGGCTTGGTGGAAAGAAAACGGTAAAGCCGTTGTTCTTGGCGCTGTGATTGGTCTGGGTGGTCTGACTGGCTGGCGTTATTACCAAGCCGAAGTCCAGTCAGCCAAGGAGCAGGCATCAGATGCATATACACAAGTGGTCAGTGCACTTGAAAGTGGCAGCGACAATGCTGTAGCTGACATGAAAGCATATATTTCCGCTCACCAGAGCAGCCAATACTCGGTGCTGGCTGCGCTTCAACTGGCTAAAGTTCAGGTGGAGAAAGGTGAGTTGGACGCCGCCGCCGAACAGCTGAGCTGGGCGATTGCCAATACTCAGGATGCGGCGATTCTACCTATTGCCCAGACCCGTCTGGCCCGTATTTTTGCGGCCCAGCAGGATTACGACAAGGCACTGGCTGAGCTTGACAAGGTGACGGCAGAAAGCTGGAAAGGTAAGGTGGCAGAGCTTAAAGGTGACATCTTGCTTCAGAAAGGTGATGCGATTGCTGCCCGTGAAGCCTATGTCCAAGCCCAGCAGCTAGGCGGTTCGCCAGCACTGCAAATCAAGTTGGATGATTTGGCTCAGTAAGGTAGGGATATGCAGAAGGTGTTAAAGCAAGCAATCTCCATGGCTTTGGCAGCTGGCCTATTGGTCGGCTGTGCCAGTGAGGAAGATACGATTCAGATGGCACCGCTGCCGGCTGTTGAAAACCAGTTTAGCCCGGTCAAGGTATGGAGCTCTTCCATCGGTGACGGTGTGGGGAATTACTTTTCCAAGCTGTCTCCGGCCTTGGGGTACGGAAAGCTGTATGTTGCAGACCGTGCTGGCTTGGTCAAGGCGCTGGATCCGGCAACGGGTAAGCTGATCTGGGAGCAGGATCTGGAAGGGGATATCACGGCCCGTTTGTCCGGCGGGATCACCTTGTCATACGGCAAGGTGTTCATTGGTTCGGAAAACGCGGAAGTGATCGCTCTCGATGAAGAGACGGGTGCTGTGGTATGGCGCAAGCCGGTTGAAGGCGAAGTGCTGGCCAAACCGCTGGTCGATGAAGGCCTGGTTATCGTCAACACCAGCCGTGGGATCTTGCAGGCACTGGATGCAGATACCGGCGAGAGCAAATGGCAGCTTGGTAGCGAATTGCCAAACTTGACCCTGCGTGGTGACAGCTCGCCGGTCGCTATCTCTGGTGGTGTGTTCTGGGGGCAGGCCAACGGCCGTCTGGCCGGTGCCTTGATGGCCAATGGCCAGCTGCTGTGGCAACAACCACTGGGCGCACCGAAAGGTGCGACGGAAATCGATCGCCTGATTGATGTTGATGCATCGCCGGTAATTGATGGTGAGCGCCTTTACGCAGTGGGTTACAACGGTAACTTGGTGTCAATTGACCTGCGCTCGGGGCAAGCGGCGTGGAAGCGCAGCTACTCCTCGACCACCGATTTTGCAGTAGCAGGCAATTTGCTGTTCTTGGTTAACGACAAAGACCATGTGGTAGCGGTGGATAACCGTAGTGGTACTGAGTTGTGGGTAAACTCCCAGCTGGAACACCGTCTACTAAGCGCCCCTGCGGTAATTGATGGTTACCTGGTTGTCGGCGATACTGAAGGTTACGTACACTGGTTTGATCTATATACCGGTGATCTGGTTGCCCAGCAGGATGTCGGCGGTGATGGTATCGCAGTGCCCCCAATGAAGCTTGATGATGGCTATTTGGTGGTTACCCGCGATGGCAGCATTAACAAAATGCAAATGCCGTAAATTGTCGCTATAATATGCGCCATTAAAATTTCTCGGCTCCTGCTGTGATACAGTCAGGAGCCGTTATTGTTATGTCCATTCGCTATATTATTGTCGGTTGAAGGTGCGGTGTATACCGGCTGGAGGCAAGAATGAATGGCAAATATGTCAGTAAGACTATGAATAGAAAGAGGTACTTATGATTCCTGTTGTTGCCCTTGTCGGGCGCCCAAACGTGGGTAAGTCGACGTTATTCAACCGTCTTACCCGTACGAGGGATGCACTGGTTGCGGACTTTCCTGGCTTAACAAGGGATCGTAAATACGGCAAGGCTGAGCTTGACGAGCACGAATTTATTGTGATTGATACCGGCGGTATCGATGGCACCGAAGAAGGCGTCGAAACCAAAATGGCCGAGCAGTCACTGGCGGCTATCGAAGAAGCCGATGTTGTACTGTTTTTGGTAGATGGCCGTGCCGGCCTGACGTCTGCCGACGAAGCGATTGCCAAGCACCTGCGCAGCCGTGACAAGCCAACCTTCCTGGTAGTGAACAAGATTGATGGCATTGATGCCGACTGTGCTTGTGCCGAATTCTGGAAGCTAGGCATGGACGGTATGTATCAGATTGCCGCAACCCAGAACCGTGGTGTGACCGCGCTGATGGAGCGAGCACTGGCCCCGTTTGCCGAAAACTTGAAAAAAACCAGCGGCGACGAAGAAATGCAGATCGAAGATCTGACGTCGGTTGAAGATATCGAGAAGGCTAATCTGTCTGAAGCAGATGCTGAAGCAGCGTACAAGCGTCTTCAGGAGCAGCCAATCAAGATGGCTATCATTGGCCGTCCTAACGTGGGTAAATCAACCCTGACCAACCGTATCCTCGGTGAAGAGCGTGTGGTTGTCTACGATATGCCGGGCACAACCCGCGACTCTATCTATATCCCGATGGAACGCGAAGGCCAGGAATATGTTCTGATTGATACAGCCGGGATCCGTCGCCGTAAGAACATGAACCAAGCGGTTGAAAAGTTCTCAGTGATCCAGACCCTAAAGGCGATCGAAGATGCCAACGTGGTTCTTCTGGTGATTGATGCGCGCGAAAATATCTCGGATCAGGATCTTAGCCTGTTGGGCTTTGTACTGAACTCTGGCCGTTCGCTAGTGATTGCCGTGAACAAATGGGATGGCTTGGACAACGACGTGAAAGAGCGCGTGAAGTCAGAGCTTGACCGTCGCCTTGGCTTTGTTGATTTTGCCCGTATTCACTTTATCTCTGCGCTGCACGGTACTGGTGTTGGCCACCTGTATGAATCAGTGAAGGAAGCCTACCAGTCTGCGACTAAGCGTATCAGCACCTCGTTGCTGACTCGTATCATGCAGATGGCACAGGACGATCACCAGCCGCCGATGATCCGCGGACGCCGCGTGAAGCTGAAATATGCCCACGCCGGTGGTTACAACCCGCCGATTATCGTTATCCACGGTAACCAGGTGAACGAATTGCCGGGTTCGTACAAGCGATACCTGATGAACTACTACCGTAATACGCTGGAAATGATGGGTACACCAATTCGCATCATGTTCCAGAACAGCGATAACCCGTTCGAAGGCAAGAGCCAGAAACTGACGATCTCTCAGCAGCGTCAGCGTAAGCGCCTAGAGAGCGCGCTGAAAAACCGTGACCGCAACAACTAAGTTGCCCTGAGCGGATATCCTATAAAGCCCGGCTTGATGCCGGGTTTTTTATTGCCTGCATTTTGTTATTTGGGCGGCTATTGGCAGTGATTTGTTCTGGTGTATGATCAAGTCTTGCCATTTTCTCTCTTTCTACCAACAACTAAGGAATGTTATGACCGCTGTAACCGCAACCAAAGTGTTGTTCCCTGAGCACTGTTACCAAAGTGATGCCACCGTTCAGCTGGCTGTTGATGCCAATGGGGCCGGTTGCTATATCGTGACAGATCAGACGCCGTTCCACCCTGTGAGCCATATTTGGCCTGATCATCCTGCAGATCAGGGAACTTTGGTGGTCGGTGGAATTGATCATCCGGTTTTGGGATGCCATGTCGGAGCGGTAGAACTTGCTACCGGCAAGTTGTTGGTCGGCAGTGATATTTTCGTTAAGCGTGGTACCGAAGGTTGGGTTTTTGTGGTGGTTCACCATATTGGAACCGGTATAGGGTTAACGCCGGGAACGTCGGTGCATTTGCAGGTAGATGCCGCTTACCAGCAGGCGTTGAGCCGGGGCCATAGTGGTGGTCATCTGTCATCATTGGCGCTAAACAAAGTGCTGCATGAACAATTTTGGCGCAAGGATGCCTCGCGCAAAGACGAACTCGGTCATTATGATTTCCATAGCTATGCCCAAAGTGAGAGCCGTGTAACCGAGGATCTGAGTACGGATACCTATCGTTTGGGCAAGACATTGCGTAAGCGTGGTTTTAATACGGCTGAGATGCTGGAGGCCCTGCAGGAGATAGAGCAGCAGGTCAATTTGCTGCTTGCCCAATGGTGCGATAGTGGTGCGCCGGTAGTGATCCGCCGAGAGGGGGAGGCGTTGACAGATTCACGTTACTGGCAATGTGATTTAGGCGAAGGGGGCGTGGTGGAGATCCCCTGTGGTGGGACGCATGTTACTTCCTTGGCAGAATATGCTGGGCTGGAGGTTTCTCTGGTGGCGGCCAGTGAGCAGGAGCTGGTGATGTTGACAAAAGCATCGGTGGCGTGATCTGAACCGGATAATCTACAAATCAGGATGGATTTAGTTTAACTATTTGTTTTTAATGTTATTTATCAATAGATCTTCTTGTGATCAAGAATATAGGTTGATCTGTGTGGTGGATTTTACAAAATACTTGATCGTTGGGTTTGATCTCGGAAGTTGCAGTTTTATATATCGGATTAAATTGAAATGCAGAATATGTAACTTATGCTTTCGGGAAGTGTATTGATAAATGTTCTTTTGATAGGTGATCGCTGATCGCGGTGTATTTTGTCGCTGATCAAGAGATCGAGTAAAGATCATCGCCAGTGTCTATCATCGGGATAGTGCTAATTTACGCTGTATCCGTAATGAAATGATTGGGACAGGTGTACGATAGCTACCATTGGCGCTCAAGGAGGAAATAGAGATGAGCCAAAGTCAGAATTATTGTCCGGATTGCCAAAGTGAATTGGTTTGGCAGCCGGAGGGGTACTTTTGTGATTTTTGCCAGCAGCCATTTCGCAAAGAGGCTTACTGTAATGAGTGCGGTGTGCGGCTGGAAAAATTGCAGGCATGCGGCTCGGCCAGCTATTTTTGTCATTGCTGCAACGAGCTGAAGTCAAAGTCACGGGTGAAGATAGTTTTTGCTCCGCAGGCCGAAGCGCAATGATTGTGATTGCGAGATAATAAAAAACGTCACTGGGGTGACGTTTTTTATGGGTATTACTTCATTGGCTAGGATTTAGAGACGACAGAATGGATCTCGCCGTCGGCGACGCTAGTCAGTAGGTGATCGCCGGGACGAACCTGTGCGGCACTGCGCACGACCTGTCCTGAGCTATCTTTGGTGATGGAGTAGCCACGCGCCAGTGTTGCCAGCGGGCTGACGGTTTCGAGTTTCTCTGCAGCCAGTGCCAGTTTGTGATTGGCCTTGACCAGCTGGCGGTCCAAGGCGGTTTTAAGGCGCTGTTGGAGCGTATCGAGCTGGGCTGTTTGCCGTTGTAGTTGGCGCTGTGGCGAATGCAGTGCCAGCTTGTATTGCTGTTTGTTAATGTGCTGCTGGTAGCGGTTGAGCTGCTCTTGCATTGCCTTGAGCATACGTGCAGAAAGCTCGTCAAGCTGCTGTTGCTGTTGGTTCAGCCGGATTTGCGGATGCTGGCGATCTAGCCGGTGTTGAAGGCGCAAGATCTGGGTAGAGTGGCTGGCCAAGCGGTTTTTTATCGCATGCTGCAAACGCTGGCAGCGCTGTTCAAGCTGTTGTTGCTGGTGGTTACTGTCACGGCTGATCAGCTCTGCCGCTGCCGAGGGGGTCGGGGCCCTGACATCGGCGACAAAATCGGCAATTGTTACGTCGACTTCGTGGCCGACGGCACTGACGATAGGAATTTGGCTGGCGACGATGGTGCGGGCGACGATTTCCTCGTTGAATGCCCAGAGATCCTCAAGCGAGCCGCCGCCCCGGCCAACGATCAGTACATCGCACTCCTGGCGGGCGTTGGCTCTACCAATTGCTTGGGCAATGGAGATTGCCGCCCCCTCGCCTTGAACCATCGTTGGGTAGATGACCACAGGCAAGCTCGGGTCGCGTCGTTTGAGAACATGGAGGATATCGTGTAGCGCAGCACCGGTTTGGGAGGTAATGATCCCGACCCGTTTAGGTTGTGCCGGCAGCGGTTTTTTCAATGTTTGGGCAAACAGCCCTTCGGCTGCCAGAGCCATCTTCAATTGCTCGAACTGCTGTTGTAGGCGGCCATCACCTTCGGGCTGCATGCTTTCGATGATCAGTTGGTAGTCACCTCGGGGTTCGTAGAGCGACAGCCGCGCTTTGACCAATACTTGCGCGCCATTGGCCGGTTTGAACATGACCCGCCGGTTGCTGCCTTTGAACATGGCGCATTTTACTTGGGCGCGTGAATCTTTGAGGGTGAAGTACCAATGCCCCGACACGGGCATGGAAAAGTTTGAAATTTCACCGACCAGCCATACGACACCCATCTCGTTTTCCAGGATCAGGCGAACCTGGGCATTCAAACTGGAAACCGTATAGATCCGGTCATTGGCTTGGGATTGTTGGTTGAAAAGGCTCAAGCGGCAAGCTACCTGTTGTGGGGGAGATGGGCGGTATTGCGCGGATGGCGGAGTTTGGGCAGATCTATGGACAGATCTTGGTCGAAAAATGCCGACCGCAGCACCGGAAACTTAACCGAAATATACTACACATCAAGAAGAAAAAGTCAATTAAAAAAATTAAAAAATTACTAGCCAAACGATTGCACCGTGCGTATAATTCGACCGCAATATTTTATACATCCTTTCAACCCACTCTGGTGTGAGATATTGCAATGTTACGAATCAAACAAGAAGCTTTGACTTTTGATGATGTTCTACTAGTTCCAGCCCATTCTACCGTTCTACCTAACACTGCCGATCTGCGCACCCGCCTGACGAAAGATATTTCGCTGAATATTCCGATGATTTCTGCATCGATGGATACAGTAACCGAAGGCCGCCTGGCGATTGCCCTGGCGCAGGAAGGGGGTATCGGCTTTATCCACAAGAACATGTCTATCGAACAGCAGGCCTGCGAAGTACGCATGGTGAAGAAGTTCGAAGCGGGCGTTGTCTCTGAGCCGGTAACAGTCAAGCCATACAATACGATTGAAGATGTGAAGCGCCTGACACTGGAAAACGGCTTTGCCGGTTACCCGGTTGTGTCGGATAACAACGAGCTGGTTGGTATTATTACTGGCCGTGATGTTCGCTTCGTGACAGATCTGTCGCTTAAAGTCGAAGAGGTGATGACACCGAAGGACAAGTTGGCGTCAGCCAAAGAAGGCGCATCGCGCGAGGAAGTCGAGCAAATCATGCAGCAGCACCGCGTAGAGAAAGTGTTGCTGGTTAACGACGATTTCCAGCTGCGCGGCATGATCACCGCCAAGGACTTCCAGAAAGCAGAGCGCAAGCCAAACGCTTGTAAAGACGAATTTGGTCGTCTGCGTGTCGGTGCGGCAGTCGGCGCGGGCGCGGGTAATGAAGACCGCGTTAAGGCGCTGGTTGAAGCCGGTGTCGATGTGCTGCTGATTGACTCTTCTCATGGCCATTCAGAAGGTGTTCTGAATCGTATCCGCGAAACCCGCAATGCTTACCCTAACCTGCCTATTATTGGCGGCAACGTGGCAACAGCTGAAGGTGCCCGTGCTCTGATTGAAGCTGGCGTAAGTGCTGTGAAAGTCGGTATTGGCCCAGGTTCAATCTGTACGACCCGTATTGTTACCGGTGTTGGTGTTCCTCAGGTAACAGCGATTGCCGATGCGGCCGCAGTGGCTGATGAATACGGTATCCCTGTTATTGCCGATGGCGGTATCCGTTTCTCTGGCGATATGTGTAAGGCGATTGCTGCCGGTGCATCGTGTGTGATGGTCGGCTCGATGTTTGCCGGCACCGAAGAAGCCCCGGGTGAAGTGGAGCTGTACCAAGGCCGCGCTTACAAGTCATACCGTGGTATGGGCTCGCTGGGTGCGATGTCCAAAGGTTCTTCTGACCGTTATTTCCAGTCTGACAATGCGGCTGACAAATTGGTACCGGAAGGTATCGAGGGCCGTGTTGCCTATAAAGGCCACATGAAAGAGATCGTACACCAGCAAATGGGCGGCCTGCGTTCAAGCATGGGCTTGACTGGCTCGGCTACCATCGAAGAGCTGCGCACCAAGGCGGAGTTCGTACGTATCTCCGGTGCTGGTATGAAAGAGTCACATGTTCATGACGTGACCATTACCAAAGAAGCGCCAAACTACCGTATGGGTTAATTTTAACCGCCCGTACCAACGGGTGGCGAAAACGTTTGCCTAACTGCGAAACTTGTATAAGATTGGGGGCGATTTTAGCCCCCACCTTTTAATAAATTCTTGAGACAGCTCGAAATGACCACTACCACAAATATTCATGACCAGCGTATTCTGATCCTGGACTTTGGTTCTCAGTACACGCAGCTAATTGCCCGTCGTATTCGCGAAATCGGTGTTTACTGCGAACTGTGGAGCTGGGATGTTGATGAGGCGGATATCCGCGAGTTCAACCCTAACGGTATTATTTTATCAGGTGGTCCAGAGAGCGTGACTGAGGAAGGTTCTCCTCGCGCTCCTCAGTATGTATTCGAAGCCGGTGTGCCAGTATTCGGTGTGTGCTACGGCATGCAGACAATGGCTGAGCAGCTAGGTGGTAAGGTTGCCGGTTCAAACGAGCGAGAGTTCGGCTATGCGCAGGTGCGTGTGGTAGAACCAACAGACTTCCTGCTCAATATCGAAGACGCTATTGCCGAAGACGGTACGGCATTGCTTGACGTATGGATGAGCCACGGCGATAAAGTGGTTGAAATCCCATCTGACTTCGTCAAGGTTGCAGAGACCGAAACGTGTCCTTACGCAGCAATGGCCAATGAAGCTAAGCATTTCTACGGCGTTCAGTTCCACCCGGAAGTAACCCATACTCGTCAGGGTATGCGCCTTATCGAAAACTTCGTCCTTAATATCTGCCGCTGCGAGAAGCTGTGGACATCAGAGAACATCATCGAAGATGCCGTTGCCCGTATCAAAGAGCAGGTTGGTGACGACGAGGTGATCCTTGGCCTGTCTGGTGGTGTTGATTCATCCGTTGTGGCGATGCTGGTTCACCGTGCAATCGGTGACAAATTGACGTGTGTATTCGTTGACAACGGCCTGCTGCGCTTGAACGAAGGCGAGCAGGTAATGGATATGTTCGGTGACCATTTCGGCCTGAACATTGTTCATGTTAATGCGGAAGAGCGCTTCTTGTCGGCACTGGAAGGAGTTGATGAGCCTGAAGCCAAGCGTAAGATCATCGGTCGCGTGTTCGTGGAAGTGTTTGACGAAGAGTCGAAGAAGCTGCAAAACGCCAAGTGGCTGGCACAGGGTACGATTTACCCTGATGTGATCGAGTCTGCTGCTTCTAAGACAGGCAAGGCACACGTTATCAAGTCGCACCACAACGTGGGCGGCCTGCCAGACGATATGAAGATGGGCCTTGTCGAGCCGCTTAAAGAGCTGTTCAAAGATGAGGTTCGCAAGATCGGCCTTGAGCTTGGCCTGCCTTACAACATGCTATACCGCCACCCGTTCCCTGGGCCGGGCCTAGGTGTTCGCGTGCTGGGTGAAGTGAAGAAAGAGTACTGTGACCTGCTGCGCCGCGCCGATGCTATTTTCATCGAAGAGCTGCACAAAGCGGATTTGTACAACAAGGTCTCTCAGGCTTTCACCGTGTTCCTGCCGGTTCGTTCTGTAGGCGTGATGGGCGATGGTCGTAAGTACGATTGGGTTGTATCGCTGCGTGCGGTAGAGACGATCGACTTTATGACTGCGCACTGGGCTCACCTACCTTACGAGTTCTTGGGCAAGGTATCCAACCGTATCATCAACGAAGTAGACGGTATCTCCCGCGTGGTATACGACGTATCAGGCAAGCCGCCAGCAACGATCGAGTGGGAATAAGATTCTCCGTGTGAGGATTATCATTCTGGTTGTAAAAAGGGTCCCGTTAGGGACCCTTTTTTATCGTCTACACTTTACCAGATTGCTAGGATATTTGACTGTTGTTGATTGAAAGTGATGTTGACGGTAACGAGCATTTTGTATCTTTACTCGCAAAGTTAGTTGAAAATTCCGTTGCTGACTTTTGTTGTTGTTGTGAGTTATATGTTTTTAGGATGTTTCGTATTAATATCCCCTTACAAAATGGTCTAGTAGTATTTTGTTATTAGTTAGATGAACATGCGTTTTCTTTTGATCTTTTCATTACAATCCTTGTCGGTTTTTCTATGTGGGTAACATGGGAATAGCGGCGGATAAATAATTATTACAGCACCGCAAACTAACAACATCATCAATAACCATGGAGTTCCCATGAGTAATCAAGCAGTAAATAAGGCACCGGACACACCGCCGAGTGCGATGGACAAATTTCTTAATGGCATTGAACGTGTCGGTAACAAGATTCCAGATCCAGCCCTTTTATTCTTTTGGGGATTGGTCCTAGTTTGGGTCCTTTCCGCACTACTATCACAATTTGATTTTGGTCTGGTTCATCCTGTGACTCAGCAGGCAGTAGAAATTAAGAATCTACTTACCGGTGAGTCTATGGCGAGTTTCCTTGCCAATATGGTGAAAAACTTCACCGGTTTTGCACCTCTGGGAATTGTACTTGTTGCGATGCTGGGGGTAGGTGTTGCTGAAGCATCCGGCTTTATCAATACTGGCCTTAAGAAAATGCTGAATATTACGCCAGTTAAACTACTGACTCCTATGCTGATTCTGGTGGCGATTGTGTCACACACAGCAGCCGATGCGGGTTATGTACTGGTTATTCCACTAGGTGGTATCATCTTCCACGCTGCTGGCCGTCATCCTCTGGCGGGTATTGCGGCTGCATTTGCCGGTGTATCAGGTGGCTTCTCTGCCAACTTCATTCCATCGGGTATCGATCCTCTGCTAGCTGGCTTTACGCAAGAGGCGGCGCGGATTATGGATCCTGACTATATTGTTAACCCTCTGGCAAACATCATATTCACCGGGCTATCTTCATTCGTCATCGTTGCAATTGGCTGGTATATCACAGATAAGATTGTTGAACCTCGCCTATCCAAAGTAGCGATTGACGAAGACGCTGAAGAAGCTCCTGATATGGGTTCATTTACTGAACTTGAATCGAAAGCATTCTCTCGTGCGGGTTGGTCAATGATTGCGGGTATCGCATTGTTGGTGGTCGCTCTTATCCCTGAGTCATCGCCGCTACGTTCCCCGTCTGGTGAAATCGCGGCATTTAATGCTCCTGTGATGCAATCTATCGTACCGTTGATTTTCATCCTGTTTGTTATCCCGGGCATTATCTACGGTAAAGTTGCAGGTACCTTCAAGCAGAGCCAAGACGTGATTAAGGCCATGTCTACCACGATGGCGGGTATGGCTGGCTTTATGGTGATGGTATTTTTCATCGCCCAATTCCTTGTTGCGTTTACTCAATCTAATATCGGTACGCTACTGGCACTGTCCGGCGCTCAGCTGCTACAGGCGATGAACTTGCCAGGTCAGATCACTATCGTTGGTATGATTCTGCTAACGGCATCGGTCAACCTATTGGTGGGTTCTGCCTCTGCGAAGTGGGCACTGATCGGCCCAATCATGGTACCGATGCTGATGGCGGTAGGTATTTCTCCTGAGCTGACTCAAGCCGCTTACCGTGTAGGTGACTCTGTGTCTAACATCATTTCTCCAATGATGGTGTTCTTCCCGCTGGTGGTGGTTTACATGCAGCGTTATGTGAAGAGCGCAGGTATCGGTACGCTAGCATCTATGATGATGCCGTATTCCATTGCGATGTTGGTTGGTTGGACTATTTTCCTACTGGTTTACTGGGCAATTGGTATTCCTCTAGGTATTCAGGCTCCGTACACTTACACGATGTAATCTGGATCCTTGTAGCATTGTCGAAACCCGCTCGAAAGAGCGGGTTTTTTTATGGGTGGTAGGGACAGTTAATCCAACAGGTGCTGAGCGTGGAAGCGCAGGTGGTCGTCAATGAAGCTGGCAATAAAGTAGTAGCTATGGTCAAAACCTTCTTGCATCCGTAGCTCCAGCGGGTAGTCAGCCGCTTTGGCGCTGGCCACTAAGGTCTCTGGTTTGAGCTGTTCGGCCAAGAAGTCATCTTGGTCACCTTGATCGACCAGAGCCGGAACCGGTTGGGCGGAGTTCCTCATCAGCAAGGCGCTATCGTATTGTTCCCAGCAGGTCTTATCTGAGCCGAGGTAGCTAGCAAAGGCCTTCTTGCCCCAAGGGCATTGGGTCGGATTGCTAATGGGGCTAAAGGCCGAGACAGACTGGTAGCGTGATGGATTGCGCAGGGCAAGCATCAAGGCACCGTGGCCGCCCATGGAGTGGCCGCTGATCGACCGCTTGTTGTTGACCGGGAAGTGGCTTTCGATCAGTGCTGGCAGTTCTTCCAGTACATAATCGTACATCCGGTAGTGGCGGTTCCAAGGGGCCTCGGTGGCGTTGACGTAGAAACCCGCACCGTGGCCGAAGTCATACGCACCCTCCGGATCATCGGGGACGTCTTCGCCGCGCGGGCTGGTATCCGGGGCGACGATGGCGATCCCCAGCTCGGCCGCCAAACGTTGCGCCCCGGCTTTTTGCATGAAGTTCTCGTCGGTGCAGGTCAGCCCCGACAACCAGTAGAGAACGGGAACCTTGTCGCCACGGGTAATGTGGGGCGGAAGGAATATCGCAAAGCGCATGGTACAGCCAAGCACTTCGGAGTAATGGCTATATTGTTTGTGCCATCCACCGAAGCTCTTGTTCCAACTGATATTTTCAATACTCATAAGGTCGCCTGTAACGAGACAGGGAGCTGTTGCCAGCTCCCTGAAAAATAGAGAATGGAGGATTACTTGTTGTAGTGAATCACGGTGCGGATGCTCTTGCCTTCATGCATCAGGTCAAGGGCTTCGTTGATTCCCTCAAGACCCATAGTATGGGTGATGAAGTCATCCAGCTTGAATTCACCCGCCATGTAGCGGTCGACGATTTCAGGCAGTTCAGAACGGCCTTTTACGCCACCGAAGGCTGAGCCACGCCATACACGGCCGGTTACCAGTTGGAATGGACGGGTTGAAATCTCTTGGCCCGCACCAGCTACGCCGATGATGACAGATTCGCCCCAACCTTTATGGCAGCATTCCAGTGCCGAGCGCATAACGTTGACGTTACCGATACACTCGAATGAGAAATCGACGCCGCCATCGGTCATCTCGACAATCACCTCTTGGATAGGCTTGTCGAATTTCTGCGGGTTAATGCAGTCAGTTGCGCCCAGTTCTTTGGCAAGCTCGAATTTGCTCTCGTTGATATCAACACCGATGATACGGCTGGCACCAGCCATGGTCGCACCGATAATTGCCGATAGGCCGATCCCGCCAAGACCGAAAACGGCAACGGTATCGCCTTTTTGTACTTTGGCTGTTTTTAGTACCGCACCCATACCAGTAGTTACGCCACAGCCCAGCAGGCAGACTTCTTCAAGCGGTGCTTCTTTGTTCACTTTTGCCAGTGAGATCTCAGGCAGTACCGTGTACTCAGAGAATGTCGAGCAGCCCATGTAGTGGAAGATTGGCTGGCCGTCTTTGTAAAAACGGGTTGTACCGTCAGGCATCAGGCCTTTGCCCTGTGTTTCGCGGATCTTCTGGCATAGGTTGGTTTTACCTGATTTGCAGAACTTACACTCGCCACACTCAGGGGTGTAAAGAGGGATCACATGATCGCCAACTTCAACGCTGGTTACGCCTTCGCCGACCATTTCGACGATACCGCCGCCTTCGTGGCCAAGAATGGCAGGGAAGATCCCTTCAGGATCATCACCAGACAGGGTGAAGGCATCGGTATGGCAAACGCCGGTGGCGATGATGCGAACCAGTACCTCGCCTTTCTTTGGTAGCATGACATCGACTTCTTCAACAGAAAGAGGCTGGTTTGGACCCCAAGCGATTGCCGCGCGTGATTTGATGAATTGTTCAGACATTTTGTTTCTCTCTATTTGTTATGGGGCACTGCCCGGTTGTTCCTACCTTTGGCTGTTTAATAAAAGTAGGAGAGAAAATGTCGGGAGACAGAGATATGTTTTAGTTCTCGTTCCCGTTGTGATGTGTGCAGTATATTTATTTCACAAGAAATGATAATTACCATAAAATGCAAATTACTTTTTCTGTTTGGTAATAATGGTGCTGTGATGTTTGTCTGGGAAGGGGTCTCTGAATTTGTTGCGGTGGCGGAGAGCGAGAGTTTTACGGCTGCCGCAAAGCAGCTGGGTATTTCGACGGCCCAGGTCAGTCGGCAGGTGAGCGCGTTGGAAAACCGGCTCAACACCAAGCTGTTCTACCGAACCACACGAAAAGTATCGGTTACCGAGGAAGGGGCGATTTATTACCGTCATTGCAGGCAGGTGATGAATGGTCTGGCAGAAGCCGAGCGGGCGATCAGCGAGCGGCGCGACACGCCTCAGGGCAGTATCAAAATGACCGCCCCTGTGACCTATGGCGAGCAGTTCGTGATGCCGTTGGTCAATGAGTTCATGCTCCAGTTCCCCGAGGTCGAAGTGACGATGGAGCTGACTAACCGGCAGGTCGATTTGGTTGAAGGAGGCTTCGATTTGGCGATTCGCCTTGGGCGACTGTCAAGCTCAAGCATGATGGCGCGAAAACTGGCGAGCCGAACCCAGTATATCTGTGCCGCCCCGATGTACTTTGAAAAATACGGGGTACCGCATTCGTTATCTGAGTTGCGCCAGCATAACTGCTTGGTGGGCAATAGCGATCATTGGCATTTTATTGAGTCCGGCCGGGAGCGTAGCGTCCGGGTGAGCGGCAACCTGCGCTGTAATAGCGGTTTTGCCCTGCGTGATGCGGCGCTGAAAGGGCTGGGGGTGGTTCAATTGCCGGATTATTATGTGGCTGAGGATTTGGCCAACGGCAGCCTTGTGGAAATACTTGCCCCGTTTAGAGAGCCGGAAGAGGGGATTTGGGCGCTGTACCCGCACAACCGTCACCTATCGCCAAAAGTTCGCCTGTTGGTGGATCATTTGGCCAAGGCATGTGGGGCATAGCACGGAGTTGCGTTATAATCCCGCGCTTAACCTAACTAACAGCAGTGATATTCGTACCGATGACCAGTAACAAGCCCCTATACACAGACGAAGATTATATGCGCCGGGCAATGGTGCTGGCAGCCAAGGCCGAGGCTGAGGGGGAGGTACCGGTTGGTGCTGTTGTCGTCTATCAGGGGCAGGTGGTCGGAGAAGGCTGGAACCGTTCAATTACCCAGCACGACGCAACGGCCCATGCCGAGATCATGGCGTTGCGCCAAGCGGGCAAGGTGATCCAGAATTACCGCCTGATTGATGCCGTGATGTATGTCACTCTCGAACCTTGCCCAATGTGTGCCGGTGCTATGGTGCACAGCCGTATTGGTAAGGTGGTGTTTGGTGCTCATGATCTCAAGACCGGCGCGGCCGGCAGCATTATGAACCTGTTGAGCTATGCACAGGTCAACCATCATGTCGAGATTGAGTCGGGTTTGCTGGCAGATGAGTGCCGTGCCCAGCTTCAGGCTTTTTTCAAACGCCGCAGGGCCGAAAAGAAAGCAGAGAAGCAGGCGAGGCGGGTTGCCGAGTCAGGACTGGACGATGAGGGCGGGTTTTCCGGTACGCATCGCAAACCATAGATATGTTAGGGCCGCTACGATAGCGGCCCTTTTTACATCCTGTTTATCGAGAAGAGCAGGGCATGGTGGCAACGGTATAGCGACGATGGCGGGCTAGGACTTTCTTACGATTGTTGGCTGCATGGCGCTTGCGGCGAATGGATGATTTCCCGCTATGCTTTCGCATTCCCTGCAGGGTTCTTTTTCTGGAAAAACGCATCATACCTCCGTGTTTATTGTTGTTAAATGAAGGCGTTGGGGAAGAGCCCCAGAAGGCTATGGCATTAGTATCATTGAAAATCGCGCCGGTGTAGGCGAGGGCTGTCACATTTATTTTATGGCTGTTGCCATTGGCGTTGCGAGTGGTTGTGATTTGAGCTGAAAAAGAAACAGCCTGCTGGGCAGGCTGTTTGGGATAACCGATCAGCTATTGGTTGTGGCTGGTGGAATAGAAGTGGGAATGTCGCTCTGGCTTAGGCAGCGGTGTGAGTGCAGGAATGTCTGCCTGTGCCTCTTGGGTGATGACCTTGACTTGCGGCATTGGCGTTGGGGTGATGGTATGTAGGCCATCCACTAGGCTGACTTCTTCTTGCTGCGGTTGCTGGCTGTGTGTTTGTTCATAGCCGATAATACTCTGGTAATAGCGGCGAATATTCTCGACATAGTTCAATGCCTCGTCGCCGCGTGCATAACCATAGCGGGTCTGGCGGTAGAACTTGCGCTGGCGTAGTAATGGCAGGCGCTGTTTGACATCGCTCCACGCATCAGGGTTTCCGCCCTGCGCTTTAGTTAGGCGGCGTGCATCCATTAGGTGGCCGAAGCCAACATTATACGAAGCAAGGGCAAACCATACTTTTTCATGGGTCTCGACACTGTCCGGGATCCGGTTGATCATCTTGCGCAGGTATTCAGTCCCGCCGCGGATGCTTTGCTCAGGATCAAGGCGGTTGGTAACGCCAACGGATTTAGCTGTTGGCAGAGTCAGCATCATCATGCCCCGTACCCCGGTCGGTGATACCGCTTTTGGATTCCAGTGTGATTCCTGATACGCAAGGGCGGCAATGAGTCGCCAGTCAAACTCATTGGCATATTGTTTGAATAGCCCTTCCCATTTAGGTAACTTGCCCTCGACAGCTCGCAGGAAGGCGCGGGTATCGACATAGTCAAACTTGTCGACATGACCGAAGTACTTTTCTTCGAGCTTGGCCAGTTCGCCGCTTTGCTGGATTTCACCAAAGAATTCGATCAGCAGGGCATAAAGGCTGTCGTCGGGGCGCTGGTTGACAAACCAGGCAATAGGCTCGTCCTCGGTCAGTTCGAGTGCCGTGGTGATATCAGGGTAGATACGCTGGTTAAGGGCGATATCAACCGAGTCGGCCATAGTGTAATCAATGTTGCCGATAGCCACTTGGCGCAGCAGTTCATCGGTGTCGATCTCCTCGGCGCTTTCCCAAGTCAGATCTGGGTATGTCTTTTTCAGGGCAATGAGGGTCTTTTCGTGGCTCGACCCTTGGGCGACGACCAGGCGGCCTTTGCTTTCTGCCAAGTTTTTAATATCGCGCGGGCGCCACTGGCCTTTTTTGTAGACCACTTTTTGGCTGGCATAATAATAGGCTGGTGCAGCGCGAAATTCCGCAAGACGCTCATCGGTCATGGTCAGTCCGGATGCCAGAATGTCGACATCGCCTCGCTTGAGGCTAGGGAACATGCCAGCCAGGCTGAGCATTGGTTTCATTTCCAGCTTTACGCCCAGTTTGTCGGCGAAGCGGCGGGCCAGCTCGTAATCAAGGCCTGTTGGCCCTTCGTTACCGATATAAAAAGACAGCTGGTTATTGAGGGTGCCTACCCGCAAGACACCGCTTTGCCGGATGCGTTCGAGGTCTGTCAGCGGCTCTTCTTGCCACAGGCAGCCACTTAACATTACCACGCTAACTAGCAAGGCCATGATATGTTTGAAATAACGTCTTGGTTGGATAATGCTCAACGCAACATGCTCTTTGTAATACTAGGGCGTTCTTTATACCAAAGCTGGCCTCAACCTCAAAACAATGCGGCATCAATTTCGTGCCAAAGATAGGATTTCGGCATACGCACATGGTTGTTTTTTGAACACCCAACGGTAAAAGTGCTTGCTGTCCATAGTACTTGACAGGGAAATTGACGCGGATTGAAAAAAAAAGACGCAAACGGTTGCGTCAAGAGTTACGTCACAAATTTTTTTCCCTTATACTACGCCCCGTCAGCAGTAGGTTGGATGTTGAACAGGGACGAACGAGGTGAGATTGACGTGATTGTCCCGGTGACTTACCGGGGGATTAGGCCAATATCACCTTCATTCAACTGCTAATCGAGAGACGTACGCACATGGAAATTTTGCGTGGTTCACCCGCACTGTCTGAGTTTCGTATCAATAAGCTACAGGCTCGTTGCCGCGAATTGGAGCTCCCAGTCACAGGTATTTATGCTGAGTTCATGCACTTTGCCCACCTGTCTGCACCGTTAAGTGCCGACGAGCAAAGCAAACTGGTCAGCTTGCTCACTTACGGTCCGACGATTGCAGAACATGAACCAGTCGGTTTATTGCTGCTGGTTACTCCGCGTCCGGGCACGATCTCCCCTTGGTCATCCAAATCTACCGATATCGCCCGCAATTGCGGTCTGGCTCAAGTTAAGCGTCTTGAGCGCGGTACAGCTTATTATATCGAAACCTCTGCCGAGTTAAGTGCGATACAGTTGCAGGCACTCAAAGGACTGCTCCATGATCGGATGATGGAAGTTGTCTTTGCTGATATGAACGATGCCGCTGCATTGTTTGCCCAGGCTGAGCCCGCCCCCGTAGGCTGTGTTGATATCCTTGCTGGCGGCTACAAAGCGCTTGAGGATGCAAACGTTACTCTTGGTTTGGCTTTGGCTGACGATGAGATTGAGTATCTGGTGGAGAGCTTCACCAAGCTGGGGCGCAACCCGAATGACATCGAGCTGATGATGTTCGCTCAGGCAAACTCCGAGCATTGCCGCCACAAAATCTTCAATGCCGATTGGACTATCGATGGGATCGCGCAGGACAAGTCGCTGTTCAAGATGATCAAGAATACCTTTGAGCAGAACAGTGATTATGTGCTTTCGGCGTACAAGGATAACGCGGCTGTGATGGAAGGCTCCAAGGTCGGCCGTTTCTTCCCGGATCCGGACTCGCGCCAGTACAACTACCATCAGGAAGATGCCCACATTTTGATGAAAGTGGAAACCCATAACCACCCGACCGCCATTTCTCCGTGGCCGGGAGCGTCGACGGGCTCTGGCGGTGAGATCCGCGATGAGGGCGCGACCGGTATCGGTGGCAAGCCGAAGGCGGGCTTGGTCGGCTTTACGGTGTCTAACCTGCGTATCCCTGATTTCGAACAGCCGTGGGAGAGCGATTTCGGCAAGCCGGGGCGCATTGTTAATGCCTTGGATATCATGCTGGAAGGCCCGTTGGGCGGAGCGGCATTCAACAACGAGTTTGGTCGTCCCAACTTGCTGGGGTATTTCCGTACTTACGAAGAAAAAGTGACGTCCCATAATGGCGAGGAGATCCGTGGCTACCATAAGCCGATCATGATTGCGGGCGGTATGGGTAACATCCGTGCCGAACATGTCCAGAAGAAGGAGATCCCGGTGGGGGCCAAGCTGATTGTCCTTGGCGGCCCAGCGATGAATATCGGCCTGGGTGGCGGAGCGGCCTCGTCGATGGCCTCCGGCCAGTCTGCTGAAGATCTAGACTTTGCATCGGTCCAGCGCGAGAACCCTGAGATGGAGCGCCGTTGTCAGGAAGTGATCGACCGCTGCTGGCAGATGGGAGACGCTAACCCGATCGCCTTTATCCATGACGTCGGTGCAGGCGGTATTTCCAACGCCCTGCCGGAGCTGGTTGACGATGGTGAGCGTGGCGGCCGTTTCCAGCTGCGTGATGTGCCCAATGATGAGCCGGGAATGAGTCCGCTTGAGATTTGGTGCAACGAATCGCAGGAGCGCTATGTATTGGCGGTAGCCGCCGAGGACATGGCGATCTTTGACGCTATTTGTCAGCGTGAGCGTGCCCCGTATGCTGTTGTTGGCGAAGCGACCGAAGAGCGCCACCTGACACTGGAAGACAGCCATTTCGACAATACCCCGATCGACATGCCGATGGATATCTTGCTCGGCAAGCCGCCCAAAATGCACCGCGATGTGACAAGCCAGAAAGCCGAGGGGTTCGCCCTTGACCGACGCGGCATCGAGATAGAAGAGGCGACCCACCGGGTGTTGCGCCTGCCAGCCGTGGCCGAGAAGACTTTCTTGATCACTATCGGCGACCGCACCGTGACCGGTCTGGTTGCCCGCGATCAGATGGTTGGCCCTTGGCAGGTGCCGGTAGCCAACTGTGCCGTGACCGCAGCGAGCTACGATACCTATCACGGTGAGGCAATGTCGATGGGCGAGCGAACGCCGATTGCCCTGCTTGACTTTGCCGCTTCTGCCCGTATGGCGGTGGGCGAGTCACTGACCAATATCGCCTGTTCTGATATCGGTGATCTAAAGCGTATCAAACTGTCGGCCAACTGGATGTCTCCGGCGGGTCATCCCGGCGAGGATGCGGGTTTGTACGAGGCTGTGAAGGCGGTTGGCGAGGAGCTCTGTCCGGCGCTGGGTCTGACGATCCCGGTTGGCAAAGACTCGATGTCGATGAAAACCAAGTGGGAAGAGAATGGCGAGCAGAAGGAAGTGACGTCGCCGCTGTCCTTGGTGATTACCGCGTTTGGCCGGGTAGAGGATGTGCGCAAGACAGTGACGCCGCAATTGCGAACTGATAAGGGGGATTCGACCCTGCTGCTGATCGATCTTGGCTGCGGCAAGAACCGTCTTGGTGCAACGGCCTTGGCTCAGGTTTACAAGCAGCTCGGTGATAAGCCGGCAGATGTAGAGAGTCCTGAGTTGCTCAAGGGCTTCTTCGAGGCCGTTCAGTCCTTGCTGCGTGATGGCAAGTTGCTGGCCTACCACGACCGCGGTGATGGCGGCCTCTACACAACATTGGCCGAGATGGCCTTTGCCGGTCATACCGGGGTTGAAGTTGATCTGAATACGACTGGCGGCGATGAATGCGAAGACATATTGGCGGCACTGTTCAGCGAAGAGCTGGGTGCGGTGGTTCAGGTTCGTACCGATGATTTGGATAAGGTGCTGACGGTATTGGCCCAGTATGGCCTTGAGGCGTGCAGTCATGTGATTGGTACGGTTGTCGATGAAGACGTGCTGCGTATTTGGAACGGCAATGACCGTGTGCTGGAGCAGAGCCGTACCGAGCTGCGTACCATCTGGGCAGAAACGACTTACCAGATGCAGGCTATGCGGGATAACCCGGCGGGGGCGATGCAGGAGTTCGAGGCTAAACAGGATCCTGCCGATCCTGGCCTGAATGTGGCGCTGAGTTTTGATATTCACCAAGATGTTGCTGCGCCATATATTGCGACAGGTGCCAAGCCGCAAATGGCAATCCTGCGCGAGCAGGGGGTCAACTCCCATGTCGAGATGGCAGCAGCTTTTGACCGTGCAGGTTTTGATGCCAAAGATGTCCACATGAGCGATATTCTGTCGGGCAGGGTACAGCTGGATGGCTTCAACGGCCTGGTAGCCTGTGGCGGTTTCTCTTATGGTGATGTGCTGGGGGCCGGTGAAGGTTGGGCGAAGTCTATTCTGTTCAACAATATGGCTCGTGAGCAGTTCGAGCGCTTCTTCCACCGCAATGACACGTTTGCCCTTGGGGTTTGTAATGGCTGTCAGATGATGTCGAATTTGCGCGAGCTGATCCCGGGTGCCGAGCTATGGCCTCGTTTTGTTCGCAATGAGTCTGAGCGATTCGAAGCCCGTTTCAGCCTGGTGGAAGTACAGCAGAGTGATTCGTTGTTCTTCAACGGAATGGTAGGCTCGCGGATGCCGATAGCCGTTTCTCATGGCGAGGGCCGTGTCGAGGTGCGCAGTGGTGAGCATTTGGCTGCTATCGAGCAGTCGGGAACGGTTGCCCTGCGTTACTTAGATAATTACGGTAAAGTTACCGAGAATTATCCTGCCAACCCGAATGGTTCGCCGAACGGTATTACCGGCTTGACGACCCAGGATGGTCGCGTGACGATTATGATGCCGCACCCTGAGCGTGTGTTCCGTACCGTGGCCAACTCTTGGCACCCGGATGATTGGAGCGAAAACAGCCCGTGGATGCGGATGTTCCGTAACGCAAGGGTTAATATCGGTTAATCCGGCCAGATTGATGATTGAACAAAAAAACCGCTCTTGGTAGCGGTTTTTTTTGTTTTGTGCGTGTTTTCCTCGCCATTATGTCAAGACTGTGATTAATCTGATATTGCTGGGTAAGGGGTAGCACAGGAGGCGGTATGATTTTTTTCGATCTCGATAATACCTTGCTGGATCATGATGGTGCGGAGCAGAATGCGATAGAAGCGTTTGCCGCGAATCATCCGGGTGAGCTGGTGGCCGGGACTGAGGCTATCGGCAAAGCATGGCGTGATATATCGGACAGCCAGCGTGCCCGTTGGCGGGCTGGGGAGCTTGATTTTGAACAGTTGCGCCGAGCACGGATCAGTGCGTTGTTCCAGCGGCCGCTGACGGTTCGCGAGGCCGACAGCCTGATGGCCGAGTACTATGCCCTCTATCGCCAGCATTGGTGTCTGTTTCCTGATGTGCTTCCAGCCTTGGAGGCCCTGAAGGCTGTTGCGCCGATGGCGATTATCACCAATGGTTTCGCTTACCATCAAGAAGCCAAACTCAAGCAGATGGCTATTCGTGATTATTTTCAGTTCATGGTGATCTCCGAGCAGGTCGGCCATGCCAAGCCCCATCCCAATATTTTCCGGCAGGCCCTACGCCAGTCAGGACTCAGTGCCGAGCAATGCTGGTATATCGGCAATCATCCCGATAATGACGCCACCGCCGCCAGTCAGCTTGGGTTTAAAGCCGTGTGGTTAAATAGACATTACCAAGACACTCCCAGCCCATCCGTTCAGGTGAATACTAGGGTTGTCAGAACCCTAGGCGGCTTTGTCGAGCTGGTTAAAATGAACGGCTAGTACGATTGTCGGCATATCAGTACACGTAACGCGTGTTTATGCTCGACATTGAACGAAAAATGTTCAAATAGTTATTGTGTAGATTGTAATAGCCACATAAAATGTGCGCCTATTTTATTAACCATATTCGTAATACTTTCACGGAAGAGAGAATAATATGGATCATTCACGCAAAGGATTAAACCGTGCCGCGCAGTTGCTGGCCGCCTTGGTCGTTGTCTGCTTGCTCCGCTATGCCGACAGTTTTGCGATTATTTTCAGTTTCATGCAACTCGGGGTTGTGCCGAGCATGGTAACAGCATTGATCCTGTTGTCAGGGGTGTTTGCGATCGTTGGCCTGTGTCGAGCCCACCGCTGGGGTTTTATCCCGCTCTATTTCTTTATCCCAGCCGTTACTCTGTTTTTTGGTTACAGCTTGATCCCCTTCCTGCCCCTGTTATTTGTCCCCGAAGTCCGCCAACTTGTCATTCTGTTAAGCAACAGTGCAGTGATGCTGTTCTCAGTCATGCTGCTGCTGAAAATGATGGACACCGATGTCGTATTGCCCAAGGAAAAGTACTAAACCGGCTATCAACCATTTGTTATACTTGCCCCTTTAAAGGTCATGGTACCGCAGGGCAAGCAATGCTCCGGTCTCCAGGCCATAGCTCAGCTAAGGATGACGAGAATGAAGAAAATAGAAGCCATTATTAAGCCATTCAAGCTTGATGATGTTCGCGAAGCCCTTGCCGATGTCGGTATCACCGGGATGACAGTGACCGAAGTCAAAGGGTTTGGCCGCCAGAAAGGGCACACCGAGTTATACCGTGGCGCTGAGTATATGGTCGATTTCCTACCCAAAGTGAAATTGGAAATTGTCGTCTCAGACGAAGTCGCAGACCAATGCGTCGATACCATCATCGAAACCGCGCAAACCGGTAAAATCGGTGACGGCAAGATCTTTATGTTCGATGTGGAGCGTGTGGTGCGTATTCGGACTGGCGAGGAAGACGAGGACGCTATCTAAAGCTCGTTATGACGTTGCCGTTTCACTCTCAGTCTGCATCGGAAGTACTCATTTATGCGTACACCGTGCTGGATACAAAAAAGCGTGCTCATGGAGCACGCTTTTTTATTATGGTTAATTGCTTACGCTTCGGCTTGTTGCTTGACGTTGCCGACGTTGCCGACGTAGCGGCCGGGCTTGTGGTTCATGGCCAGTACCAGGTTGAGCATGAACGCCCCGATCACCGAATAGAGCAGAATCATTGGGCTGACCAAGAAGAACGAGGCAGTCAGGATGGTCAGGTCAATGCCCATCTGCAGTTTGCCGGCCGACCACCCGAATTTCTCTTGTAGGTACAGTACCAGGACGTTGAAGCCGCCGAGGCTGGTTTTGTGGCGGAACAGGATCAGCATACCCAGTCCCATGAGTATACCGCCGATCACCGCGCAGTAGAGCGGCTCGAGTCGGCTGATTTCCAATACGTGGTGGAGGTTGTCTGTGATGATCGAAACCAGTCCGCCGGAAAGGATGCTGGTCAGCGCGAAGCTGCGTCCCATTCTAAACCATGCCATCAGGTAGAACGGGGTATTGGCCATGAAGTAAAGTTGGCCGAAACTCAAGTCAACAAACTGGCTCAGTAGCAGGGCAAGGCCCGTGGTGCCGCCGGTTAGCAAATTGGCTTGCTGGAGGAAGAATACCCCCTGAGAAACCACGAAAGTACCGGTCAAAATAGCAATGAGATTTTCTTTGTGAGAATGGGGGATACCGCTCAAGACAACGCTCCTTATGATTGACCGGGCTATGATACTGGTGAACGTAATATGTGCGCAGAGGGGGCGTCGAATTGCCCTTGTTGGCGCTGTACAATTTTATTTCCGCAGTTGTAAAAAAATAATTGTCGGTGTGACTTGTCTCGGTATGTGTTATCGGCTGGCTGAATCTAGAACAAATTGAAAACAATTCATCCCCATATTGAAATAAATGCCAATAAAAAATCACATTAGGGACTATCTGATTTAGATCAAATTCTGTAAAATACGACGTTATCTACCGGTGCAACGAAAACGTTTGCGTCCACGTGGCGCCTAGCTTTCCGTTTTTTCATATTTGTGCCAGAAATGTGTGTTTACCGTCTTTTGGTAACAGTGGCAGGGTAAGTTCGCTCCTGTTAACAAATGGGTTTGAGAACAATCTGAGTCAGGAGATACAGATGCTAAAACGCGACATGAACATTGCCGATTATGACGCTGAACTATATGCAGCTATTCAGGAAGAAACTGCGCGTCAGGAAGAGCATATTGAGCTGATTGCCTCTGAGAACTATACCAGTCCTCGAGTAATGGAAGCACAGGGTTCCCAGCTCACCAACAAGTATGCCGAGGGCTACCCGGGTAAGCGCTACTACGGCGGCTGTGAGTTCGTGGATAAGGCTGAGCAACTGGCCATTGACCGTGCTTGCCAGCTTTTTGGTGCTGAGTATGCCAACGTTCAGCCGCACTCTGGCTCACAGGCCAATAACGCGGTGTACATGGCGCTTTTGAATGCAGGCGACACTGTGTTGGGTATGAGTCTGGCACACGGTGGCCACCTGACCCACGGTTCACCGGTGAATTTTTCGGGCAAGCTGTATAACGTTATTCCTTACGGCATTGATGCCGATGGCCAGATTGACTACGCAGAAGTCGAAGCGTTGGCGCTTGAGCACAAGCCTAAGATGATTATTGGCGGTTTCTCTGCTTATTCGCAGATCGTTGATTGGAAACGTATGCGTGAAATCGCTGACAAGATCGGCGCGTATTTCTTTGTCGATATGGCTCACGTTGCGGGTCTGGTTGCTGCGGGAGTTTACCCGACGCCTGTGCCGCATGCCCATGTCGTGACCACCACTACCCACAAGACACTGGCCGGCCCTCGTGGTGGCTTGATCCTGTCTAATGGCGGTGAAGACCTATATAAGAAGCTGAATTCGGCTGTTTTCCCTGGTGGTCAGGGTGGCCCGCTGATGCATGTGATCGCCGCTAAGGCTGTGGCATTCAAAGAGGCGATGGAGCCTGAGTTTGCAGAGTATCAGGCGCGTGTTGTTGAGAACGCCAAGGTCATGGCGGGTGAGTTCATCGAGCGCGGTTACAAGATCGTCTCTGGCGGTACCGAGAACCACCTGTTCCTTGTGGATTTGATCGACAAGGGGATCACCGGCAAAGAAGCTGATGCCGCGTTGGGTGCTGCCAACATCACCGTGAACAAAAACAGTGTACCGAATGATCCGCGCAGTCCGTTTGTGACGTCGGGTATTCGTGTTGGTACACCGTCGATTACACGCCGTGGCTTTACGGCGGAAGATGCCAAGCAGCTAGCTGGTTGGATGTGTGATGTGATGGACAACATCGACAAGCCAGAAGTGATTGAGGCGACCAAGGCCAAGGTGCTGGATATCTGTAAGCGCCTTCCTGTGTACGCTTAATTGTGTTTTGCGCCAGTCATGGCGCATCAAAATAGAGGGCTGGCCGTTGGGCCGGCCTTTTTTGTTTTGAAAGCGGTCGACGCCTATTTACGCGCTGGCAGGCGGTAGTTTTTCATTTGAAAAAACGCCATAAGGGATTGAAATGGGTTACACTGGGGTATCGAAAGAGAGGAGGCAAGATGCACTGTCCTTTTTGTGGTGCAAACGACACCAAAGTTATCGATTCGCGTCTGGTGGCTGATGGTCATCAGGTGCGTCGCCGTCGCCAGTGTTTGGCGTGTAACGAGCGTTATACCACGTTCGAGACGGCGGAGTTGGTGATGCCAAGGGTAATCAAGACCAATGGTAACCGCGAACCGTTTAACGAAGACAAACTGAGCGGCGGAATTCAGCGCGCGCTGGAAAAGCGGCCGGTCAGCACCGACGATATCGAGCGGGCTATCAACAATATTAAATCCCAGCTGCGGGCAACCGGCGAGCGGGAGGTTCCATCGGAAATGGTGGGTAACTTGGTGATGGAAGCGCTCAAGGAACTCGACAAGGTTGCCTATATCCGATTCGCATCGGTTTACCGCAGCTTTGAAGATATTCGCGAGTTTGGTGAGGAAATTGCCAAGCTGGAAAAATAAGCTAAGACCGGGAGCGTTGCTCCCGGGTAGTCTCTCATGAATCAAAATCAGATTTTCTCACCGAATGACCACGCCATGATGCAGCGAGCCATCAGTCTGGCAAAACGTGGTCGCTACACGACAGCACCTAACCCGAATGTCGGCTGTGTGATCGCACACGGCGAAACGATTGTCGGCGAAGGTTTCCATTATCAGGCCGGTCAGCCCCATGCCGAGGTTTTTGCCTTGCGAGCCGCGGGCGAACAGGCGCGCGGCGCAACCGCCTATGTCACCCTCGAACCATGTTCCCATTATGGTCGAACCCCACCTTGTGCCGAGGCATTGGTAAAAGCCGGTGTTGCCCGGGTGGTGTGTGCGATGGTTGATCCCAACCCGAAAGTAGCCGGCCGCGGGATAGCAATTTTGCAGGCTGCTGGCATCGAGGTTCAAAGCGGTTTGCTTGAAGCCGATGCAGAGGCGCTTAATCCCGGTTTTATCAAGAGGATGAAAACCGGTATGCCGTTTGTCCAGCTCAAGCTGGCATCCAGCCTTGATGGCCGTACCGCATTGGCCAATGGTGAAAGCAAATGGATTACTGGCCCGGCGGCACGGGCGGATGTTCAGCGGCTGCGTGCCTGTGCCGGAGCGATTCTTTCGACCAGCGCCACGGTGCTCGCTGATGATCCGTCACTCAATGTTCGCTGGGATGAACTGGGTGCTCAGGTACAGGAGATGTACCCGCAGCAGAACTTGCGCCAGCCGGTGCGGGTGATAATCGATAGTAAGAATAGGGTCACGCCTGAACATCGCCTGTGCAGTTTGCCTAGCGAGATCGTTTTGGTACGTCATAGTGATGATGGCGGACAATGGCCGGATCATGTTAGCTCGTTGCTATTGCCACAAGCGAGCGCTGATCAGGCGGGTATTGATCTGAAGGCAATGATGGCGGCATTGGCTCAGCAGGATATCAACCATATTTGGGTCGAGGCCGGTGCCGGGCTCGCCGGTGCCTTGCTGTCCGCCGGTCTGGTCGATGAGCTGATTGTCTATCAGGCGCCGAAATTGATGGGCAGCGACAGCCGCGGCCTGATTGGTTTGCGCGGTCTGACGGCGATGGAGCAGGTGCCGGAACTGGCGATTTCCGATTTGCGTATGGTAGGTGGTGATATCCGTATTACCGCTGCTATCAAACAACATTGATTAAGAAGGGTATTCATGTTTACTGGCATTATCGAGGCAGTGGGTACGATTGCGGCCATCACCCCGAAGGGAAAAGATGTTTCTGTGACGGTTGAATCCGGCAAGCTGGATCTTTCCGATGTAAAATTGGGTGACAGTATTGCCACCAACGGTGTCTGCCTGACCGTCGTTGCCTTGACAGGCTCAGGCTATGTGGCCGACCTGTCACTGGAAACCTTGCAGCGGACGGCATTTGCCTCATACCGAGCTGGCGAGAAGGTGAACTTGGAAAAGGCGATGTTGCCGACAACCCGATTCGGCGGTCATATGGTATCTGGCCACGTAGATGACGTCGCTGAGATTATTGAGCGCAACCATACCGGTCGGGCGATTGAGTTTTGGGTCAAGGCACCGGCGCATTTGGCTAAATATATTTCCGAGAAAGGCTCGGTATCGGTTGACGGGATCAGCCTGACTGTCAATGCCATTCGTGGCAATGAGTTCAAGCTGACCATCGTGCCGCACACTGCGGCAGAGACGACGATGGAATCGTTCAAGGTCGGTCGCAAGATCAACCTCGAGGTTGACGTTATCGCCCGTTATCTGGAGCGCCTGATGCTGGGTGATAAGGCTGCCGAAAAATCATCGGTAACCCTAGATTTGCTGGCTCGCAGCGGTTTTCTGCGTTAGTCCCATTTATGACAACAGGATAGGTACCCTCTATGGCATTGAGCAGTGCAAAGGAAATAATTGAAGATATCCGTCAGGGCAAGATGGTGATCCTGATGGATGACGAAGACCGCGAGAACGAAGGTGACCTGATCATCGCCGCGGAAAAAATCACCCCGGAAGCGATCAATTTCATGGCGCGGCATGGTCGCGGCCTGATCTGTCTTACTCTGACCAAGACCCGTTGCAAGCAGCTTAACCTGCCATTGATGGTGCAGGACAACACCGAGCAGTTCAGTACCAACTTTACCGTTTCGATTGAGGCCGCCCACGGGGTGACAACCGGTATTTCTGCCGCCGACCGGGCCACTACCGTGTTGGCTGCGGTTGCCGACTCGGCCTCGCCTGCTGATATCGTGATGCCGGGGCATATCTTCCCGTTGATGGCGCAGGAAGGCGGGGTGCTTGCCCGTGCCGGCCATACCGAGGCTGGTTGTGATGTTGCGCGCCTGGCTGGGCTTGAGCCGTCGAGTGTTATCGTAGAGATCCTCAACGAGGACGGTACGATGGCCCGCCGTCCGGATTTGGAGGTCTTTGCCGCCCAGCATGGCCTCAAACTGGGGACCATCGCCGATCTGATCGAGTACCGTAACAATAACGAAACGACGATCGAGCGGGTTGCTGCCTGCAAGCTGCCGACTGAGTTTGGTGAGTTCGAGATGGTGACTTACCGTGACACCATCGATAACCAGATTCACTACGCGCTGAAAAAAGGCGAAATCACCGCCGATATGCCAGCCTTGGTACGTGTCCATTTGCAAGACACTTTCAAGGACATCCTCCATTCGGGGGCATCGCAGTGGACGTTGCCGACGGCAATGAAGCGCATTGCTGACGAAGGCGGAGTACTGGTGGTGCTCAGCAAACCTGAATCGCAAGAGGCATTGATTGGCAAGATCTTGAATATGGCTGCGGCAGACGAGGGTCGCCCGGCAATGAAGGTCAATCCGAAAGACCAGCTGCGTCAGGTCGGAGTCGGCTCGCAGATCTTGGCTGATCTCGGGGTATCAAAGATGCGCCTGTTGTCATCGAGCACCCAGCGTTACCATTCACTGGCAGGTTTCGGCCTCGAAGTGGTGGAATATATCTGCGAGTGATAGGTCTGGCCGTTTAATCGAGCCAGTTACATCGTGTTATCCGGTGGGGATGGCGGGGGAAATCAGCGATGAATATGCCAATTGGTATAACGCATAAAGTGTGATAGACTCCCGCGGTTTCTCATACCGGAAAAAAGACATAGTCACAGGAAGGCCCATGAAGGTAATCGAAGGCGCCATCGCGGCACCAAACGCAAAAGTTGCTATCGTAATTTCACGCTTCAATAGCTTCATCAATGAAAGCCTGCTTGAAGGCGCACTGGATGCTCTGAAACGTCAGGGTCAGGTGAGTGATGACAACATTACTGTTGTTCGCTGCCCAGGTGCGTATGAGCTACCTTTGGTTGCTCAGCAAGTAGCAAAGAGCGACCGTTATGACGCGATCGTTGCGCTTGGCTCTGTGATCCGTGGCGGTACACCGCATTTTGATTATGTTGCCGGTGAGTGTAACAAAGGTCTGGCACAGGTAGCTCTGGAGTACAATACTCCGGTCGCTTTCGGTGTCTTGACTGTAGATACTATCGAACAAGCCATCGAGCGTGCCGGTACCAAGGCTGGTAATAAAGGGGCAGAGGCTGCACTAAGCGCGCTTGAAATGGTTAATGTCCTGTCCCAAATTGAATCCTAATGGGGGTTAGTGTGAAACCAGCCGCACGTCGTAATGCACGTCACTTTGCTGTACAAGCAATTTATTCTTGGCAAATCACCAAAGGCAATGTTGCCGATATCGAGCAGCACTTCCTTTCGGGTGATCACTTCGAAGAAGAAGCACATCAGGCAGAAGCCCCAGTCATGGCTGTGCCACACACAGACGTTGCATACTTCCGCGATCTGCTAACAGGTGTTGTTCTGAACCACCAGGAACTGGACAGCAAGATGCGTCCATACCTGTCTCGTCCTCTACAGGATTTGGATCAGATGGAACTTGCGCTGCTGCGTCTTGCTATGTACGAGATGCTAAAGCGTGATGACGTACCTTACAAAGTTGTGATCAACGAAGCTATCGAACTGGCGAAAGCCTTCGGTGCAGAAGACAGTCACAAGTTTGTGAATGGTGTGCTGGACAAAGCAGCACCAACACTTCGTAAGAAGTAAGTAATACGAATTAAAAAGGCCAGCTTTGCTGGCCTTTTTTCTATGTAATGATATTTGATATAGACACGCAGATTCACTATGGCTTCAAATGAATTTGACCTAATTGCCCGTTATTTCGAGCAGCAGGCAGTGACCCGCAAGGATGTTGCTTTGGCTATCGGGGATGACTGTGCCTTGTTGGATATTCCAGCAGGAAGCCACCTTGCCGTGAGTACCGACTCGCTGGTGGCCGGTACCCATTTTTTGGCCGAGGCCGATCCGCAGTGGGTTGCCCATAAAGCATTGGCTTCAAACCTGAGTGATTTGGCGGCGATGGGTGCGGCACCTGCCTGGATATCGTTGGCATTGACTATGCCAGCGCCGGACGAGGCATGGTTGGCAGAGTTCTGTAAGGGTTTCTTTGCCCTGGCAGAGTATTACAATGTTCAATTGGTCGGTGGCGATACCACCAAGGGGCCGCTGAGCATCACCCTGACGGTACATGGCTTTGTGCCACAAGGGCAGGCACTGACCCGAAGCGGGGCAAAAGCCGGAGACTGGTTGTATGTGACCGGCAATCTTGGTGACAGTGCGGCAGGTTTGTCGTTGATCCTCGGTGAGCGGGCGTGCCGTGATGAGGCGCTGGCAAGCACCTTGATTGACCGCCATTACCGTTCGCAGCCGCGGTTGCTGGCTGGGCAGGCCCTGCGCCAAATTGCTTCTGCGGCATTGGATATCTCTGATGGCCTTGTTGCCGATTTGGGGCATATCCTCAAGCGCTCCGGGGTGGCCGCCGAGATCGATGTCGATAAGCTGCCGTTGTCAGATGAGCTGCGGCAGTTTGAACCTGATTTGGCCAAAGCCCAGCAGCTAGCCCTTAGCAGCGGTGAGGAGTACGAGTTGTGCTTTACTGTGCCGGAGCAAAATCGTGGCGCGCTGGAAACGGCCTTGGCCCATACCGGGGTTAAAGCAACCTGTATCGGCCGGATCCGAGTTGGCAGCGGGCTATCGTTAGTTAAAGCCTCTCAGCCGTTGGACTGGCAGTTGGCCGGTTATGATCATTTTGCGGAGTAAGTTGTGGTAAATCCGAAAGAGAAAATCATTCTGAGCAATCCTTGGCATTTGTTGGCGACGGGATTTGGTAGCGGCCTGTCACCGGTTGTACCGGGAACGATGGGCACATTGGCCGCCGTGCCGTTTTATTTTCTGCTGGCCCAATTGCCGTTTGTCGCTTATCTGGCAGTTGTTGCCGTCTCTGCTGTTATCGGGGTGGCAATTTGCCAGAAGACTTCCGACGATATGGGCGTGCATGATCACGGCAGTATCGTCTGGGACGAGTTTGTCGGCTTTTGGATCACCATGGCGATAGCCCCTGCGGCAACTTGGCAGTGGGTGCTGGCAGGTTTTGTCCTGTTCCGCTTCTTTGACATGGTCAAGCCGTGGCCGATCAGCTGGCTCGACAAGCATGTCCACGGCGGATTTGGGATCATGGTGGATGATATTCTGGCTGGTTTCATGGCGATGATTGCACTGTGGGGCGTGGGTAACTGGCTTGGCTGGTAATCGTGCCGTTATCGGCGAAGGCCCCTTGTTATGAATGGATAACGAGGGGCTTTTTTTTATCGCTCTGATCAAGGTTTCCTCCACGATATGCAACCGCTCGTCTAGGCTTGAAAATAGCGATGACAAGAGTGGTGTGATATGGATGGATTACGTAATGTATTGATATTGTTATTGGTGTTTTTATGGGGGGGAGGTGGCAGCCCCTCTAGTGCGATAGCACAAGTGTACCCCTCTACGGCGACAGGGTGGGTGCTTCCGGGAGCATGGCAAAAACCATTAGCACCTGCCATGTTTAAGACCCCCGATGATGTCAAACAATGGGAAGCCGCCCATGCCGATATTATTTTTGGCAGTTTGCAGGATGTTGCCAAAAATACCCAGACCATTGCTCTGGGCTATATGTACAGCCAGAAATGGGATTGTCGCCCCGGGCGTCAAGAAGCGTGGATGCACCGACAGGCCATGCGGCAAGGGTTCGATCCTGAGAATATGTATCTGCACTATGGTGAGGATACTGTATTGAAGGTACCTGTGATCAATAGCGGAATGGCCGCTCTGCTAAACGGGAAGCCATACCATCTGCTGTTAGTGCGTGACGGTAACTTTTCGACGGCTCGTTTGCCAATGCGTATCACCTCCGCCGATACGCTTTTTGCGATTTCAGCATACCCTAGTCAAGATGTCATTATTGACGCCCATGCTACGCCAACAGTGGCGTTGAGCCAGCCAAATACCGCGGGGGATATCGGGCAATGGCGCTCAGTAAAGATGGCATGGCAGCCTGTTAACGCGAGCAATTCCCCCTCAGCGGGCTCGGCATGGCAAGGGGAACGGTTAGATCAGATCGCATGGCAGCCTGCATTGGCTCGTTATCAAGGGCGAATGTTGAATTCAGGCCTGAAAGCCTTGGATGACGGGCTGCCAGTATGGGTCATGGCATTGTCGTGGCCTGTTGACGGTACGGTTCACGCAGTGACGTTTCAGCCGTGGATCTCCACAAAGGGCGATGCCATGCATTTCCCGGGGTGGGATGATCGAAATGATCAGGATGGCGATGGCTGGGTGAATAATCAAGAGTGGGGGGCACGTGCTAATACTGCGGCCAGTGCCCGCTTTCGTCATCAGGCTCGGGTCATTCCGGCTGGGCACATGTGGCCCAATACCTGTTGGTATCGCACTAATTTTACCGCTCCAGCCATCAATACCCTGCATGCGCAATGGTATCGCCATGATTGGCAGCAACAAGGTCTGAGCGGGGCCTATAACGATGATATGGCAAAACTGCTTGGTGAAAATCAGTTTTCTCTGTTGTCGGGGGGAACACTCATTGAAATCACCCATCCTGTCGGCCATCAACACACCTCAATGATTTATGCCCAACAGATGGCCAATTTCTTACAGTTGGTGAAGACAACGACGAAAACGCAGTGGCTTGCTGCCAATATAT
Organism: Photobacterium panuliri; assembly: GCF_059920555.1. Lineage (NCBI taxonomy): Bacteria > Pseudomonadati > Pseudomonadota > Gammaproteobacteria > Vibrionales > Vibrionaceae > Photobacterium > Photobacterium panuliri. Next base: position 1,255,545 of record NZ_CP197192.1, read on the forward strand.
CGGAGTTAAACCTCTGGGAATATGCAGCGTGGCCTACTGCTTTTCGGAATGTCATGGATGTATGGCTGCGGGAGCATTATTTGAGCCCGGCTGTGGGTTTGGAGCGTTTGCAACGAAAATGGGACAGCTTTGCGCTGGCGAAACGTGATGATAAAAGTCTGATTATGGTGACGACCAAAGGCGGGCGAAGCAGCCAGAACCCTCTTAGCCCTGAGGCATGGAACCAAGATATAGCCACCGGGCTGGCCTTGTACTATTTATTTAACATTCCAGGCCAGACGTATTACCACAGCTGGAATCAGACATTCTACTACGGCAGCGGTAATACTGACGTCAGTAAAGATAATCCCACAAATTCGACGTGGTATCGTGGTGGCGTGCCGAAGAACTGGGCCTATCAACCTAGCGCCATGCTGCGAGTCGCCATCGGTAGCCCCGTTAATGCTCCGGCTGGCTATCCCCCTGTATATTGGCAGAGCAAGGTAGACAAAGCGCCCTCATCGCATGATGTGATTAAAATCAATCAAACAGAGCGCGTGCCACTCAATCCTGCAAACTGGTTTTGGCTGTACCGCAGTGGTTGGTGGGGGGAGTTTCCGGAAGAAGGGGTGATTGCCCGTCAATATAGCGAGGGGCTGGTGGTATACCGAGCCACACGCATTCATGATGATCCCCATTTTTTCCATGCCACACCGCGTCGCGTCTCATTGCCCGGCGAATATCAGCGCGTGAATGTCGATGGGTCACTCAGCCAGCCTGTGCGTCACATTGAGTTAAAAGGGTATGAAGGGGTGGTGTTAAAGCGCTACCCCAGCAGGTAATTTGCGCTCAGGCGAAATAAAAACACCTCATGACGAGGACTCGAACATGAGGTGCTTATTTAATCGTGATACCAATTGCTGTGGTTAATCAGCAAGGTAGGCGCGGATCTGCTTTTCAATACCCGGGCCATCGATCTCAAGCATGGCATGAAGCTCTGCTTGGGTTCCCTGCTCGATAAAGCGGTCCGGCAGGCCGATGTTTAGCACGGGGCGCAGGACTTTTTTCTTCATCAGCAGCTCGTTGACACCACTACCGGCACCGCCGGCAATCGCATTTTCCTCTACAGTTACCAGCACATCATGTGATGCCGCGAGTTCGAGGATCAGGGCCTCGTCGAGCGGTTTGACAAAACGCATATCGGCAACGGTAGCGTTGAGGTTTGCTGCTGCTTCAAGAGCATAGGCCAGCGTCGTACCAAAGTTGAGGATAGCAACGCTTTCGCCTTCACGGCGAACGATGCCTTTGCCGATTGGCAAGGCCGTCATGGTTTTTTCTGGTACCGCGCCGGTACCGCTGCCGCGTGGGTAGCGAACCGCGCTTGGACCATTGTGGCGATGGCCGGTATAGAGCATTTGGCGACATTCGTTTTCATCGCTCGGCGTCATGATCACCATGTTGGGGATGCAGCGCATGAAGCTCAGATCGAACGAGCCTTGATGGGTTTGGCCGTCGGCACCGACTAGTCCGCCGCGGTCAATGGCAAACATGACCGGGAGATCCATGATGGCGACATCATGGATCAGCTGGTCGTAACCGCGCTGGAGGAAGGTCGAGTAAATCGCCACGACCGGATTGTAACCGCCAATGGCCAAGCCCGTAGCCAGCGTCACAGCGTGCTGCTCGGCAATCGCCACATCGAAGTACTGGTCAGGATATTCCTTGGAGAAGCGTACCATGCCTGAGCCCTCGCGCATCGCGGGGGTGATCGCCATCAGCTTGCTGTCTTCGGCTGCCATGTCGCACAGCCAGTCGCCGAAGATGTTTGAGAACGTCGGTTTGCTCTTGGCTTTGGGGATCGGATTTTGGGTCAGATCGAACTTGGGTACGGCATGGTAGTTGATCGGGTCGGCTTCGGCTGGAGCATACCCTTTGCCTTTCTTAGTCATGATATGCAGGAACTGCGGCCCTTTGAGGTTGCGCATATTCTTGATGGTCTTGACCAGCTCTTCGACATCGTGTCCGTCGACAGGACCGATGTAGTTGAAGCCCAGTTCTTCGAACATGGTGCCAGGGACAACCATGCCCTTCAGGTGTTCCTCTGCACGCTTGACCAGCTCTTTGATCGGCGGTGCACCGGAAAGGACTTTCTTGCTGCCTTCTCGGATCGTGGTGTATAGGCTGCCGGAAAGCAGGCGGGCAAGGTGGTTGTTCAGCGCTCCGACGTTTTCCGAAATAGACATTTCGTTGTCGTTGAGGATCACCAGCATGTCAGGATGGACATCACCGGCATGGTTCATCGCTTCGAATGCCATCCCCGCGGTGATAGCCCCGTCACCGATCACACTGACTACTTTGCGGCCTAGGCCTTCTTTCTCGGCGGCGATAGCCATGCCTAGCCCGGCGCTGATCGAGGTCGAGGAGTGGCCGACAGACAGGACGTCATACTCGCTCTCTTCACGCCACGGGAACGGGTGGATACCATTTTTCTGGCGGATCGTCTGCATCTGCTCGCGGCGTCCGGTCAGGATTTTATGTGGGTATGCTTGATGACCGACATCCCAGATCAAGTGGTCAAACGGAGTGTTGTATACATAGTGCAGGGCGACCGTCAGCTCGACGGCACCTAAACCAGAGGCAAAGTGGCCACTGCTTTGGCTTACCGACTTGAGTAGGTAAGTACGTAATTCGTCACACACTGCAGGCAGGCTTTCGACTGGCAGCAGGCGGAGCTCATCTGGCGTATCGGCCAGAGCCAGATGAGGGTATTTTGAAATATCCAGTGTCATATCATTCACGGCGCTTGTGGTTATCAGGTCAGCTAACCCTAGTTATTGCGCTCGATGACGTATCGGGCAAAAACTTCTAATTGCACTGTATTGTAGGGTATCGCATCTAATGCGTGTAGCGCCTGTTGATACAGTTGTTGTGCTTTTGCCTTTGCGCCATCCAACCCGAGAAGAGCGGGATAGGTACTTTTGTCCAGCTCGATATCCGAACCCTGCGGTTTGCCGAGGGTCTCGGTATCACTAATTACGTCAAGAATATCGTCTTGGACTTGAAACGCCAACCCAATTGCATCGGCATAGTGATCGAGCTGCGGTAAAACCGCGATCCCTTTTTCGCCGGCAGCCAGCGCACCAAGACGGATGGCGCAGCGGATCAGGGCGCCAGTTTTGTGGCGGTGGATGGTTTCAAGCTGCTCAAGGCCGACGTGTTTACCTTCGGCGTCTAAGTCGAGCGCTTGCCCCATGCACATACCAGCCGCACCCGAGGCGCGGGCCAATTCCTGAACCATCGCGATACGTTGACTATTGCCGTCGTTACTGAGCGGACCGCTGGCAAGAATTTCGAAGGCCAGGGCTTGTAGCGCATCACCGGCAAGGATTGCATTGGCTTCGTCGAAGGCAATGTGGCATGTTGGCTGGCCGCGGCGCAGGGCGTCGTCGTCCATAGCCGGCAGATCGTCGTGGATAAGCGAGTAGGCGTGGATGCACTCGACGGCGGCTGCCGGAGTGTCCAAGTCTTCCTGCTGCGCTCCCAGCATCATACCGGTGACATAGGTCAAAAACGGGCGAGCTCGTTTCCCGCCAAGCAAGGTACCGTGCCGCATTGCTTTGATCAGGGTCTGATCAGCAAAAGGCTGGCGATCAATCCAGTCACCCAGTTGTTGGTTGTTGCGTTCCTGGAAGTGCAGCAGGGACTGCGATAGTGACGACATGTTATTCATTATCGGTTTCAAAATCAGTCAGAGGCGCATTGTCATCGGCTTGGAGCAGGATCTCAACACGCTGTTCGGCTTCGGTCAGCTTTTGCTGGCTGGCTCGGGCCAGTGCGATACCGCGCTCGAATTTTCTCAGTGCGTCTTCTAGTGCGATATCCCCAGATTCCAGCTCATTGACGAGGGAATCGAGTTCGTCCAGTGCGGCTTCAAAAGCCATATTTTCCGGTTTCTTGGCTGCCATAATCTTGTCGTTTCTTTTGTCGTGTCCGCAAAATAGCGTAGAGCGTAATAAGGGTCAAATTATCGCACAGGAATGTGTGCCGCAGGCAAAAAAAATCATCTTTTACGCTTTGAGGCTAAATCAATTTAGTGTTCTGCCGATAAAACGAGGAACTTAATTGTCGTGGTTTTGCCAATCGTCTATTGAAAGACCCTTGCGGTAGGATAAAATGCCGCGGTTTGAATCACATAATAATGTAACAGCAGGAGACTACTAGGTGGATTTAGCGACCCTTATCGGATTGGTTGGGTCCTTTGCTTTTGTCATTATGGCAATGGTGATGGGCGGAAGCTTCGGCATGTATGTCGATACCCAGTCGATATTGATTGTAGTATGTGGCTCTATGTTTGTTGCAATGATGCAATACAGTATTGGCCAGTTTTTCGGTGCCGCGAATATTGCGTTGAAAGCCTTCATTTTCAAATCTGACAATCCTGAAGATTTGATCGCCAAGATCGTCGAAATGGCTGATACGGCACGTAAGGGCGGTTTTTTGGCATTGGAAGAAATGGAAGTGGAGAACAGCTTCTTACGCAAGGGCATTGATCTGCTGGTTGATGGCTACGATGCGGAAGTGGTACGCGCTACCTTGCAAAAGGATATTTCGCTGACCAATGAGCGCCATGAGCAGGGTATCAGTATTTTCAAGGCGCTGGCTGAGGTTGCCCCGGCAATGGGGATGATCGGTACGCTGGTTGGTCTGGTGGCGATGCTGTCGAATATGGATGATCCGAAATCGATCGGTCCGGCGATGGCTGTTGCGTTGCTGACAACGTTGTACGGCGCGATTATGGCCAACATGATGCTGTTGCCTATTGCCGCTAAGCTAGGGTTACGCAAGGACGAGGAGAAGCTTAACCGCCGCCTGATCCTTGATGGAGTATTGGCAATTCAAGATGGTCAGAACCCGCGGGTGATTGATGGTTATCTGAAAAACTACCTCCATGAAAAGAAACGTATAATCGCAACTGACGAAGAATAGGGGGCGTAATGGAAGACGGACATAAGTGCCCTCCTCCCGGTTTGCCGCCGTGGATGGCAACTTTTTCGGATTTGATGACGTTGCTGATGTGCTTCTTCGTGTTGCTGCTATCGTTTTCCGAGATGGATGTATTGAAATTCAAGCAGATAGCCGGTTCTATGAAGTTCGCTTTCGGTGTCCAGAATATGCTGGAAGTGAAAGACATCCCGAAAGGAACCAGTGTGATTGCCCAGGAGTTTAGGCCGGGACGTCCCGAGCCGACGCCGATTGAGGTGATCATGCAGCAGACGATTGACATGACCAATCGCAGCTTGGATTTTCACGATGGGGATTCGGCCCGCGCTGGCGGTACGATGCGAGATGCCGGTGATAAAAACGGTGGTAAGCATGCCGATACCTCGGTGCTTGATCTTGATACAGAAAGTGCTGAAGAGCCTAGTGAGGCCCAGAACAAGCTGAAGAACTCCCTTGAGATTGCGTTGAACCGTGAAATCGAGGAAGGCTCGATAGAGCTGGAGAACCTCGGCCAGCAACTGGTGATCCGCATTAAAGAGAAAGGGGCGTTCCCTGAAGGTTCCGCCTTCTTGCAGCCGAAGTTCCGGCCGCTGGTCCGGCAGGTGGCGGAATTGGTGAAGGATGTCCCTGGTATCGTCCGGGTATCGGGCCATTCTGATAATCGGAAGCTGGATTCTGAGCTTTACCGTTCCAATTGGGATCTGTCTGCACAGCGAGCGGTATCTGTCGCTCAGGAGATGGAGAAGGTGAAGGGCTTTGACCATATGCGCCTGCGTGTGCTGGGTCTGGCTGATACCCACCCACTCAATAAGAACAAGACCCCGGCTGAGCGTAAGGCCAACCGACGGGTGGAAATCTCGGTGATGCAGGGTGAACCGTATTACACCGATGAAATTCCAAGTGAAGCCAGTAAAACTAAGTAAACCATTCAGCCTCGCGAGTCGAGGCTGAATTTTTTGTGGCAGGCAATTAGTACAGTGCGGGCAGGGATAAAAAAACTGCCTACACTATAGAGAAATACGGCGTTCCTGCCCGTGTGGCATGGGGCGGCGGTAAACCCATTTTTTCTGGGCTGGCAGGTGAGCTTACATCATGCGGGACGACATCCTTGTTTCGGCAATAGCCCGCTTGCTGTATAATCCGCGCCTTTGATCCTTTTTGGCAATGTTTGGCCCAGTGTAGCGAAGCGTGTTATGAAATTTATCGTTAAACCCCATCCTGAGATTTTCGTCAAGAGTGAGTCTGTTCGTAAGCGCTTTACGCGAATCTTGGAGTGCAACATCCGCGTGATCCTTCAGCGCGTGTCTGATTCCATCGCGGTTTACAACCGCCGTAGTTATATCGAAGTGTCTTCGAAAGACGAGTCGCTGCGCGATGACGTGCTGACAGTACTGACGCAGACTCCGGGTATTCACCATGTGCTTGAAGTGAAACAAAGTGAATTTACCGATCTGCACGATATCTACGAGCAGACGCTGGCACATGTTCGCGACCAGCTGGAAGGCAAGACATTCTGTGTTCGTGCCAAGCGCGTCGGCAAGCATGATTTTACCTCTATTGAGCTTGAGCGCTATGTAGGTGGTGGCTTGAACCAAGCGGTTGCAACCGCCTCTGTGAAGCTGAAGAACCCAGATATCACCGTCCGTGTCGAAGTTGAAGACGAAAAGCTCAACCAGATCCTTGCCCGTCACAAAGGCCTTGGTGGTTTCCCGCTAGGCACGCAGGAAGATGTACTGAGCCTGATTTCCGGTGGCTTTGACTCCGGCGTATCTAGCTACCTGCATATCAAGCGCGGCAGCAAGGTGCATTACTGTTTCTTCAACCTAGGCGGTCCGGCTCACGAGATCGGTGTTAAGCAGGTTGCCCACTTCTTGTGGAAGAAGTACGGTTCGTCGGCTAAGGTGAAGTTTATTGCCATTGACTTCGATCCAGTTGTTGGCCAGATCCTTGAGAATATCGACGACGGCCAGATGGGCGTTGTGCTTAAGCGCATGTTCATGCGTGCTGCTGGTATGGTGGCCGAGCGTCTGGGGATCCAGGCTCTGGTAACGGGTGAGGCGCTAGGTCAGGTATCAAGCCAGACTCTGACCAACCTACGTCATATCGATGGCGTGACGGAATCTCTGATCCTGCGTCCGCTGATCAACTGGGACAAAGAAGACATTATCAACGTGGCGCGTGAAATCGGCACGGAAGATTTTGCCAAGACCATGCCTGAGTTCTGTGGCGTGATCTCGAAGAGTCCAACCGTGAAGGCGGTCAAAGAGAAGCTGGAAGCAGAAGAAGCGAAATTTGACTTCACGATCCTAGAGCGAGTGGTTGCCGAGGCCCGTATTATGGATATCCGTGCTATCGAGAAAGAGAGCCAGGAAAAAGCCCCAGAAATCGAGCTGGTAGACCAGATCGACCAAGGCGCAATTGTGCTTGATATCCGTAGCCCGGACGAAGAAGACGAGAACCCGCTGGAAATCGACAACGTTGAAGTCAAGCACCTGCCGTTCTACAAACTGGCAACCCAGTTTGGCGATCTGCCGCAGGACAAGACGTACCTGCTTTACTGTGATCGCGGCGTGATGAGCCGCCTTCAGGCGCTGTACCTGAAGGAAAACGGTTTTGACAACGTGAAGGTATACCGTCCGTAATCGGGCAGTAGCTGGAAATTACAAATAAAAACGAGAGCCTAGGCTCTCGTTTTTTTTCGTCGCAACAGCAGGTTTGTCAAACCGAGTACGATGCTTATTAGCGTGTTTCGCCTTTTGGCATGATGTCAAAGTGCATGTGCGGCCACATCACCATCGGCTCGGCGACATCTGCGGCAAGGGGTTTGCCGGCTAGCTGGGCGATGATCGCCAGTGCAAATTCCTGCGAGGTGCCGGGACCTTGGCTGGTCAGCAAGTTGTCATTTTTGTCATAGACAACCCGCTTAACGCGGAGCTGTTGCTCCGGAATATGGCTGTGGAAGGCAGGGTGGGCGGTCATGATTGCCTTGGGGAAGAGCTGGTGGTGTACAAAGACCAGCGCCGGCGCCGCACAGATAGCCGCGACCAGTTTGCCGTCGAAATGGTGCTGTTTGACGAACTCGATAACCAGCGGGCTGTCACGGAAACATTCCGATCCACCAAGCCCGCCCGGCAGTACCACGCAGTCGAACTGCTCGTCGGCAATTTTGGCCAGTGCGACATCGGCGACCAGCTTGATCCCGCGCGAACCGGTGACGATCAGCTCGCCGTTGGAATCGGCGCTGGCGGTGGTAACGTCGAAACCTGCCCTTAGCAGGATATCAATCGTATTGATCGCCTCCATTTCTTCCGTACCCGGTGCAATGCAGACGGCCACGCGGATGGGGGTTGCGGTTGACTGATCAATGGTCATGGTAGTGTTGCTCCAGTTGTTTGATTTGCTGCCACAGGGCGCGGTTGGCCGGTACGGCGATGCCGTGGCTATCGGCCCGGGCTATCAGATACCCGGTAATATAGTCGATTTCGGTCGTCCTTTGGTGATAAACATCCTGATTCATGGATGATTTGTTGGCAGCCGTCGCCGAGATGACGGCGGAGGTTTGCTCGAGCAGGTCGGTGACTGTCGTCGGGTAGCCCTCAGCGGACATGACTACGGCCACTTCTTCGCAGATCTGTGTAAGCTGCGGGGTAAATTCACTCAGTGCCAGATGGCCGTTACGGCATTGCAGAATCGCAGTCAGCGGGTTGATCGCACAGTTGATGGCCAGTTTTTGCCACAGGGCCCGACGAATATCCAGAAGCCATTGGCATGGGGCAAGGGCCTGATCGAACACGGCGGCCAAGTGTTGGTATTGCTTTCCTGCCGGGTTCATCGCCCCGAGCCGGGTCGGCCCCAATCCGGTATGGGTAACCCCCTGTTCGGTGCGAAGCGCGCCCTGAGCCGTGGTCGCGTAGAGTATCGGATGGCCGGGCAGTTGGTTGAGTACGGTATCGTGAGTGCCCATACCATTGTGCATCACCACGATAGGGGTAGTGGGTGGGAGTAGGTCTTCCACTGTTGCCAGTGCCGCATGTAGCTGGAATGCCTTGACCGTAAAGATCACGATATCCGCCTGTGCAAGCTGGGTGGGGTCGTTGGCCTTAAATGGCCATGTCTGGATTTTTTCATCTCCCAACGGCTGGAAGCGGATTTCGCATTGGTCGGTGTTATGCCGGGTCCAGAGATGTACCTGATGGCGGGCGGCGAGCCGGCAGGCCCATAGTGAGCCGACGGCTCCCGCCCCGACGATGGTGATTTTCAACAGTCGTATCCTTTACTCGTTGGCAGGAGGTTAGGATACCACTGCTGGGTAAATTCCGCGGAATCAGAATTTATAGGTGACGGAAAAGTAGTGGCTGATCCCAGTGGACTCGAAGCTGTCGCTGTCTTCTATCAAGTAGACATCGTTATAGAGCTTGAATCCATAGCCGACCGAGTAACGGTTGGAATGCCAGTAGAAGCCATTGAACATCACCCCACCGTGATTGGCCTGCGAGTTGCCCTTGAAGGTGTCGTCAGCGGCAAATTGGTAGTCGATATAGCCCTGGTAGGCAATAAAGCTGTCGTTGCTGAAGGTGTAGAAGGGCTTGAACCAGTTGGTAGAGAGTTGGAGACCATTCCAGTCTTTGTTGTTGATATCGTAAAGGCCGTAGAGGTTAAGCCCCACCTTGCCAAACCACGGGACTTGGATGTCGGAGCCTATTCCCCAGAACGAATTGTTGACTGGGGGGAAGTCGCTTTCTTTCGAGTAGCCGCCGTCCCAGTTGAATAGGGTAGCGATGTAGAGTTCCTGAACTGGCCCGAACGAGAGGTCGGTTTTGGTCATGGCGTCAAGAGATGCCCGGGGGGCAAATTTCATAAATATCTTCGGGCGGTTATTCTTGTCACTACCGTCATGGTCGGTGAGGTCGAAGACGTCGACGTAACCATAGAGGTCAAAGATTCCAGAGCGGCCGCCAAATTCCATTTCTAGATAATCGTGTCCGGAAGGGTCATCGGGGGCGCGAGGGAGTTCTTCGAGGGCATACATCAAGTTGAACTGCAGCCATTTGTAATCATTCTTATGGATGTCATCGGAATAGTCGACGGCCAACCCCAAGGGGGAGAAGGCGAGGGAAGCACCTAAACAGGATAATTTTAGAATATTATTCATGATGAGATCTCTAACCATTTGCCATTGCTTGTTCTCTGAATTTTCTTTCCGGTGCCGTGATGGGACCGCAGGAAAAAGACCAGAGTATTGTGATTGTCGAGGAGGGACTCCTCTTAGTGATAAAGGCTAGTGGAAACTCTCAAGTGTGGGGCAGGGTCTTCACGACGTTGCTGCTATCGTGCAAATAGGGAGGGATTCGTCTTGAAAAGAGCTGTAATAATAAGCACTAAACTGCAATGTCTCGTTAGTGATTACTATCTTAGTATTGAGAGGGTATAAAAAAAGCACCCGAAGGTGCTTTTTTTATGTAAGAGAACTTATTAGAAGTTGTACTTAACAGAGTAGATCATTGCGTTGTCGTGACCCTGCTGACCTAGCTTGTTGTAGGCGTAGCGGTACTGAACACCGGTAGTTACAGACTCTGTAACGTTCCACCATAGTGCCAGCGCGCCGTTTGCTGTTAGGTCGTCGCTTTCGCCAGACGTTGCTAGGTATGCGTCGTCACGGGCAAATTCTGTTTCGTGCCAGTTAGACACCATGAAGCTCTCGCCGAATGCCTTGAAGTTGTACATTGCAGACCAACCAAGCATACCGCCGTTCATGCCTGAGAACGAACCCGTCGCTTCTGGGCCAAATGTCTTGGTAGTGATGGTGTGGTGGAAACCAACCCATGGGTTGAATGCCCAGTTGTCACCGCTGAAGCTGTAAGACATACCCAATACGGTGTTTTGTGCTGTGAAGCTGTTGCTGTTGGTGTTGTACAGCTGACCGTAACCGCGTAGTTCTTTCAGGCCAGTTTTAACCGCGATAGAACCTTTGATTGACGTACGTACATCGTCAGTACCGTTTTCTAGGTTTTCTAGATCCGCGAAACCGTATAGTTCACCCCAGCTAAAACCTGCACCGCCTTCAAGCTCAAGGTAGCTGAAGTCTTCTTTGCCAGAACGGTTTTCTGTGCCGTTTGACCAGTCAAGGTAGTTTACGCTTACGTTACCAAAACCGTATAGGTATTCAGCTTGGGCAGGAACCGCTGCCGCTGCAGCCAATACGCTCAGTGCTACTAGTGATTTACGCATGGGTTAAACTCTCGCTAATTGTGTATGTCATAACTGGGCTTTTGGGCTGCCCTTATTGTGTTGGGAGGATTCTATTGCTTTACATCACCTTTGGGAATGTAACGGTTGCGCAAACCTTTGCGAGTTGTGACCATGATCTCCTGTAATCGATTACATTTCATGTGTAAAGTGAACTGGCGCGTATTTTTTACGCAAGAAAAGGTATTTTTTTTGAGCTTGATGTGAATGAGATCAAGAGGGGGGCAGCGTAGTATGCCGATTTGGGTGGGGAAAAATTTATTTTTTGGGGCGGCTTGATGTTTATCAACAAAAAACCGCCCCTAAATGTCAATTTGGAATTTATTTGTTGGGGTTTGGCTCGCTGCGGTGGAACAACGCTTGCCGTTTGGTGATCATTGAAATCAAAATCAGTACCGGTAACCCGATCAGCGCGGTTGTTAAGAAGAAGGTATTGTAGCCAAAGTTGTCGACATAGACCCCGGAGAAGCCAGCAATGAACTTGGGGAAAAGCAGCATGATTGAGCTGAACAGTGCGTATTGGGTGGCCGAGAAGGCGACATTGGTCAAGCTCGACATGAAGGTGATAAACGCCGCTGTCGCGATGCCTGCGCTGAGATTATCCATCGAGATCACGAGAGCCAACATCGGCAGTGAATTGCCAATCAGCGAGAAGATCATGAAAACCAAGTTGGTGGCGGCTGATAGTACCGCACCGAGGGCAAGAACCCGCATGGTATCGTATTTGCTCACCAGCATGCCGCCCAATGCCGCTCCGACTAGGGTCATAACAACCCCGTAGATCTTCGAGACCGAAGCGACATCGGTTTTGCTAAAGCCCATGTCATAGTAAAAGGCATTGGCCATTACCCCCATCACGACATCGGAGATTCGGTAGCAGCTAATCAGTGCCAGCAATAGCATCGCATGCTTGCCATAGCGGTCGAAGAAGTCTTTGAACGGCATGACTGCAGCGGTATAGAACCAGGCGGTCAGGCGGGCAGTACGTGGTGAAAACCCACGCTCAAGCAATTGGTTGCGATACTGTTTTTCGACATTGTCAATTTGGCTGCTGTCGATCTTAGGCTCGTGGATGCAAAGGGCTGTGATGAGGCCGACCAGCATTAGGCTGGCCATGATCAGGTAGGCGATCATCCAGCCGCTCGGATCATAGCTTGTATTGGATCCAAACCAGGCGGCAAAGGCAAGAGCCCCGGCTCCGGCCATGATCATTGCAAGACGGTAACCTGTCATATAGGCGGCTGCGAGGGCGGCTTGCAGTCGCTCTGTCGCCATTTCGATCCGGTAGGCGTCGATGACGATGTCCTGCGAGGCTGACGAGAATGCGACGATCACGGCAAATACTGCCAGCTGGATTAGATCACCCTGCGGGTTGCTAATTGCCATGCCCGCCAGTGAGGCGATGATCAGCAGTTGCGAGAACACCATCCAGCCCCGTCGCCGGCCAAGTTTGTGGGAGAAGAAGGGGACAGGGAAGCGATCAATAAGCGGTGACCAGATCCACTTGAAGCCGTAGGCCAGTGCGACCCAGCTGAAAAAGCCGATATCGGTACGGCTGACCCCTGCTTCTCTCAGCCAGAATGATAAGGTGCCGAAGACCAGCAGTAGCGGTAGGCCGGACGAGAAGCCGAGGGCAAGCATGATCAGGACTTTTTTCTCGAGATAGACCCGCCAGCCTTGTTGGTTGTTGTCGAACGATTGCTCCATGGCTTCCTCTGATAAGTGGGACAGTACTGCGAAGGCGCATTATATCAGCGCTGGGGTTGAAATCGGTATAGTAGCAAGCCGTGAGGCAAATTCAGTAAAAATCACGTAAAAGCGACAGGGGAAGGATAAATCGAGAGACGAGGCTTGGCGGCGCTACCACCGCCGACTGACTAAGGCCTGATCCCTTGGATGTTGGCGGGACGATCGCCAATGCCCAATAGGTACTGGGCGGCACAACTGACTTTGTATTGGATGAAGTTATTGCCCAGCAGCTCGTGTTCTTCGAGAGATTCCAGCAAATGCATCAGATACCAGTAGGTTGATTCGTAATTATTTTGTGGTGAGCCGGAGGGGATGGAGAGTTTCCACCAATCGTGAAGGTGCTCAGTGACGGTGATCTTCATCGACTCATAGTCGACATCACCATAAATAGTCCCTAAGGCACTGATGGCGATGGCGGGGGCATATTCTTCGATATGCAGGGCAATTTGCTCGGGAGGAAGCTCCGGGGCGGAAGCGATGATTTTAAGCATAACGGTCACCTGGCCATAGGGCAGGCCAAGTGACCTTACCTATGTCTACTTTTTGAGAACTTCAATAGCTTCAATAACTATAGGCTGCTGAGGGTAATCTTTCATACCCATAGATCGGATAGTCGTGGTCGGGATTTCAGTCATTTTTTCAATAACTGAGAAGCCTTTCACAACTTTTCCGAAAACGGCGTAGCCCGGATTCATCGGACTCGCATCAAGGAAGTTGTTGTCCTTGTAGTTAATGTAGAACTGACGGGTTGCCGAGTTTGGATCTTGGGTACGAGCCATCGCAACAGTAGCCCGCAGGTTACTTAGGCCGTTCTTGGCTTCGTTCTTGATAGGGGCGTAGCTAGGCTGGCGCTTGAGATCTTTATCAAACCCACCGCCTTGAGCCATGAAGCCCGGGATCACCCGGTGGAAGATGGTGCCGACATAGCTGCCATCTTCAACATAGCGCAGGAAGTTCTGGCTTGATACCGGGGCACTCTTCTCGTCAAGTTGGATGACAAAATCCCCTAGGTTGGTATCGACTTTGACCTGAGTGGCTGCGCTGACGGGCAGCGCCAGACAGAGTAGCAATGAGGCAAGGGCGCGGGCCATTATAGGTTCTCCTGAAGGTAATGGTTTAGCTCTGGATCAGCATAGATGTCTTTGAGCACCGCGGTGATCAGGTTATCCATTGCCGTTTGCATATCTTCGATGGATGCGCTCATCGCACCGGTACGTTCTGACTTGCCCGAATAGCGCTTGATGAATTGGCCTTTCGGGGTCTCGACGACAAGCTGCAGTTGTAGCTTGCTGATAAGATCGTGGCTCATCACGCTGTGCTTGACGTTGACCATCGCCTCAAGAATATCCAAGCGCAACGTGTCTTTGCTGTCGGCGGTGATGGTGTAGCCTTGGGCGCTCAACTGACGGTTCAAGGCGTCTTCAAGGGTGGTACGCAGGTTCTGTGAGCTATGCAGAGGCTGGACATTTTCCCGGCCACTGTCGACAACGGCGATGAACTGTGCGGTACGCAAATCACGGCTGTTGAGAGACAGGGTCTTGCCGTTTACGCTTGGCTGGGCGGCAATGACGGGTTGCGGGGTCAGGGTAAGCTGGGGCTCCGACGGTGTCGAGCAGGCTGTCAGCGCGAAAACCGAAGCGGCCACAAGAAGCTTTTTCATAGTGATACTGTCCTTAACAAAAAGAGCAGCTGCTCGGCAGCTACTCGCAAAGAGGCGATATTATGACTTAGTCGATTGATAGATAACAAACTTGTTGTTTTGTGCCACGACAGTGACATTGCCAAACAAGCGTTTTAGCTTGTCGTTGTAGCCTAGATGGCGGTTACCGATCACCCATAGTTTGCCGCCTTGACGCAATACATGGCGGGCATCGCAGAACATCTGCCAGGCAATATGGTCGGTGATGGTGTTTTGCTGGTGGAACGGTGGGTTGCACAGAACCAGATCCGTATCGTCAGCAGGCATCCCCTCAAGGCAGTTGTTGACGACTGCCGTTAGCTGGCTTGGATCGGAGAGGTTGATGTTTGCATTGTGGCGGCAGGAGGCTGCGGCCATGAAGCTTTCGTCAACACATACGATCTTGGCGTCGGGATTGAGTTGGGCTGCTTTGATGCCGATCACCCCGTTACCACAGCCTAGATCGACAATTTTCTCATAACGGTTGTCAGCAGGAAGGTGCTCAAGGAAAAAGCGGGCGCCGATATCCAAACTTTCGCCAGAGAAAACGTTGGCATGGTTGGTAAGGGTCAGCCCATGCTCTTGAACTTGCCATTCAAGAGGGGCGGGTAGCGGTTGTGACAGCTCAGGATTGACTTGGCAGAAAATCAAACGTGCCTTCTTGACCGCCAGCGAGGTCTTGGTGTCCCCAAGGTATTTTTCGAATAGCTTGAGGGTCGATGTATGGATCTCTTTCGCTTTTGCTGCGGCAATGACCATAGTACCAGCAGGTAGAGACTGGCAGAGTTGTCGTAGCTGCCAGCTTAGCAAGCGGTTGTTTTTCGGTAGTTTCAGCAATACCAGTTGCGGGGCATCAGGGAGGGCCGCAAGACAATCGCTGAGAGTGACCTCATCTAGCTGGTTAGCATTGAGGTTGGCGAGTGTCGCTTGCTTGGCGATAAATGAATCCGTGACCGAGACGACCTTGCCGTACTGGGAATACCAGCATCCCAGTGCTCCGAAGCTGTCGTTCATCAGCAGAATAGGGCGGTCTGGATCCAACGCGTCGTAATTCTCACTGACGTAGTTGATCAGGTATTCATCTGCTGCATCCCATGCCTGCAGGGTTTCGTTTTGCCTTACTGGATAGCGCTGCAGCTGCAGCGTACGCCCGTGTAGGGATAGCTCAGGTTTCATTAACGGTTACTTTACGGTATGTTTACTCAATTGGCTGATATTTTCGCAAAACCAGCCTGTCCTGCAAACTTATTTATGACCTTGAAGAGAAAACATGGCTGCACCGTTGGCGGATGAAGCCCGAGGATAAGTACGATGATAGTCCAGCAACGAATTAAAGAAAAATTGGAACAGGCGTTCTCCCCCCTCCAGTTGGAAGTGGTCAATGAGAGCTATATGCACAATGTTCCTGCTGGTTCAGAAAGCCATTTCAAAGTGGTGGTCGTTAGTGCCCAGTTTGAAGGAATGCGCCTGATCGCTCGTCATCGGGCGGTGAATGCGG
The DNA here is from genome assembly GCF_059920555.1 of Photobacterium panuliri. Lineage (NCBI taxonomy): Bacteria > Pseudomonadati > Pseudomonadota > Gammaproteobacteria > Vibrionales > Vibrionaceae > Photobacterium > Photobacterium panuliri. The sequence goes on from NZ_CP197192.1 coordinate 1,271,696, forward strand.
TGTTGGCAAATGAGCTGGCCAATGATATCCATGCCCTTGCGATGCATACCTATACCGAAAGCGAGTGGCAAAACCTATTTGACGGCGCGCCTGATTCACCGGCATGCCGTGGCGGTTCCAAATTTGACCAGTAGGCCTCTGTTATTAAGAGGCGGGCGTTTTTGATGTTCGCCGAAGATATGAAAAACCGCGTTGAAGCGGTTTTTTTTTCGCCGAAAATTTGAATGTGACGACAACAATCTTTGGTTATTTTGTATACAATTCGGTATTCGCACACCACGGCCGGGTCTCTACGTGACTCCCGTAAAAGAAAGCAAATGGTATGCCTTAGGGGTATCAGAGCAATGGTGGTGGGGCAAGCTGCTATTATTATCCGGGTGGTAGACTCGGCGTGTCAGTAGGTAACGCAGAATGCGTGAATGCAGCGAACAATGTTAACAGCCATTAACATTGAGACATCTTTGAAACAATAGGCTTATCGGGTTCTTTGCTTGTATGTTGCTGATGTAGGCGATTTGTTGGTCTTTTATTAACACTGAAGCAAAAGTGAAAAAAACATTATAAAAAGCATGGATTTTTGCTTTTGTGCGTTAGTTCAAAATAATCAGCATATGACAGTATTGCGTTTAAAGAGTTAGCCGATTTTCAGCCTGTTTAGTGTGGTTTGGCATGGTAAAATCCCGTGGATTAATGGTAAAATCCCGGCCTCAAATTTACTCGCGGCGTAAGTTGTGACGAGTAGGTAAATTGGATGTTGCGGTGCTGGTGGTTACGTCAGCTTCGGACGAAGGAAAGTCGTGTCTAAATTGCGCAATAGAAAAATTTTTTCCCGTTAATGTAGTGCAAGTGCGTATGATTACAATAAAGAAGGGTTTGGATATCCCAATTTCGGGGACTCCTGCCCAGGCGATAAATGATGGCAAGGCCATCACCCGTGTCGCCTTGCTTGGCGAAGAATATGTTGGTATGCGTCCTACAATGCATATCCGCGTAGGGGATGTAGTGAAAAAAGGTCAGATTCTTTTTGAAGACAAGAAGAACCCTGGCGTTAAGTTCACTGCTCCAGCCAGCGGCAAGGTTGCAGAAATTAACCGTGGTGCGAAGCGTGTTCTTCAGTCTGTAGTGATTGATGTAGAAGGCGACGAGCAAGTTACGTTCAACAGCTATGAAGCAAACCAGCTAGCGCAACTAGAGCGTTCGGCAATTGTGGATCAGTTGGTTGAATCTGGTATGTGGACTGCGCTTCGTACGCGTCCTTTCAGCAAGGTGCCTGCCATCGATGCTGAAACCCAGGCTATCTTCGTAACAGCCATCGATACTAACCCACTAGCAGCTAACCCAGAAGTTGTTATCAACGAGCAAAGCGACGCGTTTGTTGCTGGCCTGACTATTTTGTCTCGCCTAACAAGCGGCAAAGTCATGGTTTGTAAATCTGGTGCTAGCCTTCCTCGTTCAAACGAAGCCAATATCGAAGAGCACGTATTCAACGGCCCGCACCCTGCAGGTCTAGTTGGTACGCACATTCATACTCTATTTGGCGCAAGCGTGCAGAATGTGGCATGGCACATCAACTATCAGGACGTGATTGCTTTCGGTAAGCTGTTCCTGACTGGTGAGCTATTCACAGATCGCGTTGTTTCTCTGGCTGGTCCAGTTGTGAACAAGCCACGTTTGGTACGTACTCAGATCGGTGCATCTCTAGAGCAGCTTACTGACTCTGAGCTGATGCCAGGCGAGCTACGTGTGCTTTCAGGCTCTGTTCTGAACGGCATTCACGCAGTGGGCCCGCATGCTTACCTTGGCCGCTACCATCTTCAGGTTTCTGCTCTTCGCGAAGGTCGCGAGAAAGAATTCCTGGGCTGGATTGTTCCTGGTAAGAACAAGTTCTCTGTAACCCGTTCTTTCATCAGCCAGTTCTTCCCTGGTCAGTTGTTCAACATGACAACGACAACCAACGGTTCTGAGCGTGCGATGGTGCCAATCGGCAACTACGAGCGTGTCATGCCGCTGGATATCGAACCAACGCTACTTCTTCGTGACCTGTGTGCAGGTGATATTGACAGTGCAGCCCAGCTTGGTGCACTTGAGCTTGATGAAGAAGATCTAGCACTATGTACGTTCGTATGTCCAGGTAAGTATGAATTTGGTCCAATGCTACGTCAGTGCCTGGACACAATTGAGAAGGAAGGGTAATTCATGGGTCTCAAGAATTTACTCGAGCAAGTTGAGCACCACTTTGAGCCAGGTGGTAAGCACGAGAAGTGGTTTGCGCTGTATGAAGCGTTTGCGACTCTTATGTATACCCCAGGTCAGGTAACACGTGCTGGTTCTCATGTGCGTGACAGCATTGACCTGAAGCGTATCATGATCATGGTATGGTTTGCGGTATTCCCAGCGATGTTCTGGGGTATGTACAACACTGGTCACCAGGCTATTGTTGCGCTAAACCACCTATACGCTGGTGAGCAGTTGGCTGCAGTTATTGCAGGTGACTGGCACTACTGGCTGACTCAGATGCTGGGCGGCACCATGTCAGTTGACGCTGGCTGGGGTAGCAAAATGCTACTGGGTGCGACCTACTTCCTACCTATTTACGCAGTTGTTTTTGCTGTGGGTGGTTTCTGGGAAGTCCTATTCTGTATGGTTCGCAAGCATGAAGTTAACGAAGGTTTCTTCGTAACATCAATTCTGTTTGCTTTGATTGTACCGCCAACACTACCACTTTGGCAGGCAGCCCTAGGTATTACCTTTGGTGTTGTTGTCGCAAAAGAAATTTTCGGTGGTACAGGCCGTAACTTCCTGAACCCTGCGCTTGCAGGCCGTGCGTTCCTATTCTTTGCATACCCAGCTCAGATCTCTGGTGATCTAGTATGGACTGCAGCGGATGGTTTCTCTGGTGCAACTGCACTGAGCCAGTGGGCTCACGGTGGTCAGTCAGCAGTGGTTAACACGGTAACTGGCGATGCAGTAAGCTGGATGGATGCCTTCATTGGCCGTATTCCAGGTTCAATCGGTGAAGTATCAACGCTAGCCATCATTCTTGGTGGTGCGATGATCGTATTCATGCGAATCGCTTCATGGCGCATCATTGCCGGTACTATGGTCGGTATGATTGCGACGTCTACGCTGTTCAACATCATCGGTTCTGACACTAACCCAATGTTCAGCATGCCTTGGCACTGGCACCTAGTTCTGGGTGGTTTTGCGTTCGGTATGATGTTCATGGCAACCGATCCAGTGTCTGCTTCATTTACTAACAAAGGTAAGTGGTGGTACGGCGCACTAATCGGTGCAATGGCTGTTATGGTTCGTGTGGTAAACCCTGCGTACCCAGAAGGTATGATGCTAGCAATTCTATTTGCTAACCTATTCGCACCTCTATTTGACAACCTTGTGGTTCAGGGCAATATCAAGCGGAGACTAGCTCGTCATGGCAAGTAATAACGATAGCATTAAAAAGACGCTGATTGTTGTTATCGCACTGAGCCTAGTGTGCTCTATCGTGGTATCAGCTGCAGCTGTTGCACTGCGTCCTCTACAGCAGAAAAATGCGGTACTTGACGTTCAGCGTAACATCCTTTCAGTGGCTGGCCTTCTGCAAGACGGTACTGACGTTACTGAAACTTACCAGAAGTTCATTGAGCCTAAACTGGTAGATCTTAAAACCGGTGAGTTCGTTGCTCAGTCTGAAACAGGTGCTACACCTGCTCAGTACAAGCAGCGTGATGCAGCGAAAGATCCTGCGCAGTCTATCCGCCTTACTGGCGAGCAAGACAAAGCGAAGATCATTCGTCGTGCTGACATCGCAACTGTTTACCTAGTGAAAAATGCGAACGACAAAGTTGAGAAACTGATCCTGCCTATCCACGGTGGCGGTCTGTGGTCAATGATGTACGCATTCATCGCAGTAGAAACTGACGGTAACACCCTTGCGGGTATTACTTACTACCAGCAGGGTGAAACTCCTGGATTGGGTGGTGAGATTGAGAACCCAACATGGCGTGCTCAGTTCGTTGGTAAGAAGATGTTTGATGACAACAACAAACCAGCAATTCGTATTGTTAAAGGTGGCGCTCCAGAGGGTGACATCCACGGTGTTGACGGCCTATCTGGCGCAACATTGACTGCGAATGGTGTTCAGCACAGTTTCGACTTCTGGTTGGGTGACATGGGCTTTGGTCCATTCCTAGCTAAAGTGCGTGCAGGAGAACTAAACAATGGCTGATACTAAAGAAATGAAGAAGATTCTGTTCGGGCCGTTTATCGACAACAACCCGATCGCGCTTCAGATCCTTGGTGTGTGTTCTGCTCTGGCAGTAACCACTAAATTGGAAACAGCTTTCGTAATGACACTGGCGGTAATGTTTGTAACCGCATTTGCGAACTTGTTTGTTTCTCTGATCCGTAACCATATTCCAAACAGCGTACGTATCATCGTTCAGATGGCGATCATCGCATCATTGGTAATCGTGGTTGACCAGGTGCTAAAAGCTTACCTGTACGATATCTCTAAGCAGCTATCTGTATTCGTAGGTCTGATCATCACTAACTGTATCGTAATGGGCCGTGCAGAAGCGTACGCAATGAAATCTGCGCCATTGCCATCGTTCCTTGATGGTATCGGTAACGGTCTAGGCTACGGTTTCGTATTGATCACTGTTGCTTTCTTCCGTGAACTACTAGGTTCTGGCAAGCTATTCGGTATCGAAGTGCTTCCTCTAGTGTCTAACGGTGGTTGGTACCAGCCAAACGGCATGATGATCCTAGCACCATCAGCGTTCTTCCTGATCGGCTTCATGATCTGGGTTATCCGTACCATCCGTCCAGAACAAGTAGAAGCGAAGGAGTAAGGGGACCATGGAACATTATCTAAGCCTTCTAGTTCGTTCGATCTTCATCGAGAACTTGGCACTGTCGTTCTTCCTAGGTATGTGTACATTCCTAGCGGTATCGAAAAAAGTGAAAACTTCTTTCGGTCTGGGTGTGGCAGTAACAGTGGTACTGGCTATCGCCGTACCAGCCAACAACCTGATCTACAACCTGCTGTTGAAAGACGGCGCGATTGTGGCGGGTGTTGACCTTAGCTTCCTGAACTTTATTACGTTCATCGGTGTGATTGCAGCACTGGTACAGATCCTAGAAATGGTTCTGGACCGCTTCTTCCCACCACTATATAACGCGCTAGGTATCTTCCTGCCGCTGATCACCGTTAACTGTGCGATCTTCGGTGGTGTATCTTTCATGGTACAGCGTGATTATAACTTTGCTGAATCTGTCGTTTACGGTATTGGTTCAGGTATTGGTTGGACGTTGGCCATCGTTGCGCTTGCGGGTATCCGTGAGAAGATGAAGTACTCAGACGTACCTCCAGGTCTACGTGGCCTAGGTATCACATTCATCACCGTTGGCCTTATGGCGTTGGGCTTCATGTCCTTCTCCGGCGTTCAGCTGTAATCAGGATAAAAGGAATAATCAATGGATATTATTCTTGGTGTAGTTATGTTCACCCTGATTATCCTGGCTCTAGTTCTAGTGATTCTATTCGCTAAATCTAAGCTGGTACCATCAGGTGACATCACTATCTCAGTAAATGGCGACCCAGAAAAAGCGATTACAACCGCTGCGGGTGGCAAGCTGCTAGGTGCCCTAGCAGGTAGTGGTATTTTCGTATCATCAGCGTGTGGTGGTGGTGGTTCATGTGGTCAGTGCCGCGTGAAAGTTAAATCTGGCGGCGGTGACATTCTGCCAACAGAGCTTGACCACATCACAAAAGGTGAAGCACGTGAAGGCGAGCGTCTGGCGTGTCAGGTAAACGTGAAGTCCGACATGGACATCGAGCTACCTGAAGAAATCTTCGGTGTTAAGAAGTGGGAATGTACTGTTCTTTCTAACAACAACGAAGCTACCTTCATCAAAGAGCTTGTGCTTCAGATCCCTGAAGGTGAAGAAGTACCGTTCCGTGCCGGTGGTTACATTCAGATTGAAGCTGAACCACACCACATTAAATACGCTGACTTCGATATTCCAGAGGAATACCGTGGTGACTGGGACAAGTTCAACCTGTTCCGTTACGAGTCTATCGTGAAAGAGCACTCGATCCGTGCTTACTCTATGGCGTCATACCCAGAAGAGAAAGGCCTGATCAAGCTGAACGTACGTATCGCGACTCCGCCGCCAAACAACCCAGACGTACCACCAGGCGTAATGTCTTCGTACATCTGGTCTCTGAAGGCTGGTGACAAGTGTACTATTTCTGGTCCATTCGGTGAGTTCTTCGCGAAAGACACTGATAACGAAATGGTATTTATCGGCGGTGGTGCTGGTATGGCACCAATGCGTTCTCATATCTTCGACCAGCTTCTACGCCTGAAATCTAAGCGTAAGATGACTTACTGGTACGGTGCCCGTTCTAAGCGTGAAATGTTCTACGTAGAAGATTTCGATACGCTAGCAGCGGACAACGAGAACTTCGAGTGGCACGTTGCTCTGTCTGATCCACTGCCAGAAGATAACTGGGATGGTTACACAGGCTTCATCCACAACGTGATTTACGAGAACTACTTGAAAGATCACGAAGCACCAGAAGACTGTGAATACTACATGTGTGGTCCACCGATGATGAACGCAGCCGTAATCGGTATGCTGAAAGATCTTGGTGTTGAAGACGAAAACATCCTACTGGATGACTTCGGGGGCTGATAAGCCTTGACCCGCTAAATACTGGCTGGCTCTGTATGGAGCCAGCCTTTTTTCATAATAATAGATACAAGTTCTGTTGTCAGAGGGTGGCAGCGAACAAACTAGTCTTTCATTTGGGGAGTTGTTGGATGAAGACGTTCCTGAACCGAGCATTGATGATGCTCGTATTGGCATTCGCCCTGTCGGCATGTAGTGAGCAGCGTGAGCTCATCCATCTTAACGGTGCGACGATGGGCACCTATTATTCGATTAAGTTGGTTAAGCAGGAAGGCTTGCCGTCTGCGTCGGAGCTTCAGGCTGAGATTGATCGCCGATTGGAGCTGGTTAACGACCAGATGTCGACCTACCGCAAGCATTCCGAGCTCAGCCAATTTAACCAGCATCGCTCAAGCGAGCCGTTTGAAGTATCTGCCGATACAGCCAAGGTGGTTACCGAGGCATTGCGTCTGTCTAAGCTGACTGACGGAGCACTTGATGTAACTGTTGGCCCAATCGTTAACTTGTGGAGCTTTGGCCCGGAAGCGCGTCCGGAGAAAACCCCGACGGCGGACGAGTTGGCAGAGCGCCGCAAGGAAGTGGGTATCGAGCATTTGAGCGTCAAGGGCAATACTCTGATCAAGGATATTCCTGATCTGTACGTTGATCTGTCGTCGATTGCCAAGGGCTTTGGGGTTGATGTCGTTGCCGATTATTTTGATCAGCTAGGCGTTGCCAATTACCTTGTCGAAGTGGGTGGTGAGTTGCGTCTAAAAGGCAACAATCTAGAGGGCGTGCCTTGGCGTATCGCGATCGAAAAGCCGACTGAGGATGGTCACCGCGCAATTCAAGAAGTGATTGAACCTGGCAACATGGGTGTGGCAACATCAGGTGACTATCGCAATTACTTCGAGCAAGACGGTGTGCGTTACTCGCACCTGATCAACCCGAAGACCGGGATGCCAATTGACAACCATGTGGTATCGGTCACTGTGTTGAGCCCTTCATGCATGACGGCGGACGCGCTGGCTACGGCGTTCTCTGTGATGGGTGAAGAACAAGCATTGGCTCTGGCCAACAAAGAGCAGATTGCCGTGCTGTTGATTGTGAAAACCAAGCAGGGGTTCAAAGAGTATCCGTCCGATGCCTTTGTCCCTTACATGAAACAGAAATAGAGACATTTGAATGGCTATTTATCTAACAACCTTTGCTGTATTTTTGCTGGTGATCGCGGCGATGGCCGTTGGGTACATTTTCCAGCGTAAAACGGTTAGTGGTAGTTGCGGTGGTCTTGACGGTATCGGCATCGCTAAAGAGTGTGACTGCCCTGAGCCGTGCGATGCGCGTAAAAAGCGTGAGGCGCGAGCGGCCCGTCAGGAAGAGTGGAAGAAGAACCAGATTATCTGATCAGTTTTTCTGACCGCCAGACACGTCACGATTAGGTGTGGCGTGTCATCAACCACAAAGCCCGGCGAGTCCGGGCTTTGTGTTATTTGCACTTTCTATCGCTCTGCCATCCTGTATTGTCACGCCTTATTCCCCCTTTATTTGTCCGTTACTTTGCCTATAATACCACTGTATAAACGACCAGTTATCAGGTGATGTCGGCATGCTGTCTTCGCGTCCTAGCGCTCAATTAGAAAAACAGAGAAAGATCATCCATGTAGACATGGATTGCTTCTTTGCGGCGGTTGAAATGCGCGATAACCCGGCGTTGCGTGATATCCCCATTGCCATCGGTGGCCGCTCTGAGCAGCGTGGAGTGATCAGTACCTGTAACTATTTAGCGCGAAAATATGGTGTGCGTTCGGCTATGTCGACCGCCAAGGCTATGCAGCTCTGCCCGCACTTGACGTTGGTTTCAGGTCGCATGGCGGTGTACAAAGAAGTCTCCGGGCAAATCCGCGAAATTTTCCAACGCTATACCGATAAAATCGAGCCGCTCTCGCTGGATGAGGCATACCTTGATGTCACAGACTGCGAAATGCACCACGGCTCTGCAACCCTGATCGCTGAGGACATCCGCCGGGTGATCCGCGAAGAGCTGGATCTGACCGCCTCTGCCGGTATTGCACCGGTTAAATTCATTGCCAAAATTGCCTCTGACATGAATAAGCCCGATGGGCAGTTCGTCGTGACACCTGCTGAAATCCCTGCGTTTGTCGCCGATCTTAAATTGGAAAAAATTCCGGGGGTAGGGAAGGTCACTATCCAAAAGTTGCATGAAAAAGGGCTGTATGTCGGGCGTGATGTTCAAAATTATGACCGCCATCAGTTGTTGCAGCAATTTGGCAAATTCGGCCAGTCGTTGTGGTCGCGTAGTCACGGGATCGATGAACGCGAGGTGGTGGTGTCCCGCGAGCGCAAGTCGGTAGGGGTCGAACGCACATTTTCACGCAATATCAGTAGCTATGAGCAATGTTGGGACGTTGTCGAGCGGCTTTATCCCGAGCTGGAAAATCGCCTGAGGCGGGTTAGGCCGGATCTTGGCATTGCCAAGCAAGGGGTGAAGATAAAATTTGCCGATTTTCAGCAGACTACGGTCGAGCATACTCAGCCAACCCTCGACAAGCAGCAGTTTGTCGGTTTGCTCAAGGAAGCATTGACCCGCCAGCAGGACCGTGAAATTCGCCTGATAGGCATTAGTGTAGGTCTAGAGGTCGGCACCCGTGCCCAACAGCTATCGTTTGATTGGTAGTTTTTCGTTTACTTGTTTTTATCGTTTGACGGTTTTTGATCCCACCTCCGCCCTCCACTTGAAAAGGGGGGAGCTAGAGGTGGGCTATGGCATAAAAAAAGAGCCCCGAAGGGCTCTTAATATAATATACCTTGTTGCAGCAGCACTTAGCCTTTAACCGGAATATTCTTCAGGATGGCAACCATCTGCTCCCAGAACAGACCAACGGTTTCGATGTTGACCATCTCATCTGGCGAGTGTGGGAATTTGATTGTCGGGCCGAAGGAGATCATATCCATTTCAGGGTAAGGCTCTTTGAACAGGCCGCACTCAAGACCAGCGTGGATCACCATGATGTTAGGTACGCGTCCGTAAATTCCCTCATAGGTTTCACGGAACAGGTGCATCACTTCCGAATCGGCATCCGGCTTCCAGCCTGGGTAGGCGCCAGAGAACTCGCAGTTCGCACCGGCCAGTGAAGCAACGGCTTTCAGCATGCCTTCGACATTGCTGCGGCCAGAATCAATTAGTGAGCGGATCAGGCAAAGCACGGTGATTTTGTCTGCATCGGTTGTGATCACACCGACGTTCAGCGAGGTCTCTACCACACCGGCAATATCATCGCTCATGCGGATCACACCATTAGGGCAGGCATTAAGCAGATTGATGAAACGGCTTTGGGTCTCGGCGGTGATAATGTCGGCAGGCGTATCCGCAGCTTCGGTGAACAGGTTGATGTCAGTCTCAACACGACCCAGCTCAGCGCTCAGTAGTTCACGGTAGTGGTCAAATAGGCTGTTCAGCTGATCAACGTTGGCCGCCGGCAGGGTAACAATGGCACTGGCTTCGCGTGGGATGGCGTTGCGTAGGCTACCGCCGGTGATGTTGGCCAGACGTAGCCCCAATTCGTCGGCATGGCCAAATAGGAAACGGCCAAGCAATTTATTGGCATTGGCACGGCCAGTATGGATATCACAGCCAGAGTGGCCGCCTTTAAGCCCCTTGATAACAAGCTTGACGGCTTGGTGATCGGCCGGCACGGCTTCGCGCGCTGTCGTTAGGGTGATCGCACCGTCAACTCCGCCAGCACAGCCCATGTAGACTTCGCCTTCCTGCTCAGAGTCGGTATTTAGCAGGATATCACCTTCCAGCCAGCCGGCTTCAAGGCCGAACGCACCCGTCATACCGGCTTCTTCATCGATAGTCAGCAGAACCTCCAGTGGGCCATGCTCGATATCTTTGGCGGCCAATACCGCAAGGCAAGTTGCCATGCCGATACCGTTATCGGCACCTAGGGTTGTGCCCTTGGCTTTAACCCACTCGCCGTCAACGTATGGCTGGATGGGATCCGTCGTGAAGTCATGAGCTGTGTCTTCGTTCTTCTGCGGCACCATATCGATGTGGGCCTGCAGGACGACGCCCTTGCGGTTTTCCATACCTGTCGTTGCTGGTTTTTTGATGATTACGTTGCCTGTTGTATCGCGGCGAACATCCAGACCTTCGTTTTTCGCGAACGCAATGATGTGCTGGGCAAGTGCTTCTTCATGCTTCGACGGGTGAGGGATAGAGCAGATTTGATCGAAAAACTGCCACACAGGCTGTGGCGCTAGTTGACTGATTTCAGACACAGCAGTCTCCTTATAAACCTTCGTAGATTAGCGATTGTGGTAGTACATTGTGATGAAAAATTTAAATATTGCAGAACAATTACCTATCGCAGTTAACCTTAAGCATATCACCGTGTACGAATTCGTAACAGATAAATATTGTGCCCAGCGGTGTGTTACAGGTTTTTATGACCGCGCCGATGTTTTTCATCCCGGTAGCACGGGTTTTACGTGTTCATTTGGTTTGTTGAATGTGCTCAGTAGGTATATCTGATGTTGCAATGTTGTGGTTGTTGAATTTCTCACGCTGTAATAAAATTACAATGATAGGGGTGAAATGAAGAATGAAACGCAAAAGTGTGATGAAGTTAAAGAAAATGCTTGAAACTTTATTACGATAAGATTATAGTTTGATCATCTTCTGATACGAAGACGAACGACATAGCAAAATGCTCAGGACGAGCCCGATACATCGCCTCCATGGAACTGAGATTAAGTCGAAGCCAAGACGGCCTAGCACTATTGTTTATGTGTTTTAAACGCTTAATTAATCAAGGTGATAATAATGAAAATTTTTGAATCTGTTGCAAATTTCTGGAATAACCGTGCTGTTTACACTGGTAACTTCACGTACCCAACTTCGTTCGGCTACTAATTTTTAATTTTGTTTTGCTGGGTACTCAACCTGAGTGGTGCCGAGCAGAACGATGGAACTGTATTGTTCACCCCCCTATATTTTTGAGAATTTCTGGTAACCGCCTTTCGGTAACCGTCACATTCTTAACGCCACTTCTGATTGAAGTGGCGTTTTTTTTTGTTTTCGCCCAGCTCCCATTTCTACAATCCCTTCTTTCTGGTATTTACGGGCTTCAATTGCACGCATCGCAATGTATTCGATTACATTATGAGTAGGCGGCCAAATAGCATGCTTATAAATGGAATATTATCGTTTGCGTAACAGAGATAAATTTTGATTGTTCAATTGTTGCACATGATAATAAGATGTTAATCCGTTGATTTTTAATAATTAAATTTAAAAGCGTTAAGTAATGGATGTTTTTTTATGCGGTTGTTGCACATCTCTAGTGATAATTTCCTTATTTTCTGGAAATCAGTGAGCAAGGCGCATATAATCGCCCCCCAAAAATAGATGACGCAAACGTTTTCTATTTTCGGCGGCAGCCTTGCTGGGATGAGTGAAGAGCAAGGCTGTGCACACTTAGCGGCGTAACCATCTCCAAGGAATCGAGAGCAATGCTTGAGAAACTATTCAAACTCAAAGAAAACGGTACTGATGTACGAACTGAGCTGTTAGCGGGTTTAACGACCTTCCTGACTATGGCCTACATTATCTTTGTTAACCCGACGATGCTTTCGCAGACAGGGATGGATCAGGGCGCAGTATTTGTTGCAACCTGTGTAGCGGCAATGGTGGGCTGTTTCATCATGGGCTTTGTTGCCAACTATCCGGTAGCACAGGCTCCGGGCATGGGTTTGAATGCCTTTTTCACTTATGGCGTTGTATTGGGGATGGGATACACCTGGCAGGTGGCATTAGCCGCTGTTTTCCTGTCTGGCTTGTGTTTTATTGCATTGAGCGTGCTGAAGGTTAGGGAGTGGATCATCAATGCGATCCCTCATGCCCTGAGGACGGGGATCTCTGCCGGTATCGGTTTGTTTCTTGCGTTTATTGCTCTGCAAAGCTCGGGTATTGTTGTCGATAATCCGGCGACCCTGGTGCAGGTGGGTGATTTTACTAGTTTCCCGGCGGCCATGGCTGCGCTGGGCTTTTTCCTGACCATCGCCCTTGTTCACCGCGGCTATAAGGCGGCGGTTTTGATTGCAATCTTGGCGGTGACCGCGATCGGTGTCGTGACGGGCAACGTCCAGTACGGTGGTATCGTCTCTATGCCGCCGAGCATTGCGCCAACCTTCATGCAGATGGATTTTTCCGGTGCAATGGAAGTGGGTCTGGTTTCTGTGGTATTTGCTTTCTTGTTCGTCGATCTGTTTGACACGGCAGGCACTTTGGTTGGTGTTGCGACTAAGGCCGAGCTGATTGACAAAGACGGCAAGCTGCCTCGTTTGAATCGCGCGCTGCTGGCTGACAGTACTGCGACCTCGGTGGGTGCGGTACTGGGTACGTCAAACACAACGTCATTTGTCGAGAGTGTATCGGGCGTTGCTGTTGGTGGACGAACGGGTCTGACGGCGGTGACAGTCGGGGTATTATTCCTGCTGGCCTTGTTCTTTGCACCGTTGGCGGGTATGGTGCCAGCATATGCAACAGCGGGAGCGTTGTTCTACGTTGCCATTCTGATGATGTCCGGATTAGTGAGCATAGACTGGCGTGACTTAACAGAAGCAGCACCTGTAGTTGTAGTTTGCCTGCTGATGCCGTTAACATATTCTATCGCCGAAGGTATTGGCCTTGGTTTTATTACCTATGCTGCTGTGAAAGTCATGAGCGGCAAAGGGCGTGATGTCAATATCAGCGTTTGGGTTATTGCCGCGCTGTTTATTGCTAAAATTATTTTCTTATAACAGTTTTATAAATACACCTAGCGGCCTTGCCGCTGACTCAGAGGTTCATCGGATATGAGTAATAAGTTCATCATCACCTGGGATAACATGCAGATGTATACCCGCCAGCTAGCTGAGAAGCTACTTCCTGCAGACCAGTGGAAAGGTATCATTGCGGTAAGCCGTGGTGGTTTGGTCCCGTCGGCAATCCTGGCCCGTGAACTTGGCATTCGTTACGTTGATACCGTTTGTATCTCAAGCTACGACCATGATCACCAGCGTGACATGAAAGTACTTAAGCAGGCTGACGGTGACGGCGAAGGCTTTATCGTGGTTGATGACCTTGTGGATACTGGCGGTACGGCAGAGATGATCCGCCAAATGTACCCGAAAGCTAAATTTGTAACGGTATGCGCCAAGCCGGCCGGTAAGCATCTTGTTGATGATTACGTGGTTGATATCCCTCAAGATACATGGATTGAGCAGCCATGGGACATGGCGGTAACGTTTGTTGAGCCGCTAGGCAAAAAATAACCGTTGTTGAGATTTACGCCGAGATACGAAAAAAGGAGCCGCAAGGCTCCTTTTTCTTGCCTGCCGTTTGATACCGGTAGCGTTAACGGCGGGGTATGGGTGATATACTCTGAGTATTATTTGGAAATTCCGCCGTTCTGACCGGCCACTGTTCGGCCGGTGCACTGTTTACCTGTCTTGTCAGGCTGTTGGCGGAACCACAATTGATGGAGTCTATCGTGTCCGAACAGTCCAAAGTTAATCTTTCCGAGAAGTTATTTGCCCCACGACAGACCAGTAAGGAAACCTCCAGTTTGGTGAAGCTGGCAGGGTTTGCCGATATGCCTGTTCATAATGCCCTCGACGGTGACAGCGAACATGGCTGGTATCGAATACTGCGCCGTCCGCAGTGGATCTGGCAGGGGATAGATCCGATTGAGATGGAAGCGGTTTTCTCTCGCATGGCGAATTCGGACGCCCCGCGAACCCGCGATGATCTCTTGGATACGGTTATTGGTTACAAGCCGGGTAACTGGGTCTACGAATGGAGCCAGCTTGGCGGCGAGCACCAAAAAGTGGCCCGTTATCTTATTGAGCAGGGACGGGGCGAGGAAGCTGCCAATGAGCTTCTCAATGCCAGTATGCACTATAGCATCGCGGCCTACCCTCATCTCAAAGGCGATGCGCTGGCAGCACAGGCTGAGGTGCAGGCCAACCAGACCTACCGTGATGCGATGGAGTACATGCCGCACCAGATGCGGACCATTGACATCAAATATGAAAACAAGACCTTTCAGGCGTTCATCCACCTTCCCCGTACAGACAAGCTGTTGCCCACCGTCGTGGTGAGTGGCGGTCTTGATACCCTCCAATCGGATTTGTGGCGTCTGTACCATAAGTATCTTGGTCCTGCCGGTTTTGCCATGGTGACCTTGGATATGCCGTCTGTCGGGCACAGCAGCCACTGGTCTTTGACTGAGGATACCAGTCGGTTGCATCAGGCACTGCTCCAGCAGATCAAAGAGGTGCCTTGGGTTGACCATACCCGGGTGGCCATGCTTGGTTTTCGGTTTGGGGGTAACGCGGCGATTCGACTCGGTTTTCTCGAGCCGACCCGGCTTAAGGCTTGCGTGAGCGTCGGGGGCGTACTGCACAGCGGTTTGGCGGAGGCCAAGCGGCTGGAGTCGATGCCGAGGATGTACCTTGATATGCTGGCATCCCGGCTGGGTAAGCACGGCGTCTCCAAAACCAGCCTGATCTCTCACTTGTCGGCCTGGTCACTGAAAACTCAGGGGCTGTTGGGGCGTCGTCGGAGTGAGGTGCCGATGTTGGGGCTTGGCCTCAAGGGCGATCCGGTGTGTTCCGAGATGGACAACCAGTTGGTGGCGATGTCTTCGCGGGGAGGCAAGGCCGTGACTTTACCGGCCAAGCCACTGCATGACGGTTACCACCGCGCGATGGTGATGGCTGTGGACTGGCTCAAGGAAAAGCTGGAGTGACGGCCGGGGGAATAGGCTGATAGCGTGAGAGTGGGGCTATAACTGGTACGATTGTGAATAAGTTGTTGCAAATCGTGATAAATATAGCTTAAATGGAATATACACTCTATGGCTTATCCCCGTCACTCAATGATGAGCGGGCCTGCTGCAGAGTAACCGTTGATGATGACTAGGGATGGAGATGACGGATGACGACTACTGCAAAGACGGCAAATTTTCCGCCTCACGGACGATTGATCACCAAGCTTACGGCATTGGGTCCTTACCTTCGCCAGCAGCATTCGTCTGATGGGTATTATTTTTTTGACTGCCTGTCGAGTTGTATTAGTGCCAAGAAAGCCCCGGAGGAACGTGAGTTCTGGGGGTGGTGGTTGATCTTGCAAGCCACCGAGCAGGGATTCGAGTACCAGTATTTCTTCGGGCGCTACAATGATTCCGGTGAATGGCAGAAAGAGCCAGTGCCAGCTAAGCATGAACAGGCAGTGTTGCAAACTCTTGACGATTTCTATCCAAAATTGAAAGGATTGTTACACGATGAGCTGGAGCTGTCTTTATCGGCAGCAAAGGAGCTCGAAGGGCCTGAATTAGGTAGTGCCGCTTAAGTTGGGAACAGATCAAAGATCGAAGAATAATGCGCCAAACTGGCGCATTTTTCTTGTGCTTTTTAAAGGGTGTGATACAACAACGGTCTATTTATCATTTTTGTTAGATCCCCATGGCAGAGACAAATACCCTCAATGTACGCAAGACGGACCTGGCTGACAAAGCCGCAGTGCATGACAGTCACGCCGTCAAATCCGCATCACACACGATTGTTGTAAAACTGGGTACCAGCGTTTTGACTGGTGGTACTCTCAAGCTTGATCGCGCTCATATGGTTGAGCTAGTCAGGCAGTGTGCTTTGCTGCGCCGTAATGGCCACAAAGTGATTATCGTGACCTCTGGCGCTATTGCCGCCGGCCGTGAACATTTGGGGTACCCCGAACTGCCCAAAACCATGGCGAGCAAGCAGTTGCTGGCCGCGGTGGGGCAGAGCCGCTTGATCCAGGAATGGGAAAGTCTGTTTGAAATCTACGGCCTGCATATTGGCCAGATGCTGCTGACTCGCGCTGATCTTGATGATCGCGAGCGTTTTCTTAATGCCCGCGATATGATTGTGGCCCTGCTCGACAACGGGATTATTCCTGTCGTCAACGAAAATGACGCCGTGGCGACCACTGAAATAAAAGTGGGCGACAACGACAACCTTTCTGCGCTGGTGGGTATTCTTGCCGGTGCCAACAAGCTTTTGCTGCTTACCGACCAGCCTGGTCTTTTCACCGCCGATCCGCGCAATAACCCGGATGCCGAGCTGATCCGCGAAGTGCATACGATCGACGAAACACTGCGTCGCATCGCCGGCGGCAGTGTCGGTGGTTTGGGCACGGGTGGCATGGCGACCAAGCTGCAGGCTGCCGACGTGGCCCGCCGTGCCGGTATCGAGGTGATCATTGCAGCAGGCAGCCGTCCGGATGTGATTATTGATCTGGCCGACGATCAGTCTGTTGGGACACGCTTCCTGCCACTTGAGTGCCCGCTTGAAAGCCGCAAGCGCTGGATCCTTGCCGGTCCTCCACCAGCCGGGGACATCGTGATTGACGATGGAGCCGCAGCTGCCGTCCAGTTGCGCGGTAGTAGCCTGTTGTCGAAAGGGATCACCGATGTACGCGGTGAGTTCGAACGCGGCGAAGTTGCCCGGATCTACAATACCAAAGGCGAGCTGTTGGCCCGTGGCCTGAGCCGTTACTCAAGTCGGGATCTGGGTAAGATCGCCGGTAAGCACAGCCAAGATATCCATAGCGTACTGGGCTACGAATATGGCCCTGTGGCCGTACACCGTGATGACCTTGTCGTAATCTGACGCCAAGCAACCGAGTACGAAAAAGGAACAGATGATGAATTTAGAATTGATGGGGCAGGCAGCCCAGCAAGCGGCGTTCGAACTGGCTACCGCTTCGACCAAGCAGAAGAATCAGGCGTTGGCGATTATTGCCGATGAACTAGAAGCCAATGCCGAGGTGATTCTTGCCGCCAACGCCAAAGATATTGCCGCCGCCAAAGAAGCAGGCATGACCGATGCCCTGATTGACCGCCTATTGCTTAACGAAGCTCGCTTGGCGGGCATTGCTGCCGATGTGCGCAATGTCATCGGCCTCAATGATCCGGTTGGTGCAGAGCTGGACAGCAAGGTACTTGAGAACGGGATGCGCCTGAGCCGCCGCCGTGTGCCGCTCGGCGTGGTAGGGGTCATCTACGAAGCCCGCCCGAACGTGACCATCGATATCGCAGCCCTATGCCTGAAAACCGGTAACGCCAGCATTCTGCGCGGCGGCCGCGAGACATTCCATTCCAATATGGAGCTGGTCAAGGTGATCCAGTGCGCGCTGCAGAAAGCCGATCTGCCACAAGCATCAGTCCAGTACATTGAAAAGCCGGACCGCGAACTGGTTACCCAACTGCTCAAGCTTGACCAGTACGTTGATATGATCATCCCGCGCGGTGGTGCTGGTTTGCACAAAATGTGCAAGGAAAATAGCACGATCCCAGTGATTATCGGTGGTTTTGGTATTAGCCACATTTATGTGGATGACAGTGCCGATCTGACTCGCTCGCTAGATGTCGTCGAAAATGCCAAAGTGCAGCGCCCATCAGCTTGCAACGCACTCGACACCCTGCTTGTTAGCGAGAAAGTGGCAGAAACCTTCCTGCCGCGTTTGGCCGAGCGCATGAATGCCAGTCAGGTGACCCTCGTTGCAGATGAGTCAGCCTTCGATTGGCTGGATGGCAAGGCCGCGAACCTACGCCCGGTCGCAGAAGGTGACTTCGACACAGAGTGGCTAAGCTATACCCTTGGCGTCAAAGTGGTCGCCGATGTCAACGAAGCCATCGCCCACATGCGCAAGCACAATGCCAGCCATTCAGATGCCATCATGACCAATGACCTGAACGCCGCCGAGCGTTTCGTCAATGCCGCAGGATCAGCTGCAGTTTACGTGAATGCGTCAACACGTTTCACAGATGGTGCCCAATTTGGCCTAGGTGCAGAAGTGGCTGTGTCGACCCAGAAGTTGCATGCTCGTGGCCCGATGGGGCTTGAAGAGCTGACAAGTTATAAGTGGGTTGGGGTAGCAGACTACCTATCCCGTTCATAACGATGATTTCGTCGTCAGTCTTGCGATAACGGCATTACAAGTGCTCATTTACGTTCGTAAACTCCGCGCTTGCGCTTTGTTCTCACAAGGCTGACTTAGGAATCCTTCGTTATCAGAGATGAAGATTTCGTCGGAATTAGTGGTCATAAATTCCGTGCTTTCTTTTTGTTCTCACTGATTCTGACTGCGTGCTAGCCATCAAGTGTGTAGGGGACGTAAACGTGCTTCGTAAACTCCGCGCTTGCGCTTTGTTCTCACAAGGCTGACTTAGGAATCCTTCGTTATCAGAGATAAGGATTTCGGCGGAATTAGCGCGATAGCGGTATTACAAGCATGCATTTACGTTCGTTGATGTGTTGCTGTTTAGAATTGAAATCCCCAGCCTTTCGGCTGGGGATTTTTTTATGACTGGTTTTTGTGGCGGAGGTTTTGGTCGTTCTCGGCCTGTTTGCTGATGAGATCGTCTAGCTCCTGCTCGCGCTTGTTTTTCTCATGGGTGCCTTTCACTTTTCCGTGTTGGCCGAACTTCATATGGGCGGTGTACTTCAGCGCTGCAATATTGCTGACCACCACCGCAACCACGATGATGCTGATCACCCACGGGTTGAGTAGCCATTCCATTTACACCTCGCAGATATTCTCAATGTACTTTAGATACAGACTATCAAGGTTTTCGAGGATCTGCGACTTTCCGGCGATATCGCTGTGGCTAAGTGTGCGTTTGAGCAGGTCGGGGCTGAGTTGGCGTAGTAGGTGCCGGCTCACGGGAAAGTAGCTGATATGCCAAGGCTCACATGCGACCCCTTGCCGTTCTTTGGCATAGGGCAGGTAGAAACCATATTCAGGCATGGTCTGATGCAGCCATTGGGCAAAGGCGTGCTGGTGGCCACCAGCCTCGTACTCCCACGGTTCCAATTGCAGTGAAGTACCGTCGGGCAGGCAGTTGGCGGCATAGACGTCGACATCCGTCCCCCAGTGGTGGCGGCTGCCTCCCGGCAGGGCAGACCAGCGTAAAATCGCATGGATTTTTTCTAGATCAGTCAGGGAGTCTGGCTCCAGCGGCTGGCTGTTGCTATCGAGAATAGGGCGCAGGCCCGTGAACTTGTTGTTCCAGATCCATAGTTGGCGGTCAAACGGGCGGAAGGCGCTGGCCAGCCGCATGTCAAAACCTGCCTGCTTGGCGGCATCCTGCAAGGCCCGGATCGCCGGAGCCATTTCTTGGTGCACCAATTGCCCGCTATCTGGATTAATGATAACCAAGTGGCTGGTATCTTGGCCGGTGAGTTGCTCGACCGTATGGGGCCGAGCATGGGTAGGGTGAATGAGTTTCAAAGGGCTTTTTCCAACACTTTTTGGTACATGTCTGTCAGCTTTTCAAGGTCAGCAACTTTCACGCATTCATTTACCTTGTGGATGGTGGCATTGACCGGCCCTAGCTCGACAACTTGCGCACCGGTGCGGGCAATGAAACGGCCATCGGAAGTGCCACCGGTTGTCAGAAGCTCAGGCTGCTGGTGATTAACTTCTTCAATCGCGCTGACGACGGCTTCCAGCAGCGTTCCCTTGTCGGTTAAGAACGGGTGGCCGCTGAAGGTCCACTTGAGTTCATAGTCGAGGCCGTGGGCATCCAGTACCGAATGCACCTTGCGCTTGATGTCATCGACGGTCAACTCGGTACTGAAGCGGAAATTGAACTGGACGTGGAATTCGCCCGGAATCACGTTCGAGGCTCCGGTGCCCGCAGACAGGTTGGCAATCTGGAAGCTGGTTGGTGGGAAGTAGGCATTGCCGTTGTCCCACGTGGTGGCTGCCAACTCTGCCAATGCCGGCATGGCTCGGTGAACAGGGTTGTCGGCCAGGTGAGGGTAGGCCACGTGGCCCTGGATCCCTTTGACCACGACATCACCGGTGATGGAGCCACGGCGTCCGTTTTTCACCACATCGCCCACCTCGCGGGTGCTTGATGGCTCACCGACAATACACATATCGATTTTTTCGTTGCGGGCCTCAAGGGTATCGATGACCCGGGTAGTACCGTTGATGAATGGCCCTTCCTCGTCGGAAGTGATCAGCAAGGCGATGGAGCCCTTGTGATCCGGGTGTTCAGCCAAGAAGCGTTCGATAGCAACGATCATGCAGGCCAGAGAGCCTTTCATGTCTGCCGCCCCGCGCCCGTGCAGGTAGCCGTCGATAATGGTTGGCTCGAACGGCGGCGTGTGCCATTTGTCCGGATTGCCCGCAGGTACTACATCAGTATGGCCGGCAAATACAAATAGCGGTGCTTCGCTGCCGCGGCGAGCCCATAGGTTGGTGGTATCTTCGAAAACCATGGTTTCGATGGTGAAGCCGAGCTGCTCAAGGCGCGCAATCATCACATCTTGGCAGCCTGCGTCTTCCGGGGTTACCGATTGACGACTGATAAGGTCTTTTGCCAACGAAATAACGGGGCTGTCTGACATCCTTGTATCCTTTATTACTTGTCGTTGAAAATAGCGTGGTATTGATCAGGTTTGAAACCAAGATGGTACTGGTTGTTGTGTACCAGCAGCGGGCGCTTGATCATCGCAGGGTGTTCCAGCATCAGTGCAATGGCACTTTGTTGGTCAAGACCGGCTTTCTGCTCGTCGCTCAGCTGGCGGTAGGTGGTACCGCGCTTGTTCACCATTGCCTCCCAGCCTACAGCTGCTTCAAATTTTTCCAGCATGTCGCGGTCTAGGCCGTCTGTGCGGTAGTCGTGGAAGCGGTACTCGATCCCTTCAGCTTCCAGCCATTTCTTCATTTTCTTGATGGTGTCGCAGTTCTTGATTCCGTAGGCAATTGTATTCATTTTTGTAGGCTGACTTGTTTTGTGAACTTGGTCTCCCTTTATAGCGGGAATCCTCAACAGGCGCAACGGGTGCCCGTTGTCTAGTTTCACCTAGATCGCTCTTGAGGTTTTTCCTGCTGGACATTGCTTCTAACTCTGTTTGTGTCGTGTTTTTCTTCGGGGGACATGGTTAGATTGGGCCCCGAAGTTGGTTGTTGATAATATTGTCAGATAAATCAACTTATTGATTATTTGTTGTTTTCTTGTGTTCTGCTTATTAAATCGCCATAAAAGTGAGATCTTGATCACTTTCGTCTTCAGATGTCATTGCGAAATCCCACCTCAACTTGATCAAACTCAACACCCTAGCGGGAGAAGTCGGAATAATAAAAATCCTTAGATTATGGAGGTCTCAATGGAACTGAATCCGGTTTTTGCCCGTCGTCTTTATCTTGCTCTACTGGTTGAGCATTTAGAGCGCCCGAATGTCCCTAAATTGATTGAAATTACTGGTTGGCCACGTCGTACTATTCAGGATGTATTAAAAGCCCTTCCGGGGTTTGGTATTGAATTGTCTTTTATTCAGGATGGTCGACGCCACAACGATGGTTATTATCAACTCAGTGACTGGGGGCCTTTTGATCTCCAGTGGGTGGAATCTCGCGAGCAAGATATTATTTCTTCACTGTCCCACTAAGCATTTGTTGTCGATGGTACCGATGCAGGATAAAACCTGCGTACGGGCCACGAAACCGCGCATCAGCGCGGTTTTTTAGTTTTTGGCTCGGTGTTTGTTTGATTGTTGCGGACAATTGCCATTATTGTCCCTGCGATTCCAGAAACAGTACCGTTGCGGCAGTACGCGATTTGACCTGCAGTTTTTTGAGCAGGCTCTTCATGTGTACCTTCACCGTGGCTTCTGAGATAAACAGGGTATCGGCGATTTGCTTGTTGCGGTGACCCTTGGCAACCTCTTGCAAGATCTGGGTCTCCCTGTCGGTAAGGGTGTCGAGCAAATTGGCCTGATCCGTACCGTTATCGAGGAATTCGCGCACCTGTTCGCTATAGGCCTTGCCGCCGCATAGCGCCATTCGTAGTAGGGCGATAAGCTGGTCGGGTTCAGTATCCTTGAGCAGGTAGCCATCAGCCCCAGCGGCAATCAGAGTCCGGATGTCCGAACGGCTGTCGGAAACGGTCAGGACGACGATGCTCGCTTCAATCCCCTCGGCCCGCATGGCATTGAGGGTATCAAGCCCCGACATACCTTTCATATTCAAATCGAGCAAGATCAGATCCGGCTCTTTTTCCACCGCCAGCTGGACGGCCTCTGCCCCGTTACTGGCCTCGCCGACGACGGTGAAGTCACTTTCAAAACTGAGTAATTGGCTGATCCCACGGCGCATCAGCGGGTGGTCATCAACAATCATTATTTTCCAACACGTCATAGTTATTATCCTTGGGATGCCAGTGTAAAGCGCAGGGTGATTTCGCTGCCGTTGCCCTGGCTGGTTTCAATCTTTAGTTCGCCGTTAAGGCGTGATGCTCGTTCTGCCATGATGGCTAGGCCATAGTGGTTGAGCTTTTCGTTGTGTGGATCAAATCCGAGCCCGTCGTCTTTGATACTGATACTGATCTCATCGCCGTGCTGAGTACAGGTTACGACAATCTCATCGCTCTTGGCATGCTTGATTGCATTGAGTACCGCTTCGCGGATCAGTTGGAGCAAGTGGACCTGATGATGGGCATCCAAGTTAAGCGATGAAATTTGGTTGTCGATAATCAGCAGGGCATCACTTTGCTCGTCTAGTGGTTTTAGCATTTCGGCCAGTGCCTCGCCAAAATGCGGCTCTTTGATAGTCAGACGGAAGGTGCTGAGCAACTCGCGGAGCTGGGTATATGCCCCCGATAGCCCACTGTCTATGTCGCCGATAATGCCCATTAGCTTGTCTTGGTCATCTTGGCCAAGTTGGCGCTTGAGCAGGGTGACTTGAATTTTCAGGTACGACAGGGACTGAGCCAGCGAGTCATGGAGCTCCCTCGCAATGGTGGCGCGCTCTTCCATCAGCAGTAATTGCTCTGCTTGTTTCTGGGCTCGGTTGTAATAAATCCCGCGCGCAAGGGTGCGGCTGATATTCTCGATCAGGCTTTTGTCGGGACACGGCAGGGTATATTGCCACCATAGTTGGCCGAGAATTTGGCCGTCAATTTCGAGATCCTGATAGTGCCAGTTGTGCGCCGTCGGTTCGCCGGAGAGGATCTCGGTATTAGCCCCGCAGCTCTCTTCGATGATCAATTTTGTCGCGGTGAGTCCTTCAATGCTCAGCAGGGTGTCGAGCATCGCAGCGAAATTCCTTGAGCTCAGCCGACTGGCTTTGAGTTCCTGAGAGCAATCATAGAGTACCTGTAGCGAGTCGTTGGCCTGACGTAGCCGACGGGTTTTCTCATCGACTTTGTTTTCGAGGTTGCGGTAGAGCTTGCCTAATTCTGCGGCCATATTATTGAAGGTTTCGGCGAGCAAACCGAGCTCGTTGTCACTTTTTATATTGATTTGGAGATTGAACTGGCCATTTTGGATCTGCTTGCTGGCTATGACCAGTTGGTTTAGCGGCTGGACGATTTTTTTCTGCGTAAAGTGAATGGTAAAGAGTGCCGAGAGCAGAATGAGGGTTAGCCCGAGCCCGCCGATAATCGATAGGACTTGCAGTTTTATCTCTGAAAACTCTTGTAATTCGAAAACAAACACATCGATACGGTCGACGAATTTAGCGACTTCGGCAAGGAATTGCCGCTCGTTGCCGTTATCGAGCAGTGGGCGGAGGTTGTCCCATCGCGCAATGAGATCGCCATAGTGTAGCTTGATGTCCCCGGGTACGGTCCAGTGGTCGAGAGCGGCCATTGACGGTGCAAACAACGAGCGCTCGAATTTGTCCAGATGTGTGGGCAGGTTCACCGAACCGGTCTCTATGTCATAGGCGAGTCGGTAACTTTGCATTCTGAGCGAGCCGGAGACATTGACGGCCTCGGCGTCATTGAGGCTTGAGGCCAGCGTTAGCAGGGCAAAGCTGGTGGTGGCGACAGAGAGAAGCAGTATCACCAGCATGGCGCGGGCAATAGTGGTGGTCACAGGCTTGAGCGGCCGGTCTTTCACGCGTTTTCCTTTTGGTATGGCGAGGTGCAGTGGATGGTGCCTCGCGTCAACTATAGTGATGTAAGGGGATATTGGTTATATGACTATTTTGTTGTGATTGAGGCCAGCGGGTCTTGCTGGCTTGTTTATAGTGTGAGCTGCATCATTTTGATTTATTGATCCAAAACAAACCACCCCTCCAATTACCCCTAACTGGGTATTTAAGCATTTATTACGGGATTTACACTTGCTGTGTAAAAAAATGACAGCTTGTTAACGGTCATTGCTGGCCGAGGCTGTGTTTCCGGGTGACATGCTCTTTCCTTGCAGTAGGCTGCCAATCCGTAGTGCTTAATACATTCATAATCTTTCACTAAGGATGATGTCAATGTTTGATCGTTCCCGCCGTCGCTTATTTATGCGCCGGCGTACCCCAGACTTGCCGCGGATGCCATGGGTGATCAGCGAAGCGGAGTTTAGCGAGCGATGTAGTCGGTGCAACCGCTGCGTGGAGGCGTGTGAGACCCAGATTATCGCAAAGGGTGACGGTGGGTTTCCGGCCGTCGATTTCGGTCGAGGCGAATGTACATTCTGTTATCGCTGTGCCGAGTCTTGTCCGGAGCACTTGTTCCGCCCGCAGACTGAGGCGGCTTGGCAAATCGTGGCCAAAATCGGTGAGGGGTGTCTGGCCCATCAGAAGATCGAATGCCGGAGTTGCGGCGATATGTGCGAGGTGATGGCGATCCGTTTCAGGCTCCAGCCTGGTGGTGTCGCCCTACCTGAGCTTGATAGTTCAAGTTGTACCGGTTGTGGTGCCTGCGTGTCGGTTTGCCCGGTATCGGCTATCACCATGGTGTTCGAAGAGCAGGAAGAGGAATAGCAATGGCATTGCAAGAAGTACATATCTCAAGCTTGGTTGTCCATATTAAGCCGCAATACCTGAGCGGGGTGAAGGCACAGATTGCGGCTTTGCCCAACGCAGAGATTTACGGCGACAGCGAAGAGGGGAAGGTCATCGTGGTGCTGGAAACCGAGAACCAGGGCTTTGTGACTGAGACGATCGATAAAATCAATAATTTAGAACACGTGTTAAATACTTTTTTGGTCTACCACCAAATCGAACATTTTGACTCGCAATCTGAGGAAGATTCATGAAAATGACAAGACGTGCATTTGTGAAAGCAAATGCCGCCGCATCGGCTGCTGCCGTCGCAGGGATCACACTACCTGCATCGGCCACTAACTTAATCGTTAGTTCTGATGAAACCAAAATTAAGTGGGACAAAGCGCCTTGTCGTTTTTGTGGAACGGGCTGCTCGGTGTTGGTCGGGACCCAGAATGGCCGCGTTGTTGCCACTCAGGGGGATCCTGAAGCCCCGGTAAACCGTGGCCTTAACTGTATCAAGGGATATTTCCTGTCCAAGATCATGTATGGCAAGGATCGTCTGCAGACACCAATGCTACGCATGACTGACGGTAAGTACGATAAGAATGGCGATTTCCAGCCTGTTTCTTGGGATCAAGCCTTCGATATCATGGCCGAGAAGTGGAAGGACGCGCTCCAAAAGCAGGGGCCGTCAGGGGTCGGCATGTTCGGCTCCGGTCAGTGGACGGTAATGGAAGGTTATGCGGCATCGAAAATGATGAAGGCGGGCTTCCGTTCAAACAACATTGATCCGAACGCCCGCCACTGTATGGCATCGGCGGTTGTCGGCTTTATGCGCACCTTCGGTATCGACGAGCCGATGGGCTGCTATGACGACTTCGAACATGCAGACTCGTTTGTCCTGTGGGGCTCCAATATGGCAGAGATGCACCCGGTACTGTGGACGCGTATCACTGATCGCCGTTTGAGTCACCCGCACGTCAAGGTGAATGTGCTGTCGACCTACACCCACCGTTCGTTCGAACTGGCTGACAACGGTATGGTGTTCGAGCCGCAGACCGATTTGGCCATCGCTAACTTTATCGCTAACTACATTATTCAGAACGATGCGGTGAACTGGGATTTCGTCAACAAATACACGCATTTCAAGCGTGCCGAGACCGATATCGGCTATGGCCTGCGTGATGATGATCCACTGCAGTTGAAAGCGGCGCACCCTAACTCGGGCAAAATGTACACGATGACATTCGAAGAGTACAAGGCCTCGGTTGCCGAGTACACGGTAGAAAAGGCCTCCGAGATGTCAGGTGTCGCTCAGGACAAGCTGATCGAGCTTGCCAAGCAGTATGCTGATCCTGACCGAAAGGTGATGTCGCTATGGACGATGGGGATGAACCAGCATACCCGCGGCGTGTGGATGAATAGCCTGGTCTATAACATTCACCTACTGACGGGCAAGATCTCCCAGCCGGGCAACAGCCCATTCTCCTTGACTGGCCAGCCATCAGCTTGCGGAACGGCGCGTGAGGTTGGTACCTTTGCTCACCGACTGCCTGCCGATATGGTCGTGGCGAACCCCAAGCATCGTGCTATCGCCGAGAAGATCTGGAAATTGCCGGAAGGGACGATCCCGCCGAAGCCGGGTTACCACGCGGTACTGCAAGATCGTATGCTCAAGGACGGCAAGCTCAATGCCTACTGGGTGATGTGTAACAACAATATGCAGGCGGGGCCGAACATCAATACCGAGCGCCTGCCTGGCTACCGCAACCCTGAGAACTTTATTGTCTGTTCCGATCCGTACCCGACGGCAACCGCCCAGGCTGCTGATTTGATTCTGCCTACCGCGATGTGGGTTGAAAAAGAAGGGGCATACGGGAATGCCGAGCGCCGTACTCAGGCATGGTATCAGCAGGTTCCGTCACAGGGTGAGGCGAAATCGGATCTGTGGCAGCTGATGGAATTCTCCAAGCGCTTCAAGATTGAAGAGGTGTGGGGCGAAGAGCTGCTGGCCAAGGCCCCGCAGTATCGCGGCAAGACCATGTATGACGTTCTTTTCCGTAATGGTCAGGTAGATCAGTTCCCGCTCTCTGAAGCCCAGCCGCTCAATGATGATGCCAAGGCTCAGGGGTTCTATATCCAGAAAGGCTTGTTTGAAGAGTACGCTAGCTTTGGTCGGGGCCACGGTCATGATCTGGCACCTTATGACATGTACCACAAAGTACGCGGCCTGCGCTGGCCTGTGGTTGATGGTAAGGAAACCCAGTGGCGTTTTGCTGAAGGTTCTGATCCTTATGTTCCTGCGGGGGAAAAGTTCCGTTTCTACGGTTATAAAGACGGCAAGGCCAATATTATCTTCGCTCCGTTCGAGCCTGCGCCTGAGGTGCCTGACAAGGATTACGACTTATGGTTGTGTACCGGGCGGGTACTGGAGCACTGGCATACCGGTACCATGACGCGCCGAGTTCCCGAGCTCTACAAGGCGGTGCCTGATGCCTTGTGCTATATCCACCCGGAGGATGCCCGTGCCCGTGGCCTGCGCCGTGGTGACGAGGTGCTGCTGCAATCTCGCCGTGGTGAGGTTCGCTGTCGGGTTGAAACCCGTGGCCGTAACCGCCCGCCGGTTGGCTTGGTTTTCGTGCCTTTCTTCGATGCGCGGATCTTGGTCAACAAGCTGATTCTGGATGCGACGGATCCGCTTTCCAAGCAGACCGACTTCAAGAAGTGTCCAATCAAGATCAGCAAGATCTAAGTTAGCGATAAATAACAAGGTGGCAGCCTGCCTGTGGCGCAGGCCGCCCGACCTTTACCTGAATGTAGCCAAATGGCGGAGAATACAATGAAACAACTTGTTTTGGCGGTGATGGCGCTGGGCATGGTATTGACAGGTGCTGCCCATGGCAGCGAAAAACTCGACAACCCAGGTGGAACGGGGGGGATTGAGTCACTGCGCGGGGCAACCCAGCTTGAGGAGACCCGTCCGGCTGATCCAATGAAGCGTTTTCCCCGAGATCAGGGGGTGATTGATAGTGACTATGTCTACCAGCCGCCGTTGATCCCGCATACGGTCCGTAACTATGAAGTCTCGCTCAACGCGAATAAATGCTTGGCTTGTCATAGTTGGAAAAACGCCAATGAGATGGGGGCGACTAAGATCAGCGTGACCCACTACCAATCACCGCGAGAGGGGCAGGTGTTGTCGGATGTATCACCGTCGCGTTATTTCTGCTTGCAGTGCCATGTACCGCAGGCCGATGCCAAGCCGTTGGTCGAGAACAATTTCAAGCGTGTTGATTCGCTGAACTAACCCGACGAGAGAGGCATGCTATGAAATTATTGAAATCCTTCTGGCGACGTTTCATGTCGCCGAGCAAGGTGGCGGTGGGGTTGGTTTTGTTCATGGGCTTTATCGGCGGCCTGGTGTTTTGGGGAGCATTCAATACAGGGATGGAAGCGACCAATACGGAGGAGTTCTGCGCTGGTTGCCACGCACCGATCGTGAAAGAGATCCGCGAAACCATTCACTATTCCAACCGTTCTGGGGTTCGGGCTATCTGTTCTGATTGCCATGTACCGCATAATTGGACGGATAAGATGATCCGCAAGGTGCAGGCATCCAAAGAGCTGGTGGCCCATGCGATGGGGACGATTGATACCGAAGAGAAATTCCAGGCCCGCCGCGCCCATTTGGCGAACCGGGAATGGCAGCGGATGAAGAAGAATGACTCGCAAGAGTGCCGTAACTGCCATGAGTTCGAGTACATGGATTTTTCCGAGCAGGGTACACGCAGTGTCAAGCAGCACTCTACGGCATTGGCATCGGGTGACAAGACTTGCGTGGATTGCCATAAAGGGATCGCTCACAAGCTGCCGGATATGAAAAATATTGAAGGCTGGCAGTAGCTAAGCGCTAAAGGAGAGAGGATGAGTACGTTTGAATCAATTTTTTGGCATGTTCTGGGCTATGCCGCAATGCCGGTGATTATCCTGTCGGGTTTTGCTGCCGTTGCCGTGGTTTGTATAGGCATGTTGGCGTTGGGTAGAGACAGATCGCAAGGTCAGGATAACAATTAGCCGCAGGGCTATTGAGATAAAGTGGACGGTCGTGCTGAGTAGTACGGCCGTTTCTTTTATTGTAGGGGGGAAGAAGAGGCTGGTCTTCTTATCCTTGGGAGTGTTTATTCGCAGTGGCAGTCAGGGCCGGGAAGAATCCGATTGCAAGCATTGCCAGCCAGATGGCGTCGACAAGTAGCCATTCAACCGCAGAGGACGGGTTCATGCCCTGGTTGGAGAGCGACAGTTCCCCTAGCTGCAATACCAGCATGGATAGACAACCGATAATACTGAACATGAGGAAACTGGATCTGGACATAATGATTCTCCGCTCGTTCATCGCCAATACGACGATTATAAATACAAGTGAGAATCATTATCAAGTGTTAGTTTTGGGGTTCTTGAGCGATGAAACCGTGATGATTGAGTAGTTGGCGGAAAAGCTCGGCACGATCACGGTTTACTCCGAAATCAGAATAACCGACGCGTGATTCTGAGCGGACAATCAGCTCCGCGCCTTTCTTGCGAACTTCAAAATCGTCGACAAAACGGAATACGGTGCTGGTGCATTCCAGCCGAAAATAATCTTTGCTGGCAGATGCGAGTTTGCTGCCGGGCAGTTGCAGCGCCAAATGCTGGATATCAGGCCAGTGGGCAAGGCCCTTGGAACTTAGTTGAAATGGCGGGAGAAGGTAGTCATCCCGTGTATCGAGGGTACTGACGCAGTTGGGCTTGTCTCTACAGGGGAGGTTGATTTTGTAAGTTGAGCCTGCATCAGGAGGCGGGCTTCCACAACCTACAAGCAATAGGGCTGCAGATAACGTGAGAGTCTTGGCAAAGGGGAGTGGCGTTAAGCGAGCGTTCATCCTTGATGTTCCTATAGTGTATCCCCAAGCTTCCTTAGATGGCACATGCGTAGAGTTTGCACATTGAGGTAACTTGGGTATATGCGTTAGCCGTAGAGATATGTATAGGCAATAAAGCCAACCCAAGACAAAGCCAGTAATAGCCACGGCAGTAGAGATTGGCGTGGTGTGCTTGCCGAATACTGCGAGGGGGCATCGGTTGTATTGGGTTCTACGGAGGTGTTTTTATCCCTGGTTTGCTTTTTCTTCAGTTTGTCTCGTTCGCGGGCTTTGGCTTTTTGTTGCTTTTTATATTGTTCGATGCCGTGCTGGATCCCTTGTGCGATCAATTTAGTTTGTTCTTTTGTCTGCCCGGTTTTCTGAGTTGCCTTGGCAATGCGCAGGGCCTCTTGCTGCGTTTCTACGGATGGGGCTGACGATGATTTTTTTATTGTCATGGCGATGGGATACCTTGGTTATCGATGACGCAATTCTAGGGGGAGATTATATACCCAAGTTACCTCAAGATGCTCACAACCCCACAAAAAGTAATAATATTTCACATTATGAATGAGTTATTAATTATATATTAATGTGATATTAATTGGGCGATTTATGCAATTTTCTATTAAAAAACAAAGATTAAGTGAGTTAATGTCGCAATTGTTTGAATAATCATTTTTGTCGCGATTTCTGTAATAAAACTAGAAAAAAGTGTGTATCCCGTCGATAAAACGTGATCCTAACTACAACTTAATCGCTAAAAGAGTGCGTTGAACCACAGAATTTTCTTCTTTGGCTGGCAGTCATTGATGAAAAGATTATCGTGATTAGGTAGACAGAGAAATAGCACAACGTACAGGTCGCGCTCCGACAGTATTTTGTGGAGATAAGGCACGAATTACTTTGGCCAATCATTGAAAAACGATGTTGCCACCACCATTGCTAAGACGTGTAGTAATGGATAGGAAAAGAGATGTGCTTTATCCAATAGAAGCCTATGACAAAAATGGCTTGTTAAAACCCTCACCATTGCTTTGGTTGGTGATGTTATTTAGTGCCAAGGGTTGGGTTGTATTTGTAATGGCAGGGGCGAGTCGCCAACAAGGAGCTAAAATCCTTGAGCTTCTCTACCCGATACCTGAAAACTTGTACCTAGCAATGGCCATTGGTCTGCCAAGTTTGCTGCTGATGTGGCTGGCAGGCCTGAGACACAAGAACAACAAATTTATAAATATAATTTGGCAGCAGGGGAAATGGATCCTACTGGCTGCCTATATAACAGATTGTGCTTTGCAAATGCATCAACTGCTTCTCACCCATGGTGAGTTCAGTTGGACTCGGGCTGTTAGTATGCTTCTCACACTTTGGTTGGGGAGTTACTTGCTCCGCAGCTCTCGGGTTAGGCATACATTTGCAGACAAGCCCATAGAGAGGTAAAGCGTATGAACGAGTGGGGTAAAGGGCTGGTGCTGTTCAGTGCACTACTAAGCCCGCTAGCGATGGCAGATTGGCTGTTGGATGTGAATTTCGAGCTGACAGGTTCGGATCGTTCCCAATCGGTGAACACATCGCTGTCGCTGCTGCCTGGTGAGGAAACAGTATTCTTCGGCTCCGCGAACGATAATGAGCGTGAGTTGGTTGGCCGTGCTGAGCTGTTGGAAGTATCGGCAGAATCGGTAAAGATTGCCTTTCGGGTTGAAGAACGGCTTGATGACGGTGGCTGGCGAACAATCATCGCACCAACCCTGTCAACGGGTTTAGATGCCCCGGTGACATTCGAAGGCCTAGATGACAATGGCGACAATCAAGTTAAGCTTGAAGTGGCCGTCACAACGGTTTAATCCCACTCAGTATCATATGGGTACAATGATGAAGGCGCTCCTTAGGGAGCGTTTTTTATTGTCGTTAGCCAGGCCGCATACAAGCGAGTGAATAATCAAGCAGCAGTGAACAGATAGCGGCTTGCTGCCTTGGACGCATCGTGTAATGCCGTACTCGGTAATACTGACAATAATCAACAATAAAATAAGTTACCGCGTTATAATCGTTCGCAGATTTAGCCTAAAAATGGCCTGCCAGCCCTGTGAGCGAGGGATTTTTCCTACGGGTTAGGCAGGGCACATATAACAAATACTTAGGAGTTAATTATGGCGACTTCACAACCATTGATTCTGCCAGGCGCTGGCCCGTTTGCACTTTACACCGTGTTTAAGGTAACCGGTGATCGTGCAGCCGTTGTCAAGCAGTGCCAGCAGGTTCATCAACTGGTGAAGACATTGAATGAACAGCAAGATGCCGATCTGCGCGCCAGTATCGCATTTGGCAAGTCATTCTGGCTGGGGTTTGAGCAGGGTTGTCCGGAAGGACTAACCGAGTTCGTTGAGTTGGGTAAAGGGGATGTGACCGCGCCTGCTACCGGTGGCGATATTCTGCTTCACCTGAACTCAAGCCGTCATGATCTGAACTTCCTATTACTGCGTCAGTTTATGGAGCCGATTGCCGATCAGCTTGAGGTGATGGACGAAACATACGGTTTCAAATACCTTGATGCGCGCGACATGACGCATTTCATCGATGGTACCGAGAACCCAAGCACTCTGGAAGCGCGCCAGGACGTTGCCGTGATCAAAGACGGTGAGTTCGCCGGCGGTAGTTTTGTCATGCTCCAGCGTTTTGTACACAACCTACCGGCTTGGAATCGCCTGAATATTCAAGCTCAGGAGAAAGTCATTGGCCGTACCAAGCCTGACTCGGTAGAGCTAGAGAATGTTCCTGCTGCGTCTCATGTTGGCCGTGTTGATATTAAAGAAGAAGGTAAGGGCCTGAAGATTGTCCGTCATAGCCTGCCATACGGCACGGTAAGCGGCGATCACGGCCTGCTGTTTATCGCCTACTGCCATACCCAGCATAACTTCGAGGTGATGCTAGAGAGCATGTACGGCGAGACGGACGGTAAAACCGACCAGCTACTGCGCTTTACTACGGCGGTGACGGGGGCTTACTTCTTTGCTCCTTCGCTTGAGCTGCT
Source organism: Photobacterium panuliri (assembly GCF_059920555.1). Taxonomy (NCBI): domain Bacteria; kingdom Pseudomonadati; phylum Pseudomonadota; class Gammaproteobacteria; order Vibrionales; family Vibrionaceae; genus Photobacterium; species Photobacterium panuliri. The sequence continues at coordinate 1,305,129 of NZ_CP197192.1, forward strand.
TAACGCGCTGTAATCATTAAGCTCCTATGAAAAATCCTCGGCCAGTGTCGGGGATTTTTTTATGAAGTGTGCAGTGAGTTTCGCTGGTGGGGCTGATTTTCAGGCAAAAAAAAACGCTGCCATCAGGCAGCGTTTTCAATTCAGAAGTCGATTACTTCTTGATGCGTAGAACTGGAGTTTCACCAACAGTTGTTGCACCAGATAGCTTGTTCAGCTCTTTGATTTCGTCCATGTTAGAGATAACAACTGGAGTCAGAGTTGATTTTGCTTTTTCTTCTAGCAGAGCTAGATCGAATTCGATGATAGTGTCGCCAACTTTAACAGTCTGACCTTCTTGAGCGATGCGAGTGAAGCCTTCGCCTTTTAGTTCAACTGTGTCGATACCGAAGTGTACGAATAGCTCGATGCCGTCGTCAGATTCGATAGAGAAAGCGTGGTTAGTTTCGAAGATCTTACCGATAGTACCGTTTACTGGTGCAACCATTTTGTTGCCAGCAGGTTTGATAGCGATACCGTCACCAACGATTTTCTCTGCGAAAACAACATCTGGCACGTCTTCGATGTTCACGATCTCACCAGATAGTGGTGCGATGATTTCAATTGCGCCCGCTTCAGTGTTGTCGTCAGAAACCAGCTTCTTAAGTTTGTCAAACAGACCCATATCGTTGCTCCTAAGCGTTTTCTTTTATCTGCAGCTATATTAGCAGATGGTCTTTTCTGCGATGAATTTTTCTACATGTGCTTCAATTTCAGCAGCAGTAGGCATAGCAAGCGCTTGCTCGGCCATAGCTTTAACATCAGCAAAGTTAGCGTTGCGGATAATCTTCTTAATGCGTGGAATTGAAATTCCGCTCATGCTGAATTCGTCCAGGCCCATACCCAATAGGAGTAGGGTTGCACGCTCGTCACCCGCTAGTTCGCCACACATACCTGTCCACTTGCCTTCCTTGTGAGAAGCATCGATAACTTGCTTGATCACAGTCAGTACCGCAGGTGATAGTGGGTTGTATAGGTGAGAAATCAGCTCATTACCACGGTCAACCGCAAGAGTATACTGGGTTAAGTCGTTAGTACCAATACTAAAGAAGGCAACTTCTTTCGCAAGGTGGTGAGCAATTGCCGCTGCAGCAGGTGTTTCGACCATTACACCGATTTCGATGTTTTCATCAAAAGCGTGGCCTTCAGCACGTAGTTCTGCTTTGTATTCTTCGATCGCAGCTTTTAGTTCGCGGATCTCTTCAACAGAGATGATCATCGGGAACATGATGCGGATCTTACCGTGAGCCGATGCACGCAGAATACCGCGTAGCTGGTCACGTAGAATTTCGCGACGGTCTAGGCTAATACGTACTGCACGCCAGCCTAGGAATGGGTTCATTTCTTTTGGCAGATCCATGTATGGTAGATCTTTGTCACCACCGATATCCATTGTACGGATAATCACTGGCTCGCCATGCATGGCTTCAGCAACTTCTTTGTAAGCTGCATACTGCTCTTCCTCGGTAGGAAGTGCGTCACGGTCCATGAATAGGAACTCGGTACGGTAAAGGCCGACACCCTCACCACCGTTGCGCTGAATACCGTCACAGTCTTTTACTGTACCGATGTTACCGCAAACTTCCACTTGCTGGCCGTCAAGAGTGATTGCTGGCAAATCTTTAAGCTTGGCCAGTTCTTCTTTCTCGGCAATGTGCGCGTCACGGATCGCTTTGAATTTGGTCAGCTCTTCGTCAGTTGGGTTGATAACGATCTGGTTGTTGATCGCATCAAGGATCAGCATGTCGCCGTTTTTCACGCGAGATGTGATGTCGTTAGTACCCACGATAGCTGGTAGTTCTAGCGAACGGGCCATGATAGAGGTGTGCGATGTGCGGCCACCGATATCTGTGATGAAGCCCAGAACGTAGTTAAGGTTGATTTGTGCTGTTTCAGAAGGAGTCAGGTCGTTGGCAACCAAGATAACTTCTTCGTTGATAGCACTTAGGTTAACGATGTTGATACCCAGTGCGTTTTTCACGAAACGGTTACCGATATCGCGGATGTCGGTTGCGCGTTCTTTTAGGTATTCGTCGTCAAGAGACTCAAGGGTAGATGCCTGCTCTTCGATGATCGCATGAATTGCGACATCTGCAGATGCCTTGTTGTCTTTAATGAAGGCTATGATTTCTTCTTCTAGCTCTTCATCTTCTAGCAGCATGATGTGGCCTTCAAAGATGGCTTCTTTCTCTTCACCGAAGGTGACACGCGCTTTTTCTTTGATTACTTCAAGTTGCTCTGAAGATTTTTTACGAGCGTCGAAGAAACGCTGAATTTCGTTCTCGATTTGGTCTGCAGCGATAGAAGCTTTGTTTAGAACAATCTCTTCTTCTTGCAGTAGTAGTGCTTTACCAAAAGCAATACCAGGAGACGCCAGGATACCTGAAATCATAGCCTTACCTTAAATTGACTTAAAACTAGGGGAAGTAATAAACGGACTGCGAATTAGTGCAGTTCGTCCATTAGGGCAACTAGGTGGTCAACAGCTTCTTGAGCCTGAGGACCTTCTGCAGAGATAGTTACTACAGTGCCTTTTACTAGACCTAGAGTCTGAAGCTTGAATAGGCTCTTAGCGCTTGCGCTTTTGCCGTTTGAAGTCACTGTGATGTCCGCTTCGAAAGCTTTTGCTTCTTTAACGAACTGAGCCGCTGGACGAGTGTGTAGGCCGTTTTCTGCAGTGATCTCAACTTGCTTCTGATACATTTTTCACCCCGATATTTAATATTTATTTAATTGTAACGTAACTGAAAGAAAGCTTAACCCTTTTAGGCTTGGCTTGCTAATCTGGAGTATAAACTACCCCAACAGTCCGGTGCTTGAGATTAATCCAAGTCAATTTTTTGTGATTTTTCTCTCTTTATCTCCCTCAAAGTGGCCGTTTTGTGACCTTTTATTTTGAGGCTGGAAATAAAGCACCTCGGTTTTATATTAGAGCTAAGGATTAAATGCAACAAAAAAGCCCCCAGTGGGGGGGCTTTTAAGTAACAAACTTGAAGTTATCATTGAAAAGTGTGATCACTGTTGGGTTTCTTTGTCGGTAAAGATACCGGCAAATAGTGCCGTTGACAGGTATCGTTCACCGGAGCTTGGCAAGATCACTACAATATTTTTCCCTGCATATTCAGGCCGTTCAGCGATGCGATTTGCCGCAATTACCGCCGCACCTGATGAAATACCCGCCAGAATACCTTCTTCTTCCATTAGGCGGCGAGCCATATCGATAGCATCGTCAGAACTCACTTGCTGTACTTCGTCAATCAGTTCTAACTCAAGGTTTCCAGGAATAAACCCTGCGCCAATACCCTGAATTTTATGCGGTGCCGGCTTGATTTCATCGCCGTTCAGCGCTTGGGTGATAACCGGAGATTCGCTGGGCTCAACGGCAACGGTGGTAATGGCTTTGCCTTTCTGACGCTTAATATAGCGGCTAACACCTGTTAGTGTACCACCTGTACCCACGCCCGATACAAAGACGTCGATTTCGCCGTCGGTTGCATCCCAGATTTCAGGGCCTGTTGTCTTTTCGTGGATTTCTGGGTTGGCAGGGTTGTTGAACTGCTGAAGTAGCAGGTACTTGCTCGGATCCGAAGCAACAATCTCTTCTGCTTTTTCGATTGCCCCTTTCATGCCTTTTGGCGCTTCAGTCAGAACGAGGTTTGCCCCTAGCGCCTTGAGAAGTTTGCGGCGCTCCAGGCTCATGCTTTCAGGCATGGTGAGTGTTAGCTTGTAGCCACGGGCGGCGGCAACGAAGGCTAGGGCAATGCCGGTGTTACCACTGGTTGGCTCAACCAATTCAACACCTTCTTTCAAAATGCCTTTCTTCTCGGCATCCCAAATCATGTTGGCGCCGATACGACACTTTACACTGAAGCTTGGGTTGCGGGCTTCGATTTTGGCAAGCACATTACCCTTGCTGACGCGATTTAGGCGAACCAGCGGTGTGTTACCGATTGTTAGGGAATTATCTTCGTAAATCTTACTCATTGTAGTCGTTCCTTCGTAACACCAACATATTAGACAACACTAAGCATAACGCCAGAAAGCCAATTGAAAAGGAATTTGTGGTTATATCTTATTGTTATATAGGAGAGGAAGAGAAAGGCGTTACCGATACGGCAACGCCCTTGGTGTACTTCGTTACATATTGCGCGATTTGCTATTAATAGTGGCGGTAATGGTCACGGTAGTGATCGACCCACATGGCCGTGGCCCCGCATACTGCCACAGGCATCACGAACAGGTTGATAATTGGAGTCATGGTGCAGAACATCACCAAGCTGCCGAAGCTCAAGGATTTGCCCCGGTGGGCCTTGAGGGCATCACGCATGGTGACGAACGGGACCTTGTGGTTGTCAAACGGGTAGTCGGCGTATTGAATGCTCATCATCCATGCGCTGAACAGGAACCATAGTACCGGGCCGACCGTTTGGCCGATGGCCGGAATCCACAGCAAGATAAACAGGCCAATGGCTTTGGGTAGGTAGTATTTCAGTTTGACCCACTCGCGATGGAGGATCCGGGGGAGATCCTTCATGATAGCCTTGAGACCCGCATCAGGTGCGGGTTGGCCGGTTAGCTTGGCTTCGAGGTGCTCGGCCAGAAGGCCGTTGAACGGGGCCGCAATCCAGTTGGCAATGGTACTGAAGAGGTACGAAAAGGTTACCAGCACCGCAATCGCCAACAGTGGCCATAGCAGGTACGAAAGCCAATCGAGCCAAGTAGGTAGCTGGGCCATCCAGCCATCAATCCAGTCACCTAGCTGGGTCAATACCAAGCCGAAGGCTGTGCCGAACAAGACCATATTAATCAAAAGAGGGAATAGGACGAAGCGGCGGGTGCCCGGTTGCATGGCAAGCGATAGTCCGCGGAAGAAGTAGCCAGCACCGCTGATGGGGGAATGCTGGTGACGAGAGGGTTGCATAGAGGCTCCTAGTCATCAAGAGCTATGGTCTCAGCCATAGAAGAAATTGGGGATATATTGAGCACGATATTAGCCTTGATATGAGACGTGACGCAAATTGCTGCTTTTTTGTGGTGATATCCTGACCAAACAATGACCTAATTTGTGCTCAAGTGCACTATCCTCCACCTTTAGGCATATTCACCTTCTCATTCCGATTTGAGTTTTGATACATTAGGGTAGTGTTTACCAAGTAACTTGGTTGCGACCGCGTCCTTGAGTGGTCGTATAATATGATAAATGGACTTTTTTGCTTGCTTTGGTTTGGTTAAGCGAAGAAGTATATGTACGTCTTTGCCCTTCGGGTGGAGAACTTGTGGTGTTGGTTGTCCCTCGGTGGGCACAAGGATATTCAGAGTAGTCATATGCAGGAATTGCGTCTGGTTTTAATTATTGTTGGTGTGCTAGCAATAGCTTCACTGTTGCTGCATGGCCTGTGGAGCAGCCGAAAAGAGAAACCCGCTAAATTCGGTGAGAAGCCGTTAGGCAAACTCGACGAGGGCACACGCGATACCCAAGGGTTCGATCAAGATGGTGTGGGTTCTGTTCGCGTGGTAAATAGCGAAGACAATCCGACAGAGCACTCGCGTACAGAGCGCAAGGAACCGGCTTTCCACTTCGGTGCGAAATTGGATTCCGATCCTCTATTAGATGCCGATCCGTTGCTCGATACTCCGCCTAAGCAGCCTGCGCCAGCCGCTGTTCAGACCATGGCTGCCGCCGAGGCAGTGGTAACCGAAAGGACTGTTGTTGAGCCAACGGTAAGTGTTCCTCCGGCTGCCCCTGAGCCGGCAGTTGTGCAAAAGGCCGAGCCTCAGCCTGTCGTGGCTTCCCAGCAGCCTGTAGCAGAACCCGTTGTGCAGCCTGCGGTAGAACAGCCCGTACCGACGAAGGCTATGCCTGCAGAGCCTGTTGCGGATAAGAAGATTGTTGAGCCTGTAGCTGCAAAAGAGCAGCCGGTATCGGCGATGAAATCGGTGCATATCGAACCAACGTTGACGATTGAAAATATCAGCTTTTCTGATGACGTGACAGAAAAGGTCGAGGCGAAAGAAGAACCATTGCAAGAGGCTATCCGTGTTGATAGCTTTGCTGAACCACAGCCGGAATTGATTTTGCCTTCTGCAGAGCCAGAGCCAGAGCCAGAGCCAGAGCCAGAGCTGCCACCTAGCTTCCTCGTTCTGAATATCCACGCCCGTCACGGCGAGTTGCTAAGAGGCAATAAGCTGTTTATGGCGCTGGAGCAGAACCACCTGATCTTCGGCGAAAACTCGGTTTACCATCGCCATGCCGATGCCCTTGGCAATGGCCCGGTAATATTCTCGGTTACCAATATGGTACATCCAGGTCACTTCCCTGAAGGCGGTGGTGAACATTTCGAAACTCCGGGTGTTGCTTTCTACTTGATGCTGCCATGTGAAGCTGGCCGAGCGGACCAGAACTTCAACTTGATGCTGCAAACCGTGCAGCGCATTGCTGATACATTGGGGGCTGACGTGCTTGATCATGAGCGCAACCTGATCACCCCGCATCGTATTACCGAGTACCGAGAGAAGGCGCAGCGCTACACCAAGCACTAAACCAGCCTGATCTAATAAGATATCCCAGCCCTTTATACCCTTGTATAAGGGGCTTTGTTTTTGTTGCCATCGGGAGATGATGCTCACGCGCATGGCATAGCTTAGGAACACAACATGAGTCATGATATTCAGCAGCAGCTAACTGAGCTGCGCGACCTACTTACCTATCACGGACATCGCTATTATGTTGAGGATAATCCGGAGATCCCGGATGCTGAATATGATCGCTTGATGCAACAGCTTCTGTCTTTGGAAGCTGACCACCCAACGCTGGTGACGTTGGACTCACCAAGCCAGCGGGTTGGTGGCAAGCCGTTGGATGGCTTTACCCAGATCACCCACGAAATACCGATGCTGTCGCTCGACAATGCATTTAACGACGAAGAGCTTGAGGCATTCGAGAAGCGGATGCGTGATCGCCTGCCGGCTCTGGCCTCGCTGGCATACTGCTGTGAGCCTAAGCTGGATGGTCTGGCCGTTAGCCTAATGTACGAAAACGGCGTATTGGTTCAGGCCGCGACGCGTGGTGATGGTATGACGGGTGAAAATATTACCGAGAATGTGCGTACCATCCGTTCAATCCCGCTTAAATTGCGTGGCGATGACTGGCCGGCAAGGCTTGAAGTTCGCGGTGAGGTTTTTATGCCCAAGCAGGGTTTTGATGCCCTTAATGAAAAAGCCCGCAAGAAAGGTGAGAAGACCTTTGCCAACCCGCGCAATGCGGCTGCAGGTAGCCTGCGCCAATTTGATCCGCGCATTACTGCAACCCGCCCGCTGAGTTTTTATGCTTACGCTGTTGGCGTAGTGGAAGGCAAAGAGCTTGCTGGAAGCCAGTATGAGCGCTTGGTACAGCTGAAAGAATGGGGCTTGCCGATGTGTCCGGAGGTGCGCCAGCTTGACAGCATGAAAGAGGTTATCGCTTACTACCAGTCTATTGGTGACAAGCGTGCCACGTTGCCTTATGAAATCGACGGGGTGGTGATCAAAACCGACGATGTCGCCACTCAGCTCCAGCTCGGTTTCGTTTCCCGTGCGCCGCGCTGGGCGATTGCCTACAAGTTTCCGGCTCAGGAAGAGATGACGCTGCTTAACAATGTCGAGTTCCAGGTTGGTCGTACTGGTGCCATTACGCCGGTCGCCAAGTTGGAGCCTGTGTTCGTGGGCGGTGTGACAGTGAGCAATGCAACCTTGCACAATGCCGATGAAATTGAACGTCTTGGGGTGATGGTTGGTGATACCGTGGTGATCCGCCGCGCCGGTGATGTGATCCCTCAGGTGGCGTCAGTGGTGCTGTCACGCCGCCCTGATGATGCCAAGCCGATCGTTTTTCCTGCTACGTGCCCAGTGTGCGACTCCAAGGTAGAGCGGATCGAAGGCGAAGCGGTTGCCCGCTGTTCTGGTGGTTTGTTCTGTCAGGCACAGCGTAAGGAAGCCCTCAAGCACTTTGTGTCGCGCAAGGCGCTGGATGTTGATGGCTGCGGTGAGAAAGTGATCGAGCAGTTGGTTGACCGCGAAATGGTTACCACCCCTGCCGATTTGTTCAAACTCTCTGCTGGGGTGGTAACAGTACTTGAGCGAATGGGGCCGAAGTCAGCCCAGAAGCTGGTTGATGCCTTTGCTGCATCCAAGCTGACCACGTTGCCGCGTTTCCTATACTCACTGGGGATCCGTGAGGTGGGAGAGGCTACGGCGGCGAACCTTGCCAATCATTTCGAAACATTAGACGCGATCTTGGCTGCAGACAAAGAGCAGCTTATCAAGGTGCCTGATGTCGGTGATATTGTTGCCGCCCACGTTTACCATTTCTTCCGTGAAGAGCATAACATTGCGGTGATTGATGATTTGATCGAAGTCGGAATCCATTGGCCTGCAATCGAAAAGTCAGAGGCTGTAGGTGAGCGTTTGCTCGAAGGTAAGACCGTGGTATTGACAGGAACCCTGTCGCAGTTATCCCGATCTGATGCCAAAGAAGCCCTGCAAAAACTCGGTGCCAAGGTTACGGGTAGCGTTTCGAAGAAAACAGACTTGCTAGTTGCCGGTGAAGCCGCCGGTTCAAAATTAGCCAAAGCGCAAGAGCTTGGGATAGAAATTTGGGATGAGCAGGCATTGGTAGATATATTGTCTCGCTAAATGTCACAGAAATAGCATATTAAGTATCGACAGGAACCTCTCATTATTTTTATCGTGATGAGAGGTTTTTTTTATCAAACATTATCAAATGTTATTTTACAGGTGTAAAACAAGGGGCGGAATTTGGCTTTTTTTGATATCAAAGAATCTTGAAATCAAATTTTGAGATCCTTTTAGTAATGGAAGATGTGTCGCATATTTGACGGATGTTTGTTTATTAACTTATTGTTTATTATTGTTTTTATCGTTGCTTTTAGGTTTGTTGATAACAAAGCATGATCGTGATCACTGATGGCTATAAAACTTTGCACTGAGTCATATTTTTTAAACAATAAATTAAGTTCTGATTGATGTTTTTTGGGGCGAAAGTAGTCTTAGTGAGGAAAGGAGACCGAGATTAGAATAAATAGTTCAATCGAAGTCCAAAGAATATGGATTAGTTGATTTCTAATCAGCTGACATATCGGGAGAGTGACTTGAAGCCTTCGGCGGCCAACCATTCAGGCTCAAGCACAAACAGCTAGTATTATTAGGAGTTTTTCCATGGAAAAAAGTTCAAAGCTTTTTAAAGTTTCTGCGCTAACCGCAGCAATGTTTGGTGTGATGGCAATGCCAGTTCACGCTACAACTGAAAGTGCGGGTGGTACTGAGTACGTTGAAGCAATCAACGAATTCGTAGCTGACGCAACACTGAGCGGTACATTCGTTGTTGATACGCGTTCGCGTACTCGTACAAGTGGTGCGCCAGGTGGCGAAGATGGCGATCGCTGGAGCCGTTTGAACTACTCTTCTTACAACGCCATTCTTGATTTCACTTCTGGCTACCATGATGGTTGGCTAGGTGCCGATGTTGGTGCCTACTTCTCTGGCGATTTGTACAACGACAGTGCTGTAAATGGCGGTACTGGCGAGCGTCTATGTAACGAAATCTCTACCTGTAACAACCTAGACTGGGGTGCAGGTGACGGCGACCCTCTAAAAGTTTACAAAGCTGCGCTTAAGTTCAAAGTTGGCGAAAACTTCGATGCACGTATCGGTATGCTTCAGTCAGGCGGCAACGGCACAATCGGTAACGTATGGAGCTTCGTACCAGGTACTTACCGCGGTGCTGAGCTAAATGCAAACTTCAGCAAAGTGAAGCTAAGCTACTTCATCGCTGACCAGTACACTGCACCGTGGCTACTAGACGAAGGCGATTACGCGCCAGCACTATGGTCTGACACAAGCTGGGGTATCGTTCACTCTCTAGGTGCACAAATCACAGCAACTGATGACCTGTTCTTCCAGTTTGGTATCGGTCAGGCAACAGACGTTGTTTACACTGACGGCGTAGACTGGGGCAACGAAGTGGTTCTAGGCTACCAAGACCCAGTTGATACTACAGGCTTCAAGGCTTACGCTCGCTACAACATCAACGACACTATGAATATCGCGTTCGATTTCTACGGTGTTGACGATGATCGCCAGTACGACGGTCTCGGTTACACCACAGGCCTAGCGTTCAACGCATCATTCGGCCAGTGGGCGTGGATGTCTAACCTACAGTACGCATCTTCTGACAACGACCGTGACGTTAACCCACGTATGATTTACACATACGGTATGACTAACGGTAACTACTCACTATGGTGGGATGCGCTATCTGACTGGAACAAGTCTGGCGAGATTTCATTGTACAACCGTATCTCTTACGACCAGGGCAACGGCTGGAACTACTACCTAGGCTTCGGTTACGGTACAGGTGCTGATTCAGCAGCTGAAGGCGCGAAGGGTGACTGGGATTACGAGAGCGAGTACGCAGTGAACGGTACTGTATCTTACTCTCTACAGAGCGGTTCTCTGAAAGGCACAACTATCCGCCTACACGGTACTATCCTAGAGCGTGACGAGTACGAAGGTGCAGCTTCTGCTGACGAAACAGACCTACGCTTCCAGGTTATCGTACCTTACAACTTCCTATAATCTATAGTTAGAAGTTGACACTTATCAAGCCGGCCTATGGGCCGGCTTTTTTGTACCCTGAAAAAAGAAAGTGGCTAACATCATAAAATTTTTAAAGAAAAATAATTCTATAAAATGGCAGGCTTGAATCTAGCTCCTATACTGACTGTGACATAAGTCATATATTGTTGGGGGAATTATGAAAAAAGCTGTAACTATGACACTCGCAGGAATGGCGCTTGCTGTGGCAGTTTCACTTCCAGCCTACGCTTCTGGAAATAATGCGAATAGTGGCAATGGTGGTGGTTTTGGCCAGACCTACTGTAAGCTGCCATCTGGCGATGTGGTCTTTGTCCCTTGGTTCTATTGCTCCGCCAAAGGCGGTGAAGGGGATCAAGCCGATTTCTAATCAAGCGTTTTGATGATCAGCCTGATGGAGAATGGATTCTCCGGCTTTTCGCTCCTCCTGCCTCTCTCACACCTTCTTCTGGTTGCTCTCTCCCTGCGGATAACTATGAGCAGTGATTGTAGAATTATCAGACAGTGTTAAAATAGCGACCATCATTTTCGCGGCAGCGTTCGACTGCATGCTAAATCGTAAATTAGGTAATGTTCAATGACGGTTAAAACTCGTTTTGCACCTAGCCCAACCGGCTTTCTGCACGTAGGTGGTGCGCGTACAGCGCTATATTCTTGGTTGTTTGCTAAACACATGGGTGGCGAATTTGTACTTCGTATCGAAGATACAGACCTTGAGCGCTCTACACAGGAAGCGATCGATGCCATTATGGAAGGCATGGAATGGCTGGAACTGAATTGGGATGAAGGTCCTTACTACCAGACCAAGCGTTTTGATCGTTACAATGAAGTGGTTGATCAGCTACTTGCTGAAGATAAAGCTTACAAGTGCTACTGCCCTAAGGAATTGCTTGACGAGATCCGTGAAGAGCAAATGGCCGCTGGTCTGAAGCCTCGTTATGACGCGAATCACCCTAAAGTGATTGCAGCTAACGCGGCGGCGACAGAAGAATCTCCATTCTGTATTCGTTTCCGCAACCCGAAAGAAGGCACTGTTGTTTTCGAAGACAAGATCCGTGGTCGCATTGAAATCGCAAACAGTGAGCTTGACGATCTGATCATCCGTCGTACAGACGGTAGCCCAACATACAACTTCTGTGTAGTGATCGACGATTGGGATATGGGTATCACCCAAGTGGTACGTGGTGAAGACCATATCAACAACACCCCGCGTCAGATCAACATCTACGAAGCGCTTGGTGCGCCAGTGCCAGAGTTCGCGCACTGTGCAATGATCCTGGGTGATGACGGTGCGAAGCTGTCTAAGCGCCACGGTGCGGTAAGCGTAATGCAATACCGTGACGAAGGCTACTTGCCGCAGGCACTGCTTAACTACCTAGTGCGCTTGGGCTGGTCACACGGCGATCAGGAAATCTTCTCACTGCAAGAGATGATTGATCTGTTCAGCTTGGAGTCTGTGAGCAAGTCGGCGTCTGCCTTCAATACAGACAAGCTACTATGGTTGAACAACCACTACATCAAGACTGCAGATCCTGAATATGTGGCGAAATACCTTCAGTGGCACCTTGACCAGAAAGAAATTTCTACTGACAACGGTCCAGCGGTTACTGACGTGATCAAGCTAGTTGGTGAGCGTTGTAATACGTTGATCGAGCTTGCTGAGCAGTCTCGTTACTTCTTCCAGGATTTCAGCGAGTTCGAAGCTGGTGCCGCGAAGAAACACCTGCGTCCAGTAGCGAAAGAAGCACTAGAGCTTGCTCTTGCCAAAGTAGATGCCCTGACTGAGTGGACTACAGAAAATCTACACGCTGTGATTGCACAGGTGTGTGAAGAGCTTGAACTTGGCATGGGCAAGGTGGGTATGCCACTGCGTGTTGCGGTAACAGGCCAAGGTCAATCTCCATCTGTTGATGCGGTGATGGCTCTTGTTGGTAAGGAGCGTGTTGTTGCTCGTATCAAGATGGCGCTGGCTTACATCGCTGAGCGTGAAGCAAACAGCTAATTATCTGTCTAAGCAGATAATGAGATAACAGCAAGAGGGAGCCGGTGGCTCCCTTTTTTGTTGGGGTGTAGCGGAAATAGACGTGGTAGCCAACTAGCCAATAGAATGGGGCATTAGTCTTCTCTGTGACGTTTTTCACAAATTGCTCATCGGCTAGAGTAATCATTGATAGCATGTATTGACATGATTTAACTAAGTTTTTATTATCGGCATCAAGGTTTGGGGCTATAGCTCAGCTGGGAGAGCGCTTGCATGGCATGCAAGAGGTCAGCGGTTCGATCCCGCTTAGCTCCACCAAATTTTACGGGGAAGCCGTTCCAGAAATGGGACGGCTTTTTTGCATCTGGGTTTTGACTAGTCGGAACCATTCCATTTAGCCTGTATGTGGCCTGAGAGCAGTACTTGTCATTGCAAGGCGATAAAAACCACGGAGTCGTAGGTGAAATGGCGGATGTGTGGTGTTACTGATGCAAAAAAGCCCAGCAGATGCTGGGCTTTAGAATATGGCGCTCCCTACAGGAGTCGAACCTGTGGCCTTCCCCTTAGGAGGGGGACGCTCTATCCTGCTGAGCTAAGGGAGCATAGCACCTGACAGGCTGTTATCATACCAATGGTATAGGCCTGTTGGGCTGTGTTCCTCTATTATACAAAAACATTCCAAGAAATTAAGCTATTAGCATCACTTTCCTTGCTGTTTGGTTACTAAATCACCTGGCTGGATGCTGGCAGCCAATTCTGGCTGGTTGACAAGTAGCTCGGAGGATTTTTCATAAACCCTGTCAACAGTCAGGGTTATGTGGGTCTGTACCATCCGGTTTCTGGCGATACCGTTCTGGTCGATGAATCCCGCTGAGTGCCAAAGAGTCAGTTCGTCACCGGGTTCGACCCCGTGGATTCGGCCGACATTGATTTGGACCGTGTTGCCAAAGGTGCCGATGACCTCGGGCAGGCTGGCACGGCAAGACAATGCCGATTCCATATCGAGCATCATATTTCGGCTTACCCTAAGGACAGCCTGACCATATTTTGACTGCCAAAAGCGGGCGCTGTTGGTATCAACCTGGCTGACTCGGCTAAATGGCCATTCGGCGATCTCTCGGTAGTTATTTTGCAGCAATATCTCACCAGTCTTACCGTCAATGATCTGCATGTTGGCCGCAAATTGGCGGTTGATCTGGTCATCCCGCAGCAGTTTCTGATCGAGCGTTGAGGTGAGATCAGAAATCGATCCCGTAATGATGTACTGGGCGTCCTGATCTGAAGCCAGCATGGTGACGGCATTGGGCTGGCTGAGATCGACTGGGTAGCGATTGATATCCGAAACGACAAAGCTCTGCGATCGTTTGGCGATCTGCTTTTGTAGGATATTGGTGAAAGACTGGCCGATTTGGTAGACCCCACCCAGCGAGGCGTGTTGGGGGGACTCTAGACGAAACTCGCTTAGCAGCAGGCCTTTTTTGTATTGTACCTGGTGGCAAGATTTTGCCGATGGGTAAATATCAATGCGCGCGGTTAGGTAATATTTGCCGCTTTTCTTTTGTGATTTGACAACCGAGATATGGCGGATCTCGCTGCCGCTGAACTGGTATTGGTCGCGGTCATTGGTCAGGTAGGGTTTGATATTGTTGAAATTACCAATATCGGCTCCGGCTGAGTCCATCGCTTGTAGTACCGCATCTTCGAGGGCATTACGGCGTGCCTCGGTGTTGCTTTCCATAATTACCGCACTGCCGGTGACTTCATACCAAGCGGCGTGGGCCTGACTTGAGCCAAGCGAGATTAATAGAGTGGCAAGCAGGGAGCGCCATGCCGTTGTGGGGCGGAAATTTCGCATATTCTCGGTCATTTTTAACTTGGGTACGAATTTTGCTTGTATTAATGCCTAGTGGCGGTTTGGTAACTGGGGATCGTTGATGATGTGGTCCAGTTATTTTATCGGTCATGATAGTTTTGTTACTCAGCAAAGTGTATGCAAATAATGTTCCCAAATAGGCAGACACTGCAGGTTTTTCTATATCGCCGTTTAAGAAAATAAGTGCAATGGACGATAAGAGGTAAGAAGTAACATAATTTATTTCATCTGGAGCGGGTTTGAATGAAAAAATGGATCGTCTTGGTACTGGCAATGGCATCGGTATCTTGTGCTTACTCTCCCATTTATAATGGTAAGGCACCTTATCATGGCAGTAAGTTCCTATTAGAGGAGACCCCTCGGCATACGATCGATTACTTTATTGAGGGAATGACAGAGCAACTGGTGGCCTCTAACCAGTATCTAACAGCCAAAACCCCGCTTGCCGTGACATCTTTTGTTGATCTGCAGAATATGGACGAGACAAACTGGCTGGGCAATACGGTAACCGAAGGTTTTATGTACCAGATGCAGCAACGTGGTTATACCGTGGTGGACTACAAAGCAACAGGGGCCATCAAGGTGACCTCAGAAGGCGATTTTTCCATTACCCGAAACTGGCGCGAGTTAGCTGGCGAACAATCTATCGATTATGTACTGACAGGTACGATGTTGCGTCAGGGGGCCGGGGTACTGGTCAATGCCCGGATCATCGGGATGCGTTCGAAGGTAGTGATTGCCACTGCGCAAGGTTTTCTGCCGGCAGATCAAATCGGTCGTGACATTGACACGATGAACAAGGTACGGTTCGACAATGGCGTGATCATTCGCGACGATACTCTGTCTTACGACCGCAATACTGTAGTGATAAAGCCCTAGTTAGGGCTTGGCTTGCTTGTAGTATCAAATACAATAGCAGCCCTGAAACAAAAAGTGCTGGCGTCCGATGGGCGTCAGTACGTTTGAACATAATGAGGAACAAGTAATGCGTAGTTGGCTGGTTGCCACCATGATGCTGTTGCTGGCCGGGTGTCAGCCATTGGTAGACATGCGACATAACGGTGAAGGTAAAGTACTTAATGCAGTAGGTTACGCTTCAATTAGCGAGCAGCGTGGCCGTACGGACGAGGAAAAACGTACCCGGGCGATGCGGGCATCGAAACTGGATGCCTACCGCGAGTTGACCGAGCAGGTCTATGGGATGCGTGTCAGTGCCCGTGCAGGGATGGAAGATCAGGCATTGGGCATTGAAACAACCGATGGTTCGGCGGATGGTATTATTCGTGGTGCCGAAGTGGTGCGCAGCTATCCGGTCGGTGACAACTATGTGACCGAAATGAAGTTGGATCTCAACAAGATGGAAATGATGAAAGGGTATGGTGAGGTATACCATGTCCCGGCATCGCAGGATCTACTGTTCTAACAGTGAGATCCATTTTGCTAGCGGTGCTACTTTCTGCCCCATGTCTTTCTCTTTCTGTATGATGTGCAACATCGTAGCGGCATGAAAGACAAGGTGAGGAGGAAGTGGCCTGCTTATTGGATTTCTATGGCTTCAGTTGTTTGAGCTTCAGGGATTAGGCTTTCAGGTTTGTGCCGAAAGATCGCACATTCTGAGCGATACCTTCACTGTTGTAGGTCATCTGATTTTTGCCACGGCTTTGCTGAATAAGATTATTGAGCATATGGAAGCTGCGTTGTGCCCTTAGCAGCGCATCGCCGTTGAGATTATTGATGATATGGCATTCGGCAAGGTTTTCCCGGATGGATTTGACTTGCGCGCGCAGTGCTTCATTGCTTGTGATTTCCGCCGTATCGACATGGTTAGCCACTTGGTGGTCAACCAGCTTGATTTTATCGAGCAGGGCAATTTTTTGCCGTGCCAAGCTCGTGATGTCTTCTGACTGGCGATTGACAATCGCCCGCTGCTCGTCATTTAGCAGAGTTAGTAGCGAGGCGAGGTTGTCTTGCTGTTGTTCAAGCAGCGATTGAAGGCTGGAAGTCATAGTCGGTTGTTCTCGGCAGCATTAAATATCTTTGAGTTCGTTTTCGAACTTGAGCATGTTGGCTGCTAGTTTATCGGCATCAATAGTGTAAGAGCCATTGGCAATGGCTTCTTTGATCTGGTTAACCTTGACGTCGTCGAAACTCGGTTCGGCAGCAAGGTGCTGGTGAATTTGACCGACAGATCTTGCTTGTGAGCTAAGTGAGATCGAGTCACTGGTATTGGCATCGCTGCCGTGTGCCGCTTTAGTTTGAGCTGACGACGAAGCTCCGGCACTGGTTGTCGTGCTGTTGCGCTGGGTTGCCAGCGGCTGACCCGAACGAAGTAGGTCGATACTTGCCATAATCTTAGTCCTTGGACAATGAGACAATAATCAGAGAATACACATTATTCGGCAGTCTGTGAGATTACTTTAGCTGTATTATCGCAATTATTGCACTTTTGCTGGCAGAGTGTGTCAGTAATTGACGGTGACTTCGCCCACATCAGTGACGATAGCATCGACGATTCGCCGTGATTTGCTGTTTTGCACTCGGATTTGCTCGCCCAGCGAGCCATCGGATAGTGCAGACCCCTTGGTGATGATACTCAGGCCGCCATTACCGGCTTTGATATTGACGGCATCGTTGCGGCAGACAAGGCAGATGTCGCTGCCCATAACAGCGTCACCGAGCTGGACAGCTCGTTTGACTTTTGAACCAATAATTTGCGTCGGATTATCGAAGGTGACCCCGCGCTGCAGGCGTACCTCAACCATTTGTACAGTCAGGTCACTGTTCGCTAGTGTCATGCCTCGGGCGAGGGGGCGGCTGGCGACAACTCGTGGTAGGAGCAGTTTAGTACTGACTGGAACGTAAACTTGCCATCCGTCGGCAGGACAGCTCACCAACACGGTCACATTGCCTGATAGTGATTGTTTGCCCGGGATGTTGGTTTCCAGCGGTGTTGGGCAAGTGGTTAGGCGGATGCGGCTGTCGAGGGCGGCAGCTTCAATATGGAGTTCTCCGCGCGCTGGTTTTTCAATCTGTTGAGAGACAAATAATTCAGCAGCCTTGCGTACGTCATTGATGTTATCTTGCGTTTCTGCGAGAAGAAATGTACTAAAGAATGTGGCCATTAGGCCGATAAATACAATTATCAAACGAAAAAATGTTCTCGGGTTCACGGTTAATGCTCTTTTCTATGCCCATGTATTGCAGTCTTGCGGTGTGGGAAGTATGGGATGGTGGTAGAGGCTGATTATGATCAGCGCTGTTATCATAAGCCAATCAGTGAATGCGTATCAAAAATAAAAACGAATAACACGGAGTCATCCTTATGTCGGGGATCCTGGATTCAGTCAACCAGCGAACGCAACTTGTCGGCCAAAACCGCTTGGAATTGCTAACATTCCGTTTGCAGCGCCGTCAGCGTTACGGGATTAACGTATTTAAAGTTAAAGAAGTGTTGCAGTGTCCAAAGCTGACAACCATGCCCAACCTTCACCCGTTGGTAAAAGGGATCGCCCATATTCGTGGTCAGACGATTTCTGTTATTGATATGAGTCTGGCGACCGGTGGTCGTCCGATTGATGATTTGGATAACTGCTTCGTGATTATCTCTGAGTTCAACCGTTCGATTCAGGGATTCTTGGTTTCTTCGGTTGAGCGCATCATTAACATGAACTGGGAGTCAATCCTGCCGCCGCCGAAAGGCGCGGGTAAGGCCAACTACCTGACAGCCGTCACCGAGATTGACAACGAGTTGGTTGAAATCCTCGATGTTGAAAAAATCCTCGATGAAATTTCGCCGGTGAACACTGATATTACCAACACGGTACTGGAAACCTTGGTGGATGACTTGCCGCCGGTAAGCCGAGTATTGGTTGCCGATGACTCCAGTGTTGCTCGTAAGCAGGTTCAGCGTGCCATTGAGGCGATCGGCTGTGAGTGCGTATTGGTGAAAGACGGTAAAGAAGCCATCAATACCCTGCGTAGCATGGCGAAGGAAGATGATATCCACAAGCAGCTTGCGCTGGTGATTTCGGATATCGAAATGCCTGAAATGGATGGATACACCCTGACAGCGGAAATTCGTAACGATCCAAACCTGAAAGACCTGCATGTTATCTTGCACACCTCATTGAGCGGTGTGTTTAACCAGGCGATGGTTGAGCGGGTAGGCGCCAATGCGTTTATTCCGAAGTTCAACCCAGATGAACTGGGCGCTGCTGTAAAAGCGGCAATGCCAAATTAAAAACAAAGAAATTGAGTAGTAAATGACAGCTGTAACGATAAATGATCAGGAATACCGTGAGTTCTGCCGGTTTCTTGAAGGCCAGTGCGGCATTGTACTCGGCGACAGTAAGCAGTATCTGGTACGTAGCCGTTTGAGCCCTTTGCTTAGCCGTTTTTCGCTACCGTCACTGTCTGAACTGCTTCAGCTGGTGATTTCCGGTCGCAATCGTGATTTGCGTGTGGCCGCGGTGGATGCGATGACAACCAACGAAACCCTGTGGTTTCGCGATACCTACCCGTTTACGGTACTGGCCGATAAAATTCTGCCGGAACTGGCCGCCAACAAACGCCCACTCAAGGTGTGGTCGGCTGCAAGTTCATCGGGTCAGGAACCTTATTCAATTGCGATGACCGTGCTGGAAACTCAAGGTCGTCGTCCGGGAATGCTAACGGGCGGGGTGCAGATCACCGCGACCGATATCTCCCAGACTATGCTGGATACCTGCCGTGTCGGGGCATACGATAACCTGGCCCTGAGCCGTGGTTTGTCGCCTGAGCGCCGCCGGATGTTCTTTGAAGACAACGGCGATGGCCGGATGAAGGTCAATGACAAGGTGAAGCGGATGGTGAACTTCCGCCCGCAGAACCTCAAAGACAGCTATGCGCTGTTGGGTAAGTTCGATATCATCTTCTGCCGAAACGTACTGATCTACTTTTCGCCAGAAATGAAAGCCAAGGTATTGAACCAGATGGCGGCAAGCCTTAATCCTGGCGGTTACCTACTGCTTGGTGCATCGGAGTCACTGACCGGGCTGAGTGATAAGTTTGAGATGATTCGCTGTAACCCTGGAATTATCTACAAACTGAAGTGATTGGCGGCAGCTGAAAATTCTGAAGTAGAAAAGCCCCTGAGCTGAAATAGGCCCAGGGGCTTTTTTTACGTCCATTTTCGTTCCCAGCGTGCCGGGATCGTCTGGATAAGGGCAAAGTTGGAGCGCTAACAATAAGTTGGCACATCATTTGCTTATTATTGGCCAGTGAATGATGGAGGCAGTATGTCGATTTCTTTTGATAAAGCACTGGGTGTACACCAGTACACGGTTGGCGTTAGGGGCAAGCGCGCCGAAACCTTGGCCAGCAACCTTGCCAATGCCAATACCCCAGGCTACAAAGCCAAAGATATTGACTTCAAGCGAGCGCTCAATGCGGCAACCTCGGGGGCAACAGTTGGCCTTAGCCGAACCAATGGTCGGCATATTGCTGCCTCTTCGTCGCACGTGATGGGTGAGCAGAAGTACCGGGTGCCAACCCAGCCAG
The DNA here is from genome assembly GCF_059920555.1 of Photobacterium panuliri. Taxonomy (NCBI): domain Bacteria; kingdom Pseudomonadati; phylum Pseudomonadota; class Gammaproteobacteria; order Vibrionales; family Vibrionaceae; genus Photobacterium; species Photobacterium panuliri. The sequence continues at coordinate 1,325,207 of NZ_CP197192.1, forward strand.
ATACAGGCGACGGCAACACCGTGGACGCGCAGCTTGAGCAGAACTTGTTCATGCAGAACGCAATCGAATATCAGGCATCACTGGATTTCCTCGGTTCAAAATTCAAGAACCTCTCAAAGGCATTGAAAGGAGAGTAATCAATGAGTTTGTTCAATATTTTCAATGTCTCCGGCTCGGCTATGAGTGCGGAGTCCGTACGACTCAACACCACATCGAGTAACCTGGCCAACGCCAACAGCGTGAGTAGCTCGGCTGAAGAAACCTATAAGGCCCGCCACCCAATCTTTGCGGCGGCCCTGCAAAGTGCTAGTTACCAGCGCGAAGACAGTGTGCCGGTACAAGTGAAGGGGATTGTCGAGAGCCAGAAGCCGCTCAACGCTGAATATAACCCGGATCACCCTCTTGCCAATGAAGAGGGCTTTATCTACAAGTCTAATGTCAATGTTATGGAAGAGATGGCCAATATGATCTCGGCCTCGCGCTCTTACCAAACTAACGTGCAAGTGGCAGATGCCGGCAAGCAGATGCTGATGCAAACCTTGCAGATGGGCAAATAAGGCATAAGGAGAGAACCTGATGAGTGCAATTAACGGTAGCATCGGCCAAGGCGGCAGCCTGACCTATATGGACCAGCTTAAGGAAATGCAGGAAAAGAAAGTCCTGGACGAGCAAAAGGTTACGGGTCAGAACGAGCTAAAGCAGGAAGATTTCCTGTCGCTGCTAACCAAGCAGTTGGCTCAGCAGGACCCGTTCAAGCCAGTGGGTAACGACGAGATGATTGCCCAGATGGCCTCGTTCGCCACGGTGGACGGGATCACCCAAATGAATGAACAGTTTGGCCTGCTTAATACCGCCATGACATCCAACCAAGCCCTGCAGGCATCATCGCTGGTGGGACAGGATGTGTTGATCCCGAAATCAACCAGTTATAAGACTGAGGAAGGCGGGATCAGCGGTCAGGTTCGCTTGACTAATTCGCTTGATCAGGCGGTCATGCGGATAGAAACACCGCGCGGTGAACTGATCCGTACCATCGATCTTGGTGCGAAGGGTGCCGGCGAGCATGACATCGCATGGGACGGGCTGGACGAAAACGGCAAACCTTTGCCTGCTGGTCAGTACACCATCAAGGTATCCGGTATGGTCAGTGGTCAGAACAAAGAATTTGACGTCTTTACCAATGCAAGCGTGAACAGTGTGTTGCTTGGCAAAGGTGAGGGCGGCGTCATGCTTAACCTTGCTGGCTTCGATAAGCCATTTAACTTGGCTGAAGTTGTGCAGATTGGCAAGGCAAAATAATAACGAGGTATAACGACAATGAGTATGAATATTGCGTTGAGTGGCTTGGGTGCGGCTCAAAAAGATTTGAACACAACCAGTAATAACATCGCCAACGCCAATACTTATGGCTTCAAGGAGTCTCGAGCCGAATTTTCCGACGTGTATTCGAACTCAATTTTCTCCAACAGTAAGACTACAACCGGTGGTGGCGTTCAGACGTCAATCGTTGCCCAGCAGTTTCACGAAGGCTCGAGCATCTACACCAACAACCCGCTTGATCTTCGAGTTACGGGTGCGGGTTACTTTGCTGTTGCGCCGAACAAGAACGAGCCATCGAACAATGCCCTGACGCGTAACGGTGCCTTCCACCTTAATAGCAACAACGAAATCGTCAACTCTGAGAACCAGTTCATTCTTGGTTATGACGTAAACAGAGAAACCGGTTCGGTATCCTCTTATGAGCCGAAAACACTGAAGATTGAAGATACCTTCGGCTCACCGAAGCAATCTGGCAATATTGAGATTGGCCTTAACCTGCCAAACAGCGAGAGCAAGCCGATCAATTCACCGTTTGATTTCGCTAACCCTGATTCGTACAACAAGTCGACCTCATCGACCATGTACGATTCGCTAGGTCAGCCATACAAGCTATCGACCTACTATGTGTCAGAAAGCCCGACTACGCCAAACTCATGGCAGGTCTACTACACCGTGACGGATAAAAACGGCGTAGAGACTGGTCTGGATATTGATTTGCCAACAACTGATGCACACTACGTGACTAACGGTAGCTTGGTTGGCCATAAGATGACGTTTGACTCAGCTGGCCAGATGACATCGCCTGACAAATTCCCGACAGTGGATTTCAAGACTGCAGGCGTTAACGTTGGCGGTGCCGATGACACCCAGAAGCTGTCGATGAACTACAGCAATACTACCCAGTACTCTTCGCCGTTCGAAGTTCGCCGCTTCCAAGATGCTGACGGTGCGACGACGGGTTACCTGTCGAATGTAGATATCGATCCTGATGGCAACATTTTGGCCTCTTACTCTAACGGTAAGGATGTGGTCGTTGGTCGTGTGGCATTGGTTCGCGTACCTAACGATCAGGGCTTGAGCCAGCAGGGCGGTACTATGTGGAAGGTGAGCCAGGAATCGGGTGCTCCGATTTGGGGTGATGCATCACAGGGTTCGTTCGGTGCAATCAAGAACGGCACACTGGAGCAGTCCAACATCGATATGACCCAGGAGCTGGTGGATCTGATCTCTGCCCAGCGTAACTTCCAGGCCAACTCGCGTGCTCTGGACGTGAACAACCAGCTTCAGCAGAACATTCTGCAAATCCGCTAATTCAGTTAGTGCGCATATTATATTGCCGTCTTGTTTCAAGGCGGCAATTGTTTTCCCCTCATTATTTTCCCCCCAATGCTCCACCTTCCGCTTTGCTCGCTTGCCGTCTTGCGATCTTTTCGTCCTCTGCACTGTATGTAGTCGCCTGCTAACCCATGAGTTTATCGTGCACTGGTGACGAAATGTTGGTGAATTTAGTGGCATAATTTTTGCATTAAAGCGATATCTTTTGATTGGAGAGTCAAGAATGGATCGTGCTCTGTATTTGGCCATGAGCGGTGCCAAGCAGGATATGTACGGGATGCAACTGCATGCCAACAACCTTGCCAACGTTAGAACAACCGGCTTCCGTGCTGATTTGGAGCAGGCGCGTTCGATGCAGGCCTACGGTGAAGGGCTTCCGAGCCGTGTGTTTGCGATGACTGAAAGGCCGGGGCAGAACTTTGCTCAAGGCTCGGTAATGACCACCGGGCGAGATTTGGACGTGACTGTCCAAGGTGACGGCTGGATGGCGGTGATGGATCCCTCTGGCGAGGAAGCCTATACCCGTGCTGGCGGATTGAAGATTGACCAGACGGGCATGCTGCTCAACAGCACTGACAACTTAATGGTTGGTGAGAGTGGCGGGCCTATTTTTATCCCTCTCCCAATCAGCAAAATTGAAATTGGCACAGATGGTACTGTTTCGGTATTGCCACAGGGCGCGCCGCCTGATGCTATGGAAACGATTGATCGTATCAAGTTGGTACGTCCGAACAATGGTGATTTGTTCAAGGACGTCAATGGCTTGTTCAAATCGAAAAATCCCGGTGAGGTCTTTGATGCCGATGCAGGGGTCTCTTTGCTGACCGGCGCCTTAGAGGGCAGTAACGTGAACGCAGTAGGCGAGATGACCAGTATGATCGATCTGCAGCGTCATTTCGAAATGCAAGTCAAGCTAATGAAAACCGCCGAAGAGATGGACGAGGCATCGTCATCACTGCTGCGACTGGGCTAATAACGGATAGAAGGAAACAACAATGCATCCAGCATTATGGGTGAGTAAGACTGGCCTTGACGCCCAGCAAAGCAATATTTCGACGATTTCGAACAACTTGGCTAACGCCTCGACCGTCGGTTTCAAAAAGAGCCGTGCGGTGTTCGAAGATCTGTTTTATCAGAATATCAACCAGCCAGGCGGCCAGTCTACCCAAGACAGCGAGATGCCAAGTGGCTTGATGTTGGGTGCCGGCTCGAAAGTGGTAGCGACCCAGAAAGTCTTTACCCAAGGCAACAGCCAGACGACCAGCAATGCTATGGATATGATGATTGAAGGCGATGGCTTCTTTCAGATCCTGCTGCCGGACGGCAACATGGGCTATACCCGAAATGGCCAGTTCACGGTTAACTCTGAAGGCCAGATGGTTACAACAGGCTCGGGTTATCAGCTTCAGCCTGAAATCGTGATCCCAGAAGATGCGGTGGGCGTGACTGTCGGTACTGATGGTGAGGTGTCTGCCCGTATCCGTGGTCAGCAGGAAAATCAGGTACTTGGTCAGATCGCCACGGTATCATTTATCAATCCAGGCGGCTTGGAGCCAATTGGCCAGAACTTGTACTTACCGACCGGTGCCAGCGGTGATCCTCAAGAAGGTGTACCGGGCTTGGAAGGCTTGGGTTCAATTCGTCAGTCGATGCTGGAATCTTCCAACGTCAACGTGACCGAAGAGCTGGTTAATATGATTGAAGCCCAGCGTGTATACGAAATGAACTCGAAGGTTATCTCGACGGTAGACCAGATGTTGAGCTACGTGAACCAGCAGCTATAACGGGGCGGCTGCACATGATGAAAAAATACCTTTTTTTGATGGTGGTTTTGGGCCTTGGTGGCTGTGCTCAGTCACCTGAGACGCAAGAATCGGACGTGGCTCAGGCGACGACTACGGTTGATGCGGTCGAAGGGACCAACGAGAAAAAGAGCAAGGGACTAGTGGATCTTCTTCGCAAACGCGAAGATCCAGAAGCTGGCGATCCTGCTTGGAGTAGTATTCGCCCGCAGGAAAAGCCGGCTCACTATGCCACCTCAACCGGGTCGCTGTTTAGCATGAGTCATGCGCAAGATCTGTATGACGACACCAAGCCGCGTGGGCTGGGTGATATTGTCACCATTATGCTGGAAGAGCAGACCCAAGCGAAAAAGAGCGCGAGTTCCGATCTCGATAAATCCACGGATTTGTCGATGGATCCGCTGATGCTGGGTGGCCAGAAGCTGAATATTGGCAGCCATGATATCTCCTACGGAGTATCGAACGCCAACAAGGTCGAGGGCAGCAGTTCTGCTGACCAGAGCAACAGCATCAAAGGCTCGGTGACGGTCGAGGTTGTCGATGTTTTGCCAAACGGCAACTTGGTGGTGCGTGGCGAGAAGTGGTTGCTGCTCAATACTGGCGAAGAATACATTCGTTTGAGTGGTACTATCCGTCCGGATGATATCTCGCAGGAAAACACGGTGCTTTCTACCCGCGTTGCCAATGCGCGTATCCAGTACTCCGGCACGGGTGACCGGCAGGATGTTCAGGATCAGGGCTGGTTGTCAAAATTTTTCAATGTCACCATCTAATGTACGGCCCACCTTCGGTGGGCCTTCTATTTTGGAAATACTTTTGCTAATGAAACATAACGGAGCAGGCAAGGCATGTTGAAACAGCTATGGGTAGCGTTATTGGTACTGGCAGCCTTGCCGGTACAGGCTGCGAGGATCAAAGACGTTGCCGAGGTGGCCGGAGTGCGGAGTAACCAATTGGTTGGTTATGGTCTGGTTGTTGGTTTGCCGGGGACCGGCGAGACGACGCCGTTTACCGACCAGAGTTTCAACGCCATGCTGCAGAATTTTGGTATTCAGTTGCCGCCGGGTACCAAGCCGAAAACCAAAAACGTTGCCGCTGTGGCGGTAAATGCAACCTTGCCGCCGTTTACCAAACAAGGCCAGACGATTGATATTACGGTATCGTCAATTGGCTCGGCCAAAAGCCTACGGGGCGGTACTTTGCTGCAAACCTTCTTGAAAGGTCTGGACGGCAAGGTCTATGCCGTTGCCCAAGGCAGCTTGGTGGTTGGGGGCTTCAGTGCCACCGGTGCTGATGGCTCGAAAGTGGTCGGCAATACCCCGACGGTCGGTCGGATTTCCAACGGGGCAATGGTTGAACAGGAGGTGCCAAATCCTTTCGGGCGCGGCGATTACCTGACGTTTAACCTGTTCGAGTCTGATTTCACGACTGCGCAGCGAATGGCCGATGCGGTCAATGGCTTTCTCGGTCCGCAGATGGCTTCCGCTATCGATGCGACCTCGGTGCGGGTACGTGCTCCGCGCGATATCAGTCAGCGGGTGGCATTCTTGTCCACGTTGGAAAACCTAGAGTTCGATCCTGCCGATGGGGCAGCAAAAATCATTGTCAATTCACGCACCGGCACCATTGTGGTTGGCCAGCATGTGAAACTCAAGCCAGCCGCGATCACCCACGGCGGAATGACGGTATCGATCAAAGAGAACTATTCGGTTAGCCAGCCTAACGCGATGTCGGGAGGCCAGACTGTGGTTGTTCCCAACAGTGATGTGAATGTGACTGAAGACAATGCCCGGATGTTCAAGTTCGAGCCGGGTGTCACCCTTGATGAGTTGGTGCGGGCGGTTAATCAGGTTGGGGCGGCACCGTCGGATCTGATGGCCATTTTGCAGGCGCTCAAGCAGGCCGGCGCTATTGAAGGCCAGTTGATTATCATTTAACGGGGTATCACGATGAAAACGACATCACCGGGCTTTATCAATGATTTTTCCAGCCTCGATCGCCTGCGTGCGGGTATCGGCAATGACGAGGAGCAGTCGCTGCGTGCGGCTGCCGAGCAGTTCGAATCTATCTTTACCCAGATGCTGTTCAAGTCGATGCGTCAGGCCAACGAGGCATTCGAGTCGGATCTGATGAGCAGCAGTAACACCAAGTTCTTCGAGCAAATGCACGATGAGCAGATGGCCAGTGAGCTCAGTTCAAACGGTACGCTTGGGCTGGCTGATTTGATTGTGGAGCAGCTCGGGGCGGTGGCTGGTATCTCAGAAACAGAGAAAAAGTCGGAAGCAGAGGCTGAGCAAACCTTTCTTCGGCCTCAGGCGGCTGATCCGTCTACCCGTTTGGCGCGAAGTGATAGCGAGCGCGAGTTGCAGGTACGCCAGCAGTTTGCCGCAGCCATTGATGCGGCACGCAAACCGGATCCTATGGCGTCTCAGGGCTCAGAGTCAGCGGTTGCGGTAGCCAAGCCCGTAGTGAAAGCCCCGCGTTTTGACTCGCCGCAGAGCTTTGTCGATGCGATGAAACCGTACGCGATGAAAGCGAGTAAGGCGCTTGGGGTCGATCCTGGCGTATTGATTGCGCAGGCGGCGTTGGAAACGGGCTGGGGCCAGAAAGTGATCACCAATGCGGCAGATCACAGCCATAACCTGTTTAATATCAAAGCCGATAAGCGGTGGGATGGGAAAAAGATTGCCACCCAAACACTGGAGTTTCACCAGGGTATTCCGGTCAAGGAGACGGCTGCATTCCGTTCTTATGATAATTATGGTGAGAGTTTCGATGATTATGTCCAATTCCTCAAGCAGAACCCTCGTTACCAGAAAGCGCTAGAGCAAACTCAGCAGCCGGAGGCGTTTGTTCGGGAATTGCATCAGGCAGGCTATGCCACCGATCCGAAATACAGCGAAAAAGTATTGCAGGTTTGGGATAAGGTCAGCGGCATCATGGATAAATAAGCCACAGCAATCATGGCAGATTCGGCACATTCAGTTTCAATAAATAAGCGGCGCTAGGATAGCGATAGTCCTACAACGTTTATGGGATAGGGAGCTGGGTGTGCTGAATTTGTATTAGAGGGAAGTGATTTTGCAGGGGGCTACTGCCTTGTTATTTTGACGTAGAGCGGTGATTGTCCGGCACTACGTCTTGATAAAAAAACACGTCAGTCTCGCGGATGCGAGAAAATTGAGGCAGTTTGAGGATTTTAAACAAAAATATCGACGATTGAGGTAACAGCTCTGAGCGTATCTTCACTGGCAGAGATAGCTTTATCAATATCACTTGATTCAACAGGCGGTTCTTTTTCGACATCCATGCCGTCGAGAATGATCGGGGCAACGATCTCTTTGATCGCATAGCCTAACAGGGTGGCAACACCTATGTTCATAATGACTCTCTATATTATTTTGTGTTTTTTTATCTGTTTTTACTGACGACATTATAAGCCGCTAAAAGCAAAAAACTAGGGGTATCTGTTTTATTTGGTTTTTTTGACCGCATTTACCCGCCTTATGATGCTGGGTCTAGCAATCAATTTCCCCTCTCGGTTTATCCCTTCTTGGTCGATATATAAGATCTGGGTTTGTACAGGTACTAAAATGTGGCCTGATTTTTGCATTTATTACGTCGCTATAGATAGGTGATTGGCGCGTTGGCGCAACTGGGAGAGAGGCAATGGCGTTAGATTTGATGCAACTGGGTATGAGTGGTCTGCAGACGACTCAGAAGCAGTTGAATGTGACTGGCCACAATATAACCAATGTTAATACACCGGGTTACAGCCGTCAGGCAGCCGAGCAGAAAACCAATGATGCTTTTTGGCATGGTGGTAATCATTATGGTACTGGTGGCTACATTGATAACGTCAGCCGAGCTTATGACCGCTTTGCTGCCCGGGAGCTGACGCTGACCACCACGCAATTGAATGAGAGTTCTGAAAATGCCTCTCAGCTCAGCGTGATGGATGAGTTTATCTCCAGTAACGCCAGCAAAACCGTGAATAGCATGAATGACTATTATGATGCGGTGAAGAGTTTGGCCGATCACCCTAATGATATGGGTTCGCGCAAGGCGGTACTATCGACGGCTGGCCTAGTGGCAAGCACGCTAAACAGCGCCAGCGAAAACCTTGACGATATGTACAAGTCGGTAAGTGATCAGCTTGGGGCGTCAGTGACGCGCGTCAATACGATAGGGCAAGAAATTGCCACCTTGAACGCCCGTATTCTTGAAAACCCTAATGTCGAAAACAACGATCTGTACGACAAGCAGCAGACGCTGATTAACGAGCTTGCTCAGTACGGCAACGTGACCGTACTGGAAAATAAAGGCAACCCGGCCTTTACCGTCATGCTCGGCGGTGGTCATGCCTTGGTTTCAGGTATTGAGTCAGCCAAGTTGACCGTGACGAGCGGCAATCCGGATCCTCGTCAGACTCAGGTCGGCATCGAGAACGGCAATACGACCAAACCGATCGACAGTGAGTCGTTGGGTGGCAAGTTGGGCACATTGATGACATTCCGCGATAACGTGGTTGATCAGGCGCGTGACGAAATCGGCCGGATGGCCCTTGGCTTTTCCAGCCAAATTAACGATATGCAGCGACAGGGTTTGGATCTTGAAGGTAATCAGGGCAAAAACCTGTTTACCGATGTCAATGATCCTAAAATTCAGAAACAGCGCGTGTTTGCACCGGTTGGCAGTACGGCTGACATCAGCGTTGCGATTGATAATGTCAGCGAGCTAAAAGCGACCGAGTACCGCCTGAAAACCGAAGTGGCGACGACCGGCGGCAACACAACCTATAGCTACTCGCTGTATAACAGTGACGACGAGTTGGTGGCCCAGCCAGGAGCCTCAACGTCCGAGGCGCAGAAGATTGAAGTTGACGGCATGGTGATTGATATCACCAAGGCCGCCCAGCCGGATGAAACTGTACTGATCCGTCCTGTTCGCAGTGCTGCCAGCGATATTGCACTAGCAACCGACAAGCCTAACGCATTGGCGGCGCAGCGCTATGTCACCGAAGGTGAGAACAATACCGGCAATGCCACGGTTGAAGCGGTAGCGGGTAGCGGGATCAAAGGGACATACCAAGTTAAAATTTCTGATGACGGCAGCAAGTTGTCAGTGACGGATGCTGCTGGTGCAGCTGTCGATTTGAAAGATGCCGATGGCAAAACTGTCGCGGCGTTGGACTACCCGCTAGGCGATAACCTGATCCGCTTTGATGATGGTAGCGCCAACGGAACGGCGGCACTGAAAATCAACCGCAGTGCTGAGGCAAAAGACAGTTACACCGTACAGCTGGGTATGCGCCCGGCAGAAGGTGACAACTCCAACCTGATCAATATCCAGAAAGTTCAGACAGACAAAACCATGAACGATGGCCGCTCGTCGGTGATCGACCTGTTTGAAGGGCTGACCAGTGATATTGGTATTCAGAAGATGAATGCGGAAAAATTTAGCCAGATCAGCCAGCTTGATTTCGATGCCGCTACTGAGCGGGTCACCGGCTTGTCTGGGGTTAACCTTGATGAAGAAGCGGCTAACCTGATGAAGTTCCAGCAGGCTTATATGGCCTCGTCGCGGATCATGACGGTAGCACAAGAAACTTTCGATACCCTGATGCGTGCGGTGTAATAGGGAAGCAGTATGATTAACCGAGTAGCGACATTTACCCAGTATCAAAACCTCACTTCGAACCTGATGCGCAAGCAGGGCCAGATCAACGTGACCAACGAGCAGTTGGCGACGGGCAAGCGGATGCAAACCGCGGGCGATGACCCGGTGGCATCGGTTTCTACCCAGAACTACAAGCAGCAGTTGGTGCAGTTTGAGCAGTTCCAGAAGTCCATCACTTTGGCTGGCAACCGTCTCAATAGCCTTGAAACGGCGCTGACTGATGCCGAAGGCCAGATTGACCTAACCAAGCAGCGGGTGATCGGGATGATCAACGGTGCGATGACCGGCGACGACCGTGGTGCGTTCACCTTTGAACTGGAAACTCTCTACGACAGTATGTTGGATCTGGCCAATAGCCAAGATGAGGGCGGCAACTTTATGTTTGCCGGTAATCAGTTCAACAATAAGCCATTTGTTGCTGATGCTTCTGGTACGATCAAATATCTGGGTGATGATGGCCACCGCGAGGCGAGAATCGACACCTCGGTGTTTGTGCAGACCAGCCAGCCGGGTGAGCAGGTCTTTATGGGGATCGAAAACCCGTATGGTGATTATCGCCCTAATTTTGCTGGTTTGCAGAGCGGATCGACCCTGAACGTGCAGTCGGCGACTAATAAGGATCCGAATGACACCAATGAATACCGGGTTGCTTTTGTCGATAACGGTACTGGCGGGCTGAATTACGAACTGTACGATGATACCAACGGTGTTCAGTTGGCGACGGGGGCTTATGATGCCACCAAAGGGATCCAGTACAAGGACGCGACGGCAGGTAGTGCCATCGATTTGGATTTTCAGTTCGATGGCGATATCAAGCCTGATGACGAAGTGAGCCTGAATCCGGGCAAGACGTTCAGCGTGTTTGATACCATTAAGAGCGCGATTGATTACTCTCAGTACCCAACCGCATCGGCAGAAGCACAGGCAGGATTGCAGCAGACTATCGATGATTTGAGTGCTGCTTATGTTCATATGAACCAACGTCGCTCTGAAGTGGGTGTCGGTCTTAAGCAGCTCGATACTTTTGAAGAGCAGCACAAAGACTTTGAATTGGCCGTTAATAATGCCAAGGGTAGCCTTGAAGACATCGATTACAGCAAGGCGGTCATCGATATGAACCAGAATATGGTGGCGATGCAGGCTTCTCAGGCGGCGTTTAACAAGACCAAAGAGCTGTCATTGTTTAACTACCTGTAATTGGCACTCTATTTAGGTAGCAACAAAAAAGCGGCAGGAGACTGCCGCTTTTTTTATGTTCAATTATTCCTCTATCTTTCCCGCTATTTTTCGTTATTGAACGCGTTTTGTTTGCTCTGAACCCCATATATTCCGCTATTTCAAAGCACTAGAAGAAAAAATTAAAAAAAATCCTAAAGGAATCATTTCGGGTGCCGTTAACAAAAGTACTGAAGCAAAACTCTTTAATCCCAAGCCCCCCGCTAATCTAGCTGGGTTGCTATCAACAGGAAGCAAATTATGGCTGTTACAGTTAATACTAACATTTCTGCAATGACTGCCCAGCGCAACCTAGGCAATGCATCTAACAACGTAAGCGCAAGCATGGAGCGTCTGTCTACTGGTCTGCGTATCAACAGCGCAAAAGACGATGCCGCTGGTCTGCAAATCTCTAACCGTCTAACTAGCCAGAGCAACGGTCTGAACGTTGCAATGCGTAACGCCAACGACGGTATCTCTGTTGCACAGACAGCGGAAGGTGCAATGCAGGAATCTACCAACATGCTACAGCGTATGCGTGACTTGGCCTTGCAGTCTGCTAACGGCTCAAACTCTGATGACGACCGTGCTGCAATCCAGAAAGAAGTTTCTGCACTTCAGGCTGACATGACTCGTATCGCTGAAACAACTACTTTCGGTGGTAGCAAGCTGCTTGACGGTAGCTACGGTACTAAAGAATTCCAGATCGGCTCTAACGCAAACGAAACTATCGGTATTACATTAGGTGATATTTCTGCTGATGCAATCGGTAATTTCACTGCTGGTGGCACCGAAGGTTCAGTATTTGGTAAAGACGCTGTTACTAAGGGTGCAGCTGGTACAGCTAAGGTTGCAACTGCGACCGCGGGTAAAGATATTAATATCTCTGGTCCAGATGGTGATGCGACATTCAAAACTGTGGCTACAGATAAGGTCACTGACATCGCAGATAAAATTAATGGTGCTAATACAGGTGTCAAGGCTGAAACATCAGCTACCACTACACTGTCAGATCTTTCATCTGCTGAAAAAGGCACGCTGCAAATCGGTGATGATAAGTTTGAATTGTCGAAATATAACGGCAAGATGGACAAACTGGCCGAAGACCTGGGCAAGTCAGGCTATGATGTGAAACTGTCTGATGATGAAAAATCATTGGAGCTTACAGCTGAAGGCGTTGATTCTATTCAGGTTACTGGTGCAACTAAAGGGGCTGATGGCGGTATTAAGATGGATGGCGATAGCGCTGATGACAATGGCCATAGCCTAATTAAGAACGCCAAGTTGTCACTATCTTCAGACAGCAACTTCTCTGTAACGGGTGATGGTGCTGCTCAGCTTGCTGCTAACCTCGTTGGTGAGAAGAACTCAGTAGCGGATATTGACCTGTCAACAGCCAAAGGTTCTCAAGATGCAATCGCAGTTATCGATGCGGCAATCGCAGGTATCGACTCACAGCGTGCAGATCTTGGTGCGGTACAGAACCGTTTCAACCATACCCTGAACAACCTGTCTAACATCAACGAGAACGTGACTGCATCTAACAGCCGTATCAAGGATGTGGATTTCGCATCTGAAACCACTAACCTGACTAAGAACCAGATTCTACAGCAGGCAAGTACGTCTATCCTTGCTCAAGCTAAGCAGAACCCACAGGCAGCTCTAAGCCTACTGTAAGGTCTATTTCGCTTAGACGAAGAGTTGAAAGGCCCGGCTTTGCCGGGCCTTTTTTGTATCCTTTGGCAATCTTTTTCCATGTTTAAATCGTCTTTTTTGTGGGGGGTAATCGTTTCCATTTTTATAGAAAAGAGTGGGGCGATTAATCATGAGCTACTTAATACAATGAGTAGAACGTAAAGATAAAAGCGGTATAAAAATTGCATTGATTTTCTATATAACTGCTGAGAAATTTGAGCTTAACGTTGGGCTTGAGATGGCAGTGAGGATTACACAGAGGTATCTATGGGATTATCAGCCAGTGGTTTGGGCTCAGGGTTAGATGTAGCCGGCATGACGCAGCAGTTGGTCGCGGCGGAACGTACGCCCAAGCAACAGCGCTTGAGTGAGCAGATGGCTAAAGTTGAGGTGTCGTTGAGCGCCTACGGCCAAATTAAGTCATCAGCCAGTAAATTTCAGGAAATGTTTGAAAAATTCGATGAAGATGATGTGTTTGACAATAATAAAGTCACATCGTCAGACTCGGATTTTGTTGACGCCAGTGTTGAGAGTAACGCGCAAAACGGCCGCTATTCGGTAGAGGTTAAAGCGTTAGCACAGAGTCACCGTTTGGCCAGTGCTAACAGTTTTGATGCGGACCCTAAGGCTCGTTTAGGTAGTGGTGATCTTGTTCTGTCGGTGGGTGACAAATCGATGACGGTTAACATCGATTCAAACAAGAGTAGTCTTAAAGATGTGGTAACTGCCATCAACAAGGCCAAAGACAACCCAGGGGTTACCGCCACTATCATGACGGACCAAGATGGCGCCAAAATTGTCTTCTCCAGCAGTAAAACCGGCAAGGAAAACTCGGTCAAGATTGATGCCAGCGGGGCAACGGGAGAGCTGTCTAAGTTGACCTTTGATCCGGCGGCTCCTGATGCGAACGTCGAGATGAAGCAGATCCAGCCAGCCCAAGATGCCCATATCGTTATTGATGGTTTCTCGCATGTGTATAGTGATACCAACAAGTTTGAAGATGTGCTCGAAGGGGTAACCCTTGATGTCAGTAAACTGACAGGCACAACGGGTTCGGGCAAGCCGACTGACGATGAAGAAGTCAAAAATGTGATCATTGAAATTACCAATGACACCAAAAAGCCAGAAGATGCTATTAAACAACTGGTTGAATCGTATAACAGCATGTTCAAGATGATTGAAGAGCAGTCGAAATACGATGTTGAAGCGAAAAAAGGCGGTCCACTCGTTGGCGACAGCCTAGCTAACTCCCTCTTAGGTCAGATGCGCAGCTTGTTCAATAACCCGATCACCGGTTCGGATGGCAAGACCTACCAGATGTCTGATTTTGGGGTGACCACCACGCGAGAAGGTGAGCTTGAGATCGATGACGAGATCCTTGAAGAAATCATCAAGGACAATTATGGGGCAGCCAGTGCCTTCTTCTATGGTGACGAAGGCTTTCTGAAAAAAGCTGATAAGCTGCTGGAAGGCTTTGTTGGTAGTGATGGTTCGTTGACCAATAGGGAAAACAGCCTGAAAAGCGAGCAGGAGCGGATTGAAGATGGGATGACGGATCTCAATGAGCGAATGGCTGCTTTTGAAGATCGTACCTATAAGCAATTGACCGCGATGGATGCTGCTATCGCCAAGATGAACACAGAGCTTTCCACGATGCAGAGCCTGCTACTGTAAGGATGAAAGATGGATGAACTAACCCAGCTAGAACAGCAAATCTCATCTCTGCTGGCGGCAGATGAATACAATGATGATTTTCCCGAGCAGCTGCAAAAGCTGGTAGCGGCACGCCATCAGCAAGTAACCCTGTTGTTGCGTGATCAAAAGACGTTAAGTCGTAGTAAGTTTGATGATATTCAAACGCGAACTCAGGATTTGAAGCAGCTGTTAGAACAAAACAGTGCCCGAATTAGAAGTAAGTTACTGACTAACCAAAAGGCCAAGAAGTCAGTGGCTGTTTATCAAATGATCAGAAATAATTAGGAAAAAGGTATGCGAGGCTCCCTTCAGGCATATAAGAAAGTATCGGTAAACTCACAGTTGGCAAGTGCATCACCACACCGTGTGGTGCAGATGCTGTTTGCGGGGGCGATTGAGCGATTGGTTCAGGGTAAGGCGGCCATGGAAGCGGGCAATACCGCGATGAAAGGTGAGCGACTGAACAAGGCGTTGGCGATTATTGGCAGTCTGCGCGAGAGCTTGTCGATGGAAGATGGTGGTGAAATTGCGGTGAACCTTGATCGTCTGTATGACTTCATGATGCGTCATGTTATCGAGGCTAACGCGACCAATAATCCGGAAAAGATCAGTGAGGTCATTACACTACTGACGGATATCAAATCAGCATGGGATCAAATCCCGGAAGAATTCCATTACCAGACGGAAAAATAATCAGTCGCCGATCGTGGTTGATTAGAAATTACCAGAAATATTTTGGAAGCAAGATCAAAGTTTGGATCAATAGCAAACCTTGATAGGGCCTGTGCACCCAGCTTTTCGGGATGCCAGTTGCCTTCTACCGCACATCTATTACAATGGTTGCCAATTTACCCGGCAACCATTTGCTCTATGCTTGGCATAGCCACCTCCGTGGCCTTGCTTCGGCATACTATGGCGTACCGTCCATAAACAGGGTGCCAATCATTAGAAACACCAAAGGCAGGCAATTCTTTTCTATGCAAGGTTTAGCAAAAACCCTCGTTATTGATGATGACGCACAGCATCGCCATGATCTCAGTGTCATTCTATTTTTTTTGGGCGAGCAGTTCGAAGTCTTGTCGTCAGAAGAGGTCAATGATTCGCACTGGGAAAAAGAATGGAGCGCCTGTTTATTGGGGAATATCAGCAAGGGGAAATCCCTGACGCAGATCCTCGATTTCTTGCGGATTCAGCATCATATTCCAGTGGTTGCGCTCGCTAATTATGAACGTGAGCTGTCAGGGCTGCCGAATTACATTGGCAATCTTGATTACCCGCTGAGCTACAGCCCGATGACAGAGGCGCTGCGTCACTGTCAGGAATATTTGGGCAAGCAGACCTATCAGGTTCCTCAGTTGGGCCGCAAAAATACCCTTTTCCGTTCTATGGTCGGCCGAAGCGAGGCCATTAGCCAAATTCGCCATTTGATCGAGCAAGTGTCAGCAACCGATGCTAGCGTGCTGATCCTTGGTGAATCGGGTACCGGCAAAGAGGTTGCGGCACGCAACATTCATTACCACTCTTCGCGTGGCAAAGGGCCGTTTGTGCCTGTTAACTGTGGTGCTATTCCTGCGGACTTGCTGGAAAGTGAGCTGTTTGGTCACGAGAAAGGCGCCTTCACGGGGGCAATCTCTGCTCGTAAGGGGCGTTTTGAGCTGGCTCAGGGCGGTACCTTGTTCCTTGATGAAATCGGCGATATGCCGATGGCGATGCAGGTCAAGTTGTTGCGGGTATTGCAGGAGCGTTGCTTCGAGCGGGTAGGTGGTAGCGAAACCATTAAGGCAGATGTGCGGATAGTGGCTGCGACTCACCGTAATTTGGAAGTGATGATCAAAGACGGGACTTTCCGCGAAGATCTTTACTACCGTTTGAATGTTTTCCCAATCGAAATGCCGGCATTGCGCGAGCGTATCGAAGATACCCCGCTTTTGCTGCAAGAATTGCTGGCTCGCCTTGAAGCCGAAGGGGCAAAGCCGGTGTTCTTTACGCCGCGTGCCATTAATTCGCTAATGGAGCATGACTGGCCGGGCAATATTCGTGAGCTGGCCAACTTGGTCGAGCGCTTGATTATCCTCTATCCGGGCGAAATGGTGGATGTTACGCACTTGCCGATGAAATATCGTCATTGCGACCTTCCGGTGTTCCGGGCGGAAGAGAATTTCCTCGCAGTGGAAGATCAGGAGCGTACAGCATTGGCTGATATGTTTGCCTGTCAACCGGTTGAACATGACGAGTTTTTGGCTGCGACAGGTCTGCCGCCGGAAGGTGTCAACTTGAAAGAGATGCTGGCAGATCTTGAAGTAGACATGATCCGTCAAGCACTTGAAGCCCAGACAGGCGTGGTGGCAAGGGCTGCCGACATGTTGGGGATGCGCCGTACCACCTTGGTGGAAAAAATGCGCAAGTACGGCTTGAATAAAGAAGACGTACGCTGAACCCTCCCTGCAGCGTCATATTCTTGACGCTGCAACAAACACTCTAGTGAACACAAGTCACTGAAATTAAATATTTTTAGTTGGCATGAAAAATGCTTTATCATCGTAAAATCGACGATTAATAAGTATTTTAGGTCCGCTTTATGGGTGGTTATTCGCCTTCTTCAGATAATCTACCCCAGCAGGTAGCCCGTTATCAGCAAGCTTTTGATGTTATGCCATCTGGGGTTATTTTTTTGGATCCCAAAGGGGTAGTTGAAGAAGCCAATCCAGAAGCCTATCGCTTACTGGGCGAACCGTTGGCGGGCGAGCGTTGGGTGGATATCATCCAGCGGGCTTTTTCGCCGCGTGAGGATGATGGCCACGAGGTCTCTTTACATAATGGCCGTCGGGTACGGTTAGCCATTTCAGCATGCCAAAGCGGACAGCTGATTTTTATCACCGATATGACGGAAACCCGTTTGCTGCAATCGCGGATCAGCGAGATGCAGCGCCTTTCCTCGTTGGGGCGAATGGTGGCTTCGCTGGCTCACCAAGTTCGTACACCTCTGTCGAGCGCCATGCTTTATGCAGCTAACCTACGGACGCAGACGATCAATGCGGTGACACGTGAGCGCTTTCAGACCAAGCTTCTTGATCGCTTGCATGATTTAGAGAAGCAGGTCAACGACATGCTGCTGTTTGCCAAGGGCGGGGATAACAAGGTGATAGAAGCCTTTTCTCTCGGGGCATGGCTAGACGAGTTGGAGCGGATGGTCGAAAGCCAGGTGATGGCTAATGATGTCGATTTCAGCCTTGATTGCGATGATGAGACTCGACAAATTATGGGCAATGCCAATGCATTGGCCAGCGCCGTTGCCAATGTGATCACCAACGCGATCCAGATGGCGGGCAAAGCGTGCCGGGTTTCACTGGATATCACCACCGATGCGGGGTGGGCACATATTCGGGTGACGGATAACGGCCCGGGTATCGCGCCCGATATCAAAAAGCGAATTCTTGAACCGTTTTTTACCACCCGCAAGCAAGGTACCGGTTTGGGGCTTGCGGTGGTGCAAATGGTTGTCAAAGCTCACCATGGCCAGCTCCATGTCTCTTCGGAGCCGGGGGAGGGGGCGTGTTTTACGATTTCTGTTCCGTTGATAGAACCGCAAAGCGGTATGAATAACGAAAAACAACAGGTAACCGCTGCAGGAGAAATGCAATGAGACAGAGCCGGATATTGGTCGTCGAAGACGATGAAGGCCTGCGCGAGGCATTGGTTGATACTTTGTCGCTGGCGGGTTATGACTGGCTTGAGGCCGAAAGCGCTGAGCAGGCGTTGCTGCTGTTGAAATCCAACGAGGTTGATATCGTTGTATCCGATGTTCAGATGGCGGGTTTGGATGGGTTTGGTCTGCTACGTAGTATCAAGCTGAGTTGGCCTAAGCTGCCGGTATTGTTGATGACGGCTTATGCCAATATCGAAGATGCGGTATCGGCGATGAAGGAAGGCGCGATTGACTACATGGCTAAGCCGTTTGCGCCGGAAGTACTGCTGAATATGGTTAGCCGTTATGCGCCGATCAAGGCCGAAATGACTCAGGCGGTTGCGGCTGATCCGAAATCGCTTAAGTTGCTGGCTTTGGCCGAGAAGGTGGCGCGCACCGATGCCAATGTGATGGTGCTGGGGCCGAGTGGCACTGGCAAGGAAGTGATGTCGCGCTATATTCATGACCATTCGCTGCGTAAAGACGGCCCGTTTGTTGCCATTAACTGTGCGGCGATCCCTGACAATATGTTGGAAGCGACTCTGTTCGGTTATGAGAAAGGGGCGTTTACCGGTGCGGTACAGGCTTGCCCGGGTAAATTTGAACAGGCGCAGGGCGGGACTATCTTGCTTGATGAAATCAGTGAGATGGATTTGAACCTACAGGCCAAGCTGCTGCGGGTATTGCAGGAGCGGGAAGTTGAGCGTCTAGGCGGACGCAAAAGTGTGAAGCTGGATTTGCGGATCATCGGCACCAGTAACCGTGACCTTAAGCAGTATGTTGTTGATGGCTTGTTCCGCGAAGATCTCTATTACCGTTTGACAGTATTTCCATTGACGTGGCCGGCCTTGGCCGAACGTCCAGGGGATATCGTGCCATTAGCAGAACATTTGTTGCAGCGTCATTGCTGCAAGCAGGGAATGCCGGTTCCGGTACTGGCTGAGTCGGCGCGACAGAAGCTGTTGCAGTATGCTTGGCCGGGTAATGTTCGTGAGCTTGACAATGTGATTCAGCGAGCCTTGATCTTGGCGAGCAATGAATGCGTCGAAGCGGGTGACATCCTGCTTGAGGGGCTCGATTGGCTCGATTCTATTGCGCTGCAAGAGAAAGTTGCGGCAGGCGTTTCGTCTTTTTCTCTGCCAGCTGGTGAGCCAGAAATGGCAGAGCCGGAAGGGCAAGGGTTTGACGGGTTAGGAAATGAGCTGCGTGAACAGGAGTTTTCGATTATTCTAGAGACCATTCGCGCTTGTGATGGCCGACGCAAGGATGTTGCTGAAAAATTGGGAATTAGCCCACGAACTTTGCGCTATAAAATGGCAAAAATGCGCGATGCTGGAATAAAGATCCCAGTTTGACCCCTCAAAATCGGCTGCGACTCGTCATGCTGACAAACAAAACAATATCATAATGCCCTCTACTAACATCTTTTGACGGGTTGGAGTAAAGAATGAAAGTTAACGGATTACAGGCCGAAATGCAGGCCATGAAGCTTGAAGCGAGCAACACTAACCGCCCGGCGACTGGCCAGCAGGTTAGTGCGGATTTTGGCGCGTTGCTCGGGGATGCAATCAAAAGCGTTAATAATATCCAATCACAGTCGAGTGAATTGGCTACCCGTTTTGATCAGGGGGACCGCTCGGTGTCTCTTTCTGATGTGATGATTGCCCGCAACAAGTCAAGCGTGGCCTTTGAAGCGACCGTACAGGTTCGCAACAAGATGGTCCAAGCCTACAAAGAATTAATGAATATGCCGGTTTAATGCAGGAATAATTGAGTGTCGGATATCTCTACAAATAATGGGCTGGCCGCCGCTGGCAGTGCCCCGGCGCCTGCTTTGACTGATAATGCTCTAGATCTGAGCAGTTCGGACCAAGCAGAAAAAAGTTCGAAGCGGGTTAATGGTATGCTCGGCAACCTTGACCTATTGCGTCAGATTATATTGGTGTTGTCGGTCGCTATTTGCATGGCGCTTATCGTCATGGTTGTTATTTGGCTCAAAGAGCCGGAAATGAGGCCGCTTGGTACTTACGATACCAGTGAGTTGATTCCGATCCTAGACCATTTTGACCAGAAGAAAATCCAGTACGAGCTTGATGGCAACACGATCCGGGTTCCCGTTGAAAATTATTCGAGCCTTAAGTTGGAGCTGACCCGCGTTGGGTTAGACGCCAAGGTCGACGAAGGCGATGATATTTTGCTTCAGGATATGGGTTTTGGTGTTTCTCAGAGACTAGAGAAAGAACGCCTTAAGCTAAGTCGCGAGCGTCAGCTGGCACGAGCTATCGAGCAAATTCGTCAGGTCCGCAAGGCACAAGTACTGTTGGCAATGCCGAAACAGAGCGTATTCGTGCGCCATAACCAAGAAGCATCGGCAACGGTATTTTTAACCCTAGGTGGCAATGCCATGCTGGGTCAGCAGGAAGTGGATTCAATTGTCGACATGGTGGCGTCGGCAGTACCGGGGCTTAAGCCGACTCGGGTGACCGTGACCGACCAGCATGGTCGTTTGCTGAGCTCGGGCAGCGAGGATCCGAGCGCAACCGCACAGCGTAAGGAGTACGAGCTTGAGCGTAAGCAGGAGCAGGCCCTACGCGACAAAATTGATGCCATATTGATTCCGGTATTGGGCTTGGGTAACTATACCGCTCAGGTTGATGTCTCTATGGATTTCAGCGCAGTGGAAGAAACGCATAAGCGCTATGATCCGTCCAATCAAGCAACCCGCAGTGAGTTTACGCTTGAAGATTACAATAACGGTAACGTGGTTGCTGGTATTCCTGGCGCGTTGAGCAATCAGCCACCTGCTGATAGTTCCATTCCGCAGGATATTGCTAACCTTCAGTCGGGCAAGGGCTCAAGTGATGGTTCGGTCCACCGCGAGTCGACCCGTAACTATGAATTGGATACGACCATTCGCCACAAGCGTGCCCAAACGGGTACGGTTCAGCGCCAGACGGTATCTGTTGCCGTGGATTACAAGCAATCGGTCGATCCAAAATCGGGAGAGGTCACCAAGGTACCGCTTACCGATGCAGAGCTAGTTAAGATCAGCCGTTTGCTAAAAGGTGGTATTGGTTTTTCCGACCAGCGTGGCGACGTAATCGAAGTATTATCAGTGGCGTTTGTCGCACCAGAACCTGAGCAGGTCGCGAACTTGCCGATTTGGGATCATCCTAACTTTAATACGTGGATTCGCTGGTTGGCGGCTGCGTTTGTGATTGTGGTGGTGATCTTGGTGATGGTTCGTCCGGCGATGCGCAAGCTGCCGTACCCGAACCAAGCTGCCGACGGTACGCCGTTGGATGAAAACGGTATGCCAGTTCATCAGTCAGGCAATAGTGATAATGTCGATCTTCTTGGTAATGGCCTTGACGGTGCTGAAGCCTTTGAGCTGGGTAGCACCCTTGAGCTACCTAGCCTCCATAAAGATGAAGAGTTGTTGAAAGCGGTTCGTGCCTTGGTGGCTAACGAACCGGATCTGGCCGCACAGATCGTGAAGAGTTGGGTAAACGAAGATGGCTAATGAAATTGCGACCACTGAAGAAGTTAAATTTGATGTCTCCTCACTGAAAGGTAGCGAGAAAGCGGCAATTTTGTTGCTCAGCCTGAGTGAGGAAGATGCCGCCAGTATTATTCGCTACTTGGAACCGAAGCAGGTTCAGCGAGTAGGTGGTGTGATGGCCTCGATGTCTGACTTGAATCAGGAGAAGGTGTCGTCGGTTCACCGCCTGTTCCTTGAAAGTATTCAGAAGTATACCAGTATCGGCATGGGTAGCGAGGACTTTGTCCGTAATGCTCTGGTTGCTGCGTTGGGTGAAGATAAAGCCAATAACTTGGTTGATCAGATTCTGATGGGTAGCGGTTCGCGTGGCTTGGATTCGTTGAAATGGATGGATCCTCGTCAGGTGGCCAGCATTATTCTCAACGAGCACCCGCAGATCCAGACAATTGTCTTGTCTTATCTTGAACCGGAGCAGTCGGCTGAAATTCTGGCCCAGTTCCCTGAGCGGGTACGCCTTGATCTGATGATGCGAATTGCCAACCTGGAAGAAGTCCAGCCAGCGGCACTTCATGAACTTAACGATATCATGGAGAAACAGTTTGCTGGTCAGGCTGGTGCTCAGGCGGCCAAGATTGGCGGCTTGAAGGCTGCTGCTGAAATCATGAACTACCTAGACAACAATGTTGAAGGGTTGCTCATGGATCAGATTCGAGACAACGATGAGGATCTGGCGACCCAGATTGAAGATCTGATGTTTGTCTTTGACAATCTTGCCGAGGTTGATGACCGCGGGATCCAGATCCTGCTGCGCGATGTGCCTCAGGAACTACTGCAAAAAGCCCTCAAGGGAGCCGACGATATATTGCGTGGCAAGTTCTTGCGTAATATGTCCAAGCGTGCTGCCGAGATGCTGCAAGAGGACCTCGATGCGATGGGGCCTATCCGGGTTGCCGATGTCGAGGCTGCACAGAAAGAGATCCTATCTGTTGCCCGTCGTTTGGCTGATTCCGGTGAGTTGATGCTAAGTGGCGGCGGTGCTGAAGAGTACCTTTAATGATTGATAGCAAGCTAAACAGGTTGGGTTATGTCCACTGAACAACGCCGAGGTTTTCTCCGGGTTGCCGACCATCAGGCTCAGGAGCTAGAACGCTGGGCTTACCCAGATTATTCCGATGAGGTTCCGCTTTCCAGCGAGAACGCGTTGAACTATGTTCCGTCGTGGCATGATGAGGCGGTCGAAGAACTGGAAGAGCCTGAGCCGCCGCCGTTGACGGCTGCGGATCTGGATGAAATCCGCCAGTCAGCTTTTGAAGAAGGCATTGCCGAAGGTCGTGAGGCGGGTTACAGCCAAGGGCATGAGCAGGGTATTGCCGATGGCTTCGAGCAAGGTCATGCCCAAGGTCTTGAACAAGGTCTGGCGCAGGGCCTTGAAGATGGGCAGGCGCAAATCAACCAGCAAGCTGCCGTGCTTGTTCAGTTGGCCGACCAGTTGGCCACACCGTTGGCAAAAATTGATGGCGAAGTCGAGCGTCAGCTGATCCGTCTGGTGACCACGATGGCCCGTGAGTTGGTACAGGTTGAACTGCAAATTAACCCGCAGGTTATTTTGCAGACGATCCGAGAGGGTATTGCTGCCCTACCGGTGGCAGGCCAGAAGGTCATTATCCAGCTGCATCCCGAAGATTTGGCACTGGTGCGCGAGGCGTATGGTGACGATAATCTTGCTGAGCGCCAATGGTCGTTGCAGGGCGAGCCCGCGATGAATCGTGGTGATCTTCATCTTGCCAGTGGAACATCGACGGTCGATTTCCCGATGGAGCAGCGTATCCGGCAGGTGCTGACTCAATTTATCGGTCGTAATAGCCAGCAGTTGGCAGCGACCGAACACCAACCAGAGCCTGTTTCTGAGCAAGCGGCAGACGCAGAGTCTGCCCATCAGCAAGATGATGCCTTATCAGAGACAGCTTCTGCTGCGGAGCCTGCATAATGGCATCGTTGGCAGAGCGCCTTTCTCACTATCAGGCTGATCAGCTGGGATACAAACCAGTCGCGTCCGGTCGCCTTGTGCGTGTTGTCGGCCTGACGCTTGAGGCCATTGGTTGCCGGGCTCCGCTCGGTAGCTTGTGCAAGGTAGAAACCCTGACTGGCGAGATGGAAGCCGAAGTCGTCGGTTTCTCTGGCGAGACGCTTTATTTAATGCCGAGCGAACAGCTGACAGGGGTAATGCCGGGGGCCAAAGTGACGCCGGTATTGCAGGCGGCAGGCTTGCCTGTCGGAATGGAATTGCTCGGCCGGGTAATTGACGGTGTTGGCAATCCCCTTGATGGGATGGGTGAGATCTATACCGCCGAGCGAGCATCGTTCAACGCCGAACCGATTAACCCATTGGCGAGAAAGCCGATTAAAGAGCCGCTTGATGTCGGCCTCAAAGCGATAAACGGTCTGTTGACTGTTGGCAAGGGCCAGCGTATCGGCCTGTTTGCCGGTTCGGGTGTCGGTAAGTCGGTGACGCTCGGGATGATGACCAGAGGCACCACAGCACAGGTTGTGGTGGTCGGTTTGATTGGCGAACGTGGCCGAGAAGTTAAAGAATTTATTGATGAGATCCTCGGTGTTGAAGGTCGGGCCCGTGCTGTTGTTGTGGCCGCGCCAGCTGATGCCTCGCCGTTGATGCGTCTTAAAGGTTGCCAGACGGCTCTGACGATTGCCGAATACTTTCGTGACCAAGGGCTGGACGTTTTGTTGCTGATGGATTCATTGACCCGTTTTGCCCAGGCCCAGCGCGAGATCGCGCTGTCTGTCGGCGAGCCGCCAGCGACCAAGGGCTATCCGCCGTCAGTGTTTGCCAAGCTACCGGCTCTTGTTGAGCGGGCTGGTAATGGCGGCGAGCACCAAGGTTCGATAACTGCATTTTTTACCGTATTGACCGAAGGCGATGATCTGCAAGATCCGATTGCCGATGCATCCCGTGCGATCCTCGATGGTCACATTGTATTGTCGCGGGAGATGGCCGATGCGGGTCATTATCCTGCGATTGATGTAGAACGCTCTGTGAGCCGGGTAATGCCTGCCATTGTTAGCGAAGAGCATATGCTGATGTCGAAAGCGGTGCGACAAATTTTGTCGATTTGCCGTAAGAACCAAGATCTGGTCTCGATTGGGGCGTACAAGCCCGGAACCGATCAGTCCATTGATCAGGCGTTCCATTTCAAACCGAAATTGGATGGCTACCTGCAGCAGACCATGAAGGAATCTGTTCCTTATGCGATGTGCGTCAATATGCTCCGCTCTATATTGGGCGGGTGATAATCGAGGTGAGCGGCGATGTCGCTGTTACTGCAACCCCCAAAGCTGAATTGATATGTCTGACCGATCGTTACAATTGATCCTCGAGCGCGCGCAAGAGGATGAGCATCAGGCATCTTTAGCCCTGAATCAGGCGCGGATTGATCTCGATAGCTACCGTGAACAGCTAGCCCAAATTGAGCAATATCGATTTGATTATTGCCGTCAGCTGTCTGAACGCGGTATGGAGGGATTGTCAGCCAGTGCCTACAACCATCTTCAGAAGTTCCTCAACCAACTTGATGAGACACTGCTTAGGCAGCGAGAGGCTGGTCGGCATTTTGAGCAGCAGGTCGAAATATGCAGTGGGCAGTGGCAGGATGCTCGCAAGCAGCGTCGTTCCATCGAATGGCTGCTGGAGAAAAAACAGCACGAGCGCCAGCTCAGGCTTGAAAAGCAAGAACAGAAACTGATGGATGAGTTTTCGACCTTGCAGTTTGCTCGTTTGATGGCCAATCGGCGTTCTGAGCAATAATGTCAAAGTGTATAATATGGCGTACTTTTTGCTTTGAAAAAGCTAACCATCACCAACATGAATGATTAACTATGCTTTCTTCTTTATTTTCACAGATGCCTTCCGCGCCAGCTGCGCCGACAGGGGCAGCGAGCACAAGTAAAAGTGGGGCCGGAGAACAGGTGGCAGGCGATGTGTCGTCATCTGGTGGTGAGGGCTTGGATTTTCTCCAAAGCCTGAAAAGCATTTTGAACGAAAGCACTCCCGAGCAGGCGAAGGATGCTAAATCCTCCGTGCAGTTACCCTCTTCCTCGGAGCACGATGAGGCAGTTTCTGGTGAAGTATCAGAAGATAGCGAGCTGATAGACGGTGAGGTTATTGATGGCATAACGGATGAGAGCGCGGTGGAGAGTGGCTCTGTACCGGGTGCGGAGAGTGAGTTGGCCGTTGAGGATACGTCGGCATTAGATGCCGAAAACGTCGATGAGGCCAATACACCATCTGATCTCAGTCAAGTGAGTGATGGCTTGAATGTACCGTCTTCCTCCGTGGGGGCGGCCAAAGCGGCAGATTTGAGCGTAGATAAAACAGCAGACGATTCTGATAGTACTGATGATGCAGAGCAGGCTGTTGCCGATGTGTTTGCGTTTTTGCAGCATCTATCAGCATCGAGCCGTCAGTTGGCCGATGGTGAAAGCGTGACGCAAAGCGATGTGGTGGCCGAAATCACACAAGCTGGTGATTCTCCTTCTGAATTCTCAATGCAGGCCAAGTTGCAGCTTAAAGGCAAGGATTTGCCGGATGGCCTGTCGCTATTTGCTGCGCAGGCAATGGTTGAAGAGGGGACAGGCGTGCCCGCCGAGAATCAGACAGATGTTGAGAATCCGGCTGATATTGATGCTTCCGCCGATGGGGATGCGTTGAGTGCTCTGTCTCGTCTGCTGTCGGGCAATTTTGTTTCCGATAAGGCGGTTAAGGGCGATCAGGCCGGTGATGATTCGGTTACTGGCAAAGACGTCGCTATAGGTAAAGAAGCGGCTGCCGGCAAAGGTACTGATATCAGCAAAGATGCAATTATCGGTAAAGAAGCAAGCACTGATAAAGAGTTAGCTGCCAAAATAGCAGCGTCCCAGTCGGCTGATGTTAAGGCGGTGGATAGCAAGGTGGCGGATGGCAAGGTGGCGGCACAAGCGGCCCCCGATACCGCGGCTAAGTCTGACTCAACGGTTTCGGCTGATCTTGAGCGGGCCCTTACCCGCCATAAGCAGCCTGCATTGGGGGGCGAAGCCCCAGTAACGTCTGATACTGCGGCAAATTCTCTGACGGCTGATGATATCTCATTGCTTGCAGGCGGTGCGGCTAAAGGCGAGCACATGATGGCCGATGCGACACTGGCCAAATCTGATGCCTCGTTGGCGACCCAGCATCTGACGGCATCTGGTGCAACGGGTTCGAACCGAATGTCAGCAGAATCAGGCCAAGTGGCCAATCAGCAACCGCCACTGCAACTGAGTGAATCTCAAGGGCATGATGAACTGGCTGAACGAGTGCAGGTGATGGTCTCCAAGAACTTGAAACACGTTGATATTCGCCTTGACCCACCAGAGCTTGGAAAGTTGCAAATCAAGTTGAGCGTTAACAACGATCAGGCCAATGTGCAGTTTACGGTAGCCAATGCGCAAGCTCGGGATTTGGTCGAGCATGCGATGCCAAGGTTGCGTGAAATGCTGGCTCAACAAGGCTTGCAGCTAGCTCAAGGCAGCGTACAGCAAGATGATGGCCGCCAGTCTGCGGGGCAGTTCCAGCAACAAGCCCAACAGCAGCAGGCTCAGCAGGGCGGAGCCGGTCAATCTGGTGGCCGCGGTCATGCTACAAACAGCGGCTTACCTTCTGGTGATGGTCAGCATAGCACTGCGGAACCTGCATCAATGTGGGTTAGCCAACCGGACGATGGAGTCGATTACTACGCCTAGTGCACATACTGTATATAGCGCGAGTGCTGAAAACGTAGGATTAAGACAGATATTAATGAACCCGTCATAATGGCGGGGGACACAATAGAGATGGCTCAGGAAATAAGCCGTGGTACAGAAGGGTTGAAAAATGGCAATTGATGCCAAGAAAGAAGAAAGAAAAAAACAGTTGATCGTGCTGGCATTTACCTTGCTGCTTATCGTTGTTGGTTCGATAGGTACTTGGGCTGTCTTGGAGAACAAGAAGGATGGCGCGCGTGAGATCATCATGGGCAGCAATGGGCGCGGTAGCGTAGAGAAGGCCGCGGATGTAGAAGGCGAAGCCTACTATGTTACCATCCCCCAACCCTTTATCTTTAACGTGCTGGGCGACAGCCAAGACCGGATGGTGCAGATTTCCGTCCAGCTGCTGGTGCGAGGGAAAAATAATGACCGTGTTGCTATCCAGCACCTGCCACTGATTGAAAGTACCTTGCTGCAAACATTTGGGGCGGCAACGGTCGAGCAACTTCGCAGCCCCAATGGCCGGACGGAGCTTAGCCGCTTGGCTAAGACCGCGCTGCAAAGCACACTGCTCAAAGTCTCGGGTCAGCAGGTTGTTGAGCGAGTTCTGTTTACTGGTTTTGTAATGCAATAGGTTCAACGTGAGTGATTTATTAACCCAGGATGAAATTGATGCTCTGCTTCATGGGGTCGATGATGTCGATGACAATGATAGTGGTGGAGAGTCGGGGGTAATTTCGTTTGATTTTTCCTCGCAGGACCGAATTGTTCGCGGGCGAATGCCCACCCTCGAGCTGATCAATGAACGCTTTGCCCGCCATATGCGAATTAGCCTGTTCAATCTGCTCAGGAAAACGGCCGAAGTCTCGATTAACGGCGTCCAGATGATTAAGTTCGGTGAGTACCAAAACTCGCTGTACGTACCTACCAGTCTTAACATGGTGCGCTTTCGTCCTCTGAAGGGAACGGGGCTGATCACGATGGAAGCTCGGTTGGTGTTCATTCTGGTGGAGAACTTTTTCGGCGGTGATGGCCGCTTCCACGCCAAGATTGAAGGCCGGGAATTCACCCCGACCGAACGACGCATCATCCAGATGCTGCTTAAGTTGATATTCGAAGATTACCGCGAGGCTTGGTCACCGGTGATGGGGGTTGAATTTGAGTACTTGGACTCAGAAGTAAACCCGACAATGGCGAATATTGTCAGCCCGACGGAAGTCATCGTGGTCAGTTCGTTCCATATCGAGCTCGATGGTGGTGGTGGTGATTTCCATATGGTGATGCCTTACTCGATGGTGGAGCCGATCCGCGAACTGCTTGATGCCGGTGTTCAGAGTGACAAGATGGATACCGATGTCCGCTGGAGCAAGGCGCTACGCGATGAGATCATGGATGTACCGGTTAACCTGCGAGCCAAGCTGCTTGATGTGGATTTGACTTTACGTGACTTGATGGAGCTTCAAGCCGGCGATGTGATCCCGATTGATCTCCCTGAGACGGCAACGGTCTTTGTCGAGGATTTGCCAACGTATCGAGCCAAGATGGGCCGTGCTGGTGATAATGTTGCCTTGAAGATTATTGAAAAAATGAAACGCCCTGATTTGGTTAAGAGCGACTTGTCGTTCCTTGACCGCGATGAGCTCAGCTCAGCGCTGCTCAATGCCAATCGGGATAGTTATGAAGAGAGTAGAACATAATGCAAAACGATCAAAAATCGGCTGATGATTGGGCAACGGCCCTTACTGAGCAAACTAACGATGAAGGCGCTCAGCCTGCTCCTCTTGAGGAGTTGATCGATGATGCTTCGCCAATCGGTGACGATGAGCGACGCAAGCTTGATACGATTTTGGATATTCCGGTGACGATCTCGATGGAGGTCGGCCGTACCCAGATCAGTATTCGTAACCTGCTGCAATTGAACCAAGGTTCGGTGGTTGAGCTTGACCGTTTGGCCGGTGAGTCTCTGGATGTCTTGGTCAACGGTACCTTGATCGCCCACGGTGAAGTGGTCGTGGTCAATGATAAGTTCGGTATTCGTTTGACTGATGTGATCAGCCAAACTGAACGTATTAAGAAACTGCGCTAAGGAGCGGGGATGAAGACCTTGGCGTTAGCGCTGTTGGCAACGCTTGCGATGCCGGCAGCTGCCGGAACCACAACCACAGCCGTCACCAATGCACCTGATTTGAACATAGCCACATCGGTGGCCTCTTTGATGCTGGTGTTGGTGATTATTGTGGTGTTGGCATGGCTGCTAAAGCGGATGCGATTACCGGGTGTTCAGGGCGGGCCTGGCGGCCTCAAGATCCTGCGCCAGATTGCGGTTGGCCAGCGTGAGCGGATCGTTCTGCTGCAGGTCGGCGAGGAGCAGATGGTGGTGGGGATCACTCAGCACAATATTTCGTTGCTGAGTAAACTCGATACCCCGTTGCAGCCTGATGAGACTGAGGGGGGGAATGATTTTGCCGCCCATCTGGGCAAGCTGATGGGCAAACATGGCAAACAATAATATGGCGGTTGTAGGTGTACCGGCAGGCTGGCAGATGCGTGTCAATCAATGGGTGGCAGTAGCGGTTTTGTTGCTGGCATTTATGTTTGTCGCGCCCAATAGCGCAATGGCGTCAGGTGATCTCTCTCAGAGTGTAACACTCAAAGAGATGCAGAACGAAGCGGGCTCGACCCAGATGAGTCTCACCAAGGGGGGCGGCGGTATCCCGGCGTTCTCGGTGACGGTCAACAAGGATGGTAGCGAAGACTACTCGGTTTCCTTGCAAATTCTGGCGATGATGACCGCGCTCGGCTTTTTGCCGGCGATGGTCATTCTGATGACCTCTTTTACCCGGATTGTGGTGGTGATGTCGATCCTGCGACAGGCAATGGGTTTACAGCAGACACCATCGAATCAGGTCATCATCGGCATCGCCTTGTTTCTGACCTTTTATATTATGTCGCCGGTGATCGACCAGATTAACGCCAAAGCCATTCAGCCGTATATCAATGAGCAGATCACAGCCGGTGCGGCACTCGAAGCGGCTCAGGATCCATTGCGGCAGTTTATGCTCAAGCAGACCCGGGTCAAGGATCTTGAAACCTTTGTCAATATGTCTGGTTCGACGGCGACGGATCCGCAACAGGTTCCGATGACAGTGCTCGTTCCGGCATTTGTGACTTCCGAGCTGAAAACGGCATTCCAGATCGGCTTTATGTTATTTCTGCCGTTTTTGATTATCGATTTGGTAGTTGCGTCGGTACTGATGGCGATGGGTATGATGATGCTGTCGCCGATGATTGTTTCGTTGCCGTTCAAGCTGATGTTGTTCGTGCTGGTTGATGGTTGGAACCTGATCTTGTCGACCCTTGCAGGGAGCTTTGGGACATGACCCCAGAAGCGTTTGTAGAAATTTTCCAAGAAGCCCTTTATATGGTGCTGATTATGGTTTGCGCCATTATCGTGCCGGGCTTGCTGATCGGGTTGGTGGTCGCGGTCTTTCAGGCGGCGACCTCAATCAACGAACAGACCCTCAGCTTTTTGCCTCGTTTGATTGTAACCTTGCTGGCGCTGATGTTTTTCGGCCACTTGATGACCCAGATGTTGATGGATTACTTCTTCCGAATTATCGAGCGCATTCCGCAGATCCTGTATTGAGCATGCCCGGATGAATTTCAGCTCTGCCTTGTTACTTGACTGGATCGCCAATTTTTTCTGGCCGCTGACCCGCATCTCCTCGATGATGATGGTCATGACCTTCTTCGGTGACCGATTTGTCTCGCCGAAATTGCGTTTGTACTTGGCGGTGGCGATCACGTTTGCCGTAATGCCGGTGCTGCCGAAGGTGCCGCAAGAGATTGCCCTGCTGTCTTTTCAGGGATTCTTGACCGTGGGGCAGCAGGTAATCATCGGTGTGGCGATGGGCTTTGTTACCCAGTTCGTCAGCCAAGTGTTTGTCTTGGTTGGTCAGATCTTGGGGATGCAGTCTAGTATCGGTTTTGCCTCGATGATCGATCCGGCCAATGGTCAGAATACGCCAGTATTGGGCCAGTTCTATATGATGCTGTCAGTGATGTTGTTTTTGGCATCTGACGGTCATTTGGCCCTGCTTCAGATGGTAGTGATGAGTTTTCAGACGTTGCCGATCGGCAAGGCGATGCTTCAGCCCCAGCATTTCTATGAGTTGGCCGGCTGGTTCGGGATTATGTTTAAGCTCAGTCTTAATATTTCACTGGCGGGTATTATTGCCCTACTGACGGTTAACCTCTCTTTCGGGGTCATGACCCGTGCAGCCCCGCAGTTGAACATATTCTCGCTGGGCTTTTCGTTTGCCCTGCTGCTTGGTTTTGTGATCAGCTGGTTTCTGGTGGCGGGTATCTTGCCCCAGTATGAGAATGCCTGGACGCTGGGCGTTGGGCAAATTTGCAGTTTGATTGGGGTGGACTGTTAACCGTCCGATATTCACCGGAATACCGCAAGCATCATCAAAACGGGGAAGCATCAGCTTCCCCGTTCGTTTATATATTTACTATCAATTGAGATTAATTGAGTTTGAAGCGGCTGATTAGCTGATCTAAGTCGGTGACCTTTTGCTCTAGCTGGGTAACGGCGCTGTCGCTGTCTTTGCTGAGATCAAGGGAACGGCTGGCAATATCGTTAATGAAGGTGATATCGGTGGCAATTTCTCGGGTCACGGCAGATTGCTCTTCGGTTGCGGTGGCGATGGTATTGATCATGCCTTGAACCTGGCTGGTGCTGGTGACAATTTGCTCGAGGGCGGCAACCGCGCCGTGGCTCTCGTTGACGCCATTTTCCACTTGTTGGCAGCTGTCTGAGGTATAGCTGACCGCTTCGGCCATCCCGGTCTGAATCGTTTGGATGATCCCTGCGACTTCTTGGGTTGCCTTGGTTGTGCGTTCGGCCAGCGCTCTGACTTCATCGGCAACGACGGCAAAGCCACGGCCGAACTCTCCGGCTCGGGCTGCTTCGATGGCGGCATTGAGAGCCAGCAGGTTAGTCTGCGCGGCGATATCCTCGATAACTCGGATAACGCTGCCAATTTTTTCGCTGTTGGCATCAAGCTGTTCGATATTGGTGGACATTGCCTGCATCTGGACAGACACGCGTTGGATGCTATCGACCATAGTGACGATGGTGCTCCGGCCATCGACGGCTGCCAGTTCTGACTGCTGGGCATGTTCGGCCGTGGTGTGCGTTTGCTCCGCAACCTCAGTAATGGTCAGTGTTAGCTCTTCTGAGGCCGTCGCGATCAGGTTGGCTTTTTCAGCTTGCTGTGCTGTACCTTCGACGATATGGCGGCTGGCCTCGGTCAAGGTTGTCGTGGTTGATTGAATATCGTTTGATACCGAGGCGATCGCACTGATAAGGCTGACCAATGAGTTCTGCATTTGGGAAATCGAATTCCCTAGCGTGGTTAACTCATCATTTCCGCTTATTGTCAGTGGCGGTAGTGACAGATTACCCGCGGCGACTTGTTGCGCAATGTGGTTGAGGCTTTCTAAGCGGCTAGTGATTGATCGTGCCAGTAAGTAAGCTATTAAGCAGCCAGCGCTAAAAGCAGCTAGGGTCAGCAAGAACATAGTCATTTCAATGGTTTCTAATGAATGTTCAAGCGTGTTTAGGCCATTTTGGGCTTCGGTGCGCTGGGCATTTGAGGCAATATCCAGCACGTCTTCTAGTAAAAATAGGGTGGATTTGTCGATTTTTTCCAAATTGGCAAATAGGTTGTCTACTGACGCAATACCGATTGCCGGAATGATCTGTTGTTCGAATTGGGATGTGAAAGCGGTGAAATGCTGGCGGATGAGATTCAGCCTGCGAATATCAGCTGGAACGCCACTTTTGATTTTTTCGAGTCTGATGAAAGCATCGAAAAACTGCTGTTTGTTTGACTCGTAATCGGCAATAGAACTTTTATCTCCGTTAATAGCCAGTAATGCATCGCGGTGAACATCACCAGCATCATCAATGAGGGATAAGTAGAGCTGGAGGCTAAGGGTGTCGTCTAGGCGAACTTTTTCGGCGATACGATGGGAGCGGTAAACTTCATAACCGCTGATGGCGACGGTGAGTACCATGATCATCAGTACGCTGAGAAAGCCAGCGTAAAGTTTGTGTTTTACAGTGTGCATAGTATGTACAGCCTGTCGTTCGTAGAAAGCTTAAAAAAGGGATCATAACGACACAGCGTACGAATTACTTAATAGGAATTGTGCAAAACAGTGCTTATTTTGTTGTTTTAGAGATAGCAAAGGATTGCTCTTGAAAAAGACGTCTTCCTGATGGGTCATGAATACCTCAAATTCTCACAGTATGAGATGTTAAATAACCGTGTTGTATTTGTTGGTGGTATTTTCTTTGCAACGAACTTAAAAGACAGGTATCGGTAATGCGCCTAAATAGCGTTGAATAGCCGTATCTTGTGGATATAATAGCGCCAACGAATAGGGTAGTCGGTAAAAGCCGAACTGAGAGATTATGTCAGACAGTGACGGGCAGGAACGTACCGAAGAAGCCACGCCCCGAAGGCTTGAGCAGGCGCGGGAAAAGGGGCAAGTACCGCGCTCAAGAGAATTAGCTTCAGCGGCCGTATTGGTGGCCGGCGCCGTGAGCCTGATGTGGTTCGGGGAATCGCTGGCTACCAGTATGGCCCAAATGATGACCAAGTTGTTTTCCCTGTCACGGGAGGATGTGTTTGACCTTAATCGACTGTTCGCGGCGATGGGGGCGGCTGTCTGGCATGTGATTGGACCGTTATTTATTGTGCTGGCCTTTTTGTTTATCGCTGCAACGCTGGGGGCGATTGGGCTTGGCGGCGTGCAGTTTTCGACAGAGGCTGCAATGCCGAAGATGTCGAAGCTCAGTCCGCTTAATGGTCTCAAGCGGATGGTTGGTAAGCAGAGCTTGGTTGAGTTGGTTAAATCGATTCTTAAAGTGTCATTGGTCTGTGGTGTGGCATTTATTTTGTTGCGTGCCAGCCTCACGGATCTGTTTCAGCTTACTGTAGAGGTTTATCCTCAGAATATTTTCCATGCGCTCGATATATTATTGCGCTTTGTTTTGCTCATTTGTTGTTCTTTATTGGTTGTTGTGGCGATCGATGTACCATATCAAATGTGGTCGCACAGTCAGCAATTAAAAATGACCAAGCAGGAAATCAAAGACGAATATAAAGATAGTGAAGGTAAACCCGAGGTCAAAGGCCGGATCAGGATGCTTCAGCGTGAAATGGCTCAGCGCCGGATGATGGCCGATGTGCCGACCGCCGATGTTGTTGTGACAAACCCTGAGCACTTCTCGGTGGCTTTGCGTTATGATCCTGAAATTGATTCCGCACCTGTTGTTGTTGCTAAGGGAACGGACTTCATGGCGCTGAAAATACGTGAAATAGCCAATGAGCACAGTATTGATATTGTGCAGGCGCCACCGCTAGCCCGTGCTATTTACCATACGACGGAGATTGAACAGCAAGTGCCCGACGCGCTGTTTACTGCCGTAGCGCAGGTGTTGGCTTATATTTTCCAATTGAAGCAGTACCGTAAAGGCCAAGGGCGCAAGCCTGTCCTATCTAAGGACGCGAACAAGATCCCAACAGGCTACCAGTATTAATCTCTTTTCTGGATAGTGAGTCGTCAAAATATTGACGGTATTTTTTCGAAAGACTTATTGGGAATATTTTTATCAATAAGTAGGTGGTTAATTGACCTAAACACTCACTTTCGAATTGGGTTTATTTCTTTTTAAACATATGCCGTTAGAATAGCGGCTTGAATAACGCTAAGCACCAAGCAGTATTAAATGAAACTTTCAGTTCCTTTTGCCGATAAGCTCCCGCTTTCTCGCCTGCAGTCGATGCCTGCCATTGGCGCCCCTGTCATCGTTCTTTCAGCATTGGCAATGGTGGTATTGCCAATGCCGCCGGTGCTGCTTGATATGGCGTTCTCTTTCAATATCGCACTCGCGCTCGTGGTGTTGCTGGTGACGGTATATACCCGCCGCCCACTCGATTTTGCCGCATTCCCGACCGTGCTGCTGATTTCGACCTTGCTCCGCCTCGCGCTGAACGTTGCGTCGACGCGAGTCGTTCTGCTATACGGCCATGAAGGGCCGGGGGCCGCCGGTCAGGTGATTGATGCGTTCGGTTCAGTGGTAATTGGCGGTAACTATGCCGTCGGTCTGGTTGTCTTCCTTATCTTGATGATCATTAACTTCATGGTTGTTACCAAAGGTGCCGGCCGTATTTCTGAAGTGAGCGCCCGTTTTACCCTTGATGCCTTGCCGGGTAAGCAGATGGCGATTGATGCCGATTTGAATGCCGGTCTGATTGACCAAGAGCAGGCGCGTACCCGCCGTGGCGAAGTGACCAAGGAAGCTGACTTCTACGGTTCGATGGACGGTGCCTCGAAGTTCGTAAAAGGTGATGCCATTGCCGGTATCCTGATCCTGTTTATCAACATCATCGGTGGTTTGGTGATCGGTATTGGTCAGCATGGTCTTGGTTTTGGCGAAGCGTTGCAGATTTATAGCCTGTTGACCATCGGTGACGGTCTGGTTGCTCAGATCCCTTCATTGTTGTTGTCAATTGCCGCTGCGATGTTGGTGACTCGTCAAAATACCGACGAAGACATGGGCCAGCAGATGATCTTCCAGATGTTCAACAACCCGCAGGCGTTGGTGATCACCGGGGTGATTTTGTTTGTCATGGGTATCGTACCGGGTATGCCGCATATCCCGTTCCTGTTGCTAGCAGCACTGATCGGCGCGGGGGCGTACTGGCGAATCAAGAAAGCCGAACAGCTCGCCAAAGCCGAAGCTGAGGCGCCAGCGACCGAATTGGCCGTGCAGCCCGCCCAAAAAGAACTGTCGTGGGAGGATGTCCAGCCGGTGGATACCATCGGTCTTGAAGTGGGCTACCGTTTGATCCCTATGGTGGACAAAGAGCAGGGCGGTGAACTGCTTGAACGCGTCAAGGGTGTCCGTAAGAAGCTGTCACAAGACTTTGGCTTTTTGATCCCACCAGTTCATATCCGCGATAACTTAGAGCTGCCGCCAAACACTTACCGTATCAGCCTGATGGGGGTCGCGTGCGGTGAAGCCCATATCCATCCGAATATGGAACTGGCCATTAACCCGGGCCAGGTATTTGGCAGCATTGATGGTGAAGTGACCTTGGATCCGGCCTTCGGCCTGGAGGCGGTGTGGATCACTCAGTCTCAGCGAGAGCATGCTCAGGCACTGGGTTATACCGTGGTTGACTCGGCGACCGTACTGGCAACCCACTTGAGCCAAATCCTGACCAACTGTGCCGCTCAATTGATTGGCCATGAAGAGGTTCAGAACCTGCTTGAATTGTTGGGCCAGAGTACGCCTAAGCTGGTTGAAGGGTTTGTGCCTGATCAGATGCCGCTGGGTGTGGTGGTGAAGGTGCTGCAGAACCTGCTTCATGAAGAGATCCCAATCCGAGATATCCGCACTATTGTCCAGACATTGTCTGAGTACTCCACTAAGAGTCAAGATCCTGACATTTTGACGGCTGCCGTACGTATTAGCTTGAAACGACTTATCTGCCAAGAAATCAATGGTATAGAACCAGAATTGCCGGTTATCACACTTGTCCCAGAGTTGGAACAAATTTTGCATAAAACCATGCAGTCATCCGGTGGTGAATCCACTGGTATTGAACCTGGTCTTGCAGAACGTCTACAGCGCTCATTGACCGAAGCCACCCAGCAGCAAGAGCTCAAGGGTGAGCCTGCTGTCCTGTTGACATCAGGCATGTTGCGCTCGACGCTGGCCAAGTTCGTCAAGAACACAATCCCTTCGCTGCGGGTACTCTCTTATCAGGAGATACCGGATGAGAAGCAGATTCGTATTGTTCACGCCGTCGGTAACCAATAACCCGTAGTGCCTGTGATAAACGGGACAATCGCAAGCTGGTACAGGCCAGCCGTGCTAGTGCGCACCGTTGCGTGATAAGTCGAGATTACAACTTTGAAGATTAAACGATTTTTTGCAAAGGATATGCGAGCCGCCTTGAGCCAAGTGAAGGAAGAGCTCGGGGCTGACGCGGTTATCATGTCAAACAAGAAGGTCAATGGCGGCGTCGA
This sequence comes from Photobacterium panuliri, assembly GCF_059920555.1. Lineage (NCBI taxonomy): Bacteria > Pseudomonadati > Pseudomonadota > Gammaproteobacteria > Vibrionales > Vibrionaceae > Photobacterium > Photobacterium panuliri. The sequence continues at coordinate 1,363,026 of NZ_CP197192.1, forward strand.
GATTGTCGCTGCCGTTGATGCCGAAGCGCCTAGCTTATCGTCGCCAGCGTCCTCCTCAAACCGACAGGGGCTGGCAGAAAGCCTAGGGCAAGCCAAACGAAAATTGGCTGACGATAAGGTGCAGCTGCAACAAAGTGGCGGTCGTTTTGCCAATGTACTAAACCGCTTTGCCCGTAATGACAGTGCCGACGCTGGCACAGAGGCTGAAAGTGAAGCTGACTCACTGTCGGCCTTGCTCAAGCGGCAGTCCCAGCACCGCGATCAGCCCGCGCGCCATCAGGAGATGTCTCGTCTTGCCGACCATCATGGGCAGGAGCGCGGTAATGAACGCCAGTCGCGGGGGTATGAGCCTCGTGATAGCCGTTATGACGACCATGAGGGTTGGGCTGGCAAGCCCCAGCAGCCGTCGCGTCAAGGCTATAACTCACCACGTAGTCAACGGGGCTCTCACGGCATGGATTCAGGGGACTATCGCTATTCATCAGCGCAACCGGAAATGAATAGCCGCCATGATGAGTACTCAGCTTCCGCTGCGGCAGAAACTAGCCGTGGCAGCCAGTTTGGCGGTAACCGCCTTGATCCGTCGCGCTATGATGCCAATTCGGCTAGCCAGAACTTCGATGAAATAGCCTCAATGCGTCATGAGCTGGTATCGCTTCGCCGCCTGCTTGAACATCAGGTATCAGGCTTGATGTGGCAAGAGGTCGAACGTCGTGAGCCGATGCGGGCGATGATGATCAAACGCTTGGAGAAAATGGGCTTGTCGCCGGAACTTGCGGATCAGCTAGCTTGTTATATCCCGGAAGATGTCCCTGCCAATGAGGCATGGCCGGCACTGCTTGACCTTCTCGCTGACCAGTTGGTGATCAGCGACGACAGTATTTTGAAGCTCGGCGGTGTCGTTGCACTGCTGGGGCCGACCGGTGTCGGCAAAACGACGACGATTGCCAAGTTGGCCGCCCGTGCCGCGATGGAGTTTGGTCCGGAGCAAATTGCTTTGGTCACCACGGACACTTTCCGTATCGGTGCCCACGAACAATTGGCCACATATGGTCGAATTATGGGCTGTCCGGTCCGCGTTGCTAAAGATGCAGAGGAACTGGCCGATATTCTACATCAGTTGCGTCATCGTCGGTTGATTTTGCTTGATACGGCCGGGATGGGGCAGCGCGACATTCGATTGTCGGTACAGCTTGATACTTTGATGCAAAACAGCGGGTCGAAAATTCGCAGCTTTTTGGTTCTCCCTGCCACGGCACAGCGTCGGGTGCTTCAAGAAACTATTGAACATTTTCGCCGTATCCCGTTATCGGGCTGTGTGCTGACCAAACTGGATGAGTCACTCAGTCTTGGCGAGGTGATTTGTGCTGCAATCCAGCATGCGTTACCGGTCGCCTATTTGGCTGATGGGCAGCGGGTGCCGGAAGACATCAAGGTTGCGACAGGGAATTACCTTGTTGCCCGGGCTAATGAACTACTAGAACAAGAGTTAAGTGAGCAGTCCCATTTCTGGGCTAGCGATAGCTCTGATGATCAAGCCGCAGATTTTTATGATTGAGAACAGCATGTATGATCAAGCTAGCGGCCTGCGCCGTATGACACAGCTAACCTCTACCAAGGTGATCACGGTTACTGGCGGCAAGGGAGGCGTGGGAAAAACCAATGTTGCTCTAAATATGGCAATTGCCATGGCACGTGAGGGAAAACGTGTAATGGTGCTTGATGCCGATCTTGGTCTTGCTAATGTCGATGTGATGCTGGGCCTGCGTGTAGGGCGAAATTTATCGCATGTTCTGGCCGGTATGTGCGATCTCAAAGACATCGTGGTCGAAGGGCCGCATGGGGTGAAAATCATCCCCGCGTCATCGGGCACCCAAGGTATGGCTGAGCTCACATCGGCTCAGCATATGGGTTTGATCCGCGCTTTCAGCAACCTTGAGGACGATATCGATGTGTTGCTGGTTGATACTGCGGCCGGTATTTCCGATATGGTGTTGAGCTTTTCGCGTGCAGCTCAAGATGTACTGGTGGTGGTGTGCGACGAGCCGACGTCAATCACCGATGCTTATGCGATGATCAAGATTCTCAGCCGCGAATATGATGTACAGCGCTTTAAGATTGTTGCCAATATGGTGCGCAGCTATCGTGAAGGGCGCGATTTGTTTGCCAAGTTGACTCGGGTAACCGAGCGCTTTTTGAATGCCAATCTTGAATTGGTAGCCTGTATCCCTCTTGACGATCGTGTTCGTCAGGCGGTGAAGTGCCAGCGGGTAGTTGTGGATGCTTTCCCACGCAGTCCCGCATCGTTGGCGATGACATCGCTGGCTAACAAGGCCTGTTCTTGGCCTGTGCCGCAAAACCCGAGTGGACATCTGGAATTTTTTGTCGAGCGTCTACTGGTAAAACGAACAGCAAAAGAGGTAGTGGCCTGTGAATAAGGCGTTGGCATATGGATATCAACCGAGCCCGCAAGCCTTTATTGAGCGTTATTCCTCGTTGGTGAAGCGGATAGCCCACCACCTAATGGCACGTTTGCCACCAAACGTGCTGCTAGAAGATTTGATTCAGGCCGGGATGATCGGCCTGCTTGAAGCCCAGCAGAATTATGATCCGAGCAAAGGGGCCAGTTTTGAAACCTTTGCCGGGATCCGGATTCGTGGCGCGATGCTTGATGATATCCGGCGCGGCGATTGGGTGCCGCGCTCTGTATACAAGAACAGCCGCCGGATCACCGAAGCACTGGCGATATTGGAAGGCCAACTGGGGCGAGATCCTAATGATCAGGAGATCGCCGAGTATCTTGAAATGACGCTCGACCAGTATTATCAGGTCCTCAATGATGTCAATTGTGGGAGGTTGATCGGCATAGATGATATCGGAGTTTCCGAAGATGCAGTGGCAAATGAGGAATCTCTCGAAGAAAATCTTCCATTTCAGGGGGTTGTAGATGATAATTTTCGCCATTCGCTGGCGGAGGCCATCAAAACCTTACCTGAGCGGGAAGCTTTGGTCTTGTCTCTTTATTACGACGAAGAGTTGAATCTTAAAGAGATCGGGGCCGTTATTGGGGTAAGTGAATCCCGGATTTGCCAGATACATAGTCAGGCGATGCAACGATTGCGGTCCAAGCTCAAAGCGTGGACTGTGTGATAACCATTAAACAAAACACTGCGACCTCAGTGGAGGCAACTTTGAACAAAAACATGAGAATCCTGATTGTCGATGACTTCTCGACAATGCGCCGTATTGTTAAGAACTTGCTGCGTGACTTGGGTTTCAACAATACCCACGAGGCGGATGACGGATTGACGGCATTACCATTGCTGAAAAAAGGTGATTTTGATTTCGTCGTGACTGACTGGAACATGCCAGGCATGCAAGGTATCGATCTGCTTAAGTACATCCGTGCCGATGCGGAGCTTCGTCATCTACCTGTTCTGATGATTACTGCAGAAGCCAAGCGTGAGCAGATCATTGAAGCTGCGCAGGCTGGCGTAAACGGTTATATCGTTAAGCCATTTACTGCTGCAACGTTGAAAGAGAAGCTGGATAAGATTTTCGAACGTATGCAGTAAGACTGCCGGGCATAAGGATAATAACAACAATGATTACACTTGATCAGGCAAAGCAGCTTGTCAGCATGCTAGAGGAAGGCAATCAGGATGATGCCAATGCCATGCTGAATCGTCTAGTGTCCGATAACCGTGATCCGGTACTTGCAGAAGTCGGCAAGTTAACTCGCCAGCTTCATGATTCGCTGGTTGATTTCCGCCTTGATCCACGTATTTGTGATATTGCAAAAACAGAGATCCCCGATGCCCGTGACCGTCTAAGTTTCGTGATTGATAAAACGGAAGCGGCGGCCAATAAAACAATGGATGCGGTTGATAGTATTCAACCGCTGGCCGAACAATTGGGCGAGACATTAGAACAGGTTCATCCACGTTGGCAGCGCCTGATGGGTGGGCAAATCGCACTTGAGGAATTCAAGTCGCTTTGCCATGACATCGAGGGACTGCTCACTCAGGTCGAGAGTGACAGTACCGTGTTGCGTAGCCAGTTGACAGAAATACTCATGGCACAGGATTTCCAGGACTTGACCGGGCAGATTATCCGCCGGGTTATTGAACTGGTTCACGAAGTGGAAGATCAATTAGTCGAAATCCTCAAGGCATTTGGCATGGAGCAGGAAGACCGTACAGAACTGTTGCGAGAGCAACGCGTACTGTCGCCGGAAGGTCCAATCGTCAATAGCGAAGTTCGTGAGGATGTGATGTCAACTCAAGATGACGTTGATGACTTGTTGTCGAGCTTAGGATTTTAGGGGAATGTTATGAGCTTTGATTTAGACGAAGATATCCTGCAGGACTTTTTGATCGAAGCCGGGGAAATTCTGGAGTTGCTGTCTGAGCAGTTAGTAGAGCTTGAACGCAGCCCAGAGAACGCGGATTTGCTAAATGCAATATTTCGTGGGTTCCATACGGTAAAAGGCGGTGCGGGTTTCCTTTCGCTGACCGAATTGGTTGAGGCCTGTCACGGCGCAGAAAACATTTTCGACCTACTTCGTACAGGTAAGCGCAGTGTGACGCCTGAGTTGATGGATGTGATCCTCGAAGCATTGGATACCATCAACGTGATGTTTGGTCAGGTACAGGATCGCGAGCCAGTCGAGGCGGCGGATCCAGCGTTGCTTGATGCCTTGCATCGTTTCAGCCAGCCACCGACAGCGGAAGAATTGGCGCAATCAGCACCGGTTGTTGAAGCTGCTGCTCCTGTGGTAGACGTTCCGGCGCCTGTCGCTGTGGAGATGCCGCCAGCCGCTCCGGAAGTGGTATCGAATGATGCCCCTGCCGTTATGGATGAGCAGGCTCAGCATGCGATTGCCGGTGATTCCGTGGATGACATCACTCAGGATGAATTCGAACGTCTACTTGATGAGCTTCATGGCATGGGCAAGGGGCCATCAGCCGAGTCTGATGCCGCGATCGAACCTGCACTGGGTGCAGCTGCTTCGGTAATGCCATCGCAGGGTAGTGCTTCTGGCGATATTATCAGCCAAATCCAAACTGAAAGCGGTGATATTACCGATGATGAATTTGAGCGCTTGCTCGATGAATTGCACGGTACAGGTAAAGCTCCGGGCGCGGATGACTCAGTGATCCCTGCGGCTTCGGCAACAGTGACTGACACTGTTAAGCCTCAATCGCCAGTTGTTTCAAACCCAGTGTCAGCTGCAGCATCAGGTGATGATGACCTGATGACTGATGACGAGTTTGAACGCCTGCTTGACGAATTGCATGGTGCTGGTAAAGGGCCTGCGGCTGAAGAGCTGGAAATGGCCACCATGACGGTTGCCGAGATGATCGGTAACGACAGTGCCGATGCCCAGCTTGATAGCCTAGTGGCTGACTTGGCCGCGGCTGCATCTCAAGAGCCGGCGGTTGAGCCGATTGAAATTCCGCCATCAATGATGGCAGCTGTGGCGCAGTCTACAGCGCAAGCAGCACCGGAACGTCGTGCCAAGCCTGCAGCAGGTAAGGAGAGGGCGAAGGCCGGTGATGCAACAGTTCGTGTTGATACCTCTACGCTCGATACCATCATGAACATGGTCGGTGAGCTGGTATTGGTGCGTAACCGCCTAGTCAGCCTTGGTCTGAACAGCAACGACGAAGAAATGTCGAAGGCTGTCTCCAACCTTGACGTGGTGACTGCTGACTTGCAGGGCGCGGTGATGAAGACCCGGATGCAGCCAATCAAGAAAGTATTCGGCCGCTTCCCTCGTGTGGTACGCGATCTTGCCCGTAGCCTGAAAAAAGACATCGTGCTGGAATTGCGCGGTGAGGAAACCGATCTCGACAAGAACCTGGTAGAGGCTCTGGCCGATCCATTGGTTCACTTGGTGCGAAACTCGGTTGACCACGGTATTGAAATGCCTGAGGTGCGCGAAAAAGCCGGTAAACCGCGAGTAGGTACCGTTCTGCTTTCCGCCTCACAGGAAGGTGACCATATCCTGTTGACTATCGAAGATGATGGCGGCGGTATGGACCCAGACAAACTGCGCTCGATTGCGGTTGAGCGTGGGGTGATGGATACCGATGCGGCATCGCGCCTGACGGATACCGAGTGCTATAACTTGATCTTTGCCCCTGGCTTCTCGACCAAGAAAGAGATCTCCGATATTTCTGGTCGCGGCGTTGGCATGGACGTGGTGAAAACCGGTATCAGCCAGCTTAACGGTTCGATTTCTATCGATTCCGCACTAGGTAAAGGTACTCGGATTGACATCAAGGTACCGTTGACGCTTGCTATCTTGCCAACCCTGATGGTGGGCGTGGCCAAGCAGCCATTCGCTTTGCCGTTGGCGAGTGTGAATGAGATTTTCCACCTTGACCTGCGCAAGACCAATTTGGTTGACGGTCAGTTGACCATTATCGTGCGCGACAAGGCCATTCCGCTGTTCTATCTCCAGGACTGGCTATGCGGTGTTGGCTTGCCAAAACGCGAGCGAGACCATGGCCACGTAGTGATTGTTCAGATTGGCCACCAGCGTATTGGTTTTGTGGTTGATACCTTGATTGGTCAGGAAGAAGTGGTAATCAAGCCGCTGGACGAATTGCTGCAGGGCACCCCGGGCATGGCGGGTGCGACGATCACCAGCGATGGTCATATCGCCCTTATCCTAGATGTGCCTAACTTGCTTAAGCACTATGCCGGGCGCTAAGGCCTGCTGAGTGTCGGATCCGATCGGATCTGGCGCGTTATGCCCAGGCGCTTAGCCTTCTGCTAGCCAACCTGCCGGAATACCGGCAGGTTGACTAGGCATTCATAGAAAAGCGTCTTTGTCGTTTATTCTCAGCTTATAGTTGCAACCCGACGCACTTGATATCAGCAAGGCGTGCGGGTGTTAGAAACGGGATACAATTCAACATGGCAGTAAAAGTATTAGTCGTTGATGATTCGAGCTTTTTCCGTCGCCGCGTCAGCGAAATCCTCAGTGCGGACCCTCGCCTTGAAGTGATTGGCAATGCGGTAAACGGGAAAGAAGCGGTTGCGATGGCGCAACAGCTGCAGCCTGATGTCATTACTATGGACGTTGAAATGCCGGTCATGGATGGTATTACCGCAGTACGTGAAATCATGCAGTCAAACCCGACGCCGATCCTGATGTTCTCGTCGCTGACCCATGACGGTGCCCGTGCGACCCTTGATGCATTGGATGCCGGGGCACTGGATTTTCTGCCGAAAAAATTTGAAGACATTGCCCGCAATCGCGAAGAGGCAGTGTCATTGCTACAAAAGCGCGTTAGTGAACTGGCTCGCAAACGCATTTTCATGCGTCGCAATATCCGTCCTGCGGCGGCTCCAGTATCATCTGGCTCTGCATCTGAAGCCTTACGCGCTGCTAACCAGCGTGCACAGGCTAGCACGGCAGCACCTGCCGCCTCGGCGATGCGCCAGCCGGCTCGCCCTGCTGCTGCACCTACACCAGCAGCGGCCCGCCCGGCTTTGCGCTTCAAGGCCACGGGCAAGAAATACCAACTGGTGGCGATCGGTACTTCAACCGGCGGTCCGGTTGCGCTGCAAAAGATTCTGACAAAGCTGCCGGCCAATTTCCCTTATCCGATTGTTCTTATCCAGCATATGCCGGCGACGTTCACCGCTGCCTTTGCCGCACGCCTTAACAACCTGTGTAAGATTGGTGTTAAGGAAGCTGAAGACGGTGATACCCTGAAGCCGGGTATGGCCTATTTGGCTCCGGGCGGTATGCAGATGATGGTTGATGGACGTCCGGGCGCCGCTAGGCTGCGGGTTATCGACGGCGGTGAGCGTATGAACTACAAGCCGTGTGTTGATGTTACGTTTGGCTCTGCCGCCAAGGTCTATCAGGACAAAGTCTTGTCGATGGTATTGACCGGTATGGGGGCTGACGGTCGTGAAGGGGCGCGTATGCTTAAGAGCAGCGGCTCGACGATCTGGGCCCAGGACGAAGACAGCTGTGTGGTATATGGTATGCCACAGGCGGTTGCCAAGGCGGGGATTTCAACCGAAGATTTGCCACTGGACAGAATTGCCGAGCGGATCCTGGTTGAGGTTGGCTTGGCCTAAAGGAGACCGTAGTGATTGTTTGGAGTATCGCTAACCAGAAAGGCGGGGTGGGTAAAACCACCACGACTGTGTCGTTGGCCGGGTTGCTCAGCGAGCGTAATAAGCGGGTGCTGTTGGTCGATACCGATCCCCATGCCTCGCTATCGACCTACCTCAATCTGGATACCGATGCGCTGCCTGCTAGTCTGTTTGATTTATTCCAGCTGACTACCATTAGCCGCGGAACGGTACAGCCGTTCATTCAGCGGACGGCTTTCAACAATATCGATATTATTCCGGCCCATATGTCTTTGGCGACGTTGGATCGGGTAATGGGCAATCGTGGCGGAATGGGGTTGGTGCTCAAAAAGGTGCTGAATTGCCTCGCTGATGATTATGACTATGTGTTGATTGACTGCCCGCCGATCCTCGGTGTGATGATGGTTAATGCGCTGGCTGCCAGCGACCGGATTTTGATCCCAGTGCAAACCGAGTTTCTGGCCATGAAAGGTTTGGAGCGAATGATGCGCACCTTGCAGATCATGGAGAAATCGCGAGCTTCGGGATTCAGGGTGACGATAGTCCCTACGATGTATGACAAGCGTACTCGGGCTTCGTTGCAAACTTTGCAGGAGCTCAAAGTGCGTTTCCCCGAGCAGGTGTGGGCATCGGCTGTCCCGATTGATACCAAGTTTCGCGATGCCAGTATCAAGCATATGCCGCCATCTATGTTCTCGCGCAGTTGCCGAGGCGTGTTCGCTTACAAAACATTACTGAACTACCTGGAGCGTCTGCAACAAGATGAGCAGTGATAAGCCTTTGTCGGGCGAACAGGCACTCGACGATTACTTTTTTGATCTGCTGATCGAGGTTGACGACGATGAGGCTGTTGCCTCAGACGTTGATGAGCCGATGCTCCTTGCCGAAGCCGAAGCCGAAGCCGAAGCCGAAGCCGAAGCCGAAGCCGAAGCCGAAGCCGAAGCCGAAGCCGAAGCCGGGCAGTTAATGCCGGAAGAGGCGGCGCTTGCGCCCAGGCGAGATGAGCCTTCGGTATTACCTGAAACTGATGCTGAACGAGTCGTCGCGACAGAGCAGGCGCTAACATCAGCGGCGGATTATTGCTCGCCGTATGACTTCTCGGTGATGGACAGTTCAGCCTCCGGGATAGATAGCCCTGTCGCCGAACCGTTCCGGCTTCAATCGCTGCACCGGGAACAATACAGTCCTTCGCGTGATTGGCTCGAGGTAGAGCTGGCACCGGGCTCACTGAGCCATGTTGAACGGCTTCTGAGCCAAGTCAGCTCGCTCAACTTTGACGAGCCGGGTACGGAGGATGAATCCGTTCTTGAGGTACTGCCTGAACCCGACGCATCACTTGAGCAAGATTGGCAGTTGGTTATGGCCCATGAGACTGGGCAGAATCAGCTCGCCGCCGAGCCAATGGCAATAGCCGATACCCAGCTTGATCTGCCTCGCAGCGAAGAGCCAGTGGTGTTTGTGGCTGACGCGGCTCCGGCCGAACCGCTTCCGGTGGCTGAGGCCACCCCGGTTGCGGATGTGCTCGAGACTGTTGAAGCGGTCGAGGTGATCGCGGAGAGTGTACCGGACAGTGCCACCGAGCAAGGTACGGCGCACTCTGATGATACCCAATGGGCGCTGGAGACAGAGGCATCGGCGGATCTTCCGCCAGACAACGGGCAGCACCAAGAGCCGTTGAGCAATGAATTTCAGGCGTTGTTCTTTGAGGTTAACGGAGTGACATTCGCGGTACCGCTGACCGATTTGGGAGGCATCCACCAGCTTGGTGAAGTCAATCACCTGTTGGGACGCCCTGCGTGGTATCTCGGGTTGATGACTGGGCGTGATCACCAGTTCGACGTGGTCGATACGGCCCGCTGGGTCATGGCTGACAGGCTGAGTGATGATGAGCACCGCGAGGGATACAATTACGTGGTGATGCTCAGCGACAGTAAATGGGGCCTTGCATGTAATGCCCTGCAGGGTACCGAAACCTTGACCGAAAGTTGCGTGCGCTGGCGGGAAAATGTCGGCAAGCGCCCGTGGCTGGCTGGCATGGTAAAAGAAAAAATGTGCGCGCTAATTCATGTTAGCGAGCTGATCTCGATGCTAAATGCGGGATTGGACGTCAATACAAAGCTGGAGCAGGCCTGATCGCCTCCTGTCTCGTGGGTGAGGCGGAGGGGGCAGAGCACCAGCATAACTTATATAGCTGCAAAATGAGGAAACAGCATGTCACAGGTGAGTGTCGCTGAAATACAAAAAGAAGACAGTAATGATCAGGTCCTGCAGTGGGTGACCTTCCAATTGGAAGATGAAACTTACGGTATCAATGTAATGCAGGTACGTGAAGTACTGCGTTATTCAGAAATTGCCCCGGTACCGGGTGCGCCTGATTACGTGCTGGGTATTATCAACCTGCGCGGCAATGTGGTAACCGTTATTGATACCCGTGCCCGTTTTGGCCTGATGCCAGGTGATATTTCTGACAATACCCGTATTGTGATTATCGAAGCTGAGAAGCAGGTTATCGGTATTCTTGTCGACAGCGTCGCTGAGGTTGTTTACCTGCGCAGTTCTGAAATTGATAGTACACCAAGTGTGGGTACCGAGGAGAGCGCCAAGTTCATCCAGGGTGTAAGTAATCGTGATGGCGAGTTGTTGATCTTGGTAGATTTGAATAAACTATTGTCAGACGAAGAATGGGATGAAATGGCGTACTTATAATGCTTGAATTGTTGTTGCAATGGTTACCACTGGTTTTGTCGCTGCTAGCAGTATTTACTGCTTGGTTTATGCTCAAGCAGGAGCGCGCTGCGCGTCAGGCTCTGGAAGGTAAATTTGCAGCGACAGAGCTTGTACTGAAGAATGCCCGCCAGCAAAACGAAAGTTTGCGTAAACAGTTTACCGAGCTGCGTACTGGCACAATGGGGATGGGACAGAAATTGTCCGAGATTGCCGAGCAGCTCGAAGAGCTGGCCGAGCGTCAGGGCGAGTTGGCGCTGCAGGATCCAGATAGCCGCCTTTATAGCCGAGCCAGTAAAATGGTCGAGCTTGGGGCGGATGTCAATGAACTGATGGAAGAATGTGACTTGCCCAAGGCCGAGGCAGAATTACTGCTTCGTCTTCAGAAAATGCACCATGCCCGCCGCTGAAGCGGCGGTAGGTTCAGATTACTTCCTCAATCCCCTCAACCCCTTCCCATCCGGGAGGGGTTTTTCCGTTAAGGACCCACGAAAAAGCAATTAGCTCGGCAATGATCCGGTAGAGCTGTTCTGGAATTTCATCCCCTTGCTCAAGCTGGTTGAGGTAGTTAGCCAGTGCCTCGTCCTCGTGGATCAGCCCACCTTGTTTTTTGACCTGTTCGATAATGTGATCGGCCAACGGGCCGTAGCCCTTTGCCGATACGGTAGGCGCACCATAGCCGGTATAGTGCAGGGCAATGGCTTTCTTGTTGTAGTCTGTCATAGGTATCAGCAATGGTTATCGGGGGATCCCAAGTTTCGGGTTAGATGACGATTTCAAATCCGCCCCGGTTCTCTTCCCTATTATCGACGGTCTTGGCCTTTAGCTTAAATGCCGGTGTGTCGGTTTCTATTCCCATACTGGCTAATCGGTGGGTAAGCAGTGGCGTCGCCCGCTCGGTACGGTTTAGCAGTACGCGGTTCTCCGAGGCGAAGTCGAGGCTTAGCGATTGTGTGTCCCAACCCGCGGTCACATCGAGGGTGTCTTGTGGGCCGACCGGCAAGTTAAGCCGGATCACCCAGCGTGGGCGGTCTTTCCCTTTTTTCTCTTTGCGTGCCTGCTCCTGTTCGACATGGAGTTTGAGCTCGCGCCCGTCAGGGCCGATCAGGCTCCACTGCATATTGGTTGGCACTGGTTCGGCTTGTGGCTGCGGGGCATGTTGGGCGGTGGCGGCTGGTTGTCCGGCGCGGTTCTCGCCGGAGACCCGTTGTTCGCCAAGCATCCGCAGTAGGGCGGTGAGATCGTCCTGCTGCGACTTGGGTAACTGTTTGAGCCACTGGTTGAGCTGGCTGCCCGGCTGGCCGAGTTGGCGCAGCAGTTGTGACAGCAGCTGGCTACTGCTTGATTGGCTCAACCATTGTCCGAGCGCAGCTTGATTGGCCGGGATGGTCAACTGGCTGACAAACTGCTGCACGAGGCTTGGGATCTGGCCTGTCAGGGTTGCCGATGGCGAAGGTGCAGCGCCGAGCTGTCCGGGGGCCGGTTGGCCAGCCTGTTGGGCTGAGAGTTGAGAAAAAGTATTTAGGCTTGTAAACAAACGTTGCAAGGCATTGAAGTTCGTTAACATCTTTCCAAGCTGGCTGGTCGGCAGCGAGGCCGGTGCCTGTTTGTTTACTGGCTGCGTGTCTGTTTGTTGGTTGTTTGAGCGGTTGATTGGTGTTTTGGCAATAATTTTGCCTTCGGTTGGCACTTTTTGCGTGCTAGATTGTCCACCGCTCTGGCCTGTTGCAAGATTGGCGGTATTGGTTGTTGTGGTATTGGTTGCTGCGGTATTTTGCCCCGGCAACTGGCTGGCAGCCTGATTGAGTGTTTGGTTTGCTGCCGGTCCCGGTGTCGCTGGCTGAGGTACGGTTGCTTGGCCCGGTGTTGCCCCCGGTTGTGCGGTTGGCTGTCCGCTGGCTTGTCCGTTGTTTGGCAAGGCATTTTGCTGCCCGCCGGGCTGGGGGATCGCTTGCTGTCCACCCGGTAGCGGGGAGGGCAGTGGTGCCGGCAAAGTGGCTGCTTGGCCGGGTTGTTGGTTACTAGGCGGTGTTGCCGGCAGAATCGCAGGCTGTGGCATGGCGGGAATTGTCGATATCACAATTACATATCCGGTATGGGAATAATGTCCAAGGGAAGCTTGGGTATAACACAAGAACCCACGCTGTGATACTATTTGGGATCCATTGTGTCACCTAGGATACACCATTTTTATGTTGTCTGTTGAAGCGTTAAGTATCACCCGCGATGAACGGGTTTTGTTTGAGGATTTGGCTTTCTCTGTTACCTCAGGGGAGTTGGTTCAGATAGAAGGCCACAATGGTGCTGGTAAAACCACACTGCTTCGAATCTTGGCGGGATTGGGCCGGGCAGACAACGGTAGCGTGTACTGGCACGACGAGAATATCGAGTCGGCGCGTGAATATTATCATCAGGATCTGTTGTTCCTTGGCCACCAGACCGGGGTTAAGCGTGAGTTGACAGCCTATGAAAACTTGGCCTTTTTCCAGTCGATGCATATCAGCAATCCAGAGGTTGCTCTGGCTGGCGAACCTAAGGTTACGGGTGATAACAGCTTGTGGCAGGCGTTGGCCCATGTTGGTCTGGCTGGTAGGGAAGATGTGCCTGCCGGGCAGCTATCTGCAGGCCAGCAGCGCAGGGTCGCCTTGGCGCGACTGTGGCTGAGCAACCACAAGTTGTGGATCCTCGATGAGCCGCTGACGGCTATCGACAAGCAAGGGGTCAAGGTGCTGGAGCAGCTGTTCCTGTCCCACGCCCAGCGCGGCGGGATAGTTATTCTGACCACCCATCAGGATATGTTTGCAGACAGTAACCATCTTCGAAAAATTAAACTGGGGCGCTAACGATATATGATCCGCGAACTAACCCAGGTGATCCGCCGTGAGCTGCTGATCGCCTTTCGACGTCAGGCTGAGATTTTCAACCCGTTGTGGTTTTTCATCATAGTGATCACCTTGTTTCCGCTCGGTATCGGGCCTGAGCCAAATCTGTTGGCGCGCATTGCTCCGGGGATCGTATGGGTTGCCGCGTTGCTGGCGGCATTGCTGTCGATGGAGCGTTTGTTCCGTGACGATTTTGTCGATGGCTCGTTGGAGCAAATGTTGCTGATGCCGACCCCGTTGCCGGTATTGGCGTTTGCCAAGATGCTGGCCCACTGGCTGCTGACAGGGCTGCCGCTGATCTTGATCAGCCCGTTGCTGGCGATATTATTGTCGTTGGATTGGGCGACTTGGAAAGCGGTGGTGCTAACCCTGCTTATTGGTACGCCAACGTTGAGTTTTCTGGGATCTATCGGGGTCGCCCTGACCGTCGGGTTGCGAAAAGGTGGGGTTTTATTGAGCCTGCTCATTTTGCCACTCTATATTCCTGTGCTTATATTCGCGACCTCCGCGATAGATGCGGCGGGGCTAGGGATGCCATACAACGGTCAATTGGCATTGATGGGGGCGATGTTGGTCGGTTCTGCCACCTTGTCTCCGTTTGCTGTTGCAGCTTCGTTACGCATAAGTGTGCAATAAATGATTACAATTAAGTAACCTAATCAGATCTTTTAGCAATTAACTGATAATGCTTACAATAGGTGGCAGTTATTTGCTTTAGACTTAAATGGGTTGAAAATTTTTTGATCTTGCCGGTAGGGATTCGGTGAGAGTTTGAGCAAACACAAGGAAGCGACCGATTGATGGCGGAATACCCATTTGGGAGTATTCCACAGAGATTGGTCTAAGAGAATGATGAATAACGTTTTCTCTACTCAGGCAGCGCATGTGAGTGAGCTATCTGGTAGGCGGGAACGTACATATTACTATTACACGAGTAGAGCAGAATTATGTGGAAGTGGTTACATCCCTACGCGAAAGCTGAGAATTGCTACCGCCTTTGCGGCAGCTTGCTACCCTGGTTTTCGGTGATTGCCTTGCTGTCGATTGTAATTGGTACGGTATGGGGGCTTATGTTCGCCCCGACTGATTACCAGCAGGGCGACAGTTTCCGAATCGTTTACCTACATGTACCTGCGGCCATTTGGTCGATGGGGGCCTACATGTCAATGGCGATAGCTGCCTTTATTGGCCTTGTTTGGCAGATCCGTCTGTCTGATTACGCCGCATTGGCGATGGCTCCGATTGGTGCCGTGTTTACCGTGATTGCCCTGCTGACAGGTGCTATCTGGGGTAAGCCGATGTGGGGCGCATGGTGGGTGTGGGATGCTCGCCTGACTTCCGAGCTGATTCTGCTCTTTCTCTACCTTGGGGTGATTGCCCTATACAATGCGTTTGACGATCAGAAGACCGCTGCCAAGGCCGCCGGGATCTTGGCGATTGTCGGCGTGATCAACCTGCCTATTATTCATTTCTCGGTGGAGTGGTGGAACACCCTGCACCAAGGCGCAACGATTACTAAGTTCGACAAACCTTCAATGGATGCCAGCATGCTATGGCCACTGTTGTTGAACATTATCGGTTTTGCTTGTTTCTTTGGTGCGCTGACGCTGGTGCGTCTGCGTAATGAGATCATTGCCCGTGAAAGCCACCGCCCTTGGGTGCGTGAAATGTTGAAGTGAGGCTGCTATGCATTTTGAATCATTCAGTGACTTTTTGGCGATGGGTGGCTATGCCCCGTACGTCTGGAGCGCCTACGGTATCTCCTTTGCTGCGATGCTGTGGATCATGGTGTCGAGCCTGAATACCAAGCGCCGCATTGCGGCTGAAATCAAGAATAAGATTGCGCGCGAGCAGCGCATTAAAGAAGCGGAAAAACTGGAGAACACACTATGAACCCGAGACGTAAAAAGCGCCTGACCCTGGTGTTGGCGCTAGTGGTAGGCCTCGGCGCAACCATTGGTTTGCTGCTTTACGCGTTGAACCAGAACATGGACCTGTTCTATACCCCGACTGAACTGGTTAACGGCAAGCCTGACGGTACTAAGCCTGAAGTCGGCCAGCGCCTGCGTATTGGCGGTATGGTCGTGGCGGGTTCGGTAGTGCGTGATCCGCAATCGCTGCAGGTCAGCTTCGATGTGGCTGACATTGGCCCTGCAGTTACCGTGAAATACGATGGTATCCTGCCGGATCTGTTCCGTGAGGGGCAGGGTATTGTGGCACAGGGTGTACTGGTTGATTCTCGTACTATCGAGGCTCACGAAGTACTGGCCAAGCACGACGAAGAATACATGCCGCCAGAAGTGGCCGAAGCAATGAAAAAGACTCACGAGCCGCTGCAATATTCCGAAACACAACTGCAAGGTAGTTCGAACTAATGATTATTGAGTTAGGCAACTTCAGCCTGATTGTTGCGCTTGGTCTGTCGATCTTGCTCAGCATCTACCCGCTGTATGGCGCATCGGTGGGTAACCAATCTTTGATGCGGATGGCACGTCCGTTGACTTACGGGGTGTTCGGCATGATCTTGCTGTCGTTCATCATCTTGAGCTGGGCGTTCTACAGCAACGATTTTACGGTTGCCTATGTCGCCAGCAACTCCAACTCAATGCTGCCGTGGTACTACCGCTTGTCTGCGGTGTGGGGTGGCCATGAAGGTTCTCTGCTGCTATGGGTGCTAATCCAGGCGGCCTGGGCGGTGGCGGTGGCTATTTTCAGCCGCGGTATGCCGTTGGAATCACTGGCGCGCGTGTTGTCGGTGATGGGTATGATCGCCATCGGCTTCTTGCTGTTTATTGTCGCGACCTCTAACCCGTTCTTGCGTACCCTGCCTTTCTTCCCGGTTGATGGCCGTGACCTTAACCCATTGTTGCAAGACCCAGGTCTGATCATTCACCCGCCATTGCTTTACATGGGTTATGTTGGTTTCTCGGTGGCGTTTGCCTTTGCGATTGCCTCGCTGATGACCGGCCGTCTTGATACTGCGTGGGCGCGTTGGTCGCGTCCTTGGACGATTGCAGCATGGTCGTTCCTGACGCTGGGTATTGCTCTGGGTTCTTGGTGGGCATACTACGAACTTGGCTGGGGTGGCTGGTGGTTCTGGGATCCGGTTGAAAATGCTTCGTTCATGCCTTGGCTGACAGGTACGGCGCTGATGCACTCGTTGGCGGTGACCGAGAAGCGCGGTACGTTCAAAGCATGGACCGTGCTACTGGCGATTTCTGCTTTCTCGTTGAGCTTGCTGGGTACCTTCCTGGTGCGCTCTGGCGTATTGGTTTCTGTTCACGCGTTTGCCTCTGATCCGGCGCGCGGTATGTTTATCCTTGGTTTCCTCGTCGTGGTGATCGGCGGCTCGCTGCTGCTGTATGCCCTGCGTGGTGGCCAGGTTCGCTCGCGTGGTAACTACAGCCTGTTTTCCCGTGAGAACCTGCTGCTTGCCAACAACCTGCTGTTGGTTGCCGGTTTGCTGGTGGTGTTGATTGGTACACTGTTGCCGTTGGTGCACAAGCAGATTGGCCTTGGCTCGGTGTCTATCGGCGTACCGTTCTTCAACACCCTGTTTACTTGGTTGATGATCCCGTTCGCCTTCATTTTGGGCGTGGGTCCGCTGGTTCGTTGGAAGCGTGACAATCTGTCTAGCATCAGCAAGCAGATGATCATCTCGGCGTTGGTGACTATCCCGTTTGCGGTTGGCTTCGTGTGGCTGTTTGCCGATGTGATCGAGCCAATGGCGGTATTGGGTATGGCAATGGCCGCATGGATCGTGGTGATGCACGGTTTCGAGCTCTACGGGCGAGCGACTCACCGCCACGATTTGTGGACGGGCCTTGGCAAGTTGGGCCGTAGCCATTGGGCAATGGTGCTGGGCCATATCGGTTTGGCGGTTAGCGTTATTGGTATTACTCTGGTGTCAAACTATGACATCGAGCGCGACGTGCGCTTGGCCCCGGGGCAGAGCGTAGAGGTACAGGGTTACAACTACCAGTTTGCAGGCCTGCGAGATGCAGACGGCCCGAACTATGATGGTTACATTGCCGATTTCAATATCAGCCGCAATGGTATCCATGTCACCACCTTGCATGCCGAGAAGCGTTTCTACAGCGTGGCGGGCTCGATGATGACTGAAGCGGCGATTGACAGCGGTGTTACTCGTGACTTGTACGTCGCGATGGGCGAGAAGCTGGGTGATGGTGCATGGGCGGTACGTATCTACTACAAACCGTTCGTGAACTGGATTTGGGCAGGTGCAGCCCTGATGGCACTGGGTGGCGCATTCGCAATTAGTGACAAGCGTTACCGTTTTCGCCGGAAAGCGACTAAGAAAGTGGCGGCGAACAACAAGCTGAATAAAGAGGCGAAGGCAAACGGATGAACAAGAAGCTGTTATTTATTCCCCTGGTACTGTTCCTAGGGTTGGTGGTGATGTTCATGGTTCAGCTGACCCGCAATGCAGGCGGCGATGATCCAACCAAACTTGAATCGGTATTGGTTGGCAAGCCTGTTCCTAAGTTCAAGCTTGAGGACTTGGTCGAGAGCGGTAAGCTTTACCAGCAAGATATCTTCAAGGGTGAGCCTCTGCTGCTTAACGTATGGGCGACATGGTGTCCGACCTGCTATGCCGAGCACACCTACCTTAACCAACTGGCCAGCGAGGGGGTTAAGATTATCGGTTTGAACTATAAGGATGAGCGCCTAAAAGCCGTGAAGTGGCTCAATGAGCTAGGCAACCCGTATATCCACAGCCTGTTTGATGGCAACGGGATGCTGGGGATGGATCTGGGGGTTTACGGCGCACCGGAAACCTTCTTGATTGATGCCAACGGCATTATCCGCTACCGCCATGTTGGCGATGTGAACGACCGTAATTGGAATGACAAGCTCAAGCCAATGTACGAAGCGATGATCAAAGAGGCTCAGGCGGGTCAAGCGAATGTCGCCAGTCAGGAGGCGAAAGGATGAAATCTGTAAACCTGTTCAAAGGCGCTTGCTCGGCGTTTTTTGCTGCGGCGCTGACAGTAACGGCTTATACCTCGGTGGCGGCCTTGACGGCAGTTGTAACAGCCCCGGCAGCCGTGGCTGCGATTGATGTTTACGAGTTCAAAGACGTTGAGCAGGAGAAGGAGTTCCATGAGCTGACCCAGACCCTGCGTTGTCCTAAATGTCAGAATAACAGTATTGCCGATTCCAATGCCCCACTGGCGCAAGATATGCGTCAAAAGGCGTTTGAGATGCTTAACGAAGGCAAGAGCAAAACTGATGTTGTTGATTACATGATTGCCCGTTACGGGAATTTTGTAACCTACAACCCGCCAGTGATGATGTCGACCATCATTCTTTGGGCCGGTCCGGTGGTGTTTATTCTGGTTGGCTTTACCGTACTGGTACTCCGTTCGCGCAAGCGTGGTGAGCCGGTGACGGACAGTAAGTTCGATGCCGAGGAGCAGGCCCGCCTCAAGGCCTTAATGACTGAACTTGACGCATCGGAGAACGATGGCAACAACGCTGACAACCAGAACGGGAAGGTGAGCAAATGACGATGTTTTGGCTAATTACCGTTCTGTTGGTGCTGGCTGCTATCTTGATTTTTGTTCTGCCGATGTACCTCGGCAAAGAGCAGGATGACGATGCGAGTCGTGACGAACTGAATAAGGCGTTCTTCAAGGATCGTATGACCGAGCTGGAATCGGAAAGCAGCGAAGGCTTGGTAAGCAATACGGATGAGCTCAAAGTCGAGCTTCAGCAGTCGTTGCTTGATGATGTGCCGGCCAATGCCAAGCAGCAGGTGAGCCATGTCAGCCCAATGATGCTGATCCCTGGCCTGATTGTACTGGTGGCAGTGTGTTACGGCATGTACATGAAAGTTGGTAGCTTGGATAAGGTGCAGAAATGGCAGGATACCATTGATCGTTTGCCTGAGCTGACCCAGCGTCTGATGAAGAGCGATGACGAGCCGCTGACCGATCAGGAAATGAGCGATCTTTCGCTGGCGTTGCGTACCCAGATGCAGAGTCGACCTGATGATGCGACCGGCTGGCTGTTCTTGGGTCGCATTGGCATGGCGAACCGTGATGCCGATACCGCGCAAAGTGCGTTGGAGAAAGCCTATCGCTTGGATCCTAACAATCCGGATATACTGTTGAGCTACGGTCAGGCATTGCTGATGATTGGTGACCCCGCTCAAAGTGATAATGCTCGCCAGTTGCTGCGTCAGGTGATCCGTATTGACCACACTAACCTGCAGGCGATGTCGCTGTTGGCATTCGATGCCTTTGAAAAGGGCGAGTTCGAGCATGCGGTGGCTTACTGGAGCATGATGAAGCGCCTGATCGGTGAAGATGACAGCCGTAACGAAATGCTGGATCGCAGTATCGAGCGCGCCAAGGCCCAAATGAAAACGGCAGGCAACACGGCAGATTCGGTTTCGGTGAAGGTATCGTTGGCGCCTAGCGTTGCTGTACCAGAGCAGGGTATTGTGATTATCTCAGTACATTCAGCAGACGGCGCACCTATGCCGGTGGCCGCCAAGCGACTGCCGTTATCGGCGTTCCCGCTCGAGCTGACCCTGACAGATGGTGATAGCATGATCCCTGAGCGCCCAATGACATCGCTTAAAGAGATGATCATCAAGGCTCGTATCGATACCGACGGTAACGTTATGACCAAGAAGGGTGACTGGTACGGTGAAAGCAAGGTCGTCCCATTGGGCGGCGATGCTCAAATCGTTATTGCCGAACAGTATTGACGGTATCTTTCATCTCGAATTGAAACCCAAAAGCCAGATGCGGGAAAGCATCTGGCTTTTTTTTCAGTTGCAGTTGCAGTTGCAGTTGCAGCCCAAGTATCCGTAACAGGGAAATGGGGGAAACTTGTGGCTATAGCATGATGTTGATACTATCAACGGCTTGAAAATAAAGTGCTGTATTCACAAGTTAGTTACCTTTTAAGTATATTTATTAAAGGTAACATTTGCTGTGGCGGTAATACGATAGCTTTCTTTTCGCCTTTCCAAGAGGGTGAATGCAGTTTCCTGAAGTGATGTAAGGCAGTAAGATTATGACAGCAATAAGCGTTAGAGATATTGAAAAAACATACGTGGTTTATGACACGCCATTGGATTTACTGAAAACATCTCTGCTGAAAAACAAGGCCAAACGCGAATTTGCTGCATTGAAAGGGATTACTTTCGATGTGAAAAAAGGTGAGACAGTCGGCATTGTCGGACACAATGGCAGTGGCAAGTCCACCTTGTTGCAAATCATAACCGGTGTGCTGAAGCCTACCTCGGGAGAGGTGGAGGTATCAGGGCGAATTGCGGCATTGCTGGAACTGGGTTCTGGGTTCAATCCTGAGTTTACCGGCCGTGAAAACGTCATTTTCAATGCGTCGATTTTGGGCTTGAGCAAAGAAGAGATCGATGCCCGTTTTCAGGATATTGTTGATTTTGCGGCGATTGGGGATTTCATCGATCGCCCGGCCAAGACCTACTCGTCAGGAATGATGCTGCGTCTAGCATTTGCGGTTGCCATCAATATCGACCCAGAGATCTTGATTGTTGATGAGGCATTGGCTGTGGGTGATGATGCGTTTCAGCGCAAGTGCTTCTCACGGATCAAACAGCTTCAGGATCAAGGCGTTAGTATTTTATTGGTTTCACACAGTGCGGGAAGCATTGTCGAATTATGTGATCGCGCTGTCTTGATCGATCATGGTGATCTGCTTATGGATGGCAATCCCAAAGATGTTATTAATAACTATCATAAGTTGCTGCATATGGAACCGTCGAAGCGTGATGCCTTCAGACAGCGCATTATCGATGGTACATTGGATGACGAGAAAGCCGAAGAACGTAAAAAAGAGGTTGAGGTAAAAGTCGACCAGTCGCTATTTAATCCCGAACTCAAGCCATCCACTACCGTGTGGTATGCAGGTCGCGGGGCGACGATTTCCAACCCGCGAATGACCAACGAGCAAGGTAACATTGTTAATATCCTAACTTCGGGCAAGCCGTATACATTCTGTTATGACGTCGATTTTTCAGAAACCGTATTTGGTGTCGGCTTCGGTATGATGATTAAGACCTTGTCTGGGTTTGAAGTGGGCGGGGCAACCTCGCATAAAGATTCTCAGGTAGTGCTTGATGTGGTGGATGCCGGATCACGCGTATCGGTACAGATTCAATTTAACTGCATGGCAAGAAATGGCACCTATTTTATCAACTGTGGCTGTACCGGGATGATTGACGGGGCACTGGAGTTCTTGCACCGGGGCGTGGATGCATTGATGTTCACCGTGATTGAAGAGAGTCAGCGCAGTACCGGTATTGTTGATTTTTCGCCGCAGTATAACTTCACGATTAACTGATGGTTTAGTTGTCGGGCATATTCGTAGCCATGACCATTTTGATCATGGCTTTATTGCATATCAGCTCGACAAAAACAAAGATTCTTTGATGAAACATCTCGTTGCCACTCGAATCGGTATAAGATACTTGTTAAAAAGTGGCGAACGGTCGCTAGTTATCTTTATGGGTGTTGTTGTTTGGCCTGCAATTTCCGGCACTCAACACAGCTGCTCATCGCAATGAGCATATTAAGGTAACTTGGGTATAATATTTATATGCTTTTTAGTAATGGTTAGGTAATTGACTTCATGGTTCACCCTTTGAAATACAAGCGTGTATTGGCGTTCGCTGTTGCATTGGCTATGTCCGGATGTGCCCAGACTCCATCTTCAACTTCAGTATTGGAAACGAGCGACGAAAGTGTTGCTGGTGGTGTCCAGATCGGCACCAGTGAGCAGGCAGAAACAGTGGCGCTGGCAGTAACAGCACAATCGGGGGATAGCGGTGATGAAACTGATGCCGAACTGCTGGCCGAAATAGAAGCGGAAGTGGATGAGCAGGGTGATTACCCGGTTCCCGGCGTTTATGATCCTTTTGAAAATTTTAACCGCGTGATGTGGAGCATTAACTACGATTACCTTGACCCGTATATTGCCCGGCCGGTATCGATAGCGTATATGGATTATGTTCCTTCTTTTGTTCGTACTGGCATCAAAAACTTTCTCGCCAACCTTGATGAACCTGCCAGTATGATCAATAGCGCCGTGATGCTGGAAGGTGAGCAGGCGGTGGCGCATTTCAACCGCTTCTGGATCAACAGTACCTTTGGGGTCGCAGGCTTGATTGATATTGCGTCGGCTGCGGATATACGTAAACCCAACGATCGTGAATTTGGAGACACGATGGGGCGCTATGGTGTACCGAATGGTCCTTATTTCATGGTGCCGATGTATGGTCCGATTACCTTGCGTGAAGGCGCAGGGGATATGGTCGATGATTTGTACTTTCCGTTAGATTTGTTGACGTTCTGGCAAAGCTTGGGTAAATGGGCATTTGAAGGGATGGAATCACGGGCAGCACTGGTACCGCAAGAGGCCTTGTTGAAAGACTCGCCAGATCCTTACATTTTTACTCGTGATGCTTATATCCAGAATAAGAATTTCAGTGCAACAGGCGGTGTAGTGAGTGAAGATACGGTAGAGGAAGATGCGTATCTTGATGATTACCTAGACGAAATCGACGCCGAATAGGTTACCGTATTTTTTATCGTTTAATAAAAGCCAGCATGATTGCTGGCTTTTGTTCGTTTATTGAGCACTTGAATATTATTTTTTGATTTTGAGTGCAACAAAATATAACCCGACATTTAATGCAAGTGAGTGTTTGAATCGAAGGCGAGAGTGAATAAGCATAAAAGAGATCGGTAAAAATGTTTGTGCTTTAAGGTTGTACTTGATTCATCATTTACGGATAAGATTTACTAGAGATAAAGGGATACAAAGGGGTAATAATGACAAGGTCGTACACGCTGTTAGTTTTTTGATTATTTTTTTGTGTTTAATTAATTATCCCGAATATATGTCTGTTCATTAAATTGTGATATTGAACAATATCTCTTGGTATATATTTTTGGTCGTATTTAGGTTTTGTTGCCTCTGTCTTTGTGATGTCCAAATATAGTTGCCGCGCTCATATCTTATTGTTATTTATGGTGTTTTTTATTTTGCTTTCGTTGTTGGTGTTAATCTGAACTTAGCGGTGCAAATAAACAGTTTGTTTTTCATTTTCACTTGAATTGATTTATCATGAGGCTCCTTTGATATAAGGCTGTTTTTTGGATGTGACTTATATCATCAATGCAGATAAAAATGTGACACAGCGCTTGTTATTTTTATAAATGATGGGGCTTATTGTAAATATGCCTTTTTAGATTGAAATTTGTATATAAAAGCAATATGTATTCCCCTTGGAAATAACCTGTCTTGTTTCACATACTATTCTGTCGGTTATAAAGATAAAACGAAGGCGATTTGCAGTGTGAGTACGGGGATGCCGAAGAAAGCTCGCACTGTGCTGGATGTATCGCAAATAGCACACTTTTTGCTGCAGGCAGAAAAGAGTCGAATTAGGTCGGGGTATGACTAAGAAAATAGGGCAAATACTGGTTGATAACCGAGTTATCACCACTGAGCAATTAGATGAAGCGTTAGCCGCTCAGCAAAAAGACAGCCGCCTTGTGGGTGAAATACTCATTGCTTTGGGTTATTGCTCAGAGGAGCAGTTGCTTGACGGTTTGTCTTTGCAGTTGAGCGTCCCTCGACTCAGTGGGTTTCTTGAACTGCAAAATATCCCGACGATTGAAGATTTAGTATTCGAGGACTTTGGTCTCAACCCTTCGTGGTGGGAGCAGCATCAGGCGTTTCCGCTTGAAGCGGCGACCGATGTTATTTGGATTGGTCTTAATGATGTTTTCGATTCATTTGTTATCGAGGCATTGGAAAAAGCCACCGGTAAGCAAGTCATTCCTGTCTTTTGCAGTACGTTCGAACTGCGCAAGTTATTTTCCAATGTTGAAACCCAGCCTACCGGCAGTGTGTCGGCCGATGTGCTGGATGACTCGTCTGCACCGGTCGTTAAGTTTGTCAACGATATCATTCAACGGGCGATTACTGCCAAGGCGTCGGATTTGCACTTTGAGATTTTCAAAGGTGTGTTCCGGGTACGTTTCCGTATTGATGGCGTGATGCAGGTTGTGGATCAGCCCGGATTGGCGATGCATGCTGCTGTTATTTCTCGCCTGAAGCTAATGGCTTCACTTGATATATCGGAAAAACGTCTGCCTCAAGACGGGCGTATTCGCGTTCGCCTGGCGGGGAAAGTGGTTGATATTCGTATGGCGACGACGCCGACGGTACATGGTGAAAACGTCGTTTTACGTTTGCTGACCAACGAAAATAGCCAGGCGTCTACCCAGTTGACCATGTTCCCTGATCATATGGCCGATTTGCAGGAAGTGATCCGGCAGAAAAACGGTATCTTCCTGATCACCGGCCCGACAGGTAGTGGTAAAACGACATCGCTGTATACCATTCTCAATCAGCTCAACAACGAAGATACCAAGATTATTACCGTTGAAGATCCGGTTGAATACCAGATGGCGGGACTAACTCAGATTCAGGTTCATTCGGAAATCGGCCTGACGTTTGCCAAGGTATTGCGCTCATGCTTGCGTCAGGATCCCGACGTAATGCTGGTGGGTGAGATGCGAGATACCGAAACTGCCCAAATAGCTATTCAGGCCGCGCTGACGGGTCACTTGGTGCTCTCAACGCTCCATACCAACGATGCGCCGAGCAGTTTTGTTCGCCTTAAAGATATGGGTATTCCCGATTACCTGATCAAATCCTCCATTGTTGGTGTGATGGCCCAGCGACTGTTGCGCAAGTTGTGCCCGCATTGTAAGTCTCCGCATCATCAAGGTCATGAGAAGGCGCAGCAGCTGGGGCTACCCGCCATTATGGAGGCGTATCCCGGTCTTGTTGAGCAGCCGGCTTTTTTCCAGCCTCAAGGTTGTCCGCAGTGTAATGAAACCGGTTATGTCGGGCGTTTTGCTGTTTTTGAACTGCTCAATATCACCACTGATGCCGATAAATTGGGCGAGATGACGACCAAAGAGCTCGATGCACTGGTGGCGAGAAAACAGATGCGAACCTTGAAGCAAGACGGCCTGTTGCGTGCTGCACAGGGACTGACATCGCTTGATGAAGTATTAAGGGTGCTGGGATGAGTTTTTTCCAGTACATCGGCCGTAATCCCCACGGCGAAACGGTAGAGGGCTGGATAGCTGCCGATTCTATGCCCATGGCCAAGGAAAAACTGGAGGCCAAGCGGATTCAGCCTTTGGTTGTACGCAAGGGTGTTGAGCGCATTCCACTGAAAGTAGACCGCGAAGCCCTGCTAACCAGCTTGCGGGAACTGGCCAGCTTGCGCAAAAGCGGGATGGGATTGGACAAGGCGGTGAATGCCATTGCCGAACTTAGCGAGGACAAGCACCTCAAGCAGGCATGGAAGAAAGTCCACGAGTTTCTGCACAACGGCTTTAGCTTGTCAGAAGCACTGGAATGCCAGCCCTTTGTATTTCCTCGTTATGTGCCCTCTATGGTGCGGTTGGGTGAAGCCAATGGTGATCTGCCAACAGCGTTGTACAGCATTGCCCAGCGGGTAGAGAAAGAAGCAGAGTTGGTCGGCGAGATCAAAAGTGCCCTGACTTATCCTGCGTTTCTGGTGGTGTTCAGCATTTCTATCTTGCTGTTTCTATTTAGTTTCGTACTTCCTAACTTTGAGTCTATGGTGGATTCGGAGAGTGGGCAGGGCTCTGCGTTGGCGACCTTGCTTGCGGTGGCTGATTTCTTTAACAGCAACATGACGATCGTCATGACGGTGTTGATTTTTACTGTTGGCCTGACGGTATGGGGCATTCAGGAAGGGCGGGTGCAGGCGACGTTTTACCGCATTGCCGGTCGGCTGCCGTTTACCCGCGACGTGATTGCCTATTGGGACATCATCGAGTTCTCTTCCAGTATGTCTCGGATGTTGGGGGCCGGTGTAGACCTGCTTGAAGGGGCATTGCTTTCGGCCGAAGGCCTCTCCCAAGAGCGGTTGAGACGGCGGCTCGCCGACGCGGTGAACGGCATTAAGCAAGGGGAGTCATTCTCTGATTCGCTGCGCAAGAAAGAAGTATTCCCTAACTTGGTGATCCAGATGATCGCGGTTGGTGAGAACGGGGCGACATTACCAGAGAGTTTCGGTGAAATCGCCGTATTGTACGAGCGCCGCATGAAAAACGCGTTGAAGCGGGCCATTACCCTGCTTGAGCCCTCAGTCATTGTCGTGATGGGGGGATTGATCGGCTCCATCATGATCGTCCTTATCTCGGGCATTATTTCAGTTAACGATATCGCAATATAGGTTGTTCTTATGAAAGTTGAAAAACGCGGTCAACAGCGTGGCTTTACCCTGATCGAAATGCTCGTTGTTTTGGTGCTTATCTCCTTGCTGGCCGGTCTGGTCGGGCCCAAATTATTCAATAAGGTTGGCTCGTCAAAGACCAAGGTTGCCTCGGCACAAATCGAACTGTTCTCCTCGGCATTGAATACCTACCGCCTTGATGTCGGTGATTATCCGACAACAGAGCAGGGCTTGCCTGCATTGATGAGTGCCCCGGGCTCTGCCGTGGGTTGGGATGGTCCTTACCTGGCCAAAGATGTGCCTGCTGACCCTTGGGGCAAGGCATATATGTACAAACTTAAAGATAATGGCGACTTTGCCCTTTACACCCTAGGTAAAGACGGCAAAGAAGGCGGTACCGGTGAAAATGAGGATATCGGTGTCTTCTAAGTCACATCAGGGTTTCACGCTCATTGAACTGATGGTCGTGCTGGTGTTGATATCGTCAATGGTCGGTTTTGCCGCCCCCAAGGTATGGAACTTCTATGCCAAGCGGGTAGAGCAAGGCGAGGTCGATACCGTTGTTGCTCGTATCGCAGCACTAAAGCGCGAATATCGCCGGGCAGGCAAGCCGCTCATTATCAATCAGGGTGATTACTTGTCTCAGGATCGGCAATCAGCTTCCCGGCTCGCTTTGGTTACTTTGCCTGAGGGTTGGGCGGTTGCCGAGGCCGAGCAATTGCGTTTTTTGGTCAACGGTGTAACCAATGGCGGCGAGGTGTTTTTGCTGGCCCCATCTGGTTTGAGTTGGCGCATTTGGTACCGCCCGTTGGATGGTGATGTAGAGGTATCGCAGGTTTATGCGCAATAGCAAAGGCTTTGGTCTTATTGAGGTTTTGGTTGCCTCGGTTGTCTTGGTGAGCTTGCTGGCAGCGGTCCTTCCATTGTTTGATGCCGGGCAGAATCAGTTGGCAAAGGCCGAGAAGGTCGCCGTTATGCTGTCGGCAAAAAAGCGGATATACCATCGTATTGCCGAGGTAAACCCAGCGGAGCAAAGCAGCGGCAAGGGCCATGAGGGTCATTGGGAGTATCGCTGGCAAGCCCGGCGGATTTCTGATTTTCGCCAGCAGCATTCCCGCGAAGCACTGGTTCGCTATCAGGTCGCGTTGTACCAGATTAACGTCAGTATCTACCCCAAAGAGAGCCAACAGGCGTTGGATCAGTTTCGGTTTAAACATCTGGGATGGAAGAAGTGAAGCGGCAACAAGGTTTCACCATCATAGAACTGCTGGTTGCATTGACGATTTTCTCGTCAGTATTGGCGATTACGCTGACGGCGTTTGACCAAGGGGTAAATACCTGGAAGCGTTCGCTGCGAGGAATGAGCCAGCAGCAATACGTATTGAAAAGAGAAGCATGGTTCTACCCGCTTTTCGAGCAGGCGATTTCGGCCCAGTATGTGTATCCGGGCGGTTCGCTTGGCGCATATTTCGAAGGCTCTCCGAGCGAGATGCTGTTTGTATCAGCCTCGCCGGTACTGACAGGCCCCGGGCGAACGGCAGCTATCCAGCTGAGGATCAAGGCCAACGGCAATGGTTTTAATCTGGAATACCGCCAGAAATTCAATGCAGATATCCAGCGCGGTATCAATTGGGGCGATGAACAATGGTTTGTTCTGCTCGAAGGTATGAAGACAATTCGCTTTAGCTATTATGCCGGTCGGCATCTGCCGCTCAATGGCGATATTCGCAGTGTTGATCCCCGTTACCAGCAGTATTACCGAGATGCTCCCGAGTGGATTACCCATTTTACCGCCAAGCTGGAAGAGAGTTTGCCCAACCGAGTTGGTATTCAATTTGAAACGGCAAATAGCCAAACATGGCAGTGGGAGTTTCCCGTTATCTATCACAGTGATGCATTGTCACCGATGTTCGGGAGGGGCTGATGAAAAAAGAAAAAGGGGCGATTCTACCGTTAACCCTGATTGTTATGGCCATTTTGTCAGTATTGGCGATGGGCGTAATGGCAAAAGCCCGTAGTGCCATCGAAGAGGTTGCCGATAAAAAGCAGGAATTTAGTGACTTCTTGTCAGTCAGCGATGCGGTGCAAGAAATTGTCTTTGTCTTGTCAACCGGCACACCTGAGCCGGGACGCTTTATGCTCGGGGACAATTCGGTTCCTGTTGATGGCTCGCTCTTCAATATTGATGGTGTTGAGGCGAGCGTGCAGGACAACGCTGGGCTGATTAGTTTGGCATTGGCGCCCAAACAAAACTTGTTTCGTCTGTTCCGGCTCTACGCCGAGCCCTCAGTGGCCAGTGACTGGGCGGGTATCGTCGACGAGTGGCGCAAGCCAGGCGGTTTAGATCGGGTGCCGAGGATGGGCGACGATGATGAAGTATTGCCGCGTAACTCCTATATGCGTGGTGTTGACGAGTTATTGGAAATTCCGCTAATCGCGCAAAGCGGCGCATTCAACAAAGGTAACGAGAAAGTCCCGTATGGATTGAGGGATTACTTGGTAACTGGCGGTGTTGGTTGGCAAAACTATGCCTCAATGCCCGCTGAATTGCTGGCCGGTGTGTTTGGTGTCAGCGAGTCACAGGTCGAGAAACTGGCTGAGGCTCGAGAGAAAGGAGAATGGCAGCAGTTTGCACAGCTTCAGCGTGCTGCCGGGCTGTTTGACGAAATGGGTAGCGTAGCCAGTAACCGCTTTTTGATTCGGTTGCATGGCAAGGCTTTTTCAGCAAGAACAATGGTTGAAGTAGCGGCCGGAGGCTTGCCGCTTTACAAACGGACGTTATGGCAATACCCAGATGCTGCAAGGTATTAAATGAAAAACAAAAATAGCAAAACATGGATTGCGCATTACGAGATCGTCGCCGATGAGCAAGGCCATCGGATGACGTTGGGTGGCGAGCCGTTGGCTGGCCCGGTTAATGCCCAAATATTGGACAAGGTTATCTGGCTCGTTCCGCCTCAGCGCTGCTTGTTCAAGCAGCTTGAATACGATGCGGAATATGTGACGGCCGGAGAAATAGCCGAATGCCTGAGTTCAGATATCGAGCAATGGACCATTTGGCCGCAGACTGCCTCGTATTTTCAAACCCAGAAAGTGGGTGAGTCTTGGCGGGTCGCGGTATGGATCTGGGATGAGAGTGTCGAGCAAGGTCTGCTCGGCGATATAGCGCCAACCCATATTGTGCCTTTGAGCGCTTATCTGGCCAGCGCGGTAGGGCCGCAGCAGGTGCTGCTGCATACCGTGCTAGGGCAGCACTGGTCATTGGCGGTCGACCAGCATGGTTTGGTCCAGGGGATACACCCGGTGACGACCACATTGCAACAACAGCAGTGCGAGCGCCGTTATCAACGTTGGATTGCCAGCAATGATGCCCTTTTCCAGATTGGTTACCAAGGGGAGTGGAACAAAGAGGCATTGCCGCTTGAGTTCAAACCCAAGCGCAGTGTTATTGCTGCCGGTAAGCGCAAGGGCGTTACAGACTTCACCGATATACAGACATACCTCAAGCCGCTTGGCGCAATCGCCTTGGCGGCCGTGGTATGGATTGCCGGTGACTATCTGATTGTCAGCAGTACTCAGTCTGAGCTCGAAGCACAATCTGCCTCATTGGCGATGCCGAGCCGCGAAGCCGTGACTATTCGCCAGCATCTGGCGTTCGAAAAGAAAAAACTCGATGCAATTGCAGCCTACAAGCAAGATCAGGTAGCTATCGGCCAGATCCTCCAAGCACTCAGTGAGAAGATCCCAAAGGATATCTACCTCACTGCGGTAGATGTGCAAATGCCAACGGTGGTCATGACCGGTCTGGGTATCAATGTTGCATCATTGCCTGCCGCTTTGGAGCAGTGGGATCAAGTGGCAAGTGCGGCATTTATCAGTGATATCCGTCAGGCCAGTAACAACAGAGAGAGCTTCCGTTTGCAGCTTGAATTAAAGGAGGCCAGCCATGATTAAGCAGTTACAGCCTGTCATTACCAAGCTGGATAACGAACTGGAAAGTCCGTTGATTCGGTGGTCGTTGCTATTGATAGTTATTTGTCTGTTTTGGTTGGTTGTTATCAACCCGTATTTTAGTTGGCGCAGTGGCGCGATAGAGCAAATCGATCGCCAAGCAATGCAGATTGCCAAGCAGCAGCGCGCTGTTGATAGTCTTGCCAAGCTCCGTGAACTAGAGCAAGACGTCAAGGCCATCAATGCCGGTAATGCCAATGTCTTGCTCAAGGAAACCTCTGACTCCTCGGCACAGGGGCGGTTGATGGCGCTATTGAATCCGTTGATCCGTAACAATGATCTGAAAATTAACGGTCGCCGTTTCGATGTCGGTCACGTTGTGCCGAATCTGGGGGCTGAAGTGTCAATACGCCTGACACTGAGGGGGACCACCAAGCAAATCATGACTTTTCTAGACGGTGTGACCCAGTCAGACACATTGATTGTAGCCAAGCCCGTACAAATAAGAACGTTGCAGGATGCCACAGAACTGCAGGTCACTGTATCGGCTTACCGCAAGTTGCCAGACAGCGAACTGAAACAACTGTCGAAGGCGAAGGGGAATTAACATGATATCAATGAAGGTAGGTGCATTGGTCTTGGCCTTGGCGGTGGCCGGAGGATGGGGGGCGACATGGTTCTCCCTTGCCGATCAAGAGGAAAACTATGATCCGCTGGCTCTAGCAGGGGCCAAGCAGACGGAAGCGCCAGCGCTTCACTGGCTGGATAGCTATGCCAGCAGTGATGTGTTCAGCAGTGACCGTGGCCCGCTAGGGGTAGGCAAGCCTGCCCAGCCTGAGGAAAACGGCGAAAAATCAACATCTGCACAAAGTGATCAAGAGATTGCCAAGCAACAGGCGACCGGAAAGCAATGGAAATTGGTTGCCATTATCAAGGAAGAAAAAGCACAAGCCCTGATTGAAATGGCGGATGCCAGTTTTATGACCTTGGGTGAAGGGGATGAGCTGCCAGACGGTAGAACCATCAACAAAATTGGTACTCGTCAGATTTGGTTGGCAGATAAAAATGCCGCTGCGTTGACGCAGGTTGAACTATTTAGATTTGAGTAAGTGGAAAACATAATGAAACAGCGAACAGCCAGAGGACTGGCAGTAACAGGGATTGTGCTAATGTTAGGCGGATGTGCCGCCCGGCCGTATGGGGTTGAGCCGCTACCATCGGCCCCGACCAATCATGCCGAGCGCAACAGCCAGCTGAAAGTGTCTGAAGGGCAGGCCAAGAAAATGGAAGCCGGTCAGACACAATTCAACAATGTACCGGCCGCTCCGATGTTGCGTGCGAACCGAGACTCTAACTTGGCGGCAGAAACGCTGAAGTTGTCCACGAATCCTGTTACGGTGAATGCGCAGAGCCTGGCCCTGAATAAGTTTATCAACCTTACGTTGGGTGAAATTCTCGGGGTGAACTATATTGTCGATCAGTCATTGGCGGATAATACCCAGCCAGTGACCTTGCATATTTCAGAGCCGGTCAAGCCGGGTCGTATGCTGGGTTTGGTTGAAGAGGTGCTGCGCCTGTCTGATGTCGCTTTGTTGCAGGACAAGGGGTTGATTAAGGTCGTACCGCTGTCAAAGGCGACAAACCTATCGCCGGAAATTGTCGAGCGCAACATGAAACGCCTGCTACGCTATGGTCAGGTTATTGAGTTTGTGCCCGTCAATCACTTGCCGTTGGGGCAAGCCTCGCAGCTGGCGATGACATTTGTGACTCAGGGCAAAGGTCGGGTATTGTCACAGGCTCATTTGAATTCGTTGATTCTTGTCGGTGAGCAGCAGGACATTGCGCGTTTTCGTGAACTGCTGCAGTTGATTGACCTGCCATCCCCGGTATCGAATTTCACCACTGTGGTCACACCAGCGTTTGTTACGGCAACAGAGTTAGTGACCAATGTTAACCAGACCTTGCCGTTGCAGGGGATTCCGGTCGTAACAACTCAAGTCAGTGAAAAAGGTATTGTGAGTAAATCGGGTGTCACCGGCGTGTCGATTACCCCGATTGGTGATAGCAACCGAATTTTGCTGACCGCCAGCAGTCGCAGTTGGTTGGATTTTACCAAGCAGTGGATCCGCCAGCTTGACAGGCCAAAGCAGACCGTTGCTGGTGAAATGAACATTTTTACCTACTTTATGCAAAATGCCCAAGCTCAGGACATTACCGATGTGATTAACCAAGTTTTCGGTAATGGTAGTAGTGCGGGTGCTTCAGCCAATAAAGAAGAGACTAAGAAGACAGAGTCGGCTGTGAGGCCTGCCACCCTAGCGGGGGCTGGATCATCGCAGGGTAAGAGTAAGTCTTCAGCGGCATCAGCGGTGACTGTCGGTAACGATAAGTTCAAAATTGTGGTTGATGAAACTCGTAATGCATTGATCTTCATGGGTACCTATGATGAATATGCGCGAGTGGTTGAGTTGCTTAAAGTTCTGGACCGTCGTCCGCGTCAGGTATTGATTGAAGCCTCCGTAATGGAAGTGACCCTTGATGACAGCTTGGATCTTGGCGTGAACTGGAATGTCAAAAACGGCAATGTTGACGGTGGCAAAATCAATGGCGGTACCAGCGGTGAGGGTGGTATCAAGTTGGCGGCTGGTGGTTTGCTGCTCAATGGCACGTTTGGTGATTTCACTGCCAATTTGAGCGCGGCGGCGAAAGATGGCAAGGTACATATTCTGTCCAGCCCGCGTTTGTTAGCCAAAGATGGTGAAGAGGCCAAAATTTCTGTCGGTACTCAAATTGCCGTGAAAACGGGCTCGGTAACCAGCAGTGAAAGTAACGGCACAGTGACGGATAGCTTTACCTATGTAGATACCGGTGTGATTCTTGAGCTGATGCCAACCATTAACGAAAATGGCTTGGTAGAGCTTGCCGTTTCGCAAGAAGTGAGTGAAGCAGGAGAGAGCGAGGGGAATACTCCGCCAATTTTGAAGCGCCATGTTGAAACTGTATTAGTGGCAGAAACCGGCCAAACTATCGTTTTGGGTGGATTGATTAGCCAGAACCAGAGTTCAACGGTGACTAAGGTGCCGTTGTTGGGTGATATTCCTGTGTTGGGGCACCTATTTAAGGCAACCAACGTAAAAGATCGTAAGACCGAGTTGATTATCACGATCACTCCACACATTATCTACAACCGCTCAGATGCTGACTTCTATACTCAGGAATTCCGCAGTTTGTTTGGTTGGGATTTGGTACCGCCCCAAGTAGGTATCGAACTGTAACAAGTAAATAGTTAATACGCGAAAAGGCCAGCTACGAAAGTAGCTGGCCTTTTTTATTGTCGCAGTAAGGACATACGGTTTAGCGTCATGTTGATTGGGCATGAAACACGTACAAGCCATGGCAATAGCTCGGTTATAGAATAGGTAGCACAGTTTGACAGGAAGCAAATAGGAAGAGTTTTGTCATGCATTCAGCATCTGATAGGGCGTAAGTGAAAGCCCGCCAGTATGTGGCGGCCTATAAGAACGACAAAGCAGTATAAATTGTGGTGGTAACACTGACCAATCACGTTAAATCCCGCAGGGGAACTGTGAAATGACGCACATTATTACCTACAGTCATAACCATTCGACACGATACTCTGGTTGACCAGGAAGGGGCGGTTTAGTTTTTTTGATACTTAAACCTCGCTTCAAACGCTGAGGTGGTTGATATATAAACAGATGAAATAAAAAGATATTCTTATAGAAGTGTAAGAAGTAGGCAAATGTGACCCTTGACAAAAAAAATTATCAATCATTTGCTCAATAATTGTACAGTTGTGGGCTTGTCGTACAAACTGCTCGGTATAAGTTATTGTCCATCATGATAGCTGCTACTTTGATGGTGGAAATATTAGGTATAAATAATTGATCGTTTGCGCCGAAGTGTTTAGCCGCCAACCATTATAACCTGCAATTATTAGGCCTCTATAATTAAAAATCCCACCCACTAATTTTCAAATCGCATACACATACCAACATTAAAATTTTGATCTAAATCACACCAACTTACTTGGTAAAGTATAGCTAATACGTGATGGGAATTTAATGCCTATTTAGGATGTGATGATAATTAGTGTGTAATATGTATTACCGATTAGATCAAAATCTTATGCCGATATATATTATTTAGATTGCTATTGATTATTTACTTATACCGACAAGATGTGTCTTATATATTTTGATTCATGTTTTTCGGTATTAATATCTGATCTGTTTTTTGTTTGATGTTGTTAATTATGTTGTTGTTTTTTAAGGTAATTTTTCCTTTCGCTGAGTGTGTATTTATTTATCCATGAAATTAATGAATTCTTGTTGTGTTATTTTGATCGAGTTTTGAACGTTGACACCAAAATAAAAATAGAACAAAATTCTCAGCACTTATAAGTGGAAACGAACCCACTTTATAAGTGGAAGAATAATAACGAGCAAGGACTCCTTATTGTTTTAACCAATATTAGTGGGAATTATTCGAAGGATATATTCAATGTTTAAGAAATCAGTTGTCGCGGCAGCACTTACCCTTACTCTAGCTGGTGGCGCAAACGCGTTTGAACTAGCTAAAGATGGCATCGAACTACAGAAAGTAGCAACTCAGTCTACTGACGCAGTTCTACAGTTCCAAATCGGTCGTGGTGACGCTACTTTCGCAATCGAAGAAGTTGCTAAAGAGCTAGGTTCTGCAGACGCAGCTACTCCAGTTGTTGACTCTGTAATGATCCGTGCTGAACTTTCTGGCGGTGCTGTTTGGAACCTTGCAAAGGTTAAAGATACTTCTGTTAACCATTTCGCAACTGCACAGTCTACTGCGAACGCTGGTGGTGCTGTAACTGACCTAACTGCAAACATCGTTATTGGAGAAGCATCTCTAGTAGCTCCAAACGTACTTGTAATCCCAGTGAAAAGTGCTGGTTGGGCAGACGACACTGCTAACCTGAACACTTTTAACCTAGACTTCGCTCACACTGGTGCATTCGACCTACGTAATGCTGAAGGTACAGTACGTGCAAGCGTTGGCCTACAGACAACTGATGGTTCTTTCACTGGCGAGCCTGTGAAAACTAAAGTTGCATTCCAACTACTAGACGTATTCACTGTAGCTATCTCTGACACTCAAATCTCTGAGAACGAAGCTAAAGTTGCTAACCAGTTCAAGTCATTTGACCGCGAAGGTAAAGTATTCACTACTGCACCTGCTTACGTAACTATCAAGAACCAGACTAGCGATCAGCCAGTAAACAAAGAAGTACTTAAGCTTAAGCTAGCTGGTGACTTCTCTGATGTTACAGCTCTAGCTGCTTCTGCTGACACTACTGCTTGGACTATCAACGCAGCTAAAACTGAAGCAACTGCATTTGTTACTTCTAACCTAGAGCCTGAAGCAACAACTACTCTTACTCTACCAAGCCTGAAGTTCTCTGGTAAGAACCCAATCCCAGTGATGGACTACGACTTCACTGCATACATGGATTCTAACGCTACTTTCACTGAGTTCGCTCGTGGTGACGAAGGCGCTTACGTAATTACTCACGACGGTTTCACTTTTGACACAGTAACTACTGGTACTTCTGCTGACAACCAGATCTTCATCCGTGACGTATCTGGCAACCTTCCAGAAGCTGGTGGTTCAATCAACGTAACTGTATGGGAATACGATGCAGAAGGTAACTCTACTGAGCTAGCTAAAGGTAAGACTCTGTCTGTTAAGCTTGCTAACAAGGGTGCTGTTACTCTAACTCCTGCTTCAATCGCTGCTGACCTTGGCCTAGAGGTAACTCCTGGTTCACAAGCTCGCTTCCTATTCGAAGTTGAAACTGAGAAAGGCGAAGCTGCAGTTAAGAAACAAGTTGCTGGCGTTGGTATCGATATCCAAACTGGTACTAGCGGCAACATCGGTGTAGCTGCAACTCTATAATTGAGTTAAAGTTAACACGTAATATAAAGGGAGCCTAATGGCTCCCTTTTTGTTTATTATTCTCGTGATGACAGTATTTGTTATTGTATATAAGGCCATAATTATTTAGCTATTCCAGCATGATGTAGGTAATTAATCACTAATGGTGCTTAATGAGTCGTCTTGATTTACTGTGGTTTAAAAATAAAAAGCTTATTTTCCTACAAATTGACATAATATAAGTGTTATAGAAGCTCTTGTGAGAATAAATTAACTATAATATTCCAGATGAAAATGTAATATTGATTTTTTAACCGGATATATTACGGTTAGTCATCTTAAGTATTAATAAAACGACCTGTAGTGTGATCTTGCTCACGTCTAATGGTATGAAATAAGACGTGAATATGATTAAATATTACATGGTGACGTATGGATAATTAATAAAAACAATGGATACTTTTGATTCAACAAATTTCCATCAATTAGCGCGTAAAGAGAAGAATGGCCAGAAGCGTATTCGTCTTTTGGCATTGGCGCATTTTAAGGATGGCAAAAACAGAACTGAAATTGCACGCTCATTGAAAGTGAGTCGTTCTAGTGTCAATAATTGGATTTCTCGTTTTTTGAAAGATGGTTTAGCTGGTTTAGAAGATAAACCACGTTCTGGCAGACCTGCTATGCTTTCATCTGATCAGCTGTCTCAGCTTAATGATTATATTGAAAAGTGGAATAGCCGTTGTGACTCAGGAAAACTGAAGGGGTGTGATCTTAACCTTTATATCAAAGAGCAGTTTGATATTGAGTTCGAACCCTCACATATATATCGAATTATCAAACAGTTAAATAGTTAGTCGGATAGGGCGTAGCTCTATATCTACAGCGGTGGTAACGGTTGTTGTCGATGTGATTCTATTGAACTCAAATAAGTCAATTCTAATTAGAAAATAATGCGCTTGTGTGTCTAGATTACCAATAAGTAATTTGATTCATAAAATTAAAATAACGTATTCGATTTAATGCCAATTGATTCCTTTTCGGTATTTGTTTTTGTGCAGAACCTTCCTTTGACATTTATAAAATCTAGTTTGGAATAAATCCTATTGATTTTTGATTTTGTTGTTGATGGTGCATTTGAATAAATGTAATGATAGAAAAAACAGCAATAGAAGAGTGTGCAACTTGTTTGCAGTGCAGGTTATTTCACACTCTACTTTTCATTATTTCTAAAGGTTAGGGGATTATCCATTGGTTCAAAATCAGTGGTAGAGATTTATGGAACAAGTTATTCAAGTTAGTCAGGTATCAAAGTCGTTCCTGATGTATCAAAATCCGTTGCAATTGCTCAAGGCTCATTTGTTTTCTTCTCGTGAGGAGTGCCAATATTTTCAGGCATTGACTAATGTTAATTTTGTAGCAAAAAAAGGTGAGACGATTGGCATCGTCGGCCACAATGGTTCAGGAAAGTCGACCCTGCTACAGATAATTTGTGGCGTTATGCAGGCTACCGCCGGAGAAGTGAATGTATCAGGCCGTGTTGCTGCATTATTAGAATTGGGTTCGGGCTTTAATCCAGAATTTACCGGGCGTGAAAATATTTATTTCAATGCGGCATTACTAGGATTATCGACCGAAGAAATTGATGCGCGTTTCGATGATATTATTGCCTTTGCCAATATTGGTGAGTTCCTCGAGCGTCCAGTCAAAACCTATTCAAGCGGCATGATGTTGCGCTTGGCATTTTCAGTTGTGATTAATACAGACCCTGATGTATTGATTATCGATGAGGCGTTGGCAGTAGGGGATGATGCTTTCCAGCGTAAGTGTCATGCGAGGCTGCGCCAACTACAGGCGAATGGCGTTACGCTTTTGTTTGTATCGCATTCGGCGGGGCAGGTTATTGAGCTTTGTGACCGGGCTATTCTGCTTGATCGCGGCGAAGTGCTGATGGAAGGCAAACCTAAGGAAGTGGTTCACAACTACCATAAGCTCTTGCATATGGAAGGTGACGACCGACAGGTTTTCAGGGCGCAACTGCTCTGTGGCCAAACACCCCAGATTGAAGCCGTGGCCGAAAGCCAGCAGCCGTCGGATGATAGCGGCACGTTTGATTCGGCGCTAACGCCGACGTCTACGGTATGGTATCAGTCTAATGGTGCTCTTATTGAAGATCCCCATGTTCGTAATTTGAATAACCAGCGGGTCAACTTGCTGGAAGCTGGCCATAGCTATGACTATTGCTTCAAAGTGCACTTTGACCGCGAGGCGTTTGAAGTCGGTTTTGGCATGCTGATCAAAACCGTGTCAGGGGTGGAGCTGTCCGGTGCGACCACGACCAAAAACCATCAAAAGCGCATTCCTTATGTGTCTGCTGGGCAGACTGTTGAGGTGAGATTCCGGTTTAAGTGCCAATTGCGCAATGGTACTTACTTTATGAATTGCGGCTGTTCTGCATTGGTAAACGGCGAGCGTAAGTTTTTACATCGTGGGGTTGATTCTGCAATGTTTAGCGTCGTTCAGGAAAATCCAGATGCGACAGGTGTTGTCGATTTGGGTATTGAACTGCATACCGAGTTGGCCTCATGAAACGCGTTAACCTGTTTATAGTCGGGGGGCAGAAATGCGGTACGACGGCTTTAGCCAGTTTTCTACAGCAGCATCCGGATATTTGTCTTGTTGACGGTAAAGAGGCGCATATCTTTGATTTTATGCCTGTTGAACAGCGGTGCGAGCAGACGTTGGATCAGGCATATGGTCAATTGACGAGCCATTACCAAGGGGAGAAATACCTTTGTGATGCCACGCCGATATATAGCTACTGGCAGGATATCCACGGGGATTTGGTTGAGTACTCGCCTGATGCCAAAATTATCTTTATGCTGCGGGATCCGGTCGAACGGGCTGTTTCGCAGTATCAGATGGAATATGGTCGCGGTACCGAGGACAAGGGCATCATTGAGGCTTTTATCAGTGAATCCTATCGGTTAAAGAGAGCCCAGGGTGACAGGAGCCTGCACTCATCGTGGCGGTTGCATTCGTATATTGACCGTGGTTTTTTCTCTCATCAGTATGACAATTTGCTGAAGCATTTCGCACCAGAGCAAATACTGCTGATTCATAATCAGTCATTGCGTAAATATCATGACAAGACCCTTGAGAAAGTGTTCGACTTTCTTGATCTGCCAAATTGTAAAATACCTGAAAAGACCGTATTTTCAGGTAAATATAGTGAGACAGGCCCAACAGTAAAGTTGGCGAAGTTGATTGCTCATTGGCGGTTGCGTCAGGAGCGTGAATTCGTCAAGCAGTTTGAAATCATTGACTGACCGAGGGCCTGGCTAGGCGACTAGCCAAGCCCTTGTTGTTTCTTATTGCGGATGCTCTGAAGGCTATTGCCGGTAGGGCGAAGGTTACTGTTGGTTGCACTGGAAATTTTCAATCGGTGCTATTTTGTTATCCGCTGTCGCGTAGATGTTCAGGATGTCGACCAATGCCAGAGTAATATCGCAGTGCTCTTGGTGGCGGTCTTGGGTTTCTCCTGCATCTTCGCGCAAATTATACAGTTCCAGCTTAACACTGTTATTGCCATAGACAGCCCAGGTTGTGGTATCGGGGGTTGGCTCTAGTCGGACTAACTTCCAATCCCCTTGCCTGACGGCCTGTAGGGTATGTGCTTTCTCGTAGAGCGGTTCTTCAGACTTGTCATAATGGTGTTGCCAATATAGATGGGGAAGAGGCTCCACGCGCTCCCGGTCAAGCACAGGAACAATAGAGCGGTTTAGAGGTTCGCCGGTTGCTAGCTCTAGGATCGTGTCTTTGAGCTGGTACTGGGCAAAAGGGGTTTCCTCAACCCCGGCGCGGATACCGTTATAGTACATAATGGTAGGCACCCTGATCCCCCCTTCGTAAATGGTCCATTTTCCGTCTCGGAGTTCGCCGGAAGAGCGGAAAAATTCGAAGTCATTCATTCCTCCAGCCAAATGAGCACCATTGTCGCTGCTAATAATCACCAAGGTTTTATCCGCAATACCGAGTGCTTCGAGTTCATCAATGACCATACCGACATGCTGGTCTAATCGCGTGATCATGCCAGCTAGTTCAGCGCGGGGCTCATCGACATGGCGGAAGAATATATGGTTGCCGGTCCAAGGCGTTTCCGGAAAGATACTTTTACCGTCCTGCTGGTAGAGTTTTTTTGTGTCTGGGTGAGAAACCAATTCGGCATGGGGGAGCGTTGAGGATATTAGCATGAAGAACTTGTTGTCTTTGACAGTACGCAAATGGGCAATCGCCTCGTCCATGATCACATCGGGCAGATATTGATCTGGGGTGGTTTTGTAGCGTTTTACTTCGTCGCCGATCAGTTGGAATAGATCTTGGCGTACACCCTCATAGTAGGGGTGATAGGGGGTGGATTCTTCGGGGGTTTGTGGGCTGTCATGATAATGGACATGCGCATCGCGGTGCTGCATAAAGCCTACGAAAGTGGTAAACCCGGCATCTGCGGGTCCGTTGATAAACTCCTCTGGCAGCTTGCGGATCATATCGTCTTGAGTCATGTTGGAGCACAGCGGGTAAGTATCCCGGATAAATTGTGCGGCGCTGTCATCGGCATGGGACATGCCCCATTTGCCGAAGATAGAGGTGTCATAGCCCCGGGCTTTGAGAACATCAGCAATGGTTTCTTCTTCGCCAAACATATCGACAGGGTTTTTCCAGTTGCTTTCGCCGGTATGTAAACCTGTGAGCAGGCTGTTTCGAGCTGGCGGGCAGTAGGCTGCAGATGAGTAGAACTGGGTAAAGCGAATACCTCTGGTGGCGAGGTCATCCATTCTTGGGGTCTGTATCAGTTGTTGTCCATAGGCACCGACCTGACCAAAGCCCAAATCATCAGCATAGATGATAATGATATTTTCAATTTGTGTTTTGGCTGTTGCTCGGGAGCTGGGATTTTCTTGTTCTTGGCAAGCGCAGAGCAGAAATAATGACACGACAAAAAATGACAACTTAAACGGCATAATTTAATCCTCATTTGTGTCATTTGATCTTAGGAAGATGCCGTAAATGCGGTGTTTTAATATTGAGATAGCAGGCTTAGTTATTAAAATTGATAACAATAAAGTACTTACAATTTGTTAACAAAGATGTGATTTTAAAATAGAATTTTTCATATGCATGTATCGGGTCAACATTGAGCTTTGCCTACTTATCTGTGCATTTGCGTTTGTGTTGCACTACCTCAAGATAGTCGAGGCCAAGACATTTCCCGGCATACCGGATCCGTTGGGAGAGATTCAGTACAATTATTTCAGACCCAGATGCCGTTTAAAGGGAAAATCCATACCCTCAGACGGTTACCTAGAATGGGATATGCTGTCGCACTGAATCTGGCACCTTGAGGTAACTGGGGTATCACCTTGTGGGTGTAGCGTGATCTTGTTAAAATTCGCCGCTTACTGATAGGTGACGCTGCATGCGCTAGCCTGGTTAATAAATATTGGGAACGTTGCAGATGTTAACGAACTATAACTTTCTATCCCCGCTGTTACAGCACAAAGGCTTGATTTGGACGATGGCAAAGCGTGATCTTGCCATGCGTTACAAAGGCTCTGTGATGGGAATGCTGTGGACGTTTTTCAACCCATTGCTGATGTTGGCAATTTATACATTCGTGTTTCAGTATGTATTTCGTTCGAAATGGGGCATGGAAGGGGAGATGGAAACGGGTTTTGCCATCATTTTGTTTTCTGGCCTTATTTTGCATATGTGGTTGACGGAAGTCTTTAGCCGTTCCGTATCCCTGATGTCATCCAATGCCAATTTTGTTAAAAAGATCGTCTTTCCGTTAGAAGTTTTCCCGTGGGTCGTTCTGCTTTCCGCAAGCTTCCAGTTTGCAATTGCATCCTTGGTACTGGTCGGGTTCATGGTTGTTGAAGGCGCAAGCTTCACGATGAGTATGTTGCTGGCCCCTATCACCGTGGCACCGCTGGCCCTGTTGTTGCTCGGTTCGTCTTATCTGTTTTCGGCGCTTGGGGTGTTTGTGAAGGATCTCGAACAGTTTATTGGTTCTTTCGTCACAATCTTGCTCTTTACCAGCACGGTATTTTTCTCCCTTGATAATGTTCCTGCCATTATCCAGCCATTTATCAAGCTTAACCCGTTGACTATTCCCGTAGAGGCATTCCGTGGCGCAGTCATTTGGGGTCATGTCGACAACTGGTTTGAAGTTGGTATTTATACAGTAGTGAGTATTCTTTTCACATTGGTCAGTTATGCATTCTTCAAGAAAGTGAAAACCATCTTTCCCGATGTTATGTGATGATAGAAAAGAATTTGCTGCCGTTGCCGAGAGTCCTAACAAGCTAGAAAGGCCTGTTGCTGGCTACGGTGGTATGAACCACTCATCACTTTATTACCGACAATAAAAAACGAGGAGGCCTGATGGCCTCCTCGTTTTTGTTAGGGTATGGACTATTTCATTAGTTCATGGATTGGTCGCTTTGATAGCATGCGCTTCACTTTTCTTTGCAGTGATACAGGCACCATACGGGCGAGTTTGGCAACAACCGGGTGGCCACGCAGTTTGATCAAGTAACGCAGGATCTGTTCATTTCGCTCTAGCTGATGTTCGATGTCTGATGTTAGGAACTGCTTTAGCAGTGAATCAGGCATTGAGATTGGCGAGGCGGGTTTGTCGACCGCTTTGATATCTTGTAGGTAGCTGTTGAGATAGAACGCAGGCTCAGCTTGGTATGCCCCATCTTTGCAGGCATTGAACTCAGCGCGGCCCTGCTTTAGTTGTGACCAGAACTCACACCATGCTTCCGTCGACTGCTGCCACGGCGCAATAATGGCACGCTTGCAGTTTACTAGTCGCTCTGGGAAGGCACCGATATCCGGCGCGACAATAACAGCATCGCACTGTAGGGCAGAGCTTAGAGTATAACAGTAGGTTTCGGGCCATTGGGCCGGGAACCAGATTACATCCGGATTGATATCGTTAATCAGCGAGACAAGATCGTTATTGTCATAAGCGCCGTGCGTGATAACAGCGTCCAGTTCACGGAAGGCATAGCCCATTAAATGGAACTCGATGTCCTTTTGAGGGATCTGTTTGGCGACATCCTCAAGAACGACGGCCCCTTTTTCCATGCTCAACGCGCCCAGAACGACGACTTTAAGTGGCTGGCTGCTATCGGCTGTTTTCGGCGCGTACTTATCTGTGAGTAGAGCGTCTCTTTCGGTATCAAGGTGCCATGCGGCGATCCCGTTTGGCAACGAGTAGAAGCGATTGTAGATATCCAATGTCGAACGCGATGGGAAAATAACACGCTGGGCATTTTCCAAGAAACGGGCCTGGCTCTTTTGCCATACGTCAACAGATA
The DNA here is from genome assembly GCF_059920555.1 of Photobacterium panuliri. Classification (NCBI taxonomy): domain Bacteria; kingdom Pseudomonadati; phylum Pseudomonadota; class Gammaproteobacteria; order Vibrionales; family Vibrionaceae; genus Photobacterium; species Photobacterium panuliri. Next base: position 1,407,329 of record NZ_CP197192.1, read on the forward strand.
CATGAAGAGGGTAGCGTTCTGCGCATTGCTGCTCGAAATCGGTATCTTCCAAGCAGAAACGGCCATCGACATTGGTCAGGGTCGGGTTGCCGTTGATGAAATAGAAATCATGAACCGTGACATCGTAAGCGCAACCCAGATCATGGTGCAGGTTAAGCACCTTTTCCGATACACCCATAATGTGATGGTAGTGCACTAGGCTCACATTCATTGCTTTCAGCACGCAAATGAGCTCAGCAAATTGCGCCTCGTTAGAGAAGTACATCAAGTCGTTGCACTTGGTGCCTGTTTTGAATGTCAGCTTCACAATGCTGTCACTGACAGGCTGCAGCAATAAGGTTACCAACTCGTCAGCATAATATGACTCGAGCTCATCGATATGATGAATAACCCCACCGCCCATACCGTGGGCAACCATGACGACTTTTTTGCGCTTGTCATCAGCAATGATAGACATCAACGCCTTGATCCGTGCTAGCTTGGCAGGATCATCGGCAATAAACGCCATGACATCCGGTTGGTAGTTAGGGTGAAGATCATTGAGGATCTCCAGTGCTCTTTCTTTGCGAGGATCTTGCTCGGCCGCGAAGCTTACCCCGCCTTTGTGGTAAGCAAATACATTGAGCTGGTGGGTATTGAGCCAGCCCTTTTTGATGGCGCGCTGGCACCAATCATTTTCTTCGCCGTAGCCTTTGCCGAAGGTTTCAACATCAAACAGGCCAACATCGTCAAGGCATTTGCGCTTGATGTACATGCAGAAACCGACACCCGTCGGAACAGAGACGTAGTTTTGTTCCAGCTGAAGCTGGCTGAAATGTTGATCTAGCTGATCAACGCTAAGCCCTAGCAGTAGTTCGTTGTCTTCACAGAAGTTAGGGAAGCTACAGATAGTGGCGTTGTTGGAAAACGGCGTCACGCTACCGATGGTGTCATCGGCGTAGGCCCCCTCGCGGATGCGCTCGAGCCAGTTGGAGTTTGCTACTTCGACATCGCTGTTTAGCAATAAAACGTCATTGTCTTGGTTCAGTGACATACCGAAATTCACGGTAGCGACGAACCCCAAATTATCCTTATTTTCATGAAGTGCGTAGTTATATGCTGTTGAGTTGTCACGCAGCCACTGTGTCAGTTCCGGCTCTGGAGAGCAGTCATTGATAACGACAAGGTTGGCCCACGTTGGCAAGGATCGCGCAGCGGTGACGATACAATCTCTTGTCTCATCAAGCCCCCGATACACAGGAATAATAACATCAACGTTATTCATTAAATTCTACTCACTTATAAAAAATTTTAGCTATGTTCTTAATTGGCCACTTGTCTAGCAGTATCTGCTGAGTGTCTAGTTGTTCTTGCTGAGCGGCAGTGGTTTCCGACAGAGACTCAATTTGAGCTTTCAAGTCTCGGGTCTCTTGCTCGTAATAGGCTAATCCTGCATCCTTTTCTGCGATAACATCGTGGCAGTGGCTGGTGTACTGGCCATTTTCTTCGATGGTATGGTTCAGCTCTTGGATCTTGGCGTCCCGCTCGCGAATAACACTGATGGCATAGTCGTGCATCTCGCCGACCTCTATCGATTTGGCAATCGCGAGGTTAAGGCGGCTGAACGACTCCGTCATATTGGCGATAAATAGCAGGTTGGCCGCGATATTATCAAGTAATCCTTGCCATTCTGTCTGCCACTGGATGTCATCAAGCGGCGCTTCTGCAGTAGCTATGCGCTGATTTAGGCTATCGACAGAAAGCGGTGGCTGTACCGATGTATGCTTGGATATTTTCGGCTCGACAAATTGTGCCGCCGAGCAGGATAGAGATATCGTTAGTTCAGCAAAGATCTGGTTGATTACCGCCACTGTGTCTTGCATCAAATGACGATGCTCAACCCAGATACGAGCCAGATTTTGGCTATGCTCCACGGCCGCGATCGTATAGTACTCCCATAAATACTGAGAGTGTAGGGGGGTCATTTGGTCTCTGGTTTCTAATGAACGAGAAACCTGCGAACAATCCCGATTCATAACGACGGCGCAGGCTGTGTCGCCGATTTCATTGATAACATCGAGCCAAATCGGCAATAGCAATGACAATCGCGGATCTTTGAGGCCGCAATAATGGTGCTCGGCAAACTGCTCTGACTTTAGTAAGCCCACCATCCGCTGCTTGAGAGACTCATTGAGTTGGTAGTTACCTAACCTGTGATGTAAATCGAAACACGAGAACCAGCTTTGGCCCAGTTCTGTGAGAATTTCCTCATTGATCGCCACCAACTCTCGGTTTTCAAAAAATCCCTTTTGATTGACAGCTTCAATGTCTTGAATGAAATCGTCACCAAAGCAAACTCCCTGAGCATCAAGCTCACCAGAGAGGGCACTGGTACCGCTACGGTGCATTCCTAGCACCAACAACCATGTTTTACTCAAACTATTTCTCTCATACCGCGGAAGATAGGGGCCTAACGTTGTCAGGGCAAGTTACAGGCAAGGGCTATCGTTCAATGTCAGTGCTGCTTCGTCTTTAGCAGACAAAGAAGGTTCGCCGTCGAGCGGCCACTCAATCGCCAGTTGTGGGTCGTTCCAAGCAATTGAGTGCTCGGCAGATGGATTGTAGTAATCAGTACACTTGTAGACGAACTCTGCTTCTTCGCTTGTCACATAGAAACCATGAGCAAAGCCTTCAGGAACCCATAGCTGGCGCTTGTTCTCTGCAGAAAGCAGTACGCCAACCCACTGGCCAAATGTTGGCGAGCCTTTGCGTACATCAACCGCAACGTCATACACTTCGCCTGATACGACGCGAACCAGTTTGCCCTGAGTGTTCTCGGTCTGGTAATGCAGGCCGCGTAGGATCCCTTTCTTCGATTTCGAATGGTTGTCCTGTACAAAGGTGCGTTCTGCTACCAGTTGGCAGAATTTTTCCTGCTGCCAAGTTTCCATGAAGAAACCACGCTCGTCACCAAAAACAGCGGGTTCGATAATCTTAACGTCCGCAATGGCGGTATCGATAACTTTCATCGTCTATTCTCTTTGCAAAGGCGCCCGGGCAGAGCCGAGCGCAGTCAATCTATCAGATGCCGTAAGGGCGAATATCCGTCAGGGCTTTTTGCCAATCGCAGGCGTCGATGCCAAATTCCGCCCCGATCTTGTCCATCGATAGGCGCGAATTGGCTGGGCGCTTGGCGGGGGTCGGGTAGTCTGCGGTGGTGATGCTGTTCAGTGCCGGAATATGCTCAAGTACGCCTTGCGCCTTGGCGGCATCGAAAATGTAGCTGGCAAATTCAAACCAGCTCACGCTAGGCAGGCCAGCGTAATGGTAGATCCCCCAGGCCACATTGGTGCCCGCCTTGTAGCGCTCGGCAATGGCGATCAGGGTCGCGGCGATATCGCCGGCATAGGTCGGGCCGCCGAACTGGTCACCGACAATCCCCAGTTGGTCGCGGTCGCGGCCAAGGCGGATCATGGTTTTGACAAAGTTGTTGCCGGTTTCGCCGAACACCCAAGCGGTACGCAGGATAATATGGCGTGGACAGGCCGCGATAACGGCCTGCTCGCCAGCCAGCTTGCTCTCGCCGTAGACGCCTTGCGGCGCGGTCAGATCGGTTTCGCTGTAAACCCCGTCCTTGTCGCCAGAGAATACGTAGTCGGTTGAAATATGCAGGATTGCCGCCCCCACCTGCTCGGCAGCACGAGCCAAGTACAGCGGGCCGTCGCGGTTGATTTGGTAAGACAGCTCAACCTCTTCTTCGGCGCGGTCCACCGCGGTATGGGCCGCGGCGTTGATGATGGCATCAGGCTTGAATGCAGTTACTGCATCCAATACGGCCTGCTCGTCGGTAATATCAAGCTGGTCGCGGTCAACAGCCATCAGCTCGGCTTTGCCGGTCAGCTGTTTTACCAGCAGGCTGCCCACCTGCCCGTTGCAACCGGTAATGAGTACTTTCAGCATTCGGAAACCCTTTGTTGTTTGGTCACGCACCGCGGGGTTAGTTGGCCGCGATGCGTGTTGTCGCGTGATTTACGCCGGGCGTTTCTCGGCGGACAATGCCAGCAGGTAGCGGCCGTATTCGTTCTTCAGCATTGGCTGGGCTTTCTCAACCAGTTGCTCGTTGGTCATCCAGCCATTGCGCCATGCCACTTCTTCAAGGCAGGCGACTTTGAGGCCCTGAACGTTCTCGATGGTCTGAACAAACGACGACGCCTCGTGCAGGCTTTCATGGGTGCCGGTATCCAGCCATGCAAAGCCACGGCCGAGCAGCTCGACGTTCAGGGAGCCGTCTTCAAGGTACATCTGGTTGATGCTGGTGATTTCAAGCTCGCCGCGCTCAGAAGGCTTAACGCGCTTGGCAAAATCGACCACACGGTTATCGTAGAAATACAGGCCTGTGACCGCATAGTTCGACTTGGGTACGGTCGGCTTTTCTTCAATCGATACGGCTTTCATTTCGCTGTCGAACTCGACGACGCCGAAACGCTCGGGATCTTTCACCTGGTAGCCGAACACGGTCGCGCCGTGTTCGCGCTCTGCGGCATTGCGCAGGGTGCGGGAGAACGACTGGCCGTAGAAGATATTGTCGCCGAGGATCAGGCAGCAGCTATCATCGCCGATGAACTCCTCGCCGATAATGAAGGCCTGAGCGAGGCCGTCCGGACTCGGCTGGATCGCATACTGCAGGTTGATCCCGAAATCAGAGCCGTCGCCCAGCAGGCGGGTGAAGGACTCGTTGTCTTCCGGCGTGGTGATAACCAGCACATCGCGGATCCCCGCCAGCATAAGGGTAGCCAGCGGGTAGTAAATCATCGGCTTGTCGTAAACGGGCAATAGCTGCTTTGATACGCCGCGCGTGATCGGGTACAGGCGGGTACCTGACCCGCCAGCAAGAATAATACCTTTCATGTTGTGTCCTTAGCCTTGGTTGCCCTGTTGGTTGCTGCCCAAACGTTCCATGCTGTACGAACCGTCAAGAACGCGGCTCCACCATGTTTTGTTGTTTAGGTACCATTGCACGGTTTTGCGGATCCCCGTTTCGAATGTCTCTTGCGGCAGCCAGCCCAGCTCTTTGCCAATCTTGGTGGCATCAATCGCGTAGCGGACATCATGCCCTGGGCGGTCGGTCACATAGGTGATCAAATCTTCGTAGCGTGCAACGCCTTGGGGTTTGTTCGGCACCAGCTCTTCAAGTAGGGCGCAGATGGTCTTCACCACCTCGATATTGGCTTTCTCGTTGTGGCCGCCGATGTTGTAGGTCTCGCCGATCTCGCCTTTGGTCACTACGGTGTACAGGGCGCGGGCGTGGTCTTCAACAAACAGCCAGTCGCGGATCTGCATGCCGTCGCCATATACAGGCAGCGCCTTGCCGTCCAGCGCATTGAGGATCATCAGCGGGATCAGTTTTTCAGGGAAATGGAACGGGCCGTAGTTGTTCGAGCAGTTGGTCACCACGGTCGGCAAGCCGTAGGTACGCAGCCATGCGCGCACCAGGTGGTCGCTCGATGCTTTTGATGCCGAGTACGGGCTGCTCGGAGCATACGATGTGGTTTCGGTGAACAGATCGTCGGTACCTTCCAGATCACCGTAGACCTCATCGGTAGAAATATGGTGGAAGCGGAAGGCCTCTTTGGCTGGCGCGTCCAGTTGGTTCCAGTATGAGCGAGTGGCTTCCAGCAGGGTGTAAGTCCCCACGATATTGGTTTCAATAAACGCAGCAGGCCCGTCAATAGAGCGGTCTACGTGGCTTTCGGCGGCCAGGTGCATCACCGCATCCGGCTGGTGCTCGGCGAACACGCGGTCAAGTGCAATGCGGTCACAAATATCAACTTGTTCAAAGGCATAGCGTTTGTGGTTTTCAACACTAGTCAGTGACTCCAAGTTACCTGCATAGGTCAGCTTGTCGACGTTAACAACTGAATCTGTAGTATTTTCAATGATATGACGCACAACAGCCGAGCCAATGAAGCCCGCACCACCAGTTACCAAAATCTTCAAAATATAAGCCCTAAATGATTAAAAAAAACGCCATCTTGAGATGGGGATTTCACTAAAAAAATTACTGTGATTATAACAAAATTGGGAAATAATTTAAGGGCAATCTTGAATGAGTAGGTGTATATTACGTGATGCTTACCCTAATAAGCACTTAGTTTCATATTCATTCTGCGTTAAGCTATATCATTGTTAAAAAAGCAATATTTTACTAATCCCCTTTGAGGGTGAGCTAGCCTCTGTTTTCTCGGTAAAAATACTTGAACAGATCAGCCTCATAGCTCTGGGGGATAATGGCGTTTTGGGGTAGAATCTGCCCCCCTTCAATCAAGCGAACTCAAGAAATGCACATGTCATCCTCCAGTAAATCTATAGTAACGCTTTTCAGACGGTATATTTCTGTTGGGGTTGTCAATACACTTATCCATTGGCTGGTATTTTATATCGTATTAAGTATTGGTTTTGACCAAGGAATTTCGAATTTAACCGCCTTTGTCGTTGCTGTGACTTTTTCATTTGTAGTTAATGCAAAATATACATTCAGTCGGGATCCATCATTTGTAAGGTATTTAATTTATACAAGTTTTATGGGCCTGATGGCGCTGACTATTGGTTATATGGGGGAGAGGGTTCAGCTTCCTGCCATTGTTACACTCATTATGTTTTCTGCTATTAGTTTAGTAATGGGCTTTATCTTCTCTAAATTTGTTGTTTTTAAGGAATCATGATGAAAATTTCACTCGTTGTGCCTGTATTTAATGAAGAGGAAGCTATTCCTATTTTTTATCGTACAGTGCGAGAGACGTTAAAAGACGAGTTGGTTGAAATCATTTTCGTTGATGATGGTAGCTCAGACAACACGGCTAAGTTGATCTACGAGCTTGCCGCGGAAGATGATTTGGTCAAGCCATTATCATTTACCCGTAACTTTGGCAAAGAGCCTGCGTTATTCGCCGGTTTAGAGCATGCTGAAGGGGACGCAGTTATCCCAATCGACGTTGATCTCCAAGATCCGATCGAGGTTATTCCTGAGTTGATTGCCAAATGGCAGGAAGGGGCCGACGTGGTCCTTGCCAAGCGCGTTGACCGCTCGTCCGACAGCTACCTCAAGCGTAAAACGGCTGAATGGTTCTACCGTTTCCACAATAAGATCAGCAAGACCAAGATTGAAGAAAACGTTGGTGATTTCCGCTTGATGTCACGCGACGTGGTAGAAAATATCAAACAGCTGACGGAAACCAACCTGTTTATGAAAGGGGTACTGTCATGGGCCAGCAACAATGTGGTCATTGTGGAGTATACCCGTGCCGAGCGTGTTGCCGGTGACACCAAGTTCAATGGCTGGAAACTGTGGAATCTTGCCCTTGAGGGGATCACCAGTTTCTCGACCCTGCCGCTCCGAGTGTGGACGTACATTGGATTTTCCATTGCGGCGTTGTCATTTAGTTATGGCTTTTGGATGATTATCGACAAGCTTATCTGGGGCAACGAGGTGGCGGGTTATCCTTCCCTTTTGGTTTCAATTCTATTTCTTGGTGGCGTACAGCTTATCGGTATTGGTGTGCTTGGTGAGTATGTCGGCCGAATTTATATGGAAACCAAGCGCCGCCCGAAATATATCCTTAAGAAATAAAGGCTTTATATGAGCAGTAAGTCTGTTAATTATTTTTTCATGGGAATGGTTGTTATATCGGTATTGTTTGCGCTGCTTGCATTTAAAACATGGAATCCGAGCAAAGAATATGACCTTCAGCCAGACAAAGCATTAACCCATTTTCATGTGGACCAATGCCAGTTTGTCAAAAACAGGGTAATGGTTTCCGGCTGGGCATTGGTAGGCGGTGAGAAGCATATCAAAACCGATGTTTACCTCGCGCAGGAAGACGGCAAATATATCAAGATGTTTACCCGGCATATCTCGCGCCCCGATGTGAGTAGCTATTTTGATTCTGGCAATCTGTATGATTTATCCGGGTTCAAGGCGGCGCAGCGAGTGAATAGCATGCCATCAAATGCAGCATTGAAAATTAAAATTGTGTCTAAAATTGCCAACGGAGATGTTTACAGTGCATCATATATTTGCGAATAACAAAGGGAAATTAGTCGCCCTTTTTGTGATTGTACTGTACTTGTTAGGTATAGGGCTCAATGTCAAGCTACTTACATGGGGAGATGATGCATTTTTCATTAATGTTCTTCATGGGACTCAGCTTATGGATTGGGTCCAGCACCGATATGTGAGTTGGTCTGGACGGGCGGTTATTGAAATGCTGATGGCTTCAACAATTAATTATTCCATGGTATGGGCGTTGTTGATCCCGCTTTCTATTTTGCTCGCATCCTACTCTATGGCTAAAATTGTTTTCAAAACCGTCAATGTGTATTGGATCATGTTGGCAATGATGCTTATTGCTATCATACCGCCGGTGATTAGCTCCGAGGCGATTATTTGGGTAACCGGTTTTTATAATTACCTGCTACCGTTGTCTTTGGCTATTTTTACCGTTTCTGTGATGCTGGATGAGAAAAGCCGTGGGGCGACAAAATTGTTCGCTTTGCTTGCGATTTTCATTTTCTCTTACCAAGAGCAGGTTGTGATTATCTTTATCATCACGGCAGTATTGCTGTTGATTCAGTCATATAATCATTTCAAACTGTTGGGTCTGTTGTTGTCGCTGGCGAACGCTGCGGTGTTGTTCATGGCTCCGGGCAATTACAATCGGCTTTCAACCGAAGTATGGCGTTGGTATCCGCAATATATGGATTACGGCTTTGTAGAAAAAGTCATGCTTGGCTACGACAAGCTCTACCAAGCTTTTATCATGCCGCATAACTGGCCACTGCTCGTCTTCCTTGCGTTGGCTGTCTGCCTGACGGCAACCAAGAAACATATTGCCGTGGCAGAGAAGGTGTCAATATCAGTGATTGTGGCGTTTATCGTGTTTTCGCTGCTTCACCTACAGACATTCCCATACCAGCCAAATTCGAGCATTATTTCGTTCTATCGAGGTGAGATTAGTCCGGATGTCATAGTAAGAAGCCATATGTATATCTGTTATGCATTTGTTCTTGTCACGATGAGCTCGGTGCTGACCTTGCTGGTGGGTTTGCTCAACGGTAGCCGTAACATTGTCGGTGCAATTATCGTAACGCTGTTCGCGGCAATGAGTGTTGTCATGATTGGTTTCTCGCCAACGGTTTACGCTTCAACATGGCGGGTCGATTTTGTGTTTGAAGTGATGCTTATTATGGGGAGCTTGTTTCTTATGCGCGAGATTAACTCGAAATACAAGATAACATTGAGTATAAGAAGTGAGTGATCCTCGCACACTCAATTCAATTGAAATACGGCAGGGTATTCCGTGAATTCCACTTCGAAGTGAGTGTGCAGAATGTTGAAACGATCCCTTAGGTGACTGAGCCTATGGTGTTATCAAGGCTGTTAATTTATGCGCTAACGGCCTTATTCTTTAAGGTAAATTCAAATTGGCTAACTCTTTTTCCCAATGCAATGGCAGGTTTTTCAATAAAAATAAATGAGAAATAACCTAATATCATCGTAATAAGCAAAGAGATGACCATATTGAATATATACCCTTCATGAGGGAATAGGCTTGCCAACACTTGTTGAACTAGAAAACCATAGATATAAATGCCATATGAGATATCATTTTTTATCTTGATATTTCTTACCATTGGATTACTAGCTAAAACGATGGCTAAGATGGATGCAGATAAGTAAAATAGATAGAGATAGATTTCAGATCCACTGAGCATATAGGTAAAAATAGCAACGCCGAAAAATAGCTTACTGCTTATAATAATCTTATCTTTCCAGATTGCGAATAAACAACCGAACGAAAATAACATAGGTAGATGCAATATCCCCACATCGCCACCTGTTGCAGATGTAACCCAATTCAGTTTGAAAATTACGGAGAGAATAAAACACGCAAAGAAAATAGAAGATACAATTCTGTTTTTCAATAATCCAATCATTGATATGCATAACAAAAGGATATAGCAAATAACTTCCCAGCGAAGTGTCCAAAGCGAACCATTAACAGAGTTTGGATAATGGTTATCAGAAAAAACACCCGGAAGGAAATAACTTGAGTTCATTGAAATATTATCAATGACATATTGGTAAGTATTCGGATTACTAAAGTAATCATATGTGTTTAATGATGAAAATAGTGGTCCAATAATCATTGCGCTTATGATTAAAACACAAAACAAGGCTGGTATGATTCTGAAAACACGGGAGATAATATAATTAAAAATATTATTGTTTTTAATTAAGCTGTTACAAACTAGCATGCCACTAATAAAGAAGAATAGAGCAACGGCAAGTCCACCTGAAGATGTTACATGGAAATGTCGGTAGATAAAGTCCTGACTCGGTGGGAAACCGGTTAGATCATACGAATGGAAGTAGATCACCATACTAGCAAGGATGATACGAATTAAGTTTAAGTTATTATTATCTTTAGATAAAAATTTATCAATGTTCACAATATTATCGCTTATATGTCAATTCACTTTCGCTGTGATCGGTTGGTTAGTCACTATAATACCTTACGTTGAGGTAGAGTACCCATTGTTGTGCTAATCGTTGTCGGAGACGTGTAGATTTAGCGACATAATATACACATAAAGTCAGTTAAAAAATAGTCACGTGATTTATTTTTTATTCAGGATTATAGGTAACGCGAATTACTAACGCCCTGAAAATTAATTATCAGAGCGTTATATTTAGTGTTGTAAAGATTAAAATGAAAAATCAATTAAGATTTGAATTTGAGTGAAAGGTGATAGGTCAGGTAGCTTTTGACGTACCACCAGAAATGTTTGGAGAATATCTTCCGGTTGGCATAGGCCCCTTTGTGAACCGCTTTGATATTGGGCAGATAGGTCAGCCGGTAGTTGTGGTTATGAGCCCGTTTGCAAATATCGACATCCTCAAAATACATAAAGTATTTCTTATCGAAACCGCCCAAGCTCTCAAAAACGGTGATATCAAAGAGCAGGAATGAGCCGGCCGCCCAATCAATATCGCAAGGGGCGTCGATCGTCGCTTTGTTGTAGGCATCCGAGCGTTTCTTTCGGCTTATCAAGCCTTTGAACGGGCCGCTAAGTAGGGGAAACGACTTTATTGATAGCTCAGGAATGCTGAATGCATCGTCATGGAACAGGTTGATGGTATAGATATCCGAACCTAGACGGCGGGCATGGCTCTCAAGTTGCGACAGGGCGGCCAATGTGATGGTGATATCAGGGTTCATCACCAGAAAGTAATCCCCCTCGCTAATCGCAGCGGTGCGCTTAACGTACTCGAATACGTAGTTGTTGTTCTCGCCGAAACCGAGCTGGTAATGCTCGTCAAGCAGGATGATATTGTGGCGCTTGGCAAACTCGGTTAGCGCCGCGCTCGCTTTGGTGTTCGATTTGATAATAACCGTATATGTTAGGGCAATAGTCGCCAGCTCTTCATTGCGAACAAGGAGTTCATCATGGTTATGGTTGATTATGCTGATGTAAATCATAGGGCTGATTGTTCTGTCGCTGAGTGGATGAAGTGCCGAGCTGACCGTGCAAGTATTTGCGATGTGCTAGCTTGTCTGCCCGCGCAATGATTCTGGCGGGTAACCAGAATCATATACGAAGGCACGGTTATCGGTAAGATGTTATTGTGTGTTTATACTGCTGAATTTACCGTTTTAATGCAGCGTCTGGCAGGGCTGAACCGTGGTAATTGCAGGGGGCTGGGTGGGTGCATACCCGGTAGGGGCCGTCAGCAGTACCAACTTAATCGCGTCAAGGTCGAAATTGTGGCATAAGGTGTCCAGCTCTCCCAGCAGCATTTCCATCTCGGCCCAGCTGAGTTTGTCGTCTTTGGCGGTCATGATCGAAGGGTGGGCGGTTCCGGTCACGTCATCGCCTATCAGCAACTCCTCATAGAGCTTCTCGCCGGGGCGCAATCCCGAAAATTCAATTTCGATGCTATTGTCGAGCGGCGTACCTTCCGGATCGAACGGCTCCTTGCCCATCAGGCGGATCATCCGCTTGGCCAGATCGAGAATTTTGACCGGCTGGCCCATATCCAGCACGAAAACCTGCCCGTTATGGGCCATTGCCCCGGCCTGAATCACCAGCTGCGCCGCCTCGGGGATCAGCATGAAGTAGCGGATGATATCTGGGTGGGTCACGGTAATTGGGCCGCCTTGGCGAATCTGCTCTTTGAACAAGGGCACAACTGAACCGGAAGAGCCCAGCACGTTACCAAAGCGAACCATCGTAAAGGTCGTCTCGTCTTGGCGCTCGGCCAATGCCTGAAGGATAAGCTCGGCCATGCGCTTGCTGGCCCCCATGACATTGGTAGGGCGAACCGCTTTGTCGGTTGAGATCAGGGTGAAGTTTTTCACTTTGGCGGCAATCGCCGCTTCTGCGGCCGAGAAGGTGCCGAACACATTGTTGCGGATCCCCTCGACAATATTGTCTTCAACCAGCGGAACATGTTTGTAGGCTGCCGCGTGGTATACCGTTTCGACCTCATGGTGGGTCATGAGGTATTGCACTCGGTTCTGGCGCTGTACGCTGCCCAATGCGGCGACAATCTTGGTGTCGAGCTTCATCGAGGTCTTGATCGCTTGGATCTCGCGCTCGATCGTATACAGGTTGTATTCGTTGAGCTCGAACAGCACCAAGGTTGAAGGCTGTTGTTTGATGATCTGGCGACATAGTTCCGAACCAATTGAACCGCCGGCACCGGTCACCATCACAGACTTGTTAGTAATATGGCGGGTAAGCAACTCTTCGATCGGCTCTACCGGGGTACGGCCAAGCAAATCCCCAATACTCAGATCCTTGATTTCATCGAGACGCGCCTGACCGGCAGCAATATCCTCGATAGAAGGCACCGATTGGATTGCAATCGGGTAGGCGGCACATTTCTCGATCAGCTGGTGGCGCTTTTCTTTGGAGATATTGTTAATTGCCAGCAGTAGTTTCACGGGTTCGTAGAGCGACTGTAGTTTGGCATAGTCAGAACTGTGGTGTACCCGTAATCCAGAAATGATTTGGCCGACTTTGCTTGGGTCGTCGTCGAGAATTACCACCGGGTGGTATTCATTGCCGTTGATCAGCGAGTAGGCCAGTTGGCGGCCGGTCGATCCCGCCCCGTAGATAAACACATTGGGTTTCTTGCGGCGATGATAATGGTAGTAGACGGTACGAATTAGAATCCGAGGCCCGCCGAGGATCAAAAAGGCAATCCCGGCATAGATAAACGGTACGCTTCGCGGCACGAACGACTGGAAGAAGAACCCGCACAGTGAAAGCACGAAGGCCGAGATCATGATCGCCGCGAAGATATGCCCCAGAGCCGGGATCATCATATAGCGCAGTACTGCCCGGTAGAGCCCGAACCGCATGAAGGCGAAGATCGAAATGGCAATGGTGACGATCGCACTGAAAACCTCAGGAAGGTTAAGATCGAATGTCCAAGTGTCGAGGCGGATCACTACCGCAAGGTATAAAGCCAGTGTCAGCGCTGCTACATCGTAGGCAATGGTGATGATTCTTTTCTGTTTGCGCTCTGCTTGAAGAAGAAGTTTTAATGGTGTGAACATAAATAAATGGCCGAACTTTACGAGTGGAGTAGCTATTAACACCAATGTTTTCATATATTTACTGCCAGAATTTGATGTGGTAACGCCGCCAGTTTATGGCTTCATTAACAAAAATCAGCTGAGAAAGTCGAGCGTTAATATAATTCTTAGCAATAAAATGCATTCAAAGCATTAAAATGTACCGAGTTATCGTTATTGTGGATAATTCTCAAAAGTAATTGCTATGATTCTAAAGGAACGTAGCCCAATGCGCGAATAAATTTGGCATTTTTGGTGAAATTTCGTTCAAATTACAGCAGGCACCGGCCTGTCTTCTTGAATACCACTGTAATAGTATAGCATCCTATTAACAGGGTTTCTTTGAACAAAATCTAATATGTTTGCGAGAATATCAAGAAGTTACTAACATTTTTTCGTAGGTATCAGCCTGTTGTTCAGCATGTTATAGTAGCTGGAAAATATATATCCAGTCGCTGGATATAATGAACTATGGTTATTGATACGCTATTTCGGGAAATCAGTTTGGGACATAGAGTTTTAATTACTGGAAGTAATGGGTTTGTCGGCCGCCGTCTGGCAGTGGCCCTGCAGGCACAAGGCCACCATGTTACGGGGACCGTCCGATCACGTCCCTCCAATAATCAACTATTATGTGATTTTTCCGGCGAAAATGACTATAGCCAGATCGTTGAAGGGCAAGATTGGATCGTCCACTGTGCCGCGCGCGTTCACCAGATGCAAGATACAGCTAGCGATCCTGCGGCTGCTTTCGCCAAGGTCAATACCGATGCCACGCTTTCGTTGGCGCAGGCGGCGGCCAATGCTGGCGTAAAGCGGTTTGTCTTTCTCAGCACGGCTAAAGTCAGCGGGATAGATTCCCAGCCTGGCAGCCCGTTGCGCGAAGATATTGCCAATGAAACCCCTGATGATCCCTACGCTATCAGTAAGCAGGCGGCTGAAATAGGTCTGCGCAAGCTGGCCGAGCAAACGGGCATGGAGGTTGTGGTGATCCGGCCGCCACTGGTCTATGGGCCGGGTGTCAAAGCCAATTTCGCCGCCTTGATGAACTGGGTCGGCAAGGGGCTCCCGCTGCCGTTGGGGGCGGTAGATAATAGCCGCAGTTTTATCTTTATCGATAACTTGATAGATGTCATCTGCTTGAGCCTTACCCACCATGCGGCCGCCAACCGTACCTTCCTTGTTTCTGATGACGACGATGTATCAACCACCGACCTGCTCAAGCAACTCGCTGTTGCAATGGGCAAACCCTCCCGCCTTATACCCGTGCCGCCGTCGTGGTTGCTTGGGGCAACTCGCCTGTTGGGCCGGCCCCAGATCGGCGAACGCCTATGCGGCTCTTTACAATTGGATATCAGACAGGTAAAAGAAGCGCTCAATTGGACCCCGCCATTTACAATGCAGCAGGGGCTAGAGCAAATGATGTCTGAAATTAGTGAGAAGTCGTAATGAATAGTGGCCTAGTGCGTATGTTGGATTGGACAATGGCGTTGTGTGGTTTGATTGTCCTGTCGCCGGTAATGGTCATTGTTTGGATATTGGGATACAGGGAAACCGGCGCTCCGGTTTTTGTTCAAGAGCGTGTCGGTAGATTGCAGCGTCCGTTCAACCTCTATAAGTTCCGCACCATGCATCCGTCCACCGCCTCGGTGGCAACCCACATGGTTGATGCCAACGCTGTGACCCCGCTCGGTCAGTTTTTGCGTAAAACCAAGATTGACGAGTTGCCGCAGCTGGTTAACGTGCTAAAGGGCGAAATGAGCCTTGTTGGGCCACGCCCGTGTTTGTTTAACCAGCAGGAGCTGATCGACGAACGCGAGCAGCGCGGTGTCAACCAAGTGCTGCCGGGGATCACCGGGCTGGCACAGATCAACGGCGTCGACATGTCTCAGCCGCGCCAGCTGGCAGAGCTAGACAAAGAAATGATCACGACCTTCAACCTCAAGGCCTATTTCGGCTATATCTTGCAAACCGCCATTGGTCGTGGTGCCGGTGACCGAATCAAACACCACAATAATAAATAAAGCCAGCTCCCCATGCGTGAGTCGGCGTAGCAAAAACCAGCCTAAAGAAAGTAGCTCAATGCAACCTAGCTTAATTGAACATAGTAACCATGATTTGATGGCCATATTTAATGGCTGTTTCCTTGCCAGCTTCAATACTGAGCTGGTACTTGGCGGCGACGAGCCGATTTATCTCCCTGCTGATGCCGAACATCCCCATCACCGTGTTGTTTTTGCCCGTGGCTATTTTGCCTCGGCGCTGCATGAAATAGCCCACTGGTGTATTGCCGGAGCCGAGCGCCGTTTGCTTGAGGACTATGGCTATTGGTACGAGCCCGATGGTCGTAGCGAACAGGTACAGGCCGAGTTCGAAAAAGTCGAGGTAAAACCACAGGCCGTAGAGTGGATACTGGCGGCAAGCTGTGGTTTTCGCTTTCAGGTGAGCTGTGATAATCTGAGCGGCAGCTGCCAACCTGACCGCGTCGGTTTTACCAACAAGGTACGAGAGCAGGTATTACGTTATTTAGCCGAGGGAATGCCGCAAAGGGCGAAGATCCTGTCTGATGTGTTGCGCGAGCATTATGGTATTGCACCGCTGCAACCTGCTGATTTTCCCGCTATGGCACCCATTGATGCCATCTAGATGCCGGGCACCTATAGCATCCTATTTGATAGCAAATTGAACTGAATAAGCTGAGAAAACCATGATCCATCAATACGAAGAAACACTACTTACCTTGATTGACCAGATGGTTGAAACCGCATCTGATGACGAACTGTTTGCGGGTGGCTACCTGCGCGGGCATATCTCGTTGTCGGCCGCCAACTGCGAGCGTGATGGCGAAAATACGGTAACGGCGATGAATGAACGAGTGGAAAGCAGCTTGTCTGAAGCGCAGTCGGAGCTGAATCCGGCAGACCAACAAATTGTGAAGAACCTTTGGCACCATTTGGTGCAGTCTGCAAATTAATTAATAATAATTTGAAGCCGCTTAGGTATAAAAAAGGGCTCCGGAAACGGTGCCCTTTTTTTATTTTTAATTGCCGATAAATAGCATAGAAAAATATCAACGAATAATTGTATATAAATGAAGAGTGGCAATGAATGCTAATTCTCATTCATATATTTGCGTCGGTAATCCGCTGACTTGGCGAACAGTACCATTGGTAGTACAACCCCGACCAATCCAGCCGAGTAAGCGATATTCTCTTCAGCCAAAAGCTGGTAACAGCTTGTTCCAAATACTGTTGCCACGAGTAACAGGTTAGCACCGTGAAGAATGGGGTGGTTGGCAGAGAAACGTGCATAGGCCCTAAACATATGGTACCTCTTGTTAGCGCAGGTCAAAATATTGACGATGAGTGTTTATTTATTGTCAAATAAATAACATTATTATTAACAAATATTTTAGGCTATTTAGCGTAGAGATAAAACCGGATTGGTTAATATTTGTATTAAAAATAAGAAATCGGCTAAATAATAGCGGGCTGGAAGCGTGTTAGAAATAGCGGCGGGAGAAAGTAAAAAAGACCCGCCCTTTTGGGGCGGGCTGATAGGCTAGGGTTTCGCATACCACGGCGAGCGCGGATCGGTGAGGCTGAACAGCGAGTACTTGCGGTTTAGCATTTGCCCGCCATCTCGGGTGAGCGGCAGCCAAGAGATCGTCGCCCGGTTGTTGCTTGGTTTGACCGTCAGAATATCGAACGGGATCGAGATATAGAATCCTTTGTTGAAGCTGCCCTCGCCGAATTCATCGGCCGACAAATCGGTAATTGCGGCAAAGGCCCCGGCAATCACCCCGCTGTCGAACTGCTTGGAAAAGTCTACCGTGATCCCTTTGTCTTCGGTTAGGTACTGGCCGACGCTGATCTTGAACAAGGTATTGGGCAGCCATTGCCACTGTGGCTCGTAGTAAGCTGTCACATGGCCTGTCGGCGCGCCTGTCTGTACCCGGTAGTTGCGGTTGGTAAGCGGATCGTACTGGACCTCTTCGCTGAAGAAGCCAAGCTGAGAATCGGGATCGCGCTGCACCACATAGTTCAGATCAACCCCCACAGCCCAGTTGCTGCCAAGAGGGCGGTAGAGCAACTCGCCCCCCACGCCACCAAACATCATTTCGAGATAGCCGCCATAGGCCTGGGCGTACCAGTTGTCGGCGAAGCTGTCGAGCCATGTTAACTGCAGATTGTTGATCCGTACCGGGTTGTCGTTGATGTATTGGCGAACCAAGGTGCGCACCCGTTTGAGATCCGTACCATCTGGTGGTACGTCGTACAGGAACTTGTCGTAGTTGTCATAGATATTGAAATACACCCCGCCGCTTAGCTCTAGGTGATCGCCAAGCCAGTAATTGGCCCCGGCATTGACCCCGATATTGAACAGGTAGAAATCTTCCGACCCACCGATAGATTGCTGCAAAGTCGGTGACAGGCTGAAATCCCAGTTCTTGTACGAGCGAGCATAGAGCAAGCCGCCGGCCGGTTTAGGGTTGTTCCTGCTGGTGGCATCGCTGACCTCCGCACCCACGTATTCGTTGTTGGCGACTTTGGCAAATGCCGTGCTGTCGACCTCGGTTTCAGTCACCGGTTGTCGATGAGAGGTTTCGATAATGCGGTATGCCTTCGCGTCCGCCCCGGTATTGGCAATCAGGGTGCTGGCACGGCGAACTGCCTGATCGCGGTCACGGTATTTGGTTTGCGGTGCAACAATGGTGATCGTGTCTTTGTCGGCATACAGGCGGGGATCGTCGTAGCCTGCAATTTGGTGCAGGTCTTGCGCCAGTTGCTCCCATTCGGCATCGCTTAGGGCCTGTGCAGATCGGGCAGCTCCTGGGTGGTAGTTCGGAGCGGGTTCATCATGCCACATCGGTGCCAGCTCGTTGAAGTTGGTGCGCAGGTTGAGGCCGAATGTCCACGTATTGCCGCGCTCGTAACTCAGGCGGGCATCCCCCCAGCGTCCCAGTCGGTAAAGAACACCGTAGTTGATTTTGCTGTCTTGCGACATATCGATCCCGCCTCGGGTAACGGGGAAGTCGCTCTTGTAATCGTTGCCGTCGTATTCCGCCTTGAGTCGGAGTGGGGCCCACGGGGTTTGGTATTCCACCCCACCAAACAAGGCGCTGCAACCGGTGAACCAGCGGTCGAAATCGATGCTGCCGCCTTTGCCCCGGTAGTCGGTGTCACGGCCGCAGTCGATCGACTGTGATTTGCTTCCGCTTAGGTTGCCGCTGTTGCCGATATAGCCCCAGCCGATCCCGAGGGTGAAATCCAACGGCCCGATATGCTTGTTGGCGACAATATACTCGCCGTCAAACAAGCCCGTTCCCCCGAAATCCCTCACGCCAAAGGCGGTTTCTGGTAGCCAGTAGCTTTCCTCGAGTAGCCTGATCTTGAAATCAATACCCTTGTCGGTGTACTTGGTGTCGTCGCTGAAATCCGGGTTGTCGCTATAAAGCAGATCGTTCACCTGGGTGTAGCGTATTGTGGTTTCAAGCCAAGGGAACAGCTGTAGCGATGCGGTGTAGTGAAGGTATTCGTCGTTGTAGGTTGCGCCAAGGGTCAACTCCCCCTCGCGTGCCATTCGGCCGGAAGGCATCTGGATTAACCCAACGCCACCAAAATCCGATTGTGATGGAACAAACACCGGGTAGCTGAACTCATCGGCTTGGGCTGGGAAAAAGGGCAGCATTGCCAGTGTTAACGCAGAGAGCGAAGTTTTGATTGTCGGTGTCATTACAGAGCCCTGTTCCTTAGTAAATCAACCACCTCGTCATTGAGGTGGGTAAAACCTGCGGGTAAATCATCAAACTCAAGGTAGATAGCAGCACCAGGGGCGATATCGCGGTGGTTAGTGTTCCAATAGGCAATAGGGTGTTGTTCCACCTTGCCGTCAGGTTGGATCACCGTCGCGATACTGTTGTTGCCCGCAGGGCTGATCCCAGCCAGTTGCAAATAGTCCCGGGCATTCTTACGTTCTTGCCACGGCTGCTTGCCTACGGTATCTACAGCACCGATGACCCATACATGGTCGGGCCTAGCGGGCAGAACAAGGCTGAGTGGTGCATTGAAATCATTACTACGAAGTAAAGGGTTGTTGTCGGAAACAATACGTACAGCATCTATATCGAGAGGGAGGAATAGGCGCTTGCCAATCGGTTGTTCTTCAAGCCATAAGGCCATGCTGGCAAGCAGCGAGGCATCGGCCGATTTTGCCCTTTGAACGGATAACAGGGCAAATTGCCGAGCTAGTTCAGCCTGCCCAGGATGGCGAAGCAAGCTGAACAGCGCTGCACCGGTCCAGTAGATCCCGTTATCTGAGGTGGCAACGGGTAGCTTGCCAAAGTTAGTAAGGCTATCGTCGAGTATTTGGCTGAGCCGAACTGGCTGCGAATATTGCAGCGAAATATGCGGTACAGCATCTTGACCTGATTGCAGAACAAGGGAGCGATAAAGATTGACCGTCAGGGTTGATGGACTCCCTGTTTGAGACGCAGAGTCTGAAGAGGCCATGGCGCTGGTGGCTAAAGTGAGCAGGCTCAGCGCCACGGTTAATAATGTAGGTATGCGCCAGCGGCCTACGCGAAAATAATGACCGGAAACAGATATCATCATAACTCCCAGTTATGCAGAAAAGGGTTTTAAAACAGTAAGTTCAATATGAGGCAGGCCAGGGGCTGGTTTCTGCCGAGATTTTAGTACCCGGCCGGTGTCAGGATCGATCCAGAACTCGTTGCGGTAACGGGTATCAAGAGCCTTGAAATGAACCTCTTCAATGAAATACAAGCTGTTACGTGCAACCTCGTTAACGGTGATCTCCTGCTTGCCTTGCGGAATAAAGGTCGATTGGGCTCGGTAGCCAAAGTGGTATCCGGGTTGCCAATCTCGTTGTGATTGCCAGATGAGGGGGGTCGAGGCGAGGTGTAACCCGAGCGAGAGCGGATCAGGCTGCGCGTTATTGTTCGGGTAGCCAGTGAGCGACAGTAAATTACCCTGCGGCAGGTTCAACGATTTAACCAGCCTGCCTGCTTGGGTAACCAGCATCCCCTTGTCTGCCGATAGCCATTTCAGTTGCAGAGGTGATGGGGTATCGGGCTGAATCTGGCTGGTGGGTTCCGCCAGTGCCAGTACCATAAAGGCTTGCGGGCCGTCATCGACACGGGCATAGAGGCTGGCGTAGGGCATATTATTGATGCTGGTGGTATCGATAACAGCGTCGGGATCGCCGAAAAAAGCCAGCTTTACCGTATCGTTGACATCGTTGAATTTTTGGCTGCAGCCGCCAACCAAAAGTAATGCCGCCATGAGGGCGGCCCAGCGGATTTTTGCTGAAAGTTGAATGCACATCCTTGCTGTATGCTCCCTTAGCTCGTGCGGTAACGGTAGTGTGCGAAAACTCAGTAGCTATTGTTAATAGCTATATCATGTTGGAAACAAAAATAACCGCACAGCTGTGCGGTTATTAGAAACACAGCAAATTTTGCTGCCTGGGTTTCAGTTAGAGAGTTAGCCCTGAGAAGAAACCGTGGTGGTATTGCTGTTGTCGTTGCCGGCAGAATCGGCAACAGCCACGGTAGCTACGGCTACAGCAGCCCCTACAGCAACGGTGGTTGCGGTAATACCGCCTGCAGCGGCCGCGGTAGCAGCAGATGTACCTGCCGCGCCGCCCGCAGCAGTACTTGCTGCTGTTGTTTCAACGGCTGCCAACGCAGAGCCTGAGAAAGCCAGGGTTGCGATAAGCGCAATTGTTGATTTTTTCATTGTCTTTCCTTGTTTGTCATAAACAAAATAGGCCAGCAAATACCAGCCTATAAAATAATATGAGGAATAACAGAGATCTGCAATCGCTGTTCTTTGATGTCATGGAAATATAGTGAATGGTGTTGGGTAAGTGATAAAAATAATAGATGTGCATCGCAAAAAAATACATTGAGTAGTTATTTGTTGCGAATTTTTTGCAAGGGTATTATTGAGTGCTATCATTATAGATAGAGTTGTATTTAATGGTTGGTTATTGATAATTTGAATTTTTTTAGACGCGTGTTGTATTGTGCTTAACTGGTTTGGTGATTCATATTCCTATCATCATGAAAAGTGTGTAGAATCGTTTGAAATATTTATAGCGTTACATCTATTGTTTAGTTTACGATTGCTGAGTTAGCATATTTGCACTCATCGTTATCTATACATACAACGGCCTCGTGCTAACAACAAACCAACCATTTACGGTGTATTGGGAACCACAACCTAAGGGCGGTAGCGTGTCTGAAATGGGTGAAAACAATAACGTATGCCTTGTGGGGTTTCTCTTTAAAGTACAGCTGGGTCGATCTGTAAAGTTTTGATTTTATGAGTTTTTATCTTGCTGTGCTTATCGTTGTTCAGGCGCAACCTATTGTAAAGTATAAAGTCCCTCTGTTTTGTTGTGTTTGCCATTGACGATTTTGAAACCGAGTATTGAATCTTTGTATTGCCGTATGTCGAAGCATTAAACATGATTTTTGCTGAAGATAATTCTTTGTTATAGCGAATAATATGTTTATATGAGCATGCGAAATAGTGTATTCAAATAGCCGACGCCAAATAGTGCTGTGTATTGTAATAGTAAGAGTGTAATTTTTCCGTGTCGCAAACAGATGCATTACTAATTGACTATTTAGTTAATTAAAAAGACAGTTAATAAAATTGCGTAAAAGTATATTAGTGCGCTGATTTTCTCGGTAGATATGCCTAAGCGTAGGTGTGTACGAGTCATACTGCGGAAGCTACTTGTGTTTTATTATCTTATTTGTCATTAGTACTTATTTGTGATTTTTGTCGCGAATATTAGTTCCCGTAAAGAATATAATCACTCCGAATGAAATTCTGATATTTTTGTTAAGGATAATATTAATCACTATTTCAGTGGCGCTATAGCGTTACGTCTATACCCCCTCAACATGTTGCGATATACATCGCGTAGTTTTATACCTAAGTGACCTTAAGCTCTGATTTCAAAGTGCTGATTTTAAGGTATCCGCTTCAGTAGCAACACGCTCGCTGAGATGCTTGGGTATATCAAGGAAGATTAACTATGAAGGTTGAATATTGTGCCAGTGGCTCTAGCAATAGAGTCTTTTTCTGCGTCTGTACTATACCCATGCGGCGTGTCAAAAACACGAGTAATCCGGTAGGTATATATGAGCGCTAGAAATCATAGCCGGCCCCCCTTATGCCGTGATTCGTTCAGTGCCACCGAGCGATCAACGTTGTCTCTATCCTCTCTAATTAAAAATAATTCTATGCATTTTACTAAGAAGTTTGTGATCACCGCCGTGGCGACCGCCATGCTTGCGGGTTGTACCATTCCGGGTTCACACCTGAACACCGGTAATAAGAATGTTGTAGCGAGTAATGAAGAGCAGCAAGACTGGCTATCACAGATTAATGTCTACCCGCTAACCGCAGATCGGGTGAATGAATTTAGAACACCGTCGGCGTTTGCCCAAAACAACACTGCGCTGGACGCCGAACTCAATCGTTATCAGTACCGTATTGGTACCGGCGATATTTTGAACATCACGATTTGGGATCACCCAGAACTGACTATTCCAGCCGGTTCGTTCCGTAGTTCGGAAGAAGCCGGTAACTGGGTTCATTCCGATGGCACAATTTTCTACCCGTATATTGGCTTGGTAAAAGTTGCCGGAAAAACCGTTACCGAGGTGCGCAGTATTATTGCCCGCCGTCTGGCTGCTTATATCGAAAGCCCGCAGGTGGATGTGAACGTTGCCTCGTTCCGTTCGCAAAAAGCCTACATTACCGGTGAAGTCAATCAACCGGGCAAGCAGCCTATTACCAATGTGCCGATGACCCTGCTTGATGCCATTAACCAAGCGGGTGGGTTGGCGGCAGAGGCCGACTGGCGCAATGTTACGCTGACCCGCATGGGGCAGGAAGAAACCGTGTCACTCTATGCGCTGATGCAGCGCGGTGACTTAACCCAAAACCGCCTGCTTCGCCCTGGTGATATCGTGCACGTACCACGTAACGACAATCAGAAAGTGTTTGTCATGGGTGAGGTGAACGATCCCAAACTACTCAAAATTGACCGTGCAGGCATGAGCCTGACGGAGGCCTTGAGCAATGTGGGCGGCATTAACGAGCTATCGGCCGATGCCACCGGGGTATTTGTGATTCGCAGCAACCTTGATCGCACCGCCGACAACAATACCGTGGCTGATATTTACCAGCTGAATATTAAAGATGCCTCCGCCTTGGTGATTGGCACCGAGTTTGACCTTGAACCGTACGACATTGTGTATGTGACTGCCGCGCCGATCACCCGTTGGAACCGTGTGATGACTCAATTGTTGCCGACCATCAACGGCTTTAATAGTTTGACCGAAGGGGCACTGCGCGTGCGCCAGTGGCCTAACTGATCTGAATTTATTTTGAGCAACCCGCTAGGTTAAAAAATTATGAGCGTTACTCACAATACCCAAGTTAAGCAGGATTCCGACGAGATAGATCTGGGAAAGCTGTTTGGCATTTTGATTGATGCCCGTTGGAGCATCGTATTTATCACGTTTGTCTTTGCCTTGTTTGGTATCGCTTATGCCATGTTGGCAACACCGATATACAAGGCTGACGCCCTGCTGCAAGTAGAGCAAAAAAGCTCGGGCATGCCCGCTTTGGGCGATATGAGTGAGTTGTTTGCGACAGAATCTTCTGCCACCACGGAAATTGAGATTATCAAATCACGGATGATTCTGGGCAAAACTGTGGATGAGCTGAATTTGACCACGGTGATCGCACCTAATTACCTGCCAGTGATTGGCAAGGGGCTGGCGCGGTTGCAAGGCCAGCAAATTGCGATTGAAGTCTCTCAATTTAGTGTAGGGGAAAACACCAGCAAGCCGGTGTTTACCTTAACGGTTACTGATGCTGAGCAAGGTAGTTATACCTTAACCGATGTGAACGAGCAGACGATATTAACTGGCCAAGTTGGCAAGCTGGCCGAACAAAACGGTTTTGCCTTGCTGGTAACTGATTGGCAAGCCAAAACCGGTGATAGCTTTACCCTTGCCAAGCGCTCGCGGTTGGATGCCATTCAATACTTGCAGCGAAATCTTGGTGTGAGTGAGCGCGGCAAACAAACCGGGATACTGCAGCTGTCGTTCACAGGAGAGGATCGCCGTGAGATCGAAGCGATTCTTAATGACATTAGCCAAAACTACTTTTTGCAAAACGTAGCCAGAAATTCGGCCGAGGCTGAAAATAGCCTGCAGTTTTTGCGTAAGCACCTGCCGGATATTAAAAAGCAGCTGACATTGTCGGAAGATTTGCTCAATGAGTTTCGCCAAGAGAACGAGTCGATAGATTTGGGGCTTGAGGCCAAATCCACCTTGGATGTCATGGTAACCATAGAGGCTCAGCTTAATGAGCTAACTTTTAAAGAGAGCGAAATATCCCAGCGTTTCACCAAAGAGCACCCGGCATACGTTGCCTTGCTCGATAAGCGACAAACCTTGCTTTCTGAGCGTTCTCGGTTGGATCGGCAAATTCAAAAACTGCCTAAAACCCAACGTGAAGTGTTGCGCCTAACTCGCGATGTAGAAGTTAACCAGCAAATTTACGTGCAGCTGCTCAACAAGGTGCAAGAGCTCAACATTGTAAAGGCCAGTACGGTCGGTAATGTGCGCATTCTTGACAGTGCCCAAACGTATACCCATCCAGTTAAACCCAAGAAATCGCTGATGGTTGTGATGGCAACGTTATTGGGTGGAATGTTAGCGGTGGCGATTGCCTTGCTTAGGGCGGCATTCCATCGTGGGGTTGAAAATCCTGATGATATTGAGGCCATTGGCCTGCCGGTGTATGCCAGCATTCCTATGTCTGACTGGCAAGTCGATCTTGAGCGTAAGCACAAACGCAAAAAGCATTTAACTATCGAAGAGAGTTTGCTGGCAGTCTCTAACCCTGCGGATTTGTCGGTAGAGGCGTTGCGTAGCCTGCGCACCAGCTTGCATTTTGCAATGATGGAGGCCAAAAACAATATCTTGATGATATCAGGCCCCAGCCCTGGTGTGGGTAAGTCGTTTGTTTCTGCCAATATGGCGGCCGTAATTGCCAAATCAGGCCAAAAGGTATTGGTGATAGATGCTGACATGCGCAAAGGGCAGATGGAAAAACAAATGGGCGTTAGCGTTAAGCCTGGCCTTTCTGATTATTTAAGTGGCCAAGCTAACTTACAAGAGTTAGTTAAGCAGCCTGGACTAGAGGGGCTGGAGTTTATTGGCCGTGGCGAAGCGCCGCCGAACCCCTCTGAGCTATTAATGCACCCGCGATTTAGCCAAATAATGCAGTGGGCATCTGAAAATTACGACATGGTAATAGTGGATACTCCACCAATATTGGCGGTAACAGACCCTGCCATAGTGGGCGCCCATGCGGGTACGACCTTATTGGTTGGCCGATTTAGCCAGAACTCGGTAAAAGAAATAGAAGTGACCAAACAACGTTTTGAACAAAACGGCATAGAGGTCAAAGGCTTTATTCTGAATGCCGTGGTACGCAAGGCGAGTAGTTATTACGGTGGCCACTATGGTTATTATAATTACAGTTATAGTGAAAAATAGTAGTAATTCAAGAATTTATAATTTTAAAAATAGGCGCTGCTTTGCAGTGCCTATTTATACAAATGCTTGTAGATAGCATTGAAGATGACAACATATTAGGGATCAATGATGGTAAAAAAACGTGTACTCACGGTTTTTGGCACTCGCCCGGAAGCGATAAAAATGGCTCCACTGGTAGCTGAATTGGCTAATGATGATCGTTTTGAGGCAAAAGTCTGTGTAACTGCCCAACATCGAGAAATGTTGGATCAAGTTTTAGATCTGTTTGAGATACAGCCTGACTATGATCTGAATTTGATGAAATCAGGTCAAACCCTCAATGAAGTAACTGCTAGAATTATAATGGAACTGAAGCCCGTTCTTACAGAATTCAAACCAGATGTCGTATTAGTACATGGCGATACTGCGACTACATTTGCTGCGAGTTTAGCTGCATATTATGAGCAAATAGCTGTGGGGCATGTAGAAGCCGGGTTACGAACGGGTAATATATATTCACCTTGGCCAGAAGAAGCTAACCGTAAATTAACAGGATCGTTGACACGATATCATTTTGCCCCAACCGAAATATCAAAACAGAATTTGGTAAAAGAAAATTATGACCCGTCGTATATAACAGTAACGGGTAATACAGTGATTGATGCTTTATTATTAGTGAAAAATAAAATAGATCGTGATTCTGATTTGAATGCTACATTAGCTGCACAATTTCCTTACCTGGCTAAAAATAAGAAAATTATTTTAGTCACAGGACATCGAAGAGAAAGTTTTGGTGGTGGATTTGAACGTATTTGCCAAGCATTAGTTAAAACCGCACAACAACATGATGATGTACAAATTATTTACCCAGTACATTTAAATCCAAATGTTCGTGAACCGGTAAATCGTATATTGGCAGGTACAGAAAATATCTTTTTAATTGAACCTCAGCAGTATCTACCTTTTGTTTATTTAATGGGGCGTTCTCATATTATTTTGACAGATTCTGGTGGTATTCAAGAAGAAGCACCATCATTAGGTAAACCTGTTTTGGTGATGCGCGATACAACTGAGCGACCAGAGGCTGTAGAAGCAGGAACAGTAAAGCTTGTTGGTACTGACATTGAAAAAATTTGCGATCAACTCAATGCACTGTTGCTTGATGATGAAGCTTATAAAGCGATGAGCTATGCCCATAATCCCTATGGTGATGGTGCGGCTTGTAAACGAATTTTAGTAGAGTTGGCTAAATAGCTAGATTTCTAAATATTGCAACGTAAGGATACATTATGTCTTTTGAAACAGTGTCAGTTATTGGTTTGGGTTATATTGGCCTACCTACTGCGGCTATGTTTGCATCTCGTAAAAAAAAGGTAATTGGCGTTGATGTTAACCAGCATGCTGTTGATACAATCAATCAAGGTAAGATTCACATTGTAGAGCCTGATTTAGATATGTTGGTAAGTGCGGCAGTTCAACAAGGTTATTTAAAAGCCGTTACAACTCCTGAGGCTGCTGATGCCTTTTTGATCGCTGTGCCGACACCATTTAAAACTTGTAAAAAAGGGGAAATACCACAGCCTGATCTAAGTTATATTCATGAAGCAGCCAAAGCAATAGCACCCGTGTTGAAAAAAGGTGATCTGGTTATTCTTGAATCTACTTCACCCGTTGGGACAACAGAGAAAATGGCTGAATGGTTAGCAAAATATCGAGAAGATTTGTCATTTCCCCAGCATCAAGGAGAGCTGGCAGATGTAAATATAGCACATTGCCCAGAGCGAGTTCTTCCAGGAAAAGTAGTAACAGAACTTGTACATAACGACAGAGTTATTGGTGGAATGACAAAGCGTTGTTCAGAGCGTTCTGTTGAATTGTATAAGACATTTGTCATGGGCGAATGTGTTGTCACTAATGCAAGAACCGCAGAAATGGCTAAATTGACAGAGAATAGTTCTCGAGATGTGCAAATTGCTTTTGCTAACGAACTATCAATGATTTGTAACGAGTTGGATATTAATGTATGGGAATTGATTGCACTAGCCAACCGTCACCCAAGAGTTAACATTTTAGAACCTGGCCCTGGTGTTGGAGGGCATTGTATTGCCGTTGATCCATGGTTTATTGTGTCTAAAACACCAGAACAAGCAAGAATCATTCATACAGCTAGAGTTGTTAATGATTTAAAACCTGAGTGGGTTATAAACATGGTAAAAAAGGCTATAGATGATTTTTTATCAGCAAATCAAAACAAAACAACGAAAGATATTACAATAGCTTGTTATGGTTTAACATTTAAACCTGATATTGATGATTTACGTGAGAGCCCAGCTTTAGAAATTGCGAAGAGTATTGCTAATATTCATGATGGGGATGTATTAGCAATTGAACCGAATATAAAGACAATAAATAATAGTAAGATTAGACTTGTCACAATTGATGAATCTTTATCTAAAACCGATATCCATGTAATGCTTGTTGATCATAAGCAATTTAAAAAAATACAATTAAAAGACACTTATATTATAGATACCAAAGGGATTTGGAAATAATGATTAATTTAAATAATATAAATATAGGAATTATTGGGCTTGGTTATGTAGGTCTACCACTTGCTGTTGAATTTGGAAAGAAATTTAAAACCATTGGTTTCGATATTAACGAAGGCCGAGTTGCAGAGCTTCGTGATGGTACGGATTCAACATTAGAGTGCTCTTCTGAAGAATTGGTTGAAGCGACCAAGCTAGTCTATACGGCAAATTTACAGGAATTGAAACAGTGCAATGTATATATTATTACGGTTCCGACGCCAATCGATGAACATAAACAACCTGATTTAACTCCATTGATAAAAGCATCTGAGGCTTTAGGTTCAGTTATATCTAAAGGTGATGTGATTGTTTATGAATCGACAGTATATCCGGGAGCAACAGAGGATGACTGTATTCCGGTTGTGGAAAAGGTTTCTGGGCTTAAATTTAATGAGGACTTTTTTGCTGGGTACTCACCAGAGCGTATTAACCCTGGTGATAAAGAGCACCGTGTTACCACTATCAAGAAAGTTACATCAGGATCAACACCAGAAGTCGCTGATTTAGTGGACAGTATTTATCGCTCAATTATTGTTGCGGGTACCCATAAAGCAAGCTCAATAAAAGTAGCTGAAGCGGCAAAAGTAATTGAAAATACACAGCGCGATGTCAATATTGCGCTTATTAATGAGCTGTCTATCATTTTTAACAAATTAGAAATAGACACATTAGAAGTACTTGAAGCCGCAGGTACAAAGTGGAACTTCTTACCATTCCGCCCAGGCTTAGTAGGCGGACACTGTATTGGTGTCGACCCATATTATTTAACGCATAAAGCACAGAGTGTTGGTTATCACCCTGAGATGATTCTTGCCGGACGTCGTTTGAACGATGGTATGGGGCAGTATGTTGTGTCACAACTTGTGAAGAAAATGCTGAAGAAAAGAATCCAAGTTGAAGGTGCGAATGTACTTGTCATGGGGCTAACATTTAAAGAAAACTGTCCAGATCTACGAAATACCAGAGTTGTCGATATTGTTAGTGAATT
This sequence comes from Photobacterium panuliri, assembly GCF_059920555.1. NCBI lineage: Bacteria > Pseudomonadati > Pseudomonadota > Gammaproteobacteria > Vibrionales > Vibrionaceae > Photobacterium > Photobacterium panuliri. Next base: position 1,437,128 of record NZ_CP197192.1, read on the forward strand.
AAATGAATATAACATTAATGTTGATATTGTTGACCCGTGGTGTTCAAGTCAAGAGGCTGAACATGAATACGGATTGCAGCTAGTTAGTGAATTGAAAAATAATCATTACGATGCGATGGTATTAGCTGTGTCACATAATGAGTTTAAAGAAATGGGTGAGAATGCAATACGTCAACTCGGTAAAGAAGAACATGTTCTTTATGATTTAAAATATGTTCTTGATAAGCAAGATGTTGATATGCGCCTTTAATGGTTGATTAATAAATATTAGGTGGGGGAAACCTCACCTATTCAAATGGTGTAAACATGGAACAGTACGAGAAAATTCAGGAAGAGTTAAAATCAACACCTAAGGTGTGGCTTGTGACTGGTGTTGCTGGTTTTATTGGTTCTAATTTATTAGAAAAACTACTTAAGCTAAACCAAACCGTTATTGGCCTAGATAATTTTGCAACCGGACATCAACATAATTTAGATGAAGTTAAAGGTTTAGTGAGTGATTCGCAATGGGATAGATTCTTCTTTATTGAGGGAGATATTCGTGATTTTGAAACGTGTCAAAGAGCAGTAAAAGGTGTGGATTATGTATTGCATCAAGCTGCGCTTGGCTCTGTACCACGTTCGATCGCTGATCCTATAACATCAAATTCGGCAAACATAACCGGTTTTTTAAATATGATTCATGCAGCAAAAGAGGAAAAAGTAAAAAGCTTTACTTATGCAGCGAGTAGTTCGACATATGGTGATCACCCAGCATTGCCAAAAGTTGAAGAGAATATTGGTAATCCTCTTTCACCATATGCAGTTACTAAATACGTTAATGAGCTTTATGCATCAGTATATGCAAGAACATATGGTTTTAAAGCAATTGGCTTACGTTACTTCAATGTGTTTGGGCGGCGGCAAGATCCAAACGGTGCATATGCGGCAGTTATTCCCAAATGGACAGCGGCGATGATTAACGGTGATGATGTCTATATAAATGGAGACGGTGAAACAAGTCGTGATTTTTGCTATATAGATAATGTCATTCAAATTAACCTCTTAGCCGCAACAGCACAGGAAGATGCAAAGAATGAAGTTTATAATGTTGCTGTTGGTGATAGAACATCATTAAATATACTTTATCAAAAAATTAAGTTTTCACTTCTAAGTTGTGATGTTAATTATGAATGTGATGTGAAATATAATGATTTTAGAAGCGGTGATGTTAGGCATTCACAAGCTGATATAAGAAAATCTACGAGATTATTAGGTTATAAACCAACACATAGTTTATCCGATGGGATTAATCAAGCAATGCCGTGGTATGTGTCCCAGCTAAGAAAAATAATATGAACAAGCAAAAAAGATCTAATGATTTATTTGATGACGTGCAGATTGATAATAATCTAAAGAGCAGAGCTGTGCGTGGTGGAGCTATAACTTTAATTGCACAAATATTAAAGTTTTTCTTACAGGTTTCATCTAATATTATTCTAGCTAGGTTGCTCCTTCCTGAGGATTTTGGTTTAGTAGCTATGGTTTCAGTTATAGCTACATTTATTGTGTCATTTAAGGACCTTGGATTATCACAAGCAACGATTCAAAAAAAAGAAATTACTCATGAGCAAATAAGTACCTTATTTTGGGTGAATGCTTTGCTCGGTCTTTTCTTTATGGTTTTGACTATTTTCATGGCGCCAACAATATCTTCTTTTTATGAGAAGGAAGAACTCATAGGTATAACATACGCTCTTGCTATTGGCTTATTTTTCGGAGGGTTAACAGTACAACATCAGGCAATCTTACGAAGAAGAATGATGTATAAGCAGTTAGCTATCATAGAGATAATATCAATAACTATAGCAATTGTATCTGCTGTATTAGCGGCATTATCTGGATTTGGTTATTGGTCTCTTGTGATACTTCAAATCATGCAAGCTCTATCATTAATGGTTGGTGTATGGATATATTCAGGATGGGTTCCGGGTAAACCACATCATATTTCAAATGTAAGCTCAATGCTTTCATTTGGTGGTTATATGACTATTTATGGTTTTGTTAATTACTTCTCGAGAAACTTAGATACTATATTGTTGGGATGGAAATGGGGGGCTGGTGCAGTTGGATTGTATTCACGAGCATATTCACTTTTATTATTACCTATAGGGCAATTTACAGCACCATTAACAAGTGTTGCAGTACCTACATTAAGTAGATTGCAGGATTCACCGGATGAATTTAATAAATATTATTTTAAAATAATAAATTTAATTGCGTATGTGTCCATGCCTGTTGTTGTTCTTATGTGGATATTATCTTATGAAGTAATTGTTATTTTGCTTGGTGAGAATTGGGTTGATGCAGCAGAGATATTTAAAATATTAGCATTTGCAGCATTTTGGCAACCTGTGACATGTACAGTTGGTTGGGTATATGTATCATTAGGACGAGTTAAGAGAATGATGATTTGGGGATTTATATCTACCATATTTCTATCAAGCTTAATGTTTTTAGGGGTAAGCAGTGGTGTATTAGGTATCGCTAAGTATTATTCAATTGGTATGTGGTTGTTAACTATTCCAATTTTCATGTTTGCATTTCACAATACATCATTAACATTAAGTCAATTGCTTAATAGTATTACGCTGCCATTAGTAAATTCATTGTTAGTAGGAGTGTGTTTTTATTTATCTCGATTGTTCTTTATTGATTTTGGAGTTATTGAGACTTTTATTGGAACAATCTTTGTTGGGTTTCTATTGTATATAACTTTAATTTTGATAATTAAGCCATTAAGAAATGACATCTTTAGAATATTCTTCTCTTTAAAGAATAACATAAAACTTAAAGTCGAAACTAATAACGCTTAAATAATTCAAAGGTATATTTTGAAAATAAAAATCAACGCTTATCAATTATGGCTTATTTTTATTGGGGTTTCATTTGGATATGAATTGCCAATAATTGAATTGTCAGGTGTTGATAAGTTTAACCCTAGATTATTTGATATCGCTCTTGTTTTAGGTTTTTTGGTTTGGCTGAAGAGTGGTATAAAAATAAAATATGATGATATTTTTTATAAACAATGGTTCAGTTTGGTTCTATGGTTTACATTGTGTGTATTTATATCAGTTATTATTTCTGATTTCCCAAGCAATATAAATGCATATATGTTATTTTATTTGATTGAATATTATAAAGGTTTATTGCTGTTAACTATTATTATATCTATCCCGAGAGAGAACATAGACCTTGAAAAGATAGGTAAGTATATTGTTTTAGGAGGAGTGGTAACGGCGGTTTATTGCCTGTATGAGATAAATAGTGGTTCTACTGAAATAGTATTGTCTGAGTCATTAGTGATTGTTAAACCTGAAAATTACGTATGGGGACCATTTGTAGGCTCATATTTTCAGATTGCTATGTATTTGCCACTGGTTTTTATAATTGCATTAGCTTTATTTTTAAAAACAAAATCTTACACTTACCTTTTCGTATCTGTTTTTTTGTTATGGCCAACATTATATACAGGTTCTAGAACTCATTTATTTATGGTTGTTCTAACAGCAATAGTATTCTTCTACTATTTGTTTGATGGGATTGAAAAGAAAATAATATCAATTTTTTTCGTGTTTCTTTTAGTTATTACTTATGTGTCTTTATTTGATAGTGGCTTTAATATTGATGGATTTGAAACGCTATCAAGAATGGAAAAGCTTGAAGGTACAGAAGAGCATTCGATAATATCTAGATTGTTATTATTCAATTCATTTGATATATATGCATATGATAATTATTTAGCAATGCCTATAATAGGTGGCGGGTTTTATGTATCACCAATTGATGGGAATTTTAGAATAGGTTATGGTTTTCATAATATATATGTTTTTGCATTTGAACAATCAGGTTTGATTGGACTGCTCCTATTCATAACAATTTTCTATGTGTTTTTTATAAGGGTATATGGTTTTATTAGAGGAAAGAAGGAAGATAAAAATTATTATATGGTGCTTGCTGTTTTTTCATATATTATTGCGTGTATGGTGATAGGTCTATCTGGACATACTTTTTGGGGTGGGTTTTCAACATCTAATTTGAATAATCTGAGAATTTTCATGATGCTTATAGTTAGTATGTACGTTACATCATCGAAGTTAGAATGAATATATTCTATTTAGAATTAAATTTCCCTGTAAAGATTTCAAATTTAAATGACGTTAATTAGTGATCAATATGGAAAGAATATTATTGGTAAATGATCATAATCACTTTAGTGGTGGAGGTGATGCAGTTCTAATTCTTGAAAAAAAATATTTAGAGTCTCAAGGGTATAAAGTATATACATACTCGTTTTCAGATGTTCCTAGAAGTGATAATGAACAAGACTGTTTTTATATTGAGAGTAGCTCAAAAATAAAAAGAAAAGTTGATAAGTTTGTTGGTTCGAGAGTATTAGAGAAACACTTTGAAGATTATGTTAATAGAATTGATCCTGATATCATCCATGTGCATTTAATATCTAAATATCCACACTCAATTTACAAGAAACTAGGTAAATATCGAACAATACAGACATTGCATGGACCTAACTTGTTTTGTGCTACATCGTGGGGAGGGTTGAAAGATTGTGCGCCTTGCGAATTAGGAATTGGGATGAAGTGTTATAGTAAGGGATGTATATCACTCTTACCTTCATTATTATATAAACAATTAAGTGATAGATATAATAATCAATTAAGATCAAATGTTGATTTTTTCCATTGTCCATCTAGACAACTTTATTCTGCAATCAAAAGATTAGGATTTGACAACTCATGTTATATGCCATTAGGAATTGATGAATGTTTTGATAAACCTGTTAGCAAAAAGGAAAATCCAAGGCCAGTATTACTCTATGTTGGTGCGATAGCTGAACAAAAAGGAATCAAAGTTTTAATAGAAGCATTGAAAATAATTAAAATAAAGCACAGAGATGCCCTACTAAAAATTGCAGGGAAAGGTAATCTTCTTGGTTGGGTGGAAACGCAAATAAAAAAATTTGAATTAGAATATAATGTAGAGTTATTAGGTTTTGTTGATAGAGATAAAGTAAGAGAACTATATATAGAAGCCGATATTTTTGTAATGCCTAGTTTATGGCATGAGCAATTTGGGTTAGTAGGTCCTGAAGCTTTATCTTGTAAAACGGCATGTGTTGCAAGCAATATTGGAGGTATCCCAGAGTGGCTTCATCATAATTGCTGGGGATATTTAGTACCACCTAACCAACCAAAGGATTTAGCTGAATCTGTAATACATCTCATTGAGAACCCAGAAAAAAGAAAAGAATTTGGAGAAAAGGGGAGAATGTTTGTTTTGAATGAATATAGTTCAAAAAAATATTCTAAAAATATTTTAGAACTTATGAAGAGTATTAGCGGTGAAAAAGGTTATATACAATGTTAGCGGCAGAAGTTTTTTTAAAAAGAATTTAGGTAGGAAAATTTCAGAGGTTATATCTTGTTGGAATGAACTCCCTATTGAGTTGACACTTATATGCGGGGGGGATTTAACAAATAAGAGAACTCATGACAGAGTTAAGTACGGTGCTTCTGATATCCATAATAATAAAATTAGGAATAATAAAATATTAAAACCATTAATTAGAACATTATCAGAGATTGTTGATATTATTCATGATATAAAAGTTTTTAATTATATTAAATCAATTGATGATATATCTAAATATGATTTGATTTGGGAAAGATCTTCCAGGTTACATTTTAGTTCTTTGATATTAGCTAAAAAATTAGGTATCCCATATGTACTTGAGTGGAAAGATCATTTAGTCGATTATAGGTTATCATTATTTGTATTTTTTGCGAAAATGATTGAGAAATATAAAGTTAATAATGCTGATTATATAGTTGTTGAGTCTGAAGTAATAAAGGAAAAGTTGACTAGTGAATTTTCTAGTAAAATAAATGTCATTGTTGCTAACAATGCAGTTAATCCCGATGAATTTATTCAGAGTGAAAATGATAGATATAATATTAGAGCTAGTCTTAATTTAGATGATAAGTCGTCATTAGTTTGTTATGTCGGAAGTTATGCTTTTTATCATGATACATTAAGGTTACTTTTGGCTGCTAAGAAAATAGATGAAAAAGGTTTTGAAAATATAAAATTTCTACTTGTTGGTGATGGCAAAGATTATAACAAATGCCTTTCTTTTGCTAAAGATAATAATTTGTTAGGTAAATCTGTGCATTTCATGGGGCCTGTTGAAAAAGAATATGTCCCATCTATATTGTCAGCTGCTGATTTAACTGTTTTACCTGGTTCTACAGACATCATTTGTCCTATCAAAGTTTTTGAATATATGTCAGCAGAAACTGTAACCATTATACCTGACTATAAATGTAATAATGATGTAATAGATGATGATGTAACAGGAGTACTATTCACCCCATATGATGAAATTGATTTGGCAGAAAAGATAATTAAATATTCAAATGATAGGGATCACTCATTAAAAATATCAAAATCTGCTAGGGAAAAAGTTATAGAATTATATTCATGGAATGGTACGTGGGGTAAGGCATTATTTGACATACTTGAGAAAGAGTCTGTGAATGTTTGATTTTACGAAAATATACAATGGCTTGATTCGGCGCATTTTAACATGTTATTGGCGTTGCAAATTAAAAGAGTGCGGTAGTAATTTTATCATTGACCGTAATGTTGAAATATTTAATCCACAAAATATAAAAATAGGTTCACACTGTGTTTTTAATCGTGGTGTTATTTTACAATCATGTGATGATGCAATAATTACAATAGGTGATAGAGTTACTATTTCTTATGGTGCAAAGATTATTACTGGTGGGTTAAATTTAGATAATTATACTAATGAACGAACTCATGTTACTGGTGATATATTTATAGATCGAAATGTATGGATAGGCGCTGGAGCAATAGTTTTACCTGGAGTTAATATATCATCAGGAGCAGTCATAGCTGCGGGAAGTGTTGTAACAAAAGATGTTATAGAAAATGCTATTGTGGCTGGTGTTCCAGCTAAAATTATAAGGATTGCTGATAGTAATGATAATTCTAATTAATGCATTGAGTGCTTTACGAGGTGGTGGGCAGACATATATAAAGAATTTATTAAAAGAGTATAATTGTAATAGCTACGACTCTAAAATCATTTTGGTTGTCAATAAAAAGAATATTGATGCATTTAAAAGTTATGAGTCTTCTAAAATTGTAATTTATAAGTCTGATTTTGCATCTTTCAATATTTTCTTTAGGTTTATATGGGAGATATTCTATTTACCAGTGCTAATTAAGGTTCGAGAAGTTAAATCTTATTATGCTCCTGGCGGAATAATGCTAACCCCTGTTATTTCAGAGTGTAAAAGATTTACTGCGCTTCGTAATATGTTACCGTTTGACAAAAATGAAAGAAAACGATTTCCATTTTTTTCATATTCAAGATTCAAATTATTTATACTCAAGTATTTGTTTATATTGTCATATAAGTTATCGGATGGTGTAATATTTATTTCTGAGTATTCCAGAGATTCAGTTAGAGTTTATTTGCCTAGTATCGAAAAAAAATCAACATTAATATATCACGGAATAAATCCAATCTTTAATGATGATGACGTTGGAGATGTCTCGATTTATAATTTGAGTTTGAACGGTTACTATTTATATGTGTCAATTCTTGATGTATATAAAGCTCAAAAAGAATTGATTAAAGCATGGTGTGAAATGTATAGCTTAGGCTTGATATCCACGCCACTGGTTTTAGTTGGGCCAGCTTATAATCAATATGGTAGAGAAGTTATTGATTATATAGGAAAACATTGTAAGGAAAATGAAGTTGTGTATTTGGGTGCTATTGAATATGAAAAACTTCCTTCACTCTATAAATCAGCTAAAGCATTGGTCTTTGCATCATCATGTGAATGCTGTCCCAATATTTTATTAGAAAAACTTGCTTCTAAAAGGCCTGTCTTATGTTCAAATATAGAACCAATGCCTGAATTTGCTAGAGATGCTGGTATTTATTTTGACCCTTATAAGAGTGAAACTTTAGCAAAGGCAATAAATTATCTAGAGGGCGGGGATTTATTTGACATTTATTCAAATAAGTCAGCGGATAGAGCTAGGTATTTTAGTTGGAATAAAACTGCCAAATTAACTTTTTCTTATATTACGACTATTAAGTGACTATTAATTATGTTTACAAGTAAAGTTCTACTTATAACTGGAGGTACAGGCTCATTTGGTAATGCTGTACTGCGTCGTTTTCTTAATACTGATATTCGTGAAATCCGTATTTTCTCTCGTGATGAGAAAAAGCAAGATGATATGAGAAAGCACTTTAAATCAGATAAAATTAAGTTTTATATTGGTGATGTGCGCGACTACCAGAGTGTATCTAATGCTATGCGCGGTGTAGATTACGTTTATCATGCGGCTGCACTTAAGCAAGTACCATCCTGTGAGTTTTATCCAATTGAGGCCGTGAAAACAAATGTATTAGGAACTGAGAACGTTCTTGAGGCTGCCATTTTTCATGGTGTGAAACGTGTTGTTTGCTTGAGTACCGACAAAGCGGTTTACCCTATTAATGCGATGGGAATTTCAAAGGCAATGATGGAAAAAGTTATTGTCGCTAAGAGTCGAAATTTGGAGCACACCAATACGACAATTTGTGGTACTCGTTATGGTAATGTAATGGCATCTCGAGGCTCTGTCATTCCGCTATTTGTTCGTCAAATTGTTAATGGTGCGCCGATTACGATAACGGATCCGTCGATGACACGCTTTATGATGACATTGGATGACGCTGTTGATTTGGTTCTTCATGCATTTACTCATGGTGAAAATGGTGACATTTTTGTTCAGAAGGCGCCTGCTGCAACAATTGAAGTGTTGGTACGCGCAATTCTAGAAATCATGGATAAACCGAATCATGAAGTGAATATTATTGGTACTCGTCACGGTGAAAAACTCTACGAAGCACTTTGTAGTCGTGAAGAAATGTTTATTGCTCACGAGCAGGGAAATTATTATCGTGTTCCTGCTGATAATCGTGATTTGAATTATTCGAAGTACTTTGAAGTCGGTGAAAAAGATCTGTCTAAAGTAGAAGACTATAATTCTCATAATACTGAGCGTCTTGATGTTGAAGGTATGAAGCAGTTGCTGCGTAAACTGGATTTTATTCGTGAAATTGAATCTGGTAATTTGGTTGTGCCAGAAGGGGTATGATGATGAATGTCCTTATTCTTGGCGCAACTGGAATGCTCGGTTACAGCTTGTTTTCTAATTTATCTGAATTCGAACAATATAATGTTTATGGAACGGTAAGAACACTTTTTGGTGTTGAAGACTACTTCACGACTCTGCAAAGTAATATTATTGAAAATGTGGATGTTACCGATTTATCTCAATTGGAATCGGTTGTAGCCAACTTGCAACCAACAGTTGTTATCAATTGTATTGGAATTATCAAGCAACACTCTATCTCAAAACAGCATGTAGATGCTATTAGCATTAATGCTTTGCTACCTCATAGATTGGCAGAGTTATGTGATAAATACGAAGCAAAGCTTATTCACTTTTCTACAGATTGTGTATTTGATGGAAAAGTTGGTAATTATTTCGAAAGTGATTTACCAACAGCAACAGATCTCTATGGTAGGTCTAAATGTTTAGGTGAAGTTAATTATGGTGATCACTTAACTTTAAGAACCTCTATTATTGGTCATGAGCTGAAATCTTCGGTTAGTTTAATTGATTGGTTTTTAAGTCAAACTGGTGTTGTAAATGGATTCTCTAAAGCAATTTTTTCAGGTCTTCCTACCTGTTACATTGCAAAGTTGTTAGCAGAAAATATTTTACCAAGCAAATCTTTAACGGGACTTTATCATTTATCAGTAAACCCTATTGACAAATATACACTTATTTCTCTTGTATCTGATATTTATAATCATGATGTAACGATTAATAAGGCGGATGATTTCATTATAGATCGCTCTCTCGATTCAACGAGAATAAGAGATGAAATTGATTTTATTGTCCCTGAATGGAAAGAGTTAATCAGTTATATGCATAGTGATTATAATAAAAGGTATAAGGCATGAATAAGTTAAAAGTAGTTACTGTCGTTGGAACAAGACCTGAAATAATTAGACTTTCAAGAACTATCGCAAAACTAGACCAGTATTGCGACCACACATTGGTTCATACTGGCCAGAACTATGACTACGAGCTGAATCAAATATTTTTTGATGATCTAGGTATTCGTTCGCCAGATATCTTTTTAGAATGTGCAGGTAAAACATCGGCTGAAACAATGGCACAGGTAATTAGCAAATCAGATAGCTTGTTTGAAGACCTAAAGCCAGAGGCCATATTGATTCTTGGTGATACAAATAGTGCATTATCAGCAATACCTGCAAAACGAAAGAAAATCCCTATTTTCCATATGGAAGCAGGTAATCGATGTTTTGATTTACGTGTACCTGAAGAAATTAACCGTAAGATAGTGGATCATATTTCTGATGTGAATATGCCTTATAGCGACATAGCGCGTGAGTATCTTCTCCGTGAGGGAATTAGTCCTGATTTTATTGTAAAAACAGGCAGCCCGATGGATGAGGTACTTGAATATTACAAAGATAAAATCAAAGGTTCTGATGTACTAGAACGTTTGTCGCTTCGCAAAGGTGAATACTTTTTGGTGAGTGTGCACCGTGAGGAAAATGTTGATTCAGAAAAGAATATACATAGTTATGTGGAAGCATTGAATACCCTGGCGGAGAAATATCATTATCCTATTATCGTATCAACTCACCCACGAACACGGAAAAAGATCGATTCGCTTAACCTTAAGTTTCATGAACTTGTGAAGCTTATGAAGCCATTGGGTTTTAGTGACTACGTTCATTTGCAGAAAGAGGCGAAAGTTGTACTCAGTGACAGTGGTACGATCACAGAAGAGTCTTCAATTTTGAATTTTCCGGCAATTAATATTCGTGAAGCACAAGAAAGGCCTGAAGGCTTTGAAGAAGGTGCGGTAATGTTTACAGGCATGAGTGTAACTCGAATATTACAGGCTATTGAGGTGCTCAATGACCAGCCAAGAGGTGAGAAGCGTCTTGTAAACAAAGTAGTAGACTATCAAGCACCAAATGTTTCAGACAAAGTGTTGAGAACCATACTGAGCTACACAGATTATGTTAATCGTGTTGTTTGGAGAAAATATTAATGCGATTGGCTCTAATTATCGATGATTACTTGCCACAAAGCACACGAGTTGGGGCAAAAATGTTCCATGAACTCGCGCAAGAACTAGTTACTAATGGGCACGATGTTACTGTAATTACGCCATGTGCTGATCAAGATTCACATCTTAATATTGGGACGATTGATGGTGTAAATGTCTGGCGCTTTAAAAGTGGAAAGATTAAAGACGTAGGGCGTATTGAAAGAGCATTAAATGAAACATTACTTTCTTTCCATGCATGGAGGGCAATTAAAAATAGCATCTCTGAAAATACATTTGATGGTGTCATTTATTATTCGCCATCTGTTTTCTTTGGTAATTTGGTCAAAAATATAAAAGAAAGATGCGGTTGTCCTACTTTTCTTATCTTGAGGGATTTTTTTCCACAGTGGGTTATCGACGCGGGTATGATCAAAGGTGATTCTCTAATTGCAAAGTATTTTCGATTTTTTGAAAAGTTATCTTATGATCAGGCAAGTATTATAGGGCTTCAGTCAGAGCGGAACCTAGACTTATTTGAGTCATCATTTTCTGGTTATTCTACGGTAGTGACTAGGAATTGGTCTAAATCAGTACCCGCTTCCAAAACTAACGGTGAAAATTTCCGAGAAAAACTCGGCCTACAAGATAAAGTCATCTATTTTTATGGTGGAAATATTGGTCATGCCCAAGACATGGCAAATCTTATGCGGTTGGCAAAAAGGATGGCCGAGTATGAAAATGCCCATTTTCTTTTTGTTGGGCAAGGCGATGAAGTGGAATTGATTAATGATTTGGCGAAACAGTGGCAGTTGAAGAACTTCAGCTATTTGCCATCGGTTGATCAAAATACCTTTAAACAGATTTTGGCTGACGTTGATATTGGGTTGTTCTCATTATCCCAAAAGCATACTGCGCATAATTTCCCCGGTAAGTTATTGGGTTATATGGTGGAATCGTTACCGATACTAGGTAGTGTCAACGAAGGTAACGACCTTCTTGATCTTGTTAATAGTTATCAGGCTGGGTTCATATATGTAAATGGTGAAGATGACAAACTATATCAAGCTGCTGCCGATCTTTACCATAATGCAGAGCTAAGAAGGGATATAGGTAAAAAAGCATATGACTTATTGGTGAATGAGTTCTCTGTACATTCTATTTCAAAGTCAATAACAGAATCTTTAGAGAGGGAGTATGAGAATTGTTGACGATGATTTGATTAGCGATTTATTTGTTAAGGCGAAAATTTCAGAAAGAAAACGTGCTCACCTGCTGCTCCATGGTTCTTATAAAGACAAAGTTCAACGCCTGCTCATTGGGATGTGTAAAGGCAGTTTCGTAGAACCGCATTATCATGAATTTTCCCATCAATGGGAAATGTTTCTTGTATTAGAAGGCGTCGTTAAAGTTACATTATACTCGACGAGTGGAGATATTACTGAGTCTTTTTTTGTTGATTCTAAAAATAGCTGCAATATTATCGAGTTTGCATCTGGTGAAATTCACAGCCTAGAATGTATAACGGAGAAGTCTCTTTTGCTTGAAATAAAGGAAGGTCCTTTTATTCAAAATAATGCGAAAGTTTATCCAGTATGGTTTTAAAGGTATAGCAATGCTCTTAGTGTTCTAATAGCTGATAAATTGAATTATTAATTTGATTCAATACTTATTATGATTGTGTGATGTTAATAGAGTTTAATAATTATAGGGATATTATGAGTAAAATAACTAAGGCGGTTATTCCTGTCGCGGGTTTAGGCACACGTATGTTGCCCGCCACCAAAGCCATTCCTAAAGAAATGCTTCCAATTGTAGATAAACCGCTTATTCAATATATCGTCAATGAATGTGTGGCGGCGGGTATTAAAGAAATTGTGCTGGTTACGCACTCTTCAAAAAATGCGATTGAAAACCACTTTGATACGTCTTACGAGCTAGAAGCGACACTGGAAAAACGAGTAAAGCGCCAGTTGCTTGAAGAAGTACAGTCTATCTGCCCTAAAGATGTCACTATTATGCATGTACGTCAAGGCCACGCTAAAGGGTTAGGGCATGCTGTATTGTGCGCCAAACCGCTTGTGGGTGATGCGCCATTTGCCGTTGTTTTGCCTGATGTAATTTTGGATGAATATACCGCTAATCAATCTACGCATAACTTGGCAGCTATGCTAGTTCGTTATGATCAAACAGGCGCCAGCCAAATTATGGTTGAACCTGTTCCCATGTCAGATGTGTCAAAATATGGGGTAGTTGATTGTGCTGGGACGGAACTGGTTGCTGGGCAGTCATGTCAAATGACGCGGATGGTAGAAAAGCCCGCTATTGAAGAGGCGCCATCTAACCTAGCTGTTGTCGGTCGTTATGTGTTGTCTGCCAATATTTGGGACAAGCTGGCTATTACCCCTCCTGGTGCTGGTAATGAAATTCAACTTACTGATGCCATTGATATGTTAATGCGTGAAGAAACCGTTGAGGCATTTCATATGAGTGGAAAATCTCATGATTGTGGTGACAAGCTGGGATATTTAAAAGCATTTGTTGAATATGGACTGCGCCACGAAACGTTGGGGGTTGAATTTCAAACTTATTTAACCTCAATCATCACGGCAGATAATAAATTAAAACTTGTCGGATAATTATAATATCAGCCTTCATTTAACTCAGAATGGATACGAGAGTTGGCTATGACATCTACAGTATTCTTGTTTGTCTTCGCCTTGTCGTTTTGCTGTTTATTTGTATTTAGAAAATTGGCAAAACGAATCGGTTTGGTAGACAAACCCAATGCACGCAAAACCCATCAGGGGGTGATTCCGTTGGTGGGTGGGGTATCAATATTCATTACCTTGGCAGTATCCTTCGTGATGTTTATCGGCCCTTCTTCGGATCTATGGTTGTATTTAGGATGTGCAGCCATATTGGTGGTCACTGGTGTAATAGACGACCGGTACGATATCAGCTTTAAAATTCGCTTGGTTATTCAAGCTGGGGTCTCTCTGGCTATGATCATAATTGGCGAGAAGAGCTTGCATAACCTAGGGTTTTTGATGGGGAGCGAGGCCATTGAGCTGTCTGTCGGCTTTAGTACCCTGATAACCATATTGGGGGTGATCGGAGCGATCAACGCCTTCAATATGGTCGATGGTATCGACGGCTTGTTGGGCGGCTTGGCCTCTGTCACCTTTTCGGCGCTGGGCTATATGTTCTATATAGACGGCAATCTTCAACCAGCCATTTTTTGCGCCATGCTTGTTACGGCCATGCTGCCTTATATCATGCTAAACCTCGGTATCCCGCTGGGGCGGCGGTTTAAGGTATTCATGGGCGATGCCGGTAGCATATTCATTGGCTTTACGGTGATCTGGCTGCTTATCGAGGCTTCGCAAGGGCCGGATGTCACCGAAATTCGGCCGGTTACCGCGCTGTGGTTGATCGCGGTGCCGTTGATGGATATGGCGACGATCATGGTTCGCCGTATGCGCAAGGGGCAGTCGCCGTTCCAGCCAGACCGCGAGCACCTCCATCATATTTGCCAGCGCATCGGCCTGTCTTCGACCATGTCGCTCATTTTTATTTGCGCCCTTGCCATGTTGTTGGCTGCCGTTGGCATTTGGTCTGATATCTACAAAATAAACGAGACGTGGATGTTCATCGCTTTCTTGTTGGTATTTGTGACCTACTTTTTGGTTATCAACTATATCTGGCGAATTGTCACTGTGCTTCGCGGGGTATTTGGCACCCATAAAACCATCGATTTCAGTATGGATGTGCCGCAGCCGAAGTCAGAAAAATAATATCGACAGGCTTCGTTCATTAATTTAATTGTCAGTATGGCTGACAGAATTCTACAAATATATTTCAGAGGTTGGGATGAACTTCAGTACGGTTATTCTTGCTGCCGGCAAAGGGACACGCATGTACTCGAATTTGCCGAAAGTGCTTCATAAAATGGCGGGCAAGCCAATGGTCAAGCATGTGATTGATACCTGTCAGTCACTGAACTCGTCGAATATTCATTTGGTTTACGGTCACGGTGGCGAGCAGATGCATTCCGCCTTGGCCAAAGAGAGCGTGAACTGGGTACTGCAGGCCAAGCAACTGGGTACCGGCCATGCGGTGACAGAGGCGGCGGCCCATTTTTCCGATGATGAGAAAGTGCTGATCACCTACGGTGATGTGCCGCTTATCAGCCGCCAGACTATCCGCAACCTGCTCGATGCCCAGCCCAATGGCGGTATCGCCTTGTTGACCGTGCTGCTTGATGACCCCTCGGGCTACGGCCGGATTGTGCGCCGTAACGGCCCGGTGGTGGCGATTGTCGAGCAAAAAGATGCCACCGAAGAGCAGAAGCTGATCAAAGAGGTCAATACCGGGGTGATGGTGGCCAACGGTGGCGATCTCAAGCGCTGGCTGTCGCGGCTGACTAACAATAATGCGCAGGGGGAGTACTACCTGACCGACGTGGTCGCCATTGCCCACAACGAAGGTCGGGCGGTTGAGGCGGTGCACCCTGAGCGGGCGATTGAGGTCGAAGGGGTTAACAACCGTGTCCAACTGGCAAGGTT
The DNA here is from genome assembly GCF_059920555.1 of Photobacterium panuliri. NCBI lineage: Bacteria > Pseudomonadati > Pseudomonadota > Gammaproteobacteria > Vibrionales > Vibrionaceae > Photobacterium > Photobacterium panuliri. The sequence goes on from NZ_CP197192.1 coordinate 1,452,950, forward strand.
GGAGCGCGCTTACCAGCAGCTGCGGGCGAACCAATTGCTTGAGAAAGGGGTGATGTTGCGTGATCCGAGCCGCTTCGATCTGCGCGGCGAGCTAACCCATGGCAAGGACATTGAAATTGACATCAACGTGGTGATCGAAGGCCGTGTTACCTTGGGCAACAATGTGGTTGTCGGGGCGGGGGCGATATTGAAAGATTGTGTGGTGGCTGATGATAGCGTGATCAAGCCCTATAGTGTGATTGAAAATGCTATTGTCGGCCAGCGTTGTCAGGTGGGGCCGTTTAGCCGTATTCGCCCCGGAACAGAATTGGACGACGAGGCCCAGATCGGCAATTTCGTCGAGGCCAAGAACGTGCGTTTGGGCAAGGGCTCCAAGGCTAACCATCTCACTTATCTGGGGGATGCGCAGGTGGGTGAACGGGTCAATATTGGTGCCGGTACCATTACCTGCAACTACGATGGGGCCAACAAGTTCAAGACCGAGATCGGCGATGATGTGTTTGTTGGCTCGGATACCCAGCTGATTGCGCCGGTGACGGTGGCCAGTGGGGCGACTATCGGGGCTGGCTCGACAATCAGCCGTTCGGTTGGCGAAGGCGAGTTGGTGGTCACCCGGGTGCCGGCCAAAACGCTCAAGAATTGGAATCGGCCACAGAAACAAGGCTCTTAAATGTTTGGTGGGTTGGGTAGTTATGGATACTGACGTGATTTGTGTCTGAGCTACCCTCCGCGGGAAAGGAATAAGGCAAGGTATGTTTGAGAAGATTCTGGTTGTATGTGTCGGTAATATTTGTCGTTCGCCATCAGGTGAATATTTGCTTAAGCACTTGTTGCCGAATAAAGAGATCGCATCGGCCGGGGTCGGTGCCTTGGTCGGTCGGCCGGCAGATGCGATGGCGGCCGAGGTGGCACGGGATCACGGGATCAGCTTGGACGGGCATGAGGCCCGCCAGCTGACCAGTGAGCTGTGCCGCGAGTATGATTTGATCTTGGTGATGGAAAAGGGCCACATTGCCGCGGTGGCCAACATCGCACCTGAGGCCAGAGGGAAAACCATGCTGTTCGGCCAGTGGGTTGGCCAGAAGGAAATTCCCGATCCCTACCGCCAGAGCCGCGAGGCCTTTGACTTTGCCTATAGCCTGCTTGATGAAGCGGCGCTTGCCTGGGCCAAAAAGCTAAAGTAACTCAAGCCGTTATTAGAAAACCGCCATTTGGCGGTTTTTTTGTCTTTGTACTTCGAGGCAATATCGATAGCTCGCTGGTTTTACAGTGTTTTTCTCGTCGGTGATAGCCAGGGGCGGGGAAATGATTAGCTGCCGATAAATCATGATTATGGTACTGTAACCGTTTGAAGCACGGCCATGCACCATGCTGTATGGTTATAGCTAGCATAATGAATAGCTGGCGGCAGGTTCGAACGGCTATCGAAACCTATCGAATCAACTGCTATCGAACAACAGCTATTGAAACAATGGAGCGAAATGTGGATAAGCTAACGCATTTAAAACAACTAGAAGCCGAATCGATTCATATTATCCGCGAGGTTGTGGCGGAGTTTGACAACCCTGTGATGCTGTATTCCGTGGGTAAAGATTCCTCTGTCATGCTTCATCTGGCCAAGAAGGCTTTTGCCCCAGGTATTCCTCCGTTTCCCCTGATGCATGTTGATACTACGTGGAAATTCAAAGAGATGATTGAATTTCGCGATTATATGGCTGGCAAGATGGGAATGAAGCTGATCGTGCACCAGAACCCAGAAGGGGTGGCGATGGGCATCAACCCGTTCGTTCATGGCAGCTCCAAGCATACCGATATCATGAAAACCCAGGGCCTGAAGCAGGCGCTCGACAAGTACGGCTTCGATGCGGCCTTCGGCGGTGCGCGCCGTGACGAGGAAAAGTCACGCGCCAAAGAGCGGGTTTATTCCTTCCGCGACGAACACCACCGTTGGGATCCGAAAAACCAGCGCCCTGAACTGTGGGACATCTACAACGGCAAGATCAACAAGGGCGAGAGCATCCGTGTATTCCCGCTATCTAATTGGACAGAGCTCGATATCTGGCAGTACATCTATCTGGAGAATATCGAAATTCCATCCCTTTACCTTGCCAAGCCACGTCCGGTGGTTGAGCGTGACGGTATGCTGATCATGGTCGATGACGAGCGGATGGAGCTGCGCGAAGGCGAGAAAGTCGAGCAGAAGATGGTGCGCTTCCGTACCCTCGGCTGCTATCCGCTGACCGGTGCTGTTGAGTCTCAGGCCACGACGCTGCCGGATATTATTCAGGAAATGTTGCTGACGACCACCTCCGAGCGTCAGGGCCGGGCGATTGACCATGACAGTTCCGGATCGATGGAGAAGAAAAAGCGCGAAGGCTATTTCTAACCCATGCTGATCACGGCGTGTGTGATTGTCGGGCTGCTGCTGTTCCTGAGCTTGAGTTCAGCCCGTATCAGTCTTGTTTTTCTGTTTGCCGTCGCGGTGCTTTATGTGTCGGGGCAGGTCGATCAGACCGTTATCCTCGGTAACATCACCAATAGCTCGGTGGTGACCTTGCTGCTGCTGATGGTCGCCTCGCAGGCGTTGGAGCGCTCGCATCTGTTGCCGTGGCTCTCCAGCAAGCTGCTGCGTACCCAGTACCGCTGGACCCTGTTCAATCTGGCTGGGGTGTCGGTACTGAGCTCGGCGGTTTTGAATAATACCGCGGTGGTAGCGACCCTGATGGGAGCGTTGACCAAAGGGCGCGACCACCCGCCGTCGCGCCTGCTTATTCCGCTGTCTTACTTTGCTATTCTCGGCGGTACCCTGACCCTTATCGGCACCTCGACCAATTTGGTGGTCAACGGCCTGATTGAGGAGCAGGGCTATCCGGCATTGGGCTTCTTTACCTTCTTGCCGGTGGGGTTGGCCTTGGTGGTAACCTGTGGCGCGACCATTTTCTTGATTAGCCAGCGCCTGCCGAGCAACGGTTACCATGCGTTTTCGCCCGAGGCGTTCTTCCTTGATGCCGAGGTTACGGCCGACAGCAAGCTGATTGGCAAAACGGTGCGCCAGAACAAGCTCCGGGCACTGGAGGGGCTGTTTCTGGCCGAGATCGTTCGCGGTCGCCGCTTGATTTCGCCGGTCACGCCTGAAACGGTGATTGAGGCCGGCGACAAGCTGATTTTCACCGGCAACGTGTGTGAGGTGAAGCAGCTCAATACGTTTGACGGACTTGTGGTGTTTGCTGAGCAGGACCGCCTGCTCAACGACAACTTGGTGGAGGTGATTGTCAGCCCCGAGTCGGTGCTGATCAACAAGACCATCAAGCGGGTTAACTTCCGTTCCCGTTTCGACGCGGCGGTGGTGGCTATCAGTCGTAACGGCGAGGCGCTGTCAGGCAAGTTGGGGGAGCAGGTGATTGCGACCGGCGACAAGCTGGTGTTGGCCGCCGGTGCCGATTTCCATAGCCGCACCAACCTCAGCCGCAATTTCTTTATTCTTAATGACAAGAAGATCCGCGAGCCCTTTAGCAGTTGGCAGAATGTAGTGGCGGTGTTCGGGTTTGCTTGTGCCGTTCTGGGCTCGGTGGTGTCACCGCTCAATCTGATTGATACCTTGTCGTTGTATATACTGGTATGCGTGATGTCGGGGGTGATTGACGGCTCTTCGATCCGGCGACGGTTTCCGTTCGAGCTGTGGATGGTGTTGGTGAGTGCGCTGACTATCGCCTATGCCTTCTCCCATTCGGGGCTGGCTGCGGCAATTACCGGCTGGCTGTTTGCCGGGCTGGGGGGCAGCTCGGTGATGTTGGCGTATATCGGGTTGTTTTTAATCACCGTGGTGCTGACCGAGGCCATGACCAACAGCGCGGCAGCGGCGATCATGTTGCCGATGGCACTGGCGTTTGCGCAGATCTATCAGGTGAATTATATGCCGATGGTCATGGCGGTGACCTACGCGGCCAGTGCCTCGTTTATTAGCCCTTACGGCTATCAAACCAATTTGATGGTAATGAATGCCGGCAATTACCGTTTTGGCGATTTTATTCGGGCGGGCTGGCCGGTCAGCCTAGTGTATTGCGTGGTCGCCCTGAGCGCGATACCGGTTTTTTTCCCGTTTTAAGGAAATGGAATGTCGAGTGAAAATGAAAATGTGGTGTGGCATGGACATACTGTCACATTTGAAGAGCGCTGCCAGCTGAAACAGCAGCAGCCCGTTATTTTGTGGTTTACCGGATTGAGTGGTTCCGGTAAGTCGACCATTGCGAATGCGGTGGAAAGCAAGCTGCTGGAAAACCAGCGCCATAGCTACCTGCTTGATGGCGACAATGTTCGCCACGGCCTGAACCGTGATTTGGGTTTCTCCGATCATGAGCGGGTGGAGAATATCCGCCGTATCGGCGAGGTGGCTAAGTTGTTTGTCGATTCCGGCACCATTGTGCTGACGGCGTTTATCTCGCCGTTCGTCGCTGATCGCGAGCAGGTGCGGGCGATGGTTGGGCCAGGCCAGTTTGTCGAGGTTTTCGTGGATACCCCGCTGGCGGTGTGTGAGCAGCGTGATCCTAAAGGGTTGTACAAGAAGGCTCGCGCCGGTGAAATCAAGCACTTCACGGGGATTGATTCGGCCTATGAGCCGCCGCTGGCACCGGAAGTGCATCTGCAAACCGAGTACTTGTCAGTGGCGGAGTGTGCCGACAAGGTTGTCGCTTACCTCTTGGAAAAAGGCTACCTACAGTGAAGCACTACGATGTATTTAATGGCGATGCCGATGGGATCATCGCCCTGTTGCAGTTGCGTTGGGCCGAGCCGTGCGATGCCGAGCTGATCACTGGGGTCAAGCGTGATATCAACTTGCTGACCCGCGTCCCGGCCGATGCCGGCTCGGTGACGGTGCTGGATATCTCGATGGAGAAGAACATCGGTGCCTTGTCGTCGCTGCTGGCGAAGGGCGTGCCGGTGGTCTATTTCGACCATCACCGCAGCGGTCAGATCCCTGATAGTCCGCTTCTTGATGCCACGATCGATTTGGCTGCTGAGACCTGTACCGCGCTGCTGGTCGACAAGGCGCTCGACGGCCGCTTTGCCCACTGGGCCATTGCCGGAGCCTTTGGCGACAATCTGCTACGGGTAGCTCGCGACAAGGCGGCGCAGTGTGGCCTTGACGAGGCACAAACGGCGTTTTTGCAAGAGCTGGGCACCCTGATTAATTACAACGGTTATGGCGCGACCCTGGCCGATCTCCACATTGCGCCGGGGGATCTCTTCCGTGCGCTGCAGGCGTACCCTGATCCGTTTGCGTTGCTTGATGACCCGGCATCGCCGTATTATGTCCTGAAAGCGGGCTACGAGAGCGATTTGCAGAACGTGGCCGATTGCCAACCTGCGTACCAGAGTCGCACCGCCTGTGTCTATATGTTGCCAGCGCAGCCTTGGGCGAGGCGGATCAGCGGGGTATTCGGCAATACCCTTGCCAATGATGAGCCTAACAAGGCCCATGCGGTGCTGATTGAAAACCCGTCGTTGGATGATGCCGTTGCGCAGACCTATACCGTGAGCGTGCGTGCGCCGCTTGCCGCGCGAACCGGTGCCGACGAAGTTTGTTGCCAGTTTGTCACCGGTGGTGGCCGTCAGGCTGCCGCAGGGATCAACGCGCTGCCGTTTGATCAATACGATGCGTTTGTGGATACGCTCGATAAGTTTTACCAACAGTTGCTATAACGATAACAGGAACAGCTATGTCACATTCATCAGAGCTCATTCGATCCGATATCGAAGCCTATCTTAAGGTTCATGAGAACAAGGATTTGCTCCGATTCCTGACGTGCGGCAGTGTTGATGACGGGAAGTCAACGCTGATTGGTCGTCTGCTGTATGACAGCAAGTTGATCTATGAAGATCAGATGGCGGCTATCGAGAAAGATTCGCAGAAGTTCAATACCACCAACGAAGCCTTTGATCTGGCCTTGCTGGTGGATGGCTTGCAGTCGGAGCGCGAGCAGGGGATCACCATCGATGTGGCCTACCGTTATTTTTCGACCGACAAGCGCAAGTTCATTATTGCCGATACTCCGGGGCACGAGCAGTATACCCGCAATATGGCCACTGGTGCGTCGACCTGTGATTTGGCGATTGTGATAGTCGATGCCCGCCACGGAATTCAGACCCAGACCCGACGCCACAGCTTCATTTGCAGCCTGCTGGGGATCAAGCACGTTATCGTGGCGATCAACAAGATGGATTTGGTCGATTACGACCACGATGTCTACCAGAAAATCAAAGATGACTACCGCGAGATGGCCAAGCACTTTGCGATCAACGATATTCGCTTTGTGCCTATTTCGGCCCTGAAAGGCGACAACGTGGTGAAGCCTAGCGAGCATATGGACTGGTATCCAGGCGCGCCGCTGATGAAGCTGCTGGAAACGGTCAAGATCGACAAGGACAAGGATCTCGAAACCATGCGTTTCCCTGTCCAGTACGTCAATCGCCCGAATTTGGATTTTCGCGGTTACTGCGGCACGCTGGCATCGGGGACGATCCATGTCGGTGATGAAGTGCTGGCCTTGCCGTCAGGGAAGCGTTCGACTGTGAAGTCGATTTACACCTATGATGGCAATTTGCTCAAGGCGCAGTCAGGTATGGCTATTACCCTGACACTGGACGATGAGATTGATATTTCTCGTGGCGATATGCTGGTTCATCCTGAGAACCAGCCGGTTTGCACCAACAAGTTTGTTGCCAATGTGGTGTGGATGGACGAGGACAAGCTGAAGATCAACCGCGATTACGGCTTTAAGTTCGCCACCAAGACGTGCAGCGGCAAGCTGACGCAAATCCTCCATAAGCTCGATGTCAACAATTTGGTTGAGCATGAACACAATGCCACGACTCAGGAGCTCAATGAAATCTCGTTGGCCAGTGTAGTGTTGTCCGAGCCTGTGCCGCTGGATAGCTATACGGCCCTGCCGAAGACCGGTTCGTTTATTATCATCGACAAGATGACCAACGTGACGGTGGGTGCTGGTATGGTGAAATCTACCGATGCGGTTGGGGATACTAAGGCCGAGGAGCGAGTCTACACTGAAGCAGAGAAAGCGCTTAACCTGTATATTCGCACCCATTTCCCTGAATGGGACTGCAAGGCCGTTTAATGCGTGAGAGGCTCTCGGTGAGCCGCATACGATGAGCGTCACAGTAAAAACCTACCGCTAGCCGGTAGGTTTTTTTATGAACGCAGGGAGGGATTCGGGTTATTTGGGGATATGGAAACGCTTACGGTCAAGGCATTCAAATGAATAGGCGTTATGGCGCTCCCGAAATGTCGAGAAGCCTTTGCCGAGGCAGTACACCCCGTTTAGCTCGTTGGCATAGGCGAGGGTATCGTGGTTATGCAGCAGGAAGTAGCGGTTGTCGTCGCATGAAATCCGCATTCTGCCGTTTTTGCTTCGGGCGAAGGTATGTACCTTGGCCGTTGATCCGCAGAGGTCGAAGCCGAGATTGACGTAGTCATCGGCATGATCATCAAAGGTAGCACCGCAGCCACTGACGGTCATCGCGATGGCCAATCCAAGTACGTTGCTTATTCTCACCATCATCTCCTTAGGTCTGCTTTTTCCTTCTAACGATAGTGTAGTATTTGTTGCATTAATTTGCGTAAAAGGTTGCCACTTGTCACAAATATAATCTGGCACCTACAAGGTAATACATGTGACGAATTTGCCGCCTGTTTGGTGAGGCCGATAGGGCGGAGAACGAGAATTGCGGTTGTTGCAGATCGATCAGCGATAGCTGTTGCGACGGTCTTCACGACGAATGGATTTGGCCATTTGGTCATATTTTTCAAGTTCATCAAGGAAACAACTGAATTTTACGGCGAACCATAAAACGTAATTCAGGAGCTGCTGGGCAAGGTTGCCAAAGTGAGCCTTTGTGTGCATGAGTACCTCCTGATAATGAGCGATTTTGCTGTCCCTTAGCGATCTTTGACCTCGGCATTTTTGATGCGCCAATTGTGAAAGCCGCTGTGTAAATTGATTATAGGTAGCCAATGTACTGCCTGGCGTGGCAATTATGCAGGTGTTGCATAAATGTGACACAATTTTGTGGTGATGCTTGCAGCTGAGTCGTCGTGAAGCGCTTTGTTGCAGCGAAAAATAGTGATGCGGGTAAATTGGCAAACAGCCTAACCGTAGCCGCTGACCCGTTATTGTCAGCAGCATAAGGCGAGGCTGAAGAGGCGAGGGCTGGGCTTATTTTTTGATGTTGTCCATCTTAGAGTAGAAGCGAGGCATGATGCTGGCTTGAAGTCGGCGGATAAGCGCGGTGATCCGCCAGATATAACAAATGGTAGTGTAGTAAAGGGCGAAGGTTGCCATGAAACCGGCAAACATGACGTAATCGGCAACCCCGTTTATTTCGCCAATGATCCCGATAAGAGCAAGGCTGGCGGCAAACAGGCAGATCATGCACAAGGTCATGGTCGGCGACATGCCGAGGCGCTGGCAGATATGGTGCAGGTGTTCGCGGTCAGGCTTGAAGGGGGACTGCTTCTTGCGCAGACGGCGGATCATAATCGTTGCCATGTCCATCAGCGGTAGGGCGATAACCCACAACGCGGTGACGGGTTTGAAGCTGGCCTGCTCTGATTGCGTGCCGTGCAGTAGTAGCCACACCACAGTGAATCCGATGAAGACACTGCCTGCATCGCCCATGAATATTTTCCATTGTTTGCCAAAGGGAAAACCGAGGTTGAGCATTAGGTAGGGGATGGTGGCAATGACAATAATTTGACAGAAAGAAAACAAATCTGTGTTGCCTGCAAGCATGAATAAAAAGCCAAGTGCGGCGAAACTTATTACAGACAAACCACCGAGTAGTCCGTCTATACCATCCACCATATTGAAAGCATTGATAGCACCGGCTACGGCAAGAACGGTGATGGCATAGCTAAGTGCATTAGATAAGGTAATATCGCCAAATCCGAAAATATTACCCAGTTGGGCCAATTTCAAATCACTGACGATAATCAGGCTAAATGACACCGCGACTTGGACGGCGATCCGGAATTTCACGCTAATATCAAGCTTGTCATCGACCGCCCCAACGAGGACGAGTATGCTCGATAGTATTAAATAAATATTTGAATCAATAGTATTTAATGGGGAAGTTAGCACGCAGGTAGCGACGCTGGCAAAAATGGATAAGCCACCGATTAGCGGTATCACCCCCTGATGATGTTTACGTTCGTTGGGGGTATCGACAAGCTGTATTTTCTTCGCCATGTGCCAGAGCACATAGAGTGCGCAAAATGACGCCAAAAAGACGAAGTAAAGCTGACTTTCCATTGATCTTCCTTATCAAGGCTTTGGTTTTGTAAATGTTATACTGGTTGCATAGATCGAAAAAGTCATACATTCAAAAGAATTCAAAGGCTAGACAAAATTCACACATTGAATACTGCTTTGTTGCTGCCCTTATGATTTAAGTGTAGTCATTTTTTTGACTTTCAAGTTTGGGCGTTGTGTTACGTTAATCCCTCATGAATGAACCACAGGGATTATTCATTCTTTTTTTCGTGAAGTGAGTCGGGAGAATACCCCATCAGGCTTTTGCCTGCGGGGAGTTTTGCCATTATCGCTCGGTATATTTCTTGAAGGTGAAACCATGCAAATCATTCATCATGGCGCCCACTCGGGTGTCACGGGATCCTGTCACGAGTTACGCATTCAGCAACGCGGCATTCTTATCGATTGTGGCTTGTTTCAGGGTGATGAAAAAAATGGGTCATTGGATATAGAGTTTCCGGTAGATCACATCGACGCCCTGTTACTGACCCATTGCCACATCGATCATGTTGGCCGCATTCCTTGGCTATTGGCAGCGGGATTCCGCCGTCCGATTTACGCCAGCGAGGCAACCGCCGCCTTGCTGCCTCTAATGCTTGACGATGCCCTGAAGATTCAGCTGAAGCTGGGCAAGGAGCAGCGCAGTACGTTTATTAATTTGGTCAGCTCCTTGCTGCGCCCGGTACCGTTCAACTGCCAGGCGGTGGTGACACTGGCCGATGGTGGGCGGGTGAAGGCCTGCTTCCGTCAGGCGGGCCATATCCTCGGCTCTGCATATATCGAATTGGAGCTGGCTGATGGCAAGGTGGTGGTCTTTTCTGGCGATCTCGGCCCATGTGACACGCCGTTGCTGGTCGATCCGGTTCCTCCGCAGCGTGCCGATACCCTGGTGATAGAAAGCACCTATGGTGATCGGTTGCATGACAATGTGACTGAGCGGAGCTGCCGCTTGGCGGAGGTGATTGCCAAGTCGTTAGTTGATGGTGGGTCGATCCTGATCCCGTCGTTCAGTGTCGGTCGAACCCAAGAGCTGCTGTTTGATATTGAGATGATTTTGAGCGAGGTCGCTGCCAAGGCAGAGGCTGATGCAGAAAACCAGAAATGGGACGGCAGAAAAGGCCGGGGCAAGAGCGCCGGGCGGGCAGTTGGCAATTTTAACTGGTCAACATTGCCGATTATTTTGGATTCGCCATTAGCCGGAAAAATTACCGAGCAGTATGAGGTGTTCCAGCGTCTATGGGCCAAAGAAGCGAAGCACAGGGTGTTAAAAGGGCATTATCCGCTTTCTTTTTCGCAGTGCGTGTCTATCGAGAGCCACGAAGAACATATTAAGCTGGTCAACCGCTTGCGCCAGAGCGGAGAGCCTGCGGTGGTCATTGCCGCCAGCGGGATGTGCGAAGGGGGACGGATTGTCAATTATCTCAAGGCGCTGTTGCCCGATCCCCGTACAGATGTGGTGTTCATCGGTTATCAGGCATGGGGGACGACCGGAAGAGCTTTGCTGGAGGAACCTGCTGAGATCGACATCCAGCGCGAAAACATACCGGTGAAGGCGAAGATCCATCAGATTTCCGGTTATTCAGCTCATGCGGATCAGGCTGATTTGCTGAAATTTGTCGAGGGAATAGAGGTAGGGCCGGAGCAGATAAGGGTTGTGCACGGGGATGCTCCGGCCCAGCAGGCCTTTGCCGCTCAATTGCGCCGAGTGAAGCCTGATAGTGAAGTAGTGGTAACGGCTAATATCGATAAGCCGGTATCTTTGACCAGCTGATATTGGGCGGGCGATCAGACAGGTACACTTGATGTACGGTGAGACGTCGGGTGTCTCACGGGCTAGGCTCATAACTGAGACGGCGGATTTGGTTCTCCATCTATAATTACAGACATATTAATAATAATGGGTTTGGTAATGTTAGAAGGGGAACCATGATGTTTAAATCATTGGTGGTAATGGCATTTGCCAGTTTGATCTGTTTCACGGCTGTTGCGGCGGAATCGGGGCAGCCAGCCCAAGCAGCTTCGTCCTCGGTGCCTTCGTCGTCAACCGCATCGTCGTCGCGCTCGGCAGTTCAGCAAACAACGCAAGCAAATGCCCAGTCGGCAGCGGCCCAAGCCAGTGCTGAGGTAGAGGCAACCGGCAAGGCGGCGGGGATCGACACTGCATTTGCCGCATCGGCCGGGGGGATCACGGCCACCGTGTTGGCGTTGGGGGCAGCAGCGGTTGTTATCGCGGTTGCGGTCTCTGATACCGGCGGTGATGACGACAATGCCCCACCGGTAACGGCAGAGGCCGAGTAGATGGCACTCCGGCCGAGATAAAATAGAAGATAAAAGAAAGACAGGCAGCGAAAACAAAGCCCCCGGCATTTCCCAATGTCGGGGGCTTTGTTGTTTATGAACTTGCCTGAACGGCGATCGACAAAGAGCCTTAGAGCTGCTTGCCTTTGACCAGCTTGCGCACCCACATCCGACCCGGATGCAAAGCCTCCAGTACGCTGACAGGCAGCGGTAGTGGATCACCGCAGATCTGCGATGCCAGTAGCTCGCCAAGCAGTGGGGCTGAGCTCAGGCCGCGTGAACCAAGGCCGATCATGGCATAGAGGTTCGGGTAGGTCGGCACGCGTTCTGCGTTGTCCTGTTCATTTTTAAGGTTGTCGTACTGGCGCAGCAGGTCGTCGTAGCGGCACACGTCGCCGACAAACGGTAGGTGATCACGGCTGGCACAGCGGATTCCGACGCGAGCTTGGTTGGCTGACATATCAATGGCGGCAGGCCAGTCGGCTTGCGGCAGGCAATCAACCAGACGTTGTTTGTTATCGGCATGTTCGCTTTCGCTGAAGTCCAGTTCGGTGCTGCCACGGCGGTAGCTGGCACCGATGCAGTGGCTCTCGCCGCTGGCATTGACCGGCGTCAGGTAGCCGTCATAGCAGAGTACGGTTTTCAGCTCGCCCAGCGATGGGTTGGTCGGGATATGGCTGACTTGGCCGCGCACCGAGTAGGCAGGGATCGGCTGGGTTTGCGGGTAGTCGGCAAAACGGTGGCCGTTGGCAACAATCACGCACTCGTGGCTGTAATGGTTGCCCTCGCTGTCGCCTAGTTGCCACTGGTTTGTCTGGCTGTTGTGCTCAAGGGTGGTGATATCGCACCCGGTCTTGATGGTGAGCGAACCACATTGTTCGGCCATTGCCAGTAGCTCTCGGGTTAGCTCTTGTGGGCACAGCCAGCCGCCAAGCGGGTAGTTGACGCTGGCATGGCCGGTTGCCACGCCCGTTACGGCTTGGGTTTGCTCGTTGTCTAGCTCGCGGATCAGTGCGTCTGGGAAGCCGCCGCTCATCATTTTGGCGAGCTTGCTGGTGGTGTTGTCGTCCCATGCCAATTGGGTTACGCCGCTCCAGCCGTGGGCGAAGTTGGCTTTTTCGGCCGCTTGCTCGACAAACTGGCGGGCATAGAGGAAGGCCGGAGCGAAGAAGCGCGACAGAGCATCGTTGGATCCGTTAAGCAGCGGGTATACCGCTCCCTGTCGGTTGCCGGATGCACCTTCTGCGAGCTGGCCGTCACGGCAGTACAGGGTGGTTGCAACGCCTCGGCGAGCCAGTGCCAATGCGGTAGTGGCCGAGGCGATACCGCCACCGATGATGGCGATAGCATTGCCATCTTGTCGCGAAGCCGCCTTGCGGTGATACCACGGCTTGGTGTTGGCCGGGGTGTGGCGCTCGCTCAGGCTGCCCGCGATCATTTCCCGCTTTTTGCCGAAGCCTTTGACTTTCCACATCTTGAAGCCGGCATCGAGCAGGCCTCGGCGGACAAAGCCCGCAGCGGTAAAGGTGGCAACCGTGCTGCCTTGGCGGGCCAGTTTGGCCATGCCGTCGAACAGGCTCTGGCTCCACATTTCAGGGTTCTTGCTCGGGGCAAAGCCGTCAAGGAACCAGGCATCAACGATGCCGTCGTCGCCGGTCCATACCTGCGGCATACAGTCTTTGATATCACCGAACCACAAGTCTAGGGTAATCAGGCCATCTTCGAGTACAATACGGTGGCAGTCGGCAACGGCTGGTGGATAATGGGCGTGGAGCTGGCTGGCCAAGTCGGCCAACTCCGGCCATGACTCATGCGCCTTGACCAGATCGGTCAGGGTGACGGGAAACTTTTCGAAGCTGATAAAGTGCAGCTCGCGCAGGGGGGCATCGGGGTTTGCAGCCCGGAATGCCTTGAACCACTGCCACACCGCCAGAAAGTTTAGGCCGGTTCCGAAGCCGGTTTCGGCCACGACAAAGCGGCGGTGCTCGCTTTGTTCCCAGCGTTCGGGCAATCCGTTCTGCTTGAGAAATACATAGCGGGTTTCTTCGAGGCCATTGGTGTTGGAGAAATACACATCATCAAAGTCGTTGGAAACCGGTGTGCCGGCATCGTTCCAGTCCAGTACCGCGTTTTCGATACGGGTACGACTGGTTGTAGTTGACGGTTTGGCTGAATCTGACAAGGGAAGAAACCTCATTGTTGCAAGTGGTTAGTGTGCCAATGGTATTCGTTGGCGAGCGGGTTTTGTGTACAAAACACCCAGTGAACACCCTGTTGGGCGGGGATTGTACCCGATCAAAAGGAAAGCTGACCACTTTTGCGGGCTAAAGCCGTTATTATCCACTTAGCAAAAAGAATGTCTTGGCGTAAGTAGCCGCTTCTGCCGTTGGCCCTGATGGTGAATTTATCAGGTCGGCACGGTATATTTTACGCGATAATGATAAGTGAACATCCACGTTATACCCAAGTTGGCGCAGAGTGGCCTTTGCAGGCAGCCGTTGCCGTCCATACTGAGATGACTTGGGTATAACAGACAGTAGGAATACATCATGAAACGAGCCGTAATTACTGGCATGGGTATTGTGTCCAGCATTGGTAACAACGTGGAAGAAGTGCTGGAGTCTCTGAAAGCGGGTAAGTCCGGTATTACTTTTTCTGAGCAGTTTGCTGAGAAGAATCTGCGCAGCAATGTGTGGGGCGATCTGAAAATCACACCGTCTGAGCACATTGACCGTAAGAAAATGCGCTTTATGGGTGATGCGGCTGCGTACGCTTACCTTTCTATGGAGCAGGCCATTGCCGATGCGGGCTTGTCTGAAGACCAAGTTTCCAACGATCGTACTGGCCTTGTAGCCGGTTCGGGCGGCGCTTCTGCGCTTAACCAGGTTGTTGCGACTGATACTATGCGCGAAAAAGGCGTGAAGCGTGTAGGTCCTTACATGGTACCGCGTACGATGTCTTCAACGGTTTCGGCTTGTTTGGCTACACCGTTTAAGATCCGTGGCGTGAACTACTCGATGAGCTCTGCGTGTGCGACATCTGCTCACTGTATCGGCCATGCGGTTGAACTTATCCAGCTAGGCAAACAGGACGTCATGTTTGCAGGTGGCGGTGAAGAGCTTGATTGGTCAATGACCATGATGTTTGATGCGATGGGCGCGTTGTCTACCAAGTACAACGAAACTCCTGAGCAGGCATCTCGTACTTACGATGCTGATCGTGACGGTTTCGTTATCTCTGGTGGCGGCGGCATGCTGGTTATCGAAGAGCTTGAGCACGCATTGGCGCGCGGCGCGAAAATCTACGGTGAAATCGTGGGTTACGGCGCGACATCTGACGGCTACGACATGGTTGCCCCTTCGGGCGAAGGTGCGGTGCGCTGTATGAAGATGGCGATGCAGGATCTGGATGCACCGGTTGACTACATCAATACCCACGGTACATCTACGCCGGTTGGCGACCTGAAAGAGCTGGGCGCGATCCAAGAGTTGTTCGGCGAGAACAGCCCTGCGATTTCTGCGACCAAGGCGATGACGGGCCACGCACTGGGTGCGGCAGGTGTTCACGAGGCGATTTACTCAACGCTAATGCTGGACAACAACTTCATTGCACCAAGTATCAATATCGTGAATTTGGATGCGGCTGCTGAAGGTTTGGACATTGTTACTGAGAAACGCGATCAGGAATTGAAGACTGTAATGTCGAACAGCTTCGGTTTCGGTGGCACTAACGCGACATTGGTTATCAAGAAGTTCGAAGGCTAATCGGCCGTCGACACGCGAATAATACTAACTTTTGTCATTATCCAGGATCGGCACCGGCAAAGGAGCCAGCCTAACAGCCTTTAGCGGGGATGTGTTGAGCTCGGCATCCTAGGCCGGTGCCAAAATAGACAGACGCGGCACACGCTCTGGCATAGTATGGACTTTTGCGGGACCTGTCTATGACGCAGCTTGTGTTTTCATACCTGGATGTTTTGCCCGGCCATGTGCCGGGCTTTTTTATATTTGGGATATAATACTATCCCAAATATCAGTAACCCAAGGACACTCCATGAAGATCCTCATTGATGAGAACATGCCCTATGCGGCAGCGTTATTTGGCCAGCTTGGCGAGGTCATCAGCAAGCCGGGGCGAACCCTGAGCGCCGATGATTTGGTGGATATCGACGCCCTGATGATCCGCTCGGTGACCAAGGTCAATGCCGAGTTGATCAGCAAGGCCAATGTGCTCAAGTTCGTTGGTACTGCAACTGCCGGACAGGATCATGTTGATGACGTATTGCTGGCGCAAAAGGGGATTGCTTTTACGGCGGCACCGGGCTGCAACAAGGTGGGGGTCGCCGAGTATGTACTCAGCAGCCTGATGGTACTTGGCCAGCAGCAGGGCTTTTCGATTTTCGACAAAACCGTGGGTATCGTTGGTGCGGGCAATGTGGGTAGCTACTTGGCCAAGTGCCTCGATGCGCTGGGTATCCGCTATTTGCTCAATGACCCGTTCAAGGAGCAGGCCGGTGATCCCCGTACTTTCCATTCCCTTGAGCAGATCAAGGCCGAGTGTGACGTGATCACCCTCCATACACCTATTACCCGTGATGGAGCCTACCCAACCTACCATTTGGTCGACAGCGCGTTTATGGCGGCCATGAAGCCGGGGGCGATCTTGATCAATGCCGCTCGTGGCCCGGTGGTGGATAACTCAGCCCTGAAAACGGCGTTGCAGGCCAGCCAGTCTGGCTCTGGGAAAATGCTGACGGCGGTATTGGATGTGTTCGAGCACGAGCCGCAGGTTGATTTGACGCTATTGCCGTTGCTTGCTTTTGCCACGCCGCATGTGGCGGGTTATGGCCTTGAGGGCAAGGCGCGCGGTACAACGATGGTATTCAATGCGTTTTGCCAATTTCTCGGTCTTGATGACGACCAGCAGGTTGAAGCGTCTAGCTTGCTGCCTGTGGCGCCAATCCCGCAGATTGTACTGAGCCAGCAATGGGACGAGGCGAGCCTGTTCAGTCTAACCCAGTTGGTGTATGACGTGCGCCGTGACGATGGCGTGTTCCGCCGTGAAATGGGCGCAACGGAGCAGGGTACTCCGCAAATGGCCGCCGCATTTGACCGGATGCGGAAAAATTATTGGGATCGCCGTGAATATAGTGCGATTACAGTAGCGGGCGAGGCCCTTTTTGGGGTAGAGTCGCTGGCTAATTTAGGTTTTACTGTAGAGGAAAGGCCATGAGCCAGGAATTTGATATTGCCGTTCTAGGTGCCACTGGTGCCGTTGGTGAGACAATTGTCGAAGTACTTGAGGAGCGCAATTTTCCTGTTCGCAATCTCTATCTGCTAGCATCTGAGCGCAGCGCGGGCAAAACCCTGCGCTTCAAGGGTAAGAGTGTACGTGTTACCAATGTCGAGGATTTCGATTGGGGTCAGGTGCAGCTTGCCATTTTCTCTGCCGGTGCAGAAGCGTCTGACCGTTGGGCGCCAATCGCGGCCGATCAGGGCGTGATAGTGATCGACAACACTTCCCGTTTCCGCTACGAATACGATATTCCGTTGGTTGTGCCTGAGGTGAACCCGCACGCACTGGCCGAATACCGTAACCGTAACATTATTGCCAACCCTAACTGCTCGACTATCCAGATGCTGGTGGCGCTTAAGCCGATCCACGATGCTTATGGTATCGAGCGTATCAACGTGGCGACCTACCAGTCAGTATCTGGCTCGGGCCGTAAGGGCGTTGACGAGCTAGCGGGCCAAACGGCTAAGCTGCTTAATGGCCTTCCTGCCGAAACCAATGTGTACGACAAGCAGATTGCTTTCAACTGCCTGCCACACATTGACCAGTTCATGGACAACGGCTACACCAAAGAAGAAATGAAGATGGTATGGGAAACCCAGAAGATTCTGGGCGACGATAACATCCGCGTGAACCCGACATGTGTTCGCGTGCCGGTATTCTACGGCCATGCCGAGGCGGTACATGTTGAGACATGCCAGCCGGTGAATATCGAAGAAGTCATTTCACTGATGGAAAATGCCGAAGGTATCGAGGTCTTCCACGGTAACGACTACCCGACTCAGGTAGGCGATGCGACAGGCAAAGATCACGTTATGGTTTCCCGTATCCGCGAAGACATCAGCCATCCGTGTGGCCTGAATATGTGGGTTGTTGCTGACAATGTGCGCAAGGGCGCGGCGACAAACAGCGTACAGATCGCCGAAACGTTGATTGCTGATTATCTTTAACGGCTAAATAATCTCTCATAGGCTCTCAAGTTATTGGATTTGAGAGCCTTTTTTATACTATTGGTTGCAGAATCGCCATTAATTCCGAACCATGCTCACATTCTCGCCTTCAAGTTTGTTTGCCGTAGGCCGATAGTGAGTAATCTAGTATGATATAGCCGTAAGTAAACTCAAGATACCAACTACCCTGTACCTTGGTTGAAGGTCACTCCCTTTTCGTGAAAACACGCATTTTGAGGCCGCTTGGGTATCTATATGATCAATATCGGGTGTTTGTACCCTGAGATCAAAGCATTAATTCCTGCCAAAGAGGACAGCAGGCAGTGTCTGATTTTTCTAATAAGATGATAAAACGTCTCGTTATTCCGGTAGTATTTACCGCCTCCGCCATTCATCTCCCAGTTTACGCAAATACTATCCGTATTCTTGGTCCTGCAGATGAAGCGCTGCCCGTTGAACGTACGGTTTCTCCTGTGGTTTCTCCGACGGTTTCTGCTGTATCAGCTGTCCGCAGTAGCCAGAATACAGTTCCATCGGCCAATAACCGTTACGGGCCGACCACACAGCAGGAAACCCTGTGGTCGATCGCCTCGCGTTACCGTCCTACTACCAATCATTCTGTTTACCAAGTGATTGGTGCAATCTATCGTTTGAACCCTCAGGCTTTTGAAGGCAACAATATTCACGGTTTGCAGCCTGGCAGCGTGCTGGTGATCCCTACGCCTGAGCAAATCAGCCGTGAGAGTACGGATTTGGTCAAGCGCCAGTTGGAAAGGGACAAGCACCCTGCAGCCTCGGGTGCGTCGTCACAGCGTACGGCCTCGTCTCAGAAGCCTGCGCCGAAGCCAGCACCTAAGCCGGTAGAAGAGGCCAAAGCCCCGAAAAAGGTTGCCGTAAGCCCGGTTAAGCCAGAGGTCAAATCTGCGGCGGCAGACAAGAAGGACGATGCCCCGGCTAAGCCCGTGGTGAATACGGACAAGAAAGCGGACAAGAAACCCGCAGACAATAACACCGAGACACCGCCTGCCAAGCCAACTTCAGCCCTGTCAAGTACGGCTCTGCCGTCTGCGGCTTCGCAAGCGGCCAAGAGCCCGGCGGGCGATGGCGGCACCAATTCGATCAAGCCAGATCTTCTGCAGGCGCAGTTGGATGCCTCCGACGAGCAAATGAACAAACTGCTGGAAAGCAATCATTTGCTGCGAGTTCGTCTGGCAGAAATGCAACACGAAGTTGCCGCACTTAAAACCCAGATCACTGCTGATGAGCAACTACGCGGTCAAATTAAAGATTTTATTGATCAGCAAAAGGGTCAGCAGGCAGCGCAGCAGCCAAACCAGCCTAAGCTAGCACCCATCCCGGAGCCAGGCTTTTTTGACAATTTGATCTCCAACCCGCTGGCATTGTTGGCGATGATGCTGGTGCCGAGCGGTCTGATTGTCGCTGCGGGTATCTTCTTTATGAGACGCCGTAAAAATGAAGAGGATGATGAGCTGTTAACGGATCCCGATAAGGGGCCGGAATCGCCTTCCTCCCCTGATTTGGGCAGCTCGGTACCGGAGATGGATTTGGACATGGAATCCAAGCCGGATGCGCCTGAGCCGGATTTGGATGATTTGTTCAAGTCAGAGGATGCGCTGTTCGATGATAATAACGATAGCCTGTTCGGCACATCGAATGATTCTCTCGATTTGGACGATTATTCCGTGGGCAACGGCCTTGGCCCGAGCAGCATTTCGGTCAAAGGTGACGAGAAGGCGATTGGCCTGGAAGACATGGAGCGTGCGCTGGACGAGCTGGATCAGAAGGTGGATTCGTCTTCCGATGCCGATCTGGCGGCGATGTGGGAAAAGTCACTGAGCGGCAATGACGAAGAGGACAGCTTCGACCTGACCTTGGATGATGACGATCTGTTGCTTGATTCCGATCAGAATGATGAACGTGATGATTTGCTTGATCAGTCCATGCTCGATGATTTGCTGACTGACAGCCTACCAACGGATACGCCAGCGGTTGACCGTTCTGCGACGGAGAATCGTGTTGCCCCAGAAGCGGCCCGTACGGAGCCGGTAGCCGATAGTTTGGTTGATCAAAATGAGCTCGATGCGCTGTTTGATAACTTCGATAGCTTTGATGAAGATATTTTCGAAGAAAAAAATGATGCCAAGCAGCAGGCTGCCGTTGATAAAGCGGTATCTGATGCCGAGATGTTGGCTCAGTCGCCGAGTAAAAATGGGAGCGTAGACCAAGATGAGCTTGATGCATTGTGGGATCTACCACAGGCAACGGCGTCCGATCTCGACGGGTTTGGTTTCGATGACCTTGCTGATGAGGGCGAGGAGAAAAAAAAAGGATCTGAGTCGCAGTCTGAAGTAGAGCCGGCGGAGCCTTATACTAATCTGCTGGCGCAAACGCCACGCCTCAATGAGGGTGAGGAGCTGGATGGTAGCGATATTTTGCAGCCTCAACCCGTTCCGGTTGAACCGCAGGTGGCGATTGATGAACCTGAGGTTGCCGTTGAGCCGCCGGTTATTGATAGCCTTGCCGATATGGCGTTCGAGCCGCAAAACGTTAAACCAGAGCTAGCTCCGATAAGCCTGGTCAAGCCGCCGGTTGACGTTGATGTACTGGAGAACGGTTTTGATGAGCATGTTCTTGATGGGTTCGACGAGAATAGCGTTGTCCTGCTGGATGAGCTGGTAAAAGACGAAGATGAGCTCTCTTCAGATATCGACCTTGAAGAGAACAGTGTCGAGCTGTTAGATGAGGTGTTGGGTGAAGACGAGGATGAACTCCACGCACCTGACATCAAAGTTGATGAAAATAGCACGGAGCTGCTCGATGAGGTGTTGGCAAAACACAACCCAAAGGATCCGTCTGAGCTTGAGGCAGAATCACAGGAGCCTGAAAATGTGCAGCCTGAAGCGGCGAGCCGCCCGGCTGATATCGATCAGGCCTTGTTTGAAGATGCGCGCCATGCTGAGCGTCGGCCTTATGATCAGGGTGGTCATGTTCCGGGTGAGGCCGACCATCTGGGAAAGTCTGAACCTGAGCAACCAGTAGAGCCTGAGCGGTCGTTAGAGCCCGAGGATATGCTTGTTGCGTCAACGGCTGAGCAATTTGCTGGCGTTGAAGATGCTGAAATGGATGTCGCTCCGGCAACGGATGCTTACGCTGATGTCGCAGAGGCTGCGCCGGTTGACGATCGTACCGACGAGATGGCGGAGGAAACGGTTCAGCCAGAGGTTGAAGCTCCTGCTATTGATATGCCAGCTATTGATGTGCCAGCTGCTGATGCTGCTTCCTCGGTTATGGAGAGTGCCAGCACCGATTTTGCTGACGAGGCAGATGAGGCAGATGAGGCTTACGAGGTTCTCGATGATGATCTCGCAGCAGATAGCGATGAGGGCGAGCAGGGGGTAGGTCAAACAGTTGACCAGCTACTGCAATCACTCGAAGCGCAGGGCGCCGTTGATGTTGATAACGAAGAGCTGCATGACGCGCCGCTTGCGGCTGAAGCGTTCCCTGTTTATGACGAAGAGGCTGCTCTGGCCGATCTGGATGCTCAAGAATCTGTTGACCATGAGCATGCACCGATAGAGGTCAGCGATTTGGCTGGCGAGGCTCCGGCCCCGGTTGCCCCGGAGGCGTTGAGCCTTGAAGATTTGCCTGAGTTCGATGAAGAGAGTGCATGGAACGATCCTGAGGCCGAGTTTGAGATTGAACCGGCTAAAGAGCTTTCGGCCGATGAAGAGCAGGTCATGCTGGACAATATTGTCAAGCAGTTGCAGCAGGCTGCAGAGGCGGTGGAACGAGCACCGTCGGTACCAGATATGCATGACGAGGATACGTCTGTCGATGCGGAATTTGAGCCAGCAAGCAATATGCCGTTCGATGCTGTCATGGCGGAGGCGATGGCCAATCTAGCCGAGCAGGAGGAAGGCAATAGCGATATTGCTGGCGAAGATCTTGCTGCGGATAGTCAGGCCCCTGCTGGTGACGATGAGCCTGCAGCTTCTGCCAATGAATTTGGTGGGAGTTATTCGATTCATGGTCGCCAGGATATTCAGTTCGAGACGCTGGATCCGAATAGTCTGCCGGAGTTCGGAGAAGATGACGCCCTGCAGGCATCTTTCGATGAGCAGAACGAACTGGAACAGTATGAGCTTGAGCATGGCCTGAAACAGCTTGATAGTGGCGCTCAGTTTAATGACCGTTATTCGGGCCAGTCTGGTAATGGCCGTCAAGAGGCTGGGCTTGACGAGGTGATGATTGATTCAGCGGGTCTGGATATGGATGCGCTGCTCAATGAGCCCGTTGAAGACTCGGCTGATCATCAGCCTGAGAAGCCGGCTTTGCAGGTGCCGCCAGTATTGCCACAAGCGGATTCTAAAGCGGTTGAGCACGGTTTTGAGGAAAATGGCCGTGAGCTGCTAGAGCAAGAGCGCGAGGAACTGTGGTCGCTGTCGGATATGAGCTCCGAGGACTCGAGCTTGTCGGATGATGAGCTGTCGCAGGAAGACAGTGCGATTTGGGCGGCAAGCAATCCTGAGCCGTTACTGGAAGGTGAGGATTGGTCGACCCAGCCAGAGATGCACCGTGAAGATGTTGCTGATGCGATGGATAATTCGACGGCCGATAAGTGGCCTGCCGAAGACGAGGTATCGGTGGCGCAGGCGGATGACATTATCGCTAATCATGAGGTTGCAATCAGCGAGGCCGTTACTGAACTGCCTGATTCTGAGTTGGTGGGTGGCGACGAAGCGGGCAGTGAGTTGCTTGATGAGTCTGTTGCAGAGCTGCCTCGTTCATCCCAGTCTCCTTACATCAGTATTGATGATCTCCTCAAGGAGTTGGACGAGGAGGATGAGAGCTTGGCGAAGAATCTTGATGAGGAGCCTCTGAACTTGAATGTCGGTTTGGATGAGTTCCCGGATGTGCTAGATGGCGTAGCGTCATTTGATGTTGATAGCCAGGGTGAGTTCGCAAGCAAGATGGATCTGGCCAAGGCTTACCTTGAGATGAATGACAACGAAGGGGCTCGTGGCCTACTGCAGGAAATCGCCGAGCAGGCGGATGCCAAGTTGCAGCAGGAAGCCAAGGAGATCCTGCGTCATTTGCGCTAACTGAAAGAGTCGTCGCTAAAAATAGAGGTCCTCAACCTGTTCGGGTTGGGGACTTTTTTTATACGGTATTGGGGGGCTGCCTTGCCCCTTTGCCCCTAGAAACCCTATAATCGCTCACTTTGATCATTCATTGGCCGTTAGGCCCAGCAACAACGAAGTGAATTATGCGAATTGCGTTAGGTATTGAATACGACGGGGCGAAGTACTACGGTTGGCAGCGTCAGCGGGATGTGGATAGCGTGCAAGAGCGCTTGGAAAAAGCCCTCAGTAAAATTGCCAATAAGCCGATTGAGGTACAGTGTGCCGGCCGTACCGATGCGGGCGTGCATGGCACCGGTCAGGTGGTGCACTTCGAGGTTGATGTGAACCGCAAGATGGCTGCGTGGACAATGGGGATCAATGCCCATCTGCCGAAGGACATTGCTGTGCGCTGGGCTAAGGAAGTGAATGACGAGTTTCACGCCCGTTTTAGTGCCACGGCTCGCCGTTACCGTTATGTAATTTACAACCATGCATTGCGTCCGGCTATCCTTAGTTCAGGGGTAAGCCATTATCATGGCGAGCTGGATGAAAAAGCGATGCATGAGGCAGGCCAGTATCTTTTGGGTGAGAATGACTTCACATCCTTCCGTGCTGTGCATTGTCAATCATTGAGCCCGTGGCGTAATCTAATGCACTTGAATGTGACGCGTCAGGGCCACTATGTCATTATCGACATCAAGGCCAACGCCTTTGTTCACCACATGGTGCGCAATATTACCGGTAGCCTGATCAAAGTGGGGCGTGGCGAAGAAAAACCGGAATGGATCCAGTGGTTGCTGGCCCAGAAAGATCGTACGTTGGCTGGCGCGACGGCCAAGGCGGAAGGCCTTTATTTGGTTGAGGTGGATTACCCTCAAGCGTTTGATCTGCCTAAGGCGCCGATTGGCCCTGTGTTCCTGCCGGATTAAGCAAAAAACCGCAGGGAGGACGGCCAAACTCAACTAGTAGTACCAGTTTTTTATCTACAGGCTGGCGAGTTTGTGCTTTAATCCTTGTTCGGAAATTTAACGAATTTGTCATTCTCTGCTAATACTACTATTTGCTAATAACTCATAAGCAGGGAAAAAGAACATAAAAGGTCATTCATGAGCTGGCTCGAAAAGATCCTAACTAAAAGCAACATTGTTTCTTCTCGCAAAGCGTCTATCCCTGAAGGGGTGTGGACTAAATGTACCTCTTGCGAACAAGTGCTTTATCACGCCGACCTTGAGCGTAACCTAGAAGTGTGTCCGAAATGTGACCACCACATGCGGATGAAGGCTCGCCGTCGCCTTGAGACGTTTTTGGATGCCGATGGCCAGGTAGAAATTGCTGCCGAGCTTGAGCCGCAAGATAAGCTCAAGTTCCGCGACTCCAAGAAGTACAAAGATCGCCTGTCTACGGCGCAAAAAGCAAGCGGCGAGAAAGATGCCCTCGTTGCTATGAAAGGCACCCTGCTTGGGCAGCCTCTGGTTGCCTGTGCGTTTGAATTCTCTTTCATGGGCGGTTCAATGGGCTCGGTGGTAGGGGCGAAATTTGTCCGTGCTGTTGACGAGGCGATTGCCAATAACTGTGGTTTGGTTTGTTTTTCTGCCAGTGGCGGTGCGCGTATGCAAGAAGCCCTGATGTCGCTGATGCAGATGGCAAAAACCAGTGCTGCGCTTGAGCGCCTGTCAGGCAAGGGCCTGCCGTTTATCTCGGTATTGACTGACCCGACAATGGGCGGTGTATCGGCAAGCCTGGCGATGCTGGGTGATATCAATATCGGTGAGCCTAAGGCTCTGATCGGCTTTGCTGGTCAGCGTGTTATCGAGCAGACAGTGCGCGAGAAACTGCCTGAAGGTTTCCAGCGCAGCGAGTTCCTGCTTGAGCATGGCGCGATTGATATGATCGTTGACCGCCGCGAGATGCGTGACCGCATCGGTGGCTTGGTTGCGAAAATGACGCAAATCGAATCGCCGTTTGTCGCTAAGCTCGAGCCTGCCAAGCCTGAGGCTGATGCTGCAGACGATATTCAAGAATAATCCGCCTTGCCGCGTATTGATTCTGCAAACGGGACCTTCGGGTCCCGTTTTTGTTATGTCTGCAATATGGACAGCAGGAGTGCCTGTTAGTTAGGCATTTTTGTCTAATTCGTGCTGCTGAGCTCTTATTTAAACGATTGAATTGCCGTGGCGGTTTGGGATTCGGGGTTTCAGTGATAAATTAGTGGCTATATTCACCCAGATAACGAATGAAGAATGTCCGGATTGACAGCTCCCCAGGCAAACGCCTCTTTGGCCACTTGGCTAACCTATCTAGAACAACTCCACACCAGCGCCATCGACCTTGGGCTTGACCGTGTTCAGGCCGTTGCCCAGCGTGCGGCACTGACCAAACCCGCCGCGCGGGTGATCACCGTAGCTGGCACCAATGGCAAAGGCTCAACTTGTGCGATTTTGGAAGCCATTTTGCTTCAGGCTGGCTACAAGGTGGGTGTGTACAGCTCGCCGCACCTGATCCGCTATAACGAGCGGGTTCGGATCAACGGTAGTGAGCTTCCCGATGCCGCCCACAGCGAGGCGCTCGCCTTTGTCGAGCAGCAGCGTGGCGATACGAGCCTGAGCCTGTTTGAATTCGGCACGCTTGCAGCGTTGCAGCTGTTCAAAACCAATCAGGTTGACGTTGCTATTCTCGAAGTGGGGCTGGGTGGCCGTTTGGATGCCACCAACATTGTCGATCATGATGTATCGGTGATCACCAGCCTTGCTATTGACCACGTTGACTGGCTAGGCGATGACATCAATGTGATCGGCTATGAGAAGGCTGGCATTTTCCGTGCGGACAAACCTGCAATTTGTGGCCAGCCTAATCCGCCGGCGACAGTGGCAGCCCATGCCGATGATATTGGTGCTAAGTTGTATCAGGTTGGGTACCAGTTCCGCTACGAGCGTGACGGCGAGACATGGTCCTGGCACAGTGGCTGTTTCAGTTTGGAGGATTTGCCGGTACCGTCGTTGCCGCTGCCGAATGCCGCTACGGCCCTGATGGCTCTGGCATCAGCCGAGTTGGATATCAGCGATGAGGACATTGTGGCAGGGCTTGCCGGCGTGCAACTTGCCGGTCGGATGCAGCGTATATCGGAGTCGCCGCTGGTGATTTTGGATGTTGCCCATAACCCTCACTCGGCAGCGTATTTTGCCGGGCAATTGGCTACCATTAAGCAGCAGGCGGGCAAGCAGCGCATTCATGCGGTGGTGGCGATGCTTCATGACAAGGATATTGCCTCGACGGTGGCCGAGATGGCCGGTATTGTCGACCACTGGTATCCCGCGTCACTGACCGGCCCGCGTGCCGCAACGGCGGCTGAGATTCAGGCATACCTTCCAGCCGGAACGGTGGCTTATCACACCCCTGTGGAGGCTTATGACAAAGCTCTGACAGAGGCAACCACTGAAGACATGGTGATTGTGTTCGGTTCATTTTACACTGTTGGCCAAGTCTCTGATCACATTACAGCACAAGCACAGGAGTAAGAGTGGCAAGTAAATTTCAAAGTCGTTTGGTCGGTACTATCATCCTGGTTGCGATCGGGGTGATTTTCCTGCCGGATCTGTTTGATGGCAAAAAGCAGCATTACCAAGAGCAATTTGCCAGCATTCCGCTAAAGCCGCAGGTTGCCGAGGAAACCGAGTATGCCTCTATTCCCGAGCCTGAATTCGCCGAGGTGGAGTTGCCGCCCGATCCAGTGACAGTGGTCGTCAGCGAGGTGGACAACCCGTATATTCTGCCGCCGGAAGACGCCAACACCGACGAGCCACAGCCGCTCGCGCAGGAAATGGTGAAAACCGACCCACAGCCAGAGTCAGCCCCGAAAATCGGTAATATTGACAGCGGTTGGATGGTGCAGCTTGGGGTTTTCCGTAATTTCGAGAACGCCTACCAGCTGGTTGCTAAGCTGCGCAAGGAGGGCTTTCAGGCCCATGTCTTGCCGAAAGTCCCGCAGCCGGGAGATTTGGCTCGGGTCGTTGTCGGCCCGGATGTATCGAAAGACAAGCTGGCCAAGCAAGTAAAAGAACTGGAGAAACTGACCGGCCTGAAAGGGCAACTGGTTAGATTTAATCCATTAAACCCCTAGGTAAACGTTTGCGTTCGCATTTTTTCTGTTAGAATACGCACCAACAAGACGAAAATAAAAAATGATGATCTGGATTGATTACGTAATTATAGGCGTAATTGGCTTCTCGGCCCTTGTCAGTTTGATACGGGGGTTTGTCAAAGAAGCATTGTCGCTGGTGATTTGGTTTGCCGCGTTTTTTATCGCTAGTAACTTCTATCAGAAGCTGGCGGTCTACTTCTCGAACATTCAGGATGAAATGATCCGGAACGGGAGTGCAATCGCCGTTCTGTTTATCTCCACCTTGGTGGTGGGAGCGGTGGTCAACTATGTGATTGGCCAACTGGTCCAGAAAACGGGTCTGTCTGGCACCGATAGGGTGTTGGGGATTGTGTTTGGTGGTGTACGTGGTGTCTTGATCGTGGCTGCTGTCCTGTTCTTTATCGATGCCTTTACCGGCTTTTCGAAAGCCGATTGGTGGCAGCAGTCGCAGCTTATCCCGCAGTTCGGGGTCGTGATTGAGTGGTTCTTCTCGTACATTAAGGACACATCAAGCTTTTTGCCTACCGTTAAGTAGCGTTGGGCACGATAGTAGAGGCGCGGACCGGGGTGTCGGCGCCAAGGAAACAACAATTTACAGCGGGTTCTCGGGATACTGGGTTCCCGCTGAAATTTAACTATAGAAAGCGTGACGAGGATTTAGGACATGTGTGGTATTGTCGGAATCGTGGGCTCGACCCCGGTTAACCAGTCTATCTATGATGCACTGACGGTGCTTCAGCACCGTGGCCAAGATGCGGCTGGTATTGTTACCTTGGAAAGCAATCGTTTCCGTCTGCGCAAGGCGAACGGCTTGGTTCGCGATGTATTCGAAGCCCGGCATATGCAGCGTCTGCAGGGTAATGTGGGCATTGGCCATGTACGCTACCCGACAGCAGGAAGCTCTAGTGCATCGGAAGCACAGCCATTTTATGTGAACTCTCCTTATGGTATATCATTGGCACACAACGGTAATTTGACCAACGCTACCGAAATTAGGGATACCTTGTTCGAGTCTGCCCGCCGCCATGTAAATACCACCTCCGATTCAGAAATCCTGCTCAATGTATTGGCCAACCAGTTGGATGGCGCCAAGTCTTACCCGATTTGTCCCAATGAGATTTTCGCGGCTGTGCGTGAGGTACACCGTATTGTTTCGGGTGCCTACGCTGTCGTGGCTATGGTGATAGGCCACGGTATGATTGCTTTTCGTGATCCGCACGGTATTCGTCCGCTCTGTTTGGGCAAGCGCGAGGTCAAGGGCCAGATTGAGTACATGGTGGCATCAGAATCTGTTGCGCTTGATGCGGTGGGCTTTGATTTCATGCGTGATGTCGCGCCGGGCGAAGCGGTCTACATTACTTTCGATGGCCAGTTGTACACCGAGCAGTGTGCCGACAATCCTTCTTTGAACCCGTGTGTGTTCGAGTTTGTTTATTTTGCCCGTCCTGATTCGTTTATTGACAAGGTGTCCGTCTATGGTGCCCGAGTGCGGATGGGTGAGAAGCTGGGCGAGAAAATCCAGCGTGAGTGGGGGGATATCGATATTGATGTTGTGATACCGATCCCTGAGACTTCTTGTGACAGTGCGTTGGAGATCGCCCGTACGTTGGATAAACCCTACCGTCAGGGGTTTGTGAAAAACCGTTATGTGGGCCGTACCTTCATCATGCCAGGTCAGCAGTTACGCCGTAAGTCAGTACGTCGCAAGCTCAATGCTATCCGTTCTGAGTTCAAAGACAAGAGCGTGCTGTTGGTGGATGACTCGATTGTGCGCGGTACAACATCAGAGCAGATCATCGAGATGGCTCGCGAGGCCGGTGCGCGTAAGGTGTACTTGGCGTCGGCGGCTCCGGAGGTACGTTTCCCGAATGTCTACGGCATTGACATGCCGTCGGCCAACGAGCTGATTGCCCACGGTCGTGAAGTCGATGAGGTCTGTAAGCTGATTGGAGCCGACGGCTTGATTTTCCAAGATATTGACGACTTGTTGAGTGCGGTTGCCGAGGGCAATCCGGAGATCCAGAATTTCGAGGCATCAGTCTTTAGCGGTACGTATGTGACCGGTGACATTGACCAGAGCTATTTGGATTTTCTTGATTCGCTGCGTAGCGAAGATGCTAAGACCCAGCGTGAGATCCAGCAGGATCTTGCCACTTTGGAGCTGCACAACGAAGGTGTGTAATCGTTAATAATGCGCTCTGTCTATGAAAAATCCCCGGCCGAAGCTGGGGATTTTTGTTTGCAGGTCGGTGCTTTTGCCGATCAGTGGCTAAACACAGGACCAATTCCCCAATTCCAGAGAAGTACGGAGCCTGTGATAATGCTAACGAGCAAGACCAAGCCACAAGTGACGATGGAACTGGCGTAGATGAAACCGCGTTCCTCGGGAATGTGCATCAAAATGGGAACACCGGTGTAGAGCAGGTAGACCGAATAGGCAATGCCGATCAGCCCAATAATCATCAGAAACCAGATTTGAGGGTAAATTGCTGCGATGCTGACCATGAAGAGCGGCGTTGCGGTGTAGGCCGCGAGCTCAAGGGCTTGGGTATATGTAGGTGTCGAACCGAAGGTGCGGCTCATCCAGTAGGTTAGGTAAGCGAGTGCGAATACGCCGCCGACCAGTGCAAAATACATGGCGACTGACATGGCGAATGCACTGTTCTGGGTCAGGAATATGGGGGAACCAACCCCAATTCGCCAGCCGATAAACACGCTGGAGATAAAGGCAAAGATTGGTGGTAGCAGTGCAATCAGCAAAATATGGCTGAGGCTACTCTGAATACCTTCGTGTTCTTTGTCGATGGCTGTCCATTCTTTCTTAGGGTGGGCATATAGCCCGAAAAGGTGTCCCAGAATCATAATGTTTCCCCACAGTGTATTCCCACATGTAAAGAACACGCGTGCAGCCCTGCTTGTAGTGTTCTTCTTTCGTTTGGCTGTCGATCTTAGACCAAGGTAAACCTGTGTATTGGTAAAAGTGACATTATTAACGTTTAGTCGGGCTTGATGGGGATGGCAAGGAATGACGTGCAACAGGTTTGCGTTCCTGTTGCACACAGGTAAGAGGGGAATGGCGCTATTACAGTTTGAAGTAGGTGCTGGCGAACTCGATAAACAAGCGCAGTTTTTCTGGCTGGTAATCGCGGTGGTTGTACATCAGGTATACGTCGCGTGGGTTTGATGACCAGTTTTTCAGGATCTGGATCAACTCGCCGGAGGCGATGTATTTTTCGAGCATCACATCTGGCATCAGGGTGATTCCCAGTCCTGCCATACAGGCTTTGCGTACAACATTCAGTTCGTTGGCCTCGAAGCGACCGCGATCGCTGACGGTAATGACCTCACCGTTGCTCTCGGTTAGACGCCAGCGCAGGAGTGGTTTGCCCTTGAGTAGCGGATGCTGGTGGAGATCCTGTGCATGTTTTGGCTCAGGGTTATGCTTCAGGTAATCAGGGCTGACAACCAAGATATCTTTGACCGCATTGACCTTTCTGGCAATAAGGGTGGAATCGCGTTGGGGGCCGACGCGGAAAATGATATCCCAATCCGTTGGATCGAGCAGTTCAGGATCATTGCTCATCGAAATTTCGATATTGATTGCCGGGTGCTCTTTCATGAATGCATTAAGCAATGGTTGGAGCATGACCTTGGTCAAGTTCGATGGTGCTGCGATTTTTAGTTTACCTGCCGCCCCTTTGCACTCTTCGCTGATGTGTTCGGCCGTATCAACCAGTCGCTGCAGCAGTGGGCTACAGTCGTCATAGAATTTCTGACCGGCTTCTGTGAGCGAGAGCTTGCGGGCATGGCGGTTAAGCAACCGGATGTTCAGGCATTCTTCAAGAGCCTGAATTCGGCGGGTCAGGGTTGCAACAGGCACCTGCGTTTTACGGGAAGCTGCAGTGTAGCTCCCATTTTCTACCACCATTCTGAAAAGATTTAAATCGTCAAGCTTCATAACTCTACATCACTGAAAACTTATAATGGTGAATTGTATAACAAAATATGTAAGAAGATGTCGATAACATGGCAACTTTTGTCGTAAATCAAATCTCTTGCCATTGTTTGGAAATAATTGCTTCTTACTATTTGAAATTGTTAAATTTTGATATGCATTGCAAAATTACTCTAATCTTAACATTCTTTTGCTGGATCACTGACGGTTGAGTAAATGCTGCCTATGCTTTTTACAGGCTATGAATATCCAAGCTACCTTAAGATCCTTGTTTATGCGAGAGCGGATTGACCTTTTGGTTCATTGTGTACGTTGTACTTTGGACTAACAAGGGGGTGATATCGGTGTTATTCGAGGCGGAAAGTCAGCATTGCAGAACAGCGCGAGGGATGACGTTGCTTGAAGGTAAAGATGTATTAGTTGTAGAAGATGACCCGGTATTTACCACAATGCTGGCGGGCTTTCTCGTCCGGCAGGGTTGTTTGGTACGTACAGCCGAAAACGGGTTGGAAGGGTTAAAGGCGATGCGTGATGCCATTCCTGACGTGTTGCTGTGTGATCTTGAAATGCCGGTACTGACGGGGATGGAGTTTGTCGAAGAGGCATCCTTGCAGTATCCGATGGTGCCGATCATTGTGATTTCAGGTACGGGGAATATGGCTGATGTTGCCTCGGCATTGCGGCATGGTGTAAAGGACTTCTTGATCAAGCCGCTTGATAACATCATGGTGCTGAAATCGGCCTTGCTGTCGGTGATGGGCAGCCAAGATAGTGCCACAGAGGGATCCCGGGATTTTTCTAGCCAGTGGGTCAACGTTGATGATGAAACGGTGATAGACGAAGAATTGGAGTGGCATATCGATGAACTTAAGGCCAATCCACAGGCGTCGAGGGATCTGTTGCTTGGATTGATGCCAGACACGGAATCACGGCAGGGGGATTGGCAGGTTAACTATTGTGTGCTTCAAGATGCAGGCACTCTTCCGGTGTTGCTTGATTACAGCTGGATGATAGATGGCCGCTTGGCTTTTTATTTGGTTGATGCGGCGTCAGGCGGTGAAAAAGGCACTGCAACGACTTTATTGATCCGCGCATTTTTCAATGATTACCTAAGAACCCGTATGGCGCAGGAGAATAACCTGCCAGCACTCATTCAATTGATTGAGAAGGGGGTAGCCCAATCGGGCTATGCTTCACCGGTAAGAGCGTTGTTCGGGATATTTGATGCTACCGACCGTTCCTTGAGCCTTGTATCGACGGGGTTGGCCGGTAAATTTCAAACCAGTGATGGGGAGCAATTTGTGCCACCACTTGCCTGGTTAGGAAAAGGGGCTAAACACAATGATGTGATGCGGTTGCATTTGGCACCTTCTGGCGGGCGGTTATCATTGTGCGAGGCCGGTGCTGGGAGTTTTAGCCTGATCTTCAAACGACTTGGTATGCGTGAATAAAAGTGTTGCATTGTGTATAAAACAAAAAAGGAGAGCCTTAGCTCTCCTTTTTAGTTGTGCTTTATTAAATGATTATGCCTGAACGGGTTGTGCTTCAGCATCATCTTCAACAACGGCTGTACCTTCTGCACCGTGCATCCAGCGGATTAGCTGATTTGAGCATAGTAGCAGTAGCAGGCCAGAAACGGTTGCTGCAATGGCAATACCGCTAAAGATAGCCATTGGGCCGGCTTCGCCAACGTGGGCACCGATAATACCGGCAACATAGTTAGCAATAGCGTTGAAACCAAACCATGCGCCCATCATCAGAGAGGCCAGACGAAGCGGTGCCAACTTGGTAACCAGTGACAGGCCGATTGGCGATAGACATAGCTCACCCAGTGTATGGAAGAAGTATGCGCCAACTAGCCATAGCATAGAGGTTTTCACAGTTAGGTCGCCGCCTTGTTCCAGAACCGCGCCAACCATACATAGGAAGCCAGCGGCTAGGAAGAAAAGGCCCATCGCGAATTTAACCGGCGAGCTTGGTTCTTTAGGGCCCATCTTCACCCAGATAGCAGCGATAACCGGTGCCAGTGTGATTACGAAGAACGGGTTGAGTGACTGGAACCATGCAGCAGGGACTTCGAAGCTGCCTAGCATACGGTCAGTATATTGCTGGGAGAAAATGTTCATCAGGCCACCGGCTTGCTCGAAGCCAGCCCAGAAGATAACAACGAACATACCCATGATCATGATGACTTTTAGGCGGTCGCGCTCTTGAGTGGTAAGAGGCTCTTTTTTGCCTGACTTGTTCATCTGTGCCGCACGCTTGGCTGCCGGAACCTTACCGATATCGCCCAGTAGGCGTTCAGCAAAGATAAGCTGAATGACAAGGCTCATCAGCATACCGATACCCGCTGTTAGGAAACCTGCTTTCCAGCCGTAAGTTACTGAAGCTGTACCCGCGATAACCCCCGCCATCAAAGAACCAAGGTTAATACCCATATAGAAGATGGTAAATGCGCCGTCACGACGGTTGTCACCTTCTTTGTATAGGTCGCCGACCATGGTAGAGATATTTGGCTTGAACAGACCGTTACCGATAATAAGAAGCGCAAGGCCCGCGTAGAACGCTGTTACCGCATGCGGGTCAACCATGCTGTGGGGTAGGGCCAGAGTAAATTGGCCAAGGGCCATCAGGATACCGCCGATAATGATTGAACGACGCTGTCCTAGGAAGTTGTCAGCAATCCAGCCACCGATAAGAGGGGTAATATAAACAAGGCCGGTGTAGATGCCGTATAGATTCAGAGCGTCTTGGGTTGTCCAACCTAGACCGCCGTTGATGGTCTTGTCAGTTAGATATAGGACAAGAATGGCTCGCATTGCGTAGTAAGAGAATCGTTCCCACAGTTCGGTACCAAACAGCAAGAACAACCCCTTAGGGTGGCCTAATAAAGTACCACGGGCGTCGTTGTTCATAATTATTCTCTGTATTTGGATGTATTGTGTTTGCTTGTGTGGCGTCTTTTATAAATGACAAATAATTAAACTGCAAATCTTTACATTTTAAGAACAATATTTAAAACTCGTAACGCATTGAAAAGTAAAAATTTGTTTGTTTATTGTTCAAAAATGAAAAATGAGTTTTCCTAGTCTTGCTGGTGTGGTTATTCTGTTTTTATTCTTTTTAGTGGTGTGTTGTTCTGTTTTTGGTGTTAATGTTGGAGTGTAATGCTGGAAAATTTATATTTTAATGATTGTTACATTTGGCGCTTGTCATTAACTTCCGAAATTGACCGAGCTGTGATGTCGGCCGTGCAAAAAACGTGGGGCAGGCAATAATTTTGGGCTCGTGGACACATATTCAAAAGAATTTTGTATATAATTGCCTGATCATGAAGTGGCCATTAGGGTAGGCGAGACGATGAAAGATTGGTTTCTTTTGTATTGTAAACGCAGCGAGCAGGAACGAGCTGTCATCAATCTGGATCGTCAGGGTGTTGAATGTTATTACCCGCAAGTGACCGTTGAAAAAATTGTACGTAGTAAGCGTGTTTCATCGCAAGAACCACTGTTCCCCAACTACATGTTTGTTTATTTTGATCCTGAAATGATCAGCTATACAACGGTACGTTCAACGCGCGGGGTGGCTGATTTTATCCGGCAGGGCAAAACACCGCAGCGAGTTGACCCCGACCTCATCTATAGTCTAATGGTTAATGAGGATTCCGCGGAACAACAGGCAAAATTGTCTAATCTGCCTCAGCCTGGTGAAACCCTCAAACTTGCTCAAGGGCAATTCAAAGGGATAGAGGCAATTTATCATGAACCTGATGGCGAAAAGCGCTCATTCATGCTGATAAATCTGCTGGGCAAGCAGGTGAAAGTGAGTGTCCAGAACGAATATTTAATTAAAAAATAATTCTCGTTTGTTATATTGGCCCAGCCACGTTTAAATATGGATAAAGAAATGTCGAATACTTCCCCCGTCCGTAAGGCAGTGATTCCAGTTGCTGGCTTGGGTACTCGTATGTTGCCAGCGACAAAGGCCATCCCAAAAGAGATGCTGCCGATTGTAGATAAACCGCTGATTCAGTATGTAGTGAGTGAGTGTGTTGCTGCTGGGATCAAAGAGATTATTTTGGTGACGCATTCATCAAAAAATTCGATTGAAAACCATTTCGATACCTCTTTTGAACTCGAAGCCACGCTAGAGAAACGTGTTAAGCGTCAGCTACTCGATGAGGTGCAGAATATTTGCCCGCCTGACGTTACGATTATGCATGTGCGCCAAGGTCAGGCCAAAGGTCTAGGCCATGCTGTGCTGTGTGCCCACCCACTGGTTGGCGATGAGCCGTTTGCCGTCGTGTTGCCAGACGTCATTCTTGATGATGTGGCCAGTGACTTGCGTCGTGAGAATATGGCTGCGATGGTAAAGGCTTTCAATGAGAATGGTGTGAGCCAGGTGATGGTTGAGCCAGTGCCGATGTCCGAGGTATCTAGCTATGGTGTCGCGGATGTTAATGGTGCGGATCTGTTACCTGGTGGTTCGGTATCGATGACCAAGGTTGTTGAGAAACCGGCTCAGGACGATGCGCCGTCGAACTTGGCCATTGTCGGTCGTTATATTTTGTCTGCGGATATTTGGCCGTTGTTGTCGCGTACGCCAATTGGTGCCGGTGATGAGATCCAACTGACAGATGCGATTGATATGCTGATGGAAAAACAGCAGGTTAATGCATTTCATATGTCAGGCAAAAGCCATGACTGTGGTTCGAAGATCGGCTATATGAAAGCGTTTGTCGAATACGGCATGCGTCATAATGAATTTGGCGAAGCGTTTACCGATTACCTGAAATCGCTGGCAAAGTAAAAAGTCAGTAAGCCTTACTTTTTTAATCACCAGCTGAATAAATGAAGTCCCTGTGTTTTATGACACAGGGACTTTTTGTTATTTACTGTGACTGCGGATTTACTTGCTATGGAATAGTTCGCAGGCGTGGAGGGTGTTTTCGATCAGGGTGGCCACGGTCATTGGCCCAACGCCGCCAGGAACCGGAGTAATATGGCGGGCTTTTTGCTGTGCTAGATCGTACTCAACATCCCCGATTAATTTGCCGCTGTCGAGCCG
The DNA here is from genome assembly GCF_059920555.1 of Photobacterium panuliri. Classification (NCBI taxonomy): domain Bacteria; kingdom Pseudomonadati; phylum Pseudomonadota; class Gammaproteobacteria; order Vibrionales; family Vibrionaceae; genus Photobacterium; species Photobacterium panuliri. Next base: position 1,489,120 of record NZ_CP197192.1, read on the forward strand.
GTTGATACCGACATCGATAACGGTGGCACCTTCTTTGATCCAGTCGCCAGGAATGAAATTGGGCTTGCCCACGGCGACGACCAGAATATCGGCTTGGCGGACATGATTCTCTAGATCATGAGTAAAGCGGTGGCAGGTTGTTGTGGTCGCCCCTGCCAGCAGCATTTCCAGTGTCATAGGGCGGCCGACGATATTGGATGCGCCGACAATCACGGCATGCTTGCCCCTAACCTCGATATTGTAACGCTCAAGCAAGGTCATAATGCCTTTCGGGGTGCAGGAGCGTAACTTGGGAATACGCTGGCACAGACGACCGACATTGAAAGGATGGAAACCATCCACATCCTTTTCTGGATCGATATGCTCGAGCACTTTTGTGCTGTCGATGCCAGCCGGTAGTGGGAGCTGAACTAAAATACCGTCAACGTTTTGGTCATTGTTGAGAGTATCTATGAGATCTAGCAGTTCGGCTTCGGTGGCCGTGGCTGGCAGGTCGTACGAGCGGGACACAAAGCCAACTTCGTCACAGGCCTTGCGCTTGCTGGCAACATAGATTTGGGAGGCAGGATCTTGGCCGACCAGAATGACCGCTAGTCCAGGAGCGCGTAGCCCCGCCTCGATTCGGGCTTTTACGCGAGCTGCGACTTCTTGGCGGACAGTTTGAGATATGAGTTTACCATCGATAATTTGAGCGGCCATGGTGTTCCTTTCGTCAGAGGTTGCTGAGCGATATCAGTTGTCAGGTTTGACTATGCACATGCAGAGAGGATGATTAGCCTGTGCTGTCACGGCGCTGCATATTGTCGCAGAGTTTTTTGACTAAATCCACATCGCAAACGTTTGCTATTTGTATTTTGGTTAAAGTTGATAAAACTATTGGGTGCATTGTTAATCTTGTTGGTTGGTGATGAAGGTGTCAATTTGCGATATTTCCCCCCGGATTGCTTTATGTTTGAACGTTTGATTGCAAATGCTCGGAAAATAGGGGAAAAGGCGTTGACGTTCACTGACGGCTACGTATAATTCCCCTCGTACCACCGCACAATGGTGGCACCATGACGCGCCCTTAGCTCAGTTGGATAGAGCACGTACCTTCTAAGTATGTGGTCGCAGGTTCGAATCCTGCAGGGCGCGCCAGCGTATTCTAGCCCGCAGCAAGTATCTTGCTGCGGGCTTTTTCATGTCTGAAATTCCCTTTCTGCCTTTCTGCCTTTCTGCCTTTCTGCTGACTATTGTCTGAGTGCGTGGCGTTGACGTTTGGAGATGGTCGTTGTTCGCGGCCTGCGTTGCGCTACCAGCTTATTTGTGTGCCATCCCAATGGAAAAACTGCCCGCTGCCGGTATTGGGTATAGTGGCGATAAGGGTAAGCAACCGCTCTGCGGTTAGCGATGGGCTGAAGAGTTTCCCGTCGGCGATATTTGCCCAAAACGGGGCTGAGAGGTCTGTTGCGGTTGTTCCCGGGTGAATAGCGGCCACGATAGCGTTGGGATATTGGCGCCGCCATTCATGGCTGAGTGTTTTGACAAACATATTGAGGGCCGCTTTGCTCATACGGTAGCTGTACCAGCCACCGGTTCGGTTATCACTAATAGAGCCAACCAATGCTGACAGGCAGATGAAGCGGAAAGGGTCAGCTCGTTGGTAGCCTGTGGCTAGGTACTGAGCGAGGGCGATACTTAGGTAGGTGTTAGCCTCTAGATTGCGCTGGAAAGAATCAGGAGTGATATCGTCGAGTTTTTTTTCTGGCATTGATTGACCATGGTGAAGTATGCCCGCGGCATTGATAGTCCAGTCCGGCTTCCCGAAACGACGAAACAGGCCGTTGAGTTTACTTTGTGTTTCAGCAGTGTCCGTCAGCAGATCCCCCTCAATAATGGCCAGTTGCCGTGGGGCGCTTTGGCGCAGTTCGAGCAATTTGGGGGAGGCTTGCCGGGTTAGGGCGGTAACCTGATTCCCGTGCGCTATACTCCTGCCGACCAGCGCCAGCCCAATGCCGCCGGAGGCGCCGACGATAAAGTGTTTCATTATTATCCCCCTTTTGATTATCTCTTTTCTTACTGACTGGCGGTGGCCTTGGATCAGTCGCGAAGGGTGAGCTAATTGGCTGATGTAAAAAACAGCAATGGGAAGGCAATTGAATCGGATAAATCAACGCATGGTCAAAAAAACGTAATGGGATGCGATTTTTTTAAACTTTTCCCTTGTAAATGGAATTTTTGCCCCTATCTTGTGTGAAAGGTTGAATTGCGGAGGCTCTTGTCTCGACGAATCGGGATGCGACCGTTATAATACCGCGTTTTTAATTTGCCTCGCTTTTGCATACGCTGCAATGAGGGGAATTATCAGAATTAAGGCGTTATGGTACTGGCGTGGTTGCCGGCCATAACACGAAAGGATGCCACCGTCAGCCAAGCTGATCGGCAACATCACTCAGAGAACACTGAGTAAGTTTTGAGGTTAAAATAATGCAAGTTACCGTTGAAACCACTGAAGGTCTAGAACGCCATCTAACTATCACAGTTCCAGCAGCTAACATCGAAAACGCTGTGAATGCTGAGCTGAAGAAAATTGCTAAGAATCGTCGTTTCGATGGTTTCCGTCCTGGTAAAGCACCGATGAAAATGGTTGCTCGTATGTTTGGTGCTTCAGTTCGTCAGGACATCCTGGGCGAAGTAATGCAGCGTCACTTCATCGAAGCTATCGTGAAAGAGAAGATCAACCCAGCGGGTGCACCTACTTTCACTCCAGTTGAAATCGAAGAAGGCAAAGACCTAGTATTCAAAGCGTCTTTCGAAGTATTCCCAGAGATCGTACTAGCTGGCCTAGACAAGATCGCTGTTGAGAAACCAGCTGTAGAAGTTAAAGCTGAAGACGTTGACGCGATGCTAGAAACTCTGCGCAAGCAGCAGGCAACTTGGAAAGAAGTTGAAGAAGCAGCAGCAGAAAGCAGCCGTGTAACTATCGACTTCACTGGTTCTATCGACGGCGAAGAGTTCGAAGGCGGCAAAGCTGAAGGCTTCGCACTAGCTATGGGCCAGGGCCGTATGATCCCAGGTTTCGAAGACGGTATCGTAGGTAAGAAAGCTGGCGAAGAGTTCACTGTAGAAGTAACTTTCCCAGAAGAATACCATGCTGAAAACCTAAAAGGTAAAGCAGCATCTTTCGCTATCAAACTACACAAAGTTGAAGCGCAAGAGCTACCTGAACTGACTGAAGAGTTCGTTGCTAAGTTCGGCGTTGAAGACGGTTCTGTTGACGCGCTTAAAGCTGAAGTTCGCAAGAACATGGAACGTGAACTGAAGCAAGCAACTAAAGCTCGCATCAAAGATCAGGTTCTTAACGGCCTAGTTGAGCAGAACGATATCGCTGTTCCTGCTGCACTTATCGATCAGGAAATCAACGTTCTTCGCCAGCAAGCTGCACAGCGTTTCGGTGGCAACATGCAGAACACTCCTGAGCTACCTCGCGAACTGTTCGAAGAGCAGGCTAAGCGTCGCGTAGTTGTTGGTCTTCTTCTTGGTGAAGTAATCAAGTCTGAAGAGCTGAAAGTTGACGAAGAGCGCGTTAAAGCAATCATCGCTGACATGGCTTCTGCATACGAAGATCCAACAGAAGTTGTTGCTTACTACGAGCAGAACGAGCAGATGATGAACAACATGCGTAACATTGCTCTGGAAGAGCAGGCAATTGATGCGCTACTGGCAAAAGCTCAGGTTTCTGAGAAAGAAGTTAGCTTCAACGAGCTAATGAACCAGCCAGCTGCTTAATTAGCTGAAATTGCTGTAGAGATTTGACTTTACGTTAAATCTTCTGCTAACAATGGTCCGTGTGAGAGCAATTTCATTCGGGCCATTTATTTTAGGGAAATAACGTTATGAGCTACCAAGAAAAAAACGCTATGTCGCCGATTTTGGATGCGCTGGTTCCTATGGTGGTCGAGCAGACTTCTCGTGGTGAACGTTCCTACGACATCTATTCCCGACTGCTAAAAGAGCGTGTGATCTTCTTGACCGGTCAGGTTGAAGATCATATGGCCAACCTGGTCGTTGCACAGCTTTTGTTCCTTGAATCTGAAAATCCAGACAAGGATATTTTCCTGTACATCAACTCTCCAGGTGGCTCGGTAACGGCGGGTATGTCAATTTACGACACCATGCAGTTTATCAAGCCGAACGTAAGCACTGTTTGTATGGGCCAAGCCTGTTCAATGGGTGCTTTCCTACTGGCTGGCGGCGCGAAAGGCAAGCGATACTGCCTGCCTAACTCCCGCGTTATGATTCACCAGCCACTAGGCGGTTTCCAAGGCCAGGCTTCTGATATTCAGATCCATGCTCAGGAAATTTTGACGATCAAGCAGCGTTTGAATAACCTGTTAGCCGAACACACCGGCCAGCCGCTGGAAGTGCTTGAGCGCGATACTGATCGTGATAACTTTATGTCGGCTGAGCAGGCTGTTGAGTACGGCTTGGTCGATGCTGTTTTGAGCCACCGCAGCTAAAACAGCTATTTGCCCCGTTTACCTGATGGTTCGTTTTGCTGTCATGGTAACGGGGCAAAACGGCTTTAGTTGTTATACACTCAAAACAAGGCAATGACGGGGGAATCCCCATGAAGAGGTTAGCGAATGACAGATAAGCGAAAAGAGAGTGGTAGTGGAAAACTGCTGTACTGCTCTTTCTGCGGCAAAAGTCAGCATGAAGTTCGCAAGCTGATTGCAGGCCCTTCTGTGTATATTTGTGACGAATGTGTTGACTTGTGCAATGACATTATTCGCGAAGAAATAAAAGAAGTGATGCCAAAGCGCGATGGCAGCGAACTTCCGACACCTAAGGAAATTCGTTCCAACCTGGATGAGTATGTTATTGGTCAGAACCATGCGAAGAAGGTTCTGGCAGTCGCGGTTTATAACCACTACAAGCGTCTGCGCAATGGCGATACCAACAGTGAGGGTGTTGAGCTGGGCAAGAGTAATATCTTGCTGATCGGTCCTACCGGTAGTGGTAAGACGCTGCTTGCCGAAACCTTGGCACGTATGCTGGATGTTCCGTTCACCATGGCCGATGCAACCACGCTGACTGAAGCGGGTTACGTGGGTGAAGATGTTGAGAACATCATCCAGAAGCTTTTGCAAAAATGCGATTACGATGTAGCTAAGGCCGAGCGCGGCATTGTTTACATTGATGAAATTGACAAGATTTCCCGCAAGTCGGACAACCCATCGATTACTCGTGACGTATCGGGCGAAGGTGTTCAGCAGGCATTGCTGAAGCTGATCGAAGGTACTGTTGCATCGGTGCCGCCGCAGGGTGGTCGTAAGCATCCGCAGCAGGAATTCCTGCAGGTTGATACGTCGAAGATCTTGTTCATCTGTGGTGGTGCATTCGCCGGTTTGGACAAGGTTGTTGAGCAACGTGTGTCTACGGGTACGGGTATCGGTTTTGGTGCCGATGTTCGCTCGAAAGACGAGTCACGTACGCTAAGCGATCTGTTCGAGAAGGTTGAGCCAGAAGATTTGGTTAAATACGGCCTGATCCCTGAGTTCATAGGTCGTCTGCCTGTGGCGGCGATCCTGAGCGAGCTGGACGAAGACGCATTGGTTCAGATCCTACGCGAGCCAAAGAATGCCCTGACCAAACAGTACGGTGCGTTGCTTGAGCTGGAAAATGTCGAGCTTGAGTTCCGTGACGATGCATTGGTTGCGATTGCCCGCAAGGCAATGGAGCGCAAGACGGGTGCCCGTGGCCTGCGTTCGATTGTTGAAGCCGTGCTTCTCGACACTATGTACGAGCTTCCTTCGGCAGAAGGCGTAAGTAAGGTTGTTATCGATGAATCAGTTATTAAGGGCGAGTCTGAGCCTTTGCTGATTTACGAAAACACTGAAAATCAAGCCGCTGGCGCTGAGTAAACTCTGCACAGAGTGACGAAAAAAAGGAGGCATTGGCCTCCTTTTTTATTTTCTGCCGCATATCCCGTTGAATCTTGTCCCCAAGCCCCCATATACTCAGTAATAGAGTGAACGGAAGAGAGAATAATATGAACCTGGAGCGTTCGGAACGCCTTGAGATCCCCGTTCTGCCACTGCGTGATGTGGTTGTCTACCCGCATATGGTTATTCCATTGTTTGTAGGACGGGAAAAATCGATTCGCTGCCTAGAAGCGGCGATGGATGATAATAAACAAATTCTGTTGGTTGCCCAGAAGGAAGCGGCGACTGATGAGCCATCGATCAATGATCTCTACAACGTCGGTACGATAGCAACGATTTTGCAGTTGCTGAAGCTGCCTGATGGTACAGTTAAAGTGTTGGTTGAAGGTCAACAACGCGCCAAGGTTCACACGCTTAGCGATGATGATTTCTTCTATGCTGACGCAGAGTACCTGGTGACAGAAGAGATGGATGAGCGCGAGCAGGAAGTGCTTGTGCGCACCGCCATCAACCAGTTTGAAGGCTTTATCAAGCTCAACAAGAAAATCCCACCGGAAGTTCTGACCTCGCTAAACGGTATCGATGAGGCGGCACGTCTTGCTGACACCATTGCTGCGCATATGCCTCTTAAGTTGGCAGATAAGCAAAAAGTGCTGGAAATCACCGATGTCGTCGAGCGTCTGGAATTCCTGATGGCGATGATGGAGTCTGAGATTGACCTGCTGCAGGTGGAAAAGCGCATCCGCGGCCGCGTCAAGAAGCAGATGGAAAAGAGCCAGCGCGAGTACTACCTCAACGAGCAGATGAAGGCGATCCAGAAAGAGCTGGGTGAGCTTGACGATGCACCGGACGAATTCGAATCACTCAAGAAGAAGATCGAAGAGTCGAAGATGCCGGCTGAGGCGCGCGAGAAGACCGAGCAAGAACTGCAGAAGCTGAAGATGATGTCGCCGATGTCTGCCGAGGCAACGGTGGTACGCGGCTATATCGATTGGATGCTTAGCGTGCCGTGGCACAAGCGTTCAAAAGTGAAGAAAAACTTGGCGAAGGCCGAGGAAGTACTGAACGCCGATCACTACGGCCTTGAGCGCGTCAAAGAACGTATCCTTGAGTATTTGGCGGTTCAGAGCCGAATCAACAAGCTGAAAGGTCCGATCCTGTGTTTGGTTGGGCCTCCAGGTGTTGGTAAAACATCGCTGGGTCAGTCGATTGCTGCAGCTACCGGACGTAAGTATGTACGTATGGCCCTTGGTGGCGTACGTGACGAAGCGGAAATCCGTGGTCACCGTCGTACCTATATCGGTTCGATGCCGGGTAAGCTGATCCAGAAAATGGCCAAGGTCGAGGTGAAGAACCCACTGTTCTTGCTTGATGAAATCGACAAGATGTCCTCTGACATGCGTGGCGATCCTGCCTCAGCCTTGCTTGAGGTACTTGACCCCGAGCAGAACAATGCGTTCAACGATCACTATCTGGAAGTTGACTATGACCTGTCGGATGTGATGTTCGTGGCGACATCGAACTCAATGAATATCCCAGGTCCGCTGCTTGACCGTATGGAAGTGATCCGTTTGTCGGGTTATACCGAAGACGAGAAGCTGAACATTGCCAAGCGTCACCTGTTAGGCAAGCAGATCCAGCGTAATGGCCTTAAAGCCGGCGAGATTGACGTTGATGATTCCGCACTGATCGGCATTATCCGCTACTACACGCGCGAAGCGGGTGTGCGTAGCCTTGAGCGTGAGATCTCTAAGCTATGCCGCAAGGCAGTGAAAGAGATCCTGCTGAATCCGCAAACCAAGCAAGTGGTTGTTAATCAGGAGAACCTGAAAGACTACCTCGGCGTGCAGCGCTTCGATTACGGTAAAGCGGAAGACAGCAACCGTATTGGTCAGGTAACCGGTTTGGCATGGACCGAAGTGGGCGGCGATCTGCTGACCATCGAGACCGAATCTATGCCGGGCAAGGGCAAGCTGACCTACACCGGTTCGCTAGGTGATGTGATGCAGGAGTCGATTCAGGCGGCGATGACCGTTGTCCGGACCCGTGCAGAGCATTTGGGTATTGCGCCAGACTTCTACGAGAAGCGTGATATCCACGTACACGTGCCTGAGGGCGCAACGCCGAAAGACGGCCCGAGTGCCGGTATCGCGATGTGTACGGCACTGGTATCGAGCCTGACGGGCAACCCGGTACGCGGTGACGTGGCCATGACGGGTGAAATTACCCTGCGTGGTGAAGTGTTGCCGATTGGCGGCTTGAAAGAGAAGTTGCTGGCTGCCCACCGTGGCGGTATCAAAACAGTGCTGATCCCGAAAGAGAACGAACGTGATCTGGAAGAGATCCCAGACAACGTGATTGCTGATTTGGAAGTACGCCCAGTGCGCTGGATTGACGAGGTGCTGACGATAGCGCTTCAGAACAACCCAGCAGGCATTGAACTGGTCAACGCACAAAACAGTGACATGCAGCAAAGTTAATGTATGAAAAAACGCTTTCAGGGCTAAAAAGCCTTGTCAGCGTTTTTTTGTGTAGCTATAAGTTAGTTTTAATTTGCTGTTAGCTCAATAATATCAACGCTTGCCAGATTATTGGTGTTCTGTGCTGATATAATTAGACCTTATATATTTTTATCCGTGACATGTATTTTGCCCAGAAGGCCTTGCACGGATAGTGTTCATAGAGGGGATGAGATCGTGAACAAAACTCAACTAGTTGATAAAATCGCCGAAAATGCAGACATTTCTAAAGCATCTGCAGGACGTGCTCTTGATGCCTTCATCGAAGCCGTATCTGATAGCCTAAAAGCGGGTGATCAGGTTGCTCTTGTAGGCTTCGGTACATTTTCTGTTCGCGAGCGTGCAGCACGTACTGGCCGTAACCCTCAGACGGGCGCGGAAATTCAAATTGCAGCAGCAAAAGTACCTGGTTTTAAAGCGGGTAAAGCGCTAAAAGATTCTGTAAACTAAGCACCGGGTTGATGCCCGTTTGTTTTTTGGAACAAAGACTTATTCAAGTTGTCATAGCGATACAACTTCAAGTTGAATGTGCGTAGCAGCTTGGCATGATAAAGGGCGCATCCAATCGGTGCGCTTTTTTTACTTTGACAGTGTGAAAATTATTTCAGGTCTCGCCCTGTTAGCTTTCTTCACCGCTATGCCAAATCGAATCAGTAGGAGATACGGCAAATTATGATGGAGCGTATGCGCGAAGGCGCAAGCAGCATTTGGGTCAAGATCATTCTTGGACTCATTATTCTTTCTTTTGTTTTTGCAGGTGTAGGTAGTTACCTTGCCAGCGGCGGTCAGCAAGTAGCTGCTAAAGTAGATGGCCGTGAGATCAGTCAGCGCGAATTCGAGATGGCATATCAGAACGAGCGTAACCGTATGCAAAGCCAGCTAGGTGACTATTTCTCGACGTTGATGGGTGATCCTGCCTACGTTGAACAGTTCCGCCGCAGCGTGCTGGATCGTATGGTGAACGATCTGCTTATCGAAGAGCGTGCGAAGGCGCTGGGTATGCGTATCAGCGATGCGCAGGTTCGTCAGACTATTCTGGCAATGCCTGAATTCCAGCGCATGGGTACATTTGATAACGAACAGTACAACACATTGCTGCGCCGTGCCGGTATGACACCTGACATGTTTGCCGAATCGATGCGTACTGACCTGCTTCGCCAGCAATTGCTTCGTGCTCTGCAAAGCAGCGATTTTGCCCTGAGCAATGAGCTGACTGCGCTGACTAAGCTTGAGCAGCAGCAGCGTGAAGTACGTACGCTTACTCTGAATGTGGCTGACTTTACCAATAAAGTCGAAGTGACTGACGAGGAAGCCCGAGAGTTCTACGCACAGAATTCAGAGATGTACACGCGTCCTGATCAGGTGAAAGCGGCGTATATCGAACTGTCTGGTGACAATCTGAAGCAGACGCTGGTGATTAGCGATGCAGATGCCAAGGCATACTACGACGAGCACCCAGCCAAGTTTGGTTCAGCCGAGCAGCGTTTGGTTCGCCACATCCTTGTTGAAGGCCGTGGTAGCGAGGCGAAGGCCAAGGCTGAAGCGCTGGATGCAGAGCTGAAAGGCGGTGCGGATTTTGCTGCATTGGCTGAGAAAGAATCTGCGGATACGTTCAGTGCTAAGAACGGCGGTGAGCTGGACTGGTTCGAGCGTGGCGTGATGGATCCTGCTTTTGAAGACGCAGCATTTGCCTTGGACAAAGGCCAGATCTCCGGCGTGGTTGAATCTGATTTCGGTTTCCATATCATCAAGCTGGAAGATGTGAAGCCATCGAAGCTGAAGCCATTCGATCAGGTACGTGATGAAATCATTGCTGACCTGCGCGAGCAGCGTGCGGCAGAAGCATTCTACGACTTGCAGACTCAGCTAGCAGAGAAGGCGTTCGAAATGCCAGATTCGCTGGATGATGCAGCCGAAGCCGTTAATGCCAAGGTGCATGCTACAGGTTACTTCTCGCATGCGGATGCCCCGGGTGTGCTTAACAACCCTGCGGTATTGCAGGCGCTGTTCAGCCCAGAAGTTCGTGAAGATGGTCTGAACTCAGATATTATTGAGATTGCACCTGAGCACGTGGTTGTAGTGCGCGTTGATGACTCTCGTGATGAAGCGGTGCTTCCTTTCGAAGAGGTATCTGCCAAGGTTAAGAGTCAGCTAGCACAGCAGAAAGGCCAGGAGCAGGCGCAGGCGAAAGCCGACGAACTACTGGCAGCCCTGCGTGATGGCAAGGCAGATGTAGTCGCTGAAGAAGGTCTGAGCTTCTCTGCACCTGAAATGCTGACTCGTACCAGTGCAGAGCCTATGGTTGCTCAGGTAGCCTTTAGCTTGGCGAAACCAGTAGACGGCAAGCCTGTTTACGGTATGACCCGCGATGCCAAGGGTGACATGCTGATCATCGAACTGGACAAGGTGGTTGAAGCCACTGTTCAGCCAGTATCGGCAGACAGTCAGCTAGGCCAGCAGTATGCTCAGATGCTTGCTCAGCAAGATGTGATGACAACCCTACAGGTGTTGCGCAATACATCGGAAGTGAGCTTCCCAGTGGAAGAGCAATCAGCTGCAAACTAACAGGTAATTATTACGTTAGTCAGACGGGCCACCTTGTGTGGCCCGTCGTTTTTTTAGGGCCTGAAAATAATTGACTCTTTACTCGCCGGAGTGCACTCCACCACTCTGGTTATGTTTGGCACGATGGTACAAACATGACAAAAACATTAAAAGGAGAGTATGAATGAAACAGTCACTGAAAGGGATTTTGCTGCTGCTGGCTTGTCTGTGTTATCCGGGCGCAGCGGTATTGGCTGCAGAGAGCAGTCACGAGGGAATAGAAATCACTGTCAATATCAATGACGCCAATGCCGAGGAGCTGGATGAGCTGTTGGTGGGTATTGGGCCGGAGAAGGCTCAAAGCATCATTGAGTTCCGGACCCAAAATGGCAAGTTTACCTCGATAGAGCAATTGTCTGAGGTGAAAGGGATCGGCCCTGCTACGGTGGAGAAGAATCGTAAGCGGATTCAGCTGTAGGCGACCCCGAGTGTTATAGCTTTACCCTGCGAAGGAGAGAAGTGTGTGGTTCTCCTTTGTTTTGCATTATCAGAGTCAGACCTTGGGTGTTGTGGCTTTGTTTTTGGCCATTGATGCCAGCCCCCCGAATACAATTCCGCCCAGTGCGCCAGCAAGGTGCGCTTCGACCGCTACCCGGGCCCCGATCAGTTGTGCTGAACTGGCGGCTCCTCCGAAAAACTGCTCCCATAGAATTTTGGCAACAATCGCTGCTAGTAACCATTTACCGAGTTTGTCATGTTGTTTGATATCGGCCAGCGCCCCCCAGGCAAACAGGCCATGAAGCACTCCTGACAGCCCTGCGTACCAAGTTGTCGGCCATGCAAACAATGCGCATCCTACCCAGGCGGAAAGTCCGAGAAGTAGCAGGAATAACCGTTTAGGGCTCAGGTGATGGCGAAAACAGAAGGTTATAATTGCCAATCCCATGCTGTTCATTATCATGTGGGGCCAGTTGGTGTGGGTGAGGTTACCGGTGATAATCCGCCACAACTCCCCATTTTTAATCATGTCGCTCTGCCAGACCAACTGCGGCTGGATGAACGGCAGTTGTGCCAATGCCATTAAGGCGATCACAATGAGTACTGAAATACGTAAAGACAAGGCAACCTCGATGAGTCGTTACTGTGAGCAATGCGGCAAGGCGAAGAAAGCCTGTATTTGCCGTTGGATCCAAGTTATTGATGCTAAAACCGAACTTTGGATATTACAACACCCAAGCGAGGTTAAACGGGCAATTGGTACAGCCAGAATCCTGTCGTTGTCGCTTCCTAACAGCCGATTGTGGGTTGGAGAGGACTTTTCCTTGCACGAGGAAATTAACCATTTGCTGGCTGAGCCGGGGCGGCAGGCATGGGTGGTATACCCCGGTGAGCAGGCGGTTCCCATCTCTAGCCTGTGCTCGCAAGACGCAGCGAGTGCGACGGACGGGATACGGACATTGATCCTGCTCGATGGCACGTGGAAGAAAGCCTATAAGATGTGGCAGCTGTCCAGCAACCTGCAGCAGTTGCCGTCGGTGATGTTGGACAATGTCGAAAAAGGCAACTACCGGATCCGCAAGTCCCCGCGTGAAGAAGGGGTGTCGACCGTAGAGGCCGGTTTCCTTGCCCTGTCGGCGATGGACGGTGAAACGGATAAGTACTTGCCCCTTATCGACACCTTCAACAAGATGATTGAGTTCCAGATCCAGCAGATGCCTGCAGGGGTCTACCAGAAAAACTACGGCGCCTCCTAGAATCCATGTCCGTCGAGCCCGAACGATGATGAGGTAGAGGGCTGGAACAGGGTGCTGTAGAGGCGTTGGGCATAGCCATCGGTCATGCTGGAAATATAATCGGCAATCACCCGGTGCGGGTTTCCTCCGCTGCCTAGTGCCTCGCGCCAGCGTGCTCGGGTGCTTTCAGGCAGCAGTCGTTCGGGATCGGAGGCATAGGCTTCGAATAGCTCCATGATCAGCTGCTGGCCTTTGTATTCAACCAGCTGGATGTCGGGTTTGTGAACGACGTACTGGCTAACGAACTGCTTGAGGACATTGAGGACCTGCTCCATCGGTTCGGTGAGGAAAGCGTTCCATTTGAGCAGCGGCTCATCGTAGCTGTCGATACCGTTCTGGATTGCCGGGGCGATATGGATCGAGGTCAGCAGCGCGTTGACCATCGCGCCGATGGCATCCTTGCGCTGGTGGTGGTTGCCAAAGAGTTGGTCGCTAAGCGTGCCGATTCGCTCTTCAAGCCAGTACTCGCCACAATCGGCAAGCTTGCTGGCCGCCGCTTCCTGCCATTGGTCGCGGTTGACGATTCCCATCACAATGGCATCTTCCAAGTCATGCACGCCATAGGCGATATCATCGGCCAATTCCATGATCGAGCAATCTAGTGATTTGAATTGGGTTTTGTTGTGCTCGCGCGGGCCGATATCAGCAGCGCGCATCTGGCTAAACAGGGTTCGGTCGTTGCTGCTCAGGGGTTCCAGTACCCAGTTGAAGGTATCGGCATCGTCATGGTAGATCCCTTTTGCCGGGTGCCAGTCGCGAGCCTTGAGGTGACGGAAATTATGGACCGGTGCCGGCTGTTCGCTGGCTTGGGTCTGGCTGATGAAAGCCGGGTATTTGAGCAGGCCGAGCAGGGTACGGCGTGACAGGTTCATCCCGTAGTGTTCGGTGTAGGGTTCGAGCTGGCTGACGATACGGAAGGTTTGGGCGTTACCTTCGAAGCCGCCGAATTCGTGCATCATGTAATTGAGTGCCACTTCACCGCCGTGGCCAAAAGGGGGATGGCCGATATCATGAGCTAGGCACAGGCTTTCCATCAGGCTGGTGGAGGGGAGCAGGTTGCGAAATTCGGGCTGCTTGATTTTTAGCTGGGCGACGATCCCTGTTCCGATCTGCGATGCCTCAAGGGAGTGGGTCAGGCGGGTGCGGTAGAAATCATGGTGTCCGGCGCCGTGGACTTGGGTTTTCGCCTGTAGGCGGCGAAAGGCGGCCGAGTGAAGAATTCTTGCCCGGTCTCGCTGGAAGGCCGAACGGTGGTCGTTGCGGCGCATCTTTTGTTCGTTGCTTTTGCGTGCTTCCCAGATTTCACCGGAAGGTACTGTTGTGGTTAACATTGTCATTAGCTGATTTCGTCCAGAGTTAAGTTGAAGCTGTCGACAAAGGTATCGAGGAAGTAGCGCATTTCCGGTGTTGAGCGGTCAGCGAGGGTCTTTTCAAGGTTCTTTTTGGCGGAGGTAAATTCGTGGTTGCCGGCATTGAGCTCTTCGAGGCATTTGAGGTAGGCACAAAGGCTGTCGGCCTGTTTGACGATAGCGTAGTCGTCTTTGTCGATACGGTGACTATCGAGCAGCGGGGCATAATCGTCGTGGAACTCTTCCGGTAGCATCGATAACAGTTTTTGCTCTGCTGCCAGTTCGATTTTCTTGTATTCCTCTGCAATGGCCGGGTTGTAGTACTTGATTGGCGTTGGCATGTCACCGGTGAGTACTTCGCTGCAATCGTGGAACATGCCGAGCAGGGCTATGCGCTCGGGGTTGGTGTTGCCGCCGAATTTTCGGTTCTTGATCAGGGCGAGGGCATGGGCGACGAAGGCGACTTGAAGGCTGTGCTCGGAGATATTTTCGGTTTCGACGCTGCGCATGAGCGGCCAGCGTTGGATGAGTTTCATCCTGGCGAGGTGTGCAAAAAAATGGCTCTGTTTCATGATCTACTTCTTGTTGGTATCGCGTGATATTGAGGATTGTACCGCTGGTTTATGTAAGGTAGCTGACAGGATTACGTTACCAGATCTGGACACGGGTCAATAGTAAATTTGTTGGGTATAAGTATAGCGAGGGAATGGATGGCCAAGCGGATAAAAGAAACCCCGCAGAAGCGGGGTTTGAAATTACTGGCGGTAGCCTGACAGGAAGCGCTCCAGTCGGCCGATGGCCAGCTCGAGGTCGTCGACCCGTGGCAGGGTAACGATACGGAAGTGGTCAGGCTGCTTCCAGTTGAAGCCGGTACCGTGGACGATCAGCACTTTTTCCTGCTGGAGGAAGTCCAGCGCCATGCGTTGGTCGTCGATGATGTTGAATTTCTTCTGGTCCAGTTTCGGGAACAGGTATAGCGCGCCTTTCGGCTTGACGCATGAAACACCCGGGATCGAGGTCAGCAGTTCGTAGGCTTTGTCGCGCTGTTCAAGCAGCCGACCGCCCGGCAGGATAAGCTCGTTGATACTCTGGTAGCCGCCGAGAGCGGTTTGAATCGCATGCTGCATCGGCACGTTGGCACACAGGCGCATAGAAGAGAGCATTTCCAACCCTTCGATGTAGCCTTTGGCAACGTGCTTCGGCCCAGAAAGTACCATCCAGCCAGCACGGAAGCCACACACGCGGTATGATTTCGACAGGCCATTGAACGTCACGCAGAACACATCGTCTGCCAGCGAGGCAATGGATGTATGCTGCGCACCTTCGTAAAGGATCTTGTCATAGATTTCGTCGGCGAAAATAGCCAGTTTGTGTTGACGGGCAATTTCAACGATTTCCAGCAGGAAATCACGGCTGTAAACCGCGCCGGTTGGGTTGTTCGGGTTGATCAGCACGATGCCGCGGGTGTTCGGGGTGATTTTCTTGCGGATATCGTCGAGATCCGGATACCAGTCAGACGACTCATCACAGACATAGTGCACGGCCTTGCCGCCTGACAGTGAAACGGCTGCGGTCCACAGCGGGTAGTCCGGTGACGGGATCAGCATTTCGTCGTTGTTGTTGAGCAGTGCCTGCATAGCCATGACGATCAGCTCGGATACCCCGTTGCCGATATAGACATCTTCGACATCGATATCGCGCATGCCGCGTTTTTGGTAGTGCTGGACAACGGCTTTGCGAGCCGGGTAGATCCCTTTGGAATCACAGTACCCCTGCGAGGTCGGCAAGTTGCGGATTACGTCAACCAGAATTTCATCTGGGGCGTCAAAACCAAACGGGGCAGGGTTACCAATATTAAGCTTGAGGATTTTGTTTCCTTCCTCTTCCATGCGCTTGGCATGTTTGAGGACGGGCCCGCGAATGTCGTAGCAGACATTATTGAGTTTGGATGACATCCCGATGTTATGCATTGGCTGATACTCTGTAACTTTTAGTGAATATCCACAAATTACACTATGAAACCCTATAAAATAAACACCTATCGGGTGAATATAGGGATAAATAGTTTTTTATATTATTAAATTCTTCCTTGGGTGAAAGATTACGCTACTTTGGCGGTTTTTTTAGGCTCGATTGGCTTGGAAAGCAGTAGGAAATGTTACTTTGCGTGGTTCTGCTCGGGATTTAACCAATATAGAACCGAGGTTTTGCCCTGCATTGGACACATTGGTGTACAGTTTGGTGGAGTGGTTGCGTATGCCGAGATGAGAGTGGTAAGAAACTAAACATCGTAGGTATATGATGAGATGTGAAAATTCGTGTTGAGTCATTACTTTATTAGTCAGAATACGATAACTGATGTAGAATGGCTTATTCATTGTATGGTTGCCGTAGGTGGGCCGAGGGCTTGCTACATGCGGTATTTTGCAACGAAACTGCAACCATAACAGCCATACAAAGCAAGTGATATGCTAACGATTAGCAGCAAAGCATCAGCCAGGGATGAGCCTTTTTTAGTGCTTGAGAGCTGAGTGAGGTTACCTTGACCGCGTTACAACAAGCCGTTGAGTTCTTAATTAGAAAAATTCAACAATCCGCACCGACAACTCAACGATTAATGGTAAAGCTGGAGCTTCCGGCAAATACCGACTTGATAGACTGGCTAGACAGCCAGCCGCTGTTTCCTAAATTCTATTGGCAGTCACGTGACGGACGCGAAGAGGTCGTTGCGCTTGGCCAAATCAAAACCTTTACCGATCCGAAAGCTGCCGAGAAAATCTTGGCCCCCGAGCAACGCATCTGGGGTGGCCAGTCCTTTGACGGACGAACGGCACGCAACCAGCGTTGCCTCCCGTCGTTCTTTTTCCTGCCTGTGGCCGAGTTGGCCCGGACGGACGGTGACTGGTATCTTGCTGTCAATATCTCTCCAGAATCAACAAGCAAGGTGCTTTCAGCCTTGTCTCAGCTCAGCATAGAATCGAGTGAGGTGTTGGAGATAAAGAGCAAGATCCTTGGCCGGACCTATTCGCCAGATTTCTCTGGTTGGTCGACAATGATCAGCAACGCCCTTGAGGCGATCTCCCAAAAAGTATTCGAAAAAGTGGTTTTGGCGCGTAAGACAACGCTAACACTCGATACACCCGTTGCGCCTGCTCAGCTGCTGAAGGCCAGCCGGAGCAGCAATCATCACAGTTTTCACTTTATGATGGCCCTTGATGCCAAGCACTGCTTCGTCGGCTCGACTCCCGAGCGACTGTTTTTGCGTCAGGAGAGAGCATTGCTGACCGAGGCGGTGGCGGGAACGATCGGACGGGGCAATAGCCCTGCGGAAGATAACCGGTTGGCACAATGGCTGCTTGATGACAATAAGAACCGGTATGAAAACCGCCTTGTGGTTGATGATATTGTCAGTCGCCTCGAGGCATGCTGCGATACCATGAATGTGGCTGAGACCCCAGAACTGATCCGGTTGCGCAAGGTTCAGCACCTCAAGCGAGGCATCGATGCCCAGCTCAACAGCGACGTAGACAGTGCGGACTTGCTGGAAAGCCTCCAGCCGACAGCGGCGATTGCCGGTTTGCCCCGCGACAAGGCATTGGATTTTATCACCGAGCACGAGCCGTTTGCCCGAGGTTGGTACAGCGGTTCGGTTGGTTTTCTCAGCCAACAGCGCAGCGAGTTCTGCGTGGCAATTCGCAGTGCGCTGATTATGGGCGACCAGCTTCATCTGTTTGCTGGCGCCGGGATTGTCCCTGGCTCGACCGCCGATAGCGAATGGAAGGAGTTGGACCGGAAAACCTCAACCTTGTGCAGCCTGTTCGGTAGTGATGAAACGGATTGGGAGCGCAAGACGGCATGACAGTTGCGACTTTACCGCAGGGGCTCGAAAGCCGGGCTGCCTTGAACCAACTATGGGCAAGTTTGATGCTCGAAGAGCTTTTCAGGTTGGGTGTCAAACATATCTGTATTGCTCCGGGCTCACGCTCGACCCCGTTGACGCTGGCGGCGGCCCGTCATGGCGGATTGACCGTCCATACCCATTTTGACGAACGCGGTCTCGGATTTCTCGCGCTGGGGCTGGCAAAGGCCAGTGACCAGCCGGTGGCAGTCGTTGTGACTTCCGGTACGGCGGTGGCCAATTTGCTTCCCGCTGTTGCCGAGAGCGGCCTGACCGGTGAGAAGTTGGTCCTGCTTACCTCTGACCGTCCTACCGAGCTGATTCAGTGCGGGGCCAATCAGGCTATTCGCCAGCATGGTATTTTTTCCACCCATGTGACGGCCTTTGAAGATATACCTTCCCCTACGATGTCGATCAGTCCAGCATGGCTGTTGTCTACAGTGGACAAAGCGATGCAGCAGCAGGCTGTACGTGGTGGTGCCGTTCATTTCAATTGCCATTACCCTGAGCCGCTGTATGGCTGTGAGCAGGACTTTTCGGATTACCTTCAGCCTGTTGCCCGCTGGCAATCCTCGTCTTTGCCGCTGACGGTTTATCCGTCTCCGATGGCGGGGTGTGCCGTGCCTGCGTGGCAGGATTGCGTGTCGCGCAAGGGGGTACTGGTGGCTGGGCGGATGGCGCCGGGCGAGTTGGCGCAAGTCAAGGTGTTGGCAGAGGTTTTGGGCTGGCCGGTGTTGGTGGATCCGCAGGCAGGGGGAACCAGTGATTGGTTCGGTTTTGACGTTTGGATGCAAAATGCCGCGTGCCGAGCGAAACTGGCCGAAGCCGAGGTGGTGCTCCAGTTTGGCGGGCGTTTGGTATCGAAACGCCTTGGTCAGTTTATTGCGTCCAACCCGTTACAGCACTACTGGCTGGTGGATCCGCTGGATGTGCCGCTTGACCCGAGTTTCCGTTGTACCTTGCGGCTACAGGCGGGTATCGCACAATTCGCTGCCGCGATGGCCTCTGAATTGATGCAGGCAGGCCTGTGCGGTGAGCATCATGGTTGGGCGGATTCACTGAAAGCTGCCGCCTTGCGTTGCCAGCAATTGGCCTCTGATAAAAACGGTGGCTTGAATGAGTTGGGTCTAGCTGCCGAAATGATGGAGTGGGTGCCGCAAAACACCACGGTCTTTTTGGGTAACAGCCTGATTGTGCGTTTGCTTGATATGCTTGCGCAAATGCCGGAAACCGCTACTTTTGCCAATCGCGGGGCCTCGGGGATAGATGGCTTGATTGCCACTGCTGCCGGGGTGCAGCGGGCGCAGTTGGCACCGATGCTGTGCGTACTTGGTGACACTTCGCTGCTTTATGATTTGAATTCGCTGGCGCTGTTGCGCCAGCAGGATTTCCCGTTGGTGGTACTGGTGACCAATAACGATGGCGGGGCGATTTTCGATATGCTGCCGGTCCCTGAGCAGGAAAAGGCACAGTTCTACCGAATGCCCCACGGGTTAGACTTTAGTCATGCCGCCGCAATGTTCGGGTTGGATTATGTTTGCCCGGCAACGCTGCAAGATGCTCAGCAGGCTTGTGAGCAGGCATTGGTAAACTCAGGTACAACGGTTATTGAAATTCAGACCCCAGCCGGTGACAGCGGCAGCCGCTTGCAGGCGTTGTTTGCCGAGGTCCGCGATGCCGTATTGCTCTAGTCGGCTTTATAGCGAGTCATTTGGTTGGTCGTCACCGTTGGCGGTAGAGCGTCCGGTTCTGGTTTTTCTTCATGGTTTGTTGGGAAACGGGCGCGACTGGCAACGAGTGATTGCTGAGATGGCGACGCACTGGCCATGCCTGAGTATTGATTTGCCGGGGCACGGGCACAGCAAATGGTGCCGTGCAGATGGTTTTGATGATGTCTGCCGGCAATTATCGGCGACGCTGCGTGCGCGAGGCATCCGCCGTTATGTCTTGGTTGGCTATTCGCTGGGCGCTCGGATCGCAATGTATTATGCCAGCTGTTATCTGCCCGCTGAAACCGATAGCGAGGCAGGTGGCGAGGCAGGCGGCGAGGTCGATAACGAGTTCGGCCCCCCACGGCTTGCAGGCTTGGTTGTCGAAGGCGGGAATTTCGGTCTGCCGGAGATTGAGCGTGAGCCTCGCTGGAAAAATGATCTGTGCTGGTCGCGGCGATTTGCCACCGAGTCGCTGGATTCGGTGCTGGCGGACTGGTATCGACAGCCGGTTTTTTTATCTCTCAATGATGACCAAAGACAAGGTTTTATCGCCAAACGCAGTGATAACCTTGGGGTTGCTATAGCACATATGTTACAGGCTACATCGTTGGCCAAACAGCCGTTTTTGCTGCCACTTTTGACTGGGCTGACGATGCCCGTGCATTACATTTGCGGCGAGAACGACACCAAATTCAAAACTCTGGCAAGCCAGTCTGCACTTGACCACTCGGTGATTGGCGGAGCGGGGCACAATGTCCATGCCGAACAACCCGATGCGTTCGCAGGCACCTTGCGGCAGATATTAATCAATAAGATGGAATGAATAATGCGTAGTGCAAAACTCTACCAATACCAGTTGCCGATGGATAGCGGCGTGATCCTGCGAACTCAGCGATTGGTTAACCGTGATGGTTGGATTGTCGAGCTTAAAGACGGTGAGTGTACTGGCTATGGTGAAATTGCCCCCTTGCCGGAATTCAGCCACGAGACGGCTGAGCAAGCCGGTGAGCAGGCCAAAGCACTGCTGGCCCAGTGGGTGGCTGGTGAGGCATGGGATCTAGAGTCAGCAATGCCTTCTGTTGCGTTTGGCCTAAGCATGGCTGCCATGACGTTGGCTGGCGAACTGCCGGAAGACGGTAACTATCAGGTTGCCCCGCTGTGTGCCGGTGACCCTGATGATTTGGTGATTGCCCTCAATGAAATGGAAGGGGAGAAGGTCGCTAAAATCAAAGTGGGTATGTACGAAGCGGTTCGTGACGGCATGGTTGCGAACATGTTTATCGAGGCTATTCCGGGTGTACGCCTGCGTCTTGATGCCAACCGTCAGTGGACGCCATTGAAAGCCCAGCAGTTTGCCAAGTATGTGAAGCCCGAGCACCGCGGTGGAATCGCGTTCCTCGAAGAGCCGTGCATGAACCCTGCCGACAGCTTGGCTTTTGCCCAAGAGACCGGCATTAATATCGCATGGGATGAAACGGTACGCGACGAAGGCTTTGAAGTGAAGGCTGAACCGGGTGTTGCGGCAATTGTTATCAAGCCGACCTTGGTGGGAAGCGTGGCGCGCTGTATCGACCTTATTGCGCAGGCACAGGCCGTGGGTCTTGTCGCGGTGGTGAGTTCCAGTATGGAAAGCAGCCTTGGCCTTAATCAGTTGGCACGTCTTGCCGCATGGCAGACCCCGGGTGTTATTCCTGGGTTGGACACCATGCAGCTGTTCATGGCCCAGCTTGAGATGCCGTGGCCGGGTTGCGAATTGCCAGTGACGTCATTGGCGTCGTTGCCGGTTGTTTGGCAAGCCTAACGGTACGGTTTAGGGCAATTTATAATAAGTAAAGGTAAGTAATGGCGGAAGTGATTGAATCCCATTTCCCGACCTGGCCCTGGCAGTATTGGGCAGCAGAGCGGCCCTCAGCGGTCGCTCTGTCGTTTGATGGCCAGTCGTTTGGTTGGGCGGAAGTTGCTCAGCGGGTGGATGATTATGCCCAGGGGCTGATCGAACAGGGGGTGAAGCGCGACCAGCTCATCGCGGTTGTGGCTGCGAATTCTGTGTCTGTGGTTTGGTTGCTGTTGGCGACACTGCGCGTCGGAGCCCGGATTGTGGTTCTTAACCCGCGTTTTTCTGCGGTGGAACTGGAGCGTCAATTAGCTGCATTGGCCTGTGATTTTGTGTGGTATCCGTCGAAACAAGCTGGCGTACCATCGGGATATACCCGGCTGCAATTATTGCCGGCCAAACAGCCAAGGCTGGTGCCCGTGACATGGCAGCCGACGCGAGCGGCAACCTTGACGTTGACCTCTGGCTCGACAGGATTGCCAAAGGCCGTGGTGCATTCGGCCCAAAACCATTTGAGCAGTGCCGAGGGCTTGCTCGAACGGATGGCGTTTGATGCCGACGACAGTTGGCTGTTGTCATTGCCGCTGTTCCATATTTCTGGTTTGGCGATTGTATGGCGCTGGCTGCTGCGTGGTGCCCGGTTGGTATTGTGCCCGCCTCAGCAGTTGGAGCAATCGTTGGCCGACGTTACCCATGCTTCCTTGGTGCCTACCCAGCTTCAGCGGCTACTGGCTGGAGGAAGGCCGACTAATTTGGCGTTGAAACGGGTCCTCCTCGGCGGAGCTGTGATCCCGGTGAGTTTGACTGAACAGGCCAGAGCGGCTGGAATCGAATGCTGGTGCGGCTATGGCATGACCGAAATGGCTTCGACGGTCACGGCTAAACTGGCTGATCAGAGCACGGGGGTTGGCTATGTATTGCCTAACCGTAATGTGGCGGTGAGAAATGGTGAGGCATGGGTGAGCGGTGCGACGCTCTGCTTGGGATATTACCGTAATCGGATGATTTTCCCCGCTGGTGAAACCGAGTTTGACGGTGTGCGTTGGTTTGCGACTAAGGATCTGGCCTTCTGGCAGGATGAAGAGCTGCATATTTCCGGCCGTGCTGACAATATGTTTATTTCCGGTGGCGAGAACATTCAGCCAGAAGAGATTGAAAAAGTTCTGATGGCTCACCCTGAGGTCGATCAGGTGTTCGTTTTGCCTGTCGAGGACCATGAGTTCGGGAGCCGTCCGGTGGCGCTGGTGGCCTCGGGGCAACCGTTCACATCTGAGTTGGCCGAGCGGCTGGCGGATTATATGGCCGAGCAGGTTAGCGGCTATCGTCGGCCTGTACGTTATCTGCCGTTACCGGAGACATTGGGTGGTGGGATAAAAATATCGCGTGCCATGCTCGCTCAGTGGCTGACGACGCAGTAATTCTTATTATCTTGCTATTATTGCCAAAAAGGCCAGCTCTTGGGAGCTGGCCTTTTTATTTATCTGCTTATATCCGCTTATTCGCAATGAAGAGCCGTTATCGACTTTCGCCACGTAGCTGGGCTACCTGTTCGCGTAGGGTTGCGCTGTCGGCATCACTTGCATTGATTGGGCTGCCGAAAACAATATTGATTTTCGACCAGAAACGCTTTGGCCGTTTCAGCAGGGCCTTGCCGCCTTCGCGACTGAAATAGCTGCCCCATAGCCCCTGTAGGGCGACGGGGATCACCGGCACGGGGCTGCGCTTGATAATGAGGTCGATACCGCGCATGAAAGGGCCAATTTCCCCATCGTAGGTAAGCTGCCCTTCGGGGAAGACGCAGATTACCTCTCCGAGCTCTAGCCGTCGGTTTACTTCAGCGAAGGCTTTCATTATCGAGCGACGGTCTGTGGCATCGATTGGGATCACCTTGCACTCCCGGCAGAAGGTCTTGATCAGGGGCAAGTTGTAGATATCCCTGTCCATCAAAAAACGGATGGGGCGCGGGCAGGCCCCGGCCAGCAGCAAGGCATCCATGTAGCTGACATGGTTGCAGACAATAAGCGCGCCGCCTTTGGCCGGGATATTGGCCAGATTTTGGTGCTCGACCCGGTACATGGTGTGGCTGACCATCCATACCAGAAATCGCCAGAAGAAATCCGGAGCCTGGATATAGATATAGATTGTCACGCCGAAGTTAAGCACGGAGAGAAACAGGAAAAACTCAGGGATATTGAAGCCGAGGACGGAGAGGAAAACAATCCCGGTAATGGCACTGGCCACCATGAATATGGCATTCCAGATATTGTTGGCGGCAATAATCTGCGAGCGTTCACTGTCTTTGGCACGCTGTTGCATCATGGCATATAACGGGACGATGAATATCCCGCCTGAAACGCCTAGCATCATCAGGCAAACAAAGACCGAGAATAAGTCGGGATGGCTGATAAATTCGATAAACCCGATATTCTCCGGCATTGAGCTCGGGGTGGAGAACATCAGCCCGGCACCGAAGACCGTGATCCCCAAGCTGCCCAAAGGGACGATGCCCGGTTCGATACGGTGTCCTGAAAGGCGGTCGCAAAGCAGTGAGCCAACGGCAATTCCAATCGAAAATAGGGCCAGTAGGAACGAGACCGCCGCGGCATTGCCGGCAAGGTGCAATTTGGCAAAGTTCGGGAATTGGGTGAGGTAGCACGCGCCGAGGAACCAGAACCAACTGATCCCCATCACGCATTGGAAGATGACTTTGTCTTTACGTGCGATAGCCAGCGTGTGTCGTGTTTGCTTTATGGGTTGCCAGCGGAAGCTGCCGTGCGGATTGCTTGGCTTGGCTTCGGGGATCCACCTTGATGTCAGATAGCCGAGTACCGCAAAGGTGACAACGCTTATAGCGGCGATAATGTTGGCATCGGCCTGGTTGGCAATCATGCCTGCAATCAGAGTACCGAGCAGGATGGCTAAGAATGTACCGGTTTCAACCAGTGCATTGCCAGACACCAGCTCTTCTTTTTTCAGGTGCTGTGGCAGCAGGGAATATTTTGCCGGCCCGAAGAATGCCGATTGAGTCCCCATAAGAAATAATAAGATGAGGAGAATGGCATAGTTTTCACTGATCAAGGCCAGTGCTGCCAGTGACATGATAACCACTTCGGCCATTTTGACTACCCGCATAATTACGGCTTTGTCATACATGTCAGACAGGACTCCGGCACTTGCCGAGAACAGGAAGAAGGGCAGGATAAAGAGCCCTGCAGCCAAGTTGATGATCAGATCGCTCTCAAACGGCAGGGCACTAGGCGCAGCAAAGGCAATCAGTAGCAGCAGGACATTTTTATAGACATTGTCATTGAATGCCCCAAGCGCCTGAGTGAGGAAGTAAGGCAGGAAGCGCCGTTTGGTCAACAGGCGAGATTGGGGCTTTTCCGACATCACAGGCTCCGCTTACCCTTTCCAGACATTAAGGTAAGTTGTCAGCAAGTTGTCGATGAGCGCCTTGCCGTCTACTGGTACTTCGGTAAACAACTTGTCGTCGACAGTCAGCAGGGTAATACCGTGAACACCCGCCCACAAGACCCGGCTTGCCGCCAGAACATCGGCGTCATTGATGTCGGGGTTGATCTGGCTGATCAGGGTTTCCAGCATTCCCGTCATATTGTTGATACGGTCTGACTGCCAATCTGGCAATTCTTCACCGTTCATTGTGTGCTGGAAAATAAGCTGCCATCGGTAAGGGTTGCGGCTGGCAAAATCGAGATAGCAGTAGGCGAGCTTTCGCAGTGCTTCTTCCGGCGAGGTAGCGGTGGCCATTTCGGCTTCGGCCTCGGCGAACAGCTCATCGAGTGTCTGGGCGACAGCATGAAGCAGAAGCAGGTTGTAGTTGCCGAAAATATTGACCAGCGTGCTCGGTACGTAGCCGATCATCGCGGCAACTTTACGCAGGCTGAGTTCGTGGTGAGGGTGCTCGGAAAGGAACAGCTTTACTTGTTCAAGGGTCATGCTTACCAACTCTTCCCGAGTATGGTCATTTCGTCTTGCCATTGAATTATCAACTCTTAATCGTTCAATTTATTATCTTGCCCAGCCTCAGTCCGGTTAGCGCAGAGACATCGTCAATATAGAACATTGTTCGATATTTTAGTTCGAACGCTTGTTCTAGGTCAAGGGCTGGGCTTATATCCCACAAGGTTTCGGCTGATTTCTTGGCAGCCTGTGAGGGCTATCATATCAGCGTGTATTGAGCGTCGTGGTCGACGGGTTAGCGTCGTAGGCTCTCGCTATTTTTGATGGAGACCTGCTCGTTGAGTGTCCAGAAATCGACTAGGACACCGATCAGGAAGAAGCCTGCTGTACATAGGTATAGCAAACCTGTTAGCCACTTGCCCATATAGAAGCGGTGGAGGCCGAAGATCCCTAGAAACGTCAGCAGTAACCATGCAACGGTATAGTCGTAAGGGCCAGCTTGGAAGCGCAGGTCAGCTTCTCTGTCCATCGAAGGGATCAGAAATAGGTCAATTAACCAACCTATGCCCAGTAAGCCAAAGGTGAAGAACCAAATCGTGCCGGTAACCGGTTTGCCGTAATAGAAGCGATGGGCGCCGAGGAAGCCGAAGATCCATAAGAGGTAACCGATGAGTTTGCTATGTGTATCTTGGTGCATTACTTATTTCTCCTGAGGTGACAGCCGGTTGGGTCAGCCTAATGGCGATTACCGGTTATGGCGAGCGGCTGCCATATAAATATTAGTAACAATTTGCTTTTGTGGTTTAGTTGACATTCAGTCAAGGATGTTTACGATGCAGCTACGACTATAAGGCAAAGGTATGCATTGATATGAAACGCATCTTCACCATTTTTGCCCTGATACTGACAGTGTCCTTCGCGGCACCGCACGTTGAGGCTAAAAAATTCGGTGGCGGCAAATCATTCGGTAAAAGTTTTAAAACGGCACCGGTGAAAAAGCAGCAACCGCAACAAACTGATACCCTAAAACAACAACAACCTACCGCGAATCAGCCTGCTAAGTCTAGCAAGAAAGGGCTTATGGGCGGTCTACTTGGCGGCTTGTTGGCCGGTGGCTTGTTGGCAGCCTTCTTCGGCGGGGCATTCGATGGCATTCAGTTTATGGATATTCTGATCATCGGTTTGCTGATGTTTGTGGTATTCAAGATTTTCAAAGCACTGCGTGGTTCAAAATCGACACCGATGGGACACCGCGAAGCGTATGCGGGGAACTCTCCCCAGCAGCAGCAACAAGCCCAGCAATTCCGCCAGCAGGCGAATGCCGGTCAGGAAAGCTATGTGTCGACAGACAGCGAAGTGCCGTTCAACTTGCCTCCAGGCTTCAATATGAACGCATTCCTGAATGGTTCGCGTGAACATTATCGTACGATTCAGGGAGCTTGGAACCACAATGAACTGGGTAAAATCCGTGAATACGTAAGCCCGGCATTGTTCGATGATCTCGCGGCAGAGCGCGCCAAGCTAGATGGCGAGCAGCATACTGAAGTCATGTATGTTGACGCCGAACTGGTACGTGCCGATTACAATGCGAGCATGGCTCAGTTGAGTATCCAGTTCTCCGGCCGCTACAAAGACCGTGCTGAAGGCGTTGAGGAAGAGATCACTGATGTGTGGCACCTTGAGCGCGATTTAACCAAGCCAAATGCACCGTGGTTGATTGTGGGTATTCAGGCGTAAGCCGTTCTCATCAATACCAATAATGGTGTAGCCGCAAGACAAAAGCCGTCCCTAGCAGGGCGGCTTTTTGTTTTTTTGATCTTCCTCTCTCAAAAAATCAATGAGATATGATCTGACCACCTATTATTCGTGCGCCAAGACGCTACTATTAATGCAGGTTAAGAAACAAATGAGAGAATGCTATGCCTTATAATGCAGACCTAATGCACGAGATGAACCTGCTGGTAAAGTTCCCGATGCACAGTGAACGAGAGGGGATTAAAGTTCGCAGCGATGCCGCGCCTGAAACGGTAGCAGCAGCCAAGCGTCTTTATGCCAAGGGGCTGGTAACTCAAGAAGATGGCGGCTATTTGACCTTTTCCGGCCATCAAACCGTTGAGCATGCAAAAGCAGCGTTACGTATTCTGACTGGTAAAGTCGACGTTGCCTAAATTTCGCTAACTGCGAGAGAGTCTTCAGGCCTGATGAGCAAATCATCAGGCCTTTTTGTTTCTGGTACCATTCGAAGAGTACGATGGGTATCAGGTAATATTTTCCAGTTCGGTGATGGTATCAAGCGCTTCTTGGTTTGATGTGCCGCATACCGATGGGCAGGGTTTGAAGTGTCCGCAGACTTTAGGCCGTTCCGGCTTGCCAAATAGCTTGCACAGATTATCGTCGTTAAGCTGAATGCAACGCACGCCAGCCGGTTTGCCATTGGGCATCCCAGGAATGGGGGAGGAGATACTCGGGGCTATACAACAGGCACCGCACCCTAAACGGCATTCCATAACTCACCTACACTGTAATTTTAAGGGAGCGAACGTTATCACCCTTGGGCGTTCGGATCAAAAATTTGTCGTTGTTTGTCTGCCAAATAAGAATGAATTTTATTACAACGCCGGTTTGGCGGCATTTGGCCATAAGTGCTTGCACTTTGCTGGGCTGGCGGCTATAACACCGCCTCACCATAGCGCTTGGCCAAGTTGGCAGGCAGGATGAAGACAGAAGGCGATGTAATGACACACTACTGGCAAGAAAAAGATTTGAAGGATATGACAGATCAGGAATGGGAAGCCCTGTGCGACGGTTGCGGTAAATGCTGCCTGCATAAGCTGATCGATGACGATACCGATGAAATCTACTACACCAATGTTGCCTGTAGTTTGCTCGACAGCAAGACTTGTTCGTGCAGTGATTACCTGAACCGTTTTGAATCAGGCGAAGAATGCCTCAAGCTGACCCGCGAACGTATCGATGAGTTCGTATGGCTGCCAGATACTTGTGCATACCGCTTATTGGCTGAAGGCAAAGGCCTACCAGAGTGGCACCCGCTGATCACCGGTTCTAAAGACGCGATGCATGCAGCTGACGAGTCGGTTAAAGACAAAGTCGTCTACGAAATCGATGTGATTGATTGGGAAGACCACATTCTGAATCATCCAAATCGATAACAGATAATTTAATATTGTCTAAGTGTCAATGATATAGGGTTTCTAGTCTAAACCGTGTATTGACATTGAATGCCGCCATGTTGTGGCCACTCTTGTGGCAACAACATGGCGGCATTTTTTATTGGCGATATTTACCCTAAAATCATTTTTGATTTTGGTAACAGACGTAGAATCGCGGCAATTACCAGACAGATGGTAAATGTAATTAGAGAAATGGAGATAATAGAAATCATAGCCGGTAAATGGATGTGACCGGTAACAAAATGAGTGACTTTCTCTAGCACAAGCACATGAACAAAATAGATGATGAATGTGCGATCAGAGATCCAGTTAAGAACCTTCGCTGTTTTTTCTTTGGTCTTTAGTTGGCTAAAGAGAACAAATAGCGAAACAGAGGCAATGAAAATGGTTGGGCAGAAGTTACCGTAAGCCGTTTCTAGTGGCCTGTTGGCTTTGTCGGAAATAAACCAAGTAATTAAAAATGTACTTACTACCGCGCCTACAAAAACAATGAAGGCGAGCATTGTTTGTGGTTTGCCGAGTTCTTTATGGGATGAAAGGTATGAAAAGAGTAGGCCACCAATCAGGAAATAGCCTGCATGCCCCAAAAAACCAGTGAGGTGCATGAGGTTTATTTCTGGCATGTAAATAAACGTTGGCAAACAGTTAATGGTAAACCAGAGAACCAAAAAATAAATTTGGTAGTCTTTCCTTGATAGTAGTGCATTGAAAATACACTGCAGGATTGGGAGTAATAGATATACGCCAATTAAAGAATAAACGAACCATAGATGATACATTGAGTTTTTTTTGAATACACTTAATACATCAATGTCTTGGCCGGTATAATGTGAAATATAAGCAAGGTATCCAATGCTCCAAACAAATAATGGAATCGCTATTCTTGCTGTTCTTTTAAATACACATTTCAGGCTGGTATAACTGCCGTCAGTCTTTAAAATAAAGGCGCCGGAAAGCATGAAAAATAATGGGACTGAGACACGAACAAGAGAATCTAGAAGGTTGACAGAGAGCCACTCATCGGTGGATATTGTGCCAAATTTGTAAAAGTTTCCTATACAAGCGTGAATAATAATAACGCCGAAAGTGGCAAATATCCGGCATGAATCTGCCCAAGATAGTCGGGTGTACATATTTATAACATTCCTTCGTGTATGTATATTACTTATTTATCAGTATTTATACGCTTAAATAAAAATAATCCGACCGGGTCATGCCCGGTCAGATGGAGTCGAAAATCAAGGCGTGGAATTAACGGCGTGCGTTTTCCAATATCTCGATGATTGGCGCGGCCTTGTTGTGGCTGCGGATTTCGGCAAAGAGTGCTTTGGCCTGCGGGTATTGCTGGCGCAGGTAGCTGAACCACTGTTTGATGCGGTTGGGGTAGTAAAGCCCTTTGTCGCCTTTGATCTCGTAGGTGGAGTATTTTAACAGCAAATCAAGCACGGCGGGCCATTCCATTGCTTTTTCATCGTATTTAACGACATTGCCCAGGTTGGGCAGGTTGATTGCGCCTCGGCATACCATGAGCGAGTCGGTATGGGTAGCGGCAATACAACGTTGTCCGTCCTCGTAATTCCAGATCTCGCCGTTGGCCACTACCGGGATCTTGATAGCTTGCTTGACCTTGGCGATGTAGTCCCACTTGATGGTGTCGGCACGGTAACCGTCTTCTTTGGTGCGGGCGTGGATGACGATCTCGTCGGCACCGGCTTGGGCGACGGCATCGGCAATTTCGAAGCATCGATTAGGATCATCCCAGCCGAGACGAACCTTGGCTGAAACCGGGCGACGGCAGTCGACGCCATCTCGCACGTTTTTGACGATTTGGTACATCATCTCGGGGTCTTGCAGCAAAACGGCTCCGCCACGGCTCTTGTTAACCATTTTGGCCGGGCAGCCAAAGTTGAGGTCAACACCGGGTGAGCCCAGTTCGACGGCCCTGACGGCATTTTCGGCCAGCCAGTGCGGGTCTTGCCCCAGTAATTGGATTCGAACGGGGGTGCCCGATGCCGTTTTTCCGCCTTGATACAGTTCGGGGCACAGGCGATAGAAGACACTCTTGTTTAGAAGCTGATCAACAACCCGGACAAATTCTGTCACGCACAAGTCATAGTCATTTATTTCGGTCAGCATCTCCCGCATCAGGTGATCGACTACACCTTCCATCGGGCCTAAAATTACTCGCATCGAACTCTCTCGGCTGGCGAACAGTAACCTCTTGCTGACCGCTGTGTTGGGCAACAACTCCCATTGGGAATGCATTACACAACGGGCCTGAAACAAGATGATCCGGGCTCGTGATAAGAGCCGCAAAGAGGTCTGTTCTGATCACTGTTGGGAGCGCGATTCTAGTTGTTAAGTGTTTACTTGTCTAATAACTTTCGGCCGGACACGATCACAACCTCAGGCAGTTTGCGGCGAGTTGCCGAGATAGCCAGCTCGATCATCCGCTTGGCGACCTGTTCAGCTGGAATCGGGGTGAAGTTGGCGAGCGGGCCAATCATCAGCGGGTGTAGGGATGCAGATAGGCGTTGGATCGCCAGTTCATCCTTGCGGGGAATATGGCGTTCGCCTTTCAACGGGCCGGGACGGACGAAAATACAGGTTTCGAAGCCGATATTTGTGACGGCTTTTTCCATTTTCCCCTTACAGCGTAGGTAATGGGCAGGGGAGTGGCGGCAGGCCCCAAGACTGGAAATGACGACGATATGCTTTACACCGAGCATTTTCATTGACTTGGCGACGTCCCTAACCAAGGTAATGTCGACGGCCTCGAGTGCTTGTTGAGAACCCGCTTGTTTTTTAGTGCTGCCCAAGCAAATAAAGCCGAGCGTCGGCGTGGGATCGTGCTCTTCCCAGTGATTTATTCGCAGGGCTGGGTCAAGAATTTGCTTCAGCTTTTTGCTTTGGTAGGGCAATTCCCGGCGAGACAGGGCATAGACGTTATTGATGTCATCATTGCGCAGCAGTAAGTGGATCAATTCTTCGCCGACCAACCCGCTGGCCCCGGCAATAATGGCATGTTGTCCCGTCATTCTATTCATCCTGATTGGCTTGAATGGGGTACTTTTTGCCACTGTTCGTAGGTGTTTTCAATATCTTTGTCGCTAACGCCCTCATTTTTCTGTCTTAGCTCAAATTATGCACAGCCAGTAATAATTGTTTCACGGGTCGGCCAAATCGGGGAAGTCAGGTATAATCAGCATTAATATTTAAGACGCAACGAGATATCGACCATGACACATCTGCTGTCTTTGCCACAAGATTGGCAAGGGATGCCTGCTACTTTCATCGAAGGCGCGCTGCTTGCAGCAAATGCCAATCCGAAACCGCTTGAGCCAGAAGCCTGGCTTCCCCTGTTGATCACAGGCGGTGTTGACGAGGATGAAGCTATCGAACTGGGTCATGATGACAAAATGGCAATCCTGAACCATTTTGAACTGCAATACCGCTATATCAAAGCTGGCGAGTTTGTATTGCCCGCTGAACTGCAGTGGGATCCGGAGACAGGGCTTTGCGATGCACACCGCGAATTTGCCGAAGGTTTCTTGACGGTGTGGCCTTGTATCGAGCCTGGTTGGGCCGATCAGCCATTGTCCGACGGTACGATGCGTATGCTGTCTGCGCTTATTACAACGCTGATGTTGATGCTGGATGAAGAGGCAACGCTGGCACAAATGGAAGATGCGGGCGTAACAGGGATGCCTCAACCTACAGATCTTTATTGCCAATTGCCACTGATGCTAACCGAAGTGGTGATGGCGGCAGATGAGCTGCAAGTCGGTGCCAAGTCACAGGCGGTGAACCCGTTTAAAGAGACCGGGCGCAATGATGACTGCCTGTGCGGCAGTGGCAAGAAATTCAAGCATTGCTGCGGCCAGTAATGGAAAGTCGTTGTCAGAAAGTCATCCTGGTCGTGGCCGGGGTGATTGAAAAAGACGGTAAGTATCTATTGGCCCAACGGCCTGAACACGGTAGTCAGGCTGGATTGTGGGAGTTTCCCGGCGGCAAAGTCGAAGCCGGAGAGACCCCTGAGCAGGCATTGGAACGCGAGTTGACCGAGGAGCTGGCTATCGCCACGCATACGGGACGTTTCTTGGCTGACAGTGTTTTTGACTATGGCGATAAGGTTATCCATTTAAAAGGATATCTTTCCCATTGGCTGTCGGGAGACTTGGTACTGCATAGCCATCAGGATGCCCGTTGGGTGGAGGCCGATCAGATAGCGGCATACTCGCTCTGCCCGGCTGATTTACCGATTGTTGATGCATTGCTGGTTTAGTCGTTGAGAGGCGGCCAAAGGCGAGATTGAGCGCAGCAAGGATAAAAAAAAGCAAGAGGTTACCTCTTGCTTTTTTATTGCGCTGAACAGGCCGAGTTAGCAACGGCTGTTCGTGATTTGGCGAGTTATTTTTTTCTCGCGCCGAAGAATTGGGCGATAACAATAATAGCCAGAGCGACCAAGTTGGCGGCAAAGATGATTTCAAGCCATTGCGGCATGGATAGCCCCAAGAACTGCCATACGATTTTGCCGCAGTCGCCAGTAGCTTCGAAGAACCAAGGTGCCCACTCGTTAAGCGGCGCCCATGCAGGGAAATTAACATTCAGGGCACAGGTTGCTGACCACGGGTTGGTAGGGAATTGGTAGGCAACATGCTCGGTTGACAGAATAAGGCCCTGATAGGCGCCAAATCCCCAGCCTGCGAGCCCTAACCAGCGAAACAGGGCGTTTTGAGGGGCAATAAGGCCGATGATAGCGGCAATACCGATACCGGTCATGGCAACGCGCTCATAGACACACATTACGCAAGGCTCTAGCTTCATCCCATGCTGGAAGAACATTGCACATGCTTCGAAGAAGACAATGAAAGCGAGCAGCAGACCCCAAGAGAGACGGCTTTTGGAAAAGTTGTATAAAAATTGCATTGTCGGTTCCTAATTACTCTTTTTTCACGGGCTGTTTGCCAGGGCATTGTGATGGTCAACAGCCAATGTGCTGTTTGGTCATACTAATATATTACAAAGCCCTGAATAAACAGGGCTTTGATAGTTAACAGACCATGAAATGTGAAAAAGATTCCATTAATGTCCAATTACGGGCGCAGCATGACTAGCTGCTTCAGCTGCGGTTTGGGCCAGCCATCCCATGTCGTAGAACCAGTGGGTCATAGGGACTAGGGTAAATTCAATGCAGGCCAAGCCAACCAGAGACAGCACGATGGTGTATGGCAGAGCCATGTAGACCATACGACCGTATGACAGGCGAATCAACGGTGCCAGCGCAGAGGTCAGCGCGAACAAGAACGCTGCCTGTCCGTTAGGCGTTGCCACTGACGGCAGGTTGGTACCTGTGTTGATGGCAACGGCTAGCATGTCGAACTGCTCTCGGCTGATCGCGCCGTTAAGTAGGGCAGATTTAACCTCGTTGATGTAAACGGTACCGACGAATACGTTATCCGATACCATCGATAGCAGGCCGTTGGCTACATAGAACATGGTCATTTGGCTGTTGCCTTCCATGCTGAGTACCCACTGAATGATCGGCGCGAACAGCTTCTGGTCAATGATCACGGCTACGATAGAGAAAAATACGGCCAGCAACGCGGTGAACGGTAGGGCTTCCTCAAAGGCCTTGCCCAAAGCGTGCTCTTCGGTAATACCGGTGAACGAGGTCGCAAGGATGATAACGGTCAGGCCAATCAAGCCTACAGCAGCGAGGTGCATTGCCAAGCCGACAATCAGCCATACGGCAATGATGACTTGAATGATCAGTTTTGCGTAATCAAGGTTAGTGCGTTGTTTGCGTTCTTCGTTGTCGAATTCAACGAGGATCTGACGAACGTTTTCTGGTAGCTCTGTACCGTATCCGCAGATTTTGAATTTCTCAACCAGTATACAGGTGGTTAGGCCACAGACGAAAACGGGTAGGGTGACTGGCGCCATTCGCAGGATGAATTCACCGAACATCCAGCCAGCCTGATCGGCAATGATCAGGTTTTGAGGTTCGCCGACCATAGTGGTTACGCCGCCAAGGGCGGTACCGATACCGGCATGCATGAGTAGGCTGCGTAGGAAGGCACGGTAGTTTTCCAGATCATCACGGCTGACTTCGAGGATGTGATTGTCAGAAGTATGGTCGTGGGCTGCGTGTGGTTCCTGACCAGATGCCACTTTGTGGTAAATGCTGTAGAAGCCAACAGTAACGCTGATTACAACGGCAATAACTGTCAGGGCATCAAGGAATGCAGACAGGAATGCCGCCATGACACAAAACGCCAGCGACAATAGGATTTTCGAGCGAATGCCAATCAGTATCTTGGTGAAGATGTAGAGTAGCAGTTGCTTCATGAAGTAGATGCCGGCAACCATGAAGATCAACAGCAAAAGTACTTCGATATTGGCAACGATTTCGTGTTTAACCATTTCCGGGCTGGTCATGCCTATCGCAACAGCTTCTATTGCAAGTAGGCCGCCGGGCTGAAGCGGGTAACATTTCAGCGCCATTGCCAAGGTGAAAATGAATTCAACGACCAGTAGCCATCCTGCTACAAAAGGGTCGACAAGGAAAAATACGATAGGGTTAATAATGAGGAATGCAATGATTGCTACCTTATACCAATCAGGGGCTTTGCCCAGAAAGTTCTTGATAAAGGCGTTCCTTAGCGAAATTGCCATTTTTGAGTCTCTTAAAAAAATAAAAAGTGCAAAAGGGATGGCTGCGAGCTACTTTGCCTTTTTAGTCCGAGAGCATCGACCAAGAGAGTGTTCAGCTTGGTTATGTGTTCTTTTAGAGACCCTCTAAGCTAAAAACCATGTCCATAATGGTGTTTAACTTAAAGCAGGCAGCAGCATCCATACAGCTCCCAGTGATAGATCGAGCTAACTCTACCGTGTGATCTTGATCAGTCAAGCGGTTATAGTTGAACTTATTTAACTTTGTGAAACTTGATCAAGAAACGAGGTGTTAATACGGTATTTTCTCGATTTTATGAAATATATGCTTACAAATTTCATAATGCGTTGCGCTAGGTCAAAGGTTTGGCAAGAGCGGGTAAATGTTGATTCTTGTTGGGAATAAAACGAAATTGTTACATGGCTGTATATAATAGGTGTTTCATAAAAAAGATATCTGTTAGATGCTTCTTTTCGCAAGAAGGTAGGCAATCTTTCAGCTCTGGTGGTATGATGAGTTGATAACAAGCAGAGCAAGAAGCAATTGGAAAATAAGTTAGATGGTTATAAAGGCTGATAGCCCAGCAACATTTGCTGAGAAATACATCATTGAGAGTATCTGGAATAATCATTTCCCGCAGGGCTCAATCCTTCCCGCAGAACGCGAGCTGTCCGAGTTGATTGGTGTTACTCGAACTACGCTCCGTGAGGTATTGCAGCGTCTGGCGCGAGATGGCTGGTTGACCATTCAACATGGTAAGCCTACCCGGGTCAATAACTACATGGAAACCTCAGGCTTGAATATCCTGGATACCCTGATCACCCTTGACGGTCAGGACGTTCAGCGCGTATTGGAAGATCTGCTGTCAGCCCGTACTGATATCAGTTGCGTGTATATGCGCTATGCCATTAAAGGTCGCCATGAAGAGGCATCTAAGCTGATCGCTCATGTTATTGAAGAGTGTGAAGCCCTGCTGAAGGTCAACAGCTTCGCTGACTATATTGAAAACAGTAACGACAAGACTGAACTGATGCAGGAAGTGAAGAAGATCGTTGATAAATATGGGAAAGAAGATCCGGAGCTTTGTGAAAAGATCTGTCTTGCCCGTGCATTCAACTACTACGACTACCGCATGTTCCAAGGTATGGCGGCAAAATCGGGCAATACGCTATATGTGTTGACGATCAATGGCCTGCGTAAAATTTATACCCGAGTGGGCGGCTACTACTTCATGTCAAAAGAAGCGTGCGAATTGGCACTGAATTTCTACCGTGACATTAAATCGTACTGTGACAACCAGCAGCCGGAATTGGTTTCTGACCGAATTCGCCAATATGGCCGAGAGAGTGGTCAGATTTGGTATGCCAACCGCGTTGAGATTGCCCGTTACCTGCACGAAGAAGAGCAGTAACAGGTTGCAGCCTACAGCTTTGCTGATGAGAGAATTCTACTCTCAGCAATAGCTCAGTAGTCGATAGGCCAAATTAAAAAAGGAGATGCCCTCGGCATCTCCTTTTTGTTTATCCATATTACTCGTGGATAGCCGAGATTTTTAGATCTCGGTGTTGTACTGGGCTCGGGTCGGGCAGGCCGCGAGGATCTGACTGCGTCCGTCGGCCATTTCTTCTTCGAGCGTGACATCAAACCCCCATAGCCTATGCATGTGCTTGAGGACCTCGTGGTAGCTATTTCCAAGAGGGATCCTGTTGTGCGGTACATAGCGTAGGGTTAGTGACCGGTCACCCTTCAGTGCAACGTTCCATACCTGTATATTCGGTTCGTGGTTGCTGAGGTTGTACTGTGAAGACAGTTTCTCGCGGATCTGGCGATAGCCTTCTTCGTTATGTATAGCACTGACTTCAACATAGTTGTGACGGTCGTCGTCGTTGACGGCGAACAACTTGAAGTCACGGATTACCTTAGGTGATAGGAATTGGCTGATAAAGCTTTCGTCTTTGAAGTTCTCCATAGCGAAGTGGACAGTATCAAGCCAATTTGAGCCTGCGATATCAGGGAACCAGTATTTGTCCTCCTCGGTTGGGTTTTCACAGATCCGGCGGATATCCTGAAACATTGCAAACCCCAGCGCGTACGGGTTGATCCCGTTGTAGTACGGACTGTTGTAATCCGGCTGGGCCACCACATTGGTATGGCTGTGCAGGAATTCAATAATAAAGCGATCGGTAACCAATCCTTCATCGTACAGATGGTTGAGAATGGTGTAGTGCCAGAATGTCGCCCAGCCTTCGTTCATGACCTGAGTTTGTTTTTGCGGGTAGAAATACTGGCTGACCTTGCGGACAATCCGTACCACTTCTCGCTGCCAAGGCTCTAGTAGCGGTGCGTGCTTCTCGACAAAATACAGGATGTTTTCCTGTGGTTCGGACGGGAAGCGGAGCTCTTCCTCTACAGTTTCTTTTTCCGCTTGAATGGGCAGGGTTCGCCACAGGGAGTTAACCTGCGTTTGCAAGTAGTCTTCCCGTGCCTTTTGCCGAGCCTTTTCTTCGACCATGGAAATTTTCTGTGGTCGCTTATAACGGTCTACGCCATAGTTCATTAGTGCATGACATGAATCGAGCAGGCGTTCGACATCGTCGACCCCGTATTTTTCCTCGCATTCAGTGATGTATTTGCGGGCGAAAAGTAGGTAGTCGATGATCGAGCTGGCGTCGGTCCACGCCTTGAACAGGTAGTTTCCCTTGAAGAACGAGTTATGCCCATAGCAGGCGTGGGCCATGACCAATGCCTGCATGGTAATGGTGTTCTCTTCCATCAGATAGGCGATACATGGATCGGAATTGATTACGATTTCGTAGGCCAATCCCATTTGACCATGTTTGTAGCCCCGCTCGGTTTCGATAAAGCGTTTACCGAACGACCAGTGATGGTAGTTAATGGGCATACCGATACTGGAATAAGCATCCATCATTTGTTCGGCAGTGATGATCTCAATTTGATTGGGGTAGGAGTCCAACCGGTAGTGTTCAGCTACTCGTTTGATTTCCTTATGGTATTTATCCAATAAATCAAATGTCCAATCTGGACCATCACTGAGTGTCTTAGACTTTGCGGTTGTCTCCATAACACACTCCCCCTAAAGCGAATTAACTCACTTGCTTTTTGAATAGCTCACGGAATACAGGGAAGATGTCTTCCACACTCCTTATGTTCTGCATCGCGAAATTACTGTGGCTCGCCTGCAGTGCCTCATATTCTCGCCAAAGCGTTTGATGTGCCCGGCGAGTGATTTCAATGTATGAGTAATAGCGGGTAACAGGCAGAATCTGTGTGTCCAGCAACTCACGGCATCCCGGCGAGTCGTCAGCCCAGTTATCGCCATCAGAGGCTTGGGCTGCGTAAATATTCCATTCGGCCGGTGAGTAGCGTTTCTTGATAATCTCATCCATTAAGCGCAGTGCACTGGATACAATGGTACCGCCCGTTTCCTGTGAATAGAAAAATTCGTGTTCGTCGACTTCTTTAGCCTGGGTATGGTGACGAACGAAAACAACATCGACATTCTTGTAGGTACGGTTTAGGAACAAGTACAGCAGAATATAGAAGCGTTTCGCCATATCCTTGGTGGCTTGGTCCATCGAACCGGATACATCCATCAGACAGAACATGACTGCTTGGCTGGTGGGTTGTGGCCGACGTTCGTAGTTTTTGTAACGTAAATCAAAAGTGTCGATGAACGGCACGCTGCTGATTTTGTCGCGAAGCACCCGGATCTCGCCTTTCACCCGCTCTTCTTCGAAGGGTTGAGCCGGTTCCGTATTCATCAGGAGATCGAGCTCGCGCTCTAACTCTCGCAAATGACGTCGCTTGGCGGCAGTCATGGCGGTACGGCGTGCCAATGAGTTTTGCAACGATTTTACGATAGCAATATTGGCCGGAACCCCAGATGACTTGTAACCTGAGCGGAATGTCTTCCATTCGACAATCTTGTTAAGTTGGGTTTTCTCCAAGTTAGGTAGTTCCAAATCCTCGAACAGGAGATCAAGGTATTCGTCCTTTGATATTTGGAATACAAACTCGTCTTGGCCTTCACCATCAGGGCTGGCTTGTCCTTCCCCAGCTCCGCCTTGGCCGCCCCCTCCTTGGGGGCGTTCAATTCGGTCTCCGGGGGTAAACTGGTCATTGCCTGGGTGGACAACTTCACGTTGTCCGCCCCGTCCTTGATGAAAGCTTGGCTCACGGATATCGCGAGAAGGAATTGAAATATCCTCACCGCTTTCCACATCGGTAATCGAGCGTTTGTTTACCGCATCGGCAATAGATTCTTTGATCTGCTGCTTATGACGGCGCAGAAAACGCTGACGGTTTACCGTGCTTTTATTTTTACCGTTGAGCCGGCGGTCAATGAAATGCGCCATAAGCTCCCCCTCTCATTCGTCCTTATCCACACTGGTTACGATGACTTACGGACACGTAAGTACCATTCGGACAGCAGGCGAACCTGCTTGCGTGTGTAGCCTTTTTCCATCATACGGGCAACGAAGTCATCGTGTTTCTTCTGCTCGTCGGTGGATGTTTTGGCGTTGAAGGAGATAACAGGCAGCAACTCTTCAGTGTTTGAGAACATTTTCTTCTCAATCACGGTGCGCAGTTTCTCGTAGCTGGTCCAATTCGGGTTTTTGCCTGCGTTGTTGGCGCGGGCTCGCAATACGAAGTTGACGATTTCGTTTCGGAAATCTTTCGGGTTGCTGATCCCTGCTGGTTTCTCGATTTTTTCCAGCTCGTTGTTCAGGGCAGCACGGTCAAATAGCTGGCCTGTTTCCGGATCACGGTACTCTTGGTCTTGAATCCAGAAGTCAGCATAGCTGACGTAACGGTCAAAAATATTCTGGCCATACTCGGAGTAGGACTCTAGGTAGGCGGTCTGAATTTCCTTGCCGATGAATTCGACATACTTCGGCGTCAGGTAACCTTTGAGGTGCTCAAGGTATTTTTCGGCCAGCTCTTGCGGGAACTGCTCGCGTTCGATTTGCTGCTCAAGTACGTAGAACAGGTGTACCGGGTTGGCAGCAACCTCTGAGTGGTCGAAGTTGAACACGCGAGAGAGGATCTTGAACGCAAATCGGGTAGACAGGCCCGCCATCCCTTCATCCACACCGGCGTAGTCACGGTACTCTTGGTATGACTTGGCTTTTGGATCGGTGTCTTTGAGCGTTTCGCCGTCGTACACTCGCATTTTGGAATACATGCTGGAGTTTTCTGGTTCTTTCAAGCGGGAAAGAACAGAGAAGCGCGCAAGAATTTCCAATGTGCTTGGCGAACACGGTGCGGCAGATAGCTCACTGTTTTGCAGCAGTTTTTCGTAGATTTTGATCTCTTCTGAAACGCGCAGGCAGTAAGGGACTTTCACGATGAACACTCGGTCTAAAAAGGCCTCGTTGTTCTTGTTGTTACGGAATGTCTGCCACTCCGATTCGTTGGAGTGGGCGAGGATGATCCCGTCAAATGGCAGCGCAGAGAGCCCTTCGGTACCGTTGTAGTTACCTTCCTGTGTGGCCGTCAGCAACGGGTGGAGCACTTTG
The DNA here is from genome assembly GCF_059920555.1 of Photobacterium panuliri. Lineage (NCBI taxonomy): Bacteria > Pseudomonadati > Pseudomonadota > Gammaproteobacteria > Vibrionales > Vibrionaceae > Photobacterium > Photobacterium panuliri. The sequence goes on from NZ_CP197192.1 coordinate 1,530,024, forward strand.
AGCGGTGCCTTGAACATCTCAACGAACTCCATCAGGCCTTGGTTGGCCTTACAAAGTGCGCCTGAATAGCTGTAGGCATCTGGGTCATCTTGTGAGAAGTGCTCAAGCTGGCGAATATCGACTTTACCGACCAGTGATGAAATATCCTGGTTGTTTTCATCCCCCGGCTCTGTTTTGGCAATACCGATTTGGTCGAGGATAGAAGGTCGAACCTTAACGACTTTGAATTTGGTGATGTCACCACCAAATTCATGGAGACGTTTGGCTGCCCATGGTGACATGATGGTATTGAGATAGCGTTCGGGAATGCCGTACTCTTTTTTTAGAATATCGCCATCTTCTACTTTATCGAATAGGCAGAAAGGATGATCGTTGACTGGACTTGTCTCGCCGTTTGCCGTTAGAACGTATACGGGGACTTTTTGCATTAGGCTCTTGAGCTTTTCGGCGAGCGATGACTTACCGCCACCTACCGGACCGAGCAAATAAAGGATCTGTTTGCGCTCTTCAAGGCCTTGAGCGGCGTGTTTTAGGTATGAAACGATCTGCTCGATAGCTTCTTCCATACCATAAAAATCTTCAAAGGTTTTATAACGGGAAATGACGCGGTTTGAGAACAAACGGCTCAAACGCGGATCCTGTGCAGTGTCGATCATTTCTGGTTCGCCAATTGCCATAAGCAGACGTTCTGCTGCGTTGACGTAGGCACTGCGGTCGTTACGACAAATCTCAAGGAATTCTTGCAATGAAAGCTCTTCATCCTTGGCTTCTTCGTAGCGCTGACGATAGTGGTCAAAAATACTCATGGTATGCCCCCTGAATCGTTCTTCAATCAATTAGAAAGGACGAAAACAAATTACTTTCACATCCCTTAGTTCTAAGACTAGACCTAACTGATTAAATTGCGTGACTGAGTTGTTGGTTTCTAAACTAAATTTCCTTGTACCCCTTTACCTGATGAGCTTAGTACCTTTGGTACATTCATCCACTATCCTCTGATCCTCTTTGTTCTGCAAGTACTACTCTTTAAATTTTTTTAACCAAGTTGTAATAAAAATGTGATCAATGCGGCTGAAAAAATAGTCAGTCGAATTCAATGGAATTTATTCCAATACTGGCTATATAAGCCAAATGAAAAGGATTTCATGCATTGAAATTGCAAATTGTTGCTGGTTATCCGGAGAATGATGCTTTTTAGGCCTTTTCCTGCTTTTTACAAGAGCTGTAAATGAAAGGAATCCTAATAATGACTGTTTGAATAGGCTGCATCAAAGTGTCGAGTTTATGCGACATGCGCTTATTTTGTGAGCTAAATCAAAAGCTATGGCATAAGCTTTTCAAATGCTCATTAAGGGGAGGGTGATTTATGGGGATTTCGCGTGTAGATACGGTGTCGATACCGGTTTCAGATCAGGGACTGGCATTGGCGTTTTATCGAGATGCTCTTGGATTTGAACTGATACGAGACCATCATGCCGATAACCATAAGCGTTGGATCCAATTGGCCCCGAAAGGCGCCGAAACGACGATTAGCTTGGTAACGCCATTCGGTGGTATGGAGGCGGGTTCAGTGCAGGGGTTGGTGGTACAGACGGAAGATATCCATGCGACCCATACCGAGCTGGTAAACCGAGGTGTGCCGTTATCTGAGATCGTCAGTATTATTGGCGGGCGCTTTGCGACATTTGCCGATCCGGACGGTAATGGCTGGGTCTTGATTGAAGCCAATGGTCAGATGCTGGCGTAATACTGTTCGGGGCAAGTGCTGCCCCGAACAGTATAACAAGTATGCAGCTTAGTTTTGGGTTGCAACCCTGGTGCTAAGTGAATGTGACTCACCAGGCTGAAGGGTAATCGGTCGGTCGCTACGAATGGTCGATTCAACACATACCATTGTTTCAAAGCTGTTGTCCGCCATGTCACCCATGCTGATTGATAGCTCTTGCCAAGGGTTCCAGATCACAGCGGCGTTGTGACCGTTGTTGCTGACGTTAATTTTACGCTGGCCGTTTACATCGGCGATAACCACATTCTCATCTGGCTGAGTGTAGACCCGGTCGATTTCTGCGGTAAATGTCAGCATTTCTTCGCCTTGGCATTCCAACCCACCTTGGGTGCTATCTAGGTAGCTAGGACCCATGCCGGTGATCTGGGCGTGGCGGATATCGGCGATATCAAAGTAAGTGTGCAATGCGCCGGAGTAATCCCAAGCGGAGCTGTCTGTATTGGTTGAAGTAAGCGTAACGTTTAGCTCGGCACCTATTTCAAATGTCAGCAGGTTATGGAAGGCATGAGGCCAAACCGCACGTGTTGCTTCGGAGTCTGTCAGCTCTAGGGCAACGATAACGCCGTGTTCGTTTTCACGGTGTTCTTTCAGCGACCATTCTGAGGTGCGGGCGAAACCGTGTGACGGGTTACCTGCCTTGCCAAACCACGGCCAGCAAACCGGAATACCGCCACGGATAGCTTTTGCCGGATCAAATTCAGCTTTTTCGCTGAGCCAGATAACATCATTTTCTCCTGCAGGTTTGAACCAGATCAGGTGGCCGCCGTGGAGGGAAATTCCAGCCTCGGCAGTATCGTGGATCACGCGGACTATTTTTAGCCCTTGGTATTCGCAAACAGTTACAGCATCAGAAAGTACGGTGAGGGGAGTAAGGTTATGACGATCCATCATGCGCTCCTTGATAAACAATACGACTATGGCTGAAGACTTGCTCGCAATGTTATAGCGGGGAGCGTTCAGGCATAGGAATACTTATTTTTATTTAAAAATTATCTGCGACTATTAAAATTTATTTGTTAAATTTGTGACTTGTTTTGTGATGACGGTCACGTAATTATTTCTGGTAATTTTATCCAAGTCTGTCGTTAATGCCTTGGGCTGTTTGTTTTTCAAACAAATTGGTGAGATGCCTTGAATCGTATTGCTTACATCCTCACGTTTGGTTTGACTTAATTTGCTATGGTATAGGCGGGTTTTGTAGCTCTGTAGCCCGTCCTGTTACGCAAATAGCAGATACAAAAAAGGCGACACCGTAGCGCCGCCTTTTTAATCCTAGCTAAAAGCTTACATTACTTAGAGATGTGAGCGATTAGGTCTAGAACTTTGTTTGAGTAACCGATTTCGTTGTCGTACCAAGATACAACTTTAACGAAGTTGTCAGTTAGAGCGATACCAGCTTTAGCATCGAATACAGAAGTCTGTACTTCACCGATGAAGTCCTGAGATACAACTTGATCTTCAGTGTAGCCTAGAACGCCTTTCAGCTCGCCTTCAGAAGCTTCTTTCATTGCTGCACAGATAGCTTCGTAAGATGCGCCTTTCTCTAGGTTAACTGTTAGGTCAACAACAGAAACGTTCGCAGTTGGTACGCGGAAAGCCATACCAGTTAGCTTGCCGTTTAGCTCAGGAAGAACAACGCCTACAGCTTTAGCAGCACCAGTTGAAGATGGGATGATGTTCTGAGAAGCACCACGACCACCACGCCAGTCTTTAGCAGAAGGACCGTCAACAGTTTTCTGAGTCGCTGTAGTAGCGTGAACTGTAGTCATAAGACCAGAAACGATACCGAACTTGTCGTTAAGAACTTTAGCGATAGGCGCTAGGCAGTTAGTAGTACAAGAAGCGTTAGAAACGATATCCTGACCTGCGTAAGTTGAATCGTTCACGCCCATAACGAACATTGGAGTTGCGTCTTTAGAAGGACCAGTTAGAACAACTTTCTTCGCACCAGCAGTGATGTGCTGACGAGCAGTTTCGTCAGTTAGGAAGATACCAGTTGCTTCAGCAACTACGTCAACACCAATTTCGTCCCACTTAAGGTCAGTTGGGTTGCGCTCAGCTGTTACGCGAACAGTTTTACCGTTAACGATTAGGTTGCCGTCTTTAACTTCAACAGTGCCGTTGAAACGACCGTGAGTTGAGTCGTACTTCAGCATGTAAGCCATGTAATCAACATCGATTAGGTCGTTGATACCTACTACTTCGATGTCAGCGCGCTCTTGAGCAGCACGAAATACAAAACGACCGATACGGCCAAAACCGTTAATACCTACTTTGATAGTCATTACAGTTGCTCCACAACTTAATTTCTAATGAAAGATAACTGGTAGTAAAATTACAGAATCTAGCGTAACCCTGCAAGTGAAAAACGAACTTAAATTGCGTAAGGTCAAAAAAAAGTTCGGATTTTTTTTACATTCCCTATACAACGCTGCAAATTTGAGCAGGGTTTGTATGAATATCCACCATTACCGTTATTAACTTTTAATATCAACACTCAGTTAGGCAAAATATGCTTAAATGGACGTTGAAGATGTAAAATCCTTTCGAGCAGAAAGTATGTGCTACACGAGGCATCAAACGCAACCTATTTTCTGCACGAAATATACGAACAATATATAAGGATATAGTAATGTTTGAAAAAACAGATGCTTACTGGCGCGAACGACTTTCCGATGAGGCATATCGGGTTTGCCGTGAGCGCGGCACAGAAGCTCCGTTTTCTGGCAAGCTTCTTCATAACCGTGAAACAGGTGTCTACAGCTGCACATGTTGCGAGGCCCCGCTGTTTCATTCTGAAAGTAAATACGATTCTGGTTGTGGCTGGCCGAGCTTCGATGCCCCGATTCAAAAAGATGCCATTATCTACCTAGATGATCGTAGTCATGGTATGCAGCGGGTTGAAATTCGCTGTGCCCAGTGTGACAGTCACCTTGGACATGTTTTTCCTGATGGTCCTGTGACGACGGGGGAGCGGTATTGTGTCAATTCGGTTTCTTTGATCTTTGGTCAGAAGGATACGGACGAGTAGCGCAAGCAGGTATGCGTTGTATTCCGGCCTTACTCGGTTGATCCGTAATGAATGTAAAACGGCGCTGTCTACACAGCGCCGTTTTTTTATTTCGTATCCTTGCCTTAGGAGATTAGGAGGCTAGTTCTGGCTCGGGTAGTGGGGCAGGAATGGACATATCCTCTCGGTATCTGCCTTGCTTGATGGCCTTGGCGATCTCGACAGCTTGTTTCTCCAAGTGCATGCGTAGCGCGTCGTCCATCGGGTAGAAGGCATTTAGTTTTTCCGTGCTGCTAACTGCCATTCCCAGTTCAATGCCGACTCGACCCCACAAAAATGCTTGTTGCGACTGACCCCGCTGGTGGGCATGAGTTGCCAGACTTTGGATTATCTCCTGCTTAATCGGTTGATCCGGGGAATAGAGCTCCAGAGCATGGTTGAGCAGCCTGATGGTCTTGTCTTGGTCCTTGGCACTATAAATACTGGCAAGGGCGAATTGGATCTCCGGGGTCTCCATCTCTGGAAGCCCTTCTTTGGAGAGAAACTGATCAAGCGCTTTATGATCACCTTGACCCCAGCGGAAATACAGGATTTCAGGCTCGGTTGAGTCACTCAGTTCTTGCAACAGGCGTTCAATGGCTGTGTAGGCATTAATAAGGGCCTGTGTACGCCGGCTTTTACGTTCTTTTTCTTCCCGAGGCTCGATGAGCGCAGCATACTCAAGGCATTCCTGATAGTCGTAGGTGAGCTTGAGCTCTTTGAACTTTTCCAGATCGCTTGGCGTATTCAGTACATCATAGCGTTGCCAAATCAAATGCGTGCGCGGCAGGCGACACTGACTATCTCTGAGATTGGTGTCTTGGCAGATTTCGGGATGCTTTTCGCACAGGCTTTCGGTCGTTCGGGGCCGATCGAAGCAGCCTGTCAGGGTCGCGGTAGCGAGAATGGTGGTAATGTATAACGCTGTTCTGTTCATTGTGTTGTTTGCTATTGGTCAGGTTTCGGCAAGCGGCGACTGCAGAGATGAAGTTTTATTTTATCAGACTATATAGGGTTGCAGGCAGTCAGCTGTTGTTCTGGTAATGTGATCCTGAGAACAAAACAGAGACGTTTCATTGCGGTGATTAATGGGAAACTGCACTATTTCCTTGATAACAATACAGAGAAGGAAAGCCAGCGTGGAATTAGAACAGCTATTGAACGCAATGACGCCAGAGGTGTACCTGCGGATGTGCCAAGCCGTTGAAACGGGTAAGTGGCCAGATGGAACGCCGCTGACGGATGCTCAGAAGGACTCAGCCTTGCAAGCGGTGATGTTGTACCAGTCTCGGTATAATACTGAGGCAGAACATATGACAGTTGCACAAGGTGGGGAGCTCAAGTTTAAGTCAAAAGCCGAACTCAAGCGGGATTTTTCTGTTGACGAGAAAGAGGATGAGGCGGTCGAGATTGCTCGGTTTGATCACCGCCAGCTCTAGTTTTCATGTATTGATGGCGCTTTGTGTGTCTATTCGTATGTCCCCAAGATAATGGGCTTGCAGTAGAACCCTGCAAGTTCGTGATCTTCTTCGGCCATCAGATTGGCAACCCACGGCTCTTGTTCTATCCGTGCCAGATAAGCATGGAGTCGAGGGTAATTAGGGAGCCTTATTCCAGCCATCCAGCCACTGCGCAATACACTCCAAAGGCTGATTTCGGCCATCGACAACTGGGACCCAATAAAACCCTGTGCGGGGATCTGCTCTTCTAGGTAGGTCAACGCCAATGGTAGGTGTTGTCCCTGACACTGCTCTACGGCTTGGTCATCAACCTCTTTGCCGAGCATTTTCCCCCTAAGTATTTTTTGGTAGAACAATACACCGCCAACGAGCGATGTCAGCCGGGTATCGGCGTATTCTTCTAGCCATCGGATTTGCGCCCTGGTTGCGGCATCTCCCGGGTAGAGTGGCGGCACGGGCATCAGATCGTCAAGATAATGGGCGATAACGGTGGAGTCGATGACGTTGTGTTCGTTATGTTCAAGTACCGGAACTTTGCCCATAGGGTGGCGTTTTTGGGCCAGCTCTTTTTCGAGAAAGGGGTTAAGGGGTTTTAGCTCGTAATTGATCCCCTTGTAAGCGAGGGCAAGCATGATTTTGCGGACAAAGGGTGAAATTGACGAACCGTGAAGGATCATGGCGTAGCGTACCTCTAGTGATCGGTGAATATAGAGATAGTGTAGTCCCCGCTGTGGATGAGGTCGTTTGGTTGTATAAAAAAACGGAAGTGAGTCACTTCCGTTTTTTGATGCGTTTTGTGTCATTACGACGAGGAGAGACTGACTCGCTTGGCTTACTTGGCTTAGTGGGTAAGCTCGCCACGTAGATCCTGCTGCATCAGGCTGCGGACGGTTTCGATCGGCAGATTCTGGCTCAGTAGGTAATGCAGCTTGGCCAGTGCAGCTTCGGGGGTCATGTCATAACCGCTCAGGACACCGGCATCGGCAAGGGCACAGCCTGTCGCATAGCCACCCATGTTGACCTTGCCTGATAGGCACTGGGTCAGGTTCATCACGACAACACCACGGTTGGTGGCTTCTGTGAGCTGTGCAAGCAGCTCAGGATTTTGCGGCGCGTTGCCGACACCAAAGGTTAGCAGGATCATCGCATTCACGGGCTGACGCAGGGTGTTGCGGATCACTTCTGGTGATATCCCCGGGTACATGGTGATGACGCCGATAGGTTGCGGCGTGATGTTGTGTACCTTGAATGGCCCGTCAGGTTTCTTGTCGATTTCGACATTGTTGATCTGGATGTTGATCCCGGCTTCTAACAATGGTGGCAGGTTTGGGGAAATGAATGCACCAAACCCGTCAGCATGTGCCTTGGTACTGCGGTTACCACGGATCAATTTGTTGTTGAAGAATACAGTGACTTCGTTGATCGGGTAGTTAGCGGCAATATGCAGGGCATTGAGCAAGTTGCTCTGGCCGTCAGAACGCAGTTCTGCCAGTGGAATTTGTGAGCCTGTCACAATGACCGGCTTGTCTAGGTTTTCGAACATGAACGACAGGGCTGAGGCGGTATATGCCATGGTATCCGTACCATGCAGAATGACAAAACCGTCGTATTTGTCGTAGTTCGCTTTGATATCATCAGCAATGCGCTGCCAATCCGCTGGCGTCATATCCGAAGAGTCGATCAGTGGATCGTATTCGTGGATAGTGAACTTTGGCATTTCTGCACGATGGAATTCAGGCATGCTCTCAAGCTGTTTTTCCATAAAGCCAGATACTGGGATATAACCGTGATCAGACTTTTGCATGCCGATGGTGCCGCCTGTATAGGCAATGTAAATATGTTTTCTTTCCATATGTGGGTACAGAATGTCGGTTTGGAGTGGGGGCATTATACGGTCTACAGCGGGTAAAAAAAGCCCGGCAATGCCGGGCTGAGTCTCACTTTTGGTTATTGATACAGTTCAAGCAGAATGCGTATTGCCCTTTTGGATCGTTGAAGTTACTCAACGTAGACAAGTCTGTTACAACCTGTTGTGAAACAGGTTGGAGTGCTGCAGGTACGTTATCAAACAGTGCTTGGGCAATGAGTGCCTTGGCACCGCCGCTTAGTTGCTGCATAAATAGCTGAGCAGGGCTAAGTGGTTGTTCCATCCAACGAATTTGGTAATTATCACCAAGATTCGCCAGTTCAGCCGTGGCCGCAACGGCGTCATCGAAATCACCTAGCTGATCAACCAAGCCTAGCTTGAGAGCATCTTCGCCAGTCCAAACGCGGCCTTGAGCGACTTTGTCTGCTTCTTCCAGTGACATGTTGCGGTATTGGCTGACAAGCCCGATGAAGCGCTGGTAGCCATTTTCGATGCCGAGCTGGAAAATCTCTGCCACGCCCTGTGGCAGTTCACGGGTTACACCAACGCCAGCAAATGGGGTGGTGCCGACACCATCGCTATATACCCCCATTTTTTCGAGGCCTTTTTCAAAGGTCGTCAAAATAGCAAAAATACCGATTGAACCGGTGATGGTCGTAGGGTTGGCCATGATCTTATCGGCGCTGGCCGAAATCCAGTAGCCGCCTGATGCTGCGACACTCGACATAGAGACAACAACGGGCTTGCCGGCCGCTTTCAGGGCATCAACTTCGTTGCGGATAACCTCTGAGGCAAAGGCGCTGCCCCCTGGGCTGTCTACGCGAAGCAAAACGGCCTTAACGTTATCATCGTTGCGGGCTTCACGTAGAAGTGCAGCGGTTGTATCGCCCCCGACGGTGCCTTTACGCTGCTCGCCGTCCATGATCGCGCCGCTGGCAACCACAACGGCAATTTCATTGTCTCCCGGCAGAGTAGGGGCTTTGGTTAGAGGCATGTAGTCGTAGTAGCTGACATGGTTGAAGCTGTGATCGCCATCGCTGCCGAACTGCTCAATCAATTTAGCGCTCAGCTGAGGGCGGTTGATCAGCTCATCGACGAGGCCCATTTGCAGGCTGAGTTTTGCAAAATCGCCGTTTGCAGCCTTGAATTTTTCAACAAAGATATCGAGTTCCGGTGTCAGGGCCGCGGCATCAATCTTACGGTTGCTTGCAACGTCGTTGGTGTAGGCGGTCCATAGTTGATTCAACCATGCGGTATTGGCCTCACGCGCAGCTTCTGACATGCCGTCTTGGGTGTACGGTTCAACAAACGATTTGTACGTACCTACACGGAAGACGTGGGTGTTGATGTTCAGCTTCTCAAGTAGCGTTTTGTAGTACAGGCTGTAAGTGCCATAGCCGTTTAGCAGCACGCCGCCGTCTGGCGACATGTAGAGTTTGTCAGCAAAAGACGATAGGTAGTACTGGCTCTGGCGGAAGTTCTCGCCAAAAGCGATAACTGGCTTGCCTGATTGCTTGAACTCGGTAATGGCCTTGGCAATGTAGCGCAGCTTGGTCAGATTGGTTTCTGGCATATTGCGCAGGTCGAGCACGAGTCCGGTGATTCGTTCATCGGTTTTAGCTGTGCGCAGAGTGTCAACGATATCGAACAGTACGTTTTCTTGTACTTGCTCACCGCCCAGCGCGCTGCTGGTCAGGTTGTCGATTGGGTTGGTTGGAGTGCGTTGCTCAACGATAGGCCCTTGCAGGTTGAGTACCAATGCTGCGCTTTCTGGTAATAGCGGTTGTTTGTCGCTTTCAGAGAAGGCAAAAATGATAATGCCGATAAAGATAAGGAAGAACAGGTTGATCAGCAATTGGCGGGCAAAGCTGATCAGTTTCCATATCCCTCGGAATAGCTTTCCAATTCCTTTGAAGATGGTTTTCATGATTGTTCCTGACTGTTTACGATGCGCTTATCCTAACGTAGTAAACGTGGAATTACAGTAACAAATCGCTCTTAGCCAACTGAACCGAAAGGCAATTGCGGCCTGGCTTGCAACAATGGCTAATGGGTTTCATGATGTGGCTGGTTAGATCTAAATCAATTTATTGTTAAGTCGTTGTAAACAGTTGTTTGAAAAAAGTAAGATTGCTTCGTATACTGGTCAGACCATACCAAAAGAAGAATGGATGCCATGGAAGATAAATCATACTCTCACCTATTAGCACCGCTGGATCTTGGTTTCACAACATTACGCAACCGTGTCTTGATGGGGTCGATGCATACTGGCTTGGAAGAAGCCCGAGATGGTTTCAAGAAGCTGGCGGCCTTTTATGCGGCCCGTGCGAAAGGTGGTGTGGGACTGATTGTGACCGGTGGTTTTTCTCCCAATTTTCGCGGCAGGCTTCATCCTCTGAGCGCGGAGTTTAGCTCGGCGCGAGCCGCTCGGGCGCACAGGGCCATTACTGATGCCGTCCATGAGCAGGGGGGTAAAATAGCCCTTCAGCTGCTCCATGCTGGCCGTTATGCGCTGCACCCCTTTGCGGTCAGTGCTTCGGCGGTCAAATCGCCAATTTCCAAATTTACCCCGAGTGAAATGAGCCACCGCCAGATCCGAAAAACCATCGAGGCCTTTGCCAAGAGCGCGGAATTAGCTCGTGAAGCTGGCTATGATGGGGTAGAGCTGATGGGATCGGAAGGCTATCTCATCAACCAGTTTATCTGTAAGCGTTCCAACCATCGCTATGATGAGTGGGGGGGCAGCTATGAAAACAGAATTCGCTTCCCGATTGAATTGGTCAAGGCGGTTAGGGCACGTGCCGGTCGTGATTTTATTATCGTATTTCGATTGTCGATGTTGGATCTGGTCGAGCAGGGCAGCACCCATGATGAGGTTGTCCAATTGGCCAAGCAGCTTGAGTTGGCCGGTGTGACGATCCTCAATACAGGGATTGGCTGGCACGAGGCGCGAGTACCAACCATTGCGACTCAAGTACCAAGGGCGGCCTTTAGCTGGGTAACGGAAAAACTCAAATCCGAAGTCTCTATCCCGTTGGTAACCTGTAACCGAATCAATACTCCGCAAGTTGCGGAAGATATTCTGGCGTCGGGACAGGCGGATATGGTCTCGATGGCACGACCGTTTTTGGCCGACCCGGACTTTGTGCTCAAAGCCGAGCAGGACCGGGCGGATGACATTAACACCTGTATTGGTTGTAACCAAGCCTGTTTAGACCATGTATTTGTTGGTAAACGTGCCAGTTGTTTGGTCAACCCGCAGGCGTGCTATGAAACGGAATTGGTTCTGACGCCTGCCGCGGGCAAACGTAAGGTTGCGGTTGTTGGTGCAGGTCCGGCTGGGATGGCAACGGCTGTTGCGGCGGCAGAACGGGGTTTTGTGGTGGATTTGTTTGAGAAGAATGACCATCTTGGTGGTCAGTTCAATTTGGCGATGCAGATTCCTGGCAAGGAAGAGTTCAAGGAAACAATTCGTTATTTCAGTCGTCGTCTGGAGCAGACCGGGGTCAACGTTAAGTTAAGCCATGCCGTGCAGGCCGACGAGCTGAAGGATTATGACGAGGTGATTGTGGCAACTGGGGTTCAGCCGAGGATGCCTAATATTCCAGGCATCGAGCATGGCAAGGTGATCGATTACCAGACGCTGATCCGTGATCAGATCAAACTGGGTCAGCGAGTTGCTGTGATTGGCGCTGGTGGTATAGGGATTGATGTCTCGACCATGCTGACTGAGCCCGAACATCAGGATCTTGATGATTGGCTTAAAGATTGGGGGATCGATAAAGCGATTTCCCATCCCGGCGGGCTCTATCCCCATGATGAGTATGTGAGCCAGCGACAGGTCTGGTTGATGCAGCGCCGGGCGGGGAAAATGGGCAAGGGGCCGGGTAAGACAACCGGTTGGATCCACAAGAGAGTGCTTGAAAAGCGCGGCGTGGAGATGCTTAGCGGGGTCAATTACGACAAGATTGATGATCAGGGATTGCACATTACCGTTGAGGGTCAGTCGCGGGTGCTGGATGTTGACCACATAGTGGTTTGTGCCGGGCAGACTTCTGTTGAAATGCTGTCGAATGCGTTAAAAGCGATGAATGTCTCGGTGCATGTGATTGGCGGCGCGGATGTGGCCGGTGAAGTCGATGCTAAGCGGGTTATTCGACAAGGTATTGAATTAGCGGCCCGTATTTGATCTTAAGTGCTGGTTGGTGGCAATGCCTTGGTTGGTAGTGTGTGCTATGGTTGACGGGTTGTTAAAAGGAAAATGAGGTTGATATGGATGCACTAACCCTTTTGCTAAATCGTCGGTCATTGCCAAAGATGACCTCTCCTGCACCGTTGGGCGAGGATCTTGATAATATCCTCCGGGCTGGGCTGCGAGCCCCTGACCACGGCGGTTTGACTCCGTGGCGGTTTATTGTTTCGCACGGCGACGGAGTCCAAAAGTTGGCTGATATCTTAGCTGAGGCCGCAAGGGCTGATGGAGCTAGTCCCGAGGTAATAGATAAAGCCAACAAGGCTCCGTTTCGGGCGCCTATGGTTATCACCGTGGTGGCGAAAGTGGCTGAGCATGACAAAGTGCCTCAGATAGAGCAATACCTCTCAGCCGGCTGTGCTGCCCAGGCCATGCAGATGGCTGCGATTGCGCAGGGATATGCCGGTTTTTGGCGGACGGGGAGTTGGGCCTACCATTCCGTGGTTCGCGAGGCGCTTGGGGTTAGAGGCGACGATATGATCGTCGGTTTTTTGTATCTTGGCACCGCCGCCTGCCGTGAGGCTAAAGTGCCAGAGCGCGATGTCAGCCGCTATGTTGAATATCTATAGTCGATAGTCCTTTGTACAGCTGCTATCCCTGTTTAAATGCCAGCTGCAAAGGTGCTAACGCGCGGCTTTTTGATCAAGCTACGTGACAGCCTGATCCCGCAGGAGTAGAATCCTTCGCTCTTTTGAATAATATCGGAGCGTGTCATGGATAATGTTCGCCTAACTCAATACAGCCACGGTGCAGGGTGTGGCTGTAAAATTTCCCCTCAAGTTCTGGATACCATTCTTCGTACCCAGATCGCTCCGTTCGCTGATCCTAACCTGCTGGTCGGCAATGAAAGCAAAGACGACGCGGCAGTTTATGATTTGGGTAACGGCACCGCTGTTATCAGTACCACCGACTTCTTTATGCCGATTGTCGATGACCCTTATGATTTCGGTCGAATCGCAGCGACTAATGCCATCAGTGATATCTACGCGATGGGCGGCAAGCCGATCATGGCGATTGCTATCCTTGGTTGGCCGGTTAATGTACTGGCACCTGAAATTGCCCAGCAAGTGATTGAAGGCGGTCGTGCCGTATGCCGTGAAGCCGGTATTAGCCTAGCGGGTGGCCACTCGATTGATGCACCTGAGCCAATTTTCGGCTTGGCCGTGACTGGTATTGTTGATACCGACCGCGTGAAGCGCAACAACTGTGCTGAGGCTGGCTGCAAGCTATTTTTGACCAAGCCATTGGGCATTGGCGTGCTGACGACAGCGGAGAAAAAATCTCAACTGAAGCCTGAACATCAGGGCTTGGCTCGTGATTGGATGTGCAAACTGAACAAGCCGGGTGCTGATTTTGCCGATATCGAAGGCGTGAAGGCGATGACGGACGTAACCGGTTTTGGTTTGTTGGGCCACCTGAATGAGATTTGTGAAGGTAGCGGTCTTAAAGCGACACTGGATTTTGATCAGGTTCCACACTTGCCTAATGTGTTTGATTATATTGAGCAAGGATGTGTTCCGGGTGGCACAGGCCGCAACTATGCGAGCTATGGGCACCGTGTGGCAGAGATCACTGAACAACAGAAATCGCTGCTTTGTGATCCTCAGACATCTGGTGGTTTGTTGCTGGCCGTATCTCCTGATGCTGAAAGCGAAGTACAGGCTGTAGCCGAGAAGCACGGGATTGTGCTTAATGCTATTGGTGAGTTGCATAAAGCCGAGGATGGCGAGACTGTATTGATCGAGATCCGCTAATTATGACACGTCCAAATTGTGAAGATTACCGCCAATTATTCCTTAACGATACGCCGTTGATGGACATGCGAGCCCCTGTTGAGTTTAGTCAAGGCGCATTCCCAACCTCGGTGAGTCATCCGTTGATGGAAGATGATGAACGTAAGGCGGTGGGGACTTGTTATAAAGAAAAAGGTCAGGCGGCTGCGATTGAACTGGGCCATGAATTGGTCAATGGTGAGGTCAAAGCGGCTCGAGTCGCTCAGTGGAAGGCTTTTTGTGAAGCGAACCCGAACGGTTATCTCTATTGCTTCCGTGGTGGTTTGCGCTCGCAGATCAGTCAGCAATGGCTGCGTGAGGCAGGTATTGACTACCCGTTTGTTGTTGGTGGTTACAAGGCTCTGCGCCGCTTCCTTATTGATACCATCGAGCAGGCTGCGGCAATGCCAGTGACGCTGGTGGGTGGTAATACCGGTAGCGGCAAGACCATTATGGTCAATGAGCTAGCCAACGGCCTCGATCTGGAAGGTGCGGCAAATCACCGTGGCTCTTCGTTTGGTCGTTATGTCTCGGCTCAGCGCACTCAGATTGATTTTGAAAATGTGCTGGCGGTAGAGATCCTCAAAAAACTTGATGCAGGCCAGCGGAGTTTCGTCCTAGAGGATGAAGGTAAAGCTATCGGCTCTGCCAGCGTACCGTTGCCTATTCATCATGCAATGCAGCTGGCACAGCTTGCGGTTGTGGATGACCCGTTGGATGTGCGTCTTGAGCGTCTGTTGGCCGACTATGTTATTCGGATGCAGCGTGACTTCTGCACTGAATATGGCGAGGATGCGGGCTGGGTGAGTTTCGCCGAGTATCTAGAACGAAGCATGTTCAGTATTCGCAAACGCCTAGGCAATGAGCGCTATGATGAGGTGCTCAATATCCAACAACAGGCTGTTAGACAGATGCAGGCAACGGGCGATCTAACCGGTCACTATGATTGGCTGACCATATTGCTTGAGCAGTATTATGATCCTATGTACACCTATCAGCTGAGCAAGAAGGCTGAGCGTATTGTCTTCCGTGGGCAGTATGATGAGGTTAAAGCTTGGCTTGCTGAGCGTTAAGTACAGCTAACCCAAGTTAAAAAATACCCGGTCTCTGGCCGGGTATTTTTTTGTCAGTAAGTCATGTATTGCCTAGGATTGCGGCATGTACTTGCTATCGTCTCGTACCATGTCACGGATTTCAGTGACGTATTTCTCGCCGATTTGCGAGTAGTGGAGCAGGCCAGCTGCCAGTGCATCAGCGGTGATTGGAAGATTATCAGCGCGGCGTTGTGCCCGGATATCCCGTAGGGTTTGATAGGCCGGGTTAGTATTGACGTTATCAAAATAGGCGTTGATTGCGGCTTCGACATTCGCGAAACGTTTCACTTCGTGGAATGCACCGCCATTTTCCTTATGCGGGAAAATACCGCAGCCTTGGGTATAGCACCATTGGCCAAAATAGTTATTGCCCTCGGTGGCAAAGCGCGAGGTGCCCCAAGCCGATTCAATGGCTGCTTGGCTCATTACCAGCGGAGCAGGAATGATATCAGCTCGCTTGAGGACGGCTTGCTGCCAATCACGATCTGGGCCGCCGGCTGGCATAGGTACGTTGTACTGCTTGGCCATTGCGTTGAGAAACGAAGAAGGGGCGATCGGGCCTGCAGCTTTGAAGGCGCAATGCAATTTAGCCCTGTCAGCCTCAATACGTTGGTTGATCTGTTTGATGGCTGGGGCGAGGTAGGCAAAAAACGCGGTCTTCTTTTCGATGACATTCGTCATGGTGGCAAAATCCGGTTTTTCATTTTGATGTTGTGCTTGAGAGTGTGTGGTGGCTGCCATACTCACACCCGGGTGCATAGCGGCTATGCCGATGGTGATAGCTAGCGTAACAGCGCCAAGAGAAGGATTTTTTCTCATATTTGGATATCCCTTGTTTTTTTAGGCACCTTACGCCTAACTTTGCAGCACTTCAAGCTGTTGCATTCTCTACAGGTATGCTGAGGGTGGGTATCTGTGTATATATCCAGTGTTTTGGTTGCTGCATTGAGGACTTTTCGGTACAGTCTCGGCATTAAATGAGTGATCAGAATACTGTAATGAGCCGTCTTTATATCGCTGAAAAACCAAGCCTTGGTCGCGCAATTGCTGCCGTATTACCCCGTCCGCACAAAAACCATGATGGTTATATTGAAGTTGGAAACGGTGATGTGGTGACCTGGTGTATTGGCCATTTGCTTGAGCAGGTGGAGCCGGATGCTTACGATGAACGATTTAAAAAATGGAATATGGCTGATCTGCCCATTGTCCCCCAACAGTGGCAGTTGAAGCCGCGAAAATCAGCGAGCAAACAACTTTCTGTGGTACGCAAGCTGTGTAAGCAGGCGAGCGAAATTGTCCATGCCGGTGACCCTGACCGGGAAGGCCAGTTGCTGGTGGATGAAGTCATCGATTATGTGAAGGTGTCTCAGAGCAAGAAGGCGACTATTCAACGTTTGTTAATTTCTGACTTGAACCCTGCAGCAGTCAAGCGGGCGTTGGATAAACTTCGCAGCAACCGTGATTTTATTCCCCTGTCGGTATCGGCGTTGGCACGGTCGCGCGCAGATTGGCTGTACGGTATGAACATGACCCGCGCCTATACGCTGCTTGGCCAAAAAGGCGGCTACCGGGGCGTATTGTCAGTCGGTCGGGTACAGACGCCAGTTCTTGGGTTGGTGACCCGGCGTGATGATGAGATCGCCAATTTTGTTCCTAAGCCATTTTACGAAGTGTTTGCTCTGATCCCCTATCAGGACATGGAGATCCGAGCCCGCTGGGTGCCAAGCGAGGCGTGCCAGCCTTGGCAGGATGAAGACGGGCGGGTACTTAACCGCAAACTTTGCGAGAACGTGGTTAGCCGGATCAAGGGCCAGCCAGCCGAAGTGACCGATTCCGAGCGCAAGGAGAGCCGTCAGGCACCTCCCTTGCCATACTCTCTTTCGGCGTTGCAGATTGATGCCGCCAAACGCTACGCCATGAGTGCTGCTGATGTACTGGCCACCTGTCAGTCACTCTATGAAAAGCATAAAGTGATTACCTACCCACGTTCCGATTGCCGTTATTTGCCAATGGATCATTTCCGACAGGCCGATGAGGTTAGCAAAGCGGTTGCCGCGACAGACCCGCAACTCGCGACAGCGGTGGCAAACAGCGATACTTCGCTCAAGTCCAAGGCGTGGAATGATAAGAAGGTGGATGCCCACCATGCCATTATCCCAACCCCGAAGGCTGTCAATCCGACGAGTTTGAGCAGTGCAGAACAGAAAGTCTATCAGTTGGTGGCTCGGCAATATTTGATGCAGTTCTACCCGGCAGCGGTGTACAGCGAAGCCCGACTGGTGTTCGCTATTGCCGGCGGGGAGTTTGTTGCCCGTGGCCGTCAATTGATGGCGCCGGGATGGCGAGTACTGCTAGGGCGAGATGACAGCAAAGAGAATAAAGAGAATAACGATGCCGACTTGGCCGATAAAGTCCCTCCTCTGCGTAAAGGAACGGTGCTGACGTGTCGCGACGGCGAGATCAAAGACAAGATGACCGAGCCGCCAAAGGCATTTACCGAGGCCACCTTGCTGCAGGCGATGACCGGTATTGCGCGTTTCGTTTCCGATAGCGGACTGAAAAAAATATTGCGTGACACCGATGGCCTTGGAACAGAGGCGACGCGGGCGGGCATTCTCGATACCTTGTTCAAGCGCCAGCTATTGGTACGTCAGGCCAAGAATATTCATGCCAGCGAAGCAGGACGGGGGTTGGTATACGCATTGCCTGATGAATCAACATACCCGGATATGACGGCTCATTGGGAACACCAGTTGCAGGATATGGCTGATAGAAAATGTGCCTACTCACCATTTATGGCGGCGCTGGAGAGTCAGGTTACCGCTTTGATGGATAAAGTAAAGAACAGCGAGATCCCGCCGAGTTTGCGAGATTTGAAATCGCCGGAACCGGCCAAAGGTGCGCGGCGCTACCGTAAATCATCAACGGCGAAATCGGCAAAATCAGCAGGAGCCGGGCGCAGAACCGCAACCAAAAAACAAGCGCCAAAGAAAAACAGCTGAACGCAAACCTCGATGCCCGAAGTGGCTGCTGCCCAGAGAGGTAGCCATTGTGGTTTTGTCGTTAGTGTTTTGTAGTCGCCGCTGAGTTTGAGCCGTCTGCTCACCCCTTGATAACAAAGTCATTCCGGCCCTGATCCTTGGCGGCATACAGGGCTTCGTCGGCCTGTTGGAAGAACTGGCGTGGGGTGGTGTAGGTTGATGGTATGACGGTATAGCCCCCGATACTGATGGTAACGATATTCGGTGCGCTATCAGCCCCATCCGTTCTGGGTAGCTCCAGTGAGCGAATTGTGTGGAGGGCGCGCTTAGCCGTGTATTGGGCGGCATGCTTGTCTTGGCCGGGCATCAGCAGAACGAATTCTTCACCGCCGTAGCGGGCAAATAACGTTCCAGCTCGCCTTTCAAGGGTTGAGAGGGCTTGGGCAATATCAAACAGACATTGGTCACCGGCGGCATGGCCGTAATGATCGTTGTAGCGTTTGAAGTGATCAACGTCGATGATCAGGAGTGAAATCGGCATCTGGTGGCGTTCGGCCCGACGCCATTCATCAATGAAGCGTTCATCAAATACACGCCTGTTAGCAACCTTGGTCAAGGCATCCTGGCTCGACATCATCTTGAGGTTTTTGTTTGCAATCTGCAGGGCTTCGGTACGTTCGGCGACCCGTTGCTCGAGTTCCGTATTAAGCTGGCGGAGCTGTTCTTCAGCCTGCCGGCGGACATATTGCTGCGATACGATAAAACCAAATTGCTTGAGGATTTGACGGTGATAGCTTTGTACCGGCATACCGCTGAGTAGGTTATCGCAGGCTATCCAGCCGATGGGGGTATCCTCATCCCATAGCGAGACAAAAGCACTCCAGCCAAATCCAACTTGTTTTAGGTCGTGGTACAACGGGGTATCTTGCTCGATAGCCAAGTATTCGCCCTTGGTGATCAAACTTTGGTGGGTGAACCACAGATCGGGAATATCAGATTCAAAATAGGACTCGTCCACGGTATTGCCGTGGATATCGGTACCGAATGTCCCTTGAATTTTGTTGTCTCCATTGATCAGGAATATTGCCATACGGTCGACATGCAATTTTTGCTTGGCTTGATCAATGGCGGTAAACAGTAACTCCTTGAGCGAATTGGTTCGCCACATATCGAAAGAGATATCATGCAGTGCTTGAAGCTGCTGCTGGAGGTGCTGCTGTTCTGTGAGACTGATTTCCAGTTCGCGCTCTGCCGAGCGGCGTCCGGCATGTTCGTCCTGAATCGATGCATTGAGAATAAACGCGTCAAGCTCGGAAGCCACAAGGCTAGCCAGCGGTTGAAAATCCTCCCCCCGTAACTGCCGGCATTGTTCGTTGTCGGGCAGGTCGACGACGATACATCCAATAATCATTGAACGGCGCTCAAGAGGGAGCCATAAGCGGAAATGATCGGATTCCGGCTCTATGGTGAGTTGACGTTGACGTACGGCTTTGGATATTTGAAAAAAGGGAAGTTCGTCTTGATCGCTGACCTCCGACGGCGGATATTGGAAGAAAATGCCATTGCTATTCATTTCAACCAAGATCTTCCATCGTGCTTTATAGGCGATAACTAACCATGCCCGCTCTGTTGCAAAACTTAAAGATAAGTTGCGGCAGGTAATTTCAGTTATTGAGCGTAATCCATGTGCTTTTCCCCATTGGGACAAAAGGCGTTGGTAAAAAGTGTTGAGTTGTTGCTGAGCCAAGGCTGACCATCCGTTTTATTCTAGCCGTTGCCTATTGTTACGGATTTTTCAAACTAAAATGGTTATAGCTCACGCAAAACAGGGAGTTAGCACTCTCTAACTTATTGAAATTGAGAAATGCCTCGAAATAATTTGCAACTCATCACGCATTGCACTCTATTTTGGTCATTAAAGCCTAATTAGAAAGACATTAATTGGTCAAAAAATTAGCAAAATATTGAAACTGAGACTGCATTCTGGGTGTTATCACTTTTAACTTAAGGAGATAGGTTCTATCAATTACATTGAGATAGCAGAAATAGTCAGGTGGGAAATGCCGGGGAACAAGGCGGGGTTTTTCGAAAAGTGGTTATTTTACAATCAGAAAGTCTAAGGCAGTTATTGAGCGTATTCACAGGCTTGAATGACCTGTTATTTACTACGATTGGTATTGTAGTGTAACGGTGAGCATAGGAGGCGAGATGATAAGTAATGGATCGGCAAGGCAGTGGTGGATTGCTAGCATTGTGGCTGTTGGGCTAACAGGGTGCGCAGATAGCCGACATCAAACATTGAAAGAGCTGGGTTTTGTCCGCCCATACCTAGAGGGTTATCAAGATGGCTGCTCTAGCCGGGAGCAGCAGGCGGACACTTACCATGATGGGTTCCGTCAGGATCCGGAGCGAATGTACAGTGATGGCAAGTATGCGAATGGCTGGCAGGATGGTTATGAGCACTGCTATGCCGCCAATCAAGACTATCTATAGTGTTTTATTCACGAGGGTTGCCACAGTGGTGGGCGGCCGAAACAGCAAGGGCAGCGATGACGCTGCCCTTTTTGATGACGGTTTGGCGAGATATGCCTAGTCTGGCTGGTTGAAACGCTTAATCTCGTGCATCGCCTGCATCAATGTTGATAGCTTGGGTTTTTCAGAGTTAAGTTTCTGATAACGCTGATTATAAACCCGATAATTACCGTATTTGTCAACAACGGTCGTGCTCTTTGGCTGGATCATGACAATGTCGCTGTCATTACCAGCTAGCAGCCAGCGCCGTTTTGGTGTTGCTTCGAATAGGCTGGCACCGCTACTGTAGGTTGATGCCGGCGTTGATACATTCAGCAGTGATTCCATCAGCGTTGGTACTAGATCCAAGTGGCTGGTCAGGCGGTTGGTCACCGATGCGACACTCTCTGGCCAGTGGATGATCATTGGCACTTGAAGCTGGTATTTGCTGTAGTTGCTGCTCGCCCCCCAGCTGTTGGTACCGGTTTCATTGAACTCGGTGCCGTGGTTGGCGGTGATTACCACGATAGTGTTACCAAGCTGTTTGTTGGCAACCAGTTGGTCAAATATCGCAATTAGCTGCTCATCAATATGGTATACCGCATTTTTATAGCTGTTTTTCAGCAAGGTATCTGTGCTGACCCCTTGGGTTTTTGGGGAACCCAATGACGGGGTGAAGCGGGGCTTGTAGTCACCGCTTTCTTCGAAGTTTTCAACGGAAGTCAGCTCGATAAAACTGAACCAAGGTTCGTTTTGTGCGGCTTGTTCTTCCATCCATGTTGACCAGCTATCAATGATAGCGCCGTCGCCACCCTTGGTACTGATATTAAGCGGCAGGCCGGTAAACATTGCATCGGCATAGAGCGGATCTTCCGCCATACGTTCATTACCGAATAAGCCGAAATGGTAGCCGCGTTTTTCAAGCGTAGTGATCAGTAGCGGTGATGCAGCTGAAGAGCGAACACTATTGAGGTAGTTAGCCGGTAGGCCGTAGAGTAGGCCAAATACGCTATTGCTGTTGTCGTTGCTGTTGCTGTAATGGTTGCTGTAATTCAGGTTTTGAGCCGCGAAGGCATCCAGATACGGCATGTTTTCCGGGGTGATCATGTCACTGCGGAGGCCATCAATCATGATGATAAGAACATTTTGGCCGGTACCTGGGTTGCTAAAGGTGACTTTTTCCAACGGATAGCGGATTGCCTTGCTGGTCTCGACACCTTGGGCATTGAGTTTTTCTTTGTATTCCTCACGGTCAAGCAAGCCATGCTTTTCCATGAAGGTCTTCGCCGTCATCGGGTATGACAGCGGGAAATTCGAACGCTGGGCGGTGATAGGCTGATATAGCTTGGCATCGGCCCAGATGTACATCAGGTGGCTGCTAACAAAGCAGATCCCGAAGACAACCGCAATCGGCACACCTACATGTTTGCGGGTGAGCTTGCGTAATTTGCGCCACAGCCATTCTGATAGTACCAGTTGCAGCAGGAAGATAATCGGTACTGTAACAAACAGGTACTGCCACCGGGCATTGAGCTCGGTGCGTTCGCCGCTCAACAGCAGGTCAAAGACCAGCGGGCTGAGGTGGAGATCCAATGACTCGTAGGCATAGGTATCCAGCAGGAGTGCCGTGAGTCCGACGGTGCCAACCAGTACGGCAAATAGCCGCATCAGTCGTTGCGAGGGGATCAGGAAACTGGCCGGAAACAGGATCAGAATATAGAAGCCAAAGACCAGGAAACCGAAGTGACCAACCCAGCTGAAAACAAGGTAAAGTTGCCCCCACAGGGTGGTAGGCCATTCAGAATACACAATATAGCGGGTGCCAAGTAGCATGGCCGCGATAATATTGAAGAAACTGAACCAGTGCCCCCAGCTGATAAGCTGGGAGACTTTTTCTTTGTAATTGTTACTGCTGGAGACCATAGGTGTCAGTGTTTCCCAGTCTTAAACCGCTGTGGCGCTAATCAGATTAATCTTCTTTGACTGAAGATTGCAGAGCTTGTGAGAATTTTTCAGCGATTGCCTTCCTTTGCGATGCTGGAACATCGGCATTGATGATGTTGGTGGCGATATTGCCTACAATCATCAGCGCGAGTTCTGCTGAAGCATCGTGCTTCTCTAATACATCGAACATATCTTCAATGATTTGTTCAATTTTTTTATTGCTGTATTTTGAAGTAATTGGCATAGGAAGTCTTGTTTAATCTTGATTAATGTTAAAGAAAGCGACTTATAATACCCTACACTCAAGATTTACTGAAATATTTCCGTTATGAGCCTGACGCTATCGAATGTAATCCTTCACCAATTGGTGAAAAATGGTAATGATGAACTTGAGGTTCATCTTAGAAAACAAACGCTTAAAAACGATGCATCGACCGAGGAGTTGGTCGCAGAACTTCACCGAGTCTACAGCAGCAAGGGGGCCAAGGGCTTTGGTCATTTCGCTGAAGATAGCGAGTTTGGCCACTGGTTGAAACAAGCACGACGTGGGGAACTGGATTTTCTGACGTTTTCTAACCAATCTGCACAACGGCTGCAGGTTGAGTTGGCAAAATATCCATTTGCCGAAGTGGGAACGTTGGTACTGGCGGAATACCAGTCGCTGGCAACGGATTATCTGCTGATCGGCTTGTTGCCTACTTGCCACAGCATGAAGGTTACCGAGCAGCTTGATATCAGCGCAACAGATTACCTTGATGTTGCCAAAATGGATATCGTAGCCCGTATTGACCTTTCTTCATGGGAGACGGACAGCGAATCGAACCGTTATCTGACTTACATCAAAGGCCGTGTCGGACGTAAGATCGCTGATTTCTTCCTTGATTTCCTCCAAGCCGAAGTCGGTTTGGATGTGAAAGAGCAAAATCAGGTGCTGATGCAGGCTGTCGAGGACTTCTGCGCTGATTCTCGTCTTGATAAAGAAGAAAAGCAGCAATACCGCAAGCAGGTTTATGATTACTGTAATGGTCAATTACAAGCCGGTGAAGAAGTGACGGTCAAGGAGCTGGCGGCTGAACTGCCTGCGGCCGATGACGGCACAGATTTTTACCAGTTTACCTCTCAGCAAGGCTATGAATTGGAAGATAGCTTCCCGGCGGACCGTACCGCAATGCGCAAGCTAACCAAATTTGTCGGCTCTGGCGGCGGTTTGACGATTAACTTTGACAGCATGCTGCTTGGCGAGCGTATTTTTTATGATGCGGACACCGATACTCTGACTATCAAAGGGACGCCGCCAAATTTGAAAGATCAGCTACAGCGCCGCCTGAATAGCGATTCTTAATTGATACTGTTTCCATTCTACGGCTCCGCAAGGGGCCGTTTTTGTATGCGCTCTTCACCTCCGTATTTTACCCCCTTCCCCCGTAAATGCTTACTTTAGGTCGTCCTTCGGCAGTGATTCTAAAGGTCACGGGTATAAAGAGTTGTGACCCTTTTGTTCCTTGTCTAATTTTAGAGTGGCGCCAAGTATTTTAGTTGTCATTGTCTGTAGTCTAAGGCAATGCCCCTACGGTGTTGAAGGCGGCTGGTTTATAACAGGAGGAGTGGATCATGGGTGGTTCTTCGCAATTTTCTGGTCAGGACGACAAAGATCGAGCCAGTTATATTAGCCGCCGCAAAGCGGTTATAGCCCTGTGTATTGGCTGTGTCCTGTTGGTGCTGGCGGTGGTATTGCCTGTGACGCCAGGGTACGCCATTGCGGTAGTGGGGGTCATGGCATTGGTGGCTGCAATGGGATTCTATTATCAATCCCGGGATGTGGTTCAGGGTCCTGATCCGGAGATGTTATCGCGGCACGGCGAGGAGGTTGAGGTATCGGGGGGAGACGATCCGTCAGAGCAATCTGAGCAAAGTGAAGTCTGTGCATCCGTAGAGGCTAAGCCCCCTGTCTTTGCTCTCAGCCATTTGCTCGACAGTATGGATGGCGACCGCGATTCTGCTGCGATGTTGCTTGAAATCTTTCTTGACGAACACAGTGACGATGGCGAGGTGTTGCTGCGCCTTGCTGATAACGAGGAATGGTCGGGCGTGGAGAAAACCCTGCATACGCTTAAAGGCGTGGCAGGCAGTATAGGAGCCGATGCATTGCACGTTCACATTGTTGCCGTGGAAGGTGATTTGTTGAGTCATGGTCGTTTAGAACGTGAGTCATTGCTTCGGCTAAACCAAGAGATCACGGTGCTGGAGGTGGCGATTAACGAAGCTTTGGCGGGGCTTCGAGCTGTGTCGCCTGAGCTGCAGGCTACCGTAGTAAGTCAGGCTGAAACCGAAAGCGGAGAATGTGGGCAAGAAGGTGCGGGGAACTTGGCTGCTACCGCCCGCCCGGCAGAGGTGGTACATTCGCGGCCCTCAATCGATAAAGCACTGCCAATGGATGGTGTGAATACGGCGATTGATATTTCAGTGATGCTTAATGCCCTTGATGATGATACGGAAATGGTGCAAATGTTACTGGAAGTCTTCGTCGAAGAGCACCAGCATGATGGTAAGGTTTTTGTTGAAATGGTATCGAGTGGCTGTATTGATGAGCAGACACTACGCTTGGTTCATAGCCTGAAAGGGGTAGCGGCGAACTTGGGGGCAAACACATTGCAAGAGATTGCTACGGCATTGGAAATGCGATTGAAGCAGCAGCAACCCGTCCCATTGGATGATGCTCACCGTCTGGCCATTGTGCTTGAGCAAACGGTAGAATCAGCTCGGTATTACCTGCATTCATGGGGGGTCAATGCTTAATAGACCCCGGGGAATATTCAGGATGCCTTTGCAGGGGGGGATCACTTTCATACGCCAAGATTGATCAAGATCAATGGAATGCGGCGCGAGCGGTGGATAATACCGCCATTATGATCTTTCAAACCAACGATTCAGTTCGACAGCAGCGTGAACTGAATACTGCAAAAGCGATGATTCGCCTTTACTGTAAAACGCTGCACCGTGGTGCGATTGTCTGTCCTGAATGTGAAGGACTGATTCAATATATCGAAGATCGAATGTGGCAGTGCCGGATGGGAAATGAAAAACCCCATTGTCTGAGGTGCCAAAGCCCTTGTTACCAGCCAGCTAAGCGCTTGCAGTTATCGCATGTCTTGCGCTGGGCGATGCCCAAGTTTGCTTGGCGAAATCCATTGCAGGCTATCAAATTTAAGTTTGACCTGTTTCGTAGCCATGATGGCGAAAACAATTCGACATCCACTACCCAGTAATTCCCGCTCTGCCAAAAGTACCCCCCGAGATATCAAATCTGGCGAGGTACTTTTGTGGGCTGGGCCTTCTGTTTATTCCTTTCTTATGCGCCAAGGCCAAGTGTGCCAAGCCAAGCCGTGATACGTTCATCGGTCAGTTCTGGCTGACGATCCTCGTCCAGAGCCAAGCCGACAAACTGGCCATCGACGACGGCACGCGAGTGGTTGAAGGTATAGCTCTCGGTAGACCAAGCGCCAATCAGTTCGCCGCCAGCGGCCTGCACAAGCTCGGCGAGATCCCCCATTGCATCAAGGTAGCTGTCTGGGTAGTCGACTTGATCGCCAAGGCCAAACAACGCCACTTTCTTGCCATTGAGGTCGGCGTCTTCCAGCTCAGGAACGAAGTAGTCCCAGTCCGGCTGCATTTCACCGTAGTTCGCCGTCGGCGTACCGAGGATCAAAATCTCGTAGTCATCAAATACGCTGTTGTCGTTGCCAGCAATATCCTGCGCTTCAAGGCCTAGTTGTTCTGCTATTTTATTGGCAACATTTTCTGTGTTGCCGGTATCGCTGCCGAAGAAAATTCCGATGTTAGCCATAGTTGTGTCCTCGTTGTTTCAGGCCCGGGGTCTGAGCCCCGGGCAAATCATTGTTAAGTCAGTGACGGGTTATGCTTGAGCGGGATCGTTGTTTGGTGCCGGTGTCCACTGGCTAAGTTGCTCAAGCAGGCGGTGTTTGTGCTGAACCTGATCGCGTAACCGCTGTATGTTGGCTTGGTAGCGAGCTGGATCTTTGCGTTGGATTTGGGTGAAGCGTCCCTCACGGCTGACCAGTTCAACGACGTCTTTGCGTGGCGTTTTTGAATCCATTTGCAAGGCGGCACGGCCTTTTTCAGTCCGGCGCGGATCAAAGCGGAACAATGGCCACAAACCGGTATCAACCAATAACTGCTGGTGTTCCACCCCTTCAGCCATGTCGAAGCCGTGAGTAATACACGGAGAGTAGGCAATCACAAGTGAAGGCCCTGGGTAGGCTTCGGCCTCCTGCAGTGCTTTGATGGCGTGGTTCATGTTGGCACCGAGGGCAATCTTGGCGACGTAGACATTGCCGTGCATCATCATATTCAGTGCGAGATCCTTGCCGTTGCTCGATTTGCCCTGAGTGGCAAATTTGGCCACTGCGCCAGTAGGGGTTGCTTTTGATTGCTGGCCACCGGTGTTGGAGTAGCCTTGGGTGTCCATCACCAGCACATTGACGTTGTCGCTACCTGCCAGAACGTGGTCCAGGCCGCCAAAGCCGATGTCATAGGCCCAGCCGTCGCCGCCGACGATCCAGTTGCTCTTGGCGACGAGATCATCTGCCTTGCTGTCCAGTTCGCGGTGCGAGTAAGGCAGCATGGCTCTCAGTTTGGCGACATTGCTGCGTTGGCGTACCACACTTTGTTCACTGCTATCGAAGGCGTCATGGTTTATTTGATCAACCAGCTCGGTCGGTACGATATCGCGGGCTTGACCCAGCAATGCCAGCGCGGTGTTTCGTTTGCTATCCAGTGCCAACCGCATACCGAGGCCAAACTCGGCATTGTCTTCGAACAGTGAGTTGGCCCATGCCGGGCCTCGGCCAAACTTATCGACGCTGTAAGGCGTGGTTGGTAGGTTGCCGCCGTAAATGGACGAGCAGCCAGTGGCATTGGCAATGAGCAGGCGGTCGCCAAACAGCTGGGTAAGGAGTTTGACGTAAGATGTTTCACCGCATCCTGAGCAAGCACCTGAATATTCGAATAACGGCTGTAGCAATTGGCTTGTGCGTGCATCAATACGTTTGATATCAATGCGCTCAAGTTCGGGTAGCGACAGGAAGTAATCGTAGTTTTCCTGTTGTACTGCCAATTGCGGCTGCTTGGGTGCCATATTGATCGCTTTGCGTGCCGGGTTGTTCTTGTCGCTGGCAGGACATGCGGTGGTGCACAGGTTGCACCCGGTGCAGTCCATCGGTGACACCTGCAAGGTATAGGCTTGCCCCTTGAAGTCCCGCTGCTTGTAGTCCGTATGCTTGAAGCTATCCGGTGCCTCAGCAAGATCACCCGGTGCAACGGCTTTGGCACGGATTGCGGCGTGTGGGCACACTAAGGTGCAGATATTGCATTGGGTACAGAGATCCTCTTCCCATACCGGAATTTCTTGGGCAATGTTGCGTTTTTCCCACTGGCTGGTGGCTGTTGGCCAAGTGCCATCAACGGGGAAAGCACTTACTGGCAGCTGATCACCCTTGTCGGCCATCATCATCGCGCTGACGTATTTGACCAAATCAGGCGCTTTGTCACTGACAATTGGCGGTCGGCGGAGCAGGCTGGTGGCCTGTGCAGGGACGGCAACCTTGGCTAGTTTTGCAACCGTGGCATCAACGGCTGCATGGTTGGCAGCCACTATGGCCGGGCCACGCTTGCCATAGCTTTTTTCTATCGCCTGCTTGAGTTGGTCGATGGCCTGTTCGAGCGGCATTAGGTTAGACAGGGCAAAGAAGCCGGTTTGCATAATGGTGTTGATTCGGTTTTTCAACCCCAGTTCACGGGCAAGCTCGACGGCATTGATGATATGAAGTTGAAGCTCTCGGTCGATAATAACCTGTTGAACTTCCAGCGGTAAGTATTGCCAGATTTCATTTGCGCTATAAGGGCTGTTGAGCAGCACCGTCGCCCCGTGAGCGGCTTTCTCGAACATTTCCAACCGGTCAATGAACTGATATTGGTGGCAGGCAATGAAATTTGCCCTCTCAATCAGGTATGGCGCTTCAATAGGATCGCTGCCGATTCGAAGGTGCGAGGTTGTGATTCCGCCTGATTTTTTCGAGTCGTAGACAAAGTAGCCTTGAGTATGCAGTGCGGTATTCTCGCCGAGGATCTTGATCGTATTTTTGTTGGCGCTGACCGTACCGTCGGCACCAAGGCCATAGAATAGGGCTTTGAGTCGATTGTCCGGCTCTGTGTTGAGGTGGGCGGGGGTAGGCAGTGATAATCCGCTTATGTCATCGGTGATCCCGACGGTGAAGCCGTGTGAAAGCCGCTGCTCTGCCATTGCCTCGAAGATACTGTTGGCATGGCTTGGGGTAAATTCTTTTGATGATAGCCCATAACGGCCGCCGACAATGGCGGGTAGTTGCGGGTAGCGCTCAAGGCTGACAGCCTGTTGCAAGGCCGCGGCGATATCAAGATACAGCGGTTCGCCCGGCGCGCCCGGCTCTTTGGTTCGGTCCAGTACCGCGATGCGTTCGAGTGTTGTTGGCAGGATGTCGATCAGATGCGTCAGTGAGAACGGGCGGTACAGGTTCACACTGACCATGCCGACCTGCTTGCCGAGTGACAACTGGTGGTCAACCGCCTGCTGGACGGTGGATGCTGCCGATCCCATCACGACAGTGATATCGCGTGCTTCTGGGTGGCCGTAGTAGTCGAATGGCTGGTAATGGCGGCCGGTCAGCTGAGCAAACTTGGCCATTTGGTCGGCAACAATACCTGGGCAGGCTTGGTAGAAGCCATTGGCGGCTTCGCGTGCCTGGAAGAAGGTATCAGGGTTTTGTGCTGTGCCGCGAATACTTGGGGCATCCGGTGTCAGGCCGCGTTGGTGGAAGGCATCGACCTGTTGCTGATTGATCATAGCACGGAGGGTATTGTCATCGATCAGGCTGATTTTGTTGATTTCATGCGAGGTGCGAAAACCGTCGAAGAAGTGGACAAAGGGAATACGGCTCTCAAGCGTTGCCGCTTGGCTGATCAGGGCAAAATCATGTGCCTGCTGGACACTGCTAGCAGCAAGCATGGCAAAACCGGTTTGGCGAACGGCCATGACATCGGAGTGATCGCCGAAAATAGAGAGGGCATGGGTGGCCAGCGTTCGAGCGGCGACGTGCATGACAAACGGCGTGAGTTCACCGGCAATTTTGTACATGTTGGGGATCTTGAGCAGAAGCCCCTGCGATGAGGTGAAGGTTGTTGCCAGGGCTCCTGCCATAAGGGCGCCGTGAACAGCGCCCGCTGCTCCGCCTTCTGATTGCATTTCGATAACCCGTGGAACCTGGCCCCATAGGTTGGTTTTGTTTTGCGATTCCCAGACTTCGCAGGCTTCCGACATCGGTGATGACGGGGTAATTGGGTAGATACCAATCACTTCATTGCAGCGGTAGGCGATCGAGGCGGCGGCATCGTTGCCGTCCATTGTGGCAATTACCGGTACGGTAGCAATGGATATTGCGGGATCGGCAGGGGAGGCCAAAGCGGCATTTTGCTGTTCAATAGGCATGACTTACTCCAGCGAACGGGCACTGTAGGTTTGTTGAATATGGGGTGGAACGGCGGTGTACGGTTTTCGGCCAGCCGACTGGATGCAGAGGGCTGGCCGAGGGAGGTGTTATACCTCTACCACGTTAAGCTGTGGTTGCGGGTTTAGCATTTTAGCCAGATCGTCTGCGGCATTACCGGTCAGGTGCAGGTTGAATTGCTGCTGAAGGAAGCCGAAAATCGCCTCGTTGACAAACTCCGGTGGGTTTGGACCAAGGTAAATGTTCTGGATACCAAGGTTGAACAGGGCAAGCAGGATCAAGACTGCTTTTTGTTCCATCCAAGACAGTACAATATTGACCGGTAGCTCGTTGACCGGCACGCCCATTGCGTCGCTCAGAGCAAGGGCGATCATGACTGCGCCATAGCTGTCGTTGCACTGGCCCAGATCGAGGTAGCGTGGGATCTCTGTGCCCGGAACCGTACCGAAATCGTGGTCGTTGAAGCGGAACTTACCACATGACGAAGTCAGGATAATGCAGTCATCAGGGATCGACAGCGCAAGCTCGCGGAAGTAGTCATTGGCCTTGCCTGGTTTGTCACAGCCCGCTACCACGAAGAACTGCTTGATTTTGCCTGCGTTAACCGCGTCGAGGATCTGTGGCGCCAAGCCAAGAATGGTTTTGTAGTTGTGGCCGGTAGGTAGGGTTTCATCGCTGTCAAAACCTTCGATATCCGGCAGGCTCAAGGTCTGTTCGATGAGCGGTGCGAAATCATCACCAAGCTGGCGGCAGTTGTCGATACCGACGATACCGTAGCTGTAGAGGCGATCGGCATAATCAGCACGCCCCGTTGGCGGCACGATGCAGTTGGTGGTCACGATAATGGTGCCGTTCCATTTCTGGAATAGCTGCTTTTGGTCGAACCATGCTTTGCCGATGTTGCCTTTCAGGTGGCTGAACTTGCGTAGCTCCGGATAGCCGTGTGCAGGCAGCATTTCTGAGTGGGTGTAGACATTGATACCGGTTCCTTCGGTGGCAATAAGCAGGCGTTCTAGCAGATCGAGATCATGGCCTGTTACCAGAATACCTTTGCCTTCCGCTTTGTTCTGAGGAACGCAAACCGGTGTCGGTACGCCAAGGCGGCTATGATGGGCTTCGCCAAGACGGGACATCATTTCGCTACCCGCGCCGCCGATTTTCATCAGCTGGGCAATATGCTGATCAAAGCTGAAGTTAACATTGGTCAGGGTGAAGTAAAGGGTCTCGGCAATGACGTCATCCACAGATTTCGTGTCGGCACCCAAGTCGTTGGCGTGTGTTCGGTAGGCAGACAGGCCCTTCAGGCCAAAAATCATGATGTCTTGCAGGCGTGACAAGGTGTCGTCTTTGCCGCAGGTGCCTTGGGTTTTACCAGTGCTGCCGCAGCCCCCGGATTGTGCCATAGAGCACTGGTGGCAGAACATTGCTAGGTTCGACATGATTGCTTCCTTAAAGATGTATTTATAGTGCAACTTATAAGGGAGGAGGATAGTCCCCCTATTTCATCTCGTCATTGATCAGGATCATGTGTTTTAAATATAAACATGCATTTCAAATGCAGTATATGGTATTGAGGAGGAGTACAGATAATGGCAGGTATAAAAAAAGGGTACCGATAGGCACCCTTTATGTCTGAACACTGAATAGGCTGGGGGATTAGCCTGCCAGTTTGCCAAGTACTTTTTTCAATAGCTCGATACGCGGAGCGATAGAAGCAAGATCCAAGTATTCGTCTGCGCTGTGGAAACCGGCGCCGATAGGGCCTAGGCCGTCTAGCGTAGGGATACCAAGCACTGCTGTTAGGTTGGCATCAGAGCCGCCGCCTACAGATTGCCATGTGATATCAATACCGAGTTCTTTACCGGACTCTTCAACCAGCGCCATCAGGGCATCCGTTTTCTCTGAAGGGACCATCGAAGGTTTGTGTGCTTCGCGATCGACTGTGATAGAGACGCCATCAACGAATGGGGTTTCTGTCATCGCGCGGATTTTAGCATCGGCTTCCGCGTATTCGTCGTTGTCCCAGAAACGTACATCAACAATGGCTTCGGCATGGTCAGGTACGATATTGGCACCCGCACCGCCTTTGACGATACCTACGTTCAGGGTTGTACCCGTTTCAAAGTTGGTCAGGTTGTTGATGGCCAGAATCCAGTTAGCCATCTCGGTGATAGCACTGCGGCCGTTTTGCGGCTCGTTGCCAGCGTGAGCTGCTTTACCTGCGAAAGTCAGGCGGTAGCGTGCCATGCCTTTACGGGCTTTCACCAGTGAGCCATCGGCACGGGCCGCTTCGGCAACTAGTACGTTCTTGGCATTAACGGCAACGCTCTTCAGCCATGCTTCTGAATGCAGAGAGCCGATTTCTTCGTCTGGGTTCATGCAAACACAGATAGACAGTTTGTCCAGTGTTTCCTGATCCATGCTACGCAGAGCGTAAACAATATTCAGCAGGCCAGATTTCATATCAGAAACGCCAGGGCCGTATGCGCGCTCGTTGTCGACAGTCATCGGGCGAGCTGCCGCCGTACCGACAGGGAATACGGTATCCATGTGGCCGATCAGCATCACATCGATCTCTTCCGCTTCTGGTTTGTTGCGAACTTCAAGGCCGGTTCCGGCAATTCCGCAATCAACGCGTTTTACGTTCCAGCCCAGATCGGTGTATTTCTCAGCCATCTGGTTGGCAATGACTTCGATACCTTCTTTGGTCAGCGTACCGCAGTCAACGTTGATAAGAGGACGTAGCTCGTCTAGGTATTGTTCTAGTGAAAAACTCATAGTAGCTCCTGGTGCCCCGAAATATGGGGTGAATAGCGACAGGAAAAAGGAGGCACTGGGCCTCCTTTACTTGAAATTATACAAACAGGTTCATGACCAGCATTGCACCAAAGGCGTTAAGCACAGAGATGGCAATCATAATTGGGATGTAACGGCCTTCAGTACCGATTGGGCCAAGGATACGGCCAAGGTACTGAACCTGAGAGCCCATCAGGTAGATAGCTGGTGCCAAAATTGCAATGTGTGCACCGTTTAGAATGCCCGCATCGAATAGGGAGATAACTACGCCAACAGCACCGCCCATCGACATCCACGCACCAATAAGTACCGCAGCGGCTTCGCCTGGTAGGCCGAATAGGGCCATGATTGGGGAGAATACCTGGCCCATTAGGTCAAGGGCACCGGTGATTTGCAGGGCTTTGATAATAACGAAAGCCATAAGAACGTTAGGAACGGTCGAGGTGGTTGCGATAACCCAGCCCTTCTTGGCACCTTCAACGAAAATATCGGTAACCATTGGTTTCTTGGCAGTGCTCATTATGCTGTCTCCTTCTGTAGTTCTTTGTTGTCGTCTTGGCCTTCTTTACCTTCTGTAATGTTCAGGTAAACGCGGAACAAGTTGGCACCGACGAACTTAAAGGCAAACATAACAATAACAGCCAGACCGATAGACGAGGTTACCGCTGGGGTACCGTCACTGTTAGACAGGGTGAAAAGAACTGCGCCGGAAGAGAAGAAGTTAACAATGGTGGCACCGGCTGAGAACTGGAACATAGTGAAGACATCAGTTTCCCGTTTGTTGAGGTGGCCTTCGTCTTTAAGCTGACGAGTCATTGCCGAACCCGCATCAGTACTTTGCAGCGAGGCAATCAGGGCCAGACCAGTACTACCAGGAATACCCATCAGAGGACGTAGCAGAGGAGTCAGCAGCTTGCGTGCCGCATCAAGTGCGCCGTAATGCTCGAGTACATTGATCATACCCAATGCGAACATAACGGTAGGGATCAGGGTCAGGGCGAACATAAAACCGTCGCGCGCACCGCTACCGCCTTTACCGCGCATGCTGGTGCTAGCTGTCTGAACGCCATCGGCTGTTTCATTAACCGAATGGACTAGGCTACCGAACGAACCGTTTAGGGTGGTGAAGTCAAAAACACCGTACCACTGGTTGGACTGTAGAAGACCTGAGAAAAAAACGACTGCAAAGGCGAGGGCAATATAGCTGCCTACTGTCACCTTGCGGCCCTGCTCCGCTGGATTGCTCATGTATAACCTCTTTGGAATCAAAAGGCCAAGTGGCCAAGTGGCTTTGTTAACATTTATTCACAAATAAAAAGTGGTTAACGCAGCTGAAAAATAGAAATCAACGTCATTGTCGCTATTTATCCCACTAAATAATTGACTGGGGTCAATATGTGCTACTGAAATCTAACCCATAAGGATAATAAGTGAATATTTGTGATCTGGATCTGCATTAATATCTTATTCACAATGATTAATAATCATGATGTTTGTTTTTCACAATAAAAATTATTTTTTATAGTTAAATTAATAGGTTCTGAGCTAAGCCTATCCTGTTTAAAAAATACTCAATATTCATTGGGTGGTACATTTAAATTGGTTTTTCTGCAGTTGGTATTGGATTTCAGTTATTAATGTTTTTTTATGAACTTATGGGGGAAAAGTAATTTCCCGAAAAACAAAGCGTGAATTGGAACGGTGGCAGATTGGAGGGGGGAGCTGGATGGATGCTGATCTACGATGTCGTTCGTATGGAATACTGACGGGAGGCTAAGACTCTTGCTGCAATAAGAATTCTGCTATCTCTAAAACAAAAAGAGCACCCTAAGGTGCTCTTTTGTATGGTGTTAGAAACGGTTGATTAGGCGGTTTGCTGCTGTGTAACAGCTGTCGCTTCGTCGGTTTCTTCTTCGCTAATAGCCTGTGGTGGGCAACGGTCGACAAACCAGCCCATATAGGAGGTCACGATGGTGACCAAGATACAAACAAAGCTGAGCCACATGAACGGTGCGTACGAGAAGGTAGCAACACCTAGGATACTTGCCATGTAGATACCGTTGTCACTCCAAGGCACCATACCGGATGTCAGTGTGCCACCGAACTCGGCGTTACGTGACAGGTTCTTGCGCTGGAAGCCCAGACGGTCGTAGTTCTTCGCACAGATTTTTGGCGTCAGGATCAGCGACACGTACATGGCAGAGCCGAATACGTTACCGAGGAATGCTGTCGCAATAGTCGATACAGATAGGCTGCCTGCAGAGTTAACGCGTTTTTCGAACAGCTTGGCGATAGTTTGCAGTACACCTACTTTATCAAGCAGGCCACCAAAGCCCAGACCGAAGACGATAACAGCCACAGAGCCCAGCATTGAAGACATACCGCCACGGTTTAGGATCGCGTCGATGAAGTCCACACCCGAGCTGATAGAGAACGGTGCCCAAGCAGTGTTGAATGCCGCTAGCGGATCCATATCCTGAACCAGCACTGCCCAGATAATACCCAGCAGCGAACCGAATGAGATCACAGGGAATGATGGCATGCGCATTGCCAGCAGGGCAAGGACGACGATGACTGGAACAAAGGAGAATGGAGAGATAACAAACTGTTGATCCATCGCAGCGATAACGCTTTCTACCTGAGACATATCGACGTTGCCAGCATAGTGGAAGCCAACAGCGGTAAATAGAATACCGGTGATCACGTAGCTGATCAGGGCAATCGGTAGCATGCCTTTGATATGCTCAACAATTTCAACGTTAGACATTGAAGAGGCGAGGATAACTGAGTCAGACAGCGGAGACATTTTGTCACCGAAGTAACAGCCAGACAGAACGGCACCTGCCGTCATTGGTGCTGGAATACCCAGACCTTGGCCGATCCCCATCATTGCGATACCCGCAGTACCAGCCGCACCCCAAGATGTGCCGGTAGCCAGTGCTGTCATGGAACAGATCAGCATGGTTGCCAGTAAGAAGATGGATGGGTGGATGGCTTTTAGGCCATAGTAAATGATGGTTGGAACGATACCGCCGGCGATCCATGTACCGACTAGTGCGCCAACGGCAAGCAGGATAAGCACGGCACCCAGACCATTGGCGATGCCCTTGGTGGCTGCTTTTTCTAGTGACTTGTAATCGTGGCCGAGTTTAACACCCAGTACCATGATGACAAACCAACCGATGTATAGTGCAAGCTGGATCGGAAGATTTAGCTGGGCAGTGAATGAAAATGCCATCGCTAGAAATATACCAAGTGCCACAGTAACTTGTGTCAGTGATGGTAGCTTTACAGTCTGTTTATTCATACTTCTAACCTTGTAAGTTCGAGCCTGTAAATATCAAAGCCCCTTTAAGCCATTCTTGGCAGAGGCGTATTCTAATAATTGTCTTAACCACAGGGGTCTGAATAGGGTACGAATCTAGTTTGCCTGCACACATTGGTATGTGGCACGTGGCAAAGCACCGAATCGCGGCTACTGTATAAGATCGGAAACTAGCCTGCGATAGATAATGTCCCTTTCTGTGACCGCTGCCATTTAGAACAGCCAAACGCTTAAAAAAACATATTAACTATTTAAAATGATGTTAATTTTTGGTGTTGATGTTGTGTTTTGGGTGTTTTCTGTCTGTTTTGTAAATATGTTACCTTTCGTAAATGTATCCAGTTTTGTGGATGATTTGTCATGTGTGATTGCATTTGAGTAGTTATTTATGCCGCATTAAGCGGACGGCATAGGCTATCAATTTGTGATGAAATGATCAAAATTAGTGACAGTAGAAAATTACTGCGGGTTGGGTGGAAACTTTAAATTACGGTTGATTTTTGGTTGTTTTGCATAGGTTTAGAGGCTAAAACGAGAACTTTTACTTTTGTTCTAGCCCGAAAATTAACCGATTTTATCCTGAGAAAGGATTTGATGTAGAGGACGAAAAGGCAGAGAGGCCGGCTTACATTCAATAGCTAACGTGATTTTTTTGACGATTTTTTGCTATTAAAGACTTGTTTTTATGCGCTGAAATTACTATAGATGGGGGTCGGTTATTGCTATATACCCAAGCTACCTTTTGAGAGGCACAGTGACAGGGCTTCCGGAGGTGATTTGGGTATATTTATATCATGCAAAGATGTTGTGCCATTTGGGGTGGCCCTTTGCTGTAATTATAGCGATAGACAATGACGCAGGGAGAGTTGTGAACATGATGACAGTTGGTTTAGTTGGGTGGCGTGGCATGGTGGGTTCAGTCCTGATGCAGCGCATGGTGGAAGAAGGCGATTTCAATGTTATTGAGCCGGTCTTTTTCTCGACGTCTCAGGTTGGTATTCCAGCACCTAACTTCGGTAAGGATGCCGGTATGCTTCAGGATGCTTTCGATTTGGAAGCATTGAAGAAACTGGATGCAATTATTACCTGTCAGGGCGGCAGTTACACCGAGAAGGTGTATCCGGCGCTTCGCCAAGCAGGTTGGAAAGGGTATTGGATTGATGCCGCTTCTACGCTGCGCATGGCCGATGACACGATTATCGCGTTGGATCCTGTGAACTACGATCAAATGGTTCAGGGCTTGCACAATGGTACTCGTACGTTTGCTGGGGGTAACTGTACCGTTAGTTTGATGCTAATGGCTGTGGGTGGCTTGTATAAAGCGGGTCTGGTTGAGTGGATGACCTCTCAAACGTATCAGGCGGCTTCGGGTGCGGGTGCTAAGAATATGCGTGAGCTAATCAGCCAGATGGGGGTGATTAACGATGCGGTATCGAGCGAGCTAGCCAACCCGGCAACATCAATTTTGGATATTGACCGTAAAGTGGCTGAGGCTATGCGCTCTGCTGACTTCCCATCACAGGAATTCGGTGCGCCGCTGGCGGGCTCTCTGATCCCGTGGATCGACGTGAAGCGTGATAACGGCCAGAGCAAGGAAGAGTGGAAAGGCTCCGTTGAAACCAACAAGATTTTGGGGCTTGATAACCAGCCAATTCCAATTGATGGTACCTGTGTCCGTATTGGTGCGATGCGCTGCCACAGCCAAGCGTTGACCTTGAAGCTGAAAAAAGCGGTACCGATGGATGAAATCGAAGAAATGATTGCTTCTCACAACGACTGGGTCAAAGTGATCCCGAACGATCGTGATACGACAGTACAAGAACTGAGCCCGACAAAAGTAACGGGTACGCTATCTGTGCCGGTTGGTCGTCTGCGTAAGTTGGCGATGGGTGATGATTTCCTCAATGCGTTTACGGTAGGTGACCAGCTTCTATGGGGTGCAGCAGAGCCGTTGCGCCGTACGCTGCGCATTATTCTTGCTGAAAAACGCTAAGTAAAAGCAGGTTAATATCCGATCAAAACACCGGTACATGTATCGGTGTTTTTTTAAAGCTGCTATTTTTCCAATGCGACTTATGACCAATGGCAGACGGTGATTGGTATAAAAACGCCTGCAACAGCAGGCGTTTTTCTATTTTCATGACCCGTTACAAGACGGGTATCACGATTTGCTATTAGGCGGCTAGGTTCTTCGCAACGAAGTCCCAGTTTACCAGCGCCCAGAAACCGTTCATGTAGTCAGGGCGTAGGTTGCGGTAGTCGATGTAGTAAGCGTGTTCCCACAGGTCAACAGTCAGTAGCGGTGTTACGCCTTCTTCTGTTAGTGGAGTACCTGCGTTTGAGGTGTTCACGATATCTAGAGAGCCGTCAGCTTTCTTCACCAACCAAGTCCAAGAAGAACCGAAGTTGTTGATTGCTGCATCGGTGAATTTTGCTTTGAATTCTTCGAAAGAACCGAATGCCGCATTGATTGCATCTGCAACGTCACCTGTTGGCTCGCCACCAGCGTTTGGCGCTAGGCAGTGCCAGTAGAAAGTGTGGTTCCAGATTTGAGCTGCATTGTTGAAGATACCGCCAGTAGAAGTCTTGATGATTTCTTCTAGTGATTTTTCTTCCAGATCAGTACCAGCGATCAGACCGTTTAGCTTAACAACGTATGTGTTGTGGTGTTTGCCGTGGTGGTACTCAAGCGTTTCTTGAGAGATATGTGGCTCAAGTGCATTTTTTTCGTAAGGTAGAGCTGGTAGTTCGAATGCCATTGCTCGATTCTCCATATTGGTTAGGGGTAACCCCTCGACATTGCTTCCAGTTGGCTTGGGCCAACTTATTCTTTGAAACTGACTAATGTCACTTCATCTTTTATTACTGGTTAACTATAACCTGTTATTGATGAATGAATTGTGACTGTGAAACCATTTTAGCAAGTTTTTTCTTTATTAAAAGCCTTGCGTCAAAAAAAGTTGGATGAAACAATGTGTCAACATAAGGTCTGTCTTTATAGAGGCAGGCACAGTAAAATGAAAAGTATTAAAGCAACAGTCCTACGAGGAAGCTATGGAAACTATCGACAAAATCAAACAACAGATCGCTGAAAACCCAATTCTGTTGTACATGAAAGGCTCCCCAAAACTGCCAAGCTGTGGTTTTTCTTCTCAGGCGGCGCAAGCGCTGATGGCATGTGGTGAGAAATTTGCCTATGTCGATATCCTGCAGAACCAAGATATTCGTGCTGAGCTACCAGCTTACGCTCAGTGGCCGACTTTCCCTCAGCTTTGGATTGAAGGCGAGCTGATCGGTGGTTGTGACATCATTATTGAGATGTTCCAGAAAGGCGAACTACAGCCATTGGTAAAAGAAGCGGCCGAACGCCGTGATGCGGCTGCAGAGTAATTCCCTGTAAGCCTTGCTGGTTGCAAAAAGCAGCAGTAAGCCAGATGCAAATGAATGAAAAAGCCCCGGCCAATTGGCTGGGGCTTTTTTATGGTTCAGAGACGGCAGTAAGCCGTGGCCTGCCTATTACGTTATAGCACCATGGATGCTATCCAGCCGAAGGCGATCAGGGGCAGGTTGTAGTGGATAAATGTCGGTACAACTGAATCCCAGATGTGTTCGTGCTGGCCGTCTGCATTCAGGCCAGATGTTGGGCCCAAGGTTGAGTCAGACGCCGGTGAGCCTGCATCACCCAATGCTGCTGCGGTACCTACGATGGCAATCGTTGCCATTGGCGAGAAACCGAAGTTGAGGCAGAGCGGTACATAGATAGTCGCAAGGATTGGAATGGTCGAGAATGACGAGCCGATCCCCATCGTTACGAGCAGGCCAACAACTAGCATCAGCAACGCTGCCAGTGGCTTGTTATTGCCGATCATGGATTCCAATGAGTTAACCAGAGTTTCAACGCCGCCAGTGGCTTTCATTACGGCGGCAAAGCCAGCTGCCGCAATCATGATAAAACCGATCATGGCCATCATGTGGACACCCTTGGTGAAGACATCGTGGGTTTCCTTCCACTTGATGACGCCGCCGAAGGTGAACACCATAAAGCCCATCAGGCCACCCACGATCATGGAGCCACTGAAAATTTGTGCGCCGAGCGCCGCGATAATAGCCAGTATGGCAATGTAGACATGGCGCATATCGATGGTTTTACGCTCAGGCTCGGAAGCCAGGATTTTCTCCTCCGAATACTCACGCGGTTTGCGGTAGCTAAAGAAGATAGCGACGAGCAGGCCGAAGACCATGCCAAGCGCTGGCAGAAGCATTGCGTAAGGAACTTGCGAGGCGCTGACATCAAGGCCATTGTCGTGCAGGTTTTTAAGCAGGATGTTGTTCAGGAAGATCCCGCCGAAGCCAATAGGCAGTACCATATATGGGGTAACCAAGCCGAATGTCAGTACGCAGGCAATCATGCGGCGGTCAATTTTCAGCTTGGCGAAAACATGAAGTAGGGGCGGGATCACAATTGGAATAAACGCAATGTGAACTGGAATAGCATTCTGAGAAGAAATGGCTAGCAGAGCAAGAATAGTTAGAACAGAATACTTTACGCCAGTGGCTGCAGCAGCATTTTCATGGCCGCTGATACGTTTGATAACTTTTTGTGCTAGAACATCGGTGATACCAGAGCGGGAGATCGCAACCGCGAAGGTGCCCAGCATCGCATAGCTAAGTGCTGTGGTAGCACCACCACCAAGGCCGCCTTCAAAAGCAGCAATGGTTTCTGAAAGAGGCATCCCGCCAAGAAGGCCGCCAACAATGGCACTGAAGGTTAGCGCAACGACGACATTTACCCGCATCAATGCGAGCAAAAGCATAACGCAAACCGAGATTACTACAGGGTTCATAAACTAAGATCCGTCCGTTGTGTTATGTTGCAAGAAGTCACATTTACTGCTGTTTGTAAAGCGCATAAGTGTGATGTTTCTTATATATTTGAACTGTTTTGTCTAATCTCTCCAGTTTCCTT
This sequence comes from Photobacterium panuliri, assembly GCF_059920555.1. Taxonomy (NCBI): domain Bacteria; kingdom Pseudomonadati; phylum Pseudomonadota; class Gammaproteobacteria; order Vibrionales; family Vibrionaceae; genus Photobacterium; species Photobacterium panuliri. The sequence continues at coordinate 1,571,386 of NZ_CP197192.1, forward strand.
ATTATTTGTCAGAAGTCGAGGAAAAATTTCATTCCGATTGGGAATTTCCATTCCCCATGTCTGCGTTTTTGCGTGCCTCGCCGCAACCTATCGCTTTTTACCATCCTAACTGTTGTTAAGTTGTACGGGCATATATTTGCTCTGGCTGGATGCGTAGTCTGTTAATAATTGGGCTTGGGCTCATAAAATGAGTGCAAACGACCGCTATATACTCAAGTTATCTCAAGATCGCATTTTCACAGTGTGCTGGCATCAGCCTTTTGAAGACACAGGGGAACGTCATTTTTATCAGGTTGGAGATAAGTCTTAGGCTGCAGGTATTGCGTGGTCGCCGCGTTTACGGCTCTGTATAAAAGAAAGGCCAGCCTTGATCGGCTGGCCTTGTTTTCATGTGTGCCTGTTACAGGGTGGTCGTCAGAATCGAATCATTCGTCACCGTCAAGACAGTACCGTCACCGGCAAGAAGGCTGGCAGCCTGTCCCTGCATTTCGGTGGTGGCAGGCTTGCCGGTGGCACCGAATGTCTCCCGCATGAAGCTGGAATGATCGCCAACGGTAAAGAAGGCGGCAGCCTTGACCGGGCCGTTGCCTGACACCGATGCGGTGGTAGGCGTTAGAGCCAGTTGGCTATCTGATATCAGATTCAGTGTTCCGCCGAACGGTGAGTAAGGTTTACGTACCTCTGTGCCTGTGACCGTTGCGGTTGGATCGAGCGCGTTCGGAATCGTCGCGTCACCTTCGGTGAGCGATAGATAGACCGGAGTGCTGTCACTTACCAGCGGTGCGTGGTTGAGAGGGTCGATAGTATCGAGGATGGTCTGGGAAGCGAAGGCGAATTCGCTGAACAGTCCATAAATAGTCGAAAGCTGGGTGAGTGACGTCTCGTTACCGTTATCAGCCAGACTTTTCTCATACAGGCCATAGCACACCGTCATTTCAACTAGCCCTGGGTCTTTGCATACGGCGGCAAACTCTTTGCTGGTTGCAGCAAGCAGGCTGCCTTTGACGAAATTGCCGAATGATTTGGATTCCAGTAGTAGGTATGGGATCCCTGCTCCGGGGTTGGCCAAGGCAAGCTTGTTGATGTTGAACAGTACAGGATCGCTGTCAGGGTCGATGGTACGGTTGGCCACGTAGCCGAGATCGATACCCGTGATAGCACCGAGTGAGTGACCGACAAAATCCACGCCCTGTGCCGGATTCAGCCAGCCGAGGGGCCCCATTGCACCACCGTTGCCTGCCGCAATGTTAATAAACAGACGGCCGATGGCAGCGCGCAGGTTGATTTGGTCAGTAACACTCTGGCGGACGTTGTCACGAGCCACGGGGAGGTACTTCAAGTTCAGGTAGATACTTGGGTCGTCAGACGCATTGACCATACCTTGTCCCGGAATTTCGATCCCGCGCGTACCATGTAAAGGCAGATCAATCGCGAATATCGCCCGGCAGTCCGTGCCAATCAGTTCATCAGGTAATGTGCTCTCTTTGAGGGTCTCTTTGTTAGACGTAATACCATGCTGGAAAATAGTCACCGTGTTGGCCGCAACATTCTGGCAGGCCGCATTTTGCGGCAGGATCAGGGTGTATTCCACATCCTCAACTGATTTGAGCATCGGCACAGGGCTATAGCGGGTGATCAGGCGTTCTTCATCGAGCGGTTTGCCGTTGGACAGAATGATTTGCTGGCCTGTTAGCAAAGGCAGGACGCGCAGCTGGGTGGCGGGATCCGTTGCGATGTTAGCCAAATCCTCAAGGGTGATCCCTAGCTCGGTCAGTTTGGCCATGACGATGGACTTGTCGGCATCAGAGCCATTTTCCAGTACGAACGTGATAGCTGCCAAGCTCGGCATTGCACTTTGCCAAGGTGTCGAAGCAAAACTTGCCGCATCGTTTTCGAGGTAGTACGGCAGCGAGACGGTGCCGGTCATAACAAGGTTTCCGGCAGGAGTGGCGGAAGTATCCGAGTTGACGCTCATTGTAAATAGCTTGTCGAGTTCGGCTGGCTGGACATCGCTGCTAATTGCGGTGCCTTGCCATACGCTTTCTGCCCCGTTTTTCAGTGCTAGCGCCGTGGCGGCTTTGGCAGCGTACATGGCATCGCCGGCAGAAGCGGTGGTGAACCAGTTGGAGAAAATGATCTTGTCCTTGTCGACACCTATAGCGGCGAAGGTGGCTTCGCCAAGGTGCGCCAGTTGCTGGGCGGGTTCAAGGGCAGCATCAGGGGTCGGGGATGTTGACTTGAGCAGGGCATAGGTCTTGCTCATGCCCACTGGATTGCCCTTGCTATCTTTGAGATCGGAAGTCACGGCAAATTGATACTGGCTAGCCGGTTTGAGTGGCTTTAACAAGGTGACAATCAGTTTTTTGCCTGATGCCGTCACCAAAAAGTCGCCAGCGGCAGCACTTAATGGAACGGGAGGAATATTAGCGTAGTCTGATGATGTTGGATCACCGGTTTCCAGTAGGTAGAAGCCAGCTGCCGCACTGGTCGGATCCAGATCATTGCCCGTGAATTCAATGATGATTGGCTGGTTGGTACTCCAGCCATCCGTCTTGCCCAGAGCGATTGACGGATCGGCGATATCGGTTGAGTAACCCGGCATGCCGACATCTCCATCTGTCTTGATAGTGCCGTCGGCAGAGTCCATGGCCAAGTAAGTTGGGGTTACGATGATTGGGTTGCTTGGGTCGCTGACCAAATCGAAATTGATTTTGGTTTCGGCTTTTAGGCTCTCACCAATGGAAGGATCCAGCGTAGGCTCCCCGCCCATATTGGTATCGTCACCACACCCGGCAAGGGTCAGTGAGGCGCCGATTAGGATAGCTAGTAATGTCTTGTTCATATTGATGTCCTTATTCCTATTCAGCTCAAATGGTTAGAAGCGGTAGTTGAGCTGGGCGGCGCCGAGCCAAGCGAAGTTTTTGGCGTAGAAGTCATATTCACGCATGTCTACGTATTCTTCTTTGAAGTGGCTGCTCTTGCCGTATAGGTAGGTGATGCCGACATCAACGGTGAGATCAGGGCTATAGGTGTAAGTGAAGCCTGCTGAGTACCAGTAGCGATCCGTATCAGGGATGCTGAGGGTTGCCTTGCCAGCTTGTTCATCAAAGGCAAAACCGGCCCGCAATTCCCACTCTTGGGAAAGGGTATAGGTGGCACCGATAGAGTATCGGTAGTTGTCATCGAACTCTTCTTCTTTTAGCAGGCAGGTATTGTTAATACAGTCCTCACTGGTGGCTTTGAGCTCGGTAAAGTCGCTCCACTGGGTCCACTGGACACCGTAATGGATAGCCCATTGGTTGTTGAGCTGGTGAAAGCCGCCAAATTCTGCAATCGCAGGCAGAGGTACGGAGAGTTTCCCGTCAACGGTTTTTGGTGCCATCGGGTTTGAGCCGCTTACGCCGGTGCCTGAATAGTCGGTAAATTTGCCATCGAAGTCGAGGTCGACTTTTGCCCGGTAGCTAAGGCCGAAGCGGTTATTTTCGTTAAGCTCCCACAAGGCACCGATATTCCAGCCAAATTCCCATGTGTCACCTTGTAGGTTGAGCAGTGTTTTATCCGGTGTTGTGCCATACAGTGGAGCTAGGCTACCAAAGTGGCGGTTGAGCTCTGCATCGGCATAGACGAGAGAAACACCGGCACCCACGCTAAATTGGTCGTTGATCTGCCATGCGATACTTGGATTGACATTGAGAGTCAGCAGATCTGTCATGCCGGCTAATGCGCCAAAGTTTGCATTGGTCGGGTAGTCGGTGGCAAAGCCGTAATTGGAGAACATGCCAACACCCCAGGCTAACTGGTCATTGATTGGCATGACAAAGTAACCGGCGGGTACGAAGGCGATTGGCGCAACATCATTGTATTGCTGTGCCGGGGAGGAGCCGACGGTTTCAATATCGACGGATGGTTCGATAAAAGAGAGGCTGCCTGAAATTTCGATTCGGTCGAAACGGGTCATGGCGGCCGGGTTACGGGCAATAACCGATGCGTTGTCTGCAATCGCAGCCTCGCCAGCAAATGCGCGCCCTAGGCCTGAGGCAGAGTGCTCGTTGACCTGAAAGCCAGCCGCCTGAGTTTGTAGGCTAAGAAGGGCAGCTGAGACGGCGAGGGCAGTGTAGGTGATTTTTTTGGACATTATTATGGTACCTCTTAGGTTGATTTGCTTCTCGTTCTTCAATCCATGGAGAAAAACAAATGAAACCTGCTTCACCGGTGCGCCTTGGTGCCGTTATCTCGATATGTTTCGGACAAAATAGGTAACGGCGGCAGAATAGCCAGCTCACGATGTTAAAACTGCGTTGCCAAGACGTTGTATGAAACAGATGGAAGCAGTATATGGCGAGGATTTAGAAATGTTAACCTAGTGTAACATGTTGTTTTATAAGAAATAGAGTTATTGTTCGCCGTTCAATTAAGGAATGTTTTAATTAAACGTTTAAATCGGCTGGCATGTTTGTTTCAAAGTGTGACCAAGCCCGTTTTATCTAGGCTTGGTCAGAGGTCTGATGAGTTGTTCTTTGTTTGAATTAAACGCTGCCGTCAGTGTCTTCTGTTTGATTATCAATAAGTGGCCAGCCACCTAATGTTTTCCATTTGTTAACAATCTCACAAAAAAGCTCTGCTGTCCGCTCGGTATCATAAAGTGCAGAGTGAGCTTCTCTATTGTCGAACGGGATCCCTGCGGTCGTGCAGGCTTTGGCCAGAACAGTCTGGCCGAAGGCCAAGCCGCTCAGTGCTGCGGTGTCAAAGGTGGCAAATGGGTGGAAAGGGTTGCGCTTGAGCTTGGCTCGGGTTGAGGCTTCCATCACGAAGCTGTGATCGAAGTTAGCATTGTGGGCAACCATGATTGCGCGAGAGCAACCCGTGTCTTTCTGCTCTTTGCGGATCTGCTTATAGATCGCTTTTAATGCGGCTTCTTCTGACACCGCACCGCGTAGCGGACTAAATGGGTCACGGATACCGTTAAATTCCAATGCTTCTTTGTGGATCACCGCCCCCTCAAACGGGGTGATGTGAAAATGCATGGTTGTCGCGGGTTTGATCCAGCCTTCCTCGTCCATCTGGAGCGTGACGGCACAGATCTCTAGCAGTGCATCGGTTTTTGCGTTAAAGCCTGCGGTCTCGACGTCAATGACGACGGGGAAGTAGCCGCGAAAGCGACGTTTTAGAGTATTGAGTTCGTTATCTTGGCTCATAAGACTGTGCTGAAAAAAAGACAATTGGCTATTATCGCAGATTCGCCCCCTCACCTAAACCTCTGGGAAGAAATGTCTTCATAAACTAAAGTTTTTTCCGCTTTTTACGATACAATAGCCAAGCGTTAGCCCGTTGATCACCGAGATAGAGAGGTTAATCCGGCACGCAGATGATTGATTTAGGCATACAGTGAGTGTTTTATGGCCCTTAACCCTTTTTTTCGTTCCACGATGGCTGTGTTATTCCTAGCGGCAGCGGGATCGGTGTATGCCTCGCAAGTGAATTATGTAGCGCAACCTGAACTTTCACAGTGGAAGGTTGCAGTCGATACGCCACTTGAATGCCGTATGCTTCATACCATCCCCAATTTTGGAGAGGCTCAGTTTACATCTCGTGCCAGTAAGAAAATCAATCTGGATTTTGAGCTGAAGATGAAACGGCCTATGGGTCAGACCCGCAACGTGAGCTTGGTTTCCATGCCGCCGCGTTGGATGCCCGGTGAAGCCGCGGAGCCGATTACCCAGCTGAAATTTTTTAAGCAGTTCAATGGCTACGTAGGTGGACAAACCTCATGGTCAATGCTTTCGGAGCTAGAGGTCGGCCGTTATCCGACGTTTAGCTATCAGGATTGGCAGCATCGTGATAAGCGGATTGATGTCGCGCTGTCTGCGGTGGCTTTCCAGTCCGCTTATAACCAATTTAGTACCTGTATTAATAACCTGTTGCCTTACAGCTTTGATGATATCGCCTTTACCGTTTTGCATTATGACATTAACAGTGAAGAGCTAAATAAATCTTCGCAGAAGAGATTGGCACAGATTGCGGACTTCGTACGTTATAGCGATGATGTCGATTTGGTGCTGGTGGCTACATTCACCGATTCGTCGGGGAGCAAGAATGTCAATCAGGCGCTTTCCGATAAGCGGGCCAAAAAGCTTGAAGAGTACTTCATGGCAATGGGCCTGCCGAAAAACCGAATTCAGGTGCATGCCTTCGGTAAACGTCGCCCGATTGCTGATAACTCAACGCCGATTGGTAAGAACCGCAACCGTCGTGTTGTGATCTCATTGGGGCGTATGGTTCTGTAGTTTACCGTAAACAGTTTTATTTGCCGCTTTGTTGCTACTAGTTTGATTTTTATGCAGTCTAATTTTTGAACCTTGCCACCGCCATAAACTGGCTAGAGTTAGAAGGGAAGAAATAGACATAGCAACGAAATAAAAAGAAGGGTAGTGGCAATGAAAAAAAGAGTATGGATGACACTGTTGGCTACAGGGTCATTACTGGTGGCAGGTAGTGTAGCTGCAGGTAATGACGTTGTTGTTGACAGTGATGTAACCAAAGTGACTCAGGCGTTGGCTGCTGAGGTAAAAGCTGAGCGGATCACGGTGGAGCAGGCCAAAGAGATGGAGCTTAATCGAGCCGAGACATATGAGGTGACCAGTACGGTGAGCGTTGATAATCTTGAGATGCAAATTTCCGAGAAACTCAAAGACAGCATCATGCCGTATTATTCCATTGAGTTTAATGATCCTACCAGTGACGATGAGAGCTATAAGGCCGTTGTGACCGAATATTTTGGCAAGGTCGAATAGCGTATTGTTGTGCATTACGGTGAAAATCAAACAGGCTACTGAAAAGTAGCCTGTTTTGTTTTATTCGTCGGGGTAGATTTTGTCTTTGTACTCGCACAGATCTTCAATCACACAGCTGCCGCAGCGGGGTTTTCGTGCGATGCAGGTATAGCGGCCGTGCAAGATCAACCAGTGGTGAACATCGACTTTGAATTCTTTTGGCACTACTTTCAGTAGTTTTTGTTCCACTTGGTCGACGTTTTTTCCCACCGCGAATTTGGTACGGTTGGAGACGCGGAAAATATGGGTATCCACGGCGATTGTCGGCCAGCCAAAGGCTGTATTGAGTACCACGTTGGCGGTCTTTCTGCCTACTCCCGGCAAGGCTTCTAGAGCCTCTCTGCTTTCCGGCACTTCGCCGCCATGCTGTTCGACAAGGATTCTGCAGGTTTTGATGACATTCTCGGCCTTGGAATTGAACAGGCCAATTGTCTTGATATATTCCTTCACCCCGTCGACGCCGAGATCAAGCAAAGCTTGTGGGGTATTGGCTACGGGGTAGAGCTTGTCGGTGGCCTTGTTGACGCTGACATCCGTCGCCTGTGCCGATAGCAGTACGGCGATCAGCAATTCAAACGGGGTACTCCAGTTGAGCTCTGTTTCAGGGTGGGGATTTTGTGCTCGTAAACGTTCCAGGATCTGGACGCGTTTTTCATTATTCATATATGACTTCCAGTATGGCTAATATTGTTATTGTGTACCCTAGCGACTCGCTCTGTGGTGCCAGTCGCTAGGGTAATAAGTATCTACAGGCCATCCTTGACCGTGTGTCGTACTTAGTTTGTTGTCGTGACTCGGGCGCGCTCGATAACAGGTTTATCATCTGGCTTCGTCGCTTTACGTTCCCGGTTCTTATCAATAACATTTTTCAGCGCAATCATGAAGCCAACACCGATAAAAGCACCCGGTGGCAAAATTGCAAGCAGGAAGCTGCTGTCGAAGTGGAAGACCTCAATTCGCAGTACCGAGGCCCAATCGCCCAGCAGGCGATCTGCACCATCGAATAACGTACCGTTTCCGAGTAATTCACGCATCGCGCCGAGCACAACCAGTGCAGCGGTCATGCCGAGTCCCATCCACAAGCCATCTAGCAGAGCGGGTACAGGATCATTTTTCGAGGCAAAAGCTTCTGCCCGGCCGATGATGATGCAGTTGGTTACAATCAACGGGATGAAAATACCCAATGACTGGTACAGGCCAAACGTGTAGGCATTCATGAGCAATTGTACGCAGGTCACCAGCGCCGCGATGATCATCACGAAAACCGGGATTCGGACCTCAGAAGGGACCCATTGACGTACCAGAGAGACTGTTAGGTTTGAGCCTACCAACACGGCTGTGGTGGCCAGACCGAGACCAAGGGCGTTGGTTACGGTCGAAGAGACGGCCAGCAGCGGGCAGAGCCCGAGAAGCTGGACTATCGCTGGGTTATTGACCCACAGGCCATTTTTCATCAATTCTTTATTCATGATTACTCTCCCTCACAGTTCAGCGGCTGGCTGTAGAGCTGGGCTTGCTGCTGTTGGTAAAGCAGGGCGACTTTTTTGACTGCCCCGACAACTGCGCGTGGTGTAATGGTCGCACCGGTGAATTGGTCAAACTCGCCGCCGTCTTTGCGAACGGCCCAGCGGGGATCCTTGTCGCCATTAATACGCTTGCCGGTGAAGCTGTAGATCCAGTCGCTGACGCGTGTTTCGATTTTATCGCCCAGTCCAGGCGTTTCGTTGTGGCTTAGGATTCGTACACCGCTAACAACGCCGGCTTTATCAAGCCCCACGATCAGTTTGATTGCACCGCTGTAACCGTCTGGTGCGATAGCTTCTATGGCGATACCTGTGTCTTGCCCGTCTTTTTTGGCAATGTAGGCAGGCATCGGGTTGCTGGTGCCAAGATATTGCTCGTTCTGCACTAAAGTACAGCTTTTGAATAGTACATTGTCGTGGCTATCTGCCGGAATGACTTGGTTGAGTACCTTGAGCAGTTCTTTTTGTTGTTGCTCTTGAATTCTGTCGGCCGTCATTACATGGGTAAGGGCAACCAGCAAGGTCGACATCAAGGCAAAGATTGCCAAAATGCCGCCGTTTTTTTTCATTGCATTGATCATGGTTGTTCCTTAGTGGCCAAACGTACGTGGACGAGTGTAGTAATCGATTAGCGGCACGCACATATTGGCAATGAGCACGCTAAAAGCGACACCGTCAGGGAACCCGCCGAAGGTTCGGATTAGGTATACGAGTGCCCCGATCATTGCGCCAAACACCAAGCGGCCTTTTACCGTGGTTGAGGCCGAAACCGGGTCAGTGGCAATAAAGAACGCCCCCAGCATAGTGGCACCCGAGAATAGGTGGAACAACGGAGAGCCTGTACTGTCTGGGCTGATCAAAAAGCCAATGGAGCTGAAGGCGAACAGTGCCGCAAGCATGGCAACCGGAATGTGCCATTGGATAACACGCTGCTTCAGAAGAATAAGGCCACCGATCAAGAAACCGAGATTCACCCATTCCCAACCGATCCCCCCGACGATACCAAATACTGGACCAGACAGGATTTCAGTTGCGGTGTGACCCGTTGTCAGCGATGTCTTGAGCGTATCTAGCGGTGTTGCCATTGTGACGCCATCGACAGACAGGCGTAGTTGATGGACACTGAAGCCATCAGTGGTGAAGCCGGTAAAGATAGCCGATAGGGCATCTGCGATACTCAGTGGCTCAGCAGAAAGTGACGAAGGCGGCAGCCAGGTCGTCATTTGCAGAGGGAATGAGATCAGCAGCACCACATAGGCGATCATTGCTGGGTTGAACAGGTTCTGACCTAGTCCACCGTACAGATGTTTGGCAATGATAATGGCAAAAAGACAGCCGATAACTGTGATCCACCACGGTGCCAGAGGTGGGATTGAAAGTCCGATAAGGACACCGGTTAGCAAGGCACTGTTGTCGCGAATATAAGGGACAACAGGACGGTGGCGTAGTTTTAGCACTAGCGCTTCTGCCATGACCGACACAATACCTGCCAATGCTATCTGGATTAGCACGCCCCAGCCAAAGAAGTACCACTGGGCGGCAACGCCCAGTGAGCAACATAGAATCACAGTACGCATCAGGCTGCTTGTACTGCGGCGACTGTGGGCATGGGGAGAGCTTGCGATGTTAAAAGCCACAGTTAATTTTCCTCATTTTTTTCTTGTTTTTGCTGCGCCGCCTTGCGGGCCTTGGCACGGGCAACCGCAGCAGCGACGGCTGCTTTTTTCGGGTCAACCGGTTCGTCGGCACTGACGGTGTCGGTAGGCTGTGCCACCGATTCAGCATTCTGTGCTTGCTGCTCCGCCTTGCGGGCCTTGGCACGGGCAACCGCAGCAGCGACGGCCGCTTTTTTCGGGTCAACCGGTTCGTCGGCGCTTGCCGTGTCGGTAGGCTGTGCCACCGATTCGGCATTCTGTGCTTGCTGCTCCGCCTTGCGAGCCTTGGCACGGGCAACCGCAGCAGCGACGGCCGCTTTTTTCGGATCAACCGGTTCGTCGGCACTTACCGTGTCGGTAGACTGTGCCACCGATTCAGCATTCTGTGCTTGCTGCTCTGCCTTGCGTGCCTTGGCACGGGCAATCGCAGCGGCGACGGCCGCTTTTTTCGGGTCAATTGGTTCGTCGGCACTTGCCGTGTCGGTAGGCTGTGCCACCGATTCAGCATTCTGTGCTTGCTGCTCCGCCTTGCGAGCCTTGGCACGGGCAACAGCAGCGGCGACAGCGGCTTTCTTCGGATCGCTTTCAGATTCCGTCGCTGGCGACTCGGTTTGTTGCTCCGCCTTGCGAGCCTTGGCTCGGGCAACAGCAGCGGCGACAGCGGCTTTCTTCGGATCGCTTTCAGATTCCGTTGCTGGCGACTCGGCTTGTTGCTCTGCCTTGCGTGCCTTGGCTCGGGCAACCGCAGCGGCGACAGCATCTTTCTTCGGATCGCTTTCAGATTCCGTCGCAGGCGACTCGGCTTGCTGCTCTGCCTTGCGAGCCTTGGCACGGGCAATCGCAGCGGCGACAGCATCTTTTTTCGCATCTGTTGCGGCGTCTGATGTCGAACTCACCTCATCGGTAGATTTTGCGGCCTTGCGTTCACGGGCCAAGCGCTTGCGCTCTTCGCGCAACTTCGCCATTTCGCTGTTGTCCGGCGTCGCGCTGTCTAGTGAGCCTGCTTTTGCAGCCTCTGCCTGTTTGGCCTTGACTCTGGCAATGGCTGCAGCAACGGCTGGCTTTTGGGCCGGTGTCTCATTGGCCGCTGCGGCTTGTTTGGCTTTTACTCGGGCGATGGCGGCGGCTACTGCATCATCACCGCCTGTTGCGGCCATTTCCTGACGGCGATCTTCCGCGGCTTTCTTGAAGCGGTTTTCACGAGCGGCCTTGTCCCGTTCGAAGCGGGCTTGTTTAGCTTCGAAGCGCTGCTTGGCGCGGTCGGCATTGGCTGCATCTTGGCGGCGTGAATAGATCTCGGCTTTGGCTTGGCGGTAATAGTTGACCAGTGGAATTTCGCTTGGGCAAACATAGGCACAGGCACCACATTCGATACAATCGAACAGGTTGTACTCTTCGCACTTATCGTAGTCCTGATCTTTGGCATACCATTGCAGTTGCTGGGGCAAAAGTGATGATGGGCAAGCATCGGCACAGGCGCTACAGCGAATACAGGCCATTTCGTGAGTATGTACTGGCAACTCTCGGCGTTTGGGGGCCAAGATACAGTTGGTCATCTTGGTGATAGGCACATTGGCATGGGGCAGGGTGAAGCCCATCAAGGAGCCGCCAACGATAACTCTTGGGTATTTTTTATCGGGGCAATAGCCGAACTTATCCAGCAGATAGGATATCGGAGTACCAAGCAGGGTAAATAGGTTACCGCGCTGCTTGAACGCCTCGCCGGTAAGAGTGACGACACGTTCGATCAATGGCTCGCCATCGATAATCGCACGCTTGATGGCATAGGCGGTACCCACGTTTTGAACAACAACACCAACGGCAGATGAGCGTGCTTGGCTCGGCACTTCGCGCCCGGTTAGGATTTTAACCAATTGCTTGGAGCTGCCCGATGGGTATTTGGTCGGGATCACGCGGATAATGATGTTGTCTTCAGGGGTGACACATTGCTCAAGGGCCCGTGCCGCTTCTGGTTTGTTATCCTCGATACCAATGATTGTTAGTTTTGGGCTGACAATATGGCGCAGGATCCGCGTGCCTTCGATAACTTCGGCCGCATAGTCTTGCATCAGGCGATCATCGGCGGTGATGTAAGGTTCACACTCGGCAGCGTTGATGATCAGAATATCGGTCAGACCTAGGCTACCTTGGAGCTTACGACCGGTAGGGAAACCCGCGCCACCCAGACCGGCAATACCGTTTAGACGAATAGTATTGATCAGCTCGGCGGGTTCGATGTCGGTATAGTTCGGTATCTTATGCTGTGAGCCCCACGTCTCTTTGCCATCAGGTTTTATCACTATGCAGAGATCGCTCAAGCCTGACGGATGGGCGGTAGTACGCTGCTCGATAGCAGAGACTGTACCTGATGTTGGCGCATGGATCGGTAGGCACATGCTCATGTCGCTGTGGGTCAGAGGCTGACCTTTCAGGACGTGGTCGCCTACGCTCACCAATATTTCACCTTTGGTACCAATATGCTGCTTGAGCGGCAGAACCAATTCATCTGGAATACCGGCCAGACGGATAGGTTCTTGGTTGGATATGTGCTTATTTTCAGGCGGGTGAACCCCACCGTGGAAGTCCCAAAGCTGACCTTGTTTAATTTGTTCGATAATTGACAGCATGTTACTTCACCGCAGTTTGGTTATTGTCAGCAGGAATATTCACAACAGGAATTTGGTTAAGATCCCATTTCCAATTCTCCGGAGAGGTTTCTACCGGGATCATCTCGATACAGTCAGTTGGGCAAGGGGCAACGCAGAGGTCACAACCGGTACACTCATCTTTGATGACTGTGTGAAGGGCTTTGGTACCACCGACAATGGCATCGACAGGACAGGCCTGAATACACTTAGTACAACCAATGCACATATCTTCGTGGATGAAAGCGACTTTCTTAATGCTTTTATCTGCGTCATGGGCCGAGTCTTCGGCATCCACACCCATCAGGTCGGCGAGCTTTTCAATAGTCTGCTGACCACCTGGTGGACATTTGTTGATTTTATCACCATTGGCAATGGCTTCGGCATACGGACGGCAGCCCGGGTAGCCACATTGGCCACATTGTGTTTGCGGCAAGATGGCGTCAATTTGATCGACGATAGGATCCGCTTCGACCTTGAAACGAATGGATGCAAAGCCAAGGATGAGCCCGAAGACTGCCGCGAGGGCTGCGATTGCTATTACAGCTATTAGTATTGCGCTCATATTACAGTTTCACCAAGCCAGTGAAGCCCATAAATGCCAGTGACATTAGGCCTGCTGTTATCATGGCGATTGAAGCCCCCTTAAATGGTGCAGGTACATCGGCAGCTGCGATTCGTTCGCGCATCGATGCAAATAAGATTAGGACAAGAGAGAATCCCGCCGCTGCTCCGAAACCATAGATGACAGATTCAATGAAATTATGGTGTTCATTAACATTAAGTAGCGCAACCCCGAGAACGGCACAGTTTGTGGTGATCAGGGGTAAGAAGATCCCCAGTAGCCGGTATAGGGTAGGGCTGGTTTTGTGCACGACCATTTCGGTGAACTGTACGACGACAGCGATTACGAGGATGAAACTCATGGTTCGCAGGTATTGGATATCCAGTGGAAGCAGGATGTAGGTTTCCACCATATAAGAACATACCGACGCGAGAGTCAGGACGAAGGTTGTCGCTAGGCCCATGCCGATCGCGGTTTCCAATTTTTTGGAAACACCCATGAATGGACATAAACCTAGGAATTTTACCAGTACAAAGTTGTTTACCAACACTGTACCGACGAGAAGGAGTAGGTACTCTGTCATACCGCTGATTACTAATTGCTAAAGATCTTTATATTATCTTCCTTTGTCAGATCTATAACAACACCCATTGAGCAGGGTTTTTAGCTGTTGCTGGCCTTTTGGTCTCCTAGCTAATTGATTTGTATTCGATCTTTATGGCTTGTTTGCTAGCTGGGCGAGAGAATTAGGTTAAGTAATAAGCCCGTATTTGCACTTCAATGTGTGGCATTTCGAGAACAAATGTTTTTAGACTGCCATTATGGGCGAAAAACACTCACTTGTGGCGTTTGAGTTCAAATGATAAGCAAGTGGTCATGGGGAAGCGAATAAGTAGGAAAATATCGCTTGATTTTTTTGAGGCCAAAGAAGACAAGGCTTTAGACGAGTTATCCACGAAAACTGTGGATAACTATGTTGATGGCTATATGGAAAAGATCGAACACGTTTGAGAAATTATCGCTTTGGGTGATTTTTGGTCGATGCGGTGGTTTTGATAAACCTTTGTTGTTGTTACCATCAAAGAAATTGTTTCGTCGAGGGAGAGGACAGCGCTTGGCGACGAATAGTGACAAATTCTAGCACATTATTCTGTGAGTTGATTTAAATCAAAACTTGAATAACTTGTGGGCAAAATATGGACGTATATGGCTGTGGGGGATGTTTTTTCAACAAATGCTACGAGGAAGATGGCGTCGATGGGAAGTGCTGTGGGCGCAGATGATACGCTTAGTTTAAAATGTGGTCAACTGATGACGCATGATTACTTTGTCGAGTGAATAGTTGACATCGCGCGACGGCACTGCAAAATGTAGACAACCCTGATCATAAATCCAGTACGGTATCAGCATGGATATTGTCAATATCAAACCCTTTAAACTTGCGTCTCGGTATTCTCCCTCAGGCGACCAGCCGACAGCCATTGCTCAGTTGCTTGATGGGCTGGATTCGGGTTTGGCCCATCAGACTTTACTTGGTGCAACGGGGACCGGTAAGACCTTTACGGTGGCCAATGTGATAGCCGAGGCGGGACGTCCGACTTTGATCTTAGCGCCGAACAAGACATTGGCGGCTCAGTTATATGGTGAAATGAAGGAATTCTTTCCGGAGAATGCCGTAGAGTATTTTGTTTCTTATTATGACTACTATCAGCCGGAAGCCTATGTGCCAACGACAGATACCTTTATTGAAAAGGACTCTTCGGTCAATGCCCATATTGAGCAGATGCGTTTATCGGCAACCAAAGCGCTGCTAGAACGGCGTGATGTCGTTATTGTGGCATCTGTTTCTGCTATTTATGGTTTGGGTGACCCTGATTCCTACCTCAAAATGATGCTCCATGTACGTCGCGGCGATATGCTGGATCAGCGGGATATCCTACGGCGCTTGGCGGAGTTGCAATACACCCGCAATGATATTGCTTTTGAGCGTGGTACGTTCCGGGTTCGGGGAGAGGTGATTGATATTTTCCCGGCGGAATCAGAAAAAGATGCTATCCGTATTGAGCTGTTTGATGATGAAGTGGACTGTATCAGCAGCTTTGACCCGCTGACCGGTGCGGTGATAAAGCGGGATTTGCCCCGCTGTACCATTTATCCGAAGACCCATTATGTGACACCTCGTGAACGCGTCCTTGAGGCTATTGAGGGCATAAAAGAGGAACTGGTCGATCGCAAGCAGCAGTTTCTTGATAATAATAAGTTGGTTGAGGAGCAACGGATCAGCCAGCGGACTCAGTACGATATCGAAATGATGAACGAGCTTGGCTTTTGCTCGGGGATCGAAAACTACTCACGTTACCTCAGTGGGCGTGCGGAGGGTGAGCCGCCACCGACCCTGTTTGATTACTTGCCAGCCGATGGCTTGTTATTGATTGACGAGTCACATGTCACCGTTTCTCAAATTGGCGCTATGTATCGCGGCGACCGTTCCCGTAAGGAAAACTTGGTCGAGTATGGCTTCCGCTTGCCGTCGGCATTGGATAACCGACCGTTGAAATTTGAGGAATTCGAGGCACTGGCTCCCCAGACTATTTATATTTCGGCGACGCCGGGTAGTTACGAGATAGAAAAGTCCGGCGGTGATATTGCTGAGCAGGTGGTTCGCCCGACCGGCTTGCTGGATCCGCAGATTGAAGTGCGCCCAGTGGCGACACAGGTCGATGATCTGCTCTCTGAAATTCGGATTCGCGAAGCCAAAAACGAGCGGGTGCTGGTTACTACGCTGACTAAGCGGATGGCCGAAGATCTGACTGAGTATCTGTCTGAGCACGGGGTAAAAGTTCGCTACTTGCACTCTGATGTTGATACGGTTGAACGGGTCGAAATTATTCGAGATTTACGATTGGGCGAGTTCGATGTCTTGGTTGGGATCAACTTGCTGCGTGAGGGCTTGGATATGCCAGAAGTGTCGCTGGTTGCGATTCTTGATGCTGACAAGGAGGGCTTTTTACGTTCCGAGCGTTCACTGATCCAGACAATTGGTCGTGCTGCGAGGCATTTGTCAGGTAAGGCGATTTTGTATGGTGACAGAATAACGGGTTCGATGGAGAGGGCGATTAATGAAACGAATCGTCGTCGCGATAAGCAAATTGCCCACAATGAAAAAAATGGGATCGTTCCTAAAGCACTAGAGACCAAGATCGCCGATATCATGGAGCTTGGGGCCCCAGGCAAGACCAACCGGGCTGCTAAGTTGCATAAAGTCGCAGAGCAAAAAGCTAGCTACACCGTAATGACACCGCAACAGTTGGAAAATGAGATCCAGCGGTTGGAGAAAGAAATGTATGACGCGGCTCAGAACTTAGAGTTTGAGCAGGCCGCCGAACTGCGAGACAAAATTCTTTCTCTTAGAGAGCAATTTATTGCCAATAGCTAGTTAAAAAAAAGCCAACCGAGAAAGTCATTCGGTTGGCTTCATTGTTTTAGTGAAAAAAATCCACAAACAACGTCAGTTGGCTAGGTTGACTCTAAGGAAGAGTCACTTTAATTAAAGCAGGTAGTGTGCCAACTTTGTTTGAAATCTTTAATTGTACTTTTTTAGCGGGTTTATCCCGCTTTTTTTGTGCAGGCCAGCAAATCAATAACTACATATTTGCATTTTGCGAATCATTATGCGATTCATATTGGAAAGCAAAGAGCACTAAAGTTGCAAATTAGTAAAACCAGCGAATTTCTTTAGATTACAATTACTATATTCAAGCTGCTTCATTTTGAATTCAATGTGTTTAGGTTGTTTGGGTATACAAGGTATCCAGATTGGGAGGGGCAATGGAACGCACTGCTAAACAGCGTCAGGTGTTGATGGTAGAAGACACTGCATCAGTCGCGGCCTTATATAAATCATATCTGAATCCATTGGGTGTTACGGTTACTATTGTCGGGACCGGTGCAGAAGCGTTGGCATTTGTCGAGCAAACGTTGCCGGATCTGATTTTGCTGGATCTCAGGTTACCCGATATGACGGGTATGGAAGTACTGGAATCTGTTAAACGTGATTATGGCGATGTCCCCGTAGTCATTATGACCGCGCATGGTTCGATAGACGTTGCCGTTGAAGCGATGCGTTATGGCGCGCAGGATTTTTTGATCAAGCCCTGTGAGGCTGATCGACTGAGGGTGACGGTTAACAAAGCACTCAAGCAAGAGAAGCTTCTGCAAGATGGTGAATCATCGTCGAAACAAGCCGGGGCACAATATCAGGGCTTCATCGGCAATAGCCTACCAATGCAGGCCGTGTATCGAGTCATCGAATCTGCCGCTACGAGTAAGGCAACGGTGTTTATAACCGGAGAGAGCGGTACCGGTAAAGAGGTGTGTGCCGAAGCCGTTCACGCTGCCAGTCCGCGAAATGACAAGCCATTTGTCGCATTGAATTGTGCTGCTATCCCCAAAGAATTAATCGAAAGTGAATTGTTCGGCCATATGAAAGGGGCCTTTACCGGCGCATCGACAGAGCGACAGGGGGCTGTTGAACTCGCGCATAACGGCACTCTGTTTTTGGATGAATTGTGTGAAATGGATTTGGATTTGCAAAGCAAATTGCTACGTTTCATCCAAACAGGAACCTATCAGAAAGTTGGTTCATCGAAGACGAATACTGTTGATGTGCGTTTTGTCTGTGCGACCAACCGTAATCCGTGGCAGGAAGTCCAGGAGGGGCGCTTTCGTGAGGACCTGTATTATCGGTTGCATGTGATTCCTATCAATTTACCACCACTGCGAGAGCGTGGTGATGATGTTATTGAGATTGCTCATGCCTTACTTGCCTTGATGTCATTGGAAGAAGGTAAGAATTTTAGCCGCTTTTCCCCTGAGGTCATCCAGTTGTTCAAGCATTACCATTGGCAGGGTAATGTGCGGGAGCTGCAAAATGTTATTCGTAATATCGTCGTGTTGAATGACGGTGAAGAAGTGACCCTGTCTATGGTTCCTCCGCCAATTAATAATGATGGCGTTAAATTTGCATCCTACTCATCAAATCCTGCGGCGCAGGTGACTTCTATTCCCACAGATATAGGGCAAGAAACGACGGCGGCGTTCGACAAGTCTCAAGTGGAGCCTCTATGGCTGGTTGAGAAGCGAACGATCCAAGCCGCGATAGATGCCTGTGATGGTAATATTCCTCGCGCTGCTGGACTTTTAGAAGTCAGCCCTTCGACGATATACAGAAAATTACAAATTTGGCAGGATACGCAAGGCTAGAGGTAGGAGAAACTGCATGGCGACGACAATTAATGCACAAACAATTCAGCGCATGGCTGAAGAAGTTGGTGAAGATACATTACAGCTACTGCTTACGGTCTTCAGCGATGAACTTGAGCAGTATTTCAGTAAATTATCAGACGATCCTACTCTGCTGGATGTAAGAGAGATCAGCCATGCGATAAAAAGTAGTGCTGCCAGTTTTGGGGCTGATGAACTGGCCCGTATGGCCCAAGAATGCGAATCTCGTGTTAAGCAGGGGCAGGATACTTGGATGGCAGACCATCTGCCGGAGTTCAGACAGATGGTCGAAGGAATGGCAATTGAATATCGTCGGTTAGCCAGTCATGATAATCCGCTCAACTGCTTGCTTTAATTTGTTCCGGTCGTGCCGCCATTGATGGTGGCTTGATGCGAGTTCAGCAACATGAATGTTGTAATTTGTCTCAAGCTCCGTCAGTGGTTTGTCCGCGAGTACCCAGTCGATTTTTCTTCCTTCCATTGAACGCTCACACCAATTGAGCATGTCAGTTAGGCTCATCATTCCAGCGGGTCCCGGTTCTTTATCCAAATTTGTGATAAAGACAATTTTTGCGCGGGTGATATTTAGCGCATGAGCAATATCTTTGAGCAGCAGGGGTGGCATGACACTGGTAAGGAAACTGCCAGGGCCAAGCAGGATGATATCGGCTAGCTTGATAGCAGAAATTGCCTCTTCAGTGGCGGGCACGGTGGGCTCTACCAGTAAGCGACGTGGGATACTATCCAGTTCATCAACACTGGTTTCGCCGTTGATGATTTCGCCCTGTTGCGTTTCGGCGGCCAGATCGGCCGGATGTTCAGACATTGGTACAATATGTGTTTTGACCTTGAGCATGTCACGGATCATGTGAATCGCATCAAGCGGGCGAATGGATAGATTGTCCAACGCCTTGAGCATTAGGTTGCCCAAGTTGTGGCCCGACAGTTCACCTGTCCCTTCAAAGCGGTATTCGAAGATCATCGAGCCCACAGAGGGTTCGGTGACCAGCTGATTGATGCAGTTGCGAGTGTCACCCCAAGCAATACCGCCTTGGCAGGCACGAATACGTCCTGTAGAGCCGCCGTTGTCGGTTGTCGTTACTATGCCGGTGACATTTTCGCCATAGTCAGACAATGCAGAGAGGATTCGGCCGAGGCCATGTCCTCCGCCTATGGCGACAATTTTTGTCTCCGATGACAAATTTTCTGTAAATGTAGGCATAGCAGAAGTAAACAATATTATTAGAAATTAGTGGCAGTTTACCTGCTTGTGGGTGTGGAATACAGTGCGCAATAAGGCAAAGCGTTGTATTAGGGGATGCGGGGTTGTCTTTGTGCGAGAGCCTTCACTTGATAAACCGCCGCAAGCATCAATTGTGACGTCGCTTGCGGCAATGGGGTCAATGGGGCTTGTGCATAATACTCATGAGGTAGTCGTAGGTATCCATGCAGTTGGGCGCACTGAGTAGAAGTTGTTTTTCGCTGGCCGGAAGAGGGAGCAGCTCGAGCCAGCGTTGACATAACCAGCTTAAGTTGTCGAATTGTTTATGGTGGTGCATGCCGTTAAGCTCGGGATGCTTTTTGAACATCAATTTGAGTTTTTCAGCTAAAATCTGTTGGTCACAATTTACTTTAGTTTCAGGCCAAGGCTGAATGGCTTCATATTCTGCCGTGAGCAAACCATTCTCGTCTTCGTTGAGGTTATCGATGCGGAATGATTCATGTCCTGCGACAGTAACAATCAAGCTGCCGTCAGTGGGGGAGGCGTCAAAATCTTCGACGGTTACCCGGGTGCCTATCTGGTAAAAATGGTTTCCATGATCATCATTGTCAAACATGCACACGCCAAAAGTACCGCCGTTGCGAATAGCGGTTTTGAAAGCATGCATTTGCGGGCCATGCGCGATACGAAGAGGTATCCGGCCACCGGGTAGAATATGACGCTTTTGGAATAGTAGCGGTATGCACTGTTTCATGGCCAGCTCCGGTTATTGTTAGTATGGTATACCAGACACTGCAAATGTGATGCCTATTTGTCATACCGCTTATTGGGCGATGTTACCCCTAGTGTTTTTGTTATTTGCAAAATCCTCCGCAACTGCCGATGCAATTTGCGAATCATTTTTGGTTGGCAATAATTTTCAGAGCCGTATCACTGGGAAGCAGCTCAAGGTGGCTTTGCTCATCGAAGTACCACCCCTTGATTAGCCCTTTTTCCTGCATGTCGATGAAACCGTTAATGACAGTTTTTGCCTGCTCTTGTGCTTGCCGGGCATCAAGCCCTTCTTCCCGCTGAAGATAGAGCGCAACATCTTCAACAGTGGCTGATTCGATAATATTGGACATAATATCCTCACTTTTAGTAAGAAAAATTCCCCGTATCCTCCTTAGTAGTATTGTCGTTAAATACCCTGAAAGGTAGAATGCAGCACGAAAAAATATTCCATGAAGATATGAGCGGCTGAGGGGCTGCTGCTGTCCTCGGCAAGAGGGAAATAAACAGGCCGACGGCACGATCTTCTGATACTTTTATAATGATTACGCTATTGTGCAGATTTTGGTTTATTCCTGCCTGCGCAATTGCCATAACTCCGAGCTTGGCGCACTAAGTGCTTGACGGAGGCTCTCAAGGAGGGACCTCTACGTTGGGGATACGTGAGCCTGGCCAGTGACAGATGTCACCAGGGTCGGTAAAGAAATGCATCGGCCTCCCGTACTTGGAAAGGTGTTCCGTGGCGAAACAATTTGAAGATAATTTTCATCGTAAGTTCTATTACTTGCGTTTGTCAGTAACTGACGTTTGTAATTTTAAATGCACATATTGCCTACCTAACGGCTACCATCCGGAAGAGAAAAAGCGCCCTGCTTTTATGTCTCTGGATGAGATCCACCGCGTTACAGCGGCCTTTGCAGAGTGTGGTACCAGCAAGGTACGCATTACCGGCGGCGAGCCGACTCTTCGTCGCGACTTCACCGATATTGTCCGAACTGTGGCCGAGCAGCCGGGCATCAGCAAGGTGGCGATGACCACCAATGGCTACCGTATGGCCAAGCAGGTTGCGGGCTGGCGTGAGGCGGGTCTGACCCACATCAATGTCAGTGTCGACAGTCTGGATCCTCGCCTGTTTCATCAGATCACGGGTGAGAATATGTTTGGTCAGGTGATGGCCGGGATTGATGCCGCATTTGAGGCTGGCTATGAGCAGGTCAAGGTCAATACCGTTCTGCTCAAAGATCTTAATTCCCAGCAACTTCCTCAGTTCCTTGAGTGGATCAAACATCGTCCGATCCAGCTCCGTTTTATCGAATTGATGCAAACGGGGGAGATGGACAGCTTGTTCGCCAACCACCATGTGTCAGGCGTAAGCATCCGCAATCACTTGATTGCCAATGGCTGGGTATTGAAAATCAAGGCCAACAATGATGGTCCTGCGCAAGTTTTCTGCCACCCAGATTACCAGGGTGAAATTGGCCTGATCATGCCATACGAGAAAGACTTCTGTAAAAGTTGTAACCGCTTGCGTGTTTCAGCCATGGGCAAGTTGCACTTGTGCCTGTTTGGTGACCATGGTGTCGATCTTCGTGACTTGCTACAGCAGGATGAGCAGCGAGAAGACTTGATTGCCCGCATACAGGGTGGCCTGCAGGAAAAAGCCGTGAGCCATTTCCTTGAGCAGGGCAATACAGGTATGACGCCGCATCTGGCATCAATTGGCGGCTGATCCATTCCCACCTGCCGGACACACATATTTTCTATTTACCTTCTTGGAAGAGACGGATGAATCAATTTACGCATATCAATGCTTCTGGCGAAGCAAACATGGTTGACGTGTCTGCGAAAGTAGAGACTGTTCGTGAAGCTCGTGCTGAGGCTTATGTCAGTATGGCTCCTGAAACATTGGCGTTGATCCTATCGGGTCAACATCACAAGGGCGATGTATTTGCCACTGCCCGTATTGCCGGTATTCAAGCTGCAAAGAAAACGTGGGATCTGATCCCGCTTTGTCACCCATTGCTGTTGTCGAAAGTCGAAGTGCAGCTTGAAGCTATCGAGGCAGAAAACAAAGTACGTATCGAATCTTGCTGTAAGCTGGCAGGGAAAACAGGCGTAGAAATGGAAGCGCTCACAGCTGCTTCCGTTGCTGCACTGACCATCTACGATATGTGTAAGGCCGTTCAGAAAGACATGGTGATCGAGCAAGTTCGCTTGCTTGAGAAAACGGGTGGTAAATCAGGTCATTTTAAGGTGGAAGCATGATTAACGTACTTTTCTTTGCCCAGGTAAAAGAGCTGGTGGGCGTTGACCGCATCGAGATCGACGCTGAGTTTGCGACCGCCGAGGCCCTACGTGCCCATTTGGCTGAAAAGGGTGACAAGTGGCAGTTGGCTCTTGAATCAGGCAAATTGCTTGTTGCTGTAAACCAGACAATTTGTTCATTGGAAAGCCCACTGACAGACGGTGATGAAGTTGCCTTTTTCCCGCCAGTAACAGGGGGGTAATCATGATTTCTGTACAGTTTGACGATTTTTCGGTTGCGGATGAATACGCACGCTTGGCCGAAGGTGCCGATGCCGGTGCGGTAGTGACCTTCATTGGTAAGGTACGCGATTTTAATCAGGGCGACAGTGTAACCGGGCTTTCGCTTGAGCATTATCCTGGTATGACCGAAAAGTCTTTGGCTGAGATCGTCGAGCAGGCTCGTGAACGTTGGCCGTTGCTCAAAGTCCGAGTAATTCACCGGGTCGGTGATCTTGGATTGGGCGATCAAATCGTTTTTGTTGGTGTTACCAGTGCCCACCGTGGCGCGGCTTTTCAAGCCTGCGAGTTCATCATGGACTACCTCAAGACTCGCGCACCATTTTGGAAGAAAGAGCAAACACCAGAAGCGTCACGCTGGGTTGATGCTCGCGAGACAGATACATCTGCAGCAGACCGCTGGAACAAACAGTAATTTCTCCTCCTTTCGGATACCGGCCAAATCGCAATTTGGCCGGTATCTGTTTGTAAAAAATCATCCTCTCTCCCCATGCCTGAATAATCTTTCTTGAATATTCAGGTATTTTTTCCTTTTCCTCTGTGTTAGGTTGAAAAGTGTAAGGATAAATAACCGTTATTAGTGAATGGTTATATAGTTTTGTCATTAAGCTCTCGTGCTGATGGGAGAGCAGTACAGAATAATTTTTTGGTTGTCGCGTGCAGAGAAGGAGTATGACTATGATCAGAAGCGATCGACTACTCTATGAACTAGAGCCCGAAGGATTCGGTGGGCGTCACTGTGAGTCATGGGACCAGTGGCGACAAAAGGCAAATGTAGCATTGCCTAATTTTCCAGATGATGTCCTAGAGCAATGGGTGTACCGGCACTGGAAAGGGGTACTGTGCAATTGGGGGTGGCTGGATTTTCAGTCAATGCGATTCGAGCTGGAGCAGTGGGAGACTGAGAAAATTCAGTCACTGATCAAGACGCCACATCAGGAGGTCGTCGACAAGCTTTCTTCGCGTATGAGTAATGCGTTGTTCCAGCGGAGTTGGCTGGTGCAGGATATGCAGAAGCATGGCACATGGCCGGTAGCGCCAATCGTGTTGCACTACGAGCGTGATATTGATGTGATGCAGGGGAAGGTGATGAAGGCACCTTATAACTTGCTAGAGGGGCATCATCGCTTAGCTTACTTGTTGCGTTTGGCTGAGCAGGATGCTGATTTGGCATCGACCCATTCTGTTTGGATTGCGAGAATCCCACTTCATTGAGTTCGCCCTTTTATACACAAAACCAACCGGTTGGCATTGTAAGCCAGCCGGTTTTTTTATTGTATAGCCTTAGGTTGCTTGTTCGGTTTCAGTTTGTTGCTGGAGCTGCTTAATACAGCGCCGCTCTGCTGCATTGAGTTCCATCATTAGTATATTGATATCTGCTTGTTGCTGTTGAAGTTTTACTTGACGGTTGTGAATGGTATTTAGCATTGCTTGTAGGTTCTGCACTGAGTTGTGCCTTGTGTCATAGAGAGTAAAAAGTTCGTTGATATCAGTAAGGCTAAATCCAAGCCGCTTTCCCCTGAGGATGAGCTTCAGCCTCGCCCTATCTTGGCGCGAGAATATGCGTTGTGTTCCTCGCCGTTGGGGGGTGAGCAGCCCTTGGTTTTCATAAAAACGGATGCTGCGAAGTGTGATTGCA
Organism: Photobacterium panuliri; assembly: GCF_059920555.1. Taxonomy (NCBI): domain Bacteria; kingdom Pseudomonadati; phylum Pseudomonadota; class Gammaproteobacteria; order Vibrionales; family Vibrionaceae; genus Photobacterium; species Photobacterium panuliri. The sequence continues at coordinate 1,596,063 of NZ_CP197192.1, forward strand.
AACTCGGTGGCTAATTCTGAAATGGTATAGATGTCATCAGCAGAAGTCGTTGGCATGGCGGTATTCTCATTCCGTTGTGGTGTTGCCCGATGAGGGGGATCTGTTCATTCCGTGAACCGGAAAATCATTTCATAATCACCGATAAATAACAACGTATTAACGGAATATCGGCCATAAAATAGCCCCTCCTGAGAGGGGCTAGGTATTAAGCACAAGGCTTATTTGTGTCCGTCTTTAGTTTTGTGCGGCGCTGCCGGAACATAGCTAGGACGGTGACGAGAAGGACTGGGGCGAGAAATACAACCTGCTGGTCTCATGGATTACTCTCAAACAATAACGGAACGGAATGCCGGCACAATTATCATCATTTAATAATTGCGCCAGTAAGGTGATGTTAGCGTTGTTGTCTTGTTATGGATACGTATCAACCTAGCAAAAAAAGTCATGTAATAACTTAATCTATTGGGCTGGTTTTATATGCCTCTGAGTTATTAAAGCTCGGGCCTATAGGGAGCTCGACTGCGCATAACCCGGTAACTTGTGCCATGCTTATTGGGTGCTCTGGCACAGGTTGTTCAAAAACAGATTGTTAAAAAACGTTACGCTAACGGGTTAACAGTGGAGGGTTACATGAAGCACAAACGCATGTCTAATCGTCGTATTAAACAGATGCTTGAAGATATTAACCATGATGGTCTGTTTGATGATGCGCTGACAAATAATGACAGTTTGGTCGATAAAAAGGATCAGGGTACACATGAAGTACCGCCGAATATTAATTTAGATAGTGAAGATAAGTAATTATTTCAGATTGAGCATTTTCCGAGAAAGCGCCGAAAGGCGCTTTTTTTATGCTCAAAGCGTCTGTTGTTTGTTTTTTGTTATCGCTAGGGGTGTTTGATGTTATTTGCTCAAGCGTCTTGTGCTGAATATTTAACCATTTTTATGATTTCTACACACTAAATTATGCACATATAGCTTTTATGGCGGATTTTTCTCTTAATGTTGGGTTTTGTGATAGATCGGACTGCAACGAAAAAAGCATTCAGTGTATTGCACTATATTGCTTGCTGGTATTGAGGATATTATGTGTTTTTGTAATCAAAATGTGGCAAATTGCTTTGATGCCTGATAATGTTTTGTTCAAATCTTCGGTTTGATTTGTGATGTGATGGATATTCAGCACAAATATTTTGCCTCTGTGTGCCAGCCGAAGTTCGCAAGGATGTAATCTCAATGTATCGGAGTTTATGCATGAATAAGAATAAAATTACCCAGTCGCTGCTCTTAGGCGCTGGTATGGTTGTGGCTGCTACCTCTCTTCCCGCCTTTGCCGCAAATGTACCCGACGATATCAAACTGGCCGCGAAGCAAGAGCTAGTCCGTGGTAATGGTACCGAAGTCGAATCTCTCGATCCGCAGAAAGTTTCCGGTGTCCCAGAATCTAACGTTATCCGTGATTTGCTTGAAGGCCTAGTTAACCAAGATGGTGAGGGTAATCTGGTTGGTGGCGTCGCTAAGTCATGGGAAACCAAAGACAATAAAACCTGGATCTTCCACCTTCGTGAAGATGCCAAGTGGTCGAATGGCGAATCTGTTCTCGCTAGCGACTTTGTTTACACTTGGCAGCGTCTGGCTGATCCCAAGACCGGTTCACCATACGCTTCCTACCTAGACATGACGACCATGCTTAATGCCGGCGATATTATTAATGGCAAGAAGTCCCCTGAGACGTTAGGTGCCGAGGCGATTGATGCCCATACCCTGAAAGTAACGCTGGAAAAACCGGTACCGTATTTCGTGGCGATGACGGTACATACATCAATGAAACCCGTTAACCAGAAGGCGGTGGAGAAATTTGGCGACAAGTGGACCAGCCCTGAAAACTATGTCGGCAACGGTGCCTTCCAGCTAGACAACTGGGTGGTTAACGAGCGTATTGTTCTAAAGCCAAATAAATATTACTGGGACAACGGCAACACTGTTCTTACGAAGGTGACCTATCTGCCGATTGAAAATCAGGTTGCTGAGATGAACCGCTTCTTGGCTGGCGAAGTGGACGTGACCTACGAAATGCCGAACGAGCATTTCAAGCGACTGGTCAAGCAGAACCCGGATGATGTCAAAGTAACGCCTTACCTGTGTTCTTACTACTATGAGTTCAATACGGCCAAGGCGCCGTTCAATGATGAGAAAGTGCGCAAGGCGCTGTCTTATGCCATCGACCGTGATGTAATTGCCAAATTTATTGTTGGTAAGGGCGAGACGCCTGCCTACAACTTTACCCCGTTGGCAACCAATGGGTTGGATGTTGATATGCCGGATTACTCGACGCTTTCCCAGAAAGAGCGTGTTGCCAAGGCGCAGGCTCTGCTTGAGGAGGCCGGCTATGGCAAGAGTAACCCACTAGAGTTTAACCTGCTTTATAACACCAGTGAGAACCACAAGAAGATCGCCGTCGCGATTGCGTCGATGTGGAAGAAGTCATTGGGTGTGACCGCCGTTCTGGAAAACCAGGAGTGGAAGAGCTACCTAGATAGTAAGCGTCAGGGTAACTTTGACGTGTCGCGAGCAGGCTGGTGTGGTGACTACAACGAAGCGTCAACCTTCTTGGCTATTATGCGTGATGGCCACTCCCAGAACTATCCGAAGTATGCCAGCAAGTCTTATGATGGCCTGTTAGATCAAGCCCTGACGGCGGCATCGGATGCCGATCGCGCCAATGCATATAAGAAGTCCGAGGCACTGCTGGCGAAAGACATGCCAATTATGCCGATTTATCATTATGTCAACGCGCGTCTGGTGAACCCAAAGCTGGGCGGTTACCCGGAACATAACCCTGAAGATAATATCTTCAGCAAAGATCTTTATATTATTGCTGACTAATGTTCGCTAAGTAATAAATACCATAATAAGCGCTGCCCTCAGGAAGGGGGCAGTGCCATTTCTGGCTTCCAAAGCAGAGTTGATTTTTTCTGTCACAGACTAAAAGTACGGTGGAGTTTATGTTTAAATTCATCGCAAAACGGATTTTTGAAGCGATCCCTACCTTATTGGTGTTGATCACCATTTCGTTTTTCCTCATGCGTTTTGCTCCGGGTAACCCATTTTCAAGTGAACGGCCGCTTCCTCCAGAAGTGATGGCCAATATCGAAGCCAAATATGGTCTTGATAAGCCGGTGTTAGAGCAATACACCACCTATCTGGGCAACATTGTCCAGGGGGACTTTGGCCCATCATTCAAGTACAAGGATTTTACGGTTAATGAGCTGGTGTCTAAGGCTCTGCCTGTCTCGGCCCAAATCGGCTTTTTTGCTTTTATCTTTGCTCTCGTCATGGGGGTGACGGTCGGTACGATTGCTGCCTTGAAGCAAAATAGCTGGATAGACTACTGCATCATGTCGACCGCCATGGCTGGGGTCGTGATGCCCTCGTTTATATTGGCCCCCGTTCTTATCTATATCTTTTCGATTAATTTGGGTTGGTTGCCTGCAGGCGGCTGGAATGACGGCTCCGTGAAGTACATGATGCTGCCGATGATCGGGATGTCGCTGCTGTATGTGGCTACCTTTGCCCGTATTACCCGCGGTAGCATGATCGAAACCCTCAACAGTAACTTTATCCGCACGGCTCGCGCCAAGGGATTGAGCTATCCGCGCATCATCATCAAGCATGCCCTCAAGCCGGCCATGCTGCCAGTCGTATCCTACATGGGGCCTGCATTTGTCGGCATCATTACCGGTTCGGTTGTGATCGAAACGATTTTCGGCCTGCCGGGGATTGGAAAGCTGTTCGTCAACGCCGCCTTTAACCGAGATTACTCGCTGGTATTGGGTATCACGATATTGATTGGCTCGCTGACCATTATCTTCAACGCCATTGTCGATATCGTATTGGCCTACATTGATCCAAAGATCCGTTACTGAGGGACTGACTGATGATGCTAACAAAGAAAGAAAACGTCGAAGCCATTAGCAAGTTCTCGGATCAGCTTGAGATTGAGGGACGTAGCTTGTGGCAAGATGCCCGGATCCGCTTTATGCGCAACCGAGCCGCGATGGTGAGCTTAACCATCCTGTTTCTGATCACGCTGGCGGTGATCTTCGGCCCGATGTTCAGCAGCTACGCATTTGACGACACCGACTGGTATGCGCTTCATGCAGCACCGAGCCTAGGAGCCGATGGCCATTTCTTCGGGACTGATAGCTTGGGGCGTGACCTGTATACCCGGACCTTGGTGGGGGGCCGAATCTCCCTAATGGTGGGGATCCTCGGGGCGTTGGTTGCAGTGGTCATTGGTACTTTGTACGGCGCGGCTTCAGGGTTTATTGGCGGGCGCACGGACCGGATCATGATGCGCCTGCTCGAAATCCTTTACTCGATTCCGTTTATGTTTTTCGTGATTGTGCTGGTGACCTTTTTTGGCCGTAATATCATGCTGATCTTCGTGGCCATCGGGGCGATTTCCTGGCTCGATATGGCGCGTATCGTCCGTGGGCAGACCTTGTCCCTGCGCAGCAAGGAGTTCATCGAGGCGGCCCATGTTTCTGGTGTGAGCCAGTGGCGGATCATTACTCGCCATATTGTGCCGAACGTATTGGGTATTGTGGCGGTGTACTCAACCCTGTTGGTACCGTCGATGATTTTGACCGAATCTTTCCTCAGCTTCCTTGGCTTGGGGGTTCAGGAACCAATGACCAGCTGGGGTGCGCTGCTGCAAGAGGGCTCCCAGACAATGGAAGTTGCGATATGGCAGCTGTTGTTCCCGGCCGCTTTCATGGTGGTCACCCTGTTCTGTTTTAACTACGTGGGTGACGGTCTGCGTGACGCACTGGATCCGAAAGACAGGTAACCAAGGACTCGCCGCCGGCCAGCGTCAAGTTGGCAGGCCGAAGGTGGAAAAAGAATAAGGAAGTAGTATGAGCCTATTAGATGTCAAAGATCTGCGTGTTGAGTTCAAAACTCAGGATGGCATTGTCACCGCAGTTAATGACCTGAATTTCGCCCTAGATAGGGGTGAGACACTGGGTATTGTTGGGGAGTCCGGTTCGGGAAAAAGCCAGACGGTATTTGCCATTATGGGCCTGCTGGCCAAGAACGGCATGATTGGCGGTAGCGCTAAGTTCGAAGGGCGTGAAATCCTCAATTTGCCAGAGAAAGAGCTGAACAAGATCCGCGCAGAGCAGATCGCGATGATTTTCCAAGACCCGATGACATCCCTTAATCCCTATATGAAAGTCAGCGATCAGCTGATGGAGGTGCTGATGCTGCACAAGGGGATGGGCAAGGACGAAGCTTTCGAGGAAAGCGTGCGGATGCTAGAAGCGGTGAAAATTCCCGAGGCCCGCAAGCGGATCAATATGTACCCCCATGAGTTTTCGGGCGGGATGCGTCAGCGGGTAATGATCGCCATGGCGTTGTTATGCCGTCCTAAGTTGCTTATTGCCGATGAGCCGACAACGGCTTTGGATGTGACAGTTCAGGCCCAGATCATGGAGTTGCTCAATGAGCTTAAGAGTGATTTCAATACTGCCATTATTATGATCACCCATGATCTCGGGGTGGTCGCCGGAAGCTGTGACAAGGTGCTGGTGATGTATGCCGGGCGCACCATGGAGTACGGCAAAATCAATGAGATTTTCTACCAGCCATCACACCCGTATACCGAAGGGCTGCTCAAGGCGATCCCGCGGTTGGATACTGAAGGGGAGGAGTTGCCGACGATTCCGGGCAACCCGCCCAATTTACTGCGTCTGCCAGTAGGCTGTCCTTATCAGGAGCGATGCCACCGCGTCGGAAGCCGCTGCCAGCAGGAAGCACCGGAGCTGAAGGCGTTTGCCGAAGGGCGATTGCGCGCATGTTTTTCTGATGTGGGGACGTGGTAATGGAAATGCAGAAAAAGCTATTGTTGGATATTAAAGATCTCAAAGTTCATTTCAATATTGCCCAGAAGTCGGCATGGCCGTGGACCAAACCATTGACGCTAAAGGCGGTGGATGGGGTCGATATTCGCCTGTTCGAGGGCGAGACCTTGGGCGTGGTAGGCGAGTCAGGTTGCGGTAAGTCCACCTTTGCTCGGGCCATTATAGGCTTAGTTGAGGCCACGGCGGGTAATGTGGTTTGGCTGGGCAGCGATCTGACGACGTTGGATCATAAGGCGATGCGTGAAACTCGCAAGGATATCCAGATGATATTCCAAGATCCGCTGGCGTCTTTGAATCCGCGGATGACGGTCGGGGAGATTATTGCCGAGCCGCTGAAAGCCTACTTCCCGACTATGCCCGCCGATGATGTGAAGGCACTGGTACGTGAAATGATGACCAAGGTTGGCTTACTGCCTAACGTGATCAACCGTTACCCGCATGAGTTCTCAGGGGGGCAGTGCCAACGTATCGGGATCGCGCGGGCGCTGATTCTGAAGCCTAAGCTGATTATCTGTGACGAGCCGGTATCGGCGCTGGATGTATCGATTCAGGCGCAGGTGGTGAATTTGCTTAAGTCATTGCAAAAGGAGATGGGGCTGAGCTTGATCTTTATTGCCCACGACTTGTCGGTGGTGAAGCATATTTCTGATCGGGTGTTGGTGATGTATCTGGGCAATGCCGTCGAGATGGGTGAGGCATCGGCACTGTTTAGCGATCCGAAGCACCCGTACACCAAGGCCTTGATGTCTGCGGTGCCAATTCCGGATCCAGATTTGGAGCGCAATAAGCATATCGAGTTGCTGGAAGGGGAGCTGCCATCGCCGATGAACCCGCCATCGGGCTGTGTGTTTCGAACTCGTTGTCCGGTCGCCTCGGCTGAATGTGCGCAGCAAAAGCCGCAATTGAGCGGGGGGGATATCCATTCGGTTTCGTGCCTGAATGTTCATTGATTAAAGCCTGTGACAGGCTTAAGCGCGGCTGTAGTAGCCGCGCTTTTTTTATCGTGTTACCGCGCGGAAGGTTAGTCTTCGTTCGGGTACCAGTAGCCTTGGTTGACCAACTGGGTCAGCAGGGCAATGAAGGCGGGGTTGTCGATAAGCTTGCCGAGCTGGCTACGCGTGATTGCTTCTTCGTCACATAGGTAGCTGGCCGCAATGGCACACTCTTCTGGCAGTTCGTAGCTTTCCCCGTTGATGAATAGAACATTGGCCTGCTCTGGGTAGTAGAAAGCCCGCAGCCCACCGAGACGCTTGATGGCTTCGCCACTGTCGAGCAACTGGTAGATTTCAGCTGCCTGCCAAGGCGGCTCTGCGGCGACGATGTCAAGATCGTGGCGGCTGTTGCTGAGGTGCTCGCCAAGCCACTGTTTCATCATCTCTGGATGGTCGAGCAGGCTGCGCATCATGGTTTCCATTGCGTTGAACTCGTCGGCCATGATGGCACCGCACGCTTTGCGCGCTGGCAGATCCGGATTGTGGTAGTGAACATCGCCGATATCGTTGGCAATAACAAAATCGGCAAAGCTGCTCAGCAATTCCTGTTTCTTCGGCGAACGGAAGCCAACCGAGAAGCTCATCGATGTTTCGATGGCATAGCCGTCGTGCGGGAAGCCCGGTGGGATATAAAGGATGTCACCAGGCATCAGGATATCATCGATGATTGGGTCAAAGCCTTTGATTTGGCGCAGCGCCGGATGGCCGAATTCTTCTTCGTAGTCATCTTTTTTCGGGCCGACTCGCCAGTGGCGCTTGCCGGAACCTTGAATGATGAATACATCATATTGGTCAATGTGCGGGCCAACGCCGCCGCCCGGTGTGGAGTAGCTGATCATCAGATCATCGAGTAGCCAATTTGGCAGCTGGCGGAAAGGCGTGACTAGCTGTGCTGCGCCTTCATGCCAGTGGTTGACGGCTTGGACAATGAATGACCAGTTGTCTTCCGGTACGTTGTCAAAGCTGAGCGGGCCGTGCTTTACGTCCCATTCCTTGCCGTGTTTGGCGATATAGCGAGAATCGATTTCTTCTTCCATCGCCAGACCGGCGAGTTCGTCTGGACTGATAGGGTCGATGAAATCTTTGAACCCACCTTTGATAATGGTCGGTTTTTTCTGCCAGTATTCGGCAAGAAATTCGTCAAACGAGAAGGTGACTTGATACATAGGAGCTTCTTTATTATTGCTATAAGGATAAGTATACCCGAGCCGTGCGACGGTGAAGGCCAAAGTACATTTGTGTACGCAGGCTTGGGCTGGCAGGAATATCGGCAAGTATTAAATGCCAAAAAAAAGGCCAGCGCAAGGCTGGCCTTAGAGGTATTCTGATTTCAGATAGCTTTACAGCTTGTCAGTCAGCTTGATGGCATCACCAATGTAGTTGGCAGGTGTCATCTCTTTCAGGCGTACTTTTTCGTGTTCTGGCAGCTCAAGGCCATCGATGAAGGCACGCATGCCTTCGCCGTCAACACGCTTGCCGCGAGTTAGCTCTTTCAGCTTCTCGTATGGCTTCTCGATGCCGTAACGACGCATAACTGTCTGAACTGGCTCTGCCAGTACTTCCCAGTTCTTGTCTAGTTCCGCTTCTAGTGCCGCCTGGTTAACTTCTAGCTTGCTGATGCCTTTTAGCGTTGAGGTGTAGGCGATGATTGCATAGCCACAGCCAACACCCAGGTTACGCAGAACGGTTGAGTCAGTCAGGTCACGTTGCCAGCGTGAAACAGGCAGTTTCTGTGCCAGGTGGCCGAAGATCGCGTTGGCTAGACCAAGGTTGCCTTCTGAGTTTTCAAAGTCAATTGGGTTAACTTTGTGCGGCATGGTTGATGAACCGATCTCGCCGGCAATAGTCTTCTGCTTGAAGTGACCCAGAGCAATGTAGCCCCAAACGTCGCGGTCGAAATCAAGCAGGATAGTGTTGAAGCGCGCAATGGCATCAAACAGCTCTGCGATATAATCGTGCGGCTCGATTTGGGTTGTGTATGGGTTCCAAGTAACGCCTAGTGACTCGGTGATGAACTCTTCGCTGAACTGGTGCCAGTCAACGTCAGGGTAAGCAGACAGGTGGGCGTTGTAGTTACCCACGGCACCATTGATTTTCGCAAGAATTTCAACGTTGGCAATTTGCTTGTACTGACGTTCCATTCGGTACGCAACGTTCGCCATTTCTTTACCCATGGTTGATGGGGATGCTGGCTGACCGTGGGTACGGGACAGAAGAGGAATATCGCGGTATTCGTTAGCAAGGCCCTTGATAGCATCGATAACGTTGCGGATTTCCGGAAGGATCACCGTTTCACGCGCTTCGTTAAGCATCAATGCGTGAGAGGTGTTGTTGATGTCTTCAGAGGTACAGGCAAAGTGGATGAACTCGTTTACCGCATGTAGCTCAGGCACTTCCGCCACTTTTTCTTTCAGGAAGTATTCAACCGCTTTTACATCGTGGTTAGTCGTGCGCTCAATTTCTTTGATACGCAGGGCATCTTGTTCGCTGAATTCAGCAGCAATGCGGCCTAGGAAGGCATTGGCTTCGTCGCTGAATGCAGGGACTTCCGCGATAGCATCAGTAGCGGCCAGTTTCTGTAGCCAGCGGATTTCAACGATTGTACGGTATTTTAGCAGACCAAATTCGCTGAAGATGCTGCGCAGTGCAATCGTTTTACTTCCGTAGCGGCCATCTACTGGGGAAACAGCAGTCAATGCTGACAGTTCCATGTTGCTCTCTCCTGATTAATTTTGTTAATACAAGGTGTCAATTTGCTCCCTTGCGAAAACAGTGCAAGGGAAAGAAAAAAGGTGCCGGTCTAGCCGGCACAATATAATAGCTAAAGCAACCGTGGCTTAGTTGCGGGCCAGCAGGATTTTCGCCTGCTGAACCATCTGTTTGCGACCAAAGAGGATATGACGGCGTTTACCGCCAACCTGACGCCACAACACTGCCGAGCGAATGGCGGCCAGTAGCAGGGCGCGCACTTTGTGCTGGACGCTCTGCTGCTGAAGTTGTGCCGGTGTGCCGGTAACTTGGATCCGAGGGCCTAGCGGGCTGATGATATCGAGATAGATGCTGGCAAGATTGCTGATCATCTGATCTTCCATCAGATCGAAGTGAACGACTTGGCGTTTGGCGGTATCAATGCGATCACCGAGTTGGGCCATGGAGTCACGACGCGAGGCAAGTTTTCGCTCCAGTGCCATGACACTGATTAGGTAGCGAGTCAGTTCATTGCCTGATGGCGAGTTGTCAATTTCGGCAGCCAAAGTTTCCAATCCGATACGCAAGTTTGCTTCGCTGCCGAAAATGTCAATGGTATTGGCCGGGTTGGTCGCCATGATGCTTTTCAGGCAAGCTTCCAGCGCGTCATCATCACAGTGGCCATCGCGGGCTACTTTTTGGACGAGCTTGGCAGCCTGGCAAATGCCGGCAAATGCAATAGTACGGTCATAAACAGTGTATGCCACGTGCGTCAACTCCCTTAGATACGCTTTTCGATAATGCCGCCGCCCAAGCACACTTCGTCTTTGTAGAAGACGGCTGACTGGCCAGGGGTAACAGCAATTTGCGGCTCGTCAAAGATCACCTTGATGGTTTCGTCATCCACAGGGATGACGGTACAAGGGATATCCTGCTGGCGGTAACGGGTTTTCACCGTGCACTGGAACGGTTCGCGTACCGGCAGGCGGTCAACCCAGTGTAGCTGGGCTGCAATCAAGCCGTCAGACTTCAGGCGAGGGTGATCTTTACCCTGGCCGACAATCAGCACGTTGCGTTCAACGTCTTTGTCTACCACATACCACGGATCTTCATGTCCGTTGCCGCCTTTCTGGCCACCAATCAGCAGACCTTTGCGCTGACCGAGTGTGTGGTACATCAGGCCTTGGTGCTCGCCAATCACTTTGCCATCGTCAGCCGTTTCAATGTTGCCTGGCTGAGCTGGCAGGTATTTACTTAGGAATTCTGTGAACTTACGCTCGCCGATAAAGCAGATACCGGTTGAATCTTTTTTCTTGGCGGTGATCAAGCCTTGTTCTTCGGCAATGCGTCGCACTTCTGGTTTCTCTAGTTCGCCGACAGGGAACAGGCTACGGCTGATTTGCTCATGGCTCAGCGTATAGAGGAAGTAACTCTGATCTTTGTTGTTGTCGACGCCGCGTAGCATTTGTGGTTTTTCACCTTCCGCGGTTGGGAAGCTACGGCGGGTGTAGTGACCCATCGCGATATAGTCGGCTTCTAGCACTTCATCGGCAAATTCGAGGAAGGCTTTGAATTTGATTTCTTTGTTGCAAAGAATATCTGGGTTAGGTGTACGGCCTGCCTTGTATTCTGACAGGAAGTATTCGAAAACATTGTCCCAGTATTCAGCCGCGAAGTTAATGGTATGCAGCGGGATACCCAGTTTGTCACATACAGCTTGCGCGTCAGCGAGATCTTCGGCTGCCGAGCAATATTCATCGTTGTCGTCTTCTTCCCAGTTCTTCATGAACAGGCCTTCAACTTGATAGCCCTGTTGAAGAAGCAGGTACGCGGAAACCGAGGAATCTACACCGCCGGACATGCCGACAATGACTTTTTTCTGGCTGTTATCTGACATATTTATCTTCAGTCGTTAATAGAGTTAAGAGCGTAATTCTAACAGAAAGCTTTTTGCTGAAACAGAGCGAGAGCCTAATCACACTTTATAAATTTAACTGACTTGGAAAAAACATTTTAGACAGGGAGTTTTCGCCCTGACGCAAACGTTTGCTTTCGGGCGGCAATGATAGTGTAGCTATGACCAAAAGTGTAGTATTTTCCATTCGAATATAGAAAAAATTACAATTTTTCTTGGCATTCCAGCTCATGTTGAGCTGGGATCGTGGCCGATCCCAGTGGGAGGGCTAGGCTTGCCCTAGGGTTACTTCGCGCCATTCACCAGGGGCAAGATCATCGACTGTCCAGTCGGCCATTTGGTAGCGGATCAGACGCAAGGTCGGGTGGCCGATATGGGCTGTCATCCTACGAACTTGGCGGTTACGTCCTTCTTGGAGAGTAATGGCGAGCCAGGTTGTTGGAATATTCTTGCGTTCGCGAATAGGAGGTACACGCTCCCAGACTTGTGGGTCATCGATGACGACGACGCCCGCAGGCAGGGTCGGCCCGTCCTTGAGGGTAACCCCGTTGCGTAAGGCATTAAGACTTTCGTCGCTCGGGCAGCCCTCGACCTGAACCCAGTAGGTTTTTGGCTGCTTGGACTTAGGTTGGGTTAGGCGTGCCTGCAAGATCCCGTCGTTGGTCAAAACCAGCAGTCCTTCGCTGTCCTTGTCCAAACGACCGGCCGGATAAACGTCTTTTACCGGGATGAAATCCGACAATGTCTGATCGCCCGGTTCGCCGGTGAACTGGGTCAAAACGTTAAATGGTTTGTTAAATAAAATGATTTTTTGTGGCCCGCGAGGTCGGCGCGGCTGATTGGGCTTTCTTGATGCTCGGCGCGCATTATTAGAACGTTTGGGTTGACGCGTAGCGGTGTTTCGATTCATAAATAGCGTGTTATATAGGGATGTTAAGGTGATTAGACAGGCATATTATACGCGAAAAACACCTTGTGTGGCGCTTCGATAAAATTTCAAGTATTATTTGCGCGCATCTTACAAAAAGATAACAAATGGACGCTAGGAGATTTAAATGGATAGTAAAGTAGTTGTACCAGCTGAAGGTCAGAAAATCGCATTGGATTCTGAAGGTAAACTGGTCGTTCCTAATAACCCGATCATTCCCTACATTGAAGGTGATGGTATCGGCATAGATGTAAGCCCTGTAATGATCAAAGTTGTCGATGCGGCCGTGAACAAAGCCTACGCTGGCGATCGTAAGATTGCTTGGATGGAAATCTATACCGGTGAAAAATCTACTCAGGTTTACGGCGAAGACGCCTGGCTTCCGCAAGAAACGCTTGATTTTATTCGTGAATATAAAGTCGCGATCAAAGGTCCGCTGACTACGCCTGTTGGTGGCGGTATTCGTTCGCTAAATGTCGCCTTGCGCCAAGAGCTTGACCTGTATATTTGTGCCCGCCCAGTGCGTTATTTCGACGGTGTGCCTAGCCCGTTGAAACATCCTGAGCTTACCGACATGGTTATCTACCGTGAAAACTCGGAAGACATCTATGCCGGGGTTGAATTCAAAGCCGGTACCGCAGAGGCGGACAAGGTGATCAAGTTCCTTTGCGAAGAAATGGGTGCTACCAAGATCCGATTCCCGCAGCAGTGCGGTATTGGCATTAAACCGGTATCCGAAGAAGGTACCAAGCGCTTGATCCGTGCGGCACTGCAATACACGATTGACAATGACCGTGATTCTTTGACCCTTGTCCACAAGGGCAACATCATGAAGTTCACCGAAGGGGCCTTCAAAGATTGGGGCTATGAAGTGGCTGCTGAATTCGGTGCCGAGTTGCTTGACGGTGGTCCGTGGATGACCCTGAAGAACCCGAATACCGGCAAGGAAATTGTCATCAAAGACAGCATTGCAGATGCATTCTTGCAGCAAATCCTGTTGCGTCCGGCCGAGTATGATGTGATTGCCACGATGAACCTTAACGGTGACTACATTTCCGATGCGTTGGCGGCACAGGTAGGCGGCATTGGTATCGCTCCCGGGGCCAATATCGGCGATGGCGTTGCTCTGTTCGAAGCGACCCACGGTACTGCGCCTAAGTACGCAGGGCAGGATAAAGTGAATCCTGGCTCATTGATTCTGTCTGCTGAAATGATGCTACGCCATCTCGGTTGGGTAGAAGCGGCTGATCTGATTATCAGCGCGATGGAAGCGGCTATTAGTAACAAGACGGTGACTTACGATTTCGAGCGTCAGATGGAAGGTGCGACACTGCGCAAATGTTCTGAGTTTGCCGATGATATGATTGAGCAAATGCAGTAAGTACAACGGGTAGCCTCGATGCAATAGCATTCAAAGCCTGGCGATTACGCCGGGCTTTTTCGTATCAGGAGGCTACGGGTGCATAGTCGGTGCAAAGAGGGGATGTAGTTGGTGCCAAGTATAGGGACTGTGCTCGTGTTGATAATGGCAATGCGATAGAGGAATGTAGCCGTCAGCAAGGTTCGAGAAAGAGCTATAAATCACACAGAGCTGTGAATATATTGTTAACTCTGTCGTTAGTGGTTGCGATATTTACCATATTCATAATTTATTCAAAGTGTGAATATGGTTACACAGATGGGGAGGTCGATGAGGGGCAAAGCGAGCAAGTGGCCCGCTTTGAGAGTTGCTGAGAATGGCGAGATAATCGCGTCACTCTCGTCAAGGTATGGAGAGGTTATTTAGCCATATCCCCTTCAAGAGGGACTATTTCCTTGGCATGGTAACCTTTAGGGCCTGATTCCACGGTATAGTTGACCTGCTGGCCAGCCTTCAGTGTTCGGTAACCATCCATCTGGATCGTCGAGTAGTGAGCAAAAATATCACCCTCTCCTGTTTCTGGGCAGATAAAACCGAATCCTTTGGCGTTATTGAACCATTTAACTGTACCTGTTGCCATGCTTACATCCTTCTTTGCATTCAAGTTCCATTTTGCATTTTCTTGCTATCTCTTTTTAACATGAGTTGCATACTAATGCTAATTTGATGCAGTGATTACCTACTACAGGTTACACTTTAGTAAAATTGCATAGACAGTCAAGTGCATATGTTAACATTTATATAGCATGATGAGCGGTTTGAACAAATATTGCGAAAAGCGAATATCTCGGTGTTTGGCTCTGCGTAGAATCATACGGTTGCTACCGAGGTGTTATCTTGGGTGACGTGTCATGGTTTGCATAATATCGCACCGGATCACGCCGTGGAGGCTGTTAATGTCGGCTTTGTCATAGTCATCTTTGATTTGCTGGAATACAATGTCTGCATTAGTCTGAATATAGAGATAAGGGAAGTGCGGGCCATTTTAGCTGGGACAAAATCAAAGTCTTAAGTTATTGAATTTGTTCTGGCTATCCTTATCGCACAGGTAGTTTAAGGTTATGAGTAAGCTATACGAATGGATCATTCCTGACTCAGATGTACTTGAGGAAGAGGCGACCCAGGTTAAACCACCATCGATGTACAAAGTAATTTTAAATAATGATGATTACACACCGATGGATTTTGTGATAGAAGTGTTACAGAAGTTCTTCTCCATGGATTTGGAGAAATCAACACAGTTGATGCTCACTGTGCATTACGAAGGGAAAGCGGTTTGCGGTACCTTCACTGCCGAGGTTGCAGAAACCAAGGTGGCTCAAGTGATGATGTACGCAAGAGAGCATGAACATCCGCTACTGTGTACGATGGAAAAGGCCTAGGCTTTTTTTCGGCACGCCATTTTGAGTGGTATTTAGGGGAGGTGCCTTATGCTAAACAAAGAACTTGAAGCTAGCTTGAACGCGGCGTTTGCGCGGGCAAGAGAAAAGCGCCATGAATTTATGACAGTGGAACACCTGTTGTTGGCGTTACTGGAGAATGCAGCAGCCCAAGAAGCACTGCTAGCATGTCGAGCTGATCTAGATAAGCTCCGCAAAGAACTTGATTCATTTATTGAACAGACAACTCCTTTGATCCCCGCTGATGACGAAAGCCGGGAAACACAACCCACACTCAGCTTTCAGCGTGTTCTGCAGCGTGCCGTGTTTCATGTTCAGTCGTCAGGCCGCAGCGAGGTCACTGGGGCCAACGTGCTGGTGGCGATTTTCAGCGAGCAAGAATCCCATGCGGCGTATTTGCTCAAGAAGAGCGATATCAGCCGCCTTGATGTGGTGAACTTCATTTCTCACGGAACGGTCAAAGATAGCGACAACGATGATCTTCATGGGCAGGATGTCGGCGGTGACGAGCCCCGTGCTGAGCATAACAATGAAGACAAGCTGGAGAACTTCGCGACCAACTTGAACCAATTAGCCCGTGCTGGCGGTGTTGACCCGTTGATTGGACGTGATAGTGAACTAGAACGTACGGTGCAGGTGTTGTGCCGCCGCCGTAAGAATAATCCGCTGCTGGTGGGTGAGGCTGGCGTCGGCAAAACAGCCATCGCCGAAGGGTTGGCATGGCGTATTGTTGAAGGACAGGTGCCGGACGTTATCAAAGATTGCGTGATCTACTCGCTGGATATCGGTTCGTTGCTTGCGGGCACTAAGTACCGTGGTGATTTTGAGAAGCGTTTCAAGGCTATTCTCAAGCAGCTGGAAAAAGAAGAGCATGCCATCCTGTTTATCGATGAGATCCACACCATCATCGGTGCGGGTGCCGCATCGGGCGGGCAGGTAGACGCTGCTAACTTGATTAAGCCGCTGTTGAGCAACGGTAAGCTGCGCTGCATGGGTTCGACGACCTATCAGGAATACAGCAACATTTTTGAGAAAGAGCGTGCCCTGTCTCGCCGTTTCCAGAAGATTGATATTGTTGAACCATCGCTTGATGACACAACAAAGATTTTGATGGGGCTGAAGCCGAAGTACGAAGCCCACCACGAAGTCCGTTTTACCAATAAAGCAATCCGTGCTGCGGTTGAGCTATCGGCAAAATACATTAATGAGCGCCACCTGCCGGATAAGGCTATTGATGTGATCGATGAAGCCGGTGCCCGCTGTCGCTTGGCGCCTGCTAGCCGACGTAAGAAAACGGTTAACGTTAGCGATATCGAGGCAATGATTGCCAAGATGGCACGTATTCCTGAGAAATCCGTTTCATCGAGTGATCGTGATGTATTGCAGAGCCTCGATGACAAACTCAAGATGCTGGTGTTTGGTCAGGATCCTGCCATTGATGTACTCACCGAAGCGATCAAGCTCAGCCGTGCTGGCCTGGGTGATGAGCATAAGCCTGTGGGTTCATTCCTGTTTGCGGGCCCTACAGGGGTTGGTAAGACAGAAGTTACTGTACAGCTGGCCCGTACTCTGGGTATCGAGCTGCTGCGCTTTGATATGTCCGAATACATGGAGCGACATACAGTTAGCCGTCTGATCGGCGCGCCTCCGGGCTATGTTGGTTACGATCAGGGTGGTTTGCTGACTGATGCCGTGATCAAGCATCCGCATTCCGTGGTACTGCTTGATGAGATCGAAAAAGCGCACCCAGATGTCTTCAACTTGCTGTTGCAGGTAATGGATAACGGTACGCTGACTGACAACAATGGTCGCAAGGCGGACTTCCGCAATGTGATTTTGGTGATGACCACCAACGCCGGTGTGGCTGAGACAGTACGTAAATCTATCGGTTTGATCCAGCAGGATCACAGCCATGATGCGATGTCTGAAATCAAGCGCGTGTTTACGCCGGAGTTTCGTAATCGTCTGGACAGTATTATTTGGTTCAACCACTTGGAGAAAGATGTTATTTCTTTGGTTGTCGACAAATTTATTGTCGAGCTTCAGGCTCAGCTTGATGCCCGCGGTGTGTCGATGGAAGTCTCGTCGGTTGCCCGTGAATGGTTGTCAAACAAAGGCTATGACAAAGCGATGGGCGCTCGCCCTATGGCTCGAGTCATCCAAGACAACCTGAAGAAACCATTGGCTAACGAACTGTTGTTCGGGGCATTGGTGAATGGTGGAGCGGTGCGTGTCGACCTAGTTGATGACAAGCTGGAGTTTCAGTTCAGTAGCGAACCAGAGCCAGCTCATTGATTTGAAAAACGATTGATGGGCATTTGCCAGCCGTAAGAAAAATAACCGCCGTATGGCGGTTATTTTTTTATCTGGGTAATACCAGAATGCACGGTGATTTTAGCTTTATCGCTGGCTAGCCAATAGGTGCAGCATGTCGGTGGCAATGGTGGCTGCGGCTAGAGCAGTAATATCGGCATGGTCATAGGCCGGTGCCACTTCGACAACATCCATACCGACAAGGTTGATACCTTGCAGGCCGCGGATGATTTTCAGTGCTTTGTCTGAAGTCAGTCCGCCGCATACCGGAGTGCCAGTACCGGGGGCAAATGCCGGGTCCAAGCAGTCGATATCAAAAGTGAGGTAGACCGGCATATCGCCGACACGCTGTTTGATTGCATCGACAATTTGCTCGGCAGACCAGTCGTTGGCCGTCGCCGCATCAACCACTTGGTAGCCCAGTGTGTCGCTGTGCTCGGTACGAATACCAATCTGGATAGAATGGTGCGGGTCGATCAGACCTTCGTTGGGGGCATGGTAGAACATGGTGCCGTGGTCGAATTGGCTGCCCATGTCGTAGGTATCGGTGTGGGCATCGAAATGGATCAGGGCCATTTTGCCGAATGTCTTGGCATGGGCGCGTAGCAGCGGCAGGGTGACGAAGTGGTCACCGCCGAACGTGAGCAGGGTTTTACCTTGCTCTAGCAGGGCTGAGGCATGTTGCTCCAGCCGTTCGCACATCTGTGCGGCATCGCCGCAGTCGAACACCAGATCACCGCAGTCGGCAATCTTGATTTTGTCCGCCAGCGCGAATGTCCACGGCCAGCGTTTGCCTTCCCATGCGAGGTTAGTCGAAACCTGACGGATAGCTCCCGGTCCCATGCGGCTGCCAGAACGTCCCGTCGTGGCCATATCGAAAGGTACGCCGGTAATGATGACGTCGGCATCGGACTCTAGCGGAGCAAAGTTCAGCGGCTGGCGTAGAAAACCAAATGCGTTGGCATACAGTGAATAGTCAGGGTAATTGGCAAGTGTTGCCATTGTGTACTCCAAAAATCATCAGTGCCGCCTGCCATTTCTCGGGCAGGCGGTGCTTAAAATTAGCGGTTGCCGTTAATATCTTCGAGATAAGTGTAGCCACTTAATCCTTCGGATAATTCGGCAAGGATGGCGTCGTGCTGCTCGGTAGGTAGGTGCTTGGCAACCATTTCCTGGTATTGTTTGAGGAAGGTGGCCGCATCCAGATGAACATAGCGCAGTACATCGCCAACGCTGTCTCCGCGTTTGATATGCTCGATATCGAAGCCGCCCTCAGGGTTGCTGCGAACTACCGCACTGTCGGTATCACCGAATAGGTTGTGCATATTGCCGAGGATTTCCTGATAAGCCCCGACGAGGAAAAAGCCCATACGGTAGGGTTCTTCATCGTTCCATGCCGGAACGGCCAATGTTTCTTCAATGCCTTGACCTTCAACATACTGTTCGATCGCACCGTCAGAATCACAGGTAATATCAAGGATAATAGCCCGGCTCTCCGGTGCCTTGTCGAGGTTGTTCAGTGGCAGAACAGGGAAAATCTGTTCGATTCCCCAAGCATCAGGCAATGACTGGAATAGCGAGAAGTTCACGAAGAACTTGTCGGCAAAACGGGCCTGTAGTTCATCGAGCAATGGTCGGTGAGCTCGGTTCTTGGCTGACAGCCGCTGTTTTAGTTCGTAGCACAGACGCAGACTGAGCTGTTCGGCCCAAGCTCGCTCAGCGAAGGTCAGCAGGCCCATCGAGAACTGGGCATGTACCTCAGCCAGATCACTTTGGGTGTCGTGGTAAATTTCAATCAGGGCTCGCTGCTCGCGCAGGGTGCTCAGTTCGAGCCATGAGCGCCACATGTTGTGAAGTAGCTGCGGTGCGGATTCTGGCGGCGCGACAGCGGGTTCCGGCTGGTAATGCTCAACGCCGATCACATCAGTGATTAACACTGCATGGTGGGCCGTGAGATTTCGGCCCGATTCAGAGATAATCCGCGGCATGGCCATACCGTATTCTTTACAGATATCACCGATGGTATAAACCACGTTATTAGCGTATTCTCGCAGGCTGTAGTTCATTGAGCAGCTGCTTTGGCTGCGGGTTCCTTCGTAATCCACGGCTAGGCCGCCACCCACATCCACCGTGGTGATCCCCGCACCCAATCGGCGCAGTTCGGCATAGACCCGGCCAGCTTCGCTGACGCCGTTGCGGACGTCTCGGATATTGGCAATCTGTGATCCTAGGTGGAAATGCAGCAATTGCAGGCAGTCCAACATCTTGTTGTCGCGCAGTTTATTGATCACAGTCAGCACTTGTGATGCTGACAGGCCGAATTTCGACTTTTCACCGCCACTGGCCTGCCATTTCCCCTTGCCTTGTGAGGCGAGGCGGGCACGGATCCCCAAACGCGGGCGCACGCCTAGCTCGGCAGCCTGCTCGATGATGGTGTCGAGCTCGGAAAGCTTCTCTAGGACGATATAGACTTCATGGCCGAGCTTTTCGCCGATCAGCGCCAGGCGGATGTATTCGCGGTCTTTGTAGCCGTTGCATACGATAACCGAGCTGGCCTGTTGTGCCATAGCCAATACGGCCATGAGTTCAGGTTTGCTGCCGGCTTCAAGGCCGAGCTGACGTTGCTGTTTGGCGTATTGGCTGGCGAGGATTTCACTGACGACGGCTTCCTGCTGGTTGACCTTGATCGGGAAAACAGCAAGGTATTCGCCGTCATAACCGTAATCGGCAATCGCATCGTTGAAGGTCGAGCATAGGCTGTCGACCCTGTGGTGCAGAATATCAGGGAAACGCACAAGGACAGGCAGCGAAGCTCCCTTTGCAATCAACTCGTCGGCGAGAGCAGACAGGGCAATATGATTAGCTGGTTGTTGCTTGTCTGGGCTGACTGTGACATCACCATGGTTGTCGATGTCGAAATAGCCCTGTCCCCAGTAAGGGGTGTTGTAGACATCGCGTGCATTGTCGATAGACCAATCACTCATTATTTCATCCTCTTAGTGAGTGGGTACTTGTTACAGAAAGCTGCGTAAGGCAATGCCTCAGCCTGAGCGGCTGTAAGTACCAGAGAAAATACAATGCGAGCTGGATAGGTGTTATCCAGCGTTGGCTGTGGTTAGGCGCTCGTTGCCGTCATTGGCATTTTTGTGGGCCGCCTTAACGACATCTTCCTTTTACGGCGTCCCTTATTAAGGGCCGGTACAAGGGTTTTGTCTTTGAGGGAGAGGGGAGCTGCGATGTCGCAAAGTGTTACCAGGCTAAGTTCTGCCTGGAGTTCATGGCTTGCGAGAGGTTTCATTGTCATTCCTAAACGGCCGTGCTGCAGTCAGATTTCACGGTATGACAGAGATAGGGGAGCGGTTTCCCCGTATACACCTCGGTTACCTACTTACTGGGTTTTTGGGTGCAGTGCGATTAGACAACCGAATAGGGGTTGAGGCAAATAAAATGATTTTTACGCCGCTAACAAAGAATCTTATCGTTAAGGGTAAATGATAGGCAAAATAAAACCCGGCCAAGAGCCGGGTTTTATTTGTATTCTGTAATCTTTTACAAGATTAGCGTGCGCGGAAGACGATGCGGCCTTTGGTTAGGTCATATGGAGTCAGTTCCACAGTTACCTTGTCACCAGTTAGAATACGGATGTAGTTTTTACGCATTTTGCCAGAGATGTGAGCAGTCACAACGTGACCGTTCTCTAGTTCAACGCGGAACATTGTGTTAGGTAGTGTATCAAGTACAGTACCTTGCATTTCAATTACGTCTTCTTTTGCCATTGAATCCTCTTAGGCTACCAGCCATTCATCTGATCGGGCTGGATAATGCCTCGAATCTGTGTAGTGTTAAGTTTAGGCCGCAATTTTACCCTCGCAATGGGGCTTTGTCAGCTATTGTGATGCATTAAATGTAATTTATCTCAATTCGTTGGGCGGACGGTGATAAATCACGCTGCCTAACTTGTGAATGTTATCCCCAGCGCTGGTCAATCAGCTTTTGGTGGGGGCTGAAGCGTACCTTATAACTCATGGCCGGGCATTGATCGATCTGGTAGCCCGGGTAGAGCCATTGACGTCCCGTTTGTTGGCCGTAGCTGATTTGGTAAAGCACACACAATGTGCCGAGTGACAGGCGGGACTCGGGCTCGAAAAAGGTGTAGACCGCACTTAGCGCATGCTCGAATACATCGGTTACGGCAATGGCGACCAGCGTGTCGTCTTGGTAGACATGGAGAAACAGGGTCGTCATCCAAGGGGCGGTGCAAAATTCGAAAAACTGCTGCTTGTTGGCTGGCGACATGCTGCCGTCGGCATGACGGTGGCGGATATAGCGGTCGTACAGAGAAAACCACTCAGGATCCAGTTCGGCCTTGAACTCCCACCTCAAACGGCGGACTTGGCTTAGCTGACGCTTCTGGCTTCGGCTCGGCACGAAATTCTGGCAGTCAATGCGCAATGGGGTACAGGCGTTGCATGATGGGCACATCGGCTTGTATACCGCATTGCCGCTGCGGCGATAGCCAGACGCAATGAGTACCGCATACCCTTCAGGGGTTAGCCACTGGTGATCGATAACGACCCCGAGCTGTTCAGTTTCGTTATCAAGGTAGTTACAGCTTGATTCTGGGGTCATCCCAACCCGCAGGGACATAGATAAATAGTTACTCATTCTATAGGTTCAACCAGTTGCTGAGGACCAAAGCACCCTTGCTTGAGTATGGCATCTCTGTGACCAGTTAGAAAATCGCGGAAAACCGGGCGCTCAATTTCGGCTGCCCCCAGCGAGGCAAGGTGGTCGTTCATTACTTGGCAGTCGATAAGCTGGCCGCCGTGGCAGTGGAAGTGGCGACAGAAAAACCATAGGGCAATTTTAGAGGCATTGTCGGCAATCGAGAACATGGACTCGCCGCAGAAGATATGTCCCATGCCAATGCCATAGAGCCCACCGACCAGTTTCTCGTTCTGCCATACCTCGACGGAGTGGCAATAGCCTAGGTCATGGAGTTGCTGGTAGGCTTGGATCATATCATTGGTGATCCAGGTTTGGTCTGGGCCACGGGTGCTGGCGCATAAGCTGATGACCTGATGGCAGGCGTGGTTTATGGTGACTCGGTAACCGGATTTTCGGAAAAATTTCTTCAGGCTCTTGCTGGGGCGAAATAAGCTCGGGATAAAGACTGCACGCGGTGCCGGGCTCCACCAAAGCAGGGGCTCACCATCGGTAAACCAAGGGAAGATCCCTTGCCGGTAGGCCGAGATCAATCGTTCAGGGCTGAGATCACCGCCAAAGGCCAGCAAGCCGTTGGGATCGGCCAATGCTGTATCTGGGGACGGAAAATCAGTGCTCAAGGGGTCGAGTTCGGGCAGGTAAATAGCCATAATATGTCGATTGTAGTTGATTTGAGAGAGGTCGCGATGGGGCTGATTATATACCGAAGCGGGCTCAATATGCAGGACTCGTTGAGACGAGTATCCTGACGTCACAGGGGGATAAGCAGGGTTACTATGTGGAAAAAATGGTTGTTGTTAATTTTACTCTTTCCGGTGCTGGCAACGGCTGGACCGTATAACCGCAACGAGGCCAGAACGGTGGATCGTGTGGTTTTCGGTGTGGTGGATAGTGTCCGTTATATGACTCACCAAGATGTGATCACTTCGCAACGAAATGGTTGGGAAACTTTGCTAGGCGCAGTGGTTGGCGGGCTGGTGGGCAATCAGTTTGGCGGTGGCTCGGGGCGAGAAGTGGCTACAGCGGTCGGTGCGGTTGCCGGTGCCGGTATTGCTCATGCGCGACAGCCGACCGAACAGGTGGTTAACTATCGTTTGGTCGAGTTGCTGATCAGGGCTGATGACGGCACATTGATTGATGTGATTCAGGATGTGGATTCGTCCATGGTGTTTCAGCGTGATGACAATGTCCGGATACTCTATTTCGCTGATGGGGTTAGGGTGGATAAAACCTACTAGCCACAAAAACAAAAAGGCGGCCTGTTAGCCGCCTTTTGCGTTTTTGTTATCCGTCGCGTGGATTATTCCACGGTCAGAATACGCATATTGTTGGTTGAACCAACGGTATCCATGATGTCGCCTTGGGTGATGATAACCAAATCACCAGTTTCCAAATAGCCAGCTTCTTTCAGAACAGCTACGGCATGCTTGGCCGCTTCTAGGCCTGCGTCGCTCTCGTGATCGAAGAATACCGGTGTCACGCCACGGAAAAGCGCCGCGCGGTTCAGGGTACGTTCGTTGCGAGACATGGCGAAGATAGGCAAGCCAGACGAGATGCGTGACATCATCTGCGGTGTGCGGCCTGATTCGGTCAATGCGATCATCGCCTTCACGCCTTCCATGTGGTTTGCTGCGTACATGGTTGACATCGCAATGGTTTCTTCCGCTGACTCGAAAGTGCGAGACAGGCGGTGGTTGGAAACATTGATGCTAGGCTCTTTTTCTGCGCCCATACATACGCTTGCCATTGCAGTGACGGTTTCAACCGGGTAGCTACCAGCTGCCGTTTCGGCAGATAGCATTACGGCATCAGTACCATCAAGTACGGCGTTGGCTACGTCCATAACCTCGGCGCGAGTCGGCATTGGGCTGGTGATCATCGACTCCATCATCTGGGTCGCGGTGATCACGGTGCGGTTCAAGCTACGGGCGCGGCGGATCAGTTTCTTCTGTACGCCGATTAGCTCTGGGTCACCAATTTCAACACCTAGGTCACCACGGGCAACCATAACGGCATCGGATGCCATGATGATGTCGTCCATCGCTTCGGTTGTTGCAACTGATTCTGCACGCTCAACCTTCGCGACCAGCTTCGCTTCAAGGCCAGCTTCAGTGGCTAGGCGACGCGCATACTTCATGTCTTCGCCGTTGCGAGGGAAAGATACCGCAAGGTAGTCAACGCCCATTTTCGCAGCGGTTAGGATATCTGCCTTGTCTTTGTCTGTCAGTGCAGCCGCTGATAGGCCGCCACCTTTTTTGTTGATCCCTTTGTTGTTAGACAGAGGGCCACCAACGGTAACTTCAGTGTGAACTTTGTTGCCTTCAACCGATACGACTTTAAGTTGTACGCGGCCATCATCTAGCAGCAGGATGTCGTCAGGAACAACATCTTTTGGCAGTTCTTTGTAATCAAGGCCAACAGCTTGCTGATTACCTTCGCCTTTTGGCAGATCACTGTCTAGGGTGAATTTGTCACCGATAGCCAGCTGAATTTTCGAGTCTTTGAAAGTGGATACACGGATCTTTGGGCCTTGCAGGTCACCAAGGATTGCAACGTGCTTTCCTAGTTTTGCGGCAATTTCACGTACGGTTTTGGTGCGCTGAATGTGATCTTCAGGGCTACCGTGGGAGAAGTTCATACGTACAACGTTGGCACCGGCGGCGATAATTTTCTCAAGGTTATTATCACGGTCAGTAGCTGGACCCAGTGTTGTTACGATTTTAGTACGTCTTAGCCTTTCAGACATTGGAAACTCCATTTGTATCTTTGAGAACCAACGAAACGTTTGCTTGCTAGCATCGGGTTTCATTGTTGTAAATGAAAGATTACTACATTCTATGGCAGCATGGCTGCTTTCGCATCAACAAAGTAGGGCTAGGTCACACCTCAGCATTCTAAGTGATGAAAAAAAACTCATTTTTTGTGGGACGATATGCGAGGCTTTTTGGGGAATTCGGTGACGAGAAAAAGCATGTGCCGGGACGATAAAAATTGCTTGTAGCCGGAAGGGGAATTACGGGTATACGGATAGTAAAAAGCACGGTTTAGAACCGTGCTTTGGACATAACAGTAAAGAGGGGCTTTTAGAACATCTCTTCTTTGCTAAAGCGCGAATCCTTTAGCGAATCTTTCACTCGCTTGAGGTTTTCGCGGAAACCAGCACCGCGGCGAAGGGTGAAACCAGTCGCCAGTACGTCGATGACGGTCATCTGCACGACGCGGCTCGCCATCGGCATGTAGATGTCGGTATCTTCTGGTACGTCAAGGCAGATTGATAGTGAACATTCACGATCAAGTGGTGATTCTTTGGCGGTGATCCCAATGACCGTCGCGCCGTTCTCTCGTGCCATGCGGGCAATATCGACTAGGCTCTTGGTTCGGCCGGTGTGGGAAATCACCACAACCACATCACCATCGGTACAGTTGATCACGCTCATGCGCTGCATCACGATATCGTCGAAGCAGACAATAGGGATATTGAAGCGGAAAAACTTGTTTTGGGCATCGTGTGCGACAGAGGCTGACGCCCCGAGTCCAAAGAATGAAATCTTCTTAGCTTGGGTAAGCAGATCGACCGCACGGTTGACCTGCATCGGGTCCAGGCTGTTCTTGGCAACGTCGAGACATGCCATAGTGGATTCGAAAATCTTCGAAGTATAGGCATCCGGCCCGTCGTCTTCCTCGACATTGCGGTTTACATATGGAGTGCCATTAGCCAGGCTCTGGGCAAGGTGCAATTTGAAATCAGGAAAGCCCTTGGTGTCCAGTCGACGACAGAAACGGTTTACGGTTGGCTCACTGACATCAGCCATTTTTGCCAGTGTTGCAATACTGGAATGGATAGCCGTTTGTGGTGAGGCAAGGATAACTTCAGCGACCTTGCGTTCGGACTTACTGAAGTTATCGAGATTCTTTTGAATTTTTTCTAGGGTATTCATGGCGGTTACCGCTCGTTACAGAATTTTGTTACTGGCTTACCATACAAACCAAGCCATGTGCTGAAACTATACTACTTTTCATGGAAGCACTCCTAGTAAATCCATGAATCTGGTACTGTCTTTTTATTATAGTTTGACAGGGATCGAACTTTGTCTTTCAGAACTGAAATTAATTTATATAAAAATTACCGAACTTGGGCGTTTTTTGAGCTTAATTTGTAGCTAAATTTCATCATGCTGGGAATTAATTTACAGAATGAAATAAATAGGAGCCACAAGAGTGAATAATGATACCGCTAAAACCAAAGTCAGCATTTGCGGCTGTGGGTGGTTAGGTTTGCCGTTGGCAGCGCATTTGGTCTCGCTGGGTTACGAAGTGTGGGGCAGTCGCCGTTCTCTTAACGACGCACAACCTCTTGAGGATAAAGGTATTCGTGCAATTGAGCTGACATTACCTGCAGGGCTGAGAGACAACGAGCAACTTGAGGCTTTTTTGGCAACGGATGTAATGGTGGTCAATATCCCACCCGGCAGGCACAGTGGTGCTGCAGCTCAGTTCCGATCAAATGTCGAAGAATTACTGAAGTCAGCCAAATTGGCGGGGTGTAAACGGGTAGTATTTGTCAGTACCACTGCGGTGTATGGAGCAGTTCAAGGACAGGTCACCGAGGCAGTTCTGCCGGAGCCTGAGACCGAGTCGGCGCAGGCTCATGCGTGGCTTGAGCAGTATCTGCAAGACAATTGGCAGGATGACGCTGTCGTTCTGCGCTTAGGTGGGCTGATTGGTCCAGGCCGTCATCCTGTTAGGTATCTGGCAGGCAGGAAGGGGATTGAAAGTGGTCATGCCAAGGTGAATTTGATCCATCTTGACGATTGCATCCAAGCCATTCGCCAAATCATAGGGCATTGGCCCGCTGAACATGTGTTGCATCTTGCTGCACCGTCACATCCCACACGGGTAGAGTATTACACCAAAATGGCTGAACTGGCTGCTCTTCCTTTTCCGGAATTTGTCACAGGAGAGGACAAGGTCGATGATTCAAAGTGGATTGATGCATCTGCAACCTGTCGTTTGCTAGGGCTGGATCTTCGCTATCCGGATTTGATGGCTGTGGAACCCGAGTTGGCAAACAGGGATGGAGAGTAAGTTGGTAAAAAAAATCCCGCTGAATGGTCAGCGGGACAACACATAAAACACAATTAGGAGTTTAGCAGCAGTGGCATTTTTAAATTAAAGAAGCATTCTTCCGATAAAGGCTTCTTTAATATCAATGTCACTATTTATGACCGGTGTAATCTTCAATGGTTCAAGAAATTTGAAGTTTTTTTTTGATTTACATCTGAGGTTCTTTTTTTTCAATTCGTTAGGTTTGTTTTTTGCTTAGCTGCTTGTTGCGGCGATAAAACTGTGGTGACAAAAAAAGCCCACTGAAAAGTCAGTGGGCAAAGCTCTATTTACACAATTAGGAGTTTAGCAGCAGTGGCATTCAAAGAATAAAGAGGTAATAAGGTATGTTTGGCGGCCAGCTAACAAAAAAGCATCTTTATTCTCAATGTCACTAGTTATGACTGCTTAGGATAGAAATGGTTCCGCTCGAGTAAAAATTTTTATGAATTTTTTTTCGCAGAGCCTAAATCCTCAAACAGGGAGGGATCACGCTTGCAGCTCATCCGTTCCCGGCTGGTTTGGACATGGCATAAAAAAACCCGCCTCCATATGGGACGGGCTTCGAAGAATATCTTCTAAGAAAAAGCAGTGGCATTACTTATGACCCGTAATTAATCCGTTTGTTCCCACTTTTTTAAAAAATTCTCAAAATATTTTTTTCTCGTGATACTGGATGAGGTGTCGTGCGACAGGAAGAGGATAGGGCATGTCGACATGCTCGAGGGGGATGCTGTAAATGCGTAAATCACAAAAGCTGTTTATTTTTCTTCTAATCAGGGGCTTATAGAGACTTTTGTATTTAACTCTTGTTAAAAATGTTATTGAGTTGTAATGTTTAAACAAGTGTTTAATACGGGTGAATGAATATGGCAGGGAAGGTCGAAACCAAAGTGCGCATTCTGGATGCGGCAGAGGTATTGTTTGCCGAGCATGGCTTCAAGGATACCTCTTTGCGAACCATTACCTCGAAGGCCAATGTGAACCTCGCGTCGGTCAACTACCACTATGGTGATAAGAAAGCGTTGGTGCGTGCTGTGCTCAGTCGTTACCTCGATGCATTTATGCCAAAGATGCAAGCGGAGCTCGATGCTCTGCTTACTCGCGATGAAATTACATTGGAGGAGGTCTTTGGTTGTATTAAGCAGCCGCTGCTTTCTTTGAACAACTACCGTCCTCAAGGGGCGACTATCTTCATGTCATTGATCGGACGCGGCTACACCGATGTACAAGGTCATCTCCGCTGGTTCATCATGACTCGTTACGAGGCGGTGTTGCACCGTTTTACTTCAGCGATTTGTCGCGCCAACCCCTCTTTGGATCCTGAAACTTTATTTTGGCGTCTACATTTCACCTTGGGTGCGGCCGTTTTCACTATGGCTTCGTCAACGGCATTGTGTGAAATAGCCGAGAATGACTTTGCCCGTCGAATTTGTACGCAAGATCTTATCGACCGCTTGATCCCGTATCTTGCGGCAGGCGTTTCTGCGCCCATTGATCATCCGTGGCTGAGGGTTCAAGCCATGGCCGGAGGCGGTAAATAACCGTTCCGTAGTCCGAAATCTGATTAGCAATACCCTGCAACAAAACAACAATAACGCATGAGACAAAAGGACATTAACCATGAGTACGTTAGCCAATATGAGAAAACGCTATCTCAGTGATCCCGCTTTCAAGATGTTCAAGAAAGTTCTGCCGCCGCTCTCTGAGACAGAGCGTGAGGCAATGGAAGCGGGGAGTGTGTGGTGGGATGGCGAGTTGTTTGGGGGAAACCCAAGCTGGAATACGTTGCTGACTTATCCCCAGCCGAAACTTAGCCGTGATGAGCAGGCATTTATCGACAATCAGTTGGCGACGTTGCTCGATATGCTTGATGATTACCAAATCGTTCAGGAAGACCGCGATTTACCGCCAGAAGTTTGGGAGTACTTGCGCAAAGAGCGTTTTTTCTCGCTGATTATTGGCAAGGAATACGGTGGATTGGATTTTTCAGCCCATGCTAATTCGACAATCGTCACGCGGATTGCGACTAAGAGTCTGAGTGCGGCGGTTTCGGTGATGGTGCCGAACTCTTTGGGTCCTGGTGAGTTGCTAAGCCATTATGGTACTCAGGAGCAAAAAGACTATTGGCTGCCGCGTTTGTCTCAGGGCAAGGATATTCCTTGTTTTGCCCTGACCGGCCCGGAGGCGGGATCGGATGCCGGTAGTATCCCTGATAAGGGGGTCGTCTGTTACGGTGAATTCGAAGGCAAGGAAGTGTTGGGGATCAGCCTGACGTGGAACAAGCGTTACATTACCTTAGCGCCTGTTGCGACAGTATTGGGCTTGGCCTTCAAGCTCCATGATCCGGACAGCTTGATCGGTGACAAAGAGGCACTCGGTATCACCTGTGCGTTAATTCCTGCTGATTATCCGGGGGTTGAAATTGGTGAGCGTCATGACCCGCTCAATCTTGCTTTTATGAACGGCCCGACTCGCGGTAAGAATGTGTTCATCCCGATGGAGTGGGTGATCGGCGGCCAGGATTATGTTGGCCGGGGTTGGCGGATGCTGGTTGAATGTTTATCGGCTGGTCGCGGGATTTCGTTGCCAGCACTGGGTACGGCAGTCGGCCATTTGACCGCAAGGACAACGGGGGCCTATGCCTACGTGCGTAAGCAATTTGGGATGCCGATTGGCAACTTTGAAGGCGTCGCCGAGTCGATGGGGCGGATCGGCGGGGTGACTTACATGCTGGAGGCCGCCCGTACCTTGACGACGACGTCGCTGGATCTTGAGGAAAAGCCGGGTATTGTGACGGCGATAGCCAAGTACCACATGACGGAGCTGGCCAGAACGATTTTGAATGATGCGATGGATGTTCATGCCGGTCGGGCTATTCAGCTCGGGCCAATGAATTATATCGGCCATCATTATTTCGGTATGCCTGTGGCTATTACTGTCGAGGGGGCCAACATCCTGACCCGTAACCTGATGATCTTTGGTCAGGGGGCGACTCGCTGTCATCCGTACGTATTGGCGGAGATGGAGGCGGCGGCCAATCCTGATGGCGAGGAAGGGGCGAAGCAGTTCGATGGCCTGTTATCTAAGCATATTGGGTTTGCGGTGGGTAACGTTGCCAAGTCCTTGCTCAATGCGTTTACCCGTTCTGCCTTCAATCGCAGCCCGGTAAGCGGCGAGACGGCGGTGTACTATAAGCAATTGTCCCGAATGAGCCGGGCATTGGCGGTTTCGTCTGATTTTGCCATGCTTAGTCTCGGTGGCGAGCTGAAGCGTCGTGAAATGGTGTCTGCGCGGTTA
The DNA here is from genome assembly GCF_059920555.1 of Photobacterium panuliri. NCBI lineage: Bacteria > Pseudomonadati > Pseudomonadota > Gammaproteobacteria > Vibrionales > Vibrionaceae > Photobacterium > Photobacterium panuliri. Next base: position 1,626,771 of record NZ_CP197192.1, read on the forward strand.
GGGGATGTGCTTAGCCATCTGTACCTCGCATCTGCAGTGCTCAAACGTTATGAGGACGAAGGCCGTCAGCAACAGGACTTGCCGTTTGTGCACTATGGTGTCCAGTATTGCCTGCACCGGTGCGGTATCGCATTTGACGAAGTGATGTCTAACTTCCCACGCCGAGGGATTGGTCCATTACTGCGCGGGTTATTATTTCCGTTGGGAATTCATTATCCGGCACCGAGTGACGATAATAAGATGGCGATCGCCAAATTGCTGATGACACCGGGTGCACATCGCGAGCGGTTGACCCATCTGTGCTATGTCGGGGAGAGGGCTGATGATCCCGTCGGTATCATGGAGCGAGCATTTGTTGCCCTGTACCAAGTTAAAGATATTGAACGGAAGATCACGAAGGCCGTCAAAGCCGGTGAGATCCCGCGCAAGTTTTCGTTAACAGAAAAATTACAAGCGGCCGTGAGTGCGGGGATCATCACAGAAGCTGACAGTAACAAGGTGCATAATGCTGAGCAATTAAGGCAGCAGGCGATTCAGGTTGATCACTTTGCTGCTTCGCATTTCAAAAAAGGTGGCCTGCAACCGGGGAAAGCTGCCTAGGGTCATTCCCGAAAAATAATCCTGGTGTCTCCCATGTGCCACGTGAAAACGTGGCACTTTTTTTATACAAAAAAACACCCAAACGTCGCCTAACACCTCCAACCACTGCCAATTTTAGCGTTTCCGGACATAAATTTAATGCGAACAAGCCATTTACCTTTTATCCTACTGTCAACTGTGTAAGGGAAGTTGAAAATGATCATCAAACCTAAAATTCGTGGATTTATCTGTACGACAACACACCCAGTGGGTTGTGAAGAGAATGTTCGTGAGCAAATTGCTTACACCAAGGCTCAAGGTCCAATTGCTAATGCACCAAAGCGTGTGTTGGTCGTTGGCTCATCAAGCGGCTACGGCTTGTCTTCGCGTATCGCGGCGGCATTCGGTGGTGGTGCGGCAACCATTGGTGTGTTCTTTGAAAAGCCAGGTACAGAGAGAAAGCCAGGTACTGCAGGTTGGTACAACTCTGCTGCCTTTGACAAGTTTGCAAAAGAAGAAGGCCTGTACGCGAAAAACTTCAATGGCGATGCGTTCTCGCATGAAGCCAAAGAGAAGGTCATTGAGCTGATTAAGCAAGACCTTGGTCAGATCGACATGGTGGTGTATTCATTGGCATCGCCTGTGCGTAAGCTGCCGGATACGGGTGAGGTGATCCGCTCTACCCTGAAGCCGATGGGTGAGACCTATACGGCAACAGCGGTTGATACCAACAAAGATGTCCTGATTGAAGCAAGCATCGAGCCGGCTACCGAGCAGGAAGTGCAAGATACTGTGACAGTGATGGGCGGTCAGGACTGGGAACTGTGGATCAATGCGCTGGCTGATGCAGGCGTTCTGGCTGACGGTTGCAAAACAGTTGCCTATAGCTACATCGGTACTGAAATCACATGGCCTATTTACTGGAATGGTGCACTTGGTAAGGCCAAGATGGATCTCGATCGTGCAGCTAAGGCGCTAGATGAGCGATTGGCCGCGACAGGTGGTAGTGCCAATGTTGCTGTACTCAAGAGCGTCGTTACCCAAGCAAGCTCTGCGATCCCGGTTATGCCGCTGTACATTGCGATGGTCTTCAAGAAAATGCGTGAAGAAGGCGTCCATGAAGGCTGTATGGAGCAGATTTACCGTATGTTTACCCAGCGCCTGTACAAGGCCGATGGTAGCGCTGCGGAAGTCGACAGCGAGAACCGCCTGCGTTTGGATGACTGGGAGTTGCGTGAAGATATCCAGAAGCACTGTCGTGAGCTATGGCCGAACGTGACCAACGAGAACCTGTTTGATGTTGCTGATTACCAGCAGTACAAAGACGAGTTCATGAAACTGTTCGGTTTCGGTATCGCTTCTATCGACTACGAAGCAGACGTAAACCCGGTTGCCGAGTTTGACGTTCAAGATATCTAATTAGCTCTAAGGCTAATAAATAAAAACCGCCGATTCCGGCGGTTTTTTTATGTCTGAATGTTGTGGTTAATGCTTCGGCAGGGTGATCACAAAGGCCGCCCCTTCGATACTGGCGTCCTCGACGTGAATGGTGCCGTTGTAGCTCATCACAATTTCATGGCAGACCGACAGGCCGATGCCCTGACCGGGGTTGAGCTGATCAGCGCGCACGCCACGCTGGAAAATAGCCTCCCGCATTGACTCGGGCACACCCGGGCCATCATCTTCGATGCGAATCACATAGTTGTTCCCTTGCTCAGTTGCATGGACGACGACCTGTTCGATACAGAAGCGGTAGGCATTTTCCAGCAGGTTGCCGAACAGTTCCATTAAATCGCTGCGGTTTACCGGAAGGGTTTGCGTGTCGCTAAAATCAAAGCGGAGTTTGACACTCTTTTCGCTGTATACCTTGGTGAGCAGGCGATCAAAGCTCTCCAGCAGGGGCTTGAGCTCGGTTTTGTCTTTCTGCAACCCTTGCTGGCCCATCATGGCCCGCTTGAGTTGGTACTGAACCAATTCGTCCATCTGGCTGATTTGTTCCATGATCCGCTGGTTGAGTTCATAGCGCGGGATCTCTGAATCATCAAGCAGGGCGTTGGTTGCTGCCAGCCGGGTTTTCAGGCTGTGGGCCAGATCATCCATCGCATGGCGGTAGCGGCCTTTTTGGGCATTGCTGATCTCGACCAGGCGGTTGAGTGCCAGCGTGACATCTTGCAATTCCATCGGATAGTTATCGTCGAGTTTGCTACGCCGGGCATCGGTCATTTCATCAAGCTGCGAAGCCAGTTTGCGCAGGGGCTGGAAGCTCCAGTGGAAGGCGGCAATCAAAAAAGCAATCGCAATAAGAACGAATAGGCCAAGGTAGAAGGTCGTACGCTGGTGGAGTTGGTTGAGCGATGAAACGTAAGAATCTCCCGAACGCAGCACAATTAGCTGGAAGGTGTTGCCGTTTTCACGCTCTTCCGACATGTTGTAGGCAATATAGCGTTCGCCGTTACTGGTTTCGACCAGTGTCGGAACAGGAATGCTGTCAGGCAGTTCGACGCAGACATTGCCGATGTTGGCTTCTTGTGCCTCGGCAGAAAGCCAGATTGTCTTGTCCGTTTTGTCACAGACCACCGACATATAGTCCGTATCGGAAGGGTCGATAGAATTAATCCATCGATCCATGTCTTTGATCAGGCCTGCTCGGTTGAGCTGGGCGACGACCATCGGCATCTGGGCGACCAGCTCGGAAGAGTAGGCTGCCATGTAGCTCTGCGAATAGAGTTGGTTGATCACCCCGGCAAGAGCCGAGGTGATCAGGACAATAATGGCTACCGAGGTGACCAATACACGTCGGCGCAGGCGGGGCTGGATAAGTGCTTTCATTACTGGGCTTGTAGCTCGAAGATGTAGCCCTGTCCTCGGATTGTCGAGATGGGGTTGTCTTGGCCGTTACTTGTGAATTTCTTGCGCAAGCGGCTGATCATCACTTCGATGGTGTTGGGATCCCCTTCTTGATCTTCGTATAGAACATCAAGCAGGCGCTGCTTGGAGACCACCTGGCGGCTATGGCGCATCAAGTATTCCAGTAGATCGTATTCAAAGGCCGTGAGTTCGAGTAGGTTTTCGCGGATAAAGACTTGTTTGGCGAGTAAATCGACCCGAATATTACCGGCTGTCATTTCCGGTTTGACGAAACCGGCACTGCGGCGCACCAGTGCACTGAGGCGTGCAACCATCTCTTCTTTCTGGAACGGTTTCACCAAATAGTCATCGGCGCCGGCTTCAAGGCCCGTTACTTTGTCCTGCCAGTTGGAACGAGCCGTGAGAATAAGGATTGGCAGACGTAGGCCTTTGTCTCGGATGTCTTTTATCAGGCTGATTCCGTCACGGTCAGGTAAGCCTATATCTACAATGGCGACATCGTTAGGGTAATCTTGTGCGAAGAACAGCCCTTCCTCGGCGGTGCCAGCGCACTGTACCTGATGGCCCATTTCGCCAAGCTGTGATTTGAGGTGATGGCTAAGAATAGGATCGTCTTCAACAATAAGAATGCGCATAGTTTTGATACCAATGTATTTTTCTTTCTTTCAATATACTGAACAGAAAGAAGACTGGCGAATGATAAAGGGGAAAATGTGCAATGAGTCAGCCTTTGGTTAATGGCATGCCCCAGTAAAATCCCAATACTATCAAGATGCCGTATTTTCGCAGAGACAAGCATCTCGAGGTAACTTGAGTATATGCAATAGGATAAATCAGGCGGTCTGAATATGTGCTGACTGAGCAGGAAAAGGCTTCCCCCGGCTTGCGGCCGGGGGAGGGGGGATCATTGGAGAATAACGTACAGCGTACCTGCAATGGTCAGCAGGACGTTGGCGATGGCATAGGTGCCAGCATAACCAAGGGCTGGGATAGTTGAGCGGGCATGCTCGTTGATCATATCCATAGCCGGGGCACAGGTTCGGGCACCGATAATGGCACCGAATAGCAGGGCGCGGTTCATATTCAGCACGTAGGCTCCGAACAGGTAAGCGAGAACGACAGGGATCACGCTCACCATCAGACTGACGGCAAAGACAGTCGGGCCTATGGTGCTCAGCGAGTTGAACATGTTCGAGCCCGCACTCAAGCCGATACCAACCATAAAGACCATCAGGCCAAGATCCTTGGTCATATTCAATGCACCCTGCGGTACGTAACCGAACGTTGGGTGGTTGGCGCGGAGGAAACCAAGGGTAATCCCCGCGACGAGCAAGCCTGCGGCACTACCTAGGCCGAAGGCTAGGTGACCGAATTTCATGGTGATGCTACCGACTAGCAGGCCGATGATAAAGAAGCAGCAGAATGCCAGCAAATCCGCAATTTGGCTGTGTACCGAGATGAAACCGATGCGCTCGGCAAGGCCATGCACCCGGCTCTTTTCACCGCTGACCTGAAGGATGTCCCCTTTGTTGAGCATAATGCTGTGGTCCATTGGCATTTCGATCTGAGCCCGGACAACACGGTTTAGGAAACAGCCGTATTCAGACAGGTTCAGCTCGGACAGACGTTTGCCAGCGATACTGTCGTTCTTGACCACGATTTCTTCTTCGATAATACGCAAATCAAGTAGATCGCGGTCGAATACCTCTTTACCGTTGCGGAAGCTAGGGTCCAAACGGGCATGGCTATCTGGGTAGCCGACAAGTGCAATCTCATCACCTTCTTGCAAAATGGCATCGCCATCAGGGTTGGCCAAGATACCGTTACGGCGGATTCGCTCAATGTAACAGCCTGTCTGGCGGTAGATGCCCAGTTCGCGTAGGTTACGGCCATCAATCCAGTTGATCAGCTCTGGCCCCACTCGGTAAGCACGGATAATCGGCAGGTATACTTTGCGCTGGGCACTTTCGCCGATACCGCGTTCACGGGCAATTTGCTGTGAGGATTCTGCCAGATTTTGCTTTTGAAGTTTCGGCATCAGCTTGGCCAGCATGATTACACTAACGAGGCCAATCAGGTAAGACATGGCGTAGCCGACACTCAGGCTGTCGATAATCGTGGCGATGGCCTGTGGTTCGGTGACATCTGTCAGGCCGCTTAGAAGGGCATCCTTGGCACCTACCAGTACTGGAGTTGCGGTTAGAGATCCGGCCATCAGTCCGGTTGCCAGCCCCAAGTCGAGGTTGAGGGATTGGCTCATAATCGCAGTAATGACCGTTGCCGAAACAACAACGACTAATGCCAACAGCAAATAGTGTTTGCCGTCGCGGAAAAAAATACCGAAGAAGTTAGGGCCTGCTTCAATGCCGACACAGAAAATAAACAGCATAAAGCCGATATTTAGTGCTTCTGCATCGAAGGTGAAGCCGGCATTGCCGAATAGCAGGGCGGTGATCAGGACTCCGATGGAGTTGCCGAGCTGCATGTTGGCAAAACGAATTTTACCGGCAAACAGGCCAACGGCTAAGACGACAAAAAGCAACAGAATATCATTCTGGTGGAGGAGGGCGGCGACGTCGATATTCACTACAAATTTTCCGCAGGAAAGGGTAAGAACTAGAGCAAGTAAGAATTGGGGCAAATTTTAGCTGATTTTGTGGAGAGAACCTACCGCAAAAAGTGCTTTTTTGAACGAAAAACAGATTAATTTATGCTGGTATTTCAGTTGGCCTATATTAAGAAAGGCTGACAAAGCAGCCTTTCTTGAAAATATGTAACTTATTTAAGAGATTACTGGAATAGACCCAGATTTTCTTTAGCGTAGGCTTCGAAGTCTGTGCAGCCGCCAATGTGCTCTTGATCGATAAAGATCTGAGGTACTGTCTCAACAGGCTTACCAACAGTCTGCTCAAGGTCAGCTTTGCTGATACCTTCAGCGTGGATATCCACATAACGGAAATTGAAATCTTCGCGCTCTTCTTTTAGCTTTTCTGCCAACTCTTTAGCACGGACACAGAATGGGCAACCAGGACGACCGAAAATAACTACAAACATGGATATCTCTCCTTATCTTTAATGCATTTACTATAACGCGCCATTACGCGATGACAAAGCGGGTTTTGCCTGTTGGTCTGATAGATAAAATCGATTGATAGCCTTAAGTAGGCATTTTGGGGCCCTATTTATACAAGGTGCAAGCTATCAGCATACAAGGTGTAAGTTCTCAGCATTCAGAAAAGGATGGCGTACGGGTTGTACTTGACTGCCTAGGTAGAGATGTTATCGCGGTGCTGGCTACTTAAAGAGGGAAGCATTAATGATAGGCGAATATTTGTGACAGTTCGCTAGTTATGAAACCAAGAATGGTATTCATTGGTGAAATCTTGCTCAGAATCAAAAACAGGAACAAGTAACTGGGCACACTCGTTAATAATTAAGGAATTTAGAGTTAGCGTGTAATGGAGTGCCTATGTTTCAGTTTATGACTGCATCGAGGATCATTTTCGGTGAAGGGGCGCTGGTCAATTCTCTTACCTCTCTTAACCAGTTTGGCTACAGTGTATTGCTGGTGACGGGAAGGGATAGCCAGCGCGCAGAGCCACTGATCCACTATTTTAAACAACAGGGAATGCGCTATCAGCAAGTGGCCGTGCATGGTGAACCGCTTATTGCCATGGTGGAGGAATTGGCTGCGATGGGGCGGAAATTTCGTCCCGACATGGTCCTAGCTATCGGCGGTGGTAGCGTGCTCGATACTGGCAAGGCGTTGGCTGCACTGATCCCCAATCAGGGAAGTGTGTATGACTATGTCGAAGTCGTTGGGCGCAATGTCCCACTTCAGGCCAAGCCTATCCCATTTATTGCCGTGCCGACAACCGCAGGGACAGGGGCGGAAGTCAGCAAGAATGCGGTGCTTCGTTCTGCTCAGGAAAATGTCAAAGTCAGCCTGCGCTCGCCGGATATGCTGCCGGACTTAGCCATTGTCGACCCAACGTTAACTTACGGCATGGATCCTGTGATGTCGGGCTGTTGCGGAATGGATGCTTTTACTCACCTGATGGAATCGTATGTCTGCGGTGATCCCAACCCTTTGACGGATATGGTTTGTGAGGAAGGGTTGCGTCGTTTGGCTGGGGCGATATTGCCCGCGTGCGAAGATGATGATCCCAGGGCGCGCGCCGACATGTCTTTCGCGGCGCTGTTGGGGGGAATGGCATTGGCCAACGCTAAGCTGGGGGCGGCCCACGGGCTTGCCTCGTCGCTGGGTGGCCGGCTGGATGCCCCTCATGGCCTGATTACCGCCCAGCTGGCCCCTTATGTTATGCAAGAGAATGTGCTGGCAGCCCGCGAGGCAGGACGGGGTGATGTATTAAATCGTTACCGTCAGTTGGCCTGCATACTCACCGGCCGGATGAATGCCGAGATTATAGACGGTGTGATGTGGACGAAACGGACCTTGAAGCGGTTGAATCTACCGTATGTGTCTGATTACGGCCTGTGCGAGGTATCATTTGATGCAGTTGCCGAAGATGCCCTGCTGTCGAATGCGATTAAAGGAAACCCGCTGCCTCTGAATAAATCCCGCCTGTTGAGTATCTTGCACCATATGTGCGATTGCCATGCAATTTCGACTGATTTGGATGCTTATCATGAGCAGCCCAGCCCGCAATAAATTCAGCAATAAACGAACAGAATAAGATCTTGAGCCCAATTTCGATTGGGCTCTTTTTTTATTAACACCGATGAGCTGTGTTAAAGTGACGCATCGAACTTTTTGAAAAATAATCAGTCAGATAGAATATGTTTTGCGGTTGGGGCCAATTAGGGCGACTGACTGTGGATAATTTGCGAGTTAGCGGCGGTTATCTATGCTGCCGAATTTTGAGAGTACACTATGACGAACACTGGGAAAGTAGTCAGCGTATTGTTGATGGCTGCTTTGCTTGGCGGTTGCAGTACACCTGAGGGAGGGAGCCTGAATACTTCAGGTGTCGATGCTGAAACTGCTGTAGGGCATACACAGGAAACCTACCGTTCTTGGCGCGACAAGGTTGTAAAAGCGGAACCATTGATGATTTACGCGCCCAACAAGTATGCCTCTATGATGGAGAGTTGGCAGCGTGCCGACGTGCTGTATAAGGATATGGTGGCCACGCCGGCCACGGCCCAAAAAAGTTACTCGCTATTTTCATCAGGGACTTATCTGGATCGTTTTTATGCCGAAATTGCGGTGATAGAAGCCAATTACAATGAGCTGGTTGGGTTGAAAGATGTCGCTGATGAGGTGTTGGAACCGGCTATTACGCAAATGGCCTACCTTAATAGCATTGATGCCAATGCCCATTACCGTAGTGAGTTTGTACGACTCAACCGATTCTATGCCAAGTTGTTTAGCCTCATCGAGAGCGGTGAGTTCAGCGAGGCGCGCGAGGATCAGCAAGAGTTTTTGGCTCGGGCCCATAGCTTGGAAGTCAGAGTGATAAAGCGGATTTATATTGCGCCGGAAGAAGAGGCGCTGCGCCAATTGTGGCGGGATGATGTCCGTTATTATGCGCCATTGAGTTTTGCCCGTGTCGAGCAGGAAATCGATACGGCCAAAGCCCTGATTGATAAATCACCAAGAGCATTCGATGCCATTAACCAGTCAGTGTCAGCCATCAAGTTCGAACTGGCGCATGCTGAGAATACTGCCAATGAAGTCAAAGCGTTGCGTGAGCTTAATCGCGATGAGTATGAAGGCTATATATTGGGTATTGAAGACAAGCTGTTGGCGATCTCTTCGGCGGCTAACGGCAGTGATTTACGTGACTTGCCATTGTCGGAACAAGTTCGCCTGATCGAAGCGGGAATTGTGAAGATCCGCCAACGGGAGGGAGAGCATCCGTTACCCAAGCGCGATGAGCTAAATAGCGATCAATTAGTGAAACTTCAGTTGATACTTCAGCAACAAAATACTGAAATTATGCAGCTTAAGCAGCAGCTGAATCGGCTAAATGGCACTATCCCAGAGGAGCAACCCGCGCCGAGCGAGCCTACATTGCAAACGAAAGCGACCGCGAGTCTTGCTCATTAAGGTGATGTGATTTAGTGGTTAGCATGTAGAAACTCTGGATACTTATAAAAAAAGCAGCCAAAAGGCTGCTTTTTTTATAAGTTGTGAAATATTGTGGTGCTTGTAAATTCTTATTGTCAATTAAACTTCTGTTTTTATTGTTTATTTTGTTTTTTTGTACGCGTGATGTTTTTTGTTCCGAAACAGTTTCTAACAACTTGTAAGGCTTTATAGGAATAAACTGCTTTACAAAAAGGCAGGTAAAACAACTTATTTTTGATTTTGGCTAACTTTTGCGCGTCTTTTGGCTTGATTTGCCTCTCGACGTCCTTTAGAATTCGCCGCGCATTCGATGAGTGCACCCATTTTTTAATAATTGTAAACTTTTTTGAATTACTCCTTTGAGGAATCCATGTCAACGAAACTAGCTAACCCAGCGCCACTTGGCCTAATGGGCTTTGGTATGACTACCATCCTTCTAAATATCCACAATGCGGGCTTCTTCCCTATTGATTCGATGATCCTTGCTATGGGTATTTTCTACGGTGGCCTGAGCCAGGTAATCGTGGGCATGATGTGCTTCAAGCGTGGTGACACTTTCGGTACTACAGCATTTACTTCTTACGGTCTGTTCTGGTTGACTCTTGTTGGTCTGATCGTAATGCCATACATGGGTCTGCCAGCAAGCCCTGCTAGCTTCATGGGTTGGTACCTACTACTATGGGGTATCTTCACTGGCTTCATGTTCATCGGTTCACTATGCTACCCACGTGCTAAGCAGTTCGTATTTGGCTCTCTGACTGTTCTATTCTTCTTGCTGGCTGCTCGTGATTTCACTGGTAGCGCGCTAATCGGCACTATCGCTGGTTTTGAAGGCATTATCTGTGGCGCAAGCGCAATCTACTTCGCAATGGCTCAGGTACTGAACAACGAGTACGGTCGTACTATCCTGCCAGTTGGCGAGCTGAAAAAAGACAAAGCACTTAAAGCGGCTGCTTAATCGCCCCCGTTTATAGCGTTTCGAAAACCCGCCCATGTGGCGGGTTTTTTTATGTCTGAAAATCGCGGCTTTATCCTGTGGATGGGGATCCGGAAGATAACTAATCATCTAATGAATCGGATTAGTATAAGCTTAATGCCATGAGTGGTTGTGACTCCAGTTAGAGGGGGGATGGGCTTATGGCACAGCGATATGCGGCATTGATGGGGGCATTGGTTGCTGATGCGGCCAGTATGGGAACACACTGGATATACTCACCAGAGAGAATCGCGGCACTTCAGGAGCGGCCGCATTTTCCTTTTATTGAACCCGACGCCGAAAACTATCAAGGCGTTGAAGGCTACTATGCCCACAGTCAGCTAACCGCCGGTGAGCTAACAATTTATGGGGAATGGCTAGCCCTGTATATCCGGTTGCTCAGTCAGCCCGGGTTGGGTACGCGAGAAATCCAGCAGGCGGTGCTGGATTATTTTGGCCCCGGCGGGGAGTTTATCGGTTATGTCGACAGTCCTACCAAGGCGCTGCTGCTGACCTTGTTTTCTCTGCCTCCCGAAGACTGGCCTGATGATTCGGGCTGCGATGATGACCAAAACCCGGCGTTGTGTGCGATACCAGCGCTGGTATCGCTGAAGATGCCGTCTGAGCAGTTAGAGCGGGAGATCATGCGAATCGTAGGGATCACCCACCAGAATGAGACGGCATTGCAGTGCGCCTCGGCCTTTGCCAGTTCGCTGAACGAGGCATTGCGTTCTAGGCGCATGGAGCCCGTGCTCAACATCTTGAAGATTAAATCTCCGCCTCTGATTCAGGAGCGTATTGAGCAGGTGAGGGTGCTTAGCGGTGATGTTAATGACTTTTCCCATGTGCTGAGTATCGTGAACAGTGCCTGCCACCTTGGTGACAGCATTCCGTTGGCTGCATGGATTTTGCAAAATAGCGACAGCTATACCGAGGCGGTGATCAAGAATATCCTAATCGGCGGTGACAGTTGCGGCCGAGGGATTATCGTCGGCGCATTGGCCGGAGCCTGCTACGGTTTTGGGGATCAAAAGGGGATTCCGATTTCCTGGCTGACGACCTTGCAGTGTGGGGAGGCGATGGCTGAGGATATCGAGCAGTTGCTTCACCATGCCAGCGGGGCATTTTAGCGGTTGTCTCGGGAAGACGCCCATTAAAAAAGCCACCCGAGGGTGGCTTTTATTATTCGAACTTGGCGATTAGCAAAGTACTTTGATTGCCAGGCCGCCCTGAGACGTTTCGCGGTATTTCGCGTTCATGTCTTTACCAGTTTCCAGCATGGTTTCGATAACTTTGTCTAGTGATACGCGTGGCTCAGAAGAGCGACGTAGCGCCATGCGAGAGGCGTTGATTGCTTTAACAGCAGCAATACCGTTACGCTCGATACATGGAACCTGTACCTGACCGGCAACTGGGTCACAAGTAAGGCCTAGGTTGTGCTCCATCGCGATTTCCGCAGCCATACATACCTGCTCAGGGCTACCGCCCATTAGCTCAGCAAGGCCAGCAGCAGCCATAGAACATGCCACACCTACTTCACCCTGACAGCCAACTTCAGCACCAGAGATAGATGCGTTACGCTTGTAAAGGCCACCGATAGCACCAGATGCCGCAAAGTAACGAGTGTACTCTTTAGGGCCAACTGGCTGGATGAACTTGTCGTAGTACGCAAGTACCGCAGGGATGATACCGCAAGCACCGTTGGTAGGCGCAGTAACAACACGGCCACCCGCTGCGTTTTCTTCGTTAACGGCGAAAGCGTACATGTTAACCCAGTCAACCACGGTCATTGGGTCGTTGCTTAGCTTCTCGTTAGTCATCAGCTGCTGGCGCAGTGCTGCTGCACGGCGAGGCACGCGTAGAGGCCCAGGCAGGATACCTTCTTCGCTCATACCACGCTCCATACACTCGCGCATAGTGCGCCAGATGTTAGCGAAGTAAGTGCTGATGTCGTCTTCGGCATTCATCGCACGCTCGTTAGACATAACAAGTGAGCTGATAGACAGGCCGTTTTCTTTACACTGGTTCACTAGCTCTTCGGCTGTCTTGAACATGTAAGGAACTTTAACGGATGATTCTGCTGATTTACCGAAGTTCTCTTCGTCGACGATGAAACCGCCACCGATAGAGTAGTAAGTCTTGGTGTAGGCTTCTTCCTCGCCGATCCAGGCGTGGATAGTCATACCATTCTCGTGAAGAGGAAGGTTTGTTGTATGGAAGTTCATACCGCCTTCACGAGGGAAGTCAACAGTGTGGCAGTGCATGCCCACTGGTAGACGCTCAGTTTCTTCAACGCGTGCGATGAAGCCTGGGATAGCGTCGATGTCTACATGCTCAGGGCTGTTGCCCGCAAGACCCATAATGATAGCGATATCAGTGTGGTGACCCTTACCGGTTAGAGAAAGTGAACCGTAAACATCCACGGTAATTTTAGTCACGTCACGAAGTTTACCCATGCTGCGCAGGTCATCGATAAATTCTTTACCTGCTTTCATTGGGCCAACAGTGTGCGAACTGGAAGGACCCACACCAATTTTATAGATATCAAAAACACTGATCATTGCAAATACCTCAGCCACGGGAAACAATCTTGTTTCCAAACTAGACTGTATAGATTTTTCATTCTCGCCCCTTCCTTGGCGAGATAATCAAAACAAAAGAGCAGGGGCTTTTGCGTCCTGCTCTTTAGTGTGTCTATTGTACGTGATTTGCCTGAGAAGACTATGCGTTCTAGCACATTTTCTTACAGATTTTAGTCATCACGGAGCAATATCATGGCCTAGCTGTTCTTTGGCTTACAGTGCACCGTAAATCACAGATGTGATTGCCGCGATACCACACAGAGCGGTGAAGATCTGAGCTGGTGTCGAAGTCTTGTACTTAGCCATTGCAGGAACTTTCTGCATCGCGAAGATTGGCATTAGGAACAGGATAGCGGCAATCATTGGCGCACCCATTGTTTCAATCATGCCCAGGATGCTTGGGTTGATTACGGTAACGATCCAAGTTGTGATTACGATGAAGACTAGAGAGATTTTCTCAATCTTGCTAACTGGCATTTCAGAGCGAGACTTCATTAGGCCAACTAGACCTTCGTGAGCACCTAGGAAGTGACCGAAGTAGCTTGAAGTGATGGCTGCGAAAGCAACTAGTGGACCAAGCAGAGAAATCATTGGAGATTCGTGAACGTTCGCTAGGTAAGACAGAACACTGATGTTTTCTGCTTGTGCTTGTGCTAGTTGTTCTGGAGACATAGACAGTACAACAGAGAACACGAAGAACATTACGAAGCCCATCAGCATCATTGCTGCGCCGCCAGTGATCATGTCAGTTTTCTTAACTGCGTCGTCACCGAACTGCATGCGCTGCTCTTTAGAGAACTGAGAGATGATTGGGCTGTGGTTGAATGAGAACACGATGATTGGAATTGCCAGCCATACTACTGAAGGCATAGAAGCCCAATCAGGAGATACTGACATCATTGATGTGTTCCAGTCAGGGATTAGGTATACAGAAAGAGCAAGCAGGATGAATACCAGAGGGTAAACCATCGCTGAAGTTGCTTTAAGCATTAGCTCTTTGCCAAGTACAACACCCGCAGTCATGGCTAGGATCAAGCCACCGGATAGCAGCCAGCGAGGAATTGATTCCATGCCTAGCTGGTTAACCATGAACGAGTCAACCGTGTTAGTGATACCAACACCGTAGATTAGAACGATAGGGTAGATGGCGAAGAAGTAGGCAAAAGTAATGATGTTTGCGCCAGTCTTACCAAAGTGCTCTTCAACAGTATCAGTGATATCTGCTTCAGGGTTTTTAGCTGAAAGTACGAAACGAGCAAGGCTCTTGTGAGCGAACCAAGTCATAGGCAGGGCGATAAGCGCCAGAACGACTAGAGGCCAGAAACCGCCAGCACCTGCTTTGATTGGAAGGAATAGAACACCGGCGCCTACCGCTGTACCAAATAGCGACAGTGCCCAAGTAACGTCTTTATACGTCCATCCTGCTTTTACAGCGCTAGTGGCTGTTGTGCTTGTAGATGTTTGCATGATTATCTATCCAAAGTTGTTTACGGAACGGAAATTAAGGAACGGCGCGCATTTTCGTGATTTATTGCGGGAAAACCATGATCAAGATCTCGTTATGTAACACGGATGTATTGCAATACAAACCAGTGTGATCAAGATCACGCATTAATGGCGGGTAATATTAGGGGAAATAACGTGCTAGATTAGTTTTTCTCATGCCAGAGTTGTTTTGATAACACTTTTAACATTTGTGCAGTCGCCCCCCAAATTGCGTATTTGCCGAATGAAACTGAATATATATGGTGTTTTTGACCTTTAATCGAAATAGGAAGGGTTGCCATATTCATCGGGTTAAGCACAAAGCTGGCAGGAGCCTCGAACAGTTCATCAACCTCATTGGGATCAAGGTAGGGCGTGTATTGAGCGGGAATAACGGAGAGATAGGGGGTTACGATGTAGCCACTAATTGTGGCAAGCGAAGGAAGTTGGCCGACAATATTGCTGCGATTGCATAAAATACCTGTTTCCTCATGCGTTTCGCGAATTGCCGTATCGATCAAATCACCGTCTTCTACCTCATAGCGCCCGCCCGGAAAAGAAACTTGCCCAGGGTGATGCTTTAAGTGTTTGGCTCGGCGGGTGAAAATGATGTGTATCCCGTCATCGCGTATAACGAGGGGAATAAGAACCGCCGCCGGTTTCAAGGCTTTGCCGGGAATAAGGTGTTGCTCGATTCTCTGGGTATGACTGGTGTCGTACGTCGCTGGTGAAGACAGAATAAAGCGGCTTATCAAGTGTTGCGATACTGGCATAGTCCATCCATGACTGAGATAACATCAAATAAGTATAGCTGACCCAGTATATTACCTTAGGGTATAAAAATGTCTCGTTTTGATGTTTAACATGCTTGTTTACTGAATTTGTTGGTAGGTGGTTGATTTTCAACCTACCAATTGCCCTCATCGGCTGTGATGAGGGCGTGAATAAAAGGGATTCAGTGAGATAATACGGGCAAGATTCGGCTTAGTTTGTCCAACGTTTCTTGGTATTCACTATCGACTTGACTGTCGGCCACTAGACCACCACCGGCCCACGCGTGAATTTGACCGTTGTGGCAGACCAGTGTGCGAATCGTGATACTGGTATCCATTTTCTGGCAGCGACTGATGTAGCCGATACTACCGCAGTATATGCTGCGTCGGTTTGGTTCCAGCTCCTCGATGATTTCCATCGCCCGGATTTTCGGTGCGCCGGTAATCGACCCGCCGGGGAAGCAAGCTCGCAGGAGATCACAGGCACTGTACTGGTCATCGAGATCACCGGTTACGGTACTGACGAGGTGGTGAACGGCCGGGAAGCTCTCAACATCGAACAGTTTTGGTACCCTGACAGTGCCCGGCTTTGCAACGCGTCCTATATCGTTGCGGAGCAAGTCGACGATCATCAGGTTTTCGGCACGATCCTTTTCTGTATTCCGTAACTCCTCGGCCAACAGGGCATCTTCAGCTTTATCAGTGGCGCGGGGACGGGTGCCTTTGATGGGCTTAGTTTCAATCCGGCGTCCATCAAGCTGAAGAAAGCGCTCAGGTGAAACCGAGACAATGGCGGTATCGTCGGTGCGCATGAATGCCGAAAATGGCGCGCCATTGCCTTTTTCGAGCTGCAAATAGCCTTGCCATTCACAGCCGGTGTAATTGGCACTGAAACGTTGTGCCAAGTTAATTTGGTAGCAGTCGCCAGCCAGAATGTATTCCTGCACCTGCTTGAACTTTTCGCCGTACTGCGTTCTGTCCATATTGGCTTGCCAGTGCGATGTTAGGGCAAAGCTATCAGATTGTTGAAATTGACGTGCTTCAGAGGATTGAGATTCATAGGCCGCACGGCGTTCTGATAACCACTGTTTTCGGTCGCTACCCACAGGGCTGATCAGGTAGAGTTTCTCGGTGTGGTGATCGGCAATCAGGGCCCAGTCATAAATCCCGATAGCCATGTCAGCAATGGGAATGTCGTGATGGGCTAGAGACGGTATTTTTTCTATTCGTCGGCCGAGATCGTAACCGAAGTAACCAAGAGCGCCACCACAAAAAGGCACATTCTCAAGGGGCTCGATCACTGGTAGCAAGGAGGATTGCAGCGACTCGAGTAGGGCGAACGGATCGTCATCGCTGTATTTTTCGTCGCCATTTGAAAAAATAATACGGGTTGTTTCACCATGTGTCTGTAAAGTGGCTAAAGGATCGGCAACCAAAATATCGAAGCGATTATCAGGGTGATCCGAAGCCGCCGAGCGTAATATCATTGCCCACGGCTGGCCCGCAAAAGGTTCAAACCACGCACAAGCTTCATCTTTGTGGTAGTCGAATTGGTCAATATTCAAAGCTGTATGCGTTTTACAAATCATTTTCTATTTTGTGACAGGTGTACGTTTGGCGCATAGCGCGAAATTAATGGCAAGAGTATCATAAACCCAGTTTTTATTACGACGCCCAAGGACGATCCCTCGCTATTCTTTTTAATTTTCGATGAGTTAAATAGCTTGGGAGCACCGCCATGTGGAACGTGGCAGCGTGGCTCATCTCATTCAGACCCTACATTATGGGTGACGATGTGGCACACCCCCCTACATTGGAAGCAATAAATCGGGCGCCAAGGAATGATAATAATCAACGAGGGCATTTATGACCGTCATCCGCAAAGAAGATGTGATTAGTAGTGTGGCCGATGCGCTGCAGTATATCTCTTACTACCACCCGCTGGACTTTGTGAAAGCATTGGAACAGGCATATAACAGAGAACAGAATCAGGCTGCGAAGGATGCAATTGCGCAGAT
This sequence comes from Photobacterium panuliri, assembly GCF_059920555.1. Taxonomy (NCBI): domain Bacteria; kingdom Pseudomonadati; phylum Pseudomonadota; class Gammaproteobacteria; order Vibrionales; family Vibrionaceae; genus Photobacterium; species Photobacterium panuliri. Next base: position 1,644,146 of record NZ_CP197192.1, read on the forward strand.
CCTGATTAACTCACGCATGTCAGCCGAAGGTCGCCGTCCTATCTGCCAAGATACCGGTATCGTGACCTGTTTCGTTAAAATCGGGATGAATGTTCAGTGGGATAGTGATCTGACTGTTCAGCAAATGATCGATGAAGGCGTTCGCCGTGCTTACACCAACCCGGATAATCCGCTACGGGCCTCTGTCGTAGCCGATCCTGCCGGGAGTCGCAAGAATACCCGTGATAATGCGCCTGCAGTCGTACATATTGATATGGTGCCGGGCGATAAGGTGGAGTTCCAGATTGCAGCTAAAGGCGGCGGTTCGGAAAATAAGACCAAGATGGTGATGCTTAACCCGTCTGATGATATTGCTGAGTGGGTTGAAAAGACAGTTCCTCTGATGGGGGCTGGCTGGTGCCCACCGGGTATGCTGGGTATCGGTATTGGCGGTACCGCTGAGAAAGCAGCGGTGATGGCGAAAGAAGCCTTGATGGAGTCCATTGATATTCAAGAGCTGCAAGCACGCGGTGCCGAAACTGCCGAGGAAAAATTGCGTCTTGATATCTACAACCGCGTAAACAAGCTGGGCATTGGCGCACAGGGTCTGGGTGGCCTGACAACGGTTCTTGATGTGAAAATTAAGACGGCACCAACCCACGCTGCGTCAAAACCTGTTTGTATGATCCCGAACTGTGCGGCAACCCGCCATGTTCATTTCTCACTGGATGGCAATGGCCCTGCGGAGCTTGCTACGCCGAAGCTGGAAGACTGGCTGGAAGTGACTTGGGAAGTGGGCGAGAATGTTCGCCGTGTGAATGTGGACGAAGTGACTAAAGCTGACGTACAGCAATGGCGCTCTGGTGAGACCTTGTTGCTGTCAGGCAAGATCCTTACGGGTCGTGATGCTGCCCATAAGCGTATTCAGGATATGCTGGCGCGTGGTGAAGACTTCCCAGTTGATTTCAAGAATCGCTTTATTTACTACGTTGGCCCTGTTGATGCGGTAGGTGATGAAGTTGTAGGCCCTGCAGGCCCGACAACCTCAACTCGGATGGATAAGTTCACCGATATGATGCTGGAGCAGGCAGGCCTGACCGGTATGATCGGTAAGGCGGAGCGTGGTCCTGCTGCGATTGAGTCAATCAAGAAGCACAAGGCTGTTTACCTAATGGCTGTTGGCGGTGCTGCATATTTGGTGGCAAAAGCCATCAAACAAGCGAAAGTGGTGGCATTTGAAGATCTGGGCATGGAAGCGATTTATGAATTTGAAGTCGAAGATATGCCAGTGACGGTGGCGGTAGATGCCGAGGGTGTCAATGCCCACCAAACAGGTCCAGACATCTGGAAAGTCAAAATTGCTGAACTTGAAGGCTAAGGGATACCTAAAGCCAATCGAAAAGGAGCCGTAGGGCTCCTTTTTTATTTCCTTGCAACGATAAAATAGCCCCAAACGGTGTGTTTAATTTATTATGCCGAAAATGAGGCGTGATGTTTTTTTCTCTTCTTATCATCCATGGAAGAAATATTTTCTATATGAAGATAAGGATAAGTTGTTTGAATTAAAATAGTCAGTTTTTTAGAATAGCGCTCACATCAAGATAAAAAGAATGAGTTAAATGGAAAAAGTTTATTTGGAATTATCGGAAGATAATGGTTCTTCGCACAAGTTTTATGAAGTGATTGTTGATGGCAATGAGTTGACAGTCCGTTACGGTCGAATTGGTACTGACGGATCGAAAACGTCAAAAGTCTTTCAAACATTAGAAGCGGCTCAAAAAGAAGCAATCAAAAAAGTTAATTCGAAAAAGAAGAAAGGCTATGAAGATGCGATCATGGGCGTACGCCAAAAGCGGACAATAACGCGCCGCTTGACGGTATCAACGACATCGACAGCGAAGAAATCACCGGTACTTTGGAAGTTTAACTCAGGATCGGGTGCATTCGGTATTTTTGTTGACAATCAATATTGCTGGATCGGTAACCAAGACGGCCGAGTGTTTAAATTAACGCATTCAGGTGAAGTGGTCGATCAATTCCAGTTGCCAGATGGTGTCAAATGTATTATCGGTGACCAAGGATGGATCTATGTGGGTTGTGATGACGGCAATGTTTACGATTTGACGGGTAAAGTTCCTCGTTTGGCCTATGCAATCAACGAAAATGTCGATATTTATTGGTTAGATATCAATGACGGCTTGCTGGCGGTATCTGATGCCGATGGTCAAGTCACGAGCATCAACTACGAAGACGAAGAGCAGTGGTCTCGTTCGAGTAAAGGGTCGGCAGGCTGGATGGTACGCGTTGATGAAGACAGCCGTATCTATCATGGTCACTCAGGCGGTGTTGCGTGTTATAACGGGATTGACGGACAGGAAATCTGGCGTCAAAAAACGCAGGGCTCAGTATTATTTGGCTGGCACATGAATGACACTGCACTGGCGGGTACGGGCCAGGGTAATTTGGAGTTGTTTGATCGTGATGGATGCAGACAGTTGCTGATGAAGGCCGACGATAGCATCTATTCTTGCGCGTCATCAGAGAACAACCGTTATTTCTTTGCCGGTGATAGTTCATCATCCATTTATTGTTATGATGATGAAGGAACGCGTTTATGGAAGCTGGCGACAACGTGTGGTTCTGCACTATCCATGCAGTATCATAATGAGAAGTTATATATTGTGACAACATCAGGTTATCTAACCTGTATTGACGCGAGTGAGGTTGCAATTAACCTTGCTAAAGAAGGTACGGTTCCTGATGTAAAATCAATCGCAGCACCTAAAAAAGTGGCTATTGTTGCGAGTGATACCGTAGAAACGGTAGAGAGTATTAGCATTCAAGGAACGAAATTAAAATGCATAAAAGTAGATGGTAAATTACGGGTTAGGGTTATCTCGTCAGGTTACCATTATGATTGGAATGTTCAATTCCCGAAAAATATGCGTATTGAGAATGCTGAATTTTTGGTTGATGAAATACGAGAAGTGTCTGCCGGTGGCTTCTACCGTGTGTTCGGTAACATTTATCGTCTGAATTAATATTTTTATCAGATATTAGCTTCATATATAAAAACGGTTCAGTATTATATTTATCAGTGATAGGTATTGACTGAGCCGTTAAATAAAATCTTTCCTTCTCTTTCTTCTTTCTTCTTTCTTCTTTCTTCTTTCTTCTTTCTTCTTTCTTCTTTCTTTCTTTGTCCTATCTATATCTCGATTTTGCAATAAAAGTGCCATTTTGTTGTTTTTTGTGTTGCGTATTGTAAACATGTTGTTGTCGTTGAACTATATTATATCCAAGCTACGGTGGTTATAAGTCGATGAAAAATCGATGAACGCGACTGATAACAAGAAAACGACGAACAGAGGACATTATGGGACGCATGGTATTAGCCTCGGTTGTGCTGGCGCTGTCAGTACAGGGCTGTGGCGAAAAGGAAGTGGTTGTTCCCGAGCCCGATTCAAGGCCCGTCAAGTTGGTATCGGTATCGGTGGGTAACAATGAGATGATCAGGACATTTCCGGCTGTCGTCGAAGCGGGTGATAAGGCGGTACTGGCGTTTCGTGTTTCTGGATTGCTGGACAGAGTGAATGCCCACCCCGGCGATATGGTCAGGCGGGGGCAGGTTCTTGCCCATCTCAATACTGACGAGCTGAGCCTGCTGGTAGAGCAGGCTCAGGCAAACTACGAGCTAGCCTTTGTCCAGTTTAAGCGCGATAAGGAGCTGCTCAAAACGAATGTGGTTTCCGAACTGGATTTCGACCGCTCGCAGGCTGAGCTGAATCAGGCCAAGGCGGATTTGGACAAGGCTAAGGCTAATCTCAGCTATGCCAGCCTCGTCGCCCCGTATGATGGCACCCTGTCGTTGTCCTTGGTGGAGAACTATGAATATGTCGCGGCCAAGGAGCCGGTCATGCATATTCAAAGCGCAGGGGTGATCAATGTGACCTTCCAACTGCCCGATCAACTGCTTGCCCGTTTCGAACACCAATCCAATTTTGACCCCAACCCGAATGTCACATTCGATACCATTGCCGACCAAGAGTTCTCTGCTGATTTCAAGGAAATCGATACTGAAGCTGACGAAAAAACATCCAGTTACAAGGTGACTCTGTCGATGGCGCGGCCAGAAGGCTACAACTTGCTGCCGGGGATGGCGGGGCACGTGCGTATTGCCTTGCCTCACGGGGCAATGGGGTCGATACCTGATCGCGCTATTGTTCGCGAGGGAAATAAAACCTATCTCTGGAAGGTGGATGAACAGGGCATTGTCAGCAAAGTTGCAGTGATTTTGGATGATCGACGCCGGATTGTTTCCGGGTTGGACGATGGTGACTTGATTGCGACATCGGGGGTAGCGGAATTGACGGACGGCCAAAAAGTGAGGGCATGGGTCAAGGAGAGGGGATTGTAGGATGGATAAATATCGTATTTTACCTTTCTTTGTGCTGGCAGCGGGTGCGGTGCTGTCAGGTTGTGAGAAGGCCGAGGTTGAGCCCAGAACTATCATCGCTCCGGTCGCTGTAGCCGAAGTGAAGCTTGCACAGGCCGCGCCGCAATTGACTTTTCCTGCGGTGGCGGCGGCAGCCAATAAGTCCAGTTTATCGTTTCGGGTGGCCGGCGAGGTGAGTTTTATTGCCGTTCGGCCGGGGGACAGGGTGAAAAAAGGCCAGCTTCTGGCGCGGCTGGACCCGACGGATTACAAACTGGGTGTTGACGATGCCCAAGCCAAGTTCAATGTGTCAGATAGTCAGTACCGGCGTTCTGCCAAGCTGGTTAAGCAGGGGTTTTTACCCCAATCTCAGTTTGACGAACTCAAAGCCCAGCGTCGAATTGCCAAGGCAAGGCTGGATTTGGCCAAGCTTGATCTCACATTTACCCAGTTGCTGGCACCGTTTGACGGTGTTATTTCGCGGGTGCCTGTTGAGCAGTTCGAAAATATTCAGGTGGGTCAGATGGTGATGAACATACACCGTGCCGATAAAGTGGATGTGATTATTCAGGCTCCCGATATGATTTATTCGCAAAGTACAGCTGTGGAAGTGCAAGATTCCAAGCCCGGTGCTCGAATTATCTTGAGTGACGGTATGGAATATAAGGCGTTTCTCAAAGAGTTTACCACCGAGCCTGATCCCGATCTGGGATCCTTCCTTGTCACCCTGACGATGCCGATGCCGACAGATCGTTTCATTCTCGACGGCATGGCGGTCGAGGTACGGGTCGATGCGCAAAAACTGAACGTCTACCGTGAGGGTGAGCCGGTGATCCCGCTTGAGGCGGTCTTCAACGAGGATGGTGATGATCTGGCATTGGACAACAAGTTTGTTTGGGTTGTTAATGGCGACAATACCGTGTCTAAGCGCAAGGTGGTCACCGATAAGGTTGTACCTAACGGGGTTCGCCTATTGAGTGGACTCAGTGCCGGCGAGCGGATTGTCGTCGAGGGGGGTAACCGCCTCCGAGAAGGACAGCAGATCACTATTGTGGGCAAGGAGGCAAGCTGATCATGAAGCAAGATATCGCAGCCTATTTTATCAAGAATAAAGTGATCAGCTGGATGTTGACGCTTATTTTTCTGATTGGCGGAACCATGTCGTTTTTCGGTTTGGGACGGTTGGAAGACCCCGCTTTTACCATCAAAGATGCGATGGTCGTGACGGCTTATCCCGGAGCCACGCCGTTGCAGGTTGAGGAGGAGGTGACCTATCCCATAGAGAAAGCGATTCAGCAACTGACCTATATCGATGAGGTCAATTCCGTTTCCAGCCGTGGCTTGTCGCAAATTACCGTAACCATGAAGAATAATTACGGGCCGGATGATTTGCCGCAGATCTGGGATGAGTTGCGGCGTAAGGTTAACGATCTCAAGCCGTCGCTGCCGCCCGGGGTGCAGGAGCCTCAGGTGATTGATGATTTCGGGGATGTGTTCGGGATCCTGCTGGCGGTGACTGGTGATGGCTACAGTTACAAGGAGCTGAGCGATTATGTGGATTATCTGCGGCGGGAGATCGAGCTGGTTGACGGCGTCGGCAAGGTGTCGGTGACGGGAACCCAGCAGGAGCAGGTCTTTATCGAGATTTCGATGCAGCGTCTGAGTAACCTTGGTATCTCTCCACAGACCATCTACGGCATTTTGGAAACCCAAAACTTGGTCACCAGTGCCGGGGCGGTCAGGATTGGCAATGAATATATCCGGGTTCACCCGACGGGAGAGTTCCAGAATGTGGATGAGCTCGGGGATCTGATCATCACCGAATCCGGTGCGGCAGGGCTGATATATTTGCGTGACGTAGCCGATATCAAACGGAGCTTCAAGGAGGTTCCCGATAACCTTATCACCTATAACGGCAAGCAATCGCTGCAGGTTGGGATCTCGTTTATCGAAGGGATCAACGTGGTCGAGGCGGGGACGCGGGTCGAGCGGCGCTTGCAGGAGCTGCGCGAGCAGCAGCCCATAGGGATTGATATTGGGGTGGTGTACAGCCAGCCGACAGAGGTCGACAAATCCGTCAGTGGTTTTGTCGTCAGTTTGGGTCAGGCCGTGGCGATCGTTATCATCGTGCTGCTGTTTTTTATGGGGCTGCGCTCTGGATTGCTGATCGGTCTGATCTTGTTGCTGACGGTGCTGGGGACATTCGTGTTCATGAAATGGATGGCCATAGATCTTCAGCGTATCTCCCTCGGGGCGCTGGTTATCGCGCTCGGTATGCTGGTAGATAACGCCATCGTGGTGGTCGAAGGGGTCTTGATAGGGATGCAGAAGGGGCGAACGCGGATGCAGGCCTCATCCGATATCGTGACCCAGACCAAGTGGCCGCTGCTGGGGGCGACGGTAATTGCGGTAATGGCGTTTGCACCTATAGGCTTGTCGCAGGACTCGACCGGGGAATACTGCCGGACTCTGTTTACGGTGCTGCTGGTTTCCCTGATGCTCAGCTGGTTCACGGCGATTTCGCTGACCCCATTCTTCTGCGATTTGTTTTTTAGGGGAGTGAAGACCAGCGGTGATTGCGATGATGTGGATCCCTATGCCGGTAAGCTGTTTGTTTGGTACAAGGCGTTTCTTGAATTTTGTATGAAGCGGGCATGGCTGACCGTGATAGTGCTGGTACTGATGCTAGGGGGCAGTCTGTATGGCTTTACCTTGCTCAAGCAGTCATTTTTCCCGGCATCGACCACCCCGATGTTCATGGTGGATGTCTGGTTGCCTGAAGGCACGGATATTCGCGCCACTAACACCACCCTCAAGGAGCTAGAGGAAGTCATCGCCAAGGATGACAAGGTTGTTTATGTCAGCTCCAGTGCCGGTAAGGGCTCACAGCGTTTCATGCTGACCTACTCGCCGGAGAAGAGTTACTCCTCGTATGGTGAGTTGATTATTCGGGTCAACAGCTTTGAGGATGTGGTTCCGGTCATGGCCAAGCTGAGTCAGGTACTGGATACCCGTCACCCCGAGTTGGAATACAAGCTCAAGCAAATCATGCTGGGCCCATCTTCCGGCTCCAAAATCGAGGCGCGCTTGGTCGGCCCCGATCCGACCGTCTTGCGTGGCTTGGCCAAGCAGGTGGTGGATATCATGAATGCCGATCCCGGTGCATTTAACATCCGTCATGACTGGCGTGAGCGAAACAAGGTGCTAGAGCCTATTTTCAATGAGAGTCAGGCGCGCCGTTACGGTATTACCAAAAAAGACGTGGATGATCTGCTGCAGATGTCCTTCACGGGCTTGACGGTCGGGGTATATCGCGATGGAACCAACCTGATGCCGATTATCGCCCGTCTGCCTGATGAGGAGCGGGTGGATGTCAGCACCATTGAGGGGATGAAGATTTGGAGCCCTGCGATTCAGGGTTACATTCCGCTGCAACAGGTGATCTCCGGGGTCAATATTCGTTGGGAAGATCCGCTTATCAACCGCAAGAACCGCAAGCGGATGCTGACGGTAATGGCCGACCCTGATCCGCTGGGCGATGAGACCGCTGCCACGGTACAGGCGCGGATCCAGCCGCAGATTGAAGCGTTGGCCTTCCCGCCGGGGTATGCGTTGGAGTGGGGCGGCGAATATGAGTCATCGGCCGATGCCAAGGCCTCGCTGTTCCAGACCATGCCGATGGGCTATTTGGTGATGTTCCTGATCACCATCTTCTTGTTCAACAAGGTCAAGGAGGCGCTGATTGTGTGGGCAACGGTTCCGTTGGCCGTCATCGGGGTGACAACCGGGCTGCTATTGCTCAATACCCCGTTTGGCTTTATGGCCCTGCTGGGCTTTTTGAGCTTGTCGGGAATGTTGGTCAAAAACGGGATTGTGCTGCTTGATCAAATCGAGATTGAAATTGCCAGTGGCAAGGATAAATACCTTGCTGTAGTCGATGCGGCGGTGAGCCGTGTTCGTCCGGTCTGTATGGCGGCCATTACGACGATTCTGGGTATGCTCCCGCTATTGCCTGATGTTTTCTTCAAGCCAATGGCCGTGACAATCATGTTTGGACTGGGCTTTGCTACCGTTCTGACCCTGATTGTGGTGCCCGTATTGTACCGCTTGTTCCATCATGTGCCGTTGCCCGGCGAGGTAGCAGCCAAACCTGCGCCCGCGCAGTAGAGCTATGGGCTATGAAACAAAAAAGGGGGCGAAAGCCCCCTTTGTGTTATTACGGTCGTTGTGTCACTAAGAACATAGTGTTGCGGCGATTGGATTATTCCGCGACTTTCCAACGCATAGTTTCCCCTGCGCGGATAGGGACGACAACATCATTGCCGAAACTCATTGTCTCGGGAACCGACCACTCTTCTTTTGCTAGGGTAATGGTGTCGGTATTGGCTGGCAGGCCGTAGAAGGCAGGGCCGTTGAGGCTGGCAAAGGCTTCTAGTTGGTCGAGTGCGCCTGACTGCTCGAAGACTTCGGCATACAGTTCGATGGCTGCGTGGGCAGTGTACGAACCGGCACAGCCGCAAGCAGATTCTTTACGGCCTTGGGCGTGTGGTGCTGAATCGGTGCCAAGGAAGAATTTCGGGTTGCCGCTGGTTGCTGCTTCTACCAGCGCATGCTGGTGGATATTGCGCTTTAGGATTGGCAGGCAGTAAAAATGCGGGCGGATACCGCCAACCAGCATGTGGTTGCGGTTGAACATCAGGTGGTGAGCCGTGATGGTTGCCGCCACGTTCGGTCCGGCATGCTTGACGAACTCGACGGCTTCTCGAGTAGTGATGTGCTCAACCACAATTTTGAGGTTTGGCATTTTTTCCACGATTGGGCCGAGTACGGTATCGAGGAAGGTTTTTTCACGGTCGAAGATGTCGACGTCGTGGGTTGTCACCTCGCCGTGGATCAGCAACAGCATTCCGACTTCTTGCATGGTTTCCAAAACAGGGATCAGTTTGTCGATATCGGTGACACCGGAATCGGAATTGGTGGTGGCTCCGGCAGGGTAGAGCTTGGCAGCGTAGACATGGCCGGTGGCTTTGGCCTTGCGGATTTCGTCAGAAGTGGTGTTGTCGGTGAGGTAAAGGGTCATGAGGGGAGAGAAATGGGCTTGTGGCTGTTCGGCAAGAATGCGATCGCGGTAGGCCAGGGCTGCATCGGTTGTGGTCACCGGCGGGACAAGGTTTGGCATGATAATAGCGCGTCCCATATAGCGGCTAATATCGCGAACCGTGTCATTAAGCACGTCGCCATCACGTAGATGGGTGTGCCAATCATCCGGGCGCGTGATCGTCAATGTCGTCATAGTACTTCCCTCCAAAAAAATCGACCGATTCTAAATCCTTCGCGATAGCCTTGTAAAGGTGGATATGCGTGGTTGTGAACTATCTGATTATTAAAATGCCAATCGTTTGCCTTTTGTTGGCCGTAACGCGCTGATCAATGTCATTTTTGTCGGGTAGGGAGTCACTGCCGGACGACTGGCGTCCGGCAGGATGGCGAGATAGGCGGGCTATAGCTTGAATTGCTGCACGAGGTCGTTTTGCTGCTGGGCAAGGGTATCGAGCTTGGTGCTCGCGTCTGATACTTCCTCCATTGCCGCGTAGTTGGTATCGGCGATGTGGCTGATATCTTCCAAGGTCCGGGCTATTTCGGTGGTGGTGCTGCGCTGTTCCTCGGCGGCTTGAGCAATTTGGGTGCTCATTTGGCTGATATCAAGAATGATGGCCTGAATCTCTTCCATCGCGCTGTTGGCATCGGAGGCAAGGGCAACGCTGTTTTCCATTTCGGTGACGCAGGTTTGCATGACCGCCACCGCTTGGCCTGAGCGTGACTGAAGGCTCTGGATCATCTCTTCGATTTCGCTGGTGGAGTCGGTGGTACGCTTGGCGAGGATCCGAACTTCGTCGGCGACAACGGCAAAGCCACGTCCCTGATCGCCCGCCCGTGCAGCCTCGATAGCGGCATTGAGGGCCAGCAGGTTGGTTTGGTCGGCGATATTTCGGATCACATCCAGAATAGAGCCGATGTTACTGCTCATGCTCTGGAGGTTGGAGACCGCCTGCACCGACTCGTCGAGGCGCTCGGCAAGCTGGTGAGTAGTGTTGATATTGCGGCTCATCACCTCGCGCCCGGTATTGGATGCCTTTTCGACGTTCTGTACCCGGGCCATTGTGTGCTGGGCGCTGTTGGATACATCCGTGACCGATTGTTCCATTTCGGTCATTGCCGTTGCCACTGAGGCGGTTTGCTGGCGCTGTTCATTGAGCCGCTGCTTGGCTTGGCTGGTGGTGGTATGGTTCTCCGCAGCCACCGACGTTAGTCCTTGCGAGGCTTCGCTCAGTTTGCCGAGGATCTCCTGAAGCTTGTCGGCGAGGGTGTTGATATCAACGGCAAGGGTATTGAACTCGCTGAATTTGCTGCTCGGGCTACGTTGGGTCATGTCGCCACGGGCAAGAGATTCAAGGGTTTTTAGTACGGCATTGAGGGGGTTGCGCACGCTACGAGACAGGTTCCAGCCAATGGCCAGCGCGAACAAGATGGCGACGGAGCCCATCATAATCGCGTTGTTGAGGCCACGCTGGTAGGTATTGTCCGCGGTGACGATTGCCTGGTTCATAAGCTGGTTGGCCTGATCGTTGAAGCTGTTGAGGTGCTTGGTGGCCTCGTCGATCTCACGGGCAAGGGTGGTGATGTTCTGGTAGAGCTTATTGCGGGCTGATATGTAACGGGCGTGGTTGTCGAGCACGCCGCCGCTTTTGCCGATGTCACGCGAATACTGCTCGATAGTCTCTGCGAAGACGGATTTGAGTTGCGGCATCATCGCGCTCAGGCTGCGGTATGCGTTGTTGAGGTGGTTGACGTAACGTTTGTTGTCGCGCACGGCTTTGTTGATGATCGCCATGTCTTCGGTTGCCAGCGCATCGGAGGTAATGGCTTCGGTCTGCTCGAGTTTGATGAAGTAGTTCTTGGCGATCATTTTGACCGAGATGCTGTCTTGCTCGTTGACGAAGTTCTTCATCTTCCCGTCGAGCTCGCCGTGGAGCTTCTGGAAACGTCGGGTGGCTTTCTGGCGCTCGGCTTGAGCTTCGAGCTGGTTGCGGTAGTTGGTCATCGCCTGTTCGGCCTCGGCGAAATACCGTTGCTCAAGGGCTTTGAGGGCGGCGAGCTGGCTGGTGAGGTTGGCGTTCCCCTCACTGGCGGTGATAAGGCGTTCGAGAGCTTGGTTGAATTCCACTTGGGATTGGGCGAATTGGTTGGTGTAGGCCCGCATCCGTTCAGGGTTTTGGCTGGTCAGATAGTCTTTGAAGACTTTGTCTGCAGCCAATAGCTTGACGCTGGTTTGGTTGGAAAGCGAAACCAACGGCAGCGCTCGGGCAGTGACTTCCTGAAGTTGTTGGTGGATGGTACTCGTCCCGTTTAGCGTGATAGCTAGCGTGGTAACGAAGAGCATTAAGAGTATGGCAAAACCTATGTACATACGGCGTATGACAGAGGGTTTCTTTGTTGTCTTCATATTGTCCCTAAAAAATAATGCCAGTAAGCGACAGCGAACTTACTCAAAAATGTAAAATACGAAGATATTGTAATGTAGTGCCTTCGTATAAATCGTGATACTCAGTCCACGGCAAGTCCTTGGTTTGCCAAAGATTGGGCATAACTGACACAATTTATAAAATAGTCAGTTACAACGATAATAACGGAAATAATCCCCCGCATTCTTTGAGCTCTGCATCAAAAAATGGCGCTGAAATTGAAAATGGGGTGGAAAAATCATTTCAAACAGTGTTCAATATTGTCATGTGGGATTTTGTCGAGCATACTGCTGTTGAATCAAATAATGATAAATGGAGTATGACATGGCCGAAGAAACCATTTTCAGCAAAATTATTCGCAAGGAAATTCCGGCTGACGTGGTGTACCAAGACGACTTGGTGACAGCGTTCCGTGATATTAACCCTCGTGCGCCAAGCCACATTTTGATCATTCCTAACAAGCTTCTGCCTACAGTGAATGATGTGAAAGAAGAAGACGAGCTGATGATGGGCCGCCTGTTTACCGTTGCGCGTAAGTTGGCTGAACAAGAAGGTATTGCCGAAGATGGCTACCGCCTGATTGTTAACTGTAATGCCTACGGTGGTCAGGAAGTGTACCATCTGCATATGCACCTTCTGGGTGGCCGTCCTCTGGGCCCAATGCTTGTAGGCTAATGCTTAGCCGCTGGTATCGGAAAAGCGTATAACGCGGTACCAGTAAGGAACTTCAAGCTGAAGATAAAGTCTGAGTGGCAGGTAATGGCGTGGCGGGATACCCCCTAGACGCTCTATCAGTACTCAGACTTTTTATTAAGGTGAAAACAAAAATGTTGAAGTATGCTGCCATTGCGGTGCTTTCTTTGAGCATGACAGCGTGTGCCAACCTGTCGGCTCAGAATTTGTTCAGTCATTACAGCGCTGCTAATGAGCAGGCGTATCAGGCAATGCAGCAAGGCCATTATCAACAGGCTTTGGCGGCATTACCTGATGCGCCCGCGGGCGATATCCTCGATGGTATGGAGCGGGGCCGGGTAGGCTTTGTTGCTGGAGCTTATCCCCTGAGTTTTTCTTCATTGCAGCACGCCGACAACGCGGTTAAAGCGCAGCAGCAGGCGGCTGAGTATCAGGTGTCTGAAGGGCTCAACCAAGCCGGCTCCTTGCTGACCAACGATAACATGATCACCTACAAGCCCGCCGATTATGAGCTGGGTTTCCTTCATCTTTACCTGGCTCTGAATTATATCCAGCAGCGCGATCTAGAAGGGGCGCTGGTGGAGGTTCGCCGCGCCAATCAGGTTCAAATGGCTGCCCGCAAAGAGCGGCAGGCCGCACTCGAAAAAGCCGAGCAGACGGCACAATCCAACGGCCTTAGCCAGAACCTCGGCGCAGTGCTGGCGCGTTACCCACAGGTGGGTGACATGCTGGGCAATGTTCAGAATGGGTATTTGTTCTATCTATCTGGCTTGCTCTATGAGGCGAACGGTGATTTGAACAACGCGTATATTGACTATACTCGCGCGTTGGCCGTTGCGCCTAACAACCGCTATGTCGCCCAGAGCGTGCTGCGCTTGGCCACCCGATTGGATATGGTCGATGATCTGCCATCGCTGAAAGCTCGTTATGGCCGTTACCAGCCATTGCCTCGGGGCCAAGGCCGAGTGGTCGTGCTTGATGAGCAAGGTGTCGTCATGGCGCTTGATGGCTGGCGATTACCGCTATGGTTGCCGAGCAGCCAAGGCTATGGGGCGATGTACAATCTGGCTTTGCCTTACTACCCTCAGACCGCGCTTCCGGCCTACTCATCATTGCGTCTGGGCAACCAAGTACTTGCTGAGCAGCCATTGGCGAATATCAACGGGATGGCGCAATATAGTTTGCATGAAGCCCTGCCGACACTGGTTGTGAGGCAGATGCTTCGCGCGGTTGCCAAGAACGAAGTACGCAGGGCCTCCGCCCAGCAGGGGGATGATCTCGGCAATGCGCTGGCGAATATTTTTAACACTTTGACAGAACAACCGGATACACGCAGTTGGCAAACACTGCCTGCTGCGGTGGGGCTTGCTCAGCAGGATGTCGCTGCCGGGCAGTATACGCTTGACTGGAACGGCCATCAGGTAGCAGTACCTGTGAAGTCTGGCCGGACAACATTGGTATGGGTATCTCGGCAGGGAAGTGCGCTAACGGGATGGTCAGTATTATTGGGAGATAATTGATGAGATTTTTACTTGTGTTGGCCGTAGTGATGGGGCTGGTTGGCTGTTCAACGACAACGTCCGGCATCAGCATTGAAAGCAGCAACCAAAGTGTGGTGATTGGCAATCCGGATTTGGCGAGGCGCCTTACTATCGAGCAGGCCGCAGTAAGCTCGGTGAATGGTCTGCTCAAGGCTTCGGTGCCGGTATCCAGTTCCACCGACAGTGACTTGAAGCTGCAATACCGTTTCTATTGGTATGACGCCCAAGGGTTGGAAGTGAGTGGCAGTGATAGCCCGTGGCGACAGGTTGTCTTGCATGGCAAGGATCGTATGACTTTGCAAGCCGTAGCCCGCCAGTCCAAGGCGACCCAATACCGTATTTATATCCGCAAGGCCGACTACTAATAAGCGGCACCGGTTTCGAACAACTGAATGTTAGGGGAATGACGAGGTGGCAAGGCTGCCGAGTCGTAAGTGTATAGGTATGAAAATGAAGAAAAGTGTAATTGCCTTGATGGGCGTAGTGGCCCTGCTTGGCGGGTGTGCCCAGAAAGTGAGTTATGGCGATGCCCAAGAAGTCGAAACAACGACCATCGAATTCGGTTCGACCGATCTGCAGAAGATCGCCGAGGAGATGACCGACAGCATGCTCTCTTCCGGCTCGGTTGCCTATATTACCGGTAACAACAAGCGCCCGATCATCATGGTCGACAGCATCAAGAACAAGACCAGCGAGCACATTGACACCGAGTCAATCACCGATTCGGTCAGCACCCGTTTGCTTAATTCGGGCAAGTTCCGCTTTGTGGATATGACCCGCGTCGAGTCTGTGCGCAAGCAGCTTAACTTCCAAAACAACGATGAGCTGGTGAACAAGAGCACAGCTATCCAGTTCGGCAAGATGGTCGGTGCCGAGTACATGCTGTACGGCAACTTGTCGAGCATTGTGAAAAACGCAGGCAGCGACAAAGACGTTTACTACAAGATGACCATGCGCTTGATGGATTTGGAAACGGGCCTTATCGAGTGGGCTGACGAAACGGAAATCCGCAAGCAAGAATCAAAAAGCCTACTTGGCTGGTAATTGGTAGTAGCTGATAGGCAGGCGATTTTCCCATGAAAAAGAACAACTCGGCTGGCTGGGCAGAAAGCCCCGTGGCCCTGATTTCACTGCTGGGGGAGCGCCTGCCATCAGTACATGTCTTGCAGGCAACACCGCTGCATGGCGGCCTGAGTAACCGCTGTTACCGCATTCAGGCCGAACATGCCGGCCAACCACTTCACCTTGTGTGGCGACCCAACTCTCCGGCGAGCGAGGCGTTTGGGGTATCTCGCCAGCACGAGGCTGCAATACTGTCACAGCTTGAGTCTACATCGCCCTTGTTGGCCCCTGCGTTGTTTGCCGCTTTGCCCGAAGGCATTTTGGTGGAGTGGGTAGAAGGGGAGATGGCTGACGATCAGCTCGATACCGCTTCATTGTTATCCTTGCAGGTTGTGGTACACAGCCTGCCGCCGCCATCATGGCGGTTGGACTGCTGCGAACGAGGCGTGCATTACTGGCAAGCCTTAGCTTCAGAGCTCAAGGACGCCACATTGCACCGTATTCACCACCGATTTCAAGCTGCGTCTCCTCTGCAATGGTTCGGGGATACTTGCTGCCATCATGATCTCGGTCGTTACAATATTATCGTCGGCGATCCGCTGCGAGTGATTGATTGGGAGTACGCCAGCGCTGGTGATCCATCGCTGGATTTAACCATGACGATTGCCGCCAACGGGCTAGATCCCCACAACGCCGTGCTCCAGTATTGCCAAGCGGCAGGTATTGTCGCCCCTACGGAGATTGAGCACTGGCACCAAGCCGTTGCTTACTGGCAGCCGTGGTGTGAATACTTGGCCTTGCTCTGGTATCTGCTGGGCTGGCAGCATTGGCAGGACCCCACCTACCTAGAACAAGCCGAAATTCTAAAACAGCGCTTGGCATGATGTGTCAGGTGCCGTGAGTTATACACCTGACGAGTAGGGCTGTTCTCTTTGTAATGTAGGGATGTAGGGGGGGTAAAAAACACTCGCCCTCCAGCTCTCTTACAAATCACCCTGAAATCATCACAAACGTTCAATCGTGTTTATAGCTACACCTGTTTCAGCATCTGATAGGTTTTTTCACCCAAATGGTCATATATGGTATCGGGCTTGTAATACACAGAGCGAAATTACGATAATAAAAAAATAACTATGTGAAAGAGGGTCAGTGAGGATATATTTCAGATATTACTATTTTTGTTTAAGTAAGAAGTTAAGAATGAACCAAGCACATACCCTTACATTGGATGATGTAAAATTTGATGTAAGTACAGGTACGATCGAAAAATATACAAGCGATTATAAAAACATTGTTATACCTGAGCATTTTGATGGTACACCGGTCACTTCAATCGGTTCTAGTGCGTTTATAACAGAATTTTATAACGTGCTGATGGATAACACTTACGGTTTAACCAGTGTGACCATCCCTAACACTGTGACATATATAGGGAATTATGCGTTTCAATTTAATTTATTAACGAGTGTTATTATCCCTGAATCTGTTACTTATATTGGTTCTAACGCGTTTGCTAATAATGCTTTAACAAGCGTGATTATTCCTGACGCTGTTACCTCTATAGAGGATGCTGCGTTTGAATGCAATGAATTAACGACCGTAACTATTCCTGAATCAGTGACTATTATTGGCTGTCGAGCTTTCAAAAGTAATTTGTTAAAGAGTGTGACTATTCCTGATTCTGTTGTTGAAATAAGAGATGGTGCGTTTCAAGGTAACTTATTAACGAGCGTGACGATTCCTGATTCAGTGGTTGAACTCGGAGCGAGTGCATTTGAATTTAATTTGTTAACAAACGTAACCATTCCTGATTCTGTTACTAAAATTGGGGATTATGCGTTTTATCGTAATAAGTTATCAAGTGATTCACCTGTAATCGATAATAGTAGTGAAGAGCAGCCACATATCCTGACACGAGATGACGTAGAGTTTAATCATAGTACAGGTACAATAGTTAGATATATGGCCAATTATAAATACATTGTTATTCCTGATGTATTAGACGGAACGCCTGTGAAGGCTATTGGTGCTGAGGCTTTTGTAAAATATACTTATGATAGTGAGCATGATAAATATTATGATCACACAGGTGAAGAACGTGGTTTTTATGAATGTGATGGCTGCTGCGTCTGTCTTCGTACTTATGATGAATACTGTGAAGAATTACATGAAAATCACACCGAATGTGATGGTTTTGAGGATCGTGAGGGATGGCCTTTTGTTGAGGATGAACAATTACGGAAAGTGACTATCCCTAATTCTGTTACTTCTATTGGGGATTATGCATTTGCAAATAATGCCTTAACGGAAGCAGACGTTATCATTCCCGACACTGTTACTATCGGTGATAGTGTCTTTTGTGAATTTAATGTCTATGGATGAGGGAGTTTGGCTGCAGCATTGGCAAGAGCCAGCCTTGAGCAGTCCGAAATCTTGAAATAGCGTTTGGTATAGTTTGATATAAGGTGTCAGGTGTTGCGAGTATACACCTGACGGATTGGGCTGTTTTCTCTGTAATTTTGGCATTTAACAAAAAATACTCCCCCCTTTTTCAAGGGGGAGTTAGAGAGAGTAGTGCGTGAGAGTCATATCAGGCTAATAGCGGTACAAATCAACCCGATAATAAGCTGACCTTTGAATGCCGCTTTAGACTTGAAAGTGGACAAAACCTTGTCAGTGCATTTTCTAAAGAAAGGCATGGAAAGCCGCTTAACTTGGTGTTTAGTATTAATGGTGTATGCACAGATTATTATCAAGTTATTTAGATGCATCAGAAAGGGATGTCTTCTGGGTCAAATACTACTTCTCTCAGGATTTCAATTGTTTCTTTATAAACTTCTTCAGGACTTCTTTCGTCATCGTAACCTGAGCCAGTGTTCTTTGTTGGCTTCTCTAATGATTCGACAGCTCTATTAATAGCATCCTCTAACTTTTGTCTATCTGAATCAATCTCTAGCCTTGCTGATTCTAAGGATTCATTCATTTTTTGAGCCGAATCAAGTTGAGCCAATACCTTAGTCATACCATTGTGTACTTTCTCAATTTCATCATTTAGTTCCTTTCTTTCCTGCTCCCAGTTCTCTAATTCTTTATCACGTAACTTAATCTGGTGTTCTTGTGTAGATTCAAGTTTATTCCTAGCATCTTTAACATCATGTTTCTTACGTGATTCACCAAGAGTATTAAGAACTAACCAATCTAAACCTAGTTGTAAGGCAGGTATAAGGAGTATGTAACCAAGAGATACAATTGCAGGCAGGAACAGTCCATACCACCAACCAACTTGTAGACTTTTAGCTAGTGCAACCTTATTGGGTAAGGTTTCAAATGTGAATTGAAGTACAATTGAGTGATTGACCACTAACCAAGAGAAGATGAAAGTAGCTATCAAAGGGGTTTTTAGTCGTTCAACAACTGTATCACTAATCGCTTTACCTACTGCTTTGTGCACAATACTTTCCTAATCCAAGCCAACAAGAAAGCATACAATAGCATAGCAAATACCAAAATTTGCACACATAAATGCTTGTAGTGGCATAGTGAATTTGGTCACTTAGAGGTATAACCTGACTTTGCTTCCGTATTTTTGGAATTACTAAATATAGGTAGAATAATACTTTAGTTAACTGAGTTGCTAATCGGCCGTATTTCATAATGGGGCAAAAATAAGTCAGCCACTATCTATCAAACTCAGCCCTGCGAATAAACCAGCCCCGAATTGAATTGCAACATTCATGATCTTGTGAACATATTAGGGTTTGATTTTTTAAATGCTGAATATGATCTAACTACTCTAGTGGCGAGTGGCGTAGGGGAAAAAGGGAAATGAGTATTGAATGGCACATTGGCAAGAGCCTGCATTAAGCAGGCTCAAATGCTAACACAGCGGTTTGTACCGTTTTGTGTTGTCTTGGGTCTTATTCTCGGCGATCGAACTCATTATGAATAAGAACAACACACTGCGAAGCAAATAGCATTTTTGGTCCGAGGCTAATTTTGTGTGTATCAAGACGCTTTAGGCTATTCCAGCTCTTTTTAGGCATTGGGATATGATCCGTCAAGATAAAGCAAGCATTGCCCGTCAACGGTTCATCACGAATATCATTGCCCTTTTTATCGAGTAAATAGAGCGTATATTCTTCTGCCAGTCGCTGAACCAATTTTTCAAAGCTGATAGTTTCGACAGAAAGACCTGCCGAGACGTTTCGGCTCTCTTCTTTTTTCATGCCCGCCGAAAACTCTAGCGCTTTGGCAATCAATGCGATCAACGCTGACTCATGAAAACCGCCAATATTGACGAGTTTGGATGATTCAAAACATAAGGTACGTGAAAAATCAGCAGTGCTTTCAATGACCAAATAGACTATCACGTCATCACGATGAGACTGAGCCGTGAAAATCGCATTCATCAATACATGGGCAAGAATTTCAGAATGAGCGTCGTTACCCACTCCCGCAACGAAAGTCTTAGGATCAGTAGAGGCGGCACGAGCACGGATTACAAAGGCTTTTTTCATAGATAACCATTAGATAGCAAATTTGTTAGTTATATAAACGATGCATGATTTCTTGTCTATTAATAAATTTAATTATCGGAATAGCTCAATTTTTGTCAGCGTTCACGCATCCACGTTGCATTGATTCTAAAAAGTGGTGAGTTTACAAGTCAATAGAGGATGGATGCTCGCTGGTTGCTAACGGGTTAAGATGTTGAATTAATAGGTATATTCATTTCTTGTTGTAATTTTGGCCTGCATATCTTAACGACAATACCTAGGTGTGTGTTGATCTCCCTGCTACATTGAAACAGTAAGAGTTAACAGGCGAAGTCGATTTCGGTGATATCGAGGTGGGGCGATGGGTGCTCGGGTAGGGCGGGGCGTTAAGGTTTTCTTGCTGGTTGTGGCAGCCATACTGGTTGGCTGTACAACGCGGCTGGCCTATAACAATCTTGATTTGTGGCTCTCTTTTCGTATCGATGATTACATCAATATGACATCCGAGCAGGAGGACCGCCTTGATAGCGACCTCTCGGCTGCCCTTGAGCGTCATCGGGCCCAGCAGCTACCGAAAATACATCGGGCGTTGGATCAGCTTCAGGCTGATGTCCAGCTGCCGATGAACTACGGCCACATGGGAAGCTACTACCGCCTGTTTACCGGATTGGGGCAGGACTCTGTGGCGGTACTGGCAATGCCGTTGGCCAACTTGCTGCGTGATCTCGATGAGTCGCAGGTGAACGGCCTCTATAATAAGATGCGTGAGCGGTTTGCCAAGCTCGATGCAGAGAGGGTCGCGAAGAGCCCTTCTCAGCGTTTGACCCAACGGACACAGAGGCTCACCGAGTTTGCCCAGAAGTGGGTCGGTTCGTTGACTCCGCGCCAGCGCCAGCTAATTGCCGAGCTGGCAGGGTATCAGGTGGAAATGACCCCGGTTTTTGTCTCGCTGCGCGATCAGTATTTTAAGGATTTCCAGCAATTGATGTTACAGCGTCGTCAGCCCGGCTTTGAGGCGAAGTTGGCGAGGCTGATGCGGCAGATGGTGTCGCTAGAAGGCCCTAGCTATCAATCCGAGGTGCGCTTCTATTTAAACCGTCGGTTTGAATTGCTGACCCGGTTGAACCACACCTTGTCGGACAGCCAGCGCCAGCGGGCGACGGGGAAGTTGGTCGATCTGCGCAAAGATACTGCGTTATTAATTAACCAGTAGACATGAAAATGCTAGGGGTGTCATGTTTTTCCCTCTTTCATTACTGAGCAAACCTGTTAGATTTGAGGTACGCAAGTAATCACGACAGGGAGAAAGGATGATTATTTATCTGCATGGCTTTGATTCAACAAGCCCGGGTAATCATGAAAAGGTACTGCAGCTTCAGTTTATTGACCCTGACGTACGCTTTGTTAACTACAGTACTCTGCATCCCAAGCACGATATGCAGCACCTGCTCAAAGAGGTGCAAAAACTGGTAGACGAATCGAAAGATGACAAACCGCTGATTTGCGGGGTGGGTCTTGGCGGCTACTGGTCAGAGCGTATTGGTTTTTTATGTGGGATCAAGCAGGTTATCTTCAACCCGAATCTGTATCCAGAGCGCAATATGGAAGGGCGTATTGACCGGCCGGAAGAGTATGCCGACATTTCGACCAAGTGTGTGACGAGTTTCAGGGAAAAGAATGCAGGTAATTGCCTGTGTATTCTTTCCACTCAGGATGAAATACTCGATAACCAGCATACCAGCGATGTGCTGAGTGACCATTACCGGATCATCTGGGACGAAAAGGAATCTCACAAGTTCAAGAAGATTTCCGCACACCTCCAAACTATCAAGACATTCAAAGACGCCCAGTAACCCCGGCATCATGGCAGACGGTGAGAAACAGCCGTCTGCTCCTATCTTTTCGTAGCCACCAGCCCCGAATATCACCATAACGCTCCGATTTTGACGCTCATCGTTATTGCACGTTAGCTATTTACCGATCGCAAAACGTACGTTTTTGATGGCGTCGCAAGGCGGCATCCGTATACATTGTTGCTTGGTATTGTGCCACTTAGCACGAAAATTTGGTTGATTTGAGGCTACTTTGATCTTAATCAATTAATTCTTGCCATGAAATAATATTGGCATATAATGCAGATCTTAACTTTTTTTGATGCATGTCAAAAAAAGTTGAGTAAATAGAACAAAGAGATGCACTAAAGCATCCCAGAGATCGAGAAAGTGACTTGCTGAGGCAAGACGAATTTATTGACTGGATGTGAATCGGGTCAAACAAAAATTATAAATCTTTAAATCTTCAAAGGAGCAATGTGATGACTCGCATTATAGTTGTCGGTGGTGGTGCAGGCGGTTTGGAACTGGCTACCAAGCTTGGTCGAACTCTTGGCCGCAAGGGCCGTGCTAAGGTAACCTTGGTTGACCGCAAGGGAAGCCACCTATGGAAACCGTTGCTGCACGAAGTGGCGACAGGCTCGATGGATGCCGGTGTCGATGCTCTGAGCTACCGCGCCCACGCTAAGAACCATCATTTTGATTTCCAAATGGGCAGCCTGAAAGATATTGACCGTGATCGCAAGGTGATCAAGCTAGCCGAGCTGTATGACAAGCATGACGAGCTATTGATGCCTGAGCGTGAGCTTGAGTACGATATTCTGGTATTGGCTATCGGCTCTACCTCGAATGATTTCAACACCCCAGGTGTTCGCGAGCATTGTATCTTCCTTGATAGCCCAGAGCAGGCGCATCGCTTCCGTACCGAGATGAACAATCAGTTCCTGAAGCTGCACGCCAATAAAGATCAGAAAACCGTTGATATCGCAATTGTCGGTGCCGGTGCAACCGGTGTTGAACTGTCGGCAGAACTGCACAATGCAGTGAAAGAGCTGCGTAACTACGGTTTTGGTGATTTGGACAGCTCTCGCCTTAACGTCAACCTTGTTGAAGCCGGTGAGCGCATTCTGCCCGCTCTGCCTCCGCGTATTTCTGGTGCCGCGCACAGCGAGTTGGTGAAACTGGGTGTGAACGTTCGTACTTCTACCATGGTGACCAAGGCCGACGAGCACGGTTTGACCACCAAAGATGGCGAGCTTATCCCTGCGCGTATCATGGTATGGGCGGCGGGTATCAAGGCCCCTGATTTCATGAAGGATATTGCCGGTCTGGAAACTAACCGCATTAACCAATTGGTAGTTAAGCCGACACTGCAGACAACCCGTGATGAAGATATCTACGTGATTGGCGATCTGGCATCGTGTGCTCAGGAAGACGGTTCGTTCGTACCGCCTCGTGCACAGGCCGCTCACCAGATGGCAAGCCGCTGTTTCTCCAACATCGTGGCTAAGCTAACGGGTCGCGAAGAGAAGCCATATGTCTATAATGACCATGGTTCATTGGTTTCCCTGAGCCGTTTCTCAACGGTTGGTAGCCTGATGGGTAACCTGACCAAGGGCTCGATGATGGTTGAAGGCCGTATTGCCCGCGTGGTGTACATCTCCCTATACCGGATGCACCAAATTGCCCTTCACGGCATATTCAAGACTAGCCTGATGATGCTGGTTGGCCGTATCAACCGCGTATTGCGTCCGAATTTGAAGCTGCACTAATCAGCATTAAATCCTCATGTATTAAAAAGGGACTTGGCCAAGCCAAGTCCCTTTTTGTTTTGTCTGAAAAACCGCTGACAGTGTTAAAGTCGATCAGTTGATTTTGAACAGTTCCACGTCAAAGATCAGTACGGAACCCGGCTTGATCACACCCATTGAGCGGTTGCCGTAGGCCAGTTCAGCCGGAATGAAAAAGCGGGTTTTCTCGCCTTCTACCATCAATTGCAAGCCTTCGGTCCAGCCTTTGATAACCTGATTCAGGCCGAACTGGATGGTTTCGCCGCGATCAACCGAGCTGTCAAATACCGTGCCGTCAATCAGGGTACCGTGATAGTGGACGGTCACTTTGTCTTTGGCGCTAGGATGCTGAGTGCCAGTTCCTTCTTGCAGCACAAGATACTGAAGGCCGCTGGCCGTTGTTTTAACGCCTTCTTTGTTCTTGTTCTCAGCTAGAAATGCCTGACCAGCCTTGATATTTTCGGCGGCAACTTGCTTGTTGTTTTTGGTGTGCTGGATATAGAAGATAACAAGGCCGACTAAGGCGATGGTTAGAAGAATTTTAAGCACAGGTATTCCTTTCTTGTGGTGGTGGTAGGCTTGATACTAACAGAGCCCTACTGAAGCGGAAAGTTTTCTGATAATGAAAGTATTAATACGCCAGAGGAGGCGAAAAGTCTGATGGGATCAACGAAAACAGAAGCCCGTCTTGGGGGGTATTGTTGATCATGATCCGGTTTCTTGCGGTGCATTCGAATTTGGCTCGACAGGCTAGCGCGGTACGTTGGCTGGCAAGATTGCCAAGGTGAGTGACGATTTCGATGCGAGTTAACCCGAGTTCCTCGAAACCGTATTGGGCGACGGCCTGAGCCGCTTCGGTGGCATAGCCTTGGCGTTGGGCATCTTGGCGGATCCAGTATCCCAGCTCGGCGGAATTGGTTTGTTCGGAAATATTGCTGAGCGAAGCACTGCCGACAAATTGATCGTTGGCGAAAATCGCAAATTCGTAACCTAGGCAATAGGTCCAATTTTGCATGCTGTGCTGAATCCACTGCTGGGCATCATGCTGATTGTAGCTGGGGGTACACCAAGGGAGCCAAGGATAGAGACTTTCTGTTGAGCTGAGGATAGCCTCGAGCATGTCTTGCAAGTCAGCCTGTTTATAAGGGCGGAGGGTCAGCCTGGCTGAGGTTAGGGGTGATTGGTTCATCTCTGGATCCATCGATGTCGGAAGACAATAGCATATCGTACGTAGCAAATTGAGAGTACAAAAAAGGCTGCATAATGCAGCCTTTTTGACAATGAACGGGGATTATCCGTTGATTTTGCGAATTTGAATGATCATGCCCATCAATGGGTGGTCAAGGTAGTGCGTCTCGCCGCTACGCATCTTGCGTTGCTGGTTAAACTGATAACCTTTGAGGAACTCTTCCACATCCACTTGCTTTTTCACTTCTTGCAAGTGGCCAACCTGAACATTGCCTTCCGTTGCCAGCGGGTCAAGTGTGCTGTCAATGTCAGCCCCAACGACCACTTCGCGGCGGCTTGGCTCGCGTAGCTCAAGATTGGCTTCGGTGAATAGGTAATGCTGAACATAGACCTTGATCGTACCGTCAAGCTCGTACAGTGGGCCGCCGGTGCTCTGGCTGTCCATGCCAGCGTTCAGATCAGTTGCGGCGCTATTGTCGGTTGTGATAATCAGGCCGTCTGTTGAGGTATCGCTGGCAGGCAAAGCCTCTGAGGCTGCACTTGCTGCGGGTATGCCATCAGCCAGAAACTGTGCTGAAAAATCTTTACCGGCAGTAATATGGATACGCGGTGCGGCGGCCTTGCTGAGATCTCCCTGACGCCAGCCAAAATGGGCGAGTGGGGTGAATCCAGCATGTCCTTTCAGTTTGTTGTATTGGTTATTGAGCCGAAAACGGCTCGGCGACATTGGACGAATGCCACGGGCCTTAAGGCGAGCGGTATCACCAAAGTCAATCGCGCTACTGGTGTCGATAGCCGCTTGTTGGTCTGGCCATGATTCGTTGACCTGCTCAGGGGCAATATTGCGCTTGAACAGAATCACCTCAATATCAAATTGTCTGGCCGCGAAGCTTGGTAGGCTGACTACCAATAGCAGCAAATAAATCAGATTTTTCAACATAATACTCCGCACATTTGTGCTCTCTATTATAGAGTGTTTTCTGCCAGTTTTGTTAAAAGGCCGTCAACATATTTCATTCGTGTCTGTTTGTCACTCATTGGTGCCATCATTTTCAGTTTGGTCGGCCCTTCCATTCGGAAATGCTGAGGCTCGGACTGAAGCAGACCCACCAAGAAGCCAGGATCAATGGAGGCATTGGCATTGAATTCAATATACCCGCCTTTTTCGCCTGCTTCGATTTTGTTGATACCAATCCCTGCCGCCTTGAGCTTGAGCTGGTTGAGCATCAGTAGGTTCTTGGTCGCATCCGGCAATAGGCCGAAGCGGTCAATCAACTCGACTTTCAGCTCGCTGATGGCATTTTCGCTGTCTGTGCTGGCGATACGCTTGTAGAGCGACAGGCGGGTATTGATATCTGGGATGAAGTCATCAGGCAGCAAGGCCGGTACCCTGAGTTCAATTTCCGTCTGCTGGCGCAATAGATCGTCAAGCGATGGTTCTTTGCCTTCTTTCAGAGCCTCGACAGCTTGTTCGAGCATCTCCATGAACAGCGTGAAACCAACAGATTGGATCTGGCCGCTTTGCTCGTCGCCCAGTAGCTCGCCCGCTCCACGAATTTCAAGGTCATGGGTCGCCAAGGTGAAACCGGCCCCCAAATCTTCCAGCGAGGCAATGGCCTCTAGACGCTTGACGGCGTCCTTGGTCATACGTTTCGGATGCGGTGTCAGCAAGTAGGCGTAGGCTTGGTGGTGCGAGCGTCCTACTCGTCCCCGAAGCTGGTGCAGCTGCGCCAAACCCAAGTGATCTGCACGGTTGATGATAATGGTATTGGCGGTAGGCACATCAATACCGGTTTCGATAATTGTGGTACACACCAGCAAATTAAATCGTTGGTGATAGAAATCACTCATGATTTTTTCGAGATCTCGCTCACGCATTTGGCCGTGGGCAACGGTGATCCGTGCTTCGGGGATCAGGGCGGCGAGATCGTCAGCCATCTTGTTGATGGACTCGACATCGTTGTGGAGGAAGTAGATCTGCCCGCCACGCATGATTTCACGAAGTACGGCTTCGCGAATCAGTACGTCGTCGTTTTCGCGAACGAATGTCTTGATTGCCAGTCGGCGTGCCGGTGGCGTTGCGATGATCGACAAGTCGCGCATTCCGCTCATGGCCATATTCAGGGTACGCGGGATCGGGGTTGCGGTCAGGGTCAGGATATCCACGTCTGCACGCAATGCCTTGACCTTCTCTTTCTGGCGGACACCAAAGCGGTGCTCTTCGTCGACGATGAGAAGGCCGAGATCATGGTATTTGACCTGGGCATTAAGCAGCTTGTGGGTGCCGATCAGGATATCGATCTTGCCTTCGCCGACATCGGCCAGAATTTGCTTCTGCTCTTTGGCCGTCTTGAAGCGAGACAGAACTTCTACCCGTACCGGTGTATTGGCAAAGCGATCACGGAAGTTTTCGAAATGCTGCTGGGCAAGCAAGGTGGTTGGTACCAGAACGGTGACTTGCTTGCTGTTATCCACGGCCACGAAAGCAGCGCGCATCGCCACTTCGGTCTTGCCGAAGCCGACATCGCCGCACACCAGGCGGTCCATCGCTTTGGCTTGGCACATATCGGACAGAACGGCATTGATGGCCATTGCTTGGTCATGGGTTTCCTCGAACGGGAAGCCGGTACAGAAGTCGGCATATGCCTCGCGGTCGAGATTGAACTTGAAGCCGGGCTTGAGCTCACGCTTGGCGTAGACATCAAGCAGCTCGGCTGCGACATCCCGGACTTTTTCAGCAGCTTTTCTGCGGGCTTTGGCCCAAGCTTCACCGCCCAGTTTGTGGATCGGCGCGGTTTCTTCTGCGCCGCCTGAGTATCGGCTGATCAAATGTAGCGAGGCGACCGGGACGTATAACTTGGCGCCGCCTTGGTATTCGAGGGTGACGAACTCGGTTTTCATCCCGCCGGCATCGAGGGTTTGCAGACCCTGATAGCGGCCGATACCGTGGTCGACGTGAACAACGGGCTGGCCCACTTGGAGCTCGGCAAGGTTGCGGATGATGGTGTCGCTGTTGACGACCTTCTTGTCATCGCGTCGACGGCGTTGAACGACACGTTCGCCCAGCAGGTCGCTTTCGCAGATCAGGGCGATAGCAGGATCGGCCAAGACAAAACCCTGTTCGGCCGCACCAATAATCAGGCTGGTTTTGCCCGGTGCAGCCATCGCTTCGCTCAATGATGCGCAGACCATAGGGCGCAGCTTGATCCTAGCCAGCAGATCAAGCAAGGCTTCGCGGCGGCCTTCAGACGCCACCGAGAAAATAACTTGGCCCGGGTAGCTTTCGATAAACTTGCGCAGTTCACCCAGCGGCTCTTTGAGCTGGTGGTTGATGGTCAGCGTTGGGATTGGCTGCAATGCCGGGTTGAACCTGCCGCCTTTTTCGGGCTCGGCATCACCGCGCAGGCGTACTTGAGGCATGGCTTTGAACTGGCCGAACATTTCGTCTTTGTTCAGCCAGAGTTCATGGGGCTCAAGCAGCGGGCGTAGTGGGTCAACTCGACGCTGGTCGTAACGATAGGCCGCGTCTTTGAGGAAGAGATCTGCGGCTTCTTCGAGATTGCCGATAGTCAGGAGTAGGCTGCTATCCGGCAGGTAGTCGAACAGGGTTTCGGTTTGTTCGAAAAAGAGTGGCTGCCAGTATTCGATACCGGCGGGCCAGGTCTTCTTGCTGACTTGCTGGTAGATGGATTCTGGCTCGCGGCGGGCCTCGAACCGCTCGCGCCAGCGCATTCTGAAGCTCTCGATAGCCAGATCATCGGTTGGGAACTCGTGGGCCGGCAGCAAGCGAATACTGTCTATTTCACCGGTTGAGCGCTGGGTTTCAGGGTCGAACTGGCGGATCGAGTCGACTTCGTCATCGAAGAAATCGATACGGAACGGATGCTGGCTGCCCATCGGGAACAAATCAAGCAGCGAGCCGCGGCTAGCGTATTCGCCGTGTTCCATAACCTGATCAACGTGGCGGTAGCCCGAGGCGTCGAGTTTCAGGCGCAGTTTTTCCAGCGAAAGCCGGTCGTTGCAGCTCACCAAAAGCGCATGTTGGTGAATGAATGATTGTGGTGTCAGGCGTTGTAGCAGCGTGCTGACGGGTACCAATACGACGCCGCGAGCTTGGTTGGGGAAATTATACAGCCGTGATAAGCGATCGGAGATGATGTCTTGGTGCGGCGAGAAGTTGTCGTAGGGCAGGGTTTCCCAGTCGGGGAACACGCTGACGTCCTGCGTGGTGAATTGGCTGATTTCCGGCTGCAGACGCAGCGCAGTTTGGGTATCAGGGACAACGGTTAGCAATGGTCCTTGATGGTTTTCCGCCAATTCAGCAATCGACAGCGCCAAGGCTGCCCCGGAAACATTGCCGATATAACGGGCATCACCCGGTTTGTTCGGCAAGGGGAGAGAAAGAATAGTCGTATTGGTCATTGGGGTATTAATTCTCTGTGCGCTGTTGCGCCCGCTGGCGCAGGAATTTTTGTTGGAAGTGCAGGGCCGCACGGATAATGATGTCGCGATCGGCTTCCAGCAAATGGGTGTAAGAAAGCGTGATTTCCGCTTGTTTGTGTTCGGCTTCTTGCTGGCACTCGCTCACCTCGGCATAGGCATAGATTGCCGCCGTCGGTTTGTCGAGGAAGATTTTTAGGCGGACAGCTTGGCCTACAGCTAGGGGGGTATCCGATAGATAGGTCAGCTTGCTGGCACCGAAGGTAGTTGTGACGAAGCGGTGTTCAGCGTGATCTTGCTGGGCCATGATAAAACCAAGCATGAGGTTGATCTTATTGTTTTGGGCAACCAGATAATCACTAAGTGACTGAAATTCCTTTTTATTAAGCTGAGTCAGTGAGCGCTCCATATTGTCATCTATAGCACTGCATTCGCTGGCGATGCGAAAGAGCGGTGGGATCTCTTGCAAGAAGGCTTCGTTGCTAGGGACGATGGCCTGAGGTTCCAGTGGTTCTACATTAATGGTCAACCCAGCATGGACTGAAAAATACTCGTCCTGATTCATGTTGCACTCACAATAAATTATCTATTCTTCGATTATCACCTAGCAAACATCCCGGGGCAAGTCGGTGGCTGGTAACTGCCATCTTTAGCGTCTGTTTTTACATTACTTTTGCTAAGCTCAATGGTAATTGGGTGCTGCAGAAGGTATCCTTCACGGCAGTTTTTTCAGGATGGTTTTGTCATATTTATGTTTCATCCCGTTTCGTTTTTTATTGGGTTGCGCTATTTACGGGGGCGATCTGGCGATAGATTCAGTCGTTTTGTCTCCTATATGTCGACAGCCGGGATCACTATTGGCGTTCTGTCGCTAGTGACGGTGTTATCTGTGATGAATGGCTTTGAAGAGCAGCTGAAATCGCGGATCCTCGGTGTGATGCCTCAGGCTGTGATATCGACGGCCGAAGGGCATTTGCACCGTACCGCCGAGCCGCCCGCGGCGTTGGGTCAATTGCCCGATGTCGGCGTCGTTACGCCTATTACTCGGAGTGAGACCATTATGCAAAGTGCCAAGTCGATTGCGGCTGGCATGTTGCTTGGTATCGATCCGACAGTATATGAGCCGGTTGGCTACTATGTTAGCCGAGGGGATATCGACGATCTTCAGCCGGGAAGCTACAAGGTGATTCTTGGTCAGTCGCTGGCGAATAATCTTGGGGTAAAGGTTGGCGATAAAATCCGTCTGATGGTAACCAGTGCCAGCCAGTACACGCCGATTGGCCGCATTCCTAGCCAGCGTAATTTTGAGGTGGCGGGTTTGTACAACACCGGTTCGGATGTTGATAGCCAACTAGTGCTGGTCAATATCGAAGATGCTGGCCGCTTGCTCCGTTTCAAAAAAGGCGAGATCACCGGTTGGCGTTTGTTTGTCGATGATCCTTTCGTGGTTGCTGATCTGGCGGCGCTTCCTTTGCCTGATGGTCTTGTCTGGAGTGACTGGCGCGAACAACGCGGCGAGTTGTTTCAGGCGGTCAAGATGGAAAAGAACATGATGGGCCTGATGTTGGGGCTGATCATCGGTGTGGCTGCGTTTAATATCATCACGGCCTTGATTATGGTGGTGATGGAAAAACAGGCAGAAGTTGCCATCTTGAAAACACAAGGTATGACCAGCCGCCAGTTAATGACGGTATTTATGGTTCAGGGCGCAAGCAGCGGCGTTATCGGTGCATTGATCGGTGGTCTGCTGGGTATCTTGCTGGCCTATAACCTGAACAGCGTAATGTCCCTTCTTGGGGTAAGTTTGATTTCGGCAGGCGGCGAGCTTCCTGTTTTGATTCAGCCTTTGCAGGTTGTTGTTGTGATTGTCGGTGCGATTCTATTGAGTTTGCTGGCAACGGTTTTTCCTTCTTACCGGGCGGCATCGGTACGTCCAGCAGAGGCACTTCGTTATGAGTAATGCACTTTTAGTTTGTCAGGGATTGCGCAAAATTTACCGTGAAGCGCAGTTGGAGACCGAGGTTCTTAAAGGTGTGGGTTTTTCCCTTGAGCACAGTGAGCTGGTGGCGATTGTTGGGGCCTCGGGTTCGGGCAAGAGTACCTTGCTGCATGTGTTGGGTGCGTTGGATGATCCAACTAGCGGTGATGTTTTCTTCAAGGGCCAAAAGCTCAACGCGATGAACGCCAACCGCCAGGCCAAGCTGCGCAATCAGGAAATTGGCTTTGTTTACCAGTTCCATCACCTGCTGGCCGATTTCAGCGCGGTGGAAAACGTGGCAATGCCGCTGCTGATTGGCGGGATGAGTCCGGCACAGGCGAAATCACAGGCTCAGAGCATCTTGGAGCTGGTGGGGCTTAGCCACCGCTTCGACCATCGCCCGTCAGAGTTGAGTGGCGGTGAACGCCAACGGGTCGCTATCGCGCGTGCATTGGTCAATAAGCCGTCGTTGGTATTGGCCGATGAGCCGACCGGCAACCTCGACCATAAGACGGCGTTGGAGATCTACGATTTGATGCGTAAGCTGAACAAAGAATCAGGGACGGCATTTTTGGTCGTCACCCATGATAATGAATTGGCCAGCAAGCTTGATCGCTGTATGCACATGCAAGATGGCGAGTTGGTTCAAGTCGAGGTGGCCTGATGTTCCGTCCATTATCGTTATATATAGGTAAGCGCTTTAGCCGTGCTCGGCAGCGTAGCCGGATGGTGTCCTTTGTGTCGATGTCATCCACTCTGGGAATTGCCGTGGGCGTAGCCGTGATTATTATCGGCTTGTCGGCGATGAATGGATTTGAACGTGAGCTGCAAAATCGGGTGCTGTCGGTGATCCCGCATGGTGAGCTGGAAGCGGTACAGCCGCCTTTTGAGCATTGGCAGCCAGTGCTTGAACAAGTGGAAAAACATCCACGGGTAACCGCGGCCGCCCCGTATGTGCGTTTTACTGCGTTGCTTGAAAAAGGCAATAGCCTCAAGGCGGTTGAGGTGCGCGGGGTAGACCCGCATCAGTCGCATAAGGTCAGCTCTTTGCCTGATTTCGTTAAGGATAACGCTTGGAGCAAACTTCAAGCCGGTAAGCATCAGGTGATTTTGGGACAAGGCGTAGCTCAGAAGCTGGGGATAGGCGTGGGTGACTGGATCACCGCGATGATCCCTAATCCCGATGCCGATTTGAAGCTCAAAGCCCCGCACCGTATCCGACTACAGGTGATTGGCTTGCTGGCGCTGGCCGGCCAGATCGACCACAGCTTCGCCATTGTGCCGTTGGCCGATGCCCAGCAGTACCTCTCGATGGGTGAGGGCGTCACGGGGATCGAAATCAATGTCGATAACGTGCTTGATGCCAATCAGATCGTTCGTGAGGTTGGCTATACCTTGCCGGTGTATGTGTATCTGAAGAGCTGGAACCAGAAATATGGTTATCTGTACCGAGATATCCAGATGGTACGTACCATCATGTACCTGGTGATGGTATTGGTGATCGGTGTTGCCTGTTTCAATATCGTTTCTACCTTGATGATGGCGGTTAAGGAGCGGGCCTCAGACATTGCGATTTTGCGCACAATGGGGGCGACAGACCGTTTAATCCGCTCTATTTTCATTTGGCACGGTATCATGTCCGGTGTGGTGGGGAGTTTGGTTGGTTCGGTGCTTGGCTCGCTGGTGGCCGTCAATCTGACCACGATTATTAGTTGGGTCGAAGGTATCATTGGCTACCATTTCTTGTCCGGCGATATTTATTTTGTCGATTTTCTGCCAAGCCAATTGGCGGTGCACGATGTCGCATTGGTGACCTTGACGGCAGTGATCCTCAGCTTGTTGGCGACATGGTATCCGGCTAAGCGGGCATGTGCATTGCAGCCAGCGTTGGTGTTGAGTGCTAAGTAATGTTGGCAGTGATGAGATAATTGTCAGGTTGCGCTCGTGCTGCAACCTGTCTGGCAAAATGGGCTGCAAGGAATGTAGCCCGTTATTTTGAAATGCCAATGATCTTTCAGAACAGCGATTTTTCGTTGTGCTTTGATAGGTAAGGCCATACAAAAAAACCTCGCTAGTGCGAGGTTTTTTTATTAACGCAGTATCCGCAATTTTCGTTTTTGCCAGCTGCGGACAACTGAGTAGCGCCATAGTCCGCGGATACCCAAATAACCGAATAGGGCTGCGGCCAAACCACACACCATACAGCCGAGCAGAAATGGAGGGCCGATTTGGTTCATCTGGTGCAGCAGAAACTCCCAAGAAAGCTCGAAGTGAAAGGGGATCGGCGGCACGCTCATTATCCATGCCCCGAGTTTGTATGCGCCATAGAACAGAACCGGCATGGTGATTGGATTACTGATCCATACCAGACAGACCGACAGTGGCAAATTGACACTGAACAGGATCGCCAGCCCGGCCGCCATGATCATCTGGCTTGGCAGCGGGACGAAAGCCATAAACAGCCCTACCGCGAAGGCACCCGACGCCGAGCGGCGGTTAAGGCACCACAGGTTCGGGTTGTACAGCACATTACCGAAGATCTTCAGCGCTTTTTGCTGTTTGATCAGGTCGTGGCTGGGCATAAATCGTTTAATTACATGTCTAGGCATTGCGTATCTTTTCTTTCGAGGCTGCCCCTATGGTGAGAGAGGCCGCTGGGATTGCTCTTGGATTGCTATCGCTACATTACTGGCCGACATTGCCGCCTTATAGCGTCGTTATGATAGCCGCTGTGACTGGTAGCCTAGTGTCGGCTTATTTGCGGGAACGGCTTTTGATCTGCATCGTCTTTGGCGTTGTATTGGCTAATTATAGTGCCGTGGCGTATTTGGACGATGTTGAAACCGTAGCTGCCGAGCGGGGAGATATTACCATAATTGGCGAAGTTCGCAGCCTTATTAATCATAATATTCCCAATACTCTGTTCGAAATTGTAACGATCGATGATTCGTCGGCCGGAGGCTCTTTGCCTGCCGGATTGCGGCTGCATTTGCGCTGGGGGGCAGGTACTTTCGTCGGTGATACACAGCAGCCGATGCCCGATATCAAATTGGGCGAGCACTGGCAGTTTACCCTGCGCCTGAAACCGCCTTATGGCCGGGTGAATAGTGCTGGTTATGATCGCGAGCGTGATGCCGTGGGCAAGGGCATTCATGGTATCGGGGTTATCCTTGATGCTGTGCGGTTGGATACGCCTGTAGGTTGGCATGATCACCTCCGCCAGACTATGTATCAGCATGCAATCGCAATGACGCGCGATTTGCCTTTTGGTGCATATTTACTGGCATTGGGGTTTGGTGAAAGGACAGCGCTGACGGATCAAGATTGGCAACTGTTACGAGACAGCGGTCTGGCCCACCTGATGGCGATTTCCGGTTTGCATATTGGTCTGGCCGTGGTGATTGGCTGGCGGCTGGGCGGCATGTTGAGGGGCGGCGCGATAAATCTCTATTACCTGACGTGGTTACCGCTTTGGTGCGGGCTGCTGTTGGGGGGCGGCTATGCATGGTTGGCTGGGTTTACCGTACCAACCATACGGGCGTTGCTCATGAGCGTGGTGATACTGTTGCTGATGCGGCTACGAATTGGCTGGCCGCGCTGGCAGGTGTTGCTGGTGGCGTTTGCGGCATGTTTGATGATCAATCCGTTGGCGAGCTATACCGCGGGCTTTTGGCTCTCTTTTACCGCTGTCGCGATCATTATGTTTGCCGGTGTAGGCGGTGTCGGAAGGCAAGAACAACCTTCGGCGGTTAATCATGGGTGGCAATCGTTGCTGTTTTCAATCTGGGGGGCGGTACGGCAGCTCTTTGTGATGCAGTTGGCCTTGTTGCTCTTGATGCTGCCGGTACAGTGGTTGTGGTTTGGCGGTTTTGCATGGCTGGCCCCGTTGGTGAATTTGCTGGCTGTGCCTTGGGTGAGTTTGTTGACGGTCCCTATGGTGCTGCTGGCTGTTGGCTTATCGTGGTGGCCTGCTCTGTCCGGGCTGGGGTGGTGGGCGGCGGATCTTAGCCTC
Organism: Photobacterium panuliri; assembly: GCF_059920555.1. Lineage (NCBI taxonomy): Bacteria > Pseudomonadati > Pseudomonadota > Gammaproteobacteria > Vibrionales > Vibrionaceae > Photobacterium > Photobacterium panuliri. The sequence continues at coordinate 1,679,115 of NZ_CP197192.1, forward strand.
AAGCCGGTGATGTGGCTGGCGGGCTTGGCGCAAGGGGCATGGCTGCCGCTGACTGGGGATATGGCTGGTGGCTTGCTTGGGCTGGCCGTATTGGCTTGTCTGATCTGGTTGCTGCCTGTTCGTCGATACGCCGCCCTGTTGGTGAGTGGTGCATTGATTGTATTGGCACTGATGCCATTCGATGGGCCGACCTCAGGTTCGGGGGAGCGTGAGGTCGAAGAGGGCCCTGCGCCAGTGTTTATCGATATGCTGGATGTTGGGCATGGTTTGGCGGTACTAATTAGTACAGGTCAAGGGGCCGTGCTTTACGATACCGGCAATGCATGGCCCGGTGGCAGTATCGCCAGGGCCGTGATTGAGCCGGTGCTAAGGCAGCGAGGTTACGAGAGGCTCGATGGCCTTATCCTCAGTCATGGTGACAGCGACCACGCGGGCGGGGCCGAGTATTTGATCCGTCATTTTTCGCCCGGCTGGATGCGTAGCAGTGATCACCGCGATGGTTTCTCGTCCTGTGTCCGTGGTGAAACGTGGTTGTGGCAGGGGCTGGAGTTTCGCGCCTTGTGGCCGCCTAAGCGTGTCAGGCGGGCGGCGAACCCGCATTCGTGTGTGATTGCGCTTGGTTATGCCAATGCCCCGCCGTTTATGTTGCTGACCGGTGATATCGATGCGATTTCCGAACTACTGTTGGCACGCCTTGAACCGGATCTGACTCCTGATATATTGACCGTGCCGCATCACGGTAGCTTGACCTCTTCCTCCCGAACCTGGCTGACAGCAATGCGGCCTGAGGTGGCCTTGGTCTCGGCTGCCCGCTTTAATCCTTGGCGACTGCCTAATCCGGAGGTACGTAGACGATACGTTGCGATGGGCAGCCAATGGCTCTCTACGGCCGATCATGGCCAGATTTCGATCACACGGGTCGGTAATGAGATGGAGATCGTGCGCTATCGGCAAGATATTAGTCCGGGCTGGTTTAGGCCGCGTCCCAGCAGAGTCGGGGAGAATCCTAAAACTGACTGAATCTTGGGCAGTTTGGTAACCGGTTCGGTGAACTTATTTGGTCACTCGGCGGGAACAGAGTAGAATGTGAGAATTCATTTCAAGAAAAAATGGTTTCCATGACACAACCCAAAGATCAAACTACCTGGGAAACGTTCAAGCAACTTTGGCCGTCGATTAGTCTGTATAAGACAGGTCTTGCCGTTGCCTCTGTCGCGCTTATTGTCAATGCTGCCAGCGATGCGCTGATGCTCTCGATGATCAAGCCGCTGATGGATGAAAGTTTTGGTGGGCTGGATGCCCTCGACAGTAACTTCCTGGCGATGATGCCGTTGTACTTGTTGGGATTGATGCTGGTGCGCGGCATCAGTAGTTTCGCCTCTTCCTACTGCCTCGCCTGGGTTTCGGGCAATGTGGTGATGCGTTTGCGTCGTCAGTTGTTCAATCATTTTATGAAGATGCCGGTCAGCTTTTTTGATCAGGAGTCTTCGGGCAAATTGCTGTCACGGATCACCTATGATTCCGAACAGGTTGCCTCGGCAACGAGTGGGGCATTGGTCAGTCTCGTGCGTGAAGGTGCATCCATCATCGCGCTTATGGCTATTATGTTTTACAACAGCTGGCAGCTTTCGGCGATCTTGCTGGTTATCGCCCCGATTGTTGCTCTGTCTATTCGAATTGTCTCCAAGCGTTTTCGCCGTATATCAACCAATATGCAAGACGCGATGGGCTCGGTGACCTCCTCGGCCGAGCAGATGCTTAAAGGCCATAAAGTCGTTCTGAGCTACGGTGGTCAGCAGGTTGAACAGGCTCGTTTCGAAGAAGTTAGCAACCGGATGCGCCAGCAAACGATGAAGCTGGTTTCTGCGCAGGCCATTGCCAACCCGGTGATCCAGCTGATTGCCTCTATGGCTTTGGTTGTGGTGCTTATTCTTGCCAATACTGATTCTCTGCGTGAGTCATTGACGCCGGGTACGTTTGCCCTGATTTTCGGTTCGATGTTCGGCCTGATGCGCCCGCTTAAGGCATTGACCAACGTGACGTCGCAGTTCCAGCGTGGTATGGCGGCTTGCCAAACCCTGTTTGGCCTGATGGAGCTTGAATCAGAAAAAGATCATGGTCAGCACGAAATTGAGCGTGTGAAAGGGGATATCAAGGTCGATAACGTGACCTTTACCTACCCAACCAAAGATACTCCGGCATTGCGTAACGTAAGCTTTGACCTTCCTGCCGGCCAGACGCTGGCATTGGTGGGGCGTTCGGGCTCGGGCAAGAGTACGATTGCCAATCTGCTGACGCGTTTTTACGATATCGATAGCGGTAATATCGTTCTGGATAACCACGGTATCTGTGACTACACCCTGAGCAATCTTCGTGATCAGGTGGCTGTTGTCTCGCAGAACGTACATCTGTTCAATGACACTATTGCCAACAATATTGCTTACGCCAGTGGCGACAAGTATACCCGTGAAGACATCGAAAAGGCCGCCAAGCTGGCCCATGCGATGGACTTCATCAGCGGGATGGACAACGGCTTGGATACGGTGATTGGCGAGAACGGCGTCAGCCTATCGGGCGGCCAGCGTCAGCGTATTGCCATTGCCCGAGCGCTGCTGCGTGATGCGCCGGTGCTGATTCTTGATGAGGCAACCTCTGCGCTTGATACCGAGTCAGAGCGTGCGATTCAGGCAGCATTGGATGAGTTGCAAAAAGACCGTACCGTGCTGGTTATTGCTCACCGTTTGTCGACAATCGAGAATGCAGATCAGATCTTGGTGGTCGATGAAGGCGAGATCATCGAGCGCGGTGTTCACGCTGAGTTGCTGGCAAAAAATGGTGCTTATGCCCAGCTTCACCGTATTCAGTTTGGTGAGTAATGGCGTCGGTTATTGAAAAAATTTGGTTTGGCAGCCATCCTGCGGGATGGTTGCTCAAACCGCTGCTATGGCCGCTGAGCAAACTGTTTGGTGTGATCAGCCGCCGCCGTCGGCAGCAGTATCGCTCCGGAGGCAAGCAAGCATACCGAGCCCAAGTGCCCGTGGTTGTGGTGGGAAATATCACCGCTGGCGGCAATGGCAAAACGCCGGTTGTTGTTTGGCTGGTGGAGCAGTTGCTTGCTGCGGGCATGAAACCGGGCGTGGTGTCGCGTGGCTATGGCGGCAAGGCTCCTCATTATCCCTACCGCTTGGATGACACCAGTACCACGGCGCAGGCGGGTGATGAGCCGGTGCTTATTTACCGTCGAACCGGGGTGCCTGTTGCCGTTTCGCCCAAACGTGCTGAAGCGGTGGCCATGATCGAAAATGACGTCGATGTCATTATTACCGATGATGGTTTGCAGCATTATGCGCTGGAACGCGATATTGAAATTGTGGTGATTGATGGCCAGCGCCGTTTCGGTAATGAGCAGCTGATCCCCCTTGGCCCGTTGCGTGAAGGCTGCGAGCGTCTTGCCGAAGTGGATTTCCTGATTTGCAATGGCGGCCAGCCGCAGGATAACGAAATCCCGATGGTGCTGTCTCCTGCGCCATTGGTGAATTTGGTGACAGGGGAAAAGTGCCAGCCGGAAGCATTAACGGGGGACGTTGTAGCCCTTGCGGGTATCGGTCATCCACCGCGCTTTTTCCACACGCTGGAGCAGCAGGGGATCTATCCTGTTCACTGTCAGCCTTTTAAGGATCATCAGGCCTTTGATGATCAGCAATTACAGCAACTTGCCGCGATGGGTCAGTATCTAGTGATGACTGAAAAAGATGCGGTGAAGTGCTATTCTTTCGCTCAACCAAATTGGTGGTATTTGCCTGTTGATGCAACGCTGCCAGAGGATCAGGCTGAAAACCTGATTAACCGGATTATAAAGGTAAAGGAAAATTATGGATCATCGTCTGCTTGAAATCGTTGCATGCCCAGTTTGCAAGGGCAAACTAAACTTCGATAAAGAAAAAGGTGAGCTGATCTGCAAATTTGATCGCCTGGCCTATCCGATCAAGGACGGTATCCCTGTTCTTTTGGAGCCAGAAGCTCGCACTCTGAGTATGGATGAGGTGAAGTAAATGACGTTTTCGGTAATTATTCCGGCACGTTATCAGTCAACCCGCCTGCCTGGCAAACCTTTGGCCGATATCGGCGGCAAGCCGATGGTTCAGTGGGTATATGAGCAGGCGAGCAAATCGGGTGCCGAACGCGTGATCGTGGCTACCGACGATGAACGCGTCGCAGAGGTTGTACGCAACTTTGGCGGTGACGTTTGCCTGACCCGTGCCGATCATGAATCGGGTACGGAGCGACTGGCGGAAGTGGTCGAGAGATATGGCCTTGCCGATGATCATATTGTGGTTAACGTGCAAGGTGATGAGCCGCTGATCCCTGAAGCCATTATTCGTCAGGTGGCGATGAACCTTTCAGCTAGCAAGGCTCCGATGGCGACGTTGGCGGTGGAGATTGACCATGCCGATGAGGTGTTCAACCCGAATGCCGTCAAGGTTGTCACCGACAAGGATGGCTATGCGCTGTATTTCAGCCGCGCCTCGATTCCTTGGGATCGTGACAATTTTGCCAAGCGTCCGCAGGAGATTCACCGTAACCTGATGCGTCACATTGGTATCTACGCGTACCGTGCTGGTTTTATTAATACCTACATTAACTGGGAACCGAGTACTCTGGAAAAGATCGAGTCACTCGAGCAGCTTCGCGTACTGTGGTACGGCGAGAAAATCCATGTTGATGTTGCGCTAGAAACGCCGCCAGCCGGGGTGGATACGCCTGAAGACCTAGAAAAAGTTCGTCAGCTGGTTAGCTAAGTAACGTAATGTGCTGAATATAAAAAGTGGTGTGAGAACGCCACTTTTTTTATGTCTGTTGCATACCCACCTAAGTAAATAATCAACCATTTTTCTTACGCTATTTATGATCTGATCTATTTTGTCACTGTGATAGGTTTCATACGAAAATGCCCCAAGACGTTAGTCTCGGGGCATTTGTTTTTTCAAGGCTAGCTCGCGATTAAGCCTTGGCGGTGTCGACAGTCTCTTCGCTGTTGAAGATGTCCTGATCAGCCTGACCGAGGAGGCGTGAGGTAATGGTACCTGCTGTCATCGAACCACTCACATTGATAGCCGTACGGCCCATATCAATCAATGGCTCGATTGAAATGAGCAGGCCAGCCAGCGCAACAGGCATATCCATCGCAGAGAGAACAATCAGGGCTGCGAATGTTGCACCGCCGCCGACACCGGCAATGCCGAATGAACTGATGGTGACAATGGCAATCAGGGTTAGCATGAAGCTTGGGTCTAGCGGATTGATACCGATAGTTGGCGCAATCATGACTGCCAGCATGGCAGGGTAAAGACCGGCACAGCCGTTTTGTCCCATCGTCGCACCGAAAGATGCCGAGAAGTTTGCGACGCCTTCTCCGTTGCCCAGTTTTTTAACTTGGGTATCGACGTTTAGCGGGATCGTTCCTGCACTTGAGCGTGAGGTGAATGCAAACGTCAGTACAGGCAGAATTTTCTTGAGGTAACGGACCGGGTTGACGCCGACCACGCTGACCAATAGTAGGTGCATGACCAGAATCAGGCCGAGGCCGACATAGGATGCCGCGACAAAGTTAATCAGGCTTAGAATGTCATCGTAGTTTGAGCCAGCAACCACTTTGGTCATCAGTGCCAGTACACCGTAAGGGGTCAGGCTTAGCACCAAACGGACCAGCGTACGTACGACTTCTTGGGCCACGTTGATGAACTTTTCGAGACTCTCGCCCAATTCCGGGTTGGTGCGGATCACGGTCAGTCCGGCCACACCGACGAATGCCGAGAAGATCACCACGGCGATGGTGGAGGTAGGGCGGCTGCCTGCCAGATCGGCAAACGGGTTACCAGGGAAGAACGAAATGATCATGTCGGCGAACGACAGGGTTTCAACGCTGCTCAGGCGAGTTTGCAGCATTTCGCCACGGGCTATCTCGCGGGCACCCTGAACGATACCGTCAGCGGTTAGGCCAAACAGGTTGCTGACCAGAATACCGATCAGCGCGGATACTGCGGTGGTAGCAAGCAGGATACCGATACTCAAAACGGAAATTTTGCCCAGTGATCCGGAATCTTTTACCTTGATAATTGCGCCGATAATAGACACAAGGATCAATGGCATGATGATCATTTTCAGTAAGCTGACATAGCCTGCGCCAACAATGTTAACGTATTCCAGCGTATTGGAAATGACATCGCTGCCGCCGCCATAGATAAACTGCAGGGCACCGCCGAACAATACCCCGAGGCCGAGGCTGGTGAAGACACGTTTTGACAGTGTCTGTTCGGTTTTTTGCTGTTTCACCAGCAAACCAATGAGCAGCGCGAAGACCGCAAGGTTAATGATGGTATGCATGCTTTACTTCCTAGATGGGCAATTGGCCCAAAAATTGACTGAGCTAATAATGTGGTTTTCGAGGATTTTATGATTTGCATCCCAAAATCGGAATGGTTTTTTATTACTTTTGATATAAGAAAAAGTAACTAAGTAAAACAAAAAAGAATAAGGATGACTTATTGCTCAGAGTGATAACAAAGTTAGCGGTATTTCGCTTGTAGAAGACAGGCTATATATGCCAATGGGGGCTTATTTCGCAAAAAGGCTGGTCTGGCGCAATGCGGATGATGCGGATGATGCGGATAGAGCTGGGCTGTGGCAGGCTGTCTATGGTAGGTTTGAGTGGAGAAAATGACCGGCCTCGCCTGTAGCTTGGCCGGTTGGAGTCTTATTGGGCTGGTGAAGGTTCGCTAGGCCGTTCAGTGAGTAGGTCACGCAGCTGATGCCACCAGTGGCCCATTTTTTCGTGCCAATAACGCTCGGTTTGCTCAAGGTACTTGGCTGACGGGCGGTAACGGTCCCACGGCTCTTTGATTTTGTTGCTAGCCAAGAAGTTGGTCGGTGCCGGAGTTGGGTTTAGCCCGACGGAATTGAATTCTTGGATGGCCCGTTTCATATGGCTGGCTGAGGTAACAACCACCAGTTTGCTTTGCCCTACGACGGACTTCGCTTGAAATGCTTCTTCATTGGTATCCCGGGCGGTTTCCAGCAGCAGGATATCGTTTTTGTGTACGCCAAGCGCCAGTGCGACTTTGGCCATCATCCTCGCTTGGCTTATATCAGAACCGCCCCCGTAGCCGGAGAGGATCAGTTTGGAGCCGGGGAAAAAGCGGTGGATGCGGATCCCTTCGGTCAGGCGAACCATCGCAGTACGCGATAGCTGCGAGGTAATGGGCATCGCATCGTCGATGACATGGCCGCTACCGAGCACCATGACGTATTCAACGATTTTTCCCGAGGGTACGTAGGGCGGGTAGGCTTTTTCCAGCGGGCGCAACAGGCTTGTTGCAACAGGTTGGAATGACACCAAGAAAATACCCAGAAAGGCGAAACTGATAAACAACGAAGCCAAGCCTTTGCGACGGGTAAACCAGAGCAATAGCAGGCCGAATAGCCCTAACATCAGCAATGCCGGGAGTGGCATTAAAAATGCTGAGACAATTTTTTTGAGTTCAAACATGAAATGTCGTCCGAAAAATCAGCAGTTGAGCTTGAAAAAGCACCACAAGCCTTTATTCCTCTATCGCTTGTGAGAAAATGAGCTACTTTTTTTGAACCGCTATCATAACGTAAAGCTGACGTGATCGAAGATCGAAATTTTGACGATATAGCGCAAAAATTTGCAAAAAATATTTACGGTACAGGCAAGGGGCAAATTCGCCAAACTGTCGTATGGGAAGATCTTGAGCAAGTTTTAGCCCTATTGGAAAATAATACACCCCTGACGGTACTTGATGCCGGGGGAGGGGTTGGCCAGCTCTCGCAGAAGGTTGCAGAGAAGGGACATCACGTCACTTTATGTGATCTTTCTGGCGAAATGCTGAAATTAGCCGAGCAGGAAATTGCCAAACAAGGCCTGCTTGAGCAATATCGCTTGGTTCATTGCCCTGTGCAGGAAGTCGGCGAGCATCTTGATGCCCAAGTGGATTTGGTGATGTTCCATGCAGTCATGGAATGGCTGGCCGATCCAAAATCGGCATTGGAAGGTTTGCTTGACCAAGTCAAACCGGGCGGTGTTATTTCTGTCATGTTCTACAACTACCACGGGTTGTTGTTCAAGAACCTGATCTGCGGCAACCTCACCCACATCGAAGAAGGGATGCCGCATCGCAAGCGTTTCAAGTTGCAACCGCAAAAAGGATTGAAGCCAGAAGACGTATATAGCTGGCTGACCGATGCTGGTTTTTCTATTTTGGGTAAAACCGGCGTGCGCACATTCCACGACTACATGCAGACCGTAAGAGTTGGGGATTACACATTCGAACAGGTGTTGGCGATGGAGCAGATGCTTTGTCGTCAGGAACCTTATTTGTCCCTCGGGCGCTATATCCACGTTTATGCGCAAAAGCCGCTCGAAACTAACGGGACAGAGAAACATAACAGCGATAAGGACAACGGATGAGTGAAGTCACCCAGACCGTTCCTGAGTTGGTAAATTGGGTTAAGCAGCATCAATTTGAGCTTAGCCTGCCAACTGAACGGCTGGCGTTTCTGTTGGCGATTGCTGTATTGAGCGGCGATCGTTTTGATGAAGAATTGGGGGAAGGAGAGCTGGTGGATGCATTTCGCATTGTCAGCGATCTGTTTGGTCAGACACCCGAAACCATATCTTTCCGAGCCAACAACGCCATTAATGAGTTGGTTCGCCAACGTTTGATATCCCGCTTTACCAGTGAAATGACAGACGGGGCAAGTATCTACCGCCTCAGTCCACTGGCATTGGGGATCACCGACTATTATGCTCGCCACCGTGAGTATTCCAATCTCAAGCTGTCTATCCAGCTTGCGATGGTAGCCGATGAAATCAACAAGGCTGCTAGCGCTGCCCAGCAGGGTGGTGATGAGAAACATTGGCGCAAAAATGTCCATGCGGTATTGAAATACTCGGTTGCCGAGATTTTCGACCGCATTGACCTTAACCAGCGTTCGATGGACGAACAGCAGCAGCAAGTGAAGCATGACATTGCCGAACTGCTGAATCAGGACTGGCGCGCAGCGATCACCAGTTGTGAAATGTTGCTGAATGAAACCTCCAGTACCCTGCGCGAACTGCAAGATACCTTGCAGGCTGCTGGCGACCAGTTGCAGACACAGTTGCTGATCATTCAGGAAACCGTTCAGGGCAAGCCTGAGCTCGATTTTGTCGATGCGATGGTTTACAACCTGCAGGCCAAACTTGACCGTATTATCAACTGGGGCCAGCAGGCGATTGACTTGTGGATTGGCTATGACCGCCATGTTCATAAATTCATTCGTACCGCGATCGACATGGATAAGAACCGGGCTTTCAGCCAGCGTTTGCGCCAGTCGGTTCAGGATTACTTCGATGCACCTTGGGTACTGACTTATGCCGATGCCGAGCGTCTGCTTGACATGCGCGACGAGTCTTTGGTGCTTCGCGACGACGAAGTAACAGGCCTGGTGCCTGAAGAGATGGAATTCGAGGAGCTTGATCTGGTCAATGACCTGTTGGCGGAGCAAGTTGCTGCCATGCTTCAGGCTCACCGGGACAACGGAACGCCTATCAACCTCAGTACGTTACTGAAAGATTATTTGGCTCAGCATCCGCATGCGCAGCATTTTGATTTAGCGCGCTTAGTGGTGGATCAGGCAGTAAGGCTGGGTTATTCCGAGTCTGACTTCAACGCGATCCAGCCTGACTGGGAAGCCATTAATGAGTATGGAGCCAAGGTACAAGCAAATGTCATTGACAAATATTGAAGAATTTATGCCTGAGAAGCTGGCCAAGGCTATTGCCAACCCGCTTTTCCCGGCACTGGATAACGCACTTCGCACGGGCCGACATATCTCGAGCGAAGATTTGGATAACCATGCTCTGCTGATTGAGTTCGAGCAGGAGCTGGCAATGTTTTACAAGCGCTACAATGCCGAGTTGGTGCGCGCACCGGAAGGTTTCTTCTACCTGCGCCCTCGCTCGACCTCTCTGATTAGCCGTTCGGTGCTGACAGAGCTGGATATGCTGGTTGGCAAGGTATTGTGTTTCCTATACCTGAGCCCGGAGCGTCTGGCCCATGAGGGTATCTTTACCAACCAAGAGCTGTTCGATGAGCTGATGGTTCTGGCCGATGAGCAGAAACTGATGAAGCTGGTGACCAACCGTGCATCAGGTTCGGATCTTGACCGCGAGAAACTCTACGACAAGGTCAAGACCTCACTGCGCCGTTTGCGCCGTCTGGGGATGATTATTCCGATTGGTGACAATGGCAAATTCCGCATCAGCGAGGCGACATTCCGCTTTGGTGCCGATGTTCGCGCCGGAGATGATATCCGCGAGGCACAGATGCGCTTGATCCGCGACGGTGAAGCCGTAGTCGTTCACCAGCAGGCACCGAGCCAATCTAGCCTGCTTGGCTCAGATGAAGAACAGCAAGAACTTGAAATTGCCGGTCAGGAGGGTGAAGCCTAATGGAACGCGGTAAGTACCAATCGTTGACTATGGTCAACTGGAACGGCTTTTTTGCCCGTACCTTTGATATCGATAATCTGGTAACGACCCTATCTGGGGGTAACGGTGCCGGTAAATCGACCACCATGGCGGCATTTATCACCTCGCTGATCCCTGACCAGAGCCTGCTGCACTTCCGTAACACCACGGAAGCGGGTAGCTCGAATGCCTCTCGCGACAAGGGTCTGCATGGTAAGTTGAAGCCGGGTACCTGTTACTCAGCATTGGATGTCGTGAACTCCAAGAAGCAGCGCATCATTTTTGCGGTGAAGCTACAGCAGGTTGCCGGTCGTGATAAGAAAGTGGATATCAAGCCATTTATTATCCAGGGTCTGCCTGCACATGTGAAACCGACCGATGTGTTGGTGGAAACCTTGTCTGAAAATCAGGCGCGCGTTCGTCAGATCAATGAAGTCAAAGACATGCTGGCGGCCGAGTACGAAGGCGTTGTGTTCAAGGCTTTCAACTCGGTAACGGATTACCATGTGCAGATGTTTGAATTTGGCGTACTGCCGAAGAAGCTGCGCAACAGCACCGACCGTTCGAAGTTCTACCGTTTGATCGAGGCATCGCTGTACGGCGGTATCTCAAGTGCGATCACCCGTTCACTGCGTGATTACCTGTTGCCGCACAACAGCGGGGTCAAGAAAGCCTTCCAAGATATGGAAGCGGCCCTGCGCGAAAACCGGATGACACTGGAAGCGATTAAGCTGACCCAGAGTGACCGTGATCTGTTCAAACACCTGATCACCGAAGCGACCAATTATGTGGCTGCCGATTATATGCGCCACGCCAACGAGCGTCGTAACAAGCTTGAGCAGACATTGATCTTGCGCGGTGAGCTGATGGGTTCGCGTAAAACGCTGGACGATCATCAGGTCTCGCTGAAGAACATGACGGAAGAGCTGGATGAGCTGACCGAGCGCGAAGGTGCGCTGGAGCAGGATCATCAGGCTGCATCTGACCACCTGCAATTGGTTCAGACTGCTGTGCGTCAGCAAGAGAAGATCGAGCGCTACCGCGAAGATCTGGAAGAGCTGACTGAACGCCTCGAAGAGCAGGTGATGGTGGTTGAAGAGGCTGCTGAGCAGCTGGCGATGGCTGAAGAGCAGGCCCTGCTGACCGAAGAGGAAGTGGACAGCCTGAAGACCCAGCTAGCCGACTACCAGCAGGCGCTGGATATGCAGCAAACGCGTGCCTTGCAATATCAGCAGGCGTTGCAGGCGCTGGAAAAAGCCCGTGAGCTTTCTGGTGATCATCAGCTGTTGGCCGACAAGGCCGTGCCGTATCTGGCGCAGCTAAAGCAAGAGCAGGATACGCAAACCACCGCTTTGCTAGCATTGAAACACCGTCTTGATATGTCAGCTGCGGCTGCCGAGCAGTTCGACAAGGGCTTGGCGATTGTGACGACCATCGCAGGAAGCGTTGCGCGTTCAGAAGCCGGCAGCAAGGCTCGTGAACTGCTGTCCCATGCACGTCAATTGACGGCGGTGAAAGATCGTGGCGAGCAGCTCAAAGCTCAGTACCGGGATCTTGAGCGTGCGATGCGCAATCAGCGTCAGGCACTGGAACTGGCGGAAGCCTACAGCAAGCGTTTTGCATTCAACATCGATGGCGAACTGGCTCTGGCCGAAGAGCAGGCTCGTCATGAAGCAACGCAGGAAGAGCTTGAACAACAGCAGGAAATGCTGGTAGAGCAGCGCAACGAATTGCGTCGCGGCGAGCAGCAGCAAGCGGCTGAGATTGCCCGCTACGAAGCGGCGGCCCCGGCGTGGATCGCAGCGGCGGATGCACTGGAAAAGCTGGCTGAGCAATCGGAGTCTGAGCTGTATGACAGCCAGGCCGTGATGGACGCGATGCAGCACACGCTTGATAAAGAGCGTGAGGTGTCTGCAAAGCGTGATCAATTGGCTTTGCGCAAAACACAGCTAGAGCAGGAAATTGAACGCTTGGCCCAGCCGGGCGGCAGTGATGACTCGCGTTTGCGTGCGTTGGCCGATACCCTGGGTGGTAGCCTGTTGTCTGAAATTTATGATGACATTACGCTTGCCGATGCCCCGTATTTCAGTGCCATGTACGGCCCTGCGCGCCATGCCATCGTGGTGCCGGATCTGAAAGGGATCAAAGACAAGCTGGTTGCCCTTGATGACTGCCCTGATGATTTATACATCCTTGAAGGTGATGCCGATTCGTTTGATGACAGCGGTTTTGATGTTGATGAGCTGGAAGGTGCGGTATGCGTTCACCTCAATGATCGTCAGCTGCGTTACTCTCGTTTCCCGAAAGTTCCGCTATTTGGCCGTGCTGCCCGTGAGTTGCGCCTTGAGCAACTGCGCGAAGAGCGTGAGCAGCTGATTGAAGATCACGCCAAAGCATCGTTTGATTCGCAGAAACTGCAGCGTTTGTACCAGAGCTTCAACAGCTTTGTTGCGACCCATATGGCCGTGGCATTCCAGCCAGATCCGGAAGCAGCATTGAAAGTCGCGCGAGACAAACGTAGCCAGTTTGCCCGTCAGCTTGCTGATTCAGAAGCGCAGGAGCAGCAGCAGCGTAGCCAGTTGAGTGCTGCACGTGAAGGCTTGGTCTTGCTGGGCAAAATCAGTCCGTTGGTGAACCTGCTGGAAGACGATACCCTGACTGCGCGCTTTGAAGAAGTCGATCAGCAGTTGTCCCAGCTTGGCGAGGCACAGAGCTACCTTGACCGTCATGGTAAGGCACTGGCGGAACTGGAAGGTTTGCTGTCAGCACTGGATGCTGACCCTGAGCAATTCGATGCCCTTAAAACCAGCTACGAAGATGCCGATGCCAAGTTGCAGAAGCTGAAGGCCAATATTTTTGCCGTGGCTGATCTGGTTGAGCGACGCCATCACTTCGGTTATGCCGACTCGGTTGATATGCTCAACAAGAGCTCGGAGCTTAACGAACAGCTGAAGGCCAAGCTTGCCGCGGCAGAGCGTGAGCGTAACCGTTGCCGTGATGCGTTGAAGCAGACACGTGCCCAAGCCAACCAGTACAACCAGCTGATGGCCTCGCTGAAGAGTTCGCACCAAGCCAAGCTTGAAACCGTGCAGGAATTTGAACGTGAGCTTCAGGATCTGGGTGTACGTGCCGATGTGGAAGCCGAAGAGCGTGCCCGTCAGCGCCGTGACGAGCTTAATGAGCGCCTGCATAGTTCCCGTACCCGTCGTAGCCAGCTTGAGAAGTCGATGACATCCATTGAGCTGGAAATGAAGTCGCTGATTAAGCGTCTGCGTAAGGTAGGCAAGGATTATCAGGAAATCCGCAAGCTGGTGGTAATGGCTAAGGCCGGTTGGTGTGCGGTACTGCGTCTGGCTCGCGAAAGCGATGTCGAGCGTCGTCTGCACCGCCGTGAAATGGCTTACATGAGCGCCGATGAACTGCGTTCGCTGTCGGATAAATCATTGGGTGCCCTGCGTCTGGCTGTTGCCGATAACGAGAACCTCCGTGATGCCCTGCGTGCATCGGAAGATGTCTCTCGCCCAGAGCGCAAGGTTCTGTTCTACATTGCCGTATACCAGCACCTGCGCGAGCGTATCCGCCACGACATTATCCGTACCGACGATCCGGTTGAAGCGATCGAGGAAATGGAAGTGGAGTTGGCACGCTTGACAGAAGAACTGACGGCCCGTGAACAGCGTCTGGCAATCAGCTCTGATTCGGTGGCCAATATTATCCGTAAGACGATCCAGCGCGAGCAGAACCGTATTCGAATGCTGAACCAAGGCCTCCAGAATATTGGTTTTGGTCAGGTCAATGGTGTGCGCCTGAACGTCAAGGTACGTGATACGCACGAGCAATTGCTGGCCGGCCTTGCCGAGCAGCAGGAGCAGCATCAGGATCTGTTCGGCAACAACCGCCTGTCGTTCTCTGAGGCTATTGCCAAGTTGTTCCAGCGTCTGAACCCGCATATCGATATGGGCCAGCGTTCGCCGCAGATTTTGGGTGAGGAACTGCTGGACTACCGTAACTACCTTGAGCTGAGCATTGAGGTTAACCGTGGTACTGACGGTTGGCTGCAGGCTGAGTCTGGTGCGCTGTCGACGGGTGAGGCGATTGGTACCGGTCAGGCTATCTTGCTGATGGTCGTCCAGAGCTGGGAAGAAGAATCCCGCCGTCTGCGCGGCAAGGACATTATTCCGTGTCGCTTGCTGTTCCTCGATGAGGCCGCACGTCTGGATGGTAAGTCGATTGCGACTCTGTTCGAGCTGTGTGAGCGTTTGGATATGCAGCTGCTTATCGCCGCTCCGGAAAATATCAGTCCAGAGAAAGGTACCACCTATAAGTTGGTACGTAAGATCTTCAAGGATCGTGAGCATGTGCACGTCGTTGGTCTGCGCGGTTTCGGTCAAGAACCGAAAACGCCAGCCAATTTCCAGACGATGCTGGATCTCGATCCCGCCTAATACTCCGTGATTCAACACGCTAAGCAAAGCCGGTCGAAAGACCGGCTTTTTTCGTCTTGAGAGTAAGATCTTTTTCTCAATACTTAATTATCTCTAGGATAAATTTTTTGCGCTTCGGTAAGTGCCTACACTTTTTACTGTCAGATTCGGCCAACTGAAATAGCATTCAGCTTAACAACAAATAACCAAACAATCGGCGGCCAGCAGGCGGTTTGGTACAAGGCCATCAGAAGGATTGTCGTAGGGGTGATGACATGAAAAAAGTACTAATACCAATGCTCGCCACGCTGTTTGTGGTTGGGTGTAGTGATTCAGACGAAGTGTCCAATTTGCTTGAGGGTGAAACCGCACCGCAGGCAGAGGAGCAGGAAGCGCCGGTATCGGTTGATGTTGAGCTTCCTGATAAAGAAGTTCCAGATGGAGCTGATGATCTGCAGGCCTGTTTGGCGATTGACGCGGTAAGCCTGACGGATTTGTCGGGTAAGATCATTGAATTGACGACTAAGAGTATGTCAGATCCTTACGGGGTCAATTCAACCCAGTGTATTCCTGCCGATTCTGAAATTCCGGTGGATAACGATGGTTTCCCTAAATTTATCGTTATCGATTTGTACGATATTTCAGGCGTTGATTTGGTCAATTTGATTTCCGACCAGCTTTTGCCTGTAGGGGAATACACCAGTATGGCGCTGTCGGTATTGCAAGGCAGCTACGGTGATTTCCTTGATACGCCATATTCGTATGTAGGTAACCCGGTTGATAAACTCAAGATGGATATTGTCGATGATCTCAAATTTGACGGTCTCAATATCAATATTGATGTTCCAACGACCTTCACCATGTCTTTTGATATTAGAAGCATGATCCAGTTGGTCAATGATGCCTATGTGCTTAAGAGTGAAGGCTTCCGTGTGGTCGATAATCTATTGGCCGGTAAGTTGTTTGGCGATATCGATGTATCATCGTGTGTTGAGTCTGCAAAAGGGGCTTATGTGTATCTCTATCCGTCAGGCAGTGAACAATACGGTGATTTGGGATCGGATTACGCACCGTCTTATACGGCCAAAGTGCAGAAGGACAATACCTATAGTGTCGATTATGTCCAGCAAGGTGAATATGACTTGGTCTTGGTGTGTGATGCTTTGATGGATTTGCCAAATGAGATTGATCTTGATATCGACCTTGATGGTGAAGCGGTCAAATACCAGAACCAGTATGTTGAAGCTGGTGGCGAAGCATATCGCAACCTTTAGCTGAGAGCATTTTTGCCAGAAAAAAACGGCCATCAAATTGTATGGCCGTTTTTTGTGGCGGCAGCTCTGAAAAACTGAAAGGCAGTTCAGTCCGAATTCAGATGGGTTCTGTTATGGTATCCTTTCATATGATCAAACTCACATTTCCTCCTTTTTTTGCGCAAGATATCGCGTCTCTAACCACCTGACGGTGAAATAAATCTGCGTAAATGTCGTTAAATCACGTCGTTATTGCCTAGTAAAATATGGTTGTTTTTTAACCTTCTCTTCATTACATTGCCTGCCAATCCCGAACGCCACACGACGAGATCCAGATATGACCGCAGTAATCAACCTGAAGAAAGTAGTATTCGGAACCCTGTTTAGCTTGGCTGCATTGGGGGCGATGTCTGTACAGGCATCGGTAACAACGTCGCCTAAGCATCATTTGGCAACCACCCTCAATTATGTTGAGCTTGAAGCAGAGCAGGGCGATAAAAATATGCAGCTCTTTCTGGGGCGGGCTTATCTGGAAGGTACCAACGGTTTGAAGGCCGATCCGCTTAAGGGTATGTATTGGCTTGAGAAAGCGGCAGTGGATATGCCGGAGGTGAAAACCTTGATTGGCGATTTGTTCAAGGCCGGTGAAGTACTGCCGCGTGATTATACGCAGGCGATTAACTGGTATACCCAAGCTGCTAACGAAGGTGATGTGCCGGCGATGGTTGAGCTGGGGATGTATTATGCATCTGGGGCCTCTGGCAATGAGGACTGTGGCAACGCGATTAAGTGGTTTAACGAGGCGGCCAACGGTGGATCGCTAGAATCTAAGCGCAATTTGGTTTGGTTGTATGCGACTTGTCGTGATGCAAAAATGCGAGATGGCCACCGTGCGTTGAAATTAGCCAAGCAGGTTTTGAGCCGAAGCGGTACGGGTGATGCGGGTGATTACGATAATTTGGCGGCGGCTTATGCGGCTTGCGGCGAGTTCCGCCGCGCTATCGAGGCGCAGAAAACGGCCTTGGGCAAGCTTGATGACAATAGCAGCCAACGCTATGCCAAGTTTACCCAGCGTCTGAAGCTATACCAGCAAAACCAGACGATTTACAGTGCGTCACTGTAAAGTACAATATAAGTGAATATAAAGGGTGCCAATGGGCACCCTTTTTTTATATTTAAATCATGCAATTACTTACCATCAGTTTGTGCATGGGCCATTTCTTAGCAATTCTCAGTCCACTCCGCATCCTTAACTATACTTACCCTAATGTTGTTCGCATGGTCCAGCAGCAGTGTCGTGCATATGACGTTAACCATAACAATAGGATGTCAACAATGAGTACACCTGAGCAAGTCGATGAAAAAGAAAGAGCTAAATATGAGTGGCGCTCGTTCTTGTTTATCACCATTTTTCTTTTTCCCATTCTCGCGGTCGCCATAGTCGGTGGCTATGGCTTTATTGTGTGGGCGATGCAGGTCTTTTTCCTTGGGCCTCCGGGTCATGGTTAGATCATGGAATGCTTTCCCTGCCAGATCTCATAGGGGCGGAGCTGAATGGTAAGGGACTGAGGATTAGGCAGAGCCTTTGATTAGCTAAAGATGGAATAGGTTAGCACTATGATGAGCTTTCTTAAGAAGCTGTGGGCGACATTCTGGCGTCCCGCAGTGCATATTAGTTTGGGCGTGTTGACCCTTGGCGGGTTTATCGCCGGTATTATTTTTTGGGGCGGATTTAATACAGCCCTCGAGATGACCAATACAGAGAAGTTTTGTATCGGCTGTCATGAGATGCGTGACAATGTATACGAGGAACTTCAGCAAACGGTTCACTGGTCGAATCATTCAGGGGTTAGGGCGACGTGCCCAGATTGCCATGTCCCGCATAATTGGACCGATAAAATCGCTCGTAAGATGCAGGCAAGTAAGGAAGTGTTCGGGGCGATATTCGGTACCATTGATACCCGTGAGAAATTTCTTGCCAAACGAGCAGAGCTCGCCAATCACGAATGGGAGCGTTTTGCCGCTAACGGTTCGCTGGAGTGTAAGAGTTGCCATAACTACGACAGTATGAAGTGGGATGAAATGTCGGATTTGGCTCGTACCCAGATGAAACAGGCCGCCGCGCGTGACCAGAGCTGTTTGGATTGCCATAAGGGGATAGCCCACCAGTTGCCGGAAAATATGCAGCTATCGGGTGGTATGGTTCAGCAACTGGTTCAGCAGTCTAAGCAAACCAAATTTGAAGCGGGCAATGACTACTACAGCGTTCGTTACCTGCCAATGTTCGAGGACGAGGCCCTCACCATCGATGGTGGTCAGCTCAATCCCGCATCGGAAGTCAAAGTGATTAAGGTGGCTGATAATGCCATTCAGGTTGAGCTGTCGGGTTGGCGTAAAACCAAAGGGTTTGGTCGGGTGATCAATGAGGATTTTGGCCTGAATATCCCAACTGCGGCATTGAGCAAGGATGCCGCTTTGAGCGAAACCTTGGTCGAGAAATTTGAAGAGAAGGAAGATCCTTTGACAGGTTTGGGCTGGCAGAAGGTGACGGTGAAATTGTGGATGCCTAAGGATTCGCTGCTCGATAACATCGATGCAATTTGGGCTGAAGCCAAACCGGCTTATACCAATAACTGTTCGGTGTGCCATACCCAACCGGCTGAAAACCATTTTGATGCAAATACTTGGCCGGGGATGTTCAAAGGGATGCTGGCATTCGTTAATTTGGATCATGACAGCGAAGCGCTGGTTTTGAAATATCTTCAGAAGCATTCATCTGATTTTTCTGATGCTGGCCACTAATAGATAGAAGCGAAGTGAGGTAACAGTATGTCTCTGAGTCGACGTCGATTTTTACAAGGGCTGGCAACAACCAGTGCAGTGGCTGCCATTGGCCCCAGTTTATTGACTGCCGCGGCCCATGCAGCCGAAGAGGCAACATCGCCCTATTCGGCGGATGGGGTGTGGAAAGTCACGGGTTCGCATTGGGGGGCGTTCAGAGCCCGGATCTATAACGGTAAAGTGCAGGAGATCAAGCCGCTGGATCGTGACAAGTACCCGACAGATATGCTCAATGGTATCAAGGGGATCATCTATAACCCGTCACGGGTCCGTTACCCAATGGTGCGGCTGGATTGGCTGAAAAAGCACAAATATAGCGGAGATACCCGTGGTAGCAACCGTTTCATCCGGGTAACTTGGGATGAAGCGCTGGATTTGTTCTACAACGAGCTGGAGCGGGTGCAGAAAGAGTATGGCCCTTCGGCGCTGTATGCTGGCATGACCGGCTGGCGGATGACTGGTCAGTTTCAGAGTTGTACCAGCCATATGCAGCGTGCGGTTGGGATGCACGGTAATTTTATCACCAAAATCGGTGACTACTCGACCGGAGCGGGGCAAACCATTTTGCCCTATGTGCTGGGGTCGACCGAAGTTTATGCCCAGGGGACGTCTTGGCCGTTGATCTTGGAGCATACTGATACCGTGGTGTTCTGGGCCAATGACCCACTCAAGAATACTCAGGTTGGCTGGCAGTGCGAAACCCATGACTCTTATGAATATTATGAGCAGTTGAAGGAGAAGGTGGCCAAGAAAGGGATCAAGGTGATCTGCGTTGATCCGGTAAAATCCAAAACTCAGAATTACCTGCAATGTGATCATCGCTACGTTAACCCGCAAACCGATGTGCCGTTCATGTTGGCTATCGCTCATACCTTGTATAACGAAAAACTCTACGACAAAGAATTTATTGATACCTATGCATTGGGTTTTGATGAATTCATTCCGTATGTATTGGGTAAGGCGGAAGACAAAACCGAGAAGTCTCCGGAATGGGCAGAGCCTATTTGCGGGGTGAAAGCTGATGAGATTAGGGAGTTTGCCCGCCTGTTGGCCAAGGGGCGTACTCAGCTGATTTTTGGTTGGGCGGTACAGCGGCAGCAGCACGGTGAGCAACCTTATTGGATGGGGGCCGTTTTGGCGACAATGCTGGGCAAAATCGGTCTGCCGGGGGGTGGTATTTCATATTCCCACCATTACAGCGGGGTGGGGATACCGCCGACGGGGGCGTCTGGGCCGGGCGGGTTCCCGCGTAATGTTGATGAAGGGCAAAAACCGAAGTGGGACAGCACGGATTTCAAGGGCTATAGCAAAACTATACCCGTGGCGCGCTGGATAGATGCCATCCATGAACCGGGTAAGGAAATCAATTACAACGGTAATAAGGTTAAGCTTCCGGATATCAAGATGCTGGTGGTTAGCGGATGCAACCCTTGGCACCATCATCAGGACCGCAACCGGATGAAAAAGGCGTTCCAGAAATTGCAGACAGTCGTCACCATTGATTTTGCCTGGACGGCGACTTGCCGTTTTTCTGATATCGTCCTTCCCGCATGTACTCAGTTTGAGCGAAACGATATTGACTTGTACGGTGCCTATTCGGGTAGTGGTTTGTTGGCGATGCACAAGTTGGTCGATCCGCTTTATCAGTCGCGGACTGATTTCGACATTTTCACGGATTTTTGCCGTCGCTTTGATCGCCAGAAAGAGTATACCCGGGGTATGGGCGAGATGGAGTGGATCAAGACCCTGTATGAAGATTGCCGTGAAGCGAATAAAGATAGCTTTAAGATGCCGCCGTTTGAGGAGTTTTGGGCTCAGGATCAGGCGGGCTGGGTGAATTTCGGTGAAGGCAAGGACTATGTGGCTCATGCGAAATTCCGTGAAGACCCTGAAATCAACCCATTAGGGACACCATCAGGGTTTATCGAGGTATTTAGTCGTAAGATTGCCGGTTACAAGTATGATCACTGCCAGGGGCATCCGATGTGGTTTGAAAAAGCCGAGCGTTCCCATGGAGGGCCGGGGTCGGATAAGTTCCCACTCTGGCTGCAGTCCTGCCACCCTGATCAGCGTTTGCATTCGCAGATGTGTGAATCGGATGAATACCGAGCCACGTATACTGTTCAGGATCGCGAACCGGTGTATATCAGTCCGGAGGATGCTAAGTCGCGCGGGATCAAAGACGGTGATTTGGTGCGGGTTTTCAACGATCGCGGGCAGTTGCTGGCCGGTGCGGTGGTGTCTGACAATTATCCGCTAGGCGTGATCCGAATCTATGAGGGGGCGTGGTACGGACCGCTTAATGAGAAAGTTGGCTCTATCGATACCTATGGCGATCCCAATACGGTGACGATGGATATAGGTACATCTGAGCTGGCGCAGGCGACAAGTGCCAATACGGTTGTGGTGCAAATGGAGAAATATACTGGCGAAGTGCCGCCGGTTACATCCTTTGGTGGGCCGATAGAGATAGACAGTTAGTGGTAATTTGATTCATCAAAGTGTGTTGTGTAACAGAGGGCGAATGAGCCCTCTGTCACTAACATTGAGAGGACCATTTTGTGAGTACCAACTAAATTCGTTAGTGCTCTTTAATTTGAGTTCATAGTGCTTGCGATTTTCTACTGTGGCAACGGATTATGAATTCCAATTAAGTCATTGTCATTACCTGTATTTAAAAGATGTTCTGGGGGTGTTAAGAACCATCAAATGGTAAGCGCCCATTTCTTCCCACATTCAGATAACCATCAATATGATATAGCTCCATAATTAACAGAGCTACATCATGACTCGCGAAGATAAAATACAGTTATGGCAAGAACGCTTGCAACACCAGAAGGACAGCGATCTGACCATTGCCGCTTGGGGTGAGCAGCACCAAATTGCCTAGTCGCAGTTTTATTATTGGCAGAAAAAACTAACGGCTCATCGTGCGAGCCTAACAGTATCATCGTAGCAATTTCAATGCCGTCATCGTTTATTACTTTGGTGATTGAAACGCTTGGAGGCTACCGGATCTCCATCAATGACATTTCGGCAATGGTGCGGTTACCGTAAGTCATGAAGTGTCTGCCATTATCACCACACCGACCGGAAACGTGAATTTGGCCACCGGGGTTACCGACATGCATAAATACCTTGGGGCAGCTGGTTGAGGATGTGCTTGAATTTAACCTGGTTGGCCTGCACTGGTTCGTGTTCTGTAATCACCGTCGTGACAAGTTGAAAATATTACAGTGGGATACTAATGGCTTCTGGCTTCATTACCGTCGGTTGGAAACGGCAAGTTTAAGTGGCCTATGCATCCGAAAGATACGGTCGCCATGGAAATCACGGCCAGACAATTGCGGTAGTTGTTTGATGGCTTAAATTTATACACTAAGCAGCGAGCATCAGTAGGTAAACCTGAGTCTTTCATCGTGGGTAAATTGACTTCGTAATCGGTGGATTTAGAGGTTTTAGAGGGGAGGGTTGTTGAGGAAAGTGGTAGGGTTAAAGATATCAAGGTAATTACGCAAAACTTCCGCAAAATCAAAGTAAAATATTAATATATAAACCAATAAAGAAGTTTTATTTACGTGAAATTTACGTAGAATTACATTTAAGATCAAAAAATCTCCTCTTATGTAAAAAATATCCCAAAAGTAACGAATGGCAAGGTATCCTTTCTGCCAAAACACCTCAAAAGTACCTGATATTTCTTCATTAATTTCTTGATAAATAATAATTATGCTTTTATTTCAATTGATTGCGTAAAATGATTTCCGTAAATTTTCCTTTTATTTTATTCTTGCATGCATTTATAGTCATCTCAAAATTAACCCAGACAGAGGTGTCTATGTCAGAATCAATAACTCATCATCAAAAGCTTGATAAGGACTGCGCTAAAAGCATTGTCGAGCAACTAGTATCTTTGGGTATCTCTAGGTCAGAAATAGCCCGTAGATGTGGGGTCAATCAGTCCAGAATTAATGGATGGGAAAATGGAGAAAAAGCGGGTAGTGAAAATCTTCAAAAGTTAAGAGCATTGTTAAACCTCCGCTTACCAAACCATAAAGCGGAAACCTTCCAGGTTTCCAAATGCGTGCGTTTAGCTTTGGCTAAAGAAGATCTAGACCTATTTTTAGTGAAGCAAATGAAAGCCTTTATAGGAGAGTTTCCTTCACTTCCCTTTGAGTTGCGTGAGAAATTCGACAGTGCAGAGTCATTAGAATCATTAAACGAGGTTATCGAGACTCAGTATCATTTGTATGTTTGTAGAGAGGTTGATTTAGATCTTGATTTTGGAAAACGACAAGAGCATTGGTTTACTCAAAAGTCACAATATGTAAAACCATTTGAGGTATTACCCTCAAATTATCAAACCACTATGCTATCAGTACTTGAACAGCTTAAAAAAGCGATTCAAGAAGCAGAGGAACAAATAGAAAGCAAAACGCACCGTGAGTTGGAGAATAAAGAAGTTTTTAAAAGTACAATTGAGTATTCAGTTTCAAATTGCTTTCAAAGAAACTTTCCGTTTCATGTTGAGCAAAATGAAAATCTTACAAAAATCAAACAAGAAATTCTAGATAGTTTAGAAAGAGCCATACAAGATTTTAACTACACAGGCACGTACTTCATCCCCCCGCTAGCAGAACTCGTGAGCATTATGGAGAGAGTTGCTCAATTTCTCGATGACAGTCAATTTGGTCCTAAGCACGGTATGCTAAGACTAGAAAGTCGTGATACCTATTTTTCTGAGTCTATTACGAAGCCGGACGGTTTTATCGAATTTGAAGATATTGAGTTCGCAATTCATTCAGCTAAAGCGCTTCAAGGTAATTTTGAAATGTTCATCGCAGAACAACAAAAACGTTACTCCGATCTTTTCAAACTCAAAGAGAAAGAACTAGGACTCTGTTCCAAATTAGATAGTGACAAAGTATTTCATCAAAAGGCTTGTGAGGCTCTAACATCTGGTAAAGAACTTGGTGTACAAGACTCTCGCCTAGGCGACCTAGCGGTAATTGCAGACAGTATTTTGAAATCAGACAAACTACTAATAGCTTTGAATGGGAAAAAACATGAATTAGAGCTATTACACGGACTCAAAGAAATGCTCAATGATTTAACGCCAGAGCCAATCATTCATCTCGTTCAAATAGGTGGTCAATTAGTATACTCTAAAGAAAGAGAAACCAAAGGAAAGACTTTGATATATTCGTTAAATAATAATGATCTGGTTCTTCTGCAAGAAGCTAACATCTGCAATCAACAAATCTTAACAATACAACCCAAACTAGCAGCAGAAGAATTACTCACTCATATTGATGCCGATATCAAAGAGTCAGCTAAGCAAGCACTGCTAGAACATGGCTACATGTTCAGCGACGTCGAGGTTCTAGGGTAGAGGCGAAAACTATAAGCACGCAACTCCATGCGTGCTTATAGCTCTGAGAGCACACTTATAGAGTTGGATATCTGCGTTAAAATACATACAGTTTAAGACTTTCTAGGGTGTTTATAATTCTGTGTCAGTGTAGTCACAGATCTACATACTCATCGATTTTGTCAGGAAAGTGGATACTTAACTGAGATAATGTCAGGTTCTAGTTCTGCATCGGATGTGTCCATTTTTCTGAAGTCTTTAAATTCTAGCATAAAGCAGCTTTAGCAAGTCGGTTTCATTAGTAAAGTCACCTTTGTTTTTGGTCAGTTTTCGAAACTGGCGATGTACAGCCCCGACCGCATTTGTCAATACAGATTGTCTTCATAATCTTTAGATATGCGCTAGTAACTCATACAATGAATCATTGACTTTAGTTGTGTTATTTATCGATATCCTTTTATTAGATGGGATGTCTACTCTTGATAATTCAGAGAATAAGATATTTATATCGGAAATTTTTGAGCAAGCCACTAATATACGTTTATAGTTTTCCTCAATTGTTTTGCCGAATGTCATTATGAAGCCTTACCGCGCCAACGAACATACTATTGAACCCCGAACTGCTCCGAATTTTAATGAGGGTGATACCGCATTTATTGTCGCGGGTGGTGAATCGGGGGTACGGCAGTTGGTTGAGTCCTTTTATGCCATGATGGATGCCTTGCCCGAAGCGGCTGAATTAAGGGCGATGCATGCCGATGACCTTAGCGAGTCGATAGAAAAACTCACCACCTTCTTGATTGGCTGGTTGGGTGGGCCGTCGCGTTACAGCGAAAAGTATGGGGCGATGAATTTGCCCGGGGCTCATCGTCACGTATCGATTGGAATGGCAGAAAAGAACGCGTGGTTGCTTTGTATGGAAAAAGCGCTGGCAGAGCAAGGTTATGATGACTTGTTCCAGCGCCATGTGATGGTGCAATTGGCGTTTCCTGCTGAAATGTGCCGCAATCGCCAGTGACAAGGTTAGCGATAGGATCTGTGTCTAGCGATAGGACTGAACAAAAAAGAGGAGGCTTCATTACGGAGCCTCCTCTTTTTTTGCTTGGCAGTTTTGGGTTGGAAGCTGGCTAGAAACGTTCTTTGATGGCCAGATACCGTTCCCGGATATGCTCAATAAGGGCCTGGGTACGTCTTGGCGGCTGTTTGGTGTAGGGGTAGACCGCATAAATTCCGACGACTTTGCCAGCATGTTCTGGTAGCACTTCGACCAGTTTTCCAGCTTGGAGCTCGTCGTAGACAAGGCAGGTTGGCAAATAGGCAATACCGTTGCCCGCCAGAGTGGCTTTTTTTAGCGCGATGGCGTTGTCGGCCGAAAAGTTACCGGAGACTTTGAGGGTATAGGTCTCGTTGGTATGGCGTAGGAATAACCAGTCGAAAGGCCCTGTGCTTTGCTGGGTATAGCCGAGACAATTGTGGCGCAGAAGGGCACGGGGAGTTTGGGGGCAGCCATGCTTTTCTAGGTAATCCGGTGTTGCGCAGATCACCCAGCGCGAATTGAAGATGTGGCGGGCGATGAGGCTGGAGTCTTCTAAAAATCCGGTTCGAATGACTAAGTCGTAGTGATCGGCAACCAGATCGACAAAGTGGTTATCCATCGACATTTCGATATTCAACCCCGGGTGTTTCTGGCAGAAGTCGGACAGTGCGTCAGCCAGAAGCAACTCTCCTGAGATGGTAGGCACGGAGACGCGCATAGTGCCAGAGAGCACTTCGTTATAGCTGCTGACGGCATCGAAGGCAGATTGGGCGGCCTGCTGGATGTCTCGCGCGCGGTGGTAGAGCATGGTGCCGGGCTCGGTCAGGGTCAGCTTGCGGGTGGTCCGGTAGATAAGCTGTACCCCGAGTTGTTGCTCGAGCTTGCTGATGCGCTTGCTGACGACAGATTTGGTGATTTTGTTGATCTCGGCCACTTTGCTAAATGAGCCGTGGTCAATGATTTGGGTAAACAGAACAAGATCGTCAATATGCGGCGTCATAACTTCAAAATGGGTTGGTGAGTATAGGGATATTATACCCGACTAATCTCAATATGCAGGATCTGCATGAGACCTGTATCTTAAGGTTGCTGGGAGATATCGAGTATAGCGTCTAAGAGAAAGCCACCCTGAGAGGGGTGGCTTTGGATTATTTAAGTCCGGCTTAAACCTGACGGAGTACCTTGTGGTCGTTTACAGATCGTCGATGATCACGTACGTGGCATAGATAGGGCCGTGTACACCAACAACCTTAATCAGCTCGATATCGGCCGTAGAGCTCGGGCCTGAGATAAAGTTGACGCAAGACGGCACGCGCTGGCCTTGCTTAGCCATCTCATGAAGCTTGGCTGTCGCTTGGGTGAGGCGGGCAACCAGTGCGCTTTTCGGCACGACAAAAACAGATGCTTCAGGCAGCAAGCTGATGGCTCGTCCTTGGGCCACTTGGCTATAGAGCACCATAGTGCCGGATTCGGCCAGCGCCTGTTCGGCATAGACAATACCGACTTTGGCGCGTTCAGCGATCTCAATGTTCGGGCCGACGCCAAGATCCGTATTCCAAACGTGGACAACGTGTTCTGGTGTATCGAGTGCCTCGGGATCAAACAGGGCAAGCAGGCGCGGATCGGCTGAGACCAATGTTTCTGCCGGAGCTTTGATGCTGCTGTTCTCTTCGGCATCGCTGTGGCAGTAGCTGTCACAGATTTCGCGCAGTGTCAGGCTAAGGCTGTCTTTGGTGGTGACAACCGCTTGTGCGCCCAGTGCGGTATTGGCGTAATCAACCAAGACGGTTTTGAGTTGGTCTTGATCGAAGTCGGCCATTACCTCAAGGTGGCGTTGGGTTGACAGGGCTGGACGCTCGACGGCTGTGGTGTTGCGCTCACGGCCTAGCTTGGCCGCGATATTGTCAAGGAAGCTATCACGGTTGATGATCTGGCTCATGATTACGACTCCTGCTTCTTGTTTCTTTGTTTGAACCAGCTGCGGAATGACTGGCCGTCCGGTTGTGGTAGATCCCGGGCTTCGGTCCATTCGCTGATAGCCCCTGCGGAAATTGGCATTTTGCCGTTCTTGATCAGTTTGCCTGCGACACTTGCACCGATTTTCACACCTGCGTCCCATAGCATAGGGTGGGCATTGAGGACGGTGAATGCTTTCACTGATGCGCGCTCGGCTAGCGGGGTCAGGCCCTGCTCGGCGATTTTCTGACGGTGTTTGAGGAGTAGGTCAGACAGCGGGATCTTAACCGGGCATACATCATGGCAGGCGCGGCAAAGGCTGCAGGCATACGGCAGATCTTTGAAATCATCATAGCCGCCAAGCAGCGGGGATAATACGGCACCAATCGGGCCGGAATAGATGGAGCCGTAAGAGTGGCCACCGATATGGCGGTAGGCTGGGCAGGTATTGATACAAGCCGCGCAACGAACGCAGCGCAGGATGTCTCGGAACTCCGAACCGAGGATATCAGAGCGGCCATTGTCGACGATAACAAGGTGGAACTCTTCAGGCCCGTCTAAGTGCCCGGCTTCGCGTGGGCCGGTCAGTGCGGTTACGTAACCGGTTAGTGGTAAGCCAACCGCGCTGCGGCACAGCAGGCTGACAACGATATCTAGCTCTTCGAACGTCGGGACGATCCGTTCCATGCCCATCACGGCAATATGGGTCTTCGGCAGGCTGGTGGCCAAGCGGGCGTTGCCTTCGTTGGTAACCAGTGTCACCGTTCCGGATTCGGCCACGGCAAAATTACAGCCGGAGATGCCGATATCGGCTTCGAGGAAATCGTGGCGGATATAGTTGCGGACGAAGCGGGTAATGGCCTCTGGCTCCTCATCGCCCTCGTAGCCCAGCTTGTCGCGGAAAATATCGCGGATCTGGTAGCGGTTTTTGTGCAGGGCCGGTACGACGATATGTGAGGGGGCATCGTAGTCGTCGGTTTGGAGGATATATTCGCCGAGGTCTGTTTCGACCACTTCGCACCCGTTACGCTCGATCATTGCGTTGAGGCTGATCTCCTCGGTCACCATCGACTTGGATTTGACGATCTTGCGGGCGTTCTTCTGCTTGATGATGTTTTCGATGTACTGGGTGGCTTCTTCGGCGGTTTGGGCAAAGAAGACCGTGCCGCCATTCTCGGCAACTTTGTCGCTGAGTTGGTGGAGGTAGTAATCCAGGTTCTCGAGAACATGGTTGCGGATTTCCATCCCCATTTGGCGCCAGTCGTCCCAGTGGCCGAGTTTTTCGGCAGCAATTTGGCGGTTGGTGAACATGCGGGTCTGGGCATTGGCAACAGATTCGCGCATGAAGCTGTCTTGCATGTTGACCTTGATACGGTCTTTGAACTTGTCCTGGCTGGTTTTCATCGACATGTGATATCTCCTCAGCGGCTCATCAGCACATCGACAATGTGCATTACTTTGATTGGCTTGCCTTCACGGTTGATTCGGCCACCGATATTGATTAGGCAGCTGATATCGGCACCGATGAGGTAGTCCGGCTCTGCTTCGCTGATGTGGGCGACTTTCTCTTTGACCATTTCACCGGAGATTTCGGCCATTTTGACCGAGAAGGTCCCGCCGAAACCGCAGCAAGTCTCTTGGTTCTGGATAGGCAGTAGCTCAAGGCCTTCGACATGGGCGAGCAGGGCCAGCGGCTCTTCGCGGACATTGAGTTTGCGGATCAGGCTGCATGATGGGTGGTAGACAGCTTTGCCTGTCAGTTTGGCACCCAGATCCACAGTTCCCAATTGGTTGACAATAAATTGGGTCAATTCGAACAGGCGGTCGGCAACCTCTTGGGCACGGGCAGCCCATAGGGGCTCATCAGCAAGGTATTCAGGATAACGCTTGACCGCTGCGGCACATGAGCCGGCTGGGCAGACAATCGGATAGTCATTGGCTTCAAATGCGGCAATGGTTTTTTTCATTGCAGCCTTGCTCTCATCGATATAGCCGCTGTTGAGCGAAGGCTGGCCGCAGCATCCCTGCTTCTCGGGGAAGATGACCTCACAGCCGAGCTGCTCAAGTAATAAGACCGTTTTTTTGGCCACTTCTGCCTTGACGGTGTCGCATAGGCAGGTAGCAAAAAAGTTTACCTTCATAGTTGCTCCAGTGGGTGGGGTTACCACCTTTTCGTCGTATTTTTCGTTATGGTCTAGTCTGTGTCTGCAAGGCAGGCGCTATGGCTAGGCCCGGCATCATGCCGGGCTAAGAGCGGGCGGTGTTCCTGTTGTCCGCATGTCATTCCGGGGGGCTAGAGTAGGGTGCTGCCCACCGCGGCGATGATTCCGTAAAGCATCATAGGCACCACGGTGCGCTTGATGATGTAGCCTTCTCGGTTGCTAATACCTAGGATAGTCGAGACGGCAATGATGTTATTGATACAAACCATATTGCCCATGGCGCCGCCGACAGACTGCAAAGCAAGGATTGTGGTCTGTGGCAGATCGACGGTATGGGCGATACTCTGCTGAATCGCACCGAATGTCAGGTTGGACACGGTTGCCGATCCTGAGAAAAAGGCTCCCAGTGCGCCAAGATAGGCGGCGAAGTACTGCCAGCTGGTACCTGTTAGATCGGCAAATGCTTTGCCCGTCGTCATGATCGGGGAGTGTTCACCGCCCATCATCATCAGCTTCACCATGATTAGTGCCCCAACCAAGGCAATAAATGGCATTTTCAGGCGGCTACTGGTCTCGACAAAGGCTTGTTTGACGACGGTGCGACTCATACCCAGCAGTGGGATTGAGATAAGTACGACCAGCAAGAATGGGATCAGGGCTGGGACATACAGGGTCTTGTAAGCCCAACTGGTGTCGGTGGCAAAGATGCCGCCGAGCTTGATGATCAGCGCTTTGCTGATGCTCAATTGGCCTAGGATACCGAGGTCGAGGTGCAGCAGTGGGCTGGCATCGTTGAGCATAGCCTTGATACCCAACTGCTGGATACGGGTGATAATCAAGATACCAATCAGCAGAAGTGTCGGCGCAATAGCCTTGAATACCGTACCGGCAGGCAGGCGTTTGCATTGTTCTTCGCGAGCAGTATCGGGTGCGCTGTCAAGGCCGATGCGAGAGCGAGCCAGTAAGATGGAGACACCCATACCAATCGCACCACCGATCAGCGCCGGGAATTCATAGTTCCATTGTGCCAGTAGGTAATAGGGAATAGTACAGCTCAGTACGCTTAGCTGGACGAATAGCAGATTGCGGCGAATTTGCTGCCAGGTGACTACGAAGCGAAGAGCCAGTACCGGTATGATGAAGGCAGCCAACGCATGGAGTAAGGCTGAGTGTTGTCCGGTTACCAAGAGTTCTGCTTCGCTAAGACCAAGGTTGCCAAAGCCAAACCATGTTGGGGTGCCAACGGCACCAAAAGAGACCGGTACCGAGTTCATGACCAGCGCAAGCATGGCAACTTGTAGTGGCGGAAAGCCGAGGCCAACCAGAATTGGAGCGGCAATCGCCGCAGGGGTGCCAAAGCCAGAAGCGCCTTCAATCATGAAAGCAAATGCCCAGCCAATGATCATCAATTGGGCAACAGGGTTACGGCTGATGGTTTCCAGCCATTGGCGAATAACGGTTTCTGCCCCTGATAGGGCGATGGTGCGATTGAGTAAGATAGCGCCGGCAATGATAGAAATAGGGGTGAGTGCCGATAGAGCACCTGCGAAAATATTGGCTGCCAGGGTTTGGCCATCGCTGCCGAAATAGAAGAGTTGTAGCAGGCCTACCAGCAGTGCAGTGATCGGTAGGGCGATATGCGATGGTAGTGCGTTGCGTTTGGTCATCATCCAAATCAGCAGCAAAATAGGTATTACGGAAATTATAAGGTTTAACATGGGGTGTTCCACTCCATCGTTTGTCTTCCTGTGAAGGACGCGTTGGTTCATAGCCAGCGCGATGATGTTTGTAATTTTGTTAAGTTTGTGTGTAGCTCGACGTTGTGGGAGGGATATTTTAGATAAGCGAAGGGGGAGGGCTACGGTTTTTTTTGCATGATTTGATCAGACAAATGAATAATTTGTGAGTTGAATTTCGCTTAATGACTAATGACTCAATAATAAATAATTAAAAATCAATGATTTATGTTTGTTGCTTTTATATTGCACATTTGTATTGGAATGTTTTTGGAAACAATCATTTTGCATGACTGACATAATGACGGAAATAGGCTTGTATTAATAAGCTGCAATAATCATCAGTTTTGAACATGGGGGCTGAGCGAGAAATAGCGCAGTGTTGTAATAAAACAACAAAATGACATAGTTCAGCTTATTGCTGTAATTTTATGACGCTATGATATAGGTGAAAATTGAGCTGATCCCTTTCTAGCTCGATGGTTTTGATGCCCAATAGAGCGCCGCTTTATTATCCGACTGATTCCAAGTTGGAAAGGATTGGTATCCTTTTTTTCGTTTTTCTTTTTCTTCATCGCCCCTTAATCTAGCGAAATTCTTTGTGCTTATGTTTTGTCTCGGCAGATAGACGTAATTTCAGTCTTAGTACGAGCGGGCATGGATTGTTGATTTTTGGGAATGGTATGGAATTAAGCTGGGAAATTATTGGAGCCCTCTTTCTAGTAGCAAGCATGGCAGGGTTTATCGATGCCATTGCCGGAGGAGGGGGGATGTTGACAGTGCCTGCACTGTTAGCGGCCGGCCTGCCACCTGCACAGGCGCTGGCCACGAACAAACTGCAAAGCTCATTTGGTAGCTTTTCTGCCTCGCTCTACTTTGTCCGCAATGGTTTGGTGAAGTTGAAAGATATGCGCCTAGCTATTGCCTGTACTTTTGCAGGATCGGCAGTGGGGGCTCTTTCGGTACAGGTGATTGATGCCGGTATCCTGACCAATTTGATCCCTGTGCTGCTGGTGGGGATCTCGCTGTATTTCCTGTTTGCACCAGATGCAGGAAAAGGGGGCGGTACGCCTAAGCTGTCTGAAGCCGCTTTTGCCTTTTCAGTCGGCACTGGCATTGGCTTTTACGATGGATTTTTCGGTCCGGGTACGGGCTCTTTGTTTACGGTGTGTTTTGTCGTGATTGCCCAGTTAGGGATTGTTGAGGCGACAGCTCGTACTAAGGTGCTTAACTTCACGTCGAATATTGCCGCCCTGATACTGTTCGTGATTGCCGGTTTACCGGTATGGAAAGTGGGTTTGGCTATGGCCGTGGGTGGTTTTATTGGTGCTCGCCTCGGTGCCAAGGTTGTCGTGACTAAGGGGCGTAATTTGATTCGTCCGATGGTGGTAACGGTATCTATGGTTATGGCGGTGAAATTGCTGGTGGAGCAAAACCCGCAGTGGTTCAGCTGATCGTTACGAATCGGCCTTGAGTTTTGTGATTTGAACGCAACACCTATTACAGGTGATCTTCAATAAGAGTCAATGCTTGTGTGAGCTTGGCTCTTTTTTTGTGAGCAGAACGGCTGAAATGGCCTTGAGCAAGGTGACGACGCGTTGATTTTGCAGGCTTTTGGAACGATAGCAAAGGTGTACCGGTCGGGTGAGGGTATCTAAAAAATCAAAATGGAAGCAGTGCTTCGACGAGATGTTAAGGGTTTGGATAATGGACAAGGGAACCAACGCGGGCGCAACCCCGTTGAGCGCCAACTGTGCGGCGGCTGTATAAGAGTCCATCTGCATTAGCGGTGCGATACCGGCTTTTTGTAAGATTCCCGCCTGATAGGCATTAGCCGGGTTGCTGAGCACATTGGTGAGCAAGCTCGTTGGTGGGGATGTGAGCGGTGTGTGGCTGACAATATTAAAAGGCTCATCAAACAGGTGAACGACGTCGAGCCCGTGCTGGGGAGGAAGGTGCCCTGCACAGAATCCAATGGTTGCCTCTCCGGCTTGGACTTTTTCGACAATAATTGGCGTGTGATGCGTTGTTAGTGTGATGTGCCTGTCTTGAGAGAAATAGTTGGCCAAAATAGGGGCGAGATAGCCGGCGACCAGAGTTTCAGAGCAGGCAAGACTGATTGTAGTATGGTCTTCTAGCGATATCTGATCAGAAATCAGCCCTTTTAGCTCGGAAATGCTGGGTCCTACGGAGGCAATCAGCTGCTTGGCTTGTGGGGTTAGTTGAATTCGTCTGCCATCAGGAATGATCAGTTTTTTGCCAAGCCTGATTTCAAGCTTGGCAATGCGTTTACTCACGGCACTTTGGCTAAGGTATAGGCGGTTGCCGGCTTTGCTCATGGTGCCTTCTTCAGCAAGCACCAATAGGGTTTCAATCCCCTCGAGCAGCATTGGGGGTTAGTTCTCTGGATCTTGTGGGTTGATGTGGCCCACATGGAGCATGGCCGCGACGTCAAGGTGCTCGGCATTCATCATGGTCGAAATGCGCTGTACAGATGAAAGAAGCAATGACTGCTCCCAGTCTTCCAGGTTTTGGAATTGGGCAACAAAGTCTTCTTGTAACGGTAGTGGGGCCTTAGCCAGAACCGCTTCACCTTCAGGGGTTAGGTGAGCATGCACTTTGCGTTTATCCAGTTGACTGCGCTGGCGAATAACTAGATTACGACTTTCAAGGCGATCTAGAATCGTTGTGGCTGTTGCCTGGCTCATGTTGGTGATATTGGACAGTTGGCGAATGGTTACCTCTCCCGAATCACGAATAGCGCGCATCAGAACGAGCTGGGGCCCGGTCAATCCAGCAACTTTATTGAGTTTCCGTGAGTGTAGGTCGATAGCGCGAATAATCTGTCGCAGCGCTATCAATACTTCTTCATGCTTGTCCATTTCATTCTCCAATTCATACTCATAGCGAGCTTATAACTCACCTGAGTGCAGTGCAACGCGAAAGTACCTTAATTCTCCCATAGTGAAAAGGATTTGTTGAAGAATATGCCAAAAATACACGCAAGTTAGCATTATATGCAGAATCAATCGCCACATGACGAGAAGTATGGAGGACGAATTGGGGGTAAGTATGATGCTTTCTTTGGTGAGGGATATTAAGGCTGGAAAATAGCAGGTTGGCTCAGGAGCGGGTAATGTTGTGACTGTGGGTGAGCATGGTGATATGTCGGCAAGCCAAACTGGGGGGATTTGGGATAATCACTGGAACGTTTTTGTGTAGTATTTTGACCCTTTCCAGCATAGTTTTGTGCTTCTTTTGGGCACTATCGGTTGGTTAATAGCGATTTCAATAATTGAAACAAGACAAGCTGACTCCGGCGGCTAAAGTTACTCCGTCATGTATGGGATTTGCCATACTCTAGTTAAAGGCGTGAGGAGTCGGCGGGCAATGACAAAACTCTGTATTTTGGGCCTTGGTGCGCTGCTTGTTTGTTTACAGTCTGCGATGGCAGATGACTATACCCCGCAGCAACCTCTTTCCGTGAAGACGACAGCATCGCAGTTACAGCCGGACGATTTGGTGACCGGTGATCTTTTGCAACAGAATCAGGCCCGCGAGTGGATTGATCAGGTTGCATCTGAAATTCGGACCATACGTTATGTCGATCAATTAGCTGATTTGTATTACGGCATGGGATTTGTACCGCTATGGCAGGATACGTTTGCGGCCAATGAGTTTGAGCAGCAGCTGAAGATATTGGCCATGTCCAATGTGAGTACTGATTTTAGCCAGCGTTACCGCCAGTTACGCCAGTTCAAAAAGAGTAATGACTGGCGCCAGTATGATTTGCTGGCCACCGATACCTTACTTGCCTATATGAGTTATATAGAGGGGCTACCCGCGTACGGTCGTGGGTGGTTGTTCGGTAATGGGGTAGATAGCCGGTTGCCGCTGCCTTCTGAAGAGGCGTTATCGCGGCTTTATAGTGAGATAGAGTTAGGCCGACTTCATAGTTTTGTCAGTAGTTTTCAACCAACAGATGAAAACTATGCTCAGTTGTTGCTGGCAATAAAATCACTGGAAGAGTCAGCGACCAAGCGTTGGCCGGCGTTCTATCAACCCGGGATTATCCGGCTTGGCGTCCGGCTCCGAGATCCCGATGGGTTGATTACGATACTGGAGTCATTGGGTGATCTTCGAGACTTCGAGGCACAGCAACTGCGGGCTGCGGGTGTACGTACCTACAATATCGATTTAGCGAATGCGGTGAAAAAATTTCAGCAACGACACGGTTTAAAGGTAGATGGTGCGATTGGGCCTCAGACCCGTCAGTGGTTGGCAATTTCACCGCAGGTACGAATGCGGATGCTGGCTCTCAATGCCCAGCGGGCAAGGTTGTGGCAGCAAAAAAGCACCTCTATTTTGGTGGTCAATATTCCCAACTACAGCATGAATTTATGGTTGAATAACCAGCATGTGCTTGAAAGCAAAGTAATAGTTGGCCGACCGAGCCGACGAACACCCGTGATGACAACGAAAGTCGCTTCCGTGGTTTTTAATCCATATTGGAATGTGCCGATGTCGATCATGCGCAAGGATATTCTGCCTAAGGCCCGCCGCGATAGGGGATATTTGCACCGAAATAATTTTGCGGTAATTCGTAGCTGGAACAGTTCAGAGCAAATCCCGATCCATACCATTGATTGGCGCTTGATGAATGCTAAATCCTTCCCTTACCGGCTACGGCAAAAACCGGGCAAACGTAATGCGTTAGGTCGCTTTAAGTTTAATATGCCCAATGATCAGGCCATTTATCTTCATGATACTCCGGCAAAGGCTCTGTTTGCCAAAGAGACAAGAGCATTTAGTTCGGGTTGTGTACGGGTTGAGCAAGCTGCCGATCTTGCTCGGATTCTTCTGACTCATTCGGGCGTGTCCGAACAGCGGGTAAACCAACTCAAAGCACGTACGAAAACCAAGACAGTGGGGTTGCAGCATAAAGTGGTTGTTCATCTTATATACCAAACGGCTTGGGTAGATCGTGAGGGAGCCGTTAACTACCGCAATGACGTTTACAGCTATGATGATTTTGTTGCTACGTCTCAAAAACAGGAATTATTTACATCTATTTACACAGAATAAATTTCTTTGCAGTCAATAATTAGGCGTTTTCTGCATAATATTTCGTCGATTTATTGGCTTTTGGGGGTTTGACTGAATAATATCTGAACGTTATCTTGCTGGAAATTCTTGGTGTATCGTTTTTTACAAAAGAATAATACCAAGCAAAAGTTAGCGATTGGTTATTGTTGAGTTATGTCTGAGATTGATTACAAACGTCGCCAGTTATTGTTGGCTGGAGGGGCGTTTTTGGGTGCCAGTTTGGTGCCGGGAATGGTAAGTGCGAGTCCATATAAATCGGTAAATGTACGGCAGAACCCTCGTCAGATTTCACTGTGCAATATTCATACAAGGGAAGAGCTTGACAGTGAGTACTTTGACGGTGAGTTTTATCTCAAAGAAGAGCTGAGAAAAATCAATCATATTTGTCGCGATTTTCGTCGTAACGAAGTGGCGAAGATGGACCGTCGGTTGTTTGATGCCATCACAGAAATTCAGTCAGAACTGGGACACAAAGGCCAAGTCAGGATTATTTCGGGATACCGATCACCTGCTACGAATAAGGCGTTGCAAAAGACCGGTGGGGTTGCTAAAAAGAGCTTCCATATGAAGGGGCAGGCGATCGACTTCAATTTAGAAGGCGTGTCGCTTTCACGGATTCGCAATGCTGCGCTTGAGCTTCGTCTAGGCGGGGTGGGATATTACCCACGAAGTGGCTTTGTGCATATTGATACCGGGCCTGTTCGCCGCTGGAATGGGTGATATGTGTCAAATGGCTCTGTGCTATGCTAGTTATTAAGAACATTTGCCACATAGCAATACATATAATATCGATCTATTAATCACAAAGCCGACTCAACCTCCCTCTCTTGGTTGTTGTCGGCTTTGCTATTTTTGCTGTATTCGCCATCGGTTGGTTTTTGTTGGTGGGGCTGTTATTCTGCTGCCAGAGCCTATTATCTAGCGTTGGTTAGGAAGAATTTAATGAGTCTACAATTTGAGATTGTCCCGGTGACCCCGTTTCAGCAGAACTGCTCGATCGTTTGGTGCGATGAAACCAAGCAGGCAGCGCTGATCGATCCCGGTGGTGATATTCACCTCCTGAAAGAAAAGGCCGCCGAGCTAGGCGTGACAATCACTAAGCTGATTTTGACCCACGGACACCTTGATCACGTAGGGGGGACTGAGCCTCTTGCTAAAGAGCTGGGCGTTCCCGTTGTTGGCCCGCATAAAGAGGATGCTTTCTGGTTGCAGGGGCTTCCGCGTCAGAGCGAAATGTTTGGTTTCCCAATGACCGATGCGTTTGATCCTGATCAGTGGTTGGATGATGGCGATACGGTTGAAATCGGCAATCAGGTTCTGAATGTTTACCATACGCCGGGTCACACACCGGGTCATGTGGTGCTGTTCAATGAAATGGCAAAAGTGGCATTTGTCGGTGACGTGCTGTTCAAGGGCGGGATCGGACGAACCGATTTCCCGCGTGGCGACTACCAGACATTGATTAGCTCAATCAAAAACAAGCTATGGCCACTGGGTAATGAGACTACCTTTGTGCCCGGGCATGGGCCAATGTCGACGTTTGGCAATGAGCGGGCATCCAACCCGTTTGTGGCAGACGAAATGCCGCTGTATTAAGTATTTTGGAAAGCCTCTGCCATTTGCAGGGGCTTTTTGTTATCTCTATTGATGATGTCGATGTACCAACGTTATTTTGTGATAGCTTTCACGCTTTCCTTACTGTCTGACCGAACTTAGGACTTTTTCCTAGTTTGTTTAGGTCGCCTTCTCAAGCCAGCCTGTTACTCCCTCCCTAGAATTCATCACCAATGGTCATCATCATCCCTTTTCTCCCCGATATTGGCAGTTCGTTAGTTGGTTCTGTCGGTCGCCGAGGATAGCACATTACTCTATTTACCCAGGATGACGGCCAGCTACGTGGCACTTTGCTGCCGACGGTGTTGAGAATTATTGAGGGTTTCACATGTTAAAGCTTCTTGAGCAGGTCAGAAAACCGACGCTGGATTTGCCTGTCGAAGTACGTCGCAAGATGTGGTTCAAGCCATTTATGCAATCATATTTGGTGGTGTTTATTGGCTATATGGCCATGTACTTGATCCGCAAAAACTTCAACGTGGCTCAGAACGACATGATCTCCACTTACGGCCTGTCTATGACAGAGCTGGGTATGATCGGTCTGGGTTTCTCTATTACTTACGGTATCGGTAAAACCGTAGTCTCTTACTATGCCGACGGAAAGAACACCAAACAGTTTCTTCCTTTCATGTTGATTCTTTCCGGCCTTGCGATGTTGGGCTTCAGCTTCAGTATGGGTGGCGGCAGCGTTAGCCTGTTCTTGATGATTGCCTTCTATGGCCTGAGTGGTTTTTTCCAGAGTACCGGTGGTCCGTCTAGTTACTCGACGATTACCAAGTGGACGCCGCGCAACAAGCGTGGTACCTACCTTGGCCTGTGGAATATGTCTCACAACGTAGGTGGTGCTGGTGCGGCAGGCGTGGCGCTATTTGGTGCTAATTACCTGTTTGACGGCCACGTTATCGGTATGTTCATCTTCCCGTCTATTGTTGCATTGGTTGTTGGTTTCATCGGCCTGCGTTTTGGTAGCGATTCACCGGAAGCCTACGGTCTGGGCAAGGCTGAAGAGCTGTTCGGCGAGGAAGTGAGCGAAGAAGATGTCAACGCTGAAGAAAATGCGATGAGCAAGCGTGAAATCTTCATGGAATACGTTCTGAAGAACAAGATCATCTGGTTGTTATGTTTTGCCAACATCTTCTTGTACATCGTGCGTATCGGTATCGATCAGTGGTCTACTGTTTATGCTTACCAGGAGCTAGGCCTGTCAAAAGAAGCGGCTATCTCAGGTTTTACACTGTTCGAAGTGGGTGCGCTGGTTGGTACGTTGATGTGGGGTTACTTGTCTGACCTTGCAAACGGTCGCCGTGCTTTGGTTGCTTGTGTGTCTCTGGTTCTGATTATTTTCGCTCTTGAGTTCTACCAGCATGCAACTAACGAGTACATGTACCTTGGTTCATTGTTTGTTCTTGGTTTCTTGGTGTTTGGTCCACAGTTGTTGATCGGTGTTGCTGCAGTTGGTTTTGTACCGAAGAAAGCGATCAGTGTGGCGGACGGTATCAAGGGTACATTTGCTTACCTTATCGGTGACAGCTTCGCGAAACTGGGCCTAGGTATGATTGCCGACGGTACGCCAATCTTCGGCCTAACAGGTTGGAAAGGTACGTTTGCTGCGCTTGATACATCAGCTGCGGTTTGTATTGTACTGCTTATCTTTGTTGCGATTGCCGAAGAGAAGAAGATCCGCCGTGAAAAGCGTATCCAGAAAGAGCAGGAACAAATGCAGCTTGAATCTGCATAAGCATTTCGGATCCGAAATGATATAGATAGGGAATCATCCCTTTGGAAAAACTGCCTCCGGGCAGTTTTTTTGTTTGTTGTGATATGAATCATTAATGACTAATTACATTTTGGTCTTGTTTCACGGTTGGCTAACAGGTAGTTTAAGTCTCTTTTTTTCCGCTGGGGTTCAAGATGATTAAGGTAGCACTGGTAGATGATCATGTGATTGTCCGCTCTGGTTTCGCCCAATTGCTGGCACTGGAAGAAGATATCGATGTCGTGGCGGAGTTTGGTTCGGCCAAGGAAGCACGGCTTGGGTTGCCGGGCAGCGGGGCGACGGTGTGCATTCTTGATATTTCAATGCCTGATGAAAGCGGCCTGTCTTTGCTTGCGGACCTCCCGGCGGGATTGGCTTGTATTATGCTGAGCGTTCATGATTCGGCGTCGGTTGTTGAAAAAGCGCTAGAAGTGGGGGCTCGGGGCTATCTGAGCAAGCGTTGCAGCCCGGATGAACTTATCCAGGCGGTACGTACGGCTGCCGGTGGCGGCTGTTATTTAACGCCTGAGGTGGCAATGAAACTGGCAACGACGGCGAAAACGCCTTCTGGTGTGTCGCAACTTACCCGGCGTGAGCGCCAAGTGGCGGAAATGCTCGCACAGGGGATGGATGTTAAGGCCGTTGCCAATGAGCTGGGGTTGAGCCATAAGACTGTCCATGTTCATCGTGCCCATGCGATGGATAAGCTCGATGCCAAAAATAATGTCGAACTCTCAAAGCACTTTGACCAAGAGACGCTTTGATGCGCCAATATGCTGTCATGTCCTTGTGTGGCTGGTTGCTCCTTTCCTGTGGCTGGTTCTGCCTTTGGGTGATCGCCTCCTACTTCACCCTTGATGCGGAACTGGCTGTCTTTCTGTTCCCGTTTGCCCTGCGCACCGGAATTCTGCTTCATTGCCCGAAAAAATATTGGCCCGTTGTTTATGCGTCGGAATGGAGTCTGATGTTGGCATTGGCTCCACTGGTCCATAACCCGTTGTGGTTGTCTGCCTTGGTAGCGAGCTTGCTGAGCGTGGCGTTGCTATGGTTTGCCCAGCGTTTTTATTTCGGTACCCAGTTGCGCCGCTTGGGGGTAATGGGGGCGGTGATCCTCTTATCGGCCCTGATCAACTTTGTTGTTTCTGGTGGCTTTGATACTCATGGCTGGATGGTTGTGCTGGTTACGATAACAGGTGGTGTCATGCTGGTGCCGAGTTGTTATTTGGTATGGAGCTACCTGTTCCAGCAGGCCTGGGTTCCGTTGACCGTCGGGTTGGTTTCCCGCCCGGTCTCGTTGCGGATCCGTCATATCCTGTTTTATGCCGTGCTTTTTGTTGTCAGTATTATCCTCCAGTTGGGGTTGCCTGAAGAGATGCGGCGCTTTGCTCCGTTTTGTCTGGCGATTCCGATTATTCTATTGGCCTTCCGTTACGGATGGCAGGGAGCTTTGCTGGGAACCTTGCTCAATAGCGTGGTGCTGATTGCGGCAAGGGGAAGCAGTAGCGATTTGGCCATTACCGATTTGATGCTGTCGCTGACCGCTCAGAGCCTGACCGGGATTTTGCTGGGAATGGGTATTCAGCGTCAGCGGGAGCTCAACCAGAAGTTACGGCAGCAACTGACCCGAAACCACAGTCTGTCTCAGCAGTTGGTTCGGGCGGAGGAGTCCGTGCGGCGCGATATCGCCCGGGAACTGCATGATGAAATAGGCCAAAATATTACCGCTATCCGCACCCAAGCCTCGATAATCAAACGGGTTGATTCTGCCCCCGTAGCCAACAACTGCGCGGCAATGATCGAGACATTGTCACTGAATATTTATGATACCACCAAGGGGCTGCTGACCCAGCTGCGGCCAAAGTCATTGGATGATATGGGCCTGAAGGCGGCAATTGAGCAATTGTTGCGGGATTTCGAATGTGAGGCTCAGGGAATAGAGGTGGATCTTCACTGGGAAGGAGAGATGGAACCCGAAGCGCTCGAGGATACCCTGAGCGTGACCTTGTACCGCTTGTGTCAGGAGACCATTAACAATGCGATTAAGTATGCCCAGGCTAGTCGGCTCAATGTGCTGTTTGTCATTGACAAAGAATGGGTCTCATTAGAGATCAGTGATAATGGCCGTGGTTTTTCAACCGATTTGGTGATGCAGAAAAATAGCAAGGGGTTTGGTTTGACCGGTATGCGCGAGCGGGTTGAGGCACTCGGTGGTGTATTCGGTATTCGTAGTTATACCCAAGGGGAGCGGCGGGGTACTCACCTGACGATCCGTCTGCCGATTATCTAACGGGACTATTCGATGTTGGGAATTCTTAAATCACCTCAGCCACTGCCGCCGATCACCGACACCGAGTCGGTTGATGAACGCTACCGCTATTGGCGTTTTCATATCATGTTCACCATGTACCTTGGGTATGCGGTGTTCTATTTTACCCGCAAGAACTTTAACTACGCGATGCCCGCGATGCTGGTGGATCTTGGCTTGGACAAAGCGGATATCGGCATGATGGGGACCTTGTTTTATATTACCTACGGGGCCTCGAAGTTTTTCTCAGGGATCATCTCTGATCGTTCTAATCCCCGTTATTTTATGGGCTTGGGACTCATGGCGACAGGTGTGGTGAATATCTTGTTCGGTTTCTCCGATTCGCTCTGGGTCTTGATGATGCTATGGATGTTCAATGCCTGGTTTCAGGGCTGGGGATGGCCGCCGTGCTCTAAGCTGATGACGACATGGTACTCACGTTCCGAACGGGGGTTCTGGTGGTCTTTCTGGAATACCGCCCATAATGTCGGCGGCGCACTGATCCCCTTGTTGGTGGGGTACCTGACTCTTCACTATAGCTGGCGGCTCGGGTTTATTATTCCCGGCATGATTGCCGTGGCCGTTGGCTTGGTATTGTGTTGGCGTTTACGTGATAAGCCAACCACTTTGGGATTGCCGACGGTAGGCCAGTGGCGTCATGACCGCTTGGAATTGGCTCAGGAGCAAGAGGGACAGGGGCTCAGTACTGCGGCTATTTTGCGCAAGTATGTACTGAGTAACAAGTATATCTGGCTGTTGGCGTTTAGTTATGTGTTGGTGTATATCGTGCGTACCGCAGTCAATGACTGGGGCAACCTTTATCTCACTGAGGAGAAAGGTTACGACCTGATTGAAGCGAACATGGTTCTGTCGCTATTCGAAGTGGGGGGCTTTGTCGGATCGCTGGTCGCTGGTTGGGGGTCTGACCGCTTGTTTGGCGGTAACCGCGGGCCGATGAACCTTATCTTTGCTATTGGAATATTTCTTGCGGTTGCGGCGCTTTGGTTGATGCCGGTGGGCAATTATATTTTATTGTCCGGCTGTTTTTTTGCCATTGGATTTTTCGTATTCGGGCCGCAGATGCTGATAGGGATGGCGGCGGCTGAGTGTTCTCATAAGGACTCGGCGGGTGCAGCAACGGGGTTTGTTGGCCTGTTTGCCTACATGGGGGCGGCGATGGCGGGTTATCCGTTGGCGCTGGTGGTTGAGCAATTTCATTGGACCGGCTTCTTTACCGTTATTTCGGCTGCTGCCGGGATCGTTGGGCTGCTGCTGCTGCCGTTCTTGCTGGCACAGTCAACGGTTCATCATCATGAGGCAGCCAGATAGCGTCTGGCCAATCCTGCAAACTCAGCGGCGGAGCAGTCGAGAAAGTCTTCCGAGATAAAGAAATCATAGCCGAGAAGATCGCGGTTATATCGCATGCGGTTGGCCAGCATCGCCATAAGCCCTTTGATGGTTTGCCCGTCGGCAGTGATGTAGGGAGTGTCGTCGAACAGGATATCCTCGAGCTCGAAAGGGGGATCGCTGAGCCTTTTATGTGCCATGACGAGCAGGATGCGTTGATCGAGAAGCAGTTTAGTCGCGACTCTGGGACATATGGCGGTCAGGAAGGGATCATAGTTTTTCAAGCTGACGCCAACCCATGGGATGGGCTCATACCAACCGTCAGTCTGAACACTGGCTTGACCAATCCGCTCGATGTTATGCCATTTAGCCAGCCATCCGCCATAATGG
Organism: Photobacterium panuliri; assembly: GCF_059920555.1. Taxonomy (NCBI): domain Bacteria; kingdom Pseudomonadati; phylum Pseudomonadota; class Gammaproteobacteria; order Vibrionales; family Vibrionaceae; genus Photobacterium; species Photobacterium panuliri. The sequence continues at coordinate 1,722,943 of NZ_CP197192.1, forward strand.
CTATGAAACTGGAGGTGCATGAAGGTGAGCGTGAGGGAGAGTTCGCGTCCTTGACGGATTTTATAGCCAAGCAGCAACATGATAGCCGAGACGAGCAGGATGATGGCACTGGCCGGTGGGGCACGGAAGGGTTCCCACCAAAGTAGCCCGATACCTACCGTGATCCCGACTCCCGCTGCAACATAAAGGTTGGTGCCAAAGGGCTTGAGCGGCGGTCGAATAAAGCGTGTTTTTAGTTGTTCGTCCATAGCAAGATTCTCGGCTTGGTACTCTCTTTATTATGGATTACGCTCGCCCAGTTGGAGAGGGATCAGTACAGGGCTGCTATTTGTTTGTTTTCAGAGAGCATTATTTTTCTCTAAAGTGTAAAAATGAGAGTTTATCGTTGATTTTTGAGATAAATCATCTTTTGTTGCCGCTTAAATAAGCGTTTGCTGGCATTTCTCTGACATCCTTGGTATAACACGCGCTTACTTTTTCCCGCTGGATGTATTGGATTGCCGTATGGTATTCCGATGGATGGTGGTGACTGAAAGTAGTGCAACGGAGTAGGAAATTTAATGAGAATCTCTCACAAACGTAAAGTCCAACTGAAGCTGCAAAAACGCCTGAAAGGTGTTGCAGTAACAGCGAAACCAGCAGTTGCAAAAGCTGTGGTAAAGAAAGCACCAACTGCAGAAACAGTAAAAGCTGCTCCAGCGGCAAAACCTGTTGTTGAAGCAAAGCAGCCTGAAGTGGCAGCGGTAGCGGCAACTGTGTCTCTGACACCGAAGCAGCAACAAGTGCTGGATATCGTGGTAAAGAATGCTGAAGGTATCAACCCTAAAGGGATTGGTCTGGAAGCAGGTCAGGAAGATGCGAAAGCCGCTTCTTGGGCAACTGGTGCGTTGAAGAAACTGACCGAAGAAGGTTTGGTTGAGCGCATCCAACTGGCAGGTAACAAGGTGCTGTACAAAGCCCTGTAATCCCCCTTCCTGAAGGGTAGCCACACTTCGGTGTGAGTGAATGCCAGACCCGTTCCTGTTATACAGGGGCGGGTATTACTTCCTTTCCCCTCTCGATTTACCCTCTTTCCCCATTGTTTGTTTCCTGCAAAGTGTCTCAAAAACGAATCACCTAGTCGCTAAGGTTTGGCAAGCTGTCTTTAACCTGTCGATATGTCTCATCTCTGCTATAACTTATTAATATACCCAAGTAACATCAAGATAATCGATGCCCTGTGGGTTCCAATATAACCGTATTTTTATGGTGGAATTTGCGAATAGGTATGACATGAACCGTTAGGGTGCTAATGAACTGGCTGACGGCATGGAATGGGTTTGACAGAGGCTGCTTAGGTATTATCGAAATTTGTAAGCGTCAAATTTTGCCATGGACGGGAACATGCGGAGGCGAAGGTATGACAATGATAAGTGCTAGAGAGTTTTCCGACTGGCTACGCAATCGCTTTGCTGAAGAGAACCAAGGGGTGAGCCTAACGCGCGAAGATATCAACCAGCTAACCGGTCGACAGAGTTTTTCGCTGGGTTTTGTTCACGACATTCATTATGAGTTAATGCAGCACGGTATGGCGTTTGTTACCGATACATCCAGAGATGTCTTTTATCTGGTGCCGGTATCAAAGAAGCCATGGCGAGAGCAGCTTGAGCATCAATATGAGAGGGAGCTTTTTTGCAACGTCTTGCCTCTCGATAAGTCTGGCTGAGGAGATCCGCCGTGTTTCCCGGACAAAACCGGGAGGCGATACGGAAAATCCTGAGCCTGATGACGACAGCAATTAAAACGGGTGCGCCCCACGCACCCGTTTTTTATACCCCAAGCCTTGTTGGCTTACAGTACGGCTGCAATGCCTTTGCACAAAGGCTGCATATTAGCTTTTGTCATGCCCGCAACGCTGATGCGCCCTGAACCCACGATGTAAATCGCAAACTCTTCCTTGAGTCGGGCAACTTGTTCTTTGGTTAAGCCTGAGAATGAGAACATACCGTTTTGGCGCTCGATGAAGCTAAAGTCACGTTCGATGCCAAGATCTTTCAGGGTTTGTACAAATAGAACGCGCATTTCTTGGATGCGATCACGCATATCGGCCACTTCCTGCTCCCACTCTGCGCGGAGTGCATCATTGTTCAGGATCTCTGTAACAATTGCAGCACCGTGTGCTGGTGGGTTGGAGTAGATAACCCGTGCAATGCTCTTCACTTGGCTGAATGCCGTTGCACTTTCCTCGGCGGTACGGCCTACCAAGGTAAAGGCACCAACACGCTCATTGTAAAGGCCAAAATTCTTGGAGAATGAGCTAGCGACCAATAGTTCTTCGCATTTATCTGCAAAGATCCGCAAGCCTTGGGCATCTTCTTCCACGCCCTTGGCAAAGCCTTGGTAGGCAAAGTCAAACATTGGAAGTAGCTGCTTTTCTTGGCAAAGCGTGGCGAGTTGCTGCCATTGTGCAGAATCTGGGTCGATACCTGTTGGGTTGTGGCAGCACCCGTGAAGTAGTACTACATCACCAGGCTGGGCGTTGGCGAGATCGGCCAGCGCAGCGTCGAAATCCATGTCTTTGCTTTCAGCATCGTAGTAGCTGTACTGGGTTGTTTTAAGGCCTGCGGCTGCAAATACACCGTTGTGGTTAGCCCAAGTTGGGTTGCTGATCCAAACGGTAACATTGCCGAGCTGGCGCTTGATAAATTCCGCAGCGAGACGCAGTGCACCTGTGCCACCAGGGGCTTGGGCGGTACTTGCGCGCTTGGATGAGATGATTGGGGAATCCTGTCCGAACAGAAGTTGCTGTACCGCAAGGCCGTATTCAGCTGTTCCCGGAATGCTCAGGTAAGATTTGGTGGTTTCTTTTTCGAGCAAAATCGCTTCGGCTTTTTTCACCGTAGCAAGGACCGGTGTGTTACCTGACTCGTCCTTGTAGATACCTACACCAAGGTTAATTTTTTCCGGGCGGCTGTCATTCTTGAATTCTTCGGTAAGGCCAAGAATAGGATCGGCTGGCGCGGCAGAAATTTTTTCAAACATTGTCATCATCCATGCTGGTAAGAATAGAAATATATCAGCTCTTTATACCCTGTGAATGCCAGTCATGACAAGGAGTTGTAACAATTCCAACGAAGAAAAATAGTAAAAGGAGTATGTTGCCGAATTATGTAAGCTGCAGATTAAATTGGTCAAAAAGCCAACAAATTGTTTTGCAAGAAAATTACGACATTTTTATCGCCATACTGACTTTTTTGTGAACTTAATGGAGCATTTTTCATTAAAAAATAAAAATAAAACGTAATTAAGTGAAATATTATGAAATTCCTGTTCATCCCTGTGAAACCGATCACGGATGGTAGGGGTAGGGTTGTCATAGGATTTCACCCCGATGGAATGCGGTTAAATATTAGCGAAAAGGCCATTTTAAGCGGTGAAGAGGCAGACAAATGATGTTTTTGTCTTTTTATCGTCGTCTAGATGGCGAAATACGCTTAATTTATCTTTAACCGTAGAAAAAGCAACGGCTCACGTGTTGTTGCTGAAGTATGTTTCGGGGATACGATAATGGAAAAGCCACGCCTTACATTTTGGCAAATATGGAATATGAGTTTCGGTTTCATGGGCATTCAGTTTGGTTTTGGTTTACAAAACGCGAATGTCAGCCGGATTTTCGAGACGTTAGGGGCAAGTATTGATCAAATCCCCATTCTATGGATTGCTGCACCGTTAACTGGTTTGCTGGTTCAGCCTATCATTGGCTACTTCAGTGACCGTACTTGGACACGCCTTGGCCGCCGTCGCCCTTACTTTCTTTTCGGGGCCGTTGCATCATCGCTCGCGCTTATTGTGATGCCTTATTCGCCTTATCTTTGGGTTGCCGCTGGTATGCTGTGGATTTTGGATGCATCAATTAATATTTCGATGGAGCCATTCCGCGCATTGGTTGCCGATAATTTGCCATCATCGCAACGTACCCGTGGCTTTGCGGTACAAACATTCTTTATCGGCGTTGGCTCTGTGGTTGCTTCGGCAATGCCGTATTTGCTGACGAACATTGCAGGTGTTGCGAATACCGCACCCGCAGGTGAGGTGCCACCGTCAGTCAAAATTTCATTCTTGTGTGGTGCACTGGTGTTTATCGGCACTATCCTATGGACAGTTTACCGTACCAAGGAGTATTCGCCTGAAGAGTTAGCCAGTTATAGCCATGAGGCTGGCGAATCGTCTGAAACGGATGAAAAGGCGAGTTTTGCGGGTATGCTGGCCGATCTGAAGGCGATGCCAAAGACGATGATCCAGCTAGCTGTGGTACAGTTTTTCTCATGGTTCGCCCTTTTTGCAATGTGGATTTACACCACTTCAGCGGTCACCTCTCATATCTTTGGTACTACCGATACCAGCTCTGCTCAATACAACCAAGGTGCAGACTGGGTGGGTCTTTGTTTTGCTGCTTACAATGGTATATCTGCACTGGCGGCATTTGCTCTGCCTTGGCTTGCTGAGCGTACCAGCCGTAAATTTGTCCACGGTTTAAGCTTGGTGATTGGTGGGTTGAGCTTAGGTTCTATAGCCCTGATCCAAGATCCTTCTATGTTGATGCTGAACATGGTGGGGATTGGCTTGGCATGGGCAAGTATCCTATGCATGCCTTATGCAATTCTGGCTGGCTCTTTGCCTTCGAATAAAATGGGGTTTTACATGGGGGTATTTAATTTCTTCATTGTTCTGCCACAGATACTTGCTGCAGGGATCTTGGGTTTCTTTACCCGCTGGGCATTTGACGGTAATACCATGATGGCGATTGTGCTGGGTGGCGGCTCGATGGTATTCGCGGGCCTGATGGTCAGCTTGGTTAAGGATGAAGATGAGCCAAATACTCTTGGCGAAGATGTGGATAAAGGCGTGTCGGGGCAAGCGGTAGCCGCTTAACTTCTGATCATAAAAGCCCGTACTGAGTTGAGCTTAGTACGGGCTTTTTGTTGTTGGGCAAATAACGTTGAGTTAATGCGGTGTCTCTACCGAATAGCGCGGGGTCCGCAGCTTTGGGATCGGTGACCTAGATAAAAAAAGTATCGAGGTACAGCTGTTCTACTTCTTTGCGAGCCCATTCGGTACGGCGAAGAAACTTAAGGCTTGATTTGATGCTAGGGTCGCTTGTAAAGCAGCGAATTTTCACGATACGCCCTAGTTCTTCCCAGCCATAGTGATCAACCAGTTCACCAAGAAGGGTCTGGAGAGTTATACCGTGTAGTGGGTTATTGGGTTGGGTATCCATGGTCTAGTTTCTATATTGAGTTTGTAATCGAGCACTATAGCAGTTTGGTCAGGTCGATTAAATCTGAGTGGATAAAATATATCTATTAGAATGGCATCCAACTTGGCAGTATGTCATATCGACAAGGCTGCAATATCACTAGGAACAACTGTGCTCAATAATGACATTTTGCGACGTATTCGCTATACCTTTGATTTTAATGATTCAGCGATGATGAATATTTTTGCTGAGGCGGATCATGAGGTAACTCGAGAGCAAGTGAGTGATTGGCTTAAGAAAGAAGATGATGCGGCATTTACAAAATGTACCGATCATGAGCTGGCTATTTTTCTGAATGGTTTGATTAATACCAAACGTGGCAAGAAAGAAGGCCCGCAACCTGTCCCTGAGTCACGTCTGACCAACAATATGATTTTTATGAAGTTGCGTATTGCGTTGAACTTTAAGGCTGATGATATCATCGAGGTTTTGAAGTCGGTTGACTGCGAGATTAGCAACCATGAACTAAGTGCTTTTTTCAGAAAGCCTGATAACAAGCATTACCGCGAATGTAAGGATCAGATTTTAAGAAATTTCCTATTGGGTGTTCAGTATCGTTTCCGTCCGCAAGATCAGGAAGCGGCCGAGTAATACTGAGTCGCGATAGAATAAAAAAGGCTACCAGAAGGTAGCCTTTTTTTATTGTCGAACGCTTTATTGCCAATAATTAGAAGCTGGCAGAGCGTGGAGTACGTGGGAATGGGATTACGTCACGTACGTTGCCCATACCGGTAACGTAAGATACTAGACGCTCAAAGCCCAGACCAAAACCAGCGTGCGGTACTGTACCGTAACGGCGCAGATCGCGGTACCAGTTCATGTGCTCAGGGTCGATACCCATTTCGCGCATACGTGCGTCTAGGATATCCAGACGCTCTTCACGCTGAGAACCACCGATGATTTCACCAATGCCGGGTGCTAGTACGTCCATCGCAGCAACAGTCTTGCCGTCGTCGTTCATGCGCATGTAGAAGGCTTTGATATCTTTCGGGTAGTTCTTAACGATTACCGGTGCCTTGAAGTGTTCTTCTGCGAGGTAACGCTCGTGCTCAGAAGACATGTCGATGCCCCACTCAACTGGGAATTCGAATTCGCGGCCAGAATCAAGAAGGATCTGGATTGCGTCAGTGTAGTCAACCTGAGCAAAATCAGATGAAACGAACTGCTCTAGACGAGTGATCGCTTGCTTGTCGATACGCTGTGCGAAGAACTCAAGGTCATCGCGGCGCTCTTCAAGAACAGCTTTGAATACATACTTCAGCATGTCTTCTGCCAGCTTGGCTACGTCATCTAGCTCTGCAAACGCAACTTCAGGCTCTACCATCCAGAACTCTGCTAGGTGGCGGCTTGTGTTTGAGTTTTCAGCACGGAAAGTTGGACCGAAAGTGTATACCTTGCTTAGTGCACAAGCGTAAGCTTCAGCGTTCAGCTGACCAGAAACGGTTAGGAACGTTTCTTTGCCGAAGAAGTCTTCGTTGTAGTCAACGTTGCCTGCGTCAGTACGAGGTAGGTTTTCCATGTCTAGCGTAGAAACGCGGAACATTTCGCCGGCACCTTCACAGTCAGAGGCTGTGATAAGAGGTGCAGATACCCAGAAGTAACCCTGCTCGTGGTAGAAGCGGTGGATTGCCTGAGACAAGCAGTTACGTACACGGGCAACAGCACCGATAACGTTAGTGCGAGGGCGAAGGTGAGCCACTTCACGTAGGTATTCGATAGAGTGGCGAGTTTTCGCCATTGGGTATGTGTCAGCATCTTCAACCCAGCCAACAACTTTAACGTCAGTTGCTGCTAGTTCGAAATCCTGACCCTGTGCAGGCGACTCAACGATTTTACCAGTGACCTCAACAGAGCAACCAGTCGTCAGCTTAAGGACTTCTTCCTGGTAATTATTCAACTCATTAGGGACCACGGCCTGAATCGGGTCGAAACAAGAGCCGTCATAAATGGCAAGGAAAGAGATTCCAGCTTTGGAATCACGACGTGAGCGAATCCAGCCGCGAACAGTTACTTCACTGTCAACCGCTAGCTTACCGCTCAGTACGTCTTTTACAGGCGCGTAAGTCATGTGTAAATTATTCTCCGTTAAGGCACTTCATTACTGTCTTAGGGACTCATTCCCCAAAGACAGAGTCCAAACCACCAATATTACCTGTCTGGCGTTCAGCATCAAGCTTTGTAATAGCTTGAAAACAGAAATAGGTCAACAAATGATGCTTATCCGGTTGTTTGCTGTTCAATAAGTGTTCGCTGTGCTGTTGTGCGAGCCCTGAAAGGAACAACCCGCTATGTGCGGGTTGTTGGATTTTGCTTTGTTTATGGAGCGGGTGTCTCGGGGAGATAAGCGCATGTTTTGCCATCATTGAGAATCGTACCTGCATCGGGACCGGTGTCTTCTTCAACAGGTGGCGTGTTTTCGCTTGTTCCATCGCCGCTCGTCCCATCCCCCTCTGAAGCGGGTGTTTCTTCTGCTGGAGGAGCTTCTATGGGGGTAACATCGGGCACATCGGCCGCATCAATTAAGGTTATGATATCACTCCATATTTCCCCTTCATTGCTGCTATAGGCTAATGCTTCGTCGGTTTGCCAGCGGGTTTGGTGGTTGAAGGCTTTGATGGCTAAGCGCAATCCATCGGTATCGGTGATTTGCAATCGTTCGTTCATTGAGCCGTCCAGCGCTTCGTAGTACAGCGTCCCGTCATCTTCCAGTCGCCATTTGATTTCGAAGTTGAAGCCACAGCCATCTGAGTCGATATAACGGCCAAGGAAGAAGTCACCGGAAAAATCGTCACTTAACTTCAAGTAGCGAGAGCTGTCGTTGGCAAAGGTGAGTGCTTTGTCATCAGAGCGTTCTCCCGTTTGGCCAACTAACAGGGTTTCTGTAAAGCGAGGATCTCGATCGAACCAGATCTGTTTGCAGTTGGCTGCGGCATTGGTGTAATCCGTCAAGGTTTGTGTGGTTACGGGGGTTGTGGTATCCGGATCCCAGCCTGAATCGGCGATCGCACAGCTAGCTAGTTGATCCGCGGCATAATAACGCACCATGACATTGTCAATGGCATCAAGGGGGGCATCGCTACCGGTTTCAAGGTGGCGATATTGCTTAAATGCCAGTAGACGTTGGTCGTAGTCTCGGCTCGTGAGCGCCCAGCGGTTATAGTTGCCATTCTCGTTGGTGTCGGGAGTCAGGGTTAGGTATCCCTCGTCGCCTAATGACCAGCTGCGACTGCCCGTTTCGAGTTCGGTATGGCGGTATTGTTCCCATTGGTTATTGTCGCGTAGGATTTGAGCGCTGATTTCACCATCAGGGCTGATTTGAACCCAGTGGCGGTCAAGTAGGTTATCAAGGGCTGATGTTGTTAGCCTCTCATCACCACCACATTCGGTAACGGCATTGAGATAAAGATCGGAATTGGCATTGCCCGTATTGCCAAATTCACAGTTGCCGAAAGGCGGGAGATTGTCACGGCTGGTTGCCGCGAAGATTTGCTCTTTGGCGTCAATGTCAAAACCTGAGAAGTTGAACTCTTCGCCGTCAAGCAGGACTTCTCCGATATGGACAAAATCTCTATCAGCAACAAGAAACAGTTTTTGGCTGTTAAATTGGTAATTGTCAGAGAGCTGGCGAATGATATCGGGAATATCAAAGCGAATGAGTTGCTGGCCGAATGCGCTTGTCGACGCCCATACCCCATAGCTCTGGATCGTCCATTCATCGGCGGCGATATTGCTCCAGTAACGTACGGTGAAGAACCCGTCATCGATGAGCTCCACGACGATATTGTCACTGAGCTTGAAGCCGTTGACTGAATCAATCTCAGCACCGACATCTTCCAGCGGCGTGATCACTTCATCCAAAGTGACATAGTCGATATCCGGTTGGGCGTAAGGGGAGATCCGGCATTCGTCTTGGCCATTGGTGTTGTCACATAGCAGATATGTTTCATTTTCTGGTCGCCAAGTAAAGTAGAACCCAGAGGATCCGGCACTAAATTGCGCATCGGGTTTGATGTAGCGGGTTATGTAATGATTATCCTTGCTCGATAGAAAATCGTGAATTCGCTTGCCCTCCAGAGGGTAAACGCCGGCGGATAACCGGATGCCTGCCTCATCCTCTTTATCCAAGGCCGCATCGGTCAAAACCGCTGATTGGCGAGTGATTGCCACGACCTTGAGGTAGTTGAACATCCCGGTCCAGCCTTCGTTAGTCAGGACCTGCAATTGGATATCGTCGGTAGAGAAGGATGTGGAGTTACTGAAGTATGTGAAAAACTCGGCAAGGGAAATGGCTTGATTGCCGTCCTTGTTCCAGCGGAATTCGTTTACCGTTGTCTCAGCACCGTCATAAAGGGTTTGGTCGGCATGAATACCGACGGCGGCATTGCTGTTCTCGGTGCTGATTTGCCAATAGCCGTCACTCAATATGGCCTGAATGTCCGCTTCGGTTGCGGCTTGCTCGGTAAAGAAGCGCTCAATTCGGCCATCGATCATGGTGTTAACCAGCGAGAGCTGCATCAGATCTTTGAGTGTTAGGCCTTGTAGCCCTAATTTGGGAAAAAGTGTATCTCGGATGTCCGTTGCGATGGTATTGATATCTTGATATGCGAAGAGCACTTTGCCTTGTGGTGCCTCGATAAAAACGTCTTCGAATACTCCCCAGTTGCCGATTTGCGCCACGCGCTTAGCGAGGGCGAAGTAGGCAAGGGATGACTCAAGAGTAATGCTCAGTCGTTCTGTTGCCAGAGGGGTGATATAGAGACCTTCTGGCAGGGTTTCACCTAGGGTGATTTCAGGTACGCCTTTCACATCAAGTAGCAGGACGGCATTGATTCTGGGACGCGTACCAGCCTCGAGGGTGTAAATGCCATCGCCGGTTGTTGACCACTGGCTAATCTCAATCGTATCGGCAATAAGCCCTTTATCATCGAGCCAAACAGCTGTGAAATTCTGTTCAGTAAGGGTTCTTACAGCATCGGCGTAGGCTGGCTGTAATAGATTGGACTGAAAGGCGATGGTGTCCATATTTGCCGGAAGATCAACCGAGACGGTGAATTGGGTACGGGTGGGAGCGGGTTCAGCCGCGGTTGGGGTTGTGGTGTTTCCGCTATCGCCGCAGGCAGTCAATAGAAGGCTCACCGCTGCCCATAGGCAACACCCTAGATAATTGCGCATAATTTTCCCCTCAGTGCCTGAGAAAAAGTGTATCGAATCCGAGCTGTCCCCATTGACTCCTTCGAGGCAGTAGCATCGGTAATAGGTTTTTGATTGAGTATAGTGATGGGGAGGAGGGCGATTGCCGGAATTGAAAATGGTCTTGAGGATAATGCAGCCGTCTTGTTGTTAAGACGGCTGCCGGAGAATCAGGGCAGGAAGTTAGGCAATAGCCAGGTATTTGTGTGTTTGGATAGACAGGCGCCAGTTGCGTTTGATGCAGGTTTCGATGCACAACTCGGTCGCGCGTGGTTTTTGGCTGATAGGCTGAAGGGCGATGTTGACCTTGGGTTTGAGGTTTTTTCCGGCAAGCAGGGCATCCAGTTGCTCGATGTCTTTTTCAGTACCGACTGGATGTTTGATTTCATCTGCTCGCGCCAAAGCGCTGGCCAATACTGGCAATTTGCCCTTCATATTGATTTTGGGTGAGACGGTGACCCAGGTATCTGCGGTTGCGAGGATCTCGGATGTCCCGCTGGTTTCGATCTGACAATGGAATCCAGCGTTCTCGAGAGCCGTGGTAAGCGGTATCAAATCATAGATACAAGGCTCGCCACCAGTAATAACAACATGTTTTGCGGTATATTTTTGATCTTGAAGTAGTTTAACGACGCCATCTGCATCTAGCTCACACCATAGTGGTGAATCGCCTCGTTTGGCCATCACCGTTTCAATAGTGGTCTGATCTTGCGGTTCGGCACTCCACGTTTGTTTCGTATCGCACCATGAACACCCGACAGGGCAAATTTGCAAACGTACGAAAATGGCGGGCATGCCAGTGAATACGCCTTCACCTTGAATGGTTTCAAATACTTCGTTAATTTTGTACACCGCTAACCTCGTGGTGGTAAAAGATTGACTGCGGATTATACCAGCTAGAGCTAACGATGGTATCGGGATCCGTGTTGAGGCTCCCATAAATTTTATTGCTGAAATAAGCAGCCGCATAATTATGGATTTATGTTACAGAGAGCAAATTTTCCTAAATATTTCATATTTCCCTGTGACAGCTATCACGTAGCAAAAAACTTTGGCTTCACAATTAGTTCGCAAAGTAAAAAAATTCGTTAGCAATTACTTTTATTTTTTCAGGAGTTTGGCATGTACGTCGCCCAGCCCGGTCATATTGATCATATTAAAAGAAATAATGCTGGCAGCGTGTACAAGCTAATTGACCAGTATGCTCCAATTTCACGCATCGAACTGTCGAAGCGCAGCCAATTGGCTCCTGCCAGTATCACCAAGATCACTCGGGAATTGATAGAAGCGCATTTGATCAAAGAGACAGCGATTCAAGAATCGTCGAACCGAGGCCGTCCCGCGATAGGTCTGGTTCCTGCCAATGAAGGATGGCAGTTTTTGTCGATGCGTTTGGGTCGTGGTTATATGACCATTGCCTTGCATGAACAGGGAGGGGATATATTGGTCGAGGAGCGACAGAATCTTGATGTTCTTCATCAAGACGAAGTGCTGAAGAAACTGATAGAAGAAATCCACTCTTTCTTTGCCCGCCATGTTAGCGAGCTTGATCGAATCACCGCTATAGCCGTATCACTTCCGGGTCTTGTGAATGCCGAGACGGGAGTGGTATTGCAGATGCCTTATTACGAAGTGCATAACCTAGAGCTTGGCCCTGCTATTCATGATGCGACGGGGTTGCCGGTATTTATCGGGAACGATACCCGCTCATGGGCCTTGGCCGAAAAACTATTTGGTAATTCACGGGATGTGGCCAACTCGCTGCTTGTTTCGATTCACCACGGTGTAGGTGCTGGTATCGTGCTGGATAATATGGTCTTGTCGGGCAGAATGGGCAATGTCGGTGAATTAGGCCATATTCAGATTAAGCCGTATGGCAAACGTTGTTTTTGTGGCAATCATGGTTGCTTGGAAACGGTGGCGAGCTTGAAGGCGGTTATCGAGCAAGTGGAGTTGAGACTTCGTGAGGGGCATCCCTCAAGCCTGCATGGCAAGGTGCTGACCATCGAGGGTATTTGTGATGCTGCCGTATCTGGAGACACTCTGGCAAGGCAGATCATCGTTGAGCTTGGCCACCACCTTGGTCAGGCCATTGCGATTATGGTTAATTTGTTCAATCCTGACAAGGTACTGATTGGAGGCGAATTTAATCGCGCTAAATCAGTGCTGTATCCTGCGATTATGGAATGTATCCGTACTCAGTCATTACCGCTGTACAATAAGGGGTTAGTAATTGAGCAAAGTTGCTTCTACACCCAAGCCACTATGCCGGGGGCTGCTTTGGTTAAGCAGGCGATGTACGACGGCCATTTGTTGATGAAATTGATTGAAGGCTAATTAGATGTTGGTGGTTTACTCAAATATTCCAAGAGAGACAGTTGATTAAAATAAGGCGATAAATTTGTCTTGTTCATGAGCGCTTAGGTATGCTATATGCGATTTTATTTGTGCTTTCTGATTGTCTATTCGAAAAATATGAATTTATTTTAGAGTAAATATATATTGTTTTGGACACGGAACTCTCGAATTAAACAATAAAATATCAATAAGTCTTTGTTAAAAAACACATCCACAGACATTAAATGCTTTTGCTACAGATCTTTTTTTAGTTGCTCATCTATCACATTATGAAGAAATGAGAGTGCAGCACGATGATCACTGCGGCTCATGAACCATTGCTTTTGGTTGGTCTCTAGAGGGAGTAATTCCAACCAGCGCTGGCATACCCATGTCATGTCATTGTAATCGGGGATTGGGTATTGCGCGGCATGCTCAGGATATTCATCGAACAGGGCTTTCAGGCTGTTTGATATATCTCTGTCGACAAACTTAATGTCAGCCGGTGTCCAGTTGGTTAACATAGTGATATCACCAAACCGCAATCCGTCGTCTTCCTTCCAATGTCTGTTGATTACAAATTTTTCGATACCCTTGACCGTGATACCTAAGAGTCCATCAGGCAATTTTTCAAAATCGGTGATGATTGCCCGGGTACCAAAGTGACATAGATTAGTGTCATCTTTCATGCAGAGCCCAAAGCCATCGCTGGATGCCATGGCTAATTTCACAAGGCGAGTGTAGCGGGGTTCAAAAATTCGTAGTTTGCTGACGCCGCCGGGCAGCAGGTAAATCTGTAATGGAAAAAGTGGTAATTGCATAATTTTAGCCTTTACTGACGTTACATATTATTGGGTACGTTCTAACGTGCTATAACGTTCAGAAAAAGTATAAGCAGACAGATCTCGGGTGTTGTCTGCTTTTCGATACTATTGCAATGCTTGTTCAATGGCAGAAGTTAATTTGCTAAGTTCTTGTTGAGTAATAATAAAAGGAGGCATTATGTAGACAAGTGTGCCAAATGGGCGAATCCATACACCGTTGTCGACAAATACTTCTTGAATAACCGCCAAATCTACAGGGCTGTGTAGCTCTACCACGCCAATTGCACCTAACCATCGAACGGCTTTTACATTGCCGAGTCTTGTTAGTGCCGGGAGGGTATCAGCAAGTTGTTTTTCAATGCTTTTTACCTGTTCTTTCCAGTGATTCTTAGCCAATATATCGAGGCTTGCATTGGCGACCGCACAGGCCAATGGATTGCCCATGAAGGTAGGGCCATGCATGAAGCATCCTGCCTCGCCATTGCATACCGTGTCTGCGACATGAGATGTGGTCAAGGTCGCTGACAGTGTCATATATCCACCAGTCAGCGCTTTACCCAGACACATGATATCCGGTGTGATCCCCGCGTGCTCACATGCAAATAATTTTCCGGTTCGGCCAAATCCCGTCGCAATTTCATCAACGATGAGCAGTATTCCATGTTGGTCACACAGCTGACGTACCTTGCTGAGGAATGTCGGGTGGTAGATCCGCATCCCTCCCGCACCCTGTACGATAGGTTCGATGATCACCGCTGCAATTTCTTGGCTGTGAATCGTTATTTTTTCCTTGAAGTCCTCAATATCCTGTTCTTGCCACGGCTCGAAGAATCCCCCTTGTGGTGACTCGGCAAAGATATGCTCGGGTAAGAAACCTTTGTACAGGGAGTGCATTGAATTATCGGGATCAGTTACCGACATGGCGGCAAATGTATCGCCATGGTATCCGTGACGAACGGTAAGAAATTTCGGCCGGCGTTGACCTTTGCTGTGCCAATACTGAAGAGCCATTTTCAGGGCGACTTCTACGGCGACAGAGCCAGAATCGGCGAGGAATACGTGCTGGAGTGTAGAGGGCGTGATATCGATCAGTTTCTTGCACAGCTCGACAGCGGGCTGGTGGGTAATTCCGCCAAACATAACATGTGACATCTGGTCTATTTGTGTTTTGGCGGCGTTGTTGAGATCTGGATGGTTATAGCCATGTATGGTTGACCACCATGACGACATTCCATCAATGATCTTTCTACCGTCTTCTAAGGTTAGGTAAACCCCGTCAGCCCGACTGACTGGGTAGCAGGGGAGCGGTGAGACTGTCGATGTGTAGGGGTGCCAGATATGCTGTTGGTCAAATTGGAGATCAATAGAGTTGGTTGCTTTTAGCACAGATGTAAACCTTGTTCCTTGTTGGTGGTTGACAGTCTACCGTCTCCCAGTAGACTAGCCAAGTATCAATAAGCAGATAAGTTAGTTTGATAAAGATCGTCTCGAGTGGCTCGCCACTGTGCTGATTTGGGACTTGTCTTATATAAATAACTAATAAAAATAAGAGGTTATTACACGTGGAAGTACGTCATGACTGGACAGTCGAGGAAGTTCAAGCCTTGTTTGAGAAACCGTTCATGGATTTGTTGTTCGAGGCACAGTTGGTGCATCGCCAATATCATGAGGCCAATAAGGTTCAGGTGAGCACCTTGCTTTCTATTAAAACGGGCGCTTGTCCTGAAGATTGCAAATACTGCCCGCAGAGTGCCCACTACCGTACTGATATTGAGCGTGAACGTCTGCTTGAAGTGGAGCGAGTTCTGGATGCGGCGCAAAAGGCCAAGTCCTCGGGAGCCACGCGTTTTTGTATGGGGGCTGCTTGGAAAAATCCCAAAGAGCGTGATATGCCCTATCTGTTGGATATGGTCAAGGGCGTAAAATCGATGGGCTTGGAAACCTGTATGACTCTTGGGATGATCACGGGGGCGCAGGCCAATGAGCTGGCACAGGCCGGTCTTGATTACTACAACCATAATCTCGATACCTCGCCGGAATTCTACGGCAATATCATCACGACTCGGACTTATCAGGATCGTCTGGATACCTTGAGCCATGTTCGTGATGCGGGGATGAAAATTTGCTCTGGCGGGATCATTGGTATGGGGGAAAGCCACCGCGATCGTGCGGGCTTGCTGGTAGAACTGGCGAATCTTCCAACGCATCCGGAGAGTGTGCCGATTAACATGCTGGTTAAAGTCAAGGGGACGCCGCTCGAATCTGCAGAAGATGTCGATCCCTTTGATTTTATCCGCATTATCGCCGTGGCCAGAATCATTATGCCGCAATCAGCAGTGCGTTTGTCGGCCGGGCGAGAAGATATGAATGAGCAAATGCAAGCCTTGTGCTTTATGGCGGGGGCAAATTCGGTCTTTTATGGCTGCAAGCTGCTGACGACACCGAATCCCGGCGAAGACAAAGATATGCAACTTTTCGCCAAGCTTGGCATTAACCGTCAGGAACAGGTCGCGAAACCCGATGAGGTTCAGGCTGAAGAAATTCTAGGGCAAGTTGCGGTACGTGTTGCTTCACGGCCGGGAAAAGACGATATGTTCTATGACGCATCACTATAGTGCACGGATACAGCAAGCGTTAGGCCAGCGTAAGGCACTGGGCCTTTACCGCAATCCGAATACAGTATGCCGGTTGGCAAATCAGCCTAATATTTATTGTGATGAACAGCCATATTTAAATTTTTCCAGTAATGATTACCTAGGGCTGGCGCAATCGGCAGAATTGATTTCCGCATGGCAGGACGGGTTGGCCCGCTTCGGGGCTGGAAGTGGTGCATCACCACTTGTTACCGGCCAGCATGTTCCCCATCGTAATTTAGAATCTCGGCTGTGCGAATGGCTAGGGTTTGAGCGAGCCTTGTTGTTCAGCAGTGGCTTCGCTGCCAATCAGGCATTGTTATTCACCTTGCTTGATGATTCAGATGTGCTGTTTCAAGACAAGCTTAATCATGCTTCTTTGATGGAGGCTGGCATTTTATCGCCAGCGGTGATGCGCCGTTTTGCCCACAATGATACAGCGTCATTAGCAAAGTTGCTTGCGCGTTTAGCGCCAGAGCAGGCATCGATAGTCGTCACCGAAGGTGTTTTCAGTATGGATGGCGACATGTCCCCACTGGCAGATATCAGGGCTCTGAGCCTCAATGCCCAAAGTATGATGCTGGTGGATGATGCTCATGGGTGCGGTGTATTGGGTAATGACGGTCGCGGCAGTTGTGAGCTGGCAGGAATTAAGCCAGATATTCTTGTGGTTACCTTCGGTAAGGCCTTTGGGTTACAGGGGGCCGCAGTAATGTGTTCGCAGGAGATTGCCGAGTATTTAATTCAGTTTGCTCGGCACTATATTTACTCAACGGCCATGCCGCCGGCACAGGCTCATGCGTTGGGAGTCTCATGTGAAATGATACAGCGCGATCAGTGGCGGCGCGAAAAGCTCGCTGAATTGTCGGAATGCTTATCCGGTCAGTTAAAGCACGGTGTCGGGCTGATTGGTACCCAGACACCGATAAAACCGCTTGTCGTCGGCCGTAGTGAGCGGGCACTGTCGTTATCGTCGTCGTTGAGGCGCAAAGGGTTTTGGGTTGCGGCGATTCGACCCCCCACTGTACCGGTCAATGGGGCTCGGCTGCGTATAACCCTGACCGCGGCGCATAGCGTGGGTCATGTTGAGCAGTTGGCAACGGCATTGAACGAGGTAATGGATGATGAATAAAAAACTATCCGTAGCAACAGTGCAAAATAGCCAATCGGGGGGGACTGAATGCCCCTCGGTAGACAAACAAGCGATTGCCTTGGCATTTGGGCGTGCTGCGAAAGATTATGACAAAGCGGCGTCTTTTCAACGGCTGGTTGGGGGGCGTTTATTGGCAAAGCTGCCCTCAGCGATTGCAACGGGTACGCGTGTACTGGATTTGGGGTGTGGCACAGGCTTTTTTAGTCAGCAAATATCATCGCGGGGGCTACAGGTTGATGCGGTTGATTTGTCGCCGGAAATGCTTGAGCAGGCGAGGCTGCGGTGTGGTAATCAGGTGAATTATATCCTGGCAGATGCCGAAGCGTTGCCAATGGCCGACAGTACATACGATATTGCATTTAGTAGCCTTGCCTTGCAGTGGTGTGATGATCTAGCTACGCCCCTTAAGGAATTGAAACGCGTAGTGAGGCACGGTGGGCTGATTGTGTTTACGACTTTAGTCGAGGGGTCACTGGATGAGCTAACTCAGGCATGGCAGCAGGTTGATCAATATCAACATGTGAATAGCTTTCTTTCTCAAAAGGCAGTAAAAGTTGCGCTGGCGCAAGCGGGATGTATGCGCTATGACCTAGAATTTTCTCCAATTACATTGTATTTCAACTCGGCAGTTGAACTTATGAGGGATCTGAAGGGGATTGGCGCAACGCATTTGCAGGAGGGGCGGAAGGCTGGCTTGGCGGGTCGTAAGACGATTCTGGATCTTGAAAGTGCCTATAATGTGTTTCGTCATGAGAATGGACAACTGCCAGCAACATACCAAGTCTGTTTTGGAGTGATTATTAATGACTAACGCTTTCTTTGTAACAGGTACCGATACTGAAGTGGGTAAGACTGTTGCCTCGCGCGCTATTCTTCATGCGGCAGCCAGCGCGAATATCAAGATGGCGGGTTACAAACCTGTTGCCTCAGGCAGTGTACTGACAGCAGAGGGCATGCGTAATTCTGATGCCTTATATATTCAAGATGCCTCAGTCGTCGAACTGGCTTACGATGAAGTGAATCCGTATGCTTTTGAAGCCCCTGTCTCTCCGCATTTGGCGGCGATTCAAGAAGAGAGAGTGATTGATTTTGATGTCATCTCTAAAGGCCTTGAGCACCTGAAGCAAAAATCTGACGTGGTTCTGATTGAGGGGGCTGGTGGTTGGCGTGTACCTGTGACTCGCGATGACTTTTTGTCTAGCTGGGTGAAACGTGAAAAATTGCCGGTTGTTTTGGTGGTGGGGGTGAAGCTCGGTTGTTTGAGCCACGCATTACTGACCGCCGAAGCAATTAAGCACGATGGTTTGGAGTTAGTTGGATGGATTGCCAACCGAATTAACCCAGGCACAGACAACTATGCAGAAATCATTCGTATGCTTGAGGAGAATTTGCCGGGTAAGAAACTGGGTGAAATCCCGTATATGCCAGGTATTAAAAAGCGCGATCTGTCTAAGTATATTGATCTTGCACCACTCGGATTGTGATAGAAATGGATATAAAAAAACCTGCCTCGGCAGGTTTTTTTTATTAATGAATGTCTGTAGGAGCTTTGCGAAATAATTGCGGAAGGGTATACCAGCCTGCTGCAAATACGATTAGCGTATAGGAGAGTAACTCAACACCTTCTTCGGCAAGATTTTTGACACTATGGATATAATTATCTCCCATCAGTGCTTGCCATAGTTCAGACATACCAAAAATACGGGAAAAGATCAGCAGAGAAGCCATGCCGCCCAACATTAAACTGAATGTCGGATGCTGTAAGTAGCGGGCTAAGCCGTTGAGAGTATCTTGCTTGTGCTTGTATGCAAACCAAATAGCATAGCCCGAGACGATAAGCGCCGGGACTTTCCAAAAGCCGTGGTATACGTAATCAAGCACACCATCGAGCTCTCTAATTAGCAGAACGGCAAAGAAACCACCAACTAGGACTGCAAATCCTCGTTGCCTTGGTTGGCGAACAGCCACAGCAATGAATAGAAGACAGCTAGTAAGCAAATAAACGTCTTGTAGGCTCTCGATAACGGAGTTGTCTTGTACCGTGCCGTGTAGCAGGATGACATCAGCATGGATGGCTAATCCGGTACAGCCTAATAGCAGTGCGAAGTAGGCGAAGAGCGATAGGCTTTTAATTAACGGGTTGCGTTTAGTATTTGACGGCGCTATTTCCTGCATGGATTCGGTTGCGATGGACAGCATAGTGATTCCAAAAATGTAAAAGAAAAAGACAGTTGCAATTATAAGAACTGCGCCTGAATGGGATCTGTACGGTGATGTATATCACATTTTATGTGCAACACAATGAAAAAAGCCTCTCGAAAGAGAGGCTTAAATAGAAATGAGTCAAAACTAACTTTTATTCAGCAAGTCGAGTAATGCACCTTGTGATTCGGCTTCGTGTTGATTTGTTTCTTGATCTAGACCGAGTTCCTTGCGGGCTTCTTCAGCAGACATGCCAAGATGACAGCGTAAAATGTCAATGGCTACCCGGTAGTTTTCATGATCTGCCATCATTCCTCCTTGATGAGATGTTATAGCGTGTCAGTATAATTGCGACGATAGAGCAGAATTAGTCAGTAAGCAATAAGACCAAAGTCTAAGGTATAAGCTTTTAGTGATAATACTGCTGACTTTCATTGTTTAAACTCTAACGAAACGTAACAATTTTACACTTCCACTTGTTTTTCATTTCAACGACCATACTATTAATATCAATTACATCATGGGTCACAGAATTAACAATATCGTATTGGTTATTGGTATATTGTGAGCCTCGTCCCTCTTTTGGAGTAAAGAGTTATATTATGAAACGTATTGCATTGTTTTTGGCAACGAACCTTGCTGTGTTGCTGGTATTCAGTGTTGTCCTGAACATTATCTATGCCGTTACAGGAATGCAGCCGGGTAGTCTGTCAGGTTTGCTGGTCATGGCGGTATTGTTCGGCTTTGGTGGTTCATTGATTTCGCTATTTATGTCGAAGTCGATGGCCTTGCGTTCTGTCGGTGGCATGGTTATTGAGCATCCACGCAATGAAACAGAGCATTGGTTGATGGAAACCGTATCTCGTCAGGCACAGCAGTCGGGTATTGGTATGCCAACGGTAGCGGTATACGACTCAGCGGATATTAACGCTTTTGCGACAGGAGCAAAGCGTGATGATTCCTTGGTTGCAGTTTCTACGGGTTTGCTACACAGCATGACACGTGATGAGGCTGAAGCGGTATTGGCTCACGAGATCAGTCATATTGCCAATGGTGATATGGTGACCATGACCTTGATGCAAGGTGTGGTGAATACTTTCGTTATTTTTGTATCACGTTTGGTGGCCGGTGCGATCAGCGGTGTGAATAACAATGATGAAGAGGGTGAAGGTGGCAGCTACATGACCTACTTTATCGTGTCATCGATCATGGAATTACTATTTGGTTTCTTGGCCAGCATTCTGACCATGTGGTATAGCCGCCACCGTGAGTTTAAGGCCGATGCAGGTTCAGCCCACCTTGTGGGTAAAGAGAAAATGATTGCTGCACTTGAGCGCCTGAAAATGAGTCACGAGTCTCAGTTGGAAGGTTCGATGATGGCATTCGGTATTAATGGTAAAAAATCATTATCAGAATTATTTATGACGCACCCACCATTGGATAAGCGAATTGATGCGCTGCGTCGTGGTGAGCATTTGTAATATTACGGAATTTGTTACTTATTTCACTCAAGCCCCCTCAATGCAGGGGGCTTTTTTCATATCTAGTCACGGAAATGTGGGGTGGGCTTCACATAAAATGCTCGTGGTTTCATATTAATAAGTGGACGATTAATTAAAAACACAATTTAACGATGTTTCATGCTCATTATGACGATTCGTAAATTTGTTTTTTCAGCCATTGCAAAAGTGGTAAAAGGTATTAATAACAATAGCTTTTAAGTATTTTTGCAAAATATTCTAATTTATTATTCTTAGGGACAACGGAGCAGTATGAATTGGCTAAATAATATAAGTTTTAAATATAAACTGGCGATCCCTGTCGCAATTGTCGCAATTGTATTTTCGGGATTAATTGCCCAGGTGTTTGTTGTCCATAATGATCAGCAACAAGCCAATGAATTATTAAGCCAAAAAGTGCAACCTGTGTTAGATAAGCTGGAAGATGCATACCGGGATATGTACCAGATTATGGCAGCAGGGATGGGGATGGCATTAACTAAACCTCATGATACGGCCAGTATCGAGCTCCATCGTTTTAATTTTTATGATAATGCCCCGAAAGCCTTCCCACGAATTTCCTCTGTACATCAATTGGTCGATATCGGCTTTTTGCCTGAAGCCAGCCGAGGCAACATCAAGAAACTCGAGCAAGAATTTGATAAGTGGCAAAAACATTATGATTATATGATTAATAATCCTGATTTGGCTCGGGATTATTATTATGACAATGAAGCGATAGCGGAAAAAGATTTTGAGGCAATTCGCAAGCTACTTAAAGTAGTACGTAAAGACATTGAAACTCATCGTGAAGCCTTGGTGAATGAGGTTCAGGCGCATAGTGAAACGACAAACAATACACTGTTGGTTGGTGCCATTATTACTCTTTTGATGTCTGTATTTGTTACCTTGGTAATTACTCGTGTGATTGTTAATCCGTTGCAGCAACTTACCAAAGCTCTGGAGGATATCTCTGCGGGTGATGGTGATTTGTCTACGCGGGTACCGGTAACGGGACGCGATGAGATCGGTCAATTGGCCACGGCGTTTAATACGTTCGTCGATAAAATTCATAACACCCTTGCTAAAGTAGTGACCGCTTCTCACCATGTCCGTACGGATGCGGCCCATGTGAGTACCTTGGCAGCACAGGTGCTTGATTCATGCCACTCCCAACAATCACAGTGCAATGAGGTAGAGTCAGCGGCACATGAATTAACGGCAACTAGCCAGAGTGTTAGCGGTCACGCTGCAGAAGCGGCTAGAGTAACCGGTTCTATTAGTGATCAGTCGCAAACGGTGCAGGTAACACTCGCAGAGTCGGTTGCAGCTATTGGTCAGCTTGCCAATGATATTGATGAATCAAGTGTTGTTATTCAGGAGCTAGAGAAAGATGTTGCGGCTATTTCTTCTATTCTTGAAGTGATTCGCGGCATTGCCGATCAAACTAATTTATTGGCGCTGAATGCGGCTATCGAGGCAGCCCGTGCCGGCGAGCAAGGTCGTGGATTTGCTGTTGTTGCTGATGAAGTTCGCTCACTAGCGAACAAAACTCAATCATGTACCAGCGAAATTCATACCATGATAGAGAAACTGCAAGATACTGTTGGTCAGTCGGTCGATGCGATGCGCAATAATTCCGAAGCGGGAACGACGACAGTTGAACGGGCGCAGCAGACCAATACGGCGTTGGATGCGATGAGCGATTCTATTACCATGATCAGCGATGTGAATCATCAGGTAGCGACAGCCGCTGAGCAACAGACAGTGGTAACCGGGAATTTGAGTGAAAATATCCGTGGTATTGTGACTGCTTGTGAGGAAACACTCCACAATATTCAAAGTGCGCAGAAAGCCTGTGAGGGCTTGGCAAGCCAAAGTGCCACCTTGGATGGCTTGGTCTCTCAATTCAAAGTGTAAATGCTGAGAGACGGTTTGTAAGTGTTGAACAGGAAAACGGGCAGGAGACTGCCCGTTTTTTATTAATGCCGTTTATGCGTTTGCCGGTTGGTAGATTGGTTTATCGTTGACTGGCAAATGGATCAGTGCCGCAAGGAAAGCCAGTACCACGGTTGTCCACCAAATTGGTTCATAGCTACCGTAATAGTCATAGATTCGTCCGCCAAACCATGCGCCGAGGAAGCTGCCGACTTGGTGGGTGAAAAACACCAGACCATACAGTGTCGACATGTAGCGAGGGCCAAAAATTTGTCGAACCAGACCGGAGGTCAGTGGGACGGTACCCAGCCAGCAGAAACCAATGGCACCGCCGAACAAGGCGGCAGTTTCAGTGGTGACAGGTAAAACAACAAATCCCGCGATAACTAGGGTACGGATAAGATACAAAGCACACATCACATAGCGTTTGCTGAATTTATCTCCCATCACCCCCCAGAAATAGCTACCGAAGATATTAAAAATACCGACATAAGCCAGTGCCATCGCAGCTGTTGTGGCTGGTAGCCCTTTGTCAGCGAGGTAGCTAGGCAGGTGAGTGGCAATAAACATGACATGGAAACCACAGACAAAGAACCCCATGTGGATCAGCCAGTAACCTCGGTGATGGAAAGCATCGCGCAGAGCCTGTCGCAAGGTGAGTTCGTTGTCGGCAGATGCAGTATTAGCCGCAGCTGTATTTTTGGCGTTCATAAAGCAAGAGAAAGCCATCATCAAGCCGCATAGCATGGCAAATACTTGCAACGCGGTCTGCCAGTTGAATTCGCTCAGCAGGTATTGTGCACCTGGGATCACGGCAAACATGCCGAATGACCCTGCTGCTGTAGTTAGGCCGAAGGCTTTTGCGGTATGCTCGGCTGGTACGACTTTTGCCACCGCTCCCAGTACGATTACATAGCTCGTTGCACTTAGTCCCAAGCCGACTAATGTACCAAGGGAGAGATACAGCCAGCCTGGCTCAAGAGCGATGGAAGTGAGATATAAGCCCAACGCGTAGGCAATAGCCCCTGTCCACATCACCTTTTGGGCGCCCCAGCGATCGGCCGCCATGCCGACAAACGGCTGAAAGGCACCGAACATCAGGTTCTGTACGGCAATCGCTAAGCTGAAAAATTCCCGACCGGTATCAAAGTGCATGGAAATCGGCATCATGAAGATACCAAAAGACTGCCTGATCCCTAGGCTAATGATCAATGTCCCTATTCCCATCCATACCAGTAGAGGGAAACGAAAAATACTCATGTTTATAGTCCGGAAAAATTGGGTTCGCTTGAGTTTTGCTGATGGCAGCCACTGCTCATTGCATGCTCAGCCAAAGCATCGAGCAGTGGCTGGCAGTGATGGACGCTAAATAGCGTCAAAGCCAGCAATAGCCCCATACGGATGAGTTGGGCGGTGAGAGATTGGGAAAACATCAAAGCCTCAATGCAAAAAAAAGAGGCCGGATGATAGAAGATTCAATAGCATGACTCAAATGACAAATATTCAATAAGTTTATGCATAATATGCATGGTGCGATGTTAGTTTGCTGGCCGGATTCTGAATATGCCACCTGAGTCGGTACTGAAGTAGATCCAGCCTGCTGGATCGCTAATCAGCGCCCGAATTCGCTCATCGAGAGTGCTTAGCAAGCGCTCTTCCTCACGAAGTATCAGCTGGGATGAAACACTCACGCGGTTGAGGTGGCGTAGTTTGAGTGCGCTATTGAAGAGCTGACCTTGCCATGCCGGAAAAGCCGGACCGTTATAGACAAGTAGGCTGCCTGGCGCGATGGAGGGGGTATAGACAAGTTGCGGGGAATGGATCCCCTCTTTTATTTTGGCTTCACCGACTGCGAGGGGGCCCCAGTATTCTTTGCCGTGGGAAGTAATCGGCCAGCCATAGTTGTTGCCTCGTTGGATGAGGTTTATCTCGTCACCACCACGGGGGCCGTGTTCATTGGACCACAGCCGATTATACTGAGGGTCAAAAGCGAGCCCCTGAGGGTTTCTATGGCCGTAGCTCCAGATTTCCGGTTGTGGGGCTGGCGAGGTTTCGGAAGCTGGTGGCTGCCGGAAAGGGTTATCGTCGGGTATCGACCCATCAAGGTTGAGCCGCAAAATGCTCCCTGCATGAGTGGTGAGATCTTGGCCGTTTGGGCGATGGCCACGATCGCCGATGGAGAAAAACAGGTGTCCTTTGCCATCAAAAGCTATTCGACTGCCAAAATGCCGAGAGGAGTCGCTGGCTGAGCGAGTAATGATCAGATCCTGCCAGTCTAGGAGTTGTGTTGCTGCTAGTCTTGCTCGGCTCAGTGTTGTTGCGTAGCGTCTATCGCCTAGATGCTTACTGTATGTGAAGTAAATCCATCTTATTGAGCCGTCATGTGATGGGGGAATGGCGACATCAAGTAACCCGCCTTGACCGAATTCATCAATTGCAGGCAATCCCGTAATAGGTTGCTGTTGGCTGGTATTAATATTGAGCTTGGTGAGGGTACCTGAGCGGGTCGTAATTAGGAGGTGCTCCTTGTCAAACCACACAAGTCCCCATGGGACGGCGTCGACATCAGCTATTTTCTCCACGAGGTAATTCATGCCAACGCTGGTCGAGCGGAGTACTTCCGTGGGTGATGCCCTAGTATAAAGAGGCAATAGTGTGGTTAGCATTAATGTCATGCTAGCGAGCAAGCGCCAATGTGCAATTATGCTGCGCGTTATGCCTCGATGTACCTTCATGTACGTTCTAGCTCCTTTTCTGAGAGGGCACTGTCATCTTGCCGGATAGATTTTAGGGATGGCAGATCTCAGAGTAGGCTTGGATTCGGTATGGTTCAAATAACTCGCGGATATTAACCCGGGCATTGAGCCGCGCTGCCAGAAGATAAAGCCCCCCGAGCTTGCGGTGAAAAAAAATGGCATCGGCAGGAGGTGTGTGCCAGTAGTTTTCCTTCATGCTCAGGGCTGTTCCTGCATCGCGGATCCTGCTAGCGAGATCAGATTGTCCGAAATCAAAAATACCGTTTTGGGTGATCGGCTCACAGGCTTCGAGGCAGAGCTCAATGACGGCATTTTGCTGAGACTGAGTTATCGGCTGGCTAAAGAAGCCGATTTTTCGCAGGGCAAGGTTCATCGTATCACGGTCATTATCGATCACTGCGCTGAGCAGCATTCGATAGCCTGATGCAACATGCTTCGGATAATGACGCGTTGCGCCGAAATCGAGCAAAACTAATTTCTTTTGCTCAGGCTGATAGAGGAAGTTGGCAAAGTTAGGATCGGTTTGAACTAAATGGAAGTCGAACAGTTCTCTGAATAACAGTTCGAAAGCAAGGTTGATAATATGGTTGCGGGTCTCTTGAGGGGCATTGGTAAGGCTTTCGACGGGCAGGCCATCGACATAGCTCATGGCCAAAATTCTGTCTGTCGTCAGCTCGTTGTATACCTCAGGTATGACATAGCGCGGGTCATGGGCCAACAAGCTGCGGTATTGGTTGAGTAAGTCGGCTTCTAGGCGATAGTCAGCCTCGTCATGGAGCTGTTTTTTTGCTTCATTGAGGAGATCAGTGTAGTCGATGTCTTTGGGGAGTAGGCCTGATAGGCTCAGTAAGCTGGCGACATTGTCTACGTCACTGTCTATGCTCTCTTTTATTCCTGGGTATTGGATTTTCAATGCAAGCGGGTGGCCTGTAAGGCTCGTTGCCTTGTGTACCTGACCGATAGACGCTGCGGCAATCGGCTGGAAGGAAAAGCGCTGGAATCTGTCTTGCCAGTCAATATCCCATTCGTGCTGGAGGAGTTGGTTGAGTTGAGAGATGGGCATAGCCTTGGCTTCTGAACGCAATCTGGCAAGTAGGATCGTCAGTTCCGGTGGTAGGAGATCACCGGCATCCATTGATAGAAGCTGGCCTACTTTCATTGCGGCACCGCGTAATTGTGCAAGCTGATCGGCAACCCGCTTGGCATTGGCCGGGGTAAGCAACAAGTCGTTGATACGAGGACGGTTGCCGCTTGCCAGTTGCTTTACGCCTTCTGCCATCATACCTCCTGCCACTTTGGAGGCCAGCAAACCTAGTCGGCTCATTCGTGATAGTCGGCTTTTGGGGACTTTGGCATAGCTCTGGTCATTGCGGGTACTGCTGTAATCGCGTGACAGGGTGCCCGTGGGTGATTTGTTTTTCATCGTATTTCCCTTGCAAGTTAATGCTTTGAATACGTTTAAATCACACGCTTGGTTCAGCGTAGTGATAAAAAGAGCAAGTCAAACGTAGCATTGACAAGTAATGGTTTGCAAACGAGCAAGATGGGGGCAGGTGTCGTTAGGGAAGGGGGGAATGGCATGGTGGGAGAAGGGGTGAGCAGGCAAAAGCGTGCCTGCTCACAAAAAGATTAGAACGGGTACCAGAATAGCTGTGCAGACTGGTAGCGGTAGAAAATCCCCAACCCAAGTACGATGGCAATAATTGCAAGGGTGGCATAATCCACGGCTGTCAGAGGCTTCAAGCTGTACCATGTTCTGCGAGGGTTACGGCCAAAGCCACGAAGTGTCATTGCATTCGAAATTACGTCTGCGCGATCCAAGCTTGAGAAAATCAGAGGGCCCAAGATCTTGGCAACGTTTTTGATTCGAGTCAGCACTGATGCCTTCTTCGAAATATCAACGCCACGTGCTTGTTGTGCATGCATGATATTGATGAAGTCTTTGGTTACTTCTGGCAAGTAGCGCAATGTTAGGCTTACGGCATAGGCTATACGGTAAGGTACGCCGAGTTTATTCAGACTCGCTGAAAACTCTGTTGGGTGCGTCGTAAACACAAACACGAGAGCAATAGGGAACATGCTGAAGTATTTCATGGTCACTGCCAGCAGGTAGAACAAGGTTTCGCTGGTTAGAGAATAGTGCCCTGCCGCCAGCAAAACCGTTTCACTACCGATATATTCCGTACCTTGTTGCGGGGCAATAAGGAACATGAAGACGGCGTTCATCATCAGTACAGTCGCTGTCCCTGTCATGAGCGTTTTGTAAGAGGCAAAAGGGACGCGGGAGAGCTTCAGTAGACCTAGGCCGATAAGGATCATCACGCTGATGATACGGATATCGAAGGTGATCAGTACCATGGTCACCCATGCCATAAACAGGATGAACTTGGTAATACCATTGAGGGCATGAAGCGGTGAGCCAGTATTGATATAGCTGATACCGAATTTAATTTTGTTGGTTTTCATTATTGTGCGTTTGCCTCATGGTTGATGAAGCAATGAATAAAGTTGTCGATACGCTCAATACCTAGCACTTTGCCAAGGGTATAGAGGCTAGTTTCTGTCAGGTTCGCCTGAGCCAGCAGGTCTGGTTGGCTGAAAATACGGTTCACCGGCTCATCAACAAGCAGCTTGCTGTCAGCAATTACGATGGCGCGTTCGGTGTATTCCAGTACCAGATGCATGTCGTGCGAAATGATCAGGATGGTGATTCCGAGTTTTTGGTTAAGCTCGCGGATGAAGCTCATCATTGCCGTGTAGTGACGGTAATCTTGCCCCGCAGTCGGCTCATCCAGAATAAGCAGCTTAGGTTCCAAAACCAGAATACTGGCAATGGTTACGCGTTTTTTCTGACCATAGCTCAGTGCATCGACGGGCCAATGGTGATAGCGACCAAGGCCACAGAGTTCCAGCGTTGCCATTACTTTTTCTTTGATCTCGGTTTCAGATACACCGCGGTTGCGTAGCCCTGAAGCGACTTCGTCGAAAATCATATGGTGCGAAATCATATGGTTCGGGTTCTGCAGAACAATACCGATGTCTTGGCTTCGTTCAAAAATAGAGCGTTCAGCCAGATCAACACCGTTGAAGTGGATACTACCGGTATCGGGTTCCAGTACGCCCATAATCAAACGAGTAATTGTCGATTTGCCCGATCCGTTTTTGCCAAGGATTGAAACAAATTCACCTTCTTGCACGGTGAAGGTTACGTCATCCAAGGTGGCACGGTGACCATCGTATGAATAGCCCAACTGGGAGACGTCAAGCAATGATTTCAGATTAACGGTTGGGTTGTTCGGTACTTGCTGCTCGAACCAGCTCAATAGCTGTGGCTTGAAGCGTTCGATATCCATTGATGCCAAATGAGCAGGTTTGTCGTCGGCTGTAATGGTGCAGCCAGCAGCCTTCATAGCAGACAGATATAGAGGTTCGCGGATACCGTGTTTAGCCAGCAGCGGGCTTGCCAGAATTTCATCCGGTGTCATGTTGGCGATGATCTCACCGCGATCCATCAGGATAACGCGGTCAACATGGCAGTGTAGAACGTCTTCTAGGCGGTGTTCGATGATTACAACGGTTTTTTCTGTTTCACGGTGCAAGCGATCGATGATTTCGATAGTGGCACGGCCTGTATGCGGGTCGAGGCTAGCGAGAGGTTCGTCGAAAAGCAAAATCTCGACATCATCAACCATTACACCCGCAAGCGATACCCGTTGCTTCTGGCCGCCACTCAAATCGAAAGGAGAGAGCTCTAGCATGTCATCAAGCTCAAGCATTGCTGCTGTTTCGCGTACAACTTCATGCATTGGGCCTGGTGCAATCATCTGATTTTCAAGGGCAAAGGCAATATCTTCACCAATGCTCAGGCCAACGAATTGACCATCGGTATCCTGCAAAACAGTACCAACCATATTGGTACATTTGTGCAGATCCATGTGTTGGGTTTCGCTACCATTAATAGTGAGCGAGCCGCTAATATCGCCTTTTACCGCAAATGGGATCAGGCCGTTAAGGCATTGGCCCAAGGTTGATTTACCACTACCGCTTGGACCGATAATTACAACCTTCTCACCTTTCTCGATCGTTAGGTTGATGTTTTTTAGGGTCGGCTGCTCGAGCGCCCAATATTTGAACGAGAAATTTGAAAACTGAATAGACATACGGTTAGTAAGCCTCTTTGAGGTTGTAGCCTTGCTGCTTGCGCTTGGCAACAGCGGATAAGATGAAATGACCAACAATTGCGATCAACACAGTATTGCCAGCCGCGATAATGGTGAGCTGAGCCAATACTTTGGTAAAGGGTTCGGCGTAGAGAACGGCGTCGAGGAAGGCGGACGTTCCATATCCCAAGACGTTGCCGAGGAATGCTAGGACAACGAACAAGGTGAAATCGAGTTTGCCGAATAGCCCTTTTTCAAGGCGATTACGGGTGATTTTAGGGTAGAGGCCAATAAGAAGACCTACGATACCTGAACCCAGAACCCAAGTGATCCATACCCCCCAGCCTGCGAACAGGTCTGTGACCCAATGGCCGATAAAGCCGACGAGGAAACCCACTAATGGGCCGAATAGCACGCCGAACAATGCAAGCACTGCCATTGCGGGTTTGAGGGTAGTGTTGGCAAAGACAGGGATGCCGAACATAGGCAGGCCGCCAATGCCATACAGGGCAGCCCCGATAGCAATAAGCACAACTGTCTTAGCGGATAGATTCATGACATAACCTTCATTTGGATATTTGCAATCTTGTTATTTTGCCTACCATTTTTTCTGACACTACAATGCCAGTTTCCTGACAGGGCAGATACGCGAAAACAAGGCCGGCCGTGGCTGGTATCGCCAGAATGCAATTATCCATTTTTGCAAGAGCTGTCACTCCTTCGAAGCCGCTCAGGGAAGCGGGCAGTCTGCGAAGGTATAAGGCGGTAGACTTTAGCGCGCGCAATAATACATGAAGCGAATACAGAAAGGAAACCTTTACATCTAGACGTCTAACCCTTAACCAGAGGTTGTCGTCGTTGACGTTATTTTCTTCATCGTCTATCTGTTGAGTTGACCGTTGCGATATGTATGTCACGTTTGTTTGTATTTATTGTTGGGCGGTTATGAACAATACTGTAGGGTAAATTGGTCAAAATAAAATCGTCAGCAGTGCCTATCCATGGTCGGTGTATAGATTTCTTGATACGTTGAACAGCCGTGGCTATGAGTTTCTACTGTTATGTAAATGCACGCTAACTGCATGATTAGTTGATGAAATATATAATCTATAAGTCTGAATTCGGAGGCTGGATAGTTTATTTCAACGGGCTTCGCAATTTTAAGTTATTGTAATTTAAAGAAGAGTATGCAGAAAATTTAACTCTGTCACAGAATTCTACTTGTATTGGGTAAGTGGCTGGATAACTTGAATTTTGTGCTTTATTTTTTGGGTTCTTTAGTAAATACTGCTGTTAACGTTCGATTTATTTTGAAGCGCGTAAAATTTAGACATTTTGATTTTACCCTAACGTTTGTAAGACGTATTACCTGTACCAGAAAAGGTGTAAAGAGCCTGTGTTCAGGTGTTAAGTTAGGGTAGAATTGGGTAGTATCAGCAACAGCTATCCCGCCTTTTTGAGGCAGGGTGCAGAGCCAAATCATATTGGAGATACAGCTTGATTAATGTATTCCTTGTAGATGATCACGAACTGGTTCGCACAGGGATCCGACGTCTGCTTGAAGACGTCCGTGGTATTAAAGTGGTAGGGGAAGCCGACAGTGGTGAGGAAGCCGTAAAGTGGTGTCGTAGTAATCATGCTGACATCATTCTTATGGATATGAACATGCCTGGCATTGGGGGACTAGAAGCTACACGCAAGATTTTGCGTTTTAGTCCTGATGTCAGAATTATTGTGTTAACGATTCATACTGAAAACCCATTCCCGACTAAGGTCATGCAAGCTGGGGCATCTGGCTATCTGACTAAAGGGGCCGGTCCGGATGAGATGGTCAATGCGATTCGTATGGTCAACAGCGGACAGCGTTACATTTCGCCAGAAATTGCCCAGCAGATGGCGTTAAGCCAATTTGCTCCTG
Organism: Photobacterium panuliri; assembly: GCF_059920555.1. Taxonomy (NCBI): domain Bacteria; kingdom Pseudomonadati; phylum Pseudomonadota; class Gammaproteobacteria; order Vibrionales; family Vibrionaceae; genus Photobacterium; species Photobacterium panuliri. The sequence goes on from NZ_CP197192.1 coordinate 1,754,849, forward strand.
CCTCAGAAAATCCATTCAAGGATTTGTCCGAGAGGGAGTTGCAGATCATGATGATGATCACTAAAGGGCAGAAGGTCACAGATATCTCTGAGCAACTCAGCCTAAGCCCGAAAACAGTCAATAGTTACCGCTACCGTTTGTTCAATAAACTTGATATTAATGGTGATGTTGAGCTGACCCATCTTGCTATTCGTCATGGAATGCTCGATGCAGAGACGTTGTAGTGTCAGAGTCGTTTGACGCAAAGAGCTTCCTGAAAACTGTAACCCACCAGCCTGGCGTATATCGAATGTATGATGCAGCTGGTGAGGTTATTTATGTTGGGAAGGCCAAAGATCTCAAAAAACGATTATCCAGCTATTTTCGTACTAATGTGAGTGGTGAAAAGACCCGAGCCTTAGTCAAAAATATTGCCAAGGTTGATGTGACGGTGACGCACACCGAAACGGAAGCCTTAATCCTCGAGCATAACTACATTAAGTTGTATTTACCTAAATACAACGTGCTGCTTCGCGACGACAAATCCTACCCTTATATTTTCCTCAGTGCATCGGCCCACCCTCGTTTGAGTCTTCATCGCGGCTTGAAAAAGCGTAAAGGGGAGTATTTCGGCCCTTATCCCGATGGTGGGGCTGTGCGCGAAAGCTTGCATCTCTTGCAGAAAATATTCCCTATCCGCCAGTGTGAAGATTCGGTTTATGGTAACCGAAGCCGTCCTTGCCTGATGTATCAGATTGGTCGTTGTCTTGGACCATGTGTGAAGGGGCTGATCAGTGATGCCGACTATGAGGAGCAGGTGAACTTTGTCCGTTTGTTTCTTAAAGGTAAAGACCGTCAGGTTATCAATACCCTAGTTGAAAAAATGGAGCAGGCAAGCCAGCAATTGGCCTTTGAGAAGGCGGCGCAGTACCGTGATCAGATTCAGGCATTACGGCGAGTGCAGGAGCAGCAGTTTGTCAGCCAGGACAGCGAAGATGATCTTGATGTGATAGGGATCGCTCACGACAACGGTATGGCATGTATTCATGCCTTGTATATTCGCCAGGGCAAGATTCTCGGTAGTCGCGGCTATTTCCCCAAAATGCCTGTAGATGCCTCTTTGACAGAAGTGCTTTCTAGTTTTGTTACTCAGTTTTATTTGAATCAAGCAGAGGGGCGGGTGATCCCGTCAGAGATACTGCTTGGTGAAGATCTCGGTGATGAGCAGGATGTGATATCAGAGGCGCTGACAGAATTGGCCGGCCGCAAAGTCAAAGTGAAATCGCATACGCGAGGTCATAAAGCCAAATTCCAGCGATTAGCCCAGACGAATGCATCCACGGCCTTGAGTAGCAAATTGAATCACAAGATGACCGTTCAGCAACGTTTTTCTGCGTTGTCTGAGGTACTTGGGCTAAAAGTTCTTGAGCGTATGGAGTGTTTTGATATTAGTCACACCATGGGTGAGAAAACAGTGGCATCATGTGTGGTTTTCAATCGAGATGGGCCGGTTAAGCAAGAGTATCGTCGATATAATATTTCTGGTATCACTGGGGGGGATGATTATGCGGCGATGGCGCAGGCATTGCAAAAGCGTTATGGCGGCCAGGTCGATCCGGACAAGATCCCCGATATTATTTTTATCGATGGGGGTAGAGGTCAGCTCTCAAGAGCGTATGATGTAGTAAACCCTCTAATGGCAGACTGGCCTAAACGTGCTCGTTTGGTTGGGGTGGCAAAAGGGACAACCCGTAAACCGGGTTTGGAAACACTGTTGTTAACCACGGGTGAGGAATTTAACTTACCGTCGGACTCACCGGCATTGCATTTGATCCAGCATATTCGTGATGAAAGTCATAATCATGCGATTAGTGGTCACCGCGCCCAACGTGCTAAGGTGAGAAAACGGAGCACACTGGAAGATGTGGAGGGCATAGGTCCGAAACGACGCCAAGCGTTGCTCAAATATATGGGTGGATTACAAGAACTTAAAAAAGCCAGCAGAGATGAAATTGCCAAGGTACCGGGGATCAGCCGGACGTTGGCAGATAAAATTTATGACGCGCTGCAAGGTTAGCAGTCCGACAACAGATGATAGAAAATAAGAATTATTGATTATGCGTTTAACTATCCCCAATATTCTCAGTTTCATACGGTTAGTGCTTATTCCGTTTTTTGTTATTGCATTTTACTTACCGTATGAGTGGGCGCCGTTTGCAACGGCATTGATCTTCTTCATCGCAGGTGTCACGGACTGGTTTGATGGCTATTTGGCTCGCAAGTTAAACCAGACGACGCGCTTTGGTGCGTTTATTGATCCGGTTGCGGATAAAGTGATGGTAGCCACCGCATTGGTATTGGTTGTTGAACACTATCATTCCCTATGGGTGACTATTCCAGCCGTTACCATGATTGGCCGTGAGATTATTATTTCTGCGCTACGTGAGTGGATGGCTGAATTGGGTAAGCGTTCGAGTGTAGCTGTGTCTTGGGTTGGTAAGGTTAAAACTGCTTCGCAGATGCTGGCGTTGCTATTGTTGTTGTGGCATCCACATGAGTGGATAGTCTGGTTTGGCTTTGCTGCGCTCTACGTAGCAACGGTGCTGACTTACTGGTCAATGTATATTTATATCCGGGCAGCAAAGGATGATTTGTTGAACTCTGAGCATTTATAACCCGTTGCTTGGTATTTAGCCCATTGAAAAAGCGCCAGTTAGGCGCTTTTTTTGTTTTAATTTATGGGTATCAGAGTACATTGGCTGGTATTTCAGTTCAGTCTTTGGTTGGTTTGACGGAAAAATCAGCGAACGATTGATATTACTGATTTATTTCGTAGACAGCCATATTGGGTTGTGTAAAATGGCGACCATACCAGCGAAGAGAGTTGGTAGTGATGGCGCGTTGGCAGAGTGGCTATGCAGCGGATTGCAAATCCGTGTACCTCGGTTCGACTCCGGGACGCGCCTCCATATTTTGGATGTTAGCTTATAGCTGGCATGCACACAGAATTGTGTGCCCTGGTGGTGAAATTGGTAGACACAAGGGATTTAAAATCCCTCGACGTTCGCGTTGTGCCGGTTCAAGTCCGGCCCGGGGCACCATATCTCTTTAGAGAAAAAGCGACACTGTTTCAGTTGTTTGAATTCAACCTGCAAAGGTTGAGATCACGACGAGTTTCCTGAAGATCAGGAACCGAGTGTATGGCTAAAACTCTTGCCATGTTATGGCAGCATTAACCAGCGTAAGCTGGTTTTTTTGTGCCTGTCATTTTCTTATCAGCACAAGCGAATGTTATTATTCGCTTACTTCGCTTACTTCGCTTACTGATTGATGTAAATATCAAGGCTGCAGGTACCCCAAAAGGTGTCAATTTCTGCGGCTATAGTGGCTTTGCAGCGCTTTGAAATTTCGTATTCGAGTCTTAAGGGAATAAGAAGAGAGAAGGCACCTGAAGTCAATGCTTCAGATGCCTTCATTAATTAGCTGAGTTTGAAACGGTTCATCATCTGTTGTAGTGAGATTGATAGTTGGCTTAACTCACGACAGGCCTGAGATGTTTGTTGTGATCCTTCGGCGACTTCTTGTGATGCCAGATGGATATGCTCAATACTGCGGTTAAGATCCTCAGCAACGGAGTCTTGCTGGTGACATGCCGTGGCAATTTGGCTGCCCATGTTGGAGATATCCGCAATAGAGTGCTCAATATCACTCATTAAATCTTGCGATGCATGTCCTTGCTGGGTGCAGGTGGCAATGCCACTGCGTGATAATTCCGTAGCGTGTTTCGCGTCTTTTGATAGTGATTGTAACTGCTCAATAATCGTTGTAATTTCGCTGGTCGAATCTTGTGTACGGCCAGCCAGTGTACGTACTTCATCGGCAACAACAGCGAAGCCTCGGCCTGATTCGCCGGCACGGGCCGCTTCAATAGCAGCATTGAGTGCCAGTAGGTTGGTTTGATCGGCGATATCGCGGATCACATCCACTACCAGGTTAATTTTGTTGGATTGAGCTTCTAGCTCTGCAACGGTATCGCCTGCTGTGCCGATCACCATCGCAACATCCTGAATGCCTTTGATCATGCTTTGGGTTTCACGTACGCCATGCTGAGTGCGTTGATTTGCTTGTTCAGCTTGATGAGCGGATTCTTCGGTATTGCGTGCTACATCGGCAACCGTCGTTTTCATTTGTGTCATGGCCGTAGCGATATGAGTGATTTGTTGTTGCTGCTCTTCCATCCCTGAAGCTGATAAGTTAGATATCTGGGTCATCTCTTCAACGGCGCTACTCAATTGAGTGACTGCGGCGATCACGCTCTCAATAATTTGGCGAAGGTTGTTTTGCATTTTAGTGGTGGCATCGGCCAGTTTGCCTAGCTCATCATGGCCGATTGCACCACGATTAATATCGTGTGATAAATCGCCCGTAGCAATGGTATTGGCTTGTTCAACAACAAGTTGTAATGGGCCACAAATTAGGCGAGTGAGTCCCCAGGTCATTGTCACCATGACGATAATACCCATGATATTAACAAAGATGGAGGTATGGCCTAAGGTATCAACTGACGTTAAAATCAGCGTTTTGTTAGACTCCATAGCTTTTTTAAGTAATTGAATTAAATTGTTTAATTCGTTATCAACCGCGTTAAATTCTCCAAGCGAGTTGGCCAAAATTGGGTGTGCTTTGCTTTTATTGTTATCTAGCATTGCATCATTAAATGTCGCCATGATACGGGTATAGTTTTCCCATTTTTGCATTAGACGTTGATAAACGGCTTGCTCTTCCCCCGCCCACACGGTGCTTCCGTATGCCGTTAATTTTTGAGTAATTTGATCGCGCATTTGAACATTACTGGCGATTTGTGAGGTGATTTTCTGCTTGTCGGTAAAGGTATAAAGCGCAAACTGAGATCGACGCCAGTGTGATAAATCGTCTCGAATTGAATCGACATTTTCCATCGCAGGGAGTGTATCGTCGGTATAGTTTAATAACTCTGTTTCAATGTTATTTAGCTCAGACGCTAGAAAGAATCCAAAAGTGCTATTGAGAAGGGCAATAATTAAAAAAGTAAAAGAAATCTTTTTTGAAATAGAAAGGTTTTTAATAAACATTATTTGAAATGCCTTAGTTTGATGTTGTGTGTTGCACAGTGAATGTTATAAAAAGTGTGATATCGCTCCACAAAACGCGCGCAACATTTGTAAATTAACATTAATGAGAGTGATTTTCGATACCGAGAGCTTAATTTCTTGAAAAAATTCATTATTTATCAAGAGGTAAGACCAGGTTTGCCTTTCAGATTCGTTTTCATTGGCTAACTCAGAGGCCAATTCATTACTCAGTAACGTTTTTTTTCGGGTGTTAACATCGTAAAAAAGGGCGGGTAGATAATTGAGATGATTGGACAGAAGGGCATTACCCTACGCGAGGTGTCTATGTATAGAAGCACACTAGTCTATAACGCCAAGCGTATGGTGGAAGTATACTCATTAAAAAAGCGTCCCTTGGGACGCCTCTTGTTTACAGAAGTTTTTCGATTAACGTTTCATCTACGTATCTATCGCCCATTTTGGCATGTTGCTTGGCAATACCGACGATTTCAAACCCCTGTTTTGTGTAAGCATCTAGTGCTCTGTCGTTATCGCCTAGCACATAAGCAAATAGTTTACGGTAGCCTTTTTCCTTTGCGATTCGGAATGTGTGTGCGAAAAGCATTTTAGAGACACCTTTCCTACGTGCTGCGCTGTCTACATAAGTTGCGATTACACCGACATGATCAAATGCTTTAGTGTAGTCTGCGAAAGGTTCAACGTTCTGGAATCCAAGGACATTACCATCTTCTATGGCAACAGAGAACACTCCACGATCAGGGAAGTTAGCAATAAACTCTTTTTCTTCTTCTGGAGTGTAGGTTGTATCAAGGATTGTGTATTTACCTTCAGTAATGATCGGGTTCAACACGCTGGTAATACCTTTTGCGTCTTCTAGCGCTACTTGGCGTACTGTGATGGTCATGGATTTTGTACTCGGAGGAACTGTTCAATAATTTGGTTAGTTTTTTCGTGTACTTCCTGTGTACCAAAGTCGCTAAAGTCCATGTGCTTTGATAGCTCAATCATGTGAACCTGACTACCAAAGTGCTCTTGTTCTTCTGGGGAGTATAACACACCAAGTTTTGTGGGATACTCTGGTGAGTTGATGGATAAGACGTGAATACCCGTTGTCCGTGGTAGGGGAACTCGCTTGTGATCTAAGGTGATCAGAGTTGAGATATAGTCTTTGTTCATGTTAGTCAGCCATGTTGAAATATCACCACCATTAGAGTGACCAACTAATACAATATTACTGAAGTCGTAATTGTTCGGGAAATAATCGGGTAATTTTTTTACGACATGATTTATAGTATCTGCACCGCGTTGCCAGTTTTCAATGCGTGTAAGGTATAAATCGCCGACCTTTGATAGTGGTGGATCATTTGGTAGTTCATGGTTTATTGAGATTGTTATGTAACCCATTTCGTTAAATTTATCTGTCAGAAAAGAATAGCGGTCATGAGGTACTTTGTTTCCTGCACTAAATATAGCGACAGGGCAACGTTTTGTTGGTGTGCAAGTCGTGGAAACTGGCTCTGTGATTAAAACAGGAATATCCCTATTACGTTTGTCATCATGTATTTCTAGTGATGCAGAGTTTGCACAAGTTGAGATCAATAGAACGCAACTGCCTGTCAGGAATTTTATATTTTTATTCATTTCTTACCATTTATAATGTTTCACTGATTTTTCAGTGTGATAAAGCTGATGTGTTTGAATCCGCCCAGTGGCAGCTTTCATGAATAGTTAAGGATCTGTATTTTATTCTAGTCGGACAATATTTGAGCCGGAATATACATTAATCTGTTCAAAGGTACAAAAATTGTGAATAGGTTAGGTCTATTTGATGTGGATATTTTCATATTTCAAGCTGTATATGCCTAGATTTTGATTGTGAAATTAAAAATAAACAAATCTCTTATATATAAATATCATTTCGATATCAGTAGAGTAATAAACTAACGTATGTAATCTAATTGTCGTTGTAATAAAACTTATGAACTCATCTAAATGATTAAAAATAATAAATATGCACATAATGTCGATAAGTTTGTATATGCTGAAATTATCCTTATCCATTTTGACCCTTTTTGAAAATTGAGGAAGTGATGCTCTAGCGAGCAAAGGTCATGCGTAAGCATGGGCTTAACGCAGAAGATGGTAAGTGATAAACCTGCATCTTAATCCCGAACTACAGATGTCATTGGTGGATGAAATTGGTGATACATCAGTATCTACTAAGGTATTGATATACTTATATACAGAGTTGACAGTCAGTCTAGTTTCAGCCGCAATTACTCATAGATAGTTCAGTCTGCATCATGCATGGCTTGTTATGTTGCAGGGTCGTATAGAATTTACTTGGATGATGACATTAAGTAGCCAGCTATGGCATTGATTATTCGTGAAATTGTATATTGCAGAATCCTTCCTAAGAATGCTTATATTGTCAGGTGGTCAATAATACACTGCATTAAGCCCAGTGTACGATATATGGTAGCGTATCAAGAATACGATTTGTCCTACATTATGTATGATATGTATACTTGGCAGGTTGTATAGCCTACGGTCTACTACGATTCATAAACCAATAAACAAAGCGGGGCATTAAATGTGGGGTTTATCCTGAGGTGAGCCGCATAGCAATGCCAACCATTGAGAAAAGATTAATATTTAAAACTACCAGACCATTCCAATTTCTACTTTCTATCCTTTGCCTAGCTGCTGTGACAGCGATTGGGGTACTAACCCACAACTACACAGTGACGGCAGGGTATGGGTTCGGAGTGGCAAGCTGGCTAACCATCATCATGATTTGGGTAACATTGACCGGGGTGGTGATGATGAATAAGCCGTTACACAGTTACCTTGATCGCACATTGTCTCCGGCATACGCGATTTTCTTGCCTGGTCTCGTTATATACACTTTAACTCACGCAGCGAGTTATATGCTCACAGCGTAAAGTTTAAATCCTATGTTGGCTCACTTCGGTGAGCCTTTTTTATCTAAGAGAGTCAATTAGTCTGCACTCTTTTAATGATAAGTTTTGGATATTGCAACCCCGAGGGATCTCGGTTTGACGTCTAGGGTGTGCCTTTATCATGATGATTGATGCGCTGAATCTGAAAAGCCTCGGTAGAAGTACCGAGGCTTTTGCGTTTCTTTGGTTTGAGATTAGAGAAGAATGATTTGGTTAGCTTCACATTCCTCAATCATCTTATCGGGCCAGATCGAGGATTGTACTTCACCAATATGTGCTTTGTGCAGGAAGAACATACAGATGCGTGATTGGCCGATACCGCCACCAATGGTGTAAGGCAGTTTTTTATCTAGTACCATGCTATGGAATGGGAGCGTGGCGCGATCTTCGCAGCCGGAAATGGCCAACTGCTCAGTCAGGCTATCCTCACATACACGGATCCCCATAGAGGACAACTCCAACGCACTGTTGAGGACCGGGTTCCAGAATAGCAAGTCGCCGTTTAGGTTCCAGTCATCGTAGTCGGGTGCTCGGCCATCATGCCGCTCGCCATGAGATAGGGCATGACCGATATTCTGGATAAAGACGGCACCATGCTCTTTGCATATGGCGTTCTCACGTTCTTTGGCAGTGAGTTCCGGGTATTTATCAAGTAGCTCTTGAGAGGTGATAAACGTTACCGTGGCAGGCAGGCGTTTTTGTAGTACCGGGTATTCTTGATAGATGTAGTTTTCGGTTTTTAGGAAAGCATTGTAGATTTTCTCGACAGTGGTACGCAGGTATTGTTCATTACGTAGGGATTTGTCGAGGACTTTTTCCCAGTCCCACTGGTCAACATAAATAGAGTGAATATTGTCTAACTCTTCATCGCGACGAATGGCGTTCATATCTGTATATAGCCCTTCGTCATTCTGGAAGCCATAGCGGCCTAGTGCCATGCGTTTCCATTTAGCCAGTGAGTGTACGACTTCTACATTGGCGCCGTTGTCGTCAAGCAAGTCAAAGCTAACAGGGCGTTCGGTACCGTTAAGGTTATCATTGAGGCCAGTTTCAGGTTTGACGAATAGCGGTGCTGATACGCGGGTAAGGTACAATTCATAAGCCAATGCGTTTTCGAAATAATCTTTCAGCTTTTTGATGGCAACTTCTGTATCGCGGAGTCCCAGTAGAGGTTGGTAGTTATCTGGTACTTGCAGTTTCATGAAACATCCTTTTATTCTGATTTATCAAAAGCTTTAGTAGACACCTTACGCCAGCAAAACAGGAGCGTCTACGATTTTTGACACTTTGGTTACCTTTCCTTGCATTGGTTTTAGCAAAAAGTACAGTAGGTCGTTGTGGATCATAGTGCGTGTATATTCATATAAAATGCTGGGTGTCGAGTAAGCGAATAGTGCTCAGGGTGGGCTTTCTGCTTTTGATTTAATCATCTGATTCGCGAAAGTAAAATTTCTTATTGACTCGTTTGCTCAATCAAGTAGAGTACGCCTCGTTCTCGGCACTAACCTTGTTGTGTGACGAGACGCAGTGATGGCGCGTTGGCAGAGTGGCTATGCAGCGGATTGCAAATCCGTGTACCTCGGTTCGACTCCGGGACGCGCCTCCATATTCGATGGGGTTGGGAAACCAGCCATGCAGAGTGATTCTGCATAATCCATCAGACAATTTGGCGCGTTGGCAGAGTGGCTATGCAGCGGATTGCAAATCCGTGTACCTCGGTTCGACTCCGGGACGCGCCTCCATATTCGATGGGGTTGGGAAGCCAGCCGTGCAGAGTGATTCTGCATTGTCCATCAAACAATTTGGCGCGTTGGCAGAGTGGCTATGCAGCGGATTGCAAATCCGTGTACCTCGGTTCGACTCCGGGACGCGCCTCCATATTAGATGGGGTTGGGAAGCCAGCCATGCAGAGTGATTCTGCATCATCCATCAAACAATTTGGCGCGTTGGCAGAGTGGCTATGCAGCGGATTGCAAATCCGTGTACCTCGGTTCGACTCCGGGACGCGCCTCCATATTACATTGAGCCCCAGCAGAAATGCTGGGGCTTTTTCGTATGTTTTTTATCGCTTCTGGCTATATCGACTTTCATTCAGAGAGTGTCTGTTTTTTTGTTGACGATTTGTGTCATGTCATGCCGTTTTTATATTCATTTGTATGATTAAAATTTTATTCATAACGGCTGGAGGATTGAAATAATCCATTCATGCTATTTAATAGAAATAATACTTGGCTACACATCTACGATGTGTTACTTTTCGCGCAATCTCAGGGGGAAGTTGTACTGAGACATACGGTATGTGGAGTATTCGGGCTGATTGCATCCATGTACTAGGTAGGTATTAGCCATGCTAGTGGTTAGTAGACGGGCACTAATAGCGTCAGTTGCTAGGAAGTAAAGCGACGGCATATTGAGGAATCCCAACTGTGAATGTTATATCCTTATCAAACCCAATCAGCTTTGTCTTACCCAACTGCAGTATTATTACTGAGCCATGATCTTCTGATCACAAGACTTTGTTTCCTTCGTATTTGGTTGTTGCGTCCCAGTTTATAAGAGCCTTTCTCGCGCACCTGTACGTGGGTTTGTCACGTCGATTGCTTTTAGAAGCCTTCGATAAGTTATTGTTAATACATCATAATTGATGTGGCTTAGCACTTTATGATATCTCACTATTGGTTGTTGTCAGTCTCGGTGAAGATATCAAAGTGCATGTGATGAGATGAAAATCATGAGTAATGTGTTTGACCTTGACGAGCTAAAACTCGCCTCAAATGTACCTGTGGTACAAGGTGTATATGATCTGACACCGGACGAGCTACTGCTGAGTCAAGAGCATTATGAATCAGAAGTGCGTTCATACCCGCGTCGTTTGCCACTTGCTATTGCCAAAGCCTCTGGTGTTTTGGTTGAAGATAGCCGTGGTCAGCTATTCCTAGACTGTCTTGCTGGTGCCGGTACGTTGGCTCTGGGTTACAACCACCCAGAAATCAACCAGGCTATCGTAGAGCAGCTAAATGCTGGTGTTCCTTACCAGACATTGGATATTACTACGCCGACCAAAGATAAGTTCATCAAAGAAGTGATGAGCTTCCTACCTGAGTCATTTGCCAAAAATGCCCGTATCCAGTTCTGTGGCCCTTCTGGTGCCGATGCTGTTGAAGCTGCGATTAAGCTGGCTAAGCAGACAACTGGCCGTAATACCATGGCAGCCTTCCACGGTGCTTACCACGGTATGACTAACGGTACGATGGCGATGATGGGTAACTTGAACACCAAAGCGCGCCGTATCGGCCTGATGGCGGATGTTCACTTCCTTCCATTCCCATACAGCCTACGCTGCCCGTTTGGCATGCACGGTGATGAAGGTGCCAAGCAGACTCTTCGTTACATCGAGCGCATGCTGAACGATGACGAGAGTGGCGTGCAGAAGCCAGCTGCGATCATTGTTGAGCCTGTACAAGGCGAAGGCGGTGTGATCCCAGCTCCTGCTTTCTGGTTGCGTGAACTACGCCGTATCACCAAAGAGCATGGCATCCTGCTGATCTTTGATGAAATCCAGTGTGGTATTGGTAAGACTGGCTTCAACTTTGCGTTTGAAGAATCAGGCATCAACCCAGATATTCTGTGTCTATCTAAAGCAGTAGGCGGTGGTTTGCCGATGTCTATTCTGATCTTCGATAAGGAGATCGATACATGGCGTCCGGGCGAGCACACAGGTACGTTCCGTGGTAACCAGCTAGCGATGGCAACGGGTGCCAAGGCACTTGAAATTATCCGTCGTGACAACCTGGTTGAACACGCGCGCAATGCGGGTCAGTACCTGCGTGAAGGCCTAGAGCGTATCGCTCAGCAGACTGACTGTATCGCAGAAGTTCGCGGTAAAGGCCTAATGCTAGGTCTTGAGATCTGTAACCCAGATGGTTCTCGCAACAAGTTTGGTGAGCCTGAGGCTGATCCGAAACTGGCTCTTGCTATTCAGCGTGCAGCGCTTGAGCGTGGTCTGATCATCGAGAAGGGCGGCCGTCAGGGCTCTGTTCTGCGTTTCTTGCCACCATTGATCATCTCTTACGAGCAGCTTGATTTTGCTATTGATGCGCTAACTAAGGCGATCATGGCAACGGCTGGTCCAGCGAAAGCAAAAGAGACAGCGAGCGATGCGGCAGAATGGCGCAATCACTTTATCCACACGGGTAAAGGCGGTGCGGATAAGTTCGAAGCGGCTCTGAACCAGACAACTCAGGTTCTGAAGAAAGTTTTCGAAAACACTGAAACACCATACTCTGGTATGGATCCACAGCTGCTTAAGTCTTTGATCAACGCGATTGATCTGGACAACCAGCAACTGCCTCTGGACTTGGTTATCGAGCAAACTGGTGAGCTAATCGCCAAGAACTCAATCATGGTTCAGCACCCACACTGTATTGCTCACCTGCATACGCCGCCGCTATTGCCGGCAGTTGCTGCAGAAGCATTCATTGCTGCCCTGAACCAGTCTATGGATTCATGGGACCAATCAAGTGCGGGTACGTTTGTTGAGCAGAAAGTGATCGACTGGTTGTGTGGTGTGTACCAGTACGGCGATAACGCTGACGGTATTTTCACTAGCGGTGGTACTCAATCTAACCTGATGGGTCTACTACTTGCTCGTGATCGTGCAGCAGACAAGATCTCTGGTCATAACATCCAGAAACAAGGTCTGCCAGAATACGCGGCTAAGCTACGTATCCTATGTTCGAAGAAATCACACTTCACCGTACAGAAGTCAGCATCACTGATGGGCTTGGGTGAAAGTGCAGTTGTGACTGTTGATACTAACCCGAACGGTACCATCAAGTTGGCAGCGTTGGCTGAGACTATCGAATCGCTGAAGCAAGAAGGCTTGTTGCCATTTGCAATGGTCGGTACCGCAGGTACGACTGACCACGGTGCCATTGATGATCTGAATGGCATGGCCGAGCTTGCCCAGCAGCACGACATCTGGCTACACGTTGACGGTGCTTACGGCGGTGCGTTGATTCTGAGCCGTCACAAGACGCGTCTGGAAGGTGTTGAGAAAGCGGATTCAATCAGTGTTGACTTCCACAAGCTATTCTTCCAGCCAATCAGCTGTGGTGCTGTTCTGATCAAGGACAAGGCAAACTTTAAGTACCTGCTGCACCATGCTGATTACCTGAACCGTGAAGATGATTTGCTACCAAACTTGGTAGACAAGTCAATCGCAACCACTAAGCGTTTTGATGCGTTGAAAGTGTGGATGACTATGCAGAGCGTAGGTCCGCAGGCGCTGGGTGCGATGTACGATCATCTTCTGAACCAGACTCAGCAAGTTGCTGATATGGTGAATCAGTCGGCTGATTTCGAGCTGTTGGCTGATCCTGCGCTGTCTACCGTGTTGTTGCGTTACGTTGGCAACAATGATGCGGCAATGCACGATCGCATTAACAAGCAGCTACGTATCGACGCGCTGGTTGAAGGTAAGGCAGTACTGGGTGAAACCGTGGTGGATGGCAAGGTTGCTCTGAAGTTCACGATTTTGAACCCATGTCTGACTCAGGCAGATTTCGAATCGCTACTTAATGCAATTCGCCAAGTTGCAGCTCAGGCTGAGCAAAAAGTTGGCAACTAAGTAAACCGAAATGATACAGCCTGCACGGGGCAGGCTGTATCTCTTACTCACTTTTAAAATGGATGGTGAAAAGAAGAAATGGCAATTCTACAGATTGGTGCAGGTGGTGTTGGTTGGGTTGTAGCGCATAAAGCAGCTCAAAATAATGATGTACTTGGCGATATCACTATTGCATCGCGTACTGTTGGTAAATGTGACAAGATTATCGACTCTATCAAAGGAAAGAATAACCTGAAGGATCCGTCTAAGAAACTGCAGTCCCGTGCAGTGAATGCAGACGATGTCGATGCACTGGTTGCCCTGATCAAGGACGTGCAGCCTGATCTTGTTATCAATGCTGGCCCACCTTGGGTGAATATGCCAATCATGGAAGCCTGTTATCAGGCCAAAGTTTCCTACCTTGATACATCCGTAGCCGTGGACCTTTGTTCAGAAGGCCAGCAAGTACCTGAAGCGTACGACTGGCAGTGGGGTTACCGCGAAAAATTTAAAGAAGCTGGCATCACAGGTATTCTGGGTGCGGGTTTCGATCCTGGCGTTGTGAGTGTGTTCGCAGCTTATGCCGTGAAGCACCTGTTTGATGAAATCGACACCATCGATGTTATGGATGTTAATGCCGGCGATCACGGCAAAAAGTTTGCTACAAACTTCGATCCTGAAACCAATATGCTGGAAATTCAGGGCGACTCTTTCTACTGGGAAAACGGTGAGTGGAAACAAGTACCGTGTCACTCGCGTATGCTTGAGTTCGATTTCCCACTTGTCGGCAAGCAGAAAGTTTACTCAATGGCACACGATGAAGTGCGCTCGATGAAAGAGTACATTCCTGCCAAACGCATCGAATTCTGGATGGGCTTCGGTGACCGTTACCTCAATTACTTCAATTGTATGCGTGATATCGGCTTGTTAAGTCCAGAACCATTGACACTGCATGATGGTACGGTAGTACAGCCGTTGCATGTGCTTAAGGCACTGTTGCCAGACCCGACATCTCTGGCTCCGGGCTATACAGGTAATACTTGTATCGGTACGTGGGTACAAGGTACCAAAGACGGCAAAGCACGCAGTGTATTTATTTATAACATCGCTGATCACGAAGTGGCTTACGAAGACGTGGAGCACCAAGCGATCTCTTACACAACCGGTGTTCCGGCGATTACCGCTGCGCTTCAGTTCTTCCGTGGCAAGTGGGCAGATGCCGGCGTGTTCAATATGGAGCAGCTGGATCCGGATCCATTCCTAGAAACCATGCCGTCAATTGGCCTTGGCTGGGAAGTACAAGAGCTGGAAGTCGGTCAGCCTGACATTAAAATTTTGAAATAACCTAGGCTGCCTGATGATTGTCGTTATATAGAGATACGGCAATTGAAGCCAAGTTGATAGGCAAGAAGGGAGCAACAGCTCCCTTCTTATCTATAGGATCAGATTTGTTTGCGGTAAAAGACAATGACATTCAAAAAAGAAGAATTGAAAACGCCATATTTCATGATCAACGAAGACAAGTTGATTGCTAATCTGGAAAAAGCCAAGCAGCTAAAAGAGCTTTCTGGCGTGAAGTTGGTATTGGCCCTGAAATGTTTCTCGACATGGGGTGTGTTTGACATCATCAAGCCATACCTAGACGGTACCACCAGTAGTGGCCCGTTCGAGGTGAAACTGGGCTACGAGACATTCGGTGGCGAGACACATGCATACAGCGTAGGTTACAGTGAAGACGACGTACGCGAAGTAGCTGATATTTGTGACAAGATGATTTTCAACTCGCAGACTCAGCTGGCGGCATACCGTCACATTGTTGAAGGCAAAGATGTGTCTTTGGGTTTGCGCCTGAACCCAGGTATTAGCTACGCGGGGCAAGATTTGGCTAACCCTGCTCGCCAGTATTCGCGTCTTGGTGTGCAGGCTGACCATATCAACCCAGAGGTTTTCGATACTCTTGACGGCGTGATGTTCCACATGAACTGTGAGAACAAAGATGTTGATGCATTTATCGGTCTTCTAGATGGTATCTCGGCTCAGTTTGGCGAATACCTCGACAAACTGGATTGGGTGAGCATGGGGGCGGGGTATTCTTTACCTGGCCAAACTACGATATTGAAAAGCTGGCCAAAGCACTGAAAGCGTTTTCTGAAAAGCATGGGGTACAAATGTACCTTGAGCCTGGTGAAGCGATTATCACCAAAACAACTGATTTGGTTGTGACAGTTGTCGATATCGTAGAGAACGTGAAGAAAACAGCAATCGTAGATTCGGCGACAGAAGCACACCGTCTTGATACCCTGATCTATAACGAGCCAGCTTCTATTCTCGAAGCATCAGAGAATGGCACCAATGAATATATTATCGGCTCTTGCTCTTGCCTAGCAGGTGATCAGTTCTGTGTTGCTAATTTTGATCAGCCACTGGAAATTGGTCAGCGCCTCCATATCTTGGACAGTGCCGGCTATACCATGGTGAAGCTGAACTGGTTCAACGGTTTGAAGATGCCATCCGTGTATTGTGAACGTAGCAATGGTGAAATCCAAAAACTCAATGAGTTTGGCTATGAAGATTTCAAGCGTTCACTGTCTCAGTGGTCGGTAAAGTAATGCCGAGCTAATGCCATTGGCGAGCCAGTACAAGTGAATGAAAGAGGACCTATTGGTCCTCTTTTTTGTTATCTGTCACATCTTGAGCTTTTGTTCATGGGCAGAGGTCTGTAGGCTTGAGATTATGCTATTTGATGCGCACTCGTGTATTACCTAAGCCAACAAGGAGAACGATATGGATATCGCTATCATAATAATTGCGATTATTTTTGGTTATGAAGTGATCAGGCGGTTATTGTCACATCGAGAAGCCATGCACGCACTTGAGATGAAGAAGGTTGCCTCGGAAAAAGCCAGTAATAAACACCAAGAGCTGCAGCAGGAGATTTCGTCGCTTCAAGAGCGCGTTGCGGTGCTGGAGAAAATTGTTGTCGATAAGTCCTATCAGGTTAAGAAGGAAATTGAATCGCTCTATGATTGAGTAAGGTAGTCGTGTTTCGGGGATTGTAATTGCCGGGTTTGAAATTCATATTGCGTAGCCAAAACAGGACACCTTGAACGATGGTAGGATGCCGTCCAAGGTGCCGTGAACCTAGTTCTGTTTGCTTTTCTGTCGCTTAATCGGTTGATCACCAATCGTCGTTTTGCCTGGGCAAATACGTTTTACCGGGCAATTCGGGCAACCCCATATTGCAGCATAGGGGCATAGGGCACTTTCATTATTCTTTTTCTTCATAGGCATCTCGCTTCCAGTTAGACCTAATCACCATTGGTGTTGCCACTTTCTGGTGATTAGGGGTTAGGCTCGTGAAGATAGAGCTCCTACTTATATACTGAGTTCAGCAACAAGTAGTTTACGTGTTATTTTTTCCTCTAAGTTCTGTGGCTCGTTCAGCCCGACTCGTTTTAGTAGGGTATTGATGCGATCATCCGGCTTAGGTGCGGAGAGTGCCTTCGCGATGGTCTTGCACTTACCAAGCGGTGTTGCGGTTTTGGCTTTTAGAGCTTTTAGTGCCTTGCCGAGTTGGAGTTCCTGATCGGTAAAACTACAGCCGAACGGGAATGGCCCGAAGAATCCCTCATTCGTGTATTTTTTATAGAATGCCTGAATTGCTTCAGGCGTATTGTTGGTGAACTCTTTCGGGATCTGGTAATCCTTGGCGACTTTACCTGCGGCTTTTGCTTGTTCCAGTAACTGTTTCTGGAAGCGTGAGTCGGCAATTTTGATCAATTCGGTATAGACAACGTGATCCGGTTTGCCGCGAAGGTTGGCGATACCGTATTCAGTGACCACGATATCCCGCAATTGACGTGGGATAGTATTGTGACCGTAGTTAAACAAAATATTAGAGATCAGCTTGCCCTTTCTGAAAGTACAGCTGCGAACTTTCATAATAGAGCGGGAATCCCACATTTGGTGAGATTGGGCAACGAAGTTGTATTGCCCGCCAACTCCGCTGACAACTTGACCGTTTTCCAGGGCATCGGAGATGACAGATCCATCAAGGGTTACCATCATCCCTGAGTTAACAAAGCGGGCGTGTTTGCGCTGGGCTTGCTTGATCTGCTGATTGCCGAGCATATGATCGTAGAGATCGTTCACGTAGTTCACGCTGGTCATACAGAACTTGCTGTGGTCATCCTCGTTGAAGTCACGCAGCGCCTGATAAAAATCTTGAGGGCCGATGAAGAATGCACCATGCATCACGACGCCACCGCTCAGGCGATTGCCAAGGGCATGCTTGCTAATCCATTCCAGTGCTTCGGTGTTTTGCAGATCTGCCGCGCAGCTCTCTTCTTGGACATGAAGTGAGCCCTCAATCAGTTCTACCTCCTTGTTGAAGATACCGAAACGCTTGAGGTAACGGACATCAGCAGAGGTGAGCTGAGCGTGAATGGCTCCTGCTTCAAATAGCATGAGGACTGTGCTGATATCGACATCCACCCCAATTTTTTCTTGGTTGATCAGGTTTTGAATCGTGAGATCCTCGAAAACCTCACGTTTTAAGATTCCAGCCTTGTAGAGGTGGACAAATCCATCAACCATGAGCTCGCTGCAGCCATAGAGCCCCGTTTCGAATGTGCCGCTTCCGCCGACTTCACGGCAAATCGGGAATTTTTCATAGACATTCAACTCAGAGAGCATTTTGTTGTATATGCGGTTGTTTTGCTGTCTGACAAGTGTGCTGTAAGTCAGGGCGCTGCTCAACGAGCCAATCCCAACCTGCAATGTCCCGCCGTCTTTGAGCAGGCAGCTTGAGTAGAGACCAATCATATGGTCTTCGGCAGAGATACTGGCATGGGGGGCTGCGAACAGATTGTAGTCTTTGTGGTCAGGCTCGCTGTTGCCGTCGAGAATAAAGTCGAACTGGTTATCTGCCACTTCAGCGTGGTTGTACATAAACGGCATGTTGGTATTAACCTCGCCGACAACCGCAATGCCTTTGCCCATCGCCTTGAGCTTGTCCATCTCTGGGATCATATCAAGGGCCAGATCAGAGTTGCTGCTTAGGCTGTAGGTTGTGATCCCATCTTCAGTGCGCTTGGCGACCAATTGAGCAATGACGTTGACGCCCTTGTCCAGCAAGTCGCGCATCGCATGGGTGTAGTTGGTGCTGGTGTAGTTTAGCTGTTGCGGCGAGTTGATATGGCTGCCCGCCTTGAAGAAGAACTCGCTGATTGTCACATTGTCCGGCACAGTGTTGCTACGCAGACCCAGAGCATATTCTGCGTCAGGGACACCGGCAAATTCACGCTCCACGAAGGGTTCAAGGAAGTTCTTCTCGATCCGACTTTTGCCAACCGGCTTTTCAAGGGTTATACCGGTTTCGATACGTAGCGTAATGCTCGGATCTTTCTTGGCACGCAAGTACAACGCATTAACCAAATTGATTGGTTTGCCTATTGCGAGAGGTAGCCCGAGAATGATTTCCTTACCCACGGTTGCAATGATGTGATCGACGAGCGCATCGGCTTTGCTGATCACCTTTGCGGGTGGCTTGGTCGGTGTATCGGTGGTAACAGCAGTAAACGTAGGGTTAGAGGATTCAGAATCCAGACGTTCTATGACTGACATGGCGCATTCCTTGTTCGGGTTATTATTCAATAGTGTTCTTATAGTTGTTATCTTTCCATTGTTGTCCCCGAACTTAGAGCCTTCACTCTATTTTGAGCAGTTTTATAACCTGAAAGCATTTTTATATCAGTTTGGTGAACTTAGTCACAGCCCAGAGGCGAGGGGTCAATTTGTGGTGAAACGGTTGAGAAAAAGGGGTCTTTGGTTGTGTGAACTTGTTAGCAATTCCCTTCCGGAATTAGAAAGAGCTCTCTAATTCTAATTGGTACGTTAATAGTAGTAATAGCAAGACTCTCGTGAAGGGGAATAAAAATGATCAATCCAATGAAGATGCTAGGTAGTGTGAAGTCCGTCACTAGGATTGGGCAAGAGTCAGTCAAAACCACCATCTATGCGGGTCTGGGAGCATATAAGATGGGCTTGGAGCAGGTTGGTATGGCTCAACATCTGGCCCAAAGTCGGTTTAACGGCTTGGTGAAAAAAGGGGAAGAGGCCGAATCGGAGCTCTTGGAACGGGTTAATGATACCCGCGAGATGCTTGCCGATCAGGTTGAAACAGGGATTAACCGTGCGTTGAAGACGTCTTGCGGGCTGGATCGCGAGCGTCTTACTCATCTTGAAGCGAAACTGGATCGTATGCAGGCCGTCATTAATGGCATGACGGATAAATAATTATCGGAAGTACACAGGTGGGTCAAAGGCTAGAAATCCGATGGCCGTGGTGATTTTCTGCCAGCCCACCTGACATGGATAGACATAAGGACTGGATATGCCAAGTTTGTCTCTGCTGGACTTTAGCTTTATAGCTTTTGAGACGGCCAAAACCCCAATGCATGTGACCGGGTTGGTGACCCTTGAGCCGCCTGAATCACATGCAGCCAATTATGCGCAGGATTTATACTCTGCTTTCTTGCAACAACCTGATGTTGTGCCGCCGTTTAACTGGAAATTGCAGTGGTCTTTGACCGGCAAGCCGAGTTGGCAGACGGTGAGAAATGTCAATCTTGAGGATCATCTTCGAATCACCATGCTACCGGCACCGGGTGATCAGCGGCAGCTCCAGCAGTTGGTGGGACGCCTGCACAGTCAGGTTCTTGACCGCAGCCGACCGATGTGGGAAGTGTGGGTTGTCGGAGGGTTGGAAGGCAACCGTGTTGCCCTGATACTCAAAATTCACCATTCAATGGCTGATGGCGTGAGGGCAAGTAACCTGTTTACTCAGAGCTGTGCCGCTGAGGTAGAGAATTCCTTTGCCAAGCCAATTTGGCAGTGTGATCTGCGCAAGAGCTCCAGACAGCAGCGTGAGGAGAAGCACCTTACGGATATGGTGTTGAAAACGGCAATGACGGCCAGCAAGCAGCTCTCTTTGTTGCCATCGATGTTTCGCTTAGGCAGCAAGCTGGCTTTGAAAGCACTGAATATTGCCGATTGTGATTTGAAAGTCCCTTTTACTGCGCCGAAAACCCCGTTCAATCTTAGTCCACAGCGTTCGCGGGGAGTGAGCCTAGGGCAATTCTCCATGTCTCAGTTGAAGCATGTCAGTCGGATCACCGGCTCTTCAATGAATGATGTGCTGTATACCATTTGTGATGTCGCGTTGAACCGCTACCTTAACGACAGGGCGATTCCATTGCGCAAACCGTTGGTTGCAATGATGCCGATAAATTTGCGTGACAAGAGCGATTTGGACGCGAAGGGCAACAAAATGTCGATAGGCCATGTTGAGCTTGGTCGGGCCAATATGCTGCCACTCGAACGTTTGGCATCCATTAAGCGAGCGACGGTTGACCTCAAACGAGAGGCTCTCAACATATCTCCTGATGCCTATGTGAACTATTCCTTGCTGGTAAACGGGGTGTCGCTGATCAGTGGTAAATTTGGCTTGAACAGTTTTATTCCGCCTGCCAGTAACCTGCTTATCTCCAATGTGCCGGGCACGCGTGAAGAGCTCTATTTCATGGGGGCCAAGGTGCATGAGCAGTATCCTGTCTCTTTGTTGATGCCGGGGCAGACGCTGAACATTACTTTCTTTAGTAATGCGGGTGTTATGTACTTCTCGTTGGTTGGGTGTCGTCAGTCTCTGCCGGGATTTGAGGTGATTGCTGATTATATGTGTGAGGCATTTGCCGATATTGAGCAGCAGGTCATGGACGAGGCAGCGATGGCGGTCGCCGAGCAATTGGAGCAATCTAATGAGGAAGGACGATCCGTGCAGTTGGCGGTAGAGGCTGCGCAGAAGTCACTGACGCCTGAGGATGAGGAGTTTGAGGCTCTGTATTTGGAAAAGCAGCGCAAAGTCGAAGAGCTGGAAAAACAGCTAGAGAAGCTGATGGATATGATGTCGGCAACCGTGGAGGTTGATCCGCAGCAGCCAGCAAAGAATCAAGACCATTTGGCTGACGACGAGGAATTGCCAAAACAGATTTCTCGCTAAACTCGAGCAGTAGATTATCAGCTTGCGATTAAAGAGGGCCCGAATTTGTGATTAGAATTCGGGCTTTTTGCTATTTGAGGCCAACAAAGCCGATTCCGCTGGATTTGTGGGTGAGGAGCAAAATGAGAAAGGCCACCGGTTTGGGTGGCCTTTTGTGATCTGTAAATGGCGTTTGGAATTACGCGTAGACAGCCTGCAGTTCACTGACTTTGTCGATGTATTGCTGCATGGCTGATGCGCTGTCCAGGCCTTTTAGTTTTTCCCACGCATCGTACTTTGCCGCGCCTTTAAAATCGAACATTCCTGGGCGCTTGCCGTGTACGTCACCTTCTGTGGCTTGTTTGAACAAAGAATAGAGGGCCAGCAGTTCGTCGTTTGATGGACGTTTGGTGAGTTGTTTAACATCTGCTTGTGCCTGTTCAAAACATGCTTGTAAATCTGCCATGATATGTTCCTTTATTTCCGTTATGTACTACTAATGCAAATACTCAATTGAGAAAGCAATAAATAATGGGATAAAAGCGAAAGATAAGTAAAAATGCTTTATTCCTTTTTCCTATAGCTAATTTACACTGGTCGGCTTAGTTGTCTTTACTCTTATGCAAGAAATTTAATATAGATCACTATTTATTTTTCAATTGCAGTGGAAGCCAAAATAAATAAAGTTCGATGGGGTTAAAATACACTAATATTATTTAGTGTTATTTAATTAAAGACTGGAAATCTTGGCTGGCATTAAATATATGGATTAAGGGGATAGCATGTATGATTTCATTATTGTAGGAGCAGGATCGGCCGGTTGTGTTCTTGCTAATCGGTTGTCTGATGATCCAGCAGTAAAAGTCTGCTTACTTGAAGCGGGTCCGCGAGATTCCAGTCCCATTGTACATGTCCCTCTGGGGCTGATTGGTATGATGCATTCAAAGACTATGAATTGGCGCTATTATACCGAGCCAGAACCAGGACTGGATGACCGACGACTTTTCTGGCCAAGAGGCAAGACGTTGGGTGGGAGCTCTTCATCCAATGCTATGTGTTATATCCGAGGTCACGCGAGCGATTATGACGAGTGGGAGTCGTTGGGCAATCTAGGTTGGGGCTATCAAGATGTCTTGCCGTATTTTCGTAAGTCAGAGGCGCAGGAGCGTGGGGCGGATACCTACCATGGTACGGAAGGCTTTTTGAGTGTCTCTGACTTGCGTATTCGTAACCCGTTATCTGAGGCTTTTATAAAAGCGGGCAAGCAAGCGGGTCATCATTACAGCATTGATTTTAATGGGGAAAGTCAAGATGGTGTTGGCTTCTATCAAGTTACTCAGCGCAACGGGCAGCGTTGTAGCAGTGCGGTAGCGTATTTGCGACCTGCAGAATCTCGCCCGAACCTGACAGTGATAACAGGGGCTTTGACAACTCGTATTCTGATGGATGGCGATAGAGCTGTTGGCGTTGAATACCGTGAACAAGGCGAAGTTAAGAGCGTTAAGGCGAGTAGAGAAGTTTTGTTAGCTGGTGGGGCAATAAATAGCCCGCAGCTTTTGATGTTGTCGGGAATCGGTGATCAGGAAGAGCTGATAAAATTGGGTATAGAGGTTAAACATCATCTGCCAGGGGTGGGGAAAAACCTTCAGGATCATCTCGATGTCTTGGCCGTGACCCGTGAGCGTACTTTCCATTCGGTGGGATTCTCCCCCGTGGCTATGTTGCGAGCCCTTAAGGGGGTAGTCGATTACCTTTTGTTTAAAAAGGGAAATTTCACCACAAATGTAGCCGAGGCGGGGGGCTTTGCCAGAACCGATCCTGAGCTTGATAAGCCTGATGTGCAATTTCATTTCTCTCCTTGTTTTTTGGATAACCACGGGCTGAATTTGTGGCAGACGGTTCGCCACGGTTACTCTTTGCACGCCTGTAATTTGCGGCCGAAGAGCCGAGGTCATCTGACGTTGAGAAGTACAGACCCTAACGATCCTCCCGTTATTGCCGCCAATTATTTGCAGCATCCGGACGATATTGAGGTGATGCTCAAAGCCATAAAGTTATCGCGTAACATACTTAAACAGCCTGCATTTGACCGATACCGAGGTGACGAGGTCTACCCGGGAAAAGAGGTGCAAAGTGATGAGGAACTGCGGGCATTTATCCGCCGTAAGGCTGAGTCTATTTATCATCCCGTTGGTACTTGTAAAATGGGAACTGACGGTATGGCTGTGGTGGATGCGTCGTTAAAGGTATATGGGGTTAAAGGATTGCGTGTTGTTGATGCATCAATTATGCCGACGCTTGTTGGGGGTAATACTAATGCGCCGACAATTATGATCGGAGAAAAAGCGGCAGATATGATTCTAGAAGATATGCAAGGAATAAAGCATCAGGCGAGTGATGAGCATTATGCGGCCTAGCTGTATTAAAGCGGGAAAGTTCCCGCTTTAAATTTAAATAAATTGGAATGCTTATTCTAATTATTTTATATATAATCGAATCGAGGTTATTTAAATTGAAATTGACAAGGTGATAAATCGTTATATTTTATTTGTTCTGCATTTTGTTTTTTTATTTTAGATCCATATTGAGGTTGCATTATGATCACCAAGAATTCTATTAGTCATACATTTCGACACCTCAAAGATGAAATTTCTATTTTTTTGCAAGAGAACTCAATTCATGCAAAAGAACATGTTTTGACCATGCTTGATCAAAACTTGCCGCCTTCTCAAAAAGAGTCGCTGATCGCGATGTTGAACGGTATGGTTGGTGATGTGCTGCTTAAGCGCAATAGCCGATTGGCTTCCCCCATGGTATTTACCGATTTGCATCAAGTATTGAGTTATGACACTGCTGAGCTTGAGCGGCAGTTGCCTGTGCATACTTCTAGAATTGTGCTTTGTATTCATGGATGGTGCATGGCAGACAAAGGCTGGATCAAAAAGGGGCCGGATCATGGTCAGCAGTTTGTGAATGCGGGTTACACACCCATTTACTTGCGCTACAACACGGGCAATCATATTTCTCTTAATGGTGAGGAATTGGCGTTTAGGTTAGAGAAACTATTGAAGGCTTGGCCGGTTGAGGTCAAAGAGCTGGTGATTATAGGCCATAGTATGGGTGGTTTGGTGACTCGCAGTGCCTGCTTTTATGCGGCAGAACATCAGCTTGACTGGCTTGGAATGTTACGTACTTTTGTTACCTTAGGTACGCCACACAATGGAGCTCCACTGGCAAGGCTGGCATGTTGGATTGACGAACAAATTACGGTGACGCCTCAATTGCGTTTTTTACAGAAATTGGGAGAAATCCGCAGTAATGGCAGCAAAGATCTGAGCCACGGCTTTATTCGTCACCAAAGCTGGATGGAAGAAGATACCCGGCGGCTGCTAACCGATGGCCCGAATATTTATGTACGCCCAGCCTTACCCAAGCATACCCAGTGTTACGCAGTGGCTTCTTGTTTGGGCAAAAATACCAGTGATGAAAACAATAGGCGGCTAGGTGATGGTTTAGTACCAGTAGGCAGTGCATTGGGCTTGGCTGAGAAGTCAACGATGGCTTTGGGATATAAGCCTGAAAATCAGTGGCTTGTCGGCGGTATTAGCCATCTTAATCTTTTGTATCACCCTGTGGTGCAAGCAAAAGTAAAAGGTTGGGTGTTACAAAATACGGATTAGTTTTGCCCATACAATATAGTCAGTGATCCCGCATGCCTGTCTCGACAGGATGCGGGATTTTTATATCTGCTCTATCATATATTCGATAAATCATATATATTGATTCTATGATCTTAATGTCACTAATGCCGGATGTAATGATGAAGCGAATTCTTTTTCTCTGTACTGGCAACTCAGCCCGATCACAGTTGGCAGAAGCGATGATGCGTCATATGGCGGGGGAGAGCTACGAGGTATTCAGTGCCGGCACTAAGCCAGAATCCGTTGATCCTCGGGTTTATGAGGTGTTGGCAGAACGCGGCATTGCTGCGGATAATTTGCAAAGTTTGTCAGCGCTTGATCTTCAGGATCAGCATTTCGACACAGTGATCACATTGTGCGACAAGGCCAGCAATGAATGTGCCTTGTTTGCTGATTCTGACGCATTGTTGCATTGGGATTTTAAAGATCCTAAGCCTCAGGTTGGTGTTGCGCCGTTTCGTGAGGTTTGCGATGGGTTGCAACAACGTATTGCCCTTTTTTTGATGCTTAACGGGGAAGAGCAGACCTGCGTAATGGGGCCGGTAGAGTTATTCAAGATCATGAGCGATCCTCTTCGCTTGCGGATCTTGATGTTGATCGAAGACGAAAAAGCGCTCACCGTCGGGGACTTGGTCTCTGTACTTGAGATGAGCCAGCCTAAAGTCTCACGCCATTTGGCACTCTTGCGTGATGGGGGGGTACTGGATACTCAGCGTGAGGGGCAGTGGATTTTTTACCATTTCAGCGATGCTTTGCCGTTATGGGTTAAGCATACCTTGGCCACGGTCAGAAATGGCAACCCCGGTATGATCAATCAGGAAAAACTAAAATTAAGCCGATTGAGTGAGCGTAAGAAGCCGGGTTTTTTACAGGTACATACTGAATAAGCAGATGGGGGTTAGTCTCTCATCTACAATCACAAAAGGTAAAATTATGTCAAACACACATCCATTTTGGACTCTGCCGATGACTGATAGCGGAAAGCTGTTGCTTACCCCTTGTCCGGGAAGCAAGGAGGTTTCGTTGGTTGACTCACTGGCTCAGTTAAAGGCGGAAGGAGCCACAGCCGTTTTTACGGCTCTTGAAGCTGATGATTTGCCGGAAGGCGGGTTGGATGCTCTTGCTGATCAGTGCCGAGAATTAGGGCTGCGTTGGTACCATTTGCCGATAGAGGATGATTGTGCACCAGGATTGCCATTTGATGCCAACTGGGCGGAAGCGAACAAAGCGGCTCAGGCGATGCTTGATAACGGTGATGGATTGGTGATCCACTGCATGGGGGGCTCTGGCCGCACCGGTCTGATTGCCGCGCGCATTATGTTGGCTCGAGGTTATGAGTTGGCACCTACGATTGAGCAAATTCAAGCTTTGCGGCCTGGGGCATTTACACGTCAGGCGCATATTGATTATATCCAAGCCTACAAATAACCAAACCATTTCTCGTTGATTAAAACCCTGCATCGGCAGGGTTTTTTTATATCTTCAGTTTTGTTTTTGCTGCCTATAACCCGTTGTTAGAGAGGGTATAGGATCAATTATTGAACTACTTTCCTAAAAAAGATCTGGCATCTTCTCGGTTAGCTGCTAGTATATTTGAAAAATCATATATACGTTTATCCATATATAAAAGTGAGTGATTATGACACTGAAAATCGGTATTAACGGGTTTGGTCGAATTGGTCGTTTGGCGCTGCGGGCTGCTTTTGACTGGCAGGATGTTGAATTTGTCCAGATTAACGATGTTGCGGGAGATGCCCATACGCTGGCGCACTTGCTTGAGTTTGATTCGGTACAAGGGCGTTGGCACCATGCCGTTACATCGCAAGGCGATACGATGACAATTGACGGCAAGTCGATCCGTTGCACGCAAGAGCGCGATATCGATGCCGTTGATTGGTCACAGTGTGATGTGGTTCTTGAAGCAACGGGAGTTCATCGCCAGACTGTGTTTTTGAACAAGTATCTTGCGCAGGGGGTTAAGCGCGTGGTTGTTTCGGCTCCCGTCAAGGAAGAAGGGGTATTGAACGTTGTCGTTGGCGTCAACGATCACCTATTTGATGCACAGCAGCACAAGATTGTCACCGCTGCATCCTGTACGACAAACTGTATTGCACCGGTCGTAAAGGTTATCCAAGAGAAATTCGGTATTGAGCAGGCATCGTTCACGACCATTCACGATTTAACCAATACCCAGACAATTTTGGATGCGCCGCACAAGGATCTTCGTCGGGCACGCGCTTGTGGTATGAGTCTGATCCCGACCACGACAGGTTCGGCAAAGGCAATTATTGAAATTTTCCCTGAACTTGAAGGCAAGATTAACGGCCATGCGGTACGTGTTCCTCTTGCTAATGCCTCGCTGACTGACATTATTTTTGATGTGAGCCGTGATGTAACGGCAGAGGAAATCAATGCGGCGTTGCAGGAAGCGGCCGAGGGTGAGTTAACAGGGATTCTGGGCTACGAAGATCGTCCGTTGGTTTCCATTGATTATAAAGGCGATCAGCGTTCGACTGTGGTTGATGCGCTGTCTACCATGGTTGTTAATAACCGCATGGTCAAGGTGTACGCGTGGTATGACAATGAAATGGGCTATGCCACCCGTACCGCCGAGTTGATCCGCAAGGTCGGGTTGGTGTAAGAGGTACTGAGCTGGTCGCAATAAGGCGGCCAGCTTGTTCAAGAGTGAATCGGGCTTACAGGTATGATTGCTGCTATATCGAACCTTTCTAAGGATGTCCGCCAGTACATGCTGGTGACGTTTAATTACTGGAATTTTACGATTACTGACGGTGCATTGAGGATGCTGGTGGTGTTGCATTTCCATCAGCTTGGCTATACCTCGTTGGAAATCGCCTCTTTGTTTTTGTTCTATGAATTTTTTGGCGTTGTGACCAATTTGATTGGTGGTTGGCTCGGTGCCAAGTTAGGTCTGAACCGAACAATGAACATTGGTTTGGGGATGCAGGTGATTGCTTTGCTTATGCTGGCGGTGCCTTCGACCATGCTGACGGTGCCTTGGGTGATGTTGGCTCAGGCGATGTCGGGTATTGCGAAAGACCTCAATAAAATGAGTGCTAAAAGCGCGATCAAGACGCTAGTGCCCAATGAGCAGCAGGGGGCATTGTACAAGTGGATCGCGATTTTGACCGGTTCGAAAAATGCGCTGAAAGGGGCCGGTTTTTTCCTTGGCGGTTTGTTGTTGGCTGTTATTGGCTTCAAAGGGGCCGTTGTTGCTATGGCTGCAGTGCTGTTTGTTGTGTTGATCCTGAGCCTGATGTGGCTTGAGAAAGACATGGGGAAAGCCAAGCAAAAGATTAAGTTTTCACAGATATTTTCAAAAAGTAGCAGTATCAACATTCTCTCTGCGGCCAGGATGTTTTTGTTTGGGGCCCGCGATGTTTGGTTTGTGGTGGCATTGCCGCTTTACTTAAGCCAAGTCTTTAATTGGGATCATTTAATGGTAGGGGGCTTCCTTGCCACTTGGGTGATTGCCTATGGTTTGGTACAGGGATTTGCACCGCGGATCACGGGTAAAGCCAAAGGTGTTGTTCCTGATGGGCGTGCAGCTATGGTATGGGCTGGTGGCCTGGCGGTTGTTACTGCGGTGATAGCTTTGGGGATAGGCTATCAATGGCAGCCGCAGTTGATGATTGTGATTGGCCTGTTGGTGTTTGGTGCTATTTTTGCCGTAAATTCTTCGCTGCATTCCTACCTGATTGTTAGCTATGCAAAAGATGACGGTGTTTCGTTGGATGTCGGCTTCTATTATATGGCTAACGCCATGGGACGCTTGATCGGCACCATCTTGTCTGGATTGATTTACCAGCAGTATGGGCTTGCGGCATGTTTGTGGGTCTCTTTTGCCTTTTTGGCGGCAACGACGTTGATTTCGATTAAGTTACCCGCCCATCCCAAATCATAATTGTGAGGTGTTGGTGTTTTTGCTAACGCCTTACTCCAGTATGATATCGCTCCGATAATGGAGGATAAGCGTTCATGCAGGCAGTATGTTTTGATTTTGATGGAACTCTGGTTGATTCAGAGGTTTTCCATGCTGGTAATTGGAGCCAGTATTTTGCCCGTTATGGGGTTGAAGTGAGCCCTGCTGATTTTTTGAAGGAGTTTGCAGGGGTACCGTGGGAGAAAGTGGCGGCGGCTTTCCATGAGACACATGGTTTGGCACATTGCCCGACAATTACCGTTCGTGACATGGAGGCCTTGACCTTTGATGCGCTTGTGGCGGGGTTGATGCCGGTACGCCCTGGCGCTGAGGATATGATAAAGCAACTGCATGGGAGTTTACCTTTGGCGGTTGTGACTGGGGCACCAAGGCACTATGTTGAAGGTATTCTCGGTAAGTTGGGTTGGCTAGCATATTTTGACCACATAGTGTGCGGAGAAGATGTGATTTCAAATAAACCGTCACCAGATATTTACCTATTAGCCTGTGAACGGTTAGGATTACCGACAGATAAAGTGGTGGCGATTGAAGACAGTGAAACCGGCGCCCAGTCAGCACATTCTGCGGGGCTGCGCTTGGTTGTTGTCAATGATCTACACTCGGTAGGGGTAGGCAAAACAAATTACCGCTATCCAACGCTAACGCACGCATCACAACATCAGTCAGACTGGCTGGTGGCTTAAACGAAAGGCACTAACATGCAAGATGAAGATATCATGACTGGCGAGATGCTGGTTGAGACAGTAGAAAACCAGTTGGCAGACGGTAACCCAATTCAAGTAAAAGAAACCTTGATGCGTCTAATGATGACAGGTACCCCACGCGAAGAAGCCATTGAGATGATTGCTTGTGCATTGTCGGTTGAGGTCTTTGATGTGGTAAAGAATGGTGGGAGCTTTGATCTTAAGCGATATGCTGAGAACCTGTCTGCTTTGCCTGATATGCCATGGGAATTTGAAGATTAATCTTCATTGCTGCTCCTAAAAGGAATATCTAGGAACGATCCAAAAGCCACGTAATGTGGCTTTTTTGTTGCGCGTGTGTTGGTGACTTGGCGGTTTATATAGGCTCTGCGCAATTATCCACTGCTAGATTTAGTTATTTCTTCTGATTGTTAGAATATTCCCTCCCTTTGGATGCATAAATTTACGTGCATCACGATATTGATACGGTGTTTGTGCTGTATTTTCTAGTGTCAGATTTTGGTGTGTTACAGTATTGGCAGTCTAATACACCGCCGATGTTGTCCTTTTTAGCTTTCTAATCTGATTTTGATTCTTTGCGTAGTGATATTGTGTGTGACGACGATCATGAAAGGAGTCATGTCCTGCCAAATAAGATATTCTTGGTTTCTCATGTTGTCATATTGTTAAAATTCAGTGGCACATTCCAAGGTTTTTTATTTATCGTGTATATAAGGTTTAATCATTCAGTAGGGAATAGGAAATGATTATTGGTGTACCAAAGGAAATCAAGGTCCATGAATACCGTGTGGGTATGGTTCCGGCATCAGTCTGCGAAGCCGTTGCCCATGGCCATAAAGTGTATGTTGAATCCAACGCTGGGGTGGGTATTGGGTTTAGTGATCAAGACTATATTGAGGCGGGTGCTCAGATCCTTTCAACCGCAGAGGCTGTTTTTGCCGAATCGGATATGATCGTAAAGGTCAAGGAGCCGCAGGCGAATGAATGCAAGATGCTGCGCGACGGGCAGCTTCTCTTTACGTATCTGCATCTTGCCCCAGATCCAGAGCAGACACATGCCCTGATGGAAAGCAAAGCCATTTGTATTGCCTATGAAACCGTTACAGATGAGCATGGCCGTTTGCCATTGTTGGCCCCTATGTCTGAAGTGGCAGGGCGGATGTCGATCCAAGCTGGTGCTTTTTCTTTGGAAAAATCCAGAGGGGGTAGCGGTATGTTGCTTGGTGGGGTGCCCGGGGTCGAGCCTGCCAATGTCGTGATTATCGGTGGTGGTGTCGTGGGGGCTAATGCCGCGCAAATAGCGGTTGGCATGCGTGCCAATGTTGTTGTATTAGACCGTAATATCGATGTGCTTCGTCAGCTTGATAACCAATTTGCAGGTAAGGTTCGGTGTGTGTATTCCACCCAAGACGCGATCGAGAAGCATGTGTTGGAAGCTGATTTAGTGATTGGTGGGGTACTGGTGGCTGGAGCTGCGGCTCCTAAATTGGTGACGGCTGAGATGGTAAAAATGATGAAGCCTGGATCGGCCATCGTTGATGTTGCGATTGATCAAGGGGGATGTGTTGAGACATCGCATCCGACAACACACAGCGATCCGACCTACATTGTTGATAATGTAGTGCATTATTGTGTTGCCAATATGCCGGGAGCGGTTGCTCGAACATCGACTTTTGCCCTTAACAATGTCACATTGCCGTATATTCTCACCTTAGCGGACAAAGGTTACAAAGCAGCTCTGAAAGAAGATAAGTATTTGATGAAAGGTTTAAATGTTTATCAAGGGAAAATAACTTGCGAGCAAGTATCTATGGCATTGAACCTTCCTTACCACGATCCATATAAAATAATTGTCTGATTTATTGAGAATAAAAGCCCCCGACGAAGGGGCTTTTTATTATTTGTTTTGTGACAGGTAAATAAATACAGAAGATATATTTTAACTAAGGCATTGATTTGTAATTAGTGAATGTATCTATGTATATTTATATTAAGCGTCATGCCTTATTAATTAGGCGCGTGCGTAAATAACGCTGCCACCTTTGATGGTATCAATAATTTGTCTTGCTAGTTTTGTCGGTAATGCTGGGCATCCCCAACTGCGTCCCAAGTAACCATTACGACGGATGAAAGATTCGTTGGCATAGTCTGCGCCGTGAACAACAATATAGCGACGGCGAGCATTGTCATTGATGCCCGGGGTTATGCCGTCAAGTCGCAGTGAGTAACCGTTTCCGCCGTAATAGGTACTGTCCGTTAGGAATGTTCCCAATGATGTTTGGCGTGAAT
The DNA here is from genome assembly GCF_059920555.1 of Photobacterium panuliri. Classification (NCBI taxonomy): domain Bacteria; kingdom Pseudomonadati; phylum Pseudomonadota; class Gammaproteobacteria; order Vibrionales; family Vibrionaceae; genus Photobacterium; species Photobacterium panuliri. The sequence goes on from NZ_CP197192.1 coordinate 1,787,206, forward strand.
TGACGATGTTCGAAAAGCGGGTCGATGTTTTGCCACCGCTATTGACGCCGTGGGAGACATAGGTGTTGTAAACCAATTTGTTTCTTTTAAGATCAATGACATAAAATCTCTTTTGGGTCGATGGTTTACTGTAGTCGATGATCGTCAAAAGCTGTTTCTTGCGCTTTGGGGTATTGTAATAGGCCTGATAGCCTTCATTAAATACTTTAAAATCAATAACTCCCTTTAAATTGGCCTTTTTATAAACATCCTTGGCTAGCAGGTCACTTTTATTATGCTTGGTATAGGTGTAGTGGCTAATGACGCTGGCAGAAGCGTACATTGGCATGGCAATCAATGAGAGTGCCAATACAAGAAGTACTTTTTTCATTGTCCCTAAATTGATCAAAATTGAAGTTAGTAATTGAGTGGCGTGACTTTAGCATAAAAATTTCATTGTTTTACTTTTGTAGAAAATCAAGGCTGATGGGGATTAGCATTAAAAAACAGGATTTATTTAATGAGAGACAAGAAAAAATGGTTTAATGACAGTTAATTAAATTGAATTGTATTTTTTATTAATAAAAATATTCAAGTTTGTCTGTGGCGCATTGATAAATTGAAAGTTGTGATTTTTGATAAAGTAACTTGCTGTTTGGGATATAAAAAAGTTGCATCACATTTTGTAATAATAGAATTATCATAAAAATGACTGATTGGTTGTTTTTTGTCCATCAAGTTACGATATCTTGCTTGGAAGTTGGTTGAAAAAGCATCGCTGTTGGTGAGGGGGGTGACATATAGAAAAGCGCAGGCCGAAGGCCTGCGCTTAATTTGGTATTACTGACGTTAGGGATTAGATGTTACACACCTTAGTCCAGCTGCCATCGCTACCCGGTACAGAGCTTGTCCACCAGTTGGCTTTGTAAACAACGCCATCGTGGATCATCTTGTCGCCTTGGTTTGCGTGGCTAGGGTTACCGCCCCAGTCGCTTTGTGGCCAGTTAGGGTAAGTGTTAACACCGTTGGTGTCACAAGTACCGTCACCAGGGTTGCCACCGTCACCGCCACCAGGGTTGCCGCCGCCATTCAGGTCGCCGATTGGCAGATCTGGTTGCTCAGCAGCAAACGCGTACTCTTTACCGTTGATGGTTACAGAGTAGTTTGACGGGCCAGTGATTGGTAGGTAGTAGACCATATCAAGCACATAGGTGCCGCCAGCCGGTAGGTTCTTCCAACCTGGTAGGCTGAATGCTACGCGGTGCTTCTCGCCCTTCAGGCCGCCGATGTTGTTGGCAGCTGTATGGCCAGATGCAATAACCTTCAAGCCGCCGCCAGATTGATCTTTGGCGTTGTCAGGTGCTGAAGTTGGGATATCGAACTGGAATTCGGTACCGCCAGGGATTTCAGAGCCTGTGTTGTTGGTGAAGGTAATTTTCGGGTTGATAGGGTAGTTCTGGTCGCCCACTTTGAAGCCAGAAACATCAACGCTGATATCCAGTGCTTCTGTTGCAACAGCACCTGCCGCAATCTTGTTGCCGTAAGGTGTAGCAGACTTGAACTTGTCGTAGATGGCTTTGGTCATGGTGTTACCCATGTGGTATTCACCGTTGCCAGTCTTACAAGCAGCTTCTGTTGTATCGATAGAAGTACGGTTGCCGTTGGCATCTAGCACGTAACAGTTATAGTCACCGGCTAGTTCCCAGAACATGATGCCGCCGATTTCCTTGTCGATAATGTAGTCAGCTTTAACGCTTACAGAGTCTTTATCTTCAGTTGATAGGAAGACTTTCTTCTGTGCGTTCCATAGCCAAGGTGCAACCGCGACGCTATCGTAGTGACGGTTGTACTTGCCCACTAGCTCGTAAGCTGGGTCAAGGGCAGGATCGACACCATAAGCCTTGTTGTAGCTACCGAAGATACCTTGAGCAAGGTTCATCGCGTGCCACATTGGGTTAGAGCCTGCGCCCATTTCGTCGCCTGCAGCATTCTTGTCGTGCCATAGGTTGTCGATACCCATTGCGCCGTAGCCACAGTTGTTCTTCTGGCCTTCACCGGTACCTGGTGCACACTCAGCTTGGTTCGGAAGCGGAGCTTTACCCCATAGGCCGTTTTCACCGCCATTTACGCTCTGCCAGCCACGGGTGTAGTAAGGAACACCGATGTTGATACGACCAGCCTGCATAGAGCCACGGAAGTAGTGGTAAGCCCAGTCAGTGTTCAGGTAACCAATACCGCCATACTCTTTAGTGGTGTATACATCCCACATTGCCAATTCGGAGTCTTTACCTGTGTCGTAAAGGGCTGCGTTGTGGCCAACGTGTTCGTTCCATGCACCGTGTAGGTCGTAAGACATGATGTTGACATAGTCAAGGTACTGGGTCACATCAAAGTCTTCCATACCACGTAGCAGATAGCCTGATGATGGCGCTGCAATAGTCAGCATGTAGTGGATGCCGTCTTGTGCAGAAGCTGCATCCAACTTCTCACGAAGTACTTTCATCAACTCTTGGTAAGAGGCCCATAGGTAAGGACGGCGAGGTTCCATGAAGGCTTTGTCGTCTGGGTTACCCGCACCGGCCATTGAGGTTGGGTACTCATAGTCGATATCTAGACCGTCGAACTTGTACTTACGCATCATTTCAACAGCAGAGTCAGCAAACTTCTGGATACCTGCGTGGTTGATGCTGCCGTCAGCATTCGTTGTCATGGTGTAGAAGCCACCATCAGCAACGCGGTCGCCGTTTGGACCGAAGTGGCCGCCTGTTTCTGCCCAGCCACCGATAGAAATCAGAGTCTTAACATCATGCTTGGCTTTGTAGGTTGCAAGCGCACCGAAGTGGCCCTTGAAGCCTAGAGCTGGGTCAATTTCAACCCCCGGCCATTCTTGGCCTGTTGCAGCATTGCTCGGATCATTGACGTCGCCTACGTTAACCTTGCCGTCAGAACCGATGCTGACGAAAGCGTAGTTGATATGGGTCAGCTGTTCCCAAGGGATGTCATTCACAAGGTATTGAGTTTGTGGGTCATCGCTAGCACGCCAGCTGGTGAAGTAGCCGATCACACGGCGAGGGTGGTCGGCCCCCATTTGCTCGCGGCCTTCTGCATCGTAAATTGTACAGTAAGGAACTTTCACGCCAGGAGTTTGGTATAGGCCATCTGGACGACAGTTGTCTACGATTGGGCCAGTGCCAGTTACTTTCAGCGAGGCTGCAGAAGAGTCGCCTGTTGCACCTAGGTTGTCGGTTGCACGGGCGAAGAGTGATACGTTACCAGCAGCATCTGGAGTGTAGGTTGCCACATACGGTGCTTTGTTCGCGGTGTGGAAAACCTTGCCGTTGGCGAAGAATTCTACTTTGGCAACAGTGCCATCAGTATCGGCGGCATCCGCTGTTAGAGTGACGGCTGTGCCCACTTCTACTGTAGTGGCCGAAACGTTCAGAGATACCGTTGGCAGTTCGTTAGCAACGTCTTGAACATTGATGACAACAACTTGTTCTGAGGTTGCACCTTTGTCGTCAGTTGCAACTACTTTGATAGTTTGCTGACCTAGTACGGCTGTCCATTGTGCCGCGTATGGTGCTGCAGTGGCTGTATCAACTAGCTTACCGCCAACAAAGAACTCGACTTTGGCTACACTGCCATCGGCATCAGCGGCATCAACAGAAATGCTGACAACGTCACCAACGATAAACTGCTGGTTGCCTGAAGGGGAAGTGATCGACACGGTTGGTGCTTGGTTATCTGGATCAGGGCCAGGACCTGGGCCAGGACCTGCGCCGTCACACTGATCAACCAAGGTCCACTCCTGCCATGGGCCTGAGTGAGAGGATGGCGCATTGCCTTGTGTCCACCAGTTGGCTTTATAAACGTTGTTCGCTTCCTGAACTTGGGTGCCGGTAGTGTAAGCCTTGCTGCTATTCCACTCAGGGATAGCGCTACAGTCTATTGCAGCGTAGGCTTGAAACGACATCATGCAGCTAGCTGCAAGGGCAGAGAGTTTGAATACTCTTGAGGTTGCCTTTCCTTGTTTCAAGTATTTCATTGATAGTCCTTAACTTATTGAAATTAAGCAGAGTTACATTGTAACGGCATGCTTTTGCCTTTTGTTTTGCCGTGAAATAACTATAGTTTTGATAGCAAAACGATCACCGAGCATTGTTCATATTTAGAAAACATATCGCAAAATATGGGTAAGAATTTGCAGAAGCCACAGGCTTATTTTGCACCGATAACGAATTTTTCTGGTGTAAGCAGAGCCCGATGAAGCACGATGGCTATGTCCGTCACCTATGCATCGATGGTGAAAGTAATTGCATAATGTGACAGAGTTGACGTTAACAACTGTAAACCAGTGCATATTCAGGCGAATTAACTGAAGTTGCGCAGGGCAGAATTGGGATGCAGATCAGTAAGTCACAAGGATAAGAGCTTGTTAATTCCGTCGTGTTAGGTGTTGTTATGGAGGGGGCGCGAAAAGAAAGAAGAGCACGCGGCGAGGTTATGAGTCTCTCACCGCGTTGGAGCGTATACCTTTTTCGCTTAGGTATATACCCATGCTCGTTCAAGATGCTCGTTTCAGCGAGTCGACCTTGAGTTTCATATCAGGGCGTCAGTTTGTAGATAGGGTATCTACACTAAGGCACTGAGAGGGGGGATTACTGCTGATTAATTCTTGCCTTGAAGCGGGCGCGAGTTTCGGCATCAGCCTGCTCATACCAGTAGTTGAGCATATTTTCTGCCACGCTTGCACCTTGTTGGTTGCTTGATACCGTTGATGACGCCGGGGCTGTGGTTGCCACAGTTGCAGTGACAGGTGCTGTCGTTGATGCTGCAAGTGTTGAGACTGATGCAATTTTGCCAGCGGCGTTGTAGGCAGCCATTTCGCTTTCGTAGTTACGGCCGAACTGTAGGCCGGACTTCATCAATTTGTCTTTTTGAGTATCGATCACCTTGCCCGCTTCATTGGTTAGGGTCAATTCTGGTGATTGGTTGAATTTACGTGCATCTGAACTTGTACGGAGTTTTGGCAGGCTAAGCGTGAGTTTTTCATCGGTGGCGTTGAATTTGACAATGACAATGTCGGAGCTGAAGAAGTTGTCGTCACCGTTTTCGCGAACAGAATCTTCGTAGCGGAAGGCAATCTGGTTCTCGCCGTTTGGCAATGTCAGTGGGCTTTTTACATCCTTTTTAACGCCATTGATCAGAATAAGTTCGGCTTGGTAAGGCAGGTCTAGGCTTACATCAGCGAAAGCAGGTACGCTGATGCCACACGCTGCTAGCGCAAGCAAAGCATGACGAAGTTTCATAAGTTGTCCTTGTGATTGGGGGGTCTGACTGCATTTATGGTCAGTTATATTAATTAGACAGCGCAAAAGCTTAATCAGCCCTGAATCATAGCCTTAAAGTATGACAAAGTAATCTAACTTGCTTGGTTCTATAGGGTTTAGCTAGTGGTGATCACAGTTAATATACTCAATTCGCCTCAAATTATATCAAAATGCTGGGACTAGGGCGTTTCCGATGTACGTCTTTTCTTGGCGGAAAGAGAAAAAAAGAGCTGCAATAGCAGCTCTTTGTGTTGTTAGACATGCTCAATGGTTACTTGACGTAACAAGCAAAGCCTTTGAGGTAGAAACCTTCAGGATAGGCACTATCAAGCGGGTGGTCAGCAGCTTGGCTGAAGCGCTCGATAAACTGGACTTCACGGTGCGCATCAAGTGCGGCATCAGCGATGATTTTCTGGAATAGGTTGTTGTCCATCAGACCAGAACAAGAGTATGTCAGCAGCATACCGCCAGGCTTGATGATTTGCATCGCTAGCATATTGATGTCTTTGTAGCCGCGACAAGCGCCGATAAGCTGAGACTTAGACTCGGCAAACTTAGGCGGGTCCATAATCACAACATCGAAAAGCTCACCACGGTCGCGGTAGTCACGCAGTAGTTTGAATACGTCGGCGTTAAGGAACTCGGCATTTTCTACCGGGTAGCCATTCATCTCGGCATTCAGGCGAGCTGTATCTAGGGCTGGTTGTGACACATCAACGTTGACAACCTGCTTAGCTCCGCCTTTTAGGGCATATAGGCCAAAACCACCGGTATAACAGAAGCAGTTCAGCACACGCTTGCCGTTGACATACTTAACGGCAGCTTCGCGGCTGTCGCGTTGGTCAAGGTAGAAACCTGTCTTGTGGCCACCAATAATATCGACATTGATTTTGACACCATTTTCTTCGATGGTGACAAATTTAGGTGGCTCTTCGCCCGACAGTACGCCGGTACGCTGTTTCAGTCCTTCCTTCTTACGAACGGCGACGTCAGAGCGTTCGTAGATACTGCATTCTGGGTAGCAGGTATTCAGGGCGGTGATGAGGTTGTCTTTTTGAGCTTCGGCACCGGCACTTAGCAACTGGCAAACCAGGTAGTCTTGGTAACGGTCGATGGTGATACCAGGAAGGCCGTCAGATTCGGCTGCAATCAAGCGGTAACCTGTCAACCCGTCACGGGCAGCAAGGATATCACGCAGGCCTTGTGCTGCGTTCAGGCGTTTGATGAAGAAATTGACATCAATGGTTTCATTACGCTCGAAAGTCCATACGCGAACGCGGATCTGTGATTGAGGAGAGTACGCGCCACGTGCTAGCCATTCGCCTTTGTGATCGTAAATATCGACGGTTTCACCGAGAGAAGGTGTACCTTCAATACGCTGAATACCACGAGAAAATACCCAAGGGTGGCGACGGCGCAGTGACTTTTCACGGCCTTTTACCAGATAAATTGAAGCTGTCATGACATGCCCAGTATGGATTTAAGGAGGGGGCGTATTATGTTGTCGAATCAAGGGAAAAGCAAATGAAACAAAAAAGGGATGCCGTTGGCATCCCTTGAATTTTATGGCGATACGTTAAGTGCGCAAACCTCGCATCAGCGAATCAAGCACTTTGGCTTGCTCGTTTAGTTTGGCAATGTCGTGGGTTGATTCGCGAATAACCCCGCACACCTGCTCTGATTGCGAACGTACCTGCTCGACGTTGGCAGCGATATTATCGGCCACACTGCCTTGCTGCTCTGCCGCTGCTGCGATTTCGGTACTGCGTTCGGAGATCGTTTCGTTCCGAGAGGTAATCTGTGCGATTTCTTGGTCAACCGAATTCATTAATGACTCACTGTTTTGGGCATGCTCGACAGTGCGGCGCATGACAGCAAGTAGCTGCTGACTGTTCTGCTGCAGTGATTCGATCATCTGCTGTATTTCAACGGTTGCCCCTTGGGTACGGCCAGCAAGTGTTCGGACTTCATCGGCAACCACGGCAAAGCCACGGCCTTGTTCACCCGCACGTGCGGCTTCTATCGCTGCGTTTAGGGCTAACAGGTTTGTTTGCTCAGAAATACCATTGATGGTGGTGACCACATCATCGATGCTGGCGGCATTGCTGTCGAGCTTGGCTACAGCGTCAGCGGCTTGGCTGATTTCGTTGCTTAGCACTGCGATAGCACTGCGTGTTTGGCCGACTTGAGCCCGGCCATGTTCTGACACTTGCTGGGCTTCGCGGGTCTGGGCCGAGGTGTCGTGGGCATGGCTGGCGACTTCTCGAATAGAGCTTGCCATCTCTTCAGTGGCACTGGCCAGAGAATTCAAGTGCTGCTGTTGGGATGAAGATAAGTGTTCATTCTCAAGGCTTCGTTGTTGCAGGCTCTGGCTGATTTGCTGCATTAACTGCGTGGCTTCTTGGGTTGCCAGTACGAGTTGGTGCTCACGTTCTGTGACCCGATCGATGGTAATCGCAATGGTGCTGAATTCGTCTCGCACCGGGAAGAAATTTAGGCGAGAGGTGAGATCACCATCAGCAAGCGACTGCAAGGCGCGGTTTGTCACGAACATTGCCCCGCCGATAAAGGTCATGATGTAGTAGATGGTTGCCCAAACTGCAATGAGAATAGCTACCGCAATAGCGATTTGAAGCGGACTGAGATATGACAGTAGATTTGGGAGTTCGCTGATGCTAATGCTATAGCCCATTTCGTTAATGGCGGCTGAGTGCTCCCCTTGTCCTACTTTGAGCGCGCTTCCTGCCAGTAGCTGGCCCGCATCAGCCATGCTGATTTTGTGTTGCGAAAACAGGGTAGCGGTTGTGTTTAATTGTTGAGTCGTGATTTCAATACGTTGCTCGTTTGCCGCATCCGCTAGAATCAATCCAACGGTAAGGACAGTAACGAGAGGCATCAGGAAGAGAAGATAAAACTTTTCCTGTAGAGTAATGTGAATAAGGTATCGGTCGATCCATCGAAATGCAACTTCTTTCATAATTGTGCCTTTATAAAACAGAAGCTTAGCTGGGGAAAACAAAACAGGTCTAATTTTATATTGTTATCAGTGAATGGATAGAAAGCTTGAGGTGAGGCATGTCACATAAATGTGTAAAAGCGCTAATAAAAGGGATGGTTCAGGGGGTGGGTTTCCGTTTTCATACGGCTCATCAAGGGTTGAAACTCGGCTTGAGCGGTTATGCCAAGAATCTCCCCGATGGAACCGTTGAGGTGCTCGCATGTGGTGAGGAGGAGCAGGTTGATGCCCTAATGGTATGGCTTGAGGACGGGCCAAAGACGTCACGGGTTGATGCGCTGGTCGTAGAGGATGTGGAATGGCGCCATATTGACGGCTTTGAAATTATGTAATCTTTGTTGGTTGGAAATGAAATAAGGACGGGATACCGTCCTTATGGATAGCCATGGAAAATGCTATGAGTGGCTTACAAGCATTTTGCTGGCTTTGGCAAGCCGGCCAGTTTGGTCGCTTGCTTCGCGGGTCCTTTAGGGAAGAGTTTGAATAGGTAACGGGAGTTACCTTTTTCTTCGCCATATTTTTGAGCCATTGCCTTAACCAGCATTCGGATCGCTGGAGAGGTATTGAACTCTTGGTAGAAGTCACGAACGAACAGGACAACTTCCCAGTGCGCATCTGTTAGAGTTAGCCCTTCCTCTTCAGCCAGTAATGGCACCAAGCCGTCGCACCAGTCATCAACATTCTTTAAATAACCGTGGGCATCGGTTTCGATTTGTTTGCCTTCAAATTCAAGCATGATAAGCCTCGTCAATGGAACGCGCCAAGAATAGTGACTATTACCGTGTGCTGCAAGCATTGTTCTATAAACAGTGAGGTTGTGGTGGGCTTTGCTTGGTACAAAAAAAGCGCCCTCAGGCGCTTTTTGCTTAATGAAAGACGACAGGTTAGTCGTCGCTGCCCATGATGCCAAGGATTTGCAGTAGGCTCAGGAACAGGTTGTAGATTGAGACATAAAGCGTCACGGTTGCTGAGATGTAATTTGTCTCGCCGCCGCGAACGATCTCTTGAGTCGTAAGCAGGATTGCTGCTGATGAGAACAAGACGAACATTGCGCTAATTGCGAGTGATAGCATCGGCAGCTGTAGGAAGATATTCGCCACCATAGCAACCAGAATAGCCACGAAACCTGCGATTAGCATGCCACCAAGGAAAGACAAATCACGTTTTGTGGTTAGTGCATAGGCTGAACAGGCGAGGAAGGTCACCGCTGTACCGCCAAGCGCCGGAATAATCGCATGGCCCATGCCCGCGCCAATGTACATGTTGAGGATCGGGCCAAGGGTGTAACCCATAAAACCTGTTAGGGCGAAGGTAAATACGATACCCAAGCTGCTGTTGCGGTTACGCTCGGTCAGGAACATCAGGCCGTAAAAGCCAACCAGCGTAAGGATAAACCCTGGGTGCGGCATGTTCATTGCCATCGCAAAGCCTGCCACGACAGCAGACCATACCAGCGTCAGAGAGAGCAAAAAGTAAGTGTTACGCAAAACCTTGTTTGTAGGGATGTTCAAGCCTACAGAACTAGATTGGTATTGTTCATTGAAATTCATAATAAGCCCTGTATCAATGCAATATATGTTTTAAAACGTCGACTCAAATGCTCGAGCGCCTCTGCCGCAGTTATACTGTGCGACAGTGCAGTGATCAACCATCAGTCGTCCCTAAAGGGTTCGTTATGTTGATTGCTAAACCCTATATTGAGCTAATCAAGATGAAATGCAAGGTTCAAATATGCATATTCTCGACTAACCTATAACAAAATCAGTACGCTAACGATTAAGATAATACTTAACAATGGTCTAATATTGAATGCCAAGTTGTAAATGAATGTAACATTACGCCACTATTTTGTTTTACAGCAATGGTTTGCCAGTGCGGATCTTTGACTGTCATTTCTGCGAAATATCGACTCACGTTAATGCAATATTTGTTCTAGGAACAGTTGTGTTCTGTCTGATTCGGGATTCTCGAAGAAGGCTTGCGGGGCACTTTCTTCGATAATTTCCCCCATATCCATGAAGATGACTCTGTCAGCCACTTCGCGTGCAAATCCCATTTCATGGGTCACGCAGATCATGGTCATCCCTTCGTTGGCCAGTTCGGTCATGACATCGAGTACCTCCCTGACCATTTCCGGGTCGAGTGCGGAGGTGGGCTCGTCAAATAACATTACCTGGGGGGTCATGCATAGCGCACGAGCAATGGCGACTCGTTGTTGTTGGCCACCAGAGAGCTGGCCTGGGTATTTCCCGGCTTGTTCTGGTATTTTTACCCGTTCCAAAAACTGCATGGCCGTTTGCTCTGCTTCTTTTTGTGGCATTTTTTTTACCCAAACCAGTGCTAGAGTGCAATTTTCTAATACCGTCAGATGGGGAAACAGGTTGAAATGTTGAAAACACATGCCAACCTCCCGTCTGACAAGTTCGATATTTTTTAGGTCGTTGGTCAATTCGTGCCCAGCGATTTGGATCGTGCCTTGTTGGTGTTCTTCAAGTCGGTTTATGCAACGTATCAGGGTTGACTTTCCTGAACCGGATGGGCCGCAGATAACGATTTTCTCTCCTTTGTTGACGGTTAAGTTAATGTCTTTCAATACATGAAATTGCCCATACCATTTATTAACGCCAGAAAGGGATATGACCGGTCGTGGGGGGGATGCTGACATAGAACGCTTCCTTGTTTATCGATCAGAGTTTGTGGCCTGTGTGTAATTTTTGTTCAAGATAAATGCTGTAGCGGGACATGCTGAAACAAAATCCCCAGAATACCAAGGCGACAAAAACATAGCTTTCAGTGGCAAAGCCAAGCCAATTGGGATCAGTATTTGCCGCTTGACCAATACCCAAGACATCAAACATGCCGATGATGAGTACCAAACTGGTGTCTTTGAACAGGCCTATGAAGGTGTTGACGATCGCTGGAATGCTAATTTTCAATGCTTGGGGTAGTACAACCAGTGCCATTTTTTTCCAGTAGTTAAGGCCAAGGGCATCGGCGGCTTCATATTGGCCATTAGGTATCGCTTGTAGCCCGCCACGCACTACCTCGGCCATGTAGGCTGCGCTAAACAAGACGACGCCAACCAATGCCCGGAATAATTTATCTGTTTCCATTTCTGCGTCTAAGAATAGGGGGAGCATGACGGAGGCCATGAATAGCACGGTGATAAGTGGTACGCCGCGCCATATTTCGATATACAGGGTACATAGGCCTCGAATGACTGGCATTGTTGAGCGGCGACCCAGCGCGAGCATAATACCGATGGGCAGAGAGACGACGATGCCGACGATGGCGATAATCAGGGTGATTAGTAGGCCGCCCCAAAGGTGGGTTTCAACTGAAGGTAGCCCGAAGACATTGCCATACAATAAAGCCGCGACAAAAAAAGGATAAATATTGACGAAGATAAGCCAGATCCAGAGCTTTCCGGGGACTTTGTTTATGGCGAGCAAGCTGATAAACACCGCCAGAGTCGCATAGAAGAGCTGGGGGCGCCATAGCTGATCACTAGGATAAAACCCATACAGGAACTGGTCTATTCTCATTTTGATGAACACCCAGCATGCCCCTTCTTTGCTGCAGTCGGATCGACTTGTTCCTGCCCAGTCAGCGTTTATCACCGCCCATTCGATAATCGATCCGATCCCAGCAATGATCAGTAAGCCGAGCATGATGCTAGTCAGAGAGTTGAGCGGTGACGAAAACAGGTTTTTACGCAGCCATTCAATTGCGCCTGTCGTGTTGACCGGAGGCGGAAGATCGGGGCGAAAAGAATGTTTATTCATAGGCGATAACCATAGTTTTATCGTTCGACAAGGGCAACTTTGCGGTTATAGATGTTCATGAGCAAAGAGGTGAGTAGGCTCAATGCCAAATAGACCGCCATCGTCATAGCGATGATCTCTATGGCTTGCCCCGTTTGATTGAGGGTCGTACCGGCAAAAACTGATACTAAGTCAGGGTACCCAATGGCCATTGCTAATGAAGAGTTCTTGGTTAGGTTGAGGTACTGACTGGTTAATGGGGGAATAATGATCCTAAGTGCCTGAGGGATGACAATTAACCGGAGGGTTTTACCTGCAGATAGGCCCAGAGAGCGTGCTGCTTCGGTTTGCCCGGTATCGACGGCATTGATGCCGGCCCTGACAATCTCGGCAATGAAGGCGGCAGTATAGATACTCAATGCCAATAGCAGTGCTGCCAATTCAGGAATAATGGCGATGCCACCTTGAAAGTTGAAGCCTTTGAGTTCGGGGTATTCAAAGTTAACGGGCATGCCGCTGGCAAAATAGCCAAAGATAGGTAGCCCGATCAGGATGAGGCAGTTGATTAACATGATGGGGGATTGCTGACCCGTTATTCGCTGTTTTCGCTTGGCATAAAGTCGAAATATGATGGCCAGCGTGATGGCAACCACGACGGTGGCAATAAGCCATCCGCCCCCTTCCTGCAGTACCGGTTTGGCAAGGTACAGGCCTCTGACATTGAGAAATACCGCATCACTGAGCTGTATGCTTTGTTTGGGGGAAGGCAGTGCTTGTAGTACCGCAAAGTACCAAAAGAAGATCTGTAGCAAAAGTGGGATGTTGCGAAAGGTTTCGATATAAACAGCAGCCAGTCGATTGACCAGCCAATTACCCGATAGTCTTGCAATGCCAATTGTAAAGCCGAGAAGCGAAGCGAGTAGAATGCCAAGAACCGACACTAAAGCCGTATTAATCAGGCCGACAAAAAATGTACGCCCATAGCTGTATGTTTCGTCGTAGTCGATCAGGCTTAGCCCGATACCAAACCCTGCTTCTTGGTGGAGAAAATCAAACCCCGTGGTGATACCGCGTTGCTCGAGGTTGTATAGCGTATTGTCAACAATGGAATAGATAGCAAATCCAAGGATGGCAAGTGCCACAGCTTGAAAGGCAATTGAGCGGAAAACGGGGTTATAGAACAGGTTGCGTTTGGAATTACTCACTACTTCACGTCCTGTGCAAGAAAGGTCTGGGCGGGGAGTCAATTTCCCCGCCGGATAGCAAGGTATCTTGTATTAACGCATAGGCGGGGCGTACTGAAGACCGCCATCGTTCCACAGTGCGTTCAGGCCACGTTTGATCTGGAGCGGAGAGCTCATTCCTATTGTGCGCTCAAAGCTTTCGCCGTAGTTACCTACTTGTTTGATGATTTGGTAGCTCCAATCATCATTGAGACCAAGCCCTTTGCCCTTCGGCCCGTCGACACCAATTAAGCGGCGAATATTGGGGTCGTTGGATTTTTTCATGTCGTCAACATTGTGTGAAGAAACACCGAGCTCTTCGGCGTTGAGCATGGCAAATAGCGTCCATTTTACGATGTTGAACCATTGGTCATCACCTTGGCGGACGGCAGGGCCTAGCGGCTCTTTGGAAATAATATCGGGCAGGATTACGGCAGAGCTGGGATCCTGGAGATTAAGGCGCAGTGCGTATAATCCTGATTGATCAGTCGTTAGGACATCACAGCGACCGGCCTCGAATCCTTTCACTGTTTGGGCGGCGGTATCGAACACCACTGGCGTATATTTCATTTCACGGTAGCGGAAGTAGTCAGCGAGATTGAGCTCGGTTGTCGTACCGGATTGGACACAAACAGCGGCACCGTCGAGTTCAGTTGCACTCTCGATCTCCAGCGATTTGCTGATCATAAAACCCTGTCCGTCATAATAGTTGATACCCGCAAAATTGATCCCCAAGGAGGTATCGCGGTGCAAGGTCCATGTGGTATTTCGTGAAAGTAGATCTATCTCACCAGATTGCAGGGCAGTAAAGCGCTCTTTGGCGGTAAGCGGAATATATTTCACTTTGGTTTTGTCACCAAGAGTGGCCGCAGCCACGGCCTGACAAAATTCCACATCCAAGCCTTCCCATTCACCTTTTTCGTTGGGGTTTGAAAAACCCGGTAAGCCAGTGGTCACACCGCATTGGATATATCCCTGTTTTTGGACTTTTGCGAGAGTGTCACTGGATGAGGCGGTTGTTGGTTTGGGGCTGGTGGACGATGGTGACGGGCTATTTGTCAGCTGTTTTTCGAGTTCGGCAATTTTAGCTTCGAGCTGAGCAGTTTCTGAGCCGGCCTCTATGATTTCAGCATTGCCTGAGGACTCTAATTGCTTTTCGAGTTCGCTAATTTTCGATTCAAGCGCTGTAATAGTTGCTTTGTCTTGACTGCTCCCATTATCACAGCCGTACAGGAATAAGGCGAAGGAAGAGATGGCGAGCGTAGAGCGAATGGATGGTTTCATATCGATGTCCTATCAGTCCTTAGTCAATGCACCGACAGCAGATGTTGACGGTGTTGTATGCCGCATTTATTAATGAATTATTGTGTTGTGTATTTCGACAAAAATAACTGCCTGAAATAGTGTCACTATTCAGTATAGGAACTGACGGGGATACGTCTAGTTAACATATCCCCAACATTTGCAAAGAGAGGAAAGAGAATCCGGAGGCAGGGAGTGTGCCACGCCAGAGCCGTATTTATTCGGCGTTGGAGTGCATAGTTCGTGTGATAGCGGCGGCAGTTTACGTTAGCTCGCTTCTTTTACACATGTAGTATAGAGCTGTGCGAGAGGACGGTAATCATCGGCTCGGCCACTGCGAAGATTCAGGGTTTGTATCTCACCTGAGTAACTGCTGATGGTGCTGCTCCAGTAATTGTTTGATATCGGCCAATGATTGCGTAACAAGAAGCGTTGACCATAGGTTTGTAGTTGCTTGAGTTCATCATAACTAGGCAAACGGAGTTGGTACCGGGTACACCAGTTCGTTGCTGCTTGGATATTGACTTTAGACCAGAATTCACCGTTTTCCTTGATGAAGCTCGGGGGCATGTCTTGGGCAGAGTCAATCGTTAATGGTTGATAATATTCAAGATTATTGAACGTAAAGGCATAAATGGCAGAATCAAGAACGACTCGATCTGTGGCAATTCTCTCTTTTGAGGTCGTGTCTTGCGCGGGACGATGGCGAGACAGGTTCTCTGAAACCTCGTGAGTGGCTGATGCAGCTTGATTAGATGCTGTGTGGATCGCCTCAAGTTCTACAGTGTCTGTAGTTTGTCGTATAAAGCTATTTTTAATCTCGTTAGCAGACAATATTTTGGTGATCTGCTGTGCCGCTGGATAATTATCGATAGGCCCAATTAAACAGCGATAATGTCCTTGATCATTATATAAAAATAAATTGTTGATAAAGAGTTTGGCGATTTTCTCCCTAAACGCTTTGTCGGGCATTGCCTTGCTGTAGTTGCACTGTACCCAGTACTGGCTTTGCGAAGCGTTAATCGGCTCCTTGCCCCACAGTGCCTTTCCGATATCACAGTTCGGATCCAGTATGCGCCATGCACTGCTTAATGTTTTTGCCGAGCAGGAAGATGGTGAGGTGGTTTCGGTAGCTAAGATGGGGCTGGTAAATGTAAACAAAGAACCGATAATCAGACCGCCAAAGATGACAGGGCAGTGCAACTTGAACATGACACAAACACTCATTAGATTACTTACATTCATATCATTAACATAAAATAACTAAAAAGAATGTGAAATCATCTGAAGTTATCTAAGTGAAATTTGCCAATGGTTAAATATCTAACGTGTATTGGGTCTCTTGCATAGAAAAACCCTGCCTTGGCAGGGTTTTGTTTATTCAAACAGTAGAATCAGCTATCGGCTAGCTCGTACTGTCACGGTTGCAGATGACGATGCCTGACCATTCTCATCAATGACCCGATAGGTAAAGGTGCTCTCACCATCACGTAGTGCCGTGTAGAGGAGAGTGCCGTCAGGATTAACCGAGACGGCTCCCAATCGCCGGTTGGGCTCGGTGCCAATGATAACCTGATTGCCAAGAGGGGCATCTCCGGCGATATCATTGGCCAGTACATTGAAGGTGGTTCTTGTACCCCGTTTAACGTTGAAGGTGTCGTCGTTGGCCTTAGGCGCGCTTGCGGGCTCTTCGCTCAAGAATCCTTTGACGGGCGGTAACTGTTCTGCACTTCGGCCCGCGGCACCCACACTTGGAATTTCCAGCCATTCAGTCTCTGCTCTGCCGGTTCCGTCGTCTTGAACATTGTGTTCATCACCGAAGTGACCGACAGGGACAAAGAGTTGCGGATGATCAAATGGAGCTTGCTCCCAGCGAACCCGCTCGTCAGTGAGGGTCTTCATGAAGGCCACCAGTGAGGCTTTTTGCTCGTCGGTAAGTCCAAGAGGACGCAGGTTAAAGGCTAAGTTTGAATCGGTACCATTATGCCCAGAAGAATCTTGAAGTGGATTTTGATTGACGATTCGACGGTTACCACCACGGTTGTAGAACTCAACAACTTCTTCCAGTGTCGCAAGGCTACCGTTATGCATATACGGCCCAGTTAATTCGATGTTGTGAAGCAGTGGGATTTTGAATGCGCCATCAACTGCGGTCGCTGCTGTTGGGGGGAGTTGCCCACTCAATAACTGGCCGTCAGGTGCATATCCACCAGAGGATAGAGCCTGTGCCTGACGGGTGAAAGAGAGTGGGTTGCCGAAATCATCGACGCCGCCAAGTCCGAGATCCTCACTAGTTGGTCGTACCCCAATATTCATGAAACCGGTATCGGAAAATGCACCGCGAGTTTGAGGACCCACTGGGAATGGGTTGGTCGGGCCAACAAATATGCGATTGACGACATCGCCGGTTGGGTTAATCAATGATCGCGTTGCGCTACTAAATGCAGGGCCTGAGTGGCAGAATACGCATGTACCTTGAGGGCTGTTGAAGAGTTGCTTACCCGCAAGTTCTTGTGCCGTTAGCTTATCATCACCTTGCTCATTTCGCGTTGCCCCCAGAGAGACTAAGGTACTTTCATACATCTGGATGGAAAGCCCCCAGAAGAGGGAGAAGTTCTTTTCAATTTGGCTGTAGCCCTGTTCATCGCGGTGCGGGTATTTCCATAGTTTGTCATGGAAGGCGGTTTGGATTAGCTTACGGTAGTCGAGACGGAGTCCGGGTGACGGGAAAGCACTGATTTCGCCTAACGCGCTGTCTGCGGGATGCACTTCTTGTAAGCCCAATGGTCGCAGGGACAGTAACTTTTTAGCCATAGCTTGGAATGGTTTTCCATCACAGGTCATTTCGAAATTACTGCCTGGAGGACCGACCGCTTGTGACGCTAAGCTGGAGTTAATTAGATTTGCCTTTTCTGGTTTCATTTTACCTGAGCTGTAATCATAGACATAGATATAGGCATCTTTATTACGCGGGCCAAAGGGATCTACGCCATTGAATATATTATTTGCACGCCCATCCCAGAAATTACGGAAATTATAAACGGCATTGATAACCGTTGGTGTGTTTCTTGGCTCGACCCGTTTTGTATTTAGCTGGTTGACATGGAAAATATCAGGAATTGTTTTACATTTTTCACGTCGATCTTCGAAATCACTGCGATAATCATTTCCGTTAAGACCACTGAATTGAGCCAGAGAAACCCCTTGTGAAGAGATAACATCATCTGTCTCATAGACGATATCAGAATCTCTATCGTTCATATCAGATAATTTATAAAGAGGGAAATCATCTTTAGTGAGTTGATAATTAGGCCCTCCATCACCACCAGAAGGTAAATGAGGGTAGTCAACATGATTAAATAGATTTTGGAGTGACTCGTTAGTGTGTAGTAACCCCGGACTAATTTGGTTCTTTGAACGGTTATCAGCGCCGGCGGCAAAATGGCAACTCGCACAACTCTGACCTTGGCTACCGGCTTGCATATCCCAGAAGAGAGCTTTACCTAATTGGATAGCGGCATCTTTGTCTTTGATATAATTATCTAATTGAGGAACAGGCGGCAAGTTATCTGGCAGATAATCACTTGGCTTTGCCTGAGCATTGCTTGTCACAAGGCATAAAGATGTAATGATAGCACCTAGCCCCGCTCGTTTATTCAATGACGAGAATCTCATTGTTTGCTCCGTAAATATTATAGTTATTGGTATTGATACCCACACGTCTCAGTTGCTGGATTCAGAGTAGGCGGAATTAGCATCTTGAGAATGTGTGGTTATAGTTTTTATCAATAATAAAAGTATGGCTGATACGTTAGATAGGTTGTTATTATGTTTTGGAAATTCATTTATTTAACCATGCTGTGATTAGGTGATTTATTCAGTTAAAAATGACACGCATCATCGTTAATATTATTTCGCTTATAAAGAAAGCCGATCAATAAATGATCGGCTTTATATCATGTACCCATTAGATGAGCGTTGTTATTAGCGATAGGCGTCAATATTGACGGTGGCTTCGTTCGAAATATTACCGTTGGTGTCTTTTACCGTATAGGTAATAGTGGCATCCGTATCGCGTAATGCCGTGTAGCTGATCGTACCATCGCCATTATTGGTATAGCGGCCATAACGAAGGTTCGGCTCACTAATAATAGTCACACTGGTTGGATCGATACTGCCGCTACCTGCACTGTCATTGCTGATGACGTTGATAGTGACGGTGTAGCCTCGCTTGACCTGTGCATCATCATCGTTGGCGACCACACTGCTCACGGGCTCCTCGTTGAGGAATGGCTCTACAGGGCTTAGTCCTTTAGCGTAACGCCCAGCAGCACCGACCATCGGAATTTCTTTCCATTCCTCTTCAGCTGTGCCGTTGCCACTGTCTGTGACGGCATATTCATCACCGATAGCTCCATTTGGAATGAACAGCTGCGGGTGATCGAACGGTGCGACTTCCCAGCGAACACGTTCGTCGGTCAGTGCTTTCATAAAGGCAACAAGTGCGGCTTTTTCATCTTCGTCTAGGCCAAGACTGCGGATATCCGGGTCAAGGTTAGAAGGTGTGCCGTTGAAGCCAGATGAATCGCCGTTATCATCTCCGGTTCGGTTACCGCCACGGTTGTAGAAGTTAACGACCTGTTCAAGGGTAGACATGCTGCCGTTATGCATATACGGGCCGGTGAGTTCTACGTTACGCAAGCCAGGTGTCTTGAACGCACCATCAACGGCTGTCCGTTCTTGGTTATTGAGAACACGCGGTATGAGAGCGGCTGTTTGTTGTGCTGAGTTACATGGGCTTTGCTCAAAGACCAAGGCTTCAAAGGTACACGGATCAACCTCGAAGTTATCAGGTACATTCTTGCCACGTAGGATATCAAGGTACTGACGGGTGAATGACAGCGGGTTACCCCACGGGTCTTCAGCACCCAATGCGATATCTTCCTCGGTTGGACGGACCCCGATATTGTAGAAACCGTTATCATAGAGTGAGATATTATTGTCACCCATATGCATGCGTTCTACTAAGCCTTCTTCCTCTTCCTCTGCAACGAGGTGAGTGGCGGCTTTGGAGAATTCAGGCCCGCTATGGCAGTTGACACATTTACCTTTGCCGACAAATACTTCCATGCCTTTGATTTCTTGCTCGGTCAGTGCTGAGTCATCGCCATCCATATATCGATCGAACGGGGAGTCATCGGAGATCAATGTCGCTTCATATTCTTGAATAGCGAGTCCCCAGAATAGGCTGAAATTGTGCTCGATCTGCTCATAGCCATCGATTTTCCCTGGGTGTCCCCAAAATGTATCGTGGAATGCCGCTTGGATCATTCGGCGATATGAAGTACGTAACCCGTTGTTTGGAAAAGCACTCATTGGGCCCAGTTCGCTATCACTGACGTCGACTTTCTGAATACCCAGCGGTGTCAGACGTAGCAGTTTCTTGCCCATTTCCTGAAACGCTTTAGTGGCACAGGTCATTTCGAAATCACTACCAGGAGGCCCTACGGCTTGTGAGGCGGCACTGGAGTTAATTAGATCAACCTCTTTGAGGCTAATTTTCCCGCTGTAGCGATCGTAATGCATTACTCTCGCGTCTTTGTTGCGACGTCCGAACGGGTCTACACCGTTGAAGGAGTTGTTAGCCCGGCCGTCCCAGAAGTTGCGGAAATTGAAAATGGCATTGATGACGGTTGGCGTATTACGTGGTTCAACCCGACGGGTACTAATATGGTTTACATGGAAGATGTCCTTGACGTTAGAACAATCTTCCCGCCCATCTGAAAATTGCTGATCGTAGGTAGCCCCGAACAGATCATTAAATACACTGGCAAAGACCCCTTGTGATGACGCGACATCATCGGAATCGAAAAGTACGGCCGAATGGCGGTCATCGGGATCGGCATAGAGTCGGAACGGGAAGTCTGCCTGAGTCAAAGTGTAGTTAGGACCACCTTTGCCACCTGAGAGGGTAGGGTCAAAAATCTCGCGTTTGGCCGGATCTGTGTGTCTGAGACCTGGACTGAGTTGGTTTTTCGTTCGGTTGTCAGCACCAGCACTATAGTGACAACTGGCGCAACTTTGTCCCTGACTACCCGCCTGCATATCCCAGAACAGGGCCTTACCGAGCTTGATCGCAGCCTCTTTATCTTTTATGTAGTAATCCAACCCGGGAACGGGGGCTGGTTGAATGCCTTTTAGTGAACCTATGCCTGAGAAATCAATAGGCTCAGGAACTTCCTCTTCGACCTCCGCGACGGCAAAGCCTGCAGACAAGCCCAATAGACTCATTGCTATTAATGCTTGAAGTCGATGGCGGTTTTTGATTGATTTGTCGTTCATCACTCACCCCTAAAATCCATCTAATTGCTATGTGTTTACTTCTGAAGTTACCTCTCGATGGATAAGAATGGTGGCGTTTTGGTGTTTTTGATTATCAATAATGTGAAAAACCGAACTCATCGGTAAATAAAGTACAGATAAAAATATTCAAAATTATTAAAGATGAGTCGTATTCGTAGCAATAAAGCAATTTACTAACAGGGAAGATGGTAAACAATGAAGATTTGTCATTTTTCTAATAATAGAGATTATGCGGGTTTCTGGGGTTATAAGTTATAAATCAATGGGAAAGGCGGAGTTTTATGGAGAGGGGAAGATGCTTTGATAAGAATAAGAAAGGGGTGGGGATGTAAGATTATGTGTTATTTATTTGAAAGAGAGATTTGTGTCTTTTTGCTGGGATTAAAAATAAAAGCACAGCCGAAGCTGTGCTTTTTTATCGAGGCTGTATCGTATTAAGCGTTAGCCAGTTTTTTCTCTAGTGCTTCGGCATCAACAGGCTTAGTGATGAACGACAGGAATACGGCCACTGCCATCATTGCTGCACAGATGGTGTAAGCCAGCGTGTAAGTACCTGTGGTATCTACTGCAACAGCTGCAACTACTGGACCGATGAAGCCACTTACGCCCCAAGCGGTGTACAGTACGCCGTAGTTTGCGCCGTAGTTTTTCAGACCGTAGTAGTCAGCCGTGATTGATGGGAATACGGCTAGAAGCGTACCGTAGCCCACACCGGCTAGTGCCGCGCCGATCATCAGCGTGAAATCTGATGTGAAGCTGGCGAATAGTGCCATGTTGATGCCCTGCATGATGAAGGCGATCATTAGGGTTTTCACACCACCAATCTTGTCAGACAACATACCCGCCGCAATACGGCCGCCTGAGTTGAAGATCGATAGGATCACAACAAGGTAAGCCGCTTGAGTGATATTAGCTTGCTGGGCAGCGATAGACGTGATGTTACCGATAACCATTAGACCCGCAGAAGAGGCTAGTGCAAACATTACCCACAGAGAGTAGAACTGTGGTGTTTTAACCATTGCACGCCAGTTGATGTCAACAGGCTTAGATGCTGGCTTGCCTGCCGCGCTCGCTGGTGCAACGGGTGTGTAGTCTGCTGGTGGGTTGTTGATAGTGCATGCTAGAGGAACGGCAATCACCAATACTGCGCCACCTAGGATCAGGAAGCTGGTGTTGATACCGTAAGTGCTGATTAGCATAGAAGTCAGTGGTGCAAGGTAAACCGCAGCCAGACCGAAACCTGCAGCGATAAGGCCGTTTACCATACCTTTCTTAGAAGGGTGGAACCACTTCATTGCAGATGGTGCAAGACACGCGTAACCGAAACCGATACCACAACCAGTGAGTAGACCGAAAGTTACGATAAGTAGCAGTGGAGATGTCGCAAAGCTAGAGATGATCATGCCAAGGCCAACCATCACAGTACCTAGGATAAGGATACGGCGCGGACCCATGCGGTCTTGTAGTACACCTGCAACAAGCAGAGAAGCTGCGAAAGTAATAACAGCAACGGTATATGGCATAGATGCATCAGCGTTTGACCAACCTAGGTCAACGACTAGTGCTTGTTTGAATACACTCCATGCGTACAGGATACCCATACACAGGTTGATACAGAAACCTGCGAACAGGATCTGCATAGCTTTATCGAATTTTTTCATTTTGCTCTCAGTCACCACGACGTGACAGCGGTATGGATACCGGCTGCTGACGCTAAAAATATGTGCTCAAAAAATTTTGGCTTTATCAACAAAAGTTATACTGCTGCCAAAGTTGCGCGGATTCTATCAAGTTTATTTGGCGAGAAAACAGGTAGACACACACTGTTACAAATGTTTCCGTTGGTTGCGGATGTATTCATAATTTGTTCATCGGTGTTGCCATTATGAATCAATGAGTTGGATCGTTTTTATTAAAAAAGGCTGCAGAGAGTGACAAATGTAAAAATGTGTATTTACATTCTGTAAGTCGATGAAATTCCACGCTGGGTTGTAGATTCTGTTTAGCTACTTTGCAGCGGCCGGGGTTGGTGCCTGTTTCCTAACGGAAAAGAATCACCCCGCTTGAGCGGGGTGCTGTGGGCTAGTTGGAGAGAATACTGAATATTTGGTCTTTAAGTTGAAGCCGTTCTAGCTTGAGTTGGGTGAAGTGCTGGTCATCAGTGGGGACATTGCTGCACTCTAAGCCTCTTATTTTGTGGTCAAGGTGGTGGTATCTGTCTGCCATTAGTTTGAAATGTTCGTTAGACGATTTGAGCTCTTGGATGCGGTCCTGATGCTCAGGAAATTCAACGTTCAATGAATGACTTTCACCTAGCATTGTTATAACTCCGTCAGTCGAGTGGGCGGTGGCGCACGTTGCGTGGCCTGGCTGGTAAAAGCAGGTTTAATGCCTGCTTTTTGATTTACAGATCCCTAAGTGAATAAGTCGCATTGTTTTTTGTTTGTATCAGCAGTGAAAACCCACCACTGGCTGGTTTGAGGCAATAGCCTACTTTATACCTGTAAGAATAGTTGCTGCATGAGCGCTGCTCAAGGTGACATGATGTGGGGGAGGACAAGGGATTATCGAGAGCAGGATAGAAAACGGGCCTGTCGTATGACAGGCCCGGAGAGCGGTTACTGGATAAAGCTGATGAAGGTCTGGAGGACCACCAAGTTGGCAATATCAATAAAGAACGCACCGACAATAGGCACTACCATGAATGCCTGCGGTGAAGGGCCATTTCGTGTAACCAATGCGCCCATATTCATCACCGCGGTAGGCGTTGCGCCCATACCAAAGCCGCAATGGCCGCCAGCGATGATAGCTGCATCATAGCTTGAGCCCATCAGACGAAAGGTGACGAAATAACAGAATGCAGCAAGGCAAAGTGTTTGAACCGCAAGGATCACCAGCATTGGCATAGCGAGCCCAGTCAGTTCCCATAGGTGCAGGCTCATCAGCGCCATCGCCAAGAACAGAGACAGTGAGATTGTGCCTAGGGCATCGACGGTTTCGCTGTTGATCTTGTATACCTTGGTGGTTTCGCAAAAGTTAGTGATGAAAACACCAATAAACAGTGCGTAGACAAAGTCTGGGATGCGTAGCCAGCTGATACCAAAGCTATCTACCAGTTCTTTAACGTGCGCAGCACCAGCGACACAGATCAGAAGAATAAACAAAACTTCGATAGTATTTTTGGAAGTAATGCGATCTTCTTCATTTTCGCTATAGGTAATGAGATCTGGATGATCATGGTGGTGTTTTTCGCTACCGCCACCAAACTCAGATTTTAGTTCGAATTTGTCGATAAGACGCTGTGCAACAGGGCCACCAATGATACCGCCCATCACCAAGCCGAAAGTGGCTGCAGCCATAGAAAGTTCAAGAGTATGAAGACCATATTGTTCAGCAAAAGTTTGAGACCATGCCGCACCTGTACCGTGGCCGCCAGAAAGGGTGATAGAACCGACCATCAAGCCAATTAGAGGATCAAGGCCAAGCATCGAACTTAGGCTTACACCGACAGCATTTTGGATAATGATATACAGTGTAGCAACACCCAAGAACAGAAATACGCGAGAGCCGCCCTTAGCGAGTAGTTTCACGCTGGCAGCAAGACCTACTGTGGCAAAGAACATTTGCATGAGCGTGTCTTTTAGGCTCAGTTTAAATGTAATGTCGACGCCTTGCTTGTGCATTAAAGCGATAATGATAGCGACAATTAAACCACCAACAATAGGTTCGGGAATATTATACTTCCGCAATACCTTTACTTTGCTATTAATAAAGTAGCCAAGAAAAAGCACAATAATCGCGATCAGAAATGATTCAAGTTCGTTCACTTGTAAAGTTGTATTCATGATTATGTCTTTTCGTTGTTTTTTTAGACGTCAATTTTACCGCCAGAAAACGTGCCTGCATATCTTGTGTGCCCAATGAAAATAGTGTAGGGCTGTGATTTCCCAATTGTTATTCATGTTTATTATTGCAATCTAATGTTGAGTAATTGCTTGTGTTTGGTGCTAATTTGTTCGTAATTTGTTTTTATCTTTGCATTTTGAATTGATGGGTATCTTTGTATAACTGGTCATTTATCCAGTATATTTACCGTATGGATTCCCTATCAAATCATTGTTGCTAGCCAATATAGGTAAACAGGTTAAGCGTTTAGCGTAGATTGAAGCAGATAAGCCATTTGTGACTGATATGTTAATGCTGTGGCGGTGGCGGTTGTTTGTTGACCAATTCTCAAGTGACTCTACCGACAAGCAGGAGTTAAGCTAAAATTTTGTCGAAATAAATAAAAAAAATTGCACACAGTAAGAATTGGGTGAGATACGCAATGTATTTTGCGCTAAATTTTGTTTAATAAAACGGCGTTTGATAGTGGTGTTGACACTTTTTACAAAAAAGGAGGCTATTGCCTCCTCTTAATCTTAATTGCGTTTTTTTAATTTTAAATTGCGACGTAGTTGGTTTATATAGGCAATGCGGTCAGGGTTGGCCGGTGCACACTCTGTGTGCATTTTTTTCATCGCTTCGGCTTCTTCCTCTGTAACATAGCGGCCATTAATA
Source organism: Photobacterium panuliri (assembly GCF_059920555.1). Taxonomy (NCBI): domain Bacteria; kingdom Pseudomonadati; phylum Pseudomonadota; class Gammaproteobacteria; order Vibrionales; family Vibrionaceae; genus Photobacterium; species Photobacterium panuliri. The sequence continues at coordinate 1,812,743 of NZ_CP197192.1, forward strand.
CAGCAATGGGGGAGTTTGGTATCGTATTCCGCCTGGCGAGAAGCATCCTCCTGAGCTTTAGCCATGGCTTCTCGTGCCAGGCTTTGGTTCGTAGGATCCTGAATAGTGTGTTTGCGCGGTTGGCCAGCTACTGAGAGCCCTTGTGCTTTTTGTTCGCGCTGCTTTAATATATTGTCTAAATGATCACTAAAACTCATGGGCTAACCCTGTCTGTCATGGCCAATAACACATTGGCCGCATGGGTATCTACTTAAACGTTATCTGCTCTCTGTCCGAAAATCAATTCCTTGCTCAAATTTAATGTGTCGCAATTTCATCTGGGTAGGGGGTCGGCCGTTTGGTGAGAGAAAAACCGTACATGGCATCAAATTCAGGGACCGACATAGGCCTGCCGAAGTAGTACCCCTGAAATTCTTCGACACCGACACTGGCAAGGAAATCTGCTTGCCCTTCGTTTTCTACCCCTTCAGCCACGACACGCATGTTCAAGTTGTGGGCCAGCTCAATAATAGAACGTGTAATAGTGATATTGTCATTGCTCCATGGGAGATCTTTGACGAACTCACGATCGACTTTCAAGATATGGATTGGGAACCGGTTTAGGTAAGCCAGTGATGAATAGCCGGTGCCAAAATCGTCAATGGCAATTTTAACGCCAATAGCTTCAAGTTTGATGAGCTTGTCGAGTGCATTTTTGACATCTGACATCAAAACGGACTCGGTGATTTCTAATTCGAGATAGTTTGGATCGCAACCGGATTCTGTAATGGCATTTTGTACTGTTTCGACAATATGGGAGTTCAGCAACTGTCGCGCCGAAATATTCAGGGCAAAGTACAAGAAGATGTTGTTATCTTGCCACTGTCTTAATTGTTTACAAGCCCGATAGATCAGATCTTCACCCACGTCGATGATAAGTCCAGAGCGTTCTAGAATCGGGATGATTTCTAGCGGCGGTTGGATTTCTCCCTGAGGATTATGCCAGCGTAGAAGGGCTTCTACACCGCATATCTTGTGCGAGTGAGAATTGACTTTCGGTTGATAATAGAGTGCATATTGATCCGTGCCCAATGACTTTCTCAGCTCGGATTCCAATTGGTGTAGACGCGTGCTCTCTACTCGCATTTGTGAGGTATAGAAACAGAATTGATTACGGCCAAGCTCTTTGGCTCGGTGTAGGGCAATATCCGCATATTTGTTGATTTCCTCGGGGTTGGTTGAGTCTTGGGGGTAAATACTGATACCAATACTCGCTGTGAGGAATAGCTCGAGGCTATCAATGGCTAACGGTGATGAAATATGTGAAATGATACGGCTGGCCATTTGAGCGATCTCGGTGGGAGACAAGTTCTGTGAAACCAATATTGCAAACTCATCGCCGCCAAGGCGCGCGAGTATATCGCCTTCACGTAAGGTGTGTTTGAGCCGTTTTGCTATAGACTGTATAACTTTGTCGCCGACCTCATGATCATAGGAGTCGTTGACGTGTTTGAATTGGTCCAAATTCAATATCATTAGCGACACGCTTTTTGTTAGCCCTGCTTGAGCAATAGCACGTTCGAGGTCTTGCTGGAACAACATACGATTTGGGAGCTCGGTCAGAATATCATAATGAGCCAGTCGGTGAATTTTGTTCTCGAAAAGCACCCTTTCGGTAATATCTTTACCGGTTGAAATGTAGTGACTGATCTTCCCTCTATTATTACGAATGGGGGCGATGGTCTTTTCTTCGTAAATGATATCGTCGCCTTTATCGCGATGAGTGATGATTCGCTCTATTGTCTGACCTGATTTCAGTTGTTGCTGCACTTCAAAGACTTCATTATTGCTGAGTAAAGCCTGCCTGAGAAGATTGATTGATTGAGTTCCGACAACATCTTTGTGCTTAACTTTGTTATTTTTTTCAAATGATGGATTTACGTATTCAATGATACCTTTGTAGTCGGTGATGATAATCGCATCGTTGCTTTGTTCTAAAGCACGAGACATGCTTTTGAGTTTTTCCTCACGTTCAATCCAATAGGTAATGTCGCGTAGATTGAGCAGAATCTCAGTGCTGTTACTGTATAAAGTTTGAGTCGCAATGATTTCTATGTGTTTGGTTTTTAGGTTCTTTAGCTGGATTCGAGTCTTTAACGGCCCCGATTTGTAATTCTTTCCTTTAATGTCTTTGATAAGGTTTCTGACTTCTTTACGGGCCTGTATTCCAGATAACTGCTTTATTAGGATACGACCTTCGGTGTCTTGATTAGTAATGTTGAGAATGGTTTTGGCTGCCTGATTGATAGTGATGATCTCACCCTTTTCGTTAATGGTGAGTAGGCCATCAGGTGCGTGTTTTAGAACGGTACGATACTTTTTTGCGGAATCTTCATTTGCCTGAGAGAGGATCCGTTGTGCTGAAAGTAGTTGGAATAAATGCCAGGATAGTGCCATACAACCTGAAAGTAAGGATACAAGCAGAATGCCCAAGACAATGAACTTGATAACACGAGAAGGTGAATAGGCTAGATTTGCCACTGCTTGATCGAGATTCACTCGTGAAATGATGGTCCACGGTAAGTCGGTTCCTTTGAAAGGGAGCGTAAAATGATTGTGTCCAGAGAATGATGAGCCAGAAAAGAAGCGTGTATAGGTATAAAGAAAGCCGTCTTGGACATATTGGCCTTTGGGATGACTTAAGATCTGTTGCCATAATGTTGGGTACTGTGTGAGGAAATCATCACTTGGTCGCCGCTCGGGATCTGCCATGAACAGCCACTCTTGCCCGTTGGGGCCCAATAACCACTGGCCGTGGTTGTTGATTAGCCAGTTTTGGACATCGGTTGAGCCAAATTGACGTTTCAATTCGCTGAGATAATCTTCACCCAGATAGTTGAATGACAATAACCACCGTTTTTCACCAACTTTAAAATGGCTGATAAAGCGTAGGGTCGGTTTGTATGGATGCTCAATTTTACCATGTTCTGTATTGAGGTCGAATTGAGAGGTAAAAATGCTATCGAGCGGAATTTTAAGCGCTGATTGAATGTAATTACGATGACTCTTGTTTTGTAGTTGTGATTTGGCGACTAGGGTTGATTTTCCCTCGTTTCGGTCAACACGAATGATTTCCTGTCCTTTGCTATCAATCAGGCGAATTTGATCGTAGTAGCCACGGGTGCGGCTCATGCGAATAAAACTGGCGACCATCTGTTGCTCGAACTGTGAGGGTGTTGACAGGAGAGTTTCTTTGGCCTTCTCCGTTAAATAGTTGAGATCATCGATAATGGGGGAAAAGTGCAAACGGGTAATATGAAGGTTGGACAGGTGACGGCTTCGTTCCCTATCCTGAATCTGATGGTGTAGTTGTTTTACATCCTCGCTGTAAAAATAGTACGTTGCAACGGATGTAAGTCCGAGCAGCAAAAACAACAGTATAAGAAAACGCAATAGTACAGCCTTCATATATCATCCATGATAGCGTTAGGTATAAACTATTATAGTTAAGCATTGTTACGTGTTGCATATACTGTGCGGTTTTATCTAGATAAACTTACATAGTTGATCACGATTTAGCGGGAAAAAAAAGAAAACCAGTATGACGGTGGCCATACTGGCTGTATCTAGAGTGTTACTGGTCAACTAACCAGCCGCGTTCAACGGCAAGATCAATTTGGCTGCAGGCGTAATCCCAAAGTGCCGGTGTGACATTTTTTAGGTATTCATTGCGCTTGAGCACTTGTGCACGAGTGACGTGATGCTGAACCCAGCTACCACCGTTATTCGCCATGTTCTGTAGGAGTGGCAAAATGCGATCCATACTTTTTGCGAAACGGGCATCAGCAGTTTGAGCTTGCTCGAACTCGATCCATAGCGTTTTCATTTCATTAAACTGTGCTTCAGGTAATAGGCCGAATAAGCGGTTAGCCGCGATGAGTTCTTTTTCTTCTTGCCCATCAAGATCGCTTTGCGCTGCAAACGCGAAGGTATCGCCTGCATCAATCTCAACAATATCGTGAATAAGCAGCATCGATACTGCCCGGTTGATATCCACTGTTTCTGCTACATACTCTTTGAGTACTTGTGCCATTAGAGCGATATGCCAGCTATGTTCGGCACTGTTTTCCTGTCGGTTATTGTCAGGCTTTACCATTGTCTTTCGGTAGACGGCTTTGAGTTTGTCTAATTCATGGATAAAAGCCAACTGTTGTTCAAGTTTGTTCATTATATCCTCGGTGTGTAAGCGGTGATTTTGTTATTTCTCGGCAGGTGGAGTAGGCCAGAAATAGGGTTGCTTGTATTAGACAAGGCTTAAGGAATGAGTGTAAACGGCAATTGCACGATGGCACAATATCTAGCTTGTTTTATTCTGTTAATGAAATTATTTACTCAAGTCTGGCTGTTTCTTATCACAGCTGTTGAGATAAGTTAATTCCGCGGAAGCATGCGATGGGTGAAAGCACTTTATGAAACATTTTATTTACATTGAATGTATGGTTTTGAGGGGGATGAGGTAAATATTCATAAATTAAACGTTGTTTTATTGTTTTGTAATGAATGATGATTTTGTCTTGTGAGTATTTGGTGTTTAATGATTTACTACTTAAAAGTATAAATAATGAACGGCTAATGTTTAAGATCACAAAAATAAATAAATTATGCCAATATATACCATGATAAATTTATTCAGTTTGATGAATAAATTTCGATGCGTCAAAAAAATGGCGCGATAAATAGTGTATAAGTAGGTTGAAATATGTTCAGAAAAGCATGTGTAAAAACGGCTTTCTCTTAAAATATGGGAGTAATATCAACTTTATAGGCTTCTTGTTTGCATTTTTATGCATGTTTCATGGTTACTTCTATCGCTCTTGCTCAGTTGCGTCGGCTTTAGTTTTTGGCTAAATTCGCGTGGTTTTAAATGCGTCATTAATCTCATTAAACCTTACGAAAGTTCGCAAGGCTAATAGTTAAATGGCTGCTTTGTGTATAGAGTCCGGTTTAATCTAAATTTTCCAAAAATTAAATTGTGACTAAGCACGTTTAATATTTATAAGCTCCTCATGGCATTGGTTAAATAAAGGGCATAAAAATGAAAAAAACACTATTAGCAGTGGCACTTGTTGCATCTTTGGGTTCAGGCTGTTCAATGCTGAATAAATCAGACACAGTTAATTACGATGCGCTGCGTAAAGACGGTGCTGAGCTGATGACTAAAGCAAATGCGGAAGGCTACCAGCCATCGAATGTTAAGCAGCTTGAAGTTGTTCGCTTTACTGTAAATACAGCGTTCCTTGCAGCGAAGCCTACTTATGAGCGTTACATTGACGAGCTAAAGAGCACTCCTGTACTAGGCAACTATTTTGCAGCAACAGAAGCAGTTGAAACTGAAGAAGAAAAGCGTGCAATTTATGACGCTCTACCAGCAGATCAGAAGAAAGTTGTCGATAATTTCATGAAGTCATCTATGTCTGAAGAGATGATGTCTGGCCTAGGCGAAGCTGCTAAAGTTGCCCTTGAAAACTCATCACACTTCCTAGCGCTAGATTCTACAGATATGCTGTCAGGTATTGATTTCACTCAGTTGCTAACTGAGAAAGAAAACGTTTCTTTCACTATCGATCAAATCTCATACCTGAACGCAACTGTTATTAGTGCATACAACAACTACAAGACAGTATCTGCGTTCAGCCGTGCCGGATAATTTTAAAAAAAGCCAGCTAGCCTGGCTTTTTTAATATTCTTATTTTTTGTGAGAGTGTTGTGGTGAAAAAATATCTAAGCCTAGCGGTGATGATTGCCGCTATCTCAGGCTGTCAATCGACAAGCCTAAAAATCAACTCTGAGGCTGATGTAGACGTCAACTCAAAAATCCATAGAGTCAACAAAGAAGCACTCTATGAGAGCCAGAATATCCAATTGCCAAGTAACTATGATGTAAAGGCATTCAGCAAAATGTCCATTGCAGCATACGTAGATCATATCCGGTTCGAAAATGACGCGGAAAAGACGACGATTGATACCGGTATCATCGCAAAGCTTTTGGAAAATGAACTAGCTCGTACCAAGCGTTATGAAGTACTTACGCGTAACTGTGATGCTTGTGATTACGAGGTTGCATATCAAGCTGAAAATACGCAGGAAGAAGGTGCGATTCAGCGTGGTAACCAACTGAACCCGGATTTTGTTTTTGAAACATCCGTTGCCCTAGGCAGCGTAATCAAAAAGAAAAGCGATCACAACGAAATCATTTTCCGTAGTTTGGTGACGACAAAAGTTGTTGATCCTCAAACGGGTCGTATCATCCACTCATTTGAACCCATTCGCCACAATATGCCGGCAAAGCGTTTCTTTATGGTTGAGGGGACATTCCTAGGCGGTTTTGATTACCGTAAGCAAAATGAATTGCAGGAAGCCTATAAAGAAGCGGCGCAAAAGGCAATTCAGGTCTTGGTAAACCGTACCATTGACTACTACCCAGTGGGTGGTCGCGTGACGAACTTCCGTAATGGTCGTTTTGCGATTGATGCAGGTATCAACCAGGGCTTTGCGACCAAGCAGCCTGTTGTTTTGTTCCTAAGCGATGATGGCCTGGATATTCCAATTGCCTCTGGTGAAGTAACGCCAAAAGCGGAAAGCGGTTCTGGTGTTTTGTTTACGTGGAAAGAAGATGATCTTGACGCTCAAGACGTCCAGAAAAATCTGGAAGCCATGGGTAAAGAGTACCTAAAACGTCATAAGATCTACGCCGTATCAGTCGGTACACCTGAAGACTGGGCTCTTTAATGATGAAAAAGCTGCTACGTAATATTCTTAAGACGGCCGCTGTTGTTATCGCCTCATCAACCATGAGTGTGCCGGTAATCGCAGAGCCCATGGATGATGTTTTTACTTTGTTTGATATGGGGGGCGGCACCATTTCAGGCCGCAGCGCTGCGACAGGTTATTACGTAGTGGCTATGGGATTATCCGATCGCTCAAATGAAACGAAGGGGTTGGAAGAAGCGCGTATTGATGCGTTGAGGAAGCTCAACGAAATGATCAATGGCGTTACCATGAGCGGTAGCTCATCGGCATCTATGGAATATATCACGGTGTCGGCGGAGGAAGATCGCGAGTTCTCCAAAGAATCATTTGTCGATGTTGTTAACACCCGCTTCAGTGGTTCACTGTCAGCAGTTAAAGAGCTGAAGTCTGGTAAGTATGACGGCAGTTATTTTGTTGCGATGCTGATTACTGAATCTGACGTTAACAAAATCAGCAAGCTCAGAGCATCTTCGAGTCATTCTGGCGTGGCGGGTAATACGATTATTATCGCCAATGGTAGTGATGGCGCTTCGATCGCACAGGCAGAGCTAAAATCTGAATTTGTCGAGGCCAAAGGGCTTGCCGATATGAAGCATGGCGAGGCAGAAGCTCGCAAGCTAGCTCTGACAAATGCGCTGCATAATGCTATTCAGCAAGTGCAGGGCGTCATGCTGCAAGGAAAATCCGGCAAATTTAACGATGCAATCGCATTGGCAATTTCTACTAAAAGCGAAGGCTATGTGAGTGGATATGAATTGTTGGATGAAGATATTGCTCGTGGCCAATACTACGTCATTATCGAAGCTGAAGTTAATTCAGGAAAACTGCTTAATGACGTCAGTTTTTATACGAAAATTTTTGGCCAGCCGGTTTTTGATGTTCATTCAGAAAATAGCTTTAAGACAGACTGGCTAGTCGATGAGTTGGAAAGACTGGGTTTTTCTATCAATGATGGAAAAACGAAGTCGACACATAGTTTTTACCTCAACCAAAAACAGAAATCGGTAGAAAATCACAAAGGTGTCCAAGGAATCGAAACCGCGGTAAGCGTGGAGTTAAAAGACAACCAGACTGGTGAAATTCTTTTCACGGTTACCAATGACCCGTTAAAGAGTCGGATTTATGTAGATCCTATCAGCCGCTCAAAACAAGTTTCGGAGCATGTGGCCTATAAGCAATTGAAAAAAGCGATGGGTGTGGAAATTATCCAATCACTGGCCCGCCATGCGGAAAAGGGAATGCTTTATCAAATTGTGCTTAAGAACGCCAAGCGTACGGACGTAGAGCTATTTAAGCATGTGCTAAATAATGGAAGCGGTGGTCAAGTCGAAGGGTGGAACTGGAATAAAAACGGAAAGGTGATGATTCTGGATTTCCGTTATTCGGGGCCATTGAGCGAGGCTTTCGACCAGAGTTTGAATGAAATTTACCGTACGTTTAAACAAGAAGGTAAGGGCCGTCGACCGCATGCTGAAACGATTAATAATCGTACTGCTGAATTCAAAATAATTACTAGCTAGAAATAATAGGTTCAATGGAATCGCGATGAAATACAGCTTATTTATTGTTGTATTCGCCTCTCTAAATGCTTGGGCTCAACCGGACTGGGTTGAACAAGTTAAGCCTGATTCCAGTGCCTATGTGGGCATTGGAATCGGTGATACATTGGCAAATGCAAAGTTAGATGCGAAGAATCAGATCGCATCTTCTATCAGCTCTACGCACTCATTTGAAATTAGCCAGACCGTCGAGACAATAGGGGATGAAGGAACGCAACGTTCTTCGTCCCATACTCATACAAACGCCGATCATATTCTTTTGCCGGAGATTTCATGGCCGCAAATAGCATCCGAAGACGGTATCTATTATGTCATGGGGAAAGTCTCCAAAACGGAGTTGGTGAACTTGTATGAAAGGACACTGGCTATATCGAGCAGCGAGTTCAGCGGTCAAACAGGGCCGGAGGCGTTAAGTTTTAAAGATTACTTACGCTTGTTTGAAGCGCGTGATGAGCTCGCTTTGTCGGCTAAGCGTGCCGCTATTATTTCTGATAGTTCTGCGGCCGGTAAACACTATCACGCTCAGTTTGTTGAATTGCTTACAAAGCTTAATGGGTATCAGTCTTCATCTTGCCTGAAGGTTAATTACAAAGGACATTCGTACGAAGGCAAGATATTCAAGCCTATGGTTGAGTCAGCGTTATCTACGGCAGGTGTCAATGTGAAGAATGATGCGGCCTGTGAAACGCTTGATATTAATGCGAGTTCGGAGTCGAGTCGTTCGGGCACCCAGAGGGTGGATGCGATTACCCTGTATTTTGAATTGGGTTCGCCTGTCGTTAGGTCCAAAACGGTCGCTCTTGAAGGCAAGAGCAGCGGTTCAAAAAAAGCGGCACTCATTAACGCAACGGATGTCTTCAACCGCCATTTCGATCGTTCAAATTCTCTGATGAATTTTTTGCTAGACCCAGCAACAAGCGATGTTGTTATCCAATAGCAGTTAGGTAAAGGTCAGTTAGCATGTCTTTAAGAAAAAGAATTGCCACAGCGATGTGTGTAATGATGAGTCCGATGCTTATGGCACAAACGCCAGCGGATGTATATCAAAATACACTCTCTAACAATGATACCGGTGTATATACGGTAGATGAACATGTCTATTTTGTTGTAAAGCAAGAGTGTCTCTCAAAGAAAAAATATGCAGGAACCGCTGAATCCAAAGCCGCGGAGCAAGAGTTCTATAAAATGCTTGCCCGAGAAATGGTAGATAGGAGTGTTTCTTTTTCTGATCGTATTGCTGATATTACTCAGCCGTTGCGAAGTGACATTAAGCTGGATGTTTCAACACAATTGAATGCTCAAACTGTGCTAAAGCATCAGCTGCTATTTGACCGTAATACCGCCGCAAACAACTGTATCCAAGAATACGTTGTGGTTGTTGACAGCAAACAATTTCAACCCAACGGTGTGACGATCCCGCGTGCAGAAGTCGAGAGCAGCGCCGTCAAATTGCTATCGGCTGCCGTACAATCCCAAGATTACTCACGAGTAAGAGCGTACTTGCAAAGCCTTGGGCTAGAAGAGCTCGCCAATATTTACCAACACATTGAAAATAGTACAGCGGTTCCAGTCAACCTGGCTGTTACCGATGAGCGTCCTGACTGCCAGCAAGCACGTTGCGGGCTAGCGGAGAAGGCCTTCTCAGATTACGACATCCACCATGTTGTGGCGACGATCTTGGGTGCAGAAGGGGTTTTCCGTATTGAAAACAAACACCCGAGCTATGCCTTGGCTGATATTTTGTTCAAGCGGGCAGAGAGCAATTTTTCTCAAGGTAGGAATGCACAGGGGATCATCGACGATCTGACCCTTTCAGTAAATTTGGCGCCCCAAAAAGCACAAAGCTGGAAAATGCTGGCCGATATATCACGGGCATTAGGGCAGAAAGAGTTAGCTCAGGCATCCTCGAAACAATACATCATGCAATCCCCTGATTCCCCTGAATCTTGGGTCTACCTCTATTTATCCCAAATTGAAACCGATCCTAAGGCTGCAAGTCAGTTAAGGCATTGGCTGCAATTAATCAATAAGAAGAATTCCTTTTCGCCTTGGTCGAAAAAGCAAATAAGTGGTGAGTAATATGAAGAAAATTTTAACCCCATTAGCGCTAGCAATTGGTTTAGCCATCCTACCAGCTGCGAATGCTGCAGACTTTATCGCCAAAGAGGCGGATCCGGCGCTTGAAGCTGTTGCTGAGTTGACAGAGCAGCCGTACCAGCAGCAGGAAATCACCGAAGAAGTTTATGTCTCTGCTGAAGATCAACTGCGGGACTTGATGAAAACTCGTGGTTGGGGCCAAGGCTGGGATGCAAATAAGAAGCGCATTTTTGTCGTTCATAGCGAGTCATTTGATAATGAAGACCCTACGTATGACGACTCCTTTATTGCCAAACGTTCAATGTTTAGTACGTTGGCGGTAATGGGCGCGAAAGCAAAAGTCGTTGAATTCATGCGTACCCAGATGACCGCGGCAGATCAGCTAAGTGCTCCTGGTACCAATGTTTATGCAGAATTGAACGAGCAGTTCCTTAAGATTCAAAAGAAAATCGCGAGCTCGGAAAAGGCGCTTGCCAAGCTACTTGCAGAAGTTGATGCAGCAGAAGCGGAGAAGCTGAAAGGCGTAACTTTAGAAGATCGTACCAAGGCATTCATGGATGCGTTGATTAAGCGTTTGGATACGGCTTACTCATCAGGCGATATCGAAGAGAAAAAACGAAAAGCCTACCAGAAAGCCAAGACTCGCTATGAAGAAGCCATGGCCGAGCATGAGGACATTGTCGCAAAAGCAGAGGCAATCAAAGGCAGTGTTGCTTTGGAAGCGACAAGCGCTGTTGAGACTCTGGCTAAAGCTCCACTAATGGGCACATCCATTCTTGCTCAGGCGGAATCTTGGAACGCAGAGGAAGAGCGTTATGAAGTCGCTGTTCTTACCGTTTGGAGTCCAAAGCTGGAAGAGGGCGCTAAAGCCATTCTGACAGGCGAAGAGCAGGATACTAAGCCTAAGAAAGCGTTGTCTGTACAAGAGTGGCTAGATACGCAAGATGCAGCGACCTTGGTTGGCCCTCGTAGCTACGTGGATAACAAGGGTGACCGTTGGTTTATCGGTGCCTATGCAATGCCGGTTAGCGGTTCTTCAAGCAAGATTCGTAAAAACAAGGGTATTGCAGACCTGATGGCCAAGAAAGAGGCTGTGATGGCGCTGTACTCTGACATGGAAACGCAAAAGCAAGCAGAGATTGCCCTGCAGACTCGCTCTGGTGAGCTAGGCGGCAAAGACCACACTGAAGTGGCAACCAGCTTTGCTGAGACAACTCGTCAAGCGGTAGAAAACCGTCAAGTGAATGGTATGTCTCAGCTGATGAGCAAAACGGTAACGCACCCAATTTCTAACGAGAAAATTTATGTGATCGCTTACGGCGTTTCAGGACAGAGTGCAGCAGAAGCTCTGAAATTGAGCTACTCAACATATCAATCGGCAACGAAAGCAAACCTGAGTAACAGTGTGAAGCAGGTTGTCGCAGATAAGTTGGAGCAGTCTCTTGAAGCATCGAAAAAAGCGGATGTAGAAGCCAGCGTTGGCACTGACAGTGGTGTTATGCCGACAAAAGCGGCTAATACGGTTTCACACAAGAAAGTGGCTACAAGCAGTAATACCTTACTCAATGCCCCAACCATCGATGAAGATGACTTCTAATTCTTAAGAATTGTGAGTCTGACTTTTCGAATATTTAATAAAAACAGGAATCAATAATGAAAAAAGTAGTGATGTTTTCAGTAGCTGCGGCATTGATGGGTTGTCAATCTACTCCTGAGCAACCAGCACCGCAAGTCGTTAACCCTGTGGTACACGAGTGCTACTTCTTTGGTGCACCAGAGAAACCTGCTCCAAACTGGATTTGTAGTGGTGAGGTTAACCGCGATGGGTATGCTCGTTCAGCCGTAGGCTTTAGCGGCAACTCTGCTGGTGGTTTGGCTCACCAGAAAAACTTAGCGATTCAGCAAGGTCAAAAAGAGCTAGCGGATCAAGTTAAGAGTGAAATCATCGTTTCGATGAAGAACAAAACGGGCACATTAGGTGTTAATGGCCAGGCTGGTGCGACCCAAGCGACATCTGCAGAGCTTGATTCTGTGTCAAATGTTGTTTTGGAAGGTGTTGAGACTATTCGCACAATGCGCGGCCCAGATGGTTATTTCTATGTTCACCTAGCGCTACCAAAGCAGGCATTGCAGCAAAATGTTGAGCGCGTTGTGGATGAATATCAGGACAAGCATCCTGAAGAGAAACAAGGTATGACTCCTGAGGAAAACCTAAAGCTTGCTGACGATATTGCTAAAGCACTAGCGCATCAGTAAGGGGGAAAACTGTGGCTAAATTAAAAACAACATTATATATCGGTGGCTTGTGCTTAATGTCGAGTTTGGCCACAGTAAATGCCTCTGATGGCCCAAGCGAATTTGAGAAGAAGAAACTTTCCACCTTGTCTTCTTTTTCTCAAACCAAAGAGCAACACTATGATGCGTTTGAGCAATCAAAGCAGGCATATTTGAATGCGTTCAATCAGGCAAAGCAGGCTTTAGCAAAAAAATGGGATAACCCTGCGTTAACCAATCAGACCCAGTGGGTGCAGTACAGCAGTGACGATACAGTTAAGCGTACTGTGGATTTCGAAACCGGTGCTATCGTTATCGAAATCCTTGATGAGGATATGCCACCGAAAAAGGTGGAGAGTATTGTTCGTGAGCAGATTAAAGAGCTTACAGAACAAACAACGCAGCAGGCCTATGCAAAGGACAAAGTGCTAGCGAGTAACAATGTGCAGCCCCCTGAGTCATTGGCGAAGACCAAGGTAATGTCCGGGCTTAATGTTGAAACTGTGTTGGGGTCGCAGAAAAAAGAGTCATTTACCCAAAAAAATGGCTCTCATGTGACTCGAGTGAGCATGGCGGTTTCTCAGGATACGGTCAACTCACGTGCACAAGCGTATATTCCCTATGTACGCCAAATGGCAACGAAATGGGATATTGAGCCGGCTTTGATTTTGGCGATTATGCATACTGAAAGCCATTTCAACCCAATGGCCCAATCGCATATCCCAGCGTATGGCTTGATGCAGGTCGTGCCAACTTCTGCGGGTAAAGATGTCACCAAACGGTATTTAGGCAAAGAGAAGCTTTTGCCGCCGGAGGTGCTCTTTAACCCAGAATTCAATATTGATATTGGTACAAGTTATCTCAATATTCTGGACAAACACTATTTGAAGAAAGTCAGTAATGACGAGGTGAGAACTTACCTTGTTATTGCCTCCTATAACGGTGGAGTCGGGGCTGTTGCGAAACATTTTTCAGGTAAGCCTTCATTGTCGTCGCTGCCGGTGGCAGTGAATGAGCTAACGGCCACCAAGGTTTTTAGTTCGATAACGGAGGATTTTCCTTACAAGGAAACTCGCAACTACCTCAAGAAAGTTCAGGATAAGCGCCGCTACTACAGCCAATTGCTAAATACGCAGTCCATTTAATCCCCATAAAAAAGCCCTGAAATATCAGGGCTTTTTTCTATAGTGTCTAATCAATTAATCAACTAATCTCGATCGGTCCACCGAAGGCCGTGACCGGTGGGACTTCGCCCGTGAACTTTTCAAAGTTAACCAAGCAGGTGTTAGCGCTGGTGGCCTGAGCAAGTTCTGATGACGGAATATCCTGTGTCAGAGTATTCGGATCGCCGTAGGTATCGATAGCCCCAATTTTTTCGTTAAGCGGGCCATACCATGCACCTTCTTCAATGCGAATCACGCCGCGAGGGTAGCTGTCTGTTAAGACTGCACCGGCAAGCAGTTGGCCGCGATCGTTGAATACGCGCACCAGATCGCCATCTTTGATCCCCTTGGCTGCAGCATCCTCTGGATTGAGGTATACCGGTTCGCGGTCTTGTACCGTATAGGTTGCCCGGAAGGCATCAGATTCGCACATCTGTGAGTGAAGGCGTTTGTCCGGGTGGCATGATTGCATCCAGAACGGGTGCTTACTGGATCCCGGGCCACCGTGGGAACGTTCACTCTTCTCAAACCACATAGGATGTCCTTGGCAATGGTCGTAGCCGTAGCGCGCTATTTTCCGGCTGGTAATTTCGATGAAGCCTGATGGGGTGCCAAGGGCATTGATTTCAGGATCCTGACGGAAGTCGGCATGGCGCACCCAAGGTTTTCCTGTACCAAAGTCCAGTACGCCCTGTTCCCAGAATTCATCGAATTCCGGCATTTCAAATTTGCCTTTGTTGGCTTCCCGGCAATCTGCATACAGCGAGCGAACCCACTCCATCTCATCCATGCCTCGGGTGTACTCTTTGTGACGCCCGAACCGACGGGTGAGTTCCGTGAAGATTTCGAAATCAGTCTTTGATTGATAGAGAGGATCAACCAATTTGTGCATCGCCAGCAGACCACGGCCGCTATACGAACCGTAAACGTCAATGTCGTTACGTTCGAATTGGGTACAGGCTGGCAGAACAATATCCGAGAATCGGCAGGTTGCTGTCCATGCAAAATCAATGGTTACGACGGTTTGAAGTTTTTGGAATGCTTGCTTCATCCGGTTTCGATCTTGGTGGTGGTGCCACGGGTTATTACCGCTGATCACCATCATTTTGTAATCGGGCAGGATAACCTTGCTGCCGTTGTAGCGGATCTCTTTGCCAGGCTCCAAGAGGCAATCAACCCAGCGGGCGACCGGAATGGTACGGCTGTAACCATTGAAATCGTTGTTGTCCCATTTCGGCTTGTGGCCTTCGTCGACGTTGCGGGGGAACCCGCCCGGTGCGGCAAAGCCCGTTGATGGAACGCCAATACCACTGTAGTGGTGACCATAAGAGATACCGCCACCCGGTAGGCCTATCTGGCCGACCATCGCCGCAATCACGGCACCCATCCAATATGGCTGTTCACCATGCTCCTGACGCTGAATACACCAGCCAAAAAGGATTTGGGTGCGATCCGAGACCAGCATCCGAGCAAATTCACGGATCTGATCGGCATTGACGCCACAAATTTCAGCCGCCCATTCCGGTGTTTTCTCGATGCGGTCTTTGGTTTTACCCTGTACGTAGTCAATAAACTCCTCAAAGCCTAGGCAGTACATTTTAATGAAGTCTTTGTCGTAGAGATCTTCGTTGTACAGGGTGTGGGCAACGCCAAGCATGAATGCGACGTCGGTCTGCGGGTTAATGTAGAGATGCTCATTGCCAAGATAGCGTTGGGTTTTGTTCTTGACCGGATCGACCGACAGAACCTTGATTTCCCCTTTGGCTACCTTGTTCTTTAGCTGCTCAAGATAAGGATAAGACTCATGGGTTTCACAGTTCCAGCCGACTTGCAGGTTTTTGACCGGATCGGTTGCCCACAAGACAACGTTTTTGCTGTGGTTGAGAATTTCTGACCAAGAGGTTCCCTGGGCATAAACTTCAGTTGAGCCTAATACGTAAGGCATGATTGTCTGGCCTGCGCCAGTTGAGTAATCACCTACCTTGGTAATGTAGTTGCCGTGCATACCTACCGCACGCTGCATATGACTGGTACAGCTGTGGAACTGGCCAGTTTGACGCCAGCCGGTTTGTCCTGCATGCAGGGCCCATGGGCCATAATCTTTTTGAATTCGTTCAAGTTCACGGTAGAAAAGATCAAGGGCCTCATCCCAGGTCACACGGACAAAGCGGTTATTGCCCCGTGTCTCTGCACTGTATTTGTGCTTCTTCAGCCAGTCCAAACGTACCATCGGGTAGCGCACCCGAGATGGGTTGTAGATCACCCCTTTGATGCCATTTAGCATCT
Source organism: Photobacterium panuliri (assembly GCF_059920555.1). NCBI lineage: Bacteria > Pseudomonadati > Pseudomonadota > Gammaproteobacteria > Vibrionales > Vibrionaceae > Photobacterium > Photobacterium panuliri. The sequence goes on from NZ_CP197192.1 coordinate 1,828,911, forward strand.
CAGTTGGATACTGGTCAATTTCAAGAGCCTTAATTTCTTGAACTTTACCAGCATAAATATGAGCCCTGAATGCGCCCCAGTGGGAGCCAGAGACTTTCCATGTTCCCGTTGTCTCAGCGGCAATGGCTTTGGATGAAGCAAGCAGGCTTGGGCCAATAACAGAGGCGGCGCTGGTTGCGGCAACGCCTTTTAGAAAACTTCTGCGAGAAATTGACATTGTTGAGTACTCCGTTACGGCTTAGTGTTTGCTGTCAGAAAAATCGGAAGAGTGCTTCTGAAGGTATTTCAGAACCAGTGCTTCGCTATCACGGTCAAAGTTCACGAAGGCAAGCATGCCGTTGAACATTCCCGGCCAGGTATTGGCGTCGAAGTGTGCTTCGGCAGGTTGGGTATGGCATACCGAACAGTTTGTGGTGTAGGCCGACTTTGCTTTTTCCCACACTGGGTTGATATCGTTGATAAGGGAGTCTTTAGGCAGCCATACCTTGGCTGTGACACGCTGCCAAGGCAGGCCGGTTAGATCATCGACTTGACGTTCGAAAGTATCGACGATCTGATCATTTTGGGCTGATTCTTTGAGAAGCGATGCGACCGCTATGTTCATCCCGAACGCTTCTTGAATAACGCGCCCATAGCCTTTGTCCTTACGCCAACCGGCGATTTCGACTTCGACGGCATCCTTGGTCTGGTTGATGACTTTGACGGCTGAGGCAGGGTTCAACAGTCCAGCCTCAGTTGTCAGATCTTTGTCTTCATATACCGGAAGGTAGCGAACGCTGTATACCGTTTCGTTATCGGTGAATTTGGTATTGTTGGCAAGCTGGACCAGCTCTGCAACTAGGCCACCGCTGCTGTCCATATTCTTAGGTAGATGGTGGGCAATCCCTTTGTGGCAATCCACGCAGCTTTGGTCTCGTTCCGCTGCATTTTTCATTTGAACTCGGGCTGTTGGAGACATCTTGCTGAAGTCCATGCCATCATAATCGTGGCAATTGCGGCACTCGAGAGATTTGTTGGCACTGAAACGATCCCATTCATGCTGGGCGAGGATGATTCGACGATCCTCAAATTTTTCCGGGGTGTCGATAAAGCCAGCAAAGTGAGCAAAGACCTCTTTGCTCGCTTGGATTTTCCGAGAGATTTTCGCTGTCCATTCATGAGGGACATGACAGTCAGGGCAGGTTGCCCGTACACCTGAGCGGTTTTTGTCATGGATTGTACCAGCGTACTCCGGAGCCACATTTTCGGCATGGCAGCCGACACAGAACTCTTCGGTATTGGTCGCTTCAAGGGCGGTATTGAATCCACCCCAGAAAATGACGCCAGCAATAAAGCCGCCAAGCGTGAGTACCCCCAGACTGATATGTACACTCGGTCGGGAAAATGTTCGCCATGCTTTTTTTAAGAAATTTTTCATTATTTATTCTCTTTATTGATTCCGCTACACGTCTTGTATTAAGCCCCGTGGCCCGGAGGACCAAAAAGGAAGACTTGCATCATCCAAACAATGAATCCGTAGCCACCTACGGTAATGATGCTGAGAATAGGGAACAAAAAGACAGTGATAAAAAAGAACGCTCCCCATTCACGCTTCTTTTCATCTTTGGCTGTAGAACTTATTTCATTATTCATTAGGACTACCTGCTAAAAAATGTTAATTGAGTGAGGTGACAAAAGTGTTAATAACTATGCCTAGGGGATCTTAATTGAAGCTGTTGTTAATATTCAATTGATGAATAGTGGTTGAATGAGACGGGGTAATGTTTTTTTGATCTTCGACGTCGCTGTGAATGGTTTATCAATTGATATTATTGATTGTGGTGATTTATATAAAATAATTAACAGTCATTCGCGGTGATCTAACTGTTAAAATTGTTGATTTGTTGATCGCAATCTGTGCTTATTCATATTTCAGTTAGGTTGTATTCAGCTTTAGTACAGATATTGTCGATAAAGAGATATGACTATCTCGTTTGTAAATATTAACCATGTAAATGGTGTTTGGATGAGGATGGTTTATCGGTCGAAATCACACGCAGGATGAATGTTAAATCCTTGGTGGTTATCTGTTGCTCTAAAAGTGCCCCTCTCGTTATGGAGGAGGCACTTGAGTTACCGTGTTTGCTGATCAGCGGATGGTCTCGAAGGCGAGAGCTTTTTTTTCTATTTTGCGAAAAAGAATCGTCAGAAGGCCATTAACGGCTAAATAAAATAGACCTGCGGTAGCGAATACCACCAAAGTATCGTATGTCTGGGCATTAATGCGTTGCGCATATCCCATAATATCCATAATGGTAATCGTACTGGCCAGTGATGTCCCTTTGAATACCAAAATTACCTCATTGGAATAGGCGGGAATCGATCTGCGAACCGCATAGGGTAGTAACACGCCCAGAGTATGGCGGGTGTTCATCCCCAGCGCTTTACATGCTTGCCATTGTCCTGAAGGGATGGTGTTAAATGCACCTTTGAAAAGCTGGGTGCTATAGGCTGCGGTATTGAGGGCCAGAGCAATCATGGCACAAAACCAAGGTTGGCTGAGCCAGTGCCATGCCATACTGTGTCGGATTAACTCAAATTGTCCGGGTCCATAGTAAATCAGGAATATTTGAACCAGTAGTGGCGTGCCCGTAAAAAGCGTAATAACGCAGCGACTGAGCCAGTGTATCCCCGGTATTTTAAGGATCAGAGACAGTGTCATTAGCAATGCGAGTACGCAGCCGACAACTAGCGATACAACGGTGAGTTCTAGGCTGGTGAGCAAGCCTGTGGCCAGTTGCCAAATATGTTGATCGTTCATGCGCCTGCTCCTTGAGTGTTGCTGTCGTGCAGGCTGTACTTGTTATCAAGCCGCTTAACAAAACGTTGGGTAATCAATGTAATAATTAAATAGATAGCAGCGGCACTCGCGTACCAAGTAAAGCTCTCATGGGTGGCTGCCGCTGTGAGCTGTGCCTGCTTGAGTAGATCGGTGACACCAATCAGTGAGACTAATGCTGTATCTTTTAATAGTACTAGCCATTGGTTGGTCAGGCCGGGTAAGGCATGACGTATCGCTTGGGGCAGTACGATGTTGAAAAAGGTCTGTGTCTTCGTAATACCCAAGGCACTGGCGGCCTCGCGCTGCCCATTGGGTACAGCCTTGAGGGCTCCACGAAGGGTTTGTGACGCATAAGCCGCAAAAATTAATGAAAGTGCGATAACACCTGACAGAAAAGGGCTTATTTCAATAAATTGGCCGGTGAGAAGAAAGAAAACTTGGCTGGATCCAAAGAAAATAAACAGGACAATGAGTAATTCCGGCAAGCCTCTGAGAACGGTAACCAATGCGGTTACAGGCCAGGCGACAGCCTTAAACCGTGACATTTCCCCACAGGCAAACAATGTGGCCAACAACAGCCCGACGACGACACTGGCTAGGCTGAGCTGGATTGTCACCCAGCTCGCCTCCACAAGTGTCAGAGCATAACCTGACAATGCCATAAATTATTCACCAAAGTATTTATCGAAAATTTGTTGGTACTGGCCATTAGCCTTGACGGTTTTTAGTGCAGCGTTCAGTTTTTCTAGCAGCGCATCGTTGTCTTTGTTGATGGCAATACCAAACCCGTTACCAAAGTATTTAGCGTTGGTGATTGGATCTCCGATATAGCTCAGTTGATCATTTTTCTTGAACCACTCCGCAACGACCGCCGTGTCACCGAAAACAGAATCGATACGGCCATTTTGCATATCGATAAATGCGTCTTGGTAGCTGGCATAAGGTACGGCCGTTACTCCAGTCATTTGTTCTGTCAGGTAGCTTTGGTGAGTCGAACCGTTTTGAACGCCGATACGTTTACCTTTCAATGCTGCTTGATCCGCAATTGAACCTTTGACAGCGACAAACGCGGCTGCATTGTCGTAGTAGGGAGCTGTGAAGTTGACGACTTTCTGCCGCTGCTCTGTGATATCAATACCGGAGATCGCGGCATCATAACGACGGAATTTCAGCGCTGGGATTAGGCTATCAAAAGGTTGATTGTGGAAACTGCATTTAGCCTTTATTTCATTACAAAGCGCATTGGCTAGATCAACATCAAAGCCTTGGATTTCGTTGTTTTCGTCAACATACTCGAAAGGTGCATAGGTGGCTTCCATGGCAAATTTAATTTCATCCTGAGCAGATGCATAGTTAGACACCAAGCCAATAAGCGTTGCTAGTACAATTTTTTTCATCGCGATACTCCGTGCGTCATTATTTGCTGCCCTATGTCATTGAAGGGCAATGTTGTTTTTAATGGGTTAGGTAATCAGCAAATTGCTGGGTTGCTGGTTTGCTGAATGCATCTCGAGTGCCATGTTCAATGACATGTCCGTTTTCTAAGTAGAGAACATGACTGGCAATTTTCTTTGCGAATTCAACTTCGTGGGTGACCACAACTTGAGTGATCCCTGTTTTACTCAACTCTTTGATAATATTGACAACTTGATTTGTGATCTCGGGGTCGAGAGCCGCCGTTGGCTCATCGAACAACAAGACATCGGGTTTCATCATGAGTGCCCGTGCAATGGCAACCCGTTGTTGCTGCCCGCCAGAGAGTTGCAGCGGCCAAGCATCGGCTTTGTCCGATAGCTGTAAGGTAGCCAGAATTTTCATCGCATCGTCAGTCGCTGCTGATTTACTGATTCCGGCGACCTTCACCGGTGCTTCAATCAGGTTTTGCAAAACCGTCAGGTGCGGCCATAAATGATATTGTTGAAATACCATGCCGACTTTTTTCCGCAGGTATAGGGCGTCTTTTTCACAAAGAGAGTCAGAAAAGTGGAACTGGTTGTTGGCGATATGCAGTTCACCGCTACTGGCAGACTCAAGCAAGTTGAGTACTCGAAGTAGTGAGCTCTTGCCTGCGCCACTGGGCCCAAGCAGTACCAGAGTGTCTCCTTTGTCACAGCTGAAATTGACATCGTGCAGTACTTGCGTGTCACCGTAGAATTTATTGATGTTGCTTGCTTGAATACCCATGCTTAATTACTGCATTTATTGTCATTTTTCTTATAGTACATTTAGTGCTTTATTATGCAAGTTAATTGTATAAAAAATCTAAAGCATCTTGTTTTCAAAGATGTTGTCTATAGAAAAGCGTGGTTTGACCATGCAATTTATGGTTTTGCGGGGATTCGGTGAAAGATGTGAAAGTTTGCAGAGCAGAGCAGAGCAGAGCAGAGCAGAGCAGAGCAGGATGGAGAGTGGCCTAAGCCTTGTTGTATCGTTTGTTGAAGAGACAAAAAGACCGCCGGGTGGCGGTCTTTTGCTGTGATTAAGCGAGTATGCTCTTACTTAATTACGCTGTTTGAGCTTGTGCAGCCGTTTCGTGACGGGCTTTAACAACCAAGGCGTAACCGATAAGGGCAATAAAGCCAGTGATGAACATTGCAGTTGTCACTGTCATCAGGCCGTGTACCGCAAATGCTGATACCAAGCCACTTGCCGCGAAACACACCATGGTTTGTAGGAAGTTCAATAGACCTGCTGCTGTCGCGCTACAGTTTTTGAAGTCTTCCAATGCTTTGCTGATGATAATTGGGTAGATAGCACCGTTAGCCACCGCCAAGAAGCAGAATGGGATCAGGATCGGCCAGATTGTCTTTGGTTCAGTCTGGATGGAAATCATGAACATTACGGCAACGCTGGCAAAGAATAGCTTCAGGATCCATGGTAGAAGCTTTTGGCTGTCATATTTGTTTAGTAGCGTACGGCAACCGTAACCACCAACAATGAACGCAACAGTTTGTGGTGCGTAGCTCAGGCCGATATCTGCACCTGAGTAGCCCATTGCTGCCATCACAAATGGTGAGCCAGTTAGGTATGCGAAGAAAGCTGCAGAACAGGCGGCAAAAATAATCATGTTACCCATGAATTTTTTTGAACCTAGGATTTGCTTGTAGTCACGGCGTAGCTGGACACTTAGCTTATCTTGTTTTTTCGCTAAATTAGCACTTTCAGGTTCCTTGAGTGTCATAACAGCCAAAATAACACCAAAAGCAACCAAGGCAATAAAGATGCTACGCCAGCCGAATTGATGCTCAAGCATCGCACCAGCTAGAGGTGCAAGTGCTGGAGATAGGGCTACAAGAGGCATGATCGTTGCGAAAACACGCTCAGAGACTTTGCCTTCATAGCGATCGACAACCACAGCCTGCCAAATAACAGTTGCACTACATGCACCTAGTGCTTGTAGGAAACGTGCAAACAGCATGATTTCTACATTAGGGGCAAATGAACAAAGTACCGATGCAGCACTGAAAAGTACCATACCGCCTAGCAGTACTTTGATTCGGCCAACGCGGTCAGAAAGGGGGCCGTAGACAAGTTGGCCTAGAGCCATGCCTAACAGGAAAATACTTAGCGTTAAACCAATAAGCGATTGTGAAGTATTAAAGTCTTCACGAATAATTTCAAAAGCTGGAAGGTACATATCAGTAGCAAGGAAACCTAGCATACTTAGACATGCGAACCAGATAATGGTGAGTTTTGATGGTTGATTAGTCATGATAAATGATTCATTACAGTTTTTACTTTGGAAGCAAGTCTATACATGGTTGGGAAAGCTGTGAAATGGTAAAATTTCAAAGTTGCTTTCAAATAATTTGATTTGAAAAACTGAAGATGGTACCACTGGCACCACGCATACGATTTCGTCATCATTTCACCAGCAAATTGGGGGGAGAATAACCGGTTTTCTGGTGATGAGGTAAGGCGAACTTTTGGGTGCAACCAGTAAATAATTTGAAAAAATGTGCGCTGGATCTAGCTGTTTGATGCATTGGCGCATGAGGAAGTACGAAATGTTTTCATACAACGACTTGCAAGTTATCGATGTGGTCGCCCGGCGGGGCAGTTTTTCGGCCGCTGCCGAGGAGCTGCACAAAGTACCTAGCGCGATCAGTTATACCGTGAGGACAATTGAAGAGCGACTGGCTGTTGAGTTGTTTGTCAGGCTGCACCGTCAGGTCGAATTGACGCCTGCTGGCGAATTTTTTGTTGAAGAAGCCAGGCACCTGCTCAAGCAGATGGAGCAACTGAGACTACAGACGCAGCGGGTGGCTAATGGGTGGTCACAAAGTGTCTCGGTTGCTTTGGATACGGTTGTCCGAGAAAGCAGGGTGAATACGCTTGTGAGGGATTTCTATCGCCAGTTCCCCGATATGGAATTACACCTGACCATGGAAGTGTTCAATGGCGTATGGGATGCCTTGGCTGATGGACGGGCGGATATAGCCATCGGTGCAACCGCTGCTGTACCAGTGAGTGGCCATTTTGACTACCGTGATATGGGAGTGCTAGCTTGGCGGTTTGTTGTTAGCCCAGATCACCCGCTGGCGGCGGCGGAGCACCCATTGGAGGCGGCAGAGTTGGCCCAATATCCGGCAATTTGTCTTGAAGATACCTCAAGGGTACTGCCAAAGCGCATCACCTGGCTGATGGATAACCAACGTCGGATCATGGTTCCTAACTGGCACAGTGCGATATCGTGTTTGAAGTCTGGGCTGGGGATCTCCGTTGTGCCGGAGCATATGGCCTTGGCGAAAATTGCCAGCGGTGAGCTGGTGGAGAAGTCGTTGGCAGTGAGCCCGCCAGTGAGCCCTTGCTGTTTGGCCTGGAATAAAGAAAGCCAGAACCCGGCGATTGGTTGGCTATTGGGTTATCTGGGGGACAGTGAGCAGCTGCATCGGGAGTGGATGCGCTAAAAATATACCCAAGACAGTTTGCTTGGGTATAAAGCGGTTATTCGGCAGCAGTGTTGTTGTCTGACTGGGTAACCGTCTCAGTTGCGTCGCTTGCCTGACCTTCAGATTGCTGGGCTTCTGCTTCCATTTTCGCGCGTTCTGCTTTTGAGATGTAGCGTGGTTTGTTGCTACGGTGCAGCTTGGCATTTTGTTTTTTGATTTTAGATTTTTGAGTCTGGATAACTTTCTTTTTGCGGTTCATTGTATTTACCAATGCGAAATGGGCTGGCAATTCTATGGGGAAATGAGCGTGAAGGGAAGGGAGAGATGAGAGTGGCAAGGTCATTATGCCTTGCCAAGATCGATCGAGCGTTGTTGTTTGGCCTGAAAAGGGTTGGTTCAGGCTTCTTTGAGGGTATTGTAACCGGCCCAAATGCGTGTTGCGGTGGTGATCCAGCATAGCGAACCAAAGCACCAGGCAATGACGGCGAAGTGTTGAGGCAGTAAGCAGAACAACACAAAACAGACAATGGTTTCAGTGCCTTCGGTTAGGCCGCCTATGTAATAGAGCGATTTTTGCTTATAGACAGGGCTTTCGATATTGCGCTTGCCGGCCATGATGGCAAAACTCAGGAAACTGGATCCTGTACCGATAAACGAAAAGATCAGAAAAGCGCCAGCCACTGCATTGCTGTCTGGGTTGGCGAGGACGAACCCAAACGGCACTAGGGAATAAAAGAGAAAATCGAGGGTGATGTCGAGAAAGCCACCGCAATCTGTGATCCCCTGCCGCCGGGCAATAGCCCCATCCAGTCCATCGAAAATACGGTTAGCGACAATAAAGCCCAGTGCGAGTAAGTAATGCTCGAAAATCAGAGCGGGCAGGGCACATAACCCGATTAGAAAACCGAAGACTGTTACTTGGTTAGCGCTGACCCCTAGTTTGTCGGGTATCGCTGAGATGAGGGTTAACGGCTTGCGGATCAGAGCGATGGCGTAGCGGTCTAGCATAAGTGATTTTCCTGAGAGGTGTTGGTCCAAGGCCAATGCATGACGATTCCGTCTGCTGGAATATCATCATGGTCATGGGTCACCATGATCGCGGGGATCTGGCGCTGCTTGATTTGATCAAAGACCCAGCTGCGGAATTCATGTCGAAGTTCTTTGTCCAGTTTGCTGAATGGTTCATCAAGCAAAACAGCTCTGGGCTCAGATAATAGCATGCGCATCAAGCTAATTCTTGCCCGCTGCCCTCCTGATATCTCGTTGGGCATATGATGGGCAAGCATTGCCAGATTTATCTGCTCTAATGTTTGTTGGGCGATAGCAACACGTTCGGATTTGCCATAACGACGCGGGAGCCCAAACATGAGGTTTTCCAGTACATCAAGGTGGGGGAAGAGCAGGTCATCTTGGAATAATAACCCAATATGCCTTTGGTCAGGCGGCAGGTTAAGCACGCTAGAATTATCCATTTGTACATCACCTTGCAAGGTAAATGTCGCGGCAAGATGGCCTGCAATAGCACTGAGAAGGGTTGATTTCCCGCATCCGCTAGGTCCCATCAGGGTGACGATCTCTCCGGGATTGACCGTAAAACTGACGGGAGCGATAAGCGTCTCTTGCTTGTTAAAGACGGTGAGATTGGTCACAGACAGAGTCATCCGTGTTTGTACTCCTGTTGAGGCTTGATTGCCTTAGATTGCATTCGGTTAGAGCGATCATGGCGGCGATAGTGGTTAAGCATAATGACACCTGCAAAGAACAGCAGTGGCAGGAGTCCCTGCAGCAAACCGTAGATCGCCATCACCCTGCGATCCTGCCCGCTGCTCAGGGCGATAGCTTCGGTAGTCAGTGTGCTGATCCTACCAGCACCAAGGAGCTGCGTTGGCAGATATTGGGCAAGGCTGACGCTGAGCCCGACGGCGACGGCGAAAAATATCGCGGGCTGGACCAGAGGACGTTTTACCTTCCACCACGTTTGCCAGCCGTTCAGGCCAAGGCTCCTGCTGCACTGATCGAGCCTGATATCGTAACTACGCCATGCTCCATCCAATGCGAGATAGACATAGGGGAACACAAATAGCAGGTGGCCCCAGACAACCCAGATAAGATAGTGCTGTCCCGGTACTAGGTAAGTCAGTATCTGAATCCCAAATAGCAGCGATAGCTGCGGAATAATCAGGGGTAGGGCGATGAGCCATGTCGGCAACCCTCGCAAATAGCGCTGACGGTATTCCAAACATGCAATGGCCATGATCAAGGCGGCAAGGCAGGAGAGGATGGCGATACCAAGGCTTGTCGCCAGTAACTCAGTAATTGTATCGAGCTCTTGATGCCAAAAGCGCCCGCTGTATCGGCTAGGGAGCAAATCCGGAAAACGCCACCTCTGTGCGAATGACCATAGTACAAGAATAGGGAGTACCAGTGCTGGGATCAGTGCGAAAGGCAGGTAGATCCCGCGCCATGTTGTTAAACGGAGCTGGCGGGTTGTGTGGGGCTTGGGGCCTGAGGTTTGCCAGTTACGACAACGCCTGAGCCCAAGCCACTCCATCAGCCCAAGTGTACCGAGTCCAAGAGCTGTTACGGCCAGCATTAGGATCGCACCGGCTGCCGCCCGTGGTACCAGAGTCAAATCAGGCTCGTTAAACCATTGCCAAACGACCAGTGACAGTGTTGTTGGTCTTGTTGGTCCCAGAATCATGGCAACATCCACGACGGATAAGCCATACGCGGCGATCGCAAAAATAGACAGGCGCATTTTCGGCAGCCATTGTGGCAGAATCACTTTGTACCAGCATTGGGAGCGGGTGTATCCCAATGCCGATGAGACAGCGAGCAGACGCTGGATATTAAGTTGCTGCAAAACCGAAACGCTCATAATGAGCAAGAATGGCGTTTCTTTGATCGCCAACGCCAGCAGCAATCCTAATCCATGAGGATCTTGAATTAAACCGGTTGAATACGTGCTGTTCACGCCGAATAGATCTCCAACTCGGTAGAACCAGCCTGTTGGAGACATTAACAGGGCAAACCCGATAGCAAAGGCCACATGCGGCATTGCCAGCATTGGTGAGAGGAGTTTTTCTACACGGTTCCAGCGCGCTGTTTCCCAATAAGTGGCGAGGATCCAATAGCTAAACATGATGGCCAGCAAGGTGCTGCCCAAGCCGGTAAACAAAGTTAACCCAATGGATTCAGCCAAATTCGGCCAATGAATCAGCAGTTCAAAAGCAGAGGGCGAAAACTGGTTATATCCCAATGCCGGGAGCCATGAAAAGGCGGGGAAGATAATTCCCAGCAGACCCGGCACCAAGGGGGCAAAGCAGATCAATAATGTGGTAAAAAATAAGAATCGGATCATCAGGGTCGTTCGGATAGGGAGGTATACCTCCCTATCTTTGATTATTGGTTGCCGTAACGTTTTTGCCATTCAAGCTCTATGGCGGTAAGCCAGCTAGGATGGGGTTCCGGTATGGATTTATACAACGTGAATTCGGCACCGCCATTCTTCGCTAAAACTTCTTTCTTGAGTACTGAAGGATCTCCCCAGATCGCGGCATCAGCTTTTCGTACTTGAGCCTCAGGGCTCATCAAAAAGTTAATGGCAACCAGAGCGCCTGCCTTGGCCTGAGCGTTCCAAGGAATAGCGAGAAAATGGATATTGGACAGTGCCCCTTGCTCAAAGGCATAGGTGTGGGCAGATTCGGTCAGGTTACCATTTTCAATTGCAGCGCTAGCGGCATTGGGATTGAAGGTGATGGCCAGCAATAGTTGTTGGTCGTCCAGAAGCTGAACGGTTTCGCTAGTTCCAGACGGGAACTTGCCCCCTTTCTGCCAAGCTACAGGGTGCAGGGCGTCAAGATACTGCCAAAGTGGAGCCGTTGTTTGTTCAAACCGTTCCTTTTCGGATTTTATATCAATGGCGTGGTACAGGGTATCCGGATTGGCGGCCAGTTCGATGAGGGCAGCTTTCAGAAAGCTGCTGCCATGAAACTCTGGTGGCTGCGGGTAACTGATTTTTCCCGGATGCGATTTGGCGACATCTAGCAGCTGGGCAAAGCTCGTAGGTGGATTGCGCAGTGTTTGGGTATCATGAATGAACACTAGCTGACCAACCCCCCACGGCGCTTCAAGTCCATCGGTCGATTCCGTAAAGTCTTTGTCGATGGGTAACCGGGTATCGACATACTGCCAGTTAGGGAGGCGCTGGGTAAATGGCCCAAACAATAGTTTACCCTGCTTCATGGAGCGGAAGTTTTCACCGTTGATCCACACGAGATCGACACTGCCGCCACTATTCTTTCCGGCGCTCTTTTCCGCAAGCAAGCGCTGTGTCGTTTCGGCGATATCGGCAACTTTGACATGCTTGAGGGTGACGCCATACTGAGCCTGCAGTTGGCGGCCAGCCCAACGCAAATAGTCATTGATTTCCTGGCTGCCGCCCCACGCATTGAAATAGACGGTTTGTCCCTCGGCTTGTTGAAGAACACCTGGCCAATCAAGGGGAATGTCATTGGTTGCCTCGGTGTTGGCGTTGGCTGCCGATATACCGGCAGCCATCATCATCGCTAATCCTAACAGGTGTTTTTTCATTGTCGCTCCCTATTTTTCGGTAACAGTCGGTTCGGCTTTTTGAACAGTACGTTGCATTGTTGGTGGTTCGACAATGTTGGTTTCAGTTGCTTCCGTGCTGTCACCAGGTTTCGGTTCTTGTTGGGGATGTGATGGGCCGCGCATCCAGCGATGATATTTTTCTACCCATGCCAATAGTCCCTGCGGTGCATTGTCCTTTTTCCAAACGCCAGCGGTGTATTTGGCCGCTTCGCTCATCGTTGGATAGGGGTGTACGGTACCGAGGATTTTGTTGAGCCCTAAGCCATGACGCATTGCCAAGGTGAATTCGGCTAGTAGTTCTCCGGCGTTATGGCCGACTATGGTCGCCCCAAGAATTTTATCCTTGCCTTTGGCGGTGATGACTTTGATAAACCCATGGTCCTCACCATCGGTAATTGCCCGGTCGAGATCATCAATACCGTAGGTAACAATATCAAAATCAATGCCTTGTTGCTTGGCTTCTTTCTCATTGAGGCCCACCCTTGCAACTTCCGGCGATGTGTAGGTCGCGGCAGGCAAGACGGAATAGTCAGCCTTGAATTTCTTGAATTGGCCAAACAGGCCATTGACGGCGGCATACCATGCCTGATGGGCGGCAGCATGGGTCAGCTGGAACGGACCTGCAACATCGCCGACGGCATAAATATTGGGATAGCAGGTTTGAAGATAGTCATTGACTTCCACCGTACCTCGCTCGGTTGTGGTAATGCCCAGATCCTCAAGGCCGAACCCCTGAACATTGGCAACACGGCCAAGGGCCAACATAACGGCATCAAACTCGATAACAGACTGGGTACCATCGGCCGTTTCGAGAACAGCGCGAGCCGAATTCTCTGAAGAGCCGTCAGAAGGCTCAAAGCGAACAGCCTTGTGCCCGATTTTCACAGATACGCCGTCGGCAACGAGGCTCTGTTGAACAAGCGTGGCTGCATCGCTATCTTCACGGATGAGGAGCTGTTCTGCCATTTCGACCAATGTAACTTCGCTGCCTAGGCGCTGGAAGCTTTGCGCCAGCTCACAGCCAATGGGTCCACCACCTAGTACCAGCAGGCGCTTGGGCTGTTGGTCGAGTTGCCAGATCGTATCGGATGTCAGGTAATGGACTTTGTCCAGACCGGGGATTGCCGGCACGAGAGGGCGGGCCCCCGTTGCAATGACGATATTGCGGGTGGTGATTCGCTCGCCATTCACTTCAATTTCCCACGGTGAGAGGATTGTTGCCTCGCCTTGGATACAATTGACGCCCAAGTTTGTGTAGCGCTCGATACTGTCATGAGGCTCGATTTTGGCGATAACCTGATGGATTCGCCCCATTACCTGCTTAAAATCAACGCTGGCTTTACCAGTATGGATACCGAACTCCTTGGCTCGGGTGATTTCAGCCATCGTATGGGCTGCTCGGATAATGGCTTTTGATGGGACGCAGCCCGTGTTGAGGCAGTCTCCTCCCATTTTGTGGCGTTCAATCAGGGTGACTTTGGCTTTGACCGCAGCGGCAATGTAGGCACTCACCAAGCCACCGGCTCCCGCGCCGATCACCACCATGTTCTGGTCAAAGTGGCTTGGCTTTTCCCATTGGGCGTAAAGGCGGCGTTTGTTGGTGATCCCCATTCCTGCCTTGGCCAATAATGGGAACAGGCCCAGTAATGCCAGTGAGATTAATACCGGCGCAGAGATGATTCCGCTCAGAGATTCAATCTGACCGAGCTGGGTTCCTGCGTTGATATAGACAGCCGTACCGGCCAGCATGCCAACTTGGCTGACCACAAAGAAAATACGGGTGCTGATAGGCGTTAACCCCATCAGAAGATTGACAAGGAAAAACGGGAAAATGGGTATCAGGCGCAGGGTGAAGAGATAAAAAGCACCATCTTTCTTGACGCCGTTGTTGATTGCGGACAGTCGTTGCCCGAATTTAGCCTGAACCCAGTCACGTAGGATGAAACGGCTGAACAGAAAAGCAAGGGTTGCGCCGATGGTACTGGCGAAAGACACCAGTAGCAGGCTCCACCAGAATCCAAATAAGGCGGCACCAAGGAGTGTCATAATCGCTGCGCCGGGCAAGGATAGGGCTGTGACAGCGACGTATACGGCAAAATACACCAGACTCGCGGTGATGGGGTTACTGGTAATCGTATCTTGCAGGGCGATCTGCTGTGCCTTGGCATTTTCCAGAGTGAAATAGGCCCCTAAATCAAACCCAATCCATAATCCGATTAGTGCGACAACGATTCCGGTTATTAGCAGTTTTTTTCTGTCCATATTGAGTGCTCCCGTTATTGGCCCTGCGGAGTGTCTGTCTTGTTGGTTGTGTCGCTATCTTGCTGCTGAGGCTGAATCGGTAAACTGCAAAACCCCTGCTCAGGTACATCAAGGGCGGTATTGAACTTGGCCGATAGGTTCTGAAAAGCAACCAAGGCGGTCAGTTCAACGATAGCATCTTCGTCATACCATTGGCTGAGGGTCGATAGCATATCGTCAGTAACTTTCTGGCCTGTGATCGTCATCGCTTCTACGTAGTGCAACACGGCAATTTCTTCTGCATTGAATAGGTTGCTGTGCTGCCAATTAGCCAGTGCTTTGATTTTTTCGACTGAATCACAGCGTTCAGCCAGCTTCATGCCATTGGCGTCAACACAGAAGGCGCAATCGTTGAGTTGCGAGACGCGGACGCAGATCAGCGAACGGATCACTGGTGCGAGGGGGGATGATGAGCGGTCAAGAAAGCCGAAAAAACCTGCGACTAGCCAGAATAAGGTTGGGCGACGCCCCCACAACTTGGCGGGATTGAGTACATTGCCGTAGTGTCGCTTCTGAAGCCACAGTAGGGGCCGGACAAAAATAGAATAACGACGTTTGGATGGGATGCGCACATTAACCTCTCTGAATGTCTATGGTTTGCAAGAAAAAACTGCAAGCCTGTCATTATCACCGATATGCTGGTGCATTTGTGAGACTAGACCTTACCAAGAGGCGGATTATTTCAGTTTAATTGAAAAAAGTGCTTTAAATTCTTTTAGTTGATGCTTATTTGTACAGTTCTGGGTTGGTTATTGGTAACCATATGTTTTGGCACGGCCTCTGCAATCAGCAAATAGCCGCAAACAGCGATGGGCACGAAAGCCAACAGCATGGTTTTACCGATATGGTAGTTTCGATACCAGTACTTCCTCGCTCGTATGCGCAGCAAGATGCCCCACAGTAGAAGGGAACTGTTACTGAGCAGGGTCCAGGTAACCGCATCTCTAAGAGCTGTGATCGACGTGTAATCCTGCTGTACGAGGAAGAGGGTTAGCATTGGGGGGAAAAGACTGATCAGGACCAGCCAGCGCATTAGGCGTGGCCATTTACCAAACGTATCCTTGAACACACGTTCATTTTGTCCCGGGAATGGTTTGGAATAACTCATACTACCTCCACGATTCAGTTGTGTTCATTCTAACCTTGGCCTGAACGAAAGAAAGTATGGAGCAAGATCAGCGAGTAGCTTTGTGAGGAGATTCAATATTTGACGGAGTCTGACAAAAATTTGTCATATCAATGTTGATCTTGTTCTGATTTGCTTGTCATGCTGGCAAAAAGGCGAGGTGTGGCGGTTGGTGTGTTCTGCTTCTCTTGAGACTTTGTCTAATGTCCTCGTTCTCACGCTGTTGTTTATATTTTTATGCCACTGAGTTTAGTGAACCTGTGTTGGGACTTTTATTACGGCGCCTTATTGCGCATGAGTGCATATATTTAATATATAAGTCAGCGATCAGCCTAATTATTACTGGATTATAAATAAATGGCAGGGTTAATTCATCAAGGGAATTTATAATTAATGGAATATAAATAAATCTTAATTATTATTAACGGGTTTAATGGTTTTATTAATAGGAATAAATAAAAAAAGAGACCCGAAGGTCTCTTTCTAAATTCTGTTTATTAATACCTAAATTAGTTTAGGTCATTCAAAAGTTGTTGACGGCGTTCTGGTGGAATAACTGTCCAGTGTCTGCCGCTGATTGCGCCTTCTAGTTGCCATAGCATATCGATGGCTAGGCTGCCGCTGTGTGTGGCTTGTAGGGCTTTAAACGCATTGATTGAGCCAGCATTTTTTAGCTCTTCAATGGTAGCGATGCCTGCTTTCTTCAGCATACGCTCGTTGGCTAGGCGCAGGTTTGGTAGATCTTTGATGCGCTCTGGGCCTGTGGTTGTCTTGGTGACTTTATCAACTTGAGCTGCCTCAAGTGATTGTTTTGCATGCTCTAGAATTTTTTCTGGTTGCTGCCACCATTCTTCAGGAATGGCATAGTGCTTGGTAACAACAGGAAAGCCACGCTTTTTATAAATATATGGTTCTAAGCCTGCGTCTTTGAATCCAGTTTCATTAGAAGCATTAGCACGCAGGTGAAGTTTATTATTTACGACTAGCGCGAACATCGTTTCGCCGGAAAAAATACCATAACCACCAAACATAGAACGTGATTTGATATTACCAAAACATTGGAATAGTCGTAATGAGTCTTTAAGTACTGGTTTGTCCATGTGTCTTCTCTGTAAATAAGTTAGAAGTCACCAAACAACAGAGCGTGGAGAAAGAATAGCAAAGATACACAACTGGTTATGTCAGACAATAGCGAATATTTTCTGAAATGATGATTGCTATATCCATCGGCAACCCCGCTACCTTAAGTTGAATAAAAAATAGGGATATATTCAGCTCTTAGGCCGGAAGCTTTGCGTCCCTACCTTTCGATAGGTTTGCCTTGTTCGTGACCTGGTAAGAATATCATTAGTTGATAAATTTGAACTTGCTCCCAATTTTGGTTTTGTGATCCTTGTCACATATTTTCATTCAGATGGCTGATAAAGGCAACGCATTTTTGATTTTCGTTCGATAAGTATCGGTCAAAATTGTAAAAAAAGCCGGCCTATGGTAGGCCAGCTTCTTGTATTGTCATCAGATTGTGTGACGTGTAATTAGTTGAGTTTCTTCACTGATTTTCGCTCAACCAGTTCAGGAGTCATCTCGAACACTTGGTGTGCATGTTCTTTGTCTTTTACGCGATGCATCAAAATCTCAACAGCACTTTTGCCCAATCGACGCTTTGGCTGGTGGATTGTGGTCAATGGTGGTGAAAAGTAAGGTGCTAGATCGATATTGTCGTAACCAATGATAGAGATATCATCCGGTATACGGATTCCTGCTTGTTGGAAGGTACTGATCAGACCCATCGCCATGATGTCGTTGAAACAGAAGATAGCAGTTGGACGTTCTTCCATTGCGATTAAGGCATTTGCTGCGACAACGGCAGATTCACACTCGAAGTCACCTTCCAGAATCCAATCTTCGTTGACAGGCAAATTCGCTTCGTTCATTGCCTTGCGGAAACCTTTAAGGCGATCGCGGCAAGCAGCCTTTTCGCTGTGGCCTGTCAGGCAACCAATTTTCTTG
This sequence comes from Photobacterium panuliri, assembly GCF_059920555.1. Taxonomy (NCBI): domain Bacteria; kingdom Pseudomonadati; phylum Pseudomonadota; class Gammaproteobacteria; order Vibrionales; family Vibrionaceae; genus Photobacterium; species Photobacterium panuliri. The sequence goes on from NZ_CP197192.1 coordinate 1,846,675, forward strand.
TGACCATGCTCAATGAAGTATTTAGTCGCTACATAGCCACCAAGTTCTGCATTGTCTTGGATCTTATCTGTATGTGGGCTCTCTGGACCCCAGTCCATGATAACCATTGGTAGATCTTTTTGGCGCTCTAACAGTGCAAGCAGTTTTTCGTCCAGATCAGAACACATGACCAACAGGCCATCTACGCGTTTTTCAGCCAGCATTCGCAGATAGTCGCGCTGCTTGTCGAGGTTTCCTTCGGTATTACAAAGGATAAGTGTGTAACCCTGACCATAGCAGTACTCTTCAACGCCGTGGACAACTTCAGCGAAGAATGGGTTGGTTGACTTGGTTACCAGCATACCGATAGTGCGAGTTGTGTTGCACTTCAAGCTTCGCGCAACGGCACTCGGTGCATAGTTAAGCTCGTCAACGGCTTCCAAGACTTTTTTCTGTGTTGCTTCTGCGACGAAGCGAGTTTTGTTGATTACGTGAGAGACGGTGGTCGTTGAAACACCAGCCAAACGCGCAACATCTTTAATCGTTGCCATAGTTATTCTTCTAATAAGATAGAGGTCAGAGGACCTAACTGAAAGCTTTACCCAAAAGAGTAGTGAACTTATCCACATCTGCTGTAATTACAGTTCACTATTCTATTGAGTACAGCGAGTAGAAACAGCTAAAGCCGCATCACAAAGGGCGGCATAGCTCGTCGTTCTGATCGACGTATAGAATAGCGTAACAAGCAACGCACTGTTAGTTTGCACCGTGTAATCGCTTGCGTTCACATTTTACCGAGTGTGGATAAGAGTGCAATAATTCTTATCGAAGAAATGAAAAAATCTTGATGGCGGTCATCATTTCTATCCGTGAGGCTTATGATATTACAATGGGATAGCCATAAACAGGATGGGGCATGACCGATACCCGCCAACCATAGACACGTTCAATATTGCTACTGGTTAGGACTTGGTCAGCGTTTCCATCTGCTTGGATACGACCGTGGTTCATAATCACCAATCGATCGGCATACTGTGAGGCCAAATTTAGGTCATGAATGACCACAACAACGGCAGCGCCAGATTTGGCCATGTCTTTGGCTACCTGCAAAGTATTGTGCTGGTGGGCAAGATCAAGCGCCGATGTCGGTTCGTCAAGCATCAGTATACATTGATGGCCAGCTTCGCTGAGCTGGGTCAATACCCGAGCAAAATGCACGCGCTGTTTTTCCCCGCCTGAAAGGCTAGGGTAAAGTCGGTGGGCAAGGTGGTTGACATCGACCCGTGTCATGGATGCTTCTGCAACGGCCTGGCATTTTGTATTGGGTAGATCAAGTGGCATACCGCCGAGCTGTACGACCTCCTGTGCGGAAAAGGCAAAAGTCAGGCCGCTGTGTTGTGGCAATACGCCAAGATGCCTAGCCAGTGTTTTGGGTGACCATTGCTCACGTAGATGATCGAAGTAGTACGTTTTGCCGCCTGCCTCTATTTCCCCGCAAAGCACTTTTAGCAAGGAGCTTTTCCCCGCACCGTTAGGCCCGAGCAGGGCGGTTAGCTCACCGCTTCGTAGCTGAATGGAAAAGTTCTCCAGCAGCGTTTTCCCGCCAAGTGATAGGTTTAAGTTACGGGCATCTATCGCAATTGGGAGATGGGGCGATGGGGTCGTCATGACATTCTCCCTTTTTGTTGAGTTAGCAAGATAATAAAGAACGGAGCCCCCAGAATAGCGGTGATGATGCCGACGGGTAGCTCTGCGGGAGCGGCAGCTATACGTGCAAGCATATCGGCAACCAGCAGGATTAATGCCCCGATGAGCGCTGATAGTGGGAGCAGCGTTTTATGGTTGGGGCCAGCCAGTATTCGCCCAATATGGGGGACGATAAGGCCGACAAAGCCAATAACCCCTGTCAGAGAGACGGCAATACCGACACCTGCCGCACACAGAAGAATCAAGCGACGTTTTAGCTGTTGCACATTAATGCCGAGGTGTTTGGCTTCTGCTTCACCTAGTAATAGGGCGTTGATGCCATTCGCATCGCGGTAAAATAACGTCAGAAGTGTGGTAAGAGTGGCAAAAGCCAGACCGATCCCCGGCCATGTTGCGCCGGCCAGCGAGCCCATACTCCATAAAGAGAGATCGCGCAGAGCCTGATCATCGGCAAAGTAGTTCATCAACCCCAGTGCGGCACCTGAAAGCGCACCGATGGCCACACCTGCAAGTAGCATGACAGTAACGGATGTTCCATTTTTATCTGTGCCTAATTGATAGACGAGATAGGTGCTTACCGCGCCGCCTATGAAGGCGAAAACAGGAACCGTTCCCAGTGTAAGCAGCAGAGGGTATGAGGCGACAAGGGGAGCAAAAACGACGATGGCAATTGCGGCACCAAGGCTGGCTCCCCCCGAAACCCCGATTATGCCAGGGTCAGCCAGCGGGTTACGAAAAAGCCCCTGCATCACGGCGCCGCATAACGCCAAAATCGCGCCAATAGCCATTCCCAAGAGGGTTCTTGGCAAGCGGATTTGATGAATAACAATGTCAATGTGCGCGGGCAGGTTGGTATCCCACGGGGCGAGAGCCTTGACGCTATCGGAAAAGGATATCGCCATCGGGCCGACCACCATTGAGGTGATGATGGCAAGCGCGAGTAAACAAAGGCCGGAAGGAAAGAGAATGCCGGCCGATAGTCGTTTTAAATGCATAGTAAGTACTGCTGGCCTATGCCAAGGTGATAATTAGTTAGGGTAAAAAACGCGGTTAAGACGTTCAGCTTCGCTAAGGCTCTTGAGACCAAGACCGCCAATTAAAGCGGTACCATCAATGGTTGCCAGCGCCTTGTTTTGGCCCGCAGGGGTAGCCGCAAGTAGAGGCATTTTTTTAATCAACTCATCCACTGAACCGAGGCTGTGCATGGTGCGCGAACTAAGCAAAATAATGTCTGGCTGCATTTCAACAATCGCTTCCATCGAGATAGGTTTGTAGGCACTGACCGAATCAGCTGCCGGGTTTATTGCACCAGCCAATGTAATAACGGTGTCTGCTGTGGTGTTTCGGCCGGCTACGTTAGCGGGGCGGCCATCATGGAGCATCAAGAACAGTACCTTTTTCGGTTGATGCTGGCCTGATAGGTTTTTCTCTATGGCTGCGACTGTTTTTGAGACTTTGCTCTTGAGTGCCAAGGCTTCGTTGTTTTTGCCCGTCACGGCACCAACTTGGTCGATGCGTGTCATTAGGTCATCGACGGTTTCTCCAGCGTTGACGACATCGACGCCGATGCCAGCTTGTTTGATCAAATCGAGTGTTGATGACGGACCCATTTCGTTGGAGCCGAGCAAAAGAGTGGGCTCAAGGGCAATTAAATTCTCGGCAGATAGTTGGCGGTGGTAGCCCAGTACAGCAATGTTGTCATCGATGAGGCCTTTGCTGGTGATATCGACTGCAATAAGTTGGTTTTGCGCCTGCATGGCATAGATGAGCTCGGTAATAGCAGCGCCGGCACTGATAATACGCTCTGAAGCCAGGCTTGACTGTGATACGACAAGAAGGGTGGCTGCGAGTGCGAAACGCTTCATGATTTGTCCTCTTCCATTAAAAGTTGGGTAGCTTTGATCTGGTTCTGTTGAAGAAAGGCCAGCAATTTCAGCATATTTTCTACAGATCCTGTTTTATCGGCCCCAATGACAATGGGTTTGTCCGGGTTGGCTCGTGCTTCTGTCAGTAGTTGTTCCTTGAACGATGACCAGTCATCAATAGGTTTGCCTTGCAGTGCCCAATAAGGGGCATTGGCGGTGATGTTGATTGTGATTGGATCCGATTGGGTTGATTGCAATATTTCGGTTTCTGTCTGCGGCAAATCGACTTCTAGAGATTGCAACTTGACGCTTGCTGTTAGCAGCAAGAAAACCATCACGATAAAAATAATATCGAGAAGGGGTGTCAAGTCAGGTTTGAGCTCATCATCAATGATGACGCTCTGGTGTGTCTTAATCATCGTGATGCCTCGACAGTCTCTGATGTGAGGGGTGAGGCTGCTGATTTGCAAGACGGCTCTAGCGATAGTCCTTCAAGCCATAAATTGCAGTGATTGAGGCTATGCTCCAATTTGCCGGTTATCTTATCTGCCCACAGCCCCAAGAGCTGCGCCCCGGTGATCGCCGGTAAGGCAATCAGCAGGCCTGCGGCCGTTGTACGCATGGCAAGACCGAGTCCGTCAGCAAGGTCATTGGGGGTTACCGAACCGCTGCTCATAGCGATGCCTTTGAACATATCGATAAGACCCAGAACGGTGCCGAGCAAACCAAGCAAGGGGCTGATCACGCCAATAAGCGCTAATAGCTTCAGCCCAGAACGAAGCTGGCTTCGTTTTTGTTGAAGCCAAATACCCGCCGCATCTTCGCGCAACGTCTTGGCGAAGTGGCGATGGGCGATGAGCATTGCCACCCCCTTGTAGAGCAGTGGGCGCTGACCTTGAAGTTGGTTGACGAGGTTGTCGAGTGTTGACTCGTCATTGCGGTTTTGCGCGGCGAGCAGGGCGTTGATTTTGCTGCGGCCAACTCCGGTACAGAGCAATACCTGTATCAAGCGTTCAAGAAGGATCATCACGGTCAGAGCTGAACATGCCAGAAGTGGCCAGGTCATAAGGCCGAGCTGGTTCTCTAAATTGGTTAGGGTTTCCATGGTTAATTTAACTCAAAGCGAACAGGGATTTGGACGCGGTGGGCAATGGCTTGCCCATCGACGATATGCGATGAAAAACGCCAGCGTTTAATCGCCTTTATAGCGGCGTCATCAAGAATGTTGGCACCGGATGACTGAACGAGAGTTTGTTTGATTTGCCTCCCCGTTTCATCTATCCAGACCTCAACCATCACCATCCCCTCGATCCCCCGTCGTTTGGCCATTTTGGGATAGCTGACCGGACTAGGGCGGGTGGCAAAGGTAGGCTTGCTAACAAGCTGGGGATTATTGTTGACGCCAGATGACGCCTCTGCGGTTTGGGCTGGAACCGAAGGTGCCTCGATGTGTTTTTCTGATTGGTTTTTAGGCTCTACTGTTTTTTTGTGAATAACGGGTTTTGGCTGTTTCTCAACCGGTTTGACTTTTTTCTCAACCGGCTTTGGAGGGTGTGGTTTGGCCTTAGGTGTCTTTGGCGCTTCTACCTGTTTTTTCTTAACAAGTTTCTTACGTTCAGTCGGTGCCTCTTTTTCAGGAACCTGCTGGGGCTGCGCGTCAGGTTCAACCTGAGCTGTCGGCTTTGGTTGCGGGCTTGGTACAGCAACAAGGTTTAGCGAAACCTTGTTGGCTTCTGTGCCGATAGGCATAGCAAGGGCCATTGTATTAGGGACAACGGATAATAAAACACCATGAAAGGCGACCGAAATGGCGCCGGCTATGACATATCTTTTTGTATTCACGCTCGCATCCAGCTTGCAAATTTTTGCGTTTAACTTATTGCTACGTTGAGGAAAATGGTTGTTGAGTTCCGTGTCATCAACGCAGCTGAACCCAGAATTGGGCTTATTATCCACGAAATGAAAATAATATCAATTATCATTTGCAATAGTGTTCTTGGGTATTTATGATGTGCCGCAAATAAGAGTGATTATCATCTGTTGCGTGGCGTAACGGACGGTAATGCTTAAAAGCAATAAATTAAAATGTAACGTCACTGCCGTGCTCAACACGGAATAGGGCCGAGTATTCAAGCACCTTTCTGGTTGAGATTAGATACTGGCCTTGAAGTAAGCATCAACTGGCGAATGCCGACTGGAGGGCTGGGACAACCAGTTCAAGGAACCCGTGGAACAATATCTCGTATCACTACAGGAGACGATGCCTGAGGCATTGCTCACCGAAGCCGTAACTGGCATCCATTCACCCGATCCCCTTCGCTTTGCGTTCAGCAACAAACGTTCAGCCCATGCTGGCGGTATGAGTGCAATGGTTTCCCCTGATGAGCGTCAGCCCTTGGCGTGTCAGGTGTTGTCATCAGAAAAAGCACCTGAAAAAGAGCGCTGTCTGTATATCCATATTCCTTTTTGCAGGGTGAGATGTACCTATTGCAATTTTTTCCAGTACGCCTCGAGCCAAAAACTGATCGATGAATATTTTGCTGCACTAGAAGTTGAAATTCAGCGCAAGGCCGCCATGCCATGGAGCCAGTCTGCGCCATTCAGGGCGGTATATGTTGGTGGCGGGACCCCAACAGACCTAACGGCAGAGCAGGTTGAGAAGCTTGGCAACTTGATCCGGTCGCATTTCCCATTGACGACAGATTGCGAAATTACCCTTGAGGGGCGGATTAATCGCTTTGACGACCGTATGTTTGAATCGGCCCTTGCGGGTGGGTTCAACCGCTTCTCTTTTGGCGTGCAGAGTTTTGATACTCAGGTACGCCGTAAAGCCAAGCGCTTGGACGATCGCGAAGATGTGCTATCGCGTATCCAGTCGCTAAGTGCTACGAATGCCGCACCGATAGTTATCGATTTGCTGTTTGGTCTTCCGTATCAGGATTTGACGGTATGGCAGCAAGATCTTGACGACTTCCTAAGCAGCGGCGCTCATGGGGTTGACCTCTATCAGCTGATTGAAATGGGGGGAACGCCGATGCAGGGGTTGGTTGAGAAAGGTAAGTTGCCATTGCCAGCCGAGACACCTGTTAAAGCCTCGATGTTTGAATACGGGGTGGCTTTTATGGACCGCCATCACCTGCGCCGTCTTAGCGTTAACCATTGGGCACGGGATAATCGGGAGCGAAGTATTTACAACAGTTTGGCGAAAACATCAGCCGAAGTATTGCCGCTAGGGGCTGGTGCTGGCGGTAATGTAGGCGGTTACGGATTTATGCAGCATCGGACGCTGGATGCTTATATTGCGGCAATAAAGTCCAACGAGCTACCCATTGCCATGATGATGAAATCAGCGCCACAGGCAGAGCTGTTTGCCGAGATCAAGGCGAGCTTTGATCGTGGCTTCCTCTCGGCTGAACACCTCAAGGCGCGCTTTGGCAAAGATATTTATGCGTATTGCCAGCCGCTGTTCAAGGCATGGCAGCAAAACGGTCTAGTGGTTTTTGATCAGGAGTACCTGTCTTTGACTCTGGCTGGGAGTTTTTGGGCGGTTAATCTGGCGCAGGCTATGATCCAAGTGTTGCAGCCTGTAACGGCAGCTCAGCATGCCGCATAGTTTTTTTGTCTTGTTTTTTTCCTAGGGCAAGTTGAATCATTGAAGTACCTGGAGTGTGACTGTGTTTGAGACGATTTCACAAGAAGTATTAAAACAAAAGGTTGCGGCAAAGCTGGCGGAGAATCCGGGCTTGCATGCTGTTGCTTTGGCGGAAGAATATGGTGTTACTGAGGGCGAGATAGTACTGTCGTTTCCGGCCGAGCTCGTAGAACATCTGGAGGGAGCTTATGCTCAGGCCATCTTGCAAGAGCTGCCAAGCTGGGGGCCTGTAACCACGATCGTTCATTCAATGGGGTCTATTTTTGAAGTAAAAGCGCCATTCCCCAAAGGAAAAGAAGCCCGTGGTTATTACAACCTCATGGGGAGGGACGGTGAACTGCATGGGCACCTTCGCCTCGATCTGGTGTCTGATATTACGCTTGTCAGCAAACCGTTCATGGGACAAGAAAGCTATTTTATCGGTTTCTTTGCCAAGGGCGGTGACTGCGTGTTCAAGGTCTATTTAGGGCGCGACAAGCAGCGTAAGCTATTCCCTGACCAAATCGAAAAATTTAAGCAGCTTAAGACTGTATTTTCGAAATAAAAAAATAAATATTGGAGTAAAGTCAACATGAATTCAGTAAAGCAAGAGCGCCTGCAGAGCCGTTTGGGGCCTGAGATTGCCGAGTTTCGTCAAGCCTGCCAGACATTACAGTTAGCCACGGTTGACGGTGAGGGCAAGCCGAACGTGAGCTATGCGCCTTTTGCTCTGTTAGAGGATGGCTACTATGTGCTGATCAGCCAGATTGCCAAGCACGCCCGTAATTTGCTCGATAATCCGCAAGTCTCTTTGATGATGATAGAAGATGAGTCGGCCTCGAAAACAATCTATGCACGAAAGCGTCTGACTTTCGAAGCGAATGTTGCCGTTGTCGAGCGCGGCTCGGATAAATGGCTTGCCGCGATTGCTGAATTGAAGATGCGATTTGGCGAGATTGTGGACGGACTGAGCGGATTGGAAGACTTTGTTCTTTTCCGGTTGGAACCGACTCAAGGATTGTTCGTGAAAGGGTTCGGTCAGGCGTTTCAAGTCGGTGGTGACGATCTGGTTGATTTTGTCCACTTGCAAGAGGGGCACCGCCGTATCAAAGATGGCAGTGAAGTGACAACGCCAAGCGAAGAACTTTGATTTGCCTCTAGATCCTCAAGTGATCTGGAGTAATTGTAAACAACCAGCCCAAGCCTTGTGCTTGGGCTGTCGTCGTTATAGGGGATTATAACGGTGAATTACGGATTGCCTTGATCGTGATCATCGTCTCTTTTTACGGAGCTTGAAGGTCGTGAAATCCGTGTGATAATTAAGGCATTACTCCAAGATATAAGGCACAGCTATGTCGACTAATAATAAACAGGGTGTTCGCTTTGCTTACATTGCCAGCGCACTAACGCCGGTAACTCTTTTGCTCTCAGGTATTGTGGCCGTGATTTATTCAGCGTACCAGCTTAACAAAGGTACTGACGAGGTAAGTTACACGCATTACTACACTATTATCCGCACGTTCTTTTTGTTCTTCACCTTTTTTGTCGTGCTGGGTGTAACGGCTGCAACCATGACCGGTATGGTTGCGGGTGCAGAGTACTGGGTACATAGCAGCGTATGGGATACCCTCCTTAAAGGTATTCCTGTTGTGGGTGTCGTTATCGCCTGTCTGGCAATTGTGAAGTGGGTTATCCAGCATATCCGAGGTATGCGCCTGCTGAGCCAAAACAAGCCGATCGCCCTGTAAGTCAGGTTATTGAGAAAGAGCCCGGATTATTATCCGGGCTTTTTTGTGCCTGTCGTTTGCCTCTGTAGTTATTGTCTGTGCCTATCGTTTGTATTGGGGCAAGGGGAAGCGGCCCGCCAGGGGCTGGGCTATCTTTAAGGTTGAGGCTTTGGCCTTGACGTACGAGGAGGGGTTATGAGTCACGATACAGATTGTAAACGGGAAGAGACTAAACAACCGATGAGTATGCACGAGGGGATAGCCCCGTGGTGCGATTGCTGCATTTGTGAGGCCGAACCATATTGGGCAGAGGTCGCAGAACAAATGGGGATAAGCCTGTCAGACCGACTAGAAGAATAAATACTATTAATTGTCATCATTGCCGCTATTTATTTTTATCTTTAAAATAATTAACACTAAACACGGTGTTAATTATTTGTTTTGATCCGTAATTATTACGGTTCTCTAAATAATATAAGAGTTATTTGTCATTTTGCATTAATGTGTGAGTTCTATAAGTTTATTATTAGGTGCTGCAATCTGCTTTTATTTAAATAGGGTGATGGTGATCATAATTCATTGAAAATTATGGTTATGAAAAACATTTAGTATTGGGAAGTGTGACTTGTAATACGTACATGTTGAATTTTTATCGATAAATTCGGGATAAAACAAGTCTAAAGAAATAACGCCCATGCTAGATTTAAGTTCTGGTAAAGAACGTATTATTCAAGAGTTTGTGCCGGGTAAGCAGGTTACACTGGCACATTTAGTTGCTAATCCTACTTTGGAGTTGTGCGAGCGAGTCGGCGTGGAAAGCCGTGGTGCTATTGGCATATTAACGCTGACACCTGGTGAAACTTCCATTATTGCTGGTGATATAGCCACAAAAGCTGCTGATGTAAATATTGGCTTTCTAGACCGTTTTTCAGGTGCCTTGGTTATAACTGGCAGTGTTGCTGCGGTAGAGGAATCATTGAAAACGGTAATTAACGTGCTAGGCCAATCCCTTTCTTATAATACCTGCGACCTTACAAGAACCTAATATTAATTATGGATAATACAGCGCTGCGTCATATTGCTTTTGTTGGTGAAGTTGATGCCGGAAAATCGGCATTAATAAATATGCTTATTGACCAGCAGGCAGAAACAGGGAAGACCCAAGCTCCGATATTTTATCCCGGGCAAGTTATCGACACGCCGGGAGAGTTTATTGAAAACCGATCATGGAACGGCGCACTGCTTTCAACTATCGCGGCTGTAAAAACGATTGTTGTACTCCAGCCAGCGAATGCCAAGAGATTCTCGGCACCGAGCGGGTTACTGCACGTTTATCCTAACAAGCAGGTCGTAGGGGTTATTAGCAAGGTTGACGAAACGGATTCGGATACCTCGCGAGCCGCTTCTTTGCTCCAGCAAAATGGCATTAAAGGGCCTTATCTAGAAACCTCAATCCATGACCCTGATTCAATCGCACGCTTGTTCGAATATCTGATCACCCTTCAACCCGAGGTTCGGGTCTGATTCCGTTCATCTTTCCGAGGAATGCAGTAATGAAAACACTAATTTCAGCCGCGGATGTGAGAAAGGCCAAAGCCGAGAAAAGGCACTACTTGGTCGTTCCTGCTCACGCTTTTATTGTCACGCCAGAAGCTCGTGATGTTGCTGGCGTAGAAGGTATCGAACTTCTTGATGCTGAACCGGCCTCCGCAACCGTTAGCCCGGCACCTGCACCGAGTGTGGCAGATGTTGTTGCTGCACCTGCACCTGCGCCTGTATGCCCTAACTCGTTGGCAGCAGAAATTCAAAAGGAAGTCGAATCCAAGCTACCGGCAGTGGATGGCGATAAGAGTGCGCTTATCAAGGCGCTGATTGCTCAGGCATTAAGTGATTTTGAAAAGCGTAATCCGGCTTTGCCTCGTCAGATCAACGACGACGGTATTGTCTTGGTTCGGGGTAATGCTGTTCAGCTTGGCGTATTTGATGGTGCTCCCGGTAAGAATATCGGCCTGACAGATGTGTTAGGGACCCAGGAAAATAGCAATATGGGTGTGGGCTACATGGGCTGGGAGAATGCTTTCTTCCCGTGGACCCTGTGTTACGACGAGGTCAATGTCGTGCTGGAAGGGGAACTGCATGTCAAAACGGCATCGGGTACAACTGTCGGCAAGGCGGGTGATGTCGTCTTCATTCCTAAGGGCAGCACCGTAGAGTTCGGTACGCCGACCAATGTGCGCTATGTCTACATCACTTATCCGGCTGAGTGGGCCTGATATGTCACAGAACAACACGCCGATCTTTATTACCGAAGCTGATCTCAGAGAGCACGCTGGTTTGCGCGACGGCGGGGAATTGTTTTTTGCTCCCGGGACTCGGTTTACACCTGCGGCAAGCCAACTGCTCAGTGATAAGCATATCACCGTTCGTTGGCGTAACGAGGATGGCCAGATCTTTGTTGAGAGTGACAAGGGTGGCCAGTGGGAGAGCGTCCATCCGCTCAAGAACAACAATGTGCGCCCCAAGAACGGCTGCATGCTGTGCCACTCTGAGCTTACAAGTAAGCCAGCGCTGCTGACCCATCTCGATGACACTACGCTAGTGCCCAAGACGCATCCGAGGATCACACTGCGCGGTAAGCTGGATAGCTGTATTTGCTATTGCGTGCTGCTGCAAAGCGAGATAACTGGGGTTCCCTCAACACTGAGTGGTTTTATTGCCGATATTCGCTCCTATCTTGGTCAGGTCCTCCAATGTGAGGTGACCGGCACCGAATTGCCGTTGCCAGCGCTCGGGGAGTATTCGTCCGAGCAAGTTCACCGCTGGTCGCATCAGCCGTTGAAGTATCTTGGCCATGATCACCTTCTGCCAGATGTGACGTTTGGTTCAAATGTTGCGCGGATGAACTACCTGCGGGCGATGGTACGCGAACTCGAGCTACTTAGCTGCAGTGTCTATATGGACAGCATGATGCAAGTGCAACGCGAGGATATGGTTGCTGGCTTGAATCGCCTGTCGAGTGCGATCTACGTCGTGATGATTTTGCTGCTGCAATGCGAGCGGGGTCAATCACAGGTACTTGAGGGATTGGGCCATGAACCTGCTTGAGCAATGTCGGCAGCAGTGCCGTGCCAATCCGCGCCGTATCGTATTCCCTGATGCACTGGATGTTCGTCTGCTGCATGCCGCTCATGAGCTCAAGCAGAGCGGCTTGGCCGAACCTATCTTACTGGGTAACCCGTTCGCCTTGCGAGATTTGGCCCACCACTGCGGTATCTCCATGCCGAGCTTGACCGTGCTGGCGCCGCAGTCGGCAGGTTGCTTTGACGAGATGGTGGCGACGTATTGCGCCAAGCAGCGTAAACCTATCGAGGCAGCAGAAGCTCGCCAGCGACTGATAAAGCCGCTGGATTTCGCGATGATGATGGTTGATCAGGGATATGCCGATATCTGCGTTGCCGGCAACCTGTCTACAACCGGTGATGTGATCCGTGCCGCCATTCGCGGGGTAGGGGTAGCTCCTACGTCGCAAACGGTGTCGAGTTTTTTCATGATGCTCTCGCCGGATGGTCAAGAGGTTCATGCGTTCTCAGATGCCGGCGTGATCCCACTGCCAACCACTGAGCAGCTTGCCGACATCGCCATTGATACTGCCCGCAATTATCGCCAGCTGACCGGCAACGAGCCACGGGTTGCGATGTTGTCCTTCTCAACCAAGGGGAGTGCCAGTCATCCGACGGTAAGCAAGATGAGCGAGGCGACAGCTTTGGTTCGAGAGCGAGAGCCCGGGCTGATTATTGATGGTGAAGTTCAATTCGATGCTGCGTTCGTTCCGGCGATAGCAGCGCAGAAAATGCCAGACAGCCCACTGGGCGGACGGGCAAATGTGTTTATTTTTCCTTCTCTGAACGCAGGCAATATTGCCTACAAGGTCGCCCAGCGTTTGGGGGGGTATCTGGCGCTTGGTCCTATGCTCCAAGGACTGGCCAAGCCTGTACATGATTTATCTCGGGGCTGCAGTGCCAATGACATCATCGATATATCGGTGTTGGCTTCGAGCCTTTGCACATCCCCTTTCACTAACGGTAACAGTTGAGGAATAGATAATGGAAGCGTTAGGCATCATTGAAACAAAAGGACTGACGGCACTGATTGAAGCATCTGATGCAATGGTCAAGGCTGCTCGTGTGCAGTTAGTGGGTTACAAGCAAATCGGCTCGGGCATCGTTTCGGCCATGGTGCGCGGTGATGTTGCGGCGTGTAAGGCTGCAACCGATGCGGGTGCCGCTGCGGCTCAGCGCCTTGGCGAAGTGGTTGCAGTTCATGTGATCCCTCGTCCGCACGGTGATTTGGAAGCGATCTTCCCGATCACACCTGAAGAAGAAAAAGCGGCTGCCAAGCCTCGTACTAATACCACTAAGTAAGGATTGTCTCATGGACGCATTAGGAATTTTGGAAACCAAAGGGCTAACAGCCTTGATCGAAGCCTCTGACGCCATGGTCAAAGCTGCACGCGTTGAGCTTGTTGGTTATCAGCAAATTGGTTCTGGTTATGTAACAGCACTCATTCGCGGTGACGTTGCTTCATGCAAAGCAGCAACGGATGCCGGTTCGGTTGTCGCTCAGCGTCTGGGTGAGCTGGTGGCGGTTCATGTGATCCCTCGACCTCATCCTGATTTGGAAAAAGTGTTCCCGATCAAAGCTAACTAAGCCGTTGCCCGGGGGAAGCCCCGGGGGCGGATACGAGGTATACGGATGCGTATTGCACGAGTCATAGGCCATGTTATTGCCACGGTTCGCAGTCCAGGCATGAGGATGGACAAGCTCTGTCTGGTTGAGTTTATTGACCGTAATGGACAGACCAATGGTGATCTTCATATCGCGATGGATCAGCTCGGGGCTGGTGAAGGCGAGTGGGTGATGGTTGTGGCAGGTAGCTCTGCCCGGACGGCATACAGCGGTGGTTCGAGCGAGTGTCCGGTCGATCTCTGTGTGGTCGGCATTATTGATGAGGTAATGGCAGCCGACGAGCGGTTATACAACAAGTTCAATTAGACGCCGTGAGGTATCACTGAACTTGCGTAGATGGCTTTGAGGTTGCGCGAGAGGTTCGTAATGGATCAAATGCAGTTAGAAGAAATTGTCAGGCGTGTTGTTATCCAGCTGCAAGCTGGTGGTGTCAACACGGCTGGCAGCAGCCCGCAGAGTGGCGAAGATGGCGTGTTCCCGACCCTTGACGGGGCGGTAGCCGCGGCGAAAGAGGCCCAGCGTCAGATTCGCTCAATTGCTCTTCGGGACGAGATCATTTTAGCGTTGCGCCGGATGGCTAAAAAGCATGCCCGCGAGCTTTCCGAGATGGCCGTTGCCGAAACGGGATTCGGTCGGGTGGAAGACAAGATTGCCAAGCACCTGCTGGTGGCTCACCGGACACCGGGAACGGAAATACTGGCACCGCAGGCGGTTTCTGGCGATGCCGGGATGAGCTTGATGGAGAATGCGCCTTGGGGGGTAATTGCATCTGTGACCCCGAGTACCAACCCGTCATGTACGGTGATCAACAATGCTATCAGTATGATCGCAGCTGGCAATGCGGTGGTGTTTGCCCCTCATCCGGCCGCCAAGAAGGTATCACAGTATGCGATACAGCTGGTGAACCGTGCGGTGGTAGAAGCGGGTGGTCCTGCCAACTTGTGTACGACGGTAGCAGAGCCGTCGCTGGAAAATGCGCAGGCACTGTTTACTTACCCGGGAATCGGCTTATTGGTGGTGACGGGTGGTGACGCTGTTGTCGAGGCAGCTCGCAAGGTAACGGACAAGCGACTTATTGCAGCTGGGCCGGGTAATCCGCCTGTCGTGGTTGATGAAACCGCAGACCTGAAACGAGCCGCTATTTCAATTGTTCAAGGGGCCTCATTCGATAACAACATCGTTTGTGCGACTGAGAAAGAAATTATCGCGGTGCGTAGTATCGCCGATCAGTTGAAGGCTGAGATGTGTCGCAATGGCGCTGCCGAGATCACTCCTGAGCAGGCTGAGGCGATAGCCAAAATCGTCCTCAAAGGTTATCCGGGCGATCATCCTGCCGCCAACCCGCAATGGGTCGGCAGGGATGCAGCCAAGATTGCTGCTGCGGCAGGTATTGATGTGCCGGCTGATACCCGATTGTTGGTATTTGATGCCGATAAGTCACATGTGTTTGCCGTTACAGAGCAGATGATGCCGATCATTCCGTTGATCCGTGCTGACAATGCCGATCAGGCTATTGATTGGGCGGTGGATTTGGAAAAGGGGAACCGACATACCGCGGCGATCCACTCCAAGAACATCGATGTGCTGACCCGTATGGCTTATGAGATGGATTGTAGCCTGCTGGCTAAAAATGGCCCGGCCATTGCGGCTATCGGGGCTGGCGGTGAAGGCTGGACCACGATGACGATCTCGACGCCTACCGGCGAGGGCGTGACCAACGCATTGACATTTACCCGAAAACGCCGTTGTACGGCAGTGGATGCATTTAGGATTGTATAAACCATGGATGTTCTCGAAGTAACTAACCGCCGCCTGCTTGTGATTGATGAGATTGTGAATGACGAAACCGCTGTTTCCGCTACGGAAAAGTGGCAGGTCGGGATCGATCTAGGCACCGCTGATATCCAGACGGTTGTCGTAGACGGTGATGGCGAGCCGATTGCCGCATTCCTCGATTGGGCGGATGTGGTCCGTGACGGGGTCGTTGTCGATTACGTAGGGGCTTGCCGGTTGGTTCGCGAGCAACTGGCCAAGGTTGAGCGTAAGTTGGGTGTCACGGTCGAGAGGGCCGTGACCTCATACCCGCCGGGTACCGATCCAAGAATATCGATCAATGTCGTCGAGTCGGCAGGCATTGAAGTGAGCGATGTCGTTGATGAGCCGTGTAGCGTAGCGGCATTGCTGGAAATTACCGATGGGGCGGTTGTCGATGTCGGTGGCGGTACGACCGGTACAGCCATTATCGCTGAGGGCCAATTGGTGGCATCAGAAGATGAGCCGTCCGGCGGTCGCCATGTCAGCCTGACGATAGCGGGTGGGCTTGGGGTCTCTATTGAAGAGGCGGAGCAGCATAAGCGCTGCAGTCAGGATGATCCGATGGTTGCCGCGATGGCCAAGCCTGTTGTCGAAAAGATGGCAGATATCGTAGCCGGCCATATTCAGGCTCATCAACCTAGCAATATCTATTTGACCGGGGGCGGAACGCTTATCGCTGGATTTAGTGATGTATTCCGCCGTGCCTTCCCGCATATCACCATCGTTGAGTTGTCCAAGGCGCTCTACCTTACGCCGCTGGCGATAGCCAGTTATGGCCTGTCAGGGAAAGGAGATAAGTGATGACCATTCCCACTGCCGAAATCGCTCATATTGTTCAGCAAACCTTGCTTCAAAGCCAGCCATACCGGGGATTTACCTTTCGTTCGCCAGCCGTGACGGTATGCGGAGGGAATGCCATCCACCAATTGGGAACAGTGCTCAGGGATCTTGGGGCAAGCCATGTCTTTTTAGTCGCTGATCGTTTGGTTCATCAATTAGGGCTGACGCGTGGTTGCGAGCAGTCTATCGCCTTGTCTGGGTTGTCGCTGACGCTGTTCAGCGATGTCGACGGCGAACCAGATAGTCAGTTGATCCGTCGCGGTCAACAGCAATTGCTGACATGCGGGGCGGATTTTGTGGTGGGAATCGGTGGCGGTTCGGCATTGGATGCCGCGAAGGCTATTGCCGTCTTGGGTGACTATGACGGCCTGATCTCTGCATTTAAGGTCGGTGGGCTGGCTTCTCGTCATGTTGGGCTAGGGGCTATTCCTACTACTGCCGGTACGGGTTCGGAAGTCACCGATATTACCGTCATCAAAGAAGTTGAAACCGGGATCAAAGTACCAGTGAAAGGGCCTGCGTTGGTTCCTGATTTGGCCCTGCTTGATCCGGCGCTGATGTTGGATGTGCCGGCCAGCATAACCGCAGCAACAGGTATCGACACCTTGACTCATGCCGTAGAGGCCTATGTATCGCGAAATGCTAATTTGCTATCTCGCGCATACGCTTACCATGCGGTTGAAACCTTGGTTCAGGCTTTGCCGGTTGCCGTAGGTTATGGTCACGATCTTGACCGTCGCTATGAGATGGCCGTTGCTGCCTACAAAGCTGGGTTGGCATTTAGTAATGCCGGGTTGGGATTAACCCATGCAATAGCCCATCAGGTAGGGGCGCGTTATCACATTGCCCACGGGGTTGCCAATGCCGTGCTGTTGCCTTACGTGATGGCATTCAATGCCCTGAGCTGCGAGGCGGATTACGCAGAATTGGCACAGGCGCTGGGTGTCGCGCGCGAGGGGATGACAACCCGTGAAAAGTGTCGGGCATCGGTATTGGCCGTTCGCCAATTGGTGCTCGATCTCGGTTTGCCGACCAATTTTGCCGATATCGGTATCGTTGAACGCGATTTGCCGCAATTGGCAGAGCAGGCAATGAAGGATATCTGTCTGGTTGGTAACCCGCGTCAGGTTGAACTGGCGCAAATTGAAAGTTTGCTCAAGCAGGTTATCGCCGGTGAGTTGCCAGCGGGGTACTGCTGATGGATCGCAAAACTATCCATAGTGTGGGGATCGATATCGGTACCACGACGACTCAGGTGATTTTCTCAGATCTGACCGTGGTTAACCGTGCCCCTGCATCACAGGTTCCTGTTTATGAATTTGTCGAGCGGGAAATTACCTACCAGAGTCCCGTTGAGTTCACCCCGATCAATTATCAGGGCACGCTGGATGCCCAGGCTGTGCGTCAGTTTATCGAGCAGCAGATCCAGCAAGCCGGTCTGGCTGCCGAAGGCGTAGAGACCGGTGCGATTATCATTACCGGTGAGACAGCCAAGGCTCATAACGCAAGAACCGCGCTGCTCGATCTTTCCCAGCAGCTTGGGGATTTTGTTGTCGCGACTGCTGGCCCCAACCTTGAATCTGTTATTGCGGGCCGGGGCAGCGGTGCGCAGGAGCGCTCGGCGCAGCAGCACCAGAGAATAATGAACATCGATATCGGTGGGGGCACCTCGAACTATGTGGTGTTTGACTGCGGCCGAGTGGTAGAGACTGCGTGTCTGAATATTGGTGGTCGCTTGGTCGAGTTGGATCAACAAGGCAATGTCGCTTACTTGCACAAGCCTGCCTTGGCCGTCATTAAGTCGTTATTCGGCGAGGCTTTGCATCCACGGCAGGTAACGCAGGATCACCTTAAGCGAGTAGTTGATCGCATGGCGGAGTTAATCGTCGAAGTGATGCTGGGCGAGTTGTCCCCACTGGCTGTTCAACTGCTGCAAACTCCGGCGATGTCGGATCTTGCCAATATAGATGCTGTGTATTTGAGTGGCGGCGTCGGCGAGTGCTATTACCGCCCGCCGTCGACCGCGACTCTTTACGGTGACGTTGGCCCTGCACTGGCCCAGGCATTGCAGCGCAATCCATCAATGGCCGCTTCGCCTGTTCAGCCCCCGTCCCAAACGGTAAGGGCGACAGTGATTGGGGCGGGTGCCTATTCGCTGAGCCTGTCAGGTGCCACGATCTGGCTGAATTCGGCCGAATTGCCGATTAAGAATATTCCCGTTATCCATCCTGCTATTGACTGGAGCGTATCTAGCCCTGCTCTTTGTGAGGCGATTTGCTTGGCGGGAGAACGGATGGATCTGGCATTGGGAATTGACCGTTATGCCGTTGCCATCGATGGCGGAATGCCCGTGACCTATGCTGCTGTCCAGCATGTCGCCCAAGAGTTAGCCCGATTTTACCAGAACCATGGCAATCACCATGACCCGGCTTTCGTTATCGTTCACAACGATATCGGCAAAGCGCTGGGGATGGAGTTGCAGCCACAACTGGCTCCGCAGCCAGTGAGTGTGATTGATGAGGTGATTACCCGCGAGGGGGATTACATCGATATAGGCAAAAGTTACTTCGGCGGGGAGATCGTTCCACTGACCGTTAAATCTCTCGCCTTCCCGTCTTAAAAGGAGTGTTATAGATGAAGTTGAAAACACACTTGTTCGGCCAGACTTACCAGTTCAGGGATGTCAAAGACGTCCTTGCCAAGGCATCAGACCTGCGTTCAGGGGATGTGCTGGCTGGTGTGGCTGCGCAAACAGCCCAAGAGCGTGTGGCAGCAAAGCATGTTTTGTCCGAGCTGACTCTAAACGATTTGCGTGAAAACCCTGTGGTCAGCTACGAGGATGATCTGATCACTAGAATCAACCAGGACAGCCTCAACCGCGCGACATTCGAGCGGATCAAAAACTGGACGGTAAGTGAGCTGCGCGAATATATCCTGTCTGATAGCAAGACCAACGAGGATACTGAACGTCTGCGCAAAGGCTTAACCGCCGAGATGGTGTCTGCGGTAGCCAAGCTGTGTTCAAACGGTGACTTGATGTATGGCGCAAGTCAGATGCCGGTAGTGACCAAGGCAAATTCAACCGTCGGTTTGCCGGGGCACTTCAGCTGCCGTCTTCAGCCGAACGATACCCGTGACAATGTGAGCTCTATTCTTGCGCAAACATTCGAAGGTCTGTCTTACGGTTGCGGTGATGCTGTGATTGGTATCAACCCTGTGACCGATAGTGTGGAAAACACCACCCAGATGCTGCTTGCATTGCAAGAGGTGATCGATAAGTGGCAGATCCCAACCCAGCCTTGTGTCTTGGCACACATTACCACTCAGATGGAAGCGGTACGCCGCGGTGCGCCTGGCGGCTTGTTGTTCCAGAGTATTGCCGGATCTGAAAAGGGCCTGTCTGAATTTGGCGTATCGGTCGATATGCTTGATGAAGCCTACGAGATCGGTAAGCAGTATTGTCAGCTGGCTGGCAATAACGTGATGTATTTTGAAACCGGGCAGGGCTCTGAGCTCTCCGCAAACGCCCACCACGGTGCCGACCAAATGACAATGGAGGCACGTTGTTACGCCTTGGCTCGCCGTTACAAGCCGCACTTGGTTAATACCGTTGTCGGTTTTATTGGCCCTGAGTACCTCTATAACCACCAACAGATCATCCGTGCCGGTTTGGAAGACCATTTCATGGGCAAGCTTTCAGGCATTCCGATGGGCTGTGATGCTTGCTATACCAACCATGCCGATACCGATCAGAACTCGAATGAGAACCTATTGACGTTGCTGGCGGCTGCCGGGGTGAACTTCGTGATCGGTATGCCGATGGGCGATGACATCATGCTCAATTACCAGACCACCTCCTTCCATGACACGGCGACGGTTCGCCAGCTGTTGCGTCTGCGTCCAGCACCTGAATTCGAAGCGTGGATGGAAACGATGGGACTCATGGAAAATGGCCGTCTTACCGCGAAGGCGGGCGACCCATCTATTTTCTTCAAATAAGGGAGCGAGCCTGAAATGAACGAACAAGCAATTCGCGATATCGTCGCGACGGTAATGGCGCAGCTGGGTGAATCAACAGTTACTCCGGCTGCTGTGACAAAGGTTGTGACTGAGGCGGTTCCTGCGGTGGCGGAAACCAGTCAGGAGTCATTGCCAGATCTGGGTGATAAGTGCTTCAAAAAGTGGAACGGCATTGAGAATGCTGTCGAGCGTAAAGTGATTGAGGATTTGATGTCTCAGACTGATGCTCGCGTAGGAACGGGACGTACCGGTCCTCGTCCGAGAACGACGGCGTTACTGCGTTTCCTTGCCGATCACTCACGCTCTAAAGATACCGTATTGAAGAACGTGGAATCATCTTGGCTTGAGCAGCGTGGCTTGATGGAAGTGCAGTCCTGCGCTCATGACAAAGATGAGTACCTGACTCGCCCTGACTTGGGTCGTCAACTGAATGATGAGGCACGCGAGCTGATCAAGGCTAAATGCAAGCAGGCTCCGCAGGTTCAGGTTGTGCTCTCTGATGGTTTGAGCCTTGATGCGGTAACGGTAAACCATGACGAAATTTTACCGCCGCTACTTAACGGCCTCAAACAGGCGGGGCTGGACGTAGGGACGCCATTCTTCCTCCGTTATGGCCGGGTTAAGGCTCAAGATGAAATCGGTATGTTGCTCAATGCCGAAGTGAATCTGCTGTTGATCGGTGAGCGCCCGGGATTGGGCCAGTCAGAATCATTGAGCTGTTATGCCATTTATCGTCCGACACCTGAAACCGTGGAGTCGGATCGTACGGTTATCTCGAATATTCATGCTGGTGGTACACCACCGGTTGAAGCGGCGGCCGTGATTGTTGATTTAGTGAAGACCATGCTGGCGCAAAAAGCCAGTGGCATCAACCTCAAGCGTTAAGGATAGGACGATGGCGATTTTAGATAAGATCCAACCTTCGGTATTGGCGACACGCGTTATCGCATCGGTCGATCCAGTCTATAAGGAAAAATTGGGGCTCCAGCCGCATCATAACAGTATCGGCCTGATCACGGCCGACTGTGATGATGTGACATATTGCGCCCTGGACGAAGCCACCAAGGCTGCCAATGTGGACGTGGTCTATGCCCGTTCATTTTACGCTGGGGCTGCGCATTCATCGGGCCCAACCTCTGGCGAGGTGATCGGTATTCTGGCCGCTGCTTGTCCAGCAGATGTGATTGCCGGGCTGGAAAGGGCCAAAGCCTTTATCGAAGACGAAGCGGGTTTCCAGTGCGCCGATGAGAACGGGGATATTGCGTTTTTTGCCCATTTGGTTTCTTCCACTGGTACATATTTGTCTGCTGAGGCAGGTGTCGAGCAGGGCGAAGCATTGGCGTATTTGATCGCGCCACCGCTTGAGGCGATGTTCGGTATTGATGCCGCCCTGAAGGCCGCGGATGTCAAACTCGTGAACTTGTTTGCTCCGCCATCTGAGACCAACTTCGGTGGTGGTCACTTGACGGGCTCACAGGCAGCATGCCGTGCTGCTTGCGAGGCGTTCCAGGCTGCTGTCCTTGATGTCGCGCGTCAGCCAATCGGTCGTTAATAAGGGAGAGGCATCGTGAACCCGTTACTTCAAAAGGTCCAGGAAGCTGGTGTTGTTGGTGCGGGTGGGGCAGGTTTTCCCACCTATATGAAATTAGACTGCCAGGTCGACTGGGTCTTGGCCAACGGTGCCGAGTGTGAGCCTTTGCTCAACAAAGACCAGATGCTGATGCAGCATCACGCCAAAGAGCTTTTTGGCGGGATGCAGCTGGCGATGGCTGAAACCGGCGCCAAATATGGTGCAGTGGGTATCAAGCGCAAGCATGCCGATACCATTGCCTGTTTGGAGCAGGTTAGGCCGGAAAATATCAGCTTGCTGTTAATGGATGACGTTTACCCCGCCGGGGATGAGGTTGAGCTTGTCTTCCATGCTACGGGTAAACGGATTCCTGCTGGCGGCCTACCGAAAGAAATTGGTGTGGTGGTCAACAATGTTGAGTCGTTTATCAATGTCTTCCGCGCAGCTCAAGGCGCGGGGGTCACTCACACCATGGTGACGGTTAACGGCGCGGTTCAGCGCCCGTATACCGCTTGGTTGCCGGTCGGTATGGCATACCGAGAAGCTGTCGCTTTGGCGGGTGGGGCGACCTGTGCCGATCCTGTGATTGTTGATGGTGGCCCGATGATGGGACGGGTGACGGAAGATGACAGCAAGGTACTGACAAAAGCATCCAGTGGCTTGTTGGTGCTGCCACGCTCAGGTCGAGTAGCCAAATACAAGCTACGCACACCAGAGGATCTGCGCCGAATCGGCAAGTCAGCCTGTGACCAGTGTGGCCAATGTACGGCAATGTGCCCGCGCAGCTTGCTGGGCTATCCGGTCAAGCCGCACTTGGCAATGCGGGCGCTGCAAGTATCCGGTGGTGACAACCGCAGTTTTGCTTTGGCTGCTCAGGCATGTTGTGAGTGTAATTTGTGTTCGATGTGGTCATGTCCAGAAGGGTTGGACCCAAGCCGGGTATGCGTTACGACCAAGCAGGCATTGCGTGAAGAAGGCCGTTGGCAAACGCCGGAGCAGTTGCAGGCCCAAACCGTTGATGTCCACCCAATGCGTGAATATCGCGGTGTGCCGACTAAGCGTTTGGTGCAGCGTCTTGAGCTGACAGAGTACGCCAAGCAAGAGGTGGTGTTCCTTACCGATGAGGTGAGTCCCGAACGTGTTGAAATCTTGTTGTCTCAGCATATCGGAAAGCCCGCCGAAGCCATTGTCGCTATTGGCGATAGAGTGGTTGTCGGCCAGTGTATTGGCCGAGCGGCACCTGAGTCATTGAGTGCTGCAGTACACGCCAGTATCGACGGGGTTGTAACCGCCGTTGGTCAGAGCATTGTGATCGAGCGAAAAACGGACGTAAACGAGAGTAAGACATGTTGAATGCAATTGGTTGTATTGAATTGAATTCTATTGCCCGAGGATTTCAGGTCGCGGATGCAATGCTGAAGGCTGCCCACGTGGAAATCGTATTTAATCGTACGATTTGCCCCGGTAAGTTCATGGTTATGGTTGCCGGTGATGTGGCGGCCGTCGAGGCATCGGTTCATGCTGGTCTGGCTATCGGAAAAGGGGATGTCGTTGATGAATTGGTGATTGCCAATGTGCATCCTGATGTCTTTCCGGCCATAGCCGGTACCCGCGTAGTGGAGCGTCCGGCTGCACTTGGTATCGTTGAGACATTCTCAGTTGCAGCCATCGTTGAGGCCGCGGATGCGGCCGTCAAGGCGGCTAATGTTGAGTTGCTTGAGGTACATATGGCGATGGCAATCGGTGGTAAGGGCTTTGTCACGATGACCGGTGATGTTGCTGCTGTTCAGGCTGCGGTCGATGCTGCGGTTAATCGAATTGGCCATCGAGGTGTATTGGTCGACAAGGTGGTGATTGCCCAGCCTCGCAAGGAAATTTTAGAGGGGAAAATATAACGCGCAATAACAGTAAAGGAACAAGGATTGGGCCCAAAAGGCTGAATAGTTTCACCAAAGTATCGCTAGACAGGGTGTCTGATACCACCTGATTACCGGGAAGGGATTCTGCCCCACGTTAGCTAGCTGTTTTTAGAAGGAAGGTCTTTATGAATGACGTGATTCTGTATGTAATGGTTGGCTTCATGGTCCTAGGGGCGGTTGACAAAGTATTGGGCAACCGCTGGGGATATGGAGAGAAGTTTGAGGAAGGTTTCATGGCGATGGGGTCACTGGCACTGGCGATGGTCGGTGTGGTGAGTTTGGCGCCTGTACTCGCTTCGTTGCTGAGCCCTGTTGTTGTACCACTGTATACAATGTTAGGGGCTGACCCGGCTATGTTTGCGGGCACCTTGCTGGCTAACGATATGGGTGGTTACCCATTGGCAAAGAGCATGGCGGAAACTGAGGCGGCCGGTATATTCTCTGGCTTGATCCTTGGCGCGATGATGGGGCCAACCTTGGTCTTCACCATTCCTGTTGCTCTTGGCATCATCGAAAAGAAGGACACCCCTTATCTCGCCCGTGGCGTTCTGATCGGTATGACGACTATTCCGGTGGGATGTTTGGTTGGCGGTCTGGTTGCCGGTTTTGAGTTTTCGATGGTACTGGCTAATCTAATTCCTATCGTAATTGTGGCTGGCCTTATTGCTGTTGGCTTGTGGCTTAAGCCCGATGCGATGATCCGTGGCTTTGAAGTTTTCGGTAAAGGTGTCGTTGCGATTATTACCATTGCGTTGGCGGCTATCGTGGTTGAAACCCTGACAGGCATTGTCGTGATTCCAGGAATGGCGCCTATTTCTGATGGTATCGAGATCATCGGTGCCATTGCTATCGTACTCGCCGGTGCATTCCCTATGGTGCACTTCATTACCAAGTACTTGAATAAGCCTTTGGTTAAGCTGGGAAGTGCGATGGGTATGGGTGAAACTGCTGCTGCGGGTCTGGTTGCCACTTTGGCGAACAATATTGCGATGTTCAATATCATGAAAGATATGGATGACCGCGGTAAGGTCATCAACGTGGCGTTTGCTGTGTGTGCCTCGTTTGTTTTCGGTGATCACCTTGGCTTTACTGCTGCTGTGAATAGCGACATGATTTCAGCGGTGGTTGCCGGTAAGCTAGTAGGAGGCATTTGTGCCTTGGTGCTGGCGGTTTATGTGACCCGCAACATGGGGGTAGATAAATCTGCGCCGAAGCATGAGGAGGCAACGGCTTAATTGCTATTGCTATCTTTGACCCAATAAAAATCACCGCCCGAAGGCGGTGATTTTTTTTATTTATCGAGTGTATGAAGTAGCTCGTTGAGCTCTTTGGTCAAGGATTCTGTTTTAGGATCGAATTCTTTCATTGCGGCATAGGTGTCGGCCATCAGCTTGTCTTGCATTTCAGTTAGTGCCTTGTCGGCAATGATTGCCTCGCGCTTATCCGCCATGGCTTGCTTGGCGGCAGCAAAGTCACGGATCATGCTGCTGCGCTCTTCTTCGCTGAGTTTGTCATTGCGCAGTGCTGTCTGCAATTCTTTGGCTTTGGCAATGAATTCATCAGGGTTGTAACCAACCTGCTCGGCTTTTTGATGGTAGGCCAGTTCAAAGGCTTTGGCTTGAGCTGTTAGTTCGGGATGTGCCTTTAGTGTTTGCTGGCGAATACTCGAAAGATCACGCTGAAGAGTGTTGATTCGGTAGATGGTTTCTTTTTGATTGGCAACTGTATCGGTTGCGACATCGCTAGCACGAACCTGCGGTGCGATAGCAAACAGGGCTGCAAGCATTAGCGGTAGGCTGTATTTCATGAACTGTTGTGCCATCGATGGCAGTGCAGATAGGCGTGAGGTGCGATTGTGCAAGCTGTTTTGCATAGTGTGGACCTTTGTTGCTGTTATCGTATTTGTGTGGTGTACGCTCGAAATGTAACCAAGCAGATGTTGGTGAATGTCAAGAGTGTGTCATGAATCCTGCATACAAACTGAATGGTATGGCTAGAAGGGATATTTTGCTGCGATTGCTGGGGATAAGCGATTGTTTTTTTTCAATAGCTAAAAAAAAGCCGGCAATCCATATGCCGGCAATAGAGAGATAGTTAATTATGATGGGTTATTCTTCGCCCTTCAGGAACTTGACGTCAAGTTCACAGAAAGCCAACAAGATTTTCGCGGCTGCGGCATAGAAGCCGAATGGGTCGCGTGACTGGGTGGCTTGGGTAAATGTCGGTAGCCAGTTCAGCAGCATGGTATTGAGGAAATCGAGCTGGGCTTGCATCAGTTCCTCTGTTTTCTCTTCGCTGGTCTGCTGGTTGGCCATGATGATTAGGTTACCCATGAAATCCAACTCGACGGCAAGGTGATCTGCCGGTTCGTTGAATTCCTTACGCTGGGCGATACCGTAATCATCCATTAGCTTGTTCATATCCTGAGCTGGCTTGTCATTCATCAGGCCAGACTCACCAACATACATGGAGGCATAAGGCAGTGCACCAGATTTTGGTGTGCTCAAAAATAGTCCACAGAAATCCGCGGCCAGTTCAAGCTGGGCATCTTCTCGTGCATTCAAACGTTCCAGCGCATCACGGAATGATGCAATGGGTGCCGCTAGCTCCGGGGTCATCGCCAAACCGGAGAAGAAGGTGACCATGTCGCCGTTGTTGTATTCAGTAATGTCTTGCTCGGTTAGCTCGCGGGCAAACAGGGAAGACATCCACCAGTAAATTTCGGCACGTTGTTCGTTGAAAGCGATGAATTCTTTCATGGTTACTCCATGTTCGGGTATGGCTTGGGATTGTTCGGCCATACGAAAAACGTATTCAAATATCAGAATGCATACGCATAGTATATGTGAATAAGCTCTGTAACTTAATGTCTCGGTGAGAAAATAACCAGAGGCCGAAGCCTCTGGTTAATGATCAACTTACGCGATGTCCATTGCTGGGAATAGCGGGTTGATGCTAGTGATTTCAGTCGGGCCGTGGAAGCCGGTTACCGCTGGAACAGGACCAGTGTACTTCTCGATTTCTACTAGGGCAGAAGCGGCAGAAGTCGCCTGAGCTAGCTTAGAAGAACCGATATCCTGAGTCAGTACGTTTGGATCGCCGTAAGTACATAGAGTACCTGGCTTACCGCCTTCAAGCGGGCTGTACCATGCACCTTCGTGGATACGACATACGCCAGACATGTAATCGTCAGTCACAACTGCACCTGCCAGAACCTGACCACGGTCGTTGAACACACGTACGATGTCACCAGACTTGATACCACGAGCCTTAGCATCTTGAGTGTTGATGTAAACAGGCTCACGATCCGCGACAGCGTAAGTTGCACGGTGCTCTGTTGAAGAACATAGCTGTGAGTGCAGACGGTTTTTAGGGTGCGTGCTCTGTAGGTTGATAGGGAACTTATCAGAGCGTGGACCACCGTGGCTACGTTCAGTCTTTTCGAACCACATTGGGTGGCCCTGACAGTCATCGTAACCCATGTCAGCGATAGTCTTACAGTAGATCTCGATCAGACCAGAAGCAGTACCTAGTGGCTCTAGATCCGGTTCCTTACGGAATGATTCGTGACGAACCCACTCAGTACCTTCAGGGAACTCGATGAAACCTTCACCTTCCCAGAACTTCTTGAAGTTAGGCATACGAACGCCTAGGCCGCGGCCCTGTAGACGAGCACCGTTGTAGATCTCTTCGATGATTTCCATCTGAGTCTTGCCGCCTGTGAAGGCTTCTTCACGACCGAAACGGCCACATAGCTCACGGAAGATTTCGAAGTCGTCTTTCGCTTCGTACATTGGCTCAACCACTTTAGGCATCGCGATGATACCTGCGTTAGAGTGGTTACCGTACTGCTCGATATCGTCACGCTCGTGCGTTGTAGTCGCAGGAAGAACGATATCAGAGAAGCGACAAGTCGCAGTCCACTGGTGGTCGATAGATACAACGGTTTCCAGTTTACGCCACACCTTGATCATCTTGTTGCGATCTTGGTGGTGGTGGAATGGGTTGTTACCGCTGAAGATAGCCATCTTCATTTCAGGGAACTTGATAGTCTGACCATTGTACTTGATGGTCTGGCCTGGGTTTTCGATACAGTCAACGAAACGCGCTACAGGGATAAAGGTTGAGTAACCTTTGAATGAACCTTTATGGATAGGTTCCATGCCTGTTACGCCGCTGAAGCCTGACATCAGTGGACCGTTAGACGTGATAGAGCCAGCGTCGTTGTAGTGCCAGCCAAAGCCGAAGCCACCGCCAGGTAGACCGATTTGACCAAGCATAGCTGCAACAACAACAAGCATCCACGCGTACTGCTCACCGTGTTGCATACGCTGTAGACACCAGCCACCGATGATCTGAGTACGGCCAGATGCCATTTGGCGAGCAAGGGCACGGATTTCGTCAGCTTTAACGCCACAGATCTTCTCTGCCCACTCTGGAGTCTTCTCAACACCATCAGTCTTACCTAGTAGGTAAGGCAGGAACTTGTCGAAGCCAGTCGTGTAGTCAGCGATGAATTCTTTGTTGTATAGGTTTTCAGTGTACAGCGTGTGCGCGATAGCTAGCATCAACGGTACGTCAGTTTGTGGGTTAACACGAACCTGCTCACCGCCAACAGCTTTCTGAGTGCTTGAAACAACTGGATCAACGTAGATAACTTTGATGTCGCCGTTCTTCACTTTCTCAGCTAGCTGATCGTAGTACGCGTATGGGCTGTGGTCAGGAACCAACCAACCTACCTGTAGGTTCTTGATTGGGTCAGAGCCCCACATCACGATAGTGTCAGCGTGCTCAAGAACTAGCGGCCATGAAGTCTGCTGCTCGTAAACTTCCATTGCGCCTGCAACGTAAGGAAGAACAACCTGTGCTGCACCTGTTGAGTAGTCACCCATCTTAGCAAGGGTAGTACCGTGTAGACCGATACCACGCTTCATCATGGTGCCTGCGTTGTGCAGTTTACCTACTGACTGCCAGCCAGTGTGGCCAGCGTACAGGGCGCTTGGGCCGTAAGAGTTCTGAACGCGCTCCATCTCGTAGTAGAAGAAGTCCAGAGCCTGAGACCATGGCACACGTACGAAACGGTTGTCGCCGCGCTGGCTAGTGTCTGACTTGTAGCCGTGCTTCAGCCAGTCTAGGCGAACCATTGGGTACTTAACGCGAGCTGGGTTGTATACAACTTCACGAACACCCTGGATCATAGTTGTTGGGTGCTTGTCTTTTTCGAACGGTACGGTTTCAACCCATACACCGTCTACAACTTTGGCGCGGAATGCACCCCAGTGAGAACCAGAAAGCACTTCACCAGTGAAGTTAGCTTTGGTTTCGGCCGCTGCCATTGCCTTGCGAGGCGCTAGCAGGCTTGTACCAACAACAGAAGCAGCACTTACTGCAACCATGCCAGACAGGAAACGACGGCGAGAAACGCCCTTATTGAAAACTTGAGTTGCCATGTAGCAATCCTTAATTTGAATTCTTTTTATGGGGTGGGGGAGTGATCCCCCACCTTTCAGGAATTAGTGATGGCCAGCGCCGCCTGTGTCGCTACCGTGGTTCTGAAGGTACTTCAACAGAGTACGTTCTTCAGTTTTGGTTAGACGGTAGTAAGCGCTCATTGCGTTTAGGCTTGAGATCCAACCGTTAGCTGTGAAGTGGCCGGGAGCAGGAGCTGCGTGACATGCGTTACATGTTGCACCGTACATGTCTTCGGCATAGTTCCAGATAGGCTGGATGTTGTCTAGCATGTCGTCAGGAGTGATCCATGCTTCAACAGAAACGTGCTGCCATGCGATGTTAGTCGCGCTGTCAGTTTGTTCTTCTAGGACTTTCTCAGTTGCTTTAACGTCGCCACGGATAGTTGCCTTGAATACACGCTTGCCCATGTACTCAGTCATTACGCGACCTTTGCCGTTCTTCTCTAGCCAGCCGTCGATCTGAACTTTCAGCATGCCGTCTTTGCGCTCGATAACTTTAACTTGAGACGCAGGTAGTAGCTTACCTTCAGCCTTGCCTTTGGCATCAGCTGCCGCAAACAGGTCTTTTTCGCCTAGAGAGTAAAGTACGTCAGCCGTTGCACCTTGAGAAGTCGCAGTAGCTTGTAGCTCTTGGTAATCTTTCTGGAAGCCGCCTGCCATGTTTGGTAGCTCGTGAGCAATACCTTTGTGACATTCGATACAGTTCATGTCTTCAGCAGCAGCTTTGTTCATTTCGAATGCAGCTTTAGCAGACTGTTTGCTGTGATCCATCGCGTCGTAAGAGTGACAGCTCTTACAAGTCTTGGAGTTCTGGCTCTTCATACGGTTCCAAACCACTTGGGCAAGCTCTAGGCGGTGTTCCTCTAGCTTTTCAGGCGTATCAATCTTGCCTGTCACGAAGTGGTGGTATACGTCTTTCCATGCGCCTAGCTTGCGCATAACCGCACCTGGCAAATCTTTTGGCTGGTGACAGTCTACACACTCAGCACGCACACCTGATGCGTTTTTGAAGTGTACACTTTGCTTATATTCTTCATAGTTCTGTTGCATAGTGTGGCAAGAAGTACAGAACTCAGTTTGAGAGGCAAACTCAAAACTTTTATGAACAGTGAGAACACCTGCCAAGGTAATAACAACACCAACCAACACAAGCGCAAGGATTGGGTACTTGCTGCTTGGTTTAGTAAGCTTTTGCCAAAGTTTTTTCATAGTGGAAGATTCCAAGTAACGATGAATGCCGACCGTAAAGTACGGTGACGTATAAATTTTTATAGGTTAATCTTAATTCCACGATATGAATAAGGATAAGGGTGGCGGTGAACAGAATATTTATCTTTATGAAAGATTGTGAACAGCTGCTCGTTGTGCTAGCGTTTAATAGAACAGTAAATTAGACAAAAAGAGAAAATAATGAGTCATCACGTACTTGTTGTAGAAGATGAGATCGTAACGCGTACCAAACTGGTTGGGTATTTCGAAAACGAAGGTTACAAAGTCAGCCAGGCAGAAAGTGGTGCGCAGATGCGTGAGATCATGGCCACTGAAAAAATTGACTTGGTGATGTTGGATATTAACTTGCCGGGTGAAGATGGTTTGATGCTGACGCGCGAACTGCGTAGCCGTTCGGAAGTCGGGATTATTTTGGTTACCGGGCGTACAGATAGCATCGATCGTATTGTCGGCCTTGAGATGGGCGCGGATGATTATGTAACCAAACCTTTTGAGCTTCGTGAGTTGTTAGTTCGGGTGAAAAACCTGTTGTGGCGCATATCTTTAGTAGAAAAAGCCCGTGATGAAGCTGTGGTAGAAATGCAAGAAGACAGCATAATTCGTTTTGGTGATTGGCAGTTTGATATTAACAAACGCGCCCTGACTCACAACGGTGTGCCAGTGAAATTGACCAAGGCAGAGTATGAATTGCTGGTGGCGTTTTCATCGCATCCTAACGTAGTTTTGAGCCGAGAGCGTATTCTTAATATGCTTAGCCACCGTGTTGAAGCACCAAACGACCGAACAATTGACGTATTGATTCGCCGTATGCGTTCAAAAATGGAAATCGATCCGAAGAAC
The DNA here is from genome assembly GCF_059920555.1 of Photobacterium panuliri. Lineage (NCBI taxonomy): Bacteria > Pseudomonadati > Pseudomonadota > Gammaproteobacteria > Vibrionales > Vibrionaceae > Photobacterium > Photobacterium panuliri. The sequence continues at coordinate 1,878,035 of NZ_CP197192.1, forward strand.
CCACAGATTTTTGTTACGGTTCACGGCGAAGGTTATATGTTTGCCGGTGACTAATTTACCTGTAGACACAGAAATTACCTCAGTAACAATTTGAAACATTTAGGCCGAAATAGACGCTGTTTCGGCCTTTTTTATTACCACGAATCGAAACTTTTATTGATCTCAATCAACAGTTATTACGCAATATGAATAGCGAAATGGACAGGAAAACACGGATTTGGGCTGTTGATTTATGAAAATATTAAGACAAAAAAGTTTCACTTGTGAGTTTATTGGTAAAATTCATGCATTCCTGTATGTCAAAGTCGGCATTTGATTACGCTTAAAATGGAATAAATGTGTGAATTTGTTTGTTTGAATGCTCAAAAATTAAGCGAACGATATGCGCCGTTAAAATTAATTTTTGATGTATTTACAGTATTTACTTACCAGTAGCGCAAAAAACAAGCAGAAAAACAAAAGGCCAGTCTGATTATTCAGGCTGGCCTTTTTAGTCTTGTTACTGTTTGACTGCTGTTCGATTGAGGATGGACTCGGTCAGCTGACTGATTTTCGGGTAGCTAATGAGGCTCTGTCTTGCGATGGTTTCCTGCTCTTCAAGGACATGATTGAGGATATCTTCGGTCGTTAACGGATTGGCGAGTACAACCCTCAGAACAGTGGTTAGCTTACGTCCCCATTTTTCCGGCGTTAGGCGGGTACGTGAGACGAAGGACTTTCCTGACTCCCGTTGCCGCTTCTGGATAAATTTGGTGAGGTCGTTTAGATCATCAAGCAGGATATCTCGCTCGGTATTGGTGGCGAATTGCAATGCATGCTGGGTACGCGCAGGTACATAGCGGTAGGTGAGCAAGCATAGCTCAGGTTCAGTAACCAGCTCGAAATCTGGATGCGCGTTAATTCTGCCGGCAAAGTAACGGGCCTTTTCTATGCTGTTGTTGATGAGCATTTCGTACCCAGGTCGGCTGATGATGTTAAGGCTCGCATAAAGTAGCATTGCCATACCGCTTCGAGAACCTTCGAGGGTATGACTACCTAAGTCTTTCGATCCTTTACGTAGAATATATTCGGCATGGTGCTCGATGGCTGTCATCAAAGTTGGATCTTTGAAGATGACCATACCTGCGCCCATCGGGATATAGAGCTGTTTATGGGCATCAATGGTTACCGAGTCTGCCCGTTCAGCTCCTGCCAGCAGTGGGCGGTATTTATTTGACATTAACGTTGCGCCCCCCCATGCGGCATCCACATGGAAATGGCAGTCATACTCTTGTGCCAGATCGGCCAATTCATTGAGCGGGTCTATGCTGCCTGTTTCGGTAGTGCCGGCGACACCAACAATCGCAAATACCTTGATATTCTGCTGTTTGAGCGTCTCCAATTTTTCCCGCATAGCAGCAACTTTCACTCGGTTGTTGCCATCGGTTTCTATTGGGACTAGGCAATTTCGTCCGATACCCAGTACATCGGCCGCTTTTTTCAATGAATAGTGACCACGTTCTGAAACCAAAACTGCCAGATCATCATAGCCATAGTGCTTCATGGCTTTGAACAGGCCTTCTTGAGCGACACCTTTGAAATCACCCTGTGGCTTTAGCGCATTGTTGCGGGCTACCCAGAGTGCGGTGATATTGGCGATCGTGCCGCCTGAACAAAAAGCGCCTAAGGAATGGTTCGCACTGTGCATCCATTGCTGATAGAAGCTTTCTGGCTGATGATAAATCAGGTTGTGGAGCATCCCCAGCACTTGGCGCTCCAGCGGCGTGAATGCTTTGGATGTTTCGATTTTTACTAGATTCTGATTAAGCGCAATCATGATCTTTGACAGCGGCATCAGGAAATAGGGGAGGGCCGAGGTCATGTGTCCTATAAATGTCGGGGCAGATGTATTGACAGATTGCGCAACTAATTTATTGAGCAAGAAATGAGTATGCTCTGAGACAAAGCTCGGTGCTTCGGGAATATCGGCTGATTGAAAGTCTTTTTCGATTTCAACCAACGGTTTTTCTCGTGCGGCAATGTGAGTTTGGAGAAACACATTGAGGTTTTCGGAAATCTCTTTTTCAATCTGTCCAAGGGTAGATTCAGGTGCTTCCGGCACAGTGAAAATGCGATGCAGTGACTCTTGCGTAGCATCGGCTTTTTTATTATCCATTACAGCCATAACTATTGATATCTTGTAACATAAAACGGCAAATTGATGCTAATTTAATCCAATTTGCCGTCGGTGTCGAAAATTTTTAAAAGCGGTAGTTAATACCCACAGTTAACAACAGGTTTTCTTCGTCATAAAAGGCGATGTTGCTGTTGCTTTGATTATAGCCTGCCAGTGAAATGATCCCCCAGTCTTCCCAGCCGAAGGGAGCACTATACTCATAGGCTAGGAATATGCCCCAGCGGTCATCCTTTTGGGTTTCGCTGAAGACGGGGTTGAGTGCATCGTACTCTACTCTGTCGTAGCTCAGTGTCAGGGCAAAGCTGGATTGGTTGAAGCGCTGGATCCATGAAACTTCCGCTCCTAGGCCATCGTTGGCCATGGCATCGCCATCGGCATCCATTTGAGTGTAACTCAATGCATAGCGTAGCATTTGAGCGCGTGATAAGGGGTGAAGGTAGCTCACTTCCCCATAGTAAATATCCGAATCCCGGCGTAATACTGATTGTTGCTCGGCAGGAAGTATCGCGCTGCCGGATCGTTCGTTTTCAAGCGAAAATTTTCCGGTTGCAAGTTCAATGGAGAAAGGCGTACCCATGATGCTGTCATATTGGAAGCGCGCCCCTTTGATATCACTGCCAGTCTCTTGGCGGTTTTGTCCTGTTATATAGGGATCTTGCCAGGTATCTTGCTCCATGATCCCCGGTATGTAGCTGAGGGTGATTTGGCTTCTGTCCTTAAAGCGTTGCTTGTAGCCTAGTTCGATATGGAAACGACCCAACGCAAGATCTGAGCGGCTGGTACCAAAGTAGAGCTGTTGTTTGCCGCTGGCAAAGGTGTAATTGACCGTACCTAACGGTGCTATGAGTATATTATCTTGCCTGTCGCCCTGTTGGTTGAGTGTGTCGATTGATTCGTTGTCAGTATTAAATTGACTATGGCTACTGGTGTAACCCGTCAGCAATGAGAGATCCGCACCGAAACCGGGTTCCCATGCTAGATTGGGGTTGGCATAGCTATGGCTGGCCATCAATAACGTGGCCAGTAGGGAAATGTGTGAAATCCGTCTCATGTAAACCCTCTTTAATCTGTGAACCCCTTTGGCAATGCCTTCCATTGTCGGTAGTTGGGGTACTTATTGGCAGCTAATGTCTGAAATCGCTGTAATTGCTGCATTGTATTGGGTCAGTGGGCCCTCGATATCTTTTGGATTGGTGAGTAGTCCGGCAAAGGTGCTGCGGAGATCGTAGTTTTTTGGATGTGGTTTATCCTGACGATCGTCAAACGCAATTTTGGCAGTTTTACCCAGCGCCGTATCTTGTGCTGACAGTTTTTTGATATCTTGCTGGGTGAGTTGTAACCATGATTCTACGGATTGGTTTAGCGCCAGTTTGTCTTTGTCATTTTCCAAATACCAATCAACCGCTTGGCGATTAAATTCAAAATGGTGTTTGCGTCCTTCTAGAAACCAATTCCCCACTTCTTTGAGGGATGGGTCGTGTTTGATCGCAAGGTCGACCAAGTTTTGGTACCACACTAATGAGGCATCGACATATTGATGGTATTTATTACTTTCGCATTGAGTCGTCGTTGCCGTTGCCATTGAGGGGATGAGGGCTGCTGAAAGAAAAATAGCAGTTAACTTCATAGCCATTCCTTGATTATTGATATTCCTGAGTCTTTGCCATTATCAGTGTTGGATTTTCTCGCATTGATGAGTGGCTCGTGCATGACACGATTGTAACTATATGTAGCTCAATGGAAAAGAATTCTTTATTGTTATGTGTTACTGTTAACATTATGCGTGTTTAATAAAACAAGGTAGAGGGCCGGCCCTCTACCTTGTTTTTCTTTTAATTAGAACTAAGACGCAGTCGTCATGTGACCATTTCTGTGAACTAGGTTTCTTTTGCTTTTCTCATCGCAACCGAGATGCAGTAGGCGGCTCCCCCCCAAGTGATCCCTAAACCAAACAGCATCATAATAATGGCACCTAGAGTCATAGTTTTGCCTCCTGCTGTGGTTGTGTTTTTGACATCAAGTTGATGATGACAGATGTCATTAGCATCGCGCCGACCAATCCCCATCCAAGCAAGAGCAATTCTGCTTGGGTATAGCCGCCATACCCATTGTTGAAGGTATTGATAAAATTCGTGAAGAGGATGACGGCGAGCAATGCTGGGCTCAAGAAACGCACGCATACCTCGAACCATCTACCGATACTGAATTCCGAGATGCTGTTAACGTAATGGCGTATATCCGATATTTTTAATAGCCATGCAACGATCACAAGCTCGATAAGGCAGCTTGAAAGTAACGCGATATTGTTAATGAAGTAATCGACCAAATCGAGGAGCAACAGCCCGCCGTTGGTGGCAAATGCCATCGAAATAACAAAGCCGCTGCCACACACAACAGAAGCAGCTTTCTTACGAGTCCAATGGAGTTTGTCTATTAGCGCAGAGGTCACAGCTTCGAGAATTGAAATGTGCGAACTCAATCCAGCGACTACCAATGCCAAAAAGAATAATGGCCCAAAAATGAAAGGCAGAGGTAAGAGGTTGATGGCGGCGGGTATGGTGACAAAGGCGAGGCCAACGCCTGCGGAGACAACCTCGGTTATAGGTTTGGCTTGCTCTTGAGCCATATACCCCAATACCCCAAAGATCAGTAATCCTGCGGTGATGGAAAAGCCGCAGTTAATTAATACCGTCATAAAAGCATTGTTATTGATGTCTGACTTTTCGGGTAAGTAGCTTGAATAGGCAATCATGATGGCAAAACCGACGCTGAGGGTGAAAAAGATTTGTCCGTAGGCTGCTGACCATACTTTTGCGTCCATGATTTTGCTGAAATCAGGTTGGAATAAATAGGTGAGCCCATCGAGGGCACCTGGTAGGAAGATGATCCGCCCGATGAGAGCCAATACCATGATAAACAGCAACGGCATCATAATTTTGCTTGCTCGCTCAATGCCCGCTTTTACGCCAGAGAATATCGCGGCAAAACTGATAGCCCAGGCAATGATCATCGGAATAGCAATATGTAATTGCAGCCCCCCTAATTGACTTGGTGAATTTTCACCAAGCTTTAGGTATTCAGTGAAGAAAAAGGCATTCGTATCGTCCCCCCAACTTTGGCTAAATGAAAAACCAAGATAAGAAATAGCCCATCCAATGATCGCCACATAGTAGATCGCAATGATGGCGGCGATAGACACTTGAAACCAGCCTAGCCACTCAAATTTTCCGCCTAGTTGCGCGAAGGCGCGTGGCGCGGCGCCACGCAGTTTGTGACCAAGGCTGAACTCCATGATCATGAAAGGGATACCGGCGGTTAGCATGGCAAAAAGGTAAGGAATAAAAAAGGCGCCACCACCATTTTCGTAGGCCATATAGGGGAAGCGCCATATATTCCCCAAGCCAATTGCAGAGCCAACGGCGGCAAGAATAAAGCCAGCCCGAGAGCCCCATTGTTCACGTTTCATACATTTCTCCTTATGTACGGCGAATGTTAATAAAACGTAGGATTAATTAGGGAAAACTTCCATTTCCAATCAGTGAGGTGGCATTGTTGTAGAGTTATAAACTATGTCTAATCGTGAGGGTAACGAGATGATCTGTAGGTTATTGTATTTTTATCTGAGTACTCACATGCGTGCTCAATAGGCAAAGAAAGGCCATTGATAATGGCCTTTCTTTAGGGGCTATCAGCATATTTTAGAATGAGTATGTGATGCCGAGATTGGTTTGAATTTGATTCATCCACTCGGAATCAATTCTTATATTGCAGTCTTGTTCACCGGTAGGGAGAGTACAGCGGGTAGTTGTATCGCTATCAACTAAACTGGCCAGCCAGCGACCTTCGAGATTGACGGCCAGATTCTGAGTAAGGTGGAATTCGATACCGCCAAATAGGCCTGCTGAAAAGAGGAGATCGTCGGTACTCCAGTCAGCATCAATAATCGTTGCACCAAGGCTGGCACCAAAGTAGGTGGTTGCTTTGTTGAAGGTTTCCCAATAAAGGGCGCTTTGTAAGTGAGCATAGGTTAAAGAGCCGCTGCCAGTGATATTGGCAAAGTCAGTAGGCTGGTGGCTGAGGTATAAGCCGGTGCGACCGTTGTACAGATCTGTCATTAATCCAAGCGCATAGTGAACGTCATCTTCTGCTTCGACGTTGATGCCATTTACATCGGATAGGCCGTTAGTGAAACTGTATCCGATATAGGGCGTGATATAGACGTTGTTGTTAGCGGCTGCCACGCTGGGCAATAACAGGGTAGTTGCAAGTAACAATAAATGCTTTTTCATCTGCTTAATCCGAACGTTAACTGGTTAAATTTATTGTGACAGATTTCCGATAATACTGCTTTTTTGATTGTTGAAATCTTGAACTAAACCGAAAATGCCGTTAATAATTTGTTAAGCCATGACAAATAGTGAGGATGTTATGATGGATTATGATCTGAAACTGGCCGTTGTTGTTGTAACTGTAACCATGACCGTTCTTTTGACCTTTGGTCTGATATCTATTACTGTCTAATTTATCAGTAAAAATTGTCGAGTGGGCATTCCGTTATTGTTCAACTTATTGCGATATATTTGTTTTTTCGCTGTGTCGGAACTGTTGTATGACGAATCATTTGCCCTTCAGTCTAAAAGACTTGGATTTACAAGTTGTAAACAACTTCTCATTGCAACTTAAGCAAGCACGTAGAAGTAAAATAGCGTTGGTTGTCCAGGGGGGCGGCCAGCGGGGGATTTTTACAGCTGGCGTCTTTGATGCATTTCTGGAGGCCGGCTTTGACCCATTTGAGCTTTATATTGGCACCTCTGCCGGGGCTCTGAACCTGTCGTCTTATATTAGCCGCCAATCGAAATTCGGCTATAACTTTATCGTCGACTATACGACTGAAAATGCTTTTTTTAACCTCTATAAGTACCTGAGTCAGCAAAAAAGCATGGATTTAGACTGGGCTCTTGGTCAGGTTGCCGAGCAAGGAATAATGCCTTTGGATGTAGAGAGGGCTAGGGGGGTGTTAGAGCACCGTACCGCCTTAGCTTGTGTTACCCGCAAAGATACGCTGCAAGATATCTATATGCCGATGTATCAGGACAATTGGTGTGATGTATTGCGTGCCTCCTGTGCCATCCCTGTGATCTATAATTTGCCGGTTTGTCTCGAGGATCTTGAATGGGTGGATGGTGGTGTTAGTGCTGCTGTACCTGTCAAAGAAGCATGGCGTCGCGGGGCAGATCTCGTAGTGGTGGTTAGAACAGAGCCGCTAGAATACAAGGCGGAAGAAAGGCGTTTCGACTGGCGTGCAAAAGTGGAAGCCAAACTACCGGATTACATCGAAAGGCTGAGTCTGAATGAGTCATTGGACAAGGTTAAGTCGTTTCATGCTGAGTTAACGGCCAAATATGAACAATGGAAATATAGCCGAGGTGACAGTGATGAGGTTGATCCGTCGGCAAATGACGCAGAGCCAAAAGATTCGATGCTGTGGGAAGGCCAGCGCAAAATGCTAAATATCGAGCGTTTTGTGAAAACGGTTGGTAAGGGGCAGCGTAGCGATGTACTGGCTATGCTCAATACTTATTATTCGACTTACCGTGAAGCGCATGACTTTATGTATTCTCCGCCACCTGGCTTGAAAGTGATTCAGATCGCGCCTGAAAAAAGTTTGTGTAGTTGGGCACTCTTGAGTGACAAGGATGATCTTGAGGTAGATTACCGAGAGGGTAAGGTCGTAGGTCGGCATTTTGTCGAGCATTTTGCCGATATACTTAACGACACAACGAGTTTGGGCAATCGCAATTAGCGGCTGTCATCTATAAAAAAAGGAACCCAAGCGGGTTCCTTTTTTGTCTGTATCGGTAATCCGTTGACAGGGTTAGGCAAGTACAGTTTGTAGCCAAGGCCAGCCTTGCTTTTTACGGCTTAGCGTGTCTTTCATCATTAGCATGCCGTCTTCAGCGTGCTGATCCAGCGTTGCATTCCACTCGCCTTTGTAAAGTAGGCGTGTTGTGCTGGTGGTGATGTCAGTTAGCATTAGTGCTGCCATTGCCAGGCCTTCTTCGTCACAACGACGCTGAAGATCGGCTTCAAGCTCTTCGATCATGCTGTCAACTTGCTCAAGAGTCGCTAGCTCGATTTGACCAACAACAACGTCACGGTTGTTGAATGGGTAAGCTTTAAGGTCTTTTTCTACTAGCTGAGCGGCAGATAGACCTTCGATGTCAGTTTTTGCGATAAGAAGTGCTTTGATGAATGCATCCAAATCCTGAACATCAGCGATTTTAGCAAGCTCTTCAACTGCGTCTTTGTCTTTCTGCGTACAAGTTGGAGAGGCAAAACCAACGGTGTCGCTTAGGATTGCAGACATCATAAGGATCGCTAGTGGGCGAGTGATCTCTGTGTTTTCCATCTTGAACAGGTTGAACATGATGGTACAAGTACAGCCGACAGGCCAGATCCATGCTTCAAGCGGGTTAACGGTTGTTACATCACCTAGACGGTGGTGGTCAACGATACCCATGATCTCTGCCTGTGCGATGTCGTCAGGACCCTGAGCTAGGTCAGAGTAGTCAACCAGCCAAATTTTCTCGCCAGCTACGCCAGTGCACATTTCTGGCTGCTCAACGCCAGCTTGCTCTAGGATGTGCTGTGTTTCACGGTTCAGTTCGCCTTGACGTACTGCTTTAGCTTCTAGGCCGCGAGCTTTTAGAAGCTCAGCACCAACGAGTGCTGAGCAGATGCTATCACTATCAGGGTTTTTGTGACCAACTACTTGAATCATGTTGTTTCCTTTACTACGTCTGGCAGATAACTCTGCAAAACTAATAACTTATTCGAAATTTATCCGAATGGACAATTGAACTAACCGGACAATTTTAGAGTTTTTGGCAGAAATAACAAATGAACTTATTGAAAATAAGTTCGGTTGTCTATTTAGCCAGCATCATGCCACGGATGTTACGGGCTCGATAGGCGAGGCCGTTTGTGGGTGCTCCGCATTCTTCATGTACTCAAGCAATGCATTGAATGGCATTGGTTGGGCAAAGTAGTATCCCTGAATGAGGTAGACGCCGCGATTTTTTAAATACTCAACTTGTTGAGCATTTTCAACACCCTCTGCAATGATTTTGAGCCCTGCATGTTGAGCAAAGAGGATAATCGATTCAAGGATTTTGGTTTTGATATCCTCGGTGCCGATTGTGTCGATGAACATTTTGTCGATTTTCAAACAACCAATTGGCAAACTCTGGAGATAACTGAAGCCGCCATATCCTGTCCCTGCATCGTCCAGCTTGATGGTGATACCATGTTCGCAGAGTAAGCCAAGGCTTTGTTTGGCAAGTTCCATATTGTTAAACGGTGTTCGCTCGGTAACTTCAAACGAAAGGCGTTTAGCATCAAGCTGATGAGTTTGCAGTAGGTCGATCACCCACTGGCTGAACGCTGGGTTTTCAAGCTGGGTAGGCATAGCATTGATACTGACGATGCCACCGATTGCTCGTCCCTTGTTTGATGAAAGCTGACAGAAAACCTGTCTGATCAATGATTCGGTGATCTCAAAAATCTGCCCTGTATGCTCGGCTGTGGGGACAAAGTGATCCGGAGACAGAAGATCGCCATTTTCCAGTTTCCAGCGTACCAATACTTCACACCCGACCATTTTATTGAGCTGGGTATTGATAATAGGTTGATAGTAAGGCGTAAATTGATTGCGTTTTAAGCCTTTTTGAATCATATCGCGAAGATTACCGGCTTCGTTATTGCGAAAACGTAGGACGAGGCAGAAGGTCAGCAATAGAGACAGTAGCAACAGTTGAATGATGATAATGTCATTGCCGACAAGTTTGGCTATACCGTTTTCAGTCGCAAAGATCTTGATTTTATAGATAGGACTGAATCTTTTGGCCGCGATAAATTGATAAGTGTTGGCACTGTCTTTGGGATAAATAGGAAGACTATGTTCACCTGATGTGAGGTACATAGCTAGGCATCCGCTACAGGTTTCGCTGTCGGTAAACACGTTTTGGAAGGGTTCTGTGATAACGGTTACCAGCCCGCGAGGGAGGGCATAGCTAATCTTCAGTCTATGGTTGTCATAGGGCTCGATGCTAAAGAGCGTGTCACCAAGCTGACCATTGATTTTTGTATTGGTGTCAGCTTCTTGCTCGATAGGTGCATAATTTTTGATTAGCCGAACCCCGTGACCATATATAGAACAATGGTTGGAAAGGTTAGTTATTTCAATTAGCTGGATCGCTGAGGATTTTTCTACGGTCTTGCGAAGTAATGAAATATCGTTGTCATCACAGGAGTAGGCCAGCTTTTCGGATAAGTCCTGTACTTCGTTGTCGATGTGGATAAACCGACTTTGGTAAAATTGATACAGGTTATCTAAACGGCTAGAGACATCAGCCTTAAATAGTGTTGTATTAAGAAAATTGGTTGATTGGTTTATCAGCGAAAAGCCAATGACAAACACAAGGCCCGGCCATCGCCATCTGTGCCAAAGTGTGGACTTCATGATGTCTATAACTACTGGGATTAAAAACCGCCATTTGAACATAAATCCATTTAATATGATAGCTAAATAGGGCGTGTAATAGACAGGTATATTCCTTATGGGTATGTTGCAGGCGTTGTATTGAGTGTATTTTACACAATTGTTTTAAATTGATTTTGATAGCGTCTCAATTCGCTGGGGGAAATGGCAATGGTATGGGTGGTTATGCCAATAGTATTAAGCTATTGGTTGCAAGCGGCGCATTTTCTGCGAATAGGAAATGGTGTCGGTTTTTGGTGTAGTTTTTTGTTTCCATTGCTACTTGTGATAAAAGCCCGTTGGGTGCCTAAAGTGGTGATGCTTGGATTGGCAGTTATCTCGGTTAATTGGGTCTTTGTCACTTATCAAATATTAGTGGAAAGATTGATGCAGGGAGGAGACTGGCTACGTATGTTATTGATTATGGGCTTTGTTATTTGCTTTACTTTGATGTCTATGGCGATGTTTTATACGAATGCTCTGACAAGGCGTTATTGCGGTATGAAGTGAAACAGTAAGGTGAGTAGTGGGGAGAGAGCATCATGGAGTGAATATCCGTACAAATCTTAGTGTTGATTTGTTATGTTATAACATTATAAGTTAGAGGCAGGCTATTTGCGCCGTAATGCCTTTGTGCTGTTTTAGTGTCATAATTTTAGATATCATCAGTGGTATTGTCTCTCACTGTCCGGGCTGCCCGGGTGTAGAAATATATTAGGAACAACATGGTAACTGTAAGGGCACGAGTGCCATTTAAAGTCGGCCAGAAAAGTCATATTCCGGCTGATCTGCTTTCATTCAATGGGTTGGAATCGGGCAAAGAGCATGTAGCTCTGATTTTCAATCAGGCAGACAAACAAGGTCAGCCACCTCTGGTTCGTATGCATTCTGAGTGCTTAACTGGGGATGTGTTTCATTCATCACGCTGTGACTGTGGTGAGCAACTTGATGAGACGATTGTAAAAATGGGCGAGGAAGGCGGGGTATTGCTGTACTTGCGCCAGGAAGGCCGTGGTATTGGTTTGTACAATAAAATCGATGCCTACGAATTACAAAGTCAGGGTATGAACACCTATGAAGCCAATAATCATCTAGGTTTTGGTGATGATCTGCGTGAGTTCACTGAAGCAGCAATGATGCTTCAGGCATTGGGACTGAAGAAGATCCGTCTGATTACCAATAATCCAAAGAAAATTCAGGATCTCGAAGCACTAGGCATTGAGATTGAGGAAGTTGTTGGTACTAAGGCTTATGTGAAAGACGGTAACGAATACTATCTGAAAACAAAAGCAAGTCACGGTAAGCATCGCTTCCATTTCGATTGATATTCATCAGTCGTATACCTTCAAAACCCCGCAAATGCGGGGTTTTTTGTTATGCGGCGTCACAGGTCCGATACATTGAAGTCACTTGTAAATCTTGTTTCTTAGTGTGATCTAAATCTTCTTTCAGTTTTCGATCATATTTATTTGTCATTATTTTTTCTAATGAATCTCATAATAAACAATCGTGTGAATCAATGCGTTATTTTATTGCCAGAAAATACGTTCAGGATTAGTATCTGCGCATCTTGGTAGATTATGATTCCGTGAAAATGTAAAAACAAAGCAATTGCTTTTACATTGAAAGAAAAACGCAGAGTTATATTCTGATTGGTGGTGGTTTTTTCCACTGTTTTCCGTCGTTAACGATATTTTATTCTGTAATAAGGATTTTGGTTGTGAAACAGCAATCGTCTTCCGCTAGCATGGCGAAATTGTTATTCCTATTGATTATTTTGGTCGCTGTTGGTCAGATGACACAGACTATGTATGTGCCTTCTATCCCAGCCATGTCAGAATTTTTCTCTGTTAAGTCTGCTTACCTGCAGGCTGTAATGGCGGCATATTTGATCCCTTACGGCTTGTCGCAGTTCATTTATGGCCCGCTCTCAGATCGCATTGGCCGCCGTCCAGTGATTTTACTGGGTATGGGGATTTTCCTGTTGGGCATCGTGAGTGCATTGTTTGCGCCAAGCTTCGAGTGGTTTTTGGCTGCCAGCTTTGTCCAGGGTATGGGAACCGGTTGTAGTGGGGCTATGTGCCGTACCGTTACCCGAGATTGTTATGAAGGTGAGGATTTGCACCGCGCGAACAGTTTAGTGAGCATGGGCATTATCTTTTCGCCTCTGATCGCGCCAGTGCTGGGTGGTTACTTGTCATCAGCGTTCACATGGCAGGCAAGCTACATGTTTTTGTTCGCTTTTGGTGCTGCTGTGACATTGGCTATGATGGTGTATTTTGCAGAGACATTGCCAGTTGAAAAACGTCGCCATGAACGCGTATTGGTAAGCTACCGCTATGTTTTGGGCAATCGTCGTTTTCAAGGCTATGTTTTGTGCCTGATTGCTACCTTTGCCGGTATTGCCGCTTTTGAAGCTGCTGCGGGCGTATTATTGGGGAGCGTACTGAAGCTTGATCCTAAAACAGTCAGCTTGCTCTTTATTCTGCCGCTGCCGGGGTATCTGGCCGGTTCATGGCTTTCTGCAGTGCTTGCCAAGAAATTGGGTAATGCGAAGGTGATGATGATCGGCATGCTTGCGATTACCTTGGGAGCTGTGATTATTTTGATTCCGGGTATGGCCGGTCTGGTTACTGTTAGTTCGCTGATTGGTGGTGCATTTGTTTATTTTGCCGGAGCGGGTGTGTTGTTCCCTGCGGCAACAACCGCTGCCATCCAGCCATTTCCTCATCATGCTGGGACTGCCGGGGCGATTCTTGGCGGCCTGCAGAACCTAGGTGCCGGTTTGGCAACTCTGGCGGCATCTATGATGCGAGCAGAGGATCAATATAGCCTAGGAGCCGTGATGTCAGTAATGGCGATTCTTGTTGTGTTCAGTCTTATTTGGGTGCGCCGCAACGAGAATCAAGACAGCCACGTATTGGTGTAGTGCTGATTTGTCCCCCCCCCCAAAAAAAAACGGAGCATTTGCTCCGTTTTTTTTAACTGTTCGACGCTACCGAGTTGCGGTGATTAATCGCGCTTCCATAGAATGTGGCAGAATTTATTATCTGGGTCGCGGCTTACCAGAAGTCGGGCAAACACATCGTCCAATTCGTCGTTCTCTTCGTTGACCAGACCAATGCGCACTTCTGCATAGACTTCTTTATCAACGTCAAAACCGACATGCTCGGCCCAATCGTCTTTTGTTTCGACAAGCTCAGCAGCACCGCGCTCATCAAACTGAAGGGTAAAGAGCAATACGTCTGCAGAGTCTAGGTTATCGGCGGCCATTTCCAGGAAAATGTCGTAGGCGGCATCAATAACGTCGTCGTAAGAAATGAGGTTTGGTGTTTCCATGAGCTACATCTGTCTCTAGTTGAGTGAGCAGACAGTATAGCGAGACAGGTACGGAATAGAAATAGTTTGCTGGAATGACGCACAAAAGCGCTGAGGAAGGGGCGTTACGAAGAAGATACTAGCCTGACTCCAGAGTATATCGGGTGTCAGGCTAGTGGAGATCAGCGATTAAGCACGGCCAGTGTATTTACGCTCAGCAGTGTTGATCACAATCTTGTCTTCTTGAGAGATGTACTCAGGAACTTGTACTACTAGACCAGTTACAAGGCGAGCTGGCTTAGTACGAGCTGATGCTGATGCACCTTTGATTGACGGATCTGTTTCAACGATGTCAAGCTCAACAGTTGAAGGTAGCTCTAGGCCTGCTGCTTTATCGTTAACAAGGATCACCATTAGACCTTGAGTTGCTTCAGTGATGAAAAGCATTTCATCTGCAATGTCAGAAGCATTGAAGGTGTACTGGTCGAAGTTTTCGTTATCCATGAAGATGATTGTGTCGCCGTCAGCATAAGAGTATGCAACAGGGCGTTTAGTCATATCTACAGTTTCAACTACGTCATCAGACTTCAGACGCTCGTCAACGCGTGCACCTGTAGTTAGGTCAGTACAACGCATCTTGTAGATTTTTGCGCCGCCACGGCCACCTGGAGTGGTTACTTCAATATCTTTAACCAGAAGAGTTTTGCCTTCTGAAAGGATAACAAAACCTTTTTTAATTTCACTAGCTTTTGGCATGGGTTATATCTTACTGTTTGGAAAAACCGGAAATTACCACGGTTATGCGCTAACACCAACATTTTCGTGCTGGTTTCTCGTTATAGCCGTAGTTTGCATTGAATAAATTTTAAATTTGGCGATAAATCGGCTAAAAGGCATCGGCTTAGCGTAATAGTAGCCTTGGCTGTACGGTATGCCCAGAGCGTCAATTTGTTCGGCCTGCTCTTTCAATTCTACGCCCTCGGCGATGAGTTTGCATTTGAGGGTGCGTCCCATGTCGGCCATGTTGCTCAATATCGACTGGGTGACAGAGTCGGTTGCTGAGCCGGCAACGAAAGAACGGTCGATCTTGATAATATCAAAGCTCAGTTCACGTAGAGTAGAGAGTCCTGCATAGCCCGTTCCGAAATCATCTAGAGCCCATGTCACGCCAACGTCACGAAGCCGCTGCATGGCCTGCTTGAGCTCATTGATATCGCTGTTGGCAAAACTGTCTCGCTCGGAAAACTCCAAGACGAAATTGTGCCTTAAACTCTGATGCTGTTGGATAAGAGCAATAAGAGGCTCGACGAATGCCTTATTGGCGATCATGCTAGCGGTGACGTTAACAGAGATATAAAAGGGCTTCTTCATCGTCATCACGGCTAATTTTTCGTTGGCCGCATTCTCGATCATCTTTAGGGTGAGGGCACAAATTTGCCCTGTCTCCTCGGCTTGGGGAATAAATGCCATAGGGAGAACCAAGCCATGACGAGGGTGATGCCAGCGAACGAGCAGTTCAGCGCCGATCCATTCGCCCGTTTTGTTTTCTATGATGGGTTGATAGTAGTTAACGAATTCATTGTGCTCTATGCCGCGTTGTAGATCGGATCGTTGAGATTTTTGCTCATGAGCAAAGCGGCGAGTCAGCCAAGTGCAGAAACAAGCACTGCCCAATATGAAAACTAAGCCAATATATAAATAGCTTTTGATTTGGCACCATAACATGTATGGAGAATATCCAACATGTACCACAATAGGGTAGTGTTCCGATGTGGTGCGCATATCAAAAATAGGGTTACGGTGTGGAGCGCTGAAATTCTGACATAATGGATTAATTTGCTTGCCATAACCAATACAAGCAAAAACATGACGAGTTGTTGCTATACTAGCAAGCCAATAATTTACAAAGCCGGAATTAAGCAGTACGCGATACCAACCACTTGATCCTTGCAACATGAAAAATAGGTTCACGTTACCTGTTCTTGAATTAATATCACGGTAGAAATAATAACGTGAGTCTAATGCTGATATATTTACAGAAATATCAGTGTGAGTACTGGTAAGTATATGTGAATCACGGTCACTACACTTTAAGGTATTGTTTTGAATGTAGCTTATTTCTTCTACTGAACCGGAATCAAAAGTCAGCTGCATAAGCTCCTCCCTCGCGAGCATGCTGCAAGGTGGGTATTGCTGATCAATTTGAATCAATCTTTCTTCAAGTTGTCCGAAATTGCTATTGATACGATCTAGCATTGCCTGAGAGACATAGGTGACTTGCCGCTGGGATAACTTGTTTACCGAAACAACAAATATCATTGATGCTAATAAAAAAGCGGATACAAAAACAGTAATCTCAAGTTTTTTCATTCTAGTTATAGCCAGAAGGATTAACCAGTGAATGATATACTAATCTTTACGAATAGAAAATTAATTAAGGAAAATATATTTATACCAATATTGCCCCATTAATACTGGCTGTTTATTCTGTTCATTGCGGAGTTATTGGTTGTTTTCTAGTATTTTATGTTGAGTTAAATATGACCGAAATAATGCTTGGTGAGGAATACTTTTAAACGCAGGCTATGGTTACAACATCCCACTCAGTCGTTTGGCACAAGTGCGCACAAATCACTCTGGAACGAGCATCTTGCACTAAGCGAAGGCGGCTAAAGAGTGGTATATTGTACCACCACTTTTTTCGCGTTTCAGTGAACAGAGTAGTGGAAGATTGGTAAGGAAGTTTTCAGTGTCACGTGTTCTCCCCGAATTTGATAAACATTTTTCTATTCAGCCACAATTTCGCCCTCTATTGATCGAGGTCGTTAAGCAAATTCAGTCTTTTTTAGGTAAAAAAGCATACAGTATCTATCTTGCTGGTAGTGTTGCACGAGGCTCTGCTGTTGTTGGGCGTTCGGATGTTAATTTGACGGTGGTGACCGCTGCACCTTTGACGGCTGCAGAGCGCGCTTTGGTCTTGAATGTTGCCCTCCGTGCGAAACAGATTCATCCCATATCCCGTAATATTGAACTCACCTTGGTTGAATTGGCGGAGGTGCTTGATATCGCTAATGTGTTCCGTTGGGGATTTTGGTTCAAGCATTGCAGCCATCGTATCGCAGGGGATGATCTTGCGTCACGTTTTGGTTGTTTTGAGGCGAGTTGGGAAATTGCCAAGCAACTAAATGCTGATTTGCCTCATTGTCTGTCGAGTTACCGCCGTAAGATTATGGCGACGAAAGTCGTGGCAGATTATCTCGATTACTGCGATTTTATTGCTCGCAAGATGCTGTGGGCTGCTTTTGGCTTGGTTTTTCACCGGAAGCGACAATTGGCGCTCTCATTGGAAGATGCCTCGTCAGTATTTCTTGAATACTACCCGGATAAGAGCACGGAAATCGAACGACTGTTTGTGCTGATATCTCGAACTCAAGTACCAAAAAAAGCCTCGCTCTATATGCTAGATAGCTTTGGTAGTTGGTTAGTCGCAGAGTTTGATAAAATTAATAGAAAGATAGGGTAATGATATTGCTCATGTTGAAATCGAGGTTTGTTTGCAAGCACAATCACAGGGGTTCGTACTAACCCGTCAAAGCCGTGACAGTCGCGGGTCTACGGAGATCACTC
This sequence comes from Photobacterium panuliri, assembly GCF_059920555.1. Classification (NCBI taxonomy): domain Bacteria; kingdom Pseudomonadati; phylum Pseudomonadota; class Gammaproteobacteria; order Vibrionales; family Vibrionaceae; genus Photobacterium; species Photobacterium panuliri. The sequence continues at coordinate 1,895,695 of NZ_CP197192.1, forward strand.
TTTGGGTTAAGACTCCGGAAGGGCCTGCCAAGTTAACCATTGTGGGTGATGAGCCGGTTTGTTTTGTTCGCCAGCAGGATCTTGATGCGGCACAGCACAGTCTCAAAGATACTGGGGTGAATACCCGTTGGAAGTCTCTGGCCCTGAGTAACTTTCAACACCAGCCTATGGCGGCGGGTTACAGTAAGACTATCAAGGATAGCCATCAATTAGCCTCTGTATTGCAACACGCTGGCATCGAAGCCTATGAATCGGATATCCGTTTGGCGGATCGGTTTTTGATGGAGCGATTTATTCGTGGCGGGATTGCCTTTACCGGTCAGCTAAAACGCCGTAATGGCTTTCTGGAATATGCCAACGTCAAGGCTAAAGCCGCTGACTATAGACCTGAATTGACGGTTGTATCTTTGGATATTGAATGCTCCGAAAAGGGCGTTCTCTACTCTGTCGGTTTGCATAGCGATAATGATAGTCGTGTGATTATGGTCGGCAAACCAGAACCAGACTGCGCGGAACAAAATTGGATTGAGTGGGTAGACAGCGAAAAGGCGCTTCTTGAGGCCCTGGAAGCATGGTTTGTCCGTTTTGATCCTGATGTGGTGATTGGCTGGAATGTTATTGATTTTGATTTTCGCTTGCTGATCCGCCGTGCAGAATGGAACAATGTGGGGTTGCGACTTGGCCGGGGCAATCAGCAGATGCATTGGCGCCAGTCTTCGCAAAATCCCAATCAAGGCTTTCTTACCGTGCCGGGTAGGGTGGTACTTGATGGTATCGATACCCTGAAAACAGCGACCTATAATTTCCGGTCATGGTCGCTGGAGTCTGTCTCCCAAGAGCTTCTGGGAGAAGGCAAGGCGATTCATAATGTTTATGATCGCATGGCGGAAATCAATCAAATGTACCGCGAGGACAAGCTTTCGCTGGCTACTTACAATTTGCAAGACTGCAAATTAGTAACGCGAATTTTCGCTCATACGCATTTGCTCGATTTTGCCATTGAGCGCAGTTGCCTGACGGGTGTTGAGCTCGATCGGGTGGGTGGCTCAGTGGCTGCTTTTACTAATCTCTATCTCCCTCAGCTTCATCGTGCCGGGTATGTTGCCCCTAGTCTAGATAGCGACAACTGGATTGCCAGTCCCGGCGGTTATGTGATGGATTCGAAACCGGGTCTGTACCAGTCTGTATTAGTGCTGGATTTTAAATCTCTGTATCCCTCTATTATCCGTTCTTTTCGTATTGACCCGCTTGGCCTAGTGGAAGGACTGCTACTTGAGGAAGGTAGGGATGACGAGCAGGCGATTGCCGGTTTTCGAGGCGGCCGCTTTCATCGCCAGCGGCATTTTTTGCCCAAGATGATCGAAGATTTATGGGCGGCACGGGATCAGGCAAAGCGCGATGGCGAAAAAGCGTTTTCCCAGGCAATAAAAATTATTATGAATTCCTTTTATGGCGTACTTGGCTCATCAGGTTGTCGGTTCTTCGATCATCGTTTGGCGTCTTCGATCACTATGCGGGGACACGAGATCATGAAAGTGACCCGAGAATTGATAGAAGCAAAAGGCTATGAGGTTATTTACGGTGATACGGATTCGACGTTCGTCTCGCTTAATGGCAGCTTTTCGGCGGACCAGGCGGATGATATAGGCAAAGGGTTGGTTACATATATTAACCAGTGGTGGAGGGAACACCTGAGCGAAACCTATGGGTTGGAATCAGCTCTAGAGCTTGAGTACGAGACTCACTATCACCGCTTTTTGATGCCGACGATCCGTGGGCAGGAGACGGGCAGTAAGAAGCGTTATGCTGGTTTGGTCGATGTGGGGGTGAATGAGCGCATTGTATTCAAGGGACTGGAGACGGTGCGGACGGATTGGACAGCATTGGCCCAGAACTTTCAGAAAGTGATCTATCAGCGTATTTTCCATGATCAGCCAGTGGAAGATTATGTACGGGAATATGTCGAGGCGACACGCAACGGGCAGCACAACGAAATGTTAGTTTATCGTAAAAGGTTACGTCGTAACTTAAGCGAGTACCAGAAGAACGTCCCACCTCATGTTCGTGCGGCAAGGATGGCGGATGAGTACAACAAACGCCATGGCCGTCCTTTGCAGTACCAGAACGGTGGTTGGATAGAGTATGTGATTACCCTAAATGGCCCCGAACCATTAGAGGTAAGGCAAAGCCCAATTGACTACGAGCACTATGTTGAAAAGCAGATCCGTCCGGTTGCGGATGGGATTTTGCCTTTTATTGGCCAATCATTTAGTGAGATAACCGCCCCGCAGCTCGGACTTTTTTAATTTTTATTCAGGGATTTCCATCATGCTTGACAGAACACACAGCGATGCCATTCAGCAACGTATCGATCAGAAAACAAAGCCATTGGGAGCGCTAGGCCAACTTGAATCCCTTGCTTATCAGCTAGCACTTATTCAGAGCCAAGACAAACCTGATGCGGTGGACCAAATACACTTGGCCAACCCTACGGTGTTGGTTTTTGCCGGTGATCATGGGATTGCCGATGAAGGTGTCAGTATTGCGCCGAGCGCTGTGACTCAGCAGATGGTGCTCAACTTTCTGGCTGGTGGTGCGGCCATAAACTGTTTTTGCCGAGCGAACCAGGTTGCGATCAAAGTTGTTGATGCCGGGATCTTATTGCCCGTTGAAGAGGATCATGACAATTTGATCCGCCAGCGGTTAGGTACCAGAACAGAGAACTTTTCCAAGCAGGCCGCGATGTCATTGTCACAAGTGAGCCAAGGCATTGTTAAAGGCGTAGATCTTGTAGCTAGCACTGTGGCTGCTGGATGTCATTTGATTATGTTTGGTGAGATGGGAATAGGCAACTCGAGCAGTGCTGCGGCCTTGCTGGCGGCTGTTTCCGGATATCCCGTAGAGCAATGTGTCGGCTATGGTACGGGGATATCGTTAGAGCAGTACGAGAAGAAAATTGATGTGGTTAGTGCAGGCGTCATTCGTTGCGATGGCCTAGATGTCCAGGAAGTACTGGCTGAAGTGGGTGGGTTTGAAATTGTCCAGATGGTTGGGGCGTTTCTGGGGGCTTATGAGCAGCGTGTGCCGGTACTTGTTGATGGGTTTATCGTGACAGTCGCAGCTTATTTGGCAACCCAAATTGAACCTGCTTGTCGAGACTATATGATTTTCGGTCATCGTTCCCATGAATCTGGGCATGAACTGGTATTGTCATTGCTTGATGCCGAACCGTTGTTGGATTTGTCGCTGCGCTTAGGGGAGGGTACTGGTGCTGTATTGGCCGTGCCATTAGTTAAGGCGGCAGCGGAGTTTTACAATACGATGGCAAGTTTTGCAGAGGCCGGAGTCACGGTTGAGCCTTAGATTGTCAGGCAGATAAAATAAAACCCGCTGTTGTGCGGGTTTTATTATGATCCAAATTAGCAGAAATGATCCTGACGATCAGTTGAAGTACTCGATATTCGACACATCGGCTTTTGTTGCATGAATAGGATCAAATTTGATCGCGCCGCGATTCGGGGTGCAGATTTTGACGACGTCGCCACAGTCGAAAATGGCCAGAACGGTTTCATCGGTGCGAAAAACAGCCGGAAGTGGTTGGCCTATTTCACAGAGACATTCGATGCCTTCATGATGCCACTCAACTTTGTAAATGCGTTTTGCCTGCTCTGGTGCTTTAACGTGTTTGGCAATAGATGTGAATACAGCTTCAGCTTGCTGTGGGCTTGATGCCGATGGTACAAAAAAATCCATGGTTCCCTCCAAACGCTCAGTAGAAGTGCCTACTGAATCAATACACATTGTTCATCCTAGCTAAAGGCTAACAGAATTATTGTTATATTTGCAAATTAAATGCATGTGCATTCAAATTTTTGACGATGAAAAATCATGCTAACGATAAGATGTGTACCAGTAATGCGCTTAATAAAAAGACGTTATTCCCCATAAGTGGTTATTTTTCTGGCGTAAAAGTGACAATGATTTTTGTCGTTGTAATAAGCAAGAATGATTAGTTATTGACTACGATTGGTATAACGATGGTCTAGCATTATAGTAGCGTGGAAATAGGGCACATCGGTTAGAGGAGGAAAAGAGATGGAACAGTTAGATTTTTTTTCTATCCCTAGCCCATGTATCGGTGTATGCCAAAGTAACAGCCGGGGATATTGCAAAGGTTGCTTTCGCAGCCGTGAGGAGAGGTTTCATTGGCAGCATTTGTCGAATGAACAAAAGCGTAACGTTATTCGCCTATGTAGGCAGAGATATTTGAGGGTTATGAGGGCAAAGCGTCAACAGGGAACTGTTGGAGTGTATGAAGAGAATAGGGGGCCAATTCAGCCCGATTTGTTTGGTGGCCTTGAATAATAGGTAATAAAAAAGCGCCCCGAAGGACGCTCTTTAACACAGAAATTCCGCAATTAGATGCGTTTGAAGTCCATGTGCTCAACTTTTGGCTTGTAAGCGTGACGCTGGATGTCCTGCGGCTTAACTTTAACTTCTTTGCCGTCGATTACTAGCGTGATTGCTTCGTAGAACTCAGGCTTGTCCATTTGGTTGATAACTGCATCGTGAGCTAGAACGATTGCAACTGGAGCTTCTTCACCACCGTAAACGATAGCTGGGAACTGGTTAGTGTGACGTAGACGGCGGCTCGCACCTTTACCTAGGTCAGTACGTACTACTGCTTCGAATTTCATCTTAAATACTCTTTAAGTTAACTAAATAAGACATTGTGTAATGCGACCTTACTCAATGCCGTAAATCGAGCGCGGATATTAGCAATGATCATGCGAAGCAGCAAGTAGAAAAATCATATCTATTATTTATTTCTCTAGTTTTTAAGCATATTGGACGCTTAGAGAACCTACCTTTTATCAATCACTGGGTATTTCTAAGTCGGATAGGGGTTTTACATCCTTGGGAGCAAGGTGCCTAATTGAGTGTAAATTGCGATCAAATTAACGGTTAATACAAAAAAACGATCTAAATCACACTGATAATGATAGTAATTATCGTTTGTGTTTGTAATAATTCATGCAAACCTTTTGTTGATAACAATATTTTTAGCAGGAATTATGAACAACAAACTGACTTTGGTAGCAAGTGCTATCGTAATGGCTTTGTCACCCTCAATTTATGCTCAGGACGAAATATCTGTATTTGATGAAGTGGTCGTCTCGGGAACGCGCTCTGAACAAAGTATCAAAAATGTCCCTTCGAGTGTTACCAAGGTCAGTGCGGAACAGATAGAAGATAATTTGGCAACGGATGTCAAACAGGCACTGAAGTATGAACCAGGTGTCCAGGTGAATGGTCAAGGCCGTTTTGGAATGCAGGACTTCACTGTCCGAGGCATGAGTGGTAGCCGGGTGAAAGTGCTTATTGATGGCGTTCAGCAACCGGCGTCTTACAATCCTGGCGCAGAGGTGATGCGTAAAAACAGTAATACGATCGAGGTGGACACTTTGACAGCCATCGAGATCAACAAGGGTCCATCTTCTACGCTTTACGGGAGCGATGCGTTGGGTGGTACCGTGCTGATGCGGACAAAGAACCCTGAAGATATGCTTGAGCCGGGTGATGATACCCATGTTGGCTTGAAGACGGGCTATGCCAGTGTCAATGATGAATACAAGGCCACTGTCGAGTTAGCCAATCGCAGCGGTGATTGGGAATCGATGGTGATCTATACCTACCGTGATGGCCATGAGACAGAAACGCACGGTGACGGAGCTGATATTACGGGGCCAAATCGTGGCGCAGCAGATCCTTATGATATTGCTTCCCATAATGTATTGGCGAAGGTTTTTTACCAAATCAATGATAACCACCGTGTTGGTCTGACAGGGGAATATTATACGCGTAGCGCCGATGGCTCAATTCTGTCGGGGGAGGGGCGCGACGGTGGTATGCCTGGATATATTTACACCAATGTGCGAGGGGAAGATGAGGATCAGCGTTACCGTATAGGTTTCGAACATGAGTGGCTCGCTGATCTGGTGGCATTTGACAGCCTTAACTGGAGCCTAAATTGGACTGAAAGTGAGGCGGAACACAATAGCTATGACCATACTGAGGCAAAAGGCAATCGAAACCGAGTCCGTTTAGGTAAAGATGATAGTTTGCAGTTTGATCTTCAGATGCAAAAGAGTCTTGAATTCGCAACAAGCCGTCATGAGCTGACTTACGGTGTATCCGCATCCAATGAATCATTTGCGTTGGATTATCGGGATTACGATTTGGATAACGGCAAGAATAAAGCAGGCTCAGAAGAAGTCCCGTCGTCTGATTCTGAAAAACGCGCCATTTTCGTTCAGGACCAGATGTTCTTTATGGATGACAAGATGGTTGTGACGGCAGGCTTGCGTTACGACGATTTTACGGCGACTCCTGATGAGCAGTCTGGCCTGAAAGAGCACAATAGTGATGCATTAACGTCACGTCTAGGTATGGTATATCATTGGAATCAGAATCTGAGCACCTATGCTCAATATAGTGAGGGTTTCCGCTCTCCAACTATCTACGAAATGTACTATGACAAAGACCATACCATGTTCGGCTATCGTATCGAGTCAAACCCAGATTTGAAACCGGAGGAGAGCCAGTCCTATGAGATTGGTGTGCGGGCTAATGGGCGTATCGGTGCGATGGAATTGTCGGCATTTTATAACGATTACAAGAATTTCATCAGTAGCCAAACAACGATGGATGGTTCTGTTGAAGTCACCACCAATGAAAATATCGGCAAAGCGCGAATTTATGGCTCTGAATTTAAGGGTAGCTTGTGGCTAGATGAAGCCTTTGGCGCGCCTATGGGTTCTTATGCACGTTTGTCGATGGCATATCTTGACGGTGAAGATAAGCAAACGGGTGAGACGCTAGATACGATTGCGCCGTTTACTACAGTTGTTGGCCTTGGCTATGACGCGCCTTCGGAGCTGTGGGGCAGTGCATTGACGGTAACCATGGCGGCCGCGAAGGATGAATGGCAGGATAAGGATGCTGATGCCAACCTTGAAGCACCAAGCTATACCGTGGTTGATTTGACGGCTTATTACCGCCCGGTGTCTGATCTGACTCTGCGTGCAGGTCTGTTTAATGCCTTTGATGAAAAATACTGGCAATATCAGGATCTTGAGGGGGCGACGGCGACGACGGAAGGTATCGACCGCCGTACTCAGCCTGGTCGAAACTGGGGTGTGACTCTCGATTACGCTTTCTGATATCAGTGAGTCTATGCCATAAAGAAGCCGCACATCTGTGCGGCTTTTTCGTTAGTTGTCCCACCAGCGCGGGTTAGTTTTTCTGATATTGGTCCAGATCGAACAGTTTGTCGCGGATTGCCCAGAAGCGACCCGATTTACGGGCAATAACAATCTCTGGCGGTCTGAAGCGGTGCGCATTGTTGGCGACTTTGCTAGGCGCGGTGTCGGTAAACGGGCGATGCCTATCTGCAAGGTGGGGCTTGACGAACTTGCGTGTAAACTCGTCTTTTTGTCCCTTGGTCGACAGAGGCCATACTTCGCTGATTTCCGATCCCTCATCGCCAATGTAAATGACTTTTAGCTGTGGCTTGCCGAATTTGTTTTTCCCCGCTTCAAGGCGAAGATCGTGGCATTTCATGATCATCGCGTCTTTTAGCTTGAGTGCATCGCGTAGTTTTTTGTCGGGATCGACCATGACAGCATCGCACTGATGGCAGCGACGGGCGGCAATATCATTGTCGGCACCGCATTCTTCGCAGTATTTCGCCCTGAAGCGATAGCCACACTCTTCACGCTCGCCTGTGTCGTCATCTTCAAAGTAGCCTTGGCAGCGACGGCCATAGTGTTCGATCAAGAATCCAGCCGGATCGAGCTTGCCCCAGAAGCTGTTGTTAAAGCCGCAGGCCGGGCAGGGTACCATGATCACTTCGCTATCACTATTGGGCTTAGGATCGCCAACCTCGGGTTGGTAAAGATCATAGCAGTTACCGGCATATTCCAGTACTAAGCAGTCTTTCTTGCCCTCGGACAGTCGCAGCCCCCGGCCGACGATTTGCTGATATAGGCTGATGGATTCAGTCGGGCGCAATACGGCAATTAAATCAACATGCGGGGCATCGAACCCGGTGGTCAGTACCGAGACATTGACCAGGAACTTGATTTCTTGCCGCTTGAAGCGATTGATAATGTTGTCCCGTTCATCTTGAGGGGTGTCACCAATGACCAAGGCGGCTTTTTCATCACTGAGGTAACCCAGAATTTCTTGGGCATGGTTGACGGTTGAGGCGAAGATCATCACACCTTTACGATCTTTGGCATACTCACGTACCTGCTCGATGATCATTGGAGTGACCCTGCCTGCGCGCTCGATAACATCGTCGAGGTCGGACTCTTTGTAGCGGCCGTTGTTGCCGGGACGAAGTTGGGAAAAGTCGTACCCCATCACAGCCATGTCCATCATTTTGGGTTCGGTGAGGTAGCCCTCATCGAGCAGGTAGCGGATTGGCAATTCGAAGATACAGTCCCGAAAGAAGCGGTCCTGCTCGGTGCGTACTTGTCCCCGGGTATGATATTTGTATATCCAACCCATACCTAAGCGGTAAGGCGTTGCGGTCAGGCCAAGGATCTTGATGCCAGGGTTCACCTTTTGGGTGTGGGCGATCACTCGGCGGTAGGCACTATTTTCATCATCGGGTACGCGGTGGCATTCATCTATGACGAGTAATGAAAATTGCTCATCAAACCTGTCGAGGCTGTTGACCATAGATTGAACAGAGGCAAAGACGACTTTCTCATCGGTTTCCTTACGACCAAGCCCGGCTGAAAAAATTGCCGCTTTTAGACCATAGCTTTCGTATTTGTCGTGGTTTTGTTCAACCAGTTCTTTTACGTGGGTCAAGACCAATACTCTACCTCGGGCAATCCGCGCCAATTCGGCAACCACCAGACTTTTTCCTGCTCCTGTTGGCAGGGTAAGTACAGCGGGAGTATTGTGTTTACGGAAGTAGTGCAGGGTAGCGCTGACGCTGTCTTGTTGGTAGGGGCGAAGTTGATACATGGATAACAGAAAACAGAATAACGATTCAGTGTCGGCAGTGTACTACAGCTTGGATAGGTTTCGTTGGTTTTCTTCTTATGAAGCCCGCTCGAGGAAGAGCGGGCAGGTATTAGGCGAGCTAAGAGGCGATGTCCATCGTCACTGGAGAAGGCGTGATGGTTTTGGTCATCATGCAGAACTGGCGGCGAGGTACAAACCCATGTTGCTCATAAAACTTGCGGGCGCCGCGATTGCCGATATTGACTTCGAGTGATAACGCATTGACCCCGGCAGAAGCCACATGCTGCTCAATTTGTGGGAGCAAGATAGTGCCAATGCCTTGTTGGCGCCAATCGGGTTTTAGGTAGAACTGGTCTATCAAGCCAACTCGTCCGCCATGCTCAAGGCTGAAGGAGTAACTGATAATGATATGGCCAACAATCAGAGTTTCGCCTTGGTCTTCTGCTTCGATAAACCATGACTGACCCAGTTCGGGCTGCGTAATGAGCTGTTGGATGGCCTGTAGGGTCTGCTCTTTTTTCTGTGGGAGTGCTTCATAGTCGAAGAGCTCCTCGACAAGGTTAAGCAGCAGATCCGTTGATGATAAAGTCGGCGCAACAAGAGAAATGTTCATAATGTAACCTTCACTGTTCGGTACTAGTTTGCAAATTGCCGTGATAAAACTGTTATTTGTTTATTTTTCAATGGCGAAAGCATGGGTAGCTTAGTACCTTGTTATACGTAATTCAAACCTGATTCGTCCAAGAATATGACAACATGTAGTACAAAATGTTCGCCAAGATCAGGTAGAACCAGTTATCTCCTTCAAAACAAAGATTCCTTGTGTGGTTGGATATGAATTCGTCAACGTGGTGTTCTGTGAACCTATTTTAGCTGAAAAGAAGAGGGTTAATGTGAACAAAGAGAGGAAGTTGGTATGATAGTTTTTTATGTATCAGCTGGAGCCAGTAATGAGGCTTGATAAATTTCTTAGCACAACGCTTGGGATCACCCGCAAAGACGCAGGTAAACTACTAAAAGAAAAACGCATTGAAGTGAACGGCGAAACCGTGAAGAACGGTGCGCTGAAGGTCACTGAAACCTGCGAGGTAGAATTTGACGGACGCCCGCTGCGTTTTGATGGCCCGCGTTATTTCATGCTGAATAAGCCGTCAGGCTTTGTTTGCTCGCACGTAGACGACTACAACCCGACCGTTTTCGTTTTGTTCGATGAAGTGAGCCCAGAGAAGATGCATGTAGCAGGCCGCTTAGATGGCGATACAACAGGCTTGGTGCTATTGACCGATGACGGGCAGTGGTCGCACCGTATTACCTCTCCACGCCATTATTGCGAGAAGGTGTACTACGTTGAGCTTGCCGATCCAATCAACGAAGAGGTGGTTGAGCAGTTTGCCAATGGCGTACAGCTACGGGGTGAGAAAGAGCTGACACGTCCTGCTAAGCTGGAAATCCTTGGGGACAACGAAGCTCTGATCACAATCTCCGAAGGTAAATATCATCAGGTCAAGCGCATGTTTGCGGCAGTTGGCAACAAGGTTGTCGGTCTGCACCGAGAGAAGATCGGTGATGTTGAGCTGGATGAGGCGCTGGAGCCGGGTGAATACCGTCAGCTGACCGACGAGGAAATTGCAGCCTTTATGTAATTTGGCTGGTTGGATATAAATATTGATTAAAGAGGCTATAAATGCCTCTTTTTTTCTTTTGGTCAGTTTCTGTCTAGGTGTTTTGAGGTTATATTGTAGATCCAAGCATTCTCCGAGCACTTGTATCGGTGTCATATACCCTGACAGGGAGACGCCATTCTTCTCCGTATCCTATATTGCTACCTTCCTGTTTGTAGTGGGGAAAATATCCGGTGTTGCTTGGACATTCACCTTCATCTTTTTCGAATGTAGGCGGATAGGTAATTTCCGTCGTACACTATTTTCTCTTCATATTGTCATACAGGGGCCTCATGACGACACAGCACAGTCGCACCCTCAGTTTTCAACTGATCATTATTCTTGGCGCTATTGGGGCACTCACCCCGTTGGCGATTGATATGTATTTGCCAGCCATGCCGACCATAGCCAGAGATTTAATGGTTAGCCCCGGGTTGGTTCAGGCCACATTAACTGCCTATACTGCCGGGTTTGCGGTCGGCCAGTTATTGCATGGTCCTTTGGCTGATAGCTACGGTCGCAAGCCGATCCTGATTGGCGGGGTGGTGGCATTTGCCCTTGCGGCTATTTTCTGTGCGTTGTCTACCAATGTTATTGAGCTGACTTGGATCCGTGCTGCACAGGGCTTTGCTGGCGCAGCGGCAGCAGTAATTATTCAGGCCTTGGTACGCGATATGTTTGAGCGCGAAGAGTTTGCTCGAATGATGTCATTTATCACCTTGGTCATGACGGTAGCTCCGCTGATTGCTCCTATGCTAGGTGGTTATTTGGCAATTTGGTTTGGCTGGCGTTCTATTTTCTGGGTATTGGCCATATTTGCCGTCGTTATTATTACGGCCGTTTTTTTGAAGATCCCGGAAACATTGCCCCCAGAAAAGCGCCTGCCGTTTCATATTGGCTCTACGCTGCAAAATTACGCCCGCATGCTAACGAGTCCTGTTGCGGTTGGTTTAGTGTTTTGCAGTGGCTTTTCGTTCGCCGGCATGTTTACGTTTTTAACCGTCGGGTCTTTTGTTTACATTGATTTATATAATGTAGGCACGGAATACTTTGGCTTGCTGTTTGGCCTGAATGTTGTGTGCCTGATCGTTATGACTAGCCTTAATGGCCGATTAGTCAGAAAGAAAGGGTCGCATTGGATGCTGCGCTTTGGTCTTTCTGTTCAGTTTTTAGCCGGCGCAGGGTTGGTTTGTGGCCAGATGCTGGGACTAGGCTTGTGGGGGGTAGTGATCCCTGTCATGCTATTCGTCGGTACTATCTCAATTATCGGTAGTAATACAATGGCGTGCTTGCTAGGCCGTTATCCTCATATGGCAGGAACGGCATCTTCTTTAGCTGGCACATTGCGATTCGGCACAGGAACAGTTGTAGGTGGTTTAGTGGCAATGATGCCCGATGCGACGGCATGGCCAATGGCCTTGACCATGGCGGTATGTGCATTATTATCAGCGGCATTTTACTGGTTCCTGTCACGCGAAGCGTAAGGAAAACAATGACGGCGTTCTATCAAGAAATTTATAAAGTTGTATCAGAAGGCTTGCAGGAGCTTGCTGCCTCACAGCAATCTGGCAAGACACCGAAAAACCCAATTAGCGAAACGCATTTTATTAGTGCGTGGGTAACGAAGGCGATCAAACAGCAACGTTATGCCCATTGCGTGGCTAAAACGTTGTTGAGTTGGCAACAGCAAGCTCGAAGCATGGGTAAGCATGCCCAGCTAAAACAGCAGTTTGAGCAGTTCGAGAAGACGTATGGTGGCATTTTGCAGGACAATGGTGAAGCTGAAGCGGTAACCATGACGAAGTTGCAGGCATTCTACCAAGCCCTAGAAGCGAATGGGTGGATAGTTACCACCGAATACGAAGTAAATCGCAAGGTGACACACCATACCGATGGCCAGGCTTCGTTGGTTGTTTGTGCTACGCAGGCTAAAGCGGCGTTTGCTGAAAATGGCGAGTTAGTTAAGCCTTTGTCCTTGTTTATCCGTGGTACTGTGCCGCAGGCAATAGATGCAGCGTATGGCGAGGGGATCTTGTTGTATAAGGTTACGGATTACAAGTCGATCGTGAAATATCACGGCGAGTATGTGCTTTATCCGCACAATGCAGGAAGCCACCTTCCTGAAGTACCTAGTTTGCAATAAGCAAGATAGCATCAATTTGAAACGAGAGCCTTTGGCTCTCGTTTTTTTATGTTAATCATCCCAGTCCGTGAGCTGAGATGGGGGAAGAACTTGGCAATAAGTCTGTTTTAAGCCACTGCCTATATGGTCTCGGTTTTCCCTTCTTGCGCTTTGGCTTTGCAGCGCTTTACTACAGCATGGGCCATGCCCCGGAAAATGAATAAGTGAGCAGGCATCATGGCAAACCAATACAGTAAACCGGAAAACCCTGCGGGGTGCCACCAAGCCCGGATATCAATTTCACGGTGATCGCCCTTGTCCTCAATGGTGAACTCTAGCCTTCCGAGACCTGGCGCCTTCATACCAAAAAGTAGTGACAAGAACCTGTTGGGTTCGAGTTTAATGACCTTCCATGAATCAACGCGATCACCCAAAGCCAATGTATTGGGATCTCTACGGTAGCGTTGCATCGCATTTCCGCCGATGGCCGCATCCATCCATTCTCTGATCCGCCATAGGACGTTGGCAAAAAAATAGCCTTCCGTTCCCCCGACTAATTGCACTTGCTGCCATAGCTGCTCTGCTGTGGCGTCGGTTTTGAGCTTGTAACCGGCTTGTTTGGGGTAATAACCATATCCAGATTGCCAACGGGCAAGGGCATCGGGGTCGAACCCCCATATTTCACTGCGAACGACTTCGGTTTCGTGACGAAGCGATTCTTCAACGGCTTCATCGTAGCTAAGGAGGTATTGTGGTATCAGTGATTGGATAGCACTGCCGTTGGCATCTAGATTGTGGCCCAGGCCGCCAATTAAGGCTTGGGCAATATTCGTGGGTACAGATGTCACAATGCGTAGCCAGCGAGCGGCAAACCTAGGGGTGAGAAAAGGAACTGCCAGGATCCGTGCCGTTTTGCCTGCATGCTTGCTTATGGTCTCTAGTTGGGTGGCATAGCTGATATTCTCTGGGCCGGCAATATCCATAATCTGATGCCGGCTGGGCTGGAACTTTAGTAGCTCTTGCAAATAGTAGAGCAGGTTGCGTAATGCGATAGGGGAATTTTTAGAATGTACCCACTTGGGGGTGATCAGAATAGGGAAATGATAGACAAAATCACGCATCACCTCGAAAGCGGCGGAACCCGGGCCGACAATAATGCCTGCCCGTAACTCTGTGATGGGCACGCCGCTTTCGCGTAGAATTTCTCCCGTGGCTCGACGCGCCGCTAGATGATCTGATGATTCACCGTCACTGGGTTGTAATGCCCCGAGGTAAATGACCCGTTTGACGTCGCTATTGGCTAATGCGCTGCTGAAATTGCGAGCGCCTTCGAGTTCGATATCGATGAAATCATGGCCATGATTCATACCGTGGACAAGAAAGAAAACGGTATCTATCCCGGAGAGCAACTGGGGTAAGTTATCAGGTTGGTTGAGATCTAGATAGTTGAGTTCAATGTTATTGCTATGTTCCCAGCCGCGTTGTTGGAGCAGTGTGATATTACGGGCACAGGCTTGTACTTTATAGCCTGAATTGGCCAGCGCAGGAACAAGGTGACTCCCCACATAGCCTGAAGCTCCGACGACCAGAATCGTTTCTTCCATAAAAGTGATGCTCCATATCGGTCATATCCTCGTATAAATGTAGTGGAAATTAGCACCAAGTACTTTGGTGCTTGGGTAACAACATAAGGGAAAGAGCAAAATTGTGAGTAATGGAGGAAAATGGTTATTAAACTGTCAATGCGGTAATATATCCCCACGATGGCAGATAATTAACCGGTTGTGGATGTCGTTTGTCTGCTAAGTACTTTGTTTTTATTGTTTTTGTTGTCGCTGCCCAGAAGATTTGCCCAGATTGTGGCCAGTTTATCGTGATCTTTGCAGCTTTTGTGAATAACTAAGCCAAAGTGCTTTATCGCAAGAGTTGATTGCTGTAAATTTCAGGCGATTTCGTTTCCTGACTGAGGACAATAATGTTACGACTAGTCGAGCTCTGCAAAGGTTATTTGGATGGTGATGAGTACCATTCGGTTTTGCAGGGTGCTGAGCTACAACTTAAGCAGGGTGAGCAACTTGCCTTGATGGGGGAGAGCGGCTCAGGAAAAAGTACATTGCTTAATTTAATTGCCGGTCTTGATACGGTTGGGTCTGGTGAGGTGTGGTTAGGTGATGTGCCGATTCATGCTATTTCAGAGCGTGAACGAACCGCGATACGACGTAATAATATTGGCCTTGTCTTTCAACAGTTTAATCTCTTGCCTACCTTAACAACCGCAGACAATATCCGCTTTTGCCGCCAACTGAAAGGGTTGGATGATAAGCCTGAACTGTGGCGTCAAATTATCTCTGCTTTAGATCTCATGCCATTGCTTCATCGTTACCCAGAGGAAATGTCTGGGGGACAGCAGCAACGTGCAGCGATAGCGCGGGCGTTATACATGGAGCCACAAATTTTGTTGGCGGATGAGCCGACCGGTAGTTTGGATGAACGCAATGCCGGCGCGGTGATACGTCTGTTGGTTGGTTTAACCAAAAAGCTGAATTGCACCTTGCTACTTGTGACTCACAGTAAGCAGGTCGCCGAGTATATGAGTGGCTGTATTCGCCTACAGGGAGGGCAATTGCATGTCGTTCCCCGTCGCTAATGCGCTTTGGGGGCATTACAAGCGCCACCCGTTGCAGGTTGTGTTGTTGTGGTTTGGTTTGACGTTGGGTATCGCACTCCTTGTTGGGGTGATGGGGGTCAACCAGCAAGCCCGTGAAAGTTACCGTGACGGTGAGCAACTTTTTTCGAATCCTTTTCCTTACCGTATTCGGCATGTACAGCCGTCATTGCATGTACCACAAGGCTTTTATGTTCAGCTAAAGCGCGAAGGTTTTAAGCAGTGCGTTCCGCTTGATCAGATCAACGTGGCATTAGCCTCAGGGCGGCATATCGATATTATCGGTGTGGATCCCCTTGCACTATATTCCAGTTTCAAAGGGCATCGGAGCATTGGGTCGGATAATGCCGCGCAAATGCTATCGCTAATGAGCCCGCCTTACCCGCTATTGATTGGTGAGCAATTTGCCAAATACCTTGATATTGCTGATGGCCAGCAACTTACCCTTGAGAGCGGTAGGACGATCGGACCTGTCGTTGTTGTTAAGCAAGAGCAAATTCAAGGTCCTCGATTAATCGCGGATATGTCGCTGATCCGTCAACTTCAGCCTAGTTCGGGGGTCGATGCGGTTCTGTGTGGTGTGATGCCTGCCTCGGAACTGCGCCGCCTCGAGCATGCCTTGCCGATGGCGCTGAAACTGGAAAAGCAGGAAAGTGCCGGACTTGAACCGCTGACCAAGGCCTTCCATATGAACTTGTTCGCGATGGGGATGCTGGCCTTTGTGGTGGGGTTATTTATTTTCTATCAGGCTATGTCTCTTTCTCTTACACAGCGACAGCCGCTGGTGGGCTTGATGCGACAGGCCGGGGTATCGTCGTTTCAGTTGGCCCGCGTATTGGCGTTGGAGCTAGTGGTTTGGATTATTCTGGGTTTACTGGGCGGTAATGTTCTGGGGTTGTTCTTGGCTGAGCAATTATTACCGTCGGTGGCTGAAACACTTAATGATCTATACGGAGCCAATGTGAGCCTATCGGTTACGTGGCAGTGGGAATGGGGACTGGCATCACTTGCGATAGCGGTATTAGGTTGTTTGTTTGCCTGTGGCTGGCCGTTAATGCGCCTTATTCGTACTCAGCCAACGCGTTTGGCCGGGCACATGTCTTTGATCCGGATTAGCGGCCGAGAGTTTGCCATTCAGGCTTTGGTGTCCTGTTTCTTTATTGGCATGGCTTGGGCAATTTACCAACTTCCGCACGGGCAGCAGGCAGGATTTGTGCTTATTGCCTTTATCTTGATTGCCTCGGCATTGGGTATGCCGTTTTTGGTGTGGCAACTTTTCTCGTTGTTTGCCAAGCTGACTCGTTCGGCCCGTTTGCGTTGGTTTTTTACCGATGCTGCGGCGAGCCTGAGTTATCGTGGTGTTGCTGCAATGGCGTTTATGCTGGCGTTGGCAACCAATATCGGCATGGAGACCATGGTCGGTAGTTTCCGAACAACGACACAGGTTTGGCTGGATCAGCGGTTGTCGGCCGATATTTACGTGCGTCCATCGTTGAATATGGCCTCACGGATGAGTGGTTGGCTGGCAGAACGCGATGAGGTGAAAACCGTCTGGTGGCAATTTAGCAAAGAACTACCATCAGATCTGGGGACGTTGCAGGTTGTGAGTATCGGTGGGTCACAGGCGGAAAAAAGTGCCTTGTCCATGAAGTCCACCTTGGATTCATTCTGGCAGCGTTTCCATCTTGGCCGCTCGGTTCTTGTCAGTGAGTCATTGGCCATCAAGCAAGGGTGGAAGGTTGGCGATGAAGTCACCTTGGCCGCGCCACTTAACAAAAAGTGGTTGGTAGCCGGTATTTATTATGATTACGGCAATCCGTACGGGCAGGTGATGATCCCTGAAAAACGCTGGCGCCAATATTGGCCGCACCGGGGACAGATAGGCTTGGCTATTCACCTTAAACCCGACACCGATGCGATGGCGATGATTTCAGAGATGGGGGAAACCTTCCGCTTGCCGCCTGAGCGTATTCGTAACAATACAGAGCTGATGGTCCAGGCGATGAATGTGTTTGATCGGACATTCATTGTCACGGCGACACTTGGCAAGTTGACGTTGTTTATTGCTGTCTGTGGCTTGTTTTTTGCCACCGTGGCGGGAGAGTTGTCGCGGATGCGCCAGTTTGCATTACTGCGCTGTATGGGGATGACCGGACGGGAATTGGCGATACTCGGCGGTGGGCAATTGTTAGTGTTGGGACTGATTACGGCATTGATTGCGCTGCCGATGGGGCTGATTTTGGCCCAGTTGTTGATAGATATTGTCTTGAAATACTCCTTTGGTTGGACAATGCCAATTGAATATTTCCCGGTAGATTATTTAGTGTCGTTAGGCTCGGCATTGGCGGTGTTGGTGATTGCAGGTGGTTGGCATGTTTGGCGTTTGGTAAACCGCTCAGCCATGATGTCACTGCGGGAGGCGTTCTAATGCTGAAACAGCAGTATAAAAACACGTTACTGATGTTATGGGTCATGATTGCCAGTATTGCACTTGTGGGGTGCGGGCAAAAAGAGGAACCGGTTAATCGTTCGGTGTCCGTTCTTAATGCAGATGGCGGTAGCCAGTTTGCTCTTGTTGTTCCCGGACGTACTTTTTCCTTTCCGCAAGATCACCTGCCTCATCCTGAATTTAGGACTGAATGGTGGTATTTGACGGCAAACGTAGAAAGTGAGACGGGGGAGCCGTTCGGGATACAGTGGACATTGTTCCGTTCGGCAGCGTCGGCAGAAAAGGGAACGGGCTGGAATAATCCTCAGCGTTATATGGCCCACGTTGTTGTGACCGGGACTGATAAAATGTGGGCAGCTGAACGCTTTGCCCGTGGGGGAATTGGGCAGGCAGGAGTGATGGGGCATCCGTTTAAGGCATGGTTAGATAATTGGCAGTGGCACTCATTTAGCGATTCACCGTTCCCCGCCGTAGTCTCCTTTTCCGATACTGGAATGCAGGCTAATTTACGCGTTAAACAGCAAGGGAATTGGGTTTTGCAAGGTGACAAGGGATATAGCCAAAAACACCAGACAAAGCCAATTGCCTCTTATTATTACAGTGCGCCTTTTCTATCCGTCGAGGGGGAACTGGTTCTCGATGGTAAAACGTACAGGGTGTCGGGACAAGGTTGGTTTGACCGGGAATGGAGTAGTACCGGCATGGCCGAATCGCAACTCGGCTGGGATTGGTTTTCTTTGCACCTAAATGATGGAAGTGCGCTGATGCTGTATCAGATCAGGGAAAAAAATTCGCGCCCCTATTATTTTGGCTCATTGAGTTGGCCGGATGGACGCACTGAGGTGATTGATGCTGATGCTATCAGGTTGACACCGAAGTCATTCACCACCCATGACGATAAAACGTATCCACTGAATTGGTATGTGGAGATCCCTTCGAAAGGGATTCAGCTAGAGTTAGATGCTGTGCGAGAAGAGCAATGGTTGCCGTTTGTATTCTCTTATTGGGAAGGGCCGATAGTGGTCTCTGGTAGTCATACGGGACAAGGATTTATGGAGCTGACTGGCTACTGATAGATCATAGCCAGATAATGTGCGCAGTGTCAGCAGCTCTATGCGACATATAGGAAGTTAGACGTGTTAGAAAAACTACAACTTGATGAAGCCTCACTAACTCAGCGATTGATGAATCACCGGCGTGAATTTCACCGTTATCCAGAAGCCGCGTGGCGGGAGTTTTTTACAACTAGCCGAATTGCCAGCCAACTGGAAGCGATGGGTTATACCTTGCATTTCGGGGATACGATCATTAATCGCGAAGCCATTATGGGGCGTGATGAAGAGTTGGTCGTCAAAGCTCAGGAGAGAGCGCTTAATTGGGGGGCGGATCTCGGTCACTTGGCTCAGATGGATGGCCTTACCGGTGTAGGGGCTGTTTTAGAAACAGGAAAGGCGGGGCCGGTGATTGCGCTTCGTTTTGATATTGATGCGGTTGAGGTGATGGAAAGCCAAGATGACTCCCACCGTCCACGTTTTCTGGGGTTCGCGTCGTTGGCTCCCGGTATTGCTCATGCCTGTGGTCATGATGCTCACGCATCTATCGGGTTGGGCGTTGCAGAAGTACTGGCGGCAAATCGTGATAGTCTGTGCGGAACAATAAAATTGTTGTTTCAGCCTGCTGAAGAAGGATGCCGCGCAGGTAAGGCGATAGCCGAAAGTGGTTGGCTCGATGACATTGATTATTTCTTTGCTGCCCATATTGGCATGAACGTGCCAAGCGGCACGTTGGTCTGCGATCCGCAGCATTTCCTGTGCAGTTCAAAATTTGATATCCATTTTACAGGAAAGCCTGCCCATGCGGGGATTGAGCCAAATGCCGGTCAGAATGCGCTGGCTGCGGCTTGTACGGCGGTCGCACAGATGTTGGCGATACCTCGCCATCGTGATGGTATGACCCGCATCAATATTGGCCAGATGCACGCCGGTGACGGTCGCAATGTGATTCCGGCCAACGCGGTATTGATGGGGGAAACCCGTGGTGAAAATCGCGAGTTAAATACCTATATGTTCCAGCAGGTTGAAAATATCGCGCAAGCTTCTGCAATGATGCATGGCGTAAAAGTGAAGATCTTCCCGCAGGGTGAGGCGATTGAGCTAGAAAATGACACAGAGTTAGTTGATTTGCTGTCTAGTATTGGCCTCGCCAGCGGGTTTAGCGAAGTGATCCGCGAGAAAGATTTTGGTGCCAGCGAAGATGCGGGATATTTGGTTGACCGTGTCCAAAGCAATGGCGGCAAGGCGATTTACTGCCTGGTTGGTTCTGATCTGACCGCTGGTCACCACAACGGTGATTTTGATATCGACGAAAGCCGAATGTTGCCTGCTGTCAAATTGCTACTTAATGCCGTTAGTCAAACTATGGTCATTGACCATAGTCGAGCCGATCGCGCTGCCGTGTAGTACTACGCTTCAGAACACCTGCCTTTGAATCTCTATCAAGCCCCGATATTTTCGGGGCTTTTGTCTATCAATCATCCTCAGTATTTGCTCGTACCTAGCGTAGGAAAAGTATTTTTGTTAAGACAGGAAATTCCTGCACTAACTCATAATTCTTCTAGCATTAAAATCATATTCAAGATCAAATGCAGGTAAGATCTGGCAGTGTGAGGGGGATGGGTGGCAGGCACAACGGGGCATTCTGCATCGAATGAGACAGTAGCAGAAGAGACAGTAGCGGAAGAGGCTATTCAGTGGCGTGACCCGTCGACATGGCTGGTGCCTTTTTGTTTTAGCGATACATTCAAGTTTGCCTTCCGGGTTGCTATCAGCCTGACCTTAGCGTTTCTTATACCTATGGCCATGGGATGGAGTCAGCCTTCTACGGCTGCAACGACCGTTATGCTCATTGCCACAACCGGTAGCCGTCGAGAGTCTTTGGCCAAAGGAACGTTGCGGGTATTGGGTACCATTGCCGGTGGGATCATTGGATTGTGTCTTGTGGGCGCATTTGCCCAAGACCGTATGTTCTACATGCTCAGTGTCTCTATTGCCATCACGATAGTCTTCTACCTTCGCTCTGCCTACCAAAAAGATCCTACTTTGTTCATGCTGACAGGCGTGATGATCATGATGATGTACAACGGGGGAGATGCTGAAGGTGCGTTTCTATACGGTGTCGAGCGAACCTTCATGACTATCTTTGGTGTCGTTGTTTACACCTTGGTGGGCGTGTTTCTGTTCCCGCCTCGTGTCGAGCAGAATCTTCACAAGCTCGCGGGAGAGTTAGTGGCAAGTCAGCAGGCCCTGTTTGAACATATCAGCCAGCCAGTGTCCGATCAGGTACAAATACCTGTCGGTGAGGATAGCCCGGAAGTATTATTGCCAGTTGCCCCCCCTGAAGCTGGGGAGGGCTTGCAGGCAGAGGATGAGCAAGCAAGTGTAACGGTTGCCGATCTCAGTAAGGCGGTTTACGCCGCGCAGCAGGCACTGGAGGGGCGTTACCAGACCCTGAGCGCAGAATGTAGCGAAATTTCGGCTTATAAAAAAGAATGGGACGGCACGATAGCCCTGTTTAGCCAAATAACGAATTTGTTGATGTTTGCCGCCAAAGATCATTCTCGGGCTGGCGGGCATCCAGCCGAATTTATTCAAGACTATGCTGCTATACGTGATGAACTGATTGCCCTGTTTGAGGCTCTACCTGACGCTTGGCATAGTCGTGAGGCTTTCCCGCCGGAAGCCATCCCCCAACTGGCCGTCGATAAACAAAAGCTCGAAGGGGAAAGCCATTTGTATCGCGGTGAGGCTATCAGTAGTTGTTATTTATTTGGGGCTTTACGCGAAAGGCTTGTTCAGGTGCAAAGTTGTATCAGTAGCATCAACTCGCTAACAGGTAAGGTGGGGTTCTCTTTGCCATTATTGGCTGAAAAGCCGGCTTTTATCTGGTGGGATGCGGAGAATGCCAAGACTGCCATAAAGGTGTTTGTTATCTATTGGGCGACAGGGTTATTTTGGATTTACGCCAATCCGCCAGGTGGCTATAACTTTGTTATTTTCGGCACTATTTTCGTTTCTATTCTTTCGTTTATGCCGATGCACCCAGCGGCACTGTTTGTACTGTTTACGCTGGGCTTTGTTGTCTCTGTGCCTGCCTATGTCTTCTTGTTGCCAGAGCTGACCCTAGGGGCGGAATTGGGGGCATTTATCTTTGCCTATACGTTTGTTGCTTTCTATGCCCTGAAGGGGCCTGTGACAATTTTCTTTTTATTGGGATTGTTCACCATGGGGATCGATAATTCCATGGTCTATCACTTCGGGATCACCCTGACTATCGTTTCTCTGTTTTATTTGGTGGTAGGTGTGGTTGTCGTGGCCCATTTCTTTCCGTTTTCCTCCAAAGCCGAGCATTTGGTCATGGTGATGAGGGAGCGCTTTTTCCGCCATGTTTCGGCCATTGTCTGGTTGGTTCAGCAACCTGAACTTAATGGGTGGCAACGTTTGTCTATGCGCTGGCATGTGACGGTAGCCAAGACGGCATTGGCAAAATTGACCCTGTGGTCGAGCAAGGTCAATGGTGATTTGTTCCCGGGGGCAACACCAAGTGAGCTGGGCGAGTATGCTTCTCAATGTGACTTGGTGTTTCACCATTTGCTGACCTTGCAGCAGGCGGAGTCTAAATTAGAGGTGAGCCCATTAGTCCATACTGCTCGTCAGCAGCATCGCGATAAAGTGATCCCATTTTTGGTTGAGTATTTGGCTGGCGATCCCAAGGTATCGCATTTGGTTCCAGCAGATGTCCAGCATGACTATCAGGAGCTGGAGGCAAGGCTTGATCAATTTTTTACTGAACAAGAATGGCAAAAAAATACGAATTCAGACATTGCCTATTTCTATATTTTCCTAAACTTGAAGAAAAACTTATTCGAATCGCTGCTTGCTTGCTATCGGGCAAATGAAAAAGTGGCTTGGGATGTATTGACGCACAAACGTTTCTAGGGGGCGCTGTTTGACAGCAAAAAGGCACGTATTGCTTGGCGTTTTGAGCCGTATTTTGAGCTTGATGGTATGGGTATACCTACTTACCGGTTGTACGGTGTTAGGGCCTAATTTTGTTGGGGTCCCAAAAAAAGAGTTGCCAAGTACATGGACCGATCAGGATTTCCAGTCAAGCGTATCCAGAACAGAGCGCTGGTGGCAGCAATTTAATGATCCGACGCTGAATCAACTGGTGACAGTCGCTGCCGTGCAGAACCTTGATTTGGAGGCTGCAGGTTTGCGGATTATTCAGGCCCGTGCTGCCATGGGTGTTGCTGACTCGTTCCGTTACCCACAAGTACAAACGCTGTCAGGTAATCTGGCCAAGATATATCAAAATAATCAGACGTTCGATAATGCGAGTGTGAGCTTTGATGCTGGTTGGGAACTGGACGTCTGGGGGCGTTATGTCAGGGGCGTCGAAGCGGCCGAGGCCGGATGGTATGCAGCCATTGCTTCTTATCATGATATTTTGGTGACCATTACCGCTGAGGTTGCCCGAAATTATGTCAATTACCGTACTTTTCAGGAAAGGGTCTTGTTATCTCAGCGTAACATCGAGATCCAGAAGAGGGTTGTAAGGATCACCCAGATCCAGTATGAGTCTGGAGATGTTACCGAGCTTGATGTCCAGCAGGCCAAAACTCAGCTTTATAACACCCAGTCGGCCTTGCCAAGCCTGAAAATAGGCATGGTTCAATCGCGCAATGCGTTGGCTGTGCTGTTGGGCCTGTTGCCTGAAGAGGTTGAGCCTTTACTCAATCAATCTTGGGTTGGAGATAAAGTAGCCGCCTTCGACACCAAGTACAGCCAGCCCGGCCATCGACGCATGATGGAGAGTTATGATAACTATTCATTGATACCCGCCACGATGCCACTGAATACACAAGTTGATGCCGGTTTGGTATTGCGCCGTCCTGATCTTCAATTGGCTGAGCTACAGGCTCACGCTCAGAGCGCCCAAATAGGGATAAAAGAAGCGGATCTTTATCCGCGGTTTTCGCTTTTCGGGGCGATTGGCATAAATAGCACCGTTTCTGCGGGATCCAATTTCCAATTTGACGATAGCCTTAACTTGACTCTAGGTCCCTCATTTTCTTGGAATATTTTTCAGTACGGTAGGGTTGAGAGCAATATTCGAATTGAAGATGCCCGTTTTCAGGAGACCTTGACCAGCTATAACAAGCAGGTACTGACTGCGGTGCAAGAGGTGACAAGTGCCCTTGAGTCTTATCAGCTAAACAGGGAGCAGCAGGCACTGGCTCTTAATTCGGTTGATGCATCGGTACGGGCTTACAATATCTCATTGACTCAATATGAAAATGGTCAGATTAGCTTTGAGCGTCTGCTCAATTCAGTCGAGAAAATGACCCGAAGCGAGGATGCCTATGCGGTAGTGAAAGGTAACGTTGCCAACCAAGTGGTGGCTTTGTACAAGTCACTAGGCGGTGGTTGGGAGGCTAATACGGGCAAGGCTTTTGTCAGTGATTCGCTAAAACAGCAGATGCAATCACGAACCGATTGGGGAGAGGAGCTTGATTCGACGACATTGCCAGTATTGTCGCCAGATCAGGTTGTCCCAGCGCGTTCGCCATTTGGTGATCCTATTGATCCTGATAAACAACGTTATCCAGGAGGTCCGCAATGACCGTGCCCCATGAACTTGCGTGGGGTGATATTTATTTTTCCCCATTTTTGTCGGTGATTGTGCTGTCGGTGATTGCTAGCTGGATAACCGTATTGGTGATGAACAAAATACGCGTGTCCCGGCTGATAGCCTTTCCTTCACTGACTTTTATTGCGATCACCGTGTTTTATGTCATAGCAATTGACGCGTTTTATATCCGTTTCTAAGGGTGGCTATGAAAAAGATAAAAAAGCTCATTGTCATTATTATTAATCTGACCATTATCGCGTTGGCGTTGATGTACGCCTATCAAAAGTACCAGGTGTATTTTAAGAATCCGTGGACGCGTAACGGCCAAGTCAGGGCCAATATCATCAAGGTTGCCCCCCGGGTTTCAGGCCCGGTTGTGTATGTCGCGGTTAACGACAATCAGTATGTACGTAAAGGCGATTTGCTGTTTAAGATTGATCCGATTACGTATGAGGTTCAATTGTCTCAGGCTGAGTCTTCCCTTCAGCGTTCGAAAATTAGCGCCAAAGGCAAAAAGATTGAATATGACCGTTTGCTGGATATTCAGGCCAAGGATCGCGGGGCGGTATCAAGTAAAGATCTTACCCGCCGCAAGATTTCCTATGAGGAATCGTTGATTCAAATACAGATCGCGGAGAAAAAACTCCAAGCCGCTCGGCTTAATCTTGAGTTTACTCAAGTTTTTGCTGCCGTCGATGGTTATGTCTCGAACCTTGATATCCGTGAAGGGACGCAGGCGGTCGCTAATCAGCCATTGTTGGCACTGGTTGATGTGAATAGTTTCTGGGTATTTGGTTATTTTAGAGAAAACCAGCTGGCTAATATTCATATTGGCGACAGTGCCAAGGTTACGCTGATGGCTTATCCGGATACCCCCATTGATGCCGTTGTTGACTCATTGGGTTGGGGGATTGCGCCTAAAGACGGTTCAACGGGCTATAACTTGTTGCCAAACGTGAATCCGGTTTTTCAATGGATACGTCTTGCCCAGCGGATCCCTGTCAAAGTGACGTTGGGGGTGTTGCCGGAAGGGGTAGACCTGCGGTTTGGGATGACGGCTTCTATTATGGTTATTGATGAAGAATTGCTGCCAGATATCAGCGAGAGGCCGATGGAAACAGATAAGCCAGATGATAGAGACATTGGTAGCTCTTCATTACAGGCATCCTCGAACGTATCGGTGATCGCTGGGACAAGTGGCT
This sequence comes from Photobacterium panuliri, assembly GCF_059920555.1. NCBI lineage: Bacteria > Pseudomonadati > Pseudomonadota > Gammaproteobacteria > Vibrionales > Vibrionaceae > Photobacterium > Photobacterium panuliri. The sequence goes on from NZ_CP197192.1 coordinate 1,921,526, forward strand.
CCAATAACAATAAAGAGGGGGACTAATGGCGGGGAAAATTACGGCGGAGAATAATTTTTATTATATGACGCTGGCACTTATCGTTTTGCTGGTCAGTGCATCGCTCGATATGGTGCTGGAGATAAAATGGCTGGACGCACTGTTTCAGGTTCTGACGATATTGACGTTTGTTGTCTGTCTGGTGAGTTTGCGCTTTGATAAAGCGTGGTACCGCTTTTTAATGACATTAGCGGTGATATGGGCTGTACTGGCTTTGATGAAGGCTGTATTTGATGTGCAGCAGACTGATATCGCAATGATGCTGCTAATGTTTACTTTCTTCTTCGGCACATTTAAGTCGATTGCCCGCCAAATCTTGTTTACCGGCACGATAGATAATAACAAAGTGGTGGGTTCATTAGCCTTGTTTTTGCTGCTGGGCTTGATGTGGGCGCTGCTCTATTTGCTGATATTAGAATTTTCACCCACCTCATTTACCGGTATGGAACATAAGGCATGGGGCGAGAATTTTTCTAATGCGGCGTATTTTAGTTTCGTAACACTTACGACATTAGGCTATGGCGATATTAGCCCAGTGTCACCGTTTGCTCAGGTAGTGGTGTACTTGGAAGCCATTGCCGGTGTGTTTTATATGGCTATCGTCGTGGCGAGTTTGGTGGGCGCGAGTCAGAGCAATCAATCATCAGTATCAACCAGTCAGGAAGAAAATGATGGATAAAGAGATTGAACGACGCAACAGCAGTATTTTCGTGAACAATATGGTCGAGTCGGCAATTCGGATAGGCTTGCTGTTTGTTTTGGTGGTGTGGACGTACGACATCATCAAACCTTTTATCATCCCCGTCATGTGGGGAGCGATCATCGCTGTTGCGTTGATGCCCCTGACGACAAAGCTAGCGAATATGCTGGGCGGAAAGCGGGGCATGGCGGCTACCTTGCTGGCGCTGTTGGGGGTGGCTATTTTGATCATCCCACTGATTATGGTGATGGGCTCTGTTTACGATGGAATCGTTAATGTCACGGATATCCTTCAGGGCGAAAGTGTAAAAATTCCGGGACCGACCGATAAAGTTGCCGCGATACCGCTTATTGGCCAGAAGCTCTATGACGTATGGGCCTTATTTGCCTATAACCTCGAACTGGCTGTTGTGAAGTTCCTGCCAGAAATTAAATCGGGTGTGGCGGCGTTTGCGGGGATGTTGGGAAGCGGCATTGCCACTGTGGTTATGTTTATTATCTCGTTGCTTATTGCAGCTGGGTTTATGACGCATTCTGAAACAATGACCGCCGCCGTGGATAAGATAGCCGTTCGGGTGGTGGGTAAAAATGGTGAAGAGTGGGCCAATTTAATTGCGGCAACAGTGCGTAGTGTGTTGCTGGGGGTCGTTGGGGTCGCCTTTATTCAAGCCGTATTAATTGGTGCTGGGTTCTTTGTTTTCAGAATTCCGGCGGCGGGTGTACTGACTTTACTGGTCTTTATTCTTGCGATTGCTCAGTTGCCAGCATTGCTAGTCGTTCTTCCTGTGATTATTTACGTGTTTTCCTATATGGATACAACACCGGCCACTATTTTTACTGTGTGGGTTATCCTTGCGGGCCTGTCAGACAATATTCTTAAGCCGATGTTGATGGGGCGAGGTGTTGATATTCCGATGCCGGTTATTTTGATTGGTGCCATTGGTGGGATGATCGCCGCCGGTATTATTGGTTTGTTCGTTGGTGCGGTGGTGCTTGCCCTTTGGTATGAGCTATTTATGCATTGGGTGAAAATGCCCCAGCAACCGCAGAATGCCGATAAGAGTCAGGAAGCAGGCTAAGTGATTTGCGACTGCTGCATGCTGAGTAATCATAAAGCGTAGGTTAGGATTGTTGGACATCCTCGCTGATTTGGCCCAAAGGTATGGTATTGTGACTAGGTAAGGTTCTAGTACCAAGGATACCAATGCAGCAGTTTTTCAAGCAAATATACCAATATATCAATCCGGCCGTTGACCCTGATATGTCAGCGGCTAATCAGCACTGGGAGCAGTGCTTGCCAACGTTGTGGTTACTGGGTAAAACGGGGGCTGGCAAGTCGTCGTTGATTCAGGCTGTTACCGGTAATACTTGTGTCGAGATCGGCAATGGTTTCCAGCCGTGTACCCAAACCGCTTATTCATACGCATTCCCTGAACAAAATCCTATCTTACGCTTTCTTGATACCCGAGGACTGGCGGAAGCGAGCTATGAGCCTGATGAAGATATCCAGGCGTGTTTGCAGCAGAGCCATGCATTGATTGTGGTGATGAAAGCAGAAGAACCCGAACAGGGAGAAGTATTAAGTGCCTTGGCGAAAATTCGTAAGGACAACCGGATCCAGAGCTTGCTGGTGGTGCACACTGGCTGTGATTCGTTGGCATCTGAGCATCAAGCAAAACAGGCATTAGCTTATAATCAGCAGCAAGTCGAAAAGATATGGGGTGAGGAAGTCGATCTGGTTGAGGTTGATTTTGCCTATTGGCAACATGTTGCTGAAGACCAAGACCAAGACCAAGACCAAGACCAAGACCAAGACCAAGACCAAGACCAAGACCGAGACCAAGACCAACACCAAGCAAGCTATGATCATGGCCAGCAGGCGCTCGTTAATAAACTTGCACAGTGGCTGCCCGTGCTGTATCTGCTGCAGGGCGAGCAGCATCAAAAAGATCACGAGCAACGAAATTTTGCCAAGTTGCAAAAAGAAGTGTTGTGGTATGCAGGAAGTGCAGGGGCAACCGATGCCATTCCCGCGGTAGGACTCGTTACCGTGCCCGCTATTCAGGGAAAGATGCTGCACAGCCTCGGTGCGCATTATGGCGTCGAATGGAACCGGCAGCGATTTGTCGAGTTCAGTGGTTTGCTTGGCAGCAGTTTCGCGCTGAAATATCTATCCAAGTTAGGGGTACGTCAATTGGCCAAGTTGATACCTGTTTATGGCCAAACTGTAGGCAGTGCCGTAGCTGTCGCTGTGAGTTTTGCCATGACATATGCCATCGGCCGTGCTGGTTGCAAGTATCTGTATCATTTGAGCAAAGGTGAGATTGTGACAAGGCAAGATATTCAGGCCGTGTTCGAGCAAGCCCTCAAGCAAGTCAAAGAGAGCCAGACGAACAATGAAACGAACCACTAAAACTATTGGGCTATTGTCCCGTACGGCATTGGGCTTTTTCCCCTTGCTGATCGTTGCCATTTTTATCCCCATATTGGTTCTTGCTGTGTTGGGGCTGGTCGATGTGATTCAGAATGGCCAATGGTTGCTGTTATCGGTATTGTTGGCGAGCAGTTCGTTAGTGATGGCGGCGGGATATTTGTGGGTTCGCCGTCAACAGGCTCAGGCTACAGGTAGTGGTGATGATGTTGGTTCAGCCTCTGCTGAAGCCCGTTACGATGTTGCCCCATCGAAAGAGTGGGGTGAGTTTGAACAACAGCTGTGGCAGCAGTTGAATGAGGTTCTGAAAGAGCAGTTGAGCACGGATGACAGCTGGCCGGCACTACGGGACCACAGTGTGGTGCTGGCACAAAAGGTTGGCGTGGCTTTTTATCCCGATCGTACCGCATCATTGGCGTTTACCGCTCCTGAGTTTTTATTGATGTTAGAACAGGTCAGCCGTCGATACCGCCGCTTTATACTTGCTCATGTACCGTATGCTGAAAAACTGAAATTATCGACGCTACAGCAGGGCTATCAGCACAAAGATAAGCTTGGTAAGGCGAAGAAAGTTTACGATGCCTACCGGGTTTTTCGAGCCTTGACCCCTGCGGGGCTTATTGCCGAGGCGCGAGGGCAGTTGCTTGGTAAATTGTTTGATGAAGTCAGTGACGAGCTGCAATACCAACTGAAGAAGGTTTTACTGCAGGAAGTGGTTTCTGTGGCAATAGATTTGTACAGTGGTCGGTTCACGGTGAGCGATGATGAACTGGGTAAAAGCAATGGCTTGGTGACAGACGAGGCATCATTGGCTGCTGACGTCGAACCGTTGCGAGTTGCCGTGATTGGGCAGGTAAGTGCGGGCAAGTCGTCTTTTGTGAATGCATTTGTTGGGAGTATGGTGGCAGAAGTGAGCCCCATTCCTTCTACAGATAGTATCGTTATTCATAAGTGCGAAGTGGAAGGGTTGGATTTGATTCATTTGGTAGATCTACCCGGCTTGGACAGTAATCCCGCGACCCTTCAGTTATTGCTAGAGCAGATGGCCAACAGTGATTTGGTTTTCTGGCTGGTGAAAGCTAACCAACCGGCACGTCAGCTTGATACTGCCTTGCGTGCAAAGTTTGATGCGTATTACCAATTGCCAGAGAATAGTCACCGTAAAAAGCCAGCGCTGATCATGTTGCTAAATCAAGTTGACAGACTTTCGCCGGTGGGTGAATGGTCCCCGCCTTACAATATTGAAAATCCTTCGAATGCTAAGGCAGCAACGATTAAAGCGGCACTTGATTACAATATAGAGCAGTTGTATCCTGATGAAGGGATTGTGATCGCGATGCCCGAAGGTAAAGAAGCCTACAATATGTCTGCGGTCGGTGATGTTTTGCTAATGGCATTTGAAGACGGGGTCAACACTCAATTAAACCGTCGCCGCCTTGATCGCAGTGACAAGGCGGTAGCCGATCATGCCAAACGCTTATACCGGTTAGGTAAAGTTGCGGTTTCTCACTGGCTAAAATAATGAGCTTTATATTCGAAAATACCAGCATGTAGTGCTGGTATTTTTTTTGGGGCTTATAAATATGAGTGATAGTGAGTTGTGCTGGAGATGGCTCTGTAATTTATATGTTATTAACTGTGTCATATTGATGCGAGTAAGCATGGTTTTAAAATATCATGGGATTTATAAGGGTATAGTTATCAATAACGATAAAATTAATATGAGATTCTTATTTTGCATCATGGTTTTTATTTTTTACAATTCCCTTACATCTTGTGGTGGCTGATATTGCCAAGAGTGAGCTCGTAACTTCGGAATTTTAGGTAAAAGCACTTGGTTTGTATCTATGGTAAAAATGATACCGGTTATAGTCGCTTAATTCTGGATAATGTTAGGGAGTCTTCTAGGAAATATGAGTTTTTATTAGATGTTGATGAGATTGAAAATAAAGAATACCAGCGTTCAGAAAATACGATTGAAGAGCTATCACTTTATGAGTTGGTGATAACCTATCATCACATCAATGCTTATATGTCTGAATCTAGATATATAGTACTCCATCGCAATATTTAGCCGATGAGCTATTAAGTTACAATGACATTTGTGAGCGCTGGATATGTATTTATTGTAATCATTATATTTTGTGCGTTAACACGTCTTATAATGCGTCGTTTTTATTCGTGTACTGATAGAAAAATACACCTAAAAATTAAAGTGATACAGTGCGTCATAGTTAGAAGGCTAGGATGGTTGTACGATTATTTTTGTTGTTTTTGATACCGTCGATTTTTGTGGCGATGAAAATAGCCGAGCAAGAACCAGTGACAGCAGAGTTTGAGAAAAATGCTCCGGCTTTTTATGTCTATGGTAAAAAGGCATCAGGATATGATGTTCTAACGTTAAAACAAGTCAGAGAGTCTAACGGAGAATATGACTTTTTATTAGATGCTGATGAGATTGAAAATCGAGAATATAGCTACCCTGGTGTAGATATTGAAGAGATATCATCTAATGAACAAGTGATAACTTACTATTATGATGGTACCTATATGTCAAAGTCGACATATAGGGTGGTAAATGATCGGGTTGAGCCGCTTAGGTATCACATCACAGCGTCATTTCTTCATGGGGTATACGGGCTCGCTGCGATGATAGCGGCTTTTATACTGGCTGTAATTTATAGCATTGTGCATTTAGTGTGTTCGGCTCTCATTAAAAGAGTACTTTCTGATACATAGTGATAATGTAATGTGCCAAGATGGCAACAAAGCTGTAGGGAAAGTATGACTTTTTTGCTAGAGCAAGCAAACTAATTTATCACATCAATAAAAAAATCATATGCACGGTCAAATAATGAACAAATTTAGCTGTTTCAGTAATATTACTGTAATAAAACATTCATAGGATGCCCCTAGCTGAAGACATAAATTAGGGAGCCAGCTATGAGCGTACAGTCAGGAACCTTCAATAGCCCACAACACGGTGTGAGTTCACCACGTGTGCTACAGTGGTTAGGCCTGTTGGCCATGCTGTATTTGTTGCTTGTGTCAGTGTCGATGATCGGAAGCGGTTTTAAGTGGGCTGTTGGCGAGCAGGCCAAGGAACTGTTTGCCTTTGCTTCAAATCCGGTGGCTGGTTTGATGATAGGTATTGTCGGTACAGCGTTGATCCAGTCATCCAGTACGGTGACGGCTATTATTGTTGGCTTGGTTGCCGGTGGCTTGCCTGTTGGTACGGCCATACCTATGGTGATGGGGGCGAATATCGGCACCACGGTCACTAATACGCTTGTCAGCCTTGGCCATGCTCGCTGTAAGGAGGAATTTCGCCGAGCGTTTAGTTGCGCAACGGTTCATGATTTCTTCAATTTGCTGGCAGTATTCATTTTCTTGCCTTTAGAAATGATGACAGGGTTATTAGCCAAGTTGTCTGGTTGGTTGGTATCGCCGCTGCTGCAAACCAATGATCTCAGCATGAAAAGCTTTAATTTCATAAAACCGCTGACACAGCCTGCCGTAAATAGCGTTAAGTCTTTGTTTGAAGTCTTCCCGACCAGTTGGGGTGGGGTAGCCTTAGTGATATTCGGTATCGTCACGGTTATCGCCTCTATTACCGTAATGGGTAAGTTGATGAAGACGCTGATGGTAGGTAAGGCTCGCACCGTGCTGAATAATGCCATAGGTAGAGGGCCACTCCACGGCATTACATCAGGTATGCTCGTCACTATTTTAGTACAGTCATCATCTACAACAACGAGCTTGGTAGTCCCGCTGGTGGGCAGTAATGTATTGAGTGTTCGTCAGGTCTATCCATTTACGCTGGGGGCGAATATTGGCACCTGTATTACCGCACTGTTGGCGGCCACGGCGGTGGTCGGTGGTAATGCTGCATTTGCCTTGCAAATTGCCTTGGTGCACCTATTGTTCAATTGCATTAGTATCCTCTTTATTTTTGGGATACCCGTGTTGCGCGAACTACCGTTGAAATGTGCAGATACCTTGGGAGGCTATGCGGCAAAAAGCAAGTGGGCCGTAGTGGCTTATCTCAGCATGATCTTTGTTGTGTTGCCTGGATTAGTATTGTTTATCTCATCACTATTTTGATGGGATCTGTGGCTGTATATTCTGAAAGAGAAAAGCCCCTGATTGTTATCAGGGGCTTTTTGATCGACGCTATCTTATCCTGAACAGTGTTTACATATTGAGGAGAGTTAAAGCGTAAGCTTCGTTTAGCGTTTCACGCAGGTGAAAATGGCATTGCCAGAGGTTTCTGGTAGCGGCAGAATTTTATCGTAATCGTGCTCAAAGACATGCACATCAAAATACGGTTCCAGCAGCGCTTTAAGTTCGTCAAAACTAACTGCAACCATAGGGTGCTCATCTTCCCAGTACTGAGTTTGTTCTGCCGTGTTTTTTTCAATACTCAGTTTGAGGGTCTGCCTGTCACCTTCACCGCTGTAATACCATCCGGATTTGAAAACAAATTGGCTATTGTCTAAATCGCTGGCATGGCGCATGAAAGAATTATTGTTGATTTTTGTTTTTTCCACTGTATTGAAGCAGAAGACACCGCCTTCTTTCAACGCTGCATGTACACTTGAGATGCAACGTTTTAAGTTTTCGATATTGCCGCAGTAGTGGATGGAATACAGAAAACAGGTAATGAGATCAAGAGGTTGGTCAACTTTGAAATCGCACATGTTCTGCAGGTCAAAACTTGCTTCCGGGCAGCGAATCTTCGCGAGCTCTAACATCGGTTGGTTGAGGTCAAGCCCATTGCTTTGAAAACCACTGTCGATGAAATGACGGATGTGCGGGCCTGTGCCACAAGCAAGATCAAGGTGGCGAGTACCATTATTTCCGAATAACTGATGAAGTCGTCGTACGTAATCGCTTTGTGCTTTGTAGTTGATGTCTATGCACATTAGGTCATAGTAGCCAGACAAATCGGTATACAACGCGTTAGAAGAAATAGTAGCCAAGTGTTGGTGCCTGTAATCATTGGGGACGCGCATACTACACTGGAAATTTTGAATCACAAAGCATATTAAATGCGTCATAAGGCTATTTATTGTTCAGTTGGTTGATTGTGTTTTTTTAAGTCCTGTGATGATATTTAAGTTTATGATTTTAAATGATTATGTTTGTGATTGTTAGGCTGATATAAGAATGTGGATTTTTTTAGTCGGCGTAAATGGCAAGATAAAAGAATATCGTTATAACAGGCATTTGGGGTCACCAGAATCGCTGTCAAGCCTGTTGTATTGCTTATAAAAATACGCGTTCAATCGCAAAGTTATTATCTAATCTATTCTTATTTCGGCTAACGCAAAGTGAGCAATGTTTTTATTTGCTCGGTTCGGTTATTAATTGCTCGGTTCCCTTACAGCGTTGTCCGAGGAGATAGAATGAAGAAGCTAATCATGGGGGCGGTAATCAGCACCATACTGAGTACGCCGGCGTTGGCTGATAACCATGTTATTGGCGGGTATTTTGCCGATTGGCAATATGATAATGCCAATAACCCCTACACAGTAAAAGATATTCCAGCTGATAAACTCACTCATGTGATTTATGCGTTTCTGAGTATGTGCGGCCCGCATACGGGGGCTTCTGAAAAAGTACAGGCGCAAGTTGCCGCCGCCTGTAAGGGAAAGGCACCGTTTACTGCTATTGTTGTGGATCAAGAAGCTGCTTTTGATGTGGACTTTGGCAAGGTGTCGGTGGATGTGCCATACAAAGGGCACTTTGCTCAGTTGGCCGAGCTGAAAAAGCATCATCCTACTTTGACCATTTTACCTTCATTCGGCGGTTGGACAATGTCAGAGCCATTTCATGCTATGGCCAAAGATGATGCAGCCATCAAACATTTTGCCAGTAGTGCTGTTGAGCTGATCGCCAAGTATGATTTCTTTGATGGTATTGATCTCGATTGGGAATATCCCGGAGGCGGTGGCTTGACGACATCACCTTGGAGCCCTGAAACGAAGCTGAGTGATGCAGAAAAAGCGCTTGAGCGTGAAGCATTCACTAAATTGGTGAAAGCATTACGGGGTGAATTGGACGTGTTGGCCAAGAAAACTGGCCGTGAGTACGAGTTGTCATCGGCAGTGGGAGTTGGGCCTAAAGCCGCGCAGATAGACTGGCCAGCCGTTGCACCGCTGATGAACAATATGTTTGCCATGACCTATGACTTCCTTGGTGGGTGGGGAAAGCAAACTGGTCACCTAACCAATTTGCATGCCACTGATCGTAGCGTATGGGGTATGGGAGCCGACGTCTTTATTAATCAGATGATTGATCATGGGATCCCCAAAGACAAACTGGTGCTTGGTGCGGCCTACTATGGGCGGGGTTGGGAAGGCACTGAGTTTGCCGGCGGATTGCCAACCAGCACGCTGATATCAGAAAAGGGCGCAAGTTTTGGTACGGATGATAAAGAGCCGGGATATTTCATGTATTGGGATATCAAGAATAATTATACCGCCAAGCAGGGGTATCAATACGGTTATGATGAGGCGTCCCACGCACCATATCTATGGCACGCCAAGAAGAAGGTCTTTATTACTTACGAAGATAGTCGTTCGGTAAAAGCCAAGGCTGAATGGGCTAAAGCGCAAGGACTAGCTGGTGTATTTACATGGGAACTCTCGGGCGACCCTAACGCTGAACTAACCGGTGTTATGCACCAAGTTTTGGGTAATAAAACAGCCTCGAAATAATATTTATCTTAAATAGAAAAAGCCCGACAAAATATCTAGTCGGGCTTTTTTTTGGGGTGTTGATAAATGCGAGATTATCGATGATGGAATATTCTAACAATCGCTGTGAATAAAATATAAATCATATTGTCAATTCGTATAACCAGTATGATTATTAGTGGAGTCTGCATTCTGGAAATCCATGTTAAGTAATTTAATTAGAATATTGATTTCTTATTTTTCATTCGAGAATATTGGAACGAACAGCACACTTTTATGCACTGCTTTTGCTGTTGTTATTAACTTGTACGTCACTTGCATAATTAAATTTCATTAATATTCAGTACTGTGATCAATATGGCGGCTGTTCAAAAAACAACCATGATAGCATCATTGCCAGTGGAATTTTATTATCGATAGATTCAATTATTATCACACTTTTGAAAGGGGAAAATATGTTGAAATTAAATCGTCTTTTTTGTGGGATGGCATTAGTTGGGGCAATGACATTTTCGGCTAGTGTTTTCGCAGCAACGGCACCTATTAGTGATTTTAAAGTAGTCGGTTATTTCCCGTCATGGCAAGGGAGCACGGATGTTGTCCAATACGATAAACTTACCCATATAAACTATTCATTCTTATTGCCGAATGCAGACGGTACGCTTAAACCGCTTGAAGGTGCTCATACGCTAAGAAATCTGGTGCAAAAAGCCCAGTCGTATAATGTGAAAGTCGGGATCGCGATCGGTGGTTGGAATGGCGGTAATGATAGCGCATTTGAAACCTTAGCTGGTAATCCAGTGACACGGACAGCGTTTGTCAGCAATGTAATGGCTTTTGTTAACCAGTACGGTCTTGATGGGGTTGATATGGACTGGGAGTATCCCGATCCTGGAGCATCGGCAGATAACTACGCATTATTAATGGATGAATTGAGTAAGGCATTACGGGCTGAAGGGAAGTTTTTGACCGCAGCAGTCGTCGCATTAGGGCATACCGGAGAGGGGATTAAACCTGAAGTTTTTGATGATATCGACTTCCTTAACTTGATGGCTTACGACAAAAATAACGGTGATCATTCTAGTTATCAGTACGCTCTAGACTCGATTAAATACTGGCAGGGTCGAGGGTTGAGTAAAGAGAAAACAGTGCTTGGTACACCTTTTTATTCTCGTCCGGGCTGGAAAAAATATAAAGATATTGTCGCTATCGATCCAACTCAGGCATGTAAAGATGAGCTAACCAAAGATGCCAATGGTAATGTAATTATCACAAATTATTATAATGGCATTCCAACAATAGCCAAGAAAACGCAATTGGCGTTGGATACCGCTGGCGGGATTATGAACTGGGAGCTTACTCAAGATTCGGCGGGTGAATTTTCTTTGCTGAAAGCGATGGATGACACAATCAAAGGTAATCCGATCATCGTTTGTGATGGTAATACGCCGCCAGTGGATCCGGATAAACCTGTACCAGATAGCAGCTGGAATGCGGACAAAGTGTATGTGGGTGGTGAAATTGTTATCTATGAAGGAAAGAAATATAAAGCTAAGTGGTGGACTCGCGGTGAAAAACCGGGTAATCCGTATGGTCCGTGGCAATTAATTTCTGACGAGGGTGGGATACCTGATGAGTGGGTGGCGACAGCGACCTATACCGCAGGTATGCAGGTAGTTTATCAGCAGGTGATCTATGAGGCTAAGTACTGGACACGAGGCGATATTCCCGGCATGGCAGATGTCTGGCTAGAAGTAGGGCCCGTGGCACCACCGATTCAGGAGCAGGTGCTATTCGATGATTTTAGCTATCAATCTAATCTTGATCCCGCTCTAGCAGATTCAGTTTGGACATTGCGTTCTTGGGGAGGTGGTCCCGGTGTGCCTGGGGCGAGTTGGAATAAAGACAATATCAATTTTGTTGTCGACCCGCTAGATGCAAGTAACCGCCTGATGACGATGCATTCATCGACGGCAGGCAAGCCGGAAAATACTGTACAGACAGAGATTTTCACCACGGAGCGTCGCTTCCTTGAAGGGACTTATGCCGCACGAGTCAAGTTTTCAGATATACCGTTAGGAACAGCTCCTGATGGTGATCAGGTTGTACAAACCTTCTTCACGATTACGCCTTTGGTTGTTGATAACGATCCAAATTATAGTGAAATTGATTTTGAATACCTGTCTAACGGCGGATGGGGTGTGCCACGCCATGTAATGTATGCCACAACGTGGGAGACGGTTCAGGTCGATCCTTGGTTGGCAGATAACTTACATACGTATGATCAATCCAGTTATGCAGGATGGCATGATTTGGTATTTCAGGTAGCAGACGGTGAAGTGAAGTACTTTATTGACGGTAAGCTGTTTGCTAACCACGGTGGTCATGTTTATCCTGAAACATTGATGTCTATCCATTTCAATCAATGGTTTATCAATGCTAATTCGGTGACGTCTACGGAAACGCGTACTTATGAGCAGCAGGTGGACTGGGTCTTCCACCAAAAAGGAGCGGTTCTAAGTCCGCAAGAGGTAAAAGCCAAGGTTGAGAAATACCGGGCTGAAAATCTCGCCTATAAAGACTCGATTAAGTAATTAGCGATTGGGAGCAATCGTGGCTAGATGGAAAGGAGGTGTCATTTACACCTCCTTTAATTATCGCGGAAATGTAACGAAGGAAAAGTTGGTGAGAAACATTATCTTTATATGTAGTCGAAACCAGTGGAGAAGCCCAACAGGAGAAAGTGTATGGAGAAACCATACGGACTTGAATGTAAGATCTGCGGGAACTAGCCCTAAAGCGAAACGGACCGTAAATCATAAAGATATCATATGGGCTGATGTAATTTTTGTGATGGAAGAAAATCACAAAAATAGGCTGAAAGCGCAATTTGGCAAATTATTGGAATATAAAGATATTCAAGTGTTGGATATTCCCGATGAGTATAAGTATATGGATGATGAGTTGGTAAAAATCATGCAGCACTCTGTTAGTGATTATTTAAAGTTATAACAAAAAACTATCGTAAGGATAAGTTCTGCCCTTGATAGATTATGAATATAATTATTGAATTTTAGTGTCTTTGGAAGGGTAATCTACTTTAATGTTTTATAAGTTAATATAAGTGTTAGTATTGCTATCACTTTAATGTTATGCACTATGTTTTGTAGGATGTATGTCAAAACGATGGAGTAAGCTCCAGAAGGAGCTCTATGGAATACGCACAAGCGATATTAATATGCAAATTCATTGCAGTATATATAGAATGAAATCATCACGGGGGACAACGGATATCCCGCGTTACTGGATTACTGTCAATAAGCAGGTGGTATGGGATTACCCAAAAGATTTTATCCATAATACAGAATCTCAAAGGTCAGATCTTAAGTACTATCCTTATGTGACAGATATATCGGAGATTTCATCGTTGATTCGTGAGTATATTGATACGCCTAAAGATGAGCTTTTATCCAAGGATTTTAACAATGATCATTGGGGGTTGACGTATATACTTAAAGCTATTGACCGGCGCATTGGTAAAAGGCGTTTAAAGGATATATCTTTAGCGGCCGGTTCTGAAGCGGTTGATTTAATAGTGAAGCAGAGAATGGGTATTAAAGATCAAAAATGCCACTCAATTGCTTGAGTGGCATAGGTAATAAATAGATACGAGGATGGGTGATACTGTACGTATCAGGCCATCAGATTAACGGAACTTGTAGTCAACCCAACCGCTTGAGAAGGTCCACTGCTTGCCGTTTGACCAGTATACTTCAGGCTGCTGAGTACACTGGTTACCGCTGTTGACAAAACCCACACCGTAGAAGCCGGTTTTGTTGATTGCGCATAGTTCCTGACTATCTAATGTCGTCACACGCTCACCTTTTTGCTCTGGAGAGTACAGAGATAGCCATTCAAACTCGCCCACTGGTGAGGCAAACGCCACTTTCTCACCGTTTGGCTGGCGGTAGCTGATCTCATCACCACCGGTACAACGGTATTGCTGATCATCCAACTGCTCTACGTAGCCGTGAAGTTGGGTGGTGCCTGTTTCCGTGGTGTAGTCGAAGCGACACAGGTACGGGTCATCACCGTGAATCGGCATTTTCGCCAACATCATACGTTCCTGATTGTTCAGGCTCTCCGGCGCAAAACGATCTTCATGCTGGAACCAACCCTGAGGCAGGTCAGAGAAGGTCATGAAGTACTCGTCCAGCAGGTACATATGACTGTCGCTACGGTGCTTACGCTTACCTAGGCTGATGTCAGCATACTGGTAGGCGTCGTTTTCTTCTTTGTAGAAGCCATTGAGGTTGTCATCCATATACGGCAGATCGCCTTTACGGATGTGGTAGTTTGCCATCATGGTCATCAGAGGTTGCCAACCGTTGCCGCCATTGGCGAAACTAGTGCCGTGACCGTATGACTTACCATCAAAACCGTGGCCGAATTCGTGTGCGATAATGCCCCACTGACCGTAGTAGTGGCTGTAGAACAACCATGTGTCTACACCGGTAATGCCGCCAGAACCCAGACCGCCACCCATTGCTGTAATGCCCACATTAACGAAAGGACGCTTCAGCATACTGTGGTAGTAGTGGTTGTAATCTTCCGCCGTGAAGTAACCGCCAGGCTCGTGCACTTGGCCCGCGTATGAGTGCATGTTGTAGCCAATGATATCTTCAAAGTTAAACCACACGTGCTTAAATTCATCAGACGATACCATGTAGGCGAAGTTGGTCATGATGATCAACCATTCACGCGCATACAGGCCATTCATGTCACGCCATTTGTGGTCAGCCGTGCCCGCAAAGCGGATTTCCCACGTTGGTTTCAGGCGAGACAGCGTTTGTGCAAAGGCATCACTTTCCGAGCTGAAGCGATGTTCAAACAGGTCTTTCACTTCCAAGTCTGCGGCGAAAAGATCAGACAGATCGAACACACCGTCGTTATTGGCACTGTTGAACTGGAAATCCGAGCTGAATGCAGACAGTGGCAGGGTGATCTGTGCGTACGCTGGAATGCGATCCAGTGTGCCCAGTTTGAACCACTTGTTAATGCCGTTTAGTTTTAGCTCTGGCGTGATATCGCGCAGTTCTTTTGCCGCGTAGTTGGTGATCTGTACCGTTTCATTGTTCAACAGTTTCGTTTGAACTAATGAGTTGATGTTAACGGAGCGCAACTCGCGGTCCATTAATACGTGATGTGGTTCATCGTTGCCCAGAATCTGCGTCACAGACGTTGGCATTAGCTGGTCAAACGCAATGGTCTGTTGTGCAACAGAGGTATCTGCCACAAACGTGATTTCGTTATTCAGTAGGTAGTTAATCGCAATGCGCTCACTGTTTGCCGTGATCAGCTCATTGTTGGCAAAGTGCAGATCTTTCAGTGCAGAAACAGGTTGGCCATTGATAGCACGCACGGTGCGTAGTGGTTCACCGAATACAAAACCATTGGCAGCAAACGCAGCGGCATCATGCCATTCAATGCGATCTTTAAAGCTGACAACTAGCGTATTGTTGTCCAGATCCACTTTTTGCAGGTTCAGTGACACCACTTTCTCTGCGGCTAAATCCGCGCCATCAGCGAGGGCTTGGTCGACCTTCGTCATGTCGTAAACGAAGTAGCCGCGATCCGCCGTGGCCACGATCAGGTGATCGCCAATGGTGTGCATTTGTACTTTACGGTGGGTGTATTTCCCTTCATAGGCAAGGAAACCTGCACGTTTCGCAAAGTCAGGGTTTTCTGGCGTCAGATTTTGCTGACGGTACACAGAAATACGCGATTGTGCATCGGTCACAAACACGAAGTCATCGGTCGCTGCAGACGATTGAGCGTGAACCAGGCCGTTTGCGCCGCCCCATGAACCGGTGCCAGAACCCAGAGACACAACCAAGCTGTTGTTATTGTCTAGGTCAAAGATATCAACACGGTTAGAAGACAGCGAAGACACGTATAGCAGGTTATTGTGGATAGCCAACTCGTTAATACGGTTGTACGCCTGGAAGCCACGATCACTATCAATGCCTTCGATTCGGCCGATCACGCTTTGTGTCGTCATATCGAAAATGGTGATGAACGCAGGATTCGTATCTTGGGTGATGAACAGTTTGTCTTGGTAACGTTCAATGGCCGTGATTGCCAGTGAATCGATACCCAGTTGCTCAGCGGTGATGAACGTGCCATTGCTGAAGTATTGCTGCGTGGTTTCAAAGTCATTCACGCTACATGATGCGGTTTCTAGCAATACATGGGTCGGGCCGTTGGCATCGACGGTACCTTTCGGGTAGTACTCCATCAAACAACCATTGCCGTAATCGTAGTTACCAAACACCTTGTTCACGGCAACCATGCCGCCGTGGTACCAAGTCAGTTCCCAATCGGTATCGATAAAATCGAATACGTTGCGGAAGGCGGTTTCATTGTTAAAGGGTTTTGGAATATCGAATGAAATGTAGTTATCGTCAGTCAGGGCGTATTTCACGCCATTGACTTCGATTTTGCGTGTACCGTTTTCAACGATGACGTTATTGTCATCCGATGCGTAACGGCGTAAATCTTCAATCTTGTTGACGATATTCTGATGGACTTCTTCAGAGGTCGCTTTGAAATATTGTTGTTCCGCATCGTTGTTTGACGCGTACGCGTTGACAGATAGCAGAGACGCTATCACCGCAGGCAATAATTTAATTTTCATAGAGATTTAAATAGTTATGTAAATAGTGACTGAGATTTTAATTAAATAAATATAATTTATTTTTTCGTTAATGATTGATGGCGTTCCTGTTTTCTTTTTTTATGGTAGTTGAGTTGAAAATTGTGAGCAAATAATTGTCTGTGATATGTAGCCCAAAAAACACGGTCAAGTATGAATATTTCTTATCGAGTCGATTTGTTATTTTTGTCGTGGTTTTGGTTGAATGAGATTCGTCAATTATTTGTCATTTTTAGTGTGCGATTTATTGGTAATTATCTTTAGCTAAGCTAACTAAAAATAATGAATTAATGGTGGGTTGAATTTCCCGTATATTTCTCGGCTTCTTGCTGAGAGACTTAGAGCATCGTCAAAGCGATAAACAGTTTGAGGCACTTTTGGTAGATGATAACTTTTGAAGGAGGGGGGAATAAGGAATATTGTAGTAGGTGGGTAAAGCGGACTTTGAGTGCAAGACAAGACAGGGTACTGACGACAAAGCCCGACTTTTCAAAAAAATATGTGTTTTGTTACATTTTCATGGATAGCTGTTTTGCTATCGCATTTTGAAAAATTCTGTACGGAAGCGGTTTTCAGAAATACCTGAAGTCCCCAATCCTGCTTTTAGCATGTTGCCGAATTGCTGTGGACCACAGAAACAGATGTCAAAGTTTTTGCATTCAACGGTATTCATAACACGATCACTGTCTAGACACTCGCCATTTTTAGTGTTTACGAGATGCAATTTGATAAAATCCAAACGCTTGATTATGGCTAGAATTTCCTTATGGAAAAATGCTTCTTGTTCAGAGCTAACGCAGTAGAACAGATGGACTTCTTTTAATTTGTCAGATGTGGTTTCAGCCTTATCGGCTAACCAATACAGGCGTGAGATAAATGGTACGATACCAATACCAGCACCCACCCATACTTGTGTTTCACAATTAGGGATTTGAAATGCACCATAGCCACCTTCAACAGTCACTTTTTGGCCCGCTTTAAGGTTGTTCACTAGCTCGTGCGTGTAGTCACCTAGATCTTTTACACCAAATTCAATTAACTGTTTTTCAGTATTGAAGTTTAAAATTGAAAATGGATGAGGTGATTCCCCGTCATGGAAGTCCAAGTAGGCAAATTGTCCTTCCTTATAGTTGATAGTCGAGTCGAGGCTAATTGAAAAACGTACCACCGTATTTGGATCCGTGCCGACGGAATATGTTTTAACGTCTTTAACAGTGCCATTTGCTTTATTGTTCCTGCCAATTTTGCCTGACAGCGATAGCCACGAACACCATATACCAGCGGCTGAGATACTGGCTATGGCGATGTTCATCGGTATAGCGCTGATATTCCAATCAAGAAGGAATACGGTATGAAAAATACCGGCCAACATCAAAATGGCACCGAGCTTATGGGTGAATTTGAATTTTTTATAGCTGATTGCCTGAACAAGACTGATGATGACAAAGATCAGAAATAGCTTGAATGAGATATCGCCGACTTGTTCCGCAATAAGGTGCCAATTGATACCGTCGATTTCAGGCCGTGGCCCTCGATTCGGTTTGGAGAGAATGCCCGTTTCAACCAGCCACGGGCCACTTTTCACGATAAGCCAATGACAAAATAGGCTAATAGCCGCGCCTGTGCCCAAATTTTTATGCAGTTGGTAACTCTTGTCTAGACCTTTCGTGAGCTTCTCCACCCAACGAAAACGCATGGCAAGCAAGATGGTAAGGCTCATATAGCCAAGGCCAAGTAGGCCCGAATACATGGTTAATTGATGACGCCAAGGAAAAAAGCCGTCTAGCTTATCCCAGTTCATCAGTATGTTTGGTAGCCAGAGCAGTGTGAGTATGGCTGTAAATTTAAACATAGTGAGTTGCTCGCCAGTTGTCGTGGAGTAGATGATGAATAGGGTAAGAATGAACAGCGGTGTTATAAAGCAGATTTGCATTCCCTTAATTAGATTTACATATCCTGACATTTTGACGGAGAGTGATTAGGATACGAAGCGCTTTTATGTAGGGTGAATATCGTATATATTTCACTTAAAATTCAATGAGGTAAACATCATGGCTGACGTGATAGATTATAAAAGAAAAGTCTTTGTTAATTTGAAAGACTCTATTATGTATACTCTTTTTGCTATAATTTCCGGTTTGGTTTTTTTCATCCCGGAAATGTTGGTGGATGTGCCATTTCTATCTTATTTGGCTGGGAAATACTCAGAGATGACTCTTGGAAGTTTCGTTGAAGTCATATTTTTCATTGGGTTTGTCGCATTGGCTATTACACACGCGTTGATGATACGTACCAACTACCGACTATATAAAATTGAACAAGAGATGAATACTTCTCTATAGTCATTTAATATCGCTATATCATCATTGTTTATGTCAACGATAAGAAGATAATGGGAAAATTTAATCGCTTTGGATTGTTGCTGGCGCTTGTTGGCTTGATTGGCTTTATCGCTTTGCTTGCTGGGGGGACGCAGTTTCCTGTCGTACGTTGGCCCATTGAAGCGTTGTCCGGATTGGCTTTTAGTTTTGCGTGGGGGTTAGGTGTCCCTGTATGGCTTGCATACACCATGGCTTTGGTTTGTTTTGCTGCGGTGGCCATGGTCTGTTATTGGATTGGCAAAAAGCTGTCAGTTATGTTTCGGCGTTAGGCTCGACGAGGCTTCATTACGCAATAAACGGGTAGCCCTTGGGCTGCCCGTTTTCAATAGTGGAGATGAGTAAAGCTTAGTTGCGACGCTTGATTTTACGCGGCACGACATCTACGCCAGCTCGGTAGCGTCCTGCAATAGCATTCAATGTTAGTTCAAGGGCGTTATCAGCAATGAGTTCAAATTGCTGTGGTAAAGACTGTATTTTAATTGGTAGAAAATCCAGTAGCCTATTATCACCAAATGTCGCCAGTTTGGTTTTCTGCATGATCTCTGGATTGGCAAGCAAGCAATCTAGTACCCCTTCAAATAGGGTGTAAGATGTTGCCAAAATAGCATCTGGCATACACCCGTCATCAATCCACTGCTGAACCTGTAGTCGTCCTTGGCGTTGGCTGAAGTGGGTGCCGTTGGCAATCAGTGCTGAGATATCGGGTTTTCCATGATGGCAGTGAGCCCGGATAGCCGACAGGAACCCTTGTTCACGCTCTTTTGATACCCCTAGTTCAGGGACTGCACCCACCAGGCCAATTGATGCCACATTTTGCTGAAGCAGGCTGGCTGTTAGTTCGTAGGCACCCTCGAGATCTTCGCTAATTACAGACGCAAATATTTCGTCATCCAATGCTCGGTCAATAGCAATAACCGGTACGCCGTTAGCTTGAATACGTTTATAAAAATCGTTGTCGGCCGGCAAGGCACTGGCAACAATCAGAGCATCAATTCGGCGGCTGAGGAGGGTCTCGGCAACTTTCATTTCAGCGGTGGGATCGTCATCAGAGCAGGAAATGATCAGCTGGTAGCCTGCTTGGCGTACATTGCTTTCCAGTAGCTTGGCCAGTTTGGCATAACTGCTGTTTTCCAGATCCGGAATAATCAACCCGAATGAGCGGCTGCTGCCAGCCCGCAGCGACGTTGCTGCGTGATCAGGGCGGAAGTTGTGCTCGTTAACCACCGCCATGACTTTTTGTTGGGTCTTTTCGCTGATCCGATATTTTGTGGCTTTGCCATTTATGACATAGCTGGCCGTTGTTCGCGATACACCGGCCAACTTGGCGATTTCGTCTAGCTTCATGGTATGAATGTCGTTGCCTGTATCGGACACATTCTACTGATAATGCCGCAAGGCGCAAAGTAGAGGAAGCCCTGTAAAGAGTGGATGCCTGAAATATGACTCAGGCGAATATTTTGTGCGGCGGATCATAGATTACGACATGACTCACTCGACACGATTGCAATATTAGCTGAAACCATTCAGCATGTCAGCTGAAAGGTTTCAGCAGAATGGCAAGGCAATATGTATTGTGCTGAAATTTTTATTTTCCCTCTTTGCTGAATCGATTCAGTTATGTGGGAGGGAGTGAACACTAGACTTATATGGGTAGAAGAAGGCATCGCCTTCACCAGGCATATCAACTGGAGTTAACACATGCTGTCATTATCAAGCAACGATATTCAGCTCAAGCAGTCAGCGGTTAATAAGCAAGAGGCAATTAAGGCTATTGCAGCCGGTTTAGAGCAGCAAGGGCTGGTTGAGGCCGGATATGTCAACGGAATGTTGGCGCGGGAAGAGCAGAATTCCACTTTCTTGGGGCATGGTATAGCGATTCCCCACGGTACGACAGATACACGTGATCTCGTGAAGCAAACAGGGGTGAGAATTCATCACTTTCCGCAGGGCGTGCAGTGGGATAACGATAAAACTGTCTACCTTGCGATCGGTATTGCCGCAAAGTCTGATGAGCATTTGGGGATATTGAAACAGTTGACCAAAGTGCTTTCCGCTGAAGGCGTGGAAGAAAAGCTCAAGCAGGGTGAGAGCGCTGAGCAGCTCATCGCCATTTTAAGCGGCGATGTCCAGCTTGAAGTGGACTTTGATGAGACTTGCATACTTCAGTCGTTTCCTGCCACTGATTTGATCCAGCTTACAGCCGTAGCTGCAGGGTTGGTGAAAAACCGCCACAGTGCGGGTAATGATACGGTCGCCGATGCCATTGCTGCTGGCGCCACGTATTTGGGGCAGGGCTTATGGTTGGCCAAAAGTGCCAAAGGGGTATCCCGCACGACAATGTCATTTGTGACACCTGCCGAGGTGTTTGAAGAGGCGGAACAGTCGTTAAAAGGTTTGCTGTTTGTCGCGGTTTGTAATGGCGTACATCTGAATAACCTGAACTATCTTGCTCAGTTGCTTTACAAGCAGGAAGCCGAAAAGCTGTTTAGCGCATCGCCGGAGAAAGTCGTCTCTTTGCTAACAGAAGAAGTGCTTGATGGTACAACCCAGAGTTTCAAAATTCGGAATCCGCATGGGTTGCATGCCCGTCCCGGGGCGATGTTGGTGAGTGTGGCCAAGAAGTTCGATGCCAATATTCAGGTTTGTAACCTAAATGGTGACGGCAAAGCGGTGAATGCCAAGAGCTTGATGAAAGTGATCGCACTAGGGGTGAAGCAAGGCCATGAGCTTCAGTTTACGGCAGTCGGTGATGATGCCGATGCTGCATTGGTTGCTATTGGCCAGGCAATTGCTGACGGTCTAGGTGAAGGAAAATAAAGCATGACAAACGTAATTACATCACCGCTGAAAGTGGTAACTGTGACCCTTAACCCTGCACTGGATTTGACCGGAAGCCTAGAGGCATTGAACGTTGGAACGGTGAACTTGATTGACAGGGGCAGTTTGCATCCTGCGGGTAAAGGGGTGAATGTGGCAAAGGTACTGGTTGAGTTAGGGGCTGATGTCACGGTGACGGGCTTACTCGGTGCCGATAACCAAGAACCTTTCTGCCAACTATTTGAACAGCTTGGTGCGCATGACGCATTTGTCCGAGTCCCAGGCGCTAGCCGAATCAATGTGAAGTTGGTTGAAGGCTGTGGGCGTGTCAGTGATATTAACTTCCCGGGTGTCGCTGTGAGCAGTGCTGACATTGCCGCGTTTGAAAAACAGCTATTTGCTTTGGCTGAATCTCATGACGTGTTTGTGATTGCCGGAAGTTTGCCGCAGGGTATCTCGCCAGAGCTGTGTGCCGAATGGGTTGGGACATTGCAAGAGCAAGGTAAGAAAGTTTTCTTTGACAGTAGCAAGGCTGCATTGGCCGCAGGACTTGAAGCCGCACCATGGTTGGTAAAGCCGAATGATGAAGAGTTGGCTGACTGGGTTGGCCATAAGCTGGATAGCCACGAGGATATAATGGCAGTGGCTGAGCAGTTAGTAGGCAAGGGGATTGCGAACGTCGTGGTGTCGTTAGGGGCTGATGGAGTGATGTGGCTTAACGATGAGGGCTGGCTACGTTCACAGCCGCCAAAAATGGAGGTCGTCAGTACAGTGGGAGCCGGTGATACCTTGGTGGCAGGGCTGTGTTGGGGGCAACTGAATAACTGGAGTAAGCAAGGGACGTTGAGTTTTGCGACAGCGTTATCTGCTTTGGCGGTTAGCCAAGTTGGGGTAGGCGTCGAAGATATTCGTCAGGTGCTGAAGATACAAGAAAGTGTCCAGCTAAATAGCGTGAAGAGCTGAGGGTATTGAAATGAAAATTGCAGTTATCACCGCGTGCCCAAGTGGCATTGCCAATAGCATTATCGCGGCGGGATTAATCGAAAAAGCAGCGGCGGCTTTGAGCTGGACGGCTGAGATTGAGTGCCAGTCGTCAGTTGTGCCGGTTAAGCCACTGTCGACGTCTGCGATTGAAGACGCTGATTGCATTGTTATCGCAGCAAACACCCCGGTTGATACCACGCGGTTTGTTGGCAAGCGTGTTTATCAATCTGACATTGGCTCACTGCTGTCAGATCCTAACCAGTATCTTGAGCACGCCGTTGCCGAGGCGACGGAGCTTAAGCAGCCAACAGTGGCCATTGCTACTGAAAATTCTTCTGGTATTCAGAAAATTGTGGCTATTACGGCTTGTCCAACGGGGGTTGCTCATACTTTCATGGCAGCCGAAGCGCTGGAAGAAGAAGCCAAGCGTCAGGGACACCAGATCAAAGTGGAGACCCGTGGTTCGGTGGGTGCCAAGAATCAGTTGAGTGCAGAAGAAATTGCCGCTGCTGATTTAGTGATTATCGCAGCCGACATCGAAGTGGATCTATCCCGCTTCAATGGTAAGAAACTTTACAAAACCAGCACAGGGTTGGCACTGAAGAAAACGGCTGACGAAATAGAGAAAGCTTTTGCAACGGCACCTGTTTACCAACATCAAGCAGGTAACACTGCTAGTGAAGGGGAGCCAAAGAAAGAGAAAACGGGCGCGTATAAACACTTGATGACCGGTGTTTCCCATATGCTTCCATTGGTTGTTGCCGGCGGTTTGTCAATTGCATTGTCTTTCGTGTTCGGTATCGAGGCCTTTAAGGAAGAAGGTACGCTGGCTGCTGCATTGATGACCATTGGCGGCGGTTCGGCCTTTGCCCTGATGATCCCTGTTCTGGCTGGTTTTATTGCATTTTCAATTGCGGATCGCCCGGGGTTGGCGCCAGGCTTGATTGGCGGCATGCTGGCGAGTTCGACAGGGGCTGGTTTCTTAGGCGGTATCGTGGCTGGCTTCCTTGCGGGTTACAGTGCCAAGTGGATTGCCAATAATGTGTCGCTTCCACAATCAATGGAAGCGCTAAAGCCGATTTTGATTATTCCATTGGCGGCGAGCTTGATTACGGGTCTTATCATGATTTATATCGTGGGTGGTCCGGTATCTTCGGCGATGACGGCGCTAACGACATTCTTGAATAATATGGGATCGGCCAATGCTGTACTACTGGGTATTATTCTTGGTTGTATGATGTGTTTCGATCTGGGTGGTCCGGTAAACAAAGCCGCTTATACGTTTGGCGTTGGCCTGCTTGCTTCTCAAACCTACGCACCAATGGCTGCGGTTATGGCGGCAGGTATGGTGCCGGCGCTGGGTATGGGATTGGCTACATTCCTT
Source organism: Photobacterium panuliri (assembly GCF_059920555.1). Taxonomy (NCBI): domain Bacteria; kingdom Pseudomonadati; phylum Pseudomonadota; class Gammaproteobacteria; order Vibrionales; family Vibrionaceae; genus Photobacterium; species Photobacterium panuliri. The sequence goes on from NZ_CP197192.1 coordinate 1,945,677, forward strand.
GCCAAACGCAAGTTTAACGCAAGCGAAGGTGAAGCGGGTAAGGCATCGTTTGTGTTGGGTTTGTGCTTTATCTCTGAAGGCGCGATTCCGTTTGCAGCCCGTGATCCAATGCGAGTGATCCCATGTTGTATGGCTGGTGGTGCACTAACTGGGGCATTGTCAATGTTGTTTGGGGCGAAACTGATGGCACCACACGGCGGTTTGTTTGTGCTACTTATTCCAAATGCGATCACGCCAGTGATGCTGTATCTGGTTGCGATTGCAGCCGGTACATTGGTGACGGGGATTTCATACGCAGTATTGAAAAAATCAGACCAAGAGCAATTGGCCACCGCATAATCATTTTGTCGAAATGAGATGAAATAAAAGAAGCCCCAGCATTATTTTGCTGGGGCTTATGCCACCGCTGCCTACAGAATTTTGATGTATGCCCCTAGTCATAGAATGACTAGCAGAGTAACTTCCCCCTAGTGCACAAAGTGCAAAGCACGTACTCCGATTGTGACTTACTGTTATTATATGTAGGCGTTCCATGCGTTAAATAAAGCGCTATTTTTATTATCATTCCCAAGTTGGTTTATATTATAGTTATTTATATTATTTTTCTTCTGCTGCTAACAACAGATCTTCCCCATCAATAATTAGTAGATACGATTTCCCTATATCTAAATCACAAATATCGACTGAGTTTGCAGAGAGATATAATTCTCCCGAACAGTTTTCAATCGTCATATGTGGTGAAAATTTACCTGCTTTAACCTCCATTGTTGATATGGCTGATGAGATGATTTGCACCCATGTATCGCTAATTGTAAAAATGCGAATTCTATATTTATCCTCAATAGGGGAGGGCTGCTCAGTGTTGGTTGATAAGGTAATATTATTCCCGTCATCCCAAGCGATAGCCCATAATTTTTCTTTATCATTGAGGATAATATCGTCTGATTCAGCCTGTGTGGTTTGGCTATTGGTATCGCTAATACCGACATTGATCTCCATCGGAGAAGGCGATGTCCAACTGATGCCATGATAGCTTGTATCATCTGATAATGTTGTAGCAACTTTGTTGCCGTTATCAAATAATTCGATATTATCGTTGTTTTCTTTTATATAGAAATCGATTGATTGATCTGTGATATTAATAAGATCAATTCCTATTTTTCTTACACTAATTTCATCCATTGTACTAATGTCAGGTCTTGGTGTGTTATCAGAGTCACTTCCGCAACCTATTAACATTACAGATGCAATTAAACTTAGCGCTGGCCTAATCATCTTAGGAACCTCGTTATTATTATCTCAAGCTCAAATTAAGCATATTTCAATAATGGAAACTTTTTTAGCTAATAACAGGGAGAAAAATATGGAATTAATAAGTGACTGAAAGGATGTGATTTTTTTGCTCTCAGTATTGAGATTATGTCTAAGGTTGAGGGAGTGAATAGGGAAAAATGTACCTGTTGACGAGAGACAGTATCTCGTGTTTGTCTCGCCACAATGTTGGGCTTGTCTATGACCTATAGAAAAAACTACCGCCGTGAGTGCGGCGGTAATAGCAAGGAAACGCAGGTGTTTTAACATCGACTACTCTAAGGCAGTTTTGATGGAGTGTAGGGCTTATCGCATTTTTCGGTGTTTCGATAATCTCTTATCGTTTATCCCGTTACTGATAAGTCTAGATCCCAAACGCTTAATATCCTAGTAAAATTAATTACTTATAAATGTGATCTGTCTCCAATAGGATATGTGAGGTAGTTCAAGCCTTTCATGAGTACTACATGCAAAATGCGTGTCCTCGCCGTGACTTATTTTTTTGATAAAACGATAGTTATTGGAGGGAATAGAAAAAGGCCACGTTATGGTGGCCTTGGGTATGAGTATTTACTCGTTAATCACTTTGAGAATAAGTCCTTCTTTTCCTGCAAGGGTAATGGTGAATTCACCGTTTTTGGCAATCCATTCGTCGTGAGTGAGTAAATCGATCAGGACAGCGTCCTTCATGCCGAGTTGCCATACGGGGATAGTGACTTCGCGGGCATGGGGATGGTTGTTGAGCAGGCAGATCACCTGATCGTCACCAAGGTGTCGGGCAAAGGCAAGCTGTTGGTGGTTGGCGTATAGCCATTGCATGCTACCCGCCTGCAAAGCGGGTTCGTTCCGACGAATGGTGATGAGTTGCTGGATATAATCGAAGAGTGGATGTTTCGATTTATTACCTTCGATGCGCTCCCAAGGGAAGCAACGGCGGTTGTCAGGATCTTGTCCGCCTTCAAGTCCGACTTCGGTGCCGTAGTAAACACATGGCGTACCGACATAAGTAAATAGCATTTGCAGGGCAAGCCGCATGGTGTCATTGTCACCTTCGAGCATGGTCAGAAAACGCATGGTGTCATGGCTGTCGAGCTGGTTTAGCTGAGACAACTGATTGAGCCACGGTATCTTGCTGCGTGCTTCATTGAGCCACTGAACGAGATCGGCTGCATCAATTTGGCAACTGTGATAGGCGATATCTTTATTGGCGAAGAAGGCGCGGATCGGATGTGCAAAACCATAGTAGTTCATGGCTCCGTCTTCCTGATCGCCTTGTAGCCATTGGGTTGCCTCGAAAAAGTGTTCGCCTAATACAAAGCAGTCGGGGTTTGTCTGTTTCGCTGCGTTACGGAATGCCTTCACATAATGGGCATTGTTAGTGGCGCCAGCACCTTCGCCCAGCATATGGATAACATCAAATCGCCATCCGTCAATATTGTAAGGTGGGCGTAGCCAGTATTTTATGACCGCCTCATCGCCCGCATAAATATAGTCTTGCACTTCAGGATTTGAAAAATTGAGCTTGGGTAGCGTTGCAATGCCATTCCAGCCTACGTAGTCGTTGCTGTTGTCTGAAAACTGGTAGTAATTGCGGTAGACAGAGTGCGGGTTGCCATAGGCGCCAGCAACGTCTGTTTGCTTGCCATACATATCGAACCAAGGGTGGTTAACCGAGGTGTGGTTGTAAACGGCATCCAGCATGATTTTCATACCACGCTGGTGGATATCCTCAACCATTGTTGCAAACTGAGCATTGGTACCCAAGTGCGGGTCGATTTGGCGGTAGTCAGTGGTGTCGTATTTATGATTGCTTGGTGCAGTGAATATAGGGTTAAGGTAGAGCGCAGTGACTCCAAGATTTTGAAGATAATCCAATTTATCGTGGATACCTTGTAGATCGCCGCCGAAGAATTCATTGGGACCGTTTTGGCCATGTGGTGAAACATCGTCTCCCCACTGCTTGGCAATGGTCGGGCGGGTGTCGCCTCGAAGGCAGTACTCGTCGCTGGTTACGCTGATGCTGGGGTCGCCATTATTGAAGCGGTCGGGGAAAATTTGATAGAACACCTGCTGCTTTATCCAAGCGGGTGGTTGGTCGTGGCGGTTGAATTTGAAGTGCGCCTCGCGGCCCGGAATGCGAGGGCTGATCCCTTGACTATGCAACCACCATTGGCGTTGTGACAGCATGACTTTAAAGCAGTAATGGGTGATTGGCTGGTCTTGGTTCAAGGGAAGTTGACCATGCCAATATTGTAGTCGTCCGAGCTTGTTACCGCGTTCCATTTCAATGAGCTTTTCTTCATTATCGGGTTCACAGCGAATAAAAAGCGCAGCGATGGAGCTATCGGTATCGCTGACCATTGTTAAATTAAGCGAATGCTCGCAGACATCAACCCAGAATGGATCCTGACCATGATAAAGATAAGGCACATTCATCATTGTTTTAATCGTCCCTTAGTTGGATATGAGGTGAATGCCTACCTTACTGTGTTTGCGTTGTTAGAAAATCCTCCCACTTCAAACTTTAATGGCGTAGTAGGGGGCGTAGATGTGCGATGAGTCGAGAAAGCGATGGACAAACGTGATAACACCTTATTCATGAACGCTAATGGAATGAAATATAAAGAAAAGATTCATGAGTTTGAATGATGTCATTATGGTGTAAAATGATTAAAAAGCCAGTCTTGTTTAAATTGAACACCGACTATTAGGTTGATAGGCAATTTCTTTTTGGCGCAGAGGCATGCTGTCAACCAGTTCGGTAATGTAAGGCCAATTGGTCTGCTCGCCCCAACGGTGTTTCTCCAGCCCATCTTTACCGATTAAAATGGCAGTGTGGCTATCACCATTAATATCGTATTTGGCACTGAGGATGGCAATGTCTTCGGCACTAAACAAGTTGGCAGGCTTGTTATAGCCATCTTGAGTGATAACAACAATTTGAATATCCCGCTCTTGCAGTAAGCAGTTGTTCATCAGGGTTTCTTTGACAAAGGTTTTTACATGGTGATCGTTCTCTGGAGCAAAGAACAGAATGCTGCGGTGATTCCAATGAATAGAATCAAGTGGGTAGGCAGCTGCTAAATTGCTGTTTACTGTGAGAAAGAGACTGAAACATAACATAATAGCTTTTAGCATAGGTTTATCTCCCTACCAAAATTGCCGAATATGAGGCAACCGGTGATAGGTAAGTTGCGTTATTAATTAACGACTATCCTGTCTAAAAGGATCATGTACGCGCTGTCTTTTATGGTTGTGCTGTTATTTGGGTATAAGTATAGCTCTAGCTTCCACATTCGGAAGCTAGGCGATTGATGTGCCGAAGCCTGTGCTCAGGAGACGGTGTATTTAGACAGATGGGCGGCAACATAGTCTATAAAGACTCTCAGCCTGGCTGGCATGAATTTGGTTTGAGCAAATTGCAGGGCAATGTCACCTTGATAGTTCCCTTTTATGGTCCAGTCGTCGAGAACAGGGAGAACATCACCGCTAGCCAGTGCTTTTTTGATTACAAAATCGGGGAAGATCCCGATCCCTAGTCCGTCCATAACACCACGCAGCCGCATTTGCGAATGGTTAACGGCATACCGGCCATGAACGGGGACAGTGTGTATCTCATCGTCTTTGACGAATTCCCAGATATGATCGGTGGTTGTTTCACCAAGATACAGGCAATCGTGCTGATACAGGTCGGTCGGCTGCTTAGGCATCCCGCGTTGGGCTATGTAATCGGGGCTGGCGCATAGGCTCAGGCTGACTTTGCCCAAGTGTTTTAGTACCAGTCCTTCGGTTGGCTTTTCGGTGAGCCTGAATACCACATCAATTCCTTCGGAAATCAAATCGATATCACCGTCCCTTGCTTTTAGCTTGAGTTGAATATCAGGGTATTGGGTCAAGAAGGGCAGCACCATTGGTTGTAGAACAATGCTCAGAAAAGCCTTTGGGGCAGCAATGGTCAGTGAGCCAGACGGCGTTACATGCTCAGAACTGGTGAACTCGACAATTTGCCTGGTTGCTTCATGCAGAGCCGCACACTGGTTGTAAATTCCCTTGCCCGATTCAGTGATCACCAACTTGCGCGTAGTACGCTCCAAAAGCTTGGCTGACAGCGTTTGTTCTAGCCGTGATAGCTGTTTGCTCAGGGCTGAAGGCGTTACTCCTAGTTTTTTGGCTGCAGCGGTAAAACTGCCTTCGTCGACAACTATTTTGAAAACCGCCAGCTCCGGCATCAGGGCAATGAGTCTATTTGTGTCCATAATTCACGAGTCCTTTTCCGGGAGAGGGGATAATAGTCTGAAAGCGCATGGAATAGAATGGTGAAACTACCTGTAAAAGTCACAATTTACAGTTATATCACCTAATCTATAAATAGAAATATTGCGAAATAATTAGCATTGCTGGTTATTTACACTGTTCGTCGTTTCGGCCAGCAGTGGAAAAGATAATATTGTGAGGAACATCATGTCTGCTGCATTCTACGATCAGATCAATCAGCAATTAGAAGAAGTAAAAGCTGAAGGTCTATACAAATCAGAACGTATCATTACTTCAGCGCAGAAAGCTGCGGTATCGATTAATACTGGCGAAGAAGTGCTGAACTTCTGTGCCAATAACTACCTAGGCCTTGCCAACCACCCTGCGCTTATCGAAGCTGCGAAAGAGGGGATGGATACCCACGGTTTCGGTATGGCATCTGTACGCTTCATTTGCGGTACTCAGGATTCACACAAAGAACTTGAGCGCAAGCTATCTAATTTCCTTGGTATGGAAGACACGATTCTGTATACCTCGTGCTTCGATGCCAACGCTGGCCTGTTTGAAACATTGCTAGGTGCAGAAGACGCGATCATTTCCGATGCGCTGAACCATGCCTCTATTATCGATGGCGTACGCCTGTGTAAGGCGATGCGTTTCCGCTATTCCAACAACAACATGGAAGAGCTCGAGCAGCAACTGATTGCGGCTAACGAAGCTGGCGCGCGTCATAAACTGATTGTGACAGACGGTGTGTTCTCAATGGATGGCGTAGTTGCCAACCTGCCAGCGATTTGCGATTTGGCCGACAAATACGATGCGCTGGTTATGGTTGATGACTCTCACGCTGTGGGCTTCATGGGCGCGAACGGTCGCGGTACGCATGAATATCACAACGTGATTGACCGTATCGATATCATTACCGGTACATTGGGCAAAGCAATGGGCGGCGCTTCAGGCGGTTACACTGCAGGTAAGAAAGAGGTGATTGACTGGCTGCGTCAGCGTTCACGTCCATACTTGTTCTCTAACTCTGTGGCTCCTGCGATTGTTTCTGCATCACTACGCGTCCTTGATCTGCTTGAAGAAAGCGGTGCGCTACGCGATCAATTGTGGGATAACGCTGCACATTTTCGTACACGTATGGAAGACGCGGGCTTCACAATGGGTGGTGCTGATCACGCGATCATTCCAATTATGTTGGGTGATGCGAAAGTTGCCGCAGAATTTGCCGAGCGCTCACTGGCGAAAGGCATTTACGTAGTTGGCTTCTCGTTCCCGGTTGTGCCAAAAGGCCAAGCGCGTATTCGTACCCAGATGTCAGCGGCCCACAGCCGTGAGCAGTTGGACAAAGCGATCGATGCGTTCATCGAAGTTGGCAAGGACATGGGCATTATCTAAGTATCTGAATATGGCTAACGCTACCATCTTCTTCTAGTTTTCGGCCCAAATAGAAGGGCAAAGAGACAAGCCCGCTCTAGATATTAAACGGGTGAAAGGGCGGTGGTAGCGATGCATTCAATGTTGTTGTCAGATATTGTTACGTAGTGGAAAAAATGATGAAAATTAAAGCACTATCAAAGCTAAAAGCAGAACAAGGCATTTGGATGACAGAAGTGGACAAGCCAGAGCTTGGCCATAATGACCTGTTGATCCGCATTAAGAAGACCGCGATCTGTGGTACTGATGTTCATATCTATAACTGGGATGAGTGGTCGCAGAAGACAATTCCAGTACCAATGGTTGTAGGCCATGAGTACGTGGGTGAAGTCGTTGGCATTGGTCAGGAAGTACGTGGTTTCGCTCTTGGCGATCGCGTTTCAGGTGAAGGTCATATTACCTGTGGTCACTGCCGTAACTGTCGTGGCGGTCGTACGCACTTGTGCCGTAACACCATTGGTGTGGGCGTAAACCGTGAAGGTGCGTTTGCTGAGTACTTGGTGATCCCTGCTTACAACGCATTTAAGATCCCAGAAGGTATTTCTGATGATTTGGCGTCTATCTTCGACCCGTTTGGCAATGCGGTACACACAGCACTGTCTTTCGACCTTGTTGGCGAAGACGTACTGATCACTGGTGCTGGCCCAATCGGTATTATGGCAGCGGCTGTTGCTAAACACGTTGGTGCTCGCCATGTAGTGATCACCGATGTAAACGAGTACCGTTTGGATCTTGCCCGTAAAATGGGCGTGACCCGTGCTGTTAACGTTGCTGAAGAGAAGCTGGAAAACGTGATGGCTGAGCTTGGCATGACGGAAGGCTTCGATGTGGGCCTTGAGATGTCCGGCGTACCGTCAGCGTTCAACAGCATGCTTTCTTGCATGAATCACGGCGGTAAGATTGCGCTGCTGGGTATTCCGCCATCAGACATGGGTATCGATTGGACTCAGGTGATCTTCAAAGGCTTGGTCATCAAGGGTATCTACGGTCGTGAAATGTTCGAAACGTGGTACAAGATGGCGTCACTGATCCAATCAGGTTTGGATCTGACACCAATCATCACACACCACTACAAGATTGATGACTTCCAGCAGGGCTTCGATGTGATGCGCTCTGGCCTGTCAGGCAAAGTGATTCTTGATTGGGAATAATTTCCAGTTATACAGAATAAGTACATAAATGAGAAACGGGCCGAAAGGCCCGTTTTTTTGTGCTTGAATTTCGTGTTGTACCAACGGCTATACTTTTGTTGCTTCTTGTTTGGTTGTTTAGCTCTGTATTAGTAATGTGCGTAACATTGCATAAGAATGGCGTAGTGTTATTGAACCGCTCAGCTAACGGATAGATGTTACGAACAATTGGCAATAAATCTTTTATGCAGAATAAGTAATAAGGTTGGATAAAAACCTTAGAATAAAATTCTTACAAGACCTATGACTAAATGGATGTTCAAATTAGTGGTAATCTGAGGAGTTAATACCAATTATCTTGCTTATATTGACCATAGCAATACGAGTCTAATACAAACTGACCATTTACTGTTGATCGACAGCGATATTGTGAACTCCCTGGTAAATAATCCCATGCAGCATCGTAATTGCAGTATGAACCATTGCATGAGATGCTTGAACTTCCACTGTTTGAGCTATGTGCGGAACCATAAGCGATTAAAACGATACCAGCAATAGCAACTGGCAGCATGATAGTATTAAAAACGCTAAATTCTTCACCATAGTCTAGGTCTTCTTCACCTGTATAGAGGTTATGTGTTGTTGTACATCCAGAACAAAGAGTCAGTATTATAAGGCTAATAATAATTTTATTAAATTTATTCATGAGTGATAAGTATGATAACAAGACTGAGTGCATTTATACTCTTTTATTATTGTATATCAAGTTAATTGTATAGATGATGAGTTTCAATTATTTTAAAATAAATATAATTTGATTAATTTTAATTGCTAAGATGAATTATAAATATTGATATTTTTTGTAACTTACTATTTATAATTGCTGATCTAAGGTTCCCCGAAAGCGATTCTGTGTTAAGTCATTGATTAATAATGATATTATTACTTTCTTTGTTAAGGGTTGCACAGGTATGATGTGATGGCATTTAAATGAATTATAAGTGTATATAAATCAATTGATAGTATATTTTTGAAAGTTATCTTCTTTTGTTGTTGTAAATTAACGTATCAATGAGATGTACTACAAGTAGGTGATAAATCTATAAAATAAGCTATTCGACGAGAGCATTGATTGTGAGAAATATTCATCACTTGGATGATTTTTATTATATTATTTTCTGAGTGGTCAGCTTGTAATTACCCTCTGGTTTGGAGGCGTGAACAAAAGGATGCGATATAATACAGTGATATTATTAATTGTGAATTTAAAGCAGTGATCAAATGTTAACCAATCTAACGTTTAATATTATGTGATTATTAACGTTACAAAGTAAAGATAATGTTCAGATGCCGAACTAGGTATCTTCATGTTAATGCTATATTGTGATTATGGTGATAATTTTATTGCATATGGGGCAGTATTGACAGAAACTATGCTAAGTAAAATTTAAATGCCAGATCATTTTTCGATAGTGAGTAAATCTATCCACTTCTCTATCATAGCGTAGTGCCTTAAATGGAAATGCTATTTCTGTGTTTATGAATCATCCAATATAAAGTTAGCTAAATGTTTATAAAACAATTTTTCACTGAGTTCGACGATACACTCACACAATCCTTGAATATTGACCCATTAGGTATGACGATGATTTGGTCTCGTTTAGGTCAGGATATCTTTCATAATCGTGTGAGCTCTATTTCTAATGATGTGCGAAATTACACGCTAAACCTTTTACATCACTACGTGATTAAGCGGGTGGTAGAAGCTCAAACGGATCTCAGTCGCAGTTTACAGGCGGTCTATGGTCATACCGATACATTAGCGTTTAAACAAGCATGTTTGATCTATCTAGAGAACCTGTTTGTTTTTTCTATGCTTGAGGCTGAAGAGCAGCAGCAAGTTAGCGTGCAAACCCAAGGAATATTAGGCACTTCAAAAGCACGATTACTCATTAGCTCAGGTACGCTAACCAAACCGTTGAAATTTACCAGAGAACAGTCAGGCCAATTGTTAGTAAGACAACTGACTTTGGGGGTGAGCGGCCGTTATAAAACGCCTTTCACGGAAATGCTGTTTTTTGATAAAGAGTACCGTTACCATCAGTCTCAAAGCGCAGTTCTTTGGGAAAAAGCCACGAACTTCTTTGAACAAAACGAAGAGCTTAATGGCTTGGCAAATGCATTGTTTGAACATTTACAGGAAGTGATCAAACAAGATGCTAAGGTGCCAGAAATATTGTGGCAAGACGTTTCCAAGTCTATCAAACAAGCTTATGCACAGCAGTTTGCGACACCGGCCGTTGTAGGTAAACAAAGTAAAGCGTTTTGGTTAAACGTTACCGAGCTTGACCAAAATGCGGCAGGTTCACTGTATGAAATCATTAATACTCGGACGGATGAAACAGGGTCTGCGCAGCCGTTCTTTGAACAAGCGATTGAAAATGAAAATAACGCGTTTGAAAAACAAAAGTTGGTTGATATCTGCCACGTTGAGCCATTGCTTGCTGAATGCGAGCTGTTGTTTAGCGTATTAATGAGCCAACGCGTACAGACAGAAGAGGAAGTGTATCAGCGGTATCTAGGGTTAGAGCGTAACGTCAATTCGATTATTCACCTTGCACGTGATCTGCAACACAATATTGACATTAAGTCCAAGTTTTCTGGCGTCGCCAAAAAGCGTTATGAAGCGCTACTTGCATTGGCACAACTCGATAATACGGATTCACAAGCCAATATGACGTTACTGGTGGACGCATTACTGAAATACCATCGTGCGATCATGAATCAACGAGGCCAAAGCCCTTGGGTTGAGCGTGATAGCCAAGGTGATTATCGCTGTCATATTAAATTACGGACGCTTCCAACAGCAGCACAAAGGCCATACAAAACATGGTTCAATCGTTATTATCTCGATCAGTTTAGCCAGCTTATTCGTGGTCTAGAGGGAAAATCCAATGACTAAATCATTTAAACTGGCTGAAGAGCTCGCGAAACAGCTGCAATCGTTAGGCCATATCAAACATGCTTGGTTCACGACATTCAATCTCAATATGGATTTTTTTGAGCGGCACGTTTTGTCGACGCTATTGCAGATGGATAAACCACGTAGTCGCATTGACTTTGAGCTAATGCAGCAAAAGTTAAATGGCGGTATCAAAGAAGGGCGTAAAGGCAACGCAAATATTATCGCCAGCATGGATGTCAAAGTGTTCGCCGATCAGCGTATGTATGATGCGAGTGATCTAAAACGCACCGCGATTGAAGTGTATGGTGTGAACCCAGCTTTACTGGATGGTGGGCGCAAGAAAGTATTGAATAACAGTACACTCTTTCATCCTAAAGTCATCTTTCTTCAAGATGAAGATGGGCAGGCCATACTGGGAGCTGGTAGCGCTAACCTGACACTCAGTGGTTGGTCAACGAATCAAGAAGTCTTCACCTTTCAGCGTGTTGAGTGCCAGTACCAAGTAGAAGCCATTCGAGCTTTTTTTAAGCCTTTGTTTGAAGTCAATCAAGTTGAAACAAAGATCAGCTTTCCACGCAACTTGCGTTCTGAAATTACTCCCTCAGACTGGTGTTTTGTTCATACGTTCATCAAAAATAGCAGTGATGGAAAGCATAAGACGCTGTTAAGTCATTTATTGGGGCATTCAGATGAGGCAGCACGAGACTTAGTGGTTTGGTCTCCCTATTTTCCATCGGATTTGGCGGGTTTCATTCAACGTCTAAAAAGTGTCGCATTACCCCATCAACTGAAACTGCATCTTGTGCCTGATTTGGTTGAAAATCAGCGCATGCGAACACAGTGGTCAGAAGATTTATTACCGTTGTTTTCTGATGAATCTATGCGTTTTTATCGTAGTCCGATAGCAAAAGACGAAAGAAGTGAGTTGTGCCATGCCAAGGTCTGGATGACAAACGATAAGCTTGCTATTGGTTCTTGGAACTTTACAACACCGGGCTCAAATCTCGATTTAGACAGTAAAGGGGCTGGGCAGGTGAATATTGAAGCGGGCATCATTCTGGCCAACCAGCAGCCTTTACAGACTGTACTGACACAGTTACTTAGTATCACCGAAGATAACTTCATGCAGAGTAAAGAGTTAAGTCAGCATGTACTTGAAGTGGCCGAGCTGATGCCGGTGGAAACTCGAGTCGTATTTGATTGGCAAACGCTGACTTATCACATCGAACTTCTCAAAATAGACGACGACTTAGCATGGCAAAGTGTGGAGTTACACCTTCCAGATCTTGACGAGCCGTTGTATGTAGTAAAAACGGCGAGCGAAACTGTCTACGCAACAACACATAAGTTATCTCAAGAGCCACAAGCGTTGTTGGTGAACCATGCTTATGAGTTGGTTTTAACGAATGGCTTGCGTTATAGAGGCTTTATTGTTGAGCACAACAGTATGATGCGTCGTGTTGAAGAGTTTGAGTCTCTGGACGACATCTTTAATAGCCTCATTGAAGGGCGTTCATTAGAGAGCAACCCAAATGCATCGTTGCGTAGCGCAATACTCGGTAACGATCATGATTGGTTGGACGAACAAGAGGCGGGCTCGCTATCCGAACCACAGCCATCACCAACGTTAAGTTATTTTAGGATGTTTCAGGCAATGGACAGCTTTGAGCAACGTATTCAAACACTGAAGTCGGATCGCATGATTGAGCAATACGCTTTTGTTGTTCCTGGCTGTTTGGTTGAGATGGGGTTAAAAATACGCCATGAACTGACAGAAAATGCCAATGTATTTAACTGGTATATGAAGCAAGAGTTTAATCTTCTGGTCGATCAAGTGAAGAAAAATGCCAATGATCCCGACCTAAAAGCACGTTTAAGTGATTTGCGTTTCAAAAGCAACGATAGTGTGATTCGCGCGAAAGAGCTGCAAAACAGTATTGGTAGTGGCCAATATCGTAGCCTTATCAAAGGTAAGTGTAATTATGTTTCTATCTGATTGGGCGACAATAACGCCAGAAGCCGTGTCACAGCAGATGAGCTTTGACGAAGGTAATAAAGAGTGGCGCTACCAAGCAGGCCTAAGCACCTCAATGGCCGCGAAGCAAGCGGAAGGTGTTGCCTATCTTTGTCGTTTGCTGCAACAGCATCACCTTGCTCTGCTGGCGGATGAGGTTGGTATGGGCAAAACCTTTCAAGCGATAGGGGTGATCCGTTTACTGCAACAGCTGAAACCCGATGCAAAAATATTGGTGATTGCACCCAATAGAAATATTTGCTCTCAATGGAAAGGGGAATTTGGTGCGTTTGAGAAAGATCATTGGCATGGTGAGTCGCGTAAGCCATTGGAGGTAGCAGAGCCTGAGTCCAAATTAGAAGCCATGATTGAACGTGTTGGTAAGGGAGATCACCATGTGTACTTCACAACTATTCATGCCTTGAGTGGATTAACGAAAGAATCTGACGGTACAGATAAGGCTGGATTAGCGCGTGAAAAAGCACTTGAGCTAAAGGCGCGTGTTATGAATTACCTTGATCACAAAGGGTTCGACCTTTTAGTGGTCGATGAAGCGCACTACTTACGCACGCGTGAAGGTGGCTCTCAAAAAGTGGCTGCAGCGAAAGCTTTTTTCGGCGAAGGCGAGTGCCCATTAGCAAAACGCGTATTACTGATGACAGCCACGCCGACGCATTCATCCGTAAATGATGTCGCGAATATATTGCGTTATTTTGCTGCGGAAGATGACTTGATAAATAGCGTGACACAGAATGATTTTGATGCGGCTCATTTACTCTCGAAGTATGGTTTACGACGTCTGCGCCTCTTACAAGGACAAAATGGGGTGCATTATGCCAAGCAGCATTATCGTAAAGAGATTGCTCATCCTGTTTCGTTTGCGGAAAACCAAAATGCAGAACTGTTTTTTGGGCTCTATCAGCGCCAGTTGGTGAAACAGTTTCAAGCAAAAGCATCTAACCGACAGTTTCTTTACGGTTATCTTGAAGGATTTGAGTCCTTTGGTGAGCATGATCGACAAGCGATTAAACAGGATGCTGAACAGCAAACAAATGAACATGGAAAAGACGCATTTAGCAAAGCGCCTGATACCGAGCTTCTGCATCAATTGAGCCAAGAGTATTACGGCTGTTTCAATGAGTTCCCTGAACATCCGAAGTACAAAGCGCTGGTGGATAGCTTCGTGCCTAAAAAATTTACGCCACACTGCCTCGATGATATCAAACATTTGGTTTTTGTGCGCCGTATCCCCTCAGTACGAGAACTGACAAAGCGAGTGAATACTCGATACGATAACGTGTTGGGTCATCAAATAGCGCAAGCCCTTGAGCTTAATGAAAGCGAATTAAAAGTGTGGCAGCAAAGTCACTGGAGTCGCGTTTGGTTAAACCGTTATTTTAACCATGCCGAAGAGTTTGAAGAGCCTTTGCCAGAAGATGATGAAGATACGAGTGAGCTAAGTGCCGATGACAATCAACTGCGTTCGCGTATCACCGAGTTGTTTGTGGTGAAGAAGCGTGATCTTAACGCGTTGGAAGATACGCGAAACACCGAATGTACCAATGTCGGCTTGCGTTTTCGTAAGCCTGAAAGTATTTTTTCGCTCTTTTTAGAACCCTCATTGGATTATGAAAAAGAAGCGTACGGCTATCATTTTGAGCAACAAAGTGGTGATCGTAAACGTGCGACGTATTCAACGGCCGCGATGTATCAAAGAGCGCAGCGACATCAGTTGAATAACGTTGCTGTTAATGAAGAGACACAAATTAGCGAAAATCTGCCAACCATTTGGCAGCACCTGTTTGAACAGTTGAGTGATACTGAGAAAGTGCGGTTCCGTAAATGGAACGCTGCAACAAAAGAGAACTTTGCTAACTATTTCAAGGCGGGTGTTTTGTTTGCAAGTCCCGTGATGGTGGAACTGTTCTGTTGGTTCTATCAATTTGATAAAAACAATCGTTTATACAAAAGCGGTGAGAGCGCGCATACACGTTACATAGACTTTATTCAACATACAGCGCCAAAGTTATCAGAGTCTATGTTGTTGTGGTATTTCAAAGCCGCACTAGAAACCTTTGAAGATGTGTGTAAAAAGATCGCTCGTGTGGGCCTTGATGAATACGATAACGACTGGCGAGCCCTCAAAGGGCATACATCACCAGCAGCGTTTGCAAGCGGTGAGACCTCAAACCGAGATAGCCTACAGTTGAGCTTTAATTCGCCGTTTTATCCTAATGTTTTGGTGGCAACGTCTGTTTTTCAAGAAGGTGTCAACTTGCATCTGCAGTGTAATCAGGTTCATCACTACGGTATAGCTGGGAATCCTGGCGATCATGAACAACGTGTTGGGAGACTAGACCGGCTATTTAGCAAGGTTAACCGGCAGTTTAAAAACGGTCCACAAGGTGAGTTGAGGATAAGTTTTCCCTATTTGGAACACTCATTTGATGAAGATCAGCTGGCCTCTTTTTTGGAACGAAAGGCTCGTGCTGAAAGTAAACTAGATAAATGTTTACTGGATGATCATGATGCGCACGTAGGAACAGGAAAATCACAGCATTGGCAGCGTTATTTAAAACAACCTGAGTCAGGAGATGAGTCTAGAGTAGCGGATCCTTATCCAGCTAGATTCAAGTAAGTAAATGCTTTATTTTAGCAGTTTGAGTTTTTATGAAATTGAAGCATCACTATTTCTATCAGAAGCTTAGATCTGTTACATTCGTCAATCTTGCAAAAGTTCTTATTGAATTATTTTGCTTATATGAATGGATAATCAGGGTGTTTAGTTAGTATCAACCCTGATTATCGTTTTGTACAACCATTACAAAAGTAAGATTAAATTTTCCTATTTACCTTACCATCGGTAAATAATTAAGTATTTGGGGCTGCTGTATTGGCATTATTAGTATTATTATGGATCACTCGTAGGCTTTCTTCTAACCATATATTCATCGATTCTCTGTTATATTTTGTCACGACTTTATTTAAAACAGCATGTAAGTTTTCGCCGTTATAGTTTTTTTGATACCAATTAATATCATTTCTTCGCTCGAATAGTAATCTTGATTGTTCTTCAAATGTGTCGTCATCATGATATTTGAAGAAATTCATTATTGCCGTGTTTCCTTCTCTATCTTGCAGATTTAAATTAAGCTCTTTACGTGTTAGTAATAATTTAACCAGTCCAACATTATTACTGCCAAGAGCGAAATGGAGTGGTGTCCGGCCTTCTGTGGAAATATTTACATCTGCACCATGTTGAATTATCGTCATTGCCAATTTTGTGCGTAAGGCATTATTGGATTCTACATCTGCACCATGATAACGATTGTTAATATCTGCTAAAATAGTGAGCAATGTGTATTGATCATCGGATAGAAAGTTTGGATCTGCGCCAAGAACAAAAGATTTTAATAAATAATTATTGAGAAGTTCAAAATAACTTAGGTCTGAATTAAAACCTATTTCTAAAAAAATACCATGTAGTTCCCAATTTTCGTTGTTATTATAAGGGTAGATGAGATTGCGGTTTTTAGCTTCAATCATCTCCTTTATTTCTTTCATGGTATTTAAACGTTGATGAGGTTCATTGCTGCAATTACAAGGGTTGATATGTACACTGTCAATTGCCTCATTTATTGATTGAAGTATCGTGACATGTTCACCATCTTGCCAGTTAAAGATAATGTTATCTCTTTTTAATAGAGTTGAAGCAATTTCTTTTGTTCTTGTTAAATTATTTGTTTTATTTAATATGTCAATATCGAAGATGTCATTATAGCTAAATAGTTGCATTAATGGTGAACGTCGATAGTAATAATCACGAATATTCGGATTAAAGCTTGGCTGGGAAATGAGAATGTCTAGAAATTCTATCGGGTGTATAAAAGGTCGATTATCCAAATTAGGGTCATAAGGGATGACTTCGTACATTAATCTGATTGCGTAATGTGCAGCTGTATATCCCATATCATCCTGTAAATTAGGATCTATGCAGCCATTTTTAAAACCTTCTGACAATAAAGCACGTTTTTCATCAAAACTTTTTTCGGTCCAGGCTGTACCGTTGTAAATTTTATGAAGAAGTGTTTGCCCATAACTATCTTGGTCATTCCAGTCACACTTTGTCGTATTAGCTGGTCGTTTGTTACTTGGTGTGCTAATGACAGTTTGTGGTTGAGTTTCTATTGTATTGGATGCACTCGCGGTTGAACTTTGATGGTCACACGCCACCAAAAAAGGAAGGGCACAAGCCATGACTAACCATCTGTTTTTCATTCAGTATTCCTTTTGTTTAATGCGTACATTTTACGCAAAACAAACGTTGATTCTAAGCAATTAATACCCCCAATAACTCAGGTAGGCCAGAATATCGACATGTAGGGTTAAATTACGACATATTGTCAAAATCAAAACGCCTGCCTGTATCAGTGCTTTAGTGTCGATGGTTTTTTGTGGTTTTGGTGTGAGTACATTGGTCAGTTAAGCAGAGTGGTTTTTTTATGGGGGATAGCGGCTTAGCGGGTGTAGGGCAAACTAAAGGTGATGAAGTTCACATAAGCTGTTATACTGGCCGCACAACGCGAAAAGGTCGTCGTCACTGACGGCTTTTTTATTGCTTGATAGACATCATTATTGGAACAGTACATTGATTTCAACAGCTAATATCACAATGCAGTTTGGCGACAAGCCACTGTTTGAGAATATCTCCGTTAAATTTGGTGAAGGTAACCGTTACGGCCTGATTGGTGCGAACGGTTGTGGTAAGTCGACGTTCATGAAGATCTTGGGCGGCGAGCTTGAGCCGTCAGCCGGTACTGTTTCAAAAGATCCGAATGAGCGTATGGCTAAACTGGGTCAGGATCAGTTTGCGTTCGAAGAGTACACCGTTGTTGATACCGTTATCATGGGTCACAAAGAGCTGTGGAAAGTTAAAGAAGAACGTGACCGTATTTACGCGATGCCAGATATGTCTGAAGAAGACGGCATGCGTGTTGCTGATCTAGAAGTAGAATTCGCAGAAATGGACGGCTACTCAGCGGAAGCTCGTGCAGGTGAATTGCTACTTGGTCTAGGTATTCCTGAAGATCTGCACTTTGGCCTGATGAGTGCGGTTGCACCGGGTCTGAAGGTACGTGTGCTTCTGGCACAGGTTCTGTTTGCTGATCCAGACATCATGTTGCTTGACGAACCGACGAACAACCTGGACATCCATACTATTTCATGGCTTGAGCGCGTTCTTCTTGAGCGTAACTGCACCATGATCATCATCTCGCACGACCGTCACTTCCTGAACAGCGTATGTACTCACATGGCTGATTTGGATTACGGTGCGATGCGTATGTTCCCTGGTAACTACGACGAATACATGGTTGCAGCAACTCAGGCTCGCGAGCGTCTATTGGCCGATAACGCCAAGAAGAAAGCGCAGATTGCCGAGTTGAATACCTTCGTTAGCCGTTTCTCTGCTAACGCATCGAAAGCGAAGCAAGCGACATCTCGCCAGAAGCAGATCGACAAGATCCAGCTGGAAGAAGTGAAAGCGTCTAGCCGTCAGAACCCATTCATCCGTTTCGAGCAGGATAAAGAACTGTTCCGTAATGCGCTGGAAGTTGAAGGTCTGAAGCAAGGCTACGGCGACAACATTCTGATCAACGGTGTGAAGCTGTTGGTTGAAGTGGGTGAGCGTATTGCAATCATCGGTGCTAACGGTATCGGTAAGTCGACATTCCTGAATACATTGGCCGGTGCGATGGATCCAATGGAAGGTATGATTAAGTGGTCTGAGAACTCGAACATTGGTTTCTATGCTCAGGATCACTCAGATGATTTCGATTCAGACATGAACCTGCTTGACTGGATGTCTCAGTGGAAGCGCGAAGGTGACGACGAGCAAGCGGTACGCGGTATTCTTGGTCGTATGCTGTTCTCACAAAGCGACATTAAGAAGTCTGTACGTGTGATTTCTGGTGGTGAGCAAGGCCGTATGTTGTTTGGTAAGCTTATCATGCAACGTCCAAATATCCTGCTGATGGATGAGCCAACCAACCACATGGATATGGAATCGATTGAATCATTGAACTTGGCGTTGGAAAACTACAAGGGTACATTGATGTTCGTTTCTCACGACCGTCAGTTTGTATCGTCAATCGCAACCCGTATTATTGAAATTACCAAAGACGGTGTTGAAGATTTCCACGGTACTTACGACGAGTACCTAGCGAAGAAAGGCCTAGAAGGCTAATATCCTTCAGCCAGACTGTATTTTAAAAGCCGCCGTCAGGGCGGCTTTTTTCTAGGATACGTTTTCTATAAGAGAGGAAGCATGAAAATTTGGGTTGATGCCGATGCTTGTCCCAATGTTATCAAGGAAATTTTGTTCCGAGTCGCTAATCGTGTAGGCGTTCAGGTAACGCTGGTGGCCAACCAGTATATTCGTGTACCACCGTCACCGTATATTCGCTCGACGCAGGTTGAGTCAGGATTTGATGTGGCGGACAACTATATTGTCCAGCAGGCAGAAGCCGGGGATCTCGTGATCACAGCTGATATTCCATTGGCTGATGAAGTCATCACCAAAGGCGCACATGCATTGAACCCTCGCGGTGAGATGTACAGCAAAGAGACGATCAAACAGCGCCTGCAAATGCGTGACTTTATGGATACTTTGCGCAGTTCGGGTATTCAAACTGGTGGCCCAGCACCTATGGGGCAGGCAGAGCGCCAGCAGTTTGCCAATAAGCTAGATACGTTTATTGCCCGTTATCATCGTAAAGGGTGATAAGTAACAGAGTAAAACAGGCCAGCGAATGCTGGCCTGTTTTTTTGATTATAATTGGTGAATGAATTTGAATTCTTTACCTTTAAATGCCTTTATCGGGTTACCTCGTTCCAGCTCCCAATGCTGTTGCCAACGGGTTTGATCATCATGTTTATCTCGTTGCTGTTTTTCTTCGTTTAGCTTTTTAAAGATCAACGCCGTGGCCAGCCGCTTATTGGCATGCTGGCTGCGTTCGCAGTCGACTCGTACGGTTATGCCCGTAACGGTGTGTGTCGCCCGAATGGCGGAGTTGGTCGTATTGACATGCTGGCCACCAGCACCTGATGATTTGCAGGACTGAAATGTTATGTGATGAGTTAATTTAGTTTGTTCTAGGTTAAAGACGTGTCCGCTGATGAACCAGTTTTTGCGTTTGTGCCTCGGACGATAAGGGCTAGGGCTGATCCACAGTATGCTCCCTTGCCATGACTTGGCAAAAGTTAAGGCATTACCGGTACTTTTAGCGCTTAGTTGCACGGTAACTGACTTGAATTCGCCTTTATTGCCTGTTGGCATTTGCTCAATGATATCGATGTTGATGCCGTTATCATGACACTGTTTGGAAAGATATTTAAGGGTATACCCAACAGCCAGACAACATTCTGCCGGGCCTTGTCCTGATGATAGTTGCAATAAAATCATGACAAGTTTCCCCCATGCGTTTTGAAGGTGAGTACGGGTCGTAATTTTGCCACTAGCGTGATCAGCCCTGCATCGAGAAGGTCTTCAATAATCGTTTCACACTTTTTATATGCTTGAGGTGCTTCATCATAAAGCAGCTCTTTGTTGCCGCAAATTACCCGGCTGCCAAGGGCTGTCTTGTATAGATCTTCGCGTTTGTACTTATGGCTAAGGCGGCCATGACAATCGCCGCGCTTCCATTTTCTGCCTGCACCGTGGGCGAGCGAGAACAAACTGGCAATATGGCCGTCTTCGCTTGTAGGGACATCAGTTGTAGGCTTTACCAAGTAGCTATAGTCACCGCGAGACCCCGGAATAATCACATAGCCTTGGTCGCTGGGGGTTGCCCCTTTGCGGTGTACCCAGCCAGTCGTATTATCAATCACTGTTGGGGTAACAGCGTTGTGGGTCACGTCCAGTGCGCAACGGCCATCGGCTTTGATGGCGGCGATAAAGCGCTTGGCGATGAGTTCACGGTTGAGTGCCGCCCAGCATACGGCGGTATTGTGACGGGTCATATAATGCTGGAAACCCTCACTGCCAACGCTGATACCATTGTGGCTATATTCTGTTATGTGCTCCATCAGGATAGATTGCCCTAGGCCTCTTGATCCCGAATGAACAAGTAACTGTAACTGTTTTTTATCAAGCCCTAATACCTCAAGGGATTGTTGGTCGAAAACCTCCTCGATGGCTTGGAACTCCGCAAAGTGGTTGCCTCCGCCGATAGTACCCAGTGCATGGTCGTAGCGATTGTCTTCAATGCCTTTGCCTTGCTTGCCATCGTTAATGATTGAATCCCAACTATCATCAAGAGGAGACTCGATGTTTTCTAACTGTTTGGCGAGTTTGTCTATTTTAATTTTGGATATTTTTGCGGAGGTTTGCCAAAGGGCCATACCGCAGCCAATATCGTTACCGACTAAGGCAGGGTATATTTTATCTGTTGAGAAAAAAGCCGCACCGATAGGGTAGCCTTTGCCGGGGTGTAAGTCAGGCATACCAGCTGCGCGTATAATGCTTTCTAGCTCTGATGTTTTTTGAAGTTGCTGTATAGCTAGCCCTTCAATCCAAGTATTTTTGGATGCAATAAGGCTGACGTTGTTTGAAATCTTTTGGACGGATTTGCCCATAATACCAATTCCTTGCTAAAAGGATTTAACAAAAGTCTATTGGCAGGCCTGTGGACCGGGCGAGAAGTATCTAAGGAAGGATTTGTTCCTGATGACTTAGCGGGAAAGGCCTGCAGAAAATAATGTTGTCGTTGTCATGATGATTACTCCTTTCTTGTTGTGGTTGAAAATAAATAATCCGATCGGATTGTGCGAAATAATAGATGAAAATTACTGCGATAACAAGAAAATCAAAATTAATTGAAATGCTTGTACGCAGAACGATGTCTATCGAAATTA
Organism: Photobacterium panuliri; assembly: GCF_059920555.1. Taxonomy (NCBI): domain Bacteria; kingdom Pseudomonadati; phylum Pseudomonadota; class Gammaproteobacteria; order Vibrionales; family Vibrionaceae; genus Photobacterium; species Photobacterium panuliri. The sequence continues at coordinate 1,967,704 of NZ_CP197192.1, forward strand.
AGACAGAGCAGTAGAATGCGCATCATACATCGCGTGATATACCCAAATGACATTTAGCTTGATGGCTGGGATATCACTTGGGTATTCGACGATTGATAATTACATCGGTGTCGCTAAATAGAGTTTGTCTTTGTCTCGATCGGCATATATCACATAAGGGACATTGCCAACACGAAATCCATAGGGTTCAACGGCGGCTTCTATCGGAATAACTCGTTCGATTTTACGGTTGAGTAAATCAACCCGCCAGATGCAGGCATAGGCTGATGAGTTATCAAAATAGATTTCATAACTATCGCCCCCCCAAGAAAGGTTGTTGATCACCCAGTTTTCGTAATGATCATTAATCAGAATGCTTTTATGGTAGGGGCTTTCAACGAGTAATTGGCCATCATCGCTGTTTATTTGACTTTGTTGGTCGGCTGATACTAGCGGTACGGACGAATAGCGTCCTTTGTGCGGAGGTGGCGCATAAGGAACCTGTACCAGAGAGGGAGCTGCCGCAGAGAGAGCTAGCTCGAAATAATCATCCTGTTTGTTTTTTATATACAGCAGAGATTCTTCGATACTATGGACATAGACCGGTTCAGGTGCTGTGAATACGGTCTTTTTGTTGCCCGTTAGCAAATCAAGCGTCTTAATATCATTACCAAGATTATAAACTAGCTCAATATGGCCCTTATATTGAGCGACAAGGAAGTTTTCCTGACTAGCCATTTCATTGATGTCGATGAGCGCTTTGTGTCCCCACCAGTTGTATGGATCGACGGTAAAATCTGTCGTTATTGTTTTTTCTAGCTCAGCAAGGTATTCCGGTGAGTAATCGTTGTCGCTTTTGCTCTGTACCATACCGGTATTGAGTTGTGCGACTTGCTGCTGGGTTGTTTCGTTGGTTTGATAAGCGCGTAATGAATAGTATTCGGTACGTTTGTTAGCAGCTTGGGGTTGCAGGGAGCCTTCGGTGTTAAAGACATTGGCAACCATCATAGGGCGTTCGTCGCCAAGGAAGAGAAGACGGGTCTTGCCGTCGTTGGGTATAACACCGTCGAAGGGAATGCGAATTGCTTTAGTGTCGGTGCCCGCCTTTAGTAAGGTTAGCGATGTCCCTTTGGTTAATGTTTTGGGGCCAATACATTCTATCGACTCATGATTTGCGACGTTGCCTTGCCAAGATGCCGGCACGGCAAGGAAATTTTTGTCAAGAGCACAACTTGAGCGAGTAAGCCGCGTATCAATCCGTGACTCGGTTTGCTTGAGTGAACATAGGCCAAGGTTGGTTTGTATTGCTTGGGCGATACGGGGATGTTGCTGTAACGTATCGGCCTTAATAAGGGAAGCTATGTCGTCACATGCTTTTTGATTATCAGTCCGTGATGCCGCGAGAGAATAGTCGCTAAGCAGCCATAGTGTTTCTGCTGACGGTGAATGCGCCGAAAACAAGGCCGGGCAACTATCAGCATAAAGATAAGCTGCGTAGTAGGCGGCAGTGTAATCTTTTTTCTGATAATGCTTTAAAAATAGTGCTCGGGTTTTAGCAGTGGTTGTATCGTTGCACGCACTGTTTTCCGTATTGGCTTGAAGCGCAGTGGGAAGTGCAAAAAATCCAACCATGACAAGCGGTAAGATAATTTTTCTCATTAACTGATGTTATTGTTATTTATGGTACCGGCACTATAACAGAAAATAATGGCAAGGCCGTGATGTTAAGTCAGCGAAACAGAGCCAGCGAAAGAGTTAAGCGGTTCTATTCTGGTTTGTTGCCGGTATGGACAGTGCGAAGGATCAAAAAAATTGTCGCTCATAGCCAGCCAATGGGCTGCTTGCCATCTGCTAATATATGTCCAGCAGGGATGGTTTGTTCATTCTCGATTCATCTTTGTCGTCACATACTTAGGTCAAACCAGAAAAGGAGCAAAAAATGAAAAAACAACTAATTGTCACTCTTGGTGCGCTACTGCTTTCCAGTTCTGTTTTGGCTGCCGATAACTCTTCGTCGGGCGGTGGTTTTCAGGGGCCTAGCGCCAACGACAATCTCAATACGGTTGAAGATGTTATGAATGCAAGCTGGCTGACCGATGGTACGCCTGTGACGCTTGTTGGCCACCTGACTCATTCATTGGGTAACGAGCGTTATCTTTTTGCTGATGATACCGGAAATATGCCAGTAAAGATTGATGACGATGAATGGAATGGCCAGACAATTACGCCAAAAAGCAAAATTCAGATTAATGGCGTTATTGAGAAAGACGATAGCATCAATGCGGTTGATGCCAATACGGTTCAGATCCTGAATAACTGATCGGCTGTGTGAGGGCGCTTAGCCCGTGATAAACAAGAGGAGCATCTGAGTGCTCCTTTTGTTTTGTCTGCGCTTCTTGTTGCGTTATACGTGGTTATTAATTCTTGATGTTAGTCGTGCGGTACAGTACACGGCGAGTTAATGATCATTCACTTTTGGGGTTGTCGTTAGAGGATGGTGGGTTTTCCCCGTTGTCTTTGTCTTTGGCCGCTTGTTTTTCTTGTTTCTCTTCATCAAGGATAGCTTTAGGTGTTGATTTCTCTTTTTTGTCTAGGCGGTAGGCGATAGCAAGGCCAAAGCGTGATTTTTTATCTGTGACAAGAGCCTCTAATGCTTGGCTGTCGACGGTATCGAATTTTCCCATTTCTTTTGCTGTGCGCTTTGAATTTCCAATAACCGTATCATCCGTGAGATCGACCATGATGGTTGCCGCCTCGGTAAGTGCAGTGGCGTACTCTTCAGGATCATTGAGATCATAATCAGAGATATTCATGTGCTTGCGAATTTCCAAAGCCCAGTTCAATGCAAGAAAAGGAATCGTTGTGGTGTTATTGTCTTTTCCATCAGGCTTAGGAGGGCGATAGCTTATCCCTTCGAGGAAATTGACAACCGATAGGTACTTGTCGTTTTTGAGTTGTTTCATACCAATGTATTCAGGCAAATCATCCGGTTTTATTTTTTCGCCTTTGCGGTTGAATAACCAAACTTCATGGTCATTATTCATTTCAGCCCAGAAGTCATCACCAGAATCGAGAAGGTTATGTGCCACTTTAACTGTAATGGGGACGCTTGTTCCGCCGTTCGGCATATCCCAAAAGGTTGAGAGTGCTGTCAGTTTATCCGTTAAGTACAGCACACCTTCTTCAGGGCCTATCACCACAGTGCTGAGTGCGGTTTTGTGCTTTGTGGTTTTGTCTTTGCATTGATAACTTGCAGAGTCGGTAGGGGTTGAGTCTTCAGACCATTTTTTTACCCCTGATCGACCATTTAAACGGCAGAGGTCATTAAATATATTTTTTTTGTCGGTTTTGTATCTCTGCAGGTTGGCATAGATAGCATCGTAATCAAGCACGGCTTGAGTGGGCAACAGTTGATCTAGTGTGACTGAAATCGTATCGCCGTTTTCCAGCTCATTATAGGTGATTTTTTCTGCATAGCACACTCCAGCAAGGCATACTTGGGCTGCTATTAGGGTTAGGTAACACCGCCAGTGCATAACGTTCTCTCATACCGTGTGTTTTGAGAAGTTTAGCAAAGCATGGATGAAGCGATGTTTCATCCTTGAGGGGGGAAGACGTCACAGAGGACGTTACCGCGCTGTCTTCCTCTATCCGTGAATGGGGGAAGACAGCGAATAGTGATGCTTCGAGGTGTTTACAGGCCTAGTTCATCAAGTAAATCCAAGTCAACATCGGGTTGCTTCGCCTCAGATTTGCTAGGTTGCTGGGAACGCTGTGTTTGTTCGATGATGCTGTCAGGATCATCATGGCTTTGCTGGTCAAACTCTTCGAGTTGAATAAACTCAGTTTTATCCATAGCTAGCTCAAGGTAGAAAATATTATTGTTTTCAGTCGTGAAACTTACGCGGCGTGCTTGCGGGCGATCAAGGTTAGTATCAACAGATAGTAAAATTTGTTTGTTGAGTGCCAGCATCTTTGGCTGGTTCTGGGTGATAGAAACCTGAAGCTCGCGGCGGATTTTGCCAGTGAAGTCACCCACAACTTGGTTCATGAGCTCGCCCAATACGTCTGATACCTCATCTGACGTATGGTGAATTGCGAGCTCGTCTTCCATCATGCCCATTTTTAACATGTAATTTTTGTACAGTTCGAGTGCAGCTTGTTGTGAAAAATTGCTCACAACAAGACCGGTAAAGCCACCGTCAAACAGAACAAAACAGCCGATATCAGGCTTGAGGCTGGTTTTGTTGATTTTTTGTACCATTGCCGAGTAGGAAATGTCACTGTCGGTTGCTGTAGACAATACCGTTGAAAATGACTGGCAGAGCTTGAGCAAGATGTCGTCAGTGGTAATGATTTTGGTTTTTTTCATTAGGATATACATCGCAAATTGGGGGCACTAACTCACTATATCGACCGTTTGGTGCAAAAATGAAGGACTCGAGAGCGGAAATTTCTGTTTATGGGGGGCGGTGTCGTAACTATTTTTGTTGTAGATAATGATAGGGCAAGCTACCTCAAGACTACTCGACCACTAGGCTCAATGTCTGGAGGCAGCTAGATAGCGCCGAAATGGTTAGGATGACTAGCCATTTGCGGTTGTCAAAACAGTAATCACGCAGCGTTGAAGCGGTTCTCTAGGTATTCAATGATGTCGTTTGATTCATACATCCAAGTAACGTTGCCGTTATCTTCTTCGATACGAAGGCAAGGCACTTTACGTTTCCCCCCTCCGGCAATGAGCTCTTTCTCATGTTCAGGCTGTTTTGCATCACGCGTTTCCAGCGGTAGGCTTAGTCGTTTGGCAGTGCGGCGTACTTTTACGCAAAACGGGCAGGCATCGAATTGATAAAGTTTAAGTTGGGCAACTGCTTTGTTTACCTTGTCTTGTTGTTCTTCATCTCGTTTTAGCGACCGAGGCGAAAATACGGCATTGAAGAGCAGGATGAGTTGTCCGAGCACCAGACGAATGACTTTCATATGAAGGATTCCTTTATAGTAATGTTTATACCCAATTTACCTCAAAATGAAGAATTAAAGCGGTTCCAGCATAGTCACGAGTTGTAAAATAAGCGAAAAGTAGCGTGCCATTCATCAACTTATATTGTCTGTTTTTAATATGCTGAAATAACCATTTTGACGTCATTGGAGTATAACCATCATACCTTGAGTTTATAAATAAGCCAAAGAGTCAATAGCACGATAAAAGCAATGAAAATTAAACTATTTCACATTAATTGTATGGAAAAGCCGATCAGTATCACTTAGTGCAAAAATACCGTGCTTATATAAACCATGAGTTGCATATTTACATTATCATTTTCACATTCGATAAAAATATAGGTGTGAGTTGTGCTGTCCCCCAAACGTATTTTGATATGTGATGATTCACCGGTGGTACACCGGAGCCTGTCGAAATACCTTCAAGAGTTTGAAGGTGTCAGTGTGATATTTGCTAGCGACGGACAAGAAGCGCTGAATTGTATGGCAAATGAACGCATTGATATTTTGTTTCTGGATTTAACCATGCCAGTTATGGACGGCTTTGAGGTATTGGAAGAATTAGCGGATCAGCGGTCAGAGCTGTCGATTATTGTGCTGTCAGCGGATATACAGCAACAGGCAAAAGAGCGCTGTAGTCGTCTTGGTGCCGCTCATTTTCTTGCCAAACCATTTCAAAAGCAGATGCTTTTGAAAGTACTTTCCGAGGTCGGTGTTGATGGCGCTTTGCCCTCTAACGACACTCAGCATCTCGCCAGCACGAAGATTCGCCACATATCGGTTGAGCCGTCACCTGCGTTTATTACTGGGGGGAACGACGCTTGCCTGACAGCCTTTCGGGAAATAGCCAACATTGCTTTGGGGCGAGGGGGGGCAATTATTTCGGATCACCTTGGGGAATTTATCAAGATGCCGCAGCCCAATGTCGCCATGCTGTGTCCGGCTGATCTTTTAATGACGATCCACGATATTAAGCACCAGCCTGATTCAACCGCAATTTCGCAGCGGTTTGTAGGCGGTGGTATACATGGAGAGGCATTAATCTGTTTGCATGGGCGTGACATACTTCATTTTGGTGAAAGACTAGGCTTTAGTCAGGTTGATGAAAACAAACATGAAATTGTCGTAAATATTGCAAATTTAATGGTGTCGTCATTTTTGGTCGCCCTCTCAGAGCAAATGAATATTCCATTTTCGGTCCGCCAGCCTTTGGTGATGGAGGACTATATGGCCTGGGGAGATAATGTGAGCAACCAGCAGTCGCTGTTTACTGTTGAATATTGCTATAAAGCTGAACGGTATGATGTGGAATGTGCGGTACTGTTTATGATGGATTGCCATTCAATTCCAGTCATTAGACAAATTATGGAGACATTGCATTGAATGAAAAAAGCCACCTTGCCGATTTTCACCTTATTTTGCAGGTTATAGACAATATTGATGCAGGTGTGGTGATCCTTGACAGGGAACACCGAGTTGTCGCTTGGAATAGCTTTATGCAGGCTTACAGCGGAGTCTGTGTTGATCGAATCATGGGCTATGACCTATTTGATGTGATTGATGATTTACCTAAAACATGGCTGATAAATAAAATAAACTCCACATTCAAGCTGCGTACACGCACATTCAGCTGTTGGGAAGATCGTCCGTTCATCTTTAATTTTAGTAATTTCAGCCCCGTGGTGGGGGGATCGTCAGTGATGTACCAAAATATGACGTTGACGCCGTTGAAGTCGTTGACCGGGGAATATCACCATATCTGCCTTACCATTACAGATGTTTCGGATATTGCGCGCAATAAGATGCACCTTCATGAGTCTAATGCGCAACTTACCCATCTCAGTATGACAGATCGGCTCACCCAGCTTTATAACCGCGGCCATTGGGAAACGTGCTTGGCCGAAGAGTTTGATCGTTGTGTCCAGTTGCAATCGTCATCAACCTTGGTGATGTTTGATATCGACCATTTTAAAAAGGTCAATGACACTTATGGTCATGTCGCCGGAGATGCTGTCATTAAGCAAATTTCGACAATTTTGCAGAAAACCAAACGTCAGAGTGATTTGGCGGGGCGTTATGGCGGCGAGGAGTTTGGGATTATCCTACCGGGAACAAGTGCCGACATGGCGATGTATTTTGCCGAACGGCTGCGGTCGCGAATAGAGAAGGCGGTCGTCAAGGTAGACATTCGCGAGATCATCACCACCGTGAGTTTGGGGATGGCAGAGTGGACTCCGGCAATGGCAAATTACAATCAATGGCTAGAATGTGCAGACCGTGCGTTATATCACTCCAAGCAGAATGGCCGTAATCAGTCTACAATCTTTGCCGTCAGTGAGAAAACTGCCCAAAAACAAAGCATGTGAATGTAAAAACTTAATTTATATCATTGTAATTAATCTTATATTTTTTAGAATGCTACTGTGTACCCAAACAGCAAGACGCGATTTGGGCATAGAGCTAACTTGAGTTATGGTCTTGATTTAGTTCGCTGGGAATATGAGAAGGGCTCGGCAGGAACGCGATAGACGTTGTCTATCTATGCGGCCCATAGGAATCGTAAACGAGAAATCGGAAGTTATGGTTGTAGAATCTGAAGGCTATCACGCGCTCATCGAATATTTTACTGAGCATCTCTCGCTATTTGAAAAGTCAGACGCTGAAGGCTGTGCTGAAACAGTCGAGGATGTTGTGACGGATATGATAGCAACGAATTTGATGGCTGTATTTGCCCAAAATCCTGATTTGGCAAAAGACTTCCGTTTTAAGTTGATGCAAGAAGCTGATGCGGTTGTTGAAGACCTCAATGAAGTCTTGGCTGGAGTATGGACTCGTTGCCCAACGAACGAGCAGGTCGTATTTTTGGAAGACTATATTGGTCTGGTCAAAAACCTGTTTGATTCGGCAATTAGCCAATACGCCCAGTAACAATCTGCGTTTCGTTAATGACGATGCACAGCGAAAATCGGCTGCTCATATTGAGTGGCCGTTTTTGATCATGGCACTCTCGTTCATCTCACTGGAATATCGTATGAACCTCAAATTGTGATCTAGGTTCACAATGATTGCAACTTGCCGAGACAGCAGTACAATGCAGGCGTTTTATATTGTTTGGTAGGTTGTTATGCGAATTCACGCTGTCCATAAGCTTTACGATGAGCGCCTTGCTCGTTCGACAAAACCATTTTTGGCCAGAGGCGGCAAGTTAGAGCGTTGTGGCTTTTGTATGCTGCGGGCGACGATGTGCATTTGCGCGAGCAAGCCGGTAATCAATTCCAATGCGGCTTTTTTGCTGGTGATGTACGATGATGAAGTGCTGAAGCCAAGCAATACAGGCCGGCTTATCGCCGATTTGTTCCACGATACCTACGCTTACATCTGGTCTCGTACCGAGCCTAACCCTGACATGTTGTCACTGCTTGCTGATCCGCAATGGCAGCCTTATGTGGTCTTCCCCGCTGAATATGCCGAACCTGGCAGGGTCGCCGAGCAAGTTGAGCTTGCCCCTGGTAAGCGTCCTTTGTTTGTTATGCTGGATGGCAGTTGGGCTGAAGCGAAAAAAATGTTTCGTAAGAGTCCGTATTTGAATAGTTTTCCTGTGCTGTCGATCAATCCGGAAAAACCATCGCGCTATCAGGTGAGGGAAGCGTCCAAGGCCAATCAGTTGGGAACGGCAGAAGTCGCTGCTCGAATTATAGATTTGTACGGCGAAAGTAAAAATGCCGAAGTTCTGGATTTATGGTTTGATGTGTTCCGAGAAAGTTATATGGCAGGAAAGATGAACCGAATGTTGCCGGAGCACAATGCCAAAATTGATCTCGCGTTATGTATGACTGAATATTAATTTAACCATCATAGGGGAGACGGGATAGTTATTCCGAGCCACCTAAGAAAATGGAAAATACAGGTAATTAAGTAACATCAAGACGTTACTTTGTGAAACAGTTTGGTGTTTCTTTCAACATTCGCGACTTATCGCAGAATTGCAGCCTGCTAAATTCGTGTCTCGTCACAGTCTGTAGGTGTAGTTATGTGGATAATTTTTTCAGTTTTGTTTTTTAATGACTTTCGGAGTGTGCAGGATGTACTACGGCTTTGATGTAGGCGGTACTAAAATTGAGTTTGGCGCCTTTAACGAGAAGCTTGAGCGTGTGGCAACAGAGCGTGTGCCAACACCCGGTGATGATTACGACAAGCTGTTAGATACCTTGGTTGGTCTAATCGAGAAAGCCGATCGGGAGTTTGGCTGCGAGGGCTTGGTAGGTATTGGCATCCCAGGTATGGAAGATGCGGAAGATGGTGCATTGCTGACGTCTAACGTACCCGCTGCTACAGGCCGCACTCTACGAAAAGATTTAGAGCAACGTATTGGTCGTAAGGTTGCAATTGACAACGATGCTAACTGTTTTGCACTTTCTGAAGCGTGGGATGAAGCACTTCAGGGTGAAAAGTCAGTTCTGGGTCTGATTCTAGGAACCGGTTTTGGTGGTGGTATCGTGTTTGATGGTCAGGTATTCTCAGGCAAGAACCATGTTGCCGGTGAGCTTGGTCATACACGTATGCCGATTGATGCTTGGTTCCATCTCGGCGAAAAAGCCCCGCTGTTCGATTGTGGTTGCAAGAACAAGGGTTGTATTGATAATTACTTGTCAGGCCGTGGATTTGAGCAACTTTACGCGCACTATTACGGTGAGCAGCTTAAAGCCATTGAAATCATCAAGCGTCATGGCGAAGGTGACGAGAAAGCCCTTGAGCATGTAGATCGCTTCATGGAATTGCTTGCCATCTGTTTGGCAAACTTGTTCACGGGTCTTGACCCACATGTTGTTGTACTTGGCGGTGGCCTGTCCAATTTTGAATTGATTTATGAAGAGATGCCGAAGCGACTTCCTAAGCATCTTTTATCAGTAGCCCGTGTTCCAAAAATCGTCAAAGCCAAGCATGGTGATGCTGGTGGTGTACGTGGGGCCGCTTTCCTGAATATCAAATAGTTTCTCTATAGTGTCACTGTTAAAGCACCGGTAATACGGTGCTTTTTTTTGTCCTGAAGTTCGCGAAGCTGCTGAGGGAAGGAAATATTCCCCCTAAAACACAACTTGTCATTGCCTAGGGGGGGCAGTTTGCTAGAATCGCTGCTCTTTGTAATTAGCAGGAAATGTTATGTCTTTTCACTCTTTGGGGCTGAATAGCCAATTGGTTAATAATGTTCAGGCGCTTGGCTTTGAGCAGCCGACTTCCGTGCAGGTGCAGGCGATCCCCGAGGTGATGGCTGGGCATGATGTCTTGGCTGGCGCTCAAACGGGTACGGGTAAAACGGCGGCATTTGGTTTGCCGCTGCTTGATAAGTTGATGGCATCGGGTGACCGACCTGCAGAAAAACAGGCGAGATCTTTGATTTTGACACCAACCCGTGAATTGGCGCAGCAGGTATTTGATAGCTTAACAAGCTATAGCAAGGATACCGGTCTGAAGGTGGCGGTTGCTTACGGTGGCACCAGTATCAAAATGCAGGTTCAAGCATTGGCTGGTGGTGTTGATATTTTAGTGGCGACACCTGGACGTCTTCTTGATCACGCTTATGTGGGGACGGTTGATCTTAGCTTGGTGAATACGCTGGTTTTAGATGAGGCCGATCGTATGCTGGATATGGGCTTTATTGATGATATCAAGCGCATTATGAAGCGCCTTGGCAGAGAGCGTCAGACGTTGTTTTTCTCGGCGACTTTCGGTAAAGCGGTGAAAAAGCTGGCCTATGATATTTTGACAGACCCTAAACTGATCGAAGTAACGCCTGCTAACTCGACGGCAGTTACCGTTGAGCAGATGGTGTACCCAGTTGACAAACATCGTAAGCAAGAGCTGTTGTCTTATTTGATTGGCTCTCGCAATTGGCAGCAGGTCTTGGTGTTTACCAAAACGAAACAAGGCTCAGACGAGCTAGCCAAAGAGTTAGGCAAGGATGGGATTAAGGCAGCCTCTATTAATGGTGATAAAAGCCAAGGCGCTCGCCAACGTGCACTCAATGATTTCAAAGAGGGTAAGGTGCGCGTGCTGGTTGCGACAGACGTAGCTGCCCGTGGTCTGGATATTGAGCAGTTAGAGTACGTTGTTAATTTTGATATGCCATTCAAAGCGGAAGACTACGTTCACCGCATTGGCCGAACAGGTCGTGCTGGAATGAAAGGGCACGCGATTTCACTGATGAGCTTAGACGAAGAGTGGGCACTCCGTGCGATTGAAGAGCTGCTAGATAGCCGATTGCCACAGGAATGGCTTGAGGGGTATGAGCCAGATCCTTTCGCGGTTGTACCGAATGACAAACGCCCATCCCGCTCAAAAGATAAGCGCAGAGCTAAAGCCAAGTCGCAAATTCATAAAAATCGAGGGCGTCACCAGAAAAGAGGTTGATATTTGAGTGAAATGTGCGCATTATCAGTAGGCTAGGAAGTTAATTCGTGACAAGAATTAGTAATTTTAACAGAGGTTTACCTCTGTTTTTTCCTTGTTGCGGTTCAATGAAAATGATAATGCGTACATTGAGTAGGTGAAAGCGTGGACAGGCTCAGACTACGGCTACGATATACAGCATATATATTGTTGTCGTTCTCATTTTTTTCTTATCTTTTCTATATGCTTGGCGGCTTTAACAAGGAATTTGTTGTCAGTGCTAAAAACGCCGCCTTTTCCAGTATTGATGACACGACGCAAGGTGGCGACACTCAAACGTATCTTGATATAGATGGCGAGTCGATAGTCCTCAATTGTGAACTGGGCAAAGCCGGGCAATGGCCATTTTGTGAAATCGCTATTAATTTTACCAATATTGCCCGTGGTATCGACTTATCTACTTATCATTCTGTGGGCATTGATGTTGATTATTTTAGCCCCGTGGATGACGAGAGAATCCGTGTTTACCTCCGCAATTACGACCCATCTTATTCCAGCGAAAATGATCCCATTTCACTTAAGTTCAACGCGATAGAGTATGCGCCCGGGGCCGGTAACGGACTGTTAGTGATCCCGATGGATTCCTTTCAGGTACTCTCTTGGTGGATCGCTGAATATGCCATACCGATTGAAAAAGCAGGCCCCGAATTCTCACAAATCCAAACCATAGAAATTGCAACGGGCAGTTTTGTTAAACCGACGAATTACACGATCCGACTCAATAAGCTGGTTTTTTACGGGCAATGGATATCTGAATCGACGCTATTGCGGATAAACATGATGTTGTGGATTAGTGCCGCAGTTGTTTTTCTCTATTTTGAACGTCGGCGGTTAAATTTTCAGTTACAGCAAGTAGTGGCAAAGGCGGACTTTCTTAAAGATGCCAACAAAAATTTGTATCAGAAGTCGATGAAATTTGAGGAGCTTGCCTTTACCGATAATCTGACAGGCACTCAGAACCGTCACGCCGTTGACTCTTGGCTTAGCGAAATCTTGGATTTTTCTCGACTTAATTGCCATTCATTTTCAATTATTTATATCGATATTGATCATTTTAAACGTATCAACGATCAGTTTGGCCACCATTGCGGGGATGAAGTTCTCAAGGAATTTGGTCGAGTATTGAATTTGCGCGCCAGAAAAACGGATGTGGTTGTTCGCTGGGGAGGGGAAGAGTTTATTATTTTTTGCCCGGCGACAAATTTGCGTAGCGCGCAGGAATTTGCCGAGCAACTTCGGAATATTGTTGAGCATTATCATTGGAGTCTAGGTACAGCCATAACTTGCAGCCTAGGGGTTGCCGAGTACCGTATTGATGAGTCGGTAGATGAGTTTATCAGCCGTGCCGATAGTGCGTTGTATCTGGCGAAAGAGCAGGGACGAAATAGGGTGGAAATTTCACCGGTATCTTGAGATAGATGAAAACAACAAGGCCAGCAGATGCTGGCCTTGTTGCATTTTAGAGGGCGGTGCTTACCAGAACAAGTAGGCAAAGATTGATAGGGCACCAATACAAGCAATGTTAAGGTATATACCTGCTCGCATCATCTCTGATTGTTTGATATGACCAGAACCAAATACGATGGCATTAGGCGGTGTCGCGACTGGCAACATGAAGGCACACGAGGCCGATACCGCGATTAATGCCGACAGGACGACAGGTGACACCCCGAGCGCTTCGGCAACGGTTGCAAATACAGGCACAAGCAAGGCGGCACTCGCGGTATTGCTGGCAAATTCCGTAAGGAAAACAACAAAACCAGCTATAACGAGGATAGTGAAAAATAGCCCTGCCTGATCGAGGAATGCACTAAGGCTGTGTGCCAAGAAGATGCTAGTACCCGTTGCCTTGAGGATGTTACTCAGACAGATGCCACCGCCAAACAGTAGCAGTACGCCCCAGTCAGTCGACTTCTCAACATCTTTCCACTTAACAACCCGTGATGCACCAAGAAGAACAATAGCCCCTAGTGCAACCAAGGTGTCAAATTTACTAAAACCGCCAAGGAACGCATTGATGGGCTTGCTGAAAACCCAGAAGGTAACAGTTAAAAGGAAGATGGCCAAAGTAATAAGCTTGCCGTTGCTCCATGCCACAGGTTGGTGATCAAGCTCGAAAGTGTGGTTTAGGTTCGGTTTGATCAGGAAGTACAATATGGCGATGGTGATTGGCAGCAAGATAATGGAAATTGGCAAACCGAAGGCCATCCATTCTGAGAAACTCAAGCCTACCTCTGCTGCAGCAATGGCGTTGGGTGGGCTGCCCACGACCGTCGCGATACCGCCAATACTGGCGCAATAAGCGATCCCCAGCAAAACGAAGACATAAGTGCTACGCTCGCTCTTGGCGTTAACTTTGTTGAGAATCCCCAAGACAAGCGGCAGCATCATTGCCGTGGTTGCGGTATTTGAGATCCACATTGATAGCGCAGCCGTGACACCAAATAGCATAAAAACGGCCACCGACATTTTGCCTTTGGCCACTAGTAGCACCTTGTCGGCAATGGCTTTGTCTAGCTCTTGTTTGTGAAGCGCCGCGGCAAGCGCAAAGCCCCCTAAAAAGAGAAATATAATGGGGTTGGCAAAGTTGCTAAGGGCTTGCGGTGTTTTGAAAATACCAAAGCCAATAGCCAGCAGCGGTACAAGAATGGCTGTAATACTGACGTGCAAGGCTTCAGTTAGCCATAGTACGGCGATAAAAGTCAGAATACTGATACCTACAACAATGTCATGTTCGAAAGGCAATGTATTGAGCATAACGACAAACAATGCGATATCGGCCAGTAGGATGAGGCTGTTTCGGTCAAACAGCCAGTTTCTTAGAGTCATGGCTAAGGCTGTCATAATTTTTCCTTGTGCTGATTATAGTAATAGGATGGCCAAGATTCCCTGTCACATCCGCTACGACAAATGTTACCAATTGTTTTTGCTTTGTTAAGTCGTGGTTGATCGATAATTAACCTAACTGTAATCGCATTGTTGTTTTTGTGAGTCTGTGACCGTGGAATGTGTAGATTTCTACCCATTAGGAGCGGCAGTTTTTTGAGGCGGAGGCTGTCTGGTTTCGTTGAAACAAAAAAAGAGCCACTGATGTGGCTCTTCAGATTAGTGTGGCTTGGGAGGCGGGGGGCCTTCGAGAGTATTGTCACTCTGCTTAATGGGCTCTGGCGGGCCAGGAAATTTTGGTTGTACGTTTAATACATACAAGTCAATTACCGCTTTGATACGCGCGAGCACTTCCCGTATATGAATTCTCAGACCGGCTAACCCCTTAGGCTCAGGAACCGCAAGACAAATAGCATCGATATTATTACGTTCGGCAATAAACAAGGCTCGCTCACAGTGGAAACGCTGCGTGATAATGACAAAATGATCGGCTTCGAAGACATTCTTAGCTCTCACCACAGAGTCCAGTGTTCTAAATCCAGCATAATCCAGAACAATGTCTTGATCTGGAATACCGGCTCTGAGCAAGTCGCGTTTCATCGTCCATGGTTCATTGTATGAACGATGGGCATTATCGCCGCTAAGCAGCAAGACATTAATTTTTTCTTTCTTGTATAACGCTTTAGCCGCATCGATTCGGTATTTGTAGTAGGGGTTGAGGGACTTGGCGATATATTTGCTGGTACCTAGGACGAGGCCGATGGAGCGAGCAGGGATTGCATCTGCGGTATCAAAGATACGCGCTTGTGTTTGGGTTGAAAACCATCTATCCAGTAGTAAAGCTGATGCAATCAGCATAATCAGCAATAACACGCTGATTCTGAGAAGGTTTAGCAGCTTCATCATTATAATTTATGTACCTTAGGAATCATACGCTCAGTTGCGGGCATTAAATAAAACAGTATAAGTATACTATCTTAATTTATTGATAAATTTATGTAAAATATTGGTCGGACTAGATAGGGGATGATAAATGGCTCGTATTGATGCGGGGAAAGCCTTTTGGTCGGACATACTGGATTTGAACCAGCGACCCCTACTCCCCCAGAGTAGTGCGCTACCAAACTGCGCTAATGTCCGCCAAAAGGCTTTATATTCATCGCCTTAACAGGCAACGAAAATCATTCTACCTAACAAGGGTGATAAAGCAAGGGATTGAATTTCAGAATTCATGCAAAGCTCTCATTTCTTGTTGTTGAATATGATTGTGTGGCGATAAAAACATCATGTTCGGTGATGTTTAAACGGTTACCTCAAGGTAGCGCGATGCCGTTTATGAGAATAGATAACGGTGTCGTTTAAATGAATACCTTGAGGTAACCCAAAGGGGTGTTAGTCTTCAATGACGATTGTGGCGCTACAATTTCCTCTGAAATTTTTCATGGGCTTCGCTTGGCCAAGCATCGTTTCGAGAGATGAATTGTTTTCAATATCCAAAGGGAGTGAGATCCTGACTTCTTGAAGATAGCGCTTTTTCAAGCATGACAATTGGATCCTGCGGACAGTATCTTGGCCTAGTTGACGTTGTAGTTCTGTTTGCATCTTCTTTACTGAGATTCGCTCTCCTGCATTGTGCTTAATATATTGACCGATTGCAGAAGCATCAACGCGTTTTACGAGATCAGCAGCAAGAAGGAAATAGCTATCATCATCAAGGGCTTGGCATGCTCCGTGCTTTTTCCATTGGTATGCGCCAAAGTCTTGTTGATACAAAAAATTCGGCATCCACGGGGCAATGGCATCAATCGTCGATGGTTTGAGTGATAGCTTATTGTTTGGGTCACAATACCCGTACTTTATTCCGCAGGAAGCACGGTTGGGCCATAAACCGTGCAAGGTGAGATGATCAATACTCAACGTGTTATTGTTCAGTGCCTTGCATTCAGGTTTATTGTTGGCCGCATTGCTGTGTTCGCAGAATCCACGTTGCCAGCTTACTGCAAGAACATAGGAGTCATGTTGGTTTGCGACATCGCATTGTTTATTGTTGTGGTTTGTTGTTTTAGTGGAGACGTTAGCTGGAGGGCTAGAGATCGAGCCTAATTGGCCGCAAGAACGATTAACCCAACGAAGTGGCGGGGTAGCGTCATTGAATTTAAGCTGTACCCAGTCACCATCGGGTTTATTAAGTAGATATGCCTGATAGCGTGTACCTGTTTGGGTATGGATATTATTTGGGTTGCTCTGTTTGCGAAACGACTGATAGGCAGGGCAGGCCTGTGTCGCTTGGAAGTGGGTATCGATTTTTACCGAGGCTAAGCCTGTTGAGGGTAGGGCTAAGCCACTGATAAGTATACAAGCTGCGTATCGAGCCTGTGTTGAGCTAAGCCTTGTCCACGAGAACACCGAAAGTAAAGGATGCATAGATTGCCGTCTGTTGGGTGAGTAATGGTGAGACTCAAATTATGTCCGACTATTGCCAAATAGAAAAGTGTGAACCAAACTTAAAAAACAAGCTGATAGTTTTAAAAATGCGTCAGTTTTTGTCAGTATGGTTTGACGGTAGACCTTTCCCTAAACTGAATTGTTGTGAATTTTATTAGATTTGTGTTCACAAGGGTTCAAACTAGAGGTATTATCTGCCTATCTACCATTTTGGTCGCACTAGATCGATCCTGTTTAGTGTCTTATCCTTTCACGATAATGTTCAGGTGACATTTTTTGCGAATTACTACACATCTGTTGATGTAACTATTCATTGTATATTTCGATTATCATGCTCGGAGTACTTCCACAATTTCATGTCGATAAAATCGATTTAATTGCTCCCAACGTGATTTCGATTTTAGAGGTATAATTCATGGATAATTTTGCGGCTGCCGAAAAGGCGCTTGCGGCGATGCTGAAAGGTGTTGAACAAAAGAATGGTTCAGTATCTGTTGATACTAAAACCGGTGTTGTGAAGGAAGAGCGAGTTGATTATCGCCAAGTCCTAATTGATTTCGCAGACGAAGTACCAGGTCGTCAAAAAGCGGTAATCAAGCGTATGCCAATTCAGAAAATCAATAATTTGATTGCTGTTCTTCATGAATTTAAAGAAGAAGCGCGTCAGGTACGAATGACTGAAATTCTGGCTCTTATGGAAAAAGACGGCGTTCATCCAGAAGAGTTATTTGCCGAACAGGACGAAGCCTTATAATACCTGTTTCATATTGTTGGTCTTTCAGCAGTATTGCGATTTAATTCGCAAATAATAACGACCCAGTAAATGAGTAGAAATATAGCGTCTAGCTAGGGTGTTCTTCGCCTAAATTATACCTGAGCATTATGACTCGGTGTCGATATTTGTGATTGCCTCTTTGCGCACCAAGAGATTGGTGCGCAACCTTCGTTATTCTCTCCTTGTATTCTGTATATCCAGTAGCGGTCTGCATTGCCTACAAATCAATGGCTTAATGTCCTCTTACACATCGGCATGGAGGAGCTTGCTGATGGAGTTTGGGTATAATACTGAATATGAAAAATGTTTGGTAAATTCAGTCAGTGGTATATCTAGTGATTTAAAGATATACGTTATTACATCATGATCGAGGACTTTATCTAAAAGGCATACTTTCTCCTTGCTTTGAAACTAGTATCTTGATTTAGTTTAGGTATATTCAGAATTGGTAATGCACAGAGACAACTGTGCTGATGAATACCTAAGATGGACTACGGTGGAATTAATCGAGTGGAAACCCTGATTCAAGCAAAACAGTTAAGTAAGTCTTATGGCAAGTTTCATGCGCTGAACGATGTGAATTTCGTATTAGAGCCAGGGCAGATACTAGGCTTACTGGGCCATAATGGTGCCGGGAAATCTTCGTTGATTAATGCGATTCTTGGTGTACATGATATTAAAGGCGAGTTGGTTGTACTGGGTTGTGAGCCGAGGAAAGATAGGGTCGAGATTGTTCGGCACCTTGCGTATCTTTCTGATGCGGCAATATTGCCCGGATGGATGAAGGTAAACCAGCTTATTGATTATGTTGCAGGTCTTCATCCTGGATTTAAGCGTAACAAGGTTGAGGAATACCTAAAAGAGACGGATATCGGCGTTAAAATGCAGGTGGCTCGTTTGTCTAAAGGCATGAAGCTCCAGTTACACCTCGCTTTGATTATGGCAACTGATGTCAAAGTGCTGATTTTAGATGAGCCGACGTTGGGGTTAGACCTTATGTATCGGGAACGCTTCTATCAGAATGTTGTTAAATGGTTTCATGCCGGAAAACGCTCGGTGGTTATTGCAAGTCATGATGTGGATGATATTTCGCATTTGCTGACGCACGTTTTAATGCTGAAACGAGGTAGGGTGATAGAAACCGGAGAGTTGCCGGCCGTCGTCTCTCGTTATGCGAAAGTGAGTTGTCCGCGTGAAAAGCGTAGCCAATTATTGGCGGCAGAGCCATTGCACATTAAAGAAGGAACCGAGACATTACAGGGTATTTTTAGGTTAGAGGACAAAGAGCAACTGGCTCAGATCGGCAGTGTAAGCTCAGTATCCTTGGTTGAATTGTTTGTTGCGTTACAGCAGGAGCAAGAATGAAACAGCTCTTCCCATTAATAAAAAAAGAACTGCTTGAGTATTCGATTGTCTGGAAGTTGCCGCTTTTTCTTGCGTTGCTCTCTGTGGTCAATTTTGTTTTTGTTGTTTACGGCAATAACTTTTCGATGTCTTGGGAGACCTCAGGCGATAGCACTATAAGCTTATCAGCGACGACGGGGATGTTTGCCGGGTTTATCGGAAAACTTAACGAGGTTGTCGCCGGCATTATATATTTTGTGTTGTTTTTGATTTATACCCCCAAAACGCTGCAAAAGGAGAAGCAAGAGGGCAGTTTGTTTTTCTGGCGTTCGATGCCCGTTGCAGATTCAATGATGCTGGGCGCCAAGTTAGTTTTTATTCTTGTGCTTGTTCCGCTGATCACATCACTGCTCTTGCTGTTTGCCGATGCCATTGTCTTGATTCTTGCAACCTGGTGGCTGCCTACGGATATGATGGCTACATATCATATTACGTTGACGGGGTTGATGCTGCACTGGGTTGAATTTATTGGCCGCATGGCGATGGTTAGCGTATCGCTACTTCCGTTTGCCTGTGGTTTGTTTGCATTGTCACAGTTGACAAGGCATCCCATTTTAGTGGTATGCGTCGTTGTAGTGGTGTTGAAAATTGTATTCTACCAACTGAGTGGCTCGGGTGAATGGGGGCAGTATTTGTCTGATATTTACTGGCAGCCTTTTCAGGTTCTGACGGGGGAACATCCTGTGGCATCGTATCTTGCCAACGGCATAATGACTAATATATTGATGCTGTTCGCCGGGGCTGTATTATTTGCGGGGAGTTGTTACCTGCGCGGTACTGATGATGCTCTGAGAATGGGTTAGTCAGCTTTAAGCAATTGTGAATAAGCCATTGTGAAAAAGGAGAGCACAGGCTCTCCTTTTTAGTCAGTGAGTATAAACGCACTTCAAGCAGTTGCAATGTTCTGTAGATATTCAACTTCGCGTTTGTATTTACGAACATTACGCGATAGGGTGCCTTTAGGGACATCAAATCGCTTCTCGGCTTCGTAGCTTGAGATACCGTCAAAGACAACGGCTGCAACTGCGACACGTTGATTCTCTGACTTGAAGATTCGCTGGGCGATAATTTGGTATTGTGAACGGTTCATGGTTGTACTCGCTAGGCAAAATGGTGTTAGCCAATCAAAATAAAAGCATTTGTTATTTGTTATCCTTCGAGATTACCATTCGAACCCTAACAGAACCTTAATCGAGCAAGCGTAATCCTGTTGGTAGCGCGTCACCAAATACTCGCTTAGTTTCACTTTCCGTCAAGATCTTCACCGTCGACACCATCTCTATCCAACTTTCCGGTACTTTGCTTGCTTTTAGCTTCTCAATTACAGCATTTCGGCTATTTTCATCCACATCCAAGGTGCGGTCACCGGTCATTCTGCACATCATTACCGCCGCAAAAGCGATATTGGGATCATCGCGCCAGTCAAACTCCATGAGCTCAGGTAAACAGTATGCAATATGTTGAGGTGTAAGCAAATTATGTGCGCTGCCATAGAAAGGGCTGCGTGTTGCGATACGGCCGATAGCCCACCAGTGTGCTTGGGCAAACTGAGGTTTTTGCAGTCGTCCGAAGATCCATTCAATCAGTTGGAGCTTTTTGTCGAAAGGCAAATGTTCCAATGATGCCGCTAGACGAACCATATCCTCATAGCTGCGCTCTTGCATCTCTTTGGCCAGTTTGCCATTGCGGGTAGCCGCTGGATTAATGTACTTGGCGATGTCTTTGTAGATCACCAGTTGTTGCTCTTGGGTTAGCCCACCTGCGACTCTTCGCCAGAACGTCCACCAGTCGCTCCATGTCTGGGTTTGGTTATCAAACTGGATGCCATGCTGATACAGTGACCATACCTGTTCCATGCGCCATTCATCGGCAGGGTAGCCAAAGCCTGGTCGCATTGTAAAACCAGCCAGTTTTAACCAGTTGCGTTCATGGATATCTGAGCGACGACGACGTTTACGGCTGTCGATCAGTGAATCAGCAAGAGCACGCAGACAAGGTGTATCCCAGTTATCACGCTTACCAAGCATTTTATCCAAACGGCTACGAAGGGTTTTGATTGTCTTGTCATCGACGTTCTTCGTACTACCGCCATATGCTTGTTTGATGAGATCAATTGCCTCATCGATACGATCAGGCAGGGCTGACTGAGCAAGGGTGCTGCCGTCACGGTTAATTTTGGCAAGATCCTTGCGGATGGCAAACTCTACTTTCCAACGTTTGGTTTCGTCTAGGGTACTAACGCACTCTAGTTGTAGGGTGCCGACTTCGGTTAACTGGCAGGCGAGGGTGACTTCTTCGCGATCCTTTTGGTTGGCCGCAAGTTCGGCACGATCGCGTTCACTGTCCAGTGTGGCGATAAATGGTGGCAGTGAAATGAAACTTTCATGATCAATCGTATGGATCTCACCAGCCTGGGTATGGGCGTCATCGGTGGATGAGACAAGGTTAAAGCGTACCGGTTCGCCGAGGGTTAGCGCAAACTTGCGGTTTTTGAGCCGGATCTCGGTGCCTTCATCCAATCCCTTGGGCAGGATACACAAACCTTGTTTGGATTTTTTCTTGTCTTCAAGCACTAGGAAGAACGAACGTGCCGAGCCACCACCAATTTTGAGCTGAGCACCATGACGTGCTTTGGCATAAGCGACGGCGCCATAGGCGACGGCAAGATCGGGGTGAGGGTTGCACAACTGGGTGACGTTGTCACCTCTCCATGCGCTAAAGGTGCTCAGAACCCGCTCTGCCAACAATGGGCTGTTGAATACGCCACCGTTTAACAATACGGCGACAGGGATGGCAGGCTGTCCGTCTTCAATTACGACTCCGCCTTCGGCAAGAGAGTGACGACAAACGTTATCATGCAAGGCGATGAATTGGGCTAGGTGTTTGCTAATTGCGGGATCCGCAGCGTAAGGCAGCCCGAATTCAACCACGGCGGCTTGGCGCTGGCTTGGCTGATCATCGAATGCGGTAAGTGGGAAAAAGCCATCAAGAGCAATTTGGTGGACTTCATCTTTTGTGATATCGATGCTCTTACTGCCGCCGATAAGACGCGAACCACTGCCTAACATGGTTACTTTGGCTGTATCTGGCGCGTTGCCCGATAGGAGCGATTCTTTCACCTTCCGAGTCTGCTGGATTAGTTTGGATAGTCCAGATGCACTGAGTTTTTTAGCACCGCCATGAAGGCGCTGTTCAGCAAGGTGGGCAATGGCAAGGTCGATATTGTCACCACCTAGCATGAGGTGGTCGCCGACCCCGATACGGTCTAGGGTCAGGTTGCCGTCTTTGCTACCAACTTGGATTAGGCTAAGGTCGGTCGTACCGCCGCCGACATCGCACACCATAAGAAGGGGGATATCCTGCAGTAGGGTATCAGCTTGATGCTTGTTGCTGGCATACCAGTCATAGCAGACGGCTTGTGGCTCTTCGAGCAAGACAATATTGGGCAGTCCGGCTAGTGCGGCTGCTTCCAAAGTGAGCGCCCGGGCGGCTTCGTCAAAAGATGCAGGAACGGTAACCACGACATCTTGTTCGGATAATTTGTCACTTGGGTGATGGTAGTCCCACGCTTGTCGGACATGATTCAGATAGCTTGCGCTGGCAACGACAGGCGACACTTTGGTGACGCCTTGAGTCGACGACCAAGGAAGAATGGCTTCGCTTCGGTCGACGCCGGTATGTGACAGCCAGCTCTTGGCACTGACAATCTGCCGGCCTTCTACCTTGGCTCCTAGCTCACGGGCCAACTCGCCGATCACTGCGTGGTGAATATCACCGGCAACGGGTTGGTGATCCCACGGGAGTACCATTTGGCTTGGATCGATTTCACCTTCAGCCGGATGGTAGCGGAAAGAGGGGAGTAGGGGCTTACGGGCGACTTCGCCGGGGGCAATTAACTGGTCGATGTCAAAGATCTGGATCGGGCTTGATTCAAGATTGTCTGAGATAGGGGCATAGGCAACAACCGTATGGGTGGTTCCTAGGTCAATGCCGACAAGATAACGCGGGGAAGACATTCATTACTCCAAGAGTAAGTTACATTATTGAACGTTCGATTATATACGCAAGCCGGTGTCAATTGCTTGTTTTAGGTATAAATATTGGTTATTCGCGAACAATAACATGACATGGGAAGGATAAAGAAACGGCACCCGAAGGTGCCGTTATGTGCTTATTTTTCGCGGACTTCAAATTCCACTTGCCATTTCTGGTCATTGTCAGTGGCGATGGCCTCTAGGCATAGCGTGCCTAGCTCGGTGACGCGAGACGCCAAACGAACCGGAACAACCTGTCCTGCAGTGCGGCCTTCAGAGACAGGCAGGGTAACCTGAATCGCTGGCAATTCTTCAAGCTCTTCTGGCTGCCACCAGTCAAGGTGCGTACCAGCTGGATCTTCGCGGCGAACCGTCGAACCGAAGAATTTGAACTGTACCGGCTGGCCGATAACAAGACCGAATTCGCGGCTTGGAACATCTGCTTGCGTGCCTTCTTCCATACCGAATGGCGCAACACACAGTGCTTCAACAGGTGGCTCCATGCCCGGAATTGCCGGCATGGCGCTTTCGATGCCAACATAGTAGCTGCTTGCAATACCACCACGGATACGAACACCTTTGCCCTTGCGAACAGAACCGTAGTACGACGCACCGCTCGCAACCGCTAGGTCGAGATCTAAGCCTTGTAGGCGTTTTGCTTCTGGGCTATTGGCGTTTGTTAGCCAGCTGTTAATGATAGACAGCAGGCGATCTGCCAGTAGATCAGATTTCAGCACACCACCGTTGAACAGAATCGCGGTAGGGCGGATGAAGCCTTCGTGAAGCTGCTCGTATTTTTCGAATAGCTCGTCAACGGCAGATGACTGGCGGCTAAGGAAACCAGCAACATGACGTGATACTGCGGCATCTTGTGCGTAAGGCAGACCCATCTGGGTCAGTGCGCCGCGCTGCATTTCTACAGGGTGTTCTTCAATGCTGTTGCGAGGGAAGAAACCTTCAACCAGTGTCTGCTGAACTTCTTCTTGGGTCAGTTCAGTTTGCAGCGTACCGCCAAGTAGCTTGGAGCCGCGGCTTGGTACGACGATTGGCACAGCTTTAACGTCTGCATCGCTTAGCAGGGCTTCTTTGGCATCGCGGCAGGCATGGGTAATAGCCTGAATCTGCCAAGGTTGCAGCTGCTTGCCTTCTTGCGCCAGCTTCATTTTCAGGCGGTAGGCAAGGGCAAGATCCATGTTGTCGCCGCCCAGCAGGATATGATCGCCGACGGCAACGCGGTTAAGCATCAGGTTGCCATCTTCTTCGGTCACGGCAACTAGCGAAAGGTCGGTGGTACCACCGCCGATATCGACGACCAAAATCACATCGCCGACAGACACTTGGTCACGCCAGTTGTCTTCGTTGTTTTTCAGCCAGCTGTATACGGCTGCCTGTGGCTCTTCTAGCAGGGTCATGTGCTTGAAGCCCACTTCGCGCGCAGCTTCCGCTGTTAGTTCGCGGGCGGCTGGGTCAAATGATGCCGGTACCGTGATGGTGACATCTTGATCAAACAGCGGTGTGTCAGGATGGTTGAAGTTCCAAGCATCGGCAAGGTGTGCCAAGTAGTTGCGGGTTGCTTCAAGCGGTGACACCTTGATGACTTCTTCCGGGCTGTTGAGTGGCATGAATGCGTCACGGCGGTTGATACCACCGTGGCATAGCCAGCTTTTCGCACTCGCAATCAGGCGGATAGGTGTTTTGCTACCAAGGTTGCGTGCCATTGCACCGACAATCGCGGTTGGCTCGGTATTCCAAGGCAGGGCTGTATCGCCCTCAGCAAGCTCAGATTCATGAGGCTGGTACTGGAATGATGGTAGCTGGTTTTTATCTTCGACGTTACCCGGTGTTGTTAGCTGGGCAATCGGCATAACATTGACAGACGCATTCTCGTCTTGCAGGTCAACGTATGATAGTACGCAGTGTGTAGTACCTAGGTCGATACCTACACTGTAACGGTGTTCTTGTGTTTCTTGCATTACAGTTCTACCTCAGCGGCGGCAACGATGTGTGCGTCATGGCCTTCAGCCAGTTTAGGCAGTTTGACGTCAGTAACCTTCCAACCGCGGTGGATGAGTGTTCCGGTAAATGGTGCTTCGCCAACAACGTGACCCGTCAGGCGAACTTCAGATGCGTTGAAGCCTTTCGGTAGAGTGATACGTGTTTCTTCCTCTTCATCACGTACAGGTGCAAAGCTGAAGTATTCGTTCAGTACTTTCTGGCCGCCTTCATGGATAACTCGGGCCGCTGCACCGATTTCTGCATCGGCAAAACCTTTCAGATCTTCCTGCATAAAATCAATAAAGCGTGCTTCTTGCTGAAGCAGAGACAGAAGCTGAAGTGCCGAATCAGGCGTTGTCGTTTTGAGCTTAGGCTCTACTTCAACGATCTTTTCGACAATTTTCTCAACTTCAACAACTTTTTCGACTTCGACAATCTTCTCGACAGGCTTTTCAACCTCGACAATTTTCTCGACTTCTTTTTCTACTTCGACAATTTTCTCAATTTCGACCGGCTTGCCCTTTTTGGCAATATAAAGGATGACCATGACAACCAGCAGGCCAGCGAGCCATGCGTGGCCCATGTCAATTGTTGTAGGCATTGCCGATAAGTCGACAGTCAAATTTGAAAAATCAAAAGCCATATTTTGTGTTCTCTCTACCGATGAGATTTCATTCATAAATTGGGTCGAATAGTATCATAAACAAGCTTGTTTACACCTTACAGGCCAGAAATTTTGGTCATTTTAAAGGATTTAGTGAAGGGGGCGTTTAAAATACCATCACCAAAACCTGACATTGTGCTGTCATATCGCCCTCATCTGCATGTTATTCTGATAAATCCATTCTAACTAGATAGTTATATTTCCTATCTGCGGTTTGTCTCTACCTTATCGATTGTGTGTTGCGACCTGTTTATCTTGCAGAATAAACGACCAGCTTAGGTATATCGCCTTAATTATAGGCAGAGCGGCAAAGATTGCCTTAAGGGTAGTTAAGTATTGCTTTGATTTCGCTAAGGTTGTCTATGATCCATCGCTTATTTATCGCACCCTAGTCAATAATTTCATAACGCCCGGTTCGGTTTCGGGCCCCTTCGGTCTGCTGGAATTCGCAGATAATACCAAGGTCGGCCAGACTTTTAATGGTGTCTTGGGCTGTTCGCCGTGGCATGCCTGTGACGTTGATGATATCGGGAACAGTTGCCACTCCTTGGTCAATAAGATGGGCGATGTAGAGTCGTCGGTAGAAGCTGCTTTGGGTTTTGTTCGTTGTCATTCCGTTATTTCGCTATTCCGTCTTTCATCAAATGCCAGTGCTGCGCTATTACAGCTTGCTAAGGTCGTTAGATCCTATACCCAAGGTACATTAAGTTGGATATTGCCGCGAGTCATTCCATTGCCTGGGTAAAAGCAATTTTGACGCAAATTCTCAGAAGCTAACTAGATTTAAACAATAAATGACGAGAAGCAAAGTGAGGCAGTGATGAAGTGTTCTCGGCGTCAATGGCTTAAGGCTCAAGCTGCGACGACAGCGGCAGCCGCTGCAGGGATCTCGATTCCTGTTATTGCCAGCAATGTTGTAACGGATGCAAGTAAGACACAAATAACATGGCAGAAGGCGCCATGCCGTTTTTGTGGTGTAGGGTGCTCGGTCAATGTGGGGGTGAAGGATGACAAGGTTGTCGCGACCCACGGTGATATTAAGTCGCCAGTAAACAGGGGGCTTAATTGTGTTAAGGGCTATTTCCTTTCGAAGATCATGTACGGTGATGATCGCCTGACCCAGCCGATGCTGAGGATGAAGGAGGGGAAGTATGACAAAGAAGGTGATTTTACTCCGATAAGTTGGGATCAAGCTTTCGATATTATGGCGGAAAAATGGAAAGCGACCTTGAAGGAAAAAGGGCCGGAAGCCATCGGTATGTTTGGCTCTGGCCAATGGACAATATATGAAGGCTATGCGGCATCGAAGTTAATGAAAGCGGGATTCCGTTCGAACAATATCGAACCCAATGCCCGTCACTGTATGGCTTCGGCGGTGGTGGGGTTTATCCGCACTTTCGGTATTGATGAACCGATGGGGTGTTACGACGATATAGAAGCGGCGGATGCCTTTGTGCTTTGGGGATCCAATATGGCCGAGATGCATCCTATTCTCTGGACGCGCGTTACGGATCGCCGTCTGTCGAATCCAAAGGTTAAGGTTGCCGTGCTATCGACTTACGAGCACCGAAGTTTCGAGCTGGCCGATATTCCGATGATCTTTACCCCCCAAACTGATCTTGCCATCCTCAATTACATTGCCAATTACATCATCACTAACGACAGGGTTAATAAAGAGTTTGTTGATAAGCACGTTAACTTTCGACGCGGAGCGGCTGATATAGGTTATGGTCTGCGGCCGGAAAATGCACTTCAGAAACAGGCCAAGAACCCTGATAGCGGTGATTCAGAGCCCATGACCTTTGACGAATTCAAGCAATTTGTCTCGGAGTATACTGCAGAGAAAGTCGCGAAAATGTCCGGAGTGCCAGAGAGCCGCTTGGTTGAGTTGGCGGAGCTCTATGCTGATCCCAAGACCAAAGTTACCTCGTTTTGGACGATGGGGTTCAACCAGCATACGCGCGGTGTGTGGTGTAACAACATGGTCTACAACATTCATTTGCTGACAGGGAAAATTTCGACACCCGGCAATAGCCCGTTTTCATTAACCGGCCAGCCTTCAGCCTGTGGTACGGCGCGTGAGGTAGGGACATTTGCCCACCGTTTGCCTGCTGATTTGTTGGTGGCTAACCCCGAGCATCGTAAGACGGCCGAGAGAATCTGGAATTTACCTGAAGGGGTTGTTCCCGGCAAGGTTGGGGCGCATGCGGTGCTGCAAAGCCGGATGCTCAAGGATGGCAAGATCAATGTGTACTGGATTCAGGTAAACAACAATTTACAGGCAGGTGCCAATATCAATGAAGAAACCTTACCGGGCTATCGTAATCCCGAGAATTTCATTGTGGTATCGGACGCCTACCCGACAGTGACAGCGCAGGCGGCAGATTTGATCCTACCGGCGGCAATGTGGGTAGAAAAAGAAGGTGGGTTTGGTAATGCCGAGCGCCGAACCCAGTTGTGGCATCAAATGGTGGATGCCCCGGGTGAGGCGAAGTCTGATCTGTGGCAATTGATGGAGTTCTCGAAACGGTTTACCACCGATGAAGTGTGGCCGAAGGCGATCCTTGATGCCAATCCCGATTATAAGGGCAAGACGCTGTTTGATGTGCTCTACCTTAACGGCAACGTGAACAAATTTCCGTTGGAGCAGATTGCGGAAGGACAAAGCAACGATGAATCAACAGATTATGGCTTTTATGTTCAAAAAGGCTTGTTTGAAGAGTATGCCCAGTTTGGCCGAGGGCATGGCCATGATCTCGCACCTTTTGAAATGTACCATCAAACACGAGGCTTGCGCTGGCCAGTTGTGGACGGTAAGGAGACATTGTGGCGTTACCGAGAAGGTTCGGATCCTTATGTAAAGCCGGGCAGTGGCTTTGATTTTTATGGCAAGCCGGATGGGCGGGCTGTGATCTATGCCTTGCCCTATGAGCCTGCCGCCGAAAGCCCTGATGAAGAATATGACTTATGGCTCTCGACAGGGCGGATACTCGAGCACTGGCATTCAGGCTCGATGACCCGACGTGTTCCCGAGTTATTCAAGGCTTTTCCGGATGCGGTGGTGTTTATGCATCCCGAAGACGCCAAAGCAAGAGGGGTTCGTCGTGGCGATGCGGTCAAGGTCGTGTCGAGGCGCGGTGAGATAATTACCCGAGTTGAAACACGGGGACGTAATAAACCGCCACAAGGCTTGGTCTTTGTGCCTTGGTTTGATGCCAGCCAGTTGATCAACAAAGTCACGTTAGATGCCACCGATCCGCTCTCGAAGCAGACCGACTTTAAAAAATGTGCGGTGAAAGTGATGAAAGCCTAGGGTAAGGAGCTGACGATGAAACATCTACTCACGCTTGTGCTGGTTTTATTCTTACCCATAGCCGTGGTGACGGCTATTGCGGCGAGCGACACCGTTGTTCCGGGGGATGATTTGGCGACATTGCGTCATTTTGCCCTGAACGGTGAACCTGAGCCGCCAGTAATGAGTAAAACATTAAATACAGATCGGATCCCCAAGCGGAATTATCCGATGCAGCCGCCGGTGATCCCACACAAAATCGATAACTATCAGGTTGACCTAAAGGTTAACAAATGCATGTCATGCCATGCGCGTAGCCGTGTGGAAGATACGCAGGCGAGAATGATCAGTGTCACTCACTATATGGACAGAGACGGTAACTTCTTAGCCGAACTGTCACCAAGGCGTTATTTCTGCGAGCAATGCCATGTTGTGCAGACAGATGCCAAAGTGCTGGTTGGCTCAACGTTTACCGATCTCAATACGCTGCTCGATGCGAAGTAAGGGGGGAGGCGTATGTGGCAATGGTTGAAAAAATGGTGGAAGGTCATTAGTTCGCCGGCTAAATATTTGAGCCTTGGTTTGTTAACTCTGGGGGGATTTATTGCTGGGGTGATCTTCTGGGGGGCGTTCAATACAGGTATGGAGTTTACCAATACGGAAACATTCTGTGTGAGCTGCCATGAAGATAATGTCTATCAGGAAATACAGGGGACGATACATTTTACTAACCGAACCGGGGTAAGAGCAATTTGCTCTGATTGCCATGTTCCCCATAACTGGACGGACAAAATGGCTCGTAAAATGCAGGCATCCAAGGAAGTGTGGGCCTGGCTTACTGGATCTATATCAACACCGGAGAAATTTGAGGCTCGTCGGTTGCACATGGCACAGCGAGAATGGAATAGGATGAAGGTCAATGATTCGTTGGAGTGCCGTAATTGTCATGAGTTCAGTTATATGGACTTTACCCAGCAGTCACAGCGGGCTATGACTCAGCACTCAAGCTCACTGGCGGATGGCAGTAAAACGTGTATTGATTGCCATAAGGGGATCGCCCACCAATTGCCGGATATGAAGGGGGTTGAGGGTTTTTAATGTCAATTCGGCGTCAATATAGTTGCAAAGCATAGAAAAATGGCAAAATACGCAGAGTGAAAAAGCGTCAATTTTGTCATTTTTTTATTGTTTTACTGCCAAATATTTTAAATATTCATAAGGTTATTTGAAATTTTACGAAGAAGATAACATATCAGAAATAAAATGTGTTATAAGCGTGAATGTACTGTCTTTTCCATGTATGTAAGCGTATTATCTTGCCTCTTAATTTCTGGTTTTGTACAGCATGAATACTGTACTGCTGGCAACCAACTGACGATATTCCCAACTATGAGCAAATCTATTGCCCCTGAGTTTTCCTGGACCTTTTTTTTACCTCGATACTGGCCGACATGGCTGCTGCTTTTCGTTATGTACGCATTGAGCTGGCTGCCGTATCGAGTGCAGCGCTGGTTGGGGAAGGGGATCGGTCGTTTAGCCATTGGGCTGATGAAAAAACGCCGTTTCACGATAGAGCGTAATCTGGAGCTTTGCTTTCCCGAACTCAGTGAAAGCGAACGCCAAGCGATGATGAAGCGCAATATCGATAACACCGGTTTGGCGCTTTTTGAAACTGGTATGGCTTGGTTTTGGTCTGATGCTCGAGTAAATCGCCATGTGCGTATTGAAGGGCTGGAGCATATTGAGCAACTCGAAAAAGAAGGCAAGGGTGCAGTGTTTATCGCGGTGCATTCGATGAATTTGGAGTTGGGTGCCCGTGCGTTCGGTATTCATAAATCGGGGACTGGGGTTTATCGTCCGAACAATAACCCATTGTTTGATTATGTTCAGTATTTTGGTCGTTCAAGATCGAACCGCACGCTTATTGACCGCAAAGACGTCAAAGGAATGCTGAATGCGTTGCGAGACGGCCACCGGGTTTGGTATGCGCCAGATCATGATTATGGTTTGCGTCGCTCAACGTTTGCTCCGCTGTTTGCGGTGGATAAGGCTTGTACCACTACCGGCACCAGTTTGCTGGTGGACAGTAGTGGCAGTGAAGTGGCTTCTTTTGTTATGGTTCGTGAATCGGATTCTGGGCAATATGTCATTAAAATCAATCCGCCATTTGAAGACTTCCCCCGTAATGATCCAGAGAATGCGGCTATTTTTGTTAACAAAGTCGTAGAGCAATCCATTATGGAAGCGCCTGATCAATATATGTGGTTACACCGCCGCTTCAAAACTCGGCCTGAAGGTGAACCATGCCTTTACAGTAAGGCTGAGCCTGAACTAAAGGAGCGAACGGCGTAAACAGCCTATCTGATTGATATTTCAGAAAGCATAGAAACGGCAGCAACTGAAAGGTTGCTGCCGTTTTTTTGTGTGGTTTTTAGCCGCTAGCTTAATGCAAGCTGAAAAATTAAACGTCATAAGTTCAGTGTCTTGCATCGATATTTAGGGCGCAATAGAATGCAGTGACATAAAATATAAAATACCGCAAGAGTATTCATCTACGCTATTGGCCAATAAGGCTAAACTAGTATGCGGAATAATAATTATAACGGGATATTGAATCTTATGAGTAAGTTCACTGCACCGACATTTAGCAGGTCACTATTGCACCCAAGATATTGGGGGGCTCTTGCACTGGTAAGCATGATGTATTTGCTTAGTTGGTTGCCATACTTTATACAGTTCCGGCTTGGGCAGGGGCTTGGTCGATTGGCAATGCATTTTATGAAAAAGCGCAAAGCCGTTATCGAGCGAAACCTTGAATTGTGTTTCCCTGACTTGTCACCCGATAAGCGTGCCGAGATGGTGAAAAAGAATATCGACAACACGGGCTTGGCCGTTTTTGAAACGGCGATGGCATGGTTTTGGCCTGATATTCGTGTCCAGCGTCATGTGACAGTTGAGGGCATCGAGCATATCCATAAACTCCAAGTTCAGGGGAAAGGGGTGCTCTTGGTCGCTATCCATTCGATGAACCTTGAACTTGGCGCTCGTGCTTTCGGCATGCGCACTCCGGGAGTGGGGGTCTATCGCCCGAATACCAATCCATGCTACGACTATTTCCAGTTTAAAGGACGGGTGCGCTCCAACAAATACATGGTGGACCGTAAAGACGTTAAAGGCATGCTTCACGCCTTGCGTCATGGTGAATTGCTATGGTACGCACCTGATCACGATTATGGCTTGCGCCGTTCTTCATTTGCGCCTCTGTTTGCCGTCGAAAAAGCCTGCACGACAACGGGAACGAGTTTGCTGGTGGATGCGTCTGATTGCGCAGTGGTGCCGTTTGCCATGGTTCGCCAGTCTGACTCTGGGAAATACACCTTGAAGGTCTATCCGCCGTTAGACGCGTTTCCGCATCATGATCCCGACGCGGCGGCAGCTTATGTCAACAAGGCTATCGAGCGTTCTATTATGGAGGCTCCCGAGCAGTACATGTGGTTGCATCGCCGCTTTAAAACCCGCCCGGAAGGCGAAGCGTCACTGTACGATTAATCTTGTACTTAAAAGCAAAGCGCCCCAAAGTATTTTCTTTGGGGCGTTTTGCTATTTACCGATCACGGGTTGGCATTGCTGACCAACATTCCTTGCTGGTAATCCTCAATAGCCTGCTCAATTTCTTCCATACTGTTCATCACAAACGGCCCGTAATGCACCACAGGTTCATTGATTGGGATCCCCGAGAGCAATAGCACGCCGCTGTCCTCGGTGCTTGTGATAGCTAGCACCTCACCGTGTTCGAGTAATGCTAGCTGCCCGGTTTTCACGGCTTGTCCTTCCACGTCAATTGTCCCTTTGTAGACATAGAGCATCGCTTGGAAGTCGGGGTTGAGACAACTGGTAAATTTCGCCCCTTTGACACCATGCCAGTCTGCGATTGTGGTAGGCACGCCCGTTTGCTGCAATGGTCCTTTAATTGCATCGCCTTGAATGGTGAGATCGCCTGAAATTAACCGAACCAAGCCGTTTTGGCCTAATGTCTTTTCAGTAATCATCTCTGGCTGAAAATCCGTGTATTGGGCAGGCTGCATTTTCTTGGCCGCAGGCAAATTGATCCAGATCTGGAAGCCGTGTAGCGAGCTGTCTGTTATCATCGGCATTTCACTGTGGATGACACCTTTTCCCGCAGACATCCATTGCGCGCCGCCATCTCGTAATTCCCCGATGTTTCCCATATGGTCTTTATGTTGGAAATGGCCATTGAGCATATATGTAAGTGTTTCGATACCGCGATGAGGGTGGGGCGGAAACCCGCCGATATAGTCATCAGGGCTGATTGATTTCAATTCATCGATCATTAAGAACGGTGAAAAGCTGGGGTTATTAAAGCCATGTACGCGTTGGATTTTTACGCCATTGCCATCAGATGATGGATGGGATTGAATGATTTGTTTGATACGCCGGATTGCCATCATTGCCTCCAAAATAGGGTCTTTTCTGTAGTGTAGAAAGCAACGTGCGATGCAAACAGGGGGCAAAAACGAACAGCTTGTTTGAAAAAGTTGAACAACCATCAAGTAGGAGATGGTGAGGTGGTTGAAAGTATGAAGGCTTATCAATCAAAGTCCTGTACGCGCAAACGCAATACTTCCTTTGCTCGAGATATTGTTTTGTGGATCAGGGTGTTGCCATTGGCATCCTCGCCGTGGATACTGAAGGAATGTTTGGCTAAATCAATGCCATAGAAAGTTACATGGCAGCCTCCGAACGTTTTCTTACTCAGACTTACCAAGTGTGGCAGAGTCTGGGGGAGGGGGGCATGTTATTCGTTATGCGTAATGGGGTATTTGATGATTTTTCCAAATGATGTAGATGGTGATGTCATGCGCCGACTTGCAGAGAATGGCTTTAATTTTGAGGATAAAGTTCGAGTAGATTTTAATATTGATTTTAATCATTGGCCCCTGAGTAGTAATGAAAAGGAAGCTATAGAAAATTTATATCCGAACTGTGAGTTTTATGACCCTGATGAGGAAGATATTGAGAATGGTGATTTTAATGGTTACGTTCAATTTTCAGTCTTCAGTAAAGTTGAACATGAATTTATTGCAAGTACTCAAAAAAATGTAAGCAATAAAATGAAGCAATTCGGTGGTTGGTGTGATTCATGGGGTGTCTACCTTGAGTAACGCATAACAAACGACTATGGCGTCAATAGCTAATTTGGGTCTATGTTTTCATCCCGCATGACGCCATCTCGAAGCATCATATTTAGGATCACAACCATCTTCCTAACACACGCAATAATGGCAACTTTTTGGTTTCCCAGGATTGACATGGCAGCTATCAAACGTTGTCTTACTCAGCCTCACTAAGAGTGGCAGAGTCTGGTTGAGTGGGAGTTCATGTCATTTGTTATGTATAAAAGGAGATTGGTTTGAGTAACGAGAAAAAGGCGTTAGAAGCCATAAAAAATGCATCGGGCACAGAATTAGGTGAATGCAGTATTGATGAATTTGTATCCCACCATCTAGAACAACTTCCAAGCCATTATTGGGAAAAATATTTAGATTCAGCAACCCCATCGTCAGAGAAAGTTATAGGTTTACTTATTTTACGTCGTAAGTGGGATGACGAAGAGGTGTATGATTTTACTCTTCCGGATGAGGTTACGGATTACGTTGTTAGTGTTTCATTTGACGAAAATGGCAACGTAGAAGATATAACAATGGAAAGCTAGGTTTTACACATAACAATTAGATTAAGATTATGTCATAGATAGAAGGTGACATGGCAGCCTTCAAACGTTTTCTTACTCAAGCTCACCAAGTGTGGAAAATCTGGATGAAGGGGAGTCCATGTAATTCGTTATGCCCCTAAGAGTCCAAATCGACACGAGATTGTATTGAATGGCAAAAATAGTAGATGTAGACAACTTTAAGTGTAAGGTTTTTGAGCCAGAAACAGCAGAGCTTTCACTCCGAGAACTTAAGGTTATGCTGAAACAGCTTTACGCATATTACCCGCACATCAAATCTTCCGATGGTAATAGAAAGCCTTATGACGCGGGAAGTGACTATTCAAAGCAGTGGTTTCAGTGTTATGACCACCTGCTTATGTTGATTGATATGCGAAAGCAACAGAGGAAATTTAATATCTCAATCTGGATGTCAATCATAGCTTTGGTAGTATCAATTGTGGGGATTATTCTTCGTTTTTCTGAAAATGGTTGAACGGGCATAACACATATGAGCTATCGGGTTGTCAAGGGGTAAATCTCTTAGCAGCCAATATAATCGAACAACAAAGTTGTCTAATTCGCTCGGTCGATTATCGTCGTTTACGACAAGCACATATAGAGGGTCTCTTACTGCGGTCTTGCCACTGCCTGCTAGTTTTATTCAGGGCCAGACTGGGTGCCCCCCCCTAGTCATACATCGGTTAACCCGTGCAGGTTTCCATTCCGACAATGGTAGGCAGCAAGTTGGCAAAGAATGTGAGTACTTTTGCTCGAGATATTGTTTTGTGAATCAGGGTGTTGCCATTGGCGTCTTCGCCGTGGATACTGAATGAATGTTTGGCTAAATCAATGCCATAGATTGAAAGTGACATGGTGGCCTCCGAACGTTTTCTTACTCAGGATCACCAAGAGTGGAAACTGGATGAGGGAGAGTCCATGTCATTCGTTACATGCCTAAGGAAATATTATGACTTGGAGTTTTGACCAAGATAAAAACGTAGCAGCATTGATAACGAAGCAAGTAGTAGATCAAGGATTCCCCATTTTACATGTGATCCATTATTCGGATGATCACTCTTGGGCTTTCATGTGTGGTACTACTAGTAATCCTTCAGATACGCTTGTTGTAAGTATGGAACAAGCTGTTTCCTTTGATACTTCTCTTTACGAGATAGCTACTATGCCTCCAGGTTGTATAGCTAGTCGAAATAGCGTAGAAGAAGACTGGTTGTGCGAAAGAGTAGACGGTATTTAACAATCGCTTCAACCTGACTGCCAACCTGTGGCATTTTGAGCTCACTTTGACTTTGGTGATTACGGTGGTCTGTTGGTGTCTTGCGTAGTTGGCAGCAAGTTAATCGAGCGGTATGCGATTTGTGGACAATACGTATATCTTGGGGCTAGAATGCTCGCTCGCGGCTGCACATGAATTTCAGTCAACTTTAGAGAAAATCCGATGATTGTAGAAAATGTGCTTCCTGAAAATTACGCAGAAATGCTTAATGTTTGGGAAAATTCAGTCCGAGCAACTCATGACTTCATAACAGAAGAAGATATTGAGTTTTTTAAACCCATTATCATTGAGCAGGCTTTTCCTGCTGTCACGTTAAGATGTGTAAAAAATGAAAGTGGTTCAATTTTAGGTTTCGTGGGTATTCACGACTCAAAAGTTGAAATGCTGTTCATCTTAAGCGAGGCAAGAGGGCAGGGTGTTGGTAAGATGCTACTGCAATACGCAATAAAGCAGTTAGGCGCAACCAAAGTCGATGTTAACGAACAAAATCCGCAAGCAGTAGGTTTCTACGAGCATATGGGTTTTAAAGTTTTTGCTCGCTCACCTCTTGATGATATGGGAAAACCTTTTCCAATTCTGCATATGACACTTTAAAGCTCGGTTTGTCGTAACCAGTTTGCTAGAAGAAACGCCCAAAGCTAATAACTTTGGGCGTTTCCGTTTGTTACGCAAAACAAATAATCAAGACATATATGTCATGGTTATGCCTTGTTTGTCATTTTGTTTACGTGGTTGTCGTTACAATAATGATTGTTTCGCTGAATGTGGGATAATTAAAACAAATCATACTGAGTGTAAAGTTATGGATAAGAACAACATGTTTCCCATTAAAGGTTTTAAAAACACTGTCTTATTGAAGCCACTTGTTGCTGAAAGCGACGTTACCAATGTACATGTCGGAGAGTATAGCTATTACAGTGATTTTGAAGACCCGACAAGTTTTTTAACGAAGAATGTTTTGTACAACTTTGGTATTTCAGGTAACTCACTTTATATCGGAAAATTTTGTGCATTTGCTAACGGCGTTCAGTTCATAATGCCTGACGCTAATCATGCCACTTCGGGTATTACTACCTATCCATTTGCTGTTTTTGGTGGTAAATGGGCAGAAGCTTTGCCGCTGTCAGACTACCCATTTAAAAAGTACAAAGATACTGTTATAGGAAATGATGTTTGGTTAGGTTATGACGTTACTGTTATGCCCGGAGTGTCCATCGGCCATGGTTCAATTATTGGTTCTAAATCAGTAGTATCAACAGATATCCCACCATTTAGCATAGCGGTTGGCAATCCTGCAAAGGTAGTTAAGACTAGGTTTAATGATGTTGACCAAGAAATACTACTGAGGCTTGCATGGTGGGATTGGGATGTTGAAACGATTGAACAAGCAATGCCAATTTTGGTAAAAGGTGACATACCTAGTTTGCTGGAATTTGCTATCCAAAATGGATTGGCAGAATAGGTGCTAAGTATCATGAAATCGTGAATGTTGTACGTCGTGGCATTAAAAGCCATCTACCGATTCGATGAAATTTCAGCTGTGCGTTTCAATATACTAATGGGTGTGTTGTTTGTGGTGGTAGATACAATTCGTCGATTTCAACCTACCAAATAATTTTCAGTCCATTCGGGTAATAAAGGTTTGCTCGTCATCGACAAAAGCCACAAAACCGCCGTGATAGATAAATACCCGACCACGCCCCTCAACTAGACAGGCAAGCTGTGGGTT
Source organism: Photobacterium panuliri (assembly GCF_059920555.1). NCBI lineage: Bacteria > Pseudomonadati > Pseudomonadota > Gammaproteobacteria > Vibrionales > Vibrionaceae > Photobacterium > Photobacterium panuliri. The sequence goes on from NZ_CP197192.1 coordinate 2,005,383, forward strand.
CAAATCTTCTTCGTTATCCTGGCTTTGAAAAGTACCGGTATCGGTGATTACGCCGCTGAGCGTAGGTAAATACCCATAAGTGCGCTTGGCTTGGTCAATCAGGCTCAATTCGCTGGCGGTAGAGAAGCAAGAGGGAATCGCACCCGCATCTTCGATAAATAGCGTTTTCAGTTCTTCAAAAGCTGTAATCACCAGCCAGTCGATGCCGTTAACATGATGGATAAACATAGAGTTTCTCAGTAATTCTGGTGCAGAGATTTTATCACTATCAGGGGGCAACGTAGTAGGGATTTAGTTGATAAAGGCGGTAATTCCGTGCTACTGCCGACCATTCACTAGGCTACTTGAAACTTGCTTCTGTCCCGCGAGATGTTATCGATAAAGAGAAGAGCGCCCAAAGTGACTGACCTTTGGGCGTTTCTGCATTTTAGGCGTCGGCTGAATTTTCATGAATAACGCGGATCAACTTCGCGGGAGTGCCACCGTAAAGAGAGTCGGGCGGCACATCGGAATTGACCACTGAGTTAGCCGCAATCACTGACCGCGCGCCGATAGTTACGCCTTGATTGATAACAACATTGCCGCCAATCCACACATCATCTTCGATGGTTATCGGTGCACAGCTGGTTTCCCAGTTGCGACGTCTGCGATAGTCAAGAGGGTGGCTGGCGCAGTAGAATTGGGTGTTTGGTCCGATTAACACATTGTTTCCGATAGTGATTTTCGCGCCATCCAACATCGTGACATTCATGTTGATGAAGGTTTTGTCGCCAATAAAAATAGTCTTACCGAATTCACAGTAGAACGGGGAGCGGATAATGCTAGAAGCAGAAATGTTGCCCATTAATTGTTCGAGTAGTTCGCCCCGTTTAGATTCATCAATGGTTTGATTAATGGTCATCAACAGGTTGGCTGCATTGTCGCGAATGTGGTTGATGCCTTGATCTCCGCCATCGAAGTCTTCGCCTGCGAGCATCTTTTCGAATTCGGTCATTTTTTCTAATTTGTCCGTTATTGAGAATGCATCAGCATAATATTATTCGGCCTGATATTCATCAGTTGATTGAAACCTCTGCTTACTCTGGTACGCATGGCTTTGATCGTTTAGGCGGTTTGCCTCAAGTGCTGCCATGCGGCACACAGTTGGCGGAACCGGTCACTGTCGCCATTGGGGCGGTCAGGATGCCAGCGCAGGGCCAAGCGGCGCCATTGGCGGCGTATGGTCTCGGATGATGCATCGGGCTCTAGGTCGAGCAAGGCCAGATCGGCATTGCGCGCGTCGACAGAGTAACAGCTCGTTATGTTGCCTGAGCCATCAATATGGTGCTGGTAACGTTGCCAGAAGTGATCCAGTAGCTTATCTATCTCATGGTTATCGGTGTCGTAATGCGTCCAGTTGAGATAATAATCGGCGAGTGGGTCGTCGATAGCAGGTAATGGGCCATCTGCGGTGGGGGAGAGCTCAATCTGCATGGATGAAATAGAGAGCCACTGTTGGGGAAGCAATAGTTCCCTAAGCTGAAATAGGGCATTCATGATCAAGAAGTTGGCTTTGAATAGGTCTTGCAGCGGATCGTCGTCAAGGGAACCGAGAAGATCTTTTTCGCGCAATGCGGTAGCCAGAGTATGGATTTTCCACCCCTGTGGTTGCTGCTGTAACAGGCTCATAAGAGGCCAGGTGAGCGGATTGTCTGTTTGATGGGGCTGAGTCATAGGAAGTGGCAGTAAGCGATAAGAGAGAGGCAGACTAACAAAAAGAAAAAAGGCCATCAAATGATGGCCTTATTAATCAGTACTTTTGTTCAGTCTCTACACAATGACTTATTGTGCCAGTGAGTAGAAGATTGCTGAAATAGAAATCAGACCGATAATCACAACAAATACGTTGCTGATTGCACCAGAGTACTGGCGCATAGACGGTACTTTCTTGATTGCGTACATTGGCATGATGAATAGCAGCATGGCGATAACTGGGCCGCCTAGGCTTTCGATCATACCCAAGATGCTTGGGTTGATAGTGGCAACAGCCCAAGTTGTCAGTAGCATGAATACAGCGGTGATAGTGTTCAGCGTTTTAGAGCTAACTTCTTTACCGTTGCTGCGAGCAACTTTCAGCATCAAACCATTCAGACCTTCACTTGCGCCAAGGTAGTGGCCAAGGAATGACTTAGTGATAGCAATGATAGCAACGATAGGTGCTGCATAAGCAATCATAGGTGTCTGGAAGTGGTTAGACAGGTAAGTCAGGATAGATACGTTCTGTGCTTTGGCTTCTGCAAGGTTAGCAGGAGACAGGCTCAGCACACAGCTGAACACGAAGAACATGACAGTTACGACCATCATTACGTGGCTGCGAGCCAGAATGCGTGAACACTGTTTTTCTGCATCCGCACCGTACTCTTTTTGCTTGGCAACAGCAAAAGAAGAGATCACTGGTGAGTGGTTGAATGAGAAAACCATAACAGGAAGGATTAGCCAAACTGCCATGAAAATGGTAGTTACACCGCCATCAGCTGGGATGATGTTGTCGAAGATAGCACCGTTCCAGTAAGGAACTAGGTATAGTGCTAGCATAACCAAAACCGCAACAAACGGGAAAACCAGCACGCTCATTGCTTTTACGATTAGCTGCTCACCTAGACGAACAATTGCCATTAGGCCAACAATTAGCATCAGCGCCAACCAGATACGGGCTGGTGGTTCGATACCTAGTTGGTACTGCATGAAGCTTTCTACAGTGTTGGTCAGTGCAACGCTGTATACCAGCAAAATTGGGTAAATCGCAAAAAAGTAAAGCAAAGTGATGACTTTACCCATGCCAGCACCAAAGTGTTCTTCAACAACTTCAGTAATGTCAGCGCCCGGGTTAGAGCTAGATAGCACGAAACGAGTCATACCACGGTGTGCGAAGTATGTCATTGGCAGTGCTAGAATCGCCATAACCAGTAGTGGGATCAAACCACCCACACCCGCGTTGATTGGCAGGAATAGCGTACCGGCACCTACAGCCGTACCGTATAGGCCAAGAACCCATACTGTATCGCTTTTACTCCAGCCAAGTTTGGCTTTTGATGTTGTTTGTGATTGAACAGTATTGTTTTTCACAGTGTCCATTATGGACATCTCCTTTTAAGGTATGTGTATATATAGCCCTCAAAGGGTTCTCGCTGTGTTTCTTCCTTGCTTTGTCGCTAATTTGCAATAGACGACAAAGGAATATGAGCAGAAAGCTGAACCGGCTTCAGCCAGTCAGATGGAACGGTAAGAAGCAATATGAGAGGGAATGATCTGGAAAATCATTCATGACGTCCTAATTCGATTGGTGCTCTATCCATGCAGTTCAAAGCTACTTATTATTTTCCTGCCCGATATCTCTAAATATTTAACCTTTAAATCTACAAATGGAACCCTAGATAGGACGGCGGCAAGTATAGGGGATTATCCGTACTTCAACTATGGAATTTATCTCTTGGCAGGTCTGTTTGCGCAAATAACATGCATATGTGTTGAACCCTAATCATTAGTGCTAACGGCAAATATAATCAAAAATAACGGTTTGTTAAGCACTTCGCGGGATTGTGAAGATTTAACTAAAAATGCGCCAAAAAACAAGTTGGCCGTAAAAAGGGCTTAAAGCGGGGATAAAGATAAGAAAACGGGAGGCGAATGCCTCCCGTTAGATTGAGATCGTGTCACTCTGCGGTTAGTCGCGGAAGTTTTCGAACTGGAATGGCTGGCCCATATCTGCTTCGCGTAGCAGAGCCATAACCGCTTGCAGGTCGTCGCGCTTCTTGCCTGTTGCACGCACTTTGTCGCCTTGGATGGCTGCCTGAACTTTGATTTTGCTGTCTTTGATTAGCTTAACCACTTTCTTGGCGGTCAGGCTGTCGATACCTTGCTTGAACTGAACTTCCTGGTAGAACGTCTTGCCAGAGTGAACAATGTCTTTAAGTTCCATTGCTCGGGCATCAACACCACGCTTGGAGAGGTTGTTGCGCAAGATATCCATCATCTGGTTGATTTGGAAGTCTGACTCGGCACTCACTTTAACGAGTTCTTTGTTGATGCTGAATTCGGCATCAACATTACGGAAATCAAAACGGGTTGCCAGTTCGCGGTTGGAGTTATCAACGGCGTTTTTTAGTTCGACGGTATTTACTTCAGAAACAATGTCAAAAGATGGCATTGGAAAATCCTAGTTCGTTAGAGAAAAGCCCAGTCATTAGCCACTGGGCAAATAGTCATTATTGATTATTGGCGCGTTTTACCGCGCTGGCTAGCATATCCAGCATGGTGACGGTATCTGCCCAGTGGATACAAGGGTCTGTAATAGACTGGCCATAGGTTAGCTGGTCAAGCTGGGTTGGATCAACTGCCTGATTGCCTTCTTCGATGAAGCTCTCGGCCATGATGCCGGCAATATAGCGGCTGCCGCTTTCAAGCTGCTGGCAGATATCGGCGGCAACGTCCAACTGGCGCTTGTGCTGTTTCTGGCAGTTACCGTGGCTAAAGTCGACGATCAGTCGTTCAGGTAAGCCAAACTCGCCGATAGTCGTACAGGCTGTTTCAACATCACTTGCATGGTAGTTCGGCATCTTGCCGCCGCGTAGGATAACGTGCCCATAAGGGTTGCCGGATGTACGGTAGATAGTCATCTCACCATTTTTAGACGGCGAGCAAAAGATATGTGGTTCGCGTGTTGCCCGAATTGCATCAACGGCGATTTTGATATTGCCGTCTGTGCCGTTTTTGAACCCGACAGGGCAGGAAAGTGCCGAAGCCATTTCACGGTGGATTTGAGATTCGGTGGTGCGTGCGCCAATAGCGCCCCATGAAATAAGGTCGGCGATGTACTGACCGGTGATCATATCCAGAAATTCGGTAGCAGTGGGCATGCCAAGTTGGTTGATATCCACCAATAGCTTACGGGCGGTATGCAGGCCTTTGACCAGATCTAGGCTGCCGTCGAGGTTAGGGTCGGAAACCAGTCCTTTCCAGCCAACTACCGTACGCGGCTTTTCGAAATAGGTACGCATGACGATAAAAAGCTCGTCATTGTATTTCTTTTGCATATCAAGCAGGCGCTTGGCGTAATCTAGGGCGGCGTCTGGATCGTGCACCGAACAAGGGCCAACGATCACCAGAAGACGCGAGTCATTCCCGGTTAAAATCGCTTCAACTTGGCGACGGGCGCTGGCAATATGCTGCGCTATTTCATCGGTTGTAGGGTAAGCGGCTTCAACCTCTGCAGGCGTTGGCATTGGGCCAAGGCTGACCGTGCGGAGTTCATCTGTTTTCATTGGCATATTCGTTGCCTATCTCGGTGTTACAAAATTAATGACGCGTAAAGATAGCCCAATTGTCGGCAGGAATAAACCAAACTTGTGATTTAGCTTAATTTTTTATTTGGTTTTATGCAGCCAACACACTGATTTTAGCAAGCAAGTTCATGATTCGATGCTTTTTTAGACGTTTAATGAGTGGTTGCATGCATTTTCTTGCGATATAGATGCAAAACAAATGCATAAGCATTGTTTTGTCTCCGAGGCAACTTGCACCAAATGCTATGTCTAGGTATGTTGAGGTTGCCGCTGTTTTGCATGAATCTCCTGTCGGATAGCAATACAGCAAACATGGAAGTGTTACAGCTCGTGCGCAAGGATCATTGCCTGTATTGCGATTGTTGGTGAGCATATGCGGTGATTGGCGCGGCAATGCCCCCTTGCCAGATATAACCTCTTCCTGATTAGCCCTGTCCTTAAGCCTGCCTTTGTGCAGCCTTTACTGAAGTAGTAGCGGTGCGTTATGACAAACAGTGTTCAGTCAGATATACATTTAAAAAAAGTAGTGTGTTCAACAGTGCAACTGGGGAAGGAAAACTATCCGGTAGGAATGCTCTCGCTGGATGGATTGGTTCAAGAGGTGGGTATGCATCCTTATGCGATAGCATATCCCGAACAATTGCCCGGTTCTACCCAGCAACAGCTATTGGCGCAAACCGAGAATAGCCCTGCGGAGTATTGGGTAGAGGCAATAGCCCAGAAAATTATCCGCACGGCAGAGCTGCATGGTGAAGAACCGTTGCTGGTCTGTCTGAGCGGCGCAGACTCCCACCAGCGCAAAGGATTGCTGGGAGCCGAAATGGAAGAGTTAGAGATTAACCCGCTGATTGGTCTGCGTGGTGTTTCTCGCTTTGCTGAGCAAAGTCGACGTAAGGCCTTTGAACTGGAATGCGAAGCGGTTAAACGGGCCCAATCCAAGCTGGGGAGTACCGGTATACAGTTGGTGCTACCTTTTGTTCGTACCTTTAGCGAAGCGGCGACAGTCTGTGATTTATTGGCAGAGCAAGGATTAGCACGCGGAGTGGGCGGGTTGAAAATACATTTGTGTGCCCAGTTACCAGCCAATGCGTTGCTGGTGGAAACGTTCTTGCAATATTTTGATGGTGTAGTGGTTGATATTGACCAATTGGCCCAGTTTGCGCTGGGGCTTGATGAATCACATCCCAAACTCGACTACTTATATGATGATCGCAATGAGGCCATTTTACTTTTGGTTAGGCTGTTATTATTGGCGACTCACGCTGTAAATAAACCGTGTTCCATTGTAAGTCGCCACATCACAACATCGGCACATTTGCAGTCATGGCTGAAAGATCATGGTGTTTCATCGGTAATGACACCTTAGTGATGTTTGGGCAGCTGCGGTAAGTGGCGAAGATAACCCCTGAATGAGAAAAACCGGCAGTAGCCGGTTTTTATTTGTATTGGATCATGCGGGATCATTGATGATCCTGCTTTATCTGAGCAGAAGTTTTTTGAGTGCTGTTTTGTCGATCAGGCTGACGACACCGTAACTGATAATGCAGGCGAGTACCCAGCGTGCTATCTCATTGGTATAGCCGCTGACCCCGAGCATGGGCAGCAGGTTCATCAAATAGATAATGATGAGTATGTGGCAAAGGTAAACGCCCAATACCTGTTGGCTTAAATAAGGGAGTGCTGGAAATGATCCAAATTGAGGGCGGCTAAGTAGCATTAGAAATAGCCCGGTTGCCCAAATTGGTGTGCCAAATAAAAAATCGTGTTCGTTGAATGGCATATCAAAGCGGAGAAGGAACATAGCCTCGCCGAAATGAAGCAGGACTCCAATTAAGGTAATTGTCGCCGCAACGGCCAAACGGCAGCGGGTATTGTTGATCCTTAGCCATATGCCGATACCCAGCATCAAGGTACTCATAAAAGGACCATTCCGGGTGAAAATCGGTGGGTCAATATGGAAAACTGCGGTATAGCTGCCCCCCATTAGCCCGTATAGGTAAATAATGACGGCAATTGCAACGATTGCTGTATGCGGCACCTTGTATTTAAAGCAAAGGGCGATAACAAACAGGCCAGATAGCAACCCAGGGATGTACCAAAGGTGGACCATTCCGCCTTCAAACAAGGTATTAAGTGGTTGAGAAAGCAAATATTGCCAGTAACCCATGCGCTCGGCAAAGTAGCCTTGTTTGATCAGGGTATCGAAATTAAACGGCGAAACGAGGTAGATCACACTCCAAGCCAGCCAGACTTTAAGGAGTGGCTGGCCATATTTTTTTAACGTTGGAAAAGGCGCATCTTTAAGTTTTGGGGCAATAAAATAGCCAGCCAGAATAAAAAATAGGGGAACAGCAAAACGACTGAGTTGGTTTAGGACTAATCCAACCCATGGCTCCCCATTGATCAGCGGGGCGGTTTTAAAGAGTTGGCAGTGGATGGTAATGACGGCAAATAGTGCAATGACTCTGCCTGCATCAAAACTGGTAATACGATTTGTGTTCATAGCGTCAAGATTGAGAGAAAACTGCCATGAATTTACCAATATTTGAGAACAACACGCCATGTTTTGGGTTGTATTCTTCTTAAATTCCTCGATTCTTTTTTCGTTTCGTGAACCAACTCTATATTTTATAAATTAACACCGTTCTTATTTTGGCGTGTTTTCAAGATGAACAGCTAATGATGATTTTCTTCCCCCATGCTGGTGGCATTGCTGCCAGCGATTCGAAGTGCGGCTGCTCATCAAAGGGAGTGCTGAGCGCAATCAGGAGATCATTGATCATACTGACATCCCCATGCTCAGCTTTTTCAATCGCCTGTTGGGCAAGGTAGTTTCTCAATATGTATTTGGGGTTGTTATTCAGCATGATGTTGCGGCGCTGTTCGTCGCTGCTTGTTTGTAGGGTTAATCTTTGTGCATAGTGTTTTAGCCAATGTTCTAGAGGGGGGAGTTGGCTAAACAGCGTGCGAAATTGTGAGGCTGACTGTGGGATATCTGGTTGGGCAATATGGCTTAGGGTACGGAAGAACAGGGTATAGTCGACGTGTTGTGATGCCAATAGTGCAAATAGCTCTTCATATAACTGCGCATCTGTAGCGGAGGGGGCATCAAGACCGAGTTTTCGCTGCATATTAATATTGTATGCTGCCTGCAGGGTGGGCTCGTAGGTATCAAGAACCGTTTCAATCTGTTGTTTGTCGATAAGAGAGCTCAACGCGTAGCCAAGAGCTGACAGATTCCATAATGCGATGCTAGGTTGGCGATTGAAAGCATAGCGGCCCGCATAGTCAGAATGGTTACAGATATACCCGGGGTCATAGTCATCAAGAAACCCAAACGGCCCGTAGTCAAGCGTTAGCCCTAGCACGGACATGTTATCCGTGTTCATTACCCCGTGGGCAAATCCGACTGCTTGCCAATCGGCAATCATGTGTGCGGTACGTGTTACGATTACCTTGAACATTGCCCGATATCGGTTCTGGGAGTCTAGGGTGGCCAAATCGGGGAAGTGGTGCGTGATCAGGTAATCAGCCAATGTCGCTATTTTGTCATGTTGTCCGGTATAGAAAAGGTATTCAAAATGGCCAAAACGAAGATGGCTTTCTGCAACTCGAACCAAGGTTGAGCCTCGTTCGACATCTTCGCGGTAAACCGGTGTGTCGCTGGATAGCACCGCAAGGGCATGGGTTGTTGCAATCCCCAATCCATGCATGGCGGCACTGGCAAGGTATTCCCGAATGCATGATCGTAAAACGGCACGCCCGTCACCCATTCGAGAGTAGGGGGTGATACCCGAGCCTTTGAGGTGAATATCCCATTTCTCGCCTGCATTATTGATGACCTCACCCATTAACAGCCCACGCCCATCACCCAGATCTGGGTTGTATTGCCCAAATTGATGGCCGGTATATTTCATGGCGAATGGGGCGAATCCGGCCAGTTGGTCATTGCCGGTAAATATATTGATAAAGTATGGATGCTTGGCAGATTCGGGGTCGAGATCAAGGGTTCGGCACACTTGTGGGTTAACACTGATCAGAAACGGCTGGGTGAGCGGGTGTGGGGATACCGGAGTGCCAAAGCCTTCGGGCAAGGTGAGGAAAGTGTTGTTAAATACCCATTGGGACAAGGTTTTCATCATATTCTGCTATTATTCTCAGCCAAGTACAGTTTCAGTTTGGCTGAGAATAGCAGCAGTTACAACGGACTAATTGTAGGGTTATCAAGCCGACTCTTTGCTTTCGATCGCTTCGATATCGACAATTTTGGAACGGTTCATGATCACTTTCCAGCGTTGGATTCGAACGGTTTGATCTTCATCTCTCTCGCGGGTGATGAGGTTAAACAAATGCCGTTTTTCGACGGATTCCCGGGTGACTTGCCCGTCTTTTACCTGATAGATCTTCTGCGAGCCTTTTTCCATTAGCCGGGTAATATCGCGAAGGTTAAGCATGATTGACTCTCGCGTTTCTTCATAACCGGTCAAGAACTTGGTCGGAGACATCCGAGTTGTGCTTTTATAGTGCAAAATGGTTTCTTCACGCTGTGAAACCGTGTGGCGTCGGACTTTGCGGATTTCCTCATCCAGGCTCTTATAGCTGCAATATTCCATCCATTCCAGCTGACGGCCGATGAGCTGGTTAGAGTTGACGTCGAAAAATTGCTTGCGCCACTTTGGCTTACCTTTGCGTACCCAACGCCATAGCATCGATTTAAGGTCGTCTTTGAAGACTTCGCGGGCCGCATAGATAAATGACAAAACTAAGATAAACGAGGCGGTAATGTCGCCCAGTACGCCACGCGCTTGAATGAGCATCAGGGTAACGAAAATCATCACAAAACCGGCGGCAAAGCCAGTGACAACTTTACGGGTTGTACTGCCTAGCTCGATGGTTTTCTCTTTCATCGTGACCGGGTATTCAATCAAGCGTCGCAGCAAGCGCATTTTGTTCGACATCCGGGTTGGGTCGGCCATCGCTCGGCTAGAGTTGTAGTTATTCTCTATCCGGTGGGTAGACTCTTTTTCACATACCTCAAGCAGTAGTTTTTTGATTTCACTGTAATCGCTGCTGCGAGGCAGGTGGGCAACGAGCTCGAGCAATCGTTGCTCTGTGTACCAGCTGAGGTAGTTATCGATATTCTCGTAGTACTTTTGCAGTTTATCGTCAGTCGGTACGCTTCGGCGTAGTCGCTTGAGGATACGGCGGGTCAGCTTGGCAACATCTTCCACTTCTTCGAGCGTACGCTCTTCGCGATCATCAAGAAGGAGCTGGGTAGTTTTTTCCAGTGCCAGTGCATACTGGTAGGCATACAGGCTCAAGCTGAGTCGGTATTGCTCCGTGGATAGCTTTCCTCGGCTGGCAAGGCGGCTGTGTACAAGAGGTAGGTGGTTTATATCACTGTAATAGGTGCGTTTACCTTGGATGGCGTTATGGAAAAACTCATCCTCGGTGATGATATGGCTGTTGAGTCCCAACTCGCCTGGCACAAAAATATAGAGGTCAAGCTGTCGGTTGGTGGTTTCCTGAATGACATGGGAGATTTTCAGTTTATGGCCGTCTTTCTTTTCAACAGTGATCACTCTATTTCCATACCTCTGGATAACATTAATAACAGTGAGCTTAAATTTTTCGGGTTAATTTTAGATGAATAAACAGTGAAATAGCAGCAGTATTTGTTGCCGTAATGCTCGGTGGTTGAAAAACTAAACAATAAAATGAAGATAGGTCAGGCGTCTTGAACAAACATCACGTATAATATGCTCCCTGATATTATGATGAATACCTGCTATTCCTTGAGCTGGTGTAACTAAGTTTCCGAGAGTGTCGAAAGCAATGATCAAAATTGGACAATACAACACATTAGAAGTCGTCAAACTGGTAGATTTTGGCGTTTTTCTTGATGGTGGTGAAGACTTTGGCAATATTTTGTTGCCAAAATCGGGTGTTCCTGCCGGCACTGAACTGGGGGATAAGCTTGAGGTATTTGTCTACTTCGATTCTGAAGATGATGTTATCGCAACGACCGAGAAGCCGACGGCAATCGTCGGTGATTTTGCTCTGCTGCGCGTTGTAGGCATCTGCGGCGTGGGTGCTTTTGTTGATTGGGGATTGCAGAAAGACCTGCTGGTTCCGTTCAGCGAGCAGCGCCGCCGTTTGGAAGTGGGGCAGGAAATCATGGTCCACATCTACACGGACAAGGCATCAGGCCGTATTGTTGGTTCAACGAAGTTTAACCGTTTCCTAGACAAGACCCCAGCGCGTTACAAAGTGGGCGACGAAGTACAAGTACAGATCGCAGAAGTGACGGATCTGGGCTACAAGGCGGTAATCGAAGGCCAACATTGGGGTCTTCTGTTCAAGACCGAGTCGTTCGGTAAACTGTTCCCAGGCAAGAAACTGAAGGCGTACATCAAAGAGATCCGTCCGGATGGCAAGATCAACCTGTCACTTCAAAAAGCCGGTCGTGCCAAGGTGGATGATTTGTCTGATAAGATCCTTTCTACCCTTGAGCGTAAAGGTGGCTTTGTGCCGTTGAGCGACAAGTCAACCCCTGAAGCGATCTTCAAAGAATTCCGTACCAGCAAGGCGACGTTCAAAAAGACCATTGGTGGCCTATACAAGAAAGGCATGATCATTATCGAGCGTGATGGTATTCGCCTAAACGACAATTAATTATTGTTGGAATAAGCTGTAAAAACAGAGAAAAGCCAGTGATTATCACTGGCTTTTTTTTGACCATTAATATGGTCTGGCAGTCTGAAAATGTGTATGTTGGTGGCTTTCGATGACCATAAGGATATGGATATGCAAGGATGTAAGCTAACGGTGATTGCGACGGCAATTGCGATGTTATCAGTTCCAGCTGTTTGGGCCGCCAATGTTCCAACAGGGGTAGAGCTCGCCAGTGTGCAGGACTTAGTGCGGGGCAATGGTGACGAAGTCCCGACGTTAGACCCGAATTTTTCGTCTGATAATGCCAGCTCTCGGGTGATTACCGATATGTTTGAGGGCTTGGTCACCCAAACCCCTGAGGGCGAGGTAATACCGGCTCTGGCTTCACGTTGGGATGTCTCTGATGATGGTAAGGTTTATACTTTTCATTTACGCGACGGCATAAAGTGGTCGAATGGTGAGCCTATCACTGCCGCTGATTTTGAATATAGTTTCAAGCGCGTTATCGACCCGAAAACCGGTGCGCCTTATGCGTGGTATTATTCTACGGCCCATATTCAGAATGCGGCTGCGATTAGTGGCGGTAAACTTGCACCTGACCAGCTTGGGGTGAAGGCGATCGACGACAAGGTTGTGCAAATCACCCTTGATAAACCTGTTCCGTATTTTGTCAAAATGTTGGTGCACGAGTCGACATTTCCAGTCTATGCGCCTGCCATTAAGGCGCATGGCGATGCATGGACCAAGCCTGAAAATATCGTGACCAGCAGTGCCTATAAACTCAAGGAATGGGTATTGAACGAACGTATTGTGCTTGAGCGTAACCCACTGTACTGGAACAACGATAAAACGGTGATTAATAACGTTACCTATTTGCCTGTGGCGGACTTAACAGCCGAATATAACCGTTTCCGTACGGGGGAAATTCATATTACCTCTTCTTTTCCGCTTGAGCAGTACAACGCCATCAAGAAGCAGCGCCCAGATGAATTGATCACCATGCCAGCTCTCGGTACTTATTATTATTTGTTTAATGTTCATAAGCCGCCGTTTGATAATGCTGATGTGCGTAAGGCCTTGGCGTACGCCATAGATCGTGACGTTGTCACAAATGTAATCCTTGGGCAGGGGCAGCTACCCGCTTATGGTGTGACACCGCCATCGGTTGATGGTTTTAACGCTCCTGATCTCGCATGGGGCGAGCTTAAGCAGAAACAACGAGAGAAACAGGCGGTAGCCCTGTTGGAAAAAGCCGGTTATGGCAAGGACAACCCGTTAGAGTTTGAGCTTGTATATAACACTTCGGAGTCGCATAAGAAGCTAGCTGTAGTCATGTCTTCTATGTGGAAAAAGGCGTTAGGGGCGCATGTGAATCTTGCAAACCAAGAGTGGAAGACGTTCTTGCAAAAACTCGGACAGCAAGATTTTTCTGTCGCCCGCTATGCTTGGATGGGGGACTACAACGAGGCATCGACATTTCTGTCATATTTTGAATCAACAGGGATGAATTACGCCAAGTGGTCAAACGCAGAGTATGACGAGGTGATGGGGAAGGCTATACTGGCGGCCGATAACGAAAACCGCAATGCCTTCTATCAGCAGGCTGAACAAATATTCGCAGATGAAATGCCAGCAATTCCTCTCTATCACTATACCCGCTCGATACTGAAGAGCACCAAGGTGGGGGGCTACTCGAAGACTAATGCCGCAGAGGCCCGCTATACGCGTGATCTTTATATTATAAAGTGATGATAGATTGCTGTAGCTTCCGATCAACAAGGCCCGCCAGTGCGGGCCTTGTTTTTTAACGCAGTGTAGTTAATTAATGCTAATGAATAGGCTAGGGCTTTACTTGATCGAAAAGCAGAGTCGCATCGTGAACGCCCTGAATGGCCATTTGCATGGCGATAACGGTAAGGATCAGCCCCATCAAACGGGTAACGATACTGATGCCGTCCTCGCCGAGGAAGTTGACCAGTTTCTGGCCGTAGATAAAGCACACCAAGGTGATTAGACACAACACGCCAAAGGCCGTAATGGTTAGCAGGATGTGAAGCATACTTCCTGCGGCTGAATAGTTCATTGCGGTAGCGATGGTACCGGGACCAGCCAAAATGGGCAGGGCTAGCGGAGAAATAGACACATCCTGCCCTTCGTCGCTGGGTTCGCTGCTGTGCATTGAAGAGCTGTTGCCTTGGAGCATATGATAGCCAACCACGAATACTAAGATCCCACCTGCCAATCTGAGCGCGGGTAGGGTGATTCCGAATACTTGGAAGATCCCTTTGCCGAGCAGGCTAAAGGCGGCGACGATGCAAAAGGCGGTAAAGGTTGCTTTGATGGCAGTATTACGTTGCTGGTTGGCTGATTGTTTGGCGGTTAGGCCGATAAAAACCGCGGTGTTGGCTACGGGGTTCATAATGGCAAAAAAGCCCATGAAGACAGAAAAGCCTGCGGTAACGAGATCATGCATGAGGGTTCCCCTAAGCGCGTTATTGTATTGAGTTTAGGTCTATTTTATTTAGTCATGCGCAAAAAGTTGCGTAAATGCCTCTATAAATAAAAAGCCAGCGACCGAGGTGGCTGGCTTTCTGTTACTCTGCGCTGCAGACGGTGCAGGTAGGCTGTTTACCCAGCTTCATTTCCCGCCAACTCATGCTCATGGCATCGAGCATCAGGATTTTGCCGGTTAACGGTTGTCCCATATTGGCGACAACTTTGATCGCTTCCATTGCTTGCACGGCACCAACAATACCGACAACCGGAGACATAATCCCCGCTTCTACGCAGGTGAGCGCCTGTTGGCCGAAAAGGGCGCTGAGGCACTGGTAGCAAGGTTCGCCATCTTGGTAGGTGTAGACGCTAATTTGGCCTTCCATGCGGATCGCGGCACCAGAGACTAGCGGGGTACGGGCAGCAAAACACAAACGGTTAAGCTGGTTGCGGGTCTCAACGTTATCGCTGCAGTCCAGCACAATATCATGCTGCTCGATAAGCGGCATAAGGGCGGCGTCGTCGAGCCGTTGTGCCAATGTCTCAACCTCGAGGTATGGGTTGATTCGCTGCAATGCCTGCTTGGCAGATTCAACCTTGAGCATGCCCACTGTGCTGTCTGAATGCAGGACTTGACGCTGCAGGTTTGATACCTCGACCTTATCGTCATCGATTAATGTCAGTTTACCGACTCCGGCGGCTGCCAGATATTGGGTGGATGCGCAGCCAAGGCCACCAGCACCGAGGATCAGCATGGATGTGCCTTTTAGGGCTTCTTGGCCATCGAAGTCAAATTGGCGCAGAATGATCTGGCGGTTATAGCGCAGCATTTCTGCATCAGAAAGTTCTACCACGAAGTAAATCCTATCTCGTTATATCAGCCGCGCCATATTAATGGCAGCGGCTGTGTGCATAGATATTTCCGGAGATGCCCGGAATCAGTACATGGTGTGATTAAACAGTTCGATTGTGACTGTTTCGCCTGCCTCGACACGTCCGCGTTCTTGTTCAAGAACCACAAAGCAGTTTGCTTGGTGCATCGAGCTGAATGCGCCTGAGCCTTGGTTGCCGGTTGTGGCGACTTCTACTTGGCCTTGGGCATTGATCTGGTAGATGCCGCGTTGGTAGTCGGCACGTCCAGGACGTTTCTTGAAGGTTGTTGTTGCCTTGGCTGCCAAACGCTGTGGTGGCGTGTATTGGCTGTGGCCGGCAAGTTTTGCCAGCATAGGTTGTACCAGCTGGTAAAGGGTAACCATCGCAGAAACAGGGTTGCCCGGCAGGCCACAGAACCAAGTGTTCTTAATGGTACCAAAAGCGAATGGTTTGCCCGGCTTCATTGCGATTTTCCAGAAGCCAATTTCACCTTCTTGATCCAAAATATCTTTGGTGTAGTCGGCTTCACCCACACTGACACCACCAGAGGTGATCAGTACGTCGGCTTGGGTTGCCGCATTGAATGCGTCACGCAGTTTTGCTGGATCATCAGGAATGATACCAAGATCCATCACATCACAGCCGAATTTTTCCAGCAGGGCACGGATGCCGTAGCGGTTGCTGTCGTAAATCTGTCCTGCATCCAGTGTTTCGCCAACAGGGCGCAGCTCATCACCGGTTGAGAAGAAGGCGACAACCGGACGGCGGTAAACCGGCAGGGTGGCGATGCCCAGTGAGGCCAGTAGCGGCATTTCGCGTGCCGTAATACGGTTGCCTTTAGCCACAACGACTTCACCCAGTTTCACGTCATCACCAATAGGACGAACGTTCTCTCCTTGCTTGGCACGGCCGGTAAAACGGATTTGATTGCCGTTGGCTTCCGTTTCTTCTTGCATGATAACGGTGTCAGTTCCTGCGGGGATTTCTGCACCGGTCATAATACGGATGCATTGACCTGACTGGCAGGTTCCTTCAAATGGGATACCTGCAAAGGATTTGCCGACCATTTCCAGCGTATCTGTATGCTCGAGATCGGCAATACGAAGGGCATAACCGTCCATTGCCGAATTGGCAAATGGCGGTACGTTGATCGGCGAGCAGATGTCATCAGCCAGTACCAAGCCCATTACATCGGTTAGCGGTACAGAATGCACCGTTTCAAGCGGGCTCACCTGGTCAAGAATTTTGCCTAGCGCAGTTTCGACAGGGATCAATCCCGGTGTGTCACAACATCCCATAGTAGGTATCCGTCTTTCGTTCTTATGTAAGCAATTATTATGACAAAAAATGGGCAGGTTCACTAATCCCCAATAGGAATAGTACGGATTATCCGTTTAACTGCTGTAACTTGAATCAGACTTTGTCGCTATTTTAGCCAGAGGGATTGCAGAGTTTCCGGTAGTGCATGGCTTAATTATCCATGCATTTTTTAAGGGAAAATAAGTCGCTTGAGCTAAAAAGGTGATAGAGGTATCCTTCGTCATCACAGTTTACTGGCAGTTAGATGCAAATTGATGATTGATTTTGTGTATCTAATAGGGCATTGAAATCCATGGCCAGCCAGTTGGAGGAGTAGAATGACAACATATAGCGAATCAGCGTTGAAGGTACGCCAAGCATTGGCAGATCGTGGCCTTGAAACCCCAATGACTGAACAGTCGATCAGCCGTGAAGAGAAAAAAGAGAAGATCGAACATCATATGCGCGAGATCCTCGAGCTTCTATCGCTGGATCTGACCGATGACAGCTTGGTTGAAACGCCACATCGCATCGCGAAAATGTATGTCGATGAGATTTTTTCGGGATTGGATTATGCCAATTTTCCGAAGATCACCGTTATCGAAAACAAGATGAATTGTGATGAGATGGTACGGGTAAAAGATATTACTCTGACTAGTACGTGCGAACATCATTTGGTAACTATCGACGGTAAGGCGACGGTAGCCTATATTCCTCGTGGCAAGATTATCGGTTTGTCCAAGATCAACCGTATTGTTCGTTTCTTTGCCCAACGTCCACAGGTTCAAGAGCGCATGACTCAGCAAATTCTGGTTGCGTTGCAAACCTTGTTGGAAAGCGAGGATGTTGCGGTGACGATTGACGCTACCCATTACTGCGTGAAGGCTCGTGGTGTTATGGATGCAACAAGCGAAACGACAACCACTGCACTGGGTGGTATTTTCAAACGTAATCCTGCGACCCGTGCCGAATTTTTGCACGGCATCCGCTGAACAAGCGTTTGTCAGTGATAAACAATATTAATACTATGAAGCCAGCAGCGTTGTCTGCTGGCTTTTTTGTCATTTGTTCTAATCAACACGCACGCTAGTAGATGGTATGGATCTGATTAAGCTTTCCCGAATTAGCATGAAGCACTTGATCACACTGCATGTGATGCTTGATACCTTGAGCGTTACCGCCAGTGCTGAGCGACTTTGTCTGAGCCCGTCTTCGGTTAGCAAGACATTGACGCAGCTTCGTGAGAACCTCAATGATGAGCTGTTTTATCGGCATGGGAACCAACTTGTTGCAACGCCATTAGCACGTCGTCTGGGACCGACAGTACACCAGATGATTAACGAGATGAATCAGATGCTGACGCAGGAGGCGTTTGATCCGTCTTCCTACGAGGGGCGTTTCTCTTTGGCGATGCGAGAGAGCACCTTTGAGCTTCTGGCTGCCAAGCTGACGGCAAGGGTACTGGAAGCCTCGCCGGGGATGCGATTGGAAATCTGGTCGCGCGACAGCATGGGATTGGACAGTTTGGCGAAAGGGCAACTCGATTTTATTATTTTGCCCCATGACAAGAGCCAGCCACCTAGCGCCCAGAGCAACTTGGTATGGGAAACTCTGCTTGATGACGAGATGGTTTGTCTGATGCGGGAAAGTCATCCGCTCGCAGATCAGCCTTTGGGGATCGACGATTATCTCAGCTATGGCCATATCGGGATCATGGATAGCGATCTCAATGTGCCTTATTTTGAGATGCAACTGGCACAGCATCATCAGAAGCGGCGTATCGCCGTGAATGTGCCCGATTTCGGTAGTGCGGCGGTAATGTGCCATCATAGTGATTTGCTGTTTACCTGCTCGCGACAATGGGCCGATGTGGCATTGCAGGCTAAGGGGTTAGTTGCCAAGCCGTTGCCGTTTAATTATGGTGAAGTGGCCTATAGCGTGGTCTGGCATCAACCAAGCATGAATGATCCGGCTCAGCGCTGGCTCTATGAACAAATTGTTGCGGTATCTAAAGCGGCACGTTCTGAAGAAGAAAAAACGGCATAATGCCGTTTTTTTATATCCCCATTCGGTAAGTGACACGAACGCCCTTTGTTTCAAGCTGGTGGGCAAAGTGTTCTATCTGCGAATTGCTGCAGGTATCCCATTCTAATGCTTCACCCGTGACACCATGATGTTGAAAAGCGTTGAGACGGATGGTGGTTCTACGCGGAAGCTCCCTCAGGTAAGATGCCAGCTCGTCGATTTCACGTTCGTAGTCGGTGATCCCCGGTATATGGAGTAGGCGCAACTCTTCCAATTTGTCATGTTGTTTTAGCAGGGCAATTGACTGCATGACACGATGATTACTTCGTCCTGTTATCCAGCGGTGGGTTTCTTGCTGCCATGCCTTGAGGTCTATCATCGCCCCGTCCATGACAGGCAGTAGCTTTTCCCAACCCGTTTGACTCAGGCTGCCGTTACTATCAATCAGGCAGGTTAAATGACACAGGGCAGGATCTTGCTTTATGGCGCTGAAAAGGGCGTGAATAAAGCCAGCTTGTAATGTCGCTTCACCGCCGCTGACCGTGATGCCTGTCAGAAAAGGGCTATGCTGTCGGATATGCGAGAGCATGTCGGTCACACTAACCGTTTGTGTTTTCGGATTTGACTGCTGTGGGCAGACAGCAAGGCATTTGTCACAATGGGTACATGTATTGGCCTGCCAGGCTATTTTGCCATTAATTAATTGCAACGATCCCGTGGGGCAATGAATGGCACAGTCTCCGCAATGGTCACATAGACCGATAGTGTGGGGGTTATGGCAATTCTTGCACTGGTAATTGCACCCTTGCAGGAAGATAACGAGCCTGTTGCCAGGCCCGTCTACACATGAAAAATTGAGTATCTTACTGACCGTTGCAGTAGCGTGGAGTTTGCTCACGGCTAATTACTCGTGGTTGGCGATCCAAAATACCGGTATTTGCTGCTGCTTCGGCACCCAGTCCCGTCGTGTTGGTACGTGATCCCTGTTCTTTGAACTTGGCGACATCAGAGAGCTTGATCATGTAGCCTGTAACACGAATAAGATCGTTGGAGTGCACGTTTGCCGTGAACTCGCGGAATCCGATATTAAGAGCGCCTTTACACAGCTGGAACATGGCCAGAGGGTTACTCTTTACCGTTTCATCGATGGTCAGAATGTCACTGATCCCCGAGGTGTAATATTGGTGATGTTCTGCCAATGCCTGAACATGTTGTACTGGATCTGGTTCGCTACCATATGGGATTCGAACGCCAGGGGTCACATCGATATCTAAGCTGATACCACCTTGGGCATGGAGCAGAGCCCGTTCCTGATAGCCATATTTCACTGGTGTTGAGGTGACAATGTCACTTAATGTGCGGGAAATCGTATGCCCCAGTTTGTTGGCTTCGCTGTCATGGCCATATTGCTGCTCGGCTTTTCCGTCTTTTTTCATTAGCAGGTTCACCGCTTCAGCCATCCCGTAGATACCGAACATAGGTGCAAAGCGATCTTCTTCGATGAGGCCTTCTTGGACGAGGAAGCTGTTAAAGAAACCGGATTCTTCATGCAGGAAGGCGGCACGGGCGTCGATTAGCTCGAACATCAGTTGGCTGTAGTAAGGTAGTACATCGTTGAAGAAGTGTGCTGATGAGGCAGCGTTTTCAGCGACTTTTTTCAGGTTCATCCGCACTAATGTATTGGCACCGCCAGCAAGAGGTAGCGAGTTGTAGCAGCTGACAATACCGAACCCTTTGGCATCATAGGCATTGGCATGCATCGGGTAGTTGGCGATATGGGGCTTGCTGCATTCGCAAATATTTTGGCAGGCTTGCTGGAGTAGGCTGTCTGGCGTGATAGCCGGATCGTACATAAAGGTCAGGTTTGGGGCAACCTGCTTGAGTTCGGCATCAACGCGCAGGATTGTGCGGCAAACGATATTGTCTGATGGGCCGATGTTTACGTGCATGAAGGCATCAGGCAGAGTGCGGTCTAGCATCATCCAGAACAGGCGAAGTTTACGATATAGTGTATCTTCGTCTACTTCTTTGACATAAGGTAAAAGCACGTCATCAAGTTGCCCTAGGTAAACTGGGATACTGGTTACTGACGGGACGTGATGATAAAGAATGGTCAGGCTGTTTAGTGCTTCATCAAGATCGCGAGCGGGTGCCAGTTCAAGGTACTCAGACCCGTTTTTCAAAAATTTGGCGTAATCCGGTAGCACGTAGCGCGGTTTGTAGGGGGCATGACCTTCAAACATGTCACAAATAATATTGTTATCCAACGCATCTTGAACGGCTTTACTGACCGGCATATATGGCAGGCTGGCTTCAGCTTCTAAAGCCAGATAATGGGCTTTTTGCTTTGCAGAGAGGTGTGGATCACGAACGATATTAGAGAAGTTGGTTTGAGACGTCATTGTAATTAACCATATTTATAATATGGGTAAGAGATTAAGTCTAATATCTTGTTTCTTGAAGTGAAACTAATCTAAGTGTGTTTTTCCATTATGGAAATCCGGCGAAGCAGGTCGCATTAATATTTATTGGCTTTTAACACCATTTTTTATTTTAGCGAAGTGGTTGGTAATTCATCGAAGTCATGTCGGCAATGATGCAACATTATGATAATTTTGTTGTCATAGTGTCACATTATTGACTAAATATTAAATAGGTACCGCAAGGAAATATTACTGTGTTGCGATGGAGTGCAAATCAACCATTTAAGGTGGCTGCTGTGCAGCAAAATGGTGACACCATGCTTAACTGTTTACGTCGTATATTGGTCCCTTGTTACTGTGCATCAGCATTGATGGTGGTATCAGTACCTAGTTTTGCAGAGCTTACAGCCAGTGGCTCGGTGGAAACACTACCCGATATACAATCCAATATGCTACCAATATCTACCGCTTCGCAACAAGCAGAGCCGATAGCTTCATCCCGATTAGATCTTGGTTTAATTAAAGGGGTGGAGATAAGCAGTACGTCTCGGTTGTGTCCGAGTGCAACGTCTAATCTTTGTTTTAGCAAGCAGTTAGAGGAGATCTATGCCCTTAATGGTTATCTGCCATTATGGGGGCAGGAATCAGCTCGTGAGGCATTGTTATTGGCTTTAAAGTCAATATCTTATTCCGGTCTGCTTGATACTATGCGGCCTAGGTTGAACGAGTTAGGGCAACTAGCCGAACAACAAGATCAACGTGGTTATGATTTGCTGGCGACGGATTCTTACTTGGCTCTGCTGGCGTACAGAAAGCAGCTTAGTGAGCATCCCAGTATCTTGTTCCGCCATCAGCACCTGCCTCCTCTTGACGAGCAAACCTCTGCCTCCTTACCTGCATGGGTGATGGCCTCAGACTTAAATAGCTCGGTATTAATTTCCAGCCTTTATCCCTCGAAAGCCGATTTCGACAATGAACGACAGGCTATCGACTATATAGAGTATTTCAATCAGCTGCCTGCTCATCATTTTTCTTTCAAGGGAAGTGGTGTAACCAAAGCGGGGGAGGTTGTCGATAATGGTTTTGAGCTGCTGGAGGTTATGTATCGTTTAGGTGATTTGCCCAAAGCACAGTATGAGATTTTGTCTATGCAGCCTAGGGTGGTGAACAGTGGTGATGTCAATCAAGCTGTCCGTCGCTTCCAAGCACGTAATGGTTTGAACAGTGATGGTATCATCGGCCCAGCAACACGACGCCAGCTCGCATTGCCGTATCAAGAAATTGCGCGAGTTATTGCGTTGAACCTGCAACGCGGTGTACTCGGTGCAAAAAATCAAGACAGGCCGAGTATTACGGTTAATATTCCAAATTATCAGTTAGTGATCACACATCAAGACAAGGTGGTATTTGAATCCAAGGTGATTGTGGGCCGTCCCGATCGGCCAACAAATTTATTCTCGTCGGAACTGAATATATTGGTCGTTAATCCGCGCTGGAATGTTCCTGAGACGATAAAAAAGAAAGATATTATTCCCGGTATGAAGCGGTCAACGGATTATCTATCGAGGAAAAATCTGACGATGATTAAGAGTTGGGGGGATAGAACCGAAATTTCTCCGGAGTTGGTGGAATGGAGTAATGTTGATCCCGATACCTTTCCTTATGAGTTTATGCAGGGGCCAGGCCCCCGTAATGCCTTGGGCAATGTCAAATTCTTGATGCCGAATGATTACTCTGTATACCTGCATGACACGCCTGCACGGGGATTGTTTAACCGGGACAGACGTAATTTAAGCTCTGGTTGTGTCAGGGTAGAGAAGGCGGCGGAGCTTGCCGAATACGTGTTGGATTATCAAGGGCGTCCACGCTGGCGGAACTACAGCCAGTTAGTGAAGAACCAAGAAACCGATACGATATCGCTGCCAAGGCGGATTGATGTTGATGTGACATACGTAACAGCATGGGTAGATAGTCAGGGTAATCTGCAAATGCGTGAAGATATTTATGGGTATGATCGGCCTAGTCGTCACACGGCGGATGATAAATACTCAGCGGTAAAAAATTATCGTTATTAGTTGACTGAACTATAAAAAAATACCCCGTATCGGCATAGTCGGTACGGGGTGTTTTTATTGCATGATCAAGCTAGAAATTAAGCCTGAGGCTCGCGGGTTTTCCAAAGCGATGCGCTAATTGCAACTGTAATCGTTACTACGATCACGCCCAGAGATACAGCGGTAGGGATCGCGTAGCTTGTTTCCATCAGCAGCATCTTCACACCGATAAAGCTTAGGATGAACGCCAAAGCCGGACGTAGGTAGCAGAAACGAGTCAGCATACCTTCCAGTACGAAGTACAGAGAGCGAAGACCCAGTAGGGCAAATACGTTAGCTGTCATGACGAGGAACGGTTCTTTGGTCACGGCGAAAATAGCCGGGATCGAGTCCAAAGCAAACATGACGTCGGTTAGGGCGATAACAGCGATAACAATCAGTAGTGGTGTTGCCAGCCAGCCAGCACTGTCTTTTACGAAAAACTTATGTTCACGGTAGCCATCAGTAACACGGAAGCATTTTTTCACCAGACGAACAGGAAGTGACTGAGAAAAGTCTTCTTGTTCATCTTCGTCTTCACTCCATAGTTTGTAACCGGTATACATCAGGAATGCGGCGAAGATATATAGGATCCAGTGGAACTGGGTAAGCAGCTCTGCACCTACGGCGATCATGATGCCTCGAAGGATCAATGCGCCAACCACACCTAACATCAACACGCGTGGACGAATAGCTTCAGGAACGGCAAATTGACCGAAGATTAAGGCAAATACAAATAGGTTATCAACGCTAAGTGATTTTTCAAGCAAGTAACCAGTTAGGAACGCTGTAGCAGCTTGACTGTTGGTGTAGCTGCTATCAGGAGCCATTTGTGGCCAGTACATGTAAATAAGGACATTGAAAGCCAATGCCAATACTACCCAGAACAAACTCCAGATTGCGGCTTTTTTAATAGTTACCTTACCCCCGCGGGTTTGGTATAAATCTAGCGCCAGCATTACCAAGGTAAGTATAGCGAACCCTTCATAGCTAAAAAGGCTCATGGTTTTCTCCTTTCACGATCGCGCGAAAGGGGCAGGAAACGTGTTCTGCAATGACCCTTCGCGCATTAACGACTCTACACATAAGTGCATGAAATAATGGCGTTGGTCTCGTCAGAATGGTGTTGAAGAGTTGGCTACAACTCAGGAACAAATCCACCCTCGGCTGCCGGAAGTCTTGGACTTCGAGATGACGACAGACGATCTTAAATGGTGACTACTCCCCAAAGCAGAGCGGATTCTAAGAGTAAACTTTCAAATACGCTAGTTATTTTTACACCTATTTTATGTATGCATCAAGGCAATTGTTTGCTTGTCGTAAAATTGCCGTTTATGGTGCATTTGTAACCACATGTTTTTGTGCGTTGTTTCGCAACAGGGAGCTGATGGTAAGCAAATACGCTATGGCTGACACTTGTATGCCAAAATCAACATTCACTTTACCGATAATTGTGGTTGGGTAGGTATTAATACAAAAAGAAACAAAAGAGTTTTGTACAAACTATACCCACTGGTGATAGTTGTAGCCTGTGCGAGATACGGTTTTGTCGCAGAAAATAAGTACGTTGTATTGATAACCATGCTGATTTGATAGCAGGGTTGCTAATGGTTTTACAGAAGGTATGAAGTATGGACAGACAGATTTTGATAAGGAACATTGCCTATATGGAGCGTGAGTTGCTTCAGATGAAAAAAGAACTTGCAGAGCTTGATGCCAAAGTCGAGCAGCAGGAGGGGACATCTTTTACGTCTTGTAGTGAAATGACGCAGACATACTGTCATTTTTAACGCATCTGTGACGTTGCAAATGCGCGGCATTACGCCGATTGCTAGCAGCATCAGTGAGTGGCTCTATCCCTACATTAGTTGTATAAGCGTGCTGAATATATCATCACGCTTTTTCTCATCGGCGATCCTTTCAGTTTGTCTCTGCTTATCCGTTAAATTGAACTTGGCGCATTTTGGTGCAGCTCTTCTTCTGTTTTTCACTGTTTTGGTGCAAGCGGGATGGGTTTTGATATTGGCTCTATAAGGATCATTGGCTTACATCTGTGCTTTATTGGTCTGGATATTGCTCTGTTATGAACAGATTAACTGGATTTTAATGGAGTAGGTAATAATGGATGATGTCATTACTGTAATATTGGCGGGTGGGGTAGGTTCGCGTTTAGCACCCTTGACCAAAGAGAGAGCAAAGCCTGCGGTGCCGTTTGGTGGGAAATATCGAATTATAGATTTTACCCTAACAAATTGTCTTCACTCAGGTTT
The DNA here is from genome assembly GCF_059920555.1 of Photobacterium panuliri. Lineage (NCBI taxonomy): Bacteria > Pseudomonadati > Pseudomonadota > Gammaproteobacteria > Vibrionales > Vibrionaceae > Photobacterium > Photobacterium panuliri. Next base: position 2,030,855 of record NZ_CP197192.1, read on the forward strand.
ACGGCGAGTACTGGTGCTTACTCAATACAAGTCACATTCATTGCAGAAGCACCTTAGGGATGGTTGGTCGGTCTTTAATCCGGAACTTGGCGAATATATCACCGCCGTGCCTGCACAGATGCGAACGGGTGACTGTTGGTATCAGGGAACAGCAGACGCAATTTATCAAAATTTATACCTTCTTAACCGTAGTGGGGCCAAGTATGTAGTGGTGCTGTCTGGTGACCATATTTATCGAATGGACTATGTACCAATGCTTGAGCAGCATATCGAGACAGGCGCACAACTGACGGTAGCTTGCATGGAGGTGAATAAATCAGAGGCATCATCATTCGGTGTCATGGCGGTAAATAGCGCACAGCAAATATTGAGTTTTGAAGAAAAGCCACAGAACCCCGAGCCATTACCTGATAATCCCGATAAATGTTTGGCTTCAATGGGTATTTATATCTTTTCGATGGAAACACTGGAAACAGAGTTGGAAAAAGATGCTTTGTCTAAAACGTCGTGCCATGACTTTGGGCAGGATATTATCCCGCGATTGATAGACGGAAAACGGGTGTACGCCTATGCGTTTGGTAGCGAAGCTGGTCGAGTTAGCCAAGACGCTTATTGGCGGGATGTTGGTACGCTTGATAGTTATTATCAGGCCAACATGGACTTGCTATCATTGCAGTCGCCAATGGATCTCTACCAAAGTAACTGGAATATCAGAACGTATGAGCCACAGTTACCACCCGCAAGAACCGTTTCATCACCAGCCGGAAATGAAGGGATATTTATCAATTCTATTGTATCGAGTGGCGTGATTATCGAAGGTGGAACAGCCCAAAATTCAATATTATTTCCCAAAGTAAAAATCAATAATAATGCCGTTGTACTCAATTCGATTTTATTTGAAGGCGTAACTGTCGGCGAGGGAGCGATCTTGCAAAATTGTATTGTTGATAAAAACGTTAACATTCCGCCAGGAACAATTATTGGAAAAGATCCCCAACAAGATAAACGGTATTTTACGCTTTCTTCCCAAGGCGTAGTTGTTGTTGCTGATGGTGATAAGTTCGCATAAACTGTTTGGTGCTATGCGTTATTATTTCAACTGTCAATAATAGAGCTAATCGTGCAGGCGTATTTGAGGTTAGCAAATTTATGCTATATGCAAATTCATATAGCATTTCCATTTGGTGAACAAGTTGTTCGCAAGGATGCACCTATGTTAATTGATTGTTTTGAGGTTATTTTCATATTGATGTTCTCGACAGAAAAAAACAGATCAAGAGCATACTTTCATTAATTCGACATAGATCATGATTAAGTTCACCGTATAGTTGATTAGAGGAAGAGCATAATCAACTCGATGCATGAGTTATTTCCAATTGTCATCATGTTTCTTTTAGGGATAGTTATGGAAACATCAGTTGAACTTTTAAATGATGAAAGCGTTGTATTTAATTATACGACTTTTTTATCCGCATCATGCAAAAAACGTGTGACGTTGGTCGATGCATTGAAGACCTTAATACCCGCTTTTGAATTTTCGTGGTCTTCGTCGATGCCAAATGGAATGAGCGGGTCAGAGAAGCTGCAGTTGCAGGCGCTAAAGGTGTTGTCGACAAGTGTAAGTGATACAAACAATATCATACGCTTGTTACGTTTGGCTCGGGCAGAGCATATTGATGAGTTGATCATTCGACTGCCATATGCGCTGGATGAGGAACAATTGTCAGAGATTGAAACGAGGGCCTGCGCTAAGATTATTCAGCTCGATGCTGACGGTGAAGAGTTACGGGCCCATTTGCTTTAGTTGGGAGGGCATAGATTTTGAAGGCGTATGAAAATAGAAAAGCCAGCATTATTATGCTGGCTTTTCTATTTGTGGATCATGATGAAAGGTTAAAGCATACCTTGCCATAGCATCCCGGCTGCGCAGAAGGCTGCTACAGTGAGTAGGCTGGCTGCTGTCATTTCCTTCCCTACAAATGGGCGGGTATTAAGCTCTTGCTTAGCCTTAATGTAGAAATACAGGCCTGGTAGATAAAGCAGCGCAGAGAGCAGCAGGTAGTTCAAACCTGAAGCATAAAGTAGCCATAGCCCATACAGGCTTGCACACATTCCAACAATAAGCAGGCCACCACGATTTTTCTGCTCAATGGCAAGTTTTAGTGTATAGGCGCCTACAAGGAAGTAGGGCACCAGAATCATCTCTGAAGCGATTGCCAGTAGTGTTTCATAGGTACTGCCAGCGACCATTACAAACAAAAGAGAAAGTTGGATACAGCAGTTAGTTAGTAATAGGGATTTTATCGGGCTTCCCGCTTCATTCTGCTGGGCAAATACGGCAGGGAACATCTTGCTGCGAGCACCAAGGTAAGGCGCTTCGGCTGCCAGTACCGTCCAACTCAGGAATGCACCACAGACAGAGATCAGTAAACCACCACCAATGATAATTTTGCCCCAAGGCCCCAAAATGGTTGTCAGTACCGTTGCCATTGAAGGGTTCTGGTAATGGGCAAGCTCTTGGGTGGAAATCACCCCCATAGAAAGTAGGGTAACAAATACGTAGATGGTTAGCGCTGTTAGCAACCCTAGAATGGTTGCTCGGCCGATATCTCGACGATTGCGGGCACGACTAGATACGACCACTGCGCCTTCTATACCGATGAATACCCACACGGTAATAAGCATGGTGCTTTTGACTTGGGCGACGAGATCGTGGCCATCACCGAAGTGGAGTCCGGTGAAATCAAAAACAAAGGTATCCCACTTAAACGCAATAAACGCGCAAATAATGAACACGCAGAGAGGAATCATTTTGGCGCAGGTTGTGATGAGATTGATCATTGCCGCGGTTTGAACGCCGCGCATGACCAACGCGTGGACAAGCCATAGTAAGACGGATGATCCGATAATGGACAACCATGTGTTGCCCTCACCAAACAGAATCATGTCTGGCTGATCGAATAGCATGCCTAGCGTACTAAATACGATAACGAGGTAGGAGACATTCGCTAGCATAGCGCTGAGCCAGTAGCCCCATGCAGAGCAAAATCCGATGAAGTCGCCGAATCCAGCCTGAGCATAGCCGAAAACGCCAGTATCAATTTGAGGTTTTTGTTGGGCGAGGTATTGGAAGGAGAGAGCGAGGAAGATCATGCCGATACCGGTGATGGTCCAGCCAATTATTACTGCAGCAGGGCTTGCTACCGCCGCCATGTTTTGCGGCAAGCTGAATACCCCCGCACCTATCATTGATCCTATGACTAAGGCGGTTAAAGAGCCTAATCCCAGTTTTTTATCCATGTTTCACCCGGTTTAGTGTCTAAATAATTATAGTTTTGGGGTGTATTATGATGGATTTATAGTAGATTGCACGGCCAAAGTGATGTCGATCACTTTATTTATAGATAAAAATACCATTCAAATGTACTGGATCAATAAACCACCTATCCGTTGAAAAAATTGCATCGGTAAAATGGGTTAAGTGGCTGCTTGTAAAATGTATTTTATCCTAAATATGACACCTGTCGGGTAACCATCAAATCATCAAATACCCAAGATACACATGCTTCTTATTTATAAGCATCATTCAGTATAGGTGATGTCTTGCTGGTTTCCGGAGCCATTGTGCCTTTATTAGTGGATGGTCATTTGCTGTTTGGCCTGACGGTTGATCACAAAGGCGAAACTCTCGCTGAGGATCGCCGCATCACGAATTGCACCAGAGGTAAAGTTTAGAATATCGCCTGTTACAATAACCGCGCTGCTATTTCCACTCTGCAGGGCCTGGATCATAAGCTCTTGAACACTATGACCTTTTTTATTACACACAACCAATACTTTATTGAGGTCAATACCTGCACTTTGTAGTAAATTTTTATCAACCAGTGCTTCGTGGCCGATAAAGGTTACCCAGCGGTTTTGCTGGCTTGCTTGTTTAAGCAGGCGTAGGAAGTAGGCCAATTGTGTCTGTGTATCATCGCTAAAACTGACTTCGATAGGGCACGGCACCTTGATTGAAGATGATGGCTTATGTTCGTGAGAGGCGAATGTTGCTTTATATGCCTGAGAAGCTGAAACCGCATGTAGGTGTTCGAAATGTGTAGCCATAAGTCATCATCCTCAACAGTGTTTTTATATACAGTGCTGTATGCGTGTACAGTAGTTTTATTTGGTAATTGATGCAAGACTTTTTTGAGTGTCTGTTTTTGGTGATTTAGGGTAGATATGAGGCACTGAAATATTTGTATTGTCACTTAAAATCTTGTTTTTAAATGATTTATATCGTCGGGTGGATGGTTTTTGGGTTGGTGAGTGGTTGTAATCGGTAAATGAATTCATTCATAATTTCGAGATGGAGCACACAGTAGGATGAGTATCTATACAGTAGTTTCATGAGCAGTACTGTACAGTAGCGATCAGTGTGCAAATTGGTGATTATTGTGATGTTGCACTTTATCATTCAGGGGCATTGGTTGGCGGTTGTCATAGAGCATGAATATACGGCAATTAGCGGGATATTGTTGATGCTGTCATGATTTGTAATTAGCCTGTATTTAGTAATAGTAAAAAATACTAGAGCTTAATTTTATATTATGTAGAATTGCCATTGATTATCGTTGGTGTATACCGAAACAGTCTTATTTTATTATATTCTGAATATGAAGAATGCATTGTTTAAATGTGATTGGCAATTAGTTGTATTCTATTGTTAATTCTCTTTACGTTATAAGTCACTATTTGTTCTGGTATTACGCTGCTGATCTCTAACTGGATGGTCGTTATTTTTAGGAATGAAAATGGAAAATATATATAAAGATGCCGTAATAAAAATGGAGAGACTTGAAAAAGAATTTCTCGAATTACCTGAAACGGTAATCGTTGGTGTTGTTGGTGCGAGTGGGCCAGGCGCGGGAAGGAATCCTAAAGATAAATATTGGAACTTAAGTTTTTCTCTTATTGCATGGAAGGAGCTTGGCGGTGAGCTTCATCAATCACCACTTCTTCTATCCAAGAAAGTGACGGACGATGAACTAAGAGAGGTTCAGATCCGGGTTAAGAAAGAGTCTTTGGTTCAATTCAACGTTAAGCTATCAAAAGTAAGCCCGTTTGGTGACGCTAGAGCACAGCTTATTTCTGTTTTAGATGCTCCGGATGAGGTTGACTTAAAAGCGGCCCTTGAAAAATTCAAAGAACCCGTGGAAATTACGCACTCTGAATTTGGAACCTTAACTCTTGATAAATCAGTGGATTGGTTTGACGGTACCGTTAACTGGTTAGGTGATAGTATCAGGGTGTCCGTGTCTATTGATGACGATACAGGTTCTCCGGAGGGGAGTCTCAGGACGCTGGAAGCCTTGTGTGGTGATGCAAGAAATTGGTCCAAAAAAATTACGGATTATGCGGTATCGTCACTTCTCGAACTAAAGAATGATAATTGGCTAATGGAAGATCAGCACGAATTAACAGAGACAGATTTTATCAATGCGATGAGATTGGATTCAATTACGGTTCATCCTGATGGTGAGTTTGAGTTTTGGCATGATGATGGTGATTTGTTCTTGGGGCATTCAATACTGATTTCTGGTTCATTACAGGATGGTCCAACGGACGCCGATATTCCGGGCTAACAGTTAGTTTGAAACGATAATGATAGTGCCCGTCGTTGGGCACTATATGAAGAGATTGTCGTAACGCTCATCTTGTTGCTGTCATCTGGCAAATAGCGTTTGAGATATTAAACAGGGATTCTATTTATGACGAATAAACATTTCCAAGGTAAGTATGAAGTAGAGCTAAAGTATCGTTTACATTCAAAATCTACCTTCTTGGAAACATTGGCAAGTATGCCCCATGAGGTCATGCTGCAAGATAACACTGAAAGCGATTGGTACTTTGACCGGCTCGATAAATCTCTCGAATCTGAAAATAAAAGTCTCTGCATTCGTACCATGGAGCCGTCGGGCATTAAGCTCTGGATTGTAAAAGGCCCAGAGCCGGATAGGTGTGAGGCAACGAATATTACCGATGCCTCTAATGCGAAGAGTATGCTGGAAAAGATGGGTTTTGAGGTCGTGCTCAAAGCCGAGAAAACACGCAGTATCTACTTTGTCGGAGAGTTCCATATCACAGTTGATTCACTAGAGGACATTGGTGATTTTGCTGAATTTGCCATTATGACAAACGATGAGTCGATGTTGGTAGAATACCAGTCCCAGCTTGAAGCGCTGGCGAAACAATTTGGCTTAACGGAATCGGCACTTCAAACCCAGTCTTATAAGCAGATGTTTGCTGAAAAGAGACTGACACTTTAACGAAATATTCAGAGTGAGATGCAACTTTCATCTTCCTGCGTAACTCTGGTAGCTGTTGGTTTTGAATTGTATTAACAGACAGTATTTCCCCATCAAGATACAGTTCTATTTTTCCTTGTGTCTGGCAGTTTGCGAAACAGTCATTGAGGCGGTTGAGGGCTCGTAGAAACACCTATCATTTAGTATGGAAAGGGGCCTTAGCGATACCGCAGATTTATTGTACTTTTTATTTTTAACCCTCATTATGTTATAACATAACAACAAAGGTAAGAAAGTGTTCAGTTAATAGCATGATAAAGCATCTCGTTCATTTAGTACGATACCGTATCCCAACATCGAAAGACGTCTTTCATCCAGTGAGCAATGTTTGGCAGCACATAGCCAATTATCATTCAAGGGGCTTGAGTGCAAAAGGTTGGCTGTGGGTGATAGTGGCCTTTTTCTCCCCAGCCGTTCAGGCGCATCCTCATTCTTGGATTGAGATGAAAACGTACATTGAGGGAGGTGATGGAATGATCACCGGTTTTCGAATGGAGTGGTCGTTTGATGCTATGACCTCAGCATATATGTTGGATGGTGAAGATGTTTCACCTGAAAACGAGCAGGAGACATTCCGCAAGCTGTCGGCATCAGTGTTGGAAAATATGAAGTATGAACATTACTTCACCTACTTTTATGATGGTGATAGCCCCGTTAAGTACCGAGTCGCTCACAGCGAGAAACTCACTCGAGATAGATCTCGATTAGTACTCAGCTTTGAACTTCCACTTTCTACTCCTAGAGCCGTTACGCGAGATACGTTGCGCCTGCTTATCTTTGAACCTAGCTATTATGTTGATATGGCGTGGAAACAAGAAGCGGATGTTGTTTTATCTGACGCTCTCGCCCGTCAATGCAAGTTAGAGCTGATTGAACCGAATCCGACCCCGGAACAAATGAGTTATGCCATGTCTCTGCCTGCAGATGCCGACCCAGATAATGCGTTAGGGCAGTTATTTACTCAAACTGTCAAAATTTACTGCGCGAGTATTCCTGCCGCGTTAGGTACAAGTAAAGAACAATGAAACCGATATTGATTGATCCAAAGCGAAACAAGCGGAAAAGGCATCAACAGCAAAGACGTTGGTGTATGGCTACCATCGCCATGTTACTTTTAGCGTTCGGGCTGTATCAGTTGTGGCTGATATGGCCATCACTGGTGGTTGCCAGTATTCAGTGGCAGCGTGAGGTAAATACCCAGCTAGCTGATTTATTATATGATGCAAAAACAAATCCCTGGGTTGCTGGTGGGTACCTTGCTGGTTTCAGTTTTCTTTATGGCATGCTGCATTCGCTGGGGCCTGGCCATGGCAAAGTCATTGTGACGACATACCTTGCGACACATCCAGCCAAGGTTAAAGCGAGCTTGATACTGACGGTCGTATCGGCTTTATGCCAGGCCGTGGTGGCAATTGCTTTGGTGAGTGTGTTGGTGTGGGGATTCGGTGCGTCAATGCGTATCGTAAATCAGAAGGCGATGTTTTTTGTGTCCTTGAGCTTTGTGTTGGTTGTTATGTTGGGAGGGGGGATATGCTGGAAATCGATTCGGCAGATGTATCGTTCAATATGCCGTCACAAGCCTGAGATGGGAACGCTGATACCGATGGCTGAATCATCTGAAACAATGAAACCGTCAATATTGAATGCCAACGTTACGTCTGCAATTTCATTTAACGCACAGCAATCTTCTCATCATTACCATCATGATGGATGTGGGTGTGGTCATCAGCATGTTGCAGATGCTGATGCAATTAATCGGGCTTCTACTTGGCGAGAGTATATTGGTATTGTCGCGTCTATTGGGGCTAGGCCTTGTACTGGGGCCATTATGGTACTTCTGTTTGCCAATATGGTAGAGCTGTACTGGATGGGTGTCGTGAGTGCGGTGGTGATGGCGGCAGGGACCGCTCTGATAACATCTATTATTGCGATGATGACATTATCAGGTAAGCATTTAGTCAAACGTTATCTGCTCATAGGTAGCCGTTCTCGCCAGGGGAGATGGGAAATAGCAGGTTATTCCCTTCAGCTTCTAGGGGGGGTATTGCTGGTGGTGATTGGCCTACTGTTAATGAGTGGGCAGGATCACGGTATATCTCCGGTGTTTTCGATGTAATATTCTCAATACTGTTTAGTTTAATCTGTGTTGTCCGAGGGACGTTATGGCTGGGATTAAATTTAATGTATTTAGCAAGATAATGTCAGTGCATCGTAAGGAAGGGGAATGGTTGTTATTCCTTGAATCAGATACATCCATGCGAGTTAGGGTCTATGATGTGATTATTCCCTCTGAGTTGGAAGAAGGGGCGCTAGCATCATATTTGTTTGATATTTATCATGAAAATGCCAATCAAAAATATGTCAGTGTAGAAAGGTTACGATAGTTCTGATAAGGCTACCTGAAAACAGGTGGTTTTATTGAATAACTAAAATTATAAGAAGCAGGCGCATTATGTGCCTGCTTTTTTGTGAATCTCTCATCGTTACGCCTTATATCAATAAAGAATTAAGTTGATAAGAAACAAGCAATTTAGTGTAGTGAAGTCAGTTATACTTCAGTGAGTTTGATTTCTGATGCAAACTTAGTCAATAAATGGATATTTTAATTAGAGACTGACAAATGATATTAAGTAGTGGTGAAAACTTGAGTAATATCGCGCGATTGATAATGGATGAAGATATTGATGGCCTAGAGAAAGCGTTTTCGGCTCTGAATATCAATGATGACATTAAATTTTCTGATTATACCGCTGGAACACCACTTCAGTTGGCAATATCTGAAGGAAAAAAGAGCGTTATTAGCTGGCTTATTTCACAAGGTGTGAATTTGAATGATGAGGGTTCACCGTCAATGGTGATCGCTGCGCAGCATGGCTCGCCAGAGCTCCTGTCAATATTACTAACACATGGCGCTGATATTAATGCTATCTCGAAACCGATTGGAAAGAGTGCGCTAAAAGCAGCAATCTATGCCAACAAAATTGATTTGGTGAAGTGGGTGATTGCGAACGGTTATGACTTAAAAGCAGATGGGTCAAGCCTTAGATTGGCAGTTTACCGGCAATTTCATCAGGCGGTGGAATTATTAATTGAAACCGGTGTGGATGTTAACCTGAGTCAACCAGATAGTATCTTTCCTTATAATTCCACTCCCGTTCAGGTTGCCGTTGAACAAGGTGATATGTCACTCGTCAAGCTGTTAGTTAAGCATGGTGCAGATGTCACAATAAAGAATGCGTACGGAGATAGGCCTTTTACCATTGCCTGCCAAAATGATAATGCTGAGATGCAGGTATATTTAAAATCACTAGAGCCCGCCCAGTGGCATGATATTGGTGAAAGATCCGCTTACTTCCTGTCTTTGGGCGTTTCCCTGGAATGCGTTGAATTTTTGAAGGGCATGACGCGTAAAGTTGAAATCGATGATAGTTATGGTGTTAGATATGTCGTTTTCAACAACCTTGTCACCTGTAAAGAGTTTGAGTGGGAAGGAGAGCAACTTATTGATTTGCTTCATGAGGTCGACAATTTTGATTCGACCGGATTTTTGGTTTGGAATGTGCGAGAGAGGTGTCTGGGAACATTGGATTATGAGCATGAAGAGTATAAAACTCTTGGTTCGTGGGAGTGTTTTATGGCTGATCCCGCCGCGATCATTGAGTCTATTCTAGAATAAGCCTTAGTACGCTACTTGTGATGATAGGCTGACTCTTCATGATTATCGGTTTATCAGCAATCAGATTTCGAAAAAAGCAGGCATATGTAATGCCTGCTTTATGTTTTTTATAGTGTATTACTGGTTGTGCTTGGAGTAGACCATTGTGCGCCCGTTTTTATCGAAAGCGAGCACATTGTAAGGATCTTTCTGATCGCCGTATTCCATACCCGGCGAGCCCATTGGCATCCCACCCACAGCCAAGCCGATCATGCGGGTCGGCTTGCTATCAAGAAAGCGCTTAATGTCGCTGGCCGGAATATGCCCTTCAAAGGTATAGCCGTTAATTTCAGCGGTATGGCATGATGCGTATTCAGGGCGTACACCTAGCTTGATTTTGGTTGGCGTTAGGTTTTCTTCATAAGCCATTTCCAGTTCGAAGCCGTTTTCATTCATGTGTTTGACCCATTCCTTACAGCAACCACAGTAAGGGGATTGGTAGTTTGTCCCTTTGATTGCTGTAGCTGAAGCAAATGCACTAGTTGTAAGCAGGGATAGGGCAAGCAGAGTCTGTGTTTGGCGTTTCATATCGATTTCCTCAAAGTACAAAAATTAAAACATTGATAGACAGACGTGTAATGGCACAGTTTGTGACCCTGTCACGTCGTTGTGATTGACAATGGTTTAGGCGTACATTGGGGGGCGATAGATCACCGGCTTGTTGCTGATGCGCTCTCCGCTTTGAGCGTCAAAGGTGTGTCCTGTTGGCAGTAACTCGAATGATAGAGTAGATGGCAATATAGCGGCTAAAAAGGCACTTCCCATCTGGTGGCAATTCAGATCATTGCAACAAGAGATCGATACATCTGACGAGTTATCGATACCGGGATAATGACATGTAGAAAAGCTGGTGGAATTGGCTGAAGCGCAGCAGTCCGTTGTTATTGGAAGTTGCTGCGATGAATGACAAGGCATTCCTACCGACATATTTCCTAAGGGTTGTGCGACAGATGTAAGGGTCGTCGATGTAAATAGCATCGTGATTGCAATCAGCACTGCGACAGATTTTGCAATAACTTGATGTAAAAACATAGGAAGCCTTAAGAAGTAGTAGGCTGACATTATAGACAAGGTTAGCGATATTCGACAATGGTCGAGTTAGCTGATTGCAAAAAACTTACGCAAATAACTTCTACAAAAATGGTTTCATGCATCTTATCAGGCCAGTTTATTCTTTTTGCCTTTGTTAGTAGGCAATCACGTCTACGGCCTTGTGCTACATGGGTTCAGACTTTATCAAGACTAACGGAGCCCTGACAATTTGATAGGATGAATCAGGTTAAATACATGCAATTAAAAAATACCAAGTGCTAGGAAATTTTGGGATGCAATATACAGAACAAGACCGGCAGGTCCTTCATGATACATGGATGAGCTACAAGGCAAAAATGCGCGTAACTCAAATTGAAATGGCGAAAAAACTGGGTGTTAGCCAGTTGGTGTTTTCCGATATTTTGCGAGGGAAAATGCCGCTGGAGTCGCGGTTTGTGAATCAATTCTGTACGTATATTGGTGTTGATCCGGTTCTGACCCTGCCATCATTGCGCCACCAGATGGGCGGGGATATGCCGGGTTCGGTTACACTAACCAATAAGTTTATCGTTGATGGTGATATTAAGTCTGTTCACTATAGCGGTAATCAAATTGTGGTTGAATATGTGCACAATGTTAACGCCAGTTAGCATTTGGCTGGCAGTGCCTGAGTGGCCTGCATTTATGCGTTACCATTAAAAAGCCCTCTATAGAGGGCTTTTGGCTTTTTAGTGTTATGAATTGCCGTTCACGGCCGGTGCTTGCCTGGGATTAAACAAAGGCGTATTTAAGAACTCAGGCGTGAATAGATATAGCAAGGCGGCGGCTAAAATGGATGCAATAATATCTGAAGGCCAGTGCATACCTAGCCAGATACGGCTAAAGCCCACTCCGATCCCCCAAGTAATGATTGCCGCAGTTGCAATCCAGTGTTTGCGACGCAGAAGATATCCTCCCCAGAATGCAATGCATACCGCTGCAAAAATAGAGTGGCCAGAAGGCAGCGAGTAGTTGGTTTCACCTTGCCAGTGTGCAATACGCCAATGACTTACCGAAGCCTGTGCTAATTCTACGACTTTATCCTTTTGTGCTTGGTCTAGGGCGTAAAATGACTCGGGAGAATCAATCAGGTTTAATGCTTGCAATTCGTAGGTATACGGACGAGCTACTTCAGTAATATGTTTGAGGGTTGTCTTAGTGGCGAAACTCATGATGAGCAGTATGGCAAATTGGCAGGTCACTTTCATGACTTCTTGCTTTGTGCTTTTTCGGGCAATGGGAATTAGCAGCAGTAAGCTAACTGTGATTAAAAATCCGGGGTTGCCGGCTGAGTGGGTTAGAGCTGTAAAGAGACTGCCAGTAACATCGGATACCGAGCCTGTTAGGTTGGCTTGTGGGTAAATCATCAAAATACCAGACATAAGAGTGGCGAATGTCAGTAAACAGATGAGTCCTGGAATTTTTTGGTGAAAATATGCACGCATTGTTGTCATGCTCTAAAAGAATTTCAAAGAAAGAATGATGTTAGCAAAGGATACGGCTCACAACGTAAAAAAAATGTCATTTTCGTCGTGAAAATATTCCGCTATTTTCAGTATGACTCTGGGAGAGAGGAATATATGAAAATAGCGTTAATCGGGTTGGGAGACATCGCTCAAAAAGCGTATCTTCCTGTGCTTATGCATCGGACGGATGTGGAGTGGGTTCTGTGTTCTCGGCAACCCAAAGTGGTTGAGTTGCTGGCCCGCCAATATCGGATTTCACAGGTTGCAACGGACTATCGTCAATTGCCATCAATGGGCGTTGATGCCGTGATGGTGCACAGCGCAACGGTATCTCATTATGAGATTGCTCATTATTTTTTGAATGCCGGTATTCCTGTCTTCGTTGATAAGCCTCTGTGTGACACTTATGAAGAGTGCGATGCGCTGTATGACTTGGCCGAGAAAAAGAAGCAGCCTTTGTTTGTTGGCTTTAATCGTCGTTACATTCCTCTATATCAACAGCATTTGGTTGGTTTGAACTCGATAGGTGCACAAGGCGAAGGACTAGAGGCGAGTGGGCTTCGATCACTAACGTGGGAAAAACATCGCCACAATTTACCGGGACATGCTCGAACTTTTGTGTTCGATGATTTCATCCACCCATTGGACAGCGTCAATCAACCTTGTTGTGTCAATCCTCAAGACCTGTATATATCACAGCAAAGGATCACCGGCAGTGATGGCCACACCCTTTTAGCTCGGTTAGATGTGCAGTGGCAGCAAGGGGGCATATTGTTTCATGCGTCAATGAACCGTTGCCATGGGGCTACGATGGAGAGTGTGTCCGCCAATTATGTCAATAGGAGCTATCGGTTTGATAGTTTTTGCGATGGTATTAAATGGGAAGATGGAGTCGAGTATCGTTTAAAACAGGCGGATTGGACGCCGATGCTCGAGAGCAAAGGCTTTTCGGCAATGATTGAGCATTGGCTCCAAGTAGTGAAGGACGGTGAATTGCCACTGGTATTGGCTGAACGCAACTTGCGTAGCCATCGACTGGCGCAGTATATCCTTCAGCAGTTAGAGTGATTGTGGGGATATGTCCCATCGATAGCGATCAGAAAGCCCAAGCAAATGCTTGGGCTTTTTGATCGTCTAAAAGAAGAAATCGAACCGCTCTGGTTGTTTTGTGAACGCGCGTTTGGTTGTATTTTGTTCCTTCTTACCATTTATATTTTGAGTTCAAAACAAAAGAGTTGTAATGGAATAATCGTCAGCTAACTGCTTAAAATCGCTGGAATAAATATATTGAACAATGTTACTGGATTGTTTTAATTACCGTAAGTTGCAGGATATTAAGAGATATTTCACTGGAAAGGGAGGTGATGTGCTGGTAAAGTACCGCCCCTCACACAAACCGTGAGAGAATTATGTACTGCAATCCCCATAAAGGTAGCGACAAAAAAGTTTCTGTTCTAACGATTAGTTTCTTAGGGCTCTTCCTTCTTTTCTCCTTCTATGATTTAACCCTCTTTAGCCAATGGATCAATTCCGCGTTTGCGGCATCGACTGAAATGTTTGGTCAGTTTTGGCAGTGGTTGATGGTCTTGAACTTGGTACTTGCTGTTGGTATCGCCTTGAGCAAATACGGCCGAGTACGCTTGGGGGGGCAAGCCAAGCCAACTATCGCGACGTTTCGTTGGTTAGCTATGATTATGTGTACCTTGCTTGCGGGCGGTGGTGTATTTTGGTCAGCGGCTGAGCCAATTTATCATTTCATGACTACGCCTCCGAGCTTTGATGGTATTGCAGCCAGTAGCGAGGCAGCCGTCGTTCCTGCTCTGAGCCAAAGTTTCATGCATTGGGGATTTCTTGCGTGGGCGGCATTGGGGACGTTGTCGACCATTGTATTGATGCATGCACACCATCAGGGTGGGGTTAAGTTACGTCCACGTGCATTGCTGTACCCGTTGGTTGGTAAGCGTCTGGAAAACCACTGGCTTGGTTCTGTGATTGATGCGTGTTCGATCATTGCCGTTGCGGCAGGTACGATTGGTCCGATTGGCTTCTTGGCTTCGCAGCTGGGTTATAGTTTGGAAGTGGTTGCAGGTGTCACGAATAGTACTAGCACTCAGTTGATCATTCTGGCTGTGGTTGTGGGTATCTATTCGATCTCGGCATTTACCGGCATGGACAAGGGTCTGCAATGGTTAAGCCGCTTCAATGTTATCGGGGCATTTGCTCTGCTTCTGATTATGTTGCTGTTTGGTCCTACGGCATTTATTTTTGAGCACTTTGGTATGGCGTTTGGTCATTACTTGCAGCAATTGCCTGCGATGAGTGTCAATGCGGCTGATCCAGCATGGAGCCAATGGTGGACATGGTTCTTCTGGGGCTGGTTTATTGGTTTTGCCCCGATGATGGCTATTTTTATTGCCCGTATTTCTGCTGGCCGATCTGTTCGCGAGTTGGTGCTGACGATTGCGATAGCTGCACCTATTGTGACGAATTTCTGGTTTACCGTACTTGGCGGAACGGGCATCTATTTCGAGCTGATGCAGCCAGGAAGTATTTCTGGTCCATTGGCTGATTCCGGTCTGCCTGCTGTATTGTTGGCATCGTTGGCTCAGTTACCATTTAGCGATCTGTTGATCCCGGCATTTTTGGTGCTGACCACCACGTTCGTAGTAACGACTGGAGACTCAATGGCGTATTCCATTGCTATGGTGACAACAGGTGATCAGCAGCCGTCAAAGGCAAACCGTTTGTTCTGGGCTGTCGCAATGGGTGTGATTGCCGCTGTTTTGCTCGTAGCGGGTGAAGGGGGACTCAATGCCTTGCAGTCATTTATCGTGATTACTGCGGTACCTGTATCGTTATTGCTGGCTGCAACATTGCTGACGGGTCCAATGGCTGTAATGAAAATGCATGCGCAGGCGAATGAATCTGAAGCGGTGAAAGAGCAGTCATGGCACCAAGGTGAGGTAGCCAGCTCGTCATCATAATGCAGGCTGCATATTCATTGTTGCTCTAATACTAACCGGCTCTTTTGTTGAGAGCCGGTTTTTTCGTATTGGATGATAGGCTTATTTTCTAATTTGTCGCCAACCTATTGCCAACATTCATCGTAACAACGAGATCAACCGGAAGGCTAATCGTTGATAGCGGCTGTATTTACCTCTTCTTTGGGGACATATTTCCCCGGCTCTGGCGAAATAACATCCGTTTCAACCCAGCCGCCTCCGAGGACTTTGTACAGGGTCAGGAAATTGAGCTGTTCGGAGAGTTTGGTATTGATTAAGTCCTGTTGTGCTGTGTAGTAGGAGCGTTGGGAGTCCAACACCGTAAAGTAGTCATCAACGCCTTCATCGAAACGTAAATTAGAGAGGCGGAAGCTATCGCCTGTGGCATCAACCAGCATTTGCTGGGCTGCTACCTGATCTTTGAGCGTTTCTTGATTGGCCAGTGCATCGGCAACTTCACGAAACGCTGTCTGTATTGATTTTTCATATTCATTGAGAGCGATTTGTTGGTCGGCGCGGGCCACATCTAGTTGGGCATCAAGCTCTCCCCAGCGAAAAATGGGTAGGACAAGGCTTGGGGTAAAAGCCCAGCTACGGCTGTCAGATGAGAACAAGTCGCTGGCTGAAGCACTGAGTAAGCCGCCCGTTGCGGTAAGGGATATGGCTGGGAAGTATGCGGCTCGGGCTGCACCAATGTTGGCATTAGCCGCAATCAACTGATGCTCAGCGGCAACAATATCAGGTCGGCGCAGCAGGACTTGTGACGGCATCCCAACTTGAATAGGGGCAAACTGGATACGTTCAGCGCGTTGTGGCAATAAATGTAGGGGAATACGAGTACCAACCAGCGTTGTCAGTGCGTTGATGTCAACATTGACTTGGCTGGTGAAGCGAGCAACGTCTTTTAGCGCGGTGGCGACAGTTGTTTGTGCCTGGGCAACATCCAATCCTGTAGCAACACCGCTGTTGAAACTCTTTTCGGTTAAATCCAGTGAGCTTTGTTGGACGGTGAGCGTATCTTTGGCTAGCTGAAGCAAGTGCTGATCGGCCAATAGGGTCAGATAGGTTTCGATCACACTACTGACTAAGCTCAATTGGGTATTCTTACGCCCTTCGATTGTGGCGAGATATTGTTCCAGAGCTTGTTTTTCAAGGCTGGCAATCCGCCCCCAAAAGTCGATTTCATAGCTAGTTACCCCAAGATCCACACTGTACTGACGGCTGATCGTCGAAGTGCCGTTATTGGCATTTTCAGGCAAGCGTTGATTAGCCGCTCCTGCCGTCAAATCCAGATTCGGAAAGCGGTTGGCCCGTTGAATACCAAACAGGGCTTCCGCTCGCTGGATATTTAAGATTGCAATACGAACATCTCGGTTATTGGTCAGTGCGAGCTCTACGATGGCTCGAATTTTGTCGCTGTTGACAAACAATCGCCAGTCATCAGCGGGAATAACAGCTGCTATCTTGTTGTTGCTTACCGAATTAGGCGTAGTTCGCTTGGCTGGTGGTGTAGCATGGCTAGAGAGAAGCAGAGGTTCTGCGGTATAAGTGGTGGTATCCGGCGTATAGATGGAGTAATTGGCATTATCAGCTGTTTCGGACTGATTTGGCCAGCTTTGCTCTACTGGCATTGCTGGGCGTTGGTAATCAGGAATGAAACTCATACAGCCAGAGAGCAATGCTGAACACAAAAAGGATAGGGTGAAGCCGTGGCGGTTAGTCATGGCGAGGCTCCTCCTTATCTGGGGTGATAGGCAGCGTATCGGGCTCAGGATCTTTGCCTTGGAAAACGCGGGTGACAACAACGAAAAATAGCGGCACAAAGAAAATACCGAGGAAAGTTGCTGTCAATACGCCGCCGACCACACCAGTCCCTACCGCATTTTGTGCCCCTGAGCCTGCACCGTTTGATGTAGCAAGAGGGATTACACCCATACCAAAGGCCAGTGAGGTCATCAATATTGGTCGGAGTCGAATTTTGGCGGCATGAATAGCGGCTTTGAACATGTCTTCACCGGCTTCATGGTAGGACTTGGCAAATTCAACAATCATGATGGCATTTTTTGATGCCAGCCCGATGGTTGTTAGCAATCCTACTTGGAAATAGACATCATTATCGAGATTGAAGAGAAGGGTGGCGGTAACAGCCCCCAAGATCCCAAGTGGGATGATCAATATAACGGAAAATGGCACAGCCCAGCTCTCGTATAGTGCGGCAAGACACAGAAAGACAATGAGAATAGAAAGCGCATAGAGCATGGGAGCCTGTCCGCTGGAAATACGCTCCTGATAGGACATGCCGGTCCATTCAAGTCCTACACCGGCGGGTAGTTGGCTGACAATATTTTCCATTTCCAGCATCGCATCGCCGGTACTAACTCCCGGCGCGGGCTCGCCTAAAATTTCCATCGCTGAGATCCCGTTATATCGCTCCAAGCGTGGTGAGCCATAAGTCCATTCGCCCTCGCTGAAAACACGCATGGCGACCATTTGCCCCTCGCTGTTTCTGACCTTCCACTCCATGATGTCTTCGGGGTTCATGCGGTAAGGGGTATTGGCTTGGACGTAGACTTGCTTGACTCGGCCGCGATCGACAAAGTCATTGACATACCGGCTACCAAGGGCGGTGCCGAGGGTGCTGTTGATATCGTTAATCGAGACCCCGAGCGCGCGGGCTTTAAGCTGGTCTATATTGAGGTGGTACTGGGGGGTGTCATCCAAGCCATTGGGACGAACGGCGGTTAGTTTGGGATTTTGTGCCGCCATACCGAGCAGTTGGTTGCGAGCCTCAATCATTTTTTCATGGCCAAGGCCGGCACGGTCTTGCAAAAACATATCGAAACCGGTCGCGTTACCCAATTCCATAATAGCCGGAGGGGCAAAAGCAAAAATAAGCGCCTCGGGGATTTTGGTAAAGGCCATCATGGCCCGCCTGACAATGGCATTGACCTTGTCATTGTCGCTGGTGCGTTTGTCCCAGTCGGTCAGAGATACAAACATCATGCCGGTATTGGCTCCGGAACCGGCAAAGCTGAAGCCGGCCACGGAGAACACTGACTTGACGTTTTTCTTTTCTTCTTCAAGGAAATAATCTTCGACCTGATCAAGGATCTCCAATGTTTGCTCTTGGGTCGAACCACTGGGCAATTGCACCATACTCATCATTACCCCCTGATCTTCATCAGGAAGAAAACCGCTTGGCAAACGCAGGAACAGCATGGCCATCACTGCGCCTATTCCCAAGTAGATTAAGAGGAAGCGCACGCTCCGATGGGTAATGAAGGTGACAGCCTTGGTATATTTGTCCGTGGCGTTGTTGAAGTGACGGTTAAACCACCCGGCAAAGCCAGTGTCTTTGTGGCCGTCGGTGGTTTTGAGCAAGCTGATGCACAGCGTGGGCGTCAAGATGATAGCGACCAGTACCGATAGGGCGACTGCTGTGACAATGGTGATTGAAAACTGGCGGTAAATTGCCCCAGTAGAACCGGCAAAGAAGGCCATAGGAATAAATACTGCACAAAGTACCATACCGATCCCGATGAGGGCACTGGTGATTTCGTGCATTGATTTCTCCGTGGCCTCGCGTGGTTCGAGTCCTTCTTCTTCCATTATTCGTTCGACGTTTTCGACCACCACGATGGCGTCATCCACCAGCAGGCCGATAGCCAGTACAAGGGCAAACATCGTCAGAGTATTGATGGAGTAACCGAGTATGAGCAGTACGGCGAAAGTGCCTAGTACTACAACGGGCACGGCAATAGTGGGGATCAAGGTGGCACGTAAGCTCTGCAAGAACAGTAGCATTACCAAGAAAACCAGAAATACAGCTTCAAGCAGTGTCTTAACCACTTCCTCTATAGATATTTTAATAAAAGGCGTTGTGTCGTATGGGTAGACGACTTTTATCCCTTCAGGAAAGAAGGGTTGGAGCTCGGTCAGTTTGGCTCTGACGGCATTGGCGGTTTCCAACGCATTTTTCCCTGTCGCGAGGGCAATCGAGATCCCTGAAGCGGGCTGTTTGTTATAGGACGAGTTGGTTTGGTATGACGCTGATCCGAGTTGGACCTCGGCAACGTCTTCCATCAGAACTTGTGAGCCATCGGGATTAACTTTGAGCAGAATTTTCTTAAATTGTTCAACCGATTGTAATCGAGACTGAGCGGTAATGGTGGCATTAAGCTGCTGCCCCCTTGCGGCCGGCGCCGCGCCGAGCTGGCCAGCGGATACCTGAGCGTTTTGCTCTTCGATAGCAGCGACGACATCCGATGGCATTAAATCAAAATTTTCCAACTGGTAAGGATTGAGCCAGATCCGCATGGCGTATTCAGCACCAAACAGCTGGGTTTGGCCAACTCCGTCAACCCGGCTGAGAGGATCGAGCACATTACTGGCGATATAGTCGGAAATATCCGAATTATCGAGGGAAGGATCATCGGACACAAAGCCGATCACCATTAGGATCGAGTTGCTTGCCTTTTCAACTCTTACCCCTTGATTCTGTACTTCTAATGGAAGCAGCGGGGTTGCAGCCGAGAGCTTGTTCTGCACTTGAACCTGAGCGATATCAGGGTCGGTTCCGGCGGCGAAGGTTAGGGTGGTAGTAATGTTGCCGAAAGAATCAGAGGTAGAAGACATATAGAGCAGGTTATCCAACCCGTTCATTTGCTGTTCAATGACCTGTGTGACCGAGTCTTCAGCGGTTTTTGCCGAAGCCCCCGGGTAAGTTGCCGAAATCTGGATCGCGGGTGGCGCAATGGTCGGGTATTGGGCGATAGGCAGCAAAATAATGGCAATGACGCCAGCTAGCATGACCAGAATCGCCAGAACCCAAGCAAAAACTGGGCGTGCAATGAAAAAATGGGCCATATCGTCGTCCTACTGGTTAGTCTTGCCGTTAGTTGCTGCCGAGCCGGATATTTCATGGGATTTGGCGACGGGGCTGCCGGGGCGAACAAACTGCAGGCCTTCTACAATAACTTTCTCTCCCGCCTTGATACCCTTGGTGATTAGCCATTCATTGTTGACCATACGACTGGTTTCCACGGTTCGTAGCTCGACTTTGTTATCGGCGGTGATCACACTCAATTGGGCACTGCCTTTCGGGGTTCGGCTAAGTGCCTTAGCAGGTATCAAAATAGCGTTATCGACGATCCCTCGGGGGAGCGAGGCACGGACAAACATCCCCGGTAACAGGATTTGATCGGGGTTGGGGAAGCTGACCCTAAGGACGAATGATCCTGTGGTTTGATCAATATTGATGTCTGAAAACAGAATTGATCCTCGTCGATCATAAGCTGTGCCGTCTTCGAGGAAGAGCGTAATGTTTTTGGATTCGGCTTGGGTACGGGTAAATTGGCCGGCAGCCAATTCGCGGCGAAACTGCAGCAGTTCAGCACTGGATGCGGTGAGATCAACATACATTGGATCATAGGTTTGCACGGTGACAAGCGGTGATGCCTGATTAGCGGTAACTAACGCCCCGGCAGTGACGGTTGAGCGACCAGCCCTGCCATTTATTGGGGCGTAGACCTTGGTGTAGTTGAGGTTGATTTTGGCATTTTCTACCGCAGCCCGGGCACTGGTGACATCGGACTGGGCTTCCTGATAGGTTGCAACAGCATCATCGAAGTCCTGCCTTGAAACGGCTCTCTCCTTAACCAGCCTGCGATAGCGATCGGCCCGGTTACGAGCCGTCGACTGGTTAGCTTGGGCTTTTCGCAAGTCGGATTGTGCTTGGTCGAGTGCCAGTTGGAACGGTGCGGGATCGATTTGATAGAGAGGCTGGCCTTTTTGGACCATCGTTCCTTCTTCGAATAACTGCCGGAGGATAATGCCCCCGACTTGAGGGCGGACTTCCGCTTCGTAGGAGGCGAGGGTACGTCCGGGCATTTCGTCTTTTAGCTCAACGGGACGAGATTCGACAATCATATAGCCGATATCGTATTGGGGAGCCTGCGGGGAGGCGGTTTGTTGCTCGTCACATCCCTGCAAGGAGAGTAGCCCTAAGGAACCCAAGACAAAAACGAGCTGATGAGATAGGAATTTTTTGAGTATCGCCACAGATAGAGCCCACCCCTGACAAAGCCAAACAATAAAGGTTATTCGATGCAGTCATCCAATAGGACATTCATTAGCTTATTCAGCTTTCGATGAGAGCTATGTCTTATCTTTGCGGTATTGTTCAATTACTCAAGGATGGAGATTGTTGGATTTTGTGCTCTTGATGGCGGCATGAAAGTCGAAATGCGCATTTATGATTGGTAGTAAAATAAGAAAGCCCGATAGCAATACCGGGCTGTTAAGCTATATCAGACACTATTCTGCGACCGGCACCATAATATGAACGTAAGGCGTATCTTTCCACATTACGTAAGGGCCACCACTGCTCGGCTCGTCGGTGATTCCGGCCAGCATTTCTTTGGGGACGATAATCATCAGGTGAGGCCCTGTCTCGACATAGTCCTTCGCTTTTTTGGGTTCGGGATGATAGGGATCGGAATTGCTGACACCCGCACCGCGATCACCTTGCAGCATGTATGAAATGCCTATTTTGGTCGCTTTGAAATCCTTTTTGTTGACCATAGCATCGAGCATTTCCATCCATACGGCATCGTTGCACATTGGCATCCCGTCTCCGGGGAAGGTATCCGGTAGGCAGGTCCAGCCATTACTGCCTTTGACGACGACCTTGCCATCTACAATCACTGTCGCATCATCACTGATAGAGGCTGGTGCTGCTGATTTCGCCCGGCCGATTTTTTCTGTCATCAAGTCTTCGGACATCTTGTTGTCGTCGGCGAAAGCTGGCGTGATGAACAGCGGGCCAGCGAGGATGGCAGAAAGCAGGCACGAGCGTTTAAAACAATTAACCATGATTATTTCTCCACTTTGTTTGAAATTGGCATCATGGGTGGCCCATTGTTGATAAAAGGCATAGTAAGTATAGAAGGCGCAGGACGACATTAAGTATTCTTAATGTTTTCAAAAGGTATTGTTAACGCTCAATCACTTATCGTATAGCCATGACATGTTGTCATTCATGGAGAATTACGATGAATATATTGGGATACTTCCAAAAATTAGGTAAAGCCTTGATGCTCCCCATCGCGGTGCTTCCGGTTGCGGGCTTGCTACTGCGTTTTGGCCAACCAGATCTACTTGATATTGCCTTTATCGCCCAGGCTGGACAGGCCATTTTTGATAATTTGCCCCTATTGTTTGCGATGGGGGTAGCAGCCGGGTTATCGAAAGATGGTTCAGCTGCCGCTGCGGTTGCCGCCGTTGTCGGTTTTTTTGTTATGAATGCATCACTTACGGTGATGAATGCGGATATCGATACGGGAGCCGCAGGAGGGATCATTTCAGGTATTATGGCTGGCCACCTTTATAATCGGTTCCATACCATTGCTTTGCCTGAGTTCTTGGGCTTTTTTTCCGGCAAGCGTTTTGTGCCGATTATCACCGGTCTTTCTGCATTGTTGCTGGCTTTCCTATTCAGTATTGTTTGGCCCCCGATTCAAGCTGTCATCAACCAGTTAGGTGAGTGGATGCTGTCAAGCGGCCCGGCCGGGACGTTCACCTATGGCTTTGCTAACCGCCTGTTGATCCCGTTTGGCCTGCACCACATTTTAAATACGATGGTTTGGTTTGTATTTGGTGAGTTCAATGGGGCAACTGGGGAGATTTCTCGCTTTTGGGCGAATGATCCTGAGGCCGGGGTCATGCTCAGTGGTTTCTTCCCCGTGATAATGTTTGGTCTTCCTGCCGCAGCTGCCGCGTTTTATGTGACAGCCAAACCTGAGAACAAAGTGAAGGTGGCCGGTATGCTGGCCAGCGTTGCCTTCACGGCCTTTTTGACAGGGATTACCGAACCGCTTGAATTCCTGTTTATGTTCCTTGCTCCTGCACTTTTCGTGGTGCATGCAGTGCTGATGGGCATTAGCTTGGTTATAGCACAGGCGTTGGATGTCCATTTAGTGTTCAGCTTCTCTGCGGGCCTTATCGATTACATTCTTAACTTTAATGCGCCAGCTGCCAAGAATGCGTGGATGCTCGTACCATTGGGATTGGTCTTTGGCGTGCTTTACTTTGTAATTTTTGTTGCGGCTATTCGGATGTGGGATCTGAAAACGCCGGGCAGAGAAGAAGATTGCGTTGAAGACAGTGCGGCGGTTGTCGGTTCGGATTTGGCGTTGCAGTATCTTGAAGCATTGGGCGGCAAAGACAATCTGACAGATATTGACGCTTGTATTACGCGATTGCGTCTGTCGGTTGTCAATGCTAGCAAAATTAATAAGCCACTATTGACCAAGCTAGGAGCCAAAGGCGTTATTAATGTCGGCGAGAACAATGTACAGGTCGTTGTCGGTACGGCGGCTGAATCCTTGGCCGGTGCGATGAAGTCAATTTAGTAGACAATACGGTTTCCCCCCTAAACCGTATGCGGCCAGCTCTATAAGCTGGCCGCGTTTCATTTGGCAAAGACAGTCAAGAAGGTCGCAAGACAGAAAGTTAATGGCAGTTTTACGAGGCAGTGCAAACTGGCAGGATGCAACGATCTGAGTCGTAAAATAATTTCGATACACTAGAGGATGATTTTTCAGGGCAAGGATAGCGGGAGCACTGGGTGAAAGTACTGATTATCGAAGATGACAATACTACGCGGGATTTTGTCGCTACCGGACTTCGTCAGCAGTATTTCGTTGTGGACGAAGCGCGTGACGGAATAGAAGGTCTGACAATGGCGGCAAGTTGTGACTATCAATTGGTCATTCTGGATAGAATGTTACCGGGGCTGGATGGTCTCAAGGTACTGGCGGCTATCCGGGCAACAGGCAATCAAGTGCCCGTCATGATTCTTAGTGCTTTGAATAGTGTGGATGACAGAGTGACAGGGTTGACTGCGGGGAGCGATGACTATTTGATTAAGCCTTTTGCCTTGGCTGAGTTGATCGCCAGAGCTCAAATTTTGACTCAGCGGAATAAGGCCGCGCCATCTGTGGTAATGGAATATACCTATGCCGATTTGAGCATGGACTTGCGTACGCATCGGGTGTGGCGGGCCGGGACTCAGCTGTTATTGCAGCCGAAGGAGTTCTTGATCCTCCAATACCTGATGGAGCGTGCCGAACAAGTGGTTTCAAGAATGCAGGTCTTTGAGGCGGTATGGAGTTACCACTTTGATCCCAAAACCAATGTGATTGATGTTCATATTGCTAACCTACGCCGAAAATTGGATGAAAATGGCGGTGAAACGCTGATTCATACCGTAAGGGGGGCAGGGTATGTCCTTCGTCAGTCATGATGTTCTTTATCGTTCGTCTATTTTCAAAACCTTGCTCTTGGTGTGCACCCTGATTGCGGTGATGTATGGGTTGATTGTCCAACTGGTGTATTTGGGTTCGAATGCCTTTTATCGCACTCAACTCGAACGTGAGTTGGTGACAGAAAGAGAGTTATTTAGCCGCCAGTTCACACTGGGAGGAAAGGATGCGGTCCACCAATTGATCCGTTCTCGCCAGCAGCAAGGATCTCCATTTTCCTATTCAATTGAAGCTAATCGGTATTTGCAGCCTGTGGCCGGTAATTATCCAGCGGTATTGGCCGGGTTGACGGATAAGCAAGGGCTGGTGGTTGAGAATTCTAGGACGGGTATGGCGATAGATGACCAACATAAGCTGATCATAGGAATTAGCCGCCAGCTTCAGGATAAATACCGCAAGGAGATGGAACCGGTAATGATATCCGGTGTTTTGCTGCCTGCGGTATTGATGTTGGGCATAGTTGCTTTTATTGCGCTAAGAATCATCAAGCGGTTGCAAGAGGTTAATCAGGCGATGAACCGGGTGTTGTGTGGTGAGAAACAGGTCAAGCTACCTGTCAGCAGTCACAACGATGAGTTTGATTTAATGGCTATTCATTTGAATTTTTTGATAGAACAAGTAGAGAAACAAGAAGCCTCTTTGCGCTCATTGACGGTAGGTTTAGCACATGATCTGCGTACCCCGATTGCTCGTATCCGGTTGCGGCTTGATGCGTTGTTGTCACAAGATGGGGCGAAATTATCAACGTCACAGCAAAGGGCGATTGAGGCGTGTCATGATGATGTTGAGCTGTTGCTGGGCCTATTTAATGGGATGCTAGAAATTGCCAGTTTGAATAGCGGTAAGGCGCAGATAGAAAAGCAAGCGGTTGATCTGGCTATGGTCTGTGCCGATGTGGTGGATTTTATCAAGCCGATTGCCGAGCAGAAGTCACTGGTTGTAATGATGCGAGAAGATGGTCGCTGCGTGATACAGGGAGAGCCGAGTTTGTTATTTCGTGCCATTTATAATCTGGTCGAAAATGCCGTTAAATATTCCCCTGAAGGGGGACGGGTTGAGGTGGTTATTGATCCATTTGGGTTGGTGGTTTGTGATCAGGGCAATGGCATTGCAGCGGAAGAAAAAATGCGGGTTTGCGAACCGTTATACCGTTGTGACAGTAGCCGCTCGACTCAAGGAGAAGGACTTGGTTTGGCGTTGGTAAATGCGGTGGTGAAGCGTCATTCCGGATCATTGGTGCTGGGGGACAATCATCCCGGACTCCGAGCGAGGATGTTGTTTTGAAAGGCTGTTTTGCGTGAAAAAATGTTTGTTACGTGAGTGAGAGAAAGGCCCTGATAAAAAGAAAAAACCGATGCGTAGGCATCGGTTTTTTATGGGATAGAACATTAGGCCGCAATGTTGGCAAATTCAGCCTTGCGTGCATTGAAGCGTTCAACCAGATCATCAATATCATCTTGGTTGTACGGCTTTAGGCCGCTCATTAGCATGCGTTTACGACCTGTACCGACAACTTCGCCATTTTCTTTGAAGCAGAAGTTCAAGGTGACGCTGCCTCGTTTACCATCAACATCGATTTCTGACTCACTCAGTTCAACGGTTGGTGAAGTCAGATCCAAGCGGGTGAAGTTAAGTTCCATACTTTCATAGATCACCAATGGGCGAGCTGTGTTGATCATAATGCCTTTTGATTTCATCAGTGGCACCATGATATGCGGAAAGTTCATGCCAGAGAACTGAACATAGCTTTTGGTGACCTGTTCAATCAGGGTTTTATCCGTGGTGATATCGCCTTCGCGAGTCACATGGAGATACTCTTTACCAGCATCGTCGATAACGGCAAAGTCATTAAAACAGCTATGTTTGGCGAAAAGGCCGATACCATCGTTAATCATGCCGGCGAACTCGAAGCGCATCTTCTTGCTGATACCTGCACGGGCCAGTACAACAGAGAACAGCAAATCGCCCGGTACACAGAAACGTTTGTTGTCTACATCATGAATGGGGTTGTAGTCGCCAGCGATCTTTTTTGCAAAATGGCTTGCCTGTTCGCGGTTAAAAGAGAAAACACCATTCTGTTCAGAGTAATAAGAATCTAAAAACATAACTCACGTTCTGATAGGGATTAATTAACTACGTACATTTTACCTGATCTGTTTCGTTTAAATGGTCTAGCCAGTGGTTTGTTTAATAAGTATTCAGGTTTGTACTGACAGAGCAATAGATATACGGCATTGTTCTTGCTTTGTAAACAAGAATGGAAAAAACAGCGGTTTAGTCATTTATTGTGTATCGTATTGTACGAAGAGTGATTTTTGTTAACTAAGTCATAAATTAACAGTGCGAATTTTCTCGAAACTCTGGTAGTATCATGGAGATAATGGCAAATGTGACAATAAAACCTTAAAAATTACTAATTGTTACAAGTGAATTTGCTGTTTGACAGACAGGTTCTTGATTAAAAGAACAGGGCTGGGGTTGCTTTAGTTTTAACTGAGTGTCGGAAAAGTTGTATACCCTAAGGGGGATACATTCATCTTCTAGCGTGTAGAAGCTCGGAAAACATAAGTAGCACGGAAGCTGCACTAAAAAAAGAGGCACTCGGTAAACAGCGTTCGCGCTGTTTGCTGAGTGCCAAAAATCAGCAGCAGTACAGCCTAATCCCCAATGCTCATAAGTAAAGCGAAAAAAGGCAGCCAATTGGCTGCCTTTTTTCATTGCGAGAGATTATCCATCTAAATCCGATTGATGAGAGGGATAACTCGGACCTGTCCACCCATTTCGACATTAGGTTGTTCAGGTAGGATTTCAATCAGGCAATTTGCTTCACTCATCGAGCGCAAAATGCCTGAGCCTTGCTTGCCTGTCGCACTAACAGTCAGGCGACCATTGGCATCGAATTGGTAGCAGCCTCGGCTGTACTCGGTTCGTCCTGGGCGAGAGCGCAACTTTTCTGTTGCCGTCGCAAGCATAACTGGTGCCTGCCAAGTGGTGTAACCTTGCATCTTGCGCAGAGCGGGTTCGACAAATTGCAAGAAGGCCACCATAACCGCGACAGGGTTGCCGGGTAGGCCAAAGAATGGTTTGTTGTTGATTTGGCCAAAGGCGAGTGGGCGGCCCGGACGCATATTGATGCGCCAGAAGTTGATTTGGCCCAGCTTGTTGAGGATGGTCTTGATGTAATCAGCATCACCGACCGAGACACCACCGGATGACAAAATCACGTCGGCTTGTTCACTGGCTGTCTTTAGCGTTGCTTCAAGTGACGCCTCGTTATCTTCGATAATACCCAAATCGACGACCTCACAGCCTACTTTGCTAAGCATGGCATGCAGGGTGTAGCGGTTGGAGTCGTAAATGCAGTTTTGTTTTTGGGCTTCGCCAGGGTGCTGGACTTCATCCCCTGTTGAGAAGATGGCCACTTTCAGTTGTGGGCGAACAGAAACCGATGGCAAGCCTAGCGAGGCAATCATACCCAGCTCAGGAGCGGTGATTAGGCTGCCTGCATTGACGGCAGCTTGGCCGATAGCCAGATCTTCACCGGCCTGACGGACGTTTTGCCCTTGGCGAATAGCTCCCATGGTAAGGTCAAACGTGACGGTGTCACCGTCTTGTTGTGCTTGTTCACGCATAATGACCGTATCGGCATTGTCGGGAACAGGGGCTCCGGTCATAATTCTAACCGCTTGGCCTTGCTCCAGTGGGGCGTCATAGCTATGACCTGCCATCACTTGGCCGACAACCTGGTAGCTGTTGCGGTCGAGGTCATCGCCGCGAATGGCATAGCCGTCCATCGCTGAGTTGGTGTGCTGAGGCACATTAACCGGTGAAAGAATATCGTCTGCGACAATTTGTCCCAATGCGGCTTTCAGATCAACGGTTACCTTGGTGGTTGGTGCGACGATTTGTGCCAATATCTGTGCGCGGCCCTGTTCGACGGACAGCATGCCAGACGGGTCCAGGTCACTGCAGCTCAATGTCTCTTGTTGTTGGCTTGGGGACTTGGCGAAGTTGATGACAAACTCAGTAATCGCATCCAGATCATTGATATCTAGTGTAGGCAGTTCGGTTTGTGCTTGGCTGTCGCTGGCAACGGCAATGATGTTGCTGTCTTCAGGGAAGAGCCAAGGCTTGCCGATTTCGTCGCGGTGCAGTTCGATTTTAGGAAAATCGATTTTTTTGAATCCTTCAACCAAGATAAGGTCGAGCTGGGTTTGGTCGAGCTGATTAATGAGTTGCGGCAGTGTTGCTTCTTGCTCGGGCGTTTCCGTAACCATTGCGCTGCGGTAACGAGAAGAGATAAGCATCTGGTTCGCCCCGGCTTTGCGCAGGCGGTAGCTGTCTTTGCCTTCTTTATCGATATCGAAATTGTGGTGGGCATGTTTGATTACAGCAACGCGAATGCCACGCTCGACCAGTTTAGGCAGCATGGCTTCGAGTAGGGTAGTTTTGCCGGTGCCGCTCCAGGCTGCAAAGCCAAGAAGCGGGAGGTTTGCAGTAATTTGGCTCATAGCGCTTGTCCGAATTTTTCTAGTTCTTCTGGAGTATTGAGGTTCACGAATGCATTGGGCTGATCGCTAAAATCAACCGTGATCATGTTGCATTGACGATATAGCAAAATAATCTTTCGGTCACCGTCTGCAAGGAATTGTTCGAGTTTTGGCAGAATACGGCGGTTGACCAGGGTAACAACGGGCTGGATGTGGTCGCCATCATGGGCAACGGCGATGTCTGTTGTTTCATCGCAGGCCCGGCTCATTCGATCAACTAGATCATAGGGAAGCTGCGGGCAGTCACATGGAACAAAGCCAATCCATTCACTATCAATGTGATGTAAGGCTGCATGCATACCGCCAAGTGGGCCGGGGTAGTTTTGGATATGATCGCCAAAGACAGGGGCATACTGCTGGTATGTTTCCTGATTGCGGTTGGCGTTTATCGTTATGTTGTTGGTTTGCGGCTTGAGGATGCCAATAACGTGTTCGATCATGGCTTGGCCGGCCAGTGTGACCAGCCCTTTATCGTTGCCGCCCATTCGGCTGGCTTGCCCGCCGGCAAGGATAACCCAATGGGTTTGTTCAGGCGTAGGCATAGGTGTCGTTGTCCCCGTCTACAAGTTGAAGTGTGGCGCGTTCAATCAATTGCGAATCTGTAATTGTCCATTGCCGACGGCAAAGTTCGGTAAGGGCATTTTTCTGATGGCTGGTGATCACCAAACTGGTACCGCGCGCAAGTAGGTCTTTGCATAATACCACCATACGCTCTATAGATTCCTGATCAAGGCTGGCGCTGGATTCATCCATCAGTAGCACGCTTGGGTTCAGAACCCATGCGCGCGCCATAGCAACCCGCTGGCGTTCACCGCCAGATAACACCGAGATATGTTCGTCTGCCAGCGTTTCAAGTCCGACCATCCGCAGGGCATTGATTGCCTCGGTGCGGCGCTTTCGGCGATCACGAAGAGAGAACTTTAGGCCATAACACACATTATCCAATACACTGCCGTCGAACATATACGGTGTTTGGTGCATGTAAATGACGCCGCTGTTGCTTTGGGCACAGAACAAACGGCGGATCCACGAGTTATGGCTTAGGTTAATATCGCCGGTTGATGGCTTTTGCAATCCGCTCAGCACTTTGAGCAGGGTGGTTTTTCCCACGCCATTGTCGCCGGTAAGGTAGATGGCATCTTTGGGGCCAAGTACCAAGTGCGGGATGTGAAACAGCAGCCGCTCTTTAAACCGAACAGACAAATCATTGGCTTGTATCGAGAGTTGAGTCATCAAAATTCCCGCTTAGTTAGTACGCAAATGGGCCTTGCCATGTGCGACAGATAAGATGAAGTTTAGTCCCAATGCCAATACCAGCAGTACCATCCCTAATGCTACCCCCTGGGCGAATGCGCCTTTGGAGCTTTCCAGTGCAATGGCCGTCGGAATATTTCGGGTAGAGTTTAAAATATTTCCACCCACCATCATAGAACAACCGACCTCGGTAATGATTCGGCTGAATGAGGTGACGACAGCGGCAAGCAGCGGAAAGCGGCTTTCCCACATCAGGCTCATGAAGGCCCGAGGCAGGCTGGCTCCGAGAGTGAGTGAGGTTTCCCAGGCGCGACGGTCACTGTTTTGAAAAGCGGCGTGCATCATAGAGACAAGAATGGGAAAACAGATCAGAATCTGACCGAGGATCATCGCTTGCTGGGTAAACAGAAGTTTCCAGTCACCGAGTGGGCCGGCACGTGAAAGCAGCATATAGAGCAGCAGACCGATCACTACAGTTGGAATAGACTGGAAGGTGTTGAACAAAGATAAAATAAGCCATCGCCCCGGGAATTTCCCGTAGGCGAGGGCAAAGCCGATCAGCATTGAAGGCAATAGCACAATCGCTATTGCCAGCAATGAAACCGAGAATGAAACACCGACGATCCCCCAAAGAGCGGTATCCCCGCTAAACAGCAGTTGGATCGCCTGGTGTGTGGTTTGCCATATATCCATTTATTGAGCAATAGCATCCGCAACAAACAGCTGCTCGCCGTGTCGCTTGTAATCGTTGATTAGGTGTTGTGCTTTGGCGTTTACCAACCAGTCGCTGAATACTTTAGCACCCTGGTAGTTGATGTCTGGGTAACGGCTAGGGTTAACAAGAATCACCTGGTAAGGGTTGAATAGGCGTTGGTCGCCCTGCAAAACGATTTTCAGGTCAAGCTTGTTTTGGTAGGCCAGCCAAGTACCGCGGTCAGTCAGGGTGTAAGCCTGCAGTTCAGATGCCATGTTCAATGTTGGACCCATACCTTGGCCAACGGCTTTGTAGTTAGTGAAATGAGGTTCGATTTTCGCCTGAGCCCACAGGTTTAGCTCTTTCTTGTGGGTACCAGAATCGTCACCGCGAGATACAAAGCCTTCATCTTCTTTGGCGATAGTTGTTAGAGCTTTGGCAACATCAGTCATACCGTCGATGTGGGCTGGATCCGCTTTAGGGCCAACCAGCACAAAGTCATTGTGCATCAGTTTACGAGGCAGAACACCAAAACCTTTCTCAACGAAAACGGCCTCAGCTTTTGGTGCGTGGGTCATAACTAGATCCACATCGCCGTTTTCACCCATACGTAGAGATTTGCCTGTACCTGCCGCCAGAACTTCAACGGTGTAACCTGTATCTTTCTTAAATTCAGGTAGTAGGTAATCTAGCAAACCAGAGTGGTATGTGCTGGTAGTGGTCGCCAAGCGTACAGTCATATCTTCAGCGGCATGCAATGCTGTCGCTGATACTAGTGCCAAAACTGCAATTGTTGTTTTTATAAATTTCATAGGTCTTCCTGACGGTTAGTCATTTATAGCTATTAAAAGAAAAAGCGCACAGTTGCGCCATCATCGAGCATCCATAAGCAAATACCGCGCCAACTTTAAAGGTGATGCCTGTAGTGATAGCTGAAAGGCATTTAAATTAATGATTATAAACAATATAAATACATATTGTTATGACGTAGGCGGAATCTTTTGCAAACAATTTTGACAGGGATTATGACTGTGAGACAAAATGTCGCACAGATTTCTTAAGTGAACATACAATTTATGTCTGAAAATACCGTGAACTCTTGGTCTGCCGTTTCCGTGCTTGTTGTTGATGACGAGCCGGGGATGCGAGCCATATTGAAAAAAGCGCTTAGTAAACAGTTTGCTCAGGTCGATGTCGCCGGCAGTATTGAAGAAGCCGAAGAGCTCAGGAAACGTTGTCACTTTGATCTGTTGATTGTTGATATCAACTTACCAGGACGTTCCGGTATTGAATGGCACGAAGCTTTTGATCCGAGTACCCGCCGTAGTGATGTGATTTTCATGACGGGTTATGCGGATTTGGATACTGCGATTAAAGCGTTGCGTGCGGGGGCATCTGATTTCATTCTCAAGCCTTTCAATCTTGATCAGATGATGCAGTCGGTGCAGCGCTGTATTGAACGCCGTTTAATGGAACGCCAGAATTTTGCCTTGCAGCGTGACGTTGAGCGTACCTATCCGATAGATATTATTGGTGATGCGCAAAGTACATTGAGATTAAAGAAGATTATTGGCCAGCTTGCACCGTCATTGGCTGCAGTATTGGTGGAAGGTGAGTCTGGGACCGGGAAAGAGTTGGTTGCCCGTGCGCTGCATCAGCTCAGTCAGCGGAGCGGGCCGTTTGTACCATTAAACTGCGGGGCGATTGCTCCAGATCTGCTGGAGAGCGAATTGTTCGGCCATGTTTCAGGAGCGTTTACCGGAGCAAAGAAAGGCCGTGAGGGACTGTTCCGGGTTGCCAATAACGGAACCTTGTTCCTCGATGAAATTGGCGAAATGCCATTGTCGATGCAATCCTCTTTGCTGCGCGCCCTTGAGCAGAAGGCGATTCGTCCGGTTGGCTCGGAGCGTGAGGTTCAGGTCGATGTCCGTATTGTGGCAGCGACGAACCGCAATCTTAAAAAAGAAGTCGAAGAAGGGCGCTTCCGCCGAGATTTGTACTATCGACTCAATGTGCTCACCATCGATATGCCGGCACTGCGAAACAGACTAGAAGATATCCCTGCTTTGGCTCATCACTTTACGGTACAACTTTCCAAAGAATTAGGGGTACAGCCAGTCAATTGGACCCATGAAGATATTGCAGCGATGCAGGCATACGATTGGCCGGGTAATATTCGTGAGCTGCGTAATATGATGGAACGCTGTTTGCTGTTGGGTAAACCGCCTGCGGACTATTGGCGCGAACTAGGTGACGGTGTCACGCAGTGGGAAGC
Organism: Photobacterium panuliri; assembly: GCF_059920555.1. Taxonomy (NCBI): domain Bacteria; kingdom Pseudomonadati; phylum Pseudomonadota; class Gammaproteobacteria; order Vibrionales; family Vibrionaceae; genus Photobacterium; species Photobacterium panuliri. Next base: position 2,064,555 of record NZ_CP197192.1, read on the forward strand.
AAGCAGTGATGCCAATTCGGCGGTAAAAGCAGAAGAGAGTGAGGCCCAAGAGGCAGGCGTATCTCAATCTTTGCCATTATCAAATTATAGCGATGACGATCGGCCATGCCGCTGTCACGAACATGACAGTGACGAGGTTATTTTCTGTTATCCGAGCGAATGGCCTCTAAAAGAGGTGGAAAAGGCGCACATTATGCAGGTAGTGGATTACAACTGTGGTAATAAGTCAGCAGCTGCCCGTCAGCTTGGCGTGGCACGCAAGACCCTTGAGCGAAAATTCAAGGAGTGGGCTGATGAATCTGAATTGTCGCCGGAAGAATAGGGCATGTCTGTGAAGCAGTTTATTCTGATGTGGATCCGGCGTTTTCGCACTATGGTTCGTTATCGTCTTTTGATGTTGACCTCGGTGCCGATCATTATCACTTTGCTGGCCTTGATTGCGCTGACTATGTACTGGACCGTGCGTTATACCTGGCAGAGCGCCTTGATGAATGTCCGGGCCGATCTGGCGGTTGCCCATCACAGCATGGAATTGCTGCAAAAAGAACAGCGGATGCAATTGCATGCCTTGGTTGAATCTTATGATTTCCAGATGTTGCTTCGGAATAACGAAAGCGAGTTGATTGATTGGGCCCACCAGCAGGCAAAGCATTACGACTTGGATTTCGTGGCAGTGCATCCGGCCTCGGCGTTAGGGGAATTTTCCAAATCGAGCCGACGGTTGCTGACCCAAGGAACTGAACAGACATTTTTCCAGACCTTGGAAGGGTATCAGCTTGGTAAATTGAATTCGGATTTGCCGATTCGAGCCCAGATCCCGCTGCTCAACGAGCCGGGGATCATCACTCGGGGTTTGGTGAGTCGAAGTTTGTTGCCGATCTTTAACGAAGAGGGCCAGCTTCAGTGGATTGTCGACGGTGGCATGCTACTTAATAACAGTACGCGGCTGGTGGATCGGATCCGCGATTTAGTCTACGCCTCTAATACCTTGCCCAAAGGGTCGATCGGAACGGTTACCCTGTTTATGGATGATATCCGGGTCAGTACCAATGTGCCGCTGGATAGTCGTCAGCTTAATGGGCGTGCTATCGGTACCAGAGTGTCGCCAGATGTTCATCAATTGGTACTTGAAGACGGAGAGACCTGGGTTAACCGTGCCTTTGTGTATGATGATTGGTATGTCTCAGCCTATGAGCCGTTGAAAAATCAAGAAGGCGATATTATCGGCATGCTCTATACCGGGTATTTAGAGTGGCCGATGATCAAAATCTATCTGACTAATATTATAGAGCTAGGTTTTGGTATCGTGGCTGTGCTATTGATTTCCGGAGGGATCGTTTATCGCGGCTCGCGGGATTTGTTCAGGCCTATCGAGCGAATGCACCAAGTGGTGATGGCAGTGAAGCTGGGGCTTGACCGTCGTATCGGTTGTTTGGATTTAACCGATGGGCATGAGTTGCAAATACTCGGTCAGCAGTTTGATACCATGCTTGATCAGCTCCACCAGCGCAATGAGACAATCAAGCAAGCCTCTTTGGAACTAGAAGATAAAGTTAAGGACCGAACTCATAGCTTGCGCGAGAAAACCGAAGAGTTGGAACAGCATATTAAGCTGCTTAACTTGGCTCGTAGCAAGTTGGTGAACAGTGAAAAGTTGGCGGCATTGGGTGAGCTTACCGCAGGTATTGCCCATGAAATCAATAACCCGACGGCTGTGATTCTCGGCAACGTGGAATTACTTCAGTATGAGTTGGGAGAGGATACCGAGCGGGTAAGGGAAGAGTTGGATGCAATTCACGAGCAGATTGACCGCATACGCAATATAACCCGCAGTCTGCTCCAATACAGTCGCCAAGGGGGCGTTCAGGACGAGATCACCTGGCAGCATCTCAATCCGATTGTCGAGGAAAGCCTGACGTTGGTCAGAACCGGTACTAAAAAGTACGATGTTGTGATTGACGCTCACCTTGAGGCTCGTTGCAGCGTAGAGGTAAACCGCCATCAGTTGTTGCAAGTATTGGTGAACCTGATGATGAATGGGGTTCATGCGATGGATGATTCGGGACGGCTGGTGGTAAAAACAGCCGATTGGATTGGAGAGCAAGGAGAAGTACTGGGGGCCGTGGTAATGATTAGCGATCATGGCTGTGGTATTAGTGACGAGAACCTTAAGCGAATATTCGATCCGTTTTTTACCACCCGACGAAGTGGTACTGGGCTTGGCCTGTCGGTGAGCCAGGGGATTATCACCAGTATCGGTGGTGAAATTACCGTTGAATCACAGCTAGGCGAAGGCTCGACATTTTCAGTTTTCTTACCAGAAAAAGCCCTAGGGGATAAAATTGATACACTTGAGCTTGAAGCTATTTAGTGGTCGAGATTTGGGGCTGAGATAGCAAATAAAAAGGCATGATGAGAGTCATGCCTTTTTTAATGCTGCAGTGTGATGACAGATTGATATTGAATAATCATAGTCTGCTTATCTGTTGTATTGCCTGCTACATGAGGATTAGGCCGATGAACATTGCGCCAAGGGCAGTGAGAACCGTACGTGTGATGATGCCACAGTGATTAGGGTTAATCATTTCTTGATGCTGCATATATGATCCTTTTATGACAGAAATAATAAAATTCAGTGAATTAGCATAATTAAGAATAGATCAAAAAACGTTTCGGAAGAACTGGAAAAAGTGAATTGTTTTGAGGCGTGTTCGGAAATGTGACTAACTGAACACTATTCATAATAGTGTCATAATCTAAGTTAAAAGACGGTGTAACCGATCATAATGGGAGTTGGCTACAGGGCTATTGCGATGGCGGAAGGAGTAATTTTTGGCCAACCCGAATGAATGAATCATTGAGTCGGTTGAGCTGTTTAATTTCATCAACGGAGATATTGTTCAGCCATGCCAGTTCATTGAGTGAATCTCCGTGTTTGATGTCATAAACGGTGAATTTTTCTTTCGCATATCGGGATTCGTGGCTGTTGGCATAGAACTCAGTGATATTCGCGGATGGCAGTAAAATATAATTGTCACCTTTGCTGTGAGTTACCCCTGCGGTGTAACCGGGATTGAGCTGGTATAGCATTTTGCTGGGTACTCCTGAATGTTGGGCAATCGTTTTTAATTTAATTTTATTTTTTACGATGACGGGTTCAATAACCGTATGTGCTTTGATGTCGGAAAAAGGGAGATTGAGTTGATGACGTTTGGCGACGATTTCTGCCATAGCAAGGAGTTTTGGCACATACATCCGAGTTTCTTTTGGTAACTCCAATGCCCAGAACTCTGTCGACCGACCTGCCTTTTTGTTTTTCTTGATGGCTTTTTTGACCCTTCCTTCCCCGGTGTTGTACGCGGCGATGGCATGAAGCCAGTTTCCATCGAATTTGTCATGTAGATAAGCCAGTAGATCCAGAGCCGCATCGGTTGATTGGACGATGTCTCTGCGTCCGTCATAGCCACGAATAATATTTAGCCCGAAGGTTCTGCCTGTTGGGGCTGTGATTTGCCATAGCCCGGATGCCCCTTTCGATGAGAAGGCAAATTGATCGAAGCTACTTTCAACGAAGGGTAGCAAGGCGATTTCAATCGGAAAATCGCGAGCATCTACCTGTTGGTAGATATAGAAAAGGAAAGGTTCAGCACGTTGGGTGACTTGCTCAATATGATAGGGGTTATTGATATACCAGCGGCGATAGTAGTTGATACGGCCATTGCTCTGTTGGCTAAACTGAAAATCTTTAACCATGAGATCCCATAAACTTGGCGCATCGTGGCTATTTTCAATAGGAAGGCGTTCGATAGAATCTGTGGCAATAAATGTTCCCTTGAAGCTCTCCGGGCTGATGGAGCAGGAGAGATCCAGGTCCATTGTTAAAGGCTCGGGGGTGTTGGTTGCCGCAACAGGCTCTGACACTTTAGTAGACTGACAACCGCTTAGTAACATCAAGATAATAGCGCTAATAATAATTTTATTCATAAATACAATACAGCTATGAAATATTTGCTTTTTGTTTTGTCATTATTTTGACCATTCATAAAAGCGTAGCAGTAAATGAGCCAAATCGTGGTAATGAGCCCAGTGGCAAACCCGTTTATTACAAGGTGTTCACTTGATAATGCGTTCAGCTATAAGAGAATTAAATCAATAAAACAACATGTTAGATGAGTTATGTATTCAACATGAGATCGTGGCATAACCTTATCGCAATGCTGAAAAGGACAGAATCGCGCAACTGTGAAATTGATCTAGCCTTAAAAATAGACTGAACATTAATCGGGAAGAGTGTGATGACCCATTATGCACCGGGTACGGTAGTTAAAGTGCGCTGTAGTACGTATTGGCATTATGGCATGGCGGATGGCCACGGTTATGTGGTGCATAATTCCAAAAAGTGGCGGCAAGTCACTCGCGAAACAGAGGCGGAGTTCTCGGAAGGTCGGCAAATTGTGTTGAGCGACATACAAGGCCGAGATCCAGGTCAGGCTCTGGATTATGCCCTGAGCCAAATAGGGCGTCGTTATAATTTGTTTAGCCAAAATTGCGAGCAATTCGTTCGTGAAGCGCATGGCCTGACGAAGGAGTGTACGCAGTTACAGCGGTTATTGGTTACCGTTGCTGGTGGCTATATCACCGTTAGTGCGCTGAATCCGGTTGTGAAACTGGCAGGTTTGGGGTTGATTTGTGGGGCTCTGGTTGGTTCAGTAGAAAACAGTCCGTATGAGCGGGCAGTCAAGGGGGCACAATTGGTTGCGGGCACGGCGATAGTGATATCAACTGTACTAAGGCGTATCCGTTAGTGTTTCATCCTCCACAAAATGGAGTTAATGAGGGCCGCAGTAACCTATCAAATTACTAATAGTTGGATCTTTGCCACAGAAATCCCATAACTATGAATATATGTTAATAAATAGTGACTGAGTAAAAGCACTAATTTGTGGATGATATTGTGGGATAGCTTGTGACAATTTATATCGAACGACATCATGATAAAGATCAGCAAGATATTACGAGTCTTACTGAGAAAATTGCCGGGGAGCTGGAGCAGGAATTTGGCTTAAGTTGGGTATGGCAAGAGAATCGCTTGCACATTAACCATGCTTCGGCGAAAGGCTATCTGCATGCAGAAGAAGGTAAGATCACCATTCAACTTCAGCTTGGCTTTGCCGCCAGTCTTTTTGCTGGAGCAATAGAGCAGAATATCAGTGAACGGTTGGATCAATTGTTGCTGGTGGGCTGACGTTCATTGAATAAAAAGCGTAAGTGTGCAGCCAACGGGCTGGGCAATAACAGAAATTCTCTTTTGGTTTAGTTAAAAACCCATGTTTTATTGAGGCCTTTGGGCCTCTTTTTTTTGTCCATGATTTTACCTACGTGTTTAACTTGTTGATATTAAAGGTTTGTTTTCGTTACTGGAGAGCGTTGGTGGTGAGAGCGTTAAAATTTGATCCAGAGCACGATATTTATGGGATTTAGGGAGAGGATTCTAATCGAAAATCGTACATTAACTATAACAAATGACAGATTGACTAGGTAAATCAAGCGCCTGGGAATGTGAATGAATGGAGGGGACTGCAATGGGAATCATCAACAAGGCAGAGCCGAAGAAAGAGCAAATTCGTGATGCCATGGTTTATAACATTTGGTTGGCTGGCCTTGGGGCTTATGCAAAGAGTCGTGAGGAAGTAAACCAATTATCAGACAAAGGCAAAAGTCTATTCGATGAATTGATCGAACGTGGCCGTGCGCTGGAATCCAAGACCAAGGAGCGTGTGCATGCATCACGCAGCCAAACATCGGTAGCCATCGAAGAGCGCATGCACAGCATGGTTCAGAAATGTATCGGTATCGATAATGAACGCTTGGATCGCGTAGACGACAAGATTGATCAACTCACTGCCAGTATTGAAGTGCTGCTAGAGAAGCAAAAAGCAGCTCAAGAAAGTGGCAAGACGCCGGTTCGCAAGCCTGTGGCGAAAAAAGCAAGTGTTGCTCGCCGTAAAAATGTGAAAGCGGCACAGCCTGTACCACCAAAGAATGACGCTCCAAAGAACGATGCGGTAAAACCTGAGGCTGAAAAAGCAGTGGTAGCACAGCCTGTTAAGGTTGAGCAGAAAGAGGTTGCAAAACCTGTTGAAGCGGCAAAGCCAGCAGTAGCGGCAGAAGTTAAGAAAGAAACAACTAATTAATTGCTCGCACCGTATCGCGGTTTAAGAGCTGAGGAATACCCACCTTACCTATGCGGTAAATGGGCTGACACATTAATCCAGCGTAGCGACGCAGGGGGATATGAATATGAGTGACAATACAGTAGTAAAAGCGGCCAAGAATGTCGTTGAAAGCGGGGAAGGTGTTGCACGTAACATCTGGTTGGCAGGTTTGGGTTTGTACAGCCGCAGCCTAGAAGAAGCGCAACAGCTTAATGACAAAACTAACCAATTGTTCGACGAGTTGGTTGAGCGTGGTAAGGAAGTAGAAGTACAGGCCAAAGAATGCATTGGTCGTAATAGCGAAAAAGCCTCTGAAGAAGTGGAAGCGGGTATGAATGATTTGTTCTACCGCCTAAGCGGGGTTGATCGTGAAAAGCTTGAGCGTATGGATGAGAAAATTGACAAGCTGACCCATGCTGTAGAGAAATTGGCAGCCGCAGAGTAACTGCCAATACAGAGCTACGTTCTAAGCCAGCCAGACAATAAGTAGCTCTGGGGTGTTACTGCCTTAATTCCAGTCTGCAGGTGGTGATACCGTTTAGGTTGCGCGTGGGCCATGCACGCGCAACTTTTTTGCCATTTAGCTTTTACTGTTTTTAACGACGTGACTTCAAAGCCACATGTCACGTGATTGTAAAAGAATAAAAACATGCATGTTTGTCTCTTTTGGCAGAAGTTGGTGTATTTTTACCGAAAATAGATAATTCATTTTCTGATAGGTATTGACCAAATGCATAGTTTAATTCTAAGTTTGTAAATGAATTGTAACACAGGTGGCGGTTATGGATAGTTGGCGTAATAGGGCTTTCAACAAGGTTTTGTTTCGGATCATGCGGCAGAGATTGGCAAATTGCCATTCAACGGAAGAAATGCGCAGCTTGATTTTGTCTATCGACAATTACGGGCCGTTTATTTCGGCTCCGAAGGGAATGGAAGTCACGCCAACCAAGTTTGCCGATGTCGATTGTGACTGGGTTGACATGCCAACGAGTAGTGGCAACAAAATAATCCTGTATTTTCATGGCGGAGGTTTTTGTTTTCATAGCCCCCGTATTCATAATGCCTTTCTTGCCCGCCTAGCCGGTGCGACAAACTCTCGTGGTTTGATGGTCAATTACCGACTGGCCCCTGAAAACCCATATCCTGCCGCTCCTGATGACTGTTACGCCGTTTATCGCGCTTTGTTGGTGAAAGGGTACCTTCCTCAAAATATCTTCTTTGCGGGCGATTCAGCGGGTGGCAACTTGGTTCTCACTACTATGCTGCGTTTGCGAGAAGCCAAGCTACCGATGCCTGCTGGTGCTTTGATGATGTCGCCGGTCTCTGATATGGCGGTTACAGGGGAATCGGCATTTTTGAAGAGCAAGGATGATCCGTTTTTTGATCTTGGTACTTTGCTGTTAATGCGTAACAACTACATTGGTTTGCAGAATCCTTGTATCCCAGATATTTCACCTTACTATGCCGATCATCATGATTTACCGCCGGTCTTCATTACTGCGGGCACAGAAGAGCTTTTGATGGATGATGCTATCCATCTTGCGGAACGAATGGGAGAAGCCGGAAACGATGTCACGGTTCATATTGTCAAAGGTGTCCCGCATGTCTATCCGCTGTTTTATCAACTGAATGAGGCGAGAGAGGCGATCAAGTTGATGACAGCGTTTGTTGCAGAGAAATTCAAGCAAGCGAAGGCGGTTGATACCAAGCGGGCGAGTTAGTTTTGTTCTACGAATGCAATGCTAACTTTGCGAAGAATTGTCTTTGTGATCTGCAAATTTGCTAAATGTCCTGCTCCGTTTTTAATGTCTCGTGTTCGTAATAGTCTGTTGCCTGTGAATTGTTGTTAAGAGCAGGCAAGTCTTGCCTTAATAGTTCTTGTTGTCTTGGAACCTCATGCTTTCTTAGCCCCTCATGTTTGCGTTGCAATAACCTTCCGATCTACATCTGAATTGGGTTATTGAAAGCACTCTGGGGGCAAGAGAATTTCGTGTTGGGTGCATCTGTGGTAAAAATCAGATCTTGAGTGTATTCATTCACAGGGTTTTTATTATGCAGCCTAAGACAATGGTCGAGTATTTGCTTTCGTTTCCTTCTGCGGAAAGTAGCTATCCGTTTGGCCCGGATGCCGAGGTATTCAAGGTGATGGGTAAGATGTTCGCGCTGGTGGCTGAGCATAAAGGTAAAATGCGAGTCACGCTAAAAGGCATGCCGGTTGATAACTCACTGCTGGTTAGCCAGTTTGAGGGGATTATTCCGGGTTACCATATGAATAAGCAGCATTGGATCACTGTCGAGCTCGCTGGCGATGTACCTGCTCCTATGCTGGAGGATCTGGCATCGCGCTCTTACAAGCTGGTGGCTTCCAAGCTTACCAAAGCAGAAAAAGACCGGCTTCGCCTACAAGGTGCCGAGTGCTAGACGAAGATTATCCGTGCTAGTGTAGCGGTATTAAATCAACGCCAAAAGAAACAGCCTGCATCTGCAGGCTGTTTGGTTTATGGCTTCTTGTTGATATTTATTTTTTGGGCGAGTGGCTTAGGTTACCAGCTCTTTCACCAAATCTTCATGGGTAAAGAAAGGCGAAGTTGCGCTCTCGGCCAGGTAGGGCTCTACCATTGAGATCAATCGAAGTACCCCTGAGCGCACCAGTTCGCTTTCGCTGTAATGGTCATCAAGCAGTGTTTGGTAATTTAGCCAATTGAGGCTGACCAGCAGTAGGTTATCAGCGAGAAGCGGGAGACTCTCGCTGTCGCATTTCAATTTACCCAGAACAACCAAATGCTTGAGCATTTCATTGCACATATGGCGTAACTTCAGAATCAAGGTGCGAATTTTGCGTTTGATCTGAGGATTGTGGCCATTGAGGTTGTCTAAGTTACGGAACAAAAAGCGGTAGTGGGTGAATAGCGCCATCACCGTGTGCATGAATGGCCAGTAGTCATCAAAATCTTTGACTTTGTCGGCATATTCGTTGCTCAAGGTTGTCAGTGAATTCTGCAATTCGCTAACCAGCGTGGCAATAATTTCATCCTTGCCGCGGAAGTGGTAGTACAGGTTGCCCGGGCTGATCCCCATCTCTGTCGCAATGATCAGAGTGCTGACCTGGGCGACGCCGTCGCGGTTAAACAGTTCTAGGCTAACCGATAAGATCCTGTCTTTGGTTTTCATCGTGCTTTCCTTGTACATGGTGAACCAACGTAATGGCAGAGGTCGACATCCGGAGCATGCGATGCTCCGGCCTTATCGTCCACTGCCACACGGCGTTTAGGCTTCTTCTGCAATCAGCTTAGGGAGTGATTGGCAAAGAAACGCATATTCTGCCTGCATTTGTTCTTTGATATCTGTACAGATGAAAGACACCAGCGTGCCGCCCACCAAAGGAACCGATGAATCGACATCGACATAGACCTTGTTGACGGTGGCGATATTCGGACGATCCGTCGGCTCGGTAAAGCACATCTTGCCGCGAATTTTTGCCGGTACCCCAAGAATTTCGACATCGAAATTGCACTGGAGGCCACCGTTTTCTTGCCAGCGCCACGTTTCATCTTGTTTGATGGTGTTGAAGCTGCCCAGCAAACTTTTGAGGACACGTGGAACATTAGCCGGCATTTCTCGTTGGGTGGTGACGGTAAAGCCGTCTTCGGTTTCTTCCAGCCCAACTACCTTGACCTGCTTGCCACCGAGCTTGGTGTATTTGTCGATGATCAGCGCTTCTTCGCTGAAATACCGGAGCAGGGTATCAAGGTCTTCTTTGTAGTCATGTATCGCTGTAACTTGCATGATCTGCTCCTTACATGTGTATTTCGCGCATGATGCTATTCAAAGCAACCACGTCTGCAGTTGGCTCTTTGCGCTCGCTGTCTTCACCTTCATCGGCGTTACCGTGGTCAGGGTTATAACCTGTTGCCATCAGCAGTTCACCGAGTTTAGGGTAGACGCCGTGAACGAAGGCGCCGAGCAGGCCGAGTTTGGTTGCAATACGCTTCGGCTTCTCGATGATAGCCTTGATAATGAGATCAGCGGCTTCTTCTGGGCTGAGCAGCGGGATGCCCCCCTCATGGCGGTAATGCTCGGAGATCATGCGAGTTTCAACCAGCGGCATGTTAATCGTCGTGAAATTAATGCCCTGACCACCTAGCTCGATACTGGCTGTACGGGTGAAGGTATCCAGTGCGGACTTAGAGGCGGCATAGGCTGAGAACAGCGGTTGGTTGGTCAACACGGCAATCGACGAAATGTTGATGATATGGCCCTGTTTGGCCTCAATCATTTCAGGCAGGTTGCCGAGGATCATGCGTAGCGAGCCGAAGTAGTTAATCTGCATGGTACGTTCGTAATCGTGCAGGCGGTCAGTGGCTTTGCTGACCGAGCGGCGAATAGAACGGCCTGCATTGTTGATCAAAATATCGACTTTGCCGTGATCACGCTTAATTTGTTCAATGGCTTTTTGCGCAGATTCATCTTTGCTGAGATCGCTTTGATAAATAAATGCTTGGCCGCCAAGACGTTCTATTTCATTGCGGGTTTGTTGCAGGCGTTCAAGGTCGCGGGCAACAAGCACCAGTTTGGCTTTGGTAGAGGCAAGTTTAATTGCCGTCGTATAGCCGATACCTGATGATGCGCCGGTGATCACAACGACTTTCCCGTCAACACAGCCTTTAAGGCTTTTTTCTACGTATAGCTCAGGGTCTAGGTTGCGCTCCCAGTAATCCCAAATCTTATCGGCATAATCAGGCAGACGAGGACAGGTGATCTGGCTGTCTGACAAGGCGTTCAAGGTATTCGTGCAATCAAATTGGGTTGGGTAGTTAAAGAAGCTCATCGCGTCTTTAGGGACATCCATCTCTTGGCTGATGGCATCAATAAAGCGTTTGAGGACAGGGATCTGGCCAAGTTGGCTCCATAGATGTGAAGGCACCATACGGAAAACACGCATATCAAGGCGCATTGCCATACGCGGTGCGTGACCTGCTTCGGCAAAGATATTGATGACTTCACCAGCCCGGTAAGGGTCAGGGTCGACAATATGGAAACATTGATTGTCGAGGTTTTCCTTGTGAGAGATATGGTCAATTGCATCGGCAACATAATCCACCGGAACCAGATTCAGGCGTCCGCCTTCGAGGCCGAGTAGCGGAGCCCACTCAGGGAGCGCACGACGAATTTTCTGAATGACCTTGAAGAAATAGTACGGGCCGTCGATACGATCGGCGAGGCCAGTCTTGGAATCACCGATTACGATACCTGGACGGTAAGCACGCCAAGGAATGGTTGCGGTTTCTTGCAGCAATTTTTCGGCGTTGTGCTTGGTGGCGAAGTAGGGATGCTCAAGCCCAGTCGCTTCGTTGAGCATGTCTTCGCGGAACCAGCCACGGAATTGTCCGGCAACAGCGATTGAGCTGAAGTAGTGGAAGCAACCTGCATTGATACGCTCGGCAAAACGCAGAGTGTACTCGGTGCCGTCGATATTGGCACGCATCATGTCTTCTTCACTCGCTGTCAAGTCATAGATGGCAGCAAGATGGAAGAAGTGGGTGATTTTTCCAGTCAGTCTCTTTGTATCTTCGGCTGAAATACCGAGGTTAGGTTCGGTAATTGAGCCCTTGATGCAATGAAATTTGTTTTTGGGTAGTTGGTGCTTTTCGATTAGTGCGGAGAGCCTATCTTCAGACAGTTGATCATAGGTGAGAAGGTAGATATCCCCAGGACGCTTAGCCAGCCTTTGCAGTAACTGAGAACCGATAAATCCAGTTGCGCCGGTAATGAAATAATTCATGACCACTCCTTACGCGGTATTAGACATTCATGTGCAGAGTAATTTACTGGTCTGATGACCAACTTTAGTGTGCATCTTGTCGCACAGTGACTCAAAGTAAAACCAGTCAAAATGTGCTCCCGTTCAAGATTCCTAAAGGGAATTTCTCCAATTAGAGTATTTGCTCACATAAATTCAACATCTGTTACAGCTTTCACATCTGACCAGTGAGAAATATCGGCAATATGTCTTTATGTTCATATTTGTTTTTGCGACTTGTCTCGATGATTTGCTTCTGTTCAATCATCAACATAGTCAATAGTGACCAGTTTGCATCTCATGCGTGAGGCTGCCAGATGTTAAAATACTGTGCTTCCTGCCTTGCTGAAAAAGGCATTTAAGAGGGTATAAAGGGGATTAAACCTTGTTGTTAATAGGTTTTTCTATTTCTTCTCGGCATGCTCTGCTGCTTTTGCTAGTGTTTTGCAGCGTTAGATTTTGTTTTTTATTTATTTGATAGCAAATTGGCTTGTGATTTGTCTATGTAATTGCAAATGATGGTATTCCTCGCTGGGTGTATAGCGATGGCTATAAAAATATGCAATCAAATTAGCTTTTCGGATAACTCGGATAAAAAGATGAAATGAGCGTTGGGTACGTTTTATTTATTAGGTATTAGGGCGTTTGTAGGTAACGACCAAACGTCAGGGAGACTGACGTTTGGCCGTTGAAGGAAATGCTGCTAGGTATCAGTTGAGGATCAGTTAGCGCTCCAGACTTGTTGTCCGGTACGTTCGAAATTATAGCCGCCTAGTTGGTCACCTTTGGCCTGTACAAGAGGATCGGTTAATGCACTTAGCAGCTGTTGTTGTAGCGTTCTAAAATAGATGTTCTTCGGGATCACCAGCTCAAAGGCTTCGGTACACAAGGGAATGAACCCTAACCCGAACTCACCCGCGGTACTTTGGCTTGCACAGCCAACATCGGCCTGTCCGCGGGCAATCATAGAAGCGAGCTCTCGTTCGCTATTGCAAGTATCGACATGGTTTAGCATATCGATGGTATAGGCATGATTGTGCAGCCACTCGGAGAGGGCACGCATACTGCCTGCACCTTCTTGGCGTAACGCCCAGCGCCAGCGTGCAGCGATCAGCTCTTGGGGCATCAGTGAACGGTTATTGACGCACTCTGCGATTTCCTGCGACACAACCAGTCCTTGCTGACGCTCAAAAGCATGAATGAGAACCCAGTTACGGTGCCCTGAATATTGCTGGACAAGCGCAGGATGGCGCAAAGGGGCTTCGTGAGCATGACCCCAATGAATTGCGCACATATCAACGTGGCCCTTACTGAGCATCGCCAGTCCTTGACGGGTTCCTGTCGAGGTATAGCCAACCATTGCTGTACTGCCGATTTTATTGGCAATGTCGCCAATAATGAGCTGAAGCAGAGGATCATCGGATCCGGCAATCAACAGCCGATCGTTCATGGCGCCATTATGGCAAGACTCAAGCAGCCATTTGTCGAGCATCGCTTTGGGGAACAGCCATTTCCCCGTCACTTTGGTTGCAGGCAGCAAGCCGTCATTCGCCAGGGCGTAAACTTTCTTTTCATTGAGATCCAGGTACTCGGCAACTTGCTTGGCATTCATGAACTCGGGAAATGCATTGGGCACGGTATTGGGCATCGTCTGGTTATTTTCCTGCGTCATGGTTTAAGCCTTTTTCCTAGAGTCGGTATCACCTTTGTGGGTAGGCTTATGGCTATCATCAAGCTGGTGGTTGTTTGTGCCGCCTTTCACATCGAGGATCAGGTTTTCCTTGCCGTTGTAGATCTGGAAACGATGACCCTTGGCACGGGCAATCATGGTAATGCCAAGCTTTTGTGCCAGTTCATAGCCCATTTGAGTTGCGCCAGAACGAGAAAGAAGCACTGGAATTCCCATCTGGGCGACTTTGATCACCATCTCAGACGTCAGGCGACCTGTGGTATAGAAAATCTTGTCGGACCCTGTCTCGCCATTTAGCCACATTTCGCCTGCCAGCGTATCAACGGCATTGTGACGGCCAACATCTTCGACAAACGAGAGGATTTCGGTTCCTTTGCAGACAGCACACCCGTGAACTGCGCCTGCAGCCTTGTAGGTGTCGTTATGATGAGTGAGGGATTCCAATAGGCCGTAAAGCTGAGACTGGGGAATTGTCGGCGTAGGAAGACTGATCCCTTCAAGTTTTTTCATGACGTTGCCAAACATCGTGCCCTGACCGCAGCCAGATGTCACCGTCTTCTTTTCTAGCTGCTTTTTGACGCCTTCCGTATTTTCGCGGGTGATCACGGCGGCGGAATTGGTATCCCAGTCAATGATAAGTGACTCGATGGCGGAGATATCTTCGATAAACCCTTGGTTCTTTAGGTAACCCAGCACTAAAGCGGAAGGGCGCTCACCCAGGGTCATTAGGGTAACAACTTCAATCCAGTTGAGGTAAACCGTTAGCGGGTGCTCGCAGGCGATTTCTTTTTCCATCATGTCGCCATATTCATCCATCACTTCTACGGTCATGGTTTGCTTGACGGACGATTGGGTCTTAATGATCTTCGGCAATTGGTTCATTAAAGAATTCCTGCTTTTACAGACTGACATATAAGGGTAACCCAGATTAGGGCAAAGTCGTGCTGGTGGTTTGTGGAGATGAGAACTCAGCAATGTCGACAATGGCCATAGGGTCTCAAGCCTACATTCGCGAAATGCTAGAAGGGGGCTAATCTCATAAATGCACCACCTTGATTTGCATTTGTCGCTGATGCCGACTTGATGGCATGGTGTTAGGTAAGCAAACATCGTTCCAATTTTTTCAATTCGTAGAAAGTTGGCGTGGTCTTTGCATCTATGTTGCGTCATTTCCAGAGAGAAGGAGCGAGCGTGCCAGAACTACATAAAGATGAATCGATTTGGCCTATTGGTTTCCGGTTGGTTTCTGAAGAAAAAAAGATTGGTCGCTGGACAACACTGTCTTGGTCGATTGAAGACGTTTGCTTGTATGGTGAAGAGGAGAAAGAGTCATTGGCTGCCGTGGAGGGAGGCTATGTTCTACCTCTGGAGTTGTATCGCCATGAACGCTCTGATTACCGCTTTAATCTTAGCTCTCGTGACCCGCACCTTTTCATTGTGTGTGAAGAGGAAAACGAGCAGTTATCGCCATTGTTGATCACCGCATCCCAAGGACTGGCCAGCGGTTATATGGACGGTGACTACCAAGTCCTGCATATCCAAACACCAATTCAGGTTCAGGCATGGATGGAGGCTTATATTGGCCGGCATGGCGAACAGATAGAATTCCGTAAGAATCGTTGTAGAGACAAGAACAGAAAGGGGCGTTCTAGTGGCAACTAATTTCTTCCAGCGTTGGTCAAGCCGAAAGCTACAGGCAAGGGAAGAAAATAAGGATATTGAGCCAGTTATTGAAACGGAAGAATCGGCATTACAGGTTGTTGATAATTCAGCTGATAACGAGGTTATAGCGCATAGCGATGCTGTTCACCGTTCTGAGCCTACCGTAGATGAGGCCTCTGATTGCGAGACTGAGACTCCGGCGCTGACTTTGGCAGATGTAGCCGCCGTGAGTTATGAGTCTGGCGTGACAGATTTCATGAAGAAGGGTGTTGAGAAGTCTGTAAAGAAAGCAGCACTTCGTAAATTGTTCCATTCTGATGAGTTTAACTATGTCAGTGATATGGACGATCACACCGAGGACTTTTCAAATGTTCCTGTGCTAGATAGCAAGGTGACAGCCCAATTGCGTAATTGGGTTAATGAGGCTGTGGAAAATGTGGAGTCGATGCTAGAAGGCGAGGGCAAAGCCGATACAGCGTTGGCTGGTGGACAGGGTGCATTGGCATCAGAAATAGAATCTGGCATTGCTATGCCGTCTGATCTGAGTGTGTATGAGGCTGAACAGTCTGCAAATACTCTTGTGCAGTCAGATGCTACTGAGGTGGCCAGTGAACATTTCTCTGATGAAGAGCGTGCCACACCAACAGGTAAATCCGCATAACGCAGAGATTGGCGTGACAGCAAGGCGGATAAAGCCAATAGGCTAATGAAAAATAATAAGTTTAGTAAGGCCGCCTTCACTCGAAGCGCAGAAAAAACAGACAATGGGACAAAAAGGGAATAATACCCATAAAAAAAGACGGGACATTTTGGCGCATGACGCAAAATTGACTGGGACAAATTGTCCCTAATCGGTTAAGGCAAAATGTCTCTTAGTTATTTTAGCTCCCTATAGGTCATTTTATTCCGTAAAAAGTTGGAACGGTTATTGCTCTATTACTGAGTACGAAGCGAAAGTTTTTTCTAAGTACCTGAAAAGTTACTTTAAAAAGAATTCGTTTCAATCGGCACTGACTTGCGGTGACGAGTAGACAGGAATAAGAATGTTAAATAGTACACTAGAAGCACAGACTGCAATTGATGACCGCAATGGTCAGGCTCGTTTGGCTGCCCTGAAAGGGACAGTTGAGCTTGCGAACCTGATCCCACCTACGGTTTCTTATGAAAGCCGTGGTAATTTGCTGATCATTGGTGCAGAAGACGCTATTACAACACTGGCTCCACAATTTTCCGCTTTGAATTCGGTAACCCTACTTGCCACAGAAAAAGCAGAAAACAGTGAGAAGCGTGACAATCTTTATTTCGCGAGTCATGTTGCACTAAAAGGTTACCTTGGTGCCTTTGAGGCAACATGTGAAGTAGAAGGCATGCTGACAAAGGCCAATCTGGCAAAAGTGGCTATTGGTCGCGATTGTTTTGATTTGATCGTTGATCTGACCGCCGACGGCGTTATGGATGTTGAAATCCCAGCGCCTGGTTATTACGCCATCGGTGCAAGTAAAGCGAAACTGGCGACGGTTATTGAAGAACTACCGGCTATGATCGGTACGTTTGATAAACCTAAGTATTTCCGTCTGAATCCAGATCTTTGTGCCCATTCATCTCGTGGCGTATCAGGTTGTGATCGTTGTTTGGATGCTTGTCCTGCTGGTGCATTGACCAGTAACGGCCATGCTATTGATATTAATCCATACCTTTGTCAAGGCGTGGGTACATGTGCAACAGCTTGTCCGACAGAAGCCATTACATATGCATTACCTGATCCGGAAAATACTCAGCATTTCGTTCATCGTTTGCTGACCCGTTATCAACAAGAGGGTGGTGAAGCACCGACATTGTTGTTCTTCGGTAATCGCGATGAAGCTGCTGTTTGTAGTGCTTTGGCTCATTTCCCATCATCTGTGATTCCAGTCGCTCTGGAAGAATTGGCGACTGTGGGTATTGATACTTGGTTTAGTGCATTGGCTTACGGTGCGCATCAGGTGCTTCTGGCTACGAATACGTCTTATATTCCTGAAACGATTGATCGTGTACTTCGCAATGAATTGGCAACTGCGCAAACATTGCTGGGGGATCTTGGCTTTGATGCTTCACGGATTACATTGTTTGATTTTGCAGACGCCGAGCGTTTTACCGCGTTTGACGATGCATTGCTAACAATGGAAAACCGCCTAGAAGGGGATAAGCGAGCCAAACTCTTTACGGTTCTTGATGCCCTTTACGCTAATGCGCCTGAAAAACCTGCGCGTTCAGATGTTGTAGAGAATGCACCTTATGGTTCGGTAGATTGTCGTACGGAAGATTGCACATTGTGCATGAGCTGTGTTGCGGTTTGTCCAACTCGTGCATTGCATGCAATTGGTGATCGTCCAGGATTGCTATTCATTGAACAAGACTGTGTTCAATGTGGTATGTGTGAAAAAGCGTGTCCTGAAAAAGTGATTTCTCTGGTTCCTGGTATTTCATGGGATCAGAAAGCACGTCAGGAAGCGAAAACCGTTCATGAAGAAGAGGCTGCTTGCTGTACCAGTTGTGGTAAAGCTTTTGCACCGGCTTCTATGGTGAAAATGCTAACTGAAAAGTTACAAGGTCACTCACATTTCCAAGGCGATGCAATTCGTCGATTGCAAATGTGTGAAGACTGTCGTGTACGAGATATTTTCTCATCAGTTATTGACGATCCAGAAAGCCAGCTAAGAGTGTAAGACATGCAATTGGAATCTCCTCAAATGAACACACAAGAAGAAAGTGTACTGCGCGTTGATATTTACGCCCTGTTAGCTCGTTTGCTGCGTTGTGCCCCTGATCAAGAGGTACTTGCTTGGCTGAGCGAATTGGATGTTGATGCCAATGCTAATGCGTCTGCAGGTATGGCCGGTGCTTGGCCTGTTCTTAAATTGGCAGCTCAGAAAACATCTGTGCTTTCGGTAGAAGAAGAGTATCAAGATCTGTTTATCGGCATTGGCCGTGGAGAAATTGTTCCTTACGGTTGTTGGTACCTGACGGGATCATTGATGGAAATGCCTCTGGCTCACCTTCGTCGTGATCTTGCTCAATTGGGTTTTGCCCGAGATGAGTCAGTTAAAGAACCTGAAGATCACATTGCCGCTTTGCTTGAAGTTATGGCTATGCTGGTGGAATCGGGTGATGCGCATTTGCAGAAAACGTTTTTTAATCGCCACATTGCGGCTTGGTTTGAACGCCTGTGCCTAGATATGAAATCAGCTAATAGTGCTGTGTTTTATAGCGCTGTTGGTGAATTGGCACTGCAATTCCTGACCATCGAAAAAACACGTTTTGTTGAAGTGAACTAAAATCAACCTAATTTGTTTTCTGTTACGACGTCACAACTAGATTGCGTTGATGTTTAAGCGGCTAGTTGTTTGATTAAGAAAAATTTAGCAATAAAAAGTGATTCCTGACCGCTACTTAGTGAATACAGGAACAAGATAAAGGAGCTAGCTTTTATGAGTGAGCACAATAAACCCGATCAAAGCCGTCGCCAATTGTTGAAAAACATTGGTCTGACTGTGGCTGCTGGTGCTGTTGCGGCGGGCGCAACAACGGCTGTACATGCCGAAGTTGTCCAAGCTGATGAGAAGAAAAATGAAAAAACAACAGGCTATCGCGAAACACAACACATTCGCGATTACTACGAAACCTTGTAAGGCGGAGCTATAAATGAAACTGATTAAACGTTCCGACAACGTGAGCAAGGACGAGAACCAGCTAGGTATTTCACGTCGTTCCTTTATCCGTAATTCATCACTGGCTGCGGCTGGTGGTATTGCTGGTGCAGGTATGTTTGCACCGGGCATGATGAAAAAGGCACAGGCAGCGTCTCAAGACGTGCATGATGCACCAAAAGAAGTGAAGCGTACCATTTGTTCTCACTGTTCTGTTGGCTGTGGTATTTATGCCGAAGTACAGGACGGTGTATGGACCCACCAGGAACCTGCTTTTGACCATCCTTTCAATGCTGGTGGCCACTGTGCAAAAGGTGCGGCACTTCGTGAACACGGCCATGGTGAGCGTCGTGTGAAGTACCCAATGAAGCTTGTTAACGGTAAGTGGCAGAAGCTGAGCTGGGAACAAGCGCTAAACGAAGTTAGTCAGCAAGTGCTGAAAATTCGTGAAGAGTCAGGCCCGGATTCTGTTTACTTCCTAGGTTCTGCTAAGCACAACAACGAACAGGCTTACCTGTTCCGTAAAATGGTATCACTTTGGGGTACCAACAACGTTGACCACCAGGCGCGTATCTGTCACTCAACCACAGTGGCCGGTGTTGCGAACACTTGGGGTTACGGTGCAATGACCAACTCACTGAACGACATGCATAACTGTAAGTCGATTCTGTTTATTGGTTCAAACCCTGCTGAAGCACACCCAGTTGCAATGCAGCACATTCTGATCGCGAAAGAGCGTAACAACTGTAAGATCGTCGTTGTTGACCCTCGTCGTACTCGTACTGCTGCTAAATCTGATCACTATGTTTCTCTACGTCCGGGTTCTGACGTTGCCTTTATTTGGGGTGTGCTATACCACATCTTCCAGAACGGCTGGGAAGACAAAGAGTTTATCCGCCAGCGTGTTTGGGGTATGGACGAAGTTCGCGCAGAAGTGGCGAAATGGAACCCTGCAGAAGTTGAGCGCGTAACTGGCGTTAAAGAAGCCGACGTATACCAGACAGCGAAAATGCTATCTGAAAACCGTCCTGGCTGTGTAGTTTGGTGTATGGGTGGTACTCAGCATACTACTGGTAACAACAACACACGTGCTTACTGTATCCTTGAACTTGCTCTTGGCAACATGGGTAAATCTGGCGGCGGTGCAAACATCTTCCGTGGTCACGATAACGTACAGGGTGCAACTGACTTCGGCGTACTGTCTGATAACCTGCCTGGTTACTACGGTCTGTCTGAAGGTGCGTGGAAGCACTGGTCAAAAGTGTGGGATGTGGACTACGAATGGCTGAAAGGCCGTTTTGACCAAAACGAATACCACGGCAAGAAGCCAATGTACAACGCGGGTATTCCGGTTTCTCGCTGGATCGACGGCGTGTTGGAAGACAAGGCTAACATTGAGCAGAACGACAACATCCGTGCCATGTTCTACTGGGGCCACGCTGTGAACTCACAGACTCGTGGTACAGAAATGCGCAAGGCAATGGGTAAGCTGGATATGATGGTTATCGTTGACCCGTACCCAGGTGTTGCAGCTGTGATGAACGGCCGTACCGATAACGTGTACCTGCTACCTGCGACAACTCAGTTCGAAACTACGGGTTCTGTAACGGCAACTAACCGTTCAATCCAGTGGCGTGATCAGGTTATTGAGCCACTATTCGAATCTAAGCCTGACCACGAGATCATGTACCTGCTTTCTCAGAAGCTAGGTCTTGCTGATCAACTGTTCAAGCACATTAAGATTGAAAATAACCGCCCAGTAATCGAAGACATCACCCGTGAATTCAACAAGGGTATGTGGACTATCGGTTACACAGGCCAGAGCCCTGAGCGTCTGAAAGCGCACCAGAAGAACTGGCATACGTTTGACAACACCTCGCTAGAAGCGGTAGGTGGTCCTGCAAACGGTGAAACCTACGGTCTGCCTTGGCCATGTTGGGGTACGCCAGAGATGCAACACCCAGGTACTCACATTCTTTACGATACGTCTAAGACGGTTGCACAGGGTGGCGGTAACTTCCGTGCTCGTTTCGGTGTTGAGCGTAATGGTGAAAGCCTATTGGCTGACGACAGCTACTCTCTAGGCTGTGAGCTTGAAGACGGTTACCCAGAGTTCACTGACAAGATGCTGAAGCAGCTTGGTTGGTGGGATGACCTGACAGCAGAAGAAAAAGCGGCTGCTGAAGGCAAGAACTGGAAGACTGACCTGTCAGGCGGTATCCAGCGCGTAGCGATTAAGCACGGCTGTATCCCATTTGGTAACGCAAAAGCGCGTACTGTTGTTTGGACATTCCCTGATAAAGTGCCACTACACCGTGAACCACTGTACACGCCACGCCGTGATCTGCTACCTGAATACCAGACTTGGAACGACAGCGAGGCGATGTTCCGTCTGCCAACGCTTTACAAGTCAATTCAGGACAAAGACATGTCTGGCGAATACCCAATCATCCTGACATCTGGTCGTCTGGTTGAGTACGAGGGTGGTGGTGAAGAAACCCGTTCAAACCCATGGCTGGCAGAGCTTCAGCAAGAAATGTTTGTTGAAATCAACCTGAAAGATGCCAACGATCTTGGCATTCGCGATGGTGACATGGTTTGGGTTGAAGGTGCAGAGAAAGGTCGCATCAAAGTGAAGGCGATGGTTACTCCTCGTGTTCAAGTTGGTCTTGCGTTCATTCCGTTCCACTTCGGTGGCTACTTCGAGGGTGAAAACCTGCGTAACCGTTATCCAGAAGGTTGTGAACCATACGTATCAGGTGAAGCGGCTAACACAGCAACCACCTACGGTTACGACCCAGTTACCCAGATGCAAGAAACAAAAGTAACCCTTTGTAAAATCAGTAAAGCGTAAGGAGTCATCAGATGGCACGTATGAAATTTCTTTGTGACTCTAAGCGTTGTATTGAATGCAATGGTTGTGTTACGGCTTGTAAAAACGCGAATGATGATGCGCTAGAGTGGGGTATTCAGCGCCGTCGTGTGGTGACTCTGAACGACGGTCTACCAAACGAAAACTCTATCTCGGTTGCTTGTATGCACTGTAGTGATGCGCCATGTATGGCCGTTTGTCCTGCAGATTGCTTTAGCCAAACTGAAGACGGCATTGTTCAGCACGACAAAGATCTATGTATCGGTTGTGGTTACTGTCTGTTTGCTTGTCCGTTCGGTGCGCCGCAGTTCCCTAAACAAACTGCGTTTGCTGAGCGTGGCAAGATGGACAAGTGTACTTTCTGTTCTGGCGGTCCAAACACTGAACCTGGTTCAGAGAAGGAACGCAAACTGTACGGTGCTAACCGTATTGCAGAAGGTAAGCTGCCAATGTGTGCCTCAATGTGTTCAACAAAATCACTACTAGCGGGTGATGCAGAGAAAATCTCTGACATTTTCCGTAAGCGTGTTGTTGCTCGTGGTGCGAAAGAGGCGGGTTGGGCAAGTGTTGAAGACCTTGCTTACGATGCTGCTGACAAGCAAAAGGCATAAGCCTTTAATTATCCCTGCTTGATGCAGGGGTAGTTTCAACCCACAGTTGCATCCCGCACTGTGGGTTGATTTCAAGATTGAGAAACACTGTTGATAACAGTCGGGAGTTTTATGACTAAGCGAATTCAACATTGGCTTGCGATGCTGGTAACCACATTTATGCTGACGCTGTCTGTGTCAGCGGTGGCCAGTAATGAGACCAGTGCTAATTCTGATAATGAGCGTCTAGGCGAGTCTGTTGTAAGGCAAGAAATTACAGGCTTTGCTGGTGCTGACTATTGGCGCATGGTCAAGGATGGTCAAGAAGGTTACACCACGTCAAAATCACCAGAGCACGGTGTATTGATTAGTGTGCCGGGCCAGACATGGTACATTTTGAAAGAGAAGTGGATGTCACCACTAGGTGCTTTGGCTATTTTCGGTAGCTTGGCAATGGTGGCACTGGCTTACGTAGTTGTTGGCCCATTGAAACTGAGCAAGCCAAAAACTGGCCGTAAGATCAAACGCTGGAGCCGTTTTGATCGCGCTCTTCACTGGAGTATGGCGTTCACCTTCCTTACGTTGGCATTTAGTGGTTTGACACTCGTTTATGGTAAACATTTTATCAAGCCTGTTGTGCCTACAGAGGTGTGGGGATGGATCATTTATGCCGCGAAGCAATACCATAACTACATGGGGCCAATTTTTGGCATCCTACTTGTTGCGGTATTGGTGAAGTGGTGGCGTAAGAGCCTGTTCACTATGGTTGATATCAAGTGGTTCATGAAAATGGGCGGCATGGTAGGTAAGCATAAGGGTACGCATCCATCTGCCGGTTTCTCTAACGGTGGTGAAAAGGCCATTTTCTGGCTACTGATTTTCTTCGGTATTGCAATCACAATCTCTGGCTTGGTTTTGGATTTCCCTATCTTCGATCAGACTCGCCGTGATATGGAGTTGTCTAACCTGCTGCATATGTTCTCTGCACTGATCCTGATTTGTGGCTTTATCTTCCACATCTATATCGGTCTGTTCGGTATGGAAGCGGCGCTAGATGGTATGATCACAGGTGAAGTTGACGAAACATGGGCGAAAGAGCACCACGACCTATGGTACAACGAAGTGAAAGATCTTCCTGAAAACCAACCAGGTTATGATGCTGCACAAGAAGCAGATAAAAAAGGCAGTGCTTCGCAGAATAATGCGTAAGTTGTACTTTTAAGAGTCATGAACAGCAGCCCTAGGCTGCTGTTTTTTTATCTGTCATATTGCCCATTATTTCATTTTGCCTACGGCATTGATGACGAATTGTTTATTGTGAGTGGTATTAACGCAAACTCTAATGCACTATAACTTTATTGTTTTAAATGAATTAGACCAATGTCGTAGTCGCTGTACTTATAACCGTATAAAAACAATGGTATAAAGTTAAGCAAGTGAATACGACTAGCAAAGGACACGGCCATGCAATTTCCCTATCGTAATATTGTCATTCTGACAGGAGCCGGTATTTCGGCAGAGTCAGGCATTCGAACGTTTCGCGATCAAGATGGATTGTGGGAAAGCCACCGTATTGAAGATGTTGCGACTCCGGAAGGGTATTACCGTGATCCTGCATTAGTTCAGAATTTCTATAATTTACGCCGTCAGCAATTAGAGAGTGGCTCGGTTTTTCCTAATAAAGCCCACGAAGCTTTGGCGTTATTGGAGCAGCAACTTGATGGCACGGTAACACTTGTCACGCAGAATATTGATAATCTTCATGAAATGGCAGGCAGTAAGAATATCATCCATATGCATGGTGAGCTGTTGAAGGCGCAGTGTAGTAACACTGGGCAAACCGTCGAATGGAGTGGGGACATTTCGCTAGATGATCATTGCCATTGCTGCCAAATCCCGGCACCGTTGCGTCCTAATGTGGTGTGGTTTGGTGAAATGCCAATTGGTATGGATAGAATACACCAAGCCTTGATGGAGGCTGATTTGTTTATTTCAATTGGTACATCGGGTGCGGTATATCCCGCTGCCGGGTTTGTTCATGAAGCAGCAATGCATGGGGCACATACGATTGAATTGAATTTAGAGCCGAGCGAAGTAGAAAATGAATTTGCTGAGAAGCGTTATGGCCAAGCATCGGATATTGTTCCGGCCTATGTGGCGGAGTTATTAGCAATCAGTTGAATTTTAGTAGGTTATAAAAAACGCCCGCATAAGCGGGCGTTTTTTATTGATCAGGCTTGGGCTGTTTGAGCAGTCTGCTTCGTGACAAATCGGGCTCGAATGTGATCGTATAGCCAGTTATAGATAATGGCATATAACAAGAAGAAGGCGACAAGCCCCAAATCGAGAATGAGCACACTCCAGAAATCCATTTTCAGTACCCACATTAGAACGGGAACGGAAACAAACAGCAGGCCACCTTCAAAACCAATACCGTGAATAATACGCAGGCCCAGCTTGCGAGAAAGGCGATCTGTACCGAATGCTCTGTCGAATAGCAGGTTGTAAATATAGTTCCAAGTCATTGCAATCAGAGACATAGCAACACTTAACCCTCCGACAACGGCTGGGTTATGTTGGGTAAAGATGCTGGCGAGCCCCATAAGGATGAGTAGGGCAAATACCTCAAATAAAATAGAATGGAGAATTCGTTCTTTTGTTGTCATGGTAATCACTGAACTAATGATAATCGTGAAAACAAATATATCTTGAGATATGATTATATCTAGTTAGTTATCATCACTTTTACTGATACTTATGTATAACCTTGAACAACTGAATATGTTTGTTACCGCGGCGAAACTGGGGTCGTTTTCTGCTTGCGCTCGTAAATTAGGCAAAGTGCAGAGCGCTGTGAGTCAGGGTATTGCTAACTTAGAAATTGACCTTGATGTTGAGTTGTTTGACCGTTCCACGCGTAAGCCGACTCTCACAGATCAAGGCAAACACTTGTTATCGTTTGCTGAAGCGATACTCATGCAGAAAAGGGAACTCGACAGTACTGCTAAAGCTCTGAGCGCCCAGCAAGAGAGCCAGATCAGTCTTGTTGTTGATGATAGCCTGCTGAAGCAGCGCTATTACGACATCATTTTTGAATTTGAACAACAGTTTCCGTCAACATCTTTGCGTTGCTTCACGGCAGCAAGTGTGGATATCCCACATTTAGTACGTGATGGTGTCGCGTTGTTAGGGGTGATGCTGAGCGAGATGTCATTGGTTACCGATGTTGATATTCGCTATATCGGTAATCTAAAATTTGTGCCGGTTGCAGCACCTTCACATCCATTGTCAACGCTCGCACAGGTAACCCCGACAGATTTAGTTCCTCATCGGCAAATATTGATCCAGGGTTTAAATGGCTACCATCAGACTCAGCTCCAACCGATATCTTCCCGGCAGTGGAGCGCCAATGATCTTCGACTGCTTGAAAACTACGTGATTCAGGGGTTAGGGTGGGCTTATTTACCCAAACACAGGGCGGATGAATTGGCTCTTGCCAACAAAGTAAAATTGCTACCTGTTACTTTCGATTACAAAGAGTGGGCGGTACCGATTGAATGCTTGCTAAAGAAAGGGGAGAGTCTTGGGCCTGCCGCCAGTTGGCTAAACCAAGCACTTAATAGCCTGTTGCCAGATTAAGTAAGAAACTATTGAATGATAATAAAAAACCGGGCTTGATAGCCCGGCTTGTTTTGATTACTGACCAGCTTTTAGTTTCTGGTAGTACTCTTCGTAAAGTGGTGTTGCATTACCAACGCTGTTCTGCCATTCGCCAGCGTCCATCACTTCTTGAGGTGGGTAGATGCTTGGATCATTAACAAAGTCAGCTGGAAGTAGCTTCTTGGCTGTTGCAACTGGTGTTGGGTAACCGATTTCAAGAGCGATCTTCGCAGCGTTTTCAGGACGAAGCAGGAAGTCGATCATCTTGTGTGCAGCTTCGGTATTTTTTGCGTTAGCAGGAATAGAGATGCTATCCATCCAGAAGATTGCGCCTTCTTTTGGCCATACGATATCAATCGGAGCACCTTCTTGGCGGGCCATGTATGCTGAACCATTCCATAGCATACCCAGTGAGGTTTCACCTGCCATGTACGGGTTAGCTGGGTAGTCTGAGTTGAATACCAATACGTTTGGCATTAGTTTCTTCAGTTCTTCGTACGCAGCTTTGATTTCTTCTGGATTTTTAGTGTTCGCCGAATAACCCAGTTTACGCAAACCGATGTGGAAGAATTCGCGAGCGTCGTCCATCATCATTAGCTGGCCAGCCCATTTAGGGTCCCAGAAATCAGCCCAAGAAGAGACTTTGCTCTTGTCTAGCATTTCTGTGTTTACGCCAATACCCGTTGCACCCCAAATGTAAGGAATGGAGTAGTCATTCTTAGGGTCAAATGGTTTGTGCAGGAAGTTAGGATCGATTTCTTTAAAGTGAGAAAGCTTTGATTTGTCGATCTTCTGGAGCATATTTTCTTCACGCATCTTAGACACGTAGTACGTTGAAGGAACAACCAGATCGTAACCTTCACCGTGAGTCTTCAGTTTTGCGTACATGGTTTCATTCGACTCATACGTCGAATAAATTACTTTAATGCCTGTTTCCTTCGTAAACTGCTCAAGTACATCTGAAGGGATGTACTCAGACCAGTTGTAGAAATACAGCTCGTCATCTGCTGCCGTAGCCATGCCTGAAAACATTGCCATTGCGCATACGCTGCCGGCCATCAAAGAAGACCATTTTTTCATTATTTTCTATGCTCCAATAAAGAAGATTTTTAAGGGTTCTCTTAGCGAATGTAACCAAAGGGGCGTGAGCCGGGCTGGATACTTACCGCTTCTCCTAACAAATAAAGAAAAGAGAATTAGGCTCTTTTCTGTGACTGATAACAAATTAATCGTGAAACATTATAGCAGACTATCAATGTCTTATGGCAATCAATTGTTGAGTATGAATAGCGCAAACTATTTTATTGCCCTATCTATATACCGCTTGGTTGTATATTGGTCGTAGAAAAAAGGAAGGGGAGAGAGGAAGAACAGATGGGTTAGATATGAAAAACGGCCCCGAAGGGCCGTTGCGCTTAGAAAAATTACTGACCGGCTTTTAGTTCCAGGAAGTAGTTTTCATAACGGATGTTCATATCGCCAACAGAGTTCTGCCACTCACCACGATCTAGGTCTTCTTGTGGTGGGAACAGAGTAGGGTTGTCTTTGTATTTAGCGTTTGATTTCTCAACCGCTGTTAGGTAACCCGTCTCTTCAGAAATTTTAGCAGCAACGTCTGGGCGCAGTAGGAAGTCAATCATCTTGTGTGCAGCATCAACGTTTTTCGCGTTTTTCGCGATCGCTAGGCTATCAACCCAGAAGATACCGCCTTCTTTTGGCCAAATCAGCTCAATAGGAAGACCTTCACGTTGAGCGGCAGCCGCAGAACCGTTCCAAAGCATACCAAGACCAACTTCGCCTGCAAGGTAAGGAGCTGCTGGGTTATCAGAGTTAAATACCAATACGTTTGGCATTAGTTTTTTCAACTCTTCGTTCGCTTCGTCAATCTGCTTAGGATCAGTGCTGTTACCTGAATAGCCTAGTTTGCGAAGTGCAATATGGAACACTTCACGAGTGTCGTCCATTAGCATGATCTGGCCTTTCAGCTCAGGGTTCCATAGGTCAGCCCAGCTGTCGAAATCAGCAGGGTCGTACATTTCTGTATTGACCGCAAGACCAGTCATCGCAATAACGTGCGGGATGGAGTAGTCGTTGCTTGGGTCAAAAGGCTTGTCCAGATAGTTCTTATCAAGCTCTTTGAAGTTGTTTAGCTTTGATTTATCGATTTTCTGTAACATGCCTTCATCGCGCATTTTCGCAACAAAGTAAGTTGAAGGCACAACCAGGTCGTAACCCTGTGGGTGAGCTTTCAGCTTAGCGTACATAGTCTCGTTCGACTCGTAAGTCGAATAAATCACTTTAATACCAGTTTCTTTAGTGAACTGTTCGCGTAGCTCCGTAGAAATATACGGACCCCAGTTCATGAACACCAATTCCTTGTCTTCAGCCATCGCAGCAGTTGAGAAAAGAGCTGCTGCACATGCAGTACCGGTTAGAAAAGCGGACCATTTTTTCATTAGATTATCATCTCCAAAACCCGTTTAGGGTATTCATACAAAACAAGTGGCCCGAAGGCCACTTGCTCATGTTGGCATTTCTGCCATTTAAGCATTATGTTGCCTAAATTATTTGATCTTCTCGCGAGCCAATAGCTGAGAGGAGACCACCAGCACCAGAGATACAATTAGCATAAGTGTAGCCAATGCATTTACTTCTGGTGAAATTCCAACTTTAACCATTGAATAAATCTTCAGTGGTAGGATTTCGTAAGTTGGACCGGTAACAAAAGAGCTTACAATCACATCATCTAGTGAGAGGGTGAAGCTCAGTAGCCAGCCTGCTGCAACCGCAGGTTTTGCCAATGGTAGGATAATCTGCTTTAAGATTACCCACTCACTTGCACCTAGGTCACGTGCCGCTTCAAGCATTTTCACATCGAAGCCGTTTAGTCGGCTGTAAACTGTTACCACAACAAATGGTAGACAGAATGTAATGTGTGCCAACAACAGTGTTAGGAAGCCAAGCTCAGCACCAACAAGGATAAACAAGGCCAGCAGAGAGATTGCCATTACGATATCTGGAGACATCATTACAACAAATAGCATCCCGTTGACAAAATGCTTACCGCGGAACTGGTAGCGGAAGAGGGCGACTGCCGTAAGGCTACCGATGATTGCCGCTGCCGTTGCTGAGAACACCGCAATATTTAGCGAGTGCCAAGCTGCCTGAACTAGGCTGTCATTGCTGACTAGTTGGTGATACCACTTGGTGGTAAAACCGCCCCATTTCATACCAAATTTGCTGGCATTAAATGAGTTAACAATCAGGATGATGATAGGGGCATACAGGAATGCGTATACCACCGACATAAAACTGAATTTAAATAGACGTCCCATTATTCCAGCTCCACTTTACGGTTCAACAACTTGCCAGCACGGTAGTAGGCATAGAGCATAATAGCCATGCTGATTGTCAACGCGATACTTGTCGCTGCACCAAACGGCCAATCTCGGGCGTTCAGTACCTGACTCTTGATCACGTTACCGATTAGTAGGTTCTTCGCACCACCAAGAAGGTCAGATACATAGAACATACCTAGAGCAGGGAGTAGTACCAGCAAACAGCCAGCAATAATTCCCGGCATGGTTAATGGGAAGATAACCTTGATAAAGGTTTGAATCTTGTTTGCACCCAAGTCACGCGCCGCTTCAATGTAGTTGTTATCCAATTTCTCGATCGCCGAGTAAAGCGGTAACACCATAAATGGCAGCAGAATGTAAACCAGACCAACCATAACCGCATATTCGGTGTACATGATACGTAGTGGCTTGTCGATAATATCCAAGTACATCAGGCTCTTATTAAGGATACCTTGAGTACCAAGCATGATTTTCAGGCCGTAGGTACGGATCAGTGAGTTAGTCCAAAAAGGTACAATCACCAAAAACAACATAAATGGACGCCATTTTTCAGGCATCTTGGCAATCATGTAGGCAAACGGGTAGCCAATTGCTAAACAAAGCAGGGTAGCGACCAGAGCCATATAAAATGAGTGCCACATGACCTTCGCATAAAGCGGATCGAATAACCGGATGTAGTTGTCCAGTGTAAAGGTCATTTCGATCAGGTTGGCATCATCACGGGTCAGAAAACTGGTACCGATGATCATCAAGTTTGGTATGAAGACAAACAGCAACAACCAACTTACGATGATGGTAATGATGATGTTCTGAAGATTAAGCTTCTTGTTCATCTGCCAGCACCACTTCCCAGCTTTCTACCCAAGTAACCGCAACTTTCTGACCCAGAGAGTGGTCCACATCTGGATCGTCTTCGTTGAAGAATTCGCTAACCATGACTGAAGTACCTGATTCCAGTTCAACAACAGAATCTAGAGTCATGCCCTTATAGGTACGTTCACGGATATAACCGATTAGGCCATTGCCATCTTCGCCATTGTTGATTTCTTCTAGACGAATATCTTCAGGGCGAAGCATCACCTTGACTTTATCGCCAGAATTAACCGGAAGCTTGCAATGAATCATTGCGTGGCGACCTTCAACATTAGCCAATACACGGCTTTCGTCTAAACGTTCTTTAACGACGGCATCGAATACGTTGATTTCACCGATAAAGCGAGCAACAAACAGGTTAGCTGGCTCTTCGTAAATTTCACGAGGAGAACCATCCTGCTCAATGTTTCCTGAACGCATAACAATAATACGGTCAGACATTGATAGGGCTTCTTCCTGATCGTGAGTAACGAAGATGAAAGTAATCCCAAGTTTACGTTGTAGCTGCTTAAGTTCGATCTGCATCTGCTTACGCAGTTTGTAATCAAGCGCAGACAGTGATTCGTCAAGTAGCAGAACTTTTGGTTTGTTTACTACGGCACGGGCAATCGCAACACGTTGCTGCTGACCACCAGATAGCTGATGCGGTTTGCGAGGGGCAAACTTATCTAGCTGAACCATACGCAATGCTTCCATTACGCGCGGTTCAATTTCGCTCTCAGCCACTTTTTGCATGCGTAGACCAAATGCAACGTTGTCAAACACTGTCATGTGCGGGAATAGCGCATAACTTTGGAAGACAGTATTAACGTTACGTTGCTCGGCAGGAATGTCGGTTACATCTTTGCCTGCGATAATGATCTGACCTGCGTCTGCATTTTCAAAACCTGCAATCAGCCTTAGTACAGTTGTCTTACCACAGCCAGATGGACCAAGGATGGTAAGGAATTCACCATCGTTTACATTCAAATCTAGGCCAGCGATGATTTGTTTACCATCAAAACTCTTACTCAGCCCTTTAAGCTGAATGACTGGCGCTTTATTGTTTTCTGCAGCGTTCAATTCTACGTGCTCTCCACCTAGGGGTTTCATAGATAATCCCCCCAACTGTTCGGATGAATTTAGGGGGCGCATGATAGACCCCTAAACGTTCAAATTAAAGCGTTTTTTTCCCTTTTTTTAGACAAATTTTGCACTAAAAGAAGGGCTGTCATTACCTCATGAAATAGCGTTACCTATACACACTAAAAAGTACTTAAAAATCAATGTCCAATTCGTATTCCTTGCGGAATAACGATTCATTAATCATAGTGTACTTGCTATAAGATGTTGTCACTGATTGGGATTATTCGCGCCTCGTTGAACAGAGTTTGAACGGCGGACTATTTATCTATCCTGTCTCTGTGTCGTACAATCTTTTGTTCTTGAATATGAAACTTAGTGGAAGCCATGAACAACAAAACATTCAAAATCGGCGGGTCGATTGAAAAAGCGTTGAAAGGTGAGATTGAATTACGCTCTTTAGACGTCCTGCAAGAAGCCTGGCGAATAACAGCGAAAAATTATTTTACGTTTGTTCCAGCCGTGATTGGTTTGTTCTTGGCACAAGTTGCATTGTTGCTGGTTGGCCTGCATGTACAGCTTGGGAGTGCCTCAGTGTTCTTCGATGCTGTAGTTAACGGGGGAGAGATTCCGGTTAATGTTATTGATGCCGGTTACATGGCCAATTTTTGGGCTGATGTTCTTAGCGCACCATTGTATGCCGGAGTTAGCATGATGGCGCTGAATCATGCGGTTGGTTTGCCGAGTAAGCCAACACAATTAGTGAAAGGATTTAGCTTTACGTTAGTTAGTATTATAACGGTATTGCTGGCATCGTCGATTCAAGGCATCGCAAGTAATCTACTGCCACCGATAGGGCTATTTTTGACGATGGCATTTAGCATGGCCATTATTTTGGTATGTGAGAAAAGAATATCGCCACTGAAGGCAATTCAGTTCTCTTTGCTAGCGACAATCCGTAAGTTGCTGCCATTTACTGCAATTTTTGTCGTTATCCTGACAATGTTTATTGTATCATTTGCTACGGCAGGTCTTGGCCTTATCTGGACGATTCCATTCTTTTTCAATGTAAAGGCCATTATCTACCGAAACCTTTTTGGCATAACACTACAAGTGACCAACGTTAAGAAAGGTCACGATGATGATGCTCCTGACGAACAGGAGGATCCTAAGGTTTTCAACGCGTGATAAAAAATAATAAAACAAAATCTATAGCTCTTATTGCATTTCTAACCAGCCTCACAGCCTGTGAGGACACTCCAAACAAGTCCCAGCCTTCAGAAAAATTGCCACTTGCTGCCGAGGCAGCAAGTAGCAAACCTGATTTTTCCGCCTATAAAGATGTTAAACAGAAAAAAGCGGCTTTCTTCGATTTTCTCCGCCCAGCGGTTATCCATGAGAATCAACGCATAGAGAAAGAACGCCAATTTCTTCTTGGCTTGGTTACAGCACTTGAGGCAGGCAAGCCTGTTGATGGTGAAGATTTGGCCTATGCCATTAAATTGGCTGCGGTATATAAACTGCCGGTTCAAGGTGACAGCGTCACACCGGAGTGGTTGTCAGAGATTCTGATCCGAGTTGACACCTTGCCGCAAGAATTGGTACTTAGCCAAGCAGCTAATGAATCAGGTTGGGGTACGTCACGCTTTGCAGTTCAGGGGAACAACTATTTTGGTCAATGGTGTTATCGTAAGGGCTGCGGTTTAGTACCTTCAGCCCGTAATGACGGTGCTGACCATGAAGTAGCGGTATTTGCGACACCTTACTTGTCTGTTCAAGCCTATTTTAGCAACGTGAATACCAACCGTGCCTATAAAGAGTTGCGTGAAATTCGTGCCTCTCAAAGGCAGATGGGAGAAACGGTGACTGGAATTAAATTGGCTGAAGGACTGATTCGCTATTCAGAGCGCGGTAGTGCCTATGTAGAAGAGATACAGGCAATGATCCGCCATAATAATGAGTATTGGCGCCAAGGATAAAGGATGAGAGTACACCATTGGCTAATGGTTGGTTTGGTAGCGACGAGTGCAATTGTATATACAGGAAATGTTTCGGCTCAAGATATCCAGATCCGCTATAGCACCTTGTACGGTAAACTGAAGCAGAACGTTAAAGAAGGGCATGACGATGTCAAAATGGCGTTCTTCTTGTTAAACCAAAGAGATGGCTCTGTTTGTAAAGTACATCGTGGCTGGATGCAAAAAGACGAGCATTATGAAGCGTTGGTGATTCCGAGTTCTTACGAGCTGGATGTTCCTGTTGATAAAAATTTACGTCAGGCGAACCCTGATGTGACTTTTGTTATTGATGATGGAATCACCTGTGATATGTCAATGCAGGTTATAGCAAAAGATCGTTTTTCAACAACGATGACGCAAGCTGATGTCACACGTTTAGTTCCTCAGATGCAAAGTTTGCTCTCTGATCTCGGTGGGATGTTTTCAGATTGGTTCATGCCAGAAGTCAGTGGTGTGGTTGTTCACCTTGCCGAACAGCCATTGGATTTTGTTCCGTTAGCAAATGGACAGCGTATTCCGGTTAACGAAAAAAAAGCCGTGATTAAGCTGTCTGATTTGGCTATTGATGAACAACTTACATTTCCCTCAAAGATTGTCAAAGTAACCCCTTGGTTGCCTAGAGACTAATCTTCATATTGTGAAAACCCGAGCCATGCTCGGGTTTTTATTTGGGGGAAATAATTGCCATTGTTAATGGCACTAGCTCGTGAGTAGCACCTGATTGATCTCTGTTTTTATATGGTCGGATTGAGTCCCAAAGATCGCTTGAAGGTTATCGCCAATCACTAAAACTTCACGGGCCCCAAGTTGTTTAATTCTTTTGATATCGGCTTGTTTGATGTCATGAAGGCTAACACGTAGGCGGGTAATGCACGCATCAACATTTTTGATATTGCTCTTACCACCCAATGCGTTTATCAATTGTGCTGCCATCTCGTTGCCAATTTCAGCGACCTGACTAATTTCATCTTGCTCGTTTTCTCGCCCCGGTGTCATTAGGTTGAACTTAGTGATCATGAAGCGGAATATGCCGTAGTACATCACAGCCCATAGCGGACCAATTAAGATGAACAGCCAAGCATTGCTTGATAGAGGGTAGTAGATAAGGAAATCAATGGCGCCATGAGCAAAAGTGACACTGTGATGAATATCGAGAGCACTTACGATAGCAAACCCAATCCCAGTGAGAACACAGTGAATAACGTACAGTACCGGTGCTACAAACAGGAAGGAAAATTCCATCGGTTCAGTGATACCTGTTAGCCAAGATGTTAGTGCCGCAGAGGCCATTATACCGCCTACAAGAGCCCGTTTTTCTGGGCGGGCTGAGCGGTAAATCGCCAAACCAATTGCAGGTAACGCCCACATGGAATACATATAGCCACCAGCAAGATTACCTGCCGTTGGGTCGCCCGCGAGATAACGTTGAATTTCCCCTTTGATGACTTCCCCTGTTTCTGGGTTTACATATTCACCAACTTCGAAGAAGAAGGGGACATTCCAGATATGGTGCAGGCCAAATGGGATCAGAGAGCGTTCGACGAAACCGTAGATACCAAATGCCAGCGTTGGATTTTGGTAGGCCGCCCAGTGGGAGAATTGATCGATCATATTACCGATTGGTGGCCAAACATAACTCATCATGATACCCAGAGCGATAGCAGCAATACCCGTAACTATAGGTACAAAGCGTTTACCAGCAAAAAAGCCCAAATATTCGGGTAATTTTATATTAAAGAAACGGTTATAGAGCATTGCTGCAATAGCACCGATAATGATGCCGCCAAATACGCCAGTGTTAATGGTTGGAATACCGATGACCGTCGCTGTTTCTATACCGTGAAGTTTTGCCATTACCCCCATTGTGGCCGTCAGGATGGCAAAGCCAACAGTTGCTGCCAAACCGGCAACACCATCGTTATCGCTTAGACCCAGAGCGACGCCTATTGCGAAAATGAGCGCTAAGTTACTAAATACCGCATCACCAGACATAGCCATAATGTCGGAGACAAGGTTGGGCATCCAGCTAAAATTAGCCGAACCTATCCCCAACAGTAACCCCGCTATTGGTAACACGGCCACGGGTAGCATTAGCGATCGCCCAATGCGTTGTAGAATACCGAAAGTTGTACTGAACATATTCATTATCCTTATGTGGTTATTCATGCTCAGTATGCAGACTACCGAATAATAAAATGCTGAAGGTTACATTTGGTTATTGCATTGTAAGAGGTTGCTTACAAATGAAGATAAAATTTTATCTCGGTCAAATTAATCAACTCGAAGGTTTTATATTTTAGCTGAGCTTTTATATAGATAGAGTGTGGTAATAAAAGAGAACCTACATGGATCAGAAAATAATACTGGTTGTTGATGATAGCGAAGAAATCAGGGAGGCACTCAGCGCCTATCTGAGTCGTTCTGGTTTTATGGTCATCACCGCTGCCGATGGTGATGAGATGTGGCAGAAAATCAGTAAAACAGCTCCGCATTTAATCATTTTAGATATCATGTTGCCCGGCGATGACGGCCTGACATTATGCGGCCAGCTTCGCCAGCATTCCCATGTGCCTATTATCATGTTAACAGCCGTATGCGAAGAGGCTGATCGAATTGCCGGATTAGAAATAGGAGCCGATGATTACATAACGAAAACGTTCAGTCCTCGAGAGTTGCTAGCTCGTATCAAAGCACTGCTTAGGCGCAGTCATTATCATACGAGCCAAGCAATCAGCCGTCGGATTGCCTTTCTTGATTGGACCTTTGATACCGTCAAACGCCAACTGATACACCGCACAGGCGAGGTTGTTCAACTGTCAGGGGCTGATTTTTCATTGTTAACACTACTTCTTCAATCACCCAATAAGGTAATTAGTCGTGATCATATAGCGCAATGTGTCTGGGGGCGGGATGCTGAACCCATGGAGCGTGGGATCGATGTACAAATTAGCCGGATAAGAAAGCATCTTCATGACCACCAGCGGTCTATTATTCTGACTGTCAGAAATAAAGGCTATATGTTGGCGGTTGAATATGTACAAGAATTATGAAATTTAGAAGCGGTAAAATCGGATTTTTTGATTCAATAACGTTTCGTGTGAGTAGCACACTTTTAATTGTGATTGTTATTGCCGAGCTTGTTGCTGGCGCTGTATGGTATTTTGATAATGAAGAAGTAAAAAAAAATAATGCCAATAAGATCATTCATACCATGGTCGATTCTGTTATAGAGACCTATCAATATTTCCAATTGCTTCCTGTTAATTACCGTCATTTGATATTGAATCAATTAATGGATGCCGGCGGTAGCCGTTTTTTTATTTCGATCAATAATCGCTATATTCCGAATGAAAACGTCACCGATTTACCATTGACTAATTGGCTGTCGGATGTTGCTGCTGCATCATTGCGTGAAAAACTAAAATCACCGTCCAATATCGCGGTTGCCGTGACCCAACGTGAGTCGGTTAGGGTGTTTAATTCTGCGCTTCAACTTGATGAGCTACCAGAGATCTGGACCAAGTATAGTTTGGTGCTTGGAGAGCTAGACTTGCCGATTTTAGTCATTCAAATTCAGCTCTCGCCTCAAGAGTGGTTTTATATAGCATCAGTACTGCCTATTCCGTTTTCCTCGCTGTCTACGTCGTTTATGGAGGTAAGGCAGTTGGTATTCCTCGCATTGACCTCTTTGCTACTGATGTTGTGTACCGCCTGGTTATTACAACGTGAGTTCCGGCCTATACGTGCTTTGGCCAAAGCTGCAACGTTGATGGGAACGCAGCTGTCGGTGATGGCGATTGATGAATCGGGTAGCAGGGAAACGCGCGCCGCCGTACATGCATTTAATAAAATGAACAATCGCGTTAAATCCTATATCCGTGATCGGGAAATGCTCTTTAGTGCCATATCGCATGATTTAAAGACACCGCTAGCGGCATTAAAACTACGTACCGAGATGCTAGAGGATGAGGCGGTGAAAGAACGCTTTGAAAAATTGCTCAATGAAGTGGAGATGATGACAAACGGGGCACTACAGTGCATCCGGGAAACAGACATTCACGAGGACCCAATTGATATCGATATTGAAGAGCTTCTTATGGGATGTGCGGATCATTTTAATCGGCAGGAGACGCTTGTTGAATTGGCTGACGATATTGCCAATATCCCTAGCTACATGGGTAAACCCGTTGCGATAAAACGTTGCATATACAATGTGATTGAAAATGGCGTGAAGTATGGTCGCAATGTATCGGTTTCCTTTAATGAGACGGCTAAAAGCTTGATTTTAAATGTTAGAGATCACGGCCCCGGTATTGACCAAAAGTTACTAGAAAAAGTCTTTGAACCTTATTACAGGGTACATCCCAATGATGCCAATGGAAGTGGGTTAGGGTTAACGATAGCAAGAAGCATAGCCCGTACTCACGGGGGGGATTTGCAGATAAAGAACCATTCGCAAGGCGGACTCGAAGTGTCAATCCAGCTATCGAAGGAGCTGTAATGAAAACTATTAGCTGGCTGATTCTAATCAGTACCATGTATGTAAGTGTTGTACATGCCCAGCAAGAACTACAGTTTTTGCATTGGTGGACATCAAAAGGAGAAGTTGATGCCGCCAATGAAGTGGCTGTACAGCTTGGAAAGCATGACATTGTGCTGGCAAGCGTGGCTGTGCCTGGCGGTGGGGGAAAAATGGCCAAATCGATACTTCAAGCAAGGGCAATAGCGGGTAACCCGCCAGATATGGTACAGCTAGAAGGGCCCGCTATTAAATCCTGGGCTGCGTTGGGGTTTCTGCACAATGTTAACCCTGTTGCTAATGAAGCGCATTGGGATCGAAAGTTACCATTAACAATAAGGGATATTCATAAACTCAATAATGAATACGTTGCCTTGCCGGTGACAATTCATCGTTTGAATTGGTTATGGATCCATACGCCATTACTGAAAAGGCTAGGGCTGTCTGTTCCGCAAACATGGCCTCAGGTCGTCAAGGCGTTCAAGGTAGTAAAACAGCGGGGGATTGCCCCCTTAGCGATGGGCAATGAACCTTGGCAGGTTGTTCAACTTTTTGAAAACATAGCTTTTGGCTTAGGTGGGCCGAGCTATTATCGAAAAGCATTTATTGAAATGGATGAAGCAACGCTGACAAGCCAGATAACCTACGATGCGTTAACTATATTTAGGCAAATTAGTGAAATCGTGTTGCCTGACATGACGAAACAGCGCTGGGAAGAAGCGACGCGATCATTGATGGCAGGTGAACGTGTATTTCAGATCTCTGGCGATTGGGTCGCAGGGGAGCTCATGGCTCTAAATGGCGAGTTCCCATCGTTTATCCAATGTCATGTTGCCCCTGCATATCAATCTGGCTTTATTTATAATATTGATAGTTTTGCCTTTTTCAAGAAACCCACCTTTGGTGCTGAGCAGGCATTAGCTGTTGCAAATTTGCTCTCTGACCCTCATTTTTTATCTAAATTCAACCAACGTAAAGGTTCAATTCCTGCCTTCCGTGATGTATCTGTCGAGGGGTTCAATTCTTGTTCGCTAAAAGCGAGAGATGACTTTTTGGCGAGTGAGAAAACCGGCACATTAATGCCTAGTATTATTGATTCGATGGCAGTGAGTTCGGTGATCGAAAAAGCCGTTTCTAGTGAACTCTTCCGTTTCTTCAATGATCCATCAATGACTCCCGATGATGTCATCTTGCACATGCAAAATGTGAAGGTGGGTATGCACATGTAACAAAACGTGTATTTTCTTCTGCGAATTTAAAAAAAACTGATTCATCGCAATTCATTTTGCCGGTTTAGCTATGATACTTGCCTGCGAATTGATTTTTATCGAACATTACGAGTGGGATATGGAACAGCTAATTGAGCGATTTTTACGATACGTACGCTTTGAAACTCAATCAAATTCTGCCAATGCCCAGTGTCCAAGTACTGAAGGACAGCGTGTATTAGCACAGCAGCTCAAAGATGAGTTGATTGAACTAGGTTTGGCTGATGTCAGCTTGGATGACAACGGTTATGTGATGGCTCGTTTGCCATCGAATGTGGAGCATGACGTTCCTGCTATTGGTTTTATTGCCCATATGGATACAGCGATGGATGCATCGGGCAAAAATGTGAAACCACAAATTGTTGAGAATTATCAAGGTGGTGATATTGCTCTGGGTGTTGGTGATGAAGTGCTATCGCCGATTCAATACCCAGACCTCAACAAGCTGCACGGACATAACATCATTACTACTGATGGGACAACCTTGCTAGGTGCTGATAACAAAGCGGGTATTGCTGAAATTATTACAGCTGCGGCTTACCTGATTGCCCATCCAGAAATTAAACACGGCGATATATGTATTGGTTTTACACCCGATGAGGAAATCGGGCGCGGCGCGAATCTTTTCGATGTTGAGAAGTTCAATGCGCAGTGGGCTTATACTATTGATGGCGGCCCGGTTGGTGAGCTAGAGTTTGAAAACTTCAATGCTTCTTCGGCTTATGTGACTTGTCATGGTGTCAATGTGCACCCAGGCACAGCCAAAGACAAAATGATCAACGCCATGAATATTGCGGCTCAATTCCAAGTGACTATGCCGGCTGAAGAAACACCTGAATGTACTGAAGGGTACGAAGGTTTCTTCCATCTTGTCTCGATGGAGCCAAGCGTAGCCAAAACTAAGTTGCACTATATCCTACGTGATTTTGATTCAGAAGGCTTAGAAAGACGTAAGACACTGATCCAAGAGAAAGTAGATGCACTAAATACTCGTTTGGATAAAGGCCGCGTTAGCCTAGAAATCGTTGATTGTTATTCAAACATGCGTGAAATGGTTGAGCCACATCCACACATTATTGAATTTGCCAAGCAAGCGATGATTGAGTGTGATGTAAAGCCGGTTATTAAACCAATCCGGGGCGGTACAGATGGTGCGCGTCTATCATTCAAAGGTTTACCGTGCCCGAACATTTTCACTGGGGGCTATAACTTCCACGGCATTCATGAATTTATTACAGTAGAAGGCATGGAGCAGGCTGTAAAAGTGATTGTGAAGCTGGCTGAAAATACCGCAAAAAACTACGCATAAGCGTAGGGTTCTTTGCCTTGCATTGTGAATGCAAATAGCAAATAAAGGAACGCCCTGACAGATTGTCAGGGCGTTTTTGTTAGTCTTTATCGTAGAGCTTTGCTTGATCTTGAATTTCGGTGTGTTTTTCTAGTTCATCAACCATCCAGTTATTCAAATGTTTGATAATTGCTGTGATGGCATGCTGCTTAGTACCTTTTTCATCATCAGTAATATCTAACTGCTGCTTGGCATGGAGTCCGGTTTGATCTTCAGCGATGTGTAGCCAATCTGGGTGCCAGTAAAAACTATGGCCTTCATCGGTGATCCAGTTATGCACACCGCAAGATTCCCCTTTGTAGTTCAAATCTTTTGCTTCGTATCTCATGATGTCGCTCCTAAGCCATATCTTTTATATCATCAATAGTATATACCCATGAAGGATACTCAACCTGTGGCATTGGTCACGAAAATGAGTGCTATTGTCGAGGGCGTTCTTGTATAAGTGTGAGTTGAATTGGAGGAGCATAAGAATCCCTGACCAAAAAGGATTGGCCAGGGGAGGAGATCAGTTGAGGTATCGTGCGATTAAATGTTCTTTAAAGTACGAAGCATTAAGGCTTTCGCCCGTTGCATCTATTAAAATTTGCTCGGTTGATACTGTTGACCCTCGTTTCCATACATGGCGGTCGAGCCAGTTAAAAATCGGTTGAAGATTGCGCTCACGGATCAAATTAGCAACATTCATTTCTTTCGACATGGCAGCCATAAATTGGGCTGCATACATGGCCCCCAGTGTATAAGAGGGGAAATAGCCAAAGCTGCCAAAACTCCAGTGGATATCTTGCATACATCCATCAGTAAAGTTTCCTTTAGTTGATAATCCGAGGTATTCAGACATTTTCCTGTCCCATAACTCCGGAATATCGGCAACATTTATATGGCCGTTAATTAAATCGCGTTCTATTTCATAGCGCAGAATAACATGAGCCGGATAGGTGACTTCGTCGGCATCAACACGAATATATCCAGGTGTGACTCGTGTATTGAGCAGTGTCAGGTTTTCGGCTGTGATTGCGGGATCATCGATGCGGTTAAACTGTTCAGCGGCAGCAGGGGCGATGAGCTCAATGAAGTTTTCGCTACGAGATATTTGCATTTCGAAAAATAGGCTTTGTGATTCATGGATTCCCATTGAGCGGGCTTTCCCTACCGGTAAGCCTGACCATTTTTCGGGTAAACC
Source organism: Photobacterium panuliri (assembly GCF_059920555.1). Taxonomy (NCBI): domain Bacteria; kingdom Pseudomonadati; phylum Pseudomonadota; class Gammaproteobacteria; order Vibrionales; family Vibrionaceae; genus Photobacterium; species Photobacterium panuliri. Next base: position 2,106,360 of record NZ_CP197192.1, read on the forward strand.
TTGTTCGTAGCGTGCATGTCCCGTTTCATGAATAACGCCCATAAGCGCTGAAGTAAAATCATTTTCATCATAGCGGGTTGTTATACGTACATCGGTCGGCACTCCGCCACAGAACGGGTGAGTACTGATATCCAGCCTTCCATGATTGAAATCGAAACCGAGTTTTTCCATCATCGCTAAACTTAGCTGTTGTTGCTGCGCCACAGGAAAGGGGCCTAGAGGAAGGATAACCTGATCATGAATTTGTTTCTCTTGGATTTGCTCAATCAACTCAGGTAACCAGCTTTTTACCTCATCGAAAAGAGCATCAAGTTGCTTGCTGGTCATTCCCGGCTCGTACAGATCAAGCAAGGCATCGTAACGACTTAGTCCTGTCGCATCTGCGCGTATCTGTGCTTCTTGGCGGGCAAGTTTTACGACTTTTTCTAAGTTGGTACTATAACTCTGCCAATCATTTTTACCACGTTGATTGCGCCATGCATGCTCACACTTATTTGCGGCAAGCGATTGGGCTTCGACAAGGTCGCTAGGCAGCAAGTTAGCTTGTTGCCATTGACGTTTCATCTCAATGACGCTGGCGCGTTGCTCTTTCGATAGGGGTTCTCTGTCAACTTCCGAGAACCATACTTTGAGTTTGATATCAGTTGCTTGTTGATGATGAAGAACGGCTAACTCTGCTAATGCTTCAGAACGGGCTTGGTTACCTCCTTCTGGCATCATTGCTGCTTGGTCCCAGCGGCATATTGCGGCAAGGTGCTCTAGCTTCGCCATCTTTTTATAATGCTGTTCTAATTGTTGATAAAAAGTCATTACCCATCCTTATGTTGACTTGTATCAGAAAACACCACTGTAAACCTTTCTTATGGTATTTTTCAACAAGCCCGATAAATAGAGAAGCAAAATATACGCATGATAATGCATTAAGAGGGTTGCTGTTCTTTGTGTGAAGTACGCCCCATAAATTAATATTATTGACCTCAGGCCGAGGTTCTATTCTCAGAGTAGATGTAAACGAATTTACAATATCGTAAGACTTCGTAAAGCTAACAAAAGATAACCATTTACTTGGTTATACTGCGTTAAGTTTAATTGCTGTAATGAACCTTAGTGGCTAAAGAAAATGAAAAGGAAATTGACTTCTCTTGTTACTGCCTTCGCTGTCAGTTCTGCTTTAATTGCCAGCCAAGCCGCCATTGCGGCGCCTACTGTTGTGCCTGATGCGCCAACATTGGGTGCTAAAGGCTATGTATTGATGGATTACCATACCGGTAAGGTGTTGGTAGAAAAGAATGCGCATGAGCGCCTGAACCCGGCTAGCTTGACTAAGCTGATGACCAGTTATGTGGCCGGTCAAGAAATGAAGCAAGGAAATATCAGCGAGGAAGACTTAGTGGTCATCAGCCGCAATGCCTGGGCTCGCAATTTTCCTGATTCATCGAAAATGTTCATAGAGGTAAACACCGAAGTGAATATGATGGATCTGTATAGAGGGCTGATAATTCAATCGGGTAATGATGCCAGTGTTGCTATCGCAGAGCATGTGGCTGGTTCGGAAGGCGCATTCGTCAGCTTGATGAATTCTTGGGCCAAAAAGCTGAATATGCATAATACATCATTTGCCAACCCTCATGGTCTTGATAGTAATGAGCTATATACCACGCCTTATGATATTGCTTTGCTGGGGCAGGCTTTAATCAATGATCTGCCTAATATCTATAAGCTTTATAGCGAGCGTTCGTTCACTTATAACAATATTACGCAACGTAACCGCAATGGCTTGCTTGGAGATCGAAGCCTTAATGTTGATGGAATGAAAACCGGTTATACCAGTGGTGCTGGGTACAGTTTGGCCAGCTCGGCGACTGAAGGCAATATGCGTTTGATATCTGTCGTTATGGGGTCAAGCAGTACCAAAAGCCGTGAAGCTGAAAGTAAACAGCTATTGAATTATGGTTTCCGTTTTTACCAGACATTGACTCCGCATAAGAAAGGAGAGGAGCTTCTTAATGAGAAGATTTGGATGGGAAATACCAGTGAGATTTCACTAGGTACGATGGACGACACATACGTGACCCTGTCACGAAACGATGCGAAAAAACTCAATGCAAGCGTTGAATTAAACGGCGATTTGGTTGCTCCTATTAATAAGGGGGATGTGGTCGGCAATATCTTCTATGAAGTCGACGGCAAAGAAATTGCACAAGTACCGCTGGTTGCATTGGAGTCGGTTGATGAGGGAAGTTTCTTCGGCCGAATTATTGACTACATCAAGATGTTTTTCTTAAGTTTGTTTAAATAACCCATTAGTTATCACCGACACTCATACCATAGAGCCGCTCTGCGGCTCTTTTTGGTTATTAGTAATTTTATGAATCTGTCATGGTGAAGCAACTTGACGATCAAGATCTGTTTCAACCGCAAAGAAAAATCCGTATAATCCACGCCCTATAAAGAATCCACTTAGGAAATCTACAGTCGACGTAGTCGATAGTGTGAGAAGTCGTAATGAATCAGACAGATACAAGAAAAGAGACACTTGAATTCAACAAACTCCAGAAACGCCTGCGGAGAAATGTTGGCAATGCCATTATTGATTACAGCATGATTGAAGAAAATGATGTTGTTATGGCATGTATCAGTGGTGGCAAAGATTCATTTGCGATGCTCGATATCCTATTGAATCTACAAAAGGCTGCACCGATTAAGTTTGATGTTGTTGCTGTTAACCTAGATCAGAAGCAGCCAGGTTTTCCTGAGCACATTTTGCCTCAATACTTTGAAAGCCTGAACATTCCTTACTACATCGTAGATAAAGACACTTACTCTGTAGTTAAAGAGAAGGTGCCGGAAGGTAAAACGACTTGTGGCCTGTGTTCTCGACTACGTCGTGGTACGCTGTACTCGTTTGCTGAGAAAATCGGTGCAACAAAAATTGCACTTGGTCACCATCTGGATGACATCGTGGAGACGCTATTCCTTAATATGTTCCACGGCTCTCGCATGAAAGCGATGCCACCAAAACTGCGTTCTGACGATGGTCGAAATGTGGTTATTCGTCCTCTGACGTACTGTCGTGAAAAAGATCTGATCAAATACGCTGAGCACAAAGAATTCCCGATTATTCCTTGTAACCTATGCGGTTCTCAAGAAAACCTTCAGCGTCAGGCAATTAAAGCGATGCTGATTGATTGGGATAAGAAAACACCGGGCCGAGTTGAGAATATCTTTAAGTCAATTCAGAACGTTAGCCCAAGTCAGCTTGCAGATAAGTCCATTTTTGATTTTATCAATCTGCCGCTGGATCGCGAAGGCGATCGTGAAGAGTATGAGTTCAACGAAGCCGTTGTTTCATCAACCAATATCGATGAATCAATGTTTATTGATGTAACAAACATCTAATAATGGCTTGGGTCGGGAAGGGGCATATCTGCCTCTTCCCTGATTTTCTCTATCTTCTGCAATACCATACATTCTCCGCCTGCCTTCCAAACTTGATAAATTCTGTACAATAAAGCAGGTATAGTCCTGATTTATCAGTTATATTTATCATTCACAACGTCTTTTTCTTTCCATCATAAAGAGCTGTATTTTTTATGCGTTTATTTTCATCTCGCCAATCACAAATGGCCCTATTGGGAGTATGTGTTGCGGTATTTCTGAATGGTTGTTCTGCCCAACAATCAGAAAAGCTCGGAATGAGAAGTGGCACGGTTACTAAAACACCCCAGCAAATGACCAATCTTGAAATCTGTGAAACTTACGCCTACGGACGTAAATCGACACAAAGCCGATTTGCTATTGCCAGTGAATGGAGTCGCAGAGGGATAAGTAAAAAATACTGCGAAAAAATTCGCGGTGAATTGTTCGTGACGAGTGTAGTGAAAAAACTTGCTGATATGGAAGAGAAGCCCGATAGCCGTACGGTTAAACCTGTTCAGTCTGTAAAGTTTAGGTAGTGACAAAATGCACCAAGCCCCACTTAAATTAAAAAGTGGGGCTTGTTTGGTTCTATTCAAGAGTAGGGCTTAAAGGGCTGACATAGCCATCTGGTTTTAACGCTAATAAATCACAATTTAGCTGGTCTATGATATGTTCTGCAGTATTCCCGATAAAGACTGCGGACAGCCCGGTTCGACCTGTTGTTCCTAGTACAACAATCTTCGCATCAAGATCGGCGGCCATTTGAGGAATAATGTCTTCAGGTAGTCCTTCAAGGACATGCGTCTGCTCTTCAGGCAACCCATGTTTGTGACGCAATGCTTTCATTGATTTTAAATGATGACCACGAACAGCATCTGTGTAAGAAGCAGGATCAAACTCCGGCAACTCAATGGTGATGTTGACAGGGGTAGCTGGGTAAGCATTAACTAAATTTAGTTCTGCATTCAGTAAGGTAGAGACAGCCTTGCCTTCATTAACGATTTTATCGTTGAGGTGTTCGTGGGTTTCATCGTCGGCAGCAAGGTTGACGCAACTTAAGATTTTCCCGTTTTCTGGCCAGCTGTGATCTTTCACTAACAGTACAGGGCAAGGACACTTTCGCAGTAAATGCCAGTCCGTTGGTGTAAAAATGACAGACCCTAGTTTGTCATGGTCATGGGTTGCCTTAATGATCATGTTGTGATTTTTGCTAAATACTTCAGCGATAATAGCTTCGTAAGGACGGTTGTGCCACACCACCGTTAACTCAATCTTGAAACCTTCTTCAACATAAGGGTGAATAATGTCTTTTAGCCATGCTTCGCGCTGCATGACAACACCCCGCCGCATGGCCTGTCGTTCGTCCGCTGACAGCATCGATGTCATTTCATAGGAAAAATCGTAAATAGCCAAAAAGAGGGTAATTGTCACATCCTCTGCATTTCGGGCAAGGTGAATAGCCCGAGACAATGCTGGTTGATGGTCTTGAGCCGGATCGGCAACAACGAGAATATTGTTGTATTTGTTCATAACTTGCCCCCTTACACCTAATGTGCTGGCAAATAGTCAATGAAAAAACCGCTATAAAGCTGTAGAAACTACTTGAGTTTACGGTATCTTTACCCTCAAGTGTGTAACCAATTGGTAACAATGTTATCTGAGTTAGTAATAATAACTGTAACGTATTGGAAAGGAGAAGGGGAGGATAGGCGAAGAGTTAATACAAAAAAAGTGATACGGCTCATAGCTCGTATCACTTTTTGTGGAGGTTGAAGGCGTCAGCGTGTTAGCAAGCGGCGCTCTTATTAACTCCAGCAAGTTTGGCTAGTGCTTCATGGTCAAGGATTGTGATGTATTTACCTTTAACACTTAGCATTTCTGATTTTTGGAAACGACCTAGTAGGCGACTGATTGTTTCAACAGTAAGTCCTAGGTAATTACCAATATCACCACGAGTCATAGTTAGACGGAATTCGCGAGGCGAAAAACCGCGCTGAGAAAAACGCAGTGATAGATTGTACAAGAATGCAGCCAAACGTTCTTCGGCATTCTTCTTGGACAGCAACAGGATCATCTCCTGATCACCTTTGATTTCATTGCTCATCAAACGCATGATTTGTTGACGCAGTTTTGGCATTTTCCCTGACAGGTCATCCAAAATTTCAAATGGGATCTCACAAACCATCGATGTCTCTAGCGATTGTGCAAAGCTAGGGTGCATCATTTCGTTAATCGCATCAAAGCCAACTAAGTCACCGGCAAGGTGGAAGGCAGTGATCTGCTCGTCACCTTGCTCTGTGATGGTGTAACTTTTGATCGTGCCTGAACGAATAGCATAGAGCGATTTAAGCTCATCACCAGCCTTGAAAAGCTCTTGGCCTTTCTGGATTGGCTTCTTACGTTCAATAATTTGATCTAACTGATCTAATTCAGACTCATTCAGCGTAAATGGGATGCACAACTGACTGATACTACAATCCTGACAGTGGATTGCACATCCGCCTGATTGGATACGTTTGGTTGTAAGTTTGTCTGAAATCATAAGCCTGTCTAACCAATTTGATGTAGGTCAATATTTTAACATAATATGAATCATTATGACGAGTATTAAAAATGACTACATTAGTTGTTTGATTGCTATATAACCAGTATGAACGCCATACGACAATAACAGCAAGGCGCTTGCACGCCTAAAGTAGAGGTTACGTAAAACTAGTTGCAGTTGCTGGGCCATCGTTCCTACGGCCAGCATCGCAGGGAGTGTACCTAGGCCAAAAGCCAGCATGACAAGCCCACCCGACAGGGCACTACCAGAAACAGCAGCCCAACTAAGGGTTGAATAGACAAGCCCACATGGTAACCATCCCCAAAGAATACCAAAAGGAAGGGCTGCTATTGGAGAGGATAGCGGTAACATTTTATTGGCTTTAGGGCCAATAAAACGCCATAAGAATTGACCGACTCGCTCTACTTTACTAACTGCCAACCACCATTGCCCGATATACAAACCTAATAAAATCATCATGATAGCAGCAATTAAACGCAGGTAGACTAATGCGCTACTGTAACCACTGAAATCAGCTAGCTGGGAAAATGTACCTCCGATAATCCCACCAGCAAGCATGTAAGATAGCAAACGGCCTATGTTATAGAAAGCGAGATAGGGCCAGCGTTGTTGTTGCTGTTTCTGTGGCATCCCCAAAGTAATGGCCGCGGCTATTCCGCCACACATCCCTAGGCAATGCCCAGCCCCCATCAGGCCGATGGCAAATGCTGCGTAGAAATCAATGTTCATCTTTATGTTTTTCTTTGGATGATGTCGTTTTTGTAGGTTTTTTTATCGGATCGTTTTCATCAAATAGTATGTCATACCCTTGACGCTCAAGATCTTCGAACTGTTCGTTGCGTACCGCCCAGATAAAAATGCCAACGGCAACGCAGACTAAAATGATCGCAATTGGTATTAACAAGTAAAGACTAGCCATGTTCTTTTAATAACCTTAAAGAATTTGACACAACAATGATCGAGCTAGCAGACATTCCGACAACCGCGATATAAGGTGCCACAAAACCGGCAACAGCAAGAGGCAGTATGATTAAATTGTACCCTAAAGCCCATGCTAGGTTTTCACGGATGATTTTCCGAGTTTTCAGTGCCAGTTGGCGAGCCTTAAGCAGGCGAGAAAGCTGATCGCCAAGCAAAACCATATCTGCGGATGATTTAGCAACATCGGTACCGCCACCCATTGCCACAGACAAATGCGCACCGGCCAGAACCGGAGCATCGTTGACGCCGTCTCCTACCATTAGTGCCACATCTCGATCATCAAGGCTGCGTAGATATTCGAGCTTTCCTTTAGGACTAGCCCCTGCGATGAGGTTGTCAACGTTGAGCTTCTCGGCAACGGTTTGTGCTGCCGTGGAATGATCACCCGTTAACATTGTTACTTTAATACCAGCTGCTTTAAATTGCTTTATAAGTTCAGCACTGTCTTCACGAATTGGATCATCGAGCTTAAATGCGGCGACCGGTGAGCCATTGCAACTCAGCCAAACCTGAAATTGTTCTGCTTCGGTAAGGTTAAGTGTGTCGAGTGTCTCGGTATCTAGCGCGAAACTTACTTTGCCTATTTTCCATTGCTGTTCATTAAGAGCACCCACTAATCCGCTACCGATTTCGTTTTCAACGTGGCTAAATAGGGGGCTTTCAGCCCTAAAAGTTGCAAATGCTTTGGCTATCGGGTGATTGGCAAAACGCTCAAGCTCCGCAGCCAATTGTGTGACGTATTCTTTTGAATGATGAGTAAATACCAGTGTTTCAACAATACGTATATTGCCTTCGGTAACAGTACCGGTTTTATCTATGACTAACTGGTTAACATTGCATAGTGTTTCAAGAACGTGTTCCCGGCGAAGCAATATTCCCAAACGGCCTAGACTTGATGTAGAGCATGTTAGTGCGGTGGGTGTTGCTAAGGATAGGGCACAAGGGCAGGTTGCAACAAGAACAGCAAGGGTAATCCACAGTGCATCGTCAGGTTTTTGTTGATGCCAGTAAAGCCACGTACCGGCTGAAATAATTAAGATGGCAGCCACAAAGTAGCGGGCAACAATATCAGCGACTTCAGCAACCTTTGGTTTGGAAACTTGCGCTTCGTCTTGTAATCGGACGATATTGGAGATCAAAGAGTTTTGTCTATCCTGAATTACTTTGAGTGTAATGTTGCCTTCTCCATTGATCGTGCCGGCATAAACGGTGTCACCAATATGTCGGATAACAGGCATGGGTTCCCCTGTTAGCATTGATTCATCAATTGCTGTTTGCCCCGCGGTGATTACCCCGTCAGCGGGTAGGCTTTCACCTGGTAAAATTGTGACGGTGTCACCTATTTTTAATGTTTTGGCCGCAATTTGCGATCCATCTTCTAATGTTGCCATTGCCGGTACTAATTTGAGTAAGTTGGCGCTGGCTGCGGCAGCATGTCGTCGAGCCCGCATTTCGAGAAATCGGCCCAGCAACAAAAAAAAGGTGAACATGGCGATGGACTCGAAGAATACTTCACCTTTTTCCATAACAGTAGCGTATAGGCTGGCAACATAAGCAAAGAGCAGTGCTATCGAAACCGGAACATCCATGCCGAGTGTTTTAGCTCTGAGATTACGCCAAGCGTTAAGATAAAATGGCAATGCTGAATAAAGAAGTACGGGGGTTGCGAAAATCAGACTAACCCAACGTAAGTAACTTTTGAACTCGGCATCGAGATCCCCAAATATCTCGAAATATAGTGCTACGGCTAACATCATCACCTGCATAGTGGCAATACCCGCAATACCTAACCGGTAGAGGTATGTTTTCATTGTTTGGTGATACATTTGTTCGTGCGCATCGGCTTCAAAGGGCGCGGCTTTATAGCCAAGTCGATGGATAACACTAAGGAGATGACTCAGCTTTGCTTGCTTGGGATCCCAGCTTAACAGTGCACGGTGAGTAGTCGTATTTACGCGAATTGAACGCACACCGTCTTCGCGCATCAGTTGTTTTTCAATCAACCATGCACACGCTGCACATGATACGCCGTCTAATGATAACGTGGCTTCTTTATCATTTCCGGTATTACGGACAAAATCCTGTTGAATTTCATCATGATCATAGAGTAATAACGACTGTAATTGTTGAGGTACAAGATCGGCTTTTTCAGCAGGGGCAGTGCGGTATTGATAATAAGAGGTTAGGCCGCTTTCAACAATCGTCGTGGCAACAGCCTCGCAACCAGGGCAACACATTTCGCGCATTTCCCCTAGTATTTCTACTTGATGGCAGCAACCCTGTGGAACAGGATCGCCGCAGTGATAACAGTCTTTAGTCATTCCTTGTTCTGCCCGTACAGCGAAATCGGGTCGGATGTAGGAAGGTTTACCTGACCTTGCAACATCCAGTCTCCTGCAAATGGTTCTACTTCTACAAACCAAGGGCCTTCAAGGGGCAATTGAGATTCGAAGCGATAAGTTCCTGATAAATCAGCACTGACCATTTGTGTAAAGTCTTTATCAGCCAGAGTACGGTGTGTGAAGGTTACACGCAAGTTTGGATTGTTCTCTAGCTCGCCTTTATTGAAATAGACGGTGATTTCCTTGGATTGAACGGCGACTTTAGCTTTGAGGTTTAGTGCGTCAGCCACCCGTAGACGAGACAAATCAAGATTGATGGCTTTGCCTTTTTTGTAGTAGTCTTCAGCCACAAGGTCGACCTTGTTTTGTGAAAAAATATAGACGGCAGTTAGGCTATAACAAATTGAAATGGCAGGGATGGCAAAGACGAACCAAGGCCAAAACTGCTTATACCATGGCTTTCCCATAAGAAATTACCTATAACACTTTGAAGGAAGGAGCCCCTGAAGATAACAGGGGCTGGTTGCGTATTTATTGCTTATCTTGCTCGTTGCTTAAACCCCAAACATAGGCTGAGATCAGTTGGATTTTTTCTTCACCTAGGATGTCTTTCCATGCTGGCATCACACCGTGGCGACCATGAGCAATGGTTGCTTCAACCGCACGACGGGATCCGCCGTACAACCAAGTATTATCAGTGAGATCCGGGGCGCCAAATGCTGGGTTACCCTTGCCATCTGTACCATGACATGCTGCACAAACAACAAATTTCTGTTTTCCAGCTGCGGCCTCTTTGGCATTCACACTTCTACCTGACATGCTTAGTACATAGGTAGTCACCTCAGAAACACCGTCTTTGCCTAATGAGTCTATCCATCCAGGCATAACGCCTTGCCTGCCATCCATGATGGTTGTTTTAATGGCTTCGGCTTCACCGCCATATAGCCATGCACCATCCGAAAGGTTAGGGTAGCCAAGTTGGCCTCGCGCATCTGAACCATGGCACTGAGCACAGTTTTGTAAAAATAGACGCTGGCCAACTTTGATGGCTTCGCTGTCACCGGCAATATCAGTTATTGGTCGTAGTGACGAGCCCGATGTATCAAATGCCAATGTATTGAAGGTCTCTCCGTAGTGAGCGTCGGCATCTCCGAGTTCCTTGGCATATTGATTAAGGCGCTTTTCATTTTGTGCTTTGTCGATGGCTTCTTGGGAAGCTGCAAGGGACCGGACTGTTTGATCTGAACTTTGCCATCCTAAGAATCCTTTATAACTGCCTAATCCTGGGTAGAGGAATAGGTAGAGCAGGCCAAAGATCAATGTTCCCCAAAACATGTAGGACCACCATTTCGGCAGCGGGTTATTGATTTCACGAATACCGTCATATTCGTGCCCCATATCTTCCCCGTCTTCGACACCCATTTTGTCTTTGCTGCACCAAATCAATAGTGCGGCAATACCAGCTAGGGTGCCTAGGGTGATAATTGTTATCCATAGACTCCAAAACGTCGTCATGCTTCCTAGCTCCTGTCATTCTCGCGCGTCGCCACATCGTTATCTTCGTCGGCAAAAACTAAGTTTGCCGCTTCTTCAAAGCGTGACTTCTGGCGTTTACTGTAGGCCCATATAACAATACCGATAAAGCTACCGAATAGGATCAGTGTCCAAATGCTATGAATGGTTCCAATATCCACGGTGCCTCCTTACTTCATGGCATGGCCGAGTGACTGAAGATAGGCAATAATTGCATCCATCTCAGTCTTGCCTTTAACCTCAGCCCCGGCATTTGCGACTTGTTCTTCGGTATAAGGCACTCCGAACGTATCACGAAAGACGGCGAGTTTTTTAGACGTTAACTTGCCATCAAGCACGTTTTCTTCCAACCAAGGGAAAGCCGGCATGTTGGATTCAGGTACAACTGCGCGTGGGTCACGCAAGTGAACACGATGCCAATCATCAGAGTAACGTCCGCCAACACGAGCTAGATCAGGACCTGTACGTTTGGAACCCCAAAGAAATGGGTGTTCCCAAACACTTTCACCAGCAACAGAGTAGTGACCGTAGCGCTCTGTTTCTGACCGGAACGGACGGATCATCTGACTGTGGCAGACATTGCATCCTTCACGAATATAAATATCACGTCCTTCCATTTCCAAAGCAGTATAGGGACGAAGGTTTTCAACAGGCTCTGTTGTTTGGTCTTGATAAAGTAGGGGGGTAATTTCAACCAGCGCTCCAAAACTGATTGCAATAACAATCAGAATGGCGAGCAGGCCAACATTTTTTTCTACGATATCATGACGGTTATTTGAATTATTAGCCATTCTCAAACTCCTTATGCTGGCTGCTCAGTCGCTTTTAGGCTTTCTTTGGGAGCAACAATCGTGCGGTAAGCGTTATATGCCATTAAGAACATACCAGCTAGGAAGATTGCACCGCCAACAAAGCGAACGAAGTAGAACGGATAAGAAGCCTGTAACGACTCAACAAAACTGTAGGTCAACGTACCATCAGTATTTACAGCTCGCCACATCAGACCTTGCATCACTCCCGATATCCACATAGATACGATATAAAGAACAGTACCGATCGTTGCCAACCAGAAATGTACGTTAATCAACTGGATAGAGTACATACGTTCTTGATTGAAGAGTTTAGGGATCAAATGGTACACGGCACCGATCGAGACCATAGCTACCCAACCAAGAGCACCTGAATGTACGTGGCCAATAGTCCAGTCTGTATAGTGGGAAAGGGCATTGACCGTTTTGATCGACATCATCGGGCCTTCGAAGGTCGACATGCCGTAAAACGACAATGAAACAACCAAGAAGCGAAGAATTGGGTCATAGCGTAGTTTATGCCATGCTCCTGAGAGGGTCATGATACCGTTGATCATACCTCCCCACGAGGGTGCAAATAACACCAGTGACATCACCATTCCTAAGGACTGTGTCCAATCAGGCAGAGCGGTATAGTGGAGATGGTGCGGACCGGCCCAGATATAAAGTGAAACTAGCGCCCAAAAGTGAACGATAGACAAACGGTAAGAATAAACAGGACGGCCTGCTTGCTTAGGTACGAAGTAATACATCATTCCCAAGAAACCGGCTGTAAGTAGGAACCCTACCGCGTTATGGCCATACCACCACTGGATCATGGCATCAACCGCACCTGAATATATTGAGTACGATTTTGTCATGGAGACAGGAATAGCCATGCTGTTCACTATGTGAAGAACGGCAACGGTTAGAATGAAGGCACCGAAAAACCAGTTCGCTACATAAATATGTGACGTATTACGTTTTATCATGGTACCGAAAAAGACAACGGCGTAGGCTACCCAAACAACAGCAATGGCAATATCAATCGGCCACTCCAGTTCAGCGTATTCTTTACCTGACGTCCAACCTAATGGCAATGAAATTGCCGCGGCTAGAATGATAGCCTGCCAGCCCCAGAAGGTGAACGAGGCTAACTTGCCACCAAATAACCGAGTTTGACACGTTCGCTGAACAACGTAATAAGATGTTGCAAATAGCGCACTAGTTCCGAATGCGAAAATGACTGCATTAGTATGCAGGGGACGCAGACGGCTATACGTCAACCACGGTACATCGAAGTTAAGTGCCGGCCACACCAGTTGAGCGGCAATCAATACACCAACGCCCATTCCAACAATTCCCCAAAGTATGGTGGCTAAGGTGAACTGGCGAACGACCGTATAGTTGTAGTTATGTTCAAGCTGCTTTACTTGGCTCATGTTGCATGCTTCCAATTTTTTGTTAACTACACTTTCTTTCCTTGTGCGAACAACAAGTTGTCGCAATGCCACCCAAAGCTTCACCAATTACTGCAGTGGTTATTGACCAGTTCAGCAATTAAATTGCTATTTTGTTGTAAAAGTGGCATTTTCAGTGACATATACTACTTGTTTTAAAATATGAATGACAGGGTCAAAGCCACACATTGTTTACGCTTAAGCAACATTTATGTGAAAACTTTGACCTCTGTAACATGGGATGCACAGTAAAAATGGCAGCAGAAAAGCTAACTCGAGGCAGATTAATTCAGATTATTTTCCTAATGGCGGTGTTAATGACGGCATTTGTTTGGAGAACAGTAACCTATGAAAACTCGGAGTCCGTCGCAATTACGGCAATAAACTGTGAAATTGGACCGAAGGGTTGTACAACACAAGATAGCACACACATCAATGTGACACTGTCACCAACTCCTGCGCAGGCAGATACACCTTTGGTATTACATATTGGTAACACAGATGTGAAGCCTAGCGCGGTTATTGAAGGGAAGTCTATGTATATGGGACAGATCCCTGTCGTGTTTGAGCGTATTGAGTCTGGCTGGAAAGGGACTTTCAGTGTGCCGGCTTGTACCCATGATGTAATGAAATGGGTGGTTATAATCACGCAGGGTGAAAAAGTGATTAATGCAAATTTTGAAGTAAATAAGTGATTTAAAATATAACCTTATACATACTTATTATGAGATATAGGGGTTTGTACTAAAACCCCTATCTTGATCCTAGTTTTTATTGGTAAATCATTTTTTTTGTCATTCCTCCATCGACAACAAAGTTTTGCCCGGTGATAAATCCTGCATGCTCTGACAGTAAGTAGGCGACGAGCGAAGCAATATCTTCAACCTTACCAACCCGCCCAACTAAATGTTGCTGATGATCGTGATCTGCCAAAGGTTCACCAATTACATCTATCCAACCGGGTGAAATACAATTCACGGTTATTTCAGGGCCGAGGCTAACAGCCAAGGAATGGGTTAAGGCTACAATTCCTCCTTTTGAAGCACTGTATGCTTCAGTATTTTGCTCTGATTGAAGCGCTCTCGTTGAGGCAATATTGATTACTCGGCCATGATTTTGTTTAAGCAAAGGTAGGCATAGCTTTGTTACAAGCATTGGAGCTGTGAGATTAACAGCTATAACTCGATTCCAATGATGAATATCAAGCTCTTCCAGCGGGGGATTATAGGGATCTGCAATCGCCGCATTGTTGATAACAGCATCTAGTCGGCCGTGTTGGCTCTTGATCTCAACAACCAATGCTTCGAGTTGTTGTTCCGATGTAACATCAACAGATTTAAAACGTATAAGTGGGTTATCAGAAACCAACTGGTGACCTGCATCTTCATCAATGTCGACAGCAATGACGGTCATATCTTGCGATAGGTATTCGGCAATACCTCGTCCAATACCTTTCGCACCACCAGTGATAAGTACAACGCGTTTGTTCATAACGTCCTTATTCTCCAATCAATAGTTAGCCCAGCTACAGTATAACGGTTAACCTCGTCAAAACTTTACCGTTAAAAATTCAAATAATGATGGATATAACTGAAAGTAAAAAGAAAAATGTCTATGATTGAGTATAGGTTTGATCAATCACAATAATGACTTTGCTTATGGATATAGCAACGAGTTTTTCTGCTAACAAGGACACAGCTTCAGCAATTAACGAAGCTATTGAGCAGTTACGGCAACGACTGCCGAGTCCTCGTTTGGTTCTGGTGTATTTTTCAGAACACTATGATGTAAACGTATTACAGAAAACATTGCTATCGGCTTTTCCAAACACTCAGATTTTAGGTTGTAGTTCTTGCCAAGGCGTAATGACTGATTACGGTTATCATGCTGGGGTTGGTGTTGGGCTTTGGGGATTGGCCGATTATGATGGCGCTTATGGGAGTGCCATTGTATCGTCCAATAAATCTAAATATGAGATGTCTCAGCATGCATTATTGAGAGCAATTACAAATTGCAGTCGAGCCGGTGAATTACCTTCACTTATTCTTATCCATGCAAGCCCAGGTGATGAAGAATCTGTACTTAAAGGGATTGAAGATCAATTAGGCGTGACGGTTCCAATTATTGGAGGAAGCTCTGCTGATGATCTTATTCAAGGCAACTGGCATATTTTTAATCATGAGCAAATTTGCCATGAAGGCGTCGGGATTTGTGTCTTTTATCCTTCAACTAAGTTTGGTATTTCCTTTCATTCAGGGTACGCCAGTACTGGGTTAAGCGCATGCGCCAATAAAGTTATTGGCCAAACAGTAATGGAATTAAATGGGCAACCTGCGGTAGAACTGTATGAAGAATGGATGGGGATTACTTTAAAAGATCAAAAGAATATCAGCATGCTAAGCAGTATGAACCCGCTTGGCCGGATAGCTGGTCAAATTCATGATCTGCCATATTTTAAATTAGCGCATCCATTACGTATTACCGAAAGCGGTGGTTTGGAGTTATTTTCCCAAGTGACTGAAGGTGAACATCTGTATTTCATGGAAGGTACCGAAGAGCGCTTGATAACACGGGCGGGCAGGGTAGTTGACTCTGCATTTGATGTCTACGGTGACGAAAGTGATGATATCCAACCTATTGGTGGCATAACAATTTACTGTGCAGGTTGTATGTTAAGGGTTCAACATTTAATGCCGCAAGTTGCCCATCATGTTAATCAAGCAATGCATCATGCTCCTTTTATTTGCCCCTTCACATTTGGTGAGCAAGGACAGTTTGCCGGCGGTGAAAATGCTCATGGCAACCTCATGATATCGACAGTGCTATTTCATAAAGGCTAATCGATGGCTAACTACGAATCGGAAAAACTGCAAGAAACGTTACTCGACTTGATGCGAAGCAGAGAAAGAGAGCGGCAACTAAAAGAAGAAAACAAAGCGATTTTGGCTGGCATGGCCGCAATGGCTGGAGCTAATAATAAGCGTCAGGTTTTCAATAGTTTGCTTGGTGTATTGAGTAAATTTATTGGTTTTGAACATGCTTTAGTATTAACTCGTGAAGATGAGTTATCACCGCTTAAAGAGTTGGTTACTACTTGCCGCTATTTTGAATCTAGTGTTTGGCCTATTGCCGATACCTTTACCCGTTCGATAAATGGAGAAAGCATCGCGTTATTTGATTCTCGGCAAGTTGTCGAGTTTCAAGAATTACCATCTAACCTAATGCAGTACTGTCGTTCAGTTCTGTTAACCGGTGTGAAAGTCAGTTCAGGCGATGCGGTTTTGATCTTTTTGCATTCAGAAAAAGGAAAGTTCTCATCAAACTGCAAGCGGGTGTTGGAACACTTTCGGCCGTTACTTGAGCGAGCAATAATTGATATTGACTATCGTGAACGGCTTCAGTCATTGGTAACAGCCAGGACGCTTGAATTATCACATAGCCAACAACGGTTTAAAGATTTTGCACGAACGGTTGGCGACTGGTTTTGGGAAATTGATACTGAATATTTCTTTTCATATATATCCTCACCATCATTGTCTACTCACAGTATAGATTCAGCCTCTATTCTGGAAATTTTCAGTCATGACCCTGAAACTGCAGAGCGGTTGAAAGCCAGATTTAGTGCAGAGCAACCATTTGAAGATATTGAGTGGCAATTACCACCCAGTGAAGGTAGTGGTTGGATGAGCATTAGCGGCACACCATATTATAACAAACAAGGTCAATTTCTTGGTTTTAGAGGGACAACAAAAGACATTACCAGCCGCAAGCAACATATGATGGAACTGCAGAAAGCCCGACAACAAGCAGAAGATGCCAATAAAGCAAAATCACAATTTTTGGCCATGATGAGCCATGAAATTCGCACGCCACTCAATGCCGTGATGGGGTTGATGGATTTACTGGCCGATTCCGGGCTAGGGAAGCAACAGCTTTCTTGGATCGACCAAATGGATCAATCCGCACAACTATTATTGACGATTATTAATGATATTCTGGATTTGTCTCGAATCGAATCTGAATCGTTCGAGTTGTATGAAAGCACTATGCGTATTATGGACAGTGTTGATCTTGTTGTGACTCAATTACAAGAACAAGCCAATAAAAAAGGAGTCCTTCTAAACGCAAAGAGTGATCAAGATGTACCTGAGTACATGTTTGGAGATAAGAACCGGGTGTCGCAGGTGCTATTTAACTTGGTAGGTAATGCCATTAAGTTTACAGATACCGGTAGCGTTGATATTTATGTTAGCCAACAAGATCAAAATCTTCAGCTCACGGTAACTGATACGGGTATTGGTATTTCTGAAGAAGCCCAGGCTATGTTGTTCAATCCATTCATTCAAGCTGATGGCAGTATTACCCGGAAGTATGGCGGAACGGGACTTGGCCTCGCCATAAGCCAGCACTTAGTTAATAAGATGGGCGGCAAGATCATATTGAAAAGTACATTGGGCAAAGGAAGTTGCTTTACAGTCAATCTTCCATTAAAAGCCATAACTGTAAGCCGCGAGATTAAGGTGCCGAGCTTTAAAGCATCAACACATTTGCCGCCGCTACGGATTTTAGTTGCCGAAGATAGCCCAACAAACCAGTTGGTCGTAAAACTCATGCTTGAAAAGCGAGGTCATCAAGTCAATATAGCTCCAAACGGTCAGATGGCTGTTGAGATGATCGCTGATGGTAAAGGGTATGATTTGATCCTTATGGATATTTCTATGCCTGTAATGGATGGCATTCAAGCAACTAAAATTTTACGTAGTCATGGGATCAAATTACCCATTATAGCTTTAACGGCAAACGTAATGCGTGCCGATCAAGAAAAGTACCAACAAGTTGGTATGAACGGGCTGCTGGCCAAACCAATCATTGTAAAAGAACTCGAACTTATATTGTTTGAATCACAGTTGGCGTTGGCAAATGGTGATTACAAACATTAGTCGTTAACGTCAGATCTTGCAGAATGAATACGGATAAGTAATTAGCAAGTATTTTGAAGAACCAGGCAAACTGAACATTTGCAGCAGGACTTAAAAATAAGTGCTAATTACCTATTTTATGGTAAATACTAATACTGTTAAATAGCCATGTTTTTTACTGCTAGAATCCCCAAGAGGAGTGGGAGATAGGATAACTAGATGAGCATAATGTATTGATATATTGGATTTAATAAACCTTATTTAACATAATATACATAATGCGCACTAAGGGATCTAAATTTAACATTTGAAATCGGGATTTGAGTCAGCCCTGAAACCATCATAAATCCCCATAAAAAACCCTTTGGAAACATCCCGTTATAACCAAAGACTGTCACTTTCTCAATACTCGGATTTGTTGTAAATCTGGCTCGTCATTGACAGACATTTTGTTCGTCTCTGGTAGTCAGTCCTTTTTAATCGCAAAAGTAGATTATTACCGCTGCGAGGAATCGGAAAAAACTTAAATTAAATAATAAGAATTGTGAGGTGCATCATGCTGCACGAGTCATTCGTCACGCTGTTCTGGCGGCATTTTGAATCAATCCGCCAAGCCGCTGCTTGGTTTCATGTCCGGGAAATTACTGTTCAACGCTGGCTCAACGGCGAAGTTGACGTTAATCCTATGGCCGAAAAATTACTGATTATTCGTGCCCGTGGCTATCTCCCCGATGATACCCGGTGGCAAGGTTTCCGAATCTGCGAAGATCGCTGCATTATCATTACTCCTGAGAACCGCGTTTTCAGTCCCAAAGAGCTGGACGCATGGGTTTTACGCAATGATGAATACCACGCCCTTAAACGAATGTACGAATTAGATTATATTCCGACCCGTTCGAACGTAGTTACGCCACTTCCGTTCCGTGGTGGCCGTCGATTGAAAGAACCTAGACAGGAAACCATCACAAAAGAACAGAAAAAGTTACACCGTAATGCGCGTGAGAAACGACGGAAAGCCAACTGATATACTACTCAAAACACCAAGGGCGCGTTATGCGCCCTTGTTTTCTATGGTAGCCAGCCGTTTTTCGTGCGACTCGATAATCTTCTTAATCCATGCGATATCGGTCTTCATGGCAATCCCGGTGCCGAACGCCGAGCAAAACCCCGTGGCGGCGGCAACCAGTACGGTTTGGTAAATGTCCACACAAGTCCCCTAGTCTTTTTCTTTGCGCAACGTGTCAAACACGCCGATGATCGCGGCGGCCACTGCCGGAATGGCTCCGCCAATTTGGGCACCGGATTCGCCAACGGTCACGGTGACCAGCTCGCTATTGCCAGTAAAAACGCCAGCGATAACGCTGCTCAACAAGATCAGGCCTGTTTTGGTGCTCGATTCCTTGAGATTAATCATAACCATCCTTTTTTACGCAGGTATTTGAGTGTATAGGCACCGATTACGATGCCCGTGACGCTGATCGCCACCGTAGTGACGGCTTTTTTGGTTGTCATGCCAGTGCGACTCCTTCCATGACTTCGTTGAAGGCGTATTTCTTGCCAACTTCCATCCGTGCCATTGCCTTGATGATCTTGGCGGCCACGGTATCGTTGCGAACATCGACCATCTGGTGTTTGCCGTACCCTGACCAGCGGCTCACCATATCGGCATAATGGTCGCTGTTGTTTTCATGGCTGGGCGCAAACGTGTGCACGATGCTGTGAATGGTGTTGATCCCGCGTTTTTGGTAGCTGCGAAGGATCCTGGCACCTGCGCGAAAGCCCCATTTGTCATCTTCGAAAATGGAAAAACGGCCATCGCTACCCACTTGGCCGCGCCAGTTGTTGCGGGTGCTGAACTCAATATTTAGTGGGTTGTTGTTGCGGATCCCCCGCGGTTGTCCGGTTGTCATATTGTCGGTCGTCCCTGTTAAGTCTTCCCAGTTCACCACCGCGCCCGGCTTATCGGTCACAATGGGTTTGCTGGGCTTGGTTGGTTTCTGATTGGGTTTGGTTTTCGTTGGTTTTGGCTTGCTGGCCTGTTGTGTCGGTGGCGACTTGCGCGTGAACCACCACGCCGCCGCACCATAGGCGGCGACCAAGGCTACGGCGGCGAATGTTCTCATGCGTAAATCCCCCGGTTAAATGGCGTTGCACTGTAACGCAGGTATAACCGCATCCCGCCGCAGTTGCGCACCGTGTTGGCATTGGCTTCGGACAGCTCGACAACCAAGCGCGTCCCGTCAAAGCTCACCATTTCCACCCCGCTATCCAGCGAACCGCTGCTGACATTGCCGCTTGCCTTGCCGTTTACCCCACGCCAAAAATACAGGTTGTTCATGGTCAGGTGGTTGAATGCCCCCGCTGGGCAAGCCACATTGGCCGAGTTTTCCAGCTCGAACTCGAACTGGTTGCCTGCGGCCGTGGTATCCAAACACACCAAGCTAAGTGCTTCGGTAAAACGGGTATAGCCGTAGCCATCGCTGCTCATATCCACCGGGCCATCTTCTAACGGGTTGCCGTCTTTATCGGTTTCAATGACCTGCATCCCCAACAGCATGACGGTCGCCATGTCGCCCGGCTTGGATTCAGTCTCGAAACAAACAAGTTCCGGTGCATTGCTCGCGCCCGACACGCGGTAAACCTGCGACTCAAGGGTGATCATGTTGTAGCTGGTCGAAGGTGGTGTTTCGTAAATGCTTTCGGTGGTAGTCAGTGACGTTTCGCTGTAGAGCCGGCCTTGAACATCGCCCCGCTGAAACCCAACTGTCACCGTCACATCGGCATTGGCGGCAAACAGTGCCTTGGCCTTGAAGTAAGCGACACGGCGTGGCAGGTGCAACGCCTGATAAATCATCCCCTTGCAGTTGTTGGCCGACACCCAAATATCATTGGCGGCAAACGGGATTGCAGTGAAAAACGCTGGGAAGTGTAAATTGCGGTGGGCACTGAAACTGGCCGATTTGGCGGCATCGAGCGGCGGCCCCTGCTCGAAGTTCCAGCCATCGGCAAAGTGCCCCGCGTTCTGGTGCGGGTTGCCTTGAATCGCCCCCGGCTTGGGCTCTCCGGTAAATTTGGTGTGCTGCGCGCTGTTTGACGCATGATCCAAAAATGCCGGGTTGCGCACGTAGTTTTTGACGGGCATCCCCGACTCGCCCAACTGGCCGCCAAGGTCTGCCAATGCCTTGTCCATCAAATCGGCCAGAAACTCAATCTTGTTGCGGGCACTGCCTTGCGGCAGCAACTCGCGTGTGGTTTTCCCTGTCATCGTGTGACCTCGATAATTTCAATGGTGTCGCCGTCCGTCCCGGCAAAAGCCAGCGCGGCGGTGGTTTCCAGTTTGATATGCTCCCCGGCGGCCAGTGACCAGCCGCCCCCAATCACCACGGTCGCGGTGTTGGCACTGCCAGCCTTGACCAAAACGTGACAACGTGACGGATTGGCGGCTAACTCAACATCGCCCGCTATTGTTAGCACTTGGCTTGCGCATTTCTCCGGGATTGCGGGCTTGGTAGTCAGTGCCGTGGTGCTGTAGACCCGAACCGCCTGCCCGTTTTCCAATTTCATCCGGGGCAATTCGCCAATCGCCAGTTTTTGCCCTTCGGCCAATACCATTTCCGGCATTTGGGTGACGGCAAAGCCCTGATCTGCCTCGAAGGCCATCGGCGGCATCTTGCCAATATCAATGGCCTGATTCGGTGACAGCGTCACACTCGGCATGGCCGTGACTTCGACCTCGCGCCCATCGGACGGCGGCACATAGCGACCATAACCGCAGACAATCATCACGTTGCCCGCCTCGCCCATGTTCTCGACCGTCACCCGGCCGGACAAACGCGGGTCGATGATCTGCGCGCCCTGCTTCAATCGGTATTCGCCGCGCTCGGTGGTGATCTGCACCGACCCGTCGCAAGCTTCGACAAACAAAAATTCCCCGACCGCCTGAAACTGGCAACGCTGTCGCGGCTGCATGTACTGTTGAAAACTCATCGCTTCCCCTTAACAAAAAAGATGCCGACCAGTCCCAACATCACCATGCCGACAATAATGGTCATCTGGCGGCTGGTCGCGACCTGCCCGCCGTCCACTTTCATTTCGGCCAATTCCTTGAGGGCTTTCAGGTTCTTGCTGTTCTGCGAGGCTTGATTGCCAGCCAAGCCTGCAACCATCTGCAAATTTTCATGGTGGGCATCACTGACTGAATCAATCGCGTTGGCGGATACCTTGCTGTTGAGTTCAAGGGCACTTTCCCCAAACGCCATCGCATCGCTGACGGTATCGCGGCCAAAGTCCATCGCCTCGCGAATAGATCGCTCGCCCATGTCGAGCGCGGCCTTTGATACACCCTCGTTACTGTCCAATGCGGCCTTGGCAACATCTTCCATCCCGTCGAGTGCCTTGGTGCTAACTTTGGTATTGCTGGACAATGCCAACTCACCCAACCCGGCGGCCATTTCCATTGCGCCGTGGTCTGTCATGCTGACATTGAATGTCGAATCGGCCACGCCCGACACCATCAATCCGTTGTTGTCACCGCTCGCGGCCGCCGAACCGCTGACATTCTTGGTATTGTTGGTGGTATTGGTAGTCGTGGTGGTTTTGTTTGAACTGCTACTTTTCCCGCCCATACTCTGCCTTAATCATCAAATATCCGTCTTCGTCCCACCCATCCGGGTACACGGGCAAGCCAATCATCTTCAGGAATCGCAGTTGTGCCGGGCGTTGGGTGTGGCAACGGATAAAGCGGCAACCCAATTGCTGCCCGTAGTCAAACAGCACCTTCGCGCCTTGGCGCAAATCACCGACAAAGCCGACCGCCACCAATTCGAGATCACCGTTCGGGTACTGCTCTACCCGCAAGAGCGTGACCGATTCGCCAATAGTAAAAACGGCCTCCCTGCCAGCCAGCACTTCGCGGTGTACCTCGGCGGCATAGTCCCCGAGGATTGGGGACAATACCGCTTTGGCTTCCTGCCACTTACACGGTTCAAGCCTCATTTTTTCAGCACCATGTAAGCAATGGCGATCCCGCCGAGCAGTAACGCCCATGTCGGAATGCCGTTGTTGCTGCCCATGTTGATAGACCCGCCGCGAAAACCGGATTCGTTTTTGGAGTCCGTTTTGTTGTCGTTCTTGCCGTGGGCGGCCGAGGGACCGGCACTGCCGCCCTGCAAACCGCCGCCACCCGTGAGTGAAGTCATTGCGCCAAGCATTACTTGATCACCCCCGTGATTTTCATCAGCCAGAACCCCATGCCGACCGCGATACCAATCCGCACCGTGTTGCCCAGCTTCTCACTGGTAAACACCCCCATGAAGTAGCTAATGGTGCCGATAAGCAACGGCCAAAATAATGCTGCAACTGGCATCACTTACCCCGCATCAATAACACCATTGCCAGCATCAGGACGGCGAACCCGCCGCCCATCAAAAGCAAGGTTTGGTTATCCATCATGCCGCCGTTGTAAATCGGCTGCCCCGTTGGCTGCTGGGCGGGCTCCTGCTGCTGCGGAACGCGGTTTTCTTCTGGGGCGGCCGAGCTGACTTTGTCGGCCTCATGGTCAAACCATGAATCAACCCACTGCTCGCCGCCTTCCAACGTAGAATCCCAAATACCGCCCAGCGTTTCGCCGATGTTGTCGAAGATGGTGCCGAAGTTTTCCATCGCGCCCCCTTATGCCTGCTTGGTAGGCAACGCCGTGACTTGCTCCACTGCTTCGACGATAACCGGCACACTGCCCACGCTTTCCTTGTCCAGCTCGAACGCCAACTGGCTGCGGGCGGCAGTGTTCAACATGCCGTCAGCACCAAAGCCATAGCGGATAAAGTCGAGGCTGAACCAACCGTCATTCTGCTCTTTCTTGGATTGCGCCAAGTCGAAGGCGTTGTCGGTCTTGGTGACGTTCAATTCTTCGTAGTTGTCACGTAGGACACGAACGCGGCCGATGGAATCGTCAAGGAAGTGAATGCGCTTGAGGTTGAGTGCCGGGCTACGCTCGGCAAAGTCAAATGGTGTGCGGCCTGTTGCCGAAGCAAACCAAGTCAGCTCATAAAGGCGCGGCATGTAATAGCGCGTGGCCTGTGACGGCAGCACATGGGCACGGGCGCGAATGGTTGGCATCGCGGTGCCCGCTGGTTTGGATTTCAGGGTGATATACACAAACCAAATTTCACCGCCCAAGGTAACAAGGTCGGTTTGACGTACGCCAATTTTGGTGCGCAGCGTGGCATCACCAAACGAGATCACATAGCGACCCGGCTGGGCGTAGTTCTTGCGGTGGGCTTGCAGTTTGACCAGTGTTTCACCCGACACGTTGAACTTGGCCGAACCGTTTAGCGATACTTCGACGCGCTCAATATCACTTGGATCGGTAATGTCGGTGACCAGCTCGATGCTGTGATAAGTGGGACCCGCAACAAGGCGAAGCGAGGCACGCTGGCCCCAGCCAACACCCTCTACCGGATCAAGTTCTTTCGGACGCGGCGCGAACGGGGTTTGAATCAGTTCCATTTCGCCCCCTTACCCGATTGCGTCTTCAACGGCATCAACGTTGTTCGATGCCCAGACCACAGCACCCGCAACCAGCAAGGCAATGACGCCCGTGATCACATAGCCTTTCGTTTTTGCACTCATAGTGTTTGCTCTCTGTTGGTTTACTAAAAGACCCCAACAGGAAACCAAGGGATTTGGTTACAAGGCAAACGAAAAAAAGCCCGCTAAACCTATAGGCTTGCGGGCTTTTGGAAATGTGATTTGGATTAAATATTATTCCGTAAGTATTTGTCTAATACTCTCAGCTAAATCATTACAATATTCTTCATTATTTCTCATCCACAAAGAAATAAATGCTCCTCGAACAATATCCTCACTAACGAAGCCAATATCAATACCAACTTGGTTAAATAACAAATGAGGGTCCCTGTTTGTTTTGATTACCGTTTCTACCGTCTGTCGAACTTTATCTTGAGACTCAGGTGAACGTTGACAAGATACTGTTAGCAAAGCAATTAAATCATCCAATCGCTCAAGAATATCTTCATAAATTGTCAATTCGGGTTGTTCACCAGGCAATCGATAAATACCATGTTCACGGCTATCATGCTGAGATGAATCACCATCAATAATACAAAGTGATTTGAATGAAATTGATGGATTAGAATTGTGTGATGTATGTGTATTTACAGCATTTCCATCACCGGCAACAGAATAAACTTCGACCTGATTAAATTGTTCCCCTAACTTTTCTCTTAGTATTGCATCAACCCAATGTTTGGCAAATAAATCTTCAACAAATATTGCTAACTCTTTATCAACGCGGCCAGAAACAGCTCGGAGTGCTTCAACACTGAGCCTGCCCTGTTTCAATTTCCCGTTAATACACGCCCAAATAGCTTCATTTGGTAATGGGCTTAGAGCATAATCACTATGTGTGGTGAATATTGCTTGAATGCTTTTTCTTCTAGCAACATCAATTAAATATTCAACCATCCTTCTTGTTGCTACTGGATGCAGACCATTTTCAATTTCTTCAATAAAAATTAATGAATTATTTGGTGCGGATTCAATTTCTTTAATCATTCTGATAATTGATGATTCACCTGCTCCAAAGTGGAATTCAGAATAATTTACGCCAGCACTATTACCAACTAGAAAGTTGTCATTATTTCCAATATCAGCAATACGGAAATCACTTACATTTTTGCCAAGGACATGTTCAACTTGAGTCGAGACATTTGTATCTATTCCTGAGATTGAACCACGATGAGAATATGTTGACCTCATCAGCTTTTTATATTTACTTTTTTCACCTGCTGGAACCGTACGCTCAATTCCAAAGTAAATCGTTGAACGTTCTAAAACATCCGATCTGACCCATTTAGCACTTCTAAAATTACTATTTCGGCGAACTGTTTGACGTGGATTCATTGCCTTATCAATGGCTTCATATTCTGCCCGCCATCCCGCCATACTATCATCACCAATAGCACTTTTTGGGAAGAAAACACTCGGTTTGATAGATTTATAAGCACAAGCAGCAGCACCTAAAATAGATGATTTACCACTACCATTTGGACCGATTAATGCTGTTACAGGGAAATCAAAATTAATAGTCTCGCCTGAAAAACCTCGAATCTTATTTACATCGACTCGAAGTAGATACTTGCCGTAGTCTTGAGTTCTAACTTTTTCCTGCAAGGCAGCTTTTACTGAATCCCTAATTTCACTTCTGTTCATAAATCGACTCAACAATCAGATATGCAATTGATGGATATTAGCATATATGAAATGCTATAAGTAAGTGATTTAAATCAGTAAAAAAATAAAAATCCGTTCTGAAAGCATTGAAGTCAAACTGTATTACCAATGAATTAGTCCTTGTCTATAAATTTTCCCATCCTGCAATATGTATTCAAGCTTCTGCAGTGGGATGATCTCACTGGCGGGTATGCCTGTTTTCCGTTGTAGGTAGTGGGCACTGTCATCGGCCTTTTGCATCATCACGCAAGCGAATTGGCAGTTATCAATGATGGTTTTCGACACCTCCTGCCCACGCTGAAACATGTTGATGCAGTGCAAACCGAACTTGCGCCCTAGCCTCAAGATTTTACCGTGATACCCGGTGGCCTTTCCGGCTGTACTGGTATGCTCGGCCACTTCCTCGCACACCACTTTTAGCGGTTTGGGGTGTTTACCGTTACCGCATCCCCAAACGACCATACAGAATTTATCGAAATCGGCTTCGGTGGTTTCGTGTTGTGGCGCATAGGCAATCTTGAAGCCCTGCTTAGTTTTTCGCCCGGCAATCAAGGCTTGGGCAAAGTCTTTCAGTTTGGCATAGCTGCGAACCTTGCGCCCGGCCAGCTCGCCCTCATAATCCCCAAGCGGATCAAAAATGGCGACTTGGTCGGTCGGTTTGATAAACAGCTTTTTGGCTGCGGAGGTTTTCCCGCAGCCAGACATACCAACCACATAGACATGATGATTACTCAGGGCATTGTTTTGGTTGATAGGTTGGAGTTTCACGCGGCCACCTCGGTATTCTCGCGGTTGGTGGTTTCGCGCTCTTTGGCTTGCTGGGCAATGTCTTCGGCCTTGAGCTGTTTCACCTGCATGAAACTCGATAGCCCCAACATCCCGATGGCGAACACGGCCATGATTTCATCCATATACTTGGCCAACCACGGCGGCGGGTTCGCTCCGTATTTGACGATCAGCGGTGCGACTTTGGTGGCAACGGCTTCGCACTGCTCCGGGTCAAACTTGAAACGCGGGTGCAGCATGGTTTTCATGGTCTGTTCAATAGTCATCAGGCCAACACAAACAATCCCTGCGGCGGCTTCGGTTTCGAGTGCCTGCTCTTTGACTTCGGTTTGGCTTAATTCCGGGTCAAAATCATCATCCAGACTATTGATGAATGCCCGTTCGTCCTGCTCGTTATGGTTTTCGACCATATCTACAGGTGTGGTTTCGGTTTGAATTTCGCCTTGTTGTTCGGTATTCATTCGCTTTCCTTGTCTATAGGTTTAAATTCGGGTGACGACACCGCCAGTCAGTGCCCCAAGTACCAGCCCGCCAAGCACAAACCGCCAGAATCCGACTGGTTTTTCGCCTTCCGGCTCGGTTTGCTGTGGTTTTTGGTTCGCCTTGGACTCTTGTTGTGACACCGTCACAGTAAGGTCGCAGCGAGAAATGCTGCCTCTTGGTTTACATCGATGATGCCACCGGCCGCCTGATGAACCTGCGCTTCAGTGAAACTGAATCGGCTTTCGATTACATGGTCGCAACTCGCGAGTACCTTGAACAACACGGCAAGCCAACTGCCTTCAACAGTGATCGCCATGCCGTTTTTCATGTCAGCAAGCGTGATGCGCAAACCGACCGACTCACCCAATTTGGTCGTGTTCTTCAAGACCTTAATATCGAGCTTATTTGTGCCAACAGTTCACAAGCTAAAGGCCGTGTCGAGCGAGCCAACAAAACCTTACAAGATCGCTTAGTTAAAGAAATGCGATTACAAGGAATCGATACTATCGAGCAAGCGAATGCATGGCTCCCCGACCTCATCGCTGATTTCAACCAGCGCTTTGCCAAACCGGCGCATTATCCCAAGGACATGCACCGGGCAGTACATGAGTCGCCCGGCGAAATCGATGATATCTTTTAATGAAAAGATCTGACTTCCCTACTCTATGGTTATGTTTTGCTATGCTGTTACATCAAATTCATTAGACTTTTTGTATAAACGGTCAATCGCTGTGTGGTTATTTTGAGCTATATGTATGCATATTACCCTAAGCTACAGCGTAATATGGTAAATCGTAACTTGAATATCGTTAGATATGCTAAATCTGACGTTATTTGTTAAAAAATAGGCTTTGTGTTGCCATTATCAAGTTAAATTAAGTACATTAAGTGACGCTGTCACAGTTTTATCTTGTTGTTTTGATGTGGGTGAATAATGGCATGTGGCTATTAAAATACTTGATAACGTAAAGACAAGTATAATTGATAGGATGCTGACTAATAGATCAATCCATGGCGTATTTCTTCCGCATTACTTTTGATATATTCAATATCGCTTAAATAAGCAAGATGGTGACCCTGTTCGATATTATCAGCAAATTGCCTATTTCCTTTCATGGCTTCCTTCTTCATAAAGTTCACCAATGACTGTATCCGTAAAAACATAAACTCTGGAAGTTGACTCTTTTGCTCTGATGTTAGCCCATAACTGTCGCAAAATAATTCTGCACGTTGCGTTTGTTCAGTGAAAGTTCCTAGTCTATCCACATTATCGGTTTTAAATGGTGCCCAGCAATATAAAGCATACGCAATATCCCATAACCTAGGGGCTGGATGTGCGGCATCAAAATCGAACACTCCTACAACATTATTTCCAATTAAAGCAGCATTGTACGGAGCAAAATCACCATGACAGATAACCTCGTAAGGTTCACGAGGCTCAAGCATCCAATTAAGTGATGTTGTATTCTTTTGGTGGAGGAATGAAACAGATGCATCATGAATCCTTCTAAGTAGTTTAGCTGCCGTGATTAATGCTTCTGATGTTGCGATATTTCCAATTAATGGATAATCAAAAGTTAAGCCTTCTACCAGGCTTAATTTTTCTTGATTTCCCTCAATACCTATAAATCTTGGTGATTCAGTTATACCTTCTTGCTCTAGGTGATGCAGAAAACGATGGACGCTTTTGCTCCATGTATTGAGTGGACGATAGACAACACTCCCCTTTTTATGGATATTTGACTTCCTGCTGTCTTCTAATTTAGCCATATACTGATCCCTACAATATCGATACCTACTCTTACTTCAATTGGTAATGTCACGACTCATTTTAAGTTGTCAAAGTATGGCTTGAATTCATCACTTGGTTCGCGTGATGAGTAAATATAAACGGAGTTTCCTATCGGATCTAAAACAGAAAAACCGCGATCACCCCATGGATGATCGTTTAGTGGCATAATGACCTGAAGTCCTGCATTTATTAAACGTGAATGTTCTGAATCTACATCATCGACGAGGAAATTTAGCATTACCCCATTTCCACCAAAAACAGGCATATTTTCTTGTGGTTGAATAAAACAAAGCTCTGTGCCAATACCGTCTATTTTCAAAATAATGTACCAACCGCAATCAAAAACTGTTTTTGCTGATAAATACGTTCGATAAAATTCTCGGCAAGCAGCGACTTCTGATGTGCAAAAGCATGTGGATAGTTTTTTTATTTTCATACGACATCCTCATCCTTATTGTCATTAATTGGATAGTTAACCTAAGAATCGCAAGATCTGCCTATAGTGTCTATGGGTAAAATCCTTGACGCTATAAATAACAAAAATTATTTAAGAAAGATGTGATGCAAAGCTAGCAAAAATTGTACGTTCCGGCACTTTCATAGCTTTATTTATTAGCTAATAAATACCTTATATGAGAGTAAAAACGAGTCTTAACTCAGCCGCAGCGTACAAATAATGACCGAGATGATGGTTTAATGATATAAGAAACGAAATCACAGGTCAGATATCGGGCGAATCGATCGATATGTCAGCGTAAATGCATGATTTGTGACACTGTCACATTGATGTTGTTGGTTTATTCTGCCAATGTTCCCCATCCCCATCCCCATCCATCAAGACAAAAAAAGCCCCAAAGGGGCTTTATTTGATTAACTCTCAATGATTTCAACAGGTCCATGGTCATCACAGTGATCACCATGTTGATGATGCAATCTACCATTAACAATATAATCGATATGATCACCATGTTGGATGGCTTCATGACCACAGTCAGGACCATGAACATGCTCTCCACATAAATGTTCTGCATTACATTCATCTGGATGCTTCTCATTAATAGCAATGACATGTTCATCACAGTGATCACCATGCGGATGATGCAATACACCATCGACAACGTAATCAATATGGCCATTATGGCGAATAGCAGTATGCCCGCAACCAGGGCCGTGAACATGATTAGAATGAGAATGAATTTTTGAACATGACATCCTTGTATCTCCTATTGGTAAATTAACAGTAACCAACTAAATTATAGTTGGCTCTAAAATTAATAGTTATCTTACCGTTCAAAATGTGAGTCTACTCAAATTGAAAAAGCCCACTCGCAGATCGTTTGTGGGCTTTTGAATGGTCAACCTAATCTATCAACTAATTAATATACGTGTATTTCATCCAATCTTGCTTGGTAATTAATACCATCATCGGTATTAAAGTTAATAGGAATTTTCATTTTATGGAAACGCTCATTCTCTTCCCATCTGAAATCCTAATAAATGAACCTAAGATGTTATCGTTATATTGATTCATTTTCCATTCTGCAGTATATACCCACTTCTGCATCATATTGTCATAACGGCCTTCTTTGAAACATTGAGCTATTGCGTCAATACAGTCAACTTTGTGTAATTCAATTGGTGTTTGATATTTATCATACCAATATGACCACCCGCCATGTTTAATATTTACGACTGTAATAGGATATTTATCTGCAATTTTTCCTCGGAAAACTCTATAAGGCGTTTGTATGTTGGAGAGCGAGTGTGTTTGGTTCGATAAATACTGAATACCATCATTACTTAAATATGGTTTAAGCTCTTCATATGAAAGTGTATTTTCAAACTTTCCGATTTCATCAAGTGCCCTCGATGCATGGTTTGAACATCGACCAAACGTTATAGTCAGCTGGTTATCAGACAAATGAAAATTAGTATCTTCGTCAATTTTGTCATAGTTATCTCTGAATCTATTTTGATAACAATCATTATATAAGTAATACTCGCCCATGACATATTCATCAGAATTATCATCCGGTTTATTTATGATATATTTTTTGACCCTATTTAGGTTGTCACTTCTTAATCTTATTTCAAGTGATTTTGTACCTTCTGGTGATAATAGATCTACTAAAGTGATTGGTCGGCCAGAATATTTATCAAAGAGAAATGTATTTTCTCCCCATTCACAATAAGCACCACAAGCATCCCCTGAAATGGTTACTTCTATATAATTTTTCTTTTCTGTCACTATCGGTTCGTAAAAAGAGAAAACTCTTCGATAGCTATCGGTTGTTCTAAATGGGCTCGATGATTTACTAGCAAAATCTTCTTCTTGTAATGTTTTATCGAAGTAATAATATTGAAGGAAAATATTAATACGAGAAGCACTTTCTGGATATTTTTCAGATACAAAAAAAGGAAAATCTGACTCAGAAAAATGAGGATTCTTCACATTTTTCATTGTGAATTCATTTGCAGATGCGAGACTTGGCAACAGGAGAACCAAGCCAGAAAGAAGCGTTATTGGTATAATCGATTTCATATAACTTTAGTGATCTACTCCAAATGTGAAGATTGACCATCCTATACAAAAAGCAAATAAAATCAATAAATTAAGGTTAATAAGTTTTTCTTAAAAGCCCCTTTAGGGGCTTTATGACTTTAAGAAAATACGTTACGTTGTCGCATTTCCTACTATCTAAAGTTGAGGCTTAGCGCCTAAATAACTCTACCCTTAGGTGGCTTTCATCTTCATAAGCGACAACAGATTGAAAGTAATAAGCTTTATCTATAACAGATGAAAATATATCTTTATATTCAGGGCTACCAATGAACAGGATTTGAGTCGATTTGCACATCAATCCATCATCATCAAAGCTAGCTTTTAAATTTTCATCAACAACACAGACTAATACTTGGCCAAATCGAGCTGAAAGATCTATCTTATGCGCACTTGAGTACTGCACTTTTGTTTTCAGTTCAGATTCAATCTCTTCAATCAGAACAACAAAGCGATAGAGATCAGTTGAGCTGTTGTTTAGCAAGCGGTCGTGCTCAATATCTAAAATGTTTTCCAAATTAGCATCAGCTTGCCGCCCCAGTAAGATCCAATGTTTGACAGATTTCCTGATTTTTCTGTAACGCTCAATCTTAGCGATTCGTTTTAAGTATTTCAAAAGCAGGTTGTTGCTTTCAGATTTCGTCAGTGGTTTTTCCAGTTTTTTGAATTCGACAAGCAATAGAGCATTGGTACTAACATCAAGTAGCATCTGAGATTGGGTCATTGGCGTAACAATTTGTAGCGGGTGTTACTGCTATCATACTCTTATTGCTGACAGAAAGTAGTCTATGCTCCATTCTTCTTCATAAAAAAAGGCGCTTGATGGTTTTTTGTCCGCATTTTGGGCCGCAAATCATGAGATCACTAAGAAAAAGTGTGTAGTTAGTTAATTTTAAAGATTTCTTTAACGCTGGGGAGCTATCGCCACTCGGCATTGTGTGACAGTGTCACTATCACGGATCACGAAATCGTCGTACCACAATGTGATATAGACTGGGGAAAAACTGGGCTTGTATTACAACAAGCTGATTTGTGGGCTTTTTCCCTAAAAATTACCTATTCTGCCTGCGCTTCGCTAACTAATAAGTTACGCTTTATCACATCTAGCTCTTAGGTGTTGTTACGGCGGTTTGGAAGGCATTTATCTTTCACCAAACAATGTATTGGCCGCCTTTTCTTTTCATCTTAATGCCACTATGCCAGGTCAACGCCTGCTTTTACTTCATCGAAACTGTACTGGTAACCAACTTCCATTCTTGCCATAGATTGAATGATACGAGTAATCGTTTTTGAATCATTAAAATCTAGTTTTTGTGTCAAGCCATAGCCACTCCACTGTGCGACCATCCTGGCGTAATGCTCACTGTTATTTTCGTGGTTAGGTGCAAACACATGTACAATTCCTGAAATGGTATCGATTCCTCTACGTTGATAGCTTCTTAATACGCGCGCTCCTGCGCGAAAGCCATACTTTTGTTCTGAAAAAATGACAAAACGACCATCACTACCAAGCTGGCCGATCCAATCATTATTCTTATTGAACTCGATATTCAATGGATTGTTGTTTCGAATACCGCGGATGTTACGGTTAGCGGGTGAAGATGCAGCTCTCGGCTTACCCTTTTGAAAGATAGCGTTCTTACCCACCAGCTTAACAAGGAATTTGTACATTTTGTTTGTTATGTGTTTTTTAATATTCATTATCGTCTTCAATCTTTATTGCCCTTATTTTTTATAGCTTATGAAAAGATATGTCCACCAGCGATATTGCCCTCTTCCATTTTGTACTAGCAAGGCTTTGGTTTTTTTATGAGATGTTTATGTATTTAATTACCACGACAAAGTTATAGTGCATTAGGCGTATTCCTGAGAGAATTAAAAGCATCGGGCATGTGAAAACAAGTGCCTAATAAACAATCCTTCGCTGTTGGATTATCTACTCAGTAGATTAAAACCAAACGGCCCACCATACACATGGCATCATACTCTCAAAAGTAACATCTGAATGAATAATACTGCCCTTCACAAGCTTATTACCTTCATTTCAGCATTCTACCCTTTCACGATTTCTATCTACATCTGCAAGCTCTTCATTGGAATCAGGTGCTGCACAATAGCACCAAGTAGATCAGGAAAAACGAGGGTCCCCTCGCCAAATTAATGTTGCGGATCTTGCTTTGGCTAAGCGGGTGCCCCTGTTAGGCTCAACCTTCATAAGGTGCCTGCATCAGGCCAATTAACCCAATGTGTGTTTTCATCTTTAGTCTGTTTATAACTCTTTGCACTACCTACTTCTATAGCTTTGACAACTTGCTTGAAGGTGTTTGATGAACTTGGTAAATCCCCTCTTGAAATATCAGGATGACTCCAAGCATCAAGCTGAAGTAATAGCTTCAATTCCGGAGAAACACTTACTCGCCTCTCATCTTCTGTACATAGAACTAGGTCTCTATACTTATGAGCTAGAAATCGACAGAACTCAAAAGTAAGAGGACTTTCTTCCTCAAGCTCGATGCCGTACTTTTGGTATTCTGGTAATTCAGGAACCAATACCTTATTACCACGAAGTACGCACACCCCCTTCGTTTTTGTATACTCCAAGTCTTTTTCATCTAGCCAATCATCATTTTCAATTGGATAAATTAATCTGGATTCATTATATGGATTGGACTTTAGATAACCGTTATAAGCATCTTCAGTCGCATAATTTGAAGAAAGATTTCGGTTATGTAATTTACTTGAGAACGTGTAAATCTGAACATCAGGATCACCAGATCTTGGGGAAAAACCAAAGACTTCAATAACTATTGCCCAGTCTTCATTAGAGCGATAAACAGACATTCTTGTTGCGGCTAAGTAAACATAACCATTATCTAAAACAGGGAACGTAGACTCTTCCGCACATGTATCCAAAATCTTTAATATTTGTTCTGATGTCCAATTCATATCATTTTTGTCTCTATACATAGCAAATGCCTAACAAGGCCAGTGATCAACGAGCAGGCTATGGGCTTATGGGTCGCTCTAGCGATGATCTCGATTGCAATCATTTTCAAAAAACAGTCGAGATACCGCCGCGAGAGAATGCAATCATTATAATTGACAACAAACTCAATCTAACGATAATGCAATCTAGTCTGATTTTATGGCACTTTTTTATGGCAATTACTATTCGCAATATCGAAGAACACTACTACATGATTGAATCATTAAAAGAGCTCACCAATAGTAGTGTCACAACCAAAGCCTTAATTAAAGGTGGATACCTTGCTGTAGAACTAGGGCAAGCATTGGAAGATGAAAAAGCCAAAAGACAAAAAGCGGAAGATGAACTCAACGCACTTAAAGAAACAATCAAATCTTATATCAATAGTAAAAATGCCCTACAACATGCATTAACAGCTGACTTATCCAAAACGAAATCATCATAGAAAAGTTTATTAAGGCCACCAGCATAATGTGTGGTGGCTTCTTAATCTATCACAATAAGGTTAGATACCCTTCCCTTCGATTATCGACGCTTATCAATCACCAGTTCCGTAAACCCGGTAGCTAAATCAACTTCTCGAGAAAACACCATATTACCATATTCAACAAGACATATTTCAGCCGTATACGACACGATACAACCATCCATTAAATGGCCACCAGTCACCTTACCTTCTGCATCAGCAACAGAAATATGCAGGTGAACATGTTCGGGCGTCAACGTACCTGATAGGGTCAGAATTTCCAAAGGCCCTGACAATGTTATTTCATTCTTCTCATTGGCTAAACGAATCTCAGCTGCCGACAAACATCCTACACCACTGATTAACGAACCGGCCAGGATATGATGACCTTGTATATACGCAAGGACTGCTTGTTTTAAATCGTCACCCTGAGTCAGGCGAAATGCATGGGGAGTTAACATATCAGGTGTTTCCTTATCCTCTTTAGGGACGTAAGTCAGCGTGTTAAAGTCATCGGCAGCAAAAGCCGAATACGCTTACATAAAAAAAGAGCCTCACGAAGAGACTCTTTTATTATCCTTTAGCCGAAATGCTTATCAAGCTCTCAGGCCCGTTTACCGCGTTTTTTGGTATTCCCATTATAGGGGAACACATTATGAATACGTTGCTTGATCTTAGAAGGCACTGACTTGGAAAAGACCAGCTTAGTTGTAAAGCGGTTCTTATAGACTTTCACCTTGCCACTAAATGGCTCTTTATGGGCAATATCTTTACAGCCACGAAGAAAACCAACCGGAATATTCCCGGATTGCTTAACCAGCTTACCGTCTTCAAACACCAGTACCATGACAGGCCGGTCCCAGAACACCAGCAGGCACACCGCTACAGTCAGAAGAATCACGTATTCCATAGTACTATCCTTAGTCGAGATCGAAATCTAACAGTTCATGCAGGTCATTCTTAATATCCAGAACCTGCTTACTTGCTTGCTCGGTCTTATTCGATTCAGACAGCAAGTATTCAATGGTATCGGACAAGGTTGAATCAAGCTCTTTCGACTTCTCTGCCAGTTTTTCCCAAACACGAAAATCCAAATCAATAGACTTTTTGCGTGTATGAACCTGCTCGGCATTAAAATGACGCTTGCGTTTAGCGCGAATAGCTTGCTTGAGCTTATTCTCCAGATCCGGCGACATATGCTTACTGATCCACTTCAGCACCTTGGTTGGCTCATGCTCGATAGCAAGCAGCTCCTGAAGCGCTGCTTCTGCCTCACTGGTGTCAATGTAAGCGGTAATGGCTTCACCTTCTTTCCATTTCTTTACCAGGTAATTCCACTTCCAGCCGGCTTCCAAGTTTTCAAGTTGCTGATATTTCATTGTAGGCAGTGATTCTCGATAAGACTAAACTTAATAGTGACAGTGTAACTGCGTACTTGTAAAAGCTCAATTCTCTTTTGATATTTAAGCGTTTGTTTTTAAGTCGATCCCAACCAAATGGCAATTGATGAAAATTACCTTATCCATTCGCTATTATGCAGCTTTCGATTCCTTTATACTGCTGTCCTTTTCACACTAACAACTTAAATACAACGCTTATGCATGAAGAAACCTGGCGTACGATGACTCCGGACTACTCCGCTTATCAAGCCATCTTAGAACAGTATGGCGATCTCCAGCCTGCAATTACAGGCACCTTGCAAGATCGCCTTACCGATGCCGTACGCCGGTTTACCGCTGTAGAGCTTCAACCCCGAGTCCTCCGTATCACCGCACCTGAAAATAAAGTGTACCGTGACTACGTGATTGAACTATTGAACATACATGGTCAGCGTAACAACGAAGCGCCGGTGATTGTCTTTGGTGAGAATGTCACAGAGCAAAGCCTATTTGGAGCCGTATACCCGCCGGTTGAAGGTAGCATTACCAAGTCTCAGATCAAGCATGGCCTTGTTCACCAAGCCAATAATGGCTACTTGGTTCTTGCCGTAAGCTCTATCTTGGCAAACCCAAGCCTCTGGCCTCGCCTCAAAAGCGTGCTGATGAACGGTGAGTTAGAATGGCAAGCCGCTTGTAACAAGAAGCTCTACCCGCTTCCCCAGTCTGAACAACTTAATATCAAACTGGTTATTATCGGTGACCGGTATCTAATGGGTGAACTCGAAAACGCCGAACCAGATATCTCATCAGGGTTTACCATGTATGGTGAATTCGAGCAGGATTTGATCATCAACGATACAAACTTGCCGAAATATCTCACCTATGTAAAGGCCATTATCAACAAAGCCAAGCTACCCGACCTTGCCGACCGGCAGGCGATCGAAATGGTGCTGAAGACGGGGGCCCGTTATGCCGAAGACCAAACGCGAGTACCGCTGTGTCCTATCTGGCATCAGAGCCTCCTATGCGAAGCGGCCATTGAGTCACAGGGTAACGCCATTAGCGCCCAACATATCCAAGACTCCCTAGATGCGCGTGAGTACCGCGAGTCTTACCTGCCAGAGCGAGCAATTGAAGATATTCATCATGGCCAAGTCATTATCGACTGTCAGGGCGAAGAGATTGGCCAGGTCAACGGCCTTACGGTTGTCGAAGTGCCGGGACACCCTCGTGCCTATGGCGAGCCCGCGCGTATCTCTTGCGTGGTGCATTTTGGCGACGGTGATATTTCCGATGTCGAGCGCAAAGCCGAGCTAGCCGGTAATATCCATGCCAAAGGTATGATGATCATGCAGGCATTCGTGAGTACCGCCCTCGATCTCAACCAGCCATTGCCCTATTCGGCCTCTATCGTTTTCGAACAATCCTATTCGGAAGTTGATGGTGACAGCGCCTCACTTGCCGAGCTGTGCTCGCTAGTATCAGCCCTGTCTATGCAGCCTATCAATCAACAGATTGCCGTTACCGGTGCAGTAGACCAATTTGGCCGTGTACAGGCCGTGGGCGGCATCAACGAAAAGATCGAAGGTTTCTACAAGGTTTGTGCCTATCGCGGCCTGACAGGTAACCAAGGCGTTATCCTGCCCCAGACAAACCTAACCAACCTGTGTCTGTGTGATGAGGTTGTCGAGGCGATAAAAGCGGGTCAGTTCCATATCTGGACGGTTTCAAGCGTTGACGATGCCCTGCCGCGCCTGACCGGCAAGGTATTCCGAAGCGACGATGAAAACGACGATGATACGCTGCT
This sequence comes from Photobacterium panuliri, assembly GCF_059920555.1. Lineage (NCBI taxonomy): Bacteria > Pseudomonadati > Pseudomonadota > Gammaproteobacteria > Vibrionales > Vibrionaceae > Photobacterium > Photobacterium panuliri. The sequence continues at coordinate 2,144,881 of NZ_CP197192.1, forward strand.
GGCAAAAATTGCCGAACGTATTGATGACGTGCACCACGCGCTGGATGATCACCACGGTGGTTTGCTTTCTCGTCTTCGTCACTGGTTTGTCCAGAACTGATCCGAGTTGTTTAGCGTACATGTGTAAGCTAATTTAGCTCCATACTTTTCAAGGAGCTAAAAAGTCTGATGAAACGCCAGCAATCTTATAACTATGATGAACTTGTTGCCTGTGGTAAAGGTGAGCTTCACGGCCCTGACTTTCCGTCGCTGCCTTCTGACAACATGTTGATGATCGACCGTATTCTGACCATTACTGACGAAGGTGGCGAGCACGGTAAAGGCTTTATCCATGCCGAACTCGACATCAAACCTGATCTGTGGTTTTTCGATTGCCACTTCAAAGGTGACCCTGTCATGCCTGGTTGCCTTGGCCTTGATGCAATGTGGCAGCTTGTCGGCTTCTTCCTTGGTTGGGCCGGCGGTGAAGGTAAAGGTCGCGCTCTAGGCGTTGGCGAAGTGAAATTCACCGGCCAAATCCTACCTGAAGCGAAAAAGGTAACTTATGAAATTCAGTTCAAACGTGTCATCAACCGCAAGCTGATCATGGGTGTCGCCGATGGCCGAGTTCTGGTAGACGGCAAAGAAATCTACACAGCGAAAGACCTGAAAGTGGGTCTGTTCAAGGATACATCTGCTTTCTAACCCATAGATGTTCCTTCCCCCACTAATATCTATTGGTAACACTATAAAGGCCGCACCTGATGCGGCCTTTTCTTTATCGGTCGCCTATAGCCTACTCAGTAGCAGAACCTAGAAATTTGAGGCATAAAAAAGCCCCTGTTCCTAATAGGGGCTCAATAAGGGTGATATGAAGGGAGGTTTAATTATTTAAACAGGCCAGATTGCAGATCTTCTCTTGCTTCTCGCCAGCCACCTAGCCAGTTTGTACGGGCATCCGTAGAATGATACGGACAGTCTTCACTGGAACGACCATTGATACCGGCTTTATAGCCCTGAGATTGTGCGCGCTCCAGACGATCCCGCTTTTGTCTCTTCATAGTTCGATCCTCATCCTTATTTGTTTCATTCATTACTATTGCATAATGATGGAGCTTTTGTGACTCCACTTATAAGAATTAGCCAAATGGACTTGGATATCAACCCTTATAAAAAAACAGGCCCACGATATGTGAGCCTGTTAGTACTTCAAACAATGTTGACAGAAAACTTACTTACGGCGACGGAAACCCAGCAAACCTAGCACGGATAATGCAAGGAAGCCCAGAGAACCACCCTCACGCTCAATGCTTTCTTCTCGCTGTGGACGTGTCTGCACCGATGGAGACTGTCCCGCATCGATTGGGATCAGCTTAACCGCAACAATACGCTCTGAACCCGGCTGACCACCTTTACAGAACGAGTCTTTCGACAAATCGTCATAACCGCCATCACACTTGTAGGCCGTTGCTGAGATCACACCCGCATCGTTAATGTCAGACGCATCAAAGATACGGAATTGGTTAGCCACACCACCCTTGTTGCCATCATTGACCAGATCATCAAGGAAGTAGACATCACCACGCTTCAATGCCGCAGATTCAGGGATTTCGCCCATTGCATAGGTGAAAGCACGCTGACGACGGAAACGACCGTCTACCTGGTTAACAGATTCCGCATCCACACGGCCAACAATCTGGTTATTGTTGTTGATTGCCGCAGGGAAACCATTGGCGCCTTCAAAGAACAACGGGGATACACCGTTATTCAAGAACGTCGGTGACGATGCATTGGCAGCGTTATCATAAACAAACATGCGCTCGGTATAAGAGCGGTTCTCGGAAAGGTTGTTCTTCGCAACACCGATAACCATGTTCTTATCGTTAATATCTGTCGCCATACTGAAAACTAGCTTGCGCTCATCGTCAGACTTAATCGACAGGCCTGGAATGATCTTGCGTGTCCATTTCTCGTTGCCGCTAGCGAAATCAGCTGATGGCTCATACACAGCAGCGCGTACTGCGTAGTAATCACCCTCTACGGTATTACCCACACCATTATTCACTGAGTCAGTCGTAAAACCTGCTACCACAGGCTTACCCTGCACCAAACTTACGGCACGAGCAGACGCTTGGAACGAACGCTTGTTTTCGTCAGGATCCTGCGCCGGGTATTCGCGACCACGCCCGTCAACACGGTCAGCCAAGGCCTTCGCCGTTACAGCACCTGTTGTACCATCGACACTCCAGAACACAGCATCATTGGCAAATACCGATAGCTGACACTCCTTGGTACCGAAAAACTCGGCCAAGTTATCGCCTTTCTTAACACAGCTCTTGAAGGCATCAAAACTAAAGCCAGGATCGGTATCGTTGTTCTTGTCTGGTACCTTGTCTTCATCATCGAACTTACTTGGCGAGAACGAAGCACTACCAACCACCAAGCGACTGCCATCTGACAACGTAACCGAATCCCAAGCCAAGCTCTGACCCGCATTTTGCGTCATCGCATTGCCTTGCACCGGATCCAGGCGCACTTCATTGCCACCGAGGTTTACAAATCCACGCTTATCAAACTGGCGGGCATTACGGTCACCATTAGAGAAATAGGCCCCCGTCGTTACCCCTAGGAAATCAGAACCTGTATCATCAATGATCTGGTTGATAACGGAATCATTAGATTGTGTTGAACTAATAGTACCCAACACACCCGTTACCGCAGGATCATAACCTTCACTCTTGTCGGCAAACGTCTCGATTGGCTGCATGGTATTACCACTTTGCTCAATCATTGCGGTTGTATTGGCAAAATAACCGTTATTCCACGATTCTTGCTCACGCACCATACCGCCGATACCAGTACGATCGGTAGCATCATCGGTATTGTAACCTTTACCGTAATAACGCGTCAGCGCCCAGTCACCACAGGTATTCGGCCCCAAACGGGTTTCACAGTAACGCTGCAGACTTGGCCTATCAACGATATGCTGTAAGTTGTCACTGATATAAGCCACTTCATCACGAATCGGCACACCTTCAGAACCCAAACGGCTCTCACCTGCCAACGGGAAGCTGGTTTCATTACAGCTTTGAGCAAAACAGTTTTGTGCCGAGCTTGGCGCAATCGCTTCACCGTAAAACTCAACATTCTGTCTTAGACGGTCATTTGAGACTTCAGGGTAATACTGCTGATCAGCAACAGAGCTATCACCGGTTACCTCAACAACACGGTAAACTGCAGCATTGGCGCTTGTCGCACCGGCTACCATAAGAGCCAGTGCTGATAGTTTTAACATTTTATGTTGCATTAAGATTCCTTCTGCATTGCTTCTAGTTCTTCCCAACGTTCGAATGCCTGTTCAAACTCCGCCTCTGCCTCACTCAAACGAGACAGCACAGCCTGAGTGTCATTCTTCACATCTTGGAAGAACGCAGGATCATTAATTTTTTCCTGCAACTCAGCAATTTCATTTTCCAGTTTTTCAATAAGTTGCGGCAGCTCTTCCAGCTCTTTCTGTAACTTGTAAGAGAGTTTCTTAACCGTACGCTGGCGAGCTTCTTGGCGCTGTTGCTTGTTCTCTTCTTTCTTCTTTGCCTGTTCAATTTGCTCGGCTTGCGCCTTCGCCCTTTGACTCAGCGAGTTCGCACGCTGCTCCTGCGCGTCATGATAGCCGCCGACGTATTCGTCGATCACGCCATCACCTTCAAAAATCCAGCTTGTCATCACTGTATTATCGACAAATTGACGATCGTGGCTCACAAGCAGCAAAGTACCCTGATAATTGGCAAGAATTTCTTCCAAAAGTTCCAAGGTTTCGATATCCAAATCGTTGGTTGGTTCATCGAGTACCAACAAGTTATTTGGCTTAAGGAACAATTTTGCGAGTAGAAGACGGTTTTTCTCACCACCAGACAACGCTTTTACCGGAGTACGGGCACGGCGAGGATGGAACAAGAAATCTTGCAAATAACCTAGCGCATGGCGAGTACGGCCATTAACGGTTACTTCCTGCTTGCCGTCAGCAAGGTTGTCCATCACCGTTTTCTCAGGGTCTAGCACTTCGCGGTACTGGTCAAAATACGCCACTTCCAGCTTGGTACCACAATGGAAGTAACCCTGTGCCTCCAAGTTGCCCAGCATGATCTTCAACAGCGTACTCTTACCACAGCCGTTAGGACCGATAAGCGCAATACGATCGCCGCGCATCACATTAAAGCTAAAGTCTTTGATGATTGGTTTATCATCGTAGCTATAACTGATGTTCTTCGCTTCGAAGACAATCTTGCCCGACGTGCTGGCTTCTTGCAGCTGCATGTCTGCCTTGCCTACTACATCGCGGCGCTCGCTGCGTTCACGACGAAGCTGCTTAAGGGCTCGAACACGGCCTTCATTACGGGTACGACGGGCTTTGATACCCTGACGGATCCACGCTTCTTCCTGAGCAAGTTTCTTGTCAAACTCAGCATTTTGCTCCGCTTCTACGCGCAGCATCTCTTCCTTGGCATCAAGATACTGTTCGTAATCCCCAGGGAAAGATGCCAGCTGACCACGATCCAAATCGACAATACGTGTCGACATAGACTGAATGAATGCACGGTCGTGAGAAATGAAAACAATCGAGCCCTTGAACTCTTTCAAGAAGCCTTCAAGCCATTCAATGGTTGTTACATCAAGGTGGTTGGTCGGTTCGTCAAGCAGCAGAATATCGGGATCACAAACCAGCGCACGGGCCAAAGCAGCCTTACGCTGCCAACCGCCTGATAGATCCTTGAGCAGTACACTCGGCTCAAGCTGCAAATGCTGCAACACCGAGGTGATTTTGTTATCAAACTGCCAAGCATCCGCATGTTCAATCTGCTCTTGGGCACGAGTCAGCTTAGCGAAATTCGCATCGCTTGGCTCACGAGTGATCAAATCCAGCAGGTGGTGGTACTCTTTAAGCACCTTACCAATCTCGGCAAGGCCCTCAGAGACAAAATCAAATACCGTACCTTCAGCATCACGAGGTGGATCCTGTTCAAGACGCGATACACGCAGTTCCGACTGACGCTGGATGCTGCCGTCATCAAGCAGTACATCGCCCGAAATTACCTTCATCAAGGTTGATTTTCCGGCGCCATTGCGCCCTACCAAACATACTCGTTCGTTAGGTTGAAGGATAAACTCTGCTTTATCTAGCAGTGCATGATCACCGTACGCCAACTGGGCGTTACTGATATGAATTAAAGCCATTGTTTTTTAACCATGATGCCAGCAACTCGGCGTCAAAAGGCCAGCCGAGCTCCGGGCTATGTTGTTCAGAATTGGAAGATTGGAGAGAAAGTACTGGGATTGTAGTGCCGTAACGTGAAAACAACGCATCATCAAAGGCGATATCGACCACCTTGATATTCTCAGCCACACCAGCACGAACGAGCAGGCTATAAGCCTGCTCGCAAAGGTGACATCCTGTTGTGCTATATAGCGTGATTAGCACTTACCCTTCCTTGTGAGTAACAATCCAGCAGTTATGGATATGCTTGTTGCGACCGAAGTCCAATGGCAACGTTTTATCAGAAATGTTCTTCGCTTGTAAGCCAAGTTCTTCAAGTTTCTCGAAATCCATCTTGAATAGACGCTTATTATTCGAGAAAACAATCTGGCCATTCGGACGTAGCATACGCTTGAGGTTTTCCATCAACATGATGTGGTCACGCTGGATATCAAAACTTTGGGTCATACGCTTCGAGTTCGAGAACGTTGGCGGATCAATGAAAATCAGATCAAACGTTTCGTCCACCTGCTGCAACCACTGCAAGCAGTCCGCTTGGATAAACTGGTGCTGGCGGCCGACCTGACCGTTCAGTTCCATGTTCTCCTGTGCCCAACGAAGGTAGGTATTAGACATATCAACCGTTGTCGTTGACTTCGCCCCACCGACTGCGGCATGACAAGTTGCAGAACCGGTATAAGCAAACAAGTTCAGGAAGTCTTTGCCAGCTGACATCTCACCCAACATACGACGAGTGATGCGGTGATCAAGGAACAAGCCTGTATCCAAGTAATCAAACAAGTTCACTTTCAAGTCAACACCGTACTCGTTCACCACCATGTGACGCTCAGCACTTGATAGCTTCTGATACTGGCTCTTGCCTTTCTGGCGTTCGCGCACTTTCAGTACCACTTTGCTGCTATCAACACCGGTTACCTGAATCGTGGCACGCATGATATCCATCAAACGGCGACGCGCCATTTCTTCTGGTACCGTTTTCGGCGCAGCATATTCCTGAATAACGATATAGTCTTGGTACTGGTCAATCGCCGCATTGTAGTTTGGCAAATCGGCATCATACAGGCGGAAGCAATCCAAACCTTCTTTCTTGGCCCATTTACCCAACTTACCAATATTCTTCTTCAGACGGTTGGCAAAATCCGGTGCAACTTCGGTTTCTTCAAGACGACCTTCGGCCTCACCTTCAACATGCTTTACGCCACCAGCAGTGATCAGGTAGGTTTTCAGGACACAATCAAGCGCACCGTTGCGCAATTTGAACTGCTTGTCAGCACGCATGCGCAGACAGCTCAACAATTCATTGGACGACGAGTAAATAGCTGCCGTACAACCTGCAAACGCCAGTTTCAAGCGATTGCCAAACAAAGTGTACAAAGAAATCAACTCTGGTGTCGTACCCAAACGCTCACCGTAAGGAGGGTTACAAAGGATCACCCCCTCACTGAAGCCTTCAGGGCAAACCAACTGCGTTGCATCACCATGCTGGAAATCAATCAGATCTTTCACACCAGCACGACCTGCGTTGTCGCGGGCAATACTCAGTACGCGCTGATCTTTTTCGATACCGAAGAATTTAGTTGTAACAGTCGCAGGACCACGGCGGGCTTTCACCGTCGCCTCGGCATGGATTTCCATCCAGGCTTCTTTATCGAAATCTTTGAATGACTCAAAGCCCCAACGCTTACGCTTAAGCCCCGGTGCGATGCCTGCCGCAATCATTGCTGCTTCAATCAGCAACGTGCCCGAACCACACATAGGATCGAGCAGCGGTTTATCAACCGTCCAGCCTGATTTCAGTACCAGTGCCGCCGCGTGGGTCTCGCGCAATGGCGCTTTACCCGCTTCGCTACGGTAACCGCGCTGATGAAGACCACTACCTGCCATATCCAGGCCCAATACACCCTTTTCACCTGATAGACGCATGTGTACACGCAGATCAGGACGTTCGCGGTCAATATTAGGGCGTGGAAGATCGGCCTTGGTAAAACGGTCAACGATGGCGTCTTTCACTTTCATCGCGCCATATTGGCTATTGCGAATTTCACGGTTAGTACCGTTAAAATCAACAACAAACCGTGTGGTATGGCTAAATTGCTCCATCCAATTTACGGCTGTTGCGCCTAGGTACAGATCCATATCGTCACGAACGTCAAATTCGCTTAGCACCAAAATGATACGGGAAGCCAGACGCGTCCACAGACAGCAGCGATACGCTTCTGCCTTCTCTGCTTTAAAACGTACACCAGCATGAACAACTTTGATGCTCTGGGCACCCAGTTGCTCAAGCTCTTGAGCCAAGAGGTTCTCAAGACCTCGAGATGTAATAGCTAGATATTGATTCATGGGGTTCTTTTCGCGCTTATGTTGCGAAGAATTATAACTGAAAACAGACCAAATACCTTGCACCAGAAAGAACTTAAATGCCTATTTAGCTAAAAAAACAGCAATCGCCTGTTTTACCCCTATTCTCAACTGAGCCCTTCGAAAGTAAACACACTACAGATTGTAGCTATCAGGCAACAATCTAGTGCGCACCTTCGCCAAACAGAGGTAGCAACAATATCCTCCCTTCCTCTTAGGCGGCACACCCAACATAGTTTCCACAGATAAACAATAGATTTTTATTGTTTATTTTCAACTGCTTATCCGATTTATTTTGACTTTATTTGTCGAGAAAAACCTTTAAATAGATGCTCATTAATCACTTCCTATGCCATTGTTATCCTACCAATCACCATTGGTTTCCTTTTGGGAAAGATTGAGGATTGGCACACCAGTGGATAAAAAATCCATAATGAAAATAAATTACAGATAACAACTAAATGAGGAAATAAGGTAATTGGTGTTGTCTTTTTGTGGGTAAAATATGGGTGTTTTTTTGTCCTGATCTCTAAAATTAAGACAAAAAAATTATTCAACAATAATAAAAAAATACGAGCAAGATCACTTTAGGCACGGTTATTTTGTGTAAGGAAAGAGGTTAAATATCCTAATAGTGGCTAAGATATAGGCACCAAATTGCCAAATAATTGACATCTAACGATGACCAGCCCCTCCTCGCATAAGAGAGAACGACCCGCAGACTATGTCTTCATAAAGCACATAGATCTACATATCGTAAGGTTGTCCAGAAGAAGGTATTAGCATGGTCTTGTTGTGACAGCGTCACGAATATATCCGGCAAGCAGAGAGAATGGTATATAAGGTATCAGTCAAGATAGCGAAATACGGACGTGTCTGCATAACTGTATGGCGTCATTAACGGCATGACTATCATGATGGAAACAGGCCGCATAGATACAATTGACTAACGACAAAGAAGATATGAGATAGGAAGAGAAAGAAGATGGCCGAGAGGAAAGATTAAGAAAACAAAAAAAAGAAGCCTAGCTTCTCAATGTATAAGATGGAAATGGATAGCGACTCTTTACTCCAACGGGGAAATCACTACCCCACCAGCGCAAAGCTAACCACAGGCTGTTCGATATAAACTTCGTATTCAGACATACGGTCATTCATCACCTTAATCAGCTCACAAAACGCCATTTCCTTGCTTGTTGTAAGGGTCAAGCCCTCAACCGAGGCCAGCATACACAAACTAGCACAACCGCTATTCTCAATAATCAAGAAATTACCCTTCCCATCTTTGGTTGTTAGGGTCACAACATCCCCGGTTTGAGGGACACAATTTGCGTTGCTCGACTCAAAGAACCAGCTCTTAGGCATCATTGGTTTATGGAAACGGCTTGCGGCAACAGCAGTCAGGGCCAATTCGGCCTTTCTCGGAGGAGAAAGATCTAACTGGTTGATGCCTTCAAGGTAGGTTTGATAAGTAGTTGCATCATCAACCGTGAATACGCTTTTCGCGAACGCACACGGGATAAGATGCTTGGTCGGAATTGAAACACGGAAAACCATTTCATCGCCAAGATCTAGCATCAAAGCGTCAACTTTCTGGTCGTAATACCACATCCATGAATTGTTAGGTTTCAACATGTTATCGCTCCAAACCTTCTCCGTAACATCAAATTGTCCAACACTTGAAACAACTCTAGGAGAATTTTACTTTGCTCAACTCAAATAAAAAGAGGAAAAATATTCGTGAAAACGAATGCAACTTTATGAAAGTTTGACAATTTACACTAAAAATCTCTTTTGTCATAAGCATTTAATAAAAAAAAGTGCTTGTGATTAAATCACAAGCACATCTTTATTCTACCAATTTAAGTGACAAGGTCACGTGAATCTGAGTATTTACTCTAAGCCCATCACAATATCTTTCACCAATTTAGGCCCGTGGTAGATAAAACCGGAGTAAACCTGAACGAGGCTAGCCCCTGCCTGGATCTTCTCACGAGCGGCAATGGCCGAATCAATGCCACCTACCCCGATAATTGGCAACGCACCATCCAGAGCTTCAGCAAGCAAGCGAATGACCTCTGTACTGCGATTTTGTAGCGGACGGCCACTCAAGCCCCCCATCTCATCACAATGCGGCATTCCCTGAACCAAAGTACGATCCAGTGTCGTATTGGTTGCAATCACCCCATCAATCTTATTCTTGATCAATGACTCTGCAATCTGACGAATTTCATGATCCTCAAGATCTGGCGCGATCTTAAGCGCCAACGGGACATATTTACCATGCTTTTCCGCTAGTTCGCTTTGCTTTTCTTTTAGCTGGGCCAGTAACTCATCCAGCATCTCGCCATATTGCAGTGTACGCAACCCAGGCGTATTCGGTGACGAGATGTTTACCGCAATATACCCCGCGTGCTCATACACCTTCTCCATGCAGATCAGGTAATCTTCCGCGCCTTTTTCCAATGGTGTATCTTTGTTTTTACCGATATTAATCCCAATAACGCCGTCATATTTGGCTTTCTTGACATTTTCAATCAGATTATCAACACCTAGGTTATTAAAGCCGAAACGGTTAATAATCCCTTCCGCAGGAATAACGCGGAACAAACGAGGCTTATCATTACCCGCCTGTGGACGAGGCGTTACCGTCCCCACTTCCACAAAACCAAAGCCCATAGCACCAAATGCTTCAATACATTCGCCGTTTTTATCAAGGCCTGCAGCCAAACCAACTGGATTTTTGAAGGTAATGCCCATTACTTCAACTGGGCGATCAGGAACGTGTTGACGATAGAAGAGATCGAGAGGAGTGCCGGTGAAGCGAGAAAAATTCTGAATAGCAAGATCATGTGCTTTTTCAGCGTCCAGCTTAAAAATTGCAGATCGTGCGAGGCGGTAAATCATTGTACCTCCTATAAAAGCCCCGTATAAACGGGAGGACATTATTCCTACTTTACCCTCTTAGTTCAACGTTTATTTTCTGCATTCAACGCGAATTTTCGTTATATAGTTATCAAATATCAAAATTACTGTCTTGTTTCACATTAAAAAAGCAAACGTTTAACCTAACTCCCCCATTTGAACAAAAGGCCACATGACATTGCCATGTGGCCTTCTCCTATAATCGGCTACATCCAGACTACGGGGTTAAGTTTAGCCTGCGGGTCGGCAATTCAAATTAAGCAACATCAGCTCACGCAACGCCACCGAGAACTTAGCAAACTCATGCGTCGTTCCTACTTTGAATTCTGCCAATACGGTATTCCAACGCTGTATAGCCGGACGATGGACTTCCAGCCAGTTTTCAATCAAAGCTTCAACATTATCCCCATTCACACCACTCGTGATCACCGCCAATGTTAGCTGCCGCTGCTGCCAATCAAGATCCTCCCGGAACGAAGCTCTGGCCAACGCTTGCCAGTGGTTCTCAACCGGCTGGTTATGAACCTGCTTCAAGAACCAATGCAATGACAAGTCAGCCCCAATCACAAAATAAACATGCGCAATAAAGTCGATGTCCTTATCTAGCTGACTGGCAATCTGTGCTATGTCCATTGCCGAGTACAAACTGCTCAGACGCGCAATGTTATGCGCCAATTGGTCGGGGATGCCCTGATCAAGCATCAACTGTGCCTGCTCGTTATGCTCTTGCACCTCTTCAGTGACAAGGTAACGCTCTAAATTCTCCCTTAACCGATTGATGACCGGTTGATAGAAAGCGATCTGCTGCTCGATTCCCAACGAACGGTCACGATTACGCAATATCCATCGAGTCGCCCGGCGCAACATTCTACGGCAGCGATACAACACCTCGTATTGCACGTTTGCCGGGATAATGTTGTCTAGCGCTCTTACTTGTTCAAAATACAACTCAAAGTTAAACAACGCACGCCCGACAGAATAAGCAGAAGATATCTCTGCCACTGTTGCCCCTGTCTCTTCCTGAAGCCGCGTTACGAAGTTGCAGCCCATTTCATTAGACATTTGATTGGCCAGCGAGGTTGCAATTAACTCCCTACGCAGTGGATGCTGCTCCATTTGCAGCTGATACTTCTGCCTGAGCTCTTTAGGGAAATAGGCCGGTAACAAACGGGCATGATACGGATCACTTGCTACCTCGTCGGTAACCAGTTGCTCCTTCAAAACCATTTTTCCATAGGCCACCAGCACAGCTAGCTCTGGTCTGGTCAGGCCCATTCCCGATTTTTCTCGCTCCGCGAGGGTATCGTCATCAGGCAAGTATTCTAATACCCGATCCAACTTACCTTCTTTTTCCAGATGGTGGATAAAGCGGATCTGCTCTTTGAGCAGCAAGACCTGCTGCTGCTGAGTCACCGATATGGATTCGCTCTGGAAGTAGGCATCATCTAAGACAATCTCACCGACCTCATCTTCCATGCGCTCCAGCAACTCATTACGCTGCTTGTAGGTAAGATCCCCAGCGACAACAAGGCTGTTTAGCAAAATTTTGATATTAACCTCGTTATCCGAGCAATCAACGCCCCCCACGTTATCAATAAAATCGGTATTAACCCGGCCGCCATGCTTGGCATATTCAACCCGACCTAGCTGGGTCAGACCCAGATTCCCCCCTTCACCAACAATTTTTGCCCTAAGTTCGCTGCCATTGATCCGCAAAGCATCATTAGCCCGATCACCAACCTCGCTATGGCTTTCTGCCGATGCCTTGACATAGGTGCCAATCCCGCCGTTCCACAATAAATCAACATCCATTTGTAATATCAGCCGGATCAGCTCATTGGGCGGCATAACCTGTTTACGTGTCCCCAATAACTTCTGAACCTGTGGCGATAGCTTTATCGATTTGCTACGACGAGAGAACACGCCACCACCTTCCGAGATTAATGCCGAATCATAATCTTCCCAGCTTGAACGAGGCTGGTTAAACAAGCGTTCCCGCTCTTGCCAACTCGATGCGGCATCAGGATTGGGATCGAGGAAGATATGCATGTGGTTAAACGCCGCCACCAACTGTATATGCTTAGACAGAAGCATTCCGTTACCAAACACATCACCGGCCATGTCACCAATACCCGCACAGGTAAAATCCGTATTCTGGCAATCAATACCCAGTTCGCGGAAATGCCGCTTTACAGATTCCCAGCCACCTTTGGCAGTGATCCCCATCTTTTTGTGGTCGTAGCCATTAGAGCCGCCTGATGCGAATGCATCCCCCAGCCAGAACCGATAATCCTCAGAGACAGAGTTAGCCAGATCCGAGAATGTTGCCGTACCCTTGTCGGCGGCCACAACCAAATATGGATCATCCTCATCGTGGCGCACTACATTGGCTGGTGGCACAAGCTCGCCATCAATAATATTGTCCGTCACATCCAACAGAGCTCGGATAAAGCGTTTGTAACAACGCTGCCCTTCCGCCCAAATCTCCTCCCGGGTGATCAACTGTGGCTGCTTCTTGCAGACAAACCCGCCTTTGGCGCCAACGGGGACAATCACGGTGTTCTTAACCTGCTGGGCCTTAACCAAACCAAGGATCTCAGTACGGAAGTCCTCCTGCCGATCCGACCAGCGCAATCCGCCCCGGGCTACCTTACCGCCACGAAGGTGAACCCCCTCGATATCCGGCGCATAAACAAAAATCTCAAAGAACGGTACAGGTGCTGGGATCTCCGGGATGTCCGAAGGACGGAGCTTCAATGACAGCCAAGGCTTACAGTGTCCCTGCTCGTCGACCTGATAATAATTGGTACGCTGAGTGGCCAAGATCATATCCATATAACGGCGAATGATCCTGTCATCATCCAGACTCTCTACATGATCCAGCTTGCCATTGATCTTGGCGATATGATCATTAGCCGCCTTGTCACTATATTTACCCTTTGGCCTGAACCGCAACGCAAACAAACGGACGAGATCTCGGGCCAAGTCATGATGACCCGAAAGCGTTTCTTCAATATAGTGCTGGCTAAATGGAAAGCCCACTTGGCGCATGTAACGTGCGTAACTACGTAAGATCGTAATCTCTCTGCCCGTTAGCCCCGCACACAGTACCAGCCGATTGAAACCATCATTTTCCAGCTCCCCGTGCCAAATCGCCGAGAAGGCCTCTTGGAAGCGATCCCTCGCCTCTGACAAATCGATACCGGTACAAGCATTGTGGAGCATGGCGAAATCCAGTATCCAATACACCGTCCCCTTGGCGGTAACGACTTGGTACGGTGATTCACCAATCACCCTCAGCCCCAAGTTTTCCAGCATAGGCATCACATCAGACAAGTGGATGGGCTCTTCACGATGGAACAATTTGAGTTTCACAAAACGCGAGTCTGTAGCCTCTTCCTGCGGGCGATAAAACAGCATTCCGAGCTTGTTGGTTTCACTGAGGTTCTCCAGTCGCTCGATATCCGCAACCGCCGAACCGGGCAGCATTGCCTCCTTATAGGAACGAGGAAATGCCCGGGCATAATTTTTGGCCAGTAAGGTTCCGTTGCTCTCGCCAAAATTAGCGATTAAAGAACTACTCAACCGATCTTCCCATGAAGATGCCGCTTCAACGAGATTGTGCTCTATTGCTTTAACATCGACATCGAAATTATTGTTTTCAACCCGGACAATATAATGCGTACGCGCCAATGGGCTTTCAGAGAAAAAGGTCGTGAACTCAACATCTTGGGTTGAGCCAAAATAATCGCGCAACACTTCCTGCGTCTTACGCCTTAGCTCGGTGTTATAACGCTCTTTCGTCACATAAACCATGCACGAAAAAAATCGGCCGAATGGATCTCGGCGGATAAAAAGCCTCAGTAAGTCTCGGTCCTGCATCCGCACGACCCCCCAACCCACGTCGAGCATCTCTTTTTCTGTCGCTTGGATCAGCTCGTCACGCGGGTATGTCTCCAGCAAGTTGTTCAATGCCTTCCAAGAGTGCGAACCCGCTGGATAGCGGCTTTCCTCGAGGATCCGTGCGACCTTGTTGCTAATCAGGGGAATATTAGTTGTAGACTGATGGTAGGCTGTTGATGCGTAGAGGCCGGTGAAGCGATGCTCGCCGATGACATTGCCATCCTCATCAAAACGCTTGATCCCGATATAGTCGGTATAGGCGGGCCGATGAATCTTCGACTTGGCATTGCTTTTGGTCAAGATGAGCAATTCAGGCTTGCGGGCCTCGAAGCGAGCGGATTCCGGCAAAGACGAAAGCCGCAGCGATCGCACTTTATTGGGCTTACTTAACAGCCCCAATCCGGTGTTATGGCAGGGTCTTAATTCATAATCCCCTTCAATCGCCACCAGATCATAATTGTGATACCCCATAAAGGTAAAATTATGGTGTGTTACCCAATCCAGGTAAGCGATAGCCTCATCACGTTTATCAGTAGTAACGGGCAAAGAGGATGACTTGAGTTGCTCGACAATGCTTTTCATTTTGTCTTGCATCGACTGCCAATCATTCACGACAATATTAACATCAAGCAAAACCTGCTCGAGCTCCTGCTTTAGGGTCTTCAGCTCCTGCTTGTCATTGAGACGATCGACTTCAATATGGAAAAGGGTCTGGAGATCGCCGTCTTTACCACACGCTTCTTGAATATTGCCTTCGCTATCACGGCGGAAATAATAAGGCCCATTTAGCATCAAATGACTGGTTATTCCCAAACGAATCAATGTCATCCGTACTGAATCAACCAAAAATGGCCTATCCGGTGTAATAATTTCAACCACTGTATGAGTCGATTGCCAGCCATAGCGGCTAAGGGTGGGATTGTAGACCCGAACCGAAATATCCTTCGGATCATTTTGTACCAAATGATGCCATAAGCTCAGAACGGCACCGTACAAGTCAGATTCATTCCGCTGAAGCAGATCGTCTTCGGCAAGTTGCCCCAACAATCGCTGAGCAAACACTTCGACTAAAGGCTGCTGAGGGCTTTCAATCTTATCCTGAATCAAGCCATACACTTTCTCAAGCAACACCGGCACTATAGGGTCAGGTGCGGTCATAGCAATGCTCCATCTTTATAATTAATAATCAGTATAGAGTTTGGAACGCACTACCCGCACACATTGCCTGATGCTCAAATGATCTTGGGTAGGCGCGACATCGCCATTGTATGCATTTTGTTTAGTTTTAGTTACTGGAGACTGTTATTTTGAAAGGGAAATACTCTGTTATGTGACTAAGGTGGGAATTTTACATCTGCCAATATACCAATAGCAGCAAAAAATACCGGATCAAAAAATCTAATCTATAAACATATAAACCATTATTTTTAATGACAAAGCATAAAAAACATCGGCTTTTACGATCTAAGACCCAGTACAAATAAATACCTTTTACAAATTAAACCCTAACATTCATCGATAGTCATACGAAATAACATGTTAAACAAAAGATAAAATAAAGGTAGAAAGAGAATAGATTTGTTTGTCGATCACGATCCAGAATTTCGATCGATCCTGATCGAATGGAAACAGAATGATCAAGCCGACCTTGGCGCTACGCTAATTTCTCCAATTGCTGGAACTTGTTGTCAGCATTAACCGTCAGGCGGAAACGTCCTTTAATACCCAGCTGGGTCAAATACGGACGAAGCCGTGATGCCGGCAGCTGTAGCTTAAGGCCGTTATCAGTAACAACCAATACCGTACTCGCCGCACCGGAGTAATAATTCAGGTAGTCATTGTAGGTAACGTGAATTGAAAATGTATAGGCATTCATCTCTTGTATCCCAAAACATCCATATAGAGATCGCCCGATAGTATTTTTCGTTGCAACCCCCTTAGCCAATAAAGAAAAAGGCGCAGTTTCACACTGCGCCCCTAGTCTACCTAAAGCTCTAGCCTATAGACAACTTACAGATCCAGTGCCTTCTGTACTTTTTCATACAGATCTTTCGCCAGATTATCCAACTGCGACAAGCTCTCAAGTTCAGTTCGCATCAATGCCTGACGCTGCTCATCATATTGACGATATTTGAGGAATGGCTCAATCAAACGCGATGCCACCTGCGGATTGCTGGTATTCAGTGCCTTCAGGATTTCCGTCAGGAACTGGTAGCCAGAACCATCTTTGGCATGGAAACGAACTGGGTTGTTTGCACAGAAGCTTGCCACCAAACTACGGGTTCGGTTCGGGTTCTTCAAATCAAATGCCGTATGCTTCATGGTTTCACGTACATTGGCAAGTGCATTTTCGCCTGGGTTCTTACCTTGCAGAACAAACCACTTGTCCATAACCAAGCCATCATGCGTCCACTTTTCACTGAAGTCAGCCATCTGAACTGCACGACATGGTAATTGGGCATCGTTGGCTGCAGCCATTGCCGCAATAGTATCTGTCATGTTGTCAGACTCAGCATACTGCTTAGCTACCAGTGCATCACCCTGTTCGGTATAAGCTAAGTACGCCAAGCAAGTATTGCGTAAAGCGCGCTTGGCCATTGCCTCATGATCAATACTGTACTCGCCCTGATTCAGCGAATGGTACATTGCCGAAAACTCATCGGTCATCGCATTCGACAACGAGGTTGTCACATTGGACAATACCTTGTTGATCGCATCCACATCAACGATATCATACCAACCAGCAACTTCGTTTTCGCTTGGCAGAGTGAGCATTTCAGCAATAAAGGCTGGATCCAATGTCTCATCAAGCAATACGCCGCGGAACGCATCGATTACAGATTCAGGCAATTCGAATTGCTCACCCTGCTGGCTACGTGCAACATTCGCCTTAATGTATTTAGCCAGCAAAATCTGGCCGGCATCCCAACGGGCAAACTCATTGCGGGCATGCACCATCAAGAAGATCAGCTCTTCATCGGTATAGTCGTACTTCAGTACAACAGGCGCCGAAAACTCACGAAGCATAGAGATAACGGGTGCTTCGCCGACATTTTCAAACTCAAACACTTGCTCGGCTTCAGTCACATCCAATACGCTATGTACTGGCTTACCGTCCATTTCCAGTGCAATCACCCCACCTTTCGAATCGTAAAGCTCGATATCGAATGGAATATGAAGTGGTTGTTTCTCAGCCTGATCAGGCGTTGCCGGTGTATGCTGCTTAACAGTGACACGGTAACGTTTCTGTTCTGCGAGGTATTGCGTCGCGACTTCCACAACCGGCGTGCCTGATTGGCTATACCAGCGACGGAATGTCTCAAGGCTAATACCCGAGGCATCTTCCATTGCCGCGACAAAGTCATCACAGGTCGCTGCGGTGCCATCATGACGCTCAAAGTACAATTTCATACCGGCCTGGAAGTTTTTCTCACCCAGCAAGGTATGCATCATACGGATCACTTCGCTACCCTTCTCATACACAGTCAGTGTATAGAAGTTATTCATCTCAATTACTTTTTCTGGACGAATAGGATGCGCCATCGGACCACGGTCCTCAGCAAACTGAGGGCCGCGCATAATGCGAACATTGTTGATTCGGTTTACCGGGCGAGAGCCAAGATCTGACGAAAATTCCTGATCACGGAATACCGTCAAACCCTCTTTCAGGCTTAGCTGGAACCAATCTCGACAAGTAACACGGTTACCGGTCCAGTTATGGAAGTATTCGTGGCCAATTACCGCTTCGATTCCCTGGTAGTCAGTGTCTGTCGCTGTCTTTGAGTTTGCCAATACGAACTTAGAGTTAAAGACATTCAGTCCTTTGTTCTCCATTGCGCCCATATTGAAAAAATCAACCGCGACAATCATGTAGATATCAAGATCATATTCAAGGCCGAAACGCTCTTCGTCCCACTTCATAGAATTGATCAGAGATGTCATCGCGTACTCGGCACGATCCAAGTTGCCCTTATCGACAAAAATCTCCAAAGCTACATCACGGCCACTTACCGTCTTGTAGCTGTCACGCAATACATCAAAATCACCCGCAACCAGCGCAAATAGGTAGCTTGGTTTCGGGAATGGGTCTTGCCATTGCACCCAGTGGCGGCCACCTTCCAACTCACCGCCATCAATACGGTTACCATTACTTAGCAGGAATGGGTATTGAGCTTTATCAGCAATAACCTTGGTCGTAAAACGTGCCAATACGTCTGGACGATCCTGATAATAGGTAATACGACGGAAACCTTCAGCTTCACACTGGGTACAGAATGCCCCACCCGATTTGTAAAGCCCTTCCAGTGCGGTGTTTGCCTCTGGGTTGATTTCAGTTTCAATCAACAGGTCAAACTGTGCAGGCAGGTTGTTAATTAGCAATTTTCCGTCTTGCTCAAGATAGTCCTGCCAGTCATTGCCGTTGATTTGCAAGCGAACCAAGGTGAGCGAATCGCCATCAAGTTCCAGAGAGGTTGCCGCTTCATTCAAGCGAATCACCTTACTATTCGCAACAACACGCGTTGCGGTATCGTAAAGGTCAAACACTAAATCTAGATCGGTAATGGTAAAATCCGGAGACTGGTAATCAGAGCGGTATTTCGCTGTTGGCTGGATAAAAGCTTGGTCGGCCATAATAATTCCTTCTATGTTCCGCGATGCCATCATAATGGCTGAAAAATTCAAGATGCGGTTATATGTCCATTATTCTGCGTTTGACGCCATCAAACAAGCTGATTCCCCATCATTGGCGATATGTTTCTCATTCACACTTACGAATGCTGAAAGTTTGCACGCTTATGCAGTTCTTTTCGCCAACTCCAAGTCCACTTATGGCGCATTCTATTGTCTATACTTATATGACGAACAGTAATGTTTACCTAAATCAAACCTAACAGCAAGATCGATTTAAAAACATCCCATTAACACAAAGTATTATATAACTACAAAAAACACCCGTTAGGCTTGTTGTTAGTGCCATTTCGGCGTATCGTACTGTCCCTAAAAAATGCAACTATCTGAAACATTTTGAGGCAACTCAAGCTCAAAATAAGGTAAAATCTCCGGATTGGAAAATACAACCACATACGTTATGAATCATTTTGGACACATTGGGATTATCGATTCCCTGCTTGATACTGATGCATATAAATTGCATATGCAGCAAGCAATTTTTCACCAATATCCGACTGTTGAAGCAGTGGCCGAGTTCCATTGCAGAAGCAAGGAAGACCTACGTCCATACAGCCAAGAGATTCAAGAGCAAATTGATCGTCTATCCGGTTTGTCTTTCACTGAAGACGAGATCGCCTATCTCTCGACCTTATCTTTCTTCAAAGCGGATTACCTTGAGTTTCTTAAAACTTTCAAACTAGACAGTAAACAAGTTCACATTGACCGCGACGGTGAACAACTAGCCATCACGATTCGTGGCACTTGGTTAGATATCATTTTATGGGAAGTACCGTTACTTGCCATCATCTGTGAAGTTCGCTGCAAGCACTTCTACCCTGAATTGACTGCTGATGACGCCATCGAGCAGTTAAAATCAAAATTAGCAGACTTCTACCAAAAAGCTGATGCAGAAGGCATTAACCTTGATGCTTTCTCGCTGGTGGATTTCGGTACACGCCGTCGATTCTCCAAGGCCGTGCACCATCGTGTTGTCGAATACCTTCATAATCATGTTCCTGAATTCAAAGGCACATCGAACTACCATCTGGCGCGCACCCGTAACCTGACCCCTGTGGGAACGCAAGCTCATGAATGGTTCCAAGCGCACCAACAGCTTTCTGGTGAACTTGCTGATTCACAACAGCTGGCTCTTAACCGCTGGCTTCAAGAATATCCAGACAGCCTAGGTATTGCCCTAACCGACTGCATCAACATGGATGCATTCCTGCGTGACTTCGACCTTCGCCTGTCAGAGCGATTTGTCGGCCTACGCCATGACAGCGGTGATCCTATTGCCTGGGGCGAAAAAGCCATAGCACATTATGAAGAACTGGAGATTGATCCTAAGACAAAGTCACTGGTCTTTTCTGATAGCCTGACCCTTAATAAGGCGTTGGCCATCTATAAACATTTTGCTCATCGTATTAATACCAGCTTTGGTATCGGTACACAGCTAACCTGTGATCTTCCAGGGGTCAAAACCCTGAATGTCGTTCTCAAACTTACTGAGTGCGAAGGACGACCAGTTGCCAAAATTTCAGATGAACCGGGCAAGAGTATTTGTCGTGACGAAGGCTACCTAAGCCAATTACGACAGGCATTCCAAATTGTTAGCTAAACATCATCTGTTAACGGATCAATAAAAAACCTCCCAATGGGAGGTTTTTTATTGATAAGAGGCCCGCATTTAACCCTGCTACTCTCTTCGCATAACAGCTTCCATACCAAATTGCTTGTTGGTTAATGTTAGGGTGTCACTCCCAAGGCTAAACTGACTATCTTGCTGACCGTCTTCATAAATCAAAACAATGCGATCATCCTCGATGTAGTAAATCCCTCTGTGCTCTTTTTTCTTGCCATCTTTACCTGAAACTTCAGCTGAGAATAAAAAGTCTGGCCGTAAAGAGATAGAAAGCTCAGAGACCGCATCACCGACATCTTGCCCTGAAATCTGCGCCGAACGCCAATTACCTGGTAAATTCTCTGGAGCCAACTTAGTAAAACGTGCGCCATCAAGTAAGAACTGATTGTAGCTTAGCATATAGCTATGCTGTTGCTCCGGCTGGCCACGAGATCGAAAGGTTACCGTTGTTTCATCAATATCATAGATGCCACTCCACTCATCAACGCTACCATCCACCTGCAGCAAGCGAATAACAAAACGGTAATCAGATTTGAATTTCACATTCATCGCACGATAACTTGCCCCTTCACTCTCAACGCCTTCATCTGTATTGCTAAACCAATACCAGTCACCAAGCAGCAAGGGATAATCGAACTCTGTTAGATCAGAGGCTTTAGCGTTAAATGTTGCAAATATCAGTAAAATGGCAACCAGTAACGACTTATTCATAAGCACTCCCTCTTCCAGACAGATTCATTACCTATCTTTAACCCTAGCCTTCATTTTCAAGGAGTGATGAGAAATTCGATGAATATCACAGATATGATCACATTCGTCTCGCAAATGAGACATGAGCTATCAAAACCAACAAGCCCTTATTCTAATTAAAAAAAACGGCACCCGAAGGTACCGTTTTTAATAAGGTTGCTAGATGGAATTAACCTTGTGCTTTAGCTAAATCAGCCGAAATAACTAATGCTTCATCAAGATAAGCATCAGGGGCTTCATAGTCTTTCGGCACATCATCCAACGTCGCAAATGTCTTCTTGCCTTGTTGCTTCTGACGTTCATTCAGACGAGCCAATCGAGCCGCATCTTCTTTGTCACGCTCGGCAATTCGCACTTTCTCGCTAAGCGAAATCGTGTTGATGTCTTTTTCAACTTTATACTTGGCAATATCCTGATTGATAAAACCAAATTCCATATCTTTACCTACTCGGGCATCATGTTTCTGCTCAAGTGATGGCAAGACAGTCGAAAAATTATAAAGCTTCTGGTAATCGGCAGCTTTAATGCTATCCCACGGCAGTGCATTATCTTCAACACTCTCGCCTGTTTCCGATGGATCAACGGCTGTAGGGAAAGCGATGTCAGGCACGACACCCAAATTCTGGGTACTACCACCGTTGATGCGGTAGAATTTCTGAATCGTGTACTGAACATGACCCAGCGGCTTATCGAACAAATCATAAATATGATTTAAAGAACGATGCTGCTGTACCGTACCCTTACCAAATGACTGCTCGCCCAGAATAACAGCTCGGCCATAATCCTGCATCGCTGCCGCGAAGATTTCAGATGCCGATGCACTATAACGGTTTATCAATACCGTCAGCGGACCATCAAAGTAAACACGATCATCTGAATCGCCATTCACTTTCACTCGACCGTAACTGTCACGCACCTGTACCACCGGACCGCTGTTAATAAACAGCCCCGTTAATGCTGTCGCTTCAGTAAGTGCACCACCACCATTGTTACGTAAATCAATAACAACAGCGTCGACCTGACTATTGTTTAATTTAGCCAGTTCTTTTTTCACATCTTCAGATAGACCAACATAGAAACTTGGAATTTCAATAACCCCAATTTTCTTGCCGTCAGCGGTCTCAACCTCTGACTTGGCTGCACGATCTTCTAGACGAATTTTGTCACGAACAATCGTGACATCGTAACTTTTTGCGTTATTACCCTCTGGCAGGATTTCCAGCTTCACCTTACTCCCTTTCGGGCCTTTGATTAACTGAACAACATCATCCAAGCGCCAGCCGATAACATCAACCATCTGCTTGCCATCTTGAGCTACGCCAATAATGCGATCGCCTGCGGTAAGTTTCTTCGTTGATGATGCCGGTCCACCAGCAACAAGTGAACGAATAACGGTATAGTCATCGACAACTTGTAACACAGCACCGATCCCTTCTAGAGACAGATTCATCTCAGACTGGAATTGTTCTGCATTACGCGGGGAAAGATAACTTGTGTGAGGGTCAACTTCACGCGCAAAAGCGTTCATGTAAAGTTGGAACACATCTTCGCTGTGGGTCTGGGTCAAACGCTTAAGCGCATTATTATAACGCTTGCTTAAGGTCTCTTTTATTTCATCCCAGTTTTTACCCGCAAGCTTTAAATTCAACGCATCGTATTTCACACGCTTGCGCCAAATTTCATTGAGCTCATTGCGATCCTTGGCCCAAGGCAACTCAGAACGATCCAGCACCATCTCTTCGTCAATGTCGAAGTTGATTTCACGATCTAACAAGGTAAGCGCATATTGATAGCGGTCATAACGACGCTTCAAGGCGGTATTGTAAATATCAAACGCCGCTGATGTATCCCCGCGTTTAAGCTGGTCATCAAGCTGGTTTTGCCATTTATCAAACTGCTGAATATCAGATGCCGTTAAAAAGCTTTTGTTGTAATCCAGCATTTCAATGTAACGATCGAACATACTGGCTGAGAATTGATCATTAAGAGAAAACTGCTTGTAGTGAGAACGCGTAAAGCGAGAAGCAACACGTTTACTTGCAGTGGCATGCTGCTTTTCGGGGGCAAGCTGCGGGATATCACTTAATGTATATTTGGCCTCTAGGGCCTGTGCCGATGCTGCCAGCATCATGCCGGCAGCGATCAGTGAGAAACGGAATCGACATTTCATGCGTCGAGCATTCTCCATCTACGAACGTAGGTGCTCCGCTTTAACTACCATGGTCAAACCATTCGCTAAACGAACACGCACATCGTCCTTATTGATTTCAACGATAGTCGCCGGCATGTTTCCAGAGCCCATGTTCACACTAACGTCTTTGCCAACAACAACTTCATCAGCTGTTAGTGCACGGGTGGTTTCTGCAGGCTTTTTATTTAGCTTAGTCGTTTTTTGTTTAGTGTTCTTTGGTTTAGCCGATTTTGCACGAATTTTTTTCGCTGTCGCCTCACCCTGTTTGTCGGCAGATACCTTTGCGTCGGCCTGCTCTTTACGGCGTGCACGCACTTTGGCTTTGCTTTCCTCTAGCGCTTGCTTCGCATGCTCAACGTGTTCTTGCTCCAGTACACCACACTCGTTGCCATCTAGATCAACGCGGTTTGCACCAGCTTTCACGCCGTGAAGGTAACGCCAGGAAGAAGTGTACTGACGTAGTGCTGTACGTAGCTGAGTCTTACTTACTTTCGGGTCATCGCCAAGGCGTTCTGCCAAATCTTGGAAGATACCGATTTTAAGTGGCTTCGCTTCACCTTCAACTGTAAAACATTTTGGGAAACGCTCAGCAATATAAGCAATCACTTCTTTACTGTTCGTTAGCTTTTCAGAGTTTTCCATGGACTTTCCTGACAAAGGCGAGCATCCCCGCCGTTGGTACTTAAATCAAAAAGAAATTTGTTCCGCTATTATAGTTACCTAACGCTGAAAAACCACCGAAAGCATACAATTAGAGCCTTTTTTGTATTTCTTCTAACAAAGTTGCCAACCCATCCTCGTCAGATTGGTTAAATCTTGATAGTTTTGGGCTGTCAATATCCAATACGCCGATCAGTTCGCCCTTAACAAACAGTGGCAGTACGATCTCTGAATTACTCTCTGCATCACAGGCAATATGTCCGGCGAACTGATGAACATCTTCAACGCGTTGAATACGCTGTTCGGAGACAGCCGTTCCGCACACACCCCGCCCTACGGGAATACGTACACAAGCCGGCTTCCCCTGGAACGGGCCGAGCACCAACTCCCCATCTTTGAGAAGATAAAAGCCAACCCAATTAATCTCTTCTAACTCCATCGCCAGCAACGCACTAATATTACTCATATTGGCGATAAGATCTGACTCCCCTTCAATCAGGGCTACGGCTTGCTTAGTGAGTGTTTTATAAAAATCAGACAGATTTGTCATGGCTTACTCCACAGATTGCCGATAGAATGGCGCCAACACACGTAATAGGAATCATTATCATTGTGAAAGGCGATACAAACCAAATGATTAACTGGTCTTGGCTAATAACGCAAGCAAAACATCATAAGCCTCGGCTCATCTCTGCAAATCTTATTGCCATCGTTGCAACACTCATCAGCGTGCCCATTCCTCTTCTTATGCCGTTAATGGTTGATGAGATCCTACTTAACAAACCCGGCGACGGCATCGCCTTTATGAACCAGATCTTACCTCAGGCATGGCACCAGCATACGGCCTATATCCTACTGGTGCTGCTGATGGTCGTGATCATGCGTATCGCAAGCCAAGCACTCAACATTCTGCAAAGTCGCCAATTTACGCTTGTTGCCAAAGACATTACCTTCAAGATGCGCCAGCACTTGATAGACAAGCTCGGCCGGATTAGCATGCGTCAATACGAAGAGCGCGGCAGCGGCGGAATTACTTCCCACCTTATTACCGACGTTGAGACCATCGACAAGTTTGTCGGCGATACCCTCAGCCGTTTTCTGATCGGCCTGCTTACCGTGGTTGGCACCGCCATTATCCTGCTATGGCTTAACTGGCAGCTTGGCCTCTTTATCTTGTTGGTGAACCCGTTGGTTGTCTATGCATCCAAACTGATGGGCAACCGGGTCAAAACCCTGAAGAAGCTTGAAAACCAGTCATTCGAACGCTTTCAGCAACGGCTGGTCGAAACTTTAGACGGGATCTACCAGCTGCGTGCAGCCAACCGCGAGCGCGACTTTCTCGATCAACTCAAAGGCAGCGCGAACGATATCCGCCACGACGCAGACAAGTATGCATGGCAGTCTGAGGCGGCTGGACGTATTTCCTTCCTTTTATTCCTCGTCGGGTTCGAGCTATTCCGAGCCATGGCTATGATCATGGTGCTATTTACCGATCTGAGCGTCGGCCAAATGTTTGCCGTATTTGGTTACCTGTGGTTTATGCTTGGCCCGGTACAAGAGCTCCTCGGTATTCAATTTGCCTGGTACAGTGCATCCGCTGCGATGCAGCGCCTCAACACGCTGCTCTCCCTCGATGAAGAAGTACGCCCGGTACAGACCGTCAACCCATTCCGCGACGGCGAGACTATCGACATCCAAATTAACAACCTGCAATTTGCCTATGATGAAGACAAAGATGTCCTCCGTGGACTCCACCTTCATATACCTGCAGGCAAGCGGGTCGCTCTGGTCGGCTCTTCTGGGGGCGGTAAATCTACCCTCATCCAATTATTGCTTGGTATCTACCAAAAAGATGCAGGCGATATATTGATCAACGGCGAAAGAATAGAAGACGT
This sequence comes from Photobacterium panuliri, assembly GCF_059920555.1. Taxonomy (NCBI): domain Bacteria; kingdom Pseudomonadati; phylum Pseudomonadota; class Gammaproteobacteria; order Vibrionales; family Vibrionaceae; genus Photobacterium; species Photobacterium panuliri. The sequence goes on from NZ_CP197192.1 coordinate 2,171,130, forward strand.
TAGCTACGAGGCGCTGCGCAACAAGATGGCGGTGGTCTTACAACATCCAGTATTATTTAATGATACACTCCGCCACAACCTGAGCTTGGGTAACGACTTTAGTGATGAGCAGTTATGGCAGGCACTCGATATTGCCCAGATGGCCGATGTCACCCAGCGTCTGACCGATGGGCTGGACACCGAAATCGGCAGGCAAGGGATTAAACTATCAGGGGGCCAACGACAACGCCTTGCTATTGCCCGTATGGTGCTTGCCAACCCTGAGTTTGTCATTCTTGACGAAGCTACATCGGCGCTAGATACCGCCACTGAAGCCGCTCTGCACCGTGCCCTCAATGAGTTTCTGGCAGGCAGAACCACCTTGATTGTGGCCCATCGTTTATCTGCGGTTAAACAAGCAGATGTAATCTATGTACTCGAGGATGGCCAAGTAAGCCAAAGTGGCACTCACCATGAACTGGTGAATATGACAGGACTGTACCAGACCCTTTACGGCAACGTACAATCTGCTGAGTCAGCAAATGCGGAAACAGGCCAGCAAGTTTCTGTAGCCAGACTCAATATAAAATAATAATATTCTGTTCATTTAGATAACATGCTGATCTTCTTGGTTGTCATCCATGCCCAGATGATTCAAGTGTGACCAAGCCGAGCGCAGCAATGCGCTTGGTTTCGTTTAGGGGATAAGATTCATGAGCACCACATCCACAGCCAGACTCTGCCCGGGTTGTGATCTGCCAGTGTTGCCAAAGGTAGCCCAACACGGCCAGAGCGCATATTGCCCGCGTTGCAAAACTCGGTTGTACCGTGGTGGATCGCGGCTGTTCTCGGCAGAATTGGCCATTGCCCTTGCCTGCCTTATCCTGTTTATTCCTGCCCACATCTTCCCGATGATCACTATCCGCCTGTTCGGCGTGATGATCCCCGCTACCATCGTATCGGGTACATTCACATTAGCGCCTGAATTCCCGCTGGTTGCAGGACTGATCCTATTCTGTAGTTCCATCGCTCCCCTGCTGGTATGCCTGTCAGTACTCGGAGCCCAATATGGGTTACAGCGCCGACAGTTTAGGCTGTTCAAATCATCACTATGGATCATTGAGCACTTCAAATACTGGGCAATGTTCGATGTATTTCTCGTCAGTCTTGCGATTTCCTGTTTCAAAGTTCAGGACTACGCCGATATATTCGTTGGCCCGGGGCTCTATTCGCTGGTAATCCTGCAAATTCTGCTCTCTTTGCTACTGACACGTATCAGTATCAATCACTATTGGGAAGCATGGCAGCCAGAAACCGATCATAAGCGCGAAAGCATTACTCACCACTGCCATACTTGCCATATGTCTCAAAGCAAGCATGACCATTGCGTACGGTGCCATACTCCGCTGCACAAGCGTATGCCACATTCTATCCAGAAAACATGGGCGTACCTGATTGCCGCAAGTATCTTTATCTTTCCGGCCAACCTATATCCGATTTCAATCTTTCTCAACAACGGCAAACGCGCAGAAGACACCATTTTTTCCGGGGTCGCCTCGCTTATCAAACAAGATATGCATGGCATCGCGATCATTATTTTCGTTGCCAGTATTGTTGTTCCGTTAGCCAAAATTCTTGGTTTGGCCTTAATCCTGCTAATGATTCAATTCAAGCGTAAGGTCAATCATTTATTACGAATGCGGGTATACCGCTTCATTCAATGGATCGGTAAATGGTCAATGATGGACTTGTTTGTTATCTCCATCATGGTTGCATTGATCGACCGCGAGCAATTACTGGATTTCACCCCCGGCCCAGGCGCCATCGCCTTCGGTGTTGTGGTGGTTCTCACCATGCTAGCTGCAGAGAGTCTAGATTCACGTCTGATATGGGACAACTATGAGCACAGGACAAAATAACCCACTGCCAGAATCGGTAGATATAAAGCGAGACCGTGGGCTTTCGCCATTATGGATACTGCCTTTACTTTCATTGATACTGGCCGGTTGGCTGGTATTCAATGCCGTAAACGAGGCCGGGGAACGGATTAAAATACACTTCAATGATGCAGCTGGCTTGGTGGCCGGGCGTACGACTATCCGCTATCAAGGGCTTGAAGTGGGCATCGTTCGTGACGTTAACCTGTCCACCGATCTCAAAAGTATCTATGTCACCGCCGATATCTACCCAGAAGCGGTGAAAACCCTGCGTGAAGATACCCGCTTCTGGCTGGTAAAACCCAAAGCATCAATCACCGGTATTTCTGGTCTAGATGCTTTGGTGTCAGGCAACTATATCGCCTTGCAACCGGGCACCGGCGCAGCCGCCAAAGAATTCACCGCCCTAGATAGCCAGCCAGCTGATACCCCGGTAGGTGATGGTTTGAAGATTCAACTTCAAGCCCCAAACCTAGGCTCGATCAATATCGGCTCTCAGGTGCTGTACAAGAAGATCCCCGTTGGCGAGGTATTTAATTACACCTTGAGCCACAGCAAGCGCCGGGTGCTGATCGACGTACTGATCAAACCGCAGTACGCGAATCTTGTTACCAATAAAAGCCGCTTCTGGAATGTCAGTGGCATGAGTGCCAATATCGGCTTCAACGGTGTCGATGTACAATTCGAAAGCCTGTCAGCGATGATCAGCGGAGCCATCGCCTTTGATTCTCCAGACGAAGGCCGCCCGCTGACCGAGCCGAGCCATCTTTTCCGCCTGTACCCTGATCTCAATACCGCTGGCCGTGGTATAGCCATTACCATTGAGCTGCCTGAAGGCAACAATGTCAACGCAAGCGGAGCTCCCATCGTCTACCGTGGATTGCCAATTGGTCAAATCACCGATTTGAAACTCAGCGATGACCGCCAGAAGATCATTGCCCATGCAGCCATCGAACCAAGCATGAGTGACTTGCTGACCACTGGTTCAAAAATGCTGCTCGAAGAAGCCGAGCTATCACTCAACGGCGTTAAAAATATCGGCAACCTGATTCGCGGTAATTTTCTAACCGTTGTGCCAGGACCCGGCGAGTCGACCCGTACTTTTGTTGCTATCGACCAAGACCAGCTCCAAGAGCAACAACACGGCATTGCAACCTTCGACCTTTATGCCAATGAAAGTTATGGCATCAAGCGCGGCACCAAAATCAAGCATCGCGGCATTGTGGTTGGCCGAGTCACCCACGTTAAGCTTGAAAACAGTAAAGTGCATTTCAAGGTATTTATCTTACCGGAATACACCCAGCTGGTTCGCTCTGCCAGCCGCTTCTATATTGATGGGGGTATTCAGGCCAATGTCAGCAGCCAAGGACTGGATGTTACGATCCCCCCTGCCGAGCAGCTCATTAGCCAAAGCATCAGCTTTACCAGTAACGGCAGCAAGCAAGTTATGAAGCAGTACCCGCTCTATAAGAGCCGTCAGCTTGCAACACTCGCCGAAGAAAAAGCCCACGGTTATACCACCCTGACCCTATTTGCCGACGAATTGCCGCCGGTATCGGAAGGTAGCCCGCTGCTTTATCGCAATATGCCCGTTGGTGAAGTCCGCAGTTACGCACTAACAAGTGACGGTGTCACAATCAAATTGCAACTTGAGAACCAGTACCGTCATCTGCTAACACCAAACTCCGTCTTCTGGAACCGTTCAGGGGTTGAAGTTGAAGCCGGCTTATCGGGCGTCAAGGTGAAAGCGGCCCCTGTCGCGACCCTGCTCAAGGGAGGCATTGCCTTTGACGATATCGAAGGCGTCACCAACCGAGTCGGTAAACAATATAAGCTCTATTCAGATCTGCAAGAAGCGAAGAACTTCGGTACACTGGTTACCTTTACTGCCGCAGACGCCAAAGGGCTAAGCATTAATACGGACATTCGCTATCAAGGCGTCAATGTAGGTAAAGTCGTTGATATATCGCCAGATTTCCAGCACAACAGCGTACTAATCCAAGCTCGCCTGTTCCCTAAATATGCTAAAACCCTAGCTAAAGCCGAGAGCTATTTCTGGGTGGTAACACCGCAGATAAGCCTCACCGGAGCCAAGGATCTTGATACCCTGCTCGGGAGCTATATTGCCGTCGAGCCGGGTGAAGGCCACTACAACCAGACATTCAAACTTGGTACCAGCGAACTCTTCAGCAAAGGGCTGACAATTATCCTCGAGAGTGAAAATCGCCAATCGATCTCTCAAGGCACCCCTCTGCTGTACCGTGATATTCAGGTCGGCCAAGTCGTCGACGTCAGCCTGGGCGAGTTGGCCGACAGGGTTATCATCAAAGCGCAGGTAGAACAAGAATACAGCCACCTTGTGCGCAAGAACACGGTGTTCTGGAACGTATCTGGCATTGATGTCACGATTGGCCTTACCGGCGCCTCGCTGCAAAGCGGCACGGTAGATAGCCTTATCCGCGGGGGAATTGCCTTTGCAACGCCTGAAACCCAGCCACTGCAAATAAAGGCCAAACCAGATGCCCACTATTTGCTTCATCAAGCCCCGGAGCCTGATTGGAAACAATGGCGTACGGCTATTCCAACCCACTAGGTGCACTGTATGCCGCGATTCGCCTCTAATCATCAACGAATCAACGGCATCCAGATGACGATAAGTTAGACAAAGGAGTGCCTTGCACTCCTTTCTTTTTTCTGCTTGCTTTTTCCAAGCCGTGACAGGTGGTAAACTTCCGCCCTACAGCTTGAGTAACGAGACATTCCCTTGCATCCAAACATCCATATCCCTGACGCTTTTATCGAGCAGATCCGCCAAATCATTCCCGCTCATCTTGATCTTGATGAATTTGTTGCGATCTGCAAAACCCCTCTTCGCCGCAGCATTCGCGTGAACACCCTGAAAATCAGTGTTGACGATTTTCTTGACCGCGTTGCCGACAAAGGCTGGACCCTGACACCTGTACCATGGTGTGAAACCGGCTTTTGGATCGAGCGTAAAGATGAAGAAAGTGTCTCGCTAGGGAATACTGCCGAGCATATGGCTGGCCTTTTCTACATTCAAGAAGCCAGCTCGATGATGCCCGTCACGGCACTTCTTAATGACAATGACCGCCTCGACTGCGTATTGGACATGGCCTCTGCTCCGGGATCGAAAACAACCCAGATTGCGGCCGCAATGCAGAACAAAGGCGCACTGGTTGCCAATGAACTCGCGGCAAGCCGAATTAAGGTTCTCCACTCCAACCTTCAGCGTTGTGGTGTCTACAATGCCGCCCTAACCCATTTCGATGGTTGTGTCTTCGGCGGTTGGGCACCGGAATCGTTTGACTCCATCCTGCTCGACGCTCCTTGTTCTGGCGAGGGTGCTATCCGTAAGGATGAAGATGCGATGGCAAACTGGAGCCTTGCCTCGGTTGAAGATATTGCAGCCGTCCAACGCGATCTGATCATCAGTGGTTTCCAAGCACTCAAGCCTGGTGGGGTCATGGTCTATTCAACCTGCACCCTTAACCTGAGCGAAAACCAGCAGGTTTGTCATTACCTGAAAGAGACATTCGGCGACGCCGTGGAATTCGAACCTCTTGGTGATTTGTTCGACGGTGCTGAAAAAGCCCTGACCGAAGAAGGCTTCCTTCACGTTTACCCGCAAATTTACGACAGCGAAGGCTTCTTTGTGGCCCGTATTCGTAAACTGGCTTCCGTAGAATCACCAGCAGTGAAAAAGCGCAAAGGCAAATTCCCATTCACTCAGGCAAGTGCGAAAGAACAACAGGATATTGCACAGAGCTTCAATAAAGATCTTGGGCTATCCATTCCTGCTGGTGGTGATATTTGGCTCCGCGACAAAGAAGTTTGGCTATTCCCAAGCCAACTCCGTAGCCTTATCGACGAGATCCGCTTCCAGCGCATCGGTATTAAATTGGCAGAGCAACATAAGAAAGGTTACCGCTGGCAGCATGAATCCGTAATGACATTGGCAACGGGCAAAGAAAGTACCGCTATTAATCTTGGCTCGGCGGATGCAAAAGAATGGTTTATGGGACGAGATATTCGTCCTGAAGGTCTTACCGGTCAAGGCGAAGTCATCGTCACTTACCGAGATTACCCGATCGGAATTGGTAAGTGGGTCGGAAACCGCATCAAGAACGGGCTGCCTCGTGAATTAGTTCGCGATACCAACCTTTTTGATATCTAGCAACAAGGTCATGAGCCTTGCGAAAAGTGGGACAAGATACATCACGGTGATAAGCGGTATTTGCCTGTACAAATTCCTACAACAGCTTTAACCACAATACAGGATATTTTTGTTAAGTGTCAGAGTTGAAAGATAATCTCGACGCCAATACTGGCAAAATGTTCTGCGTGAACTAACATTGATAGTGTAATTGATCTCCATTTACTAACCAGTTAGCGCAAGGCTCTCACGAGCCATTCCCCTAAGCCCGAAACAGGAGTCGTCTCGGGCTATTTTTTTGCCTTTAACCTCACAACGACTCCCCCAACTCGACGCTGAACGTTAACCAACACAGCCACATCAACATATTCAACAAAACAATCACCATTTAACCATAACGTCTTCACCAGAAAACCACGTCAATATAAATTAATAAATAAAAACAAAAGCTTAAGTAAAAAATAATCTCGTTCGAATTTTTTGAACAAGATACTCAGGTTTTCCCGCTTTTATTAGACCGACTCGATGAGTATATTTCTGTTCAAGCCTTAGCGCATACTCATCATTTAGGAGCTTACTATGACAAACGTACTGGTTTTAAAATCAAGCATTCTTGGCAACTACTCTCAATCCAATGGCCTTATTGATCATCTTGTAGGTGCTCTGGCTGACAATACGATTGTAGAGCGAAATCTTGCTGACAATCCATTGCCGGTACTTGATGGCGAAATCGCGATGGGTTTGCGTGGTGGTGACAACCTTAGCGAAAAACAGCAAAACGCACTGGAACTGTCAAATACCCTTATTGAAGAGGTAAAAAACAGCGACACCATCGTAATTGGTGCACCTATGTATAACTTTGCTATTCCTACCCAGCTAAAGAACTGGTTTGATCTTATTGCCCGTGCTGGCGTGACATTCTCTTACACCGAGAACGGCCCAGTTGGACTGCTCACCGGCAAAAAGGTCATTATCGTCACGACTCGTGGCGGTATGCACAAAGACAGCGCAACCGATACCATGATCCCTTATCTGAAAACGGTTCTGGGATTTGTCGGCCTTACAGACGTCAACGTAGTTTACAGCGAAGCACTGAACATGGGTGACGATATGGCAACCAAGGGAATTGAAACGGCCAAAGCAGATATTGCTCAACTTACGGCCTAACTCTTCTTATTTGAGAGCCAATAAACTCCGTGCTACCAAACCATGCCATGCCATGCCATGCCAACTATGATTTGGTAGCACTAAGCCTCTCGGCGAAATCTAAAACTAGAGATCAAACTGTATGTACACCGTATTATAATTGCTCCCGCCCTTGATCCGGCCAAATTGAGAAGCACTTTCAAAGATCGCCGAACGATGGTGCAAGCTGTAGCCAGCCCATACCCCATCGAGCTTACGGTTGTTGAACATATCTCCCAGGTTTACATCAAAAGAAAAATCGAGATAATTGAGCAACTTGCTTGGCTCGTAACCTTTGCGGTCCATTTCACTCTGTTCGATATAGGTAATACGGTTTGCATACGAAAGCCCTTCAGCCAAGCCAAAACGCCATTTGACTGGCCAGTCAAACGTATAGTATGCCTTAATCGCCATCAGGTACTCTTGGCTACTCGGCTGAACATCCGAGCTCCAATGCCAAACAACTCCCGGGGTAAGAAAGATATCCAAAGGCAAGCCAAAGAGCTCATCCGTCAACGGATACCCATAAAATACGGAACTTAACTGGTTATTGAACGGATCTTTTTCTCGGTTGAAAGCAAAAATATCGCCAATGTTGGAAGGCGTTGCCCAACCGTGGGCAATACGCAGATACGGCTGATTCCCGATCTCTTTTTTCCTTGGCTGAGACTGATCATTAAAGAAACCAAAGCCAAGGTAAAATTCACTCTGCCAGTCATCTTCAACCACATCAGATGCCCGGACTTGGCTATCAAAATAACGGGCATGCGCCCCTGCAAACAGATATAAGTTAGAAGTGACATGGTACGCCGCACTGCCACCAACTTTAACATCCACCCCCGCACCGATCTCTTCTTGTTGAAGCCCGTAATAATAGCTGTTGTAATCACGATCTTTCCAGATAGCGCTCAGTTCAGGCTTCAGGCGCCAATCCCCTAAAAGGTAATCCCCCTGAAACACCGCCTGCGTACTCATTCTACCGCTAGGATCAGAAAGTAATTCCAGTTCGGCACTGTAGGTTTCACCCCAAAGGTACCGGTACTGTAACCCGTAATCCGCAGTATCACCGCCAATCTGATTTTGAAACGACGAGGGGATATCAATAAAATGCATCCGCAACAGCGCATTCAGCTCCCAACTGTCCTGTCGATACAGATTAAGGCCACCTTCCATACCACGCAAAAACACACGATCGCCCTCGTAGAACATCAATGGAAGAAAAGAACTCACACTGGTATCTTCAACGACATCTTTAGTGGCATAGGGAATACTGGCTGTCCTGATGGTTGCGGCAATTCCCCATTGCTGCTCTCCATCACGTTGTGCTCTCAGATCATGCACCGATATCATGCCTTGAGGCTTGCTCTGAAGATGAGGAGCCTCCTCTGATTCGGCCAAGGCCATTAACGGAAACAGACCTATCGCCCCACCAACCCATCTAATGGTATTTCTCCATCCATGAAATAACGTCTGCAAAACGCTCCCCTTGCCGCTTATTATTTTCCTGAATTGATTTTAGAAAAATAAACATAAAAAAACCCGGCACAAGGCCGGGTTTGATAATTCTTTTCGCACTTAGTGATGCGCAGCAATTTCAGCTTTTTTCAGGTCTTTCATGCTCTTGCTGACTTCACGACGCTCTTTTGATAGTTCAGCACTGATGATGATGTGATCATCAACGCGATCTTCGTAATCGCCTTTCATGTTCTCAACGATTTCAACAATCTGATCGTGGGTCATGTCTGCTTTGATGTAATCCAGTAGGTTTTCCAGCAGCTCTACACGCTTACGGTTGTCGCGAATCTTACGATCGTTATCTAGAATTTCGCGTTTTAGCTTGTTCTTACGGCGAGTTTGACGAACTAGCTCTAGGATAGTGTTCATAGTATGTCCTTACATGAATCTAAAAAACCTAACTGCTGACCGTTATAGCAGAAACACCGGATGCTACACAAGTCACATTTTAACCGATCGAACACCAATAACGAATACTTTGATTCAAGGCACGAAATATATCTGCCACAGATTACCACTTTTAAGAAACCTTAAACTTAACATTTTGATGAGCTTCATGTTTTCAAGCTAGTAAACTCCGACCGCTGTGAATGGCAACACAGTTTTCTGATAATTATATTTGCAAATGGTATTAGCCTGCCTACTCTTAACTGAGACCAGTAGTGTTTGGCAATGTTTCAACAATATTTACGAATCGCTTCATCTAGCAAGACTTTCTCAAGTGAAACTGGAGCAAAGGGATTCAATTGTTACCAGTGTTGAATAGTATTGGTACTTGTAAGGATGTAAGCAATTCAGGAGACACCATGTCAAAAGCAACAGGTACCGTTAAGTGGTTTAACGAAGAAAAAGGTTTCGGCTTTATCACTCAGGACAACGGCGGTGCCGATGTGTTCGTTCATTTCCGCTCTATCACCGGAGACGGCTTCAAAACTCTATCCGAAGGGCAAAAAGTGAATTTTGAGATTGAGCAAGGTCCAAAAGGCCTGCAAGCTGCCAATGTCGAAAGAATCTAATCACTCGCTATCTAAATAAAGGGCGGCAACGCCCTTTTTACGTACAGCCTTAATACCAACATCTACTCGCTGATTTCGCAATCCTAAAACATCCCCTTGCAACGCAACGCTGCGTCCAACACGGCCTCCTCGCCATATCGCACACCTATCACACACGATGCTCCCGTTACCTCACATTGGTTGGGTATATTCTGAGGCAAAATAGCCAATCTGACCCCAGGGAATCCTGAGTATTTTTTACGATAAACCACTGTAAAAGCGAAGAATTGTTACCTCACAGCCGCACTTATGTCTCACTTTTTAAAGAAAATAAAAAAAATATCATTATTTGCTTGCCACTCAGGATTCACTATGGCCTAATGTTGATGCGCCGATAATGCAACAACATATTTATGCTACAAATTGATAAGAAACCTTCGATACACCGGTTCACCGCGTCGTCCTGAAGAGCTCAACCATCTTTTGTCCATAAGTAATTCATTATTGATGGCATAAGTGCGCATTAAGCGATTAACACATAAATTCAGGAGACTAACATGTCTAAAGCAACTGGTATCGTTAAGTGGTTCAACGATGAGAAAGGTTTCGGTTTCATCACTCAAGACAACGGCGGTGCAGACGTATTCGTACACTTCCGCGCAATCGCTGGTGACGGCTTCAAATCTCTAGCTGAAGGCCAGAAAGTAGCATTCGATATCGAGCAAGGCCAGAAAGGTCCTCAAGCTGCTAACGTTGAAAAAATCTAATTAGATTTTAAACGTAAAAATTCAAAAAGGGTGCATTCAATGCGCCCTTTTTTCATTTCCAATCCTTGCTCCCTTCCCCCTTCCTTCGCACCTCTTGAATCTTTCAGATAAAGTCCAATCATATTCATAACAGACCATGCTGGCACTCGCTAACGGCGTTAACATACTTGGTTGTTAATTTGCCACCAATCAAACAAACGCATTTAAAACAACCTTTAGCCATAGTGGTCAAAATTTGTTAAAAACGGGATATAAAAACCCATAATTGGCATCAAAAATGGTGACAAGCATTGCAACTATTGACTATGCACTCAGTTTTAATCTTTTAAATTGCCTTAGATCAATATTATTCACTAGGTTGCAGGCATTATTTCGTCGCCTTTTTTGGAGACAATGTAGTATATGGAATATTTATTTACCCTACTTATCGTGGGCCTCGTCGCCTACTCAATGCTTAAGAAATACAATCCGCAAGCCACGCTTATCACAGCAGGTCTGGCCCTGCTTGCCTTCGCACAAGTGGCGGATATCACACCCGTTCTCGCTGACGGCAAAACCCAAGGTGCGTTGTTTTTCGACCTTTGGCAGCGCTTTACAGAAATCACCAACAGCCGATTAGGTAAAGTCGGCCTAACATTGGTGTCGATTGCGGGTGTGTCAACTTACCTAAACCATATCGGTGCATCACAGGCTTTGGTTAAATCTACCTCACGCCCTGTTATGGCCGTGAAAAGCCCGTATGTTCTGCTGGCGCTAGTACTAATTTTTGTATCCATCATGTATGTGTTTATTACTGGTGCAACATCGCTGTCGCTGCTACTGATGGGTACTCTCTATCCAGTACTGCGTAATGCCGGGGTTAGTGCAAAAACAGCCGTCGCGACAATCGTTATCCCTACCGCATGGGAATATGGCCCGGGGCAAATCAATGCCGTAATCGGTGCCAATGCCATCAATGTCGATGTGATGGACTTTGTAATCAACCATCAGACTATTTTCCAGCTGCTACTGCTGGTGAGCATTCCGTTGGTTAACATTTCATGGCAACGCCACTGCGACAAAAAAGAAGGTTATGATCCTTCCCAAGATCGCGGCAAGTTCCTAAAAACCCTAGAAGAACAGCATGACAGCAACGACAAGGTACCTGGCTACTACGCCCTGCTGCCTGTATTGCCATTTGTGTTCCTGTTTGGCTTCTCAAGCATGGTGTTTGAGTCCATCACCATGACGATCCCAATCGCCATGATGTCGACCATTACTATCTGTGTGGTTATCGAAGCATTGCGCTTCCGCTCTTTGCAACGTGCATTCGACAACTTCGAGGCTTGGCTGAAAGGTACAGGGATGATCTTCGCCAGCGTTCTAACCTTGATGATCGCGGCAGAATTCTTCTCAGCCGGTTTGAAGAACATCGGTGCGATCACCGCACTCATCGACACCGCGAAGTCGTTCGACTTGGGGCCAGCAGGTATCGTTATCGTATTCTCCGGTTTTATCTTGCTAACCGCTTTCATTACCGGTTCAGGCAACGCACCGGTGATGGCATTTATCCCTATCGTGCCGCAAATTGCCGCTAACTTTAACGTCAACCCACTGCTACCACTCGTGCCAATTCTATTTGCAGCAGGTATCGGCCGTACTATCTCGCCTGTGGCCGGGGTTATCATTACCGTTTCAGGTATGGCCAACCTCACGCCAATTGATGTTATCCGCCGTACCTCTGTCCCTATGCTGACCAGCATGGTCGTGGTACTAATCATGGCGGTAATCAAATACAGCTAATGGCTTACAGCGAATAAAATAATCAAGGGCTGCGTAAAGCAGCCCTTTTACTAAGGTGACGAGTTAGATACAGCAATATGTGTATCCCGGGGATCTTCAAGAAAATGATCTTCTATATCCGGGAAGTAATCATTGCCGGTAATGGTCTGCAGCCAGTCACGCACACCATACAGCGGAACAAAGATGGCTGGCTGAAAATAAGACCTATTCTTCCAACTTACATCCCCCAAAGAAAAGCCATGGGTTACCCCTACCAGCTCCCCTTTATCGTTATAAATACCCCCGCCGGACATTCCCGACATCACATGTGCCGTCGTCGCCGACATCAGGCATTTCTTCCAACCGGACACATACACATCCCCAAGGTATTCACCTTTACTGGAAGACAGCGGCAACCCGATAGGATACCCCACGTGTGTCACATCCTGATGAGGATACACCACCCCAGCATGCTGAGTACTGTTACCATCACTTCTCACTAATGCGATATCGCAGTAAGGATGGTAATACACATCTCTCCCTTCTAAAGCCAGTATCAGTCGATTATGTTTCGACGTTACCAGCCAATGATTATCCAACCGAGCTGCCGTACCTTCCAAGCTAAAGAGAACTGGAATGCCGACAAATATTTTTTCATTGCTATCTTGTATATCCTTTTGAATAACTCCGTTTATATCTGGCAATCCATTAGCACATCCACTTAGCAGCAATGCCAGTGCTAAAACCCAGTACATGACTTCTTCTTGATAAACCTATTAATGAATATTGTAACGGCCCATGAACCGCAGAAGTCTGCATACTAGGAGTGTGCCTAACGCACAGCAAAACAAAAGATATATATCGTGACGATAAAATAAATTTATCAAGGAGGGATATTCTGATTCAGAATAAATGCAATCGATTTTATAACAAGAAGCAGGTATTAACTTTGCTATTATTTAGAATAAAATCATTATTTAAGCGTAAAAGAATGAAGAAATATTTTATTTTGTAAACATTGTTATCAATAAATACTAGTTATAGACAACTTGAACAATCGCAATCATAACTCCATGATAAATTAACTTTTTAATGTTAATACCACTTAACAAGTAGTTATTCTCATTATTGATAACATAGATATTATATTTAGCGTCCGTTTACAAGAAATCTTTAATTCTCATTCCTCTTTTTTCAATATTCATTTTATGCCCTTCGCTTCTTCTACCTCAGTCTTAGAACTGAGACACAAACAGTTACACTGTCACGCGTTTGTGTCACGTAAATGTAACGCCATATCCAACCCATAAATCGCAACCAAATCGCGATATAACTCAGGTGAGTCGTTTAGAATCGCTGACGGATTGGTGAAAAACAACTCAGACAAGACAGCAAAATACTCCTCGGGCGGATGAAAAGAGGCATCATCATAACCATATAAGGTGTCCCCTCGCTCTCCGGGTGGTGTAGCACAATCAGCAATGGCATCATCCTGCTGCTTTTCAATATTATCCAGATAGTTCTCGTATCCTGCGCAAAGCGCCGGAGTGCTTCCCGAAAGGCCAAACAGGTGATCAAGAACATGGGCAAATTCATGAACAACCAGATTATGACCTTCAAGGATCTCAAACGATTCCTCTAAACATGGCCAAGCACACAACCTTACTGTTGAAGACTCATAAGCATCACCATCGACGGGCAAGTCATCAGCACAGATATGGAGCCATTTAACAGAGGAGAAAAAATTCGTCTGCTGTGCCGCACCAACCAATGCGGCATTGGCGGCAATCACAACCAATAGAGTTTCATGATCCTCTACTTCTATCTCGGGGCTAACCAACACTGTTTTACCGTCGTAAAAGCCATTCACGAACTGGCAGATCACCTGTTGCTGCTGATCTGAAAAGTATGGGTACAATGCCATCGAACGGCACAAAATAGCATGTACATTCTCAAATCGAGGGGCTGCCCTGCCTTTCTCTTTACGTTTGCCAAAACCGAAAAACATATTGTGGTGTCCTATCGCGTTGGGAACTTAATAATAATAAAAAAGCCGCCGTGTACAAACGGCGGCTTAATCAAAAGCAAACTCTAATTACACTTTGGCCAAAGCCCCCTAAGGGTCACTACTCTCTGGATAACTACCTTGTGTCTACCATTTTACTTCATAAGTTACGCCTTCAAGGACAACCTGACACCACCGATATATTGTGCAAGCATTCCAGATCTGGCTCTGTGGCCTGACGTATCAGAACTTGACACAAGATCAGCAGAAGTTATTGATGTATAAACATCATTTAGAGAGCCATTGCCTAATTCTAACCTTTAGACCCATTTTTCCCGTCTCGTTGGATTATGAAAAAATTTCTATAACGGACTTGTTGCTTTGGTGATTTGCTTACGCACTTCTTTAATACATTCGATAAGAAGTAATGTTATTACTCTATTCCATCATTCAAAAAATCAGCTTCGTAGCCCAGACAACCCACAATATGCACAAAAGACTCCGGACTAATAATGTCATCATGGATGTGGCCAAACTGGTCAGCTACCCCCTGATAACAAACTGGACCACCTTTTATGTAATTTGGTTCGCTTGGCTCAGCAATATCCATTACATCAAATGTAACAAGTACCTCTTGAGGCTCTACGCCATCTGGAACGAGAAATTCCTTTAATTTAACTGTGATCATTTTTCCGATTTACCTTAGTTACATGTGGGACAAACACACCATCGTCAATAGTGATTTAGCTAGTTTGTAGCTACATTCTGCTTCTTTATTCGGTCTAAGTCTGTTCTATCTATAATGAATTTGCTTTTACAGAAGTTAAGGCAGGAACGAACGTTGGCAAATATGGAATTGGCGGTTTTGGGCTTGTTTTCTGCAATGCCGTCTAGCCACTGCATCCATTCCCTTGCGGGTATAGTTTCTACGTTTCGATCAGGAAACGCCCCTAAGTAGTAGTTCTTGGCAAAGGAGCCGTAGAGCTCTTGCGTCCCTTTTTTCAGTTTGGGCACATAATGCCGCAACCAGTAATTCACGCAGTCGTCGAATGTGACGAAATCTTGTTCACCAGTCATGGCAATTTCTGGATTTCGGCCCGATTCCCTCAATTCCATCATGATTTTATGTTTCCGCCTTGCCTCTTTCAATGAAGTTGCGGGATACTTACCTATCTTGATTCTTAGGTTTTTACCGTTGAATCGGCAGCGATACTGGAAGGTGATCACAGCTGAAGATGAGATGCGAGCAACAAGCCCTTCACCATCGTTGAGCTCTGTTGGACCCTCATACGTTTCTTGCTTTGAAATCAACTTCAATTGCCGATCGAGTATGCTCATACTAAAACCTTGTTTTCGTTCCTTGAATGGACACTGTTTTGGACGCAGGGCGCAGTACTTTTGGACGCAGATTTGGACGCAAATGCCAATCCCAAACGTTATTGCGCAGGAATTAACTACTGTATATATGAACAGTATAGCATTTGAAAGCCATTGTTAGAACAAACACTTAATACTGATTCAATGGTTTCTGGAAATTACGATGAAAGACACAAATGAACCAACATTGTTTTGGCTAGACTACGAAACCTTCGGTGCCAACCCGGCACTTGACCGTCCTTGCCAGTTTGCCGGTGTTCGCACCGATATGGATATGAACATCATTGGCGAGCCTTTGGTGATTTACTGCAAACCGCCGGTAGACTATCTACCCTCGCCGGAAGCATGCCTGATTACGGGGATCACCCCGCAGGAAGCCCATGAAAAAGGCTTGCCCGAACACGAATTCATGGCCCTTATTCATGCAGAGTTATCTAAGCCCAATACCTGTGTGATTGGTTATAACAACGTGCGCTTCGATGATGAAGTCACCCGCTATTCGCTGTACCGTAATTTCATCGACCCTTACGCGTGGAGCTGGCAAAACGGCAACTCGCGCTGGGATCTGCTCGATATCATGCGTACCTGCTATGCGCTGCGCCCAGAAGGGCTTGAGTGGCCCCTCAACGAAGACGGCAAACCAAGCTTTAAGCTGGAAAAGCTCTCGGTAGCCAACGGCATTGAACACGCCAACGCCCACGATGCAATGGCCGATGTGTATGCCACTATCGAATTGGCGAAACAAATCAAACAAAACCAGCCAAAACTGTTCGACTACTTCTTCACCCTGCGCAACAAGCGCAAGCTGCAAGAGCTTATCGACGTGGTCAACCTGACCCCGCTAATGCACGTATCGGGCATGTTCGGTGTTGATTGCGGCAACACCAGCTGGATTGTGCCGATGGAATGGCATCCAGAAAACAAGAATGCGGTTATTGCGGTTAACCTTGCGATGGATCCTACCCCGCTTATCGAGCTGTCGGCTGATGAGCTGCGCGAGCGCCTGTATACCAAACGTATTGACCTTGGCCCTGATGAGTTACCTGTTCCGCTCAAGCTAATCCACCTTAACAAGTGCCCGGTACTGGCCCCGGCGAAAACCCTGCGCGCAGAAGATGCGGCCCGTCTGGGTATCGACCGTGAAGCTTGCCTGAAAAACCTCGCTGTATTGAAAGCACACCCAGAAGTGCGCGAAAAACTACAGGCGATATACAGCCAAGAGCGCGAGTTCAACAACGACAACAATGTTGATGCGATGCTTTACAGCGGGTTCTTCTCGTATGCTGATCGTGCCACCATGAACATTATCTTGCAGACACCGCCTGAAGAACTGGGCAAGCTGGAACTGAATGTAAGCGATGAGCGCATCAAACCGCTACTGTTCCGCTACCGTGCCCGCAACTTCCCTATGACGCTCGATTACAAAGAGCAACAGCAATGGAAGCATTACTGCCAGGATTATTTCGAGGAGAAACTGCCGCGCTACATGCAGAACCTTGAAGCCATAGCGATGGACAACCAAAGCGATGAGCGCAAGATGAAAATCCTAAAAGCGGTATACGACTACGTGGCCACACTGGTGTAAGTTGCAGAAAAATATCAACTGAACCGTTTATAAATCAGTTAAACCGTCATTATGATATGAGCCCCGAAGCCGACCAAGCGCTTTGGGGCTTTTTTCTGAGACACATTCACCATAGCGCAAGTTGCAAAAACAGACGCCCCCTTTCACACTTTATCTAATCAAGTTATTTATCAACAATGCCAATCACAAGCAGTCATTGGTCATGGATAGCGTGGGATAAATACTTGTAGCCTATTGAACCGAAGCACTTTTACAACGTGTCGGCATGGAAGCTCTTTGGCTGGTTCGCATCTCTTACTGCACAACTACATAGTTGTTTTGAGTGGAAACCATGACGACAAAAACACTGACCCGCTGTTTTCGCTTTACCCATGTCGACTTTGTACCCGACATGCGCTTGTTGATATGGAACGACAAAACCGAAACTTCGCTTACTGTGCATGAGTCACGTCTGTTGGAAACCTTATGCTTAAGTGCTGGCGAGGTGATTAATGCCGAGCCGCTGTATCACAAAACCTTCACTCAAATCGATCCTTACGAGGATGACCACAATAACCAGTATGATCTCAATACGCTGTGCCATTCTCTGCAACAAAAGCTAACACGCGGCAACAAGGTGGTTATTCCTATCGATGTGATCCGCCACTATGGTTTTCGGGTTCCGCTGCCGGTGAAAACCTGCCGAATTATCCATGAGAGCAAGACCGTTAACGCACTTCCCGCAAAACCCGTCTCACCCACCTCGCCCTCAAACTCGACCTCTCCCAAAAAGTCTCCAGCAGAAAACATCGTTAACCATAGCATCATGCATAAAATATCTGTGGTGATCCTCACTATTGCCGGTGCTGCCGTTATCTACGCCTCATTCAACTGAATACCTACCCGCAGCCTCACCATAACGCCGCAACCAAGGATTTAAACGCCATTTTTTCGCGAATTTAACCGCCAATAAAGTGTGGTTTTGATCACATTTATTTTGTATGATAAATCAATCCTACGCTAATCATGAAGGGTTTATGGCTTACCTACGTTCTTTCCTCATCATCTTTGCATGCCTCATGGCAGGGAAAGGCATTCAGTTCCTCACTGGTCTTGCGATCCCCGGCAGTATCATCGGCATGCTGATCTTGTTCACTATCCTCTCTATGGGATTGCTCCCTGCAAATTGGGCAATGCCCGGCTGTCACTTATTGATCCGCCATATGGCGTTGCTGTTCGTACCTGTCGGAGTCGGACTGATGAACTATCTCGATTTGCTTCAGGCCAATACCCTGATCATCCTCTTAAGCACCCTTGGCAGCAGCTTGGTGGTATTTGCCGCATTGGGTATCGCAACCCACTATAAGGAAAAGCAATGATCTGGCTCGTTACAACGCTGGTTGTCTTCTATACAGCCCGCTACATTGCACAGCGGTTACAGAACCCTATCGTCAACCCTTTGTTGATTAGCCTTTTGGTAATCATTCCCCTGTTGATATGGTTAAAAGTACCTTACGAAACCTATTTTGAACAAAACAAATGGATCAATGCCCTGCTCGAACCAGCAGTGGTTGCCTTGGCATTCCCGCTTTACGAACAACTCAGCCAAATTCGACAAAAGTGGAAGGTCATTTTTTCGGTTTGCCTGATCGGCAGCATCTTGTCGATGGTCACTGGGGCCGGTATTGCCGTAATGATGAGGGCAGACAGCCAGCTTACCGCCTCTATTTTGCCAAAATCGGTCACTACACCGATTGCAATGGCCGTTGCGGAGCAAGTGGGCGGCGTTCCTTCTGTGGCAGCTATCATGGTGATTATTGCCGGGTTATTCGGCGCGGTATTAGGCTATCCTCTATTTAGGCTATTACGTATTGAGGCACCCATTGCCAAAGGATTAACCATGGGAACGGTCTCTCACGCACTCGGTACAGCCAAGGCAGCCGAAGAAGATTTCCAAGAAGGTGCATTTAGTTCTCTGGCTCTGGTTATCTGTGGGGTTATCACTTCTATTCTGGCCCCTTTACTATTGCCCGTGATCATGTATCTGTTTGGCTAACCCTTGGTCTATGAATGTTGCCAAATGTGCAGGTAATCGAATACAAACCTAATGTACTGATTTTATTAAGCTAGGTTTTTATTTGTTGTGTGACCCGACTCCCATAAGTGTAATGACTGCAACAACAAGGATATTTGTGTGATGTAGATCACACAAGATTCTTAGCAAGCAGCCTACAATGTTTCTCCATACACAAGACGGAGTATTCACTCATGCACACTAAAGTAATGGATGCTTTAGGCGCTTTACCTGTAGATTTGGCAGCAGCACTTAAACCCGTTGTGACAGCCGATAATTTTGATGCAACCCTAAGTTCTGACGTGTTCGAGCAACTAATGGCCAAAACACAAATGACAGACAGTGAACTTCGTGTTGCCCTACTTCCTCTTGCCGCAGCCTATTCTGTTGCACCTATTTCAAACTTCTTTGTTGGTGCAATTGCTCGCGGCCATTCTGGTACATTGTATTTCGGTGCTAACATGGAATTTGTTGGTACCTGCCTCTCTCATTCCGTCCATGCCGAGCAATCTGCTATCAGCCACGCTTGGGTAAAAGGTGAAACAGGCATCCGTGATATCACCATCAACTACAGCCCATGCGGTCACTGCCGTCAGTTCATGAACGAATTGACAACAGCGAAAGAGCTAATTGTGCAGTTGCCTGAACGTGCGGCAAAAACACTACAAGAATACCTACCTGAATCTTTTGGCCCTGCGGATCTAAACATTAGCGATGCACTGATGACTCAGGTTAATCACGGTATGACCACCGAAGCGACCGAATCGTTGGTACAGGAAGCCTGCAGTGCAGCTAACCGTGCCCATGCTCCATATACCAAGAACTTCAGCGGCGTGGCCGTTAAAGCGAAAGACGGCCGTATCTTCGCTGGTATGTATGCCGAGAACGCGGCATTCAACCCTAGCCTGCCTCCACTACAAGTTGCATTGATCAACATGAACATGGCTGGCTATGCCCTGTCAGAACTTGAAGAAGCAGCACTGGTTGAAAAAGCAGATAGCACAATCAGCCACCTGTCCAACACTCAGGCCACCCTTGAAGCGCTAAACCCAGATATTCCGCTAACCTATGTGGCGGCTTAAGCCATCAATGGATTTACGCTGACAATTTCGCTAAAAAAACCGCCAATAGGCGGTTTTTTTATACCTGCCAAGTCACGCTGTCACGAAAGCTGTTTGTGATAGTACAAAGCAGGAGTATGATTTTTCGAGTTTTACTATAAAGAATGCTTTTCATGTCACATCAACACAACCCGCTCCACGGAGCGAGCTGGATGCTCACTGCCGGGCTGGCCTTTGCCATCGTCAATAGTCTCGCCCAATATGTCAGTATCAATCTCGGTTTACCATCCACCACTGTTGCACTGATCCAGTATTTCATTGCACTTATTGCTATTTTCCCTTGGCTACGCACTCTGGGGCTTCGCAATGCGCTACGTACCAACCATTTCGGGATGCACTGTTTTCGGGTTTTCCTGTCGGTAATTGGTATTCAGCTCTGGCTCTGGGCACTGGCCTATCCGGTACCCATCTGGCAAGGCATCGCCCTGCTGATGACATCACCACTGTTTGCCACCATTGGTTCAGGCCTACTTCTTAAAGAGAAAGTCGGTACAGCCCGCTGGATCGCGACCTTGACCGGTTTTATCGGGGCGATGATCATTCTTGAACCTTGGTCAGATGGCTTTACTTGGGCCACCCTGCTACCTGTCGGTGCTGCTTTCTTCTGGGCCGGTTACTCGCTGATGGTTAAGAAGATGTCAGCACATGATTCACCAACAACCATTGTGGTGTACCTGCTTATTCTGATCACCCCGTTCAACATTTTCTTGGCACTGCCTGATTTTGTTCTACCACAAGGCGAGTTGGGCTGGGGGCTACTCATTGCAGCGGGCTTGCTCACGGCCTTGGCACAGTGGGCAATTGCCAAAGCCTATGCCGTGGCTGACGCCTCATTTGTTCAGCCATTTGACCATGCCAAGCTGCCCCTTAATGTGCTGGCGGGCTGGCTGGTATTCGGCTGGGTTCCACCAGGTCGCTTGTGGCTTGGTGCAGCGATTATCATTTTGTCTGTTGCCTTCATCACCCAGTGGGAAAGCAAAAAGCCCAAGATCAGCTAAGCTATTATTTTTATTCCACGCTCCCCACCCAACGGGGGGCGTCTTATCCTCACGACAACATCCCCTCGACCAAACAGCTACACTCTCAACTTTGACACCTTACTGCGAGGTTACTATGTGGCTTCTCCGCACGTTTGCTGCTGCTTTGCTTTTTGCCTCCGTCGGAATACTCTCACAGCCTGCTTGGTCTCAATCATTCATGACCATCGGCACTGGCGGTGTCACCGGGGTCTATTACCCCACAGGCGGAGCCATTTGCCGATTAGTCAACAACGGCCGGAAAGCTCATGGTATACGCTGCTCAGTGGAGTCGACCGGTGGCTCGATCTACAACATCAATAACATTCGGGCCAATGAACTTGATATGGGGATCGCGCAATCCGACTGGCAATACCACGCCTACAACGGTACAAGCCTGTTTGCCGACAAAGGTCCATTCAAGTCGCTGCGCGCCGTATTCTCTCTTCACCCCGAACCCTTTACCGTCGTAGCGCGCGCAGATAGCGGGATCAAAACCTTTTCTGATTTGAAAGGCAAGCGGGTGAATATCGGCAACCCCGGCTCTGGGCAACGGGGAACAATGGAAGTGCTGATGAAAACGATGGGATGGACAGAAAAAGATTTCTCTCAAGTCAGTGAGCTCAAGGCATCAGAGCAATCACGCGCCCTGTGCGATAACAAAATCGATGCCATCGTTTATACCGTTGGTCACCCCAGCGGGGCTATCAAAGAAGCCACCAGCGCCTGCAACAGCGTGATTGTGGATGTTTCAGGGCCAGAGGTGGACAAACTTATTGCTGAAAATAGCTTTTATCGCAAAGCGACTATACCCGGCGGCATGTACCGCGGTAACGATAAGCCGGTAAACACCTTCGGTGTGGGGGCTACCTTCGTCTCATCCACCGCCGTGGACAAGGCGCTCATCTACCAAGTTGTCAAAGCGGTATTTGATAATTTCGATACCTTTAAGAAGCTGCATCCTGCATTTAACCATCTGAAAAAAGAACAAATGGTAACTGATGGACTCACGGCTCCACTCCATGACGGAGCCAAACAGTACTTTATCGAGGCTAATTTACTCTCGCCTTAATTCCCCTCTCCCTTTACCCACCTGCTACCTATACACGCCTCCCCCTTTCTATGGGGGAGTCAAAGAGCCAACCCCCAGTGTGTTAGAGCTTCAGAATCTGACGCGAAAGCCCAATTGCCCTTCAAGATCCAAATCGACATCTTCAACAACATACAGAGTCGGGCCGACTTCCCCGTAAAACTCAACGTTATTGATCGGTATTTCGAAACCAATACCACCACGCACACCCAACTTATCGTGCTTGTTGTCGACATACTGCGCCCCAACAAACGTATAGAGGTTGTTCATACCCGAATCTTGAGT
Source organism: Photobacterium panuliri (assembly GCF_059920555.1). NCBI lineage: Bacteria > Pseudomonadati > Pseudomonadota > Gammaproteobacteria > Vibrionales > Vibrionaceae > Photobacterium > Photobacterium panuliri. Next base: position 2,193,975 of record NZ_CP197192.1, read on the forward strand.
CAAAGAACCAAGGTTAAATGTCTTGTCCACGGCCAACCCAAAGTCATCAATCCCTAGCGAAAAACGCAAATCATGGTGCTTATACTGAATACCTGACATTGGAGAGCCAAAGAACACGCCAACGGCTTGGGCAGCTTGTACCGATGACCATGGCAGCATGCACAGCATACCCAATCCAACCAACTGCTTTTTCATCTTTCTAATCCTTATTTCATCAATATCCGAAACATGCCCTGTAAGAACGGCCGCCAATTTAACGATTGAGAGATGAAATTTCGAGGCTTGCAGGCCAGCAATGACACAACTTTGACAATCAATGCTAAATATTACTCACATGCAAATAGCCTCAAATCACCCGCTATAGATAAGTCGTTATTGCTCTGTCCTATGCGATGTAAAATCCTGCAAACATCTAAAGCAAACACCCAAGGCAAACGTTTGCGTCAATGCTTTTTTGCTGTATGATCTCAATCAGATTTCACAAACATCCAGTAAGGAATTTCGATGTTAGGCTCAGCAACCCGATCTCACGCTACCCGTGTTTTACTTCTTGGCTCAGGCGAACTTGGCAAGGAAGTGGCCATTGAGTGCCAACGCCTTGGGCTAGAGGTTATCGCCGTCGACCGCTATAACAACGCACCGGCTATGCAAGTTGCCCACCGCAGCCATGTTATCGACATGCTAGACGGTAATGCTCTTCAGGCCGTTATCGACCATGAGCAACCCCACTACGTTGTGCCAGAGATCGAAGCCATCGCCACCGACAAACTCGTCGAGTTGGAAAGACAGGGGCTAAATGTTGTTCCTACAGCAAACGCCACCAAACTCACCATGAACCGCGAAGGGATCCGCCGCTTGGCAGCAGAAGAGCTCGGGCTTGCCACATCGCCTTATGAGTTCTCAGACAACTATGATGATTTTGTCGCCTCCATTAAACGCATTGGCACGCCATGCGTGGTGAAACCAATCATGAGCTCATCAGGCAAGGGCCAAAGTGTCATCAAAACACCGGCGGATATTGAATCTGCGTGGCAATATGCCCAAGAAGGTGGCCGAGCAGGCGCTGGACGCGTCATTGTGGAAGGCTTTGTCGATTTTGACTACGAAATCACGTTACTTACGGTACGCGCGGTAGATGGTGTCCATTTCTGTTCGCCAATTGGTCACCGCCAGGAAGACGGCGATTACCGTGAATCTTGGCAGCCGCAGCAAATGTCTGAACAAGCCCTACAAGCCGCACAAGCAGCCGCAGAGAAAGTCGTTAACGCACTGGGTGGCTATGGCCTGTTTGGTGTTGAACTCTTTATCAAAGGAGACAAGGTGCTCTTTAGTGAAGTCTCACCGCGACCGCATGACACAGGTATGGTCACCCTTATCTCTCAGGAACAATCTGAGTTTGCTCTTCATGTCCGCGCGTTCTTGGGCTTGCCAATTCATTCGATTACCCAATATGGCCCATCGGCTTCAGCCGTTATTTTGGCGGAAGGTGTTTCCCAAGACATTCGTTTCGATAACCTAGCTACTGCATTGGCTCGCCCTAATACCCAAGTGCGTCTATTCGCCAAACCTGAAATAAACGGACGCCGCCGTCTTGGTGTTGCCCTAACGCGCCGTAACAGCGTTGAAACCGCGATTGAGGATGCCGTTGCCACTGCAGGTGATGTGAAAGTGATCGTCGAATAAAGGCCTTACCCTAGCCCTCCTGCTCCTGATAAGGGGGGATGCCCTTCAAAAACACTTTCTAACTCCCCCTTTGATAAGGGGGAGCTGGGGGAGAAATTAAACCGTTATCAACCATGCCTCTTCGGCAAAACGGCTCAGACCACGCTGACGGCGCGGATGTGTCTCATCGGCCTCATCGCGCTCCAATAACGTCAACTCACAACCTGGGAACAGTGATTGCAGCTCATCGGCAGTCACAGAAAACGGAGGGCCGTCCATCTCTGGTTGCGGGTAATCCAATGTAATAAGCAAAATACGGCCACCGGGTTTCACCAGCGATAACAGCTTATCGGCATACGCCTGGCGCATCTCAGCCGGCATCGCAACCAACGCAGCACGATCATACACAGCATCAACCGGATCGATACGAGTCTGGAAAAAGTCACCGGTGTAAATCGACAATTCATCAAACTCATACAACGATTGGCCGTTACCCAAGGGCATCACCAACGGCGTATAAAAGTGCTCCGAAAAGTAAGCACGTACCGCAATCTCACTCAATTCGATTCCAACAACTTTATCGTGCTTGGTCGCCAACCACGTCAAATCTACCGACTTACCGCACATAGGCACCAATATGACATCATCTCGGCCTGCGTTAAGCTGCGGCCAGTGCTTGATTAGCTTTGGGTTAGTATCATCAAGGTGAAAACCTATGCGGTTTTCGGCCCAGCGGCTATGCCAAAATTCCGTATCCATTTATGTACTTCTCTTTCTTATATTAAGACTGACTGCGGCAGTTATACCAAACTTCACAGAGCATTGCTAACCACGGGCTACATTGAATTGCAGACACAAAAAAAGGTGCCGAAGCACCTTTTTTCGCTAGCAATACATTGCAGGCAATTTATCGCTAAAAATACATTCTTCAATTTTCTTTTATGAGAGCAATTGAATAAAATGTCGCTATTGTATTAAGAAATACGGAATAGCTTAATTGAATCTCGACGAACTGTAACACCACGGAAGGTTACAGGCTCTAGCAGAGTCATAAGCTGCTTAGAAACGAAAAACTTACCACCGTAAGTACGATCGCCACCACGATTCACCCATTCTGCAAATTGATCTGCCAAGCTGAACATAGAGTTACCAACAAGCAGAACTAAGACTTTAGCGACTTCACTGTCATTCTGTTTATTAAACTCCGAGTCGCGGACTTTCTTACGATATTCCTCGACAATTCTTTCCAGGCATTCAAATCTGCTCATATTCACCACCATAAAAAAAGAGGAGCGGATACTACTGCTCATAACCAATGAAATCAAGCCATTCAAAGCATATTCATCGAATAAATCCGCTATTTTTTCCATCCATTAACATCATCAGGGCGAATATAGGTAAATTTTAAGATTTATGTCATGTTTTCTCGACAAACATAAAGATACATTATGAATGCAAGTTATAGAAAACATGCTACTATCTATAGACGCTCGATTTTGAGAGCGCCTATAAAACACCCAGTGCGGTTAGGCTGTCAACAGCTATTATTCAACTGCTGCAATTTTTATCACTCGAGGCCGAATATGAATCAAGAGCTGCCGGTTTTATTTGGCTCTCTCGCCACTGAATTCGAGACTATTGATGCAATGGTCACCATATACTGCCGCCATCACCACCAACAACAACGTCACCAGCGCTTATGCCACGACTGCCAAACATTTCTGGCTTACGCCCACGAACGACTTGATCGCTGCCCTTATGGCCAGGACAAACCCACATGCAAACAGTGCCCTATTCACTGCTACAAACCCGACGAAAAAGCGCTTTCCAAAACCATCATGCGCTTTTCTGGGCCACGGATGCTTTTGCACCACCCGATCCTGGCATTGCGCCACATCATGGCTGAACGGCGGGCTATTCCCACCAAACCCGCAGCGCAGGCTTCAAATCGTCATCAGCGCAAAGCCCTAGAAAAAATCACCACACAAAATAAAACCGGCGGTCATTAAGACCGCCGGTATATCTTTGCGAAAGCATTTATCTACTAGTTAATAGCTTGGCGACTAGTTTCGATAGTAATCAACAACCTGAACGGTAATCGGCTTATCATTCGCTTCTAGCCCCAATTCAAAACTATTGCCATCGAGCATTTTCGCCGATGACCCCGCTTTACCGGTAACACTCACCCCTTCGATTTTCTCAAATGAACGCGTTGAGTCGTAGTGCATATTCACCGTTAAAGCCGTGTCCTTGTTTACCGCCAAATCAAACTGGCAAATTCCTGTTGGGCAATACACATCAAGCTGGGCTTCGTTGTACTGAATGTTATCAACATTTTTAATTGGCGTAGCTGTAATCTTCAATTCCTCGCCACAACCCGCCATCAAAACCACGGCCAATGCTGTTGCTATCCATCCCATGTATTTTTTCATATCTTATTTTTCTCCAACTACCCAAGGCAAATCATTATATACCCATTAGCAAAACTGCAACACTGTCTCACATTTAACCCCGCTACACTGACTCTGACCAGCTTATTAGACAAGAAAACGGAAAGTCTCATGAAAGCAAACTGTTATAATCCACATACTCCTTATGGGTTATGCCTTGTATCACTAACATACCTGCGACTGGTACTCTGCCTGCTACTACTGTGTTCCTTACCCGTCATGGCACAATCGTCAAACGGCATCAACAAGTGGCAGTTCCCCCACAAACCCGATGTACAAGCATCCCAACCATCGAACCTCCCGTTCTACCCATCTCGAGCTCAAACGGGCAATCGCCCACTGACTCCCGACATGTTTGAAGACCCGGCGATTTGCCAAGGTTGCCATCCTGTTATCTATCAACAATGGAAAGGATCAAACATGGCCAATTCATGGGATGACCCTATCTATAAAAGCCTCTTCAAACGCGCCAGCAAAGCCACAAACGGAGAGATTGATAATTTTTGCATGGCTTGCCATAGCCCGATTGGCATGACCAGCATGAAGATCACCGGGGCTGATATCGATAGCGAACGTCATATTCCCGGTGTTACTTGTGATGTGTGTCATAACATTAGCGCTATTACGGGCCATGACAATGCCGCTTACGTACTAACACCTGATAAAAACAAACCGACTAAACTTGGCCCCCATGCGGATGCTGCATCCCCCTACCACCAAACCGCTTATTCTGATCTGCACACTCGCTCAGAGATCTGCGCAACCTGCCATAATGTCACCCACCCGTTTAACAGCACACCGATAGAACGTACCTATGATGAATGGCAGGAAAGTGTCTACAACGAACAAGGTATTCAATGCCAAGATTGCCACATGACCCCAGGGCCTGGCACAAGCAACAATCCGGGCAAATCAGCTGTAATGGGTAAAGAGCGCAAGCACGTCTATTCCCATGACTTTTCAGGTGGAAACTCCACCCTGCATGAATATTTCGGCGCCAAGGAAAGTGCTGAGCTTGCCCGGGCTATGCTCCGTTCTGCGGCGAAGATGGAATTTATCGACCTACCCACAACCGTCACAAAAGGTGACGCCGTCACGATAAAAGTCAAAGTCACCAATATCGGGGCCGGCCACAAGCTACCGACAGGATTCCCGGAAGGACGAGAAGTCTGGGTTGACTTCAAAGCCACCAGCTCCAATATGCAAGTCTATCGCTCAGGAGAGGTCATTGACGGGCATACCGAGAAAAATACCCGTAATTTCAAAGTATGGCTCGGCGATGCCAACGGCAATGTGGTTGACTTGAATGTATGGGAAGTTGACCGTGTACTCGCCGACACACGTATTCCACCGAAGGGTTTTGCCATTGTCGACTACACATTCGTCGTACCCGACAATGCAGGCGAGCATCTCAGTCTCAATGCAGCATTAAACTACTGGCCTTTTTCGCAACACCTTATTGATGAGCTTCTTGGAAAAGGCAAGCTAAAAGTCGATATCGTGGAGATGACCACAGCCAGCGCCTTGATAACAATAGCGCCTGCATCCCAACAACATACTCTGATCACTACCACCCATTAAAATAAAAAAGCCGCCAGTTCTGAACATGGCGGCTTTTCAAATCACATCTCGAGTGTAGGGATCAAACCCTCTACCACTCTTTTTGCATTCACTTGCTGGTTAGGGCTTCTTCGTTATGCGACTCCAAACGCTCAAGCTCTTCGCCTTTGCTAACCAACTTGGCTATCACCTTGGACAACGCCAGCGTAATCACCGCCATCACAACGGCAAGAATAGCCAGGTTAAAGAAGTAGCTAGCATAAACACCTTCGATAATTTCCGGTGTCAGCACCTGATCTTTTGGTAATGCAATACGAGTAGAAATTACCGCGGCCAAAATACCACTGAGCGACAGAGCAACGGAACGCAGACCGATTGCGAACGCCGACAAGTAACGAGGTACCATTTCAAAAATGAAACCAACACCCAATGCCCCAACGATCAATTCCGCAATTGACTGGAAGAAGTGCACCCATAAGATCCAGTCAGCTGAAATTTTACCGCCTTCGCCAACAAAGCTGGTTGATAGCCCAAGTAGCGAGAAGGAGATCGCGCTGAAGATAAACGCTGCGGCAAATTTCGTCGGAATTGATGGCGAGAAACCTTTTCGTTCTAGCCAGCCATAGACAAAGATCACCGGCCCACCAAGGATGAAACACCATAACGGGTTGAAGGCAGCATTTGATTCAGGTCGGATTGGGATCAGGCCAAACAGCTGATCACCCATCAGGTTAATGGCATAGATGTTCATTGATGTCAGCATCTGGCCATAATAGAAGTAGAACACAATCATAATGAAGATCATGATCAAGACGCTGCACATCTTATAGCGGAATGCTGCGGTTGCTCGGGTAATTTCAAAAATGAAGTAACCGATCGCACACACGCCCAATCCATACAACAGGTATTTACCAGCATCTAGGTTTGAGAAGACCCAGAATACCAAACCCAGCATCAACGCCGAACCTACGGTAAACAAGCCCCATACCTTAGTTGATACCGGACGGCGGTCAATATCGTTGCCCACCGCGATAAAGCGTTCACGGAATACGACAAACAACACCAAGGTCAGTGAAATCAGCGCCGACGCAATATAGAAGTTTCCCTGATACGCCAAGAAGGCCACCATGAATGGGAAGAGATATTTGGAAGAAAACGAACCGAGGTTATTGATTGAGTAATTAACCGTGAGGCCTTGCTGGAAAGCATCCCGGTTTGTCTCAGAATAAGAGTTGCCCAGCAATACCGTCGGACTGGTTGCCGAAAGCCCTCGGGCATAGCCAATTAAGGCGATGGCAAAAATACTGAGCGGTACATTGAGCGTACTGGCACCATAACCCAAAATGAAAAAGCCGATAGTGTATGTGGTATAGCCAATATATACCGCCCGGAATGAACCAATAAACCGGTCAGCAACAAAACCGCCCACGGCAGAGAATACCGGCCCTACGGCTCCGAATGCCCCCATCATCATGATGGTTTCTGCTTCACTGTATTCCAATTCTTCCAAGAAGAAACGAGTAAGCAGTACATACGTACCATAGAATGCTGCGCCCCATAGGAACTGCCGGAGAATCAATAATCTGGCTGTAAAAGGAAGCCTAGAATTTGCGTCTTGCATTTTATACTCCTTTAAAACAATGCACCGCGAAATCTAGCATCAGGTAACTCAATGTTTCATGATCAAATGCAATTAATCACATAAAAAACCGTTCATCCTGAGTATTTTTTTGCCCTTATGTGAACTTGTCACCAAAATATTATGCTGATCTTACTTCCCGTATTCGCACCCAATACAGCCATATCCCCCGCTCAGACAGACAAGTCTTCCCATAATATGATTTCAATTCATCTCTTATTTTCATTCGCATTATTAAAAACAAAATGATCAATTGCATATTTACTGAGACTCACCTTTCATGAATTGACAAGAAAAACAGGCAATTTCCACTCTCGCCACATGGCACAGCGTTTGATTAATGTAAAAAGGATTGCTGAATTCAGTTCCTTTCTCAGTGCGATTTACCATCACGCCATTGCAGCCTCGTTATCTTATAAAGGCAATGGCGTTTTTTTTCTTCCGGTAAGTCGAGCAAACTAGGATGATCAAAATCCTGCAGGGTATTTATCATACCCAATTTTTCCATCACTCCTCGTGATGGGAGGTTATCAAGCAGGGTAAAGGCAAAAACATGCTCAAGCGCCAAGGTATCGAATGCAAAATCCATCGTGGCGATTGCAGCCTCGTAAGCGTAGCCTTTCCGCCAATGATTTTTGTCTAACCGCCAACCAATTTCCACGAAGGGAGTCTGAGGTATAACAACTTCAGCAGACTGCACATGCAAACCAACAAACCCGATAAACGATTGTGTCTCTTTTAACTCCAACGCCCAGAACCCCCACCCCCGCTCGCCGAGCAAACTTTGAATCCGGCTGGCAAGGGCATCACTTTCAGCTTTGTCTAATGTCTTGGGAAAATAATGCATGACCTCTGGATCTGCGGTCATTCGAGCAAACGCGGGCAAATCATCCGCTCGCCATTGACGTAAATACAACCTCGGCGTTTCCAGCTGATATACCATTTACTGCTTTTCCCTATCTAGACGATGCAAACCATAAATAGCATGGTCCAGAATACGGTCTCCCACCAGCTCCTCGTTCGTTATTACCCCTTCGAGCGTCATCCCCAGCCTTTCACAGACTGCTCGGCTGGCACTGTTTTCTTTCGCGGCGGCAATCTGCACCTTCTCCATATTCAGTTGATCAAACGCATAATCGATTAAATGTCGACAACAGCGGGTGACAATGCCCCGCCCCATCATCGGCTCCGCCAACCAATAGCCTAACTCAACTTTTTTCTTATGATGATCAATGGTGTTATAGCTAATATTGCCCACCACTTCCCTTTGATACACCATTGAAAAATTCATACCCTTACCACTGGCGTACTTCTCTAGCGAATGAATACCAAACTGGCTAAACTCATCTTCCGTTGCACAATAACGGGGCCATTCCAGCCAACGGGAAAGATAAGCCCTATTTTGCTCAACCAACTCAACATAGCTCGGCGCCAATTCCGGCGTCACTAACGCCAGCTCCAGTTCATCGTCTACTTTCCATGTAAACATCATCATTGCCTTCACCTTGTACCAACCATTAATCTGTATAGGCAATCTATCACTTAGCCAGCGTCCAATTCAAATCGCTGGACATAGCGATGCTCGCTCGATTCCGTATTTAACTGGCTGTGATGTAACATCAATATCGACTTGATGATTTTTAACCCCATACCCAAATCTCCACCAGGGGCTTGTGACGCTATCGGATTTGCAATTTCAAACTCAATTCTATGTGTTATGGGATTGCTATGTGCACGCAGAACGATTTCCTGCCCCGGAGGGCTATGGCGCAGTGCATTTTCTAACAAGTTATCAAACAACCGCTCCAGCAATTTCGCATCACCCATTATCGGTAATGGTGACAATACCTCGGTTCTCAAGCGGATATTCTTTTGTTCCAACAAGGTACGAACGGATGTTTGACACTCTTTCAATATGACGGCCAAATCAACCGACTCACAGCAATACTCTTGAACCACATTGCGGCTTTTGGCCATATCCAGCAAGGATTGCAACTGCTCAGAAAGTTTAATGCTATTTCGGTAAGCCACATCTATTAGCGGATCACCTTGCCGAGATTGAAGCCGCCATGTTTCCAAATACCCCATAACGCTAGACAGCGGGGTTTTTAAATCATGACTGAGCTGAAGCAATATATTATGCTGGGATTCCCCTTGGTGCTGTAATTGCAAAAACTGTTGCTGGATACGCTTGGCCATTAAATGGTGCTGGTGGGCAATAGGGGCTAATTCAGGAACCTGATTGGTATAATCGGCGACCAAATGGAAGTCATGTTCGGCCTGCTGCTGCAATCGACGGGTAATATTTTCGATTGGCAGCAATAAATTACACCTCACAAGCCAATATACCAAGAAGCCAAATCCAACAATCGCAATTAAAATCAGAGCCGCCAATAACCAGTAAGGGCGATCAAGCTGAGCATTGGCAATTTCAGAATGGCGACTGCTACCTATAACCACATAGAGATAACCAACGGTCGCCCCCAGCTCCTTAATGGCTGCGACAGAGAAGACTTTTTTCTTATCGGGCTGACGGGGATCATCCCCCAAGATGGGAAACGGCTCATCGTGAAGAAAACGCCGAATGGGGGCCAAATTGACACTCTCTGCCATAACTGTACCCTCTGGGGCCGCATGGCTTGTAATATGACCTTGGCTATCAAGAAAATAGATTTCAAAATCCGGCCCGATCAGCATCAGCGTATGAAAAATCGCCTTGAGAGCAACAGGATTATAATCCGTACCTATCATCAACGGATTGTCATCTCGCATATGTTCGGCCAACTGCTTATGCAAACTCTGCTTGGTCCGCATTTCAATCGTTGTTTTTTGCCAATCATAGCTGGCAACAATCACCATGGATGCCAAGACGAACCAGACACATGTCAGCAGCAATAACCGGGATTTAAAGCTCATTACAGCCTCTCTTTGCAAACTCTCTCGCAAACGCCTCACCGTTGTAACACCTAATCCTGAGGCTGAAACTTATACCCGACACCCCAGACAGTGCGAATGAAATCATGAGATAGGCTTGCGGTCTGTAACTTCGTTCTCAAACGATTAATCGTGCTACACACCGTATGATGATACCCACTATGCTGGGTATGCCAGACATGTTCGAGCAAGTCGTCTTTGCTAAAGACCCGACCGGGTCGACTGGCAAGAAAATGCAGCAACGAAAATTCAGTGGCAGTTAGGGTAATATCATTATCAGCAAGTTGAACCCTGTGTGATGAGGGCAATATGGTTAGCGCACCCAACTGTAATACGTCTGTTTCTCGCGGCTCTGGTGGCGCTTCCCGACAAAACGGCTCATCAATAACAACATGATGCTGCGCCTGACGACGCAATGTATTGCGAACGCGAGCCTGAAACTCAAGAACACTAAATGGCTTGGTGATATAGTCGTCGACACCGGCTTCTAACCCATCCACCTTATCCATTTCGCCATCGCGTGCTGTCAGAACCAATATGGGTACCCAGTCCCCTTTTGCCCGAAGATGCCGACAGAGATCAAGGCCATCACCATCCGGCAACCCCCGATCCAAAATTAACATATCAATATGATGCTCGGATTGATAACGGGCTTCGGCCGTCTCTTTATGTTCAACCCGAATGACTTGATGGCCTTGAAATTTCAGGTGTATCTGCATCAACTCAGCCAAATCATCATCATCTTCCACCAGTAAAATGGTTGCGCTTTGCAATATGCTGTTATCTGCTGTACTGGACTGTGGTCGCATAGCGGCTCCTTAACATCGGTCTGCTTGCAATATCACTATCAAGCAGACCGACCCGAGCACACAATCTTTCACTCAGTACGAATTATAGTCAGCAGCGCTGCTGGACTTGCAAAACGATGAGTCGCATCAAGTGCAGACCCAGACAGCCCATCATCTGCGGTAATGACCCCAGCATGAAAAGACACCCGGTCAACATCATCACGGGTTGGATTAAACCCCTCGCCACCAGCTGCTGGCCCGGGTATCGAAGCGGCTGACTCGTCGTCAGCCTCTGTTCCGGCATCCCATACATTCATGGCCATTTCAAAACGCTCACCGACGGCAAGTGAGCCCAAATCCAATCCAGTTTCGCCAACAAAAGCATCATTGGTATTCACCAACATGGAGGCTAGAGAAAGATAACCCAACTCGTCAGAGCTAAGGGTAAAACTGATAGCATCAGAAGCGCCAGGTAAGATCAGCCCATTACCGGATACCGCAAAGGAAATATCATCACCGCTGTTTTGCAGTGACAATAGATCACTATTGCTGCCCGATTCAGCAAGATTTTCTAACGCAACCGACGCCGGTTCGCCCACCCTGAACAATGCAAAACTCTCATCATGCACCATCAGAGCTAAAGGAGACATCGGTTGGTTAGCCGTCACATTCTCCACCGTGACAGTGTAACTATAATCATTATTATCATCAGGGCAACCAGCCAGAAAACCGACCATACTGGCTATCATCAACATTCTATATTTCATCACCGCCCCCTTACTTCACCACCACAACCATGGTTGCAACAGGGTTAAGCCAACGATGACTGGTACTGTCCAGATCACTCACGCCCCCTGCCGAATCCGTATCACCCAAATTCCCGGGATGCACATGCACTTTATCGTTAGTTACCGTAGCCTCAACCCCACTCCCTCCCTCTCCAAAGGTAATAAATGGTGGGTTAGGCATACTTCCCTTTAGTTCATCATTCGCTTCAGTACCGGCATCATAACCTCGCAATGTCACTCGATATGTCCCCGATGCCGGTATCTCCCAACTGTCCAATCCGACAAACCCATCATTGGTCGGCAATAACATTGCCGATACCGACAAGTAACCCAACTCACCAGTATCGATGGTAAACGTGGTGCTAACACCGGGGTTCAAAATCCCCGCGGCAGGATTTTCAACAACCTTCCCGCCGGCATTTCCAATCAGCGTAGACATACCACTGATATTCCCTTCCTCAGCGATAGCTTCTAGTTCTGCGATAGCTGGCTGTCCAGTTTGAAACATTCTGAGACTGTCATCATGAGCCGCGATAAGCAAAGGTGTAAAATAGATCCCTTTGGTGGCATTGGTTAGGGTTATCTCCAATTCAGCCGACTGGACTGAAACACTGCCAAGAGCAGCAACAGAAGCCATTAACAGGCCTAGCGGAGTGCGTATTTTCATTGTCTGTTCATCCTTATGGTTTCCAACCTGCTGTTTGGGTTGGTTGCTTATGCTTTCCTAAGCATGTACAGCAAACTTCCTAACCTCCTCACACAATCCTCATAAATTTCTCACAATCCGCTATCACCCTCTGTATTTTCACCTTGAGACTGTCAACACCCGATATTGGTAATTCAAAAACCATTTCTAGCAAAAGTGCCAATGCTTTATGAAAAAGACACTTAAATACGATGACTTATGTAATGTTTATACTCATTAACGGCATCCCGGCAGTGATGAATAGATTGTGATGAAGCTCAAGTATCTATATCATCGAGCACTCGCATTCCCCCAGCAGGATTTATTCGATGAAAGGTATTCTCTCTATTCAGTCTCACGTTGTTTACGGCCATGCTGGCAACAGCTCGGCAGTATTCCCCCTACAGCGTATGGGATTTGAAGTTTGGCCTATTCATACCGTCCAGTTCTCCAACCATACCCAGTACAAAGAAGGCTGGACTGGCCGAGCATTCAATGCCCAGGATATTTCTGACCTTGTCGATGGCATCAACAACATTGGTCAACTAACAAACTGCGAAGCCATTCTAAGTGGCTACCAAGGCAGTGCCGAACAGTGCCTTGCCATCAAAGCATCCGTAGAAAAAGTAAAAGCCGCCAACCCTAACGCACTTTATGTCTGCGATCCCGTAATGGGAGCGCCTGACAAGGGCTGCATCGTTGCTCCGGGTATTGCCGAGCACCTCATCAACACCTTGATGCCAATGGCCGACATTATCGTGCCGAACCAATTTGAACTAAGCCAATTTGCCGATATGGCCATTGAGTCTTTGGAAGATGCCATCAAGGCATGTCAGGTTGCATTGAGCAAAGGGCCGAAGATGGTACTGGTCAAACACCTGCACAGTGTGTCTGATGAAAAATTCTCGATGATGCTGGCAACCGCAGAAGGATGTTGGCTGGCACAGCGCCCCCACCTACCATTCGACAAGCAACCCGTCGGTGTGGGTGATCTGATTTCAGCGCTATTCACAGGCCAGTTCCTTGCTATTGGTAATGCTGTTGAAGCCTTTGCCCACTGTAATGACGCGTGCTACGCCGTGCTGAAAGCCACTGCAGATCGCGGTGAATGGGAACTACAGACAATTGCCGCACAGAACGAAATCGTAACCCCAACCGAGCGCTTTGAGCTTCAAGCTCTATAATTTTCACCTAGATCGGTAAATCACATTGAATGGGTAGCAATCGCTGCCCATTTTTTTTACCTGTTCCCCCTGTTCATTCATGTCTCTTTGTCCTTATTTATTCTCTCTACGAGTACGCGCCACCCTCTCCACACTTCTCTACCTCCCCCTTCATACTCTTCTATTTATGGATAAATAATCAGAACTATGCACTGGCTCTTTGCTTACACCTAAATGATTTCACTGGTCATACGATGTGCAACATATAGCATCTTCCAAACAAATGTGACTTGCCTCTCACGTAACATTTTGAAACAATCGACAAAGTCACTTTATTTGGATCGATTTGCAGCTTTAATCACTGCACTCAATCAACTTTATAAGAATCACAACCATAATGAATAATAAAATTAGTATTTTTGACCAACCCAAACCGTTCAAGATGATATTTTTTATCGAGCTCTGGGAGCGATTTGGCTATTACGGGCTTCAAGGCATCCTTGCTGTATTCTTTGTGCAACAACTCGGTTTCAGCCAGCAAGAATCCTTTGTTACCTTCGGTGCGTTCGCCGCCCTGGTATATGGTCTGGTTTCTGTCGGCGGCTATGTGGGTGACCATATCCTAGGTACCAAACGCACCATGGTATTCGGTGCTGTTGTCTTGGCACTCGGTTACTTCCTGATGGGCTTTTCCATTATTCATCCAAACTTCATTTTCTTCGCCTTGGGTGCCATTGCTGTAGGTAACGGCCTGTTCAAAGCCAATCCATCAAGTCTGCTGGCTAAGTGCTATGAAGAAGGCGATAACCGCCTCGACGGTGCATTCACCCTTTACTACATGTCTATCAACATCGGCTCACTAACATCTCTGTCATTGAGCCCTGTTATCGCGGCAAAATTCGGCTATACCGCTGCATTCGTAATTTGTGGCTTGGGCCTTCTTGCAAGTCTTGGCAGCTACTTTATGCTACGCAATACCGTGCAAGGGATCGGCTCACACCCAGACACACAGCCGGTTAATATCAAGCACCTAGGTCTTGTGATCGGCGGCACTATCGTTTCAACCCTGATCTGTGCCTGGTTGCTACAAAACATCATGATGGCCAACATCGTTCTTGGCTTGATTGGTGTGGCAGTTGTTGGCCTGTTCCTCAAAGAGACACTTAGCGAAACGGGTGCATCGCGCAAGAAGATGATTGTCGCGTTTGTACTGATGCTACAAGCTATCGTGTTCTATGTACTCTATGCACAGATGCCTACATCACTGAACTTCTTTGCCATCAATAACGTTCGTACAGAGTTCCTTGGCTTTACCATTAACCCTGTGAGCCTTCAGGCTTTGAACCCATTCTGGGTTGTTTTGTGCAGCCCTATCCTAGCGTACCTATACACTTATTACGGTAGCCGGGACCGTGACTTGTCTATGCCGGGCAAATTTACTGTTGGCATGTTCATGTGTGCATTCGCCTTCTTGACGGTTGCTGCTGCAGGTATTCTATTTGCCGATAGCACCGGGATGGTATCAATGGGCTGGATGGTACTGGTTTACTTGTTCCAGAGCCTTGGTGAGTTGTTGATCAGCGGACTAGGCTTGGCGATGGTTGCTAGCTTGGTACCTCAACGTCTGATGGGCTTTACAATGGGGGCATGGTTCCTTACCCAAGCGGCATCATTCATTATCGGTGGTTACGTGGCAACGTTCAGTGCCGTGCCGGAAAATGTTACCGACCCACTTGAAACACTGCCCCTATACACTGAAGTATTCCAGAATATCGGTATTGTAACCCTTGCCGTTGCTGTACTGATGGCGGTTACAAGCCCACTTCTTAACCGCATGATGAAGGCCGGTGACGAAACAAAAGAAGTGTCACACGCATTATCATAATTGACTTACAGGCCGCCTTGCTAAACACCAAGCCTCAACAGCATTCTTAGCTTGCGGCCTAACCACCAAAATAAACGCCCCGTTATACGGGGCGTTTATTTTGTAGCATTCAATCCGCTCTACATACTGATTTAGCCGAATAACGAGCTATTATTAATGGCCACAGTACTTAGCAAACGCTTCTTCGGTATTTTCTATCCCTTCTTTTGCTGACAGTTCCCACGGACGCTCACACTGCTCAGTTTTGGCACACCACTGATAGCCAGCCGAACCTTTACAACCATGAGCATCTTCGTCAGCACCAACCGGGGCTTCGCTCTGACTTGTTGTATCCAGAGCTTGATCACCTTGCCCTTGAGAATCAGGCTGATGGGTATCTTGTACCTGTTGATCGGGCTGGGCGGGTGTATTTTCTTTTGGCGGTTCTTTACATGCCACCAAAACCATAGAGGCGAGCAATGTAACAATATACAAAGGCATGCGCTTCATCTGCTTTCTCCCAATTTCGTTATTTTTACTGCTATCGAGTACCGCAAGCCGCGAAATGCGGCTCCGCTACCCACTTGTTAGGATAAGCACATAATAACGGTTTGTCGTCGCCAAAAAACCAAGATGAGCAAAGAACGACCGAGAAGCATGGTTTTCACCGTTAATATCTGCCAATATAAGTTTTAACCCCTGTTTCTGAGCAAATGACAACAATGCTCCCATCACTTCCGTCATCACCCCTTGTCGCCAATAGCTCGCATGCAAGATACAACCTACTTCAGCCGAAGTACGGGATTCATTAAACGAATGGAGCCCACAAGTACCAATCACTTTACCCGTTAGCTTATCTTCTATACACCACTCAAAAGACTCCCCTTTTTCTAATAAGGCAGTGACGCTATCTAAAAGCTGATGAACCATATTGGGGGCAGTAAATGGGGGCACGGCGGTATACTGCATGGTTTCTCTATCACTATAAATGACAAACAAATCATCCAGATCATCAATAGTCATGGCTCGAATGATAAAACGTTGGGTCGTCATTTCGGGTAAATGGCAACTTGGTGCGAACATGTATCCCTCCTCATAACCATGACATCCAGTGATATTGATTCATAAAATCGCACCAATCGATCACGAATTATACAAGTAAAACATTAAATTAGACAAAAGCGTGACAGGAATCACAATTCAAATCACAAGCGATTGCGATGAACAACGCACAAGCCTATTATCACTCACGTAATCAGTCACTTAGATACCAAAGCGGATATCGTATAATGGTATTACCTTAGCTTCCCAAGCTAATGACACGGGTTCGATTCCCGTTATCCGCTCCAAGTGATTTATTGCACTATTAGGTATTGCGGTGGTGGCGGAATTGGTAGACGCGCTAGCTTCAGGTGCTAGTGTCCGCAAGGACGTGAGGGTTCAAGTCCCTCCCTCCGCACCAAACCTAAACAAAAGAAGGCCCTTCGAGGGCTTTTTTTATGTCTAAATTTTACCACTTCCGTGCTATCCACACTCTGACATGACCTTCAACTAACTCTATAAACCTCATCCTAATTAGTTATAGCAAAAAATAACGTTAGTCCTCAGACAAAAAAGCCACTACCCCAACGTAATAAATACGCCTCGGTAATGGCCTGATTTTGCAAGATATCTTTTATGCAGATTAACGCTGCTTAGAGACAGCCTTTACATGTTTTTTTACTTTCTTTAGCGCCATCTGCTGCTTAAGCGGCGACAGGTAATCAATAAACAGATTACCCTGCAGGTGATCAATCTCATGCTGCATAGCAATAGCCAGAAAATCATTACTTTCAATGGTCATCTCTTCGCCATTGCGATCCTGAGCTTTAACCACAACAGAAGTGTAACGCTCAACATCAGCGTAATACTCAGGAACCGACAGACAACCTTCTTGACCCATTTCTTTATCACTACCGCTTACCACTTCTGGGTTAACCAGAATCAACGGATCGTTACGTTCTTCTGAAAGGTCAATAACCACAATCGCCTCACGGCGACCAACCTGAGTTGCCGCCAAACCGATACCGTTACTGGTTTCGTACATGGTATCCAACAGGTCATCAATCAACTGCTGTGCGGCTTGGAAGTCGGTCACTTTCTCTGCCTTCAGCTTCAAACGTGGATCCGGCGCGGTTAGAATGTCTAGTACAGCCATATTTCTTTACTTACTTTCTCAAAAATAGAAAGTAGGTAAGATCCCATGTAACGCCTTTAGAAACAAGCCCTAGTTCTGTATTTCATATCGTTGTTCGACCAATAATATGATTTCCGAAAGGCTCTCCAACCACAGAACTTGCTCCATTATTTCATCACAACCCTTTGGTCTGCCTCCAAAGCACACAGGCCATTGCTCGATGGTATCGGCATTCAAGGTTATAGGCAGACGGAAAAAATAAAATCGGGAACCCTTCATAGGTTCCCGACTTACATATGCTCAAAACTGACAATCAGTCATGCATGAAGCATAACTTGTGGCTAGCCACATGCCGTCAATGTCTAGCAAACGCCCTGTGCGAGCATTGCATCAGCGACCTTCACAAAGCCAGCAATATTCGCACCCTGCTCATAATTCACTTTTCCAGTTTCATCTCGGCCATATTCAACACAGGTATGGTGGATTCGACACATAATATCCTGCAGACGTTGATCAACTTCTTCTCGGCTCCAACCAAGTCGCAACGCATTTTGGCTCATTTCCAAACCAGAAGTCGCAACACCACCGGCATTTGACGCTTTGCCTGGCGCATAAAGGATACCGACATTATTAAATATAGCGACAGCATCGGCGGTACTTGGCATATTCGCGCCCTCAGCCACCAGCATCACACCGTTTCCTGCCAGCATTTCGGCATCATTACCATCCAGTTCGTTTTGGGTTGCACAAGGTAGAGCAACATCCATTTCATACTGCCAAGGCTTGCCATCTTCACTATAGGTAAGGCCCATCTGATGAGCATAATCAGCAACACGCCCACGCTTGACGTTTTTGATTTCCATCAGGCAAGCCAATTTCTCTGGTGTAAAACCCTCTGGATCATACACAGTACCGCTAGAGTCAGACGCCGTAATCACCCTACCGCCCATATGCATTGCTTTTTCAATCGCATATTGAGCCACGTTGCCAGAGCCAGACACCCCTACCCGTTTACCAGCCAGCGTTTGCCCTTGCTCCTTAAGCATGGCCTCTACAAAATAAAGCAATCCATAACCTGTCGCTTCAGGACGGATCAAGCTGCCGCCAAATGACAAGCCTTTACCGGTAAACACACATTCGGCACTATTGGACAACTTTTTCATCATCCCCGTCATAAAGCCAACCTCACGGGCCCCAACACCAATATCACCAGCAGGTACATCGGTATCAGCTCCCAAATGACGGTGTAGCTCAAACATCAGCGCCTGACAGAAACGCATAACCTCATTGTCGCTTTTGCCTTTAGGATCAAAATCACTACCACCTTTACCGCCGCCCATAGGGAGCGTAGTCAGAGCATTTTTGAACGTCTGCTCAAAAGCCAAAAACTTAAGTACTGATGGGGTTACCGATGGATGGAAACGCATTCCGCCTTTATAAGGCCCGATTGCTGAATTATGCTGAACACGGTATGCACGGTTAACATTCACCTTCCCCTGATCGTCAACCCAGCTAACACGAAACTGGATTAAACGCTCCGGCTCAACCAAGCGTTCCAGAATACCACTTTCAATATACTTGGGATTTTTTTCGATAAATGGCCAGATAGAGGCAACCACCTCCGTGACTGCCTGAAGGTATTCCGGCTGGTTAGGGTTGTTACTTGCAACACGGGCTAAAAAAGCGTCTTTCATCACGAACTCCTGTAAACGTAAATAAAAACTGCCTTGTGGATGATGATGTGTTTGGATTGGTATAATTATTCCAGCCGCTTTTATATCAGGGTCACGATCCACGCCCAAAAGGATATGGATAGGTTTTTATTGCACTTCCAAAATAGGAAATAAAATATTTTGTTTTGTTTATTCTTATATTGAAGTAATGTAGTGACGTAGAGTCACATATCAATAAAAATGACAAATAAAATTCAACTTATACCCAAGCACCTCAAGGTACTCGATCATCGCATAGAATCGTTCACTATATCGTGCTTTATAATGAGTAGCATAACCATCGATGACCCAGATCTAACCTGACAGCACCATATCAAAAGCAGGTAACTGTCAGATCAGGTCTGGATTTGTCCAATTAATGCTTAGTATGAAGTATCACTATTTCATTTTGATCTAAGTTAAAAGTACCCATCCCATTTGCAACAACCACCTCATCACTACCCAGGACACTATTATAAGTCCCATTTGACAACCCTAGGTTTATAGCATTAACTGATGTTTGTGGACCAAGGTTCATCGCAACAACAACGACATCATCGCCAGCATTACGTTCATAAACTAATACATCGTTATTTACCCAACGCTCAATATAATCACCTTGCTGAATTGCATAACTTTCTTTTCTGAGTTTGCTCAATTTTTTTATGATTTGATAGGCTGGTGTCGTTGTATCAAAACTCGGCATCATTTCACGGTTGAATGGATCATTCCCCTCCTGACCAAAACCATTGACACTAAAGTTTGCTGCATAATGCTCAGTACCATAATAAATGCAAGGAATACCACGAGATGTCATGATTAAAGCTAGCCCCAGATCAACACGAGCTTGAGAAAACGGAACACTTTGACGTCCCCCCCACTTATCTTGACCTGGACCAAAATTGGTCGCATTTGAACGAAGCACTGTCGATAAGCGTGGTGCATCATGGTTATCTAAAAATACCACTTGCCAATCACTTGAATTAAATTTTACATCTCTGATTTTCATATAATTATTGATTGCGTACATACCTGCACCGTTTGCACGTAATAACGCATCTTCGATGGTATTTCGCAAACCAAAGTCGAGCAACGCAGAACCGGATGTATTAGCAAAATCAATCGATAGCGCGTTTAAACCCGTTGCTGTTGCCCCGGCATCCATCCATTCACCGAAGAAGTACAACCCCGGCTTACCCTTTGATTTTGCATAACTGTTTAGCTCACTTGTCCAACGCTGAATAAACGATTTATCCATATGTTTGATTGCGTCAATACGAATGGCATCAACACCCAGATCAATCCAGAACTTCGCCCCCTGTACCAGATACTGATACGTATTTTCATTACTCTGGTCAAAATCAGACAGATTAAATAAATTGTGGTTACGTACCTGATAGTAATCATCCCAGTTGGTTACACCACCATTGTGGTGATACCAATTCTGAGTATCCCCACTATAACTCGTTTGAAATACCCCATTTCGGTACAATGCACCGTACTCGTTTTCATCATTTGGATTTGAATGGTTAGGTGCATAATCGAGCACCAGCTTCATACCATACTCATCCATTTTTTGACTCAACGCTCGATAATCATCTATTGTTCCTAAATGCTCATCGATTTGGAAAAAATCACGCCCCCAGTAACCATGATAACCAGCTGAACCATCCTTATTTAATTTATCAACATTATTTACTGGTGGTGTAATCCAAATAGATGTTATTCCCATCTCTTTTAGATAATCTAATTTTGCCAACAAACCTTTAATATCACCGCCAAAATATTTTTTATAATCTGACTTATCAGCTGAGTATGTTTGACTATTGTTACCCGTATTATTTGATGGATCGCCGTCATAAAATCGGTCTAAGAATACGAAATACATGGTTTCATCACGCATATCAAAAGGAAGCTTTTCATGCACAATGACACTATTGGTATCATCATAAAAATTAATTTCGTAGGTTTTATTACTATCTACCACATAATTCGCTAACGGGTAACTCTCAGACCAGTCACCAAATCGATCGATTTTGAAACTCGGTGGGTTATTTGCATCCCCGACATGGAATTGTTTAACAATTCGCCAATGGTTAGGTTTCACCTTAACCATGGCTTCATTCTGCCAATTATTAGTAGTGCCTCGGAAATATGCTTGATTCCAATCTGCAAAGGCAGGCAAAGATGCAAGCAGTGCTGTAAATAGTACTAACTTATTTTTCATCATTATTCCTTGTTTCAATAGTGATAATCCAGATATATGATTTTTATTTCAGTTACAACTAGCTAGCAGAGGTATTAATACCTCTGCTAGTAGAGACTACTTAGTTGCCATATTTATATTAAAGAGTTATATTTTTTTCTGTATCGGCATCAAATACATGACAAACTGTGGAATCAAAATTAAACCTTATTCGTTTACCAATGTCTGATGTGGTAATGTTTTGATCACTTACGCGAGAAACTATTTCATTTTCACCAATTTTAAAATATAGATATCGCTCATTACCTAAATTTTCAACAACCGTTAGTTCACCATCATGTACATTTATCATTTCATCATCAGTAGCTAAACTAATATTTTCAGGGCGGATACCAAGCCATACCGCTTTGTCGATATGATTAATGAGTTTTTCTTTCTTATCTTTAGGAATAATAATTCTCGCTCCAGGAGCAAGCTCAACGTAAATATCATCACCAAGTTTACGTAATATAGTATGCACCAAATTCATCGCGGGAGAGCCTATAAATCCTGCTACAAACTTATTACTAGGGTAATTATACAAATTAGATGGCGTATCAACTTGCATAATATTACCTTGATTAAGTACACAAATACGATCACCCAATGTCAACGCTTCAGTCTGATCATGGGTAACATAAATCATTGTCGCAGGGTTACCCTCCTCTTTCAGTGATTGGTGTAATTGAGCTATTTTCACGCGCATCGAAACTCGTAGCTTTGCATCTAGATTCGATAGGGGTTCATCAAACAAAAAAACATCGGGCTTACGCACAATCGCACGCCCCACGGCGACACGTTGCCGTTGCCCGCCAGACATTTCTTTCGGTTTTCGGTACAACAAATCTGTAATTTCTAACTTCTCAGCGGCTTCTTCAACACGTTGTTTGATCTCTTCTTTTGGTCTTTTTTGCATTTTTAAACCAAATGCCATGTTATCAAACACCGTTTTATGCGGGTACAAAGCATAGTTCTGGAATACCATAGCTATTCCTCGATCTTTCGGAGGAAGATCGTTTACAACACGGCTTCCAATATGTATTTCCCCTCCCGATATACTTTCCAAGCCCGCAATCATGCGAAGCGTCGTCGACTTTGCGCAACCTGATGGCCCGACGAAAACCATAAATTCACCGTCATTAATATCTAAATTGATCCCGTGTACGGCTCTAAATCCATTATCATATTCTTTTTCTACTTTACGCAAGCTAACTGTTGCCATTTTATACTCCGTATACGGTTAATACTTTTGGTATTTTATTAATTACGGGTAACTTGAATATTCTATCCGTACTAACTGACTGCTTACTTTATTATTTTTGTATCATTATGATAAGTAACATCCCTTTAGTGCAAAGGATCGATTTATATACCCAAGTTACCTCTTACTCGAAATATCTATCGAGGTAGCTTGGGTATATCATAATGTTTTTCTATTTACAGGCTTTCACGAGTGCCCGTACTGGTTTTTTATCTTTACTAATTTCAATACTCCAAAGATATTTACCATCAACTGGAATATTAACCGTCGTATTCTTCGCAAAACCACCACGCTTTAATTCTTTTTCATAGCCAACAGTCATCGTCATTCCTGCTGTCGTAAACTGAGGATTCCAACCCATAGTGGCAAATTGTAAACTAACATTGCCCGCTTTCTCTTCGCTTACAACTTGGTAAATACCATTTCCTTTGTACGACATCTCACGCTTGTCCATATGCATCCACTGACCATCAGGGAACGTCCCCACAACGTATAATGAAGGACGAATAGGACCGCGTTCTTCAACCGATGATAAATGGCAATCAGCAAATGGCCCTGTCGCCAGAACTTTATTTGCGGATGGAGTATCTGACGTACTTGCACACCCTATTAATGCTGAAGAAAATAAAACCGATAGAAGAAGTATACGTTTCATTATAAATTCCCTTAATCTTAGAAGATATTAATCATTACTTTATGGTAATAATTAATTGTTGAATAATATTATCAATACCCGCGGATCTATAGGCCAAATAGCCGAGCAATGAATCCTTTTCGGATCGCTAATTTTTTCTCAGGTTTATTTTTTGTCAATTTGTTCAACATCACCAAATTCTTATAGTAATCACGTGCATCTTTTGCAGGATAACCAAAAAGATCACTATTGGCTGGAAATGAGCGGCTCACTCCCGATTTCGCTTTTATGACTGAGTTCTTACCGATGGTTAGATGGCCTGCAGTACCGGCTTGACCATGTACTATGACATTGTCTTCTAATGTCGTATGCCCTGCAAAACCAGTTTGTGAAACTAATAAACAATGTTTGCCGATTTTACAGTCATGACCTATTTGTACAAGATTATCAATTTTTGTACCAACACCAATGACCGTATCTCCAAGTGTTCCACGGTCTATTGTATTATTACAGCCAATCTCAACATCATCATGGATAATCACTCGACCTATACTTTCTACACGCTCATAACGAGTGCGTGTTCCTGTCATATATTCAAAACTGTAATTACCAATTGAGTTATTAGAATCAATCGTAACGTTATTACCAATAATTGTACCTTCTTTTATCACCGTATTTGCATGAATAGCGACATTATTGCCAATAACTACACCATTGAGAATTTTAACTCCTGGCATAAAATGACACCCCTCCCCAATACTACAATACTTACCAATATATACATCCGCAATTTCCGATGTATTACCCTGATCGAACAATTGATACTTCTTGACTTTATAGAAGCGCATAAACTTGTTAAGTTTATTTACGTCTAATTTTTCAATCACTATTTTTGTTTTCGCCTTAGTATTAAGTATCGCTTTGGGACCAATAATAACATCAGCCAAAGTTTCAGAAAGTCCTTTAAGATCAGCCTTAGCAAAAACAATGGCCAGTCCACCAACCTCATCGCTAATGATTGGACGAATTTTTGATATTTCCATCGTCGCATCACCAATAATTTCTCCACCGACGATTTTGGCTATTTCTAAAACTTTGATCATCATGACTACTCTTCAATTTATGCTGATTAACAATCGCTAAAAGCGATATAACGCCTGGACAAACAAAGTATTCTGTTCAACAACTTTTTCTTCGCCTTCTAGTTGAGTAAAGGTTTCTGTATCTTTTGCCCACTCATACTCAGCTTTAACGAGCCAGTCATCCCCAACAGCCTGTTCATAACCAAGTGTTGCCTTACGGATATCTTTAAAGAACTCTTCGTCTTTTGCCCATCCGTCGGTAAATTTCGTTTCGTTCTCTCCCAAACGAGCCCGCAGATACATAGTACCAGCATCATCAAAGGTATATTGAACAATAGGTTCGATATACTTTTCTGTGAAGTCGCTCTTTTCATTGATATTACCATCACCATCTTTGGCTGTGTTATCTTTTATTTGATAGAAAAACTCAACACCCACCGACCAGTTACCGATATTCATATAAGGCTTGAACAGCGCGCTATAACCTTCTTCTTGACGTGTCCCCCAGGTATTCTTATCTTCATCGTTATATAGATATTCAAGATTTGAATAAAATCCCGCCCCATACTCGTTATTCCAATATGTTAAGTAAGGTCGTAGACTATGTTCAGCACTCGTTGTTCTTAAACCGTTTACACCCCCACTCGTAACAATTTTACCTCGGCTATACTCGATATCATAAATTAACCCGGTACCCCAGCCATCACCCAGCTGAAATCCTTTATTCAACGATAGGAAATGTTTATACCCATCTTCAGTCTCGGTATAGGGGCCATCTTTCTTTTCACGATTTTCGAGTTTCAGTGCGTATAATGCTAGCGCGTTCCAAGTTGGATTATTGTAGAAGATACTTAGCACTTCATGCGTCAATGTCCGTTCCGTCGACTCACCTCCCCCCCATTTTGCATAATTAGTTATGGTTTTGTCTTCATACTCAACAGAAGTGCCAATATGCCCACCAAATTCCAAAGCATCATCAAAAAAAGTGTCTTCTGGTTTAAATCCTC
This sequence comes from Photobacterium panuliri, assembly GCF_059920555.1. Taxonomy (NCBI): domain Bacteria; kingdom Pseudomonadati; phylum Pseudomonadota; class Gammaproteobacteria; order Vibrionales; family Vibrionaceae; genus Photobacterium; species Photobacterium panuliri. Next base: position 2,219,625 of record NZ_CP197192.1, read on the forward strand.
GGTCATCTGCGGCAAAAGCCGCACTATTAATTAGAACTGCGTTAGCTATTAGCACAGACAATAATGTTCTTTTCACAGTATTTCCTTATTAATCCATATGGCGTTACTTTTGAACGTCAATTTAGTAGTCCACGATGAACGCCTAATTATTGTTCTGCATCTATTTTATTTTTTCTTCTCCTATAATTGATAAATGAGACAATGGTCACCTTTGGCTACGAAAATTGTTGATCACCATCACAATTTCTTTGGTTTTCACCAAATTAGGTAGCGTCTCCTGCCTATTTATTACGACACATCATGACTCTGCCAAGTGTGATCACACATAACCAGAAATCACTTCTACCATCTAGCTTTAGTGACAAAGTTCACAAACATGCAGGTCGTTCACTTAAATCAGATTGACTTATTTTTGTCACACCCTAACCTAGTCGTACCTAACGGACTACTAATTAAATTACAGGGTGCGGGTATGAGAATGAACATCTTATTAACAGCCGTTATGGCCACAGCTCTATTAACAGGCGTGGCTAATGCCGCAGAAGAAATAAAACCGGAAAGCGGCGCAGAACTCCTTATTTGGACAGATGCTACCAGTGTCAATTACATGAAATACGCTGCTGAGTCATTCAATAAACACTTTGGTTACGATGTTGACTTTACATTCCGCGGTCTCTCACCAATGGATGCAGCTTCTCGTCTCATTCAAGATGGAGGGTCAGCACGTGTTGCCGATGTAGCCGAAATTGAACACGACCTTTTGGGCCGCTTAGTCGTCGCTGGGGGGGCTATGGAAAATCTAGTATCCAAAGACCGAATCAATAGCACGTTTATGAAAAACGCAGTGAATGCTTCAATATCTGAAGGTAGTAGCTACGGCTTCCCCGTCAGCTTCGCCACTACTGCCCTTTTCTACAATAAAGATTTATTACCTAAAGCACCGGACAGTTTTGAAGAGCTGATTGAATTCTCGCGAACGTTTAATAACACCAAAGAACACAAATATGCACTATTGTGGGACATTCAAAATTACTATGAATCACGCATGTTTGTTACCTTATATGGTGCCTACGAGTTTGGAAACAACGGGACAAATGCCAAAGATATTGGCATCAATTCAGAGAGTGCTCAAAAAGGCTTAGAAGCGATGAAAGCACTACGCATTGCCAATAATTCCAATCCTATTGATATGCGCAACCCGCAAGTTCGTCGCGGTTTATTTAATGAAGGAAAAGTCGCTGCGATTATTGATGGTCCATGGGCGATTCAAGGATTCAAAGACTCCGGCATCAACTTTGGTGTCGTTCCTATGCCAAAACTTAACGGCCAACAACCCCGGACATTCTCTACCGTTCGTCTGGCCGTTGTCTCTTCTTATACACAATACCCCAAAGCAGCCCAGCTCTTTGCTGACTACTTAACAACAGAAGCAATGCTCACCAAACGTTACCAAATGACCAAATCGATCCCTCCAATTCAATCTGTAATGGACGACATTGCTGCCGATGCTGACGAAGCAACCTACGCAATCATCAATCAAGGTGTCTATTCAGATGCGATGCCTTCCATCCCCGAGATGGGCTTTATTTGGTCTCCGATGGCCAGTGCCATTACTGCGTTCTGGGTCAATGATCAGCCTGCCAAGTCGGTACTAGACCGGGCTCGCACCATCATTGAAGAACAAATTGAACTACAAGAGTAAAGAGGACTTATGTTACTAACAGAAACTAAGCCGGCACCACGAGTGCCCGCTTCCCTCCTCATCATGGGAAGTACTCAGCTCTTAAATGGTCACCAACTTAAAGGCTGTGTCTTTTTAGCGATACAGTTACTAACACTGATAGTATTTCCAGATTTACTGGCCTCATTGAAAGGGTTGGTATCGCTGGGTGAAGTCGCTCAGGTGCGTAAGGGCTTCACGATTATCCAGGGTGATAATTCCGTATTTATGTTGGTAGAAGGGGTTATTGCTCTACTCTACAGCTTTCTATTTATCTGCTTATATCTGGCTAATGTTAAAGAGGCTTTTCACTGTACAAAAGTGAAGTTAACGCTACGTGAGCAATTGAACGATATTTATGATAAAAAATTCGCCTTTATCATGCTATCGCCTGCGTTTATTGCCAGTATCGCATTCATTATCTTACCGATTGTGATTACGGTATTGGTGTCATTCACCAACTATTCTGCCCCCCATCATATTCCACCTCGGAACTTGGTCGATTGGGTCGGATTTAAAAACTTCTTCTCGCTATTTGAGTTGAAAATTTGGTCTAGCACATTCTTTGGCGTTGCATCTTGGACGGTTGCATGGGCTTTTTTAGCTACTGTCTGCACCTGCGGATTTGGCTTTATATTGGCGTTGGCACTGCAAAATAAAAATATTAAGGCAAAGAAAGCATGGCGTTTTGTCTTCATTCTTCCCTATGCAATACCAGCGTTTGTCACCTTGCTAATGTTCCGATTGCTACTCAATGGAATTGGGCCCATCAATGCCACGCTTAATTCCTGGGGCTTTGATTCCATCGCTTTCCTCTCGGATCCCTTTACCGTCAAGATCACGGTGATTGCCGTCAGTGTCTGGGTTGGAGCACCGTATTTTATGTTACTAATCGCTGGGGCATTAACGAACATCCCCGCAGATATTTATGAAGCAAGCGAAGTTGACGGCGCAAATAAGTTTCAACAATTTTGGGAAATCACACTTCCTATGGTTCTCCATCAAGTAGCGCCATCACTGGTCATGACCTTTGCGCATAATTTTAATAACTTTGGTGCCATTTTCTTATTAACAGAAGGAGGCCCAATCAACCCTGAATACCGATTTGCTGGCCACACAGACATATTAATCACATGGATCTATAAACTGACTCTGGATTTCCAGCAATATCAAATAGCTTCGGTAATCTCAATTATCATCTTTTTGTTCTTGTCTGGCATTGCTATCTGGCAATTCCGACGCATGAAATCATTTAAAGATGATGTAGGTATGTAATTATGGAAAAATTCATTGGAAAAATAGGTACAGCCATCGTTTACCTATTCCTAACGGCAAACGCATTATTAGTACTTGGCCCTGTGATTTGGACCGTGCTTGCCTCGTTCAAAACAGGTAATAACCTGTTCAGCTCATCATTTACAGGGATTGAGTTCACGCTTGATCACTATCGCGCACTGTTTAGCGATACGCCGTATTTAAGGTGGTATAAAAATACATTCATTCTATCGACGGCAAACATGATTATTTCATTGGTTATCGTCACAATTTCCGCGTTTGTTTTTTCACGCTACCGCTTTAAAGCTAAACGCAACATCATGATGAGTATTTTAGTATTACAGATGTTCCCAGCATTCCTTTCGATGACGGCTATCTACATCTTGCTCTCAAAAATGAACCTGATTGATACCTATACGGGTTTGCTACTTGTGTACGTTACTGGATCACTCCCCTTCATGATTTGGTTAGTGAAAGGCTATTTTGATGCCATACCAACATCATTGGATGAAGCGGCCAAAATTGATGGTGCAGGACACCTGACCATTTTCTTTGAGATCATTTTACCGCTAGCCAAACCGATTCTGGTTTTTGTTGGTCTTGTTTCTTTCACCGCACCGTGGATGGACTTCATTCTTCCCACGCTCATCTTACGCAGTGAAGAAAAAATGACCCTTGCGATTGGTATTTTCAGCTGGATTTCATCGAATTCGGCAGGGAATTTCACGCTGTTTGCTGCGGGCTCATTATTGGTTGCAGTGCCTATTACCCTGCTCTTTGTTGCCACACAAAAACACATTACCACCGGGCTCGTAAGCGGCGCCGTTAAAGAATAAACACAGGATTGCAATATGATCACAAAAAGCGCGCTAACACACTCAGCTAAGAGTGCTGATAGCTATGCCTACAATAATGAGACACTGCATATTCGATTACGTAGTGCGAAAGGCGAAATTGAACGAGTCTCGTTATGGATCGGTGATCCATACCACTGGGCCGAAGGCGGTTTAGATGGCGGGAATTTAGGTGGCAGCGATGCTCATGGCTGGATTGGCGGTAACGAAGTGACAATGACGCTCGAAGGCGAAACCGAGTACCATGATCACTGGTTTGCTTCATTCCAACCGCCTAAACGACGTAGCCGTTATGGTTTCATTTTATACGGTAAAGATGGTGAAAAAATCCTCTTTGGTGAAAAGCGTATTGTTGACATTTCCGATCCTAAATGCTCTGAAATAGAATTAAGTAACCTCAGTAACTTTTTCTGTTTCCCATACATCAACCCTCGTGATGTACTGCATACACCAGACTGGATACAAGACACTATCTGGTACCAAATTTTTCCAGAGCGCTTTGCTAATGGTCGCGCTGATATCTCGCCACACAACGTTCAGCCTTGGGGTACACCACCGGAATCAAATAACTTTATGGGTGGTGATTTGTGGGGCGTAATTGATAAATTGGATTACTTACAAGACCTTGGTGTGAATGGATTGTACTTATGCCCAATATTCACGGCAAACGCCAACCACAAATACGATACCGTTGATTATTACAACGTCGATCCTCACTTCGGCGGAAACGAAGCATTCAAGGCTCTGGTCAAAGAAGCGCATCGCCGTGGTATGAAAGTCATGCTCGATGCTGTGTTTAATCATATTGGCTCACAGTCACCACTATGGTTAGACGTCGTCGAAAATGGCGCTTACTCTCAATACGCAAATTGGTTTTGGATTAATCAATTCCCAGTCTATCCCAACACGCCGAAGGAAGAATGGGACTTCTGGAACTTAAACTATGAGACATTCGGTAATGTCGTTGAAATGCCTAAGCTCAACACTGAAAACAATCAATGTCGAGCCTATCTACTAGACGTCGCCCGCTACTGGGTGGAAGAGTTTGACATCGATGGCTGGCGTTTAGATGTCGCCAATGAGGTAGACCATGCATTCTGGCGAGATTTTCGGACGGTAGTAAAAAGCGTGAAGCCTGATTGCTACATTTTAGGAGAAATATGGCACGAAGGTATGCCATGGCTACGGGGCGACCAGTATGACTCCTTAATGAACTACCCTCTGACACAGGCCATTACTGATTACTTTGCATTGTCGACTTTCAGCAAGCAAAACTTCATGAATGCGGTAAGCGCGTCATACATGGCATATCCAAGAAATGTCAATGAAGCGATGTTTAATTTACTGGAAAGTCATGACACCACGCGCATCATATCGTTATGTCAGGGCGACAAACGTAAAGCAAAGTTAGCTTATTTGTTTATGTTTACCCAAGTCGGCGCGCCATGTATCTATTACGGTGGAGAAATCGGCATGGATGGTAGACGCGCTATGGGCAGTGAGGACAACCGCAAATGTATGATCTGGGATCAGAGAGAACAAGATCTGGAGTTCAAAGCCTTCATCCAATCGCTGATCACTCTTCGCAAAGCGAACCCTGATTTCAATCAGCCATACATTGACTGGATCAGCGTAGATGATAACGACTGTATCGCTTACCGTCGTGGAAATTACCTATTCATTCTCAATAACAGCGATCAAGAGAAAATGATCACCCTGGGCGATCAAATTCAATTGATACCGGCCTATGGTTACATTATCGAGCAACGCTAAAAATCCTGAATATTGCACCTATGAAAAAAACTGAATAACTCTGTTATTTCATGTCATACCTAGCACCTCTTATGATAAAGAGGTGCTTCGCACAAAACAGATAATCCGCACTTAATCGCAACAAAAAATTACAACAATCATTGACGCTCGGAGTCGCGGGAATGGTACCCTTAAGGAGGGAAATGTTGAACAGTTTCAGAGGACAACCCGTGTCAGAGCTAGTGACTAAATTGATGGATTTTGGATTTACCAAAACCGATGCGCTTGTATATATTAACTTGCTGAAAAATGGCCGAGCCAGCGGCTATAAAATAGCCAAAGACATTGCGATCTCACGCTCTTCCGTCTATTCATCAATAAATAACTTATACACCAATGGCTATATCTTTATGTCCGATGGTGACACAAAAGAGTACGAAGCCAAATCACCTGACTTGATTTTTAGTCAAATCAAAAAGAAGACAGTAGAGAATATCGATATTCTCAAAACAGAACTGTCAAAGATGATGCTGCAAGAAGAGAAAGAATTCGTCTATAACGTCACGGGCTTTGATAACCTGCTACAAAAAGCTAAGGAAATCATTAACCAAGCAAACCTAGAGATCTACCTAAATACCGATTTTAACCTTGAGCTGTTTGCCAAAGAATTGTGTGATGCCATTGAACGAGGCGTGCGTATTATTGGCTTTTCATTTAACAAAATGGCAAGTCCACACGAGAAAATCGAACTTTATTCACGATCAGAGAACGCTGAAACCGAATACCCATCGCACCGTTTCATGTGTGTTGCCGACATGAAACTTGCATTGATGTTTTCACACCGTGATGAAACGTTAGGGATTTATTCGAACAACCGCCTCATCGTGAAGATGATCGCAGAACACATCCACAGTGATATTTATCTCACTGAGTATGAACGTATCGCCCCCCAACAGCGTGTGCGCGTAAACACTATTCACGAGCAACATAATTCAATGGTACAAGATGACTTGAAGCACACGGATCATTAACAACGACACACCCCCTTCGCAGAATTCATCAATCATATTTTCATCGCGTTAAGTGAGCACATCACTAACGCGGTGTACTTATACTACTAATCGCCGCAGCAATCCTGTACTTACACAATCCCTGTACTTACACAACCATTGATAACGGGTATAGAAACGCAAGGCACCGCTGAGTCAAACGATAGGCCGCAGGCAAGTTACGACCTATCTTCGTTTTCCGCTTGGATGATATTTATCTCTCTCGCGGAAATTCTAGCTGTTCAAACCAACGTCGGTTAGGATCAACATTCTCAGCCCACTCGGGGTCAACGTCTCGCTGCTCTAAATATACCTGCATCGCGGTAAAATAGGTGTACGCCACTAATTCAGAATCTTTGCCAAAATGGTCAAAACAGTCGTCTTCACATTCCGCAAGCTGCGCCAAATTGGTTATCCCCCGCTCCAATATCCACTGGATTGCATGAACCGGTATTTGTGTCCGGTGCAGAATAAGCGGTTCAAGCTCATCAAGCGAAGCCTGAATCCCCTTTGCTGGTACCGCAACTTGTATTGCTAGCGCCTGCTCTTCCGCAACCAAGGCTTTGAGGCTAGCAATACTCGCTTCCCGCTCATCAGCCGAATAGCCATAGGTTGTTTTGGCAAAACGAATGGCATAAGCCAACCGTTGACGCCCTACAACCTCGATGACCGCTTCAAGGTAAGGCTGTGGGATCGCATAAGCTTTAGCCAATTGCTCAACGGCCCGTTGAAGCGAGGTATAGATAATGCCATCGAACTCGACATGAAATGCCTGGCTCAGTGCTGAAACAGGCTGGCCGTCAATCGTCAGCGGCCAACCGGCATAATTTACCCGTCCCTTGGCAATTTCGAACATAGCCCAAGCGCTCTCCCGGAAACCTTCCAGAGCTTTGCCTTCGAACTCACAATCTTCAAGCTCTTCCTTTGCCCAATTCACGCCAATCTGCAAATGTTTTTGGTATTTCTTATGGAGAGCGTCTTTGACCTTGTCACGCAACAAATCGATTCCGCTCACCCGTGTTTGCCGGCAAAAACCAAAACACTCTTCGCAACTAGGTATCAACAGGGGCTGTTCCTGCCCATCATAATTTGGCGACGGCATAAAGGCATATGAATCGTAATACGGCTCGCCGCAAAACCAGCAGGTATGCCGGTATTCAAACGGCACATCAATCGCATGGTAACTCTCTTTATTGCTCATAAATTACGCACTGTTTTCTGATAACAACAACATTATACTCAAGTTACCTCAAGATGCGGGATTCTGATCATCCATCCCACCACACAAGGTACAGCAAACATCACACTCAACACGCAATGGAATTGTATGAATCATGCCAACACGTTAAAATGTGCCCCCTTTTTCAAACATGGTGTGTTCGAATGTCTGAACAAAAGCGAAAAGCGCTGAAAAAAATAGCTAAATGTCTAGAGCTCGGTAACTCGGCAAACGTCAACGAAGCCGCTCAAGCCATTAAGATGGCGCATCGTTTAATGCTCAAGTACGGTCTTGACAAAGACGACATCGAATTCATCCAGATGGGCAAAACCAAAGCTACAACCTTGTTACCTGCGGATATCAGTCAGCAAATCCTGAAGATCATTCGTGGTATCAACCGCCGTTTTGGTGTTGAGTGTGTCCTGACCAACCACAAGGGCCTCAAGCAAGCCGAATTTATCGGCGTAGCCGAACGCGCTATTTTTGCCGCATTTGCATTTGACGTTGTATATCGTGAGATGAATCAGCAAACTGGTCAGTTCCGCAATAGTTTCCAAGGCACGGGAACCAGCAACAGTGAAGTGAATCGACGGGTAAACTCTTTCCTTGCCGGATGGCTTGAAGGGGCGCTGGAAAAACTACCAGAGCTATCCACCGACGATGACCATCACAAACGCATGACGAACTATATCGATAAAGAATTCGAAAACCTCGACCGCGAAACCTTCAAGCAGCAGCTCCAAGAAGCCATGAAGGCAATGACCGATGACTATGAAAAAGGCATGAAGAAAGGCCGCTCAATTTCCGTTAATCGCCCAGTCGGTGGAAGCAAGGCATTCGAACCCAAGTTGCTATCTTCCTAAAACTCAGGTAGATTACGCCCTCACTTGCCAAAAACAGCCACTTCAGTGGCTGTTTTTTGTTTGTGTCTAGGCAGTTATAAAAATGTGAGTTCCTTTCGTCCATCTCTTTGGGCAAAAAGAAACCAAATGACCATTACACTTCATCAATTCGTCATGAAGTGTGATGTGATTATCATTTTTATGATAGAATGAAACAAAATTTTCTTAAATCGATAGCCTCACAGATGAAATTCCCTGGTCAGCGTAAATCAAAGCATTACTTCCCTGTCGATGCCCGCGATCCATTAGTAGCTCAAATCCAGCAAGAAAATCCGCTATCTCGCACTCACCTTGTCGGTGTTGGCCAAACTATTGTTGATATCGAAGCGCGCGTAGACGATGCATTCCTTGCTCGCCACAACCTCAGCAAAGGCCACTCACTGGTTCTTGAAGAAGACAAGGCTGAAGAGCTCTACCAAGAGCTGAAAGAGCGCAACCTCATTAGCCACGAATACCCAGGTGATACCATTGGTAACACCCTGCACAACTATTCTGTACTTGCTGATGATGCCTCTATCCTGCTTGGTGTTATGAGCCAGGATCTAAAAATTGGATCATACGCTTACCGCTACCTTTGCAATACATCAAGCCGTATGGATCTTGACTACTTGCAGCCTGTTAGCGGGCCTATTGGTCGCTGCTATACCCTGATCACCGAAGATGGCGAACGCACTTTCGCAATCAATGAAGGTGACATGAACCAGCTTCGTCCGGAATTCGTTCCAGAAGCCGCTTTCGAAAATGCCTCTGCGCTAGTACTCTCGTCTTATCTGGTTCGCGGCAAGCCAACCGACCCAATGAAAGACTCTGCGCTTAAAGCTATCGAATACGCCAAAAAGCATAACGTTCCGGTTGTCCTAACCCTAGGCACTAAATACGTTATCGAAGGCAAACAAGAATGGTGGATTGAGTTTCTCAAAGAGCACGTTACCTGCGTAGCGATGAACGAAGAAGAAGCCGAAGCCCTAACAGGCGAAAAAGATCCTCTACTTGCAGCCGACAAAGCACTGGAATGGGTAGATCTCGTCCTATGTACTGCAGGCCCTATCGGCCTATACATGGCGGGTTACACCGAAGACGAACTTAAGCGTGAATCGACCCTTCCCCTTCTACCTGGCCGTATTGCCGAATTCAACAAATATGAATTCAGCCGTCCAATGACCAAAGCAAGCTGTGAGAATCCAATTCGAGTATACTCACACATTGCCCCATACTTGGGCGGTCCGGTGGAAATCAAAAACACCAATGGTGCGGGTGATGCAGCCCTATCTGCACTGCTGCATGACATGTCTGCCAACGTATACCACAAAGCAAATGTGCCTAATTCGGCAAAACACGTTGCGAAATGCCTGACATACTCATCTTTCTCTCAAATTTGTCAGTATTCAAACCGTGTAAGCTACCAAGTTCTTACCCAGCATGCTCCGCGTCTTTCTCGCGGCCTGCCTGAACGAGAAGACTGTTTAGAAGAGGCGTACTGGGAACGATAATCCCAGTTACTCGCCCAAAACAATGTAACAAGAAGCAACCAAAAAGCGATGCCCACGGGTATCGCTTTTCTATACCCTGCTCTATCACCGCACTCTCATCGTATTCAAACAAACATCGAGAGGTTACGGTGGCAGAACGTGCTAAAATAGTTCACCAAACCCAATGCATGGCTTCGGCCATTGCTGTGTTCATACCTATTAACTGAGATTCTCAATGCCATTTTCAAAGCTTGGATTATGCGATCCGATTGTTAAGGCGCTTGCTGAACTGAACTACGCTTCACCAACGCCGATTCAAGAAAAAGCCATTCCTGTTGTCCTATCCGGTGAAAACCTGATTGCTGCCGCACAAACCGGTACCGGTAAAACCGCAAGCTTTGTGTTACCAATTTTGGAAATGCTCAGAAAAGGTGAAACACAACGTAAAAAACGCATCCGAGCCCTTGTTCTGGTTCCTACCCGCGAACTGGCAATTCAGGTAAGTAAAAACGTTGAGCAATACGCCAAGCACCTTTCTCTCACAACACTGGCTATGTTCGGTGGCGTTGATGAAAAACCTCAAAAACAAAAGCTGATTGAAGGCGTTGATATTCTCGTCGCGACCCCTGGTCGTCTACTGGATATGCATAGCCAAAAAGCGGTCTACTTTGAAGAGCTGGAAATTCTGGTGATGGATGAAGCTGACCGCATGCTCGACATGGGCTTTATCGAGAGCATCAACAAGATTGTTGAACGCCTGCCTGAAGATCGCCAGAACCTGCTATTTTCTGCAACGCTATCAAACAAAGTTCGGGATCTGGCAAAAACCGCCGTACATAACCCGGTTGAAATTGCTATCGCTGCGCGTGATGCGTCTAAACCCAATATTGAGCAATGGCTAATCACCGTAGACAAAGATATGAAGTCCAGCCTACTTAGTCACCTTATTCAAGAAAATGACTGGGATCAGGCGCTTATCTTCATTGAAACCAAACACGGTGCAGCCAAGCTTGTTTCCCAGCTAGAAAAGCGTGGCATTACAGCAGAAGCCTTCCACAGTGGTCGCAGCCAAGATGTCCGGGCCAAAGTGCTGGCTGATTTTGTTGCCGGCGATGTGAAATATCTAGTCGCAACAGGCGTTGCCGCACGCGGTATCGACATCGACGAACTGCCACGCGTGATCAACTACGATCTGCCCTTCCCTGCTGATGAATATATCCACCGTATCGGCCGAACGGGTCGCGCTGGCGCACCTGGCGAAGCTATCTCATTTGTCTCTAAAGATAACTTCAAAAATCTGTGTATGATCGAAAGCCGCTTGGGACACTTAATTGAACGACGTGAAGTTGAAGGATTTGCCCCGCGCAAGCCCGTGCCGATTTCTATCCTCAACTATGTGCCGAAACACAAACGCGAACCACAAGACGAGGAAGGCAGCCGTCCTAAACAGGACAAACCAAACTCACCACGTCGTAAACCGGCGCCGCGTCATCGCCGCAAGCCTACAAATCATACCGATGGCCAAAAACCAAGTCGCGATTAATTGCTACTACTAATAAAAAAGCCCGTCAGGGCTTTTTTATTCACTGCCAATAAGCATAAAACTAGGCTTGAAGGTAGAACCACTATGTTTATCGCCATTTTGGTTGCTTTGACGAATATTGGCCCGATAACGATGGTGGAAATAATTAAGGGACACACCCTAATGATACGTCGGCAATGTTATTCCCTGTTTTTCATACAATGCCATTCTTTCTTTATCATCTATAGTCACAGTCCAAATAGTGAAATAATCGGGGTCAACAATCACCTCTCCCGTTGAGTGAAGATAGTATTCTCCCGACTGGGCTTTGTGGACTGATGCCAAATCAGCAGGGATCGTATATATATCATTTTTTGCTCCGCCCAATATAGCTATGACATTTTTATCAATAGCCATCACAGTACCAGCAACTTGCCCCGTCTCAATAACTTGCTGATTTTTATTTACAGCAGTAATACCAACTAATAGTACTTTTCCGACCAGCTCATTTGCGGTTAACATCCTTGTTTACCTCCGTTTTTAAATGGTAATCGTCTTTTCTACATGACTTGGCAATCTACCTTTTATATCCTGAGGAACTAGCAGTAGGTAAATATTCAATATTGTAATGGCACTTCCCATCAGGTAATAGTCGGCAATGAGCACACCAACCAATGCTAATAAGTAAGTCCAACCACTATTACCACAGTTTTTCCAACGTGATATCGCAATAGCAATTAACACCCAGAAATTGATGAAAAATAATAATAAAAATAGAAGAATCGCACCAAACCCTATATCATCACTACCGTAATGACTATATTGTGCATAATCATAAATTCTTTTAATTGCTACCGTACAAAATATGAACATGAAAATAGTAGCAATTATGCTATAGCCTAAATAGGCTAATCTCTGCATTTTATTTGTTCTAAATAATAATACATTCGTTATCGTAAGTGGATTGTCACTGTACATTTTAGGAAATGAAGAATAAAAATCCGAAATAGCAGATTGACTCGATGATGCATTAATTTCATTGTCTATAGGAATAAACCCTTGTTCCTGTAGACTCTTTATCTCCTCAATACAGAACTCATCATCCATATTGACTGTCAGTACCACATCATCCTTATACAAAATTTTAAATCTAGCCATTACTACTATATCCCAATACAACTATAATTATTCATTTATATAGAATATTTATATAATTATGACATAGATCACAATAGCCGATACTTTGGAATCTCATCTGCTTCCAAATAATTTACGCCTGTTGCACATATTACATATGCCCAAGCTAGCGAAAGCATGAAAACACGCATAAAAAAACCGAGCCATTCGACCCGGTTTTTCATATTCACTCACTAATAAAAGTTAGCATTCATTAATCGCATTACGAACTCGCTTATCCGATACAGGATAAGGTGTTCCCAATTGCTGGGCAAAGAAGCTAACGCGAAGTTCTTCGATCATCCAACGAATTTCCTTGACGTTATTTGGAATTGGCTGGCCTTTAGGGATCTTATTCAGCAACTCTTTATAGTCTGACACGACTGACTCGATCTTCAGAATATGCATGCGATCTTTATTAGGATCAATCGGCAGCTTTTCCATGCGGCGCTCTATCGCTCGCATGTAACGCAAGATATCAGGCAGGCGACGCCAACCGCACTCTGTCGCAAAGCCTTTGAAGATCAACCCTTCAATTTGTGCCTTGATATCAGAAAGCGCAAACGCCATGCTCAAATCAATACGCCCCTTCAGACGTTTGTTGATATTAAACGCCGTGGTTAAGATCTCTTCGACCTGCTTGGCTATATCAACAACCGTATCACCAAGCTCTGCACGGACATGCTCTTTAAGCCCTTCAAAATGCTCAGGCTCCCATACCAAGCCGCCTTTTTCTTCTATTAGTTTATCCACACCACAGGCAATACAGTCATCAATCAAATCCAAAACACGACCGTAAGGGTTAAAGTAGAGGCCCAGTTTCGATTTGTTCGGCAAATTAGCATGCAGGTATTTGATTGGCGAAGGTACATTCAACAGAATCAAACGACGTTGACCTTGCTGCATTGCCGTTCGCTGCTGCTCTTCGGTTTCAAACAACTTGATTCCCACTGAATCTTTATTATCGACAATCGCCGGGTAGGCTTTTACTTCAAAGCCCCCTCGCTTTTGCTGATAACGTTCCGGCAATGCACCGAAACTCCAGGTCTTCAACCCTTCCTGCTCAATATCATCATCGGCAACTTGAGACAGTGTCTGTTGAACCTTCTCTTTCAAACCGTCTTTAAGACTATAAATATCTTTGCTTTCGCGGATCTTTCGGTTGCGATGGTCAACAACGCGATAGGTGATCTTGAGGTGATCAGGTACCTGCTCCAGATTCCAGTCCTCGCGCATAACTGTCACACCCGTCATGCGCTTGAGCTCTTTCTCGAGTGAATCCAAAAGCGGCATCGCCATTGATTCAGCACGGGCCAAGAAAGCATCGGCATAGTTTGGTGCAGGAACGAAATTACGACGTACGGGCTTAGGCAGCGATTTAATCAACGCAACCACCAACTCATGACGCAATCCCGGGATCTGCCAGTCGAAACCATCGATATCAACCTGGTTAAGAATTGGCAATGGCAAATGCACCGTTACACCGTCACTATCCTCACCTGGCTCAAATTGGTAACTCAGCTTGAGCTTCAGGCTACCTTGATGCCAGAAGTTCGGATAATCCAAGTCTGTCACATGGCTGGCATCACCTTTGAATAGCATATCGCGTTCGAAGTTGAGCAGCTCTGGCTCAGTCTTGCTGGCTTTCTTCCACCATGTATCAAAATGACGTCCAGATACCACCGATAGGTCGATACGTTGGTCGTAAAACTCAAACAGCGCATCATCGTCAATCAGAATGTCGCGACGACGAGATTTATGCTCTAGCTCTTCAACTTCTTTTAGCAACTTACGGTTTTGTTGGAAGAACTTATGCTTCGTTTCCCAATCGCCTTCCACCAGCGCCGAACGAATAAATAGCTCTCGGGACAGCACAGGATCGATCTTGCCGTAGTTGACCCTGCGTTTGGCGACAACAGGGATCCCGTACAGGGTCACTTTTTCAAAAGCTGATACTGACGCCGGTTTCTTTTCCCAGTGCGGTTCACTATAACTGCGTTTTAGCAGGTGCTCGGCCAGCGGCTCTACCCACTCCGGCTGAATCTTCGCGGCAATACGCCCCCATAAACGAGACGTTTCAACCAACTCGGCAACCATCACCCATTTCGGCTGTTTCTTGAAAATCCCCGAACCAGGAAAAATATTAAAACGGGCATTGCGTGCGCCCTGATATTCATTTTTCTCCTGATCCTTAAGACCAATATGCGACAACATGCCAGCCAGCAAGGCGGTATGAATACCATCATAACTTGCTTCCTGCTGGTTCACCCGCAGTTCCAACTCTTTGACTACTTGGTTAACTTGGAAATAGATATCCTGCCATTCACGCACACGCAGGTAGTTCAGATAATCCTTCTTGCACTGACGACGGAATTGATTACCCGACAACGCTTTTTGCTGTTCCTGAACATAATCCCACAGATTCACAAACGTCACGAAGTCTGAGTCTTTGTCGTAAAAACGGCGGTGTTTTTCATCTGATGCTTGCTGCTTGTCCATCGGACGCTCGCGCGGATCCTGAATAGACAGCGCCGAAGCAATAATCATCACTTCACGCAAGGCGCCGTGCTTAGGTGCTTCAAGCACCATGCGAGCCAAACGCGGGTCAATAGGCAGACGAGCTAGCTGGCGGCCAATTGCCGTTAGTCGCTTACGAGGGTCCTGAGCTTTTGCATTGATTGCACCCAATTCTTCAAGCAGGCGAACACCATCTTGAATATTACGGTTATCCGGCGCTTCAACAAACGGGAAGGCCTGAATATCGCCCAGACCAATTGCCGTCATCTGAAGAATAACCGATGCCAAGTTGGTACGTAGAATCTCAGGATCGGTAAACTCAGGACGGGACAAGAAATCCTCTTCCGAGTACAGACGAATACAGATACCTTCGGCAACACGGCCACAACGGCCCTTACGCTGATTGGCGCTCGCCTGAGAAACACGTTCAATAGGCAGGCGCTGTACCTTGGTTCGGTAGCTGTAACGACTGATCCGGGCGGTACCCGGGTCGATCACATAGCGGATACCCGGTACGGTCAATGATGTTTCGGCAACGTTGGTAGACAAGACAATGCGACGACCCGCATGTGTCTGGAAGACCCGATTTTGCTCACTGGCAGACAAACGAGCATACAGCGGCAGTATTTCGGTATCACGCAACTTACGCTTTTCCAACGCTTCGGCAGTATCTCGAATTTCACGCTCACCGTTCATGAAAATCAGGATATCACCCAAGCCCTCTTCGCAAAGCTCGTCTACCGCATCGAAAATGGCCTGAAGCTGATCGCGATCACTGTCATCGCTATCTTCGTTTATCGGACGATAGCGCACCTCTACCGGGTAAGTTCGGCCGGAAACTTCAATAATCGGGGCATTGTTAAAGTGCTTAGAAAAGCGTTCAGGATCGATTGTCGCCGATGTAATGATAACTTTCAGATCCGGGCGCTTCGGCAATAACTCCCGTAGGTAGCCCATAATGAAGTCAATATTCAGACTACGTTCGTGGGCTTCATCGATAATGATGGTGTCGTACTGATTCAAAAAACGGTCATTTTGGATCTCAGCCAGCAAAATACCGTCAGTCATCAACTTAACTTGGCTGCGATCAGAAACCTGATCATTAAATCGTACTTTATAGCCGACGTAAGAGCCCAATTCGCACTCAAGCTCTTCGGCAATTCGGGTAGCCACGGATCGGGCAGCAAGGCGACGAGGCTGAGTGTGGCCAATCATGCCCTTGGTACCCAAGCCTAATTCAAGGCAGATTTTTGGCAACTGGGTGGTTTTACCCGAACCCGTTTCACCAGCAACAATCACCACCTGATTATTTTTAATGGCCTCGGCGATATCGTCTTTTTTCTGGCTAACAGGAAGCTGCTCGGGGTAATTAATCGCCGGACGCTGTTGAGCACGCATCTCTGCAGTACTGATCGACTTGGCAATATCTAGCGCAATCTCGTCAAAAACAGCGTGTTTGGCCTGCTCTTTCTTGATTCGGGATGCACCCTGAATACGCTTACGCAGACGGAACTGGTCGCGCAGCATACACTCATCGAGTGCGGCATAAAGTGTTTTTTCGTTATTTAACACGTCATTTTGAGAGGGGGTTGACTGAGTCAAGGCTATTCCTGATGTTTCAATATCAAAATCTTTGCAAATTCTACCACATTCTTCCGGCTTCACGCAGTTTGCGTCCTAACTCAGTGAAAAATCGGTTCTTCTACTAGAGGTATTCCCCTACCCCTACATAATTTAATAATCAGTTTGCATAATCAATAACCCTTTCTCCATTGTCGATCCCCAATTGCAGCAGTACCCTTAAAGAATAAATAAACCCAGAGGGAATAATGAATGAAAAAAGCCCTACTAGGCACCATCCTCGCCAGTAGCATCGCCTTCCCAGCCTTTGCCGCTCAACCTGTACAGCTTTCTGTGCCAGGCAACAACCTACCGGCAGGTGATGTTCACGGTTTTCGCGCCTCGCTATTCTACGGTCAAACACCGTCAGTAGCCGGTTTCCAGCTGCCAATTCTCGGCCTTGCTGAATCTAGCCAATTCAAAGGGCTTAGCGTCGGGGTTCTATTTGGTGCCAACCGCGTGACCAATGATTCTGTTGGTGCAAAATTCGGCCTTGCAAACTGGAACGACAATCGAGCAACAGGGGCTGATATTGGCTTCTTGAACTATACGGGCAACCAATTCACTGGCTTGCAATTTGGTACGGTAAACTATGCAGGCAGCCTCAATGGGGTGCAGTTCGGGTTCATCAATGCAACCGACCATATCAATAAAGGTGTGCAAATAGGCCTGATCAACTACGACAAATCGGGAACATTTGTCAGCAAAAACCTCCCTGTATTCCCTATCATCAATGCGCGCTTTTAATTAGCTATTCGCCCCTTTATCTGCTTCCTAAATTCAAAAGGAGCCAGTACCGGACAGACCCCCTGTCCGGTACTTTTATTTACTTACACCCATTGCTATGCTCCATTTCGCACAAACCACCGTATATTGATGTAATACCCAACTAACCATATACAACATAAAATACGTGCCATTAGTCCCGTATTCGGAACTCTTGTTTCAACACAATGTCGAATTTTATAACTAAGTAAATCGAGGCAAAGCATGTTCAATAAATTGCGTTCAATATTCCGTCAGGTCATGCTCGAAGGAAGCGATGGCGGGGCTGTCGATACGCCTTCACTTCATTTGGCAATGGCTTGCCTGCTTTGTGAAGTGGCCAATGCCGACCATGATGAAGATCCAAGAGAAACAAAGGCTAAACAACATCAGTTAGTCCATTTATTGGGTGTTGACGATGCTCAGGCGAGCCAGTTACTCGCTATGGCTCAACGCCAAAGCAAGCAATCCGTCTCATTGTATGAATTTACCACCAAGCTGCGCTCGCTCATGCCCAATCAGCGCTATGCACTGATTGAAGCCATGTGGCAAATTGCCTACGCCGATGGCGCGCTAGATCCAATGGAAGAAGCCGTGATCCGCCAGGTTGCAGAGTTGATCTACGTTGATCATACCGAATTTATTCGTGCTAAGTTAGCGGCTCAACCCGCCCCTAACGTTTTACCTAAAGAATAACTCGTCGGGCAGCCAATTGGCTGCCCAACTCCCATATTAGCGCACATCAATCGTACGGCTTGCTTTGCGGTACTGAACCTTCCATCCCTGCCAGCGTGGTAATTCCCAACGCTTGGGATCCGCCTTTCGCCCACCGCCTTGATACACGGCAACCACCAGCTTACGGCCAATATGGTATTCGACAGCCATCGTCAGATCATTGAGTTTTACTTGATACGGAAACTCACAATCAAAGTCTTCCCGCTCCCATTGCGGGATCCCCTCAAACACAAATTCATCAGCACTAAATAAAGCCAGATCGTCCTCTGACTCAACACCTAACGCCTCAATCTGTTCAGTAAGCCATTGCTTGGCGTCAACAACCGTCGCGGGACGGGTACAGGCTTCCGGTTGATAGCGCCCCAGAGCCAAATAGAGGTTCCATTGGTGAATATCAGCCCTTACCCGTTCAGCCAACCCTTCCAGCAACAAGCCATCCCACACCATTTCAAGCAATGCACGAGCGGCGCTCTCCCCTTCCGGAGACTGCCAAGAGGAAGCAATCACCCGACCGGCATAGACCCGCCGATGCTCGACCCTGATACCCTCATCCGTAGCGATGGAATCACCAAGCACAGTTTGAGCCATATCAAGTTCGCAAATATAGCCCAACGGCACAGGAGCCATACATGTAGCCAAGACCAGATTTTGTTTCAGCCCTTTTTTCCCGGCCAAAGCAAACTGATCAAAAATAATGGCCGCCTCTGCGTCATCGGCAAAGCGGCTATCTCGCCCAATACTCACTTCCGCATAGCCATTACCCAATGCTTGGCGACGCTTTTCCCGCCTGACGTACACTAATTCAGGAGCCGCTTGCATGACCGCTTTTAGCCAAGGTTCTCGCCGCACTGTCGTGGCCACATCCAAGTCTGGCAATTGCAGTGCTTCTCGCATTTGTGTCGATAGCATCTGCGCTTCGGCCAAGGTGGCCTTGTCGACATCCAGCCATTCAGGAAGGTTATCATGATCCGTCATTCTGACCATTTTGATCAAAGCCATTGCATCACAATGATACGGTTCCCATTTCGCTAATTTCTCGCAAGTTTCCTCATTGCCGGGCGGGGTCCATATTTTTTGGTAAACACTGAGCGATGCCGCCAAATCAACCATCGCCTCTCGGCTGGCCTTGTCCGGCATGGCTGTAATCAAGTGGGCAAACAAGGTATCAATCGGCAATGGATAGAGAATACGACCATGCTCTGTCACCTCGCCTTGTGGATCAATGGCCATTATCTGCTGCAACTTTTCGCTTGCTGCTGTCAGCGATTTATCGGGCACGGAATCGACAAAAGGCAATGCATCCAACCGGTATCCGCTACAGGCAGCCGCCAGCATGGGTTCAACCAGCTCCTCGCGCTGCAATTCAGGCGGGGTGATCAGTTCAAGCGGTGCCGCCTTACCATAGAGCCTCAAACACAAACCATCAGCAACACGACCTGCACGTCCCTTGCGCTGCTCTGCACTGGCGCGTGAAATAGCATGCAACCCTAACACGGTACGGCCATTTCGTTGATGGGTACGCCGCTCAAGACCAGTATCAATAATCAAGGTAACACCGGGAATCGTCAGCGAGGTTTCCGCAACGTTGGTCGCCAAAATAATCCGCTGCTTATCGCTAGGAGTCAGCGCACGTAGCCTTTCTTGATCCGATACCGAAGAGTGAAGCGCAATAACATCCACAAGGCCCATCTCAATTTGATCACGAAGTGCCTGCCCAAGCATGGCGGAACACTAACTGATCTCCTTACGACCGGGCAAGAACACCAAGATATCCCGATGCAACTGATAATGTTCAAGCAGTACCTCTTTGACACGGCTCTCGATATGTCGGGCCTCAGGCATATTGCGGCTATCCGATGCCAAATGGCGAACATCAACATGGAACTGACGTCCTTCAGCACTCAGACAGCATCCTCCTAAGTATCGAGTCAGGCGTTCGCTGTCCAACGTTGCGGATGTCACCACCAGCCGGTGGCTATCTAATGTCTTGAGCATCGCCAGCAACAGGTCTGTATCCCAACGACGTTCATGGAACTCATCGACAATAACCGTTTTGAAATCCGCCAGTCTGTTTTCCGTCATCCAGCGCAGAGCAACGCCAGGGGTAACAAATACCACTTGGGTTTGCTCACTAAAGTAATTCTCAAAACGAATCGCATAGCCCACACTGTCCCCGACCGCCTCGTGGCGTTCTGCAGCCACAAACTCAGCCAAAGAACGGCAGGCAACTCGACGGGGTTCAACCACCAGCACCCGGCCATGTTCCGCAGCCCATACAGGCAATCGTGTTGACTTACCCGAACCGGTCTCTGCGGTAACAACAAGATGGTGTTGTGATAAATGGGTCAGAAATGCTGTTCTTAACGAATCAATAGGCAGGGTCAAAGACATAGATGAATGAGCTTTATCAATAATAATGGCGACATTGTGACAAGAATTGCCTCAAATCGCCATTACATCATCGCTACACGCAGTATTCACTACTACGTTCCGGCTGGTATACCACATCTAGAATCTCAATGGTGCGCTCATTTCCATCGGGCATTGGCCATGACAATTGCTGCCCGACAGAAAGTCCAAGCAAAGCGCTACCGATTGGGGCAAATATAGAAATCTCATCATTGGTTTTTACCTCATGAGGATAAACCAATTTTTTCTGTATCTGTTTTTCATTACCAATAAATTTAAAGATAACTGTCGAATTCATTGTGACAACATTATCTGGAATACATTCTGGTTCTACAATATTTGCACGGTCAAGTTCATCCTCTAGCCTGATAAGGGCTTCAGGAAGCGACTTCATGTTCTCTAGCAACGCATAAATACGTTCTAAATCAATAGTTGAAACAAAAATAGAGCTATTGTCAGACATAAATTATCCCCAAAATAGAAAACCGCCTGAAAGCAGGCGGCAGGTCCTTATAAAATTCTGATAAAATAATAGCTAACCGTTGCAGCTCTTATTTATTACTGTCGAAAAGCAGCTTGGAATATCACTGTAATCGAATATTCACTGATAATATGCCAACAACATCACAGAATTAATTTTTATTTATTTTTCTGAAATTAACAATGGGAATAACATTAGTCTATATTCAAGATAATTACAAAATTTAAATATCTAAAATGAATGACGTAACATTTTTATTGGCATTATACAAAAATAAGCTCAAATTATGACAATTCCATTGTTCCTATGGTTTTAACCGTTGTCTCAATAACAGCCGTGGGTTAGTCCACTAAGTCGTTCAGAGCGAATCCATAACGACCCTCGCTATCAATGAACTCTCTCATCCTCTCAGCAACAACCCAACCTTAGCAGCGGCTCCAAAGTAACAACACCGCAGGCCAATATGTCAGAGCTCTCCTTTGGGCGAGATACATACCGATATTAATTCCCCAATAAATGACGGATTATTGAACCATACCGAGTAAAATCCCACCCTTTTTGTCATAATCTTTCATAAAACGTTGACATTTACCGGCAACTCCCTAGCCTTACACCATCATTCCATCGAGGCAATCGTCATCATGAGCCACAAACACATTTTCAATCCTGAATTGTGGGATGAAGTCCCTGGTTTTGACTTTGAAGATATCACTTACCACCGGGCCAAAGCACACGGCACCGTGCGTATCGCTATTAACCGTCCTGACTGTCTGAACGCCTTCCGCCCTAAGACAGTAGATGAACTGTATACGGCACTTGACCACGCACGCCAATGGTCTGACGTAGGTTGTGTCCTACTTACAGGTAATGGCCCATCTGAAAAAGGCCAATGGTCATTTTCATCCGGCGGCGACCAACGTATTCGTGGTAAAGACGGCTACAAGTACGAAGGTGAAGAAGCTGGTACTGCCGATGTGGCTCGTATGGGTCGACTACATATCCTTGAAGTACAACGTCTTATCCGCTTTATGCCTAAAGTTGTCATTGCCGTTGTACCAGGCTGGGCGGTCGGTGGCGGCCATAGCCTGCACGTTGTTTGTGATCTGACCTTGGCGTCAAAAGAGCACGCCATCTTCAAGCAGACAGATCCGGACGTTGCATCATTCGACTCTGGTTATGGCTCGGCATACCTAGCTAAAATGATCGGTCAGAAACGCGCCCGTGAAATCTTCTTCTGTGGCTTCAACTATAGCGCACAGGAAGCCTACGAAATGGGGATGGTCAATAAGGTCGTCGATCATTTTGATCTAGAAGAAGAAGCCCTTCGCTGGGCGAAAGAAATCAACAGCAAATCACCAACAGCCATGCGCATGCTTAAATACGGTTTTAACCTGCCTGATGATGGCTTAGTTGGTCAGCAACTTTTTGCAGGCGAAGCCACTCGTCTTGCATATGGTACTGACGAAGCGCAAGAAGGCCGCGATGCCTTTTTGGAAAAACGTGACCAAGATTTCAGTAAGTTCCCTTGGCACTACTGATTACTGGCAACACTGCAGTTTATTCAACGCCCGCTTATGCGGGCGTTTTTGTATCTATGCATAACAGATCAGCAGCCCCAGGAAAAACAACAATTAAACAAATCCATTCAAATTAAATTACATAAAACCCATGTTTAAAAACAAATCTCACAACTTGCATTCATCGAATCTCCACCGATCATCACAATAGTCAGACAGCCGATAAACACCCCAACCAAAGAAACCAACCACAAACAAGACCGATACAAAAATCCAAAGCAAAACCACCAAAAGCAACAAATGCAAAACAAAACAACAGTTACCGTGTTAACGACCGTAAAAATTGACATGAAAATATGATCCAATTCGCGAAATTTCTGCTGATTACCTTTGAATATTCAGCACGGTAGATCTACGATTACCGCCTGTATGGAATGCTTCCATTTGTCCCCTAAAAAACGAAACAGAGCCTATTGCATGAACAACAATAAACGCCCTCTTTATATCCCTTACGCAGGCCCTGCGTTACTTGAGACCCCCCTGCTAAATAAAGGAAGTGCATTCTCTGTCGAGGAACGTATGTTCTTCAACCTCGAAGGCCTGCTCCCAGAAGCCATCGAAAGTATCGAAGAACAGGCTGAACGTGCTTATCAGCAGTACATGAAATTCGAAAATGACATGGACAAGCACATCTACCTACGCAACATCCAAGATACCAACGAAACCCTATTTTACCGATTGGTCGAAAACCATATCACCGAAATGATGCCAATCATCTACACCCCGACAGTTGGTGCTGCTTGCGAAAACTTCTCTAATATTTACCGTCGTGGTCGCGGCCTGTTTATCTCATACCCGAACCGCGACCGTATCGAAGATATGCTCAACAATGCTTCTCGCCACAACGTAAAAGTTATCGTTGTAACTGATGGCGAGCGTATTCTGGGTCTTGGCGATCAGGGCATCGGCGGTATGGGTATTCCTATTGGTAAGCTGTCACTGTACACCGCCTGTGGTGGTATCAGCCCGGCTTACACCCTACCCGTTGTTCTTGATGTCGGCACTAACAACCCACAGCGCCTTTCTGATCCTATGTACATGGGCTGGCGTCATCCTCGTATTACAGGGCAAGAATACGACAACTTCGTTGATGACTTCATTCAGGCAGTTAAAGAACGTTGGCCTGATGCACTAATTCAATTTGAAGACTTTGCTCAAAATAACGCAATGCCGCTGTTGGAGCGTTACAAAAACAAAGTTTGCTGCTTTAACGATGATATTCAAGGCACGGCTGCAGTAACCGTTGGTTCTCTACTTGCTGCATGTAAAGCTGCAGGTAGCCGTTTGTCAGAACAACGCGTGACTTTCCTTGGTGCAGGCTCTGCCGGCTGTGGTATCGCCGAAGCCATTATTGCGCAGATGGTTTCTGAAGGTATTTCAGATGCTCAGGCACGAAGCCAAGTCTACATGGTCGACCGCTGGGGCCTGCTTGTTGACGATATGCCAAATCTGATCAACTTCCAGAAGACATTGGTTCAGACGCGCGAGAAAATCAACGAGTGGGAAACAGAGGACAACAATATCTCCCTGCTTGATGTGATGCGCAATGCCAAACCAACCATTTTGATCGGTGTATCTGGTGTTCCTGGCCTATTCAGCGAAGAAGTTATCCGTGAGATGCACCAGCACTGCGAACGTCCGATTATCTTCCCGCTATCTAACCCTACCAGCCGTGTTGAAGCGACACCTGCAGATTTGATCCGCTGGACAGATGGTCATGCCCTTGTTGCTACAGGTTCACCATTTGAGCCAGTAATCCATAACGGTAAGACGTACCAAATTGCCCAGTGCAATAATAGCTATATCTTCCCAGGTATTGGTCTTGGCGTACTCGCGGTTGGTGCGCGCCGCGTAACAGATGAAATGCTAATGGAAAGTAGCCGTGCGTTGGCTGAATGCTCGCCAATGGCAAAAGATGGCAAAGGCCCTCTTCTTCCGCCACTAGAAGAAATTCAGAATGTCTCTCGTCATATCGCCTTTGCCGTTGCCAAGAAAGCTGTAGAGCAACGTAAAGCGCCGAAAAACTCTGACGAACGTATTAAAGAGAAAATCGACGATAACTTCTGGAGTTCAGAATACCGCCGCTACAAGCGTACCTCTTTCTAATCCACTCATAATAGGGCTCCATTATGGGAGTCATACCGCAAACCCGCCATATGGCGGGTTTTTTATAGCCATTATTCAGCTATACGTCAGGCGAATTCTGCCATAGTTATCCTATTGAAGCACTTTATTGCATATATAAATGCGCCATATTGCATTACAGGATTCAAAATCAAGATAAAAATAAACTTTAATTGTATATCTTTGCAATGAATCCCAGAAATTTCTCAACCTATTTATACTGTTGCAAAATTATGTATATGATTACATTCAAACAAAATCTTGTACGGTAATAATAATAATTCTTTGGAGACACTATGCTACGATTACCGATGTGTACAAAATGCGGCCAATCAGAAGAGTTTATGGTAAGTGAGGATGAGCAATATATTTGTGTCTGCGGCCATCAATTCCGCCCTAATTTCGATACTCGCATCAACACACTGCCTGAGAAACCGAAACAAGAACCTTGGCAATTTTCAGCACTAATCCCTATCCATTGATCAACCCACATCTGCAGTGCCGGTTAATTCATTCTCTTTTACCGGCACCGACATTCTCACATTATAAAAATAGAAACCCCATTTTATCGATTGCGCGTCCCGCAATTTAAGAAAATATTGTTAAAAATACGTTTACATTTAACCCTTGGAATATTTATTCATAACATTTTCAATTAAGTCGAGAGTCACTCTATCTCACATGTTAAGAATAAATTAATTTCACACCCACCCTTTTAGTTAAAAAACGCGCGCAAACTCGTTAAATCAACGTTAAATTCGAAATTAATTTCAATTGAACAGCGCTCATTACCGACCTAGCTGACAACACTTCAATTAAACATAAGGCACTGATTTAAAATCATTTATTTTACAGCATGAAATACTGCAACGCTAATTTGCATGTTTTCCTTTCACGCAGTGTGACTTAGATCACGCTGATTGTGGCAAATTTCGTGCTAACTTACCTTCCCGTCTACAGATGAAATATCTGATTCATTGTTTCATATTTGTAACCTTTCTTGGTTGCGCAATCATGCCGTTTGGCAAGACAAAACAATAATTATTTCAGAATCATATTCATGAACTGTCGTATAAGGACGTTCCCGTTTGTTCTATTAGCAAATGATTAGTAGGACACCATTTACAGGATATAAAGTATGAGTGTTACGAATGAATCTTGGCTGACCACACTAAATGATGGGCTAAATTCCGTCATTGGAGCCATTAACGGAGTACTATGGGGCCAGCTACTTGTTTACTTACTGGTTGCAGTAGGTATCTACTTCACTTTTCGTCTCGGCTTCATTCAAATTCGCCAATTCAAACATGCTGTCGAAGTGCTAAAAAGTGGTCGTGATGTCGACAATGGCCTGAGTTCCTATCAGGTATTCTGTACCTCTATGGCAGCTCGCGTGGGTACGGGTAACATGGCCGGTGTTGCTGTTGCACTAACAGTAGGTGGCCCTGGCGCCATATTCTGGATGTGGCTGATTGCCCTGTTCGGTATGTCAACGGCGTTTATTGAATCCACATTGGCCCAAATCTACAAAACCAAAGATGTCGACGGTCAATACCGTGGCGGCCCTGCCTACTACATGGAAAAAGGCCTTGGCCAGCGCTGGATGGGGTCTTTGTTCTCTGTCTTCTTGATCATTGCCTTCGGTTTGGTCTTCAACGCCGTACAGGCAAATACCATTACCGATGCACTGAGCCACTCTTTTGGTTTCGATGAAACTATCATGGGTGTGGTCATCGTTGCTTTCTCTGGCTTCTTTATCATGGGCGGCCTACAGAAAATTGCTCAGGCGTCATCCCGCATCGTACCTGTCATGGCAATCGGCTACCTGGCCATTGCAATTGTGATTGTGATTATGAACATCACAGAACTTCCAGCTGTACTGTCTCTGATCGTGAAGAGTGCATTTGGCTGGCAGGAAGCGGCAGCCGGTGGTGTGGCCTACACCATTGCGCAAGCCATGCAGAGCGGTATTGCCCGCGGTCTGTTCTCCAACGAAGCGGGTATGGGCTCAGCAGCCAACGTAGCCGCCAGTGCGACACCAAACCCGAACCACCCTGCCTCTCAGGGCTTCGTTCAAATGCTAGGTGTATTCGTTGATACCATCGTGATTTGTACAGCATCTGCGGCCATGATCATGTTGAGTGGTGTAATGGACCAGCCTGATGCTGCAACCGGTATCAGCCTGCTACAGCAAGCCTTGACCAACGAACTGGGTAGCTGGACAACATACTTCATGGCAGCGGCTATTCTATTGTTCTGTTTCTCGTCAATTATTGCTAACTATAGCTACGCGGAAACAAACGTGATGTTCCTAAACGGCAACACAAAGAAAGGCCTACTTGCATTCCGCCTGTGCGTACTGGCAATGGTTATGTTCGGCTCTGTAGCTTCTTTGCCTGTGGTTTGGAACCTCGCCGATGCATCAATGGGCATGATGGCCTTGATCAACATCGTCGCACTAGTTTTGCTTTCAAAACTGGCAATCAAAGTCATCAAAGACTACGAACTACAGCTGAAACAAGGCAAGATGCCTGAGTTTGACCGCTCTAAGTTCCCAGAACTTGACGAACTTGATGGCGCATGGCATCCGGAAGATAACGCAGAGCCGATTGCATCTAGCAAATAAGCTTCGTTACCCAACCCCAAGAGCCAGCAATATGCTGGCTCTTTTTTTTCAATCTGGCTTATTTTCTCTCCACCCCTCCTCCGTTGCATACCACATACCAGCCTGTATACCTAACGCCCCCTCCATCGCCCAGCTATCCAACACTATTTATGCCGTATAGATACAAAGAACATAGAGCATCTAAATCGATGATTAAAGAAATTGACCATAAAAAAATCCCCATCAAGAATGGGGATTTAATACAGTTGATATCAGATGGGCATTATTTATTAGGCATCAATGCGCTCAGCCGTTATACGAATCACATCAACAACTACATTGCTGGCAGCCTCAAGCGAGCTCACAGGCAAGTATTCATAAATAGAGTGGAAATTATGGGCTCCGGTAAAGATGTTCGGGCATGGCAACCCTTTTTGCGACAACACCGCACCATCATAACCGCCACGCATCGGAATCGCATTCATCTCGATCCCATTACGTGAATACGCCTCTTTGGCTATATCAATAGGGAAACTCGCTTCGCCTTCTAGACTATTAGCAACGTTTTCATAACGGTCAGACAAATCAATGTGAACGGCCTGCTCCCCCCACAACACTTGACAACTGTCGGCAAGCTTTTGCAAAAATGCCATACGATCAGCATAGCCTTGCTTGCTGAAATCACGAATATCCATCTTCAACACGGTTTTTGCACTGTTACCAGCCAGCTCTTTCACCCAATAGTAACCCTCGCGGCCATCGGTATATTCTGGCGCTTCCCCCGGCGGCAACATCGCAATGAATTTATGAGCCATCAACAAAGAGTTCTTCAGCTTACCTTTCGCCGACATCGGATGGGCAGACTGACCGGTAAACGTCACCACGGCATTGCCTGCATTCCAGTTCTCATGAACAAATTCGCCAATGCCACAGCAATCTAAGGTATAGCCAAAGTCAGCACCGAATTCCTCTACATCAAATGCCTTAGCACCTCGCAGCCCCTGCTCTTCATCAGGGACAAAAGCCACCTTCACCGGGCCATGCTCAATAGATGGGTTCTCCACCAGCACTTTCACTGCGTGCATAATGGCAGCAATGGCAGCCTTGTCGTCGGCACCCAACAGGCTTGTTCCGTCGGTAACAATAATTTCCTGTCCACGATATTGTGCAATTTCAGGAAATTCCGCTTCTTTCAATACGATATCCAGCGCTGAATTCAGAACGATATCGCCACCGTTATAAGCTACAATCTGCGCCTGTGTATCATTAACCTGCTCGGCACTGGTATCTAGGTGAGCAAAAAACGATACCGTAGGAACGCATTTAGAGGTATTGCTCGGCAGTGTTGCCGTCAGGATCGCCGTATCACGCAAACGAACATCTTCTAAACCCAATTCCGTCAGCTCACGAGCCAACAACTGAGCCAACTCCATCTGCCCCGGTGATGAAGGCATAATGCCAGCAGCACCTTTATTCCTGTCTGTGGTTGTATTAATCCGGGTATAATTCAAAAAGCGTTCAACAATTGTCATGCAACCTTCCTTCTAATTCACCTTACCGTTAATACCTCGGCCATGAAAACAAGACAATAACCAAGCCTATCGGTAGGAGGGATTCAATCGTCAGTACTTTGCAATCAAAGTACTCACGGCTGAACACGCAAGAACAAAACTCGCCGCTTAATAAAATACAGCGGGCCATATGCCCGCTGTATGATCTTCAGCTCACATTAAACAAGAATTTGTGAACAGATCATGATAGTCACCAAACCACCCAACATAGGGATCGCCGTACGCTTAGCCAATTCAATTGGAGATACATTAGCAACCGCCGCACAGGCAATAACCACACCGGCAACCGGTGATGCTGAGCGCATCAGGCCCGCAGCCAACTGCATAGGCAGTGCGACATGCGCAGCGGCCGTACCCACCTGAGCCGCAACATCTGGTGCAAGGTTAGAGAAACTAAAGAACGCAGCATTACCAGAACCTGACAACATGGTGATAGTAACGATGATACCCACCAGCATCACAATCATCGCGCTGTATCCCAAACCAAGGTTTGACGCAGAGTTAAGAAGAAGATCAATAAAACCAATTGCTTTTAGGCCAACAACGAAAACCTGGGCAGCAATAATCAGGGTCACTACGCCAGAGAATACGTTGCCCATACCTTCTAGATATACTTTCAGTGATGCCGCCACTTCTTTGCCGTCGCGGCTGTAAATGAAATCACATACCATCGAAACAAATAGCGCGATAAACATTGCTGTTACCACGTCCATTTTAATCGTGGTGATGGCAAACTTACTGAAAGTAAGAAGTAGCAACAGAGGCAATACAGGTAGGAAAGCAAACCACTTCGGCGCTTTACGCTGCTCTTTCGCTTCTAGGTTAAACTCATGCACAACACCATTTTCTTCATCTTTACGGTCAAAATAACGCTGGCTGACAAAGTGAAGAGCGGCAATCACGATCATCGCAGCAATCGCGACTGGCAACTGGTAACTCGCAAAATAAGTCGCAACATCAATGCCAGACACTTCCGCCGCTTTGTTTGCAGCCGATGAGGCAGGTCCCAAATCCAAACACCCTGTAGTGGCAACAACCGCCGCCGCTGCCGCAGGGTTACAACCAACACCAACAAGTACCGGATACATCGCAACCAACAGAAGCAATGCCAAGCCCGTCGCACTAGGAATGAAGATATTAATCAACTGGCCGATAATATAGGCCATTGCTAACACTAAATATGGATTCTTAATATGAGAAAGCGGCTTAGTTGCAATCTGCACCATCGCATTTGCCGCACCAATATGCCCCATATATTTAGAGAAGCCACCTACAGCCATGATAATCAGGCCGAGCTTAGCTAGAGTACCAGAAGAAATAACTTTAATTACTTCGAAAAAGTCGACAACAATAGAGCCGGTATGTGTACCACCTTTCGGTAAGAAATCTGTGTTACCGTTGATCACACCAAGCATGATCATCATTAAACCAGCAAGGAACAAAACGGCCTGAGTATTATATTTTTTAACAATAAAATACCCCACACCAAATATTGATGGCAAAGCTAAATACGTAATCATTATCGACCTCTTCGATCTTAAATTAATAAATCAATAATTTCAGGGTGAATGAAGCCACCCGTCTTTAAAAACAGGAACAGAATAATTTGAAAATCTAGTTAACTTTTAAACACCCCAAACTCATCAAAGAGATTTTCGATACGTTTGAATCGATAGTCTTTTTCTTGATGGTGGGATAACCCCTTGATCAGCGCCTCGATAAGCGCAAAACCTGCAGCACGGTTATTGAAAAATCCCGTCCCAGCACTTTCAACATTAAAGAGCACATCACAAAATGAAACGAAAGGATTCACTGCTTGATCGGTAATCACAACGATTTTCCCGCCACACTCATGAAACCAATGGACAAGTTTTACAGTAATATTTGAATAACGATGATAGGAAATAGCTAATAATATATCTTCTTTACCGACATCAACTAACTGATGAGGTAATGTTGATATATCTGCTTTTAATAAAACAACATCCTTGCGTAAATAACGTGCAAGCATGTAAAAATAACTTGCAAGTGCTTCAGATGACGCACTACCAATAACATACAACTTACCTCTTTGATCTCGCATAATATTGACAGCATTTTCAAAATCCTGATCCGAAAGCGCATCAAAGGTTTTTTCCATGTTATCCATAATTTCTGCGTAATGGCTGGATAACAGCGTTTCGGCATTCCCTTCACGGGCAGGATCAGTAGTGTGATATTCGTAGCGCTCGATAGGCGTCGTTAACGTTTGGGTTAAATCCTCGGTAACTTGCTTTTTGAATTGGATAAAACCTGAGAAACCCAACCGTTGAAGAAAACGTCCCAAGGTAGCCTTGCCTATTCCGATCTGCTTGCACAGCTCATCAATTTTGGCAAAGGGCAAAACAGTATAGTGATCCATAAAATACTGGGCTATCCGTTTTTCAGCATCCGTATGTGAATCAAACCGATTAACTGCATTGATGAACTCTTGCTTATTCATTACACATCCATTCGCATTTTCAGCCTACTAAGAGTCGCTCTCCTCCTCATAGACGGCCATAACTTTCCTGTTCTTGGCTGGAGCTGCCACTCCGACGTCGTGGGTATTAATTCCCGCCCAGCACTCTATGTGGGAAATTTTTCCATTCATGACAAAATGATGCAAGGGAATACATTTTTCCCATTATTAATTTGTGATCATTCCCTTACCTGACACATGAAAGAGCAATTCATTAATGATGAATGACAAAAATCGCCACACAAGCGCAACAATCTATACCGCAAAAGCATCACTTATCGCTGAATTTAATCCAATTTTTATCAAAACAAAGTCCACTTACGGTTTTTTCTGAAACAGGACAAATATGCGTCAATTTCCAAGTCTACTCAGATCTAAATTTCACAGGAAATTTTTCCCAGCACTGTCACTGCCCATTTTGCAACCAGTGACGTGTTGAAAAATACACCAGTTACATATTTTCTGATTGCCCAGAGACAAGGGGATATCCACGATATAAAAAGTGATGTTTAAAGACGATGATATTGAAAGTCTTTTTCTCTCAATAAGTTATAAAAAACGAAAACCAATCGTTTGCGCAACCGAATAATATAATAGTGATCTCAGTTTTGTTTTTTTGCAATTGCCTGTAAAAATCATCTCGGATATAGTCCCCCCGCCTCATATATCTCTGGCTTTTTCACTGGTAAACCCGGTTTATCACACTATAAAAATGACACTGTGTCCTTTTTCGCTGTGACAGGAAGAAGGTCCAACAGGTCAAGCCCAAGGTAAAATAATGAACATTTCAAAGCCTCTAGTAGCATTGTCCGTAGCCATGGCCCTAACTGGTTGTGCGCAGTCTCCTTTCGCTACCGATGATAGTTTTACCCTTACCGTTGCCCATATCAACGACACCCACTCTAACTTTGATCCGGTGAAGTCAAGCTTCAAGGCCAACGATACCTTGGTATATAACGAATTTGGTGGTTACCCTCGACTACAGACCATGGCTGAGGAATACAAGAAAGCCGCCACCGATGAAAACCGCAGCTTCTTGTTCCTTCATGGTGGTGACGCATGGCAAGGCAGCGCTTACTTCAAAATTAACGAAGGCGCAATGAATGCCGAATTGCTAAGCCGCATGGGACTTGATGCAATGGCGCTTGGTAACCATGAGTTCGACCTCAACAATGCCAAGCTCAACGCCTTCATTAGTGACATCAACTTCCCTGTTCTAGCTGCTAACATCGACACCAGCAACGATCCTGACCTGAAAGACCAAGCAAACCTCAAGCCTTATATTGTTTTCGCATTCGACGGTAACAACAAAGTTCAAGTCAACGACCTCAATAACCTTCCTAAAGACAAAGACATCGTTGCCGTTTTCGGTATTGCCCTTGATGATATGCCAAACCTTGCACCAAACACTGGCAAGGTCGAATTCGAAGACATGGTGACCTCTTCCCAGCAGACTGTCGACTTCCTGAAGTCAAAAGGCATCAACAA
The DNA here is from genome assembly GCF_059920555.1 of Photobacterium panuliri. Taxonomy (NCBI): domain Bacteria; kingdom Pseudomonadati; phylum Pseudomonadota; class Gammaproteobacteria; order Vibrionales; family Vibrionaceae; genus Photobacterium; species Photobacterium panuliri. The sequence continues at coordinate 2,252,955 of NZ_CP197192.1, forward strand.
CATCATCGCCCTAACCCATATCGGCAATGCAGTTGATTTGGATGTCGCCTCTAAGGTAAATGGTATCGACCTTATTGTTGGCGGCCACTCGCATACCCTATTGGGCGATTTCACCAACATCGGCCACGACAATGCCGGCATCTATGCACAAATGGTCAATAACCCGAATGGCCAGAGCCAAACCTGTGTTGTCCAGGCTGGTGAATATGCACAAGCTATCGGCCAACTAGATGTTACTTTCGACAGCAAAGGCAATGTTAGCAACTGTGCAGGCCTTAACACGCTGCTGACCAACGATGAATACTTCCACTCACCAATGCGCGAAGCCAGCAGCAAATTCAACGCTGAAGAAACAGCTGCCGTTGTTGACTTTGTCGAAGGCGAAGAGAATATTGCGATCACAGCGGAAGAAGCCGCTATGCGCCAGCTCATCGACAGCAAGTACAAGCCAGCGGTTGTTAAGGCATACGGCAAAGTTATTTCTCAGGTGCCAGTAGAGATTAACCACGAGCGCCGTCCGGGTGACCGTGGTACAGACAAACATGGTTCTGATGTAGCAACTATTATCGCTGAAGGCCAATACTACTGGGCAAATACCCCTGCCGTACAAGCAGCGACAGGCATGAAAGTGGACTTCTCGCTAATCGGCGCTGGTGGTATTCGTACCAACTTTGAAGCTGGTGAATACCGCGAAGGTAATGTTTCGCTAGAAATGCTGCCTTTCTCAAACTTCATGTCTGTCGTACCGTTGAAAGGTTCAGTTGTGAAGTCTCTGATCCAAGAGACGATTACTGCAACCCTACCAGAAGGCGCTCACGCAGGTAAATTCCCATACGGCGGCCACATCCGTTACCAGTACACAGAAACCACACCACACAAAGCCGGTAAAGTGGATTTTGTTGAAGTGATGACTGGCACAGAAGCCAACCCAGTATGGACGCCAATTGACGACAACAAGATCTACAATGTTGCGATCAACAACTACAATGCGACAGGTAACGATGGCTGGACGGCACTGTACAACGCGCAGAAAGACTCATCAGACCGTGTTGACCTTGCTTACGTAAATGGCAAAATCACAGGCTTCCCCGTGCAGAAGATCGATGAAGTGAACGGTAAATACAAAGTCCGTTACGAAGGTCAGGCACCTAACTGTAAAGCAGCCAACACTCGCTGTAATACAGATGCACAAGCCGTTATTGACTATATTGCCGATCAAAAACCGACTCTTAAGCCTCTGAGCTACGAAGTGGTTACTTTTGAGCGTGCAGCTAAATAAGCGCTACCGCCTATAACAAACAAAGGGCTTTGGATATCCAAAGCCCTTTTTCGTATTCCTCATATTATTATTACCGCAACAACTGCTCTAATTGCCCTGTAAGCAACGCATCTGTCGGCTGTGTTCTACTAGCAAATACAGCAACCACATTGCCTTTGCGATCGATTAAGTACTTGAAAAAATTCCAATTGGGTTCAACCCCTGATTCCGCAGCCAATTGCTTGAATACCGGATTAGCCTGCGAACCTGTTACAGCCGTTCTACCCGCCATCGGAAATGTTACACCGTAATCCAGATAACACACTTTAGCCGTGTCTGCTTCACTTCCTCGATCTTGGCGAAAATCATTCGACGGAAAACCAATAACAGCAAATCCACGACTGCTATAAGCCTGATGCAAGGCTTCCAATTGTTTATATTGCGGCGTAAAGCCACATTGGCTGGCCGTATTAACAATCAGCAGTACTTTCCCCTTAAACAGCCCACACATATCCAATTGCTTCGACGAATTTAGCTGCGTGAACGAATGCTGGAGCAATAACGGGCAGTCGGAACTCTTCCCGTCACTCCCCCATGCCGCCTTGCTAACAAAAACACTCAGTATCATCAAACTGGCCCACAGAGCCGCACCACATCGCGGCAGCCACCTCTTGTTCATATCCACACTATTATGCATTTTCCCTCCTGCCTTGCCCTACTGAGCAAACCTATTAAGACACTGCAAGTACGTCAAGAAAGCGATTGATGATCATTTTTTACCCACTTCGAGCGCCATAGAGAAGTGATAGCTTTATCCCACCGCCGCTCTCGTTTAGACTGCAACCACACTCAATTTGCCTTAACGCCGAAGGATACCTAATGCAACAAGTAAACCTTATCCCTAACCCACAAATTGCGATTATTTTCAAAGGCTGGGCTGACGACTGGGCAAAAGAGAGCGACCCTTCCCAAAAAGATACTGCCACCAAATTTCATACTGTCTACCGCATCGCTGCCGAGTTATTTCTCAAAGGTGGGGCTGTAGAGCTATCGCTTCTCAATAACTTGTTTGAAGACTGCAAACAGAAGCTAGAACATGCCCATGCGATGATCAAAAAAATCGAATTGGCATTGGCTGACGACCCTCAGAAAGCAGAAGCCATCATTAAAAAGATCAACACGACGGCACAAGATGCAGCCCATGTCGTTCGCTACCTCGGTGAAATCCTCAAGCCATCAGCAAAATAATAGGTAAAAGGTGCCCAACGAGTTACGAATATACCGTTCAGACCAACAACTTGGGCATTCCCTTCCCCCGCAACATCCATGGCAAAATATAAAACTTATAAATAGTTATATTTCAATGCATTGTCTTGAATTTTATTGCCATAACCGCCACAAAATTTAAATAATTATTACACAGCAAGTTTTTTGTGCTCCCGTTCAAACTTTGATGCAACTGATTGCTATACCATGTTTGCTCTTCAATAAAACAGAGTGTAAATGATGGATCTCTTACTTCTTAGCAACGGCAAAATTGCAGGCAATGACAAAGTGATGGAATTTGCTCTTCCAGCAATCACTGAACTATTCACTCGCAAACAAGTGAAAAACGTGGTTGTTATTCCTTACGCCGTTATCCGTAGCAGCCATGATGATCGTACCGCTATGGTCGCAGATACGCTAAGCCATCTTGATGTGAATGTTACCGGCTTGCACCGTGCGGAAGATCCTGTGAAAGCTATCCGCGAGGCCGATGCTATCGTATGCAGTGGCGGTAACACCTGGGTATTGAATAAAACCCTTCATGATCTCGGCCTTATTGGCCCTATTCAACATGCTATCGCCAATCGTGGGGTTCCATATGTTGGCTGGAGCGCCGGTGCCGTAATCAGCGCGCCAACCATTCGCACAACAAACGATATGTGCATCGTTAGCGCGGCAATCACGCCATCGCTGAACTTGGTGCCCTTCCAAATCAATGCGCATTACATTGATGCAACCATTGAAGGCCACAACGGTGAAACCCGTGATGAGCGTATTGAGGAATACCTCATTGTGAACCCTCACCAATCAGTGATAGGTATTCCTGAAGGATCATGGCTAGCAGTATCCGGCAAGACCATGACTTACGAAGCAGCGAACGGCAAGCCTCTACACTGGTTCAAGCTAAACCAAGAGCGCCGAATGATCGAAGCGGGCAGCGATGTAAGTGAATTGCTTGGTCTTGATGGCTAACAATTTCGCCACCAACAAAAAAGCACAACGATATGTTGTGCTTTTTTATTCGCTAATCAAAAACAGCCTGAATTACTGTTGTGGGAACACCGTATTGAGCTCATCGGCAAGACGATAGCCGGCCTTAGCAAGACGTTGCTTAATCTTCTCCTGCCCCTGCTCAATATAGGCTTGGGACGATTTGCTATCGATCTTAGGCTGGTAGGCAAAATCGGCAAGATCATAGCTTTCTTCCACCCATAGCGACACATCACCCGTATCACCCAACATCATGTCAGCACGCGGATACGCTTCTTGAAGAGAAGCGGCAAATTCATGAATATTATGTGGCTTTTCCAACAGCCCCATTCCACTATCCCATAAATGGTGAAGATCTTTCTCCGGCACATCCAGCGTATACAAGTTACCGCCAAAATCACTCTTACAACGCCACTTACTAAGACTATAGGCCACAGAGTGCATTGGCTGATGGGAGTCACCGGCAATATGGCTTAAAAACATCAAGCTAGCCGCCTGAGGTTGTTGCTGAAATTCACTATAAAGGTAGGTACCAACCTGGCGAATATTAGGCTCTTTAACAAAGTTACACTGGCTTGTCGCGGGATACGTCAGATTAATATAATGCCACTGACCCGTTTGCTTCTCTTCCCATACCTCGGAAGCGGGCTGCTTGCGAATCATATCAGGCACCATCGCCAAGGCAGCAAAACGGCTCGCACCTTCGAAGCTGTCCATCTTCTTCTGTACATCAGCAGGCAATGATTCATACGCTTTCTCAGCAAGTATATCTACTTGATGGCGAGCGGTATCATTAAGGTTTTGATAGGCGATCTCCCCTACTGCCACATGGCCTTGGTAGTTCCATGCCATCGCGGTATTCGGCAACGCGACAACGGAGAACGCAACTACCGAAAGCGCCATTGTTGACAATGCCGTACCCTTTGAAGACGAATTTTCCATGTTTTCACCATTTACATTTTGTTACAACCTGCGAGATTAAGCGCCTATTTCAATGAATAATCAACAATTTTATTCTAAAAAGGGATTCGCAGGCCACTTGACTATCCCCTTTTGATTCGCCTCTTTCATGAATTCAACTGCGTTCTCATTTCGCTGCTCGGCCGCAAGATAGATATAATAAAGCCCAATCTTTTCATTCTTATCAACACCGTTACCATGAAAAACATCTAGGCCATAACACCACTGCGCAGGGGCATAATCTTTTTGTGCCGCTTTCAGATAGAAACTGACCGCTTCAGTTATTTCACCTTGATCATAAAGGTTGCAACCATGCTGGTATTGGGCTTCAGAGCAACCACCTTCCGCGGCTACCCGTACCAAATCCGCATATTTTTCCTCAAATTCGGATTCACTTAAGCTTGGAGATTTTTCACCAAGATTAGGCATACCGGCTTTAAGCCACAATGCTTGCGGATGAGATTGCTCCCAATAAGGTACAAGAATTTCAGTAGCCATCGCCAATAGTTGTTCATTGTGGTTATCATCAGAGCATAAACTAAGCGCAGCTAATATATATTCCGCTTGCCTTAACGCATGATCTATTGTCATAGCTACTCCTAAACAAAAATTCCCCCTAAACTATAGAGCCCAAGCTAGCACAGGTTGATAACCTAACATTCTCTTGTCGCGATACTTCACCCGATTATGCGAGCAAGAGCTTACTGCTCAACGCTTCCTTTAACTTTTTTCTTCAGATTAAGCATGAATGTTTTGAAGTGAGGCATAAAGTCGGTAAACAATGGATGCTTACGGTTCTGCATCATGAGTGGCCCAAGCAGACGCAAGCCGATCCCCATTTGGGTTGCTGATTTTTCATCCAGCCCACTACCCTGCTTGAGCTTTTCAACAATTGCAAAAATATCCTCTCGATCTTCTACATCAAGCTGCATACTTTTTGGATTCTCTGTATCCATATTTTCAATGGTAATGCGATACCCGCGTGATTTTTTAGTGCTCGTTTTCATCTTCGACCTCTGATTCCTATTGATTAGAAGCTTCTCGACCAAAAGTATCTACCTAGGCCAGCTTCTTCATAACCTTATCCATCACTTGAAATACCCATGAATAATGTTGATAATGTCAACTATATTGACTTGGTTGATAATGTCAACCAATTTATCAGCAGGTAAATATCATGAAAGAAACAAAATCAATGGAATCGATGCATCATCTGGTTCACCTTATAAAACGAAAACTTCACGATCATGTTGAAAATCTTGAGCTTAATATCACTCCAATGCATGTGAGGGTAATGAAAATTATCCATCGAAAATCCAACTGCTCCGCGGTCGATATCGCTTCGTTTCTGAATCGCGACAAAGCTCAGGTAACACGCCTGCTCAACACTCTGCTTGATCAATCACTGATCACCAAAGCGCCTAACCCAGAAGACAAACGCAGCCAACGCTTGCTACTCACACCAGCCGGCAATGAAATCATCAAGCAGATGGCAAATATTGATACGCAGCTCATCGAGCAAATGACCCAAGGCATAACCCCTGAAGAACTTACCGAGTTTGAACGTATTGCCAATAAAATGGCTGAGAATTTATACAATTCATAAAAAAGCACCCATCGTGGGCGCTTGATAAAGAGTTCTGCAACAGCCGTAATTAACAAAAACAATAAAGCCAGAGCAAGGTTTCCCCTACTCTGGCTCATGCAAACAGTCATACAAAAGTATCTCGTCGCTTAGAGATGGCGATTCAATACTTTTGATTACCCTCACTAGCTACATTATAACGCTGCAAGTTTCACGGCATTACCCAGTACGTTCAGGCATGTCAAACGACCAACGCCACCCGGCACTGGGGTAATAGCGGCAGCAGTCTGTTCATTATGGTGGTGAATATCCCCCACCAGCTTACCTTCGATACGGTTGATACCCACATCGATAATCAGTTGGCCTTCAACAAATTGATCGCTATTAAGCGTACCGTGGTAGCCCGTTGCAACAACAACAACGTCAAAACTGCTCCAGTCAACGGCTGCCATATCCGAGCGACTATTAAAACTCGACACGGTACTCTGACGGTTAATCAGCTCAATCACCAAAGGTTTGCCGACAATATTACTACGACCAACCACTGCCACTTTCAATCCTGAAAAAGCATTCTCGACACAATGCGATTCGATAATATCGATGGCCGCCTGAACCGTGCACGGCAGCACTGGTGCGTGGCCAAGTACCAACAAACCAAGTGCTTCACTGCCGAAACCGTCAACGTCAACCTTGGCTGGCAAATCAGGCGCAACCAAACCATTTGGTAACGGTAGTTGGAATAGAATTGGATGAGTGGCATTAGCGGCAAGGACATCGAGATCAGACTGCATTGTCCCAACCTCAGGCATCACGATATGATGGCAAGGAAGGCCTAGCTCTTCAAACAAACGGAGCTTATTGCGAACATAGACTTTACTGGCAGGATCATCACCAACAGTGACAATAGTCAGGGCGACAGGCAGCTTATCTGCCTCTATTTGTGCTTTTAGCTCTGCGAGCTTCTGTTCATAAAGGGTATTTATTGCTGCTTTCATGAGTCACTACTACTTAATCGACATTGATTCGATTCTACTCGCCCAGCCATTCAACTCAATAAAAATCTGAATTAGCTCATAAAACCAAGGTAACAATGGCTCTTTAACAGCAAAATAAACCTCACAAACCGCGCAATTTCAACACTATATCCCTTCTGAATTTGACATTACCCTGAAATTTCTCCGGATTTTACGTGGTACAAATAGGACAATCACACAACAAACCATTATTTGAAGCACTGAGAGAGCCGTTATGACCCAGACAAAGACTCTTAAAAAACTCTTTTCTCGCAAAGCCTGTGTTGATCGTGTCAAACGCTACCAAGGTAAAGTACGTGCGGCCGTCATTGCCGGCCAATTCAATGAAGTAGAACAACTACTCTGTTCTTTGGAAACCGCCCAGAAACAGCTTGAGGCTGTTTATGCTCACCGTTAAGAAATCATCGTGACCAACATCGCGGGTAGGATGAAAATAAACCAGAAATACCCGTCGAAATTGGAAGCCAAAAGAAATACAGACCTCGAAGTACTTGCTAGCATTTTATCTACCACTAGCATGTAGGCTAATTTGTGAAAGCACCAATCCATCCTGTCTTGAAGGCGTATGGGTAATGAGGGAATAATAATGGGCAATGCGGCAAAAGTAGGCGATCTCGGCCTCCAGCATGATGGATTTCATCCAACAAAAATTATGACTGGAGCCGCTACGGTCTTTGTTGACGGTTTACCTGCGGCACGCAAAAGTGATCCACTCTTCCCTCACGCAAAACCAGATAACCCGCCCCATCCCAGGAAAATTAAAGAAGGCTCTCCTTTGGTATTATTTGAAGGCAAAGAAGCCGCACACTCCACTCACTCTATTGATTGTGGGGGAATAATAGTCTGTAGCAGCACGGTTACTATCGGCTAAGTAGCCAACTTATAGATCCCGGTAGAGACGCAACATATCCTGATGTTGAATACCATGTTCAAAAATAGGCTTAGGATAATGCTCAATAAAATAGTCTTTGACTACGGCATCAACCCGAAACCCTAAACGTTGATAATACGTAAGTTGATACCCAAAGGTTCCCGTCCCCAGCTCGACACGTTTTACATTTTTTGTCGCTAGCTGAGCCAGGGCAAAACGCAGCATATCCGATCCAATCCCCTTTTGTTGAAAGTCGGGATAAACGGAAACATTCACAATTTCAGCAATACCCTCGTCTTTCAAGGTTGCCACACAAACGCCAACAACCCGCCCACCATATATCGCAGCAAAACACCATGAGTCTTTAAGATAGGTATTAATGCTCGCCTCTGACGGGTCTGCCTCCAACAATAACGGCAACGGTACGTCACTTGTCTTGATTTCTTGATACTGCACGCCTACCTCGATGTCATACGTCTTAATTTTGTCCAGATCCAATATAAAGGCATTGAAAGAAAAATTATCACCACACACTTCGTGCTTTGAAGCGCTTTCAGCAAATGCCTTAGCTTTTTGCGAAGAAAAAAATACGCCAACACAAATACAGATCAGACCAAGTGATATGATAACCGACATAATCACATATTCTATATGTTGTGACGAATCTAAAAGGCTAACTACAAATACCGAGATAACGGCAAATAGTCCTCCCAGAGTAACAAGATAACTTCTCGAAAAAATGTCTTCATCCAGTTCGGAGAAAGATCCTCGCCTGATCATTTCTTCCCCTTCCGACTATTCCCATCACCACTTTATTTTTTTCAAAAACGTACGTACTAGCTGATAAAAATGTACGGGAATAATAACAAAGAGTGCTGTACCACGATCAAAGTGGGGATTGAGTTCACAATAATAACGAATTTCGGGCTTATCACTGCTGCGCAACATCGCTAACTCTTGCGGACTGTAATTACTCTTTCTGTCGACGGCGGCTAAACAACGAAGATGGTTTTTTTCGCACTCAATGCCATCAGGATTAAACTGAGCAAAAAGATCGACGGGCGCCTGAAGGGCAAAATGCGGCCAGATGATTGCCGTATTCTTGGCGATCGCACGATACATAGCAGGACTTAGCATAGTGTCAGCATAATAGTGTTTGCGCCACGGGCGCTTAAGCCAACTCATCACACTTTCCTTCAAGGAAAAAGCAAACGTATTGCTTCCTTGACGATAATTAGGCAAAAAAGCAGCTGACGCTTTGATAACGGTGCACTTGTCTATATCCGTAAAAGACAGCAGGCAATACCCAACTACTTTTTCATGATGCAGGTAGAGCCGTAACCGTTTTTGGTACGGTGCAGGATCGTCAAAGTATTTGGCTAAATACTCATCGGCGTCTATCTGTAAAAAACTCGCACATACAATCTGCCGCAGCGAATCCCTTATCGTTGCCGATAACCACTGTTTAGACTGCACCAAATCAACAATACAAAGCTGGCTGATAACAAACACTCCCTTGTTGTCAGTTTAAAGGCAATACACTCACTCAAAGCTCTTCCCCACCTAATGATAGGCCCAGCACACCACAAACGGCATCACAATCTCCACTATAAATCAGATCACTTACAAAAGATTTTCCATCATCCTCTATCTCAAGGTGAACACCGCCATCTTTTAGGCCTTTTAACTGCATTTCTAACAACTTATCAAAACTCTCACAAAACACCCGAGATTCACTCGGTTCGCCATAGTAAATACACACAATCAGGTGAAATTCTGCTTTGTAGCGTCACTTGGGTATACTCGTTAAGAGTCTCATTGAGAGAGATGATAACAAATTGGGGGTTGCAACTACTTATTTTCGGTATATATTAGGCACATAAAACTACTGGATAAATAAACATGACTTTACAAACCGACCAGCAGAATGCGGCTAACGACAAAGAAAAAGAACTGAAACTCAACAGCATTGGCTCTGCCCAGCGCGAGCGCTTGGCGTTCATTGATTTTGCGCTCTACTTTCTTGGCGAAGTCACACGGAAAGATCTCATTGATCGGTTTGCAGTAGGTCATGCAGCCACAACCCGCGACTTTGCACTGTACAAAGAAATTATCCCCAATAACCTCAAGCTTGATATGCGATCAAAAAAGTATTACAAGCAGCCAGAGTTCACGCCACTGTTCGAGCTCGACCTCAGCAAAACATTGGCAACTATCGCCCTTGGTTATGGTGATGGCTTCTCTGGTCATCAGGATTTTCCTATCAGCTGCGAATCGCCTAAGTCCCTGACTGTACCTCGTACGCCTATCATGGCAGCGCTATGCGAAGGGATCTACCGTAACAAGCTCATTGAAATTGCGTATTTCTCAACCTCCAGCGGCAAAAGCACACGTGTGATTGCACCACACAGTTTGGTTAACTCTGGCAACCGCTGGCATGTGCGCTCTTTCGATCGAAAAAACAACCAGTTTATGGATGTTGTGTGCAACCGCGTTATCTCTGCCCTCCTACTGGAAGATTCTCCACAAAGCCACGAACGCATTGAGTCAGATAGACAATGGCAAAAGTTTATTGAACTGGAATTGATTCCACACCCAAAACAGAACAATCCAGAAGCCATAGAGCTTGATTTTGAAATGAAAAATGGCAAAAAGATTATTGAAGCACGGGCGGCGCTTGCTGGCTACCTGCTACGCAAGTGGGAGGTCGATTGCAGCCAAGATGGCAGCCTCCACCACACTGTCGGCTACCAGCTTGCCCTAGCAAATCCTCAGGCGCTCTACCAAGTAACCAGTGCCTGCCTAGCCCCTGGCTATCGGGAAGAGTAAACGCTCCCTTGTAAAACTAAAAAAGAGGCATTTAGCCTCTTTTTTTGACTTGTTTATTGGCTGATTAACTCAGCATACCCGCGACTATTTCGGGACATTAAAGCTTTTATCGCCACTACAAATAAAAGTGTAATAGCTCTTACGTTCGTGAAACGCATTGAATCCCTTGCCTTGGCAATACGCGCCATTTAACTCTTGCATATAAGCGAGGGTTCCTTGATCTTTTACCAAAAAGTAGCTGTCATTTTCACAAACAATTCGGATCTTTCCATCATCCCCCAGCGAGTAAGATTGCACTTTTGCCCCACACAGCGTGAAACTCGCCTCAACATACTCGTCTGCCCGCTCATCAACCGATTTACTACAACCAACGGCAAATAATGGCAATAACAAAATACTCAGCAGATTCTTCACAGACACCCCAACTTATTTTTGTTATCAATACATTGAGTCTAGTCACAGAAAACTGATCGTGCCATTACAGAAGAATTTTACCCGTTCATAGGCTTTTTCTTGCCCTTACCATCTTCAATCCGACGTCGGTGCCAAATCGAATAATGGCGCAAGCCAGCCGGGCCATGGGCGATAACAACCGACATCAGTAATACGACAATAAACAGTTCAGGCTTCCATTGCGGTACCAAGGCAAAACTTGCAATCATCGCCAATTTTACGAAGGTCAAGACGCCTTTGAGCTGAATCAGCCACAAGCGCGACTGACGAATCTCAAAGATCACCATAAGGCAACCAGTGACCATCGCCATTATCCACCAATGCAGCCATAGTGTTTTATCCACACCATAGAAAATGCCACCAGCGCTACCCGCAATCCCCAAAATATGAAACGCCCGTACCGCAGTCTTGCTTAATCGCTGGATCCAAAACCGCGTTTCAGACATGCCGAATTGCTCATTGCCAAGGGAACGATGATTTGATTCTGAAGAATGGTGCTTTGAGGATTTTTTCATGATGTCATCAGGGTATGCTTGAATCGGACGGCAAGCATACCCTTCTCGATAAGGTTGCTCAAGCAATCAGTCGCCTGCGCTACCATGCATGTATATTTTGAACCTGTTAACGTGAAGCCGCTATAAGCTCGATGATCTCGCCATCTTTGACAAAATAGCAATCCATACCAGCCGCTGAGGCTGCCTGCACGCCCATTGGCGTATCTTCAAATACCACACATTCTTCCGGTTGCAGACCAAGACGTCGGGCTGCCTCTAAAAAGGTATCAGGATTAGGCTTATGCTTCTCTACGTCATCGGCCGTGACCAAGGCATCTAGCAAAGGCAAAATACCCGTTTCAGCCAATAATGGCTCGGCATGTATCACTCGAGATCCTGTGCCTACGGCTATCTTTTTGCTGTCCTTGTTATCGAGCAGGATTTGATAGGTCGATGTGATCACATCCCCCTTATGTTCGATTTGCTCATAAAAGGCATATTTTGTTCGGGCTAATCGCTGTACATCGAAATTCTGCTGGAAATAACTATTAATTTCCTCTGCAATGCGAAAACTAGGCTTACCGCCTAAGCTATACATCCACTCGCGATCAAACGGAATCTCGTGGATTGCGCAGGTCTTTTCCCATGCATCCAAATGGGCCGGCATTGAATCCACCAATGTTCCGTCCATATCAAAAATAATGCCTTTATATGCAGATAAATCCATGTTTTTCCTTTGCTAATATATTACGACTTACTTTTCTATTGTGTCGTTTTCAGCAACTAACAGCAATCCCTGCCCACATCAAAATACACCAAGCGATGGCTACTTAACCTCAAGGCGTGCCAACCCCCATTTTTTTGCAATACGATCAAAGAAACCTTGTGTCCTTTTTAGCTCAATCCAGTGATTAACATAGTTAATCCACACCTGATCCTCTTTAGGAAGAATCATCGCCACTGGGGACGGACGGCGCATACCATCTACCCTCGCAATCGCTAGTTCAGGATAACGGCTAACAAGTATAGCGGCCTCGATATTGGAAGTAACAATGGCCGTTGTCTTGTTATCTAACAAGTACTGTTTGACCAGTGTTGGATTATCGGTGCTGTGCTGACGAGCATTAGGCAGCAGCTCGCTGATAATCATATGCTGCACCGTTCCCGGTACAGACGTCAGCACCACTGACTTGCTATTGAAATCAGACCACTTGCGAAAACGACTCTGATTACTCTTTTTAATGACTGGCACAAACGCCAAGTAAAAATACGTATCGCTATATCCCGCCACCTTGGCCCGCTGCATATTCAGCGATGCACTCCCGGTCATATCATATTTGTTAGTAATAATACCATTGACCAAGGTTTTCCATGTTGTCGGCACATACTCAACGGTAACACCGAGATCTTTGGCCAACTCTGTGGTGACATCAATATCAAACCCGCGGTAAAAATTTGTGGCAGGGTCTCGCATCGTCATAGGTTGCCAGTCACCCGTTGTACCTACACGCAAGGTGCCACGATCAATAATTTCACTTAACCGACTCGCTGCGACGCTCGCACTTGAAACAAAAAAAGTTAAGATAACCAAACAAATAAAAGTAAATCGGGACGGTCTTTTCTGCATAACACCCCCTGACAAGGCCCACGAGTATATCCGATTTAAAGATAGCAGTTATTTATCTTACTCATTTGTCCTTTTCTATCATCCACAGCCCTATGAATAGTTAATCTCGCAATTAAGATTGTCAGGATCTGACCATGTACCCCTTCAGAAACAACTCAACACTCGAGCGCAGGTACGCATAGCGTTGAGCGGTATCCTCTTCCGCATCCTGGCCGAGATAGGCCCAATACACTGAACGACCGTGCAGCATCAGTAACAACTGAAATGCCGCCTGCTGGCAATCCATCTCTGGCTGTAATACACCTCGTTCAACCAAAATCTGACAATATTCAGCCACCATATCCGCCGTATATTGCGGGCCGGCATTAATATACACCTTGGCAAGTTCAGGATGCGTCTCACTTTGACTGACTGCAGTTCGGTATGTATATCTCGCTTCATCTGATAACAACATAGATTGAAAACGACAGGCAAAATCAAATAAAACATCTTCTGGTGAGCGACAATCATCAACCAATGTTGTATCAATCTTATTAGCCGCACAACTTGCCCGAATACACGTATCAAACAGTTCATCTTTCGTTTTGAAATGAGCATATACCGTTTGCTTAGATACCTTAGCCTTATTGGCGATGGCATCCATACTGATTCCATACCCCTGCTCGCCAAATAATTCTGAGGCCGCATCTAAAATTTGTTGGCGCTTCTGCGCACTTCTTGAATTTAACACGTAGTAACCTTTATCGATTTAATGAAACGTTTTTAATACAATCAAACTAGACAGTCTAGTTTTATTGGATTATTTTTTAAACGTAGACCATATCGCCTACATCAACAACAACATCATCTCAGGGACATACTCAATGAACAGGCTAAAGGTATGCAAAGCCGCACAAGTGATTGTATTATCAATATTATCGTATACTGTCACTGGCTGTAATAGCTCCACTTCGGATCGTACACATCAAGCCACAACCGATCCACATCCCGCGATCCAGACCTTTAGCCTCACGTCTTCCGATTCTTACACCGTTCAACGCGAGTATGTTGGAATGGTGCAAGCGGGGCAGCAAGCAAACCTCGGGGTAGAGCTCGGTGGAAAAATCGCACAACTGTTTGTTGATGTCGGCGACAACATCAAAGCCGGAGAACCTATCGTCAGGCTTGATACCCAGTTATTACTCACACAGGCCGATCAATTACGAGCACAGAAAGCCCAGATAAAAGCCCAGTTGGTACTCATCGAAGCCAATCTAAAGCGGCAGAATGCGCTCAAAACAAAAGGGTTCAGTGCCGATGCTGAAATTGACAATCTCAGCAGCCAGCGTAATGCCCTCAAGGCAAACCTACGCCAGCTTGATGCATCACTGGCGGCCAATCAGCTTCAGCGTGACAAATCAACGGTATATGCCCCCTATGATGGCACTGTCAGCGCAAGGTATGTCTCGAAGGGAGATGTCGTTGGCACCGGCTCACCGACAGTCACCCTGCTCGCTTCAACAAACAAAGAAGCTCATATCGGTATTCCTGCCAAACAGCTGGCAAAACTTGTCACTGACGGAAATTGGGTGATCAGAATCGGCCAGTCTAGTTACCCTGTCACATTGCTTAATCCGGGAGCTCGTGTTGATATGGGGTCACGAACGGTAAAACTCCGATTTGCTCTGCCTGAGGATATTCAGGCTATTGATGGCGAGCTGGCTTACCTTCAATTTGATGATCGCCATAACTCGACAGGCTATTGGATCCCATTATCGGCGATGACAGATGGTCTCCGAGGAGTCTGGAATGTCTTTATCGTTAATAAAGACAGTAATAACGAGCAACGTATCGAACGGCGATCCATTCAGGTTCTCTATGCCAATAATGACAATGCATTTATAACAGGGGCCATTGCAAATGGTGACCTCATCGTCGCCAGCGGCCTCCATCGACTTGTCCCCGGCCAACAGGTAACTCCTATCGTAACGCCACCGGTATCACTGATTCATCATCCCGATCGAACTGAATTACCCCACCCTATCACAGCGGCTGAGAACGAGGCAGAATAATGAAAATGCACGCTATTCTGAGCAATACCCGGCTCATGGTACTTGCCGCTGTCTTTCTCATTGTTGCGGGCTTCTCTTCGCTAAGCTCGCTACCTAGGGCGGAAGACCCTATTATCCATAACCGTTTTGCCAGTGTTATCACCCATTTCCCTGGGGCCACAGCAGAACGTGTCGAGGCATTGATAACGGAAAAGATAGAAAACAAGTTACGCCAGTTAGATGAAATAAAACTGATTGAATCGGTCTCACGTCCGGGAATATCGGTTATCCAGCTTGAATTGATCGATACCGTCACAGACGCCGATCCGATATGGTCCCGGGTACGCGATAAACTCACTGACGTTGAACCAGTACTACCGCCAGGAAGCTCAACACCTGAGCTAGATAGCGATCACGGTTATGCATTCACTATGATTACGGCATTAACCTGGAATGACACGTCCGAGCCTGATCTGCTTATCCTGCGACGCTACGCCATTGAGCTCGCCAACCGCCTACGTGTACAAAGCGGCGTAGAGTTTGTCGATAGTTATGGGCTGCCTGATGAAGAAATTCTAGTAAGACTCGACCCGGCAGCAACCAGTGCATTGGGCCGTTCAGCATTATCGCTCTCGCAATCCATTGGTGCCGCTGATGCCAAGAACGCCGCCGGGGAGTTGGTCAATGGCACTACCCGCTTTACTCTTGAGGTAGCCGATTCCCTTGACTCACTGGATCGCGTTCGCAAAGTCCCCGTAGCCATTGATAGCAACGGTTACCAAATCCGGCTTGAAGATATTGCACAGGTGAGCCGGACTATGGCGACACCACCTGCCGAGCTGGCCTTCGTCAATGGCAAACCCGCCGTCATTGTTGCGGTCCGGATGCAGCCGGAATTGCGTGTTGATCAATGGACAGCTCGTATCCACCAATTTATGGCCAACTACCAAGCCGAAATACCCGCCAATATCCAACTCGATACGATTTTTGAGCAACAAGGGTACACGGCATCGAGACTATCGGAACTTAATGCCAATCTAGTCATGGGATTCTCTATTATCCTTGTGGTCCTATTGCTCACCCTCGGATTCAGGTCAGCCTTGCTGGTGGCTCTATCCCTTCCGCTCACCAGCCTTGTCACCTTGGCTATGATGAAATTCACCGGATTACCAATCAACCAAATGTCAATTACCGGACTGATTGTCGCGTTGGGCATCATGGTCGATAATGCCATTGTCATGGTCGACAGCATCCAGTCGCACCGCCAGCAAGGTCACGGTAAACTGGAATCCGCTATAAAATCGGTTAACCATCTATGGATCCCACTTCTAGGCTCAACCCTGACCACGGTACTGGCCTTCGCCCCAATATTCCTGATGCCAGGACCTGCAGGGGAATTTGTTGGAGCAATCGCAATCACGGTCTGCTTCTCTCTCATTGGCTCCTATATCATCTCCCATACCATTATCGCCAGCTTCGCTTCCCGTATACTCCCCGCCCCTTCCCAACGGGGAACGCCAGCAGAGAAGCAAAACAGCCAATGGTATAATACCGGCATAACAATACCTGCTCTGAGCACACTCTTTGCCAAGAGTATTGCCCTTGCTATTCGCCACCGTGTTAAATCAACTGCGCTCGTCTGCCTTCTTCCCATTACGGGATTCTGGGGGGCAGGACAACTTACCGAACAATTTTTCCCGCCGTCGGATCGGGATATGTTTGAACTGCAGGTATTCCTTGCTCCCCAATCCAGTATTTACGCAACGGCACAAACAACCCAGAAGATTGATGCAATCATGGCGCAATACCCTGAGGTAGAGCAGCTAAATTGGATTGTTGGCAGCAATTTCCCATCGTTTTATTACAACATGGTCAGCCGTCAGCAAGGCGCTGCCTATTTCGCCCAAGCCATGGTAAAAGTCAGCAACTTCAACGCAGCCAGTGCGTTAATCCCTAAATTACAACAACAATTTGATCAAATACTCCCTGAAGCCCAAGTTCTGGTACGTAAACTTGAACAAGGTCCACCATTCAATGCACCGCTTGAGGTCCGCTTGTCCGGCCCCAACCTTGATCGGCTCAAAGCCATTGGCGAAGATATCCGGCTTATCATGGCGGAAACCCCCAATGTCACCCACACCCGAGAGACTCTTCAGCCCGGCACCCCCAAGATATGGGTCAACGTCAATGAAGAAGCCAGTCAACTCAGCGGCCTGAGTCTCAGTGGCGTAGCGGATCTGCTGCAAGCCTCGTTTACAGGAAGGCTAAACGGCAGCCTGATCGAGGCCAGTGAATCGATCCCCGTACGAGTCCGAGTCGGTGACAAGCAGAGGGAGAATATGACTCACCTGAGCAGCCTTCCCCTGCCTGTCATCTCAGATCAAAGCCTTATCGGCCTTCCGGTATTTGCTCTGGCCGATCTGAGCCTATCACCTAGCCGTGGAGCCATACCTCACCGAAATGGGCAACGAGTTAATGTGATTGAAGGCTATCTCCGGGCTGGCGTATTACCACAAACCGCACTGGATCATTTCGAAACGCGGCTCGTAGACTATCGACGTACGTTACCCGCAGGGTACAGCATCGAATTTGGCGGGGAATCGGAAGAGCGCAATGAGTCAGTCTCTAATCTCATGGCCAATCTCACCATGGTCTTCACTTTGCTTCTCATGGTCGTTGTGCTGGCATTCAACTCTTTCAGGCTCAGCGGCATCATCTTTACCGTTGGCTTTTTGGCGGCCGGGCTTGGCCTGTTTTCCGTCTGGCTCTTCAACTACCCGTTTGGCTTTACCGTTATTATCGCCCTGTTGGGTCTCGTGGGCTTGGCAATCAACGCAGCGATTGTCATTTTGGCCGAACTCAAGGCGAGTCCTAGGGCATGTCACGGTGATATCGAGGCGATTGTTGATGCGGTAATGAGTTGTACTCGGCATATTACATCAACAACTATCACAACCGTTGGTGGCTTTCTGCCTCTCATTCTTGCTGGCGGTGGCTTTTGGCCCCCCTTTGCCATTACCATCGCCGGAGGAACATTACTGACCACCATCATTTCATTCTATTTCGTCCCCGGGGCGTTCCGGTTGGCAATAACATTCAAACCTTGGCGATCATGTGCCAACACTGTTGAGCAACCTAGCTGATAGCTCCGATCACCGCTCATAAAAAAGGACGGGGGGGACCCGTCCTTCTCATGTGAATAGCTAACCAAACAAGTTACATACACGCCATTTGTAGCTCGTAATAAACGGCTTCAAAATCCGTATTGGCAAAATATTCGTTGTTCACCATCAAACTCTTACTGTTAGTCCAATTTGATGCCGCGGCCCCGTTGCCATAAGGAATACCATAAATTTCAAAATGCCTATCACGGCGTTCAAAAATCAAATTCGATGGCATCCGGCTTGAGCGACGAGTCATACTTTTATAATACTTAAAGTCTTCCGTACAACTCTTAACAATATACGAACCATCTTCACTTCTTACACTGATGTATGGCTTCGACACATTTTCAAACTCAGCCAATGTCCATACCCCAACTGAATTAGCAAGGCGAATACGAGGCTCAATCGGTTTTTCAACCACTTTCTTGGCAGCCAGTCTCTGCCGTTCGGCTAACTCACGCGCAAGATCCTCGGGATTAGGCTCTACTTTTACCAACGGTTTTTCTTGATTTGACTCAGGAGATGGGAATAACCATGCTGACAAGGTGTCTTTATTCAAAAAGCCCAAAGCACTAACCACCAGCAACACGACCAACACTACAAATACTTTTCGTTTAGCTGCTGAGTCTCGTCGAGGTTCTCGGTTGTTCTCTTTGTTCTCTGTCTGCTTAGTGTCTTCATCAGTCTTAAACTCATTCCCCATCCGCATCGTAGCGTTACACTCAGCAAGCTCAGCATTCAAAGAGGACACCTGACTTTGCAAGCGTCTGTTTTCATTGCGCAACGTCTGCAGCTCACCATCGCTAGCCCCCTTCTTTGGGCTGCTTGACTCAACCTGCCGACGAGCAGCCTCAAGCTCACCGGCCATGGTTTGCAATTTCGCCTCTAGCTGCTTTTTCTCATGCATACACTGGGTATATTTCAGCTCCAGCAATTTGCAACGCTTCTGCCAAAGCTCATTGTTATCTTGACCTTGCCCCTGAGGAGCCGCTGTTGCAGCAGCCACTTTTTGTAGAGCATCACCATCCCCTTTTCCGGCAATGACCTGTTCATAAGCGTTAACAACCAATTGCATCAATGCGTTAGAACCACCTTTATCAGGATGATTTCGGCTACAGAGCAACTTGTACTGTCGCTTCACCTCTTCAATCGGTGTTGAACTATTGGTACCTAAAATGTCATGAAAAGTGGTCATGCGAATTAAAATCCATACTGCGGAAAATCACTTACGGCTCAGGGCGAACTGCATAAAAAACGGCCAATGCGAACTCACTAAATGTGTCTCTTCAGATATATCGGCCAATGACGAAATTTCTTAACGATTATTTCACCACAGTATCATTTCCGACAGCACCCGCAACAATCACCTTGCGACTACACCCCTGACATTTTACGCAACCAACCTAGGATAGGCCGATGATCGATAAAATAGCCATCATCGTTCTTAGCAATCGCATAGACTTCTCTGGATTCAGAAAATGGCCCTGGGTTCTGCTGAATGATTTCGACTTTTTGTCCTTCCAAATCGACATGGGCCACAATTGCAACATGCCCGTATGGGTTATATAGCGTTGGCTGATAAACCAGAATATCACTCACTTGAGGTAGCTCACCCTGTCCATTGGTAAACTGAAGCAATCCCCGCTTTAGATTAACGCTTCCAGAAATGACATCCGCATCAAAAAAATCTTTGGCGTGCCCATAACTGTCAGGCATTTTGTGTTGAAATAGCTCATAGTAATAGCGTCTAACAAACTCGACACATTGATATTTCAAACCGAGATTATAACCATCCACAGAAACATTTCGCTCCAGCACATGATTAACCCCACCATTGAAATAGACGTCGACACCATTAAAAGAATCAACAACTGTGCCTATTTCTATCTCTGTATTTAAATTAACCTTCGTCACCAAATTGTAAGCACCTGCACCCAAAACAACGAGTACACCAAAGGCCATCACCAGCTTTTTCATTTATAACCTTTTGTAAGAAAGATAAACTCACCCAAAGCCGTGCATACTAAATGTAAAACCATGATGAACAAAACAATATCTTGTTAGCAACAGTCCGTTAAGAGCCAATAATATGGATAAAAAGATAGAATGAGAGGCAGAAAAAAAGAGAAGAAGAGAAGACGGTATCGGGCCGACAATTTATTCTCCCAATACCGCCATAACTATAAAATAAGTCACGCCTTATTTTATTACCCCGCCCTTGCACCATTTGGCATCGCGGTTTCTGGGCATGCTAAGCATGGCTGCAACTTATCTTCATAGCCAATATCAAACAGCATTCCCTGAGAGATCTCCCCGGCCATCTTTCTCTCAGGCAAATTAACAACGAACAGAGCCTGCTTACCTTCTATTTCTTTCGGGTCTTCTCGCTCTTGTTTAATACCCGCTAGAATAGTTCGAGTGTGATCGCCAAAATCAACAGTCAGCTTCATTAACTTATCTGATTTAGCCACTTCGCTAACTTCTTGAATCGTCCCGACGCGAATATCAATTTTTGCGAAATCATCAAATGTGATTTCATCTTTGATTGGGGCCTGTTTCATTCATATATCCTTAACTTTACCTACGAGCACAACTTTTGCTCAATAGCTAATACTACCTGCTTGGCAGGATATTGAATAGGCTAACAAAATGAC
This sequence comes from Photobacterium panuliri, assembly GCF_059920555.1. Taxonomy (NCBI): domain Bacteria; kingdom Pseudomonadati; phylum Pseudomonadota; class Gammaproteobacteria; order Vibrionales; family Vibrionaceae; genus Photobacterium; species Photobacterium panuliri. The sequence continues at coordinate 2,274,170 of NZ_CP197192.1, forward strand.
TAACTAGATATAAATTTGTACCAAGCACCGCAAGGATTCAATATGCGAGGAACGCGCTAGCCCCCTCGCCTAAGGGAGCTTGGACAGAAGCGTCGAATGCGCGGACACGACTTGTAAATTTTGGCCCAACTTCTGCCAAAGCCGGGTAAACGCAAAGCAACCATTAGCCTTTACCCCATCATATTGCCCTTTGATTTCAGCATTGACGTAAACCATAGCGCAATCTCCATGGGGTTTTATCTGCAGATCACTAAACACTATCGACTCAATAGACAACAGGCCAGATCGGTGAGCCTCTATGTCGTCTTGCTTAGTAAGCCGATACCCGAAGTGATTAATAAAAACGAGGTCATCAGAGAGCAATTCATCAAGCAGCGCAACATCAGAAGCAATCATCGATGCCTTGAGCTTTTGCTCTGCACTGATCACGTCCTTTTCCATTAGTAGCTCCATCACCTAATCATCCTTATATTGCACAACAGACACAGCAGCTGAATGCTTTAGCATCCAGCGGTAAGATTATTATCTCTTCCAACGCAGATATTCTCCTACTCGAGAATACCCGACGCATCTGTACACCTTACCAGCCCCCTTACCTGCAAAACCAACTATGAGGTCCTACGATGTAACATCTGTGAGGTATTTGGTACTAATAATGCCCAATCATATCGGAACCTTTGCGTCTTTTGAGATCAATCCATACTTTCTAAATAATACACATCCGTTGTCATCAAGGCGCATGAAGGTTCAACTTCCGCATTCTGAATTCACCGGGAGAACATCCCATATGCTTCTTAAATACCCGCGAAAAATAGGAGACATCTTTAAACCCCGCCGAGTGAGCAATATGGGAAATCTTCTCTTTATCCGAGCTCAACAAGCCACAAGCCAAATCGAGTCGTTTCTTGATGATATACTGCTTCAGGGTTACCCCCATGACGCTATGAAACAAACGAGAGAAATACGTTGGGGAATAATGGCAGGCATTAGCCAGATCTTCTTCTCTAAGGGGAGCACTGATATTCTCATCGATAATTTTTAGAGCCGGACGAATTGACACTTCACGTTGCTCGAAACCTTGCACGGGTTCCGGCCTGATCGTATGAGTATGCAGTCGGCTGAAACACTCATCGATTTCAGGCTTGCTCGCAGATGCCGCTATCACATCTTCCCCTCCGGCACGCAGTACATTAAGCGCCAAATCAGCATCCAAATTATGGTAAACCACAACGACTTTTGTTTGTGGAAACCGGCTCTTTACCGAGCGAAGCAATTCAAATCCATTAGAGGTGGAATCTATCACCTCAAGAAAGATCAATTCCTGCCCGGTCATCGTCGACAGTAATTCAAAAGGTGAAACGTCAACCACATCATGGGACAGCTTCAAGTTTTCCTTTGCTTCTGCCAACTTATCGAAATGACTACAACTCACCCAAATCACAAGCATCTACCTTCTGTATTACGTATTAATAGATATACTTGAACGATCCTTGTTGCTCGCAGCCACTTCCTTAACAAAACAGTCAAAAAAGTGACGACTCACCAGTAATTAATACCTATAAACCCAAATAAATCCAGATAGCCAAACTGTTGCAGTTGTGATGCACTCAAAGTATATATATCTGCTAATACCACTAATTCAGCGATTTATTTCATTTATTTGCGGCAAAAAAACAGCACTGATAGACAATCCAATGGAATATAAAAAAATTTTTTATTCTTTAATATTCTATAAAAAGAGGGGTATTAGAAGTGATGCTGAGTATTCAACAACTTTATATGTGTCTTGTTACTAATAATCTTGTCGCATCAAAACAATAACAAGAAGCGAGATGCCTCCTCACTGCCACCACAATGCTCATCTCAACAGGCATGTATCTGAACTTGTGGTACAGGTAAGCCTCGCACCAAGGCCTGCTTTCTTCCGTAAGAAAACCTCACGTTAGAAATCCTCTTCGATAAAACACATATGACAGTGAGAATACACGCTTGCTGACCCACATCATGCCAACCAGAGCCGATTTCATACAAAGTTGTACGCTCGACGTATTCCTCATCTCTATGTTTTCTACCAATCAACGACTCTATTACACTAGAAGTTGCTGCAAATTCGTACAAAAGATACGGTTCAGATCGCAAGTGCGGAATAATTGCACTAAATATTTAAATTTAGCCAGCATAAATTTGAGGACAATCTCATTTTTATCCTTTACACTAGCTCTGTTCGTGTTCCTATGAAGACAGCAGGAGAGTGGCAAGTCTCACTTTTTGGGGTAACCCAAATAAGAGAAACACCGCCCGCCGAAGAAGTAAGCTGCCTATCCCGTCCGGGTCTGTCCGGGCAATAGCAGTAAATCTTTCAGGCACCTTTTTGAACATTGTGTTCAACAAGGTATGGACTGTTGTTGGAGGAGCCTCTGGAGAGATCCGTTAAATCGGGCGCCGAAGGAGCAAACCCCGTGTTATCACAGGGTGAAACTCTCAGGCAAAAGGACAGAGGAGATATAAGACAACAGTATGAAGTACCCTTAACTTCTGTTACAGCCGACAACGGTAGAGATCTGTTGTTCTTTATCTCTTACTTTGATGTTTAAAGGTAAAGAGAATGAATCCGTTTTATAACTTTCTACAAACTATTGATAACCTTGTTTGGGGTCCCCCGCTCCTGATTCTACTTGTTGGTACTGGTGCTTACCTGACGTTCCGTCTGGGTGTTATCCAGATCCGCTACTTACCGCTTGCGTTACGTTACCTGTTCAAAGATGACGAAAACAAAAGCAAATCCCGTGGTGATGTTTCTAGTTTTGCAGCTCTCTGCACAGCCCTTTCTGCCACCATCGGTACAGGTAATATTGTCGGTGTTGCTACAGCAATTAAACTCGGTGGCCCGGGTGCCCTATTCTGGATGTGGCTTGCTGCCCTGTTTGGTATGGCAACAAAGTATGCAGAATGCCTGCTTGCCGTAAAATACCGCGAAACTGATGCCAACGGCCAGATGATCGGTGGTCCTATGTACTACCTGCAAAATGGTGCCGGCCAAAAATGGCTAGCAAAACTGTTTGCCATCTTTGCACTGGGCGTAGCCTGTTTCGGTATCGGTACATTCCCACAGGCAAATGCGATCGTGGATGCCGCACAACTGTCATTTGGTATTTCTCGCGAAATTACAGTTGTTGTACTCACTGGCTTGGTTGCAACCGTTACCCTCGGTGGCGTGAAGTCAATCGCAGCTGTGGCCAGTAAAGTGGTGCCATTCATGGCTCTCTTCTACATCTTTGCCTGTGTCATGGTATTGGGAGCACAATACAGCGCTATTCCGGCTGCCATTAATACAGTGATCAGCTCTGCCTTTACCGGCCATGCTGCAACTGGCGGCTTTGTCGGTGCGGGTATTATGCTGGCTATCCAGTCTGGTATTGCGCGAGGTGTATTCTCTAACGAATCAGGTCTGGGCAGTGCTCCAATGGCCGCCGCAGCCGCAAAAACCGACTCATGCGTACGTCAAGGCTTGATCTCGATGACAGGTACCTTCTTCGATACCATTATCATCTGTACCATGACAGGTCTGACATTGGTGGTTACAGGAGCTTGGCAAGGTGATCTCGCCGGTGCAGCCATGACGAGCTATGCTTTTGCCTCTGGTCTTGAGTCGAGCCTTGGCCCAATCCTGGTTACCGTCGGCCTAATGTTCTTCGCCTTTACCACCATTTTGGGCTGGAACTACTACGGTGAACGCTGCATTACCTACCTATTCGGTGTAAAGGCTATTTTGCCTTACAAGCTGTTCTTCCTTGCATTGATTGCCGGTGGTGCGTTCATGAAGCTGGATATGATTTGGCTCATTGCCGATATCGTCAACGGCCTAATGGCGATTCCGAATCTTATCGGCCTGATCTTGCTTCGTGATGTGGTTATTAGCGAAACGCGCCAGTACTTTGAGCAACTTCGCTCAGACAACACGAACATGCAAACAGCCTAGCAGCTCGACTCGCTTCTAATAGCCAGTGGCAAATAGCACAAAGCCCCACTCCATAACGGTGTGGGGCTTTTTTAATCTAGGTAGCGCGTTAACTGCTGGTAAAGATCGAAACTACTGTCTTCAAGCCAGCAATCACAGATTTTCCCATCTTCCTGCTGAACAAAATACAGCATCCCGGTCATGTGCACTTTCTGCTTCTTTGCCGGAATACGAGCCCAACCACCACTGTAAGTTGCCTCGCACTCATAAATTACCACCGTCTTATGGCCCTCTTGCACCACATCGACAATACGAAATGCAACATCACGAAAGCGCTGGCACCAAATAGAAACAAAATTCAGGTAGTCAGTATGGGATAACGGGTAGATTTTCCCGCCAGGTAGATGAAAATTCAACGGTTCTGCGGCCAGTTGTGTCAGCACACTTAAGTCAGCCTGTGCCCAGACCTTATTAAACCAATCATAAATCCATTGCTGATTGTTCATAGTGCAACAACTCCTACTTCATCCATGTTGGTTAAACCCTTCTGGCAGCTACCGGCACAATTGGGCTACAAACCACAAATACAAGTAACATAAATATACTAGACACTACTATCTAACCACTCAAAAATATAAACAGTGCCACAGAATAACGGCCATGTTGTGGAAGATTTTAGAAATGACATCAAAAGCAAAGAGGATCAAAAAAGGCGCTGATTATCAGCGCCTTTGAATTATTGCAATCTTGACGGGTTTTCCAGCATCCAGCGCTTGGTTCGTTCGTCTTGTGTGGTTGCAGCGGTCTGGCGAGCTTTTTCCAACCATTGCTGCTTTTCCTGCTCAGGAAGATTCACCCAAGTATCATCAGCCAAATCCAGAGCCGTTTCGAGAACCAACTGGTCGTATCGTTCTTTCTCTGCCAATGTCCAAGCCTCAACCAGAAGCGTTTTCGCACCTTCGCGATCATGTTGAGCCGCTAACATACGCGCTTTTTCGCGCAAGTAATACACCTCGGCACGAGGCTCTGCATTGCCCAAAAATGCCTTGGCCTGAGCAAGATAATACTCGGCCTGAGTAAAGTCATTGCGCATCACGTAAGTACGGGCAATTTGGCTCAATAGTTCGCTGAAAAATGTCTTATCGACACTGACGGCAGCCATATCTAACATCGCAAAGAAAGTCGTCGCGGTAGTCTGCGGATCATCATAGTTCCACAGTGCCATGTAATCAGGGAAGTTGAAATCCATATAGCGATGACAATATGGAACATCTTCCTGGGCGGCAGTCACTTGCCCAGCAAAAAAAACAGAACAACAACCAGCAATAGCAGAAAACAGTAAGTGGCGAGCGCGCATAGCGATATTGGCCGATCTATGAATAAATATGTCCTGTGACTATATCGATTTCTCGGAAGCGAGCCGTGTCATCACCCATAAACTGGAAGCGCTTTCACACTCTCGCTCACCATTTGCCTATTATGATCTCGTGTTGTCTGAAATAAAATCAGTGCATCTCGTGTGTATTTTCAGCTCACCATCAATGCACAGTTAATTCAGAGTATACTTGCTTGAAATGTGACAAATTTGGCAAATGAGACTGATTAATATCGCTACCGCCAATTTCAATATATTCGTAACCCAGCTCTTTCGACGCATCGCGGTTTTGTGCCCCCTCGCCCAATACAATGCAACGTTCAAACGTCAAGCCGCTATCTTGCTTGGCACGAAAAGCCGCCAATGCCATGATCTCTGTTCGGCTCATCGCATCTGACGATGTGGCAAACGTAAAGGTACTAATATCCAAACCAACTGCGTGCAGCTTAACTCTAGCTGCAGATTCCCAACCAGATGTAGCGATAGCCAAGTAACAATCTTCACTTGGTGCAATATTGGCAAGAAAATCATGTACGCCCGGAGCAACTCTCACCTTCTCCGGGGTGATGGCCAATGCTTCATTCATCAATGCCAAATAGCGTTGCTCAACCTTGCGGTGATTAAGCATGCGATTTCCTGCTGTCTGGTAACGAGTGAGCAGTTCATCCAACACGCCAGCATCCGTTGAATGTTTGAATTGGCTGCGATCGATATCCACTGTTATCCCGAGCACCTCTTCTACCGCACGAAAATAGCACTCCAGCTCAAGCGCTTTAGATTCAACCAGTGCGCCGTCTATATCAATCAAAAATAAATCCGTCATTTCATATACCTATGGTTTCTTCGTGCGGGGCGATAATGCGCTCGTAACACGCGTGTTTCAAGCTCCGCTTGAACCCAAACAGCAAAACCCTGCCTTAGATCACTAATACGAAATGATAAAAACATCTAGTTTTGACGCTTTATTCTGAAATATTTCACAAGCCAATAAAAAACATCAATGTCGGAATATTGCTATATCTATCGATGCATAAACTGATCGTCCAGAATTGAGCCAACGTAAACACAAACGGTAGATAGCAAATAGTTTGACTAAAATCGATCATGGGAAGATACCCAGATAAAAACAATACATTCAAGCAATGTCGTGACACTAAAAGGAAGTAATAATGAAAGACAATAAGAACCGCAGAACATTCCTCAAACTATCCCTCGCGAGCCTGATTGGGATGACAGCCGGAAAAACACTGTTAACTCAGCCCGTTCATGCGGCAGAGCTTCCACAATTAAGTGAGGATGACCCGCAAGCAAAAGCGCTTCAATATGTCCATGAAGCACCAGATGCAGAAAAAAATTGTGCGAATTGCGCACTCATCCAAGGTGAAGATGGTAAAGAATGGCGGCCATGCGCCATCTTCCCTGGCAAAGCCGTAAACGCCAAAGGTTGGTGTAGTGCATGGGCGAAAAAACCATAATTTCCTCGCTAACATCCAAAATGCATACAAAAAAGGGGCTCTCTTTGAGCCCCATTCAACATCATCGTTAGCGACCCCCAGTCAATTCATCGAAACCTTGGGATCATTAGACTATAACGTCACTACTTAAATGCGACCTCAGCCCAACGAGCTAGACCAGCAGTCACTGAACCAAAATAGCTACCACTAACAACAGGAATACCTGGTAGCAGCGCTTCAACCGTCTCACGCAGCACCGGTGACTTTGCCGTACCACCAGTCATGTAGACCATATCAGGGCGCACCCCGCTTTGCTCCACCGCCTCGGTAATAAGTTGGCTGATCTGAACCCGTGGCGACTCGATCGCTGCTGCCATCTCCGACTGCGAAATATCCACCGACAGTGCATCTGCCAGCTCATGCAAGGTAACTTGCTGCGCTGTTCGCTCAGAGAGTGCTATCTTGCACTCTTCGGCTTTGCGTACCAATTGATAGCCCAGCTTTTCATGGTAAACCTTGATTAACCGCGCCAGCTTCTCAGGCTGTGCCGCGTCACGGCGCAACTGGTCAAGTACCGCAAGGTTGGCATTCGCGTAGAAGTCACCTTGTGCAACCACATTATTAATGGCAATCGGATTCCAGAACTGACTAATGGGCATATCAATCCCCTTTTGGGTCTGAGTCCCAAACCCCAATTCAGGCATTAATTGGCGAAAGGCCAGATGGATATCCAAATCATTACCGCCGACACGCAAACCACTATGACCCAATAGGCTTGACTGGCGATCAATTCGCTTAAACCAGCTTGGCCCCATTTGAATCATCGAACAGTCAGTCGTACCACCACCGATATCAACCACCAGCACCGTTTTATCTTCTGTCAGCGTACTCTCAAACTCCAACCCGGCAGCAACCGGCTCAAACTGAAACTCAACCGACTTAAAACCCGCCCTTACCGCCGAACGGCGCAGAATCGATTCGGCTTGCTCATTCGCCCTTTCACCACCAGAACCCTGAAAGTTAATAGGGCGACCAATCATGGTGTGTTCGATAGACTGTTGAAGCGCACCCTCTGCCTGAGTTTTAATATTAGACATCATGGCTGTGACCAGATCTTCAAAAAAGCTGATCTGCACTTCATGTAATCCATTGGCTCCCAAGAAAGATTTAGGCGACTTAACGTAATACACCTCTTCCGGATCGCTCAGGTACAAATCCAACGCGGCTTGGCCAAATAGCATATCGCCTTTTGCCAATTCAATGTCTTCATCACGGTTAGCCGCAATTGCCCGGCGCAGCACTTGCTCGCCAAGTTGATCCGTTGGCTTAACCCCCATGAACTTAAATAGGTATTCGCTCACCGCCTCACGCGTCGGCGCGCACAACGTGGAAGGTATCATGGTATTGTTACCTTCAAGCTGCAAGTGACGAGGCTGCCCTTGCTCCATCACAGCCACCGAGCAATTCGCCGTTCCATAATCAAAGCCGATAAACATTTTCCCTCCGGGGATTAAGTTAGAGCGCAGCCCGTAGCCGCTGTTTCACAACGAAACCGACCATCTTACTGAAACTTAAATGGCGAGCCAAGTCGCGATTGTCCCCCTCCCCAACAAAATCAAAGCCACTGTCGATTACCCGTTTATTCGCACAAATAAGCAGCTAAAATCGCTCGTTCATCATTAGAAAAATGCCAAAGATGCGCTTCTGATTCAGAAACTGCATCGCTAGCATCTGAAAATTTGATTTGGCATGACAACATAACTAGGTTTATCGTCCATACTTGAACTTTTAGACTTATCATGATGAGAATGATGAAAAAATTACTAACTTTCCTTGCGCCTCTGACTCTTGTTGCCGCCCTGCTTGGCGGTTGCTCCGATAGCAATGTGCCAAAAGAAGGCGAACAGTACACCGTTGTTCCTACCCCGACAGAAAACGTGGCCGATGTCATTGAGGTCTTTTCGCTCGGTTGCGGCCACTGCCGTAATATGGAGCAGGTACTGCCGACACTAAAAGAGTTGGCGAAAACAGACGTCGAGCAAATGCACGTGACCTTCAATGAGAGTGCGCAAATCGCTGCTTATATGTTCTATACCGCGGCTTTCCAGATGGACGGCAAGCCATCACCTGAAATCAAAGAAGATCTGTTTGCCTTTATTCAAGGCGGTTCTGAGGGCTTAGATGCCACCCAGCGCGAAGCCAAAATCAAAGAGATTTTCAGTAAGTACAACATCAAGAGCCCGTTTGATCTTACTGAAACTGAGCAGCAAACCGTCTACAACCTGATGAAAACTGCCAACGAGTTTGAAAACAATGCCCGTGTAACGTCCGTACCAGTATTTATCGTTAAAGGTAAGTACATGATTCAAAGCGACAAGCACGAAAGTGTTGAAGAGATTGCCACCACTATTCGCTACCTCATCGACAACAAATAATCGCGTTGTTTCATCCCTTCAAAAAGCAGCTAATTCTAGCTGCTTTTTTTTCCATTCAGCTCCGCATCACAGTATTTACAAAACAATACCCGCACCTCAAATACCGATGCTGACACAAGCATCCAACGTCTACATGGCGAAAAGATGCAAGTCATACAACTATTTCGTCTATCAAATATGTTGCTATTACCAAATCGTTACATTGTCAGAATATCACCATGTCAAGACTTGAAGATCATCATGGTTAGTGGTTTGATCAGCGCCTTGCTGCCACCGCTCAACTTCTTGCTCAACAAGTAGACACGTTGTAACCAGCTTGGCTTTTCTGTCTGCTGTCGGCGGCGGCAATACAACACGACAACATTAAGGTGCATTCATAATGGCGAAAACCCCAACGGCTTCGAACGTATCTCAAGCATCTGATATTGCTTACCAGCCAACCTCTATGGAAATCTGGGACAGCAAATATCGTCTTAAATCAAAGCATGGAGAAACTATTGATATCACGCTTGACGATACCTTCAAACGCGTTGCCCGTGCATTGGCAGACCTAGAACAAAAAAACGCCAAAGATCACTGGTATAATGAATTCCTGTGGGCACTGCGTAACGGTGCAATCCCCGCAGGCCGTATTACATCCAATGCGGGTGCCTTTGAGCACAAACCGGCTACCTCTACCATCAACTGTACTGTTTCCGGTACTATCGATGACTCGATGGATGACATCCTGAACAAAGTCCATGAGGCAGGCCTGACTCTTAAAGCCGGCTGTGGTATCGGTTACGATTTCTCGACACTACGCCCTCGCGGTGCTTTCGTATCGGGAGCCGGGGCATATACCTCTGGCCCACTCTCTTTCATGGATATCTATGACAAGATGTGCTTTACCGTCTCGTCTGCGGGCGGTCGCCGCGGGGCACAAATGGGTACCATGGATATCCGCCATCCCGATATCATCGACTTCATTCGCGCCAAGCGAGAAGACGGCCGCTTGCGTCAATTCAACCTATCACTACTGATCACCGAAGATTTCATTGAAGCCGTTAAAAACGATAAAGAGTGGCAATTAATTTTCCCGATCACGGCAAAGGAAGCCAAACAGGACAAACTCGATCTGGATAATGACGCCAGCATTGTCTGGGCCGACTGGCCAACTAAGGAAAATCTGGTTGAAGACAGTGAAGGCCGTGTTGCGTGCAAGGTTTACCGCACTTTGCCTGCCCGCAACCTATGGAACGTCATCATGACGTCTACCTACGACTACGCTGAACCCGGGTTTATCCTGATCGACAAAGTCAACCAAATGAACAACAACTGGTTCTGCGAAGAAATCCGCGCAACCAACCCATGCGGTGAGCAGCCACTTCCGCCATACGGCGCATGTTTGCTGGGCTCGGTGAATCTAACCAAGTTTGTTCGCGATCCATTTACCGATGAAGCCCGTTTCGACTGGGAGGCATTCCGTCGCGTTGTCGCTATCTTTACCCGGATGCTCGACAACGTGGTAGAAATCAACCAGCTGCCGCTTGAAAAGCAACGCCACGAAATCATCAACAAACGACGCCATGGCATGGGCTTTTTGGGTCTGGGCTCAACCATCACCATGCTCAAGCACAAATACGGCAGCGCGACATCTGTCGCTTTCACCGAGCAAGTCGCTCAGGAAATGGCATTAACCGGCTGGAAAGAATCTCTAAGTCTTGCCAAGGAAAAAGGCATCGCGCCGATCATGGACGAAGAGTTCGAGATCACTGCCAAGATGCTGCGCCTGCGCCCGGAAATGGCCCAAGACGGCATCAAAATTGGTGACAAGGTGAAAGGCAAAGTGCTGCACGCCAAATATAGCCGTTACATGCAGCAGGTCGCCGAGATCGAACCAGAGCTCGTTGCACAACTGGCTGAACACGGCGGGCGATTCACCCACCACAGTTCCATTGCCCCTACGGGGACGATTTCGCTGTCTCTGGCCAATAATGCCAGTAACGGGATTGAACCTAGCTTTGCCCATCACTACACCCGTAACGTTATCGTACCGGGTAAGAAATCCAAAGAGAGTGTCGATGTATACAGCTTCGAGCTATTGGCCTACCGTGAGCTGATCAACCAAAAAGCGATGCCATACACCACCGATGCCGAGTGCCAGCTACCGGAATACTTCATCACTGCCGATGATATTACCCCTAGCCAACACGTCGAGGTGCAGGCCGCGGCACAACGCTGGATTGACTCGTCAATCTCAAAAACAGCCAACGTACCGACCGACTTCCCATTCGAAGACTTCAAAGACATCTATATGGATGCCTACGACAAAGGCCTGAAAGGCTGCACTACATTCCGTTTCAACCCGGAAGTGTTCCAAGGCGTGCTGGTTAAAGAAAAAGATTTGGAGAACACAACCTATGTGTTCACGCTGGAAGACGGTACAACCATTGAAGCCAAGGGTAATGAGGAGATCGAATACGACGGCGAAATGCACTCTGCCGCCAACCTCTACGATGCCCTAAAAGAAGGCTACTACGGTAAATTTTAAGCGAGATAGGTTTTAAAACATGGCTAAGAAAATTGACAGCAAGATTGTCGCCTTCAGCGTAAAAAGCAAAGAACAGCCCCCTCAGGCAGCTCCGGCCCAGCCAGAGGTAAAAGTCGAGCAAATGCACGAAGATATCCAGCGTCCCGAAAAATTGCTGGGTACAACCTATAAGCTAAAAACACCTGAGCACATCTCAGAGCACTCGCTGTTCATTACCATCAACGACGTTGTGCTTAATGAAGGTACCGAGTATGAAACTCGCCGCCCGTTCGAGGTATTCATCAACTCCAAGAGCCTAGAGCACTATCAGTGGATCGTTGCCCTCACCCGTATTATGTCTGCGGTATTCCGCAAAGGTGGTGACTGTACCTTCCTTGTTGAAGAACTACGCTCAGTCTTCGACCCACGCGGTGGTTACTGGAACAAAGGCAAGTATGTGCCTTCGCTGATTGCTGAGATCGGCAATGTTATCGAACAGCACCTCACTGAAATCGGCATGCTGGGCAAACCTGAAGTTGACGAACACCAGCAGGCATTTCTTGACGCCAAGAAAGCCGAACTTGCCGCTCAGCAGGAAGAAGCTAAAGAAGAAGAGACCGGCAACTTCCCACCAAGCGCGACGCTTTGCTATAAGTGTCACAATAAATCGGTCATCATCAAAGACGGTTGCCAAACCTGTCTTAACTGCGGTGATTCCAAGTGCGGCTGATGCCTTGCTAATCCGATACTCTCCAAAAGCTGCTCACTATGAGCAGCTTTTTTATAGCCGTCGCTTTTTTCATTGGTTTGCGTATACTGCACCGCTTAATTCATCCCTCTTAACGGTGTCATTGCAATATGATTATTTTTACCACTAACTTTGGCGATATCGAAATTGAACTGGACATGGACAAAGCCCCTGTCACATCAAAGAACTTTATCAAATATTGTCAAGAAGGCTTCTATGAAGGCACCATTTTCCATCGTGTCATTAAGGGCTTCATGATCCAAGGCGGTGGCCATACTGCTGATATGACAGAAAAGCCAACTCACGATCCTATCGTAAATGAAGCCAACCGTGGCCTGAAGAACGTTATCGGCTCTATTGCGATGGCGCGTACTGATGCCCCGCACTCTGCAACAGCACAGTTTTTCATTAACTTGGCAAACAACAGTTTCTTGGATTTTACCGCAACCACCAACGATGGCTGGGGCTATGCGGTATTTGGTAAAGTAACGGCGGGTATGGATGTTGTGAAGAAAATTGGCCGAGCAAAAACCACATCAAAACACGGCCACGACGATGTTCCGCGCGAAGCCATTGTGATCGAAAAAGTCACTATTAAGTAAAAACCAAAAGCATCACTTATAGTGGCTCATACCCGAGCTGACATTTCCGATAATAAACACGGAAACTCTTGGGTAATTGGGCCACTACATGTGACTTACTGGCTGAACCTATAAAAATTCAGCACGCTCATCACGGCACTCGTATGAGCCCATTTCAAACTCGCGGCATATCCACGGGCGATTTTCATAAATGGTACACATGAAAGTCTCGCGGTCTAACGCCGAGCACCACCCATCTGACAACCTGAGCATGGTTTCTCCCCCCCACTGATCACGCTTGATGTGTTCTTCTGGCACACCGGTATCAGAAATCAGCATCACTTCTAACCGACAACAGCAAGCCTTACAGTTAGAGCATAAAACCTCAGAGGGCGTTTCATTTTTGACTGGTATATTCATGGCTATCTACAATAAACGCAATTGTCCATCATACCCCAAACTGATTCGTACTATGCGGGTTATTCCAAAGTAATTTCGCATCCCCGCACACTATCCCCGTCAGTCAATGCCTATCCAGAACAGAATCGCGCCGCCAGTGCCATATCGCGGTGGTCAACCACCATCTAGCCATCAACCTTAACTAACTTGACACCGTCAACCACCATGAACCACTCACCACCAGATTCATAAGGCGGAGAGTAAACAATAAACTTGGTATTCAAAAAGCCAAAACCGACAGTAAAGTCGTCGCCGATAAATTCTTGCAACGGCGCATTTATTGACGTACTCGCCCCTTCTTTTACTCGCTCGTAAGACACTGAGCCATCAGGAAGAATCAACAAATACATATCATCGCTGACCCACTCCCCGATATAAGACCACTTATCACTAGGCAGTGGTTTACTGCAACCAACCAGCATGATGATACTAAAAAACAATATTGCTATTTTTTTCATTATCGCCCTCATCGAACTCAACACCGCCCCTAACACCGTAAAATCATGATGTGAAAACCTTGATCATTTTATAAACTATCGCCTCAAGTACAACAAACACACCGAGACCTACCACTGTACGAATATATAATTCGGATACAGACAATGATTGTCCATCATTAGCTGCAAACAAAGCAGAAATACCACACCAAGACAAAGAAAGAGAAAATAAAAAATAACAGCCAAGTATCATCCCGGCCGACAACCACAACCAAAAATAAAGCGATTGATAATTTATTACCCCAGGAACACCAAGGCCCCAGAGACCAACACAAAGAAAACAGGCCAATGCCAATAACACATTAACAACTACAACGCCAAGCAACCCCAACATTCTCTACATCTCGCTGAAAGCCATTATTCTTAATAACTCTCTTACCAATTCCATTTAAAGTCAAAGCATTAGACTATATTTTATCTACTTATCCATCCCTGACAAAAATATGACGCTGTTACAGCCTGCTTCAGCATAAGCAATATTTCAACATTGCAGAAAACAACTCGAGATCTGCCTTAAGGAAAACACGCAAACGGTCGCCTTGTGTTTAAGAAACTTGCTTATAAATGTAGTGCCATGAAGGAACGTATCACAATTTCGGTATCCTCGATAAACGGTTCTAGACAGTTTAGCTTAGGAAGAAAATCGCAAAACGGTTTGCGTTGGGCGTGCTCTATCGTCGTTATCGCATCGTTACTGACCGGCGGCACCATGTGGTACCTGGTAAATGAGGTCGATTTCGCCAAAGTAAAACAAGAAGAGCTGGAAAAACAGTCCTCTTCTATGAATGAAGAGCTTGACGCACTCAAACTGCTTAAATCCGATCTAGAAAGTGATTTGGATGAGCGAGAGTTACGTTTAAGTACGGTTTCCGACCGTTTGGGGGAACTTGAATCTTTACTTGGCGTCAGCACCGATGCAGATACACGACTGGAAGTACGTCTTGATGTTGCTGCAATAAACTCAGCTGTCAGATTAACAATTCTCGATAGTCTACCAAACGGCTCCCCGGTCAAAGATGCAAGGCGTTCATCATTGTACGGCGTGCGCATACACCCAATTACACGTGAAAAGCGTATGCACCGAGGACTCGATTTTGCCGTAAATATCGGAACGCCGATTTATGCACCTGCGGATGGCGTAGTTGAAACTGTACGACCAAGCAACAAAGGGTCAGGTAACTTTTTGCGGCTTCAGCACTCTTTCGGGTTCACATCCTCATACTCCCATCTGCAAAAGTTCGCTGTTCGCAGCGGTGACTTTGTAAACAAAGGCGAACTAATTGGTTATTCGGGCAATTCCGGACTGTCATCAGGGCCGCATTTACATTATGAAATTCGCTTCGTGGGCCGAGCGCTGAACCCTAGCTCTTTTGTTGACTGGGGCGTGGATAATTTTGAACATATTTTCGAAAAAGAGAGGAAAATTAAATGGGCATCTTTAATAAACAAGGTGGAACAGCGAGTCAGCATGCAACTACAACTGTCATCGCAAAGGGATGCGATATCACTGGCGAACTCCAACTAACTTGCGATATTCAGGTTGATGGCGTTATTGAAGGTAAACTTCGTATTGAGAAAAACCTGGTAGTCAGCAATACGGGTCAAGTGAAAGGCGAAATCTATGCCGACAAAATCGTAGTCAACGGTCATGTTGAAGGGACTTGCTATGCCAATACGATTGAAATCCTAGAGAAAGGAGTCGTATCAGGCACTATTTACAGTGACAATTTGAGCATTGAGCGCGGTGGTAAGTTCTTCGGTAGCACTCACCCAGCAGAACAGAAACCAGTGGTTGAATTAACGCCTAAAGATAAAGTGGCTTCAAAAGCCTCAAGCAAAAAGCATGATTCTAAAGCGGTGAATGAATAATACCCCGCTTGTTTATTGAGATAAGAAGCGAATAACTCTCTTATCAATTTGCTAAAAACAATAGGTTAAATTTAGCATTGCGTAGATGATTGGGCATGTTGGCTTCTTATCAGAGAGCCAGCGCCCAAAATTGCTCCTGCTAAAACAAAAAATAAAAATGAAACGCCCATTATTAAACTCAAGCCTTGTCGCCCTGATTCCAGCACTACTGCAAGGCTGTAGCAGCGCCCAGACTCCGCATTCCCCATCATTTATTTCCGATATCGAGTTCACTGATCCTACTTTTGCCCAGTGTATATCTCACAGTAACGCCAAAGATCTGACTGATATTACCCAACTTGACTGTAGTAGCTGGGGTATTCATTCGGTAGATGAAATTCGCCTGATGCCTAATTTGCAAATACTGCGCCTTAGCAACAACCGCATTAAATCTATCGATACCTCGGCTAACCAAAACCTACAAGAACTGGTACTGTCTGATAACCCGATCACGGACATTGATGTATCGCACAACCACCAGCTCACAAAGCTCTTTTTGTCTAATGCTAGGCTGACCAGCGTGGATGTTTCCCACAATCCTCTGCTTGAAGCGCTTATGGTGGGCAATAATGATTTAACCGAAATAGACGTTTCAAACAATTTGCGCCTGAAACGACTTAACATCGACGATAATAAAATCACATCGGTGAACCTGAAAGGGCTAGACCAACTCACCGCAATGTATGCCTACAAAAATCCAATTTCGGCATTGGATGTTTCGGGCAATACTGCGTTAAAAGATCTTGGGATCAGCCGCCATCACCTCACAGAGCTGGATCTCAGTCATAATCCACACTTGCGCTCACTCAATGTGACAACCGGTGAATTGCAGGCACTGGATCTTAGCCATAATCCAAAACTGTTGGATCTTCGAGCGTCAAACAACGCCCTCGACAGCATCACGTTACCTACAAGCGCATCCCTACGTTATATCAATGTGCAGAAGAACAACCTTACCGCACTTGATACCAGTACCGTCAGCGCCTTGACTGAACTCCATGCCGGCCAGAACAAGCTGTCCAGCGTCAACCTCGGCACGGCCGATAACCTGAAAACCATCAGCCTGAATCACAACCAGTTAACCCAGCTGGATCTTAGTTCACTCACCAATCCAGAATCCATTGTGCTGTTCAACAACCCATTGGAAACCATCAAGCTACCTATCGACTTCAACCGCAATACGCTGTCTGCTGACAATACTCCGTGGGCACAACACCATGCTGTCGCGCCCGCAGAAAACCCTGAAATTGAAGTACTAGGGGCAGGTTTTATCTCCCAACACAACGGGCGGTTTGAAGTCGTAGGCCCAGCCTTGGTTCTGGCTGATATCGGTGACTATGTCGGCATGCAGTACTCGGTACGCTTGCCCCAAAATGCTGATGGCAAAAAACAACTGCCTCGCCAGTTCGCCATCACGGTTCGTGTGACCCACCCGACTATCACCCCACCCAATGGTGGCAAGCCTTTTACCGTCAGTAGCTGGGGCGATAATATGTACCTCAACGACTACAATTTGGCGATGTGGCAATTCACCGAAAATTGGGAGTTAGTTGAAGGCAAGTGGCTGTTCGAAGTGATCTATCAGGATAAGGTCGTGGCTAAGGAAGCTATCTTGGTCCAAAAGGTGATGTAACTCCGATACGCCCTTCCACAGGCAGGTCTGTCCTGCCTGTTTCATTTCGTACTCCCCGACCCCAAAGTTTGACTTTCATTCTTTTTCAGCGTTACTGTCACCCCTCGGTGCCATCAAGCCCGATGTTTGCATCGCTATCCGGAGAATAAGTGTGGAAGAAATCTATTTTGCAGGTGGTTGCCTGTGGGGCGTTCAAGAATATATGCGCCACCTACCAGGCGTTATCGCAACAGAAGCCGGACGAGCCAACGGGACAGCCCATACTACCCAAGGTAAGTACGATGGGTACGCCGAATGTGTACGCACTGTATTCGATCCCAAACAAGTTTCAGTAACCGAATTGATGGGCTACTTCTTTGAAATTATCGATCCGTACAGCATCAATCAACAAGGCGAGGACATCGGGGAAAAGTACCGTACTGGCGTATATAGCAAGTATCCACGTCATCTTGAACAAGCAGCATGTTATATTGCCGCTTTAGAAGCAAATTCAGTGTCGTCGCCCGCCATTGCTGTTGAAGTGAAACCACTCTCCAATTATGTGAAAAGTGATGATGAACACCAAGATCGGCTCACCCTACATCCTAACGACTACTGTCATATCCCACTGGCGTTATTGCATAAATATAAAAAATAAAAAAACAAAGCCCCTCTCACTCATCACAATATGTCGAGTTACGCGACCGCAATCGCCCCCTAATACAACATCCCCCCAAATGATGGGGGGATTGGATAGCCATTGACTAAGTAAATCGAGTAACTAAATAAATCGAGCGGTTTCTGGTGATGTCGCCAACAATATATTTCGAGAGGCCGTATTTAATGGTTTCAGCTCTAACTTACCGTTATTCTGCTTAAAGTAATAAGGCTTATCGTTAGTATCCACCAACAATGTACGCAAGTGACCAAAAACAATTACCTGATCCAATTTTTTCCAGCGTTGCTTTTTATCCAATGTCGGTAGTAAATCGTCAGTATCCTGCTGCATAACCATCGACTTCAGCGTAAGCTGCCCCTGCTCGTCAAGCATCGCAAAAGTATCAAAGGTATCCTCGACTTTTGCTAGGCTCACCATACTATTGGCTTCAATACGCAATGCTGGGCCTTCCCCCAAACTCCAGCAGTGCACATCGCCATTACGTCGCAAAGCACAAAAACGGTCACTGTCAGGGCTGGCAGCCAATAACTGGTAATCACCTTTTATTTCATGATCAAAATAATAGGCCAACGGCCCCCAAAGCAAGATGTTACCTGTATTTTCCAACGCTAGAAAATGGCTCTGAACCGGGGCGATATCAATTATATTGCCTTGTAAACGACGGTAAACTTTGAGTTCATCGTCCAAATTCGAGTAGGCCGAATCTTCAAAGTTAGAGGCTGCCAAAATCGGCGAGCCACCCGCCATTGCCCCGCCCCAAGTAACAACACTACCGTCATACAACAAGGCTGCGGATGCCGCATCGTTATGAACGAGCTTTTGTGCTCCTTCCACTTGGAGGTGTTCCTGAATCACAGGATCAGGTCGACATCCCCCCTTCAAGTAGTGAATAAACAAGTTATCACCCGTCTCCCGGCTGAACAAATAGCCGCAATGACTTTGCTGCACAGCCAGATTATTAGCTAACAACTTAAACGGCAGCATCTCTGGTGGGTTCCAAACTCCATCTAACTGCACCCGGCCATCTTCAAACTGCTCAGGCACTGAATTCTCATCACGACTAAAAGCCACCTTTTGAGGTCTATTCGGTGATACATTATCTACCCACCATGGTGATAGAGACATAGCGCGCGAGCGAACTCGGTACATCTTTTCGAACTGGCGGTTATGCGCCAGATAATAATTAGGATCATCCTGTTTGGAGAGCAATTCTATATAGCGCTTCTTCATCTTCTGGCCACGATGACGAATATATTCAATGATCTCTTTTCTCGCCTCTGGTCGACCACTGTCTGCCAAAATATTTATTTCTTCATCAAACTGATAGAAACTGAGGTAACGAGTATCCCAGTACCGAAAAGACTCATATTCCCCACTCTGGTCATCGCCCCTCGACAAGACATGCTGACTCAATTGGTCCTGAAAAGCAGCCGCTTCCCTCCGCCAAATAAGTGCGCGTTCCTTGTCCCCTGCCTCAACGGCTCTATCTTGCAACCAAAGCATTGCCGTTACATTCCCGAATATAGCGGAGTAGTAAATTTTGGCACGGGTATCGGGCAAATTAGGGTCTTGCTTAAGGGCACTCTCTAGCAAGGCATTTGCATCACCTTCATTTGCGGCATTATCTAAATAGCGGGCAGCCTTTTGAGGATCACTTTTTTCCAGCAACAGGGATAACTGATATTTACATGTACTATTACACGCACCGATAACATCAGCCTGATTCAGCAGCTCCAAGGCCGACTCGGTGTCTCCTTTATCCATCTGAACATATGCCAGCTCAGTAAACGCTTGCGGTTCACCAGCCTGTGCGGCAGCAAGCAATAGCCTTTCCATCTCTTTACGATCGTCATCGGTAAAAAAGCTTCCGCCTTGCTCCGCATAAAGAGCATCACCACGGGCAAATAATGCGGGACCATAATCGCCAGCCTTGCTAAACCACGTTTCGGCCATCTTAGGATCAGGCTGGAACATACCGATACCATGCAACGCCTGCATTCCCATCAAGTAACTGGCAACAGGGTTACCCTCCTCGGCAGCCGGCTCTATCCAGTCCGTTACGCAATGCCGGCTCTGGTAAAGCGGGTCTTCTTGCACACACATGTCAAGATGCATTTCGGGCGGAACTTCTGTCGAATATGCCCACTGCATAGCAGCCTGTACACTCACTGGCAATCCATAGTTACCCGTTCGGTAACCATCGGCCAGATAAAGACGTGATTGCCTAATATCAGCTTTGGCAGCTTGCCACAAATACGGTGAGGCCTTCGCCGGATCAGACTGACTTGCCCATCCCTGAACATGGCCCAAGAAAGCACTGTAGGCCGAATAGGCATCCCCTAGCTGGGCGCTCAGTTCAAACATTGCCAATGCGCGATCTTTGTCGGGGGCATTTAACCCTTCGCCCGTATAGTAATACTGGGCCAACATTGCTGCACTCCACGCCGTATGCTCAGTAATCGACTCAGCCAACGCCAATCGTTTTTCTGCACTTAACGTAGGGTGTTGTAATTCATTTTGGAAATCAGTAAGAGGATCGGCAATAAGATCCGGGCTGCCAATCAAAGCCGCAACCAAAGGAAAAAGCGAAAAATACCGCACAGCAAATGCCTATTAAGCTTGATGAAAGAAGAAGAAAACTACCACTTAAGAATTTGAAATAAAACAAATATCGTTCTTTTAAATATCAACCAATCAAAAAAATGTCTCATCCATAATTCTGAAAGGAATGAAAATGAGCAACCATTGGCATAACAGCCGTAAAAAAATCATTATTTTCTGCACATCGCAGCAGCAAGAACATTAAGGTCAAAGAGTTAAAATAATCATTAGGCAAAAGCCGCATGCTCATCATCCATCATATTTAAATACAGCAACGGTGATATTCATGGGTTATTTGCAAAGATATCAACTCTGTGCCAGCTTTAAATAGCTAGTATCCATCTGATACTCCTATGTAGTAGATAAATATTACGCCTGTGACTGAGTCCTACTTTCTATTCGAGGGATCGCCTATGAGACTCACAGCCCACATCGTTATATTCCGCCCCAAATCAGGCTTGGTTAGCCTTTGCAATCCTACCTTTATGTCTCCGCACCCAAATGCCTACTGAGCGCGTAACTGCTCACCAACTCGTAGACACGTCTTGTCATTAAGGTCTCTCCGACAGAGACAGTGAATAAGCCATCTTGCCAGATATATACCTGCGCGACAGATAAGGAGCGGAGAATGAGTATATTTGAACAACGCGAATCAAACCTTCGTGGCTATTGCCGGATTTACCCGACTGTATTTACCACTGCCTACAACGCCCGCCAAACCGACGAGAACGGCCGCGAGTATATCGATTTTTTCGCCGGGGCCGGCGTTTTGAATTTTGGCCACAACAATAAAAAGATGACACAGGCAGTGATTGAATATATCCAGAACAACGGTGTTCTCCACAGCCTAGATATGAGTACCAGTGCCAAACGCCTGTTTATGGAAAAATTTGTCGAGGTAGTACTTTCGCCACGAAACATGTCCCACAAAATGCAATTTGTCGGGCCGACCGGCACTAACGCCGTTGAAGCCGCCATGAAACTGGCTCGCCGTGTTACCCAGCGGCAAACCATTGTCGCCTTCCACCATGCCTTTCACGGCATGACACTGGGCTCACTGGCTGCCACCGCCAACAGCTACTTCCGCGGTGCGGCGGGTGTTCCCCTAAACCATGTTATCCACCAGCCTTTTGGCTGCGAATCGCCATGCCTTGGTTGTCAACTCGGCTGCGGTAAAACTCAACTGGATCGACTCCAGGCCCAGTACCATGATTCGTCATCCGGCTTGGAAAAGCCCGCAGCTTTCATGGTTGAAGTCGTTCAAGCCGAAGGCGGGGTTAATGTCGCCGATAAAGAATGGCTATTGGCGCTTCAACAACTGGCAAAAGAGCTAGGGGCACTGCTGATTATCGATGATATTCAGGCGGGTATGGGCCGTACGGGAACATTTTTCAGTTTTGACGAATACGGAATTGATCCAGACATCGTCTGCCTTGCCAAAGGGCTCGGCGGGCTAGGTACGCCGCTTGCCATGAACTTGGTCAAACCTGAATGGGATGATCACTGGTCCCCCGGCGAACACACAGGCACATTCCGCGGCCAAAACCTCTCTTTCGTTGCCGGAACAGAAGCCCTTAGGTACTTCGAAGACCCGGGCTTTCTCCAAGATGTACAACGCAAAGGGGCACGAATGATAAAACATCTAACCCAACTGGCTAATGACCCGAAAATACAGGTACGAGGCAAAGGAATGATGATAGGCATCGATCTGGCCGACGGCGAACAGGCCAAGCAGGTGGTCGCACACTGCTTCAACCACGGTTTGTTACTCGGAGCCTGTGGAACCGGTGGACGCGTAATCAAGCTTATCCCCCCGCTGACCATTGAGGATAGTGATCTTGATACGGGAATGGCTATTGTCATCGAGGCAATCGAAAAAACCAAGGAGGGTGCCAAATGATTTCCAGAGACGATATGACCTTCCCCCCGGAAGAATACCAAGCAAGGCTTGACGCCCTCCGGCGACGAATCGAAGAGCGCTGCATGGATGCGGTTGTTATCACGGATCCCGAAAACATCATGTACCTCACAGATTACCAGACATCAGGCTACTCGTTCTTTCAGGCTCTCATCGTACCGCTAGAGCAAGAGCCGATCATGATCACCAGAGCGATGGAAGAATCCAACGTCACAGCAAGGACATGGGTAGAGCACACCCGCCCCTACCCTGATACGGGCGATGCCATCCAGATGCTGGTTGAGACCCTACGTGAATTCAACTTGGCCAACAAACGTATTGGCTATGAACGAAATAGCTACTTTTTCCCCGCCTACCAACAGGATTTCATCCACACCACCTTGGTTGATGCCAAGCTGCTAGATTGTTTTGGGATTGTCGAAGAAGGCCGGATCTGCAAATCGCCAGCCGAGCTCGACATTATGCGCAAAGCCGCGATTGCCACCGAGGCCGGTATGAAGGCGGGTCTGGCAGCGGCGGTTGAGGGCGTAAGCGAAAATGACATCGCGGCGGAAATTAGCGCCGCCATGTTCAAGGCGGGCGGCGAAGCCCCTGCTGTAATGCCCTATGTGACAGCCGGTCCTCGAACCATGATCGGCCACGCCACATGGGAAGGTCGGATAATCCAACCCGGCGAACATGTATTTCTCGAAGTCGGAGGATGCTTTCGACGCTACCATACCGCCATGATGCGTACTGTCATCAATGGCGAGCTCACCGACTCCATGTACAAAGCACAAGAGCTGATGAAAACAGCGCTGGATACTCTGCACAGCTACGTCCAGCCCGGTATGACTGTCTCGGATGTCGACAATCTGGTTCGCAATATTATTTCCCATAATGATGTCGGGGCCAGACTTATCTCGCGCTCAGGCTACTCGATTGGCATCGCCTTTCCCCCCAGTTGGGATGAAGGCTATATCTGTAGCTTGAAGCAAGGTGATTCTGCGATTTTAAAACAAGGAATGACCTTCCATATTATCCCTTGGATGTGGGGTGTCGACGGAACCAAAACGTGCGGCATATCCGATACCATCTATGTCACAGATAACGGGATTGAATCATTCTTTACCCTAGACAGGGACTTTGTTGTCCACCCCAGCCGCTCTACCTCCAATTCAACAACAGATGCAGAAAACAATATCAGCCTTATCAATCCTGGCTCGACGGACGAAAGCCTCGGCAAACACCCCCATGAAAGTCCAATTAACAAAAGCGACGCAACCACTGAGCGTACTAACAGACCGCAGGGAGGAGAGAATGTTGAAAACCATTAACCCCACGACAGGCCAGCTCCTTCATGAATATCCAACACTAGACAAAAGTGAGATACCGCAGGTTATCGATAAGGCTCAGCAGGCATTTGAGCACTGGCGCAGGCTTTCGTATCAGGATCGCGCAAATATTCTACGCAAGGTGGCCACACAGCTGCGAACTGACAAGCTCACCATCGGCCAGCTGATGACGGATGAAATGGGCAAACCGGTAAAAGAAGCCGCCCCCGAAGTAGAAAAATCCGCTTGGTGCATTGAGCATTATGCTGAACATGCCGCACAATACCTTGCAGATGACATCCTCCCTTCCGATGCCGCCCAAAGCTATGTCCACTACCAGCCTCTTGGCCCGATCCTAGGTATCTTGCCATGGAACGCCCCGTTATGGGTTGCCTTTCGTTATATTGCCCCAACCCTTATGGCGGGCAATACCTGTGTAATGAAACACGATCCCCATGTACAGGGCTGTGCCGAAGCCATCATCCACACTTTCGAAAAAGCCGGAGCGCCACACGGAATTATCGTCAACCTGCCCATTGC
Source organism: Photobacterium panuliri (assembly GCF_059920555.1). NCBI lineage: Bacteria > Pseudomonadati > Pseudomonadota > Gammaproteobacteria > Vibrionales > Vibrionaceae > Photobacterium > Photobacterium panuliri. The sequence goes on from NZ_CP197192.1 coordinate 2,298,757, forward strand.
CAATGAAAACGTCGAGTTCGCCATTCGTCACCCGGCAATTCAGGCGGTATCCTTTACCGGATCGGCGTCAGCAGGCAGCCTTGTAGCAGCAACAGCAGCCAGCGAGATAAAACACGCCGTATTGGAATTGGGCGGATCAGATCCATGCATAATTCTTGCTGATGCCGATTTGGATCAGGCTGCAGATACCGCGACCCTGTCACGGATTATCAATGCGGGGCAATCATGTATCGCCGCCAAGCGCATTATTGTCGAAGCACCAGCCTATGATGAGTTTGTCGACAAACTCTATACCCGTCTTGCTGCGCTCAAAGTCGGTGATCCCAATGACCCCGACACAGATATCGGCCCCATCGCCCGCACCGATCTTCGCGATAACCTCCACCGGCAAGTCATCGAAACTATCCAGCATGGCGCACACTGCCTATTGGGTGGTGACATGCCCGACAGCGATGGCTTTTTCTATCCGGTGACCTTGCTGACCAATGTCGCGGAAGACAGCTGCGCAATGAACGAGGAAATCTTTGGCCCAGTCATGGTTGTCCGCCGCGTCGACAATACCGAAGAAGCGCTACGGCTAGCCAATGCCACCCCATATGGTCTTGGAGCGGCAATCTGGACGCAAGACAGCACAAAGGCCAGATACTTCGCAGAACGCCTTGAATCCGGCCAAGTTGCCGTCAACGGTATTGTCAAAACGGATCCTCGCCTGCCCAGCGGAGGGATCAAGCGATCCGGTTACGGCCGGGAACTGGGGCCTCACGGCATCAGAGAATTTGTGAATGCCAAGCAAATTTGGATCAAATAAACCAATATCGCAGAGACCGCAATGTCGCTGAAACAGGCATTCAATAATGAATGCCTGTTTCAGATCTAACTTTCATCTGAGTGTGCTGGAAATGACAAACCAAGAAACCGCAACGCCTGTTCACACTGGGCAGCATTTTCAAATTGAATGGCTGACATACCTGCTAGTTTCGCTCCTTCAACATTTCGCGCCATATCATCAATAAATACAGATTCATCACCATCTAGCTGATAGCAAGAGAGCAACGACTGATAGATTTCCAGCTGGGGTTTCAATAAACCCAAGTCGGCCGAAACGACCGCACCATCAAATAACGGCCAAAAATCATAGGTTGATTTTAGGTGATCGACAATTTCGACCACGTTATCTGTCAGCGCATAGACACGATAGCCTGCACTTTTTAGACGCTTGATGAGATCAACCGTACCAAAAATAAGCAACTGGGTATGCATGATGTAATAAAATAATTGCTCACAATCCCTTGCTGAAAGCCCCAACTCTTGCTCGTATCTTATTTTTGCTTGTTGCGCACTCAGCAGCCCTTTATTCAGTTCAAGCCAGATGTCACTCTGAAAAATACAACTCGCCAACTGTTCAGCCTCATCTTGAGGCTGTTCGCCAAAAGTAAGACGAACAATCTCTATCGGCGACCAACGAACAATGACATTCCCGACATCAAACACAACATGTTTTATCTTGCATATATCCATTCTGCATCTCTCCTTAGATATCCATACAGTCTATTAGATAGACAATCCCCAGATCAAATCATTGAATTTTAATCAATGCTCAAGAGGTAACATCGGAACGATTTTGTTACAATGCCTTTTTTGCCTCTCGGATACCCTATGACTTTGCGAACCTTATTAGGAGCAATAGGAATTCTACTCGCGACCAGTAGTTATGCCCAACCTGCTGAACCCCTCGTAGACAATATCTATAAAGTACAAGATCTCTACGGTGGCTTTTTACAAAACAAACAACTGGGCGCCACCATAAACCTATGCCAGAAAGAAGACGCCACTCAGTGTTATTTCATTACACTTAACCACTCCTCTTTTTTGGACTTACTAAGTGGTTTCAGTATCCAAAATCGCCGCGATAACAACCCCAACCTAGTTGCCACCGCACAGCTAAGATCAATGCGGTTTAAGCTATCCAAAGAACAAGATTCTGGCCTAATTCTCTCTGTGGTCGAACAAAACGACGACTACATGAAAGTAAAAATACTGATACAGTTGGCAACACCGAAAACAAAACCAGATGAAGTCACGACTTTTGTCCGGCTACCCACCAGCACCTTCACGATTTACCAAGAGGATATCCATAAACTGAAATCCCTATTAGGTGTTTCGTTGGATGGCAAAGAACAAAAATTCAGCGAACTGAACGACTGTGAGTTAGCCAACCAGATCTATTCACAAACCGCCCCCCTTATGGCTGAAGCAATGCGCTTTATGACGCCAACGGCGAGCCAAACCGAATACTATGCATGGCGCGAGAAAAGCTTTATGCCACGCTATCAAGCCCTGCGCGAGCTTTATGACCCGATCCATTATCATCAAAATCGACAAGCCTCAAAAATCGTCCATGATGATTATCTCATCGCGCTCGGAGGGATGGTTCATGGAATGGCCAACCTTGTTCGCTATGATATTACCTCCGTCAAACTCGTCGATAGCATTAACCAGATCAATAGCGCCGAATTTGACTCTGCTTATCTCTGCGATCGCGAGCGTCTAAAAAAAATCACCGCGATAAATCTTGACGGAATATGATTTATCACCACAAATATTTATTCCCATCGGGATATCAAATCTCCATGGGAATAAATTCAGTTAATTTTCAACACCATTGTTAATATTTTTGTTAACATAAGACATTCTTCATTCGCATTGGAAAGACAATGAATATACGAACACTGTCAGGAGCTTTCTGTGTCCTCCTATCCACGTTTACATCTGGAATATCAGCTCAACCACAGACAGAGGGTGCTTATACACTCAAGGATATTTATGGTGGCTTTCTCCTGAATAAAGAAGTCGCTGCCACACTCATGCTCTGCAAAGCGAATGATAATGAAAAATGTTATTATGTCACCCTCAACCACTCTGCATTACTGGATGTCGTAAGTGGTATAGATATAACTAACATCAAGGGCAATAACAAAAATTTTGTTGCTAGTAGTTATCTTCAAAACAAAAGCTATACGCTCTCAAAAGATAACGACTCTGCATTGAAGATCGCCGTGATTGAACAAAGCCTCGATAGTTTGAAAATCGAGGTGTCGGCAAAATTAGCGGCATCTAAAAAGGATACCAACGATACCGTTAACTACATTCAACTTTCGCCCAATATCATCACCCTTCCCCAAAAAGATCTTCATCATTTAAAGTCTCTTCTTGGGATATCATTAAATGGTGGTGAAAATAAGTACCAGGAGCTCAGTGACTGCGATTTTGCCAGCAAACTATATGATGAAGTTCAACCTCTCATGCATACGGCTGGTTTCATTGCCACATTCAGTGTCGGACCAGGTACCTATTATGATTGGCGAAAGAAAACGTTCAAACCGAAATACAAAGCTCTTAGAGGCATTTATGATCCGATTAACTATCAACATAATCGAACAATTTCACGATTAGTCTATAACGATTACCTTGTTGCATTAGGTACGTTGGTAAGCGGATTAGAAAATAAGGCCAAATACGACATTAATTCAACATACGATATAGAGGCAACAATCAAAAAAGCCGAAAAGAAATACACGTCAGTATGCAATAGCAACAAAGAGCTGACGCTGTCTAAATTTGATGACATCTACTAGGAACGGCAGCATCAACGCACAGAATTCCAAGCATGCTGCCCAGCCTAAAAGAGATGCCACTTCGATAGTGGCATCATTACCATTTAATCTTGGCGAGCCTTCTTCTCACGCGTCAACCACCAACAGACCAGCGAGGCAAAAGTCACCATCGTCACCCCCTGCCAAAACTGTGCGGTAAGCGTAATATCCAAAATAAACGCCGAAAAAAAGGTAGAAAGCAACGGTGTAAAATACGACAACGTTGCCAGTAACATCATGTTGCCGCCAATGATCCCTATATTCCACAATGCGTAACCACTGCCGATCACAACACCTGCCAACAAGCAGTCCTTAACCGCCTGCGAAGTAAAGACCAAAGCCGACTCGCTGCTAATGCCATACTTGACCCAAAGAGCTATCGCCGTTGCGATAAAAAACCAGGTAATCGCGTTCTTACCGTCGGCCAATCTCTTAGTAATATTGCAATAGAAAGCCCAAATAAATGCCCCGACAAACGCCATGATGTAGCTGGCCGGATTATCCGCGACATTTACTGCCATTTGCGTCAGCGACAAGCCCCCATCACCGCTCACTGTCCATGCTACGCCAAAAAACGATAAGGCAATCGCCGGATAGACCAACTTACTGACAGGCTTGCTGCTTGTAACCACTGCCATTAAAACCGTCAATGATGGCCACAGGTAGTTTATCAACCCCATTTCCACCGCCTGAGTCCGACTATTTGCCATCCCCAGAGCCAAGGAAAGGCATATCTCATAACTCACGAACAAACCGCCACCAACCAACAAGTAGCGTAAAGGAAACACTTTTGGTCGTGGCACACCAACAAAAATCACCAAGAATACCGCACTGATACTGTAAATCATGGCGGCCCCACCAATTGGCCCCAATTGCTCAGCAACACTTCTCACCAACCCGACAATAGCGCTCCACAGCAAAATTGCCATCGCCCCTGCGATCGTAAATTTATAAGTACCAACCAATTGTTAACCTTTCCAAACTGGGAAATAAAAAGGCCGGCATTATATCCGACAACAAGGTACCTTGATAAGTGAACTGCACACTCGGCCAAATTGCACGTCAACATAACCTATTGGCATAAAGTGTATTTTTTCAATTGGATTACTGACAAATTTGTTTAAAATAGCCTTTTTTACAAGTGGAAAAACAATGAATCTTCGATCCTTACTAGGAACTGTCTGTGTTCTGTCCGCATTTTCATCTCTAGCGCATGCTCAACCCATCGATAACACGACCTATAAACTAAAAGATATCTATGGGGGATTTCTCCTTAATAAGGAAACTGCTGCTACTTTCCAGCTATGTAAAGAAAATGACAATGACCAGTGCTTGTTCATGACCCTAAACCACTCAGCATTTCGTGACATCGCAAGTGGAATAGACATCGCTAACATCAAAAACAATAATCCGAACTTTACCGGAAGTCTTTACGATCAAAAGAATCGCTTTACCCTTTCAAAAGACAGTGATTCTCGGCTTCATCTTTTCATTCTTGAGCAAGATTCAAATCACATGAAAGTGATGCTATCGGCACAGCTGGCAGCACCAAAAACAGATGATGCCAAAGCTGTAAATTATATTAAAATATCAAGTACTACCATTGACTTGACCCAAAAAGACCTAGACAAAATAAAGTCTCTGGTCGGTATCTCATTAGACGGCAAGCTCAAAAAATTCCGAAATCTTAGCGATTGCGAGGTGGCCGGAAAGATGTATTATGAAATCCAACCACTTATTTATGCAGTTGGTGTCACATACAAATATAACGTCACTGAAAGGGCATTCAATAATTGGAAGCAGAGCCAATTCACCCCATCTTATACAGCTCTACGAGATACTTACGATCCGATTAACTATAACCATAGTGACCGTAAAATTTCCAAGCATCTCTATGATAACTACCTCGTCACACTATATCATTTAGTCAAAGAGCTAGAGAGCGATGTTAAATCCAATTATGTAATGGACAGAAAGTACGCAGATAAAATGGAACTAGCTGAAACCAAATATACGTCAGCATGTGGTTATATTAAAGGTCCATCGTTAACGAGTTTGACAGAATACTAACGACATTAAGATAACGACTCTCAATGTATCCCAAATACATTGAGAGTCGTTCAAAGCCTATCTTGCACTGACTCCTCCCCTCCATACGACAAACAACCCGCAGGCTCAGCCTCCTGCGGGATTTTTCTTCTGCAACAAGCATTACGCCCATCATCCCCACCAAGGCTAACTTTCGCCATGTAGCCATAAAACTCAAAAAAAAATGCATCTTTTCCGCCGCTGTTACGTGTTAGGTAACAGTCACCATTTTTATAGCGAAAAGCACCATGCTCGATAGTTTCACCCACCTTGCCGATTGGCTGGTATACAAACAGCTCGGACTTTCTCCCGACTCCCCGTTAGGGACTGGCCTTCATTTTTTTATTGAAGATACCACCAAAATACTGGTACTACTTGCCGTATTAATTTACTTCATAGCCTTTATACGTGCGGCACTCAATGTCGAGCGAGTTCGATCATTCCTGCAAGGTAAGCACAGGGGAACTGGCTACTTCCTCGGTTCGTTATTCGGTGCAATTACCCCATTCTGTTCTTGCAGCTCAATCCCGCTTTTCATGGGATTTATCTCAGCCAGAATCCCGGTAGGGATCACCATGGCCTTCCTGATCACCTCACCGCTCATCAATGAAGTTGTCGTGATCATGCTCGGCAGTATTCTCGGCATTAAATTTACCCTCATGTATATTGCCATCGGCATCACACTAGGCATGTGCGCAGGCTTGCTGGTTGATTTAGTTCAGGGGCACCGCTGGCTGCAGCCCTTCTTGGCCAAAATCTACCAAACCGATAACGGATCGAGCATCAACCCATCCCAAGACTCAAATACCCATTCGCTAACATGGTCTGAACGGCATCAATTTGCCAAATCTGAAATGCAGACTATTTTCAAGCGGATCTGGAAATGGGTCATCATCGGTGTGGGGATCGGGGCATTTATCCACGGCTATATTCCTGCACAATGGTTTAACGAACATTTATCGGCAGGCCAATGGTGGACCGTCCCCATTGCATCGCTAATCGCAATCCCGATGTATACCAATGCCACAGGGATCGTCCCTGTAATGGCTAGCCTAATTGCCAAAGGAGTCCCCCTTGGGACAACACTGGCATTTTGCATGAGTGCCGTCGCCGTCAGCTTACCGGAATTCATGATGCTCAAACAGGTCATGCGCTACCGCTTGTTGGCCCTTGTCATCGGCTATTTATTTGTCGCCATCTCTATTACCGGCTGGCTATTCAATTACTTTTATTAGGAGTATCTCCCATGAAATCTATCAAAATCTATGGTTCTGGCTGCCATAACTGCAACGAAACAATGAAGCACTTTGAAGATACGGCGAAGGCTTTAGGGCTAGAGGTTGCCATTGAAAAAGTTACTGATCTCGAACAAATCATGCTGGCTGGGATCATGAGCACGCCAGGGGTTGCTATCGATGGCGAAGTCAAGCATACCGGTTCGGTCCCAACGCCAGATCGGGTAACTGAACTACTGCAAAGTTAACAAACCAGCCTAACGGCAACATTTGTGATATATAACCCTAAGAAAGAGCCCTCTTGGGGTTATATTTTAATTTCAGAACAAGACATAACGAAGCACCTCAAGAACGGATACAGCTACCATGAAATGCTTGCTCAATGCCTGGCAACTGCACGAAAAGCAAATCGCCCGCTGGCTACTCAAACGCACCGGCGATCCACAAGTCGTCGAAGACATCATGCAAGATGTCTTCATCAAGGCCATGCGCAACAATAAGCAATTCTGCCATCTGGATGACAGTAAATCCTGGTTATTCAAAATGGTCAAAAACCATTATATCGATACGCTGCGAAAACAAGTGGAATCCGAAAGTATCGACGAAACCATCGCTGACGACTCACTGCATAGTGAACCCATTGTCCAGATGCAAAAATGCCTACCGCGGGTGATGCTCAAACTCGGAGCAAGCGAAAGAGACATCATCGAAAAATGCGATCTACAAGGCATGCCACAGGCAGAATATGCCCATCAGCAACAACTCTCACTGCCTGCTGTGAAATCGCGCTTGCAACGAGCCCGAAAAACACTCAAGAGCCATCTTGTCACCCACTGCCATGTCCGGCAAGATAGTGGTTACGTAAGTGAATTCAAAAGCAAATATAATCAAAGTGAATAAAGCGGTAAGCAGTCCATGGTGCTTTATCATCAACCCCCATGCCGGCGGCGGCAAAGCCGCGCGTCAATGGCCTGACTTGTATCAACGGCTGAAATCGCATTCAGTGACGTTCGAGCACGCAATAACAACATCATCCTCTCAAGCAAGGGCATTAGCCTGTTCGCGAGCAAATGCGGGGATTCGTAACTTTATCGCAGTCGGTGGCGATGGCACTGTAAATGATATCTTGCAAGGGGTATTTCAAAGCAAACTTCCGCTCAATAACTTCACCCTAAGTGTTGTACCCTGGGGAACGGGAAATGACTGGGCAAGGTTTCATCATATTCCCCACTCCCCCAATAAATGGCTTCGCTTTTTCCTCAATGCCAGCCAAGCCCCCCACGATGTCGGCATTGCTCAATATGGTAAAGAGTATGCTTCGCACCACGCATTTCTCAATATTGCGGGCACTGGGCTAGATAGCCATATTATTCAACAAATGGGGGCCGCCGGAGGCAAATCCCTTCGCTATTATCTCACCTTATTCAAATCACTCTATCGTTATACTGCGAATACAATGACCCTAACGTTAGCACCGCTAACAGGCGGGGATGGCCATGCAGCCAGCAAGATCACCAAGCGCCATAAGGCCCTCATTACCATGGTTTGTATCGGACAATATGGAGGGTCGGGTATGAGGTTTGCCCCAATGGCAAATAGCCATGACGGTTTACTGGATGTGCTTTCGATTACGGACATCCCCTTTTGGCACAGGATTATCAGCACGCCCTATTTGTTGAACGGGAAAATCAACCAACACCCCGCAGCCTTCTATCAACAAACACCCAGTGTCGCAGTCAGTGATAGCACCAACGAATATTTTCAGTGTGATGGAGAAATCATCGACAAACTTCCCGTCAGATTTTGCCTCTACCCGCAGCAAATCAACACTCTTATTTCATCGCGTTAGCCAACTAACCACCGATCACGTAACCGCATTCAAACAGCATCCAATAATTGCGCAGGAGTCCGAAATAAAAAAAAGCGGTGTCTTCACACCGCTTTTGGTCTTTCTCGTTGTATGTTCTAGCAGCCCATCGGCTTACAGCTTAGTCCACGCATCTTGCCAGTAAGCACTGGTACCCGGCGCATAGGCGGCACTCGCACACCAGCCTGAGTTTGGCCATGGCTTACACTGGTACAGGTGGTTATCCGTCCCCTTTACGATATCGCCTTCTTGATAGGCCGTACCCGCTTGGTAGGCTGGGTATTCGCCCGGTGGTGGCGGGGTGATTTCAGGCTTGGGTGCTGAACACCCGTTGTCCGCCACTTTCTTCCATACACCCCACTCACCGGTAGTGCCCGGCTCTTCGCCTTGCGTCCACCAGCCTGCTAGCCATACTGCACCATTGTGCGACACGTGATCACCCGCGACATAAATGGCCTGCGCCGACCACATGTTCTCACACCCTTCCACGGTCACAGTACGTTCTGCTGTCACTGTCTGGCCTGCACTGTCTGTCACCTGATACACCAGCACATATGTGCCTGAATTGTTGACATCCACATTGCCAGAGACCAACACCACAGCCGACAAATCCCCGTCTTCTGCATCGTGAGCAGACACACCGTTCATCGCATCAAACGCGGTGCCCAGATCCACCGTGACATCCTCAATACCCGCCAATACCGGCTTTTCACTGAACACTTCGACGGTACGGATTACCACGGTTTCACTTTGCGCACTGTCGTAAGCCTTGTAGGTCAAGGTGTAGACACCGGCTTTCTGGTTATCGACCTGTCCTTCGACCACTAACGACGCGGTCACATCGCCATCAAAGTCATCCTGTGCGGTTACACCCGCCAGCGGATCAAACGCCTCGCCTTGGGCAATCAGTACATCGTCAATGCCCTGAATCGTCGGTGCTTCACCCGCTTGTGTGGTGATCACCGTAGCAGACAGTGATTGCTTCGGCGCATCCAACGCTGCCATATCGAGCACTTCACCCTCACACATCACCTCTGCTTCATAAGGCTGTAGTGCGGTTTCAACGTTAATGTGGAAACGGTTCATCATGCCATCAGTCAAACGGCGGTTGTACAAGTTGTATGTCAACGTCCCCGCTTCTCGGGTTTTCACCGACAACTGGCACGATGACGGCGAAAACGCGTCGTTATATACCGAACCGTATGCACCATGCAGTGCTGGGTAGATGTAGCTCGGCAAGGTGTTTTCCGGATCGTAGTAGCCGACAAGCGTAGTGACTGGCACGCCTTGCTTGGTCGGTATCAGTGCGATGGTCTTGTCCAGCACATCGCTCTCCACTTCCACCCATGCACCGTTGGTAAACTGGTACGCAAATTTTTCGTTTGTCTTCAGCGCGCGCGTTGTTCCGTTCACATGTACGTAAGCCGTCCAGCCGGCCCATGATTGGAACTGGGCCACTTTGCCTTCAAACGCCGCATCATCCAGCAAGTACAAATCACGCGCCCAATCGCCATTACCCAAGCTAAAACGGATCGCATCAAACTGGCTGTAAATCGTATGCAGTTCAGTGCTTTCCGGGCCGAAGAGATGCAGCGAGTTATTATCGGCAATCTGCTTAATTTCAAAGGCCAGATCATCGGCTACTCGATTTTCCCACGGCTCCATTTGCTGCGAGTCTGAGTTCCACTTACTGAAACCGGTTGGTGAGGCCAAATCAAAGTTCGCTTTCTGGGTCATGAAATCCTGAAATACGCTTAACTCATACGGTACGTGCAAGGTATAAGCATTATGCTTCGGATACATCGGCCAACCGCCCGACATGGTACCGGTACCAAACCCATGCCCCGCAAACGGCTCTGCACACTGACCTTCGTAACACATCGGCGTGTTCGTAATAGCCTTGGTAAAGTTCGGCAGGAAGTTATTGTGTTTTTCATCCCAACCCCACGCGGAGTTACGCTCGGTTGAGCGGTTATGGACCGCCCCCAAGAAACCGCCCAAGTAATGCGAACCCGCGCCGAGTTCATGGCCGATTTCATGGCTGAATTCATTGCCCGTGGAGTTAGCAACAGACGCGACGCCCGCATACGAACCCAACATACCGTGTACGATGTTGCCATCAGTATACTTACCGACAGACATATTCACCGTCACCTGCGCAGCATGGTACGGGTTGTTGATATTCCATGCGGCATGAGGGCGTACTGACGATGAGTTCACCCCATAGTTCGCGCTGTTGATACCTGCAGATACCAACTCACGGGCCACCCAGTAATGAGAGTCACTGCCATAACCATCCGCTTTACTTGGATCGTAGTCCTGTAGCAGACGGCCATTAGGCAGCATCACTTCAGCAAAGTAGATCGGCTCATACGGGTTGACAGTCAACTTACTGATTTGCAAATTCTGGAAATACTGGCGTTGCAACTCGCGATCATGAACAAAGGCAAACTGCTCACGTGGTGGTGTCAGCAAACCGATATCGACCGCATTCAATACAAAATGAGTACTTGCCCCGATTTTCACGGCATTCAATACCCCTTCCTGCCCGTCTTCGGTCGCAAACGTCAGGGTCAAACCTGGCTGTACCGCTTCTGCTGGCAAAATCGTGGTGTACGCTTTATCGCTGTACGCAACGTTTTTAATATCAATGTCCGATTGAGCGAACCACTTACCATTCTGGTTTTTATAGGTAAATTCATTCCCTGCACTGATCGTATCGGTACCGGTTGAATAGGTGATAAACGAGTTATAGCCTGCATAAGAGGTAAACGTCACACGCTTACCGTGAAACGCTTCCCCTTCCGGCAAAATAAAGTTCTGCGCCCAGCTACCATCCGCCGTTTCTACTTGAATGGTATCGTGTTCAGTCAGTAGCTGTGCAAATGCAGCCTGACCTTGCGCATCGGCAATACTGCCCAGCGGGCCATTCCCTGTCACTCTGTGATCAAACTGGGTAGGTTTTTCAATGGTAATATTCAGATCATCAAGCTGACCCGCCACTTTTGGCAGTTGGCTTGGCAGTGACATCACGCTCTGATGCACAACCTCACCCTGGCTGTTTTTCGCCGTAAGCGTAATTGGGGTCGTCAGTGAAAAAGCCTCATCCTGCGGCTCAAAAATCACCAGGGTTTTACGTAGCGCAACCAAATGCGGTTGGCGATCATCCTGCACCTGATGCACAGTCGGCATGATGATACTCTGCGCCATGTTCACACTACCCAGCAGGCGGCCTTGTGTATCAGACGGCAAAGCTTTCTGGCTGAAATAGTGAATGTCTGTTGCAGACGATGAAGTGGCAAATGCTGATCCTGCCGCGAGCAAGGCTGGGATCAAGCAAGCAATGTATGTCTTTTTCATTATTATCCAAATTGCTATTAGCGATATTTATCAGGAATATAAGTGAGGTCAACACAATTCGTGAGAGGTATGCATTTTTCCTTGAACTAACCCCACAAAAATAAAAGGAACGGGGTACGAAAAATGGAAATCAGACCTGGATCGCGTCTGTATTTTGCCCATACGCTGATGCCTGCATGCCCCTAATACGCACAACAACTCATTGTTCAAGCGAATAAAAAAGACAAAAAAAGAACCCCGCACTTGGCGGGGTTCTTCTCTTGTCTTAGCCAATGATCAGTAAAGACGTATTGGCCTGTCTTATCCTTATTGAGGATCTAGACCTAGTTTCTGTAGAACCAGTTTAAAGTTCTCACGACGCTCTTTCACGTTGTGAACATCACCGGTTGAACACGTCAGGTCTGGACAACCACGGTTAACGATACCAGAAACGTCATCGATGAACTGAGAGCCTTTCAGACCGCTATCAACGTACTTCTTGATTTCGTTGTAGTAGTTCCAATCCGCGTACTGACCACCTTCATCGTTGTAAGCCTGTACTGATGTTACCCAGTAGAACAGACCTGCAATCCACTTAATTTCTTTGTTCTCTTCAGAGCTACAGATCAAACCTGGGTTTGAACAGAAATCAAGTTCTGCGTACAGCGGGTTCGCTGGTGGCGCTTCAACCGTTACACCGTCAATGGTCTTACCGATGGTTTCTGGGTCAACGTGTGAACGACCTAGGTAGTGGTTCAGCGTACCGAAGTTCTGACGACCTGTAGTCTGGATTACACCACGGCCCCACCAGCCACAACCTTCAACACTTTCCTGGCTGCTGCCGTCCCAAATAAAGCTACCGGCTTTCTGGCCTTCATAAACTTTACAGTCTTCGCGTTCCCAAACCTGCTTAGACGTATCTACGGTTTCATTTGGACCGCCATTACAGTGACCGTTGTTGGTCCAACGACCTACCGCACCGTTCACTAGCAGGCCACGCTCTTCCAGTACTGCATTTGGTGCTGCGAATACAGGAGCCGGTGCGCCGTACCATTTCGCGTGCGTCAGTGCGCTCACTTCCATCTTGTTGTCACGAGGACAAGAGTAAGCGTGATCCAAACCAGACACTGGGTTTACACCGTAGTCTGCGTACTTCTGACCTAGCTGACCACAGCTTGCCGTCATCGGGTAATCCGCTGGCGCGCCGTATTTCACTTCAGACCAGTTGTTCTCGTCACACGCGTTGTAACGGATTGTTTCCTGCATACTTTGTGCAAGGAACGCAGCAATCGCGACTTTTGCGTATTTGATGTTTGTTTCATCATCCACGCCTTCGTTCATCAACCAGAACTTGTTGCCTGCAACACCGATGTTGTGCATTGCATTCAAGCCGTCCAGGAAGTCATTCCACTTGTATACTGTTGACGGAACCCACTGTGACTGTGGTGTTTCGTATAGGAACGCTTCGTTATCCATCGCATTCTCAGCCGCTGCTAGCTGCTGGTTCAGCGCTTCAATGCTAGTCAGAGAGCCTTTCTCTAGCTCTTCACCTACGTAGTAAAGAGGCACTTTCGCGTTCTGGTAACCGTCGATCTTGTTCGTTAGTTCAGAAGAATCTGTATCGAACATAATCGCGAATACGTTGCTGTAAGCCGCTTTACGTAGCTGAGGCTTACCTGCCGCGTCACCCATGAAGTAGCCAGACGTTTGTGCTGTTGGCATGTTTGCCAGCATTGCTGGTGACTTCACGTAGTCAGTGACTTGCTTCACGTACTCTAGGGCGTTGTGCCACTGCTCGCTGTTCAGCGCTTCAGTTGTACCTGACTTAGTGAACACAACGAAGTCCGCTTTGTTCGCTGCATCGGCTTTGTACAGTTCAAAGCTATCTAGTAGGTCTGCTGTAAATACTGACGCTTCATCCCATACCGACTGACGGCCAGAATGTGTATCGTAAGCAAACTCACCGATGCTTAGAGACCAACCGAACGTCGCTTCTGGTGCTAGCGTAGTGATGATCAGGTTGTGTGCTTGTGCCCAGCCTTTCACATCATTGCTCAGTGCATTGATAGCATCTAGGTCAATCTTGCTGCCCGTGCTTTCAACGGCGCTTGTTAGCGCTTCTTTCACTGATACAGCGCCCAGTGCTGCGCCTTTATCGTTGGTAGCCAGATCAAGCACATCGCTGTTGATAATGATTGATGCTGTACCTGCTTGCTCAGCCTGCTGGATGATAGACACAAACGCACGCGTTAGCTTGTCTACGTTCGCCAGCGCATCGCTGTTGATCGTATCGATAGTCAGTGTCGCAGGAGCCGTTGTAGATGGGCTTGCAACAACAAACGTGTTTGGCCAACCTGCCACTTCCAGACGGATTGGATCCATCGGGTTTTGTAGAGACAATAGTGGTGCCGTACCTGGTTCAGAGCCATCACAGTTCAGGTGAAGTGCCCATGATGCATCGCTGCCTGGTACAGACTGTGTCCAGTAAATCGCAGAGTATGCAATATTGTTGTGAACCATAATGTCACCGCCAGTCGCGTGGTCACCACGGGTCCAGTCTGGGTAAACATTGAACTCTTCACATAGCGCACCTGGTGGAGTCACTGGTGGCTCAACCGGCGGCTCTACCACGTCTTGCTCAACGGTGATTTTCACACGCGCTGATGACGTTAGGTTCTGCGCATCGGTCGCGATAGCGTTCAGTGTGATGTCGCCAGTCTTAGTTGGCTGCCAGTCACACGCGAACTTATCAGTCGTCGCTGCATCAAACGTACAGATCTGCTGGTTGTCTGCTTGAACAACGACTTTCTTCAAATCGTTATCCACGTCTGTTGCATTAACAGAAATAGACACCGTGTCTTTTTCGCTAACGGTTGTGCCGTTAGCTGGTGTGATGAATTTCACGACTGGTGCAGTGAAGTCTTCTGTCACTTCTTCTTTTACGGTTACAGATACAGATTGCTGCTCAAGCTTCTGGCCGTTCTTGTCCAGTACAATCACGTTGATTGTCGCACTACCCGCTTCCACTGGTGTCCAGTTTTGCGTGTAAGTGGTTTGGTTCTGGTTAACAACTTTTACAGATAGCTTCTGGTTGTTTGCCCAGAATTCCACTTTTGCTGCCAATTCGCCATCAACGCTTGCATTGATCGCAACCACGTCGTTCGCGTTCACTACCTGACCAGCAACTGGAGACAGTACAGACAGCTCAGTTGGCTCTGGATCCGGGTTTGGACCAGGACCTGGGCCCGGTTCGTCTGAACATTCGGTCAGTTCCCAGAACCAAGAGCTTGCGCTTGGCGTTTCCCAAACACCAGGGTTGTTCTTCGCGATGAAACACTGATCGTTGTAAGACACAACATCGCCATTGCTCACCTGCGTTTGACCTGGGATGAATGGGATCACATCGCCTAGATCAGGATTTGGATTTGGACCAGGCTCTGGTTCTGGCTCAGGATCTGGATTAGGTTCAGGCTCAGGACCTGGGCCTGGTTCACCGGAACACTCTGCCACAGTCCAGAACCATGAACTTGCGTTTGGCGTTTCCCATACACCAGGATTGTTTTGAGCAATAAAACACTCACCGTTGTAAGAAACCATCTCGCCATTCTGAACTTTTGTTTCACCAGGAACAAAAGTAACAACACCAGATGCGTTCGCATCTGCAGCATGCAAATAACCACTAAACATCACACCAGCAAGTGCGATTGTTATTTTATTTAATTTAATCAAGGTTTAGCTCTTCTATTATTTATTTATCTTTTCAGATAAATTAATTCGTTATTAAAGACGCGTGCAATAGTTGGCATTTATGATTCATGTCATCCTTTGCAAAATCATGCTCTGCAGTTCAGCGTGACGGATTCGATAGCAGGAACAATGGTTCAACAACTTTTAATTTCATCGATTGTCTATCAATCCACACAAATTGACTTCACATATCATTGATAAACCATTCGCCACTGTTTTTTGTTACTGACGGGTATTCCCCTCAGTAATAGCTGTCAAACCATTTCATGTAGCCCACTATCCTAGGCAATGCCAAAGCAACACTGCTCCGTTTTTACTCGCAAATCATCCATATCTGGAATCTAAGCTCTCACAAAGAGATCGCAAACATTGACTCGATGTAAGAAAAACAAGATGTCAACACCTATGACCTCCTGATTTTTCTGTATTTAACTATGAAACATCTAAAATCGTATGAGTCTTATCTCATTTTTGTGGCATTGATTCAGTTTTTTCCCAGCCGAAGCGTGTATGAGGGCTTTTTCACATGAATTTCAGGTTATTTTTTCAGCAAATGCCTTATTTGTATGACATAAAATGCCTATTTTTCTCAACAATGAACCGTGCTTGCCGTGAAATAAAAACGAAAAAAAGGGGGAAAGATACCCCTTGAGCATCAACAGAGAGGATGTTAAATGAGAAGCACTGAAGGTTAGAAAATCAGCGTAAAATAATAGCCAAATCAGATTCACCAGCCGACTTTTTATTTAAAAAAAATCACAACAAATCCAAATCAAACAAAAAAAACAAACGTCAAGCTAGAAGCAAAATTAAGATTATGGTGTTTTTTAATTAACTATATTTACAGATGGAAAATATTATTTTCCGCAAAGTTGCAGTAATGAAAACATCCCTTGCGGAAAACTCACACCCCTATTTTCTAGCACTATTCCGCAGTATTTTTATAGCCTCAATCACGAACGTGGCTATGCCACCAGCAACATGGGAATTAGAATAATCCTTTAGCGGAGCACTGAAGTTCGACTGGAATTTATCAATCGCCTCTTGCGGTGAGTCGGCATAAATCACATCACCTTCGACCTCAAAGCCTATAGCAATAAGCTGCCGTTTTTCGTCAATGAAAGTGTCGCCATCCATATCCAGATACGTAAACTCTCTTCGATTCGAATCTGGTTTGTAGAAAAATTGATATTTGGGCATCATGCATTCCCTCTTAATCGTTGAATATTCAAGTATTCATACCTCGTTATCATTTTCAACGTCCGTGCTCACATATTACAACAAGGGATATAGCGAATTCAGTCATATCCGAATGAAACGGCGATCTTCGGCTCACCTTGTTCCCGTTACTCCGTACGGAACTTTGAAATAAAAAAGACCCGGCCTGAGCCGGGTCTAACTAGCCAACTTACGTTGTTATTTTACTGTTGCTATACGGCTTGTACGTTCACCAGAAACCGTTCTAACGAGCACATTGCCAGAAACCGCCGGTGGATTAGCACCATCAAATACTTGCCAATTAGCGCCATTGTCATCTGAATATTCAATAGCCAAACCCGGGAATGGAGAGTTGGCATTCAAGATACCCTGCTCTACTTTTGCCCCCGGGACAGGTAGATTAAAATCAATACCATCGGCTTCTAACTCATCAAACAGACGCTGCCCCAACAAGTTTGCAAAACGGTTATAATCGGCATCTCGCGTTGCCTGATCAAGCGGTTTGCTTTGGGCATCATTCGCTTCCCATTCTGCTGTATGCCATGCTCGCTCTGCCATCGCAATAATACGAGGGAACACCATACCTTCAAACTGCTCACTGGTACGAACGGTTTCCGCCCACAATGAACTTTGCAGACCCGCTACGTTTTCAGGACGTTCTAA
Source organism: Photobacterium panuliri (assembly GCF_059920555.1). Taxonomy (NCBI): domain Bacteria; kingdom Pseudomonadati; phylum Pseudomonadota; class Gammaproteobacteria; order Vibrionales; family Vibrionaceae; genus Photobacterium; species Photobacterium panuliri. The sequence continues at coordinate 2,316,567 of NZ_CP197192.1, forward strand.
CTTCTTCACACCTGCAGAGGCTACCACTTCCTCTTTCGTTATTGGTGCACCAGCACGAGTAAAGTCGGCATTTGCAAATACGTCATCAGGCATATAGCCAAACGTCTTGCGGGTATCTGTATAACGTGGCGCCCAGTAATAACCACGCTCATTAGGATCTGGCTCATATGGGTGGTCAAAGTAGAAATGAGTGGCATGGTTATAAATGACTTTAAAGCCATTGTTAGCAAGGTTATAGGCCCGATCACCAACCCCCCACTCCCAGATATTTTGCCAAGCGTTACCTCGAACCATCGCATTTGCCATTGCTGCACGTGGGTACACCTTACCGTTATGCATCAAACCATCTTCCCAACCGCCGAGATTGAGGCCATGATTTGCCGTAATTGCCGCTACGCGCTCAACGAAGTACTGGCTGAGTTGATCAGGAGAGGTGATCCCTTTGTCGTTGTTGGCGAAGAAAGTTTGGCAAGCAGGCGAATTCTTCCATGCCCCCGCCACTTCATCACCACCGAAATGGAATGTTTTAAGAGGCTGGATCCCTTGGTGCAGAGCTGCGAGTTCACCAGTCACTTTATCAACAAAGCTAAAGGTAGACTCCATGCAGATATTCATGGCGTTATCTTTAAACATTTGAACAGAAAGATAATCAGACTTGTCTTCGAAGTCGGTCAGCAAGAATTCTGCCGCTGCTTCAGGCTGATTCTCAGCCATTAAACGATGGTAACGAGCCTCCATTGCCTTAACGGCAGCATGGGCGTGACCCGGCATATCCAACTCAGGAATCACTTCAATATTGCGCGCTTTGGCATAGGCCAAAATTTCGCGGTAATCAGCCGCCGTATAATAACCATTAGACTCAGGTGTCCCATCTGGACCGGCTCCCAAGAAAGGCAACAGGCAACGGCGCTCTTCAGGATCATAACAACGATGCGAACCGATCTCTGTTAGCTCAGGTAATGACGCTATCTCAATACGCCAACCTTCATCATCCGCCAAACGTAAGTGAAGCTTATTGAGCTTAAAGCGAGCCATCTGGTCAAGGAGGCGAAGAACCGTTTCCTTGTCGCGGAAGTTACGTGATGAATCAAGAGAAAAACCACGATAGTCAAAACGCGGAGCATCTGTAATCTGCACAGCAGGAACCACGCCATTATCCACTAACTGAAGCAGTGACTGGGCAGCATAGAAAGCGCCTGCCGCATCAGCTGCTGCAATCTTGATATTCCCCTGCGCCGGATCGACATTCAGCTTATAAGCCTCGCTCCATAAAGAGCGACTATTGAGGTTAACCTGCCCCCAGCCCATTTTGATCACTTTCGCCGCCGTCGGTGACCATGGTGCTGCCGTAATACCTAGCTGCTCTGCAAGATAGGCCGCTTCTTGTTCATAACCCGCGTCGTAAACCACCACCCAATCTGAATCCAGCGTAACGCTACCATTACCAACGCTCATCTCAGCAGGAGCAGGAACCACACCCACTACGTTCTCAAGATGAGACAAGTTGGCATTACGCTCAAAGCGCTGCTCTGCGGTAAATGGATCGTAGGCATCACGCAGGCTTGGAGCATCGTAACGCTTCCACTGCTTAGCATTTGTAAAGTCCGACACAAATGCCAATTCATCTTGCGGCTTAACAGGTACCTTTCCATTTACTCGGTTACTGGTGTTTTGAATCAAGGCCGTGACGGTTGCACCTTCATGGTCAGAGACAAAGTACCAGTTAGGCATGATATCGGTTCTGGCTGCCTGCCAGTCCGAACCATCAAACTCAAAATCTAAACTCTGTCCTGCAGGAAGTCCTTTGAAAGCGGCTGTCGGTTCAAGTTTGAAAATGTCGCCGTTGATATGAGTGATCACAAACTGATCACTATATACTGTTGGGATTTTACGGATATGGCTAAACCAAATTGCCCACCCAGATGCAGGCAGAGCCGTCGCGCCTTGGTTATTCAACGAGATTTTCGCTCGGAAAGTGCGCCACTCATCCTGCGTGTTATCAACCACGGTGTACGACAACGCAACGCTGTCGCCATACTGATTAAGAGACTGCTGCGACAATGCAAAAACCGGTGAAGAGCACAATGCGCTTACAGCAAGCGCAATGGCAGATGCTTTCCATTTCATGTGTTTTTCCTTTATTTTGTAAACCGAAATAAAAATAAAGAAAAAGATATTTTGTGCGAGTTTTTTCGCCTACGTACAGGGTGTCAGTTAATAATATTGGAAGGGAATACACCAAAAAAGAGAATGATATTCTTAATAGTTACAGGCTATTTTTTATACTCTCACAGTTTTATTTTGATACTAAAATAAAAGAGTCAATACAGAGTTCAGCTCGTGATTCTACTTATTGACTCTATTGATAATATCATTCAGTTGGACATAAATAAGAACCAACTAATGGCACTTTCACCGCTTCCCCTGATAATGTTCCATTCAGCTCCAGCGCAAGTGGTCTGTTTGGAATAGAGGTATCAAATTCAGCATACATCGCATTTTCCACTTGATAATGAAAAACAGGATCGCTCTCATCGCCCCAAATCTCTTGATAATAGCTAAATTGCAACCCATTCAACTTACCAAGAGGATCATCATTACGCAGGGCATAACGCGTTTGAATCGTTATCGTATCTGCTGTTTCGGTGACAGAATACGACAGAACTTCAAGGTGTCCTTCATAGCACTCAAACAACAGTTCAGAGAAGTCATATTCGGTATAGCGCTCGCTCAAATTAAGCGGGCGAAAATGAAGATATGGGCGGCAACGTGTGGCACCACGGTAGAGCAAAAGCACATGGTAACCCTCTCTTTCCAAAAGCTCATAGTCGTGCTTTGGCAAGATCAAGGTTTGATCGAAATGAATCAAATCCAGCATAGTGTCATACATTACATTATCTCTATTGTTTCAGTAGCCGCCTTACTGGGAGACTAACGGCACTTTATTGATTATTCAGTTGATAAATAAGCGCCATTTTATCAGGTGAAAACGCCACTGGCGATTGCTCACCTTGCAACCAAAGCCGATCGCCGATTTTGAGCTGACGCCACAAAGGCTCTGGCACGTGGCACAGCACTCTTTCTCGCTGCAACTCACCTGCCGAACGCAACCACACCCGCCCTCTACAGCTCCCCTTACCAGACCCATAGTAGGATGAGCCTAAATCAGATACTTGTTCGATTTGTGTCGCTGGCACTGAAAAGAAATAATGCACGGGAGCAATAGGAAGCAAAGCCAGCATATAAACAAAAAACATCATTAGCAGGCTACCTACGCCAATACAAGGCAGTATGTCCTTGGCCGTCATATTTAATACATGCCGTATACGAAAAGTAATCAACAAAGCGGAAAAAATAGAGAACACCACTATATGTTTATTATATAAGTAGTAATCATATGTTGGGCTGAGCAATAAATTAGATGAATCGAACCAGAACAAGCTCACCATGCTAAAAACAACAAAGAGCAGTAACAATTTTAACCGAATATCGATGGTCTCTGGCAAGTAACGTTTGAAAAGGCGGCTGACACTATAGTTTCCTAACGGCTTCAGAACCCTAGTCAGTTCACTTTTCGAGCAGGTACCTAAATCTGCTATTACTTTTGATTTGCTCCAAATATACTTGCGTTGAGCTTTATGCACTACCTGTAAATTTATACTAAACGTATCCCTCCCCAGTTGGGTAATATGAAAAGCCATAAAATTATCGTTATCATCACCTTTATACAATGTCAGCTCTGAGCAACCCTGACCATCATAAAGCCCCCAATTAAAATCTTCGACAAACTGCATTGACTCTCTGAATGTTAGCCCTTGATGACAGCCGATGGTTTCAGAGTCATCCTCAAGCCATTTCACGGTGATCTTAGAAGGCTTAGATTCTAAACTCATATCAATTGGATGAATGATAACCTTTCTTTTTGAACCTCGATGTAATCGTCGCAAAAAATATCCTTTGTATAAATGACTAGAAATTATTCAACTGTCTCTAGATCCGACATTCTAAGATAGCTTCAGTATAAAGGTTTATTCTGTTGAAAAATAATGTACTATTCGCAAACTCAGTTTTTACTCCAACACATTACTTCAGCCTTGTTCGACATAGCTATACAGCAATATGTCACACACCATGAAGCAGAACCTAACCAGAGAAACTCATAGATGCATAAAGCGACAATAATACGAAATATATTAATAGCACTGATAATATCAGGCTTGTTTGGCTGTTCTAGTACACACAGTGACAATATAAAAGGCAAACGGCTATTGATCATTGCAGGTGATGGACTGAACTCTACATATGACAACAATCCTGCCGCGAATGGATTTATGCACGAGGCAGGAAAAACATTTGCTACCCAGCTTGGTAAGCAATTAGAAAAAATAGGCTTTGATTCGTATCTATTTGTCAGCACTAATGAATCAACATTTAACGAGCAATATCAGAATGTTATAAACAACCTGCTCGCTAATGATGGTAAAATTGATGGTATAGCTCAAATTGCTGTTATTCATACTAAAAATGACCAACGCAATGACATTGCTATTCATGCCACCTACTTTACGACTGAATCCATGATGGAAAACTGCAACTTTCGGATGTCGAGTACCTGTCATGATGTATCAAGGATAAGCGACGCTAATAAGAAAACATATTCCGTCATTGATGGTAAAACGCAACGCTTTAACGAAACACCCATTGGGGACATGGTGACGGATATGGCCTTACTCATCTACCATGCCGAACGCTGAAGCTCATCTTTAGCTAAGCCTCGACAAGGCATTATCTATTAGACAACACCGCGCATAACCTCTGTCTCTTTGCAGCCTTTAACCGAAGGCTGCTATATCCATTAAATGGACTTATCAAATACCTTATTTAAGGCCGATTTATTCTTTCCCAAATATGATCGATATTCATACGATGCATCAATAATAGTCGCCACTTTGCCAATACAAGCAATGTAGGTAAGCTGGTTATCTTCAACTAAAAAAGCCATCTCATGGTGGCCATTAGAATCCCGGTCAAACCATACTTCATTCCCATCAATTATAAATTCATAACCTTTCTTTTCAGGAACAGGATCCGTATAAACACCGCCTGAATATTTACCAGAAAACACACCTAATTGGTATTGCATAAATCCCCTATGAGCATTAACAGCATCTTCAACTGTCAACTCACAATGTTCCGAGTTAGATTCATAAGCCGAAACACTTCCTGTGAAAATAAATATCACCAATAAATTCAACCACTTTTTTACTCTCACCACTATCCTCCAAGATATCAGCACTTGATAAATAACTATTTAACGGTTCTATTTTACCAATGTCGAAACAAATGGAATATTTTGATATTTATTATTCCAAGATAAGCCATAGCCGATTAACATATCATCATTTTCCATTTCGTAGGCATAATACTGCATCACTGGTATTTCAACTCGACTAGGTTTGACAAATAATGTCGCAATAGAAACGGATTTGGCATCAAACTCAGACGCTACAAAAAGTGCTACTCGCTTCATTGTGCCACCCGTCTCAATTGCATCATCGACAAGGATGACATGCTTACCCTTAATGTTAATATCTTGATGATAGATAATAGGTGAATTATTCTCGCTTACCCCCGGTGTATGATGACAAGCAATATAATCCATATTGACATCAAATTTCAATTCACGAACAAGATCTGCCGTAAACAGGATTCCACCAGGAACAACTGATATAATAACAACTTCATCATCAAAAAATGTCTTATTCAGTTTCTCGGCAACGATCTCTACACCACGTTTAATCTGCTCTTGACTGAGCACAACCTTTCCAAAATGATTAACTTTTTCCATTAATTACTCCAAATTATCTCCATAAAAACAAATAATATACGCCAGTTACTCTTCACAGAGAGCAATCTATTGTTTTCTTACTCATCGAGTTTTCAATTAATATTTTGTTTTGATTATGTCTTTAAACTAACATCGATAACCAAAAGAAAAAATTATTTTCTTTGCTACGCCACACACTGCATTCATTCATCATTATTAAAGTGGCGTTCAATAACTCTAGGTTTACAAAATACTCGCAATTTTTCCAGAGATACGGCTTATTTATGGATTCATACCGATTTTTCTTTGTCATTTTGTGAGGTAGAGTCAGATTCGATTGACGCCCACTCAGAAATCATCTATCCAAGACAAATATCACACATACCATAACCCCTCCTTGATCGGTGGGTTGAATAGATAATCAGCGTATCTTTTTGATTTAGCTACTATTCAATCTCTTAATGATAAATTACTCTTTTTCGGTCTGGTATTGTAATCCATAAAACCTATAATGCTCGCTTGAACTTCTTTAGGAGCTTATCTTGTGAGCAAAAAGCCAGACAGAATCACGGCCATGCAGCAAATTATTGATGCGGTTAAACAAGACTTCCCGCTATATCAAGCTGATACTTTTGTATGTGGCCCAGACAATAGTTGCATCGGTTGCCCCAAGAAGCTAATGGAAATGGTAGATTCCGAACTGACCTACTGGGAGCACCAAATTAATCGCGGATTGCCGCCAACTTTCGATGAATTGGCGAGGTTCGGAAAAATGTGCAAAAACATCCGTAGAGCGCTTGTTCGCAACAACCGAATTGCATCTTAACTCTTAGAAAATCTATCTCCTCCTCATAACGAGTAAAACTCACATCCCTGTTCTACTCGTTATGGGGGGATGCAATATACATCCCTCCCATTAAATACCATGACCCACTATGAAGACAAATCCATCATAATCCTCCCTTTTTCACCAACGACTATATATTCATGCGCCTCATGAACTAACGGGAATTGATAAGTGTAAATTTGTTTTTGTAACACATCAACGGGGACAGGAAAGGAACGAGTTGCATTATTTGCCAATAACTTTTTCTCGCTATTTAAGATAACCACCAGCGTAATCAATGCGTTATAATCACGACCAAAATCGGCGATGATCTTTCTGAAATCTTCTCGCACATTGGTTGCATCCCAAACTACATTTTGTTTATTTCGCAAACATACCTTCAGTCGTTCTTTGGCTAAGCTCATTACCTGCCCTGCAGATTTCTGATTGCTGCGATTACCATTCACCTCTGCTCGAATCTCATCAAGGGAGATAACCACATAATCAAGCAAGTGCCGCGAAACATACGTTGATTTACCACTCCCACTCGGCCCGCATAAAAGCACTAAATGGGCATAGTTGTCTTTATGGCTAAAGCTACGAGCAATGGCTTCTTCCTCTTGCACAATCGTATCATTTTGCATTTGCGCTATAGCTTGAACTTGAATATAGCGACGTGCCTTCTCGGATTCTGTATCTAACAACGCTTCAAGCGACTTAGGGAAATACATTTCACCCCACACGCCATATTCCTGTGCAAACATCTGAAACTCATCGAGATATTGCAGTTGCAAGCTCTTATCCGGGCAAATTCGTCCTTTCATGTCAGCAACTTCAAGCCAAAAAAGCAACTCGGTATCTACCCGCCGGGACAAAGAAAGGTACTCTCCCCTCGATGCATTTTTAATAACCAGTCGTTTGGGCATATGATGCTCACCGACCAAACCGAGTACCGTCCACACAACCGAGAATGGCAATGGTAAATCCATGAACTTAAACGCTAGATAGGAGCGCCCCGCTTCTTCATGTCTTGGACTGACAATCCGCATAGTTCCATTAATTTCGGCTTCTTTTGTCTGCCTCGGCTTGGCAATGTCATGCAGCAAAGCCGCAAGGATCAATGCCTGACGACGCTCACCCCGAATATGTGATGCGTCACCCCGCAATACCGTATATAGCGCATCTAGCACCATACCGGTATGTATATAAACATTGCCTTCAGCATGCCATTGCGGATCTTGTGGCGTATCTTGCAATTCATTAAGCATCTCAAAAGACGCTCCAAGCATAGTCACACATTCATCAATACACGGTTCGCCATCGCGCGCTAGATCAGCTAACCATTTATTCATTTCGATGCCCCCTCTATATCGCATAATCCATTCGGCACAATGACTTTATGCATCCAGTGCGTTTCTGTCTGAACATGGTTCTTTCGCACCCACTTCGCGACTGACATGCGAAAATCATCGAAATAGAAACTGTCTTCGAGACGAACGACGTAGCCTTCTACATGCTTGGTATCAAGCTGAAACTGCCGGATTACCTCTTCATCCCAAATACCACGATAGATGACAGGAGGTGAAGTAATACCGAGTAGATCAAACCAGGTCAAAGTATCGGCCCAACTCAGGCATTGGTTGTTGTCATCCCAAATAGAAAAACCATAAAAATAGCTTTTTAATGCCGAATAACAGATTGAGTGCCGTGCATACAGATTTTCACCACAAACCCGCCAACCAATGGGTATGTCATAACCTATCATTGCATGGAAGCATTTCAGCCAATCACGCGAAGGGTGATTAATGCTGTCTAATGATCGCGCATGTACGAAATCACGATAAAGGGTGGAATTTTCACCATCCATTTTTTCAGTGACTACAACTCGCCGCCCAACAAACATGTTGGTATCAATGCAGCGAATATCATCACTGGTTGCCCCAGGGGACCAAGGCAGATGTGGTGTGCGAGGATACTTATATCTAATCATTATATTATGAACCTAAACAAATTTAATACAGCATAAAACCTCCCAAAAACATGGGTGATTATGCATGAACTATGTGCTTACGATTCAGGTATTACATAATGATAAGCAGAAGCTTTAACTCTCTGTCCTTAGATAAAGTGAGATAAAAAAATAATGATACACCATTGATAAGAGTATTGTCTATTGTGGACAACCATCAGTATCCGGAAATGAAATGACACGACGACCTCTAGAAACAAGGTGCTCAACGCCACCATTCAAATAATAACGATCATCTAGAACATAATAAATATACATATTGAAGTCATTTTTTGTCGCTGAGTATGACATCATAAAGACCGTATTATTATAGACATAGTCATATTTATATGCGTTGTTTCTTTTGACCCATCCATCAGGAGAGATCGGACATTGTCCTTCACTGACACATTGCAATTGTATCTTTTCTGCTTCACTCCAAAGATACTCTATGGCTGATTGATTTAAATCATTAAGATGATTCCCCCCGATAGCAGATATGATTAAGACATATAATGATGGTATCAAAGAAGACAAATAAAATGGCTTACCTTTGATTCTGTAATAGATCCCTTTGATGACATTTGAAACTAAAAACACTATAGAAAAAAGTAAGAACCAACCAATTACGCCTAATGACATCATATAAGAGGCACCTGTTGATGGCTCGTAAGCAATATATAATATTATAATTGTACATAATGATAGCTTTATTAGAGTATTCATATTATTAATTAACGCCCCCCCCCTACTCCTACACTGTTAACTAAGCTCAAATTGCGACCTTTTCTTTTCCATCATAAGCAATTGCATACCATTATGTCTGGTATTTTGGAAAATTTTGTAACCTAATTTTTCATAAATATGTAACCCACGCAAATTAGATTCAAACACATCCAACCAAACTCTGGAACAATCTAAATGCTGAAAACAATATTGCTCCATCGCTTTTATTGCTAGCTGCCCTAATCCATATCCCGTTGCAGAAATGACAATCCGCCTAAACTCCACGACTTGATCATTTTCCTGATGCAATATCATAAACCCTGATAACTTATCATCATAAAATATAGATAAATAAATAACTTCATCACTTTCAATTAGTTCTCTGTGTTTCTTCAGTGAATACGGTATAACAAAGCCTATTGCCTCTTCAGTCCTCTCCATTGCAAAGAATAAACTTGCTTCTTCTACTTTTGATTTTCTAAGTTCAATCACTTAACATCACTCTCTATAGTAACAGGTTTGAATTTTACAACTATTTTTAACTCTATCCAGTGATACCTTTTTTTATTTAAATTTTTGCGACGTAAATGCTCTTAGACTTGAAACCACATAATTAAAATTATCATCAATTGAACGACACACAGTATCAGCAAAAAATGACTTGTTTTAGCGTAACTTCCACGAGTTAGGGACCCGGTAACCAATGCAGGAGCAACAACCCAAAGAGACATAACAGCAAACATCGCTATACCAAATAATGCTTCTGAGCGATTTTGATTATCCGCCTCTGTCAAATAGTATCCGAGCATATATCCTTGCAGTAATAAATTGACTACTAGCGCAATAATCGCAAATATGTTGAATATATTTAAGTATTTCATTGCATACCCCCTTAAAATATCACGAAGGCAATCAAACAACAGGCAATTGGAATGACAAAACTACGCCTCCAGCTGATGTCATTTCAATGTCGCGAACCATTTCTACCAAATAGCCCTGTTGATCAATCTTTAGTACCTGCTGCTTTGCGATAGCAAACAATGCATCCAGTGCGGCGCTGTAAGCAATATCTGATTTTAGATACACTTCGGCGCACAGGTAATTTCCTTCAGGGATGGTGAAATCGTAAAGCGCCTTACCAACCTGCCAGTCGCCAATGCATGTTTCAATCGCCTGCCACTGCCTATCTAAATGATGAATTGGAGTTGCACTTAGCAGACGCGTGGATTTTTTACCATAGCGTTTAAACACTGCATCCCAATCTGGCTCATCAAGAAGGATTTTTTTTACCCCTCTTTGGGGATACCAAATCAGTTCAGTTGGCATTTCCCCTGCCAGTTTATCTTCGATTGTTTGCTGTATGCCGGGATGGGCAAGTTTAGTGATAAAATCCCCAGTTTCACGAGGGGTAGATGCATGCCCCATTTTTCGAATTTGCTTTGCTGTTAACCCTAACTCTCGCTTTAACGCCTTTCCCAAAGCTTGAGATGACGAGAAGCCACAGTATTGAGCAATATCTATTACATACCACTCACCATCACTGAGCAGCAAGTTCACCGCTACTTGCAAACGTAAGCGACTAAGATAATGCCCAGGGGTTTCATTAAACAACTCACTAAACTGGCGATGAAAATGATAAGGCGAAATTGCACTGTCGGTCGCGATTTGCTCCCATGATTTATGCTCTGCGAGATCTTCATGCATAACTTGCAACGCATTAACAAAACGTTTTCGTAAATGTTCCGGCAATGGCTCAAGCAGAGCCAGTTCCGGAACTAACTTAAATGCAGTTTTCTCGACTTCAGGCATAGGCGCAGACATCTCAAAGGGACAATAAAATCACTATCCCCTGCCAGCTGAATAAAATCAATATACCCAATCCCCAATCTATTACCCCCGCCTACTTTACTCCTCGTGATTTAACAGGCAGGATTCCGAGCGAGTACATCGTCAACTAACTTTGGCGCTTTCTGACTTGTCATACCAAGTAATACCGGAATTAACAGCAGCGTTACCGTGGTGGCAAACAACTCCCCAAACACCAGTGATACAGCAGCAGGCTTTAAATACTGTGCCTGCTCGGCTGTTTCGCTCAGCAAGGGTAACAGGCCACATACCGTAGTGATGGTCGTCAGGAATATTGCCCGCAGGCGACTTGTTCCCGCCGTCACCAATGCCTGTTTCAACGGCATACCACTGCGGTACTCCGTATTAAAACGCGTTATCAGCACTAGGGAGTCATTGATTACAATACCTGTCATCGCCATCATGCCAAACATGGACAACAAGCTTATCGGTAACCCCATCAAATAGTGGCCAAAAATTGCGCCAGCAAAACCAAACGGGATCACTGCCATAATAATAAACGGTTGCCAATACGACTTAAGCGGAACCGCTAGCAAGATGTAAATCAGCAACATGGTCAAAATCATTGCCGAACCAAAAACATCAGACACCTCGCCAATTTCTTCAAATTCGCCACCAGCTTTAATCTGTACGCCCGGATACTCAAGATGCAAACGCTCAATTTCTGGCTCAAGTTGCGCCATTGTCTGCTCTGGAGCCTGAATATCACGGTTTTGCTTCCAGTAAAGATTCACGACTTGTGCGCGGTCGCGGCGATGAAGCACTTGAGGCTCCTGCTCGTGTCTAAATTCTGCAATATCTCCTAACAGCACACTTTTTCCATCAGCCAATAGCACTATGGTTTGCTCAAGTTGAGCGAGAGTTTTTCGCTCAGACCTTGGGTATTGCAACAGTACTTTTGTTTCTTGTCCCTGCTCAAGCAGACGGTAGACTTCACGTTCACCAAACGCCTCGCCCGCAAGCTGCGCCAACCGCACTTGCGTCAGCCCCAATTGCTGACCATATTCATTGAGCACTAGCCGTACCTGTGGTTGCCCGCTCTTACCGTTATCGTAAACGTCTGCCACCCCGGGCAAAGCGGCCAGTTTTTGTGCCAATTGACGGCTGACTCGCTTGGCCTGTGCGCGATCACTGGACGAAACAGATATATAGGTTTCACCAGCTGGCGCTTCGGCAGCGCTAAACTGCACGGAGTAAGCGCCTTCAATCACACCGGTTTCTTTTCGCCAGTTATCTGTTAGCAAATTACCCGGCAGAATACCCAAGGCTTCACTGGTTAATTCAGCGGTGACTTCCACTTCCCCATAACCGTCAGACCACGCAAGCAAGTTAACCACGGGAGACTGCGTTAATGGATAGTCTTGCATCAAAGTTTCTTCAACCTTTTCCATGGCGTGTTCAATTTGAGCCAGCGCTTTGCTTTGCAAAGGCAGTGGCGCACCGTCTTCTAACTCAACTTTGGCGGAAATATAGCGCCCTGGTATTTCAGGGAAAATTGCACTGCGAATCGTTCCCGTCGCCCACATCCCATAAGCCAGAACAATCATGGCGACAAAACCCAGTAACGAGGCCAGTTTATAATCCAGTACTTTTTCCAATGTCGGTTTATAAACACGGATATTAAGCCACTCGAGCCCCCCTTGAGCAGCTGATTGAACGCGCGCAAATAGGCCGTTGCTCGGTTTATTTACCGCCAATTGAGCAAGATGCGAAGGCAAAATAAATTTACTTTCGATTAATGAGAAAACCAGTGCAAAAATGACTACGGCAGAAAAGCCCGCTAATATTTTGGCAAAGTCGTTATTTATCCATAACATGGGAGAAAAGGCGGCTATCGTAGTCAACACACCAAATACCGTCGCGACCGAAACAGAATGCACACCGAGCCATGCTGCTGTGCGTCCATCACTTTGTTTATCACGCTGCTCATAAATCGCTTCACCGACCACCACGGCATCATCAACCAAAATGCCCAGTACCAGAATAAAACCAAACAGTGTGATGTCATTAATGCTGTAATTGGTCAGTTGCATTGCACCCAATGTGCCAGCAATGGCGACAGGAATACCAACTGAAACCCAGAACGCCAGTTTCACATCAAGAAAAATGCCTAGCAACACCACCACAATTAAGAGCCCCTGCCACGCATTGTCTCCCAGTCTAAATAATTGCTCTTCAATGTAAGGTGCCATATCTGCCATGGTATTTAACTCGATATCTGCTGGCAGTATCCTTCTCTGCTCTGCAAGCGTTTCTTCAATGGCATCACTTACCTTGAGTAAGTTGTCTGTTTGACTGGTACTGATCAGCAAAGCAATTGCATTGATGCCATTATTACGAACAATTGACCCGCTACGCTCATACCCTCGGCTCAATGTCGCAATATCACCCAGATACACAGTTCCCGACGGACGAGAAACAATCGCTAGTCGACTCAGTTTCTGCAGGTCATCGGCGTAGCCATCTCCACGAATAACCATTCGACCTTTGTCACTGATCAGCTCCCCAGTACGTGATTCTAACGACATCTCGCCAATCATGTTTGCGACATCTTCTAGACTTAAGCCCAGCTCTTTCAACTCTGCTGGGTTAGGCTCAATAATCAACTGGGGTTTACGGCTACCCCAGTTGGAGACGTTCGAAATTCTAGGGTTGTTTCTGAGTGCTTGTTCAACTTGTCGCGCAACGGGTTGCAATTCTTCATCACTACGAGGCCCTGATACCACCACAAACGCGGCAAGATTGGTAAATTCATTTCTGACCACTTTTGGCTTTTCCGCTTGAGCAGGAAAACCGTTAATTGCATTGACACGGTTACGGACATCATCCAACAACTTATTGAGATCTGTGCTGCTGGTTTTACGAACCACAACTCTCGACATACCGGCACTTGACTGACTTGTTACCTGCTTGATGCCAGCAATACCACTGATTGACTCTTCTATTCGTTGCGTGACGCTTTCATCAATTTGCTTGGCTGTACCGCCCGGATACGCGACAGTGATCACCACTGACGAGGGGGCTATTTGCGGAAACGATTCCACCCGCAACTGACCAAAGGCCATTACCCCACTGGCAATGATGGCTAACATCAATAAGTTGGCACCAACCGAATTGTTGATAAACCATTTCGTCAACCAGCTCATTGGTCCACCTCCTGTTTTGCTACCAATACATCAACTGGCTGCGGAGAAACCTGCTTACCAGGCAACATTGAAAGCAACGGATATATCACGACCTGACGAGGTTGCTTACTGTTTTGCTCAAAGCGCGCATAAACCTGATCTTGGGTTTGCCCCACTAACGCAACCCACTCTTTTTGTAGCCGACTTTGTTCATCGAGTGTCCAGACATAGCCATCACGAGTGATTGCGCTCATTGGTAATGTCACTATCTCTGGCTGCTGCCCCAAACTGACGATCACCTTTACCTGCTGGTTAGGCAGTAAGCGGGGTTCTCTTTGGTAAGGCTCAGGAACAGATAACACTACTTGTCGCTGACGCGTGACTGGATCTGCCTGTGGTGCCACATAGCGCACTTGTGCTGGCCACTCGCTGCCATCACGATTTACGACATTAATCTCAGGGTAAATAAGTGCCGACTGAACCTGAGACCAATTCAACTCAGAAACAGGCAATTCAACGTCTAAAGAGTCACTGGCGGCCAGTTCAAATGCCACCTGCCCTGCTTCCAACCACTCACCGGGGCTGATATGACGACGCATAATCACCGCGTCAAATGGTGCAACAATTCGTGCTTCCGCTAATAATTTTGCCGCACTGGCGTAAGCCTGCTTCGCATGAGTTAATTCTGCTTTTGCTGCCGTGACTTGTGGCTCTCTACGAGCAAACGATGAACTCTTTTTCGCCGATAACATTTTCAGAGCAACCGTTTGTTCATGCCGGACTTGTTGCAGGTTTAGTTCGGCCTGTTTGACACTACTATTTGCCAACGCCAGTTCAGATTCCAGCGCACTGGTATCAAGTTTTGCCAACAGCGTACCTTTTTTCACCAACACGCCGGGCTCAACATCCAGGTTAAGCCAAGAGAGTTGTGCGCTGCTTGATGCTTTCAGTTGAATCGGCCAACGTGCAGTAGTAATAGCCAGTAATGTCAGCCGAGAATCATGACTGGCGGGGGTAACCTCTAACACAGATACTGGCGCGGTGTGCTTAGGCTGCTCTTGTAAAGGCACTGGCTGAGGAGCAAGCACATCAACGGCCACTAATGCCGCGAAAATTGCCCCACAACCGGCTAATATTGCGATGATTTTTTTAAATTTCATACGTTTTCTCCTCGGCAACTTGATGAGCGGGGCTTTGATTTAAACGTTGGCTAATTTCTGTCAGTCGCGACAACGTTTGCAAGGTAATAGGCAGCATCACAGCTGTTTCAACAAACTCCAGCGAATAGGTAACAATTGAAAATACCTTACCGACAGTAGGATCATGCAGGCTGCCTACCATCCATAAATTGGTTAGAACTGCGGCAAATAAAATGATGAAGATCAGCCCAAATACCAACGCTTCGGTGTCTGATAATTTAATTTCACAGCGTTTGAGTTGCTCAAAGTGGGTACGAATTGCGGCAAAAGCGTGACCACTAAGCACACGTACCTGCTCTTCGAGTTGGTCGTTGAGTGCGCCATTCAGACGGGTAAATGATTGGTGAAACAATGCATAAATCAGCAGCATGCCAAAGCCCGCAGCTAATACACACAATGCCAGTTTGATATGAAATGTCGCCAAAATGATCACGGTCGCCACCAACTGAACAGTTGCGGTGATCAACGATGGTAAGTCTTCCTCAAGAAAGTCCACCAGCTCGCGTGACATACTCAAGCGAGCATCTTTAACCGACACCGATGCATCTCGTAAATTACGCTCAACCAAATTGGCTAATGTGACTCTGATATCGCCATATACACGGGTGTCATAGAATCGGCGTCCAACTCCGATGACCACCAGCATCAATAAGATCACGGCAAATACCAGCAGTGGTTGCATGTTCTGCTTGAGTACGCCATCAATGGCAAAGCCAATAAACAGCGGTAGCAGAATAATGAATACATTTTCAACCAGCACCATAAGCCAGGTGAATATAACTCTAACGGGATTTAACCGTATTACAGAACGAAGTGTGATGGGTTGATTGATGAGCATTATTGACCCCATATTTGAATATGGAGTCAGTATCGCTAATTGTTGGCAGGAAAAAGTGTCCCTATTTGCTGTTTTGAGCTGTGCGTTAAGTGCTCAAGCCAGTGGCTTTATCATGAACAACTGACACATACGTAATGCGTCGATCACACTACCCAGCCAGTTCTTGCCCATACTGTAAGTCATTATTCATCATTGTGCATCTAGCTAACCCATAAACGCATAGCACAACGATACTCTTTGGGTAGGCCCATTTCAGATTCTTGAGCTAATAATAGAACAAGACGTTCATTCAGTTGACTCTTATCTATTGTTACGAACCCTAGCTTTTCGTAAAATGGAGCATTCCACGGAACATTAGAAAAAGTAGTTAAAGTAATACTCTTATGCTTTTTCTTGGCTAGTTCAATAACAACGTTTATTAACTGAAATCCGATCCCTCGTTTTTGATATGTATAATCGACCGCAAACTCTGAAACATGAATCGCCGATTCTTCGTTTATGTTGCTTATACATATAAAGCCAACAACTTTATTTTCAATCTCGGCAACAAAAAGTTCATTTGAACGAATCTTTTTTTCATAAAACCCGTAACTATGCAATGGTATTTCTTGAGGCAAAGAGCATAAAAAATCCATGGGCATCGATGAGAAAGCATTTCCAGCACGTTGTTCAACCTGCTTTATATTTGAAATATCTTCAAATTCAGCCCTACGGACAACTATCGTATTCATCTGTAGATTAACTCCGTTCTCTATAGTCTTCATACTAAAACAGATGCTAAGTAAGTGGTCTAAATATTTTCGATTCTAACTTATTCATAAACCCATCCTATTATGTTCGAATTGCTATAAATCCTTTGATATAAATATAAACGGTCATAGTTAGATAGAGGCATCCAACTAATCTCATTCCAATATCAGCATTAAATGTATGGTCAAAAAAAACGGACAAAGCAAACAAAAAAGATACTATTATCATAACAATTAAAAGTGATAATGCTATTTTTCTTCTAGACATTTTGTTGACTTTTGTTTTACTGGTCTGCAACTCAAAACCAAATAAAACATTAATTATGCATATTAGAATAACTGCATCAGGACCTTGAGGATCATATACAATCCCAAAAGAGAGAATGAAGACTACAAAAAACCAAACATTTAGTATAAACATTTTCATTTCAAGGCCTTCATAATCACTTGCTATAATATCGCATAATTCATCTCGTCTACCGAATAACCAAGACTATTAAACCACCCCACAACTTCACATTGACATTAATGCTTTAATTAATGCTTAAAAGTTAAATTCAATCCATTGAATTTAATTAAAATTAGCTTCAAAAATATACAAACCCCAATAAAACAACCAGAAAATAAACCTTCCGTTGGCATAAGACCTGAAAAGTGCATTAGTGTAGATGTTAATATTACACTTGAAAAACCTAATTGATATGGTAATAAACTTTCAAAATCTTTATAACGTTTTTGTGCTATTTGAATACCTTCATCATCTAATAACAAATTTTCCCCACATGATGAACAAATAACTTTATTAAACTTTTCTAACGTTATAACTTGTTTGATTTTTAACTCTCTATGATTATTACATTTTGGACAATCATACCAAAGTTCAGATTTCATATAACACTCCTTGTATTATTATTTAAAATTTCACTATTTCATTCTAATTATGATGCTTAATCATATCTCTCACCTCCATGAGAGCAAACCCTAAAAGATTAAGACCTTTCCATGTATTTGGCATTTCTGATGCTGGATTATCTTGAGCTAAACCAATGCCCCATATTTTATCTACTGGACTAGCTTCAACTAAGATTCGATTACCAGTATTTAGCAAAAATGCCTTTAGTTCTGAGTTTTGAGTGAACTTTGCTAAATTAGCATTGACTACAATCTCGAATCGCTTCTCATTCCATACTTTTTCTTCGAAACCTATTACTTCTCGACCAACAGCTTTAGCTTCTCTCGGATTACTAGCACAAAGAACTTTTTCACATGCTTTCTTATCACCAAACAACTTAGCCTTGTGATACATCATGTAATGCTCAGCCGAGATAAATTCATTGCCATCTTCTTCAAACTTCGAATCATACCACTGGCTAAAACAGCTCTTTGTTATCTGGCTGCCTTTTTCTTGGTGCCCCCAGAAAAAGATATATTCCACCTTATTTCCGTGGTTCACAAAATCGATAAGGTCATCTCTTGTTCTAATCTTCAATTTTCCTCCAATATTTATTCTATCGCGTCTCTAACATATGATATGGACTTTCTTTATCTTCCATACTCTGTCACCCCTTATGAATCTGGGTAAGAATACATTAGAGGCGCTATATCACTCTTCTTATAACATTGATATTGCTAGACATAGGCCAGTATCTATTGTAAAAACCCTAAAAGCAAGATATTGATCCACAAACAATATCAAGCTCTAAGCTTTTTGCAACATTTGCAAATTTTCTACTCATTGAAGCTGTGAGACTTCCCATTATAATATATCAAGTGGATTTATCCCAATCCCCGACAGCCCTGATGGTAATTACTTCTTTATATCTGTTATAAAGGTGGCTGATGGTTTAATAATTTATTAATATCATGAATTTAAAGATGATATGATTTTTTATTATTTTGATTTTCTAATTACAACTTCATTATGCAGTCACATACACCAGTTCAACTTGTGTATGAAAACACATGATTTTCATGCAACTCTCCCTCAAGCTCAAAATTTAATTTTCCAACAAGTTTGAAACCTAGGTTTCGATAAAAATCGATAGCTTTGCGGTTCTTGACCCAAGTGGACAACCAAAATGATGCCCCATGTTGAACTTTAATTTTATCAAGCAATTGTCTACCAACACCCCGCCCATGAAAATGCTCAGAAACATATAATGTTGTGACTTCATATCCATAATCTTCATTATTAAATGAAGAATCGAAATCAACAGTGATAAAGCCAACAAGATGCTCTTCTTGTATGTAAACCCATATTTGGCAGGTAGGGTTGTTTAAAAGCTGCTGGAAGTGGTGTTCTGTAAAGGTCGACAGTGCATAATGCGAAATCTTTGCACGCACCCCTTGGGCTGCATATGTATGCAGCCAAACCTGTAGTGACAAAGCTGCTAAATCAAGGCAATCACTTAGCCTTGCTTTCCTAATCATCTAAACACCTCCATGTTGTACATAACGAATGGCATGGACTCAGCCACACTTGATGACTCTGAGTAAGAATACGTTAGGAAGCTGGCACTCGCATCCATATCACCACTTCCGCTTGACGCAATTTACGCCTATTCAGGACAGTACTTATTGAACATTACATAGCAAGTAACGAAAAATGCTAAAAACAGTGTAATTTGCCACAAGCCGTCACCATAAAAAGACATTTGATTTTCTGACCAATATCTCATGGCTATGTTAAATAGCTCACCATTAAGACCGATAACCAATATCGCAGCCAGATAGTATTTAATGAACTCGAACAGAAGAGTTTTGGTGTTAGACAAGTAGGTTTTCAGCATTTTAGCGCCAGATATAGTGAAATTTTCCCTCAGAATAACAAAACCGAACCTGCTCAAAAATCACAATAACACCCTATTGCGACCAATATCCATATTGAGTCATAACGAATGACATGGACTCCCCCCTCATCCAAACTCTGCCACACTTGGTGAGTCTAAGTAAGAAAAGGTTCGGGGGCCACCATATTAATTTCTATCTATAACATTGATCTTACTAAACACTTCTTCAGTATCTACGGCTAGGATAGCAAAGCTAATCACTCGTGCTTCTACGCGCTTTGCCAAAATCAAATCGGCTGAACGACAAACCATAACTGTCTCAGTTATTCTCCATACTCATTAAAAAACATCGTGATGCTCGAAAACCCAGGTTCTAAAATCATGTGTTTTTGTTACACCATTTAGCACCCCTGAATCAATTATTTGACGATAAGCCTCCTCACCGGCACTTTGAAACAATGCACTAAAATCCCGTTGAGCTAAATTCCACTCCGAATCAGTTAAGCTACCCATATACTCTTTATATTTATTGAGTATCTCCAGCATAAACTGCCATTTCTCTTGCCAAATATTACAATCATAATTTAGATCAAAGTATTGCCATTCTTGGTTATTCCAACGAATTTCTTCCCCCATGATATCTTCCATTGATTCGCCAAGCTTAGAATAGGAATCTATGGTTGATTGAAAAGACTCCTCAGAGCAAGCACCTACGTGAAAATAACCTTCCTCGGCAAGTATCTCGACCGCAAAGCCAAAGAATTTTTCGTCAGAATGATTCCTGAAAAAGTTTTCAATGCTTGGAATGGCAGCACTTACTAACGCATTTACCAATTCATCCTTTTTAACTTGATCCATTATATTTTTTACTCCTATAACGCATAACAAATCACATCGACACCCTATATGATTTCAACCGTACAGCGGATATCTATTTGAGGCTGCAACATTAAGCAGACATGGCAATGTTTTGAAATCGCTTCTTCGGCTGCTGCAAGTACATCGGATTCAGTGAATCCCTTACCTTTGACCACAAAGTGAAGGTTGGCGGATTGATATAATCGCGGCTCACCCTCTGTCAGCGTATGGGTTACATTGTTTTCCAGGCTCTGTAACTCAGCACCTTTTTCTTGAAGAAGCAAAACGACATCCGTAGCACTACACGCTCCCAATGCATACAGCAACGCCTCCGTGGGGCATGGCGCGACACGATTGTCAGCATCAATATCCACGCTAAAACCGTCTTTTGTTGTTGCTTTAAAATGGCACTTATCAATCCACTTAACGTTAATACTCATGATTTCTCACCCTACACTGCACCTTATTCGTTACTTCCTTACCTACACGGACATCCGCTTGCACTATTCGTCCTCAAAAAACGACACAATGATCATCAATGGATCTAACTGTTCGCCTTTTTATGCTTTTTATCCCACCAGTCCCTCAATAAGGAAACAACAACAACAGCCAGCGTGATCGGGAAAATAACGTTCCAGGCCACAAACAATAATGGATCTAACCAGCTAGCCGCCTTGACACTGCCAATCAAAAAAGCGCTATATAAGAGATATAATCCAAAAAACAGAGTGCCCTCTAAACGGCTGAGCACCGCCCCCGTAAACATAAGCGGCAAGCACAAAAACGCCACAGCCAGCATGATGGGTAAATCCTGTTCAACCAGCTGTACATCCCCTGTTAGCCCTTGCCCACTAAACAAGCCGGAGATACCAAGCACGGCCAACAAGTTAAATGTATTACTCCCAACAACATTGCCCACCGCAATATCTCGCTGGCCTTTAACGCTGGCCACTATAGATGTCACAACCTCTGGCAGAGAGGTACCCACAGCTAAAATAGTTAACCCAATCACGGCTTCGCTTGCGCCAAGTTGTCTGGCAATATTCACCGCACTCTCTACCAGTAAGTTGGCGCCGAGAACCAGAAAAGTGAAACCAACAATAAGCCACAATATATTTTGCCATGTTGGAAATCGCCCCGTCGTTATCGAGGCTAATTCGTCGGCGCTAGTATCATTCTCCCGAGCTTCTGCTTGCCTCCCTTGGACAAATAGAAAAACGGTATAAACAAGCAGCAGAATAACCAAAATCCCACAATCCCATACGCTCAGCAGCCCGTCCGTCGCCATGTAAAAAACCAGCCCCGTGACAAGCACCATAATAGGTACATCCTGGCGTATTAACTGTTTTGATATGCTCAACGGTGTTATTACCGCTGCCAAGCCAAGAATAAACAACACATTGAAAATGTTACTACCCACGACGTTTGCAATTGCCAGCTCGGTTTTGTTAGATAGCGCCGAGTTAATACTGACAGCCAATTCTGGGGCACTTGTACCGAATGCAACAACAGTCAACCCAATCACCAAACTGGGGATCCCGAAATTAGTTGCTAGCCGAGATGCTCCTTTGACCAGTCCATCTGCCCCTGAAATCAACAGGACAAAGCCTAATATCAACAGAAGATAATCCATTTAAACCTCATCAACATTGGCATCAAATAAAAATAGGCCCGACTTCTCTCGCCCACCGTATCTCCCCGTTAAGCTCAGTAAGCATAACGGTGACATTTGGGCTCAATCTTACATCAACATATGAAAAACCAATGTTCTATCAGCCACAAAAAATGATTCGTGGCTTAAACATTTAGCTAGATCTGACTGGTTTAATTGTGAAATGATCCGTCAAGCAGATAACGGTAAGAGCGGCATGGCTATGGCTTATACCAACGTCTTCCATACATTAACCAAAGCAAACATCATCAGTGTCATTACAATAGAAAATAAACTGGTCATTAAGCCATCACGCACTAATTCTCTATGCACTTCTGTTATTGTTTTTACCGGATACTCCCTTTCATAAGTAATACGTTCCTCATAAGACCACGTCATACGTATATAACGGTAAAACACATACCCTAACCCGATGTAACCAAGCACAGTCACAAACCCTATACCTGATGCTGGCCAAGTCATGAAAGAAACGACGCCCCCAATGTAATAGATAAGCTGAAGCCTATAGCTTGCCGCTTTTTGCCCCCACTTCAATATACGCGCTTCTTTAGCGTTCTTTATAGTACGCTTTGTATAAAAGAGACGATGCCGAGCTTCATAGCTTAATTGAGCATAATCTGAAAGCTTTCTATAGCCATCTGTCTGTTTTTTCTTGTTTCTAGTTCGTCTCTTATTGATGTTCATCCGGCGTTATCCACAGGCAAGATCTCGATCAACAGACAATATCACGAACTGTGGTGGCACTCATTACTGAGCGCGAGAATTAACCAAGATTGACCATACCGCCAAGATCATGGAGTTCAAATATGTAACGCCTTTTATAACGAGGGCAAAGGTTTGAATAACTTGTTTATGACGAAAATCGTCTTCTGCAACGCGTTCCTGGCATCGGAAAAAGCCGCTGCACTTATTGGTGTTGCCCCCATCAATCGAGAAAGTGGACGCTATAAAGGAAAGCGAGTCATTCAGGGGGGGCGATCACAAGTACGCAACGCTCTACATGGCCATGATTTCTACGATACTTTTCCTGCACAAACCGAGCGATGGAAAAGCTGTCAGCTTAAGTGCCTTGTTAAGGCTGAACTCGCCTAAGTCCCCACCAATATCTTAATGCAAAAGGGACCAGAAATATCAAAAATATCAATTGCCCAGATGCGACAAAATTAACACTATTTTCAGGACTAAATATATTTACAATTATGTAGGACACAAAGCTTAAAATTAGCGTAATTATTATTTCAGATAATACCGCACTCTGCATTGGATCGATTTCTGGTTCTTTACCCTGTTTGAGCTGCTTCAAAGTCTCACTTGCAATACTTATATACTTCCATGTAAGTGCAATTAATATCGGCAGTATTAGGAAAATGACTAATTTCAAAATTGATCCTTAAAGAATGACATGGACTCACCCTCATCCAGACTCTGCCACACTTGGTGAGTCTGAGTAAGAAAACGTTCGGAGGCCGCCATGTCACTTCTATCTATGGCATTGATTTAGCCAAACATTCCTTCAGCAAAAGTATGGGTGTCTTGTTTATTTTAAAACGAAAATGGCCAACCCTTTAACTCGTGTATAACGGTCGCCTGAGCTTATAACACCAAAACCATTGGAATTGGCATTTGTGCTAACCACACTAAATGTAGTAACCGCTCCACTCCGCTCTCTAATTTCGGTCAGAAGAATCCCGTTAGCTCCGACTTTTGAAGCTTCACTTTTCAGTCGTAAAAGAGCCTCATCCACTAGTTCACCATCACTTTTAAAGTCATGTCCCGCACTTGCTGAAATTATCGCAATTTCTTCATATGATTTAGGAGCCTTGCGATATAGAAGTACATTTTCTACAGTTGTTTGCTGCCGTGTATTTCCAACAATAATTGATGAGCTATCAACAATCGTACACCCTGAAAACAAAAGTAATGTCAGTACTGCTACACAAACTCTATTAACCATTTCTAATCCTAATAAACCTATATAACTTGCATTGCGCCATAACGAATGACATGGACTCCCCCCTCATCCAGACTCTTCCACACTTGGTGAGTCTGAGTAAGAAAACGTTCGGAGGCTGCCATGTTACTTTCTATCTATGGCATTGATTTAGCCAAACATTCCTTCAGTATCCACGGCGAGAATGCCAATGGCAACACCCTGATACACAAAACAATATCTCGATCAAAAGTACTCACGTTCTTTGCCAACGTGTCGCTTGTCATTCTCTTTAATTAGTACCGGCTCAGGTTAACCGATGTATGGCTAGGGAAGCGCCCGTCTGGCCCTGCATGAAACTAGCAGGCAGCGGTGAAACCGCAGTAAGAGACCCTCAATATGTGTTTGTCGTAAGCGACGATAATCGACAGAGCGAAGTAGACAACTTTGTTGTTCGGTTATATTGGCTGCTGCGCAACCAAGGGGAAAGATTTACCCCTTGATACCCCGAAGACAAATATGTGTTATGTGTTTTGTAGGCACATGTCATTCCAAGATTCCACTAGTGCCGAGTAGCTCCAGTTTACCTCTTCCGTTTTCTTCATAAGCAATGAAATGTCAGAAACATCATACATTTCTATCATGTCATTGGGGAAACTAACATTTAACCTGTCATCTTTCACAAACCAAGTTAAATACTCTCGCTCACCGATTAAATCATATAGGTAATTGCTTAGACAGCAATGAACAACAAAGAAATTTTGAATTTTGCTTTCAGTGATATCTAAGAGTTTTGATAGTTCTTTATCATCGAATACGGTCGAATTTGAGGCTGTGTCAAACTCTATTTTTATAAGATTAGTATCCCAAATTTCTATTGCATTTTTTTGCGCATAATTGTTGATTATATTTGAGACATTGAAATAGTCAGTAATCATAGATTTATACTGCTCAACCATGATTATCTCCTTAAACGTTCAATAAAAACACATAACGAATGACATGGACTCCCCCTCATCCAAACTCTGCCACACTTGGTGAGTCTGAGTAAGAAAACGTTCGGAGGCCCCCATGTCACTTTCTATTTATGGCATTGATTTAGCCAAACATTCCTTCAGTATCCACGGCGAGGATACCAATGACAACTCCCTGATCCGCAAAACAATATCTCGAGCAAAGGTATAGATATCTTCTTTATGATGAAGTTTGTAAGTTTATCAGGCCACGCTCAACAGCCGCCTACATGCACTCAGCCCTTGGGGGCGCCGCTGACCGATATGATGGTGGTACTCGCGAAGCAAATGCTCTTTGCCTATCGCGCCAGAAAAGTTGTGTTCCAAATGACGAGTTAATTCCAGCCAGTTCTCTTCGCTCAAACCTAAACGTAAAACAACATTGCGAGCTTTTGCTGAGATATATCCTTTCTTGCCATCACGGATGGCACGCCCCGTTTCATCGACAAGCAACAAATAATCGGAAAATACAAAAGGCAACCCCTTGGGCATGTTATCGCGAGGATTGCCGACAAAGGGCAATAACATTGTCGGTTGATATCCCGTTTTTGCTGCATTTGTACGTTTTTTAATGCTGGTATGCTCTGAGGTCTCTGGCGTTTTCGCTATTCCTGCTCGAACGGGATTCAAATCAACGTAAGCCATACAAGCAGCCAAGGCCGCTTCATCCAATAAAGCTTGAGATTTAAACCGCCCTTCCCAAAAACGTCCTGTACAACCATCTTCTTGATTGGCTTGACGAGCTATTGGTTCATTAAGCAACCGCATAAACCAGCTCATATCGTATAGCCGCTCACGCCATTCTTCTGTGAGCCGTTCAACGACCCGCAATTGTGCCTTGTCCATCTGGCTTCGGAGCCCTTCATCCAACCAGGTACGTGAAAGATAATGCCCTTTACACAACTGATGCCAACGAGTGAGCACTTCTTCCTGCGACCAATTCTGAGCTTGTTCAGCATCCACATGCAAAACAACATGCGTGTGGTTACTCATAACGGCATACGCACAAATATCAATCGCAAATACCTTGGCAAGAAACAATAGCCGTTGCTCCACCCAAGCACGTCGATGCTCGAAACATTTCCCCGTTAACGGATCTTTTCCGCAAAGAAAGGTTCTTCTCACACAACGCGATACGCAATGGTAATACGGCGTATCGGTTAGGCTCACTTGTGTTTTCCTTGCCTTGGGCATGATTGCCAGCTCCCTTTTTCATCCATGTAAAAAGAAGCCTAGAACACAAGGCAGGAAAGTACAAAAGTATGGGCAAAAGTATGGGTGTCTTGTTTATTCTCTATTCTACTAAAAATTCTCAGCCATATAGTTATCTGCGAACTCTGTCGCTAAAGGTCCAAGTAGAGTCCAGAAGTGAGATAACTCAAAGTCAGTTTTTGTAGATGCAATGTTTATGAGATTTTCCACGAAACATGTGCACGCAGCATTTGAAACCTCTTTATCCCCCACTTTGATTGCAAGATCTATGAAACCAAACAAATCTTCGCTTTTTTCATACTCACCTAACAAGAACCTTTCTACGACAAGTGAGCTAAAGATTGAGAATAACGAGTGAACTGAAATAGCTCCTTTTTCATCTATCCAATAGTCAGCTTCTTTTATAAAATGCTCACGACAATCTGGATATATATCAACGAATGCTGGCAATACTTCTGAAGGTGATATTTTCATTTTTTCCTCGAAGAAACATAACGAATGACATGGACTCCCCCTCATCCAGACTCTGCCACACTTGGTGAGTCTGAGTAAGAAAACGTTCGGAGGCCACCATGTCACCTTCTATTTATGGCATTGATTTAGCCAAACATTCCTTCAGTATCCACGTCGAGGATAGCAAAGGCAACACCCTGATTCACAAAACAATATCTCGAGCAAAAGTACTTACATTCTTTACCAACTTGCCGCCTGCCACTGTCGGAATGGAAGCCTGTGGTAGTTCCCATTACTGGGCGCGGGAATTAACCAAGCTCGGCCATACTGCCATGGTCATGGCCTCCAAATATGTGCCGCCTTTCATGACGGGTGCCAAGAATGACCTCAATGATGCGGTTGCCATTTGTGTGGCTGTCACCCGTCCTTCAACGCGCTTCGTTAAAATCAAATCCGCCGAGCAACAATCTATATTGATGCTCCACCGGGCCCGCGAAAACTGGGGGCATGAACGCACCACACTCCTTAACCAGATCCGGGCCGTCTCGGCAGAGTTCGGGATCATCGCCCCCAAAGGCTGCCATGCACTGCAAAAAAAAGTATGGGTGTCTTGTTTATTCCCTTTAGCATCGGAAGTAAAAGATGCTCAGTCATTTGTTGCGCTTAACTCCTATATGGTCGCAAGCATTTAACACCCGGCTTCAGCTGCTCCAAATGCGAAGCGGAGTTTGTGTTACTATTTGAGCGCAGCGAGTTAACACTAAAAACGCGCAGTTTTTTGGGGTAAACTGGAAGCACTTGTTATGTAACGACTAATTGCCCACTTACCTGACGAAAATAGCACCAATACAAAGAAGAACATAGGCATTACAATGAAAGCTCCATTAAGCCTAAAGTGAACAGGAACTACCTCTTTATCCTTCAGATAATACTCCGACCAAAATGTGTAATTATCAGCATCATATCTAAGAAAATAGAGCTCGTCATTACTAGATAACGACGCATATTCATTATTTGTCAATTTATAATTTGTAGCCTTAGGTAAGGTAATTAATAGGTCTTGGTACTTTTCTTTATCTAAAACATATTTATGCCATCTTATTATTTCTGGTTTTCCATTTATTTCGATTGCAATAGGAAAATTATCTCTAACCTCTTTCTTGCCATCATAATTTTCTGCTGAAATTAAATAGGGCGCAGTAACAAAAGAAACAATATACAGCAGAGTGAATATAAAAAATTTAAACAATACAAACGCTAGTTTTCTTAACATTACTCATCCTTGAGTTTATTAAACATATCAACCACAAGTGACATAACGAATGACATGCCCCCCCCTCATCCAGACTCTGCCACACTTGGTGAGTCTGAGTAAGAAAACGTTCGGAGGCCGCCATGTCACTTTCTATCTATGGCATTGATTTAGCGAAACATTCCTTCAGCATCCACGGTTAGGATGCCAATGGCAGTACAAAAGTATGGGTTTCTTGTTTATTGATTGCTTTGTTACGTTTTTGGCTCTCTTATTGATAACAATTATTAACCGGTAATCAAGCCATAAATAACACTAAACATGGAAACTGAGAACAATATAGCCCAAAGTCTTGTTACCGCATGTTTTATATGTAGTTTCGGGTTTGATGCCGTATACCATAAACAACGCACACAAAATACAGCATACATGGAAAAAATAATAGCAAATATCTTGTTATGAATCATCATAAGCAATTGGCTTGGCTCTTGGAAGCTAAATATTATTGCCACGCTTAAAAAACTAACACCAAGGATACTTATAAATCCGAACATATTAATTATCAAAATAGCTTGCCATATTTCTATATGACCATTCCACGCTCTATTTATAAACGACTCTTCCTGCGTTATAACTTGCATAGTTTACTCTGTGAAAAGAAGATTATGTAAGTATTACATTTTCATCTATATCTTGGCGTTTTGCATTGAATATGTACTTAATAAATAATTATTTGCGACATAGAATTATCAATACATTGAAAATCATGCCTAACAGATTGATTAATTTGTTAACTCCCTCGATTTGTTTAAATTTTGAAACATAACGAATGACATGGATTCCCCCTCATCCAAACTCTGCCACACTTGGTGATTCTTAGTAAGAAAACGTTCGGAGGCCTTTATGTCACGTTCTATCTATAGTACAAAACTATGGGTGTCTTGTTTATTTTAGATGTAGGAAAAACGAAATAAGTCGCCATCATTGCGTGTGTAAGAAAAATGGTTGTGATCTTAAATTCGATGATTCGAGATGGCGTCATGTGGAACGAAAACATAGCCAGAAATTAACTATTGACGCCATAGTCGTTTGTTATAACTCTGATTTTGCCTTAGTTAATAGCTTATGAACTTCTTCTGAGTTAGCGAAGTCTAAACAATATGCCAATTCTATTGAACTACCACTTTTTGATTTATAAGAGTCAATACTCTCATTGCTCAATAATTCACTGAGCTCAAAAAATGCATCCAAAGGCAAATTAGAAAACTCTCTGTAGCCTTGCATTGCCGTTACCGCATCTTTGGCCACATCGGAGCCCTTGTAATAAGTCGCAATACAAGAAGAAAGCGCATATTTTTTAAATAACTGCTCATCACTTTGAGTGCTCAATGGACTTGCGCTTAATCCCACGCTAAAAGTTGCAACAAATATAGTGCTGACTAATCTTCTAGTTTCCATAAGTACGCCTTCTTTGCTTGTGGGAAGTAACAACTATCCGTACATCTTGAGCCAGTCCAAATACTTGCATGCCCTGATGCATCTAGCCAAGTATCCACATCAACGACCAATATGCCTTTGTAGGCAGCCAACTTATTCGCATTGGGATTTTCAATTACAACCTCAGGATCACCAAACTTTTGATGCAAGAAGCTGATCAAATCCCTGACTCTGTAGATCTACCAATTTCCCTGTCCACCAGATACAGTTTTATTTTTAATGTAAGGAACCTTAAAACCAGCATAATTAAGTGCATATGACATCCGAATTGCACATGCATTTTCAAAACGCCCCTGCTCTGGTGTTAGCACATTGATATTGTGATTCACTCTACCACCAATTATTGTACCAACGTCCGATACATCTCGGTTAACCTTTGCAAAAGCCACTTTCATTTTTAGTAAGCTAGGACGTGCTGCCACTGAAAAACCTCCCCGTCAATTGTTTGAACGAAAAGGTCTCACAAAATAAGCAACCATACTAACAACAAGTTAATTGTTCTTGAGGCTCTTCAAGATCAAAGGTGTAACAATGAAACTGACAAAAGAGTTATAACGAATGACATGGACTCCCCCTCATCCAGACTCTGCCACACTTGGTAAGTCTGAGTAAGAAAACGTTCGGAGGCCACCATGTCACTTTCTATTTATGGCATTGATTTAGCCAAATATTCCTTCAGTATCCACGGCAAGGATGCCAATGGCAACACCCTGATCCACAAAACAATATCTCGAGCAAAGGTATAGATATATTGTTTATGATAAAGTTTGTAAGTTTATCAGGCCACGCTCAACAACCGCCTACATGCACTCAGCCCTTGGGTACGCCGCTGACCGATATGATGGTGGTACTCGCGAAGCAAATGCTCTTTGCCTATCGCGCCAGAAAAGTTGTGCTCCAAATGACGAGTTAATTCCAGCCAGTTCTCTTCGCTCAAACCTAAACGTAAAACAACATTGCGAGCTTTTGCTGAGATATATCCTTTCTTGCCATCACGGATGGCACGCCCCGTTTCATCGACAAGCAACAAATAATCGGAAAATACAAAAGGCAACCCCTTGGGCATGTTATCGCGAGGATTGCCGACAAAGGGCAATAACATTGTCGGTTGATATCCCGTTTTTGCTGCATTTGTACGTTTTTTAATGCTGGTATGCTCTGAGGTCTCTGGCGTTTTCGCTATTCCTGCTCGAACGGGATTCAAATCAACGTAAGCCATACAAGCAGCCAAGGCCGCTTCATCCAATAAAGCTTGAGATTTAAACCGCCCTTCCCAAAAACGTCCTGTACAACCATCTTCTTGATTGGCTTGACGAGCTATTGGTTCATTAAGCAACCGCATAAACCAGCTCATATCGTATAGCCGCTCACGCCATTCTTCTGTGAGCCGTTCAACGCCCCGCAACTGTGCCTTGTCCATCTGGCTTCGCAGCCCTTCATCCAACCAGGTACGTGAGAGATAATGCCCTTTACACAGCTGATGCCAACGAGTGATCACTTCTTCCTGCGACCAATTCTTAGCTTGTTCAGCATCCACATGCAAAACAACATGCGCCCAAAAGTATGGGTGTCTTGTTTATTCAAAACCTGTGCTCACGACCTTTAAAAATCAGATAGAAAAAACTGAACAAAAAATCCTATCTCTTATTGAATCATGCCCTGAGTATCAAAACAAAAATCGTCTTCTGCAGAGCGTTCCCGGCATCGGAAAAGTCGCAGCTGCATCCATCATTAGCAACGTTCCTGAGCTTGGGTTTATTACCAACAAACAAGCCGCTGCACTCATTGGCGTTGCCCCCATCAATCGAGAAAGTGGACGCTATAAAGGCAAGCGAGTCATTCAGGGGGGACGAGCACAAGTACGCACCGTGCTCTACATGGCTATGATGTCTGCGATGCAGTGTAACCCTGTTTTTAAAGCTACTTACCAGCGACTTTTAGATGCAGGAAAACCGAAAAAAGTCGCCATTATTGCGTGTGTAAGGAAAATGGTTGTGATCTTAAATTCGATGCTTCGAGATGGCGTCATGTGGAACGAAAACATAACCATAAATTAGCTATTGACGCCATAGTCGTTTGTTAGCAGTCTATTGATTCGTAGTGATTGAGTTTTTATGTTCAAGAACTTTTTCAATTGCAAATTTTGTCGCTTCTTCCTCTGACATAGCCATATTATGCGAAGAGTCGGCAAACAGAAAAGCTTGCTTAAACACTTCAAAGTCTTTTTCATCGTAGTTTTCCACCCAATCTAGTGAAAATAGCTTTGCTTCCGATTCACTCAAGTCCATTTTTGATGCTGAGTCTGCAAAGACATAAACTTCTTTGAAATACAAAAATTCCTCGTATGACTTAGTGTCTAACCAGTCATCTGCAAATTTCTTTGCTTCTATCTCACTCATATCCATGTAATTAGAAGCGTCGGCAAATTTATAGATGCGCTCATAATGATCTAAAGCTGTTAGAGGCTTAGGAGGAATCGGTTTCCCGCCTTGTTCATAGAAAGCAACGATTTTTTGAAGCATTGCATCTTTTGTATGCTTGTTTGGAACTAAATCAGCTGCAGCTATTGCATAACCCGCTGTTTGTTCGTTACTTAAAGCTGATTCAACAATAAGCTGCAATTGAGATGATTTTGTATAATCGTTATCAAAGCTACTTCCGGCGATAAGAGCATAGTTAAAATTATTCTTCTCCAATGCTTTTGCCACCACTTTCTCTAAAGCGCTATCCCTTCGGTAATCATTACCTATGGACTTCGCTGCTAAATACAAATGTTTTAGCACTATATCTTCATGAGGGTTTTGCAAATCTATTTTGACGCTTTCAACGTCTTTTTCGACTGTAGCTTTAATATCAATTGGCACCTCATCCAAAATATTGGGCTCAATTTTAAAATAGCTCAAAGCTGCAACAACGCATGCTACGATTGTTGCTATTTCTGCAATTTTCTTGATCAAATTTCCTCCTATGTGTGGTGACTGCTAACGAATGACATGGACTCCCCCTCATCAAGACTCTGCCACACTTGGTGAGTCTGAGTAAGAAAACGTTCGGAGGCCACCATGTCACTTTCTATTTATGGCATTGATTTAGCCAAACATTCCTTCAGTATCCACGGCAAGGATAGCAAAGGCAACACCCTGATCCACAAAACAATATCTCGAGCAAAAGTACTCACATTCTTTACCAACTTGCCGCCTGCTATTGTCGGAATGGAAGCCTGCGGCAGTTCCCATTACTGGGCGCGGGAATTAACCAAGCTCGGCCATACCGCCAAAATCATGGCCTCTAAATATGTGGCGCCTTTCAGGACGGGAGCCAAAAACGACCTCAATGATGCAGTTGCCATTGGTGTGGCTGTCACCCGTCCTTCAACGCGCTTCGTTAAAATCAAATCCGCCGAGCAACAATCCATATTGATGCTCCACCGGGCCCGCGATAACTGGGTTCACGAACGCACAGCACTCCTTAACCAGATCCGGGCTGTCATGGCTAAGTCGGGATCATCGCCCAAAAGTATGGTTGTCTTGTTTACTTCCCAGACAACCGGGGGAGTCCATGTAGCCCTGTTAAGGTGTGAGCAACGCAATACCGATGCTGCCGCATACCACCTTAAACACTAAACGCAACGCATAGCAAAAATGCCAAGCGTTGCGAATCACTCTTAAACAGATTGTATGGATAATAAGCTTGTCATTTGGGTAATGTGAGACCCAAGCTTTAGCTGCAACTAAAGCTTCTTATGCGGCAGTTCGTTTGAACGCTGGCTCCTCTATCGAGAGACCGATAACAAACATGAACGCCGCATAGGACTCCAAGCATCAACCTCGAATAGTCGACTGGGTCTCGAACCCGCATTTCGCAAGCAAGAGTTAGCTTATTATGAATACAAGCACACATCAAAACATTCATGTCGGTGTTGATACAGGTAAGTCACAACTAGACATTTTCATTCGCCCACTTGATATCTTTTTTACTGTTAACAACGACGAGAAAGGTATCAAAGAGGCCATCAAAACAATCAAACAATATGTCCCACAGCGCGTTGTAGTCGAAGCAACTGGACGTCTTGAAATGCCGTTCATCATTGCTTGTTCAGAAGCAAAACTTCCCTTTGTTATTGCTAACCCCATACATATAAAACGGTTCGCCGGAGCCATTGGTCAGCGAGCTAAAACAGACAAATTAGATGCTAGACTCATTGCTCACTATAGCGAGGCCATTCAACCTAATCTGACGCAACTGAAACCTGAAAATATGCGTTTAATGAGTGATTTAGTCGCTCGCCGTCATCAACTGCTGACCATGCAAACCATGGAGAAAAACCGATTACAATCACTTCCCAAACATCTTGTGAGCACCATCAAACCTGTGCTCACGACCTTTAAAAATCAGATAGAAAAAACTGAGCAAAAAATCCTATTTCTTATTGAATCATGCCCTGAGTATCAAAACAAAAATCGTCTTCTGCAGAGCGTTCCTGGCATCGGAAAAGTCGCAGCTGCATCCATCATTAGCAACGTTCCTGAGCTTGGGCTTATTACCAACAAACAAGCCGCTGCACTCATTGGCGTTGCCCCCATCAATCGAGAAAGTGGACGCTATAAAGGCAAGCGAGTCATTCAGGGGGGACGAGCACAAGTACGCACCGTGCTCTACATGGCTATGATGTCTGCGATGCAGTGTAACCCTGTTTTTAAAGCTACTTACCAGCGACTTTTAGATGCAGGAAAACCGAAAAAAGTCGCCATTATTGCGTGTGTAAGAAAGATGGTTGTGATCTTAAATTCGATGATTCGAGATGGCGTCATGTGGAACGAAAACATAGCCAGAAATTAGCTATTGACGCCATAGTCGTTTGTTAGCTCTAAAATTTACTGGATCGCTACTGAGTTTCTTAAATATGAATCTAGAAGGTTGTTACCTTTGAAGTGAACCAACTTAACTTTATTTAAAAAATCATTATATCCCTCAACATCTTCAGCACTTCGGGCGCTATCATGCATAAATGTCAGCATATTCACATATGCCTCTTGTTCTTCTAATGACAATTGAGGCATAAAACAATTGGTACGGTACAAAGTTAACACATTTTCCATTCTTTTTAGTGCCGCTAACTGATGAATTTTGGCGATAGTAGACTGGTCTAAAGTATTTATCATCGGCGATGAACCATTCATTTCTTGTTCTATTTTGTCAAGTTCATAAAATTCATTCACATTGTTCCAATCATAAACTGAGCAGCTATTAATTTTCGAGGTCACATAATTTGAAAACGAAGTATCATACTTCTGCCTCTGTTTAATTAACTGATAATCAATTCTTGATTGTTCTATACATCTGGCTACTTCCAAAAGATCACGATCAGGAGATATCATTCCGTTTTGATCCATTGATATAACGCGTTGCGCCTTAGCAAGTAACGATTGCTCAACTGCACTAAATAGGATACGACTTTTCTGGTTATTTCTAGCTTTCATAAAACCCATAGGGATAGCAATAAGGATCGCAAATGGGAGTACAACTAGATTAATCACAAAACCGATTAACTTCCCGACTATTGTTGCCACATTAAACCTCTTTTAAGCATGTTAGAACAGAACAACCAATAGTATACCATACTGTAACTTATACAAATATATTTTAGAGCTAACACCTGCGATAAGGTGTGCCCCACCCAAACCAACAAAGCACGCTTAACTCCGAGCCAAAACCGCCGAGTGTAACGCATCACCTTGATTGCCTTGTTATGCGATTAGTAGGCGATGGATATAATTAACTACTTCACTTGATGCTCCATGAATTCGCGCAAAGTCTAAACCATTTACTGAACCACCAAGATCCTCAGCAACTGCCTGTACGTCACAGCCTCTTTCAACCAACAACTTAATCATATTCAAGTCACCACGAGTACATGCCTTTAAAAAAGGTGTTTTATCCATATAACCATGGTGTTCAATATTGGCTCCATTTTTTAGCAAAAGTTTAACCACTTTAAGTGCTATTTCAGGATTGTGACCTACATAATCAATGACATTCAAAAGCGGAGTATCACCACATGCGCTCAATGTTTCTAAAGACGCCCCTTTAGATATGAAAAACTCAACATTCTCATACTGAACTCGCTCACAAGCTACATTTAGCAAATAATCTCCAACTGAATCAGGTTCTAATACTGACAAAGTTGCATCATATACTTCACGAACATCAGCAGGACTTAATTCTGCAAGAATTTCATTGTAACTATCAATTCGCTGCATTCATACCTCGCATAACGAATGACATGGACTCCCCCTCATCAAGACTCTGCCACACTTGGTGAGTCTGAGTAAGAAAACGTTCGGAGGCCACCATGTCACTTTCTATTTATGGCATTGATTTAGCCAAACATTCCTTCAGTATCCACGGCGAGGATAGCAAAGGCAACATCCTGATCCACAAAACAATATCTCGAGCAAAGTGTATCTTCTAATGTGAGAACTGCTTATATCACCGCCCACATTGGGCGATGATATAAACTAAGGTTAGTAAGAAAACACCCTATAATAGGTATTAAGAACGACGGTCAACTGCCATAATTTTAATTAGTTCTAAACCATGAATCTCTTTACCATCCATAGCTGTGTATCCTAAACTGAACTCCTCAGGAGCAAAAGGCTGACCTTTGTAGTTAATGATACCACTTACATTATAAGTGATTCTCTTGTAATCCATGTAGCGTTCAATAACCGTATCAGGGTTTACAGAGATAGTTGCTTTCAACACCAAGAAACCATCTATATAGGAAACCTCTTGGCTAGTTACCACATCACCTGAGCCATAAAGAGGATCTAAAGTCATAGAGAAATCACTCATCGCATGACTATTAGGGACTTTTTGTTTAACTTCTACAAAGATTTCATTAGTGAGTGGGTATGAGAAAGTATTTCCATCAGAGATCTCAATACTTCCATCTTCACCCTTATCACAGGTGAGCTGGTTGCACATATAGTTGATGTCGCTGAAATTCCAGTTAAGAACGTCAGAAATGTAAGTCTTAACTTCCAAACTTTCAAACTGATTGAAGCGATCATCATCTAAACATTCACCGTTATCACCACAAGGTGCTGTAGGTAAAGGTTTTGAAGGCTCAAGAGGAGTAAGCGGAATATCTGGATTAGCAGGAGTGCTTGGCTCCAATGGAATTAACGGTTGGTCAGGGTTAACTGGTTTTGAAGGCTCAAGAGGAGTAAGCGGAATATCTGGATTAGCAGGAGTGCTTGGCTCCAATGGAATTAACGGTTGGTCCGGGTTAATAGGCGGATTAGTTCCGCCTGAACCGCTATCACCACCAGAACCACCACAACCAACAAGAGCTAAAGAAACAAAAGAAGAAAGGATTATTTTTTTCATTATAGTTACATTATAGGATAATTAATATAAAAAGGTTCTATCCACTAACTTCTTATCAGTATATTAACTGATAAGAAAGTCAAAGATTAATACCTAAGTAAAGATTCCAACATTCAAATGAAGCCAGAATTTTTATTATACAAAACTAACCAATATACCAACAAACAAATTAATCAATACAATCAATCTAAAATTCTTATCAAGACTAAAACCTAATACCAATATATAAAAATATAACCATTATGTCATTTCTTCTCTAAATATTAATTTAGATAGTAAGCTGTCAGTTGCCTAAGCATGCTTATCATTGTGGTATTTCGATATTTCATCGAACTCTCTTTCTAGCCTTTTTAGTTGCTGTTGACGAGCTTTCTTCCTTTTTTCAACTTTACTTTTTTTACTTCTTTCTAGCCATGTATCCAACATTACTTGAACTTTTGGCGTAATCACGTTAGCAATAATAGCTAAGGGGATTGCTAGCAAAATACTAACCCCTAAATCGATACTCAATTTGAACTCCATACTTAAATTTACGTTTAACGAATGACATGGACTCCCCCTCATCCAGACTCTGCCACACTTGGTGAGTCTGAGTAAGAAAACGTTCGGAGGCCACCATGTCACTTTCTATCTATGGCATTGATTTAGCCAAACATTCCTTCAGTATCCACGGCGAGGATAGTAAAGGCAACACCCTGATCCACAAAACAATATCTCGAGCAAAAGTACTCACTTTCTTTGCCAATTTGCCACCTGCCATTGTCGGAATGGAAGCCTGCGGCAGTTCCCATTACTGGGCGCGGGAATTGACCAAACTCGGCCATACCGCCAAGATCATGGCCTCCAAGTATGTGGCGCCTTTCAGGACGGGTGCCAAAAACGACCTCAATGATGCAGTTACCATTTGTGTGGCTGTCACCCGTCCTTCAACGCGCTTCGTTAAAATCAAATCCGCCGAGCAACAATCCATATTGATACTCCACCGGGCCCACGATAACTGGGTTCACGAACGCACGGCACTCCTTAACCAGATCCGAGCTGTCATGGCTGAGTTCGGGATCGTCACCCAAAAGTATGGGTGTCTTGTTTATTCCGCCTAAAGTCCAGCAGCTTTCAGGTTAAACTCATTTTTCATTCGTAATGATGTAGATTTTACACATATCGCGTAATGTCCTTTTCGTTCTTTTATTTGTCTAAGTATCATACTACGAACTTCTTTTGCCAACCATTTAGCTGGGTTTGCACCAATGGGCATAGGCCTAGGTACTAAATCCATTACATCTGAACATTTCTTTGATTCAGACAACAACTTATATGTAAGATTAAACATCTCATCATTAACTGGCCACTCATTAGCTTGAGGGCCATAAATTTTAACTAGAAAAGTTCGTAAATCATTCTGCTCTGTAGTAGTTAGACTCATCTTATTTACTCATAATTGAATTGAAAACATTTTTATAGTTTGCTTCTAAACCATTGATGTTTATATGGTGAATTTGAGAACCATCTATAATAAAAATATTACCTTGACCATATTCGTTAGAGTAAGCACCCAAAACTGTCATCTGATCTAATTTTTTCACGTCTTTATTATCATTTTTAATTCCAAACGAACTTGACAATTCAGATGAAATTAAACTCAACCATTCGGGCAACTGCTTTCTTTTCTCAATGAAAAACAATGATTGAAAAAAATCCACATCAACATCAGTTAGATCAACCGGCTGATAATAATTTTTAGCATCTACTAATTCATGTGAAAAATACCAATCATCATACTTAAATATGAGCAAGTCACCAGAATGAACCAAAGATTTTGGTTCATCATAGTTTACATTGAGGCCTTTTGATAAATGTAGTTGATTATTACTAGCAAAGGCTACACAAGGTAACATCAAACAAATAATTAATATCAGTTTTTTCATGGTTAACATCATCAATAGTAAAGATAGTTAACCTTATTGAAATTAACTTCTTTACCCAACAAAAACATGAACTTTAAAACAATTAGTGGGATTGAAAGCAAGAAAGTATGTAACAATTAAGTTTGATATTTAAGTATTCCATGCCATAGTTTCAGTGCAAACTGACATTTACGAGTTAACGAATGACATGGACTCCCCCTCATCCAAACTCTGCCACACTTGGTGAGTCTGTGTAAGAAAACGTTCGGAGGCCACCATGTCACTTTCTATTTATGGCATTGATTTAGCCAAACATTCCTTCAGTATCCACGGCGAGGATGCCAATGGCAACACCCTGACCCACAAAACAATATCTCGAGCAAAAGTATAGATATATTGTTTATGATGATGTTTGTAAGTTTATCAGGCCACGCTCAACAACCGCCTACATGCACTCAGCCCTTGGGTACGCCGCTGACCGATATGATGGTGGTACTCGCGAAGCAAATGCTCTTTGCCTATCGCGCCAGAAAAGTTGTGCTCCAAATGACGAGTTAATTCCAGCCAGTTCTCTTCGCTCAAACCTAAACGTAAAACAACATTGCGAGCTTTTGCTGAGATATATCCTTTCTTGCCATCACGGATGGCACGCCCCGTTTCATCGACAAGCAACAAATAATCGGAAAATACAAAAGGCAACCCCTTGGGCATGTTATCGCGAGGATTGCCGACAAAGGGCAATAACATTGTCGGTTGATATCCCGTTTTTGCTGCATTTGTACGTTTTTTAATGCTGGTATGCTCTGAGGTCTCTGGCGTTTTCGCTATTCCTGCTCGAACGGGATTCAAATCAACGTAAGCCATACAAGCAGCCAAGGCCGCTTCATCCAATAAAGCTTGAGATTTAAACCGCCCTTCCCAAAAACGTCCTGTACAACCATCTTCTCGATTGGCTTGACGAGCTATTGGTTCATTAAGCAACCGCATAAACCAGCTCATATCGTATAGCCGCTCACGCCATTCTTCTGTGAGCCGTTCAACGCCCCGCAACTGTGCCTTGTCCATCTGGCTTCGCAGCCCTTCATCCAACCAGGTACGTGAGAGATAATGCCCTTTACACAGCTGATGCCAACGAGTGATCACTTCTTCCTGCGACCAATTCTTAGCTTGTTCAGCATCCACATGC
The DNA here is from genome assembly GCF_059920555.1 of Photobacterium panuliri. Taxonomy (NCBI): domain Bacteria; kingdom Pseudomonadati; phylum Pseudomonadota; class Gammaproteobacteria; order Vibrionales; family Vibrionaceae; genus Photobacterium; species Photobacterium panuliri. The sequence continues at coordinate 2,356,889 of NZ_CP197192.1, forward strand.
AAAACAACATGCGTGTGGTTACTCATAACGGCATACGCACAAATATCAATCGCAAATACCTTGGCAAGAAACAATAACCGTTGCTCCACCCAAGCACGTCGATGCTCGAAACACTTCCCCGTTAACGGATCTTTTCCGCAAAGAAAGGTTCTTCTCACACAACGCGATACGCAATGGTAATACGGCGTATCGGTTAGGCTCACTTGTGTTTTCCTTGCCTTAGGCATGATTGCCTGCTCCCTTTTTCATCCATGTAAAAGGAAGCCTAGAACACAAGGCAGGAAAGTACAAAAGTATGGGTGTCTTGTTTATTCAACGCAATACTGATGCCGCCGCATATCACCTTAAACACTAAAACCAACGCATAGTAAAAATGCCACGCGTTGCGAATCACTCTTAAACAATTTGATACTCATTGAGCCCTCTCCGCCAGCATAGCCATCTCTGACTATGCTGGTAGGCGACAAACCAAACCGGAGAAGACTCTATGAGATTTTATAACCAACAGCATGACTTTTACTGTGGCATTGATCTTCATGCTCGCATTCTTTATGTCTGTATCCTCGATTCCACCGGCAATAAGGTACTGCATAAAAAAATTAACGCTGACCCAGATGAATTGCTCGATATCCTGCAGCCATACCAAGACCGAATAGTTGTTGGTGTTGAATGCATGCACTGCTGGTACTGGGTTAGCGATCTCTGTCTGGACTACGCGGTTGATTTTGTTCTTGGGCATGCGCTCTATATGAAAGCCATACACGGTGGAAAAACAAAAAACGACCGTATAGACGCTTATAAAATTGCCGCCTTGTTAAGGGGCGGTAATTTTCCCATCGCTTATGTCTATCCCAAAGCGATGCGTGCAACACGCGACTTACTTCGGCGCCGATCTAAAATCGTCAGACATGGTGCCGACCTCAAAGCCCATGTATCAAACACTTTTACCCAGTACAACCAACCATCACCTAACCTGCAACTTCGTTACCCTTATGCAAGAGATGAAGTTCGTCAACGCTTTGATCAAGCATCAGTCAATAGAAATATCGACTTAGATCTTAACATCATTGCCTTCTACACCAAGGAGCTTGCAAGCCTCGAACACTTTATCGAGATGAACGCGAAACAGCACAACGCACAGGATTACCACCTTTTACAGACCGTACCTGGTATCGGTCGCATTCTTGCGCTAACCATTCTGTATGAAATCGGCCATATCGAGCGTTTCCCAACCGTACAACAATTCGCCTCATATGCACGACTCGTGAAATGCAAGGCCCAGTCAGCAGGTAAAACCTATGGCACCAGCGGTAATAAAATCGGTAACGCACATCTTAAATGGGCATTCTCAGAAGCCGCTGTTCTTTATCTTCGAGGGAACGACAAAGCACGTCGGTATCTAAACAGCCTGCAGAAACGTATGAGTAAAGCAAAAGCACTCTCGGTACTGGCACATAAACTGGGTCGTTGCGTCTACTTCATGCTGAGGAACAAAACTGTGTTTGATGACCGACGATTTTTACCCGAATAAGTCGCACAATGGGATGAGCTGTTAGTCTAACTGGTGCTGATAGTTAGCACGCTGCTGAATCCATTCTACTAGGCATCTCAGCCTTCACTGGATCTGCTGTGCATTGGTTGTTCAAGCCCCTTTGCTTTGATTAGCCATCCCATTGTTGCGCATCAATACGAACAACAAAGTTGCTTACACCTGAGCCGAGCCTGAAACTAACTGGCGCGGAAGCAGCCATTCTCTTTGAATAGTGCCTGCTCGGGTTAACTGATGAATGTCTAGTGGCCCTGCGTAAAACTAGCAGGCAGCGGTGAGACCGCAGTAAGAGACCCTCAATATGTGTTTGTCGTAAGCGACGATAATCGACAGAGCGAAGTAGACAGCTTTGTTGTTCGATTATATTGGCTGCTACGCAGCCAAGGGGGACTGCTTTACCCCTTGACACCCCAAAGGCTCATATGTGTTATGCCTCTTTACCACTTAATATCTTTGAATTGAAAACGAATATAATCGACCAATGCTGTATGACTATAGATAAAACTTTGTACAAGTGGGCTCACAGTCTGTTCGACAAGACCTATTTGTTCATCTGAGAGGAATCTCTTGTTAATTACAGCAAATTTTCCATTGTCATCTCCAACATACGTGTTGTAACAGGTATAGTCAGTTCCAAACTCACCGAATGAATAAAACTTATCCCCACATATATTACTTAAAGTAAAATTTTCTATTTCCTCTGCATTTGATAAGAATGTTTCCCACAACCAAGTGAGTTCCTTATCCCAAAAAGGATATGCTTGAGGATTCCCCTTCCTAAAGTTAAAAAAAACGTCTGAGATGTCAAAGTCTAAGGATAGTTTATGAGGTAAATCCATCACCATTCCTCTCAACTTCAAAAATGGTATAAATTCAAAGAGAACATTTAATGAGTTGAGATCCTGCTCGTACTCTCGATTCCTATTAAGACGCGCTGTGATATCAGCCTCATGTTTTGATTTAACTTCACGAAGCCAATGTTCAGGATAGTCTGATGGTCGTGAATCTACTTTTTTATGATCAATCGAGCAAAGCAAAATCAGGTTATCATACGTGTCGTTTTTGGGAGTATTTTCATTGCCTCTGGGGCCTTTGGGGCTTTTTGCAATTATGTGGGCCATTTCCCCAATAACCACTTCGTCCTCTATTACATTCCGCTTGCAAATATTGCACTGACCCGCCGAACGACTGAACAGTTTTTTTATATCAGTTTGATTAATTGCCACTTTTCTATCCTTTATACTCCGCGAGGCATAACGCCCTGTTAAGGTGTGAGCAACGCAATACCGAAGCTCCCGCATACCACCTTAAACACTAAACGCAACGCATAGTGAAAATGCCACGCGTTGCGAATCACACTTAAACAGTTTGTATGGATAATAAGCTTGTCATTTGGGTAATGTGAGACCCAAGCTTTAGCTGCAACTAAAGCTTCTTATGCGGCAGTTCGTTTGAACGCTGGCTCCTCTATCGAGAGACCGATAACAAACATGAACGCCGCATAGGACTCCAAGCATCAACCTCGAATAGTCGACTGGGTCTCGAACCCGCATTTCGCAAGCAAGAGTTAGCTTATTATGAATACAAGCACACATCAAAACATTCATGTCGGTGTTGATACAGGTAAGTCACAACTAGACATTTTCATTCGCCCACTTGATATCTTTTTTACTGTTAACAACGACGAGAAAGGTATCAAAGAGGCCATCAAAACAATCAAACAATATGTCCCACAGCGCGTTGTAGTCGAAGCAACTGGACGTCTTGAAATGCCGTTCATCATTGCTTGTTCAGAAGCAAAACTTCCCTTTGTTATTGCTAACCCCATACATATAAAACGGTTCGCCGGAGCCATTGGTCAGCGAGCTAAAACAGACAAATTAGATGCTAGACTCATTGCTCACTATAGCGAGGCCATTCAACCTAATCTGACGCAACTGAAACCTGAAAATATGCGTTTAATGAGTGATTTAGTCGCTCGCCGTCATCAACTGCTGACCATGCAAACCATGGAGAAAAACCGATTACAATCACTTCCCAAACATCTTGTGAGCACCATCAAACCTGTGCTCACGACCTTTAAAAATCAGATAGAAAAAACTGAGCAAAAAATCCTATTTCTTATTGAATCATGCCCTGAGTATCAAAACAAAAATCGTCTTCTGCAGAGCGTTCCTGGCATCGGAAAAGTCGCAGCTGCATCCATCATTAGCAACGTTCCTGAGCTTGGGCTTATTACCAACAAACAAGCCGCTGCACTCATTGGCGTTGCCCCCATCAATCGAGAAAGTGGACGCTATAAAGGCAAGCGAGTCATTCAGGGGGGACGAGCACAAGTACGCACCGTGCTCTACATGGCTATGATGTCTGCGATGCAGTGTAACCCTGTTTTTAAAGCTACTTACCAGCGACTTTTAGATGCAGGAAAACCGAAAAAAGTCGCCATTATTGCGTGTGTAAGAAAGATGGTTGTGATCTTAAATTCGATGATTCGAGATGGCGTCATGTGGAACGAAAACATAGCCAGAAATTAGCTATTGACGCCATAGTCGTTTGTTAGCCGTCTTTGCCAGTTACTTGTAACTTACATATTGCTTGCTCACGTAACCAACCTGACTATCGAATGCAATCTGATAAAAAAGCGGATTGGAAGAACTCAAAACCCGCAACTTCATGCCTCTTGTCACTTTTCCCAACACTTCAGCGTCAGCCGATGCGGCTTTTCGTACATTCAAGACACTTGCAGTAACTACATAACTCTTTGATGCAGTGCGTGTCTTGTTGTTAGAAGCTGAATAACTGTTGTTTGTGGGCGTATACGAAGACCTGAATGAAGACGTGTAACGTTTTCTTCGACTGGTACTTCTACCGCCACGCTTTCTACCTCTCCTAGCTTCAACGTCTAGAGGCGTTAAGCCCAAAAGGAGGGCAAAAAAGCCACCAATTAAACCAAATGATTTTCTTCTGTTGCTGTTCATACATTAATGCAAAATAAAAAGGTGCAGCATTATATATGCAACAGAGACAATTGATATAGAAACTTAGACGGCTAACAGTGTATTAAACAGCATGCTCGCTTTTCCCAGCCTAATACACGCTTAATTTCACACAATTTTCTTATCAGCATCCTTTTAAGTCAATAGGTTGCATAAAATCATTGTTGCTTAACGGCTGTTTTTCGCTCGCACAAAGCGAGCATTCGGTATTAATGAGACCTCATTAACACCGAGAAACACCATAAATAACCATAATTATCAATAATTTAAAGGAAACTAGTGAGATAAATACCTGCATTCTTTGTCTCATTATTAGCAGATCAATGTTGGTCATTTTCTATCATTCCATTATAACTGTGTTTATATACAGTTATTTAAAACGGAAGATATTGATGACAGGCTCACCTTTTATGCAACAAGTACGAACGGAATTACGTACACGTCAATACAGTATTCGCACAGAAAAAAACTATATGTACTGGGTTCGCTACTTCATACGTTTTAATGACAAAAGACACCCTGCTGATATGGGAAATAGAGAAATTGAACGTTTTCTAAACCATCTCGCTATCAACAGAGATGTCAGCGCCGCTACGCAAAATCAAGCTCTATGCGCTCTTATATTTTTATATCGATTCGTTATTCGCCGTGACATTCAAGGATTAAAATATAGTAATACTCGCAAGCCTAAACGCATACCAATAGTTCTTAACAATGAAGAGGTTAGTGCTATTTTCCAGCATCTTGATGGAAAATATTGGTTAATTGCAGCGCTTCTCTATGGATGTGGTTTACGTATTCAAGAAGCATTAGCTCTCAGAATCAAAGATATCGATTTTACTTCAAGGTCAATTTTGATTTTTAATGGTAAAGGAAGCAAAGATCGATACACTTTACTACCAGAAAAACTCATTGCGCCTTTGCAATCACAAATTATCCTTGTAAGACAAAACCACCAAAAAGACTTAGATGATGGTGCCGGGAAGGCTTCAGTACCTCCCGCCTTGCTAAGAAAGTACAAAGGTGCATTAAAACTCTACGGCTGGCAATTCCTCTTCCCATCCAGTCATCGCTGCGTCCATCCTTATGATGGCTATATATGCCGCCATCATTTACACGCAACAGCATTTTCAAGAAAACTTAGAGAAGCTGTCATAGCCAGTGACATACCCAAACGAGTCACGGCCCATACATTCCGCCATTCGTTTGCAACGAAACTGTTGGAAAATGGCACTGACATTCGCACAGTTCAAGAGCTACTTGGGCACTCAGATTTGCGCACAACGGAAATCTACACCCATGTTATAGGCAACCGCCGGGCGGGAACCAAGAGCCCTGTTGATTTCATCGTTTAGTGGCAAAGCTCTCACTCTTGGTTTTCTGAGTGGCTAATTTCATGAGCAAAATCTCACTTTTAGTTTGCTCCCTCACAGTTTTTGTAACCAAATATTACAAAGTCTTGATGTGCGCCACAGTTTGCCTGTCGGGCTCTTAACCTCTTGTCGAGACAGGCGTATTTTGTTTACCACACATAAATTTTGTCCCTGAATATGGCGACGGTGTTGTTATCCACTAACAGGTAGTTGATACACGGTTTTTCCCGCACCGATTTTGGTTCCACCAGCTGTAGATACCCGCTCTCTAACCACTCCTTTCGCGCCACGGCGAAATCAGTTCTTACCGAGTTGTTGCTACCCCTGGCGTTTCATTGCCACCAAAAGGGGCTGGCGACTCTTTGCCATCAATTTGACATTCCGATCTGGCAAGGCGCCAGTAGGCCGGTCTCGGTTTCACTCCAGCCCTGCTCGGCTTTCTGCTAGCGCCTTGCCAGATCGATATTCAATTAGGAGAAAAACATGAGCGACATTGCACTCTCTATCAGCATCCTTGCGCTGGTGGCGGTGCTGGGCTTGTGGATCGGCAACTGGCGCATCTATGGCGTTGGGCTAGGGATTGGCGGGGTACTCTTTGGCGGTATCTTGGTTGGTCACTTCACCAACGACTGGGGCATCGTGCTTGATTCGCACACCTTGCACTTCATCCAGGAGTTCGGGCTGATTCTATTTGTCTACACCATAGGTATACAGGTCGGCCCGGGCTTCTTTGCCTCGCTGCGAAGCTCTGGCCTGAAGCTAAACGGATTTGCCGCCCTCATCGTTCTGCTGGGGTGTCTGGTTACCATTGCGCTTCACTATCTGTTTGAAGTCCCGCTGCCGGTTATTCTCGGGATTTTCTCCGGCGCGGTCACCAATACCCCCTCTCTGGGTGCTGGCCAGCAAATCCTTGCTGAACTGGGTGCCCAAGAAAGCATGCAGGACCTCACTGGTATGGGTTATGCCATTGCATATCCATTCGGGATCTGCGGGATCTTGCTGACCATGTGGATCCTCCGCTTGATCTTCCGGGTCAATGTCAGTGACGAGGCCACAAACTTCGACCAGCAAAATGGCCATAAGAAACTGAGCCTGCATACCCTCAACGTGGCTATCAAGAACCAGAATCTCAATGGGTTGATGCTCAAGGAAGTCCCGGCCATTACCGAAGGGGATATTGTCTGCTCTCGCCTAAAACGCGGCAACAAACTGTTTGTGCCAAAGCCGGATTCCAAAGTTGAGGTTGGCGATCTGCTCCATCTGGTAGGCAACCGCAATGCCTTAGAAAAAGCCAGGCTGGTTATTGGTGATGAAGTGGATGCCTCGCTCTCTACCCGAGGTACAGAGCTGCGGGTGCAACGCTTGGTGGTAACCAACGAAATCGTTCTGGGTAAGAAAATCCGCGATTTGGGGCTGAAGGAAAAATACGATGTGGTGATCTCGCGGCTTAACCGAGCCGGTGTCGAGCTTGTACCAACCAGCCAGACAACCCTACAATTTGGCGACATTCTCAACTTGGTCGGCCGTCAGGAATCCATCGAATCCGTTAGCGGTATTGTCGGCAACGCGCACCAAAAACTCCAGCAGGTGCAAATGCTGCCGGTCTTCCTCGGTATTGGCCTTGGGGTATTGTTGGGCTCTATTCCTATTTACCTGCCCGGCTTTCCTGCTGCGGTCAAACTCGGCTTGGCCGGCGGCCCGCTCATTGTCGCCTTGATCCTGGCGAGAATCGGCAGCATCGGTAAACTTTACTGGTTCATGCCACCAAGCGCCAACCTTGCCTTGCGCGAAATCGGGATTGTATTGTTCCTTGCGGTAGTCGGCCTCAAATCTGGTGGCGGCTTTATCGATACCCTCGTCAACGGCGAAGGGATGAGCTGGATGGGCTACGGAGTACTCATTACCTTTATTCCGCTTATCATCACTGGGGTTGTCGCCCGAATGTTCGGTGGCCTCAACTACCTGACAATCTGCGGCATGCTGGCCGGTTCGATGACCGATCCACCCGCGCTGGCTTTTGCCAATAGCCTGCATCCAACCAATGGTGCGGCGGCGCTGTCTTATGCAACGGTCTACCCGCTGGTGATGTGTTTGAGGATATTGTCACCCCAGCTGCTGGCGCTGCTGCTATGGGCGCTATGATGCCCCAGCGTTTACCTGTTATCGCTTTATCAGTAACAGTGATATAAGCAAGGGCGACATAAGCACAATAGCTACGCAGATAATAGCTACATAGGCAAATTACCATATAGATAATAGCGGCATAAACAACAGATACACGCTATCAATACAAACAAGCCAGACATCATGTCTGGCTTGTTTTTTTAAGGTACTTATTTAATAAAATATCAGGCTATGGATGGATTATGCGTTTCGCTCCAGCAACACCATCACTTCGGCATGCTCGGTATGCGGGAACATATCAAACCACTGCAAGCGCTTAGGCTGATATTCAGGCATCGCGTCGATATCCGATTTGAGCGTCTGCGGATTGCAGCTTGAGTACAACACATAGCGCGGCGCCAATTCCACCAGCTGCTCTGCCAGCACCTTGCCCAGTCCACGTCGCGGCGGGTTAACCAGCACAAGCTCAGGAACGCTATCATGCATCAAGGCAAACTTGGCAGAATCCAATGCATCGAAGTCCAAATTGGTAATACCCATTTCGTCCGCCGAACGCTTGGCACTGGCAATGGCTTCTGGCTCGATTTCAATCCCCGTCACCGCATCCGTTACCGATGCACAATGCAAGGCAAAACCACCTACCCCGCAGAACAAGTCCCACATTTTTTCAGGGGCAAGCTCTTTAACCCAATCGCGGGCTGTCGCATAAAGCTGCTCGGCCACCTTGGGGTTCGTTTGGAAAAAGCTCTTAGGGCGAACAACCAAAGGCACATCGTTGAAGCGCTCAACCAAATGCTGATTCTCGGTCAGGAATATCTCCTCATCACCTTCCAGACGTGCCATATGCACCGGTTGCAGGTTTACCGACACCACAGTCACTGCCGGAAATGCCTGTTGCAGGCGGGCAAGGTTTTGCTCAATACGCCCCATTGCATCGCGGCTGCGCAATACAAAGCGCAACATGAACTCGCCACTGTTCTGGCTGCGGGTTAGCAATACGAACTTCAGCTCGCCTTTTTTCTTGGCTTTATTGTAGGGCGGAATGCCGGACACGCGGATCCAATCTTGGATGTACGCAAGCAACGCCTGCATATCATCGGGATATAATGGGCAATGTGTCAGGCTGACAAGCGTATTGCTGTCGTTGGTTTGCACATCAGCACCCAGCACGGGCGCATGGGCAGCACCAAGCACGACCATCTTGGCCTTATTGCGGCAGCCGGTTTCATCGCTCAGCACTGGCTCCAGCCACTGCTCTGGCATACGCTGGGCAAACAATGATTTGAGTGCCTGATCTTTTTGCGCGACCTGTTGGGCGTATGGCATGCCCATGTTCAGGCATGATCGACACTGCTGCTGGTTAAAGAAGTCACATTGCATCGTGCTGTACCGGATGAAAAAAGCGCTAGTCTATGCTTATTGATGAAAATCACCATATAAATAATTCATCATTACGATAAGCAATATTGATTTTCGTGATTTCCTTATTTCCCCGCTGAAAAACTGGTCATATTTAAGTCGCTTATCATTTCTCTGTCAGCTAAATCCTTGCTGCTTCAAAGAAATTATTTCAGCGCTTTGCTAGCCTTGCGCCATTCTTCCCCATACGGCCTACTCATGAAGTTTTCCCAGCTCAATGCCTTCAAAGCAATTATCGAATGCCAAACCGTGACCGCCGCCGCCGAGCGCCTTCACCTAAGCCAACCTGCCGTCAGCCGCCTGCTGTCCAGCCTTGAACAACGGCTCGGCTTCAAGCTCTTTATACGCAAAGGCAACCGCCTTGTACTGAGCGACGAGGGCCAAGCTTTCTCTCTTGAGGTTGCCAAAGTGTTTGACGCCGTATCCGGCTTGGACGAAGCAGCGATATCAATCCGCTCCAACCATTTTGGCAGCCTCAATATCGCAGCAATGCCGTTGCTTTCTAATGCCTACCTGCCTCGGGTACTGGCCCGATTCCTCAGCAATGCGCCCAAACTCAAAATCGGCTTTAAAACCTACCGTTCGGGCGATGTGGTTCGCCATGTACAAAGTCAGACAACCGATATCGGCTTTGCCTTCATTGATAACACCAGCATCGCAGGGGTTAAAGCGCAGCGGGTTGAGTGCGAATGTGTCTGCCTTATTCCAGCGTCATCTCCCTTGGCCAAGCATCAGGTGATCGATATCTATGATATTGCCGACCAAGTGCTGATCCGCCATGAGAAAGATGCCACCCAACGGCGCATCGATGCCCTGCTCCGACGCTACAACCTCTCGACCATCGAGCAAATTGAAGTCTCGCTAGCCAGTACAGCGGCGGCTCTGGTTCGCGAAGGGCTCGGAATCGCCATCACCGACCCTTTCACCGGCGTGATAGACAGCGAACATGCCCACGTTGTCATGCGCCCCTTGGTCTTCAGCCTGCCATTTGAATTCGATATCCTTTACCCGGCCCTCAAACCGATCCACCGTCATGCCGAGAGTTTTATCGAGCACTTCATGCTGCTGGCCGACGCGCTGGATATCCAGCTGAAAATTGGGCCAATGCGGGATCTCGATCAGCCGCCAGTTGCGCCACCTCACAATTCGCCACAGCTTGCCACATCATGCAAATAAGTAAGTTATCATTTAAATTTCAAAAGGTTAAAAACAAAGAAGCACGTCAGTATAACTTTTTTGCATGGCTGATTGTGCCTTCGGCATTGGCGAGAAATACCGAGTTTTCCTTACTGTGTATCCAACAAAACGCACAACACATTAAGGAATAATTATGACAACGCGTGTCGCTGTAATCGGCTCAGGCAATGCCGGGCTAACCGCCGCCTACCACTTCACTCTTCAGGGTGCGGATGTCTGCCTGTATGGCGCAGCAGGTTTCGACCAGCCCCTGACAGATATCGAACAACGCGGTGGTATCGAGGCACTAGCGAGCTTCAATGATGTGTCCCTAAGCTACGCCGGGTTCCAAGCCATTGATAAAATCAGCCGTGATCTGGCCGAAACACTGGCCTATGCCGATCTGATCGTTATGCCGGTTCCTTCGTTTGCCCAAGAGCCACTGTTCACCAATATGCTACCCCACCTGCGCAACGGCCAAATCCTGATGCTGATGCCGGGCAACTACGGCTCGCTGGTTCTCAACCGGATCAAACACGAACAGGGCTATGACGATCTCGATATCACCTTTGTCGATGCAATCTCGATCCCTTGGGCAACCCGCATTGTCGGCCCTGCCGAATTGGCGATTCTCGGTATGAAAGAGTTCCTGCCCGTTGCCGCCCTACCCGCTCACCGCACTGCCGAGGCAATTAAAGCCCTACAACCTGTCATGCCGTTGCCGCTCACCCCACTGGGCAACGTCATTGAAGCCGGGCTAGAGAACATCAACTTCGGTGGCCACCCGCTGCTAACCACGCTGAACATGGGCCTGCTGGAAAACTTCGACGGCCAATTCAACTACTACAAAGACTGCTGCTCAGTCTCTACCGCCAAGGCGGCCGCCGTCATGGAAAACGAACGCCTAGCTATCGGTGCAGCGCTGGGACTGTCACTGAAGCCCGAGCTGGAGGCGATGAACGCCCTCTACGCGATGGACTGCAAAGACGTTTACGAAGTCAACCGTACCTCCGAGACCCACGGCAAACTTAACAGTGCCCCGAACTCGGCCAGCAACCGCTACATCACCGAAGATGCCGCCTACCTGCTGGTACCATGCTACGAGTTTGCCCAGCTTAGCGGCATTGACACCCCGATGCTGACAGCCTGCCTGCACATCGACAATGCCTACAACGACACCGATTACTTCGTTACCGGACGTACCTTGGAAAAAATGGGGCTAGACAACCTGACAGCAAAAGAAATCATGGAATTTGTTGCCTGATATCGGCAACCGAAACAATGGGGCCATGCGCCCCATTTAAGGAATACATAATGAACAAAATAAAATTCCCCTCTGCCTACACTATCCTGATGCTTTTGACCGTTCTGATGGCATTGCTGACTTGGCTGATCCCTGCCGGGCAATACCAGATGGTCACCAACGAGACTCTGGGCCGCATGGTGCCGGTGGTAGGTTCCTACCAAACCGTCGATGCCAACCCGCAAGGGATCATTGATATCCTGATGGCCCCGATTCAGGGCTTTTACGATCCGGCCAGCTATGCCGCCCGCGCTGTCGATGTCGCCTTGTTCGTGCTGGTGATCGGCGGTTTCCTTGCCGTGGTGACCCAAACCGGCGCCATTGACGCAGGGATTGCCGGTACCATGAAGCGCCTTGCCGGCCGTGAAAAGTGGATGATCCCTATCTTGATGGGCTTGTTTGCCCTCGGCGGTACCGTCTATGGCATGGCCGAAGAAACAATCCCCTTCTATGCCCTGCTGATCCCTGTGATGATCGCCGCCGGTTATGACAGTATCGTCGGTGTGGCAATTATTATGGTAGGCGCGGGGATCGGCTGCCTTGGCTCAACCATCAACCCCTTCGCGACGGTGATTGCCTCTAACGCCGCAGAAATCAATTTCATGGAAGGTTTCGCACTGCGTGCCGCGATTCTGGTCATTGGCTGGCTCATCTGTGTGTTCTACGTCATGCGCTATGCAGAGCGGGTAAAACAAGATCCGTCCAGCTCAATTGTTGCCCACCAGCACGACGACAACCTGCGCCATTTCCTTCACAGCAAAGAGCAACAAACCCCTGAGCTGAATACGACCCGCAAGGCCGTACTGGCAATCTTCGGCCTGACGTTCTGCGTCATGATGTGGGGAGTTTCAAGTGCTGGCTGGTGGATGGCCGAACTCTCTGCCCTCTTTATCGGCTCCAGCATTCTGGTTGGCTTCGTTGGCCGCCTGTCTGAAGTGGAAATCACCGACAGCTTTGTTAACGGCGCGCGCGATTTGCTCGGCGTGGCACTGATCATCGCCATCGCCCGTGGTTTGGTCGTGGTCATGGACAACGGCAATATCACCCATACCATTTTGAACTACGCTGAAGGCCAGCTGGGCGGTTTGAACGAAATCGCTTTCATCAACGCAATCTACTGGGTTGAGGCCGTACTGTGTATCGTGGTGCCATCGTCTTCTGGCTTGGCGGTACTCTCTATGCCTGTTCTTGCCCCACTGGCCGATTTTGCCGGGGTGGGCCGCGAACTGGTTGTAACTGCGTTCCAATCAGCCTCTGGCCTGCCTAACCTAGTAACCCCGACATCCGGTGTTGTTATGGGTGGCCTTGCTATCGGCCGCGTCGCCTACTCCTCATGGCTTCGCTTCATCGGCCCGCTTATCGGTATCCTGACAGCAATGGTCATGATGCTACTGAGCCTCGGCGTCATGATGAGCTAACCGACCATAATTATTATCTTTCGAAATTAAAACAACCCTTTCAGTTGGCACAAAAAAAGCCGGTGATACCCTCACCGGCTTTATTGCGTTGAACGATATAGAAGCCATTAAAAGCCGCACCTCCATCACCGATTCACTCCCAAACTTAGCACCATGATAGGCACATCAACTACTGTAGCTGTAGCTGTAGCTGTAGCTGTAGCTGTAGCTGTAGCTGTAGCAACAATCTCAATACCTTTGTTGCCTCGTCATAGCCAGATATCTTTGTCAGCACAGCAGGAAAGATTAATTAATCAAGCCAGCCCCGCTCACCACCGAATACACCGGCAATAGGCAAAGTGATCTTAATAGCATCACTGACGTGGAGATAAAAAAGAAACAAAAAAGGCAGTGATTACTCACTGCCTTTGCCAATACCTATCCGGTTATTTTCAATCTTATCCCATCTTAAAGTAAGACATTTCCTGTCGCATCGCTTCAATCAATGCGGAGATTTCCCGGTTAACGTCGCTAATCAAGCGGGCGTTATCCAAACTGATCTGTACGGTATGGTTAATATTCTCTACTCGGCGGGAAACATCCATCGTCACCGATGACTGCTCTTCCGAGGCCGTTGCCACCAAGGTATTGATATCAGACATTGCTTCAACTTTCGCCATGATCCCTCTAAATGCCTCGGAGATCTCCAGCGACATCCGGTATGACTCTTCCACCAAGCTAGAATTGCTCACCATGAACTCATCAGCTTTCTTCGATTGCTCCTGCAGCTGCAAAATAATCGACTGAATATCAATGGTTGATTGCTGAGTCTTGGCTGCAAGCGATCTCACCTCGTCGGCAACAACGGCAAAACCTCGGCCCTGCTCACCAGCGCGCGCGGCTTCGATTGCAGCATTGAGAGCCAGAAGGTTAGTCTGTTCCGAAATCGACGTGATCACATCCACCACAGAGCTGATCTTGTCGCTATATTGGCGCAACTCGCTGACAATCAACACCGACTCTTTGATTGAATCACTCACCTGAACCGAAATAGACTCAGAACGCTGCAAGGTTTCAGAACCCACGGCAACCACCTGAAGAACGTCACTCGCTTGGGTATCAGCCTGAGCCGCGTTATGCGCCACGTCAGTGGCTGTCGAGGATAGCTCGGTAATCGCCGCCGCCACCTGCTCAACTTCCATCGACTCGCTCTGGGCATTATCCTTGTTATCTTGGATAATCGATTCAATTCGTGATTGGTTGGCAAGTAATGAATCCGTCACCGTATTCGTGGTTTGAGTTATCGTTTTGATACTTTGTTGCATATTACGCAAGGATTGCGACACCAAGCCATTTGGGTTGAACTCAACCGATACGATATGGCCAAGAGCAAATTGCTCTATTTTTTCCGCCAGGGCTTCCGGCTCCTCGCCCAAGTTGGTATTGATCTCTTTCTTTACAATAGCAAATACGATAAGCGCAAGAATAACGCCGACAGAAAGCAACAGCATCACGAACATTGTCAGGATAGTGTTTCTATTTTCAAACGTACTATTTTGAAGCGTAAACGCGAATATATCGTATTGGTTATTATAGTCCTGCTTCGAAACAGTAAAATATTCACCTTTATCATTTTCATACAAAAACGGTTCATCGGTTACCGACTTATAAATCGGCATAATATCGTAGACATTTTTGCCTTTCCAAGATGCTGTCTGGCTATCGACAAACAATACATGGCCATCTTTGGCCGCTATTGTAAATTCCATCTTGGTTCTCAGCAGATCCTGAGTAATATCAACATCTATGCTCAAAACACCGATAATACGATCGAACTCATTACGAATAGGCGATGCTACACTGATAATCGTCTCACCCGTGGAACTGATATAAGGTGAGGAGATAACATTTTTTCCAGACATCGGCACCATAAACCATTCACGCTGCTTCTCTTTGGCATTGAACCCATGCATGATACCGCTTAATTCATTGGAATAAGTGAATGTTTCACCTGATGGCTTACTAAAATAAACCCCCATATACTTGCCGTTTGATTCTGTAACGATCTTTTTCATTATCGCCAATGTTTCATTGTCAAAATCAAATCGAGCAAACGTATTTGCCAAGGCATTCACGCTATTCTGTGTATTCGATAACGTACTTCCTAATGCCGATGTCAGGGTATTAACGACAACCTCATTCTCTTTCTTGATATTTTCGTTTGTCCAGCTTTCAAGATAACGATAGCTAACCAAACAACTAATAAATATCAAAATAGTTAATGTTGAAACAAAATAAAGCGTAATTTTCTTAAGCATGTCCCTCTCCTAGGGCGATCATGAACGACCTATCACTATCCAAAGCTTTCCGAAATCATTGTATTTATACAGCTTTCGCTCATAATCAAAAACGATAGTGCTACTTTCTGTTTACATTAATTTAAGCTGGCTTAATAACTTAACAATACAACTGTATTTTTAATATAGTTATCCATCTAGCGAATATGCTTATTCCAGATAAGAATACTTATATTTCTATATCAAGCATTCTAAATAGATGGATAAGCACCATTATTCGCGGCGCAAAACAAAAATACCCCAATACCAATATGAAGACATGATAAATACTATACACAAATTACTGATAATATACATATTTGAAAATAATAATTGTGCGTAATACACGACTTTGTATTATGTAAATACAATAAAAAAGGCAGCGATCACCCGCTGCCTTCCTTCGTTGCTATTAGCCAATATCGCTAACGTTTAGATTTTATTCCATGCATCCTGCCAATAGAGACTATCGCCCGGGGCATATCCAGAATTTGAACACCACCCCGAATACGGCCAAGGCTTACACTGATACAAAGCATTATCCTTACCCACGACAATATCACCTTCGTTATAAGCCGTTCCCGCTGTATAGGTTGGATATTGCGGCGGAGGATCTGGCAATTCTGGTCCTACCGCACCTGCCATAAACGGAATTGTCTTCTGCTCGAACTGTGACAAGGAGGCAAACAGGGTTTCCGGCAGATCATCATAACCAAACCACTGAGCCAAACTGGCATTGACCTGATCCGCCGCGATCTCCGGGATCAAGCGACCATTTTTATAATCATACTCACTACCCGGCTTGAGATCCGGCCACTTACCATAGGCTTTTCCACCCTGTACTGCTCCGCCCATAATAATCTGATGACCAGCCCAGCCATGATCCGTTCCTGTTTCGTTAGGCATAATTCGGCGCCCGAAATCAGACATGGTAAAGGTGGTTACATTTTCTGACAGCCCCTGCTGCTTGATTTCATGGTAGAACGCCGCCATTGCATCAGCGACCTGCTTCAATAACCCAGCGTGGGCATTAAGCTGATCTTTATGGGTATCAAAACCACCGAGTCCAAGGAAGAATACCTGCCGGCGGTGGCCCATCGCTTCGCTGTTCCTAGCCTTGATCATCTGCGCCGTGGTATGAAGCATGTTACCAAGCCCCGTATCAGGAAACCCCGGTAGTTTGCCCACAGAGGCCAATGCCTCATCCAACTGGGCATTCTCATGGTATCGGCTTGCCATCGTTGCTGAGTAGTTATCTTCATACAGGTTGGTAAACTGCGCATTAAAATGGCGCATCATGGCATCAACACGATCAGCGGTCGTCAAACCGCTATAGCTACCCGCTCCAGCACTGGTCGTCACCAACTGCTCTTTGATGTTATTGCGCAACCATTTCTTCTCGCCGCCTAACGAAATCATCGGCGAGAGCTTACCCGGCAAATACATCTGCTCTACCATTCGGCCAGCCCAGCCTAGCTTGATATCCATCTCATCGGCACCGGACTGCCACATCGTTTGCTGGAGATTGTGCGCCATCAGGAACTCAGGATAACGCGCACTAGTCTGATCACGACCAATAATCGGCTCAACCAACTGGCCGGTATTAACGATCACTGTTGCGCTTTTCTCAACGGCAAAAATATCCTGCAGGCTTTGCATTGCCGGATGCAGGCTCAACGCAACATTATTGTCGGTTTTAATACCTAGCGGCACGGCAGCACTACGCTCAATCGCCAGTTTAGGACGGGCAGACAAATACTCCGCGTACGCGCTGTCGTCATCGGGGATCACCATGTTATAGGCATCGTTACCGCCAAGCAGGAAGATACACACCAGCGCCTTGTAGTCTTCATCCGTATTCGCCACGGGATTAAGAGCAGCAACCGACGGGGCAACAACCGAGGTCGCTCCCAGTGCTGCCGTCCCTTTCAAAAAGTTACGTCTTGATAGTTTCATGGCTTACCCCTGACAACGGAATTCTGGTGAACACTGGATGGCAAATAGCGTATCGATAACCTTACGGTCTTCATTACGGCGATCTTGCTCTAATTGTGCCAGCATGGCGTGCAGGTAATCGGCCAATGGCTGTGACATCAAGCCACCGAACAACCGCTCATTGACCAAAGCAACATACGCCTGCGGATCGCTGACTACCGCCTTGAACTCACTACGGTCCCAATGCCAACGCTTAGGCTTGGTTGAATCGACCGACGTGATCATCCCCCACATCCGATTTGAAATTCGACGCATCACATCCATCGATAGAATCGCAAACTCAGGGCCACTTAATTGCTTGTCGGTTAGCTCACCTTTAGGGGCGTAATCGGGCTCATAGAAGTTAAACACACTAGAAGCCTGTAGCGGCGCTTGGCCAAAGTTGCCTTGAATCCCAGCGAAATCCCACCAGCGCAATGGATCATTATTCTTCACCTCAAGGGCGCGACATAGATTGGCCATCGCAATCACCGGCTCCTTCACTTTGCCAAAATTGCGCTTGCTCGCCCCCGATGCTTGATGATCCGCCATAGCACGTCCCGCCAGCAAATCTTTATCGAGCAGAATTGCACGTACCACGGCCTTCATATCGCCACGGACACCATAACCGTTATCTTTGAACACATCAGAAACACGCTTGATATAATTGCGACGCGGATTGCTGATAGTCAGGCGTTTAATCAACAAAGTAGAAATGAACATTGGGGTGTTACGGTGCTCAAACAGCAGATCGATAGCTTGATCCAAATCCTGCTCTGCAGTTTGCCCTGCCGGGAAGACCTGCCCCATCACCACTTTCTCGTCCGTATCGTGACGGCTGGCCACGGCATACATAGGCTCAAGGTAATTACGGCGGCGCCAGCCGGTAAATACTCGCGCCAACTCTTCAACATCATCTTGCGAATAATTGGGGATTTTGTTGCCGTTAGTATCAAGACTCGCCGTACCGTTGGAGTCCAAGCGCCACAAACCGATGCTGAACAGCTGCATCACTTCACGAGCATAGTTCTCGTCAGGGAATGTATTGCGCTGCGGATTAGCCTTACAGCTTCCCTCCATCGTGAGGAACTTGCCCATAGCAGGGCTCAATGTGACGGCCTTGAGCAAGTCGCGAAAATTGCCAAACGCATGCTCTAGCAGCAAATCGTAATACTCTGCCAACGACTGAGAGTCAGGGCCGCCATAACGCGAGACAACCAGAATTTGGCTCAATGCATAGGCAACACGCTGTCTTAGCTGATCACCCCCGGTAAGTACACGGCACCACCAGGCACTCATCCTTGCTACCTCATTGATTTTTTCATTGCTTGCGGAGGAAAATTGCTCTGTCAGCTGACGGTGACGAACCAACGGCTGCTCAAACTGTTCGCTAAGCCATGCCTCTTCCCCAATTTCAAGCAGCGTGCTGATATCCCCCGGTTTCGGACCAAAGGTTGCACGGTATATAAACCTAGCCGCCTGACCGGGATCATTGATTATATGGGTCACTTTACTTTCCCTTTAATTATTATAATTCCAAAAATTGTGACACAGCATCTTGTAAAAAATCGAATTTAATGTTTCAAATTGGAAGTAGCGTAACAATTTACTTTATGCTTTGGGGATGAGCTATGGATTTTGAGCTACGCAAAATTTTTATTACTACTACAATTCAATATGAGAAACAGCAGATAACAATTACATATAAAAATGAAAAAAATCTCATCTTGATATATTTTATAATCAACAATAAATTGATTTATTATCATATTAGACATTTCGAAAACATTAATCAAACAAGACCAACAAACTGAAATATTAACTATTAAAACACACAGACTTTATTATTAAATAAGAACATTACAACACTGTTGATATTATTACTCTACTATTGATATCATCCAGATCTTGGAATTGTCATTATTTTAAAAATCATACAAACAAAAATAATTACCATCGATAGTAATAAAGTGATGAGAGAAAAAGCGTAAGGGCCATTAGAATCCGAACCAAATCTGGATTGTATACTCATTAAACCAGAATCAAAAAGAATACAAATATAATAACTTAATGAGATAATTGCAAAGGCAAATAGAAATGATAAAAGTACCTTCACTCCTAAATCCATCGTTTTATTTTTATCTATAGGTTCCTGATAAATGGCATAACTCAACATAAAAATAACACCACTTAATAAAAATAAAAACACTGAAAGCACGATGTTAATTATCATTGAACTTGATAGCACTCTGTTAATAATGACCAGTTTTCATTTGATAGTGAAATAGAAACTGAACTATCACCATTGAAAACCTCTTCAGCAATTGCAGTTGCTGTATATCCTTTATTAGATTTCAGCACAACCAAAAAAGAGTAAATTTCATTTTTGTCATTTATATTCACAACAGCATGAGGTTTTATGCTGACCATGACATGGTTAAAATCATACAGATTAACAAGTCCATCTGAAGATTCTAATGATACACTTTTTTTAACAACCTCTTCCCTATCTTCATCATGAACCATGATACAATTTATATTAATATTTGCATTAACTGATGATGCAAAAAAAATCAAAAAAATAATTAACGCTCTCATTTAATAAAAAACTCCCTTCCCAATATTCTTACTATTTGCAATTTTCCATCTCAAATTATCCTCAATTTCCCATGCTGTTTTCTTGGCCTGCTTTATGGTTTTTTCCTCAAGTAATTGGGCTAACCGTTCTGTGATTTCATTCTTTTTATCTAATTTATCTAACGCAAACCCCGTAGCTACACCAACAACTATCGCAACAGCAATAGGAAATGATACTATCGTTGTTACTGCACCAGCACTAACAGAAAAAACAGCCCCTACAATACTAGATATACCAACTTTAATAAGAGAAACCCCCAAATCTGCGAATAATTCTTCCATTAAAAATCTATCTTTCAAAACATGCTGAAGTACAATTAGAGGTACAGTTAAAAAAATTGTAAGTCGAGAACCTTGTACTGCAGATTTGATTATGCCTCTTTGTCCTATAATCATATCGATAACTTTTGTATTATTAATTAAATACTTTGTACCAGTAAAAATCTTACGCAGACCAGGTCGTCCTTTGAATATAATATACTTTTTACCATTAACCAACTTAATATAAGCTCGTCCAGTAAATCCTAGATCTTTTATAATTTTACGTAATGTATTAGTATCTAAAACTGGCGCAACATAGCCACTAATAGTCCTCGCTAAACTGACAGAATCTACATTATTATTTTTTGCCAACTCAATAAGCTCTTCTTCACCAATAACATATAAACAATCATGTCTATTTATACTTAATTTTTCTCTGTTTATCCCATTATAATGAAAGCTTGTATTTACGGCATTACGATTATAACTATAAGGACCCATTCCAAGATCTCCAAATTCAAATTTAAAACAATACTAGACTTTAAATTATCATCAAAATTATAATCTTCAACTTTACGACCAACATCAAACTATCAATTTTAAACATTGATAATTTGCAATAAAATCTAAAAATTTTGATGAACACTCACAATATTCGTTTATAAACTTTAGATTTTTATTATTTTCTAAAATTTAATAATAAAAAAGCCTGACATTAAGGTCAGGCTTTTAAAATTTCAGTTCAAATAATAAACAAGGGTCACTTATTCAACGCTTCCAATGACCGCTCAAACTCATCAATCTGCTTGGCAATCATATCGACACTCTGCTGCCAGAAAGCCGCTTCACGAATATCCATCCCTAAATGCTTGGCAACCACCTCTTCTGCTGTCATTGAGCCAGTATCACGCAGCAAGGCTTTATAGTCGTCATAGAAAGACGCGCCTTTGGCTTCTCGCTGGGCATAGACCCCCTTGCTGAACAGGTAACCAAATAGGTATGGGTAGTTATAGAAACTCACTTCAGCAATACTAAAGTGAAGCTTGCTGGCCCAGAACATCTCATTGGTTTCGTCCATGGCATCGCCATACCATTCACGCCATGTTTCAGACATTAACGCCTTGAACTGATCAGCCGTGAACTCACCGCCGCTACGCTGCTCGTAAAACGCCTTTTCAAATTCGTAGCGAACCGGAATATTGACCAAAAGTGCCAATGCCGACTGTGCTTCTTCCCACAGCATCAGCAATTTTTCTTCTTCGCTGGTGGCTTTTTCTAGCAAAGCGTCACGTACAACGTTCTCGGCAAAAATGGAAGCGGTCTCGGCCAAGGTCATTGGGTATTTGGTTTTAACCAATGGCATGTCACGCATAACCCAGTTATGGAATGCATGGCCCAGTTCATGTGCCAAAGTCAGCATATCTGACATACTCCCCCCCCATGTCATAAAGACCAACGGGGTTCGGCTACTGGCCAATTTCGTGCAGTAGGCACCCAAACGCTTATTCGGCTGCGGTGCGGCATCAATAAGTTGCCGCTCAACCATCATATCGACAAACTCAGCCATCTCTGGATCGACCCCAGCAAAGGCCTCGCGAATAATAGCGATGCCTTCAGCAAAGCTGTAGGTCTGGCTGGATGTGTTTGACAATGCAGGCATCGATGCCTGCTCATCCCAAGGCTTGAGCGTTGACGTCCCGAATAGCCTTGCCATTTGCAAACCGGCCTTCTGGCCTACGCCACGGTTGGCCTTGGCAACTCCCATCATGGCATCCAGTGTGGCCTTTTCGATATGGCTACCGTGCAAACTCGGATCCAGAAAATGCATCGGTTTAGTATGGCTGCGCTTTTCATATTCGGTGAGGCGAGCCCCGGCCAACGCATTCAAGATCGCGGCAAAGCTTTCCTGATGCACAGTCATCGCCTCTGCAATAGCGCGCCATGCCGGCTCACGGCGCATCGCATCACCGCCATAAATAATACTGGCAGCCTGTGATAGTCCCATTGTTTCTTGCGTACCGTCTGCCAATGTCAAGGTGACTTTCAGACAACCGGTAATATTGTCGTACAGGCGTCCCCATGCAAGTCGACCGTCCTGATCCAGAGCCGTCAGCAACTGCTCTTCGCCAATCGTGAGCTGGTGCGCTTTCAGCAACCGGCTGCGTTCGAAACCAAAGCGCCAGTCTACCACCTCATTATCGGCCAACAACGCCTCGAACTGGGCATCATCGAAATTAATAATCGCCTGCTCAAACGGTGTCCATGACTGACTTAAGCGCGACAGCAGGCTATTCACCTGCCCTTGTAGCTTCTTGGCACCGACATCCGTCGCGTCAACAGACAAAATACAGCTACTGAATGTATACAATGTATGAAGCTTGACCTTCAGCTCGGCGAATATCAATACCGCAGCCGTTACGCCTGCAACTGATGCCGAATCCAACGCAACCAACTCCGGCAGCTTTGCCTCAACGAAGGTTAGGTCCTGAGAAATTTGCGGATCATTCAGATCCTGATAGGCAGCAGAAAGATCCCAACTAGGTGTCGTCATGGTGTCTCCTTTTGTAGCCAGCCTGCCCATTCTTCGCAGGCTGCAATAATAAATATGTTCCGAGTCGTTAATCAGTAAACAGCAGGCAAGATTGCCCCTGATGCTCAATACGCTGGATTTGAGTTGAAAATACACTTTGCAGTCTATCAACCGTCATCACAGTTTTCGGCGTACCCTTAGCGACACAAGAACCATTGTTAAGTAACAGCACGGTATCGGCTTCACGCAAGGTGCGATTCAAATCATGGTTTGCCATGACCACAGCAATACCTTGAGCAGCCATCTTTCTTACCAATTGATACATAATTGCTTCTTGACCAATATCCAGTGCAGCAGCAGGCTCATCCAATAACAGCAGGCGTGCTTCTGGGTTCAGCGATGGCCATACCTGCAAGCAAGCGGCAGCAAGCCTGACCCGTTGCCACTCACCACCTGATAGCTGCTGGATTGTACGACTGAGCTTATCTGTGATCTTCAGTGCATCGCATATTTCTTCCAGTGCCATTTCAACCTGAGATATCGGTACATCCCCCAACGCCGATAACGACAACACAAGGTAGTGATAGACACCAACGGCAAATGCGGGCTTGTCTTGCTGGGCCAGATAGCAACGCTGCCTTGCCAGTTGGGACAAATCCAACTGCTTAATATTCTGGTCCGAGAGGATCACCTCACCGTCCCCTTCTCCCAAGCCCGAAACGATCGACAGCACGGTACTCTTCCCGCTACCGTTAGGGCCAATCAGATGAACGATTTCACCTTGGCGCACATCAAAGGAGACGGGCAGTAACCGGGGTGGCATAGCTAAATTTTTCGCACTAAGTACCACAGAAGAGGTTTGGAATTTATCAGACATGGTATTTGACCTAATCAAACTGTGAACGAAGCAGCATCCAGATAAATACCGGGGCTCCAATTGTCGTGATCACGACCCCCACCGGAAGCTCTGCGGCAGGCAGCATCACTCTGGCTAGCGTATCGGCAGATGCCAACAATATCGCCCCACATAATGCAGATAAAGGCAGCAGGTATCGATTTTCGGTTCCCAATGCCAGTCTGATCAAATGAGGAACAACCAAGCCGATAAAACCAATCACTCCGCCAAGTGCAACGGCGGCTCCAACTAGCAAAGACACCACCAAAATTAAACGCCATCGGAAACGATCTACATCCAAACCAAGCTGGCGGGCCTGATGCTCACCAAGCATCAGAATATCCAAGGTTCGCCCTTTGCTGCACAACCACACCAACACCGGCACAACGACAAACAACAAACTCAGCTGGGCCCAACTGACACCCGCAACGCTTCCCATTAGCCAATACATCAGTACCCGCAAGTTCAAATCATCACTGAAATAAAACGCCCAGGTAACAACCGCACCGGATAATATCCCCAATGCGACACCAATGAGCAGTAACCGAGCGGTTGATACCTTACGCCGGCGCGACAAACCAACAAGCACCAAAGTAAAGGCCATCGCCCCCAGCATCGCTGCAATCATCATCACCATTGGGCCTGGGGAAAAAGGAAGGATGAACAGCACAATAACCAATGCCAAACTGGCTCCGCCAGAGATCCCTAAGACACCGGGTTCGGCTAAGGGGTTACCGAGCAAAACTTGAAGAACTGCGCCAGAGGAGGCCAAAGAGGCGCCAATTGCCAAGGCAGCCAACAATCGAGGAAAACGCAGCTGTAACAGTAGCTTTTGTTCGATATCGCCAGATGGTGACCAAGGCCAGATAAAGATCTCACCCACGGCCAAAGCAAAGAAAACGGCAACCAGCAACATCGCAGCAGCAATATAGCCTGCGCGTCGCCACCGGGCCTGTCGGTGGCTGATCAATTCATTTAACAACATTAGACTTTCACGATTGGACTTGTCCGCTTACCTTACCCTTTCACCTATAAAATGAAAAGCAAGGATAACTAGGCAACTGATATTTATACCCAAATTGCTTGAGACGCAGCAGACTGATTACTCCATGAGAATTCTATAAATTAGCATTCAATCATTGACAGCATGTACTTGACCGTTGGAAACAACCGCTGTCTTTTTCACCAATAAACATGCCCGCTGACCAACAGCAACATTGGCATTGGGAAATACGATAGCTTCCCCTCCTGCCAATGATAGATATTCCACCCCCACATCAGTTCCCAATAGCTCTCCTTGCTCAAAAAATGAAAAATTTGCCTGATGGCTAGGGAAATTCAATGCGAAATGCTCACTTTTCTTAACCAAGGTCCGTGTCACTTTATATACTTGCGGATAATAACCATCCCACGACGATAGACACAGTGAACCCGTTACCCACTTTTCTAGGGCCTGATAAAAGCCTGCCAGTTGTTGCAAATCGTTTTGACCAAATTGAGCTACTTTACCGAGTTCCAACGTTAATGCTTGTGCCGAAAAATACTCGGCACTGTACCAACTAAAGGTTGGCGAGGCCGTTTGAGACAATAATACGGCTTCAATACATGCCGCTTCCAAAAAGGCAAATAACGAAGAATGGCGGGTGGGATTTTCCGTTGCCGGACTAACAGCAAAGGTGTAATGGGCCGAATCACGTATCGCACAATGGAGATCCAAGTGCCAGCGCGTCGCCTCTTGCCGTGGTGCCTCGGGCTGACCGAAAAAGCGATTGACGGCCTGCTGAAGTTCATTGGCACGACAGCAATCTAAATTAGCGGTGCTGTTAGGGCCCTTGAACAATCTGTTCATGTTCTCGGTGAGATAACGCTGGTGATGCTGTATCGCTTCAGGATGACCGACAATAAATAGCAAGCGGTGTGCGGGCACTAACACTCCGACCAACACTTGCGTTACCAAACGGTCAATTAACTCGATCGGGGCGGTTTCATCACCATGAACACCACAAGACAATACGACCTCATGCTCTGATACCGTTGCCGCAGGTGGATCACAAACTAATATCCCCCGCCCCCAAAGTCTGCAACGCACCCCTGTCAATGTTTTCCATATTCCAGTCTCTACTGGCAAATCCATATCCAGAGCCGATGCTACAAACTGTCCTTCTTGGGTTAAATGCAACATTCCCATTGAACGTACTCCCTTCGCTCAAGATTAATGCCACTATGATACCTTAGCCCGCATCCATAGACACTATTGCAATACAACTCGGTAACATCTTTATTACCTAGGTCACGCTATCGTGGACTTTAGGCAATAAAAAACCCAAGCAAGTTCTACACACCTTGCTTGGGTTCTTATTCACACAAAAGTCGCGATTACTTTTCGATTTCGATGTTTTCTACGCGAGCTTTCAATTTTTGACCTGGACGGAAAGTCACAACACGACGAGCGGAGATTGGAATATCCTCTCCCGTCTTCGGGTTTCTTCCGGGACGCTCATTCTTGTCGCGCAAATCAAAATTACCAAAACCTGATAACTTCACTTGCTCGCCATGTTCCAGAGCTTTCCTTATTTCTTCAAAGAAGACTTCCACCGTATCCTTGGCGTCCCGTTTGCTTAACCCAACATTTTCAAACAGGTTCTCAGCCAAATCGGCTTTTGTGAGCGCCATAGATAATTCCCTCAAGACTATGTTGAATGGATCGCAGCCATAGCAATCACTATACCTGCAGCGAATCAGTCTAGCTGGTCTGAGCCTTAACAACACCATGTGATCTACACACGATTAATGCTTCAGTCCTAACTAGAGACAAGTTTAAGCCAACTTCCTGATTTCCGCCAACTTTTTTACGTTAAGTTCGTGTCAAATCATTGATTTCTTCTAGCAGCATTGTGCTCCTTCTGTCACCCCTATCACGCTTAAAACGAATGACTTTTGACAAAATCGACCATAACTCACTCATTTTGCGATATATATATCTACAACCATAGGTTGAAATAGGAATAATTGCTGGGTTACAAAAATTTTGCATTCTTAGATTTAGATCAAAAAAAAGCAGCCCATAGGGCTGCTTTCTATTGCTATGCATTGATTAATCAGCAAATTAGCTCTAATACTTTTGAGCTAGTCTGAACAATTAGTCACGTAGCGATGCACCAAAGCGTGATGCCAATTCAGCAACAATCGCTTCAACTGCGGCTGCAATGTCTGCTTCTTCCAGTGTACGTTCTGCTGACTGAAGTGTCAGGGCAATAGCAAGGCTCTTATTGCCTTCTTCTACGCCCTTACCACGGTAAACATCAAACAGATTTACGTCTTTCAGCAGTTCACCACCATTGGCAAGACATGCTTCAACGACATCACCAGCGGCAACACCTTCGTTTACAACCACGGCGATATCACGACGGTTTGCCGGGAACTTAGATAGCGCAACGGCTTCTGGGATCACTTTAGTGTTGATCGCAGACCATTCGATTTCGAACACGATAGTACGGCCGTTTAGGCCAAACTTACGCTCAAGTTCTGGGTGAACCGTACCGATCACGCCCACTTCTTTGCCGTCTACGATGATAGCCGCAGACTGACCTGGGTGAAGTGCTGGGTGCTTAACGGCTGCGAATGAGTATGCTTTCTCGTTAGCAGACAGTTCTAGAATCGCTTCTAGATCACCTTTAAGATCGAAGAAATCAACGGTGTTGGTTTCGATATCCCAGTGCTCTTCGCTGCGCGTACCAGCAATAACACCAGCAAGCATTGGCTCTTGGCGCATGCCGTTTTCAGCGGTTTCGCAAGGGATGAAACGTAGGCCGTATTCAAACAGACGAACGCGAGGCTGCTGACGCTTCTGGTTGTGAACAACAGTGTTCAACAAACCTTGGATCAGGCCAAGACGCATTGCTGACATTTCCGCAGAAATTGGGAATGGCAGGATCAATGGCTCAACGCCAGGAACAACCAGTTTCTGCTGCTCAGGCTCAACGAAGCTGTAAGTGATCGCTTCTTGGTAACCACGGTCAACAAGCAGGTTACGTACACGCTTCAGCGGTAGATCCGCTTCTTTGTGATCGTTCATGCTTAGAGCAGCCACTGGCGACTGGTTAGGGATGTTGTCGTAACCGTAGATACGGCCAACTTCTTCCACTAGGTCTTGCTCAATCGCGATGTCGAAACGCCATGTTGGTGCAACAGCTTCCCAACCTTCAGCCGTTGTTTCAACGGTCATGCCTAGACGCTCTAGGATCTCAACCACGTCTGCATCTGCAATGTGGTGACCCAGTAAGTTGTCTAGTTTAGTA
The DNA here is from genome assembly GCF_059920555.1 of Photobacterium panuliri. Lineage (NCBI taxonomy): Bacteria > Pseudomonadati > Pseudomonadota > Gammaproteobacteria > Vibrionales > Vibrionaceae > Photobacterium > Photobacterium panuliri. Next base: position 2,385,157 of record NZ_CP197192.1, read on the forward strand.
CGACGAAGTGCGACTTTGTTTGGCTTAGGTAGATCTGCTTCAGACTCAACTGCCACAACAGGCGCTACTTCACCGCCACAGATTTCAACAAGCAGTGCCGTTGCACGCTCCATTGCGTTCACTTGTAGTGCGTAATCCACACCACGCTCGAAACGCATTGAAGAATCAGTGTGCAGACCGTAGCTACGTGCGCGACCACGGATGTGATCCGGAGCGAAGAATGCACACTCTAGTAGTACGTCTTTCGTTTCAGTCGTAACGCCAGACTGCTCACCACCAAAGATACCAGCGATAGCCAGTGCTTTGTTGTGGTCTGCAACAACCAGTGTGTCAGCGTTCAGTTCAGCTTCAGTGCCGTCTAGCAGCGTCAGCTTCTCGCCTTGCTCTGCCAAGCGTACCACGATGCCACCTTCGATCTTAGCCAGATCAAATGCGTGCATTGGCTGACCTTGCTCTAGCAGAACAAAGTTAGTGATATCAACAACTGGATCGATTGAACGGATACCACAACGACGCAGCTTTTCTTGCATCCATAGTGGAGTTTCAGCCTGAACATTCACGTTCTTAACCACACGGCCAAGGTAACGTGGACATGCAGCCGGCGCTTTCACGTCGATAGATACAGTGTCTTCGATTGAAGCAGCAACCGCTTCAACTGCAGGCTCAGTTACGTCAGCGCGGTTTAGAACACCAACTTCACGAGCCATACCGCGAATGCTAAAACAGTCAGCACGGTTTGCAGTCAGGTCAACATCAACAGTAACGTCATCCAGACCTAGGAACTCACGGAAGTCAGTACCATTCACTGCGTCTTCTGCCAGCTCCATGATGCCGTTAGACTCAACATCAATACCCAGCTCAGAGAACGAGCACAGCATACCGTGTGATGGCTGACCGCGTAGTTTGGCTTTCTTGATCTTGAAATCGCCAGGTAGTACAGCACCAACTGTCGCTACAGCAACTTTAAGACCCTGACGGCAGTTAGACGCACCACAAACGATGTCTAGCAATTCTTCTTCGCCAACATCTACTTTGGTTACGCGCAGTTTGTCTGCATCTGGGTGCTGAGCGCACTCAACAACCTGGCCAACTTTAACGCCAGTAAAAGAGCCAGCAACAGGCAGTACGTCGTCTACCTCTAGGCCAGCCATAGTGATTTGGTGAGTTAGTTCATCAGTGGTAACCGCAGGGTTAACCCACTCACGAAGCCAAGATTCGCTGAATTTCATTATTTTTCCTCTCGGGACCCTGAATTACTTGAATTGTTTTAGGAAACGCAGGTCGTTCTCGAAGAACGCACGCAGATCGTTTACGCCGTAACGCAGCATAGTCAGGCGCTCTACGCCCATACCAAATGCGAAACCAGAGTATTTCTCAGGGTCGATGCCTACGCTACGAAGTACGTTCGGGTGAACCATACCGCAGCCTAGGACTTCAAGCCATTTGCCGTTCTTGCCTTTCACGTCAACTTCAGCTGAAGGCTCGGTAAACGGGAAGTAAGAAGGACGGAAACGAACTTCAACTTCTTCTTCGAAGAAGTTGCATAGGAAGTCGTGCAGAATACCTTTCAGCTGCGCAAAGTTTACGTTCTCGTCAACCAGCATACCTTCCACCTGGTGGAACATTGGCGTGTGAGTCTGATCGTAATCGTTACGGTATACACGGCCCGGTGCGATGAAACGGAATGGTGGCTTACCATTTTCCATCGTACGGATCTGTACGCCCGACGTGTGAGTACGCAGCATCAAATCAGGGTTAAAGAAGAAGGTATCGTGATCGGTACGCGCAGGGTGATCAGCAGCGATGTTCAGTGCGTCGAAGTTATGGAATGCATCTTCGATTTCAGGACCAGACTCAACGTTAAAGCCTAGCTCACCAAAGAACTGTTCAATACGCTCAACGGTACGCGTAACTGGGTGTAAGCCACCGTTTTCAATACGGCGACCTGGCAGAGTGACATCAATGGTTTCTGCAGCCAGTTTCGCTTCAAGCTCAGCGCGCTGAAGAGCATCTTTACGTGCTGTAATGGCTTGTTGCACTGCACCTTTCGCTTTGTTGATCTCTTGACCCGCTTCGCGACGTTCTTCTGGTGGCAGTTTGCCCAAGCTTTGTAGTTGAAGGGTTAGTTCACCCTTTTTGCCCAGGTACTGGACACGCACTTCGTCCAGAGCGACTAATGAATCAGCCTGCTCAATAGCTGCCGTTGCGTTGGCAATAATCTCGTCTAGATGTTGCATCGTTTCCTCATCCACCTACAGGTGGCGTCCTTTAGGGAGATATAAATTCGCGTAACGATACATACTAAAGAAACATCCGTCCAAATCCAAATCCAATCGCACTAAATCGACAATATTGGATGAAAAAAAAACGCCTTTATTCAATTCCCTCCGTCATTTCCACACTCTTGACCAAAATTCATCACACCCCCCCCTGCTATCCAGCCCCTCCTCTACACACCCGAAATCCATCGAGCCAGCATGGCTAGCTACCGGTTGTTACCTACAACTAACATTTTCCCCAAGCATTATTTCCACATTTTTTTTCGGGTAACCCTTGCATTGTTCAAATAAACCCATTAAATTAAAAACACTGTTCGATTAAGGCAAAAATCAATCAACACATCATTTTCAAACAAACTTATCAAGGAGATAGATTATGTTCCAACAACAAGATAAATACTGGCTAGTTTATGCGAAAGCGACCTTTATCATTGCCGTAATTGCTATGACGATCAGTATCATCAAACTACCGGGCGACCTGCTTATCAAAGGCTACTACAGCATCTGCAGCTTATTTCTTGTCAGTGCCACGATTACCCTAAGTAAAGCTGTGCGGGACAATGCGGAATCACATCGTCTTATCAATAAAATTGAAGAAGCCAAAACAGCGCAAATCCTTAACGATATCGGTGATTAAACCGTCATGAGGTATCAGCAAGACTCTACGCTCAATATCACAGTACACTCGCTGGCCAAGCAATTGCAGCAGCTCCGGCTGCTGCGAAGCATACTCATACACAAAATAGAGCAACGAGCAGAAATGGTCACAACACGCCAGCAAGAACAACAACTAGCCGCCAATCAGATTGAGCAAGCAGCGGCCACTGCCAGTACCAAACCTAAAGAATACACGGACTTAATACACCATCATCGGCACGTAGGAAAAGATCTCGATAAAATCACCCGCCAGCTGGCAGGCCAAGAGAAAATACTGCGTACTATCGACACTCGCATCGCTGATAGTACGCAGCTATTAAAGTCTCCTTTACGTCAGGCAATCACCGACCCGCTTGCTAGCAATACATTCATATTGACAGCAAAAAACCAGATCCGGCGCAATGAGATCACACTGGCCTTGACGCAAACAAGCCTGCCCCCGCAACAATACATTTAGAACCGCGTCCAGGCATCTTGCCACACGACCCCACGTCCCGGCTCATAATGCACAGGGCTTGACGAACACCAGAGGCCATTCGGCCACGCTCGGCATTGGTAGGATGCTCCGTTATGGGTGACAATATCACCGGGCTGATAACTACCGCCGGCAACGTAAGCATTGCCACCAACAGGCGGTGTTGGCTCAGGATCAGGTGTCGGCACAGGTACGGGTGGCTCAGGAGTAGGATCGGGGGTTGGATCAGGGTTATCACACCCATTGCCATTCACCTGCTGCCATACGCCCCAAGGCCCTGACTGAGCAGGATCTGCCCCTTGATTCCACCACTGCGCCTGCCATAAGGAGCCTTGCCAGAACACGACATCCCCCTTATTGTATACTTGGCCTGCTTGCCATTCATTGGCGCAATTTCCTGTCTGCCCGCTATTGCTCACCTGTGCCTGTACAACAGACTGGTAAACGGTGTTCGTTTTATCGATTTCAAATGCCAAGGTTACCGTTGCTTGCCCAACGTTGCTCGCACCAAACTCAATAGCAACCTGACAGGCACTTCCGCTCGTCAACGATGTCTGGCTACAACCATCACTCACAACAACCGGCTTCGTCGCTACGCCGCTTGCTGATAGACTCGCCGTCGTGACTGTAAATGGCACAGTACCGCTATTTTTCACCGTAAATCGATGCGATACCAATTCACCAAGTTTAAAGCTGGCTAATTGCTTCGTGGTTTCATAACCCACAGTAACCGTATCAGTCGGGGTTGATCTCACGCTATCCAGCCAACCACGCAATGCTGCAATATCGCTATATACACCATATTTACCCGGCCTTGCACAGCCAATACCCCAGCTCACCACACCAAGCTGAGTTATAATCCCCCCTTGATTAACAATTATCGGACCACCACTGTCACCTTGGCAGGCATCTTTGCCCCCCTGAGGTATGCCAGCACAAAAACTTACCTCACCGATAGTGCTATAGTTACCGCCGGCCTGCCGACAGACAGAATCTGTCACTAAGGGAACATCTACCGACATCAAGTGCGATGGTGTATTCCCCCCTTCCTGCAAACGCCCAAGCCCGGCTACACTCAAAATATCACCTGCAACGGCATATTGTGACAATGCACCAGCAGCTATCTCGACTTTGGTCGCCGTAGGCAGCTCACGATCCAGCTTCAAAACCGCAATATCATTCGTTAACGTCCCGCGGTTGTAATTGGGGTGTACATAAATATTCGCCACATTGGCCCGCTGGCCATCCATACCGTTGTATTGAAATCCCCCAACCTTTACAGCAAGCTGGCTTGGTATATCCCCAGCTACACAATGGGCAGCCGTAAGCACATAACCATCCCCTAGGTAACTAGCCCCGCAAAAAGGGCGATTTCCATTACGCGTTACCAACTGGGTATAGAATCCCCATTGACTGGTCTGGGCAAGATCTCCCCCCACTATCGCCGGAGCGACCATTCCCGGTTGAGCACCGCTCTCTCCCGCACTGATCTCTCCTACATTAATAGCCCCACTCATTGTCAATATTGCAGCACAAGCCAGTGCCAACGGTGTCTTTGTCATTTGTTTCACGTCAATCCCTCGATTTAGCTTTCATTTAACGCACCTATCATCGGCGCAGTCGCCAATTTGAATACCCCCTACTTCAGCTAGTGGCGGTACCAGTAGTTAAGTGAAAACAATTCGCATAGAAGCACAAACCTGCTTTGCGATATCTTGCATGAAATATGACAGGTGCTAAGGGGAATATATAAACGCATGTGAGTACACCAGCTTAAGCGTGAAAGCCATCACAACGGGTACCATACGATCGAATGGCACAAATACACAGAGCGATGTGAATATGTTGGTATCTCATCAAAGAGTAGATTTGTATACCCGAGTTCTCCCCAATATGCAGAATTGGGAGAAAGCATTAGTTTGAGCTACAGGGGTTCGAGCTACAGGCGAATCTAGAAAGACGACAAGACAGCTTCAAGGCATGAAGGGAATGATATGGGTCTTGGGATAAATGGTAAAAATGAAAAAAGGAGAGCCGAAGCTCTCCTTTTCCGTAAAAACTAAACTGTAAAATTACAGAGCAGCTTTTGCCTTCTCAACAAGCACTGTGAAAGTTGCTTTGTCGAATACAGCGATATCAGCAAGGATCTTACGATCGATTTCGATAGACGCTTTCTTCAGACCGTTGATCAAACGGCTGTAAGACATACCATTCTGACGAGCAGCAGCGTTGATACGTGCAATCCATAGTTGACGGAAAGTACGTTTCTTCTGACGACGGTCACGGTAAGCGTATTGACCAGCTTTAGTAACAGCCTGGAAAGCTACGCGGTAAACACGTGAACGTGCACCGTAGTAACCTTTAGCTTGTTTTAGAACTTTCTTGTGACGTGCACGCGCTTGTACACCACGTTTTACGCGAGGCATAGGAGACTCCTAACTAATTAAATGTAAATACTGAAAAACTATTAAGCGAACGGAAGCATGCGAGCAACTGCAGCCACTTCACACTTAGGAAGGATTGCATTTGGACGTAGCTGACGCTTGTTCTTAGTAGTACGTTTAGTCAGGATGTGACGCTTAGTTGCGTGCTTAAACTTGAAACCACCAGCAGTTTTCTTAAAACGCTTAGCAGCACCTTTGTTGGATTTCATCTTAGGCATGATGAGACTCCGCATTGTTGAATGTTAATAACATAGTAATCAGGCGAACAAAAAGCGCTGCAGCTAAGCAGCGCCTTATGCTACTTGAATGCCGTAATTACTTCTTCTTAGGGGCAAGCATCATCGTCATTTGACGACCTTCAACCTTATTAGGGAAGCTTTCTACAACCGCTAGGTCGATCAAGTCTTCTTTAATACGGTTTAGAAGGTCAATACCAAGACTCTGATGGGCCATTTCACGACCACGAAAACGTAGTGTGACTTTACCCTTGTTGCCCTCTTCTAAAAAGCGACTCAGGTTGCGCAGTTTTACCTGATAATCGCCTTCGTCTGTACCAGGACGGAATTTAACTTCTTTTACCTGGATTTGTTTCTGCTTTTTCTTTTGCTCTTTAGCAGCCTTGCTCTTTTCGAACAGGTACTTACCATAGTCCATCACACGACAAACAGGTGGCTCGGCATTAGGGCTGATTTCAACCAGATCGACACCAGCCTCATGAGCAGTTTCCATTGCTTCTTCGATAGAAACAACACCGATTGACTCACCATCAATACCAGTCAGACGCACTTCGCGTACTCCGCGGATTTCGCCATTTAGACGGTGTGCATTCTGCTTAGCTGGTGCTTGGGTTCTTTTTGTGCCTTTAATACCTTATTCCTCCACAACATTGAGTGTGCGACTGCTAATATCCTGCTGCAAGAAAGCAACAAGATCGTCAATCTTATATTTACCCAAATCTTTACCCTTGCGAGTACGTACTGCAATCTCGCCTGCTTCGACTTCTTTGTCACCGCAGACAAGCATGTAAGGTACACGCTTCAAAGTATGTTCGCGGATTTTAAAGCCAATCTTCTCATTTCTCAAGTCCGCATTGACACGAATTCCAGATTTTTGAAGTTTTTCGACTACTTGTTGTACATATTCCGCTTGGCTATCAGTAATATTCATTACAACAGCCTGCTGTGGTGCCAACCAAGTAGGGAAGAAGCCCGCGTACTCTTCGATTAGAATACCGATAAAGCGCTCTAGAGAACCAAGGATAGCACGGTGGATCATAACAGGCGTATGACGCTCGTTATCTTCACCTACGTAAGTAGCGCCTAGACGCTCAGGTAGTGCGAAGTCTAACTGAACTGTACCGCACTGCCAAGCACGATCTAGACAGTCGTGCAGTGTAAACTCGATCTTAGGACCGTAGAACGCACCCTCGCCCTCTTGAATTTCATATGGGATATCCATAGAGCCAAGAGCAAGTTTCAGGTCAGATTCAGCTTTGTCCCACATTTCGTCAGAACCAACACGCTTCTCTGGACGAGTTGATAGCTTAACTACAATGTTATCAAAACCAAATGTCTGATAGGTATCATAAACCATCTTGATACAAGATGTCACCTCTTGTTGTACCTGACCTTCAGTACAGAAGATGTGTGCATCATCCTGTGTGAAGCCACGTACACGCATCAGGCCGTGAAGCGCACCTGATGGTTCGTTACGGTGACAGCAACCGAACTCAGCCATACGCAATGGCAGATCACGGTATGATTTCAGACCTTGGTTGAAGATCTGAACGTGGCCCGGACAGTTCATTGGCTTGATTGCATATTCACGGTTTTCAGAAGACGTCGTGAACATGTTCTCTGCGTACTTGTCCCAGTGACCAGAACGTTCCCAAAGAACGCGGTCCATCATTAGAGGACCTTTAACTTCCTGATAGCCGTATTCGTTCAGTTTGTCACGAACGAAAACTTCTAGCTCGCGGAATACAGTCCAGCCGTTGTGGTGCCAGAATACCATACCAGGTGCTTCTTGCTGCATGTGGTACAGGTCAAGTTGCTTACCTAGTTTACGGTGGTCACGCTTAGCGGCTTCTTCAAGGCGAGTCAGGTGAGCTTTCAGGGCTTTCTTATCGGCAAATGCTGTACCGTAGATACGCTGCAACATCTTGTTATCGCTGTTACCACGCCAGTAAGCACCAGCAACGTTCAGCAGTTTAAAGTGCTGGCAGAAGCTCATGTTAGGAACGTGTGGACCGCGACACATGTCGATGTATTCTTCGTGATGGTAAAGACCTGGACGATCGTCACGTGAAACGTTCTCGTCTAGAATTTCCATCTTGTAGGTTTCACCACGTGCTTCAAACGTATCACGTGCTTCCTGCCAGCTGACCTTTTTCTTGATGACATCGTACTTGGTTTTAGCAAGCTCAATCATGCGCTTTTCAATCGCGTCAAGATCTTCTTGAGTCAGCGATTGCTCTAGGTCTACGTCGTAGTAGAAACCGTTGTCGATTGTTGGACCAATCGCCATTTTCACATCAGGGAAAAGCTGCTTGATAGCATGACCCAGAAGGTGAGCACATGAGTGACGGATGATTTCCAGGCCATCTTCATCTTTGGCTGTGATGATTTCAAGGCTTGCGTCATTTTCGATTAGATCACACGCATCAACGCGCTCACCATCTACACGACCAGCGATACAGGCTTTTGCCAGACCAGGGCCGATTGACATTGCAACGTCCATAGTAGATACGGCGTTATCGAATTGACGCTGACTACCGTCAGGAAGAGTAATTACAGGCATGTATATATCCTTTACAGTGGTGTTGCATACCAAGCAACACATGTTGAAAAGAGAAAAATGAAGGCTCGGCAACCGTCACTCAGTAATACGAATACCGGAACGTGCCGAAGACCGAATTGTACCTAGCTCATTTTTATAATGCAAAGCGCATTTCGCCGCGAGTTACGTTCGCGGCGAATAATTGGCATAATAATAAAGCGCAATATTGCAATCTTAATTTACAGGGAGGATAAAGGATTTTCTCCTTGAAATGTCAAGCACCAATAAGCACTTATCAGTGATCACTGCTACGCGCCTTATTTGCCGAAATTATAAACCCAACGTCGGTAACAGGGCTTGGCGGATCTCCCCTTCAGTAGCTGACCGCGATAGAGTAAATGAACGATATTGGTCACCGCCGCTAAAACGCCGATCAATTTCTGTCAGGCAATGAACATAATTTCCATTAAGGATAAATGTCAGCTCAATCTCTTTCTTATCCAAGAAAGCGCCATTACTAAACTCCAACTCTTGATAGCAACCGGATACAGATTCAAATCCATTACCTCGGCAATAGCCGCTTTCCACATCCGCCTTGACCATTTCGAAACCGGCCTGCTCAATAATTGATATTATCTTTTCGACCACAGGCAGCGGCTTGATCTCAATATAATCGCGATCACTCGGGTCAAGGGCAAAATCAATATCAAGTTCGGTTTCCAGCCAGACTTTGCACTGATTGTAACGGGCATTAACGGCCGTTACCGGTATTTCATCATGCAACTGGAGGGTAAACGGAACATGCCTTTCCTCCCCCACCCCGATCTCAAAGGGTTCCGTCGCACAAACATGTCCGAGGGTGATCGTCTGATAGCTCACACCATTATCGTCGCTTTCAACTTTCATTTCACAGTTGAGCTTAATTGTAATCGCGTCGATATGCTGCTCGACATCTCCCCCTGTTATCTTGACCAATCCGCGCAGAGACTCACCTTGGAATACACTGGTTTGTTCAAGCACAGTATCAACCTTTGCTGCACCAACACCCAATGAAGCCATCATTTTCTTGAACATACGTATTTGTCCTTTTTGCCGCTAATCCGTTTGGCACCCATTAATTCAAAACACCATTACCCAATACAGGCGCTTCAATCAAGGGGGTCGCTTGAAAGTTGCGTAACCCCACAAACTTCAACACCGTTTTTTTGCCCCGATTAATTTTCAACTATGTTCAATATACCCATTAAATTTCAATTATTTGTATATGCCCGCAAAGGAGACCGTGATGGGACTGCTAATCACCAATGCCAACCTGACATCTGCAACACCGGGGGATATGGGATACGCCCCAAGCACGGCAACGGCTATCGCAATCCACAACGGTCTTATCGCTGCAATAGGCGACGAGAAACGTTGCCTGCAGGCGCTGTCATCCACCAGCACAATCACCACAATTGATGTTCAGGGACAGCTCATTACCCCTGGACTTATCGACTGCCATACCCACCTTGTCTTTGCCGGCAACCGTGCTCGTGAATTCGAACAACGACTCTCTGGTGTGTCCTACCAAACCATTGCCGAATCAAGCAGGGGGATCCTCGCTACCGTCAGCGCAACTCGTGAAGCAAGCGAGGAAATACTCTACCAACTCGCCAATGAACGCCTGCAAGGATTCAAGAATAATGGCGTAACTACCATTGAAATTAAATCAGGTTATGGCCTGACCCTTGCGGACGAATGTAAGATGTTGCGAGTTGCCCGCAGGCTTGGCCAGCAGGCCGATATCAAAGTTGTAACGACACTGCTTGCCGCCCATGCTACCCCACCTGAATTTACCGGCAATGCCGATGGGTATATCGACCATATCTGCCAAGCGATTATTCCAGCCGTCGCTAACGAACGTCTTGCTGACGCTGTTGATGTATTTTGTGAGAAAATCGCTTTTACACCCCAGCAGTGCCGACGCGTATTCGAAACAGCTCGAGATTACGGGCTGGCAATCAAAGGCCATACCGAGCAGCTTTCAAATATGGGTGGCAGTGCCCTCGCCGCTCGGTTAGGCGCCTATTCTGTCGACCACATAGAGTATCTCGATACCGAGGGCGTCGCGGCACTGGCAGCTTGCGGCACTGTGGCGACACTGCTCCCTGGCGCTTTCTATTTCTTGGGCGAAACCCAACTTCCCCCTATCGATCAACTCCGCAGGCTCGACGTTCCCATGGCGATTGCCAGTGATTTCAATCCGGGGACTTCGCCTATCGCCTCTTTGCGAACCATTATGAATATGGCTTGTACGCTTTACAGGCTCACCCCTGAAGAATGCCTTCGTGGTGTCACCATTCATGCCGCCAAGGCCCTAGGCTTAGATCATGACAGAGGTGAAATACGGGTTGGTATGGCAGCAGATCTGGCTATTTGGCGACTCTCGCACCCCGCCGAGCTCTCTTATTGCATAGGCGTACCTGATCTCACGGCACGTATTGTTGACGGCCACTATTTCCCACAGGCCGTAGGACAGTATTCTGGAGGACAATATGCCTAGTGATATGTCTGTTTGGCAAGGTCGCAGTGATCCCGAAGACGGTGATCAGGGCTTGCATTGGCATCAACTCATCCAACCCGCAGAGGATGCCAACGATGAGGGCATCATGATTCTGGGGTTCGCTTGTGATGAAGGCGTAGCCCGCAACAAAGGCAGAATCGGTGCCTACGATGCGCCGATATCCATCAGACGAGCCCTCGCCAATCTGGCTTGGCACCATAACAAGCCAATTTACGATGGTGGCGATATCCGATGTGATGACGGTAATTTGTCCCTTGCACAATACCGTCTCAGCGAAGATGTCTGCCAGTCGCTACGGCAACGTCACCGACTCATTGTTCTGGGAGGCGGCCACGAGGTGGCTTGGGGTACATTCCAAGGGATAGGCAACTACTTGTTGCAAAAACAGCAACCTGAACCACTTACTGCACAAGAATATACATGCCATCCTCCAACCGTGGGGATTATCAACTTCGATGCCCACTTTGATTTGCGCAATCCCCCAGTTCAAACTCAGGTAGAACAAGGTAGCTCAGGCACCCCCTTCCACCAGATAGCCCGCTTTTGTGAACTGCAAAACTGGCCTTTCCATTATGCATGCCTTGGGATCAGCAGAGCCAGTAACACCCAAGCACTATTTTCGAAAGCCGACCAGCTTGGTGTGCTCTATGTTGAGGATAATGAATTAAACGCCAGTGATATTGCAGCCGTTAGTGAAAAGCTATCGTTGTTTATCCAGCAATCTGATTACCTGTACCTGACTATCGACATGGATGTATTCCCAGCATCTGCCGCCCCCGGTGTCAGTGCCCCTGCCACTTACGGTGTACCACCAACCGTTGTCGACCAGCTACTCCATATTGTTCTTGATGCCAAAAGCCAATCTGGCGAAAGCAAAATACTGGTCGCCGATATCGCCGAATATAACCCAAGGTTTGACATTGATGGTCAGACCGCACGCTTGGCCGCGCGGCTAGTTTGGACGATCGCCCGCGCCTTTAGCCGATAGCAAAGGAGAGCTCTTATGCCTACTTCCCCCCCTTCATGCGACCGCTTTGACATAGACCGAAAAATATTTGCGCCAACAGGTTCACAGCTCAACGCAAAATCCTGGCCCACGGAAGCACCACTCCGGATGCTGATGAATAATCTACATCCTGATGTCGCCGAGCATCCTCATGCTTTGGTTGTCTATGGTGGGATAGGCCGAGCCGCACGCAACTGGGAATGCTTCGACAAAATTATCGATGTGCTAAAACGGCTCGAGTCTGATGAAACCTTACTCATCCAATCAGGCAAGCCGGTAGGCGTATTTAAAACCCACAGCAATGCACCCAGAGTACTTATCGCAAACTCGAACCTTGTTCCCCATTGGGCCAACTGGGAGCATTTCAACGAGCTCGATAAAGCAGGCTTGATGATGTACGGCCAGATGACCGCTGGCAGCTGGATCTATATTGGATCACAAGGGATCATCCAAGGCACTTATGAAACATTTGCTGCTATGGCCCGAAAACATTTCAATGGTGACGCAAGAGGACGCTGGATCCTCACAGGCGGATTGGGGGGAATGGGTGGCGCACAACCTCTCGCGGCAACGATGGCTGGTTTTTCGTTGATCGCCGTCGAGTGCGATGAATCCCGTATTGATTACCGAATAAGAACTGGCTACCTCGATAAAAAAGCCACCTCGCTTGACGAAGCGCTATCTTTCATCGTGCACAGTCAACATATCGATGCTCCCATTTCTGTCGGCTTACTCGGTAATGCTGCTGATATCTTTGAAGAAATTGTAGCCCGAGGTATTGTCCCCGATTGTACCACAGACCAAACCTCCGCCCATGACCCCCTCAACGGCTATTTGCCACAAGGCTGGACACTCAAACACGCTGTGGAAATGAGGAAAACGAATGAGGCAGCCGTCATCGCAGCAGCCAAACAATCGATGGCGAATCAAGTCAAGGCAATGCTCGCTTTGCAGCAAGCCGGTTCCGCTACCGTCGACTACGGCAACAACATCCGCCAAATGGCCTTCGAGCAAGGGATCACCAATGCTTTTGATTTCCCGGGCTTTGTCCCGACCTATATTCGCCCATTATTCTGCGAAGGCATCGGGCCATTTCGTTGGGCAGCCCTTTCCGGCGATCCTGATGACATCTACAAAACGGATCAAAAAGTCAAAGAACTGATCCCTCACAACCCCCAACTCCATCACTGGATCAACATGGCGCAAGAAAAGATCCAATTCCAAGGACTGCCAGCACGGATATGCTGGGTCGGACTGAAAGATCGAGCTCGCCTCGGGCTAGCTTTCAATGAAATGGTCAGGAATGGCGAACTCAAAGCCCCTATTGTGATCGGGCGGGATCATCTCGATTCAGGCTCTGTTGCCAGCCCCAATCGCGAAACCGAAAATATGCTCGATGGCTCAGATGCCGTATCCGACTGGCCACTACTCAACGCCATGCTCAATACCGCCTCTGGCGCTACTTGGGTATCACTGCACCATGGCGGAGGCGTTGGTATGGGGTTTTCCCAACATGCTGGCATGGTCATCGTTTGTGATGGCACAACCGACGCAGACCAACGGCTCCAACGGGTCCTGCACAACGATCCGGCAACCGGCGTTATGCGCCATGCAGATGCAGGCTACGACATTGCCATACGCTGCGCAGAGGAGCACTCGCTTGATTTACCTATGCTAATGAAAAAAAAGAATAAATAAGCAAAAGGATAATGATATGCCCCACATAGAAATCAAACCGGGTGAACTGTCACTGAACGAATTACGGACGGTCAGCCGGAATCGCGTGACACTGTCACTCCATCGTAGTGCTTATGGAAAAATGGCAGAAAGTATCCGAATCGTCGAGAAAATAATTGCAGAAGAACAAGTGGTATACGGTATCAATACCGGCTTCGGATTACTTGCCAACACCCACATCGATGCGAAGGATCTCGAGATTCTTCAGCGTAGCATTGTCCTTTCCCATGCCGCTGGGATTGGTGATTTTATGGCAGACCACACCGTCCGCTTGATGATGGTACTTAAAATAAACAGTTTGGCCCGTGGATATTCAGGGATCCGGCCTCTGGTCGTCGATTCTCTTATCCGCTTGCTCAATGCCGACGTTTATCCTTGTATTCCCAAAAAAGGATCCGTTGGTGCGTCCGGTGATCTCGCGCCACTGGCTCATATGAGTACCGTACTGCTTGGTGAAGGCCAGGCTCGATACCAGGGAGAGATCATCAAAGGTGATGCCGCTCTAAAAATAGCAGGGCTCATCCCACTGACCCTCGCCCCCAAAGAAGGGTTGGCCTTGCTTAATGGCACCCAAGCATCCACGGCATTTGCCCTTGAGGGACTCTTTGCTACCGAGGATCTCTATGCTGCCGGAACGGTTTGCGGCGCTATGTCTGTCGATGCTGCTTTAGGCAGCAGAAAGCCTTTTGACAAACGGATACATCAGGCCCGTGGTCACCAAAGCCAAATTGATGCTGCGAGGGCTTACCGTCACCTTCTTGATGAGCATAGCGAAATAGGCCTATCCCACCAGCAATGTGACAAAGTACAAGATCCCTACTCGCTTCGCTGCCAGCCACAAGTCATGGGGGCCTGTTTGCAACAAATTCGCCAAGCGGCGGAGGTATTGAGAATCGAAGCCAATGCTGTCTCAGATAACCCTCTTATTTTTGCCGGCGACACAGAGATCCTCTCTGGCGGGAACTTTCATGCCGAACCGGTGGCGATGGCGGCCGATAACCTCGCTCTGGCTATTGCGGAAATAGGCAGTCTATCAGAAAGACGCACGGCACTGCTTATTGACAGCAATCTAAGCAAGCTGCCACCATTTTTGGTGAATAACGGCGGTGTTAATTCCGGGTTCATGATTGCACAAGTCACCTCTGCAGCCCTTGCCAGCGAAAACAAAACTCTTGCCCATCCCGCGTCCGTCGACAGTCTGCCAACCTCGGCAAATCAAGAGGATCATGTATCAATGGCCACCTTTGCCGGCAGACGGCTTGCCGATATGACAGACAACACCCGGGGAATAATCGCGGTCGAATTACTTGCCGCCAGCCAAGGGCTGGACTTTCGCTTACCCAACCGAAGCTCACCGCGGTTAGAACTAGCCAAGTCCATGTTACGTGCCCGTGTCAGCTTCTACGACAAAGACCGCTATTTTGCTCCGGATATAGAACAAGCCACCATCCTCGTTGCCGAGGCAAAATTTCATCAACTTATGCCAACCGGATTACTGCCAAGTACGCATTAAGATAATGGCATTTTCCGTACGTCCACTCTCATTCAAGCGTGATGAAAGGCACAGCATCGGTAAAAGCATGATAAATGCCTAATTCTTAATACCATAAATAGTCTACTATGTTTGAGAGGTTATTTTCCCCTCACCTAGATTGATGTTTCGTGGAGGATGCTATGTGGCAAGCGATTTCACACCAACTTTCCGAGGTACTCGGTAAGCCGTTTCAAATCACAGAACGGGAACCCGTTGAAGGCGGTGACATCAACGCCTGCTATTGCATAGGAAATGGCCAAGAACGCTATTTTGTGAAAATCAACGATCGCGACCAACTGGCGACATTCGAAACTGAAGCCGATAGCTTGCGCTTACTCAATGAAACTGACTGCATCGCAGTCCCACAATTCATCCATATCGGGACAGCTAAGGATAAATCCTTCCTAATATTGAATTATTTACCGACTAAGGTAATCAACGATCAAGCAGCCTTCGAGCTCGGACAGCAGCTAGCCAATATGCATGCTTGGGGAGAGCAAGTCGAATACGGTTTTGATCTGGACAATTATATTGGCCTGACCCCTCAACCTAACCAATGGCGTCGCAAATGGTGTCGTTTTTTCGCCGAGCAACGTATTGCTTGGCAATTACAACTTTGTAGTGAAAAAGGCATCCACTTTGCCAGCATTGATACGATCACAGCCAAAGTCATCAACCTATTGATGCACCATCAACCCAAGCCCTCTTTGCTGCATGGTGATTTATGGCATGGTAATACGGCGCTAACCGTTGATGGTCCGATCATTTTCGACCCGGCGAGTTACTGGGGGGATCGTGAATGTGACATCGCAATGACTGAACTATTCGGAGGCTTCCCGACATCTTTCTATGACGGCTACCAATCCATCTGGCCGTTAGACGAGGGCTATATCGCACGTAAGCCCCTGTATAACCTCTACCATATCCTTAATCACTGTAACTTATTTGGTGGTAGCTACATTACTCAGGCTGAACAGGAAATGCGGAAACTAGGGCTTATTGGCGACTGAGGATACCTCGATTAGTCTTGGGCATAAAGGGTTATTATGTTAGTTTATCAATACTTACATATCAGTCCCCTACCAGAGAACCGCACAATGTTACAAGCAGCTGTATTTGATATGGATGGCCTGCTGGTCGATTCCGAGCCATTCTGGCAACAAGCCCAAGTCGAAATATTTTCATCCCTAGGCGTCAACATTACCACTGAAGATACACACCAAACGATGGGATTGCGTATCGATCAGGTTGTTGAATACTGGTATGCCAAGCAACCTTGGCAAGAGCATAGCATTTCAGCAGTAACCGACATGGTCGTCTTGCGCGTTGAAGAGCTAGTAAAAGAGCATAAACCCATGCTGCCTGGTGTTATCGAGGCCATTGCAGCTTGTGAAGCTGCCGGATTAAAAATAGCCCTTGCTTCATCGTCACCCATGCAGTTGATAACCTCAACATTGGCAGCCCTATCGCTTGAAGACAAATTCAGCGCGGTACTGTCAGCTGAAACTCTGCGCTATGGCAAACCCCATCCTGAAGTCTATATCAATGCCGCTGACGCACTTGGTGTAGCTCCTCAGCATTGCATTGCTTTTGAGGACTCGGTCAATGGCCTACTTGCAGCGAAAGCCGCGCAAATGAAAGGTATCGCCGTTCCCGACGCCGCCTACGCGAATGATCCTCGCTGGGCAATCGCTGACAAAAAACTTAACTCGCTGCTCGAAGTAAATACGCAGTTACTTTCTTCGCTTAAGTGCTAATTTTTCCATGACAATGAATGCAGGACTAAGCAAAAAGCGCCTGCATTTATTTTTAGGCAATAAAGCCTGAAATTTGAGGCAATATTGCCCGATGTTTTTTCATCTCGACATTCGCCTTTATCAAAACATCTAGTCTTTTCTTCCAACATCGATACCCCACTCATAACTGAATAGCAAAATCCTCTACCCAGTCAAAATTTACAGTTAATTTTGAGCGAAAACGAACAGCAATCGCTAAAGTTAAATCAACAGAAGAAAAAAGATTTGTTGCAAGGTCAGGTAATCAAATCACCTCTCCATAACGCATCATCTCGAGGAGTTGATAATGAAAAATTATTCTGAAAAATCAGTCGAGTGCCCTCACTGCGGCCATCATATCCATATTACTCTCGATGCCAGTGCTGGTAGTCAAGAATTTTACGATGACTGCCCTGCCTGCTGTCATGCCATCCATCTAAACATGCAAGTTGATGAACTTCACAAAACCATCAACTTATTTGTTGATGCTGACGACGAGCAGATTTTTTAACCCATCTATATCCAAATCCAAGTAACCTCCAATTTGATTAACACTGATTAATTAACGCTGAAGGTTACTTGGTTAAATACTTCCTCACCCTCTCTGGGCTAACACACGTTCAACGGTATCAACTATCGCCTGAGTTTGAGGATCAATTTCCATATTGACCATATCGCCAACCTGCCGAGATCCAAACAATGTACGCTGAAGGGTTTCTGGAATAAGGTGTACGCAAAAACGCCCCTCCTCAACGTGGCCAATCGTCAACGAACAGCCGTCTAAACCAATGTAACCCTTACGTAAAATATACTTCTGGTATTGTTCAGGAATGGTAAACCAAATCGTACAGTTATTAGGCGTTGTATCAATCTTGGCTATTTCTACAACTGCGTTAATATGGCCCGACATTGAATGGCCGCCAATTTCGTCACCAAAGCGAGCAGCACGTTCAATATTGACATGATCACCCGTGTTTAACTGGCCCAGATTTGTCACTGCCAACGTTTCTTGCATCAAATCAAAGCTGACTCGATCCCCATCGACTTTTGTCACGGTAAGGCAACACCCGTTATGCGCAACCGATGCACCCAACGCCAAACCATCCCGCATCGACTCGCTCAATTCAAGGACGTGTGTTTGAAATTGCTCTTTCTTTTCAATAGCCACAACCTCTGCGGTCCCTTGAACAATACCCGTAAACATAATTATTCCCCCCTATGTGTATTGCACCATTATACCAAAGCCACTACACAGAAGAGAGCGCAATAAAAGGCGAGCTCGATACATGATTTAACGTACTCTAAATCCTGCATCTTATGTAATTGGGAGATACGCCTTATCAATTGTATGAACTAACTACACATAACAATTGTAAGGTAAACGTTTGCCGCTATAATGCCCGCGTTTAGTACATTCAAAGGATTCTCTCGTGCAAAATTACCGACGTGAAACACGTCACTTGTTAAAACTTGCGATCCCCGTTCTCATAGCCTCTATTGCCCAAACATCTATGGGTTTTGTTGATACTGTTATGGCGGGAGGCGTGAGTGCGACAGATATGGCGGCAGTCTCAGTAGCCACAAGTATCTGGCTACCATCCATTTTATTTGGCGTCGGACTACTTATCGCTCTCGTTCCTATCGTGGCAACCCTTAACGGCTCTGGGAAAAAAGATAAAATACCTTTCGAGGTTCAGCACGGCTTTTTGCTGGCCCTGATTATGTCTGTACCTATTATGTTAATTCTGTACAACGCAGGTGTACTGATCAACATGATGGATGTTGAGCCGGCCTTGGCAGAAAAAACCATTGGTTATCTCCATGCCGTCGTCTTCGCCGTACCTGGCTTTTTGTTTTTCCAAACATTAAAATGCTACTCCGAAGGCTTGTCACTCACCATTCCCGCTATGGTGATTGGTTTTATCGGCCTTGCGGCAAACATCCCGCTTAACTGGATTTTCGTTTACGGTAAATTCGGCGCACCAGCGATGGGCGGCGTGGGTTGTGGTGTTGCTACCGCGCTAGTCTATTGGCTAATGTTTTTCTCGATGCTGGTTTATATCAAGTTCAACAAACACTTGAACCGTATCGGGCTATTTGAAAAATGGCATAAACCACAGCTTAAAGCACTCACTCGTTTGTTCAGACTTGGCCTGCCCGTTGCTGCCTCCATTTTCTTCGAAGTTTCTCTGTTTGCAGCCATTGCCTTGTTGATCTCACCTCTAGGTTCAATCACAGTTGCAGCCCACCAGATCGCAAGTAACTTCTCATCACTGATCTTCATGATCCCGATGAGTCTGGGATCTGCCTTGAGTATCCGAGTGGGATATCTGCTCGGTCGAGAGAATGTCTTCGAAGCGAAGATCGCTAGCCGCTGTGGTTTACTCGTTGCCTTGACTATCGCAATCCTCACTGCAACTTCAACAGTACTGTTCCGTGAGCATATTGCACTGATGTACACTGACAACCCTGAAGTTATCCTCATTGCTGGCCAACTACTGTTTCTTGCCGCTATCTACCAATGTACCGATGCCATCCAAGTGGTCGCGGCCGGTGCTCTGCGTGGATATAAAGATATGCGAGCTATCTTTATCCGCACATTCATCGCGTACTGGATTCTGGGATTGCCAATTGGCTACATCTTAGGTATTTCCGGTTTGTTTATTGAACCTATGGGTCCACACGGATTCTGGATTGGTAACATCATTGGCTTGACCTCGGCAGCCATAATGCTGGCTACGCGACTACGATGGGTTCATCGCCAAGATTTCAATGCACAGTTAGCAATGTCGCACCGATAATCATCGTTTATAAAACAGACTCTTAAAGGTGGCTCTGGCCACCTTTTCTTTGGCTCGATTTTCCCGTAAAGCCACCGTCTAATCAAATCTACACCTTGATTAGACATCAATGTATTCTCACTAAAACAAGCCTATTGAGGTTACTTGGGTATATAATTTCTATAACAATGTTGCATAACGGAGCATCATTATTTCTGACCCGATACAGAGCCTTATCTTTACCCTATTCCATTCTGCCCGACGTCATTGGCAGAAAGTAGCTATCTTTTCTTCCGCTCTCCTACTTTCAGCCATACTCAGTGGCTGTGAGCAGAACAGTACAATTGCCAGCCTGAAGCAATACCAACAAAGGCTCGCCAATGTTCTCGATATCCCCTCCCCAGCTCTGCCTGAACCAAATGTCATTCCCTTCCCCGATAAACGAGACCTGTATATCCCGATTGATGACATTCGGATCAACTTAATTGATGCCTATGAACTAAGAAAATGCGGACTATTTAATTTAATCGCAGAAAGAAACTCGATCCTGGGTAAAGTCCAAGATAAAACACGACAACTCCGCTATGAAATTATGCTCACCAATGGCTTGCAGTACTGCATCCAAAACTTACCCGCAGATTCAACGTTGATTCATACCCTGCAAGATATTCATAAACAAAAACAGACCCAATTGCCCTTGCATATCTGGAACATGCTAACCACAGGCCAAGAATGGCGGCAACAATGGGTCATTCACCACCAAGTATTTCCGTTAACCTCATTCTATGGCTTCGATGAACTCATGGGAGCTATATCATATTTAACCTTGATCAACGCTCAAATTGAAAAAGCGAAATACATCGAAAACACTGAACTTGAACGGCTACTCACCCATCAGCAAACACTGCATCCATTTCACTATTTCGGGCAACTTATCTACTCTATGGAAACCGCGATTGTCTGGCTCAATAGCATTACCGGTATGCTGGCAAACCAGCAGAAACATATCATTTGCGGCAAAAACCATAATCAGCAAAAAGCTGAATATCTCAGCAATGTTTTCTATAAATTCTTTGCCAAAGATATTCAACCTTACCTTGCAAAATTAGACTCACAGTACAACCAGATCCAACCCAAACTCAATGAACTGTTCTCAAGTCAATTAGAACAGCACCTCCACCTACAGGGTTACTATAATCACTATCTTACCAATGAGCTTCAACTGCGCTTCAGGACTGCAACTCTCAATCATGTTGAGCAATGGAAACAAATCTTCCAGCGTTGCAACATCAAAGTCGGAACACGTTAAGATACAGCAAGGTACTTTAGATGGTATATTCAATATACCCAAGCAACCTCAAGATGCAGGGTTCAGAGTGAGATAACGTGGGTATAGACCCCTGTAATAAATACTGGGCAAATAATTTGAAAAGGATGTACTTGATGAAAAAAATCAAGAATGAGGCCAAATTACTAAAACAAGCCATCACCCTCGGAATGGCTTTCGCCAAAAAGCAAGGATTTGCTGATCTTGACCGCTCAACCTCACCCAAAGACAAAGTGGAATGCATCTATCGACTTCTTGTTGCAGCTCAGCAAATTACCCCTTTACCAGCGGATAAAGAAGATGGGCCCAACATGAAACATAAACTTGTTTTATGGATATCGCGTTTATTACCACCGGATCACGAGTTACTACAATAAGCATTGCGGCGCATAAATTGGTCATGTACCGTATTCGGTATGAACATAGTCCAAGGCAGGATACCCAAATATGCGTCGTGTTATTTTCAATCAAAAAGGCGGGGTGGGCAAATCAAGTATTGCAGCTAATCTCGCCGCTCTCAGTGCCGCACAGGGTTACAAGACCTTACTTGTTGACCTTGATGTACAAGGAAATAGTAGTCATTACCTCGGGCTCGGTGAGCTCAACAATCACGATAAAAGCATTGCCGATCTTCTCAATCAAACTGTCGGTTGGTTTTCGGTTTCAACACCAATAAAAAGTTACCCCCAACAAACCGCTTATGACAATCTGTTCCTTATCCCTTCTAGTCAGAAGCTTGAAAAAATTGAAGCCGAGTTAGAACGTCGCTACAAAATCTATAAATTACGTGATGCGCTTAAAGAACTAGAAGAGGACTTTGACCGGATCTACATAGATACGCCCCCTAATCTCAACTTTTACAGCAAAGCCGCGCTAATTGCCGCAGATCGGCTCCTTATTCCTTTTGATTGTGACAGTTTCTCTCAGCAAGCTCTGATAACCCTACTTAATAATGTCGCTGAACTACGCGAAGATCATAATAGGCAACTCAGTGTTGAAGGGATCATTGTCAATATGTTTAACGCACAAGCAAAATTCCCAACACAGATCGTTAATGATCTTCAAGATCTTGGGTTACCCATCCTTCAGCCCTACTTGCCGCTCTCAATCAAGATGAAAGAGTCACACTATCAGCAAACGCCATTAATCCATCTTTTCCCGCAACACAAACTCACTTTGGCATTCAAACAACTCTTTGAGCATATCGACAAAACACAAACTGTTACCCTGTAATACCAATCACAGTCAGTAATGGACGGACATAAATAGCGTAGGAAAAATAGTTGGTATAACCCAAGCCCAAAACACAAAAAGCCCATTGTCACCAATGGGCTTTACTTTCTTTTATGTGCTAACAATTATTTATCAATAGTCAACTGACCCTGGATCAGCAAGTCATCAATCAAGGTATTAACATCAACCCTGTTGGCATCTCCTTCCAAGATAATTTGCTGTGTTACCCCACGTCCACCCAACCCATCGGTATCAACGTGAAGAATAACGTCATTCCCATCAACGGTGGCTGACAAGTACTGATCCAAGTTACTTTCATTTTCACCGACCAGTAAGCCAGACAGGTCCAAAATATCAGCTTCTGTATTAATGTCGATATGACCAAATTCGAAGTCGGTAATAATATCTACAGCGACACTATCATTCGCGGTAATACTCTGCGATTCATGCTGCAACTCAATATCATCACCCGATAGCCAACGGAAAATATCCTGCCCTTCACGGCCTTCCAGTACATCACCGTAATGCCGCCCATCGGCTTTACCTGCACCGCCACCATTTTGCTGGCCGTTCACTCCACCCATAATGACGTCATTGCCGGCCCCACCAATAATATGATCATTGCCATCAGCACCATTGATAACAGCACCAAGCGTAGGGTCATAAGCCTCTGGATTTTTAATACCCGGTGCGATAGGCATTCCCTGATCATCAAATGTTGCACCGAAGGCATAAGTCATTTCACTATTGACGACATATAAGTTGTCATCACCACCACGACCTTCAGCCATCACTGGCTCAGCAACGTCATCAACGAAGTAATCAAATTCCACCACTTTGATATTACCAGCAGTGTCTTCTGTTTTAACAGTATAGCCATCCGTTAAACTACCACCGTTCTGATTCGTCATGGTTATCCACGTCTCGTAGTCATTAACACCCGCGTCAATCCCTACTTGAGTGACTGTAATTTTCCCTTGGCTATCAATAGCAAAATATCCATCCTCAGTTAGCGTATTTAGCTGGTTGTTATGATAGAAACCAACTGCAACGATATCAGTTTCAGTCCCACTCAATACACTACCGACAACATCACCGGTAGCTAGGGTGTTTTCATCAACGCGTGCACTAACATCATTACCCGAGGAATGAGTATCAATTGTCACTTCCAGTGGATTATTAGGATCAAGCTGCGCGGTATTACCCGCGGTATCAGTAACGATAACAGCCAGTTGATAGTCGCCATCCACTAATGGAGACTCAGGGCGATAACGCCACTCATCATTGACAAGCTCAATGCCACCATCAACCAGCCATTGACCGTTAACATATACTGCTTTCGCCGTAATCTGACTCCCATCAGTTTGCGACGTCAACACGATAGAGATCTCTTCTACATCCGAATCTATTGCACCAATAGCAAAAACCGGCTTAGTAATATTTGTAATATTGTCACTATCACTACCGCCACTATCACTGGCAGCCATCAAATCTGCTGTAGGAGTAGAAATCGTTGCATCAACCTCGAACTCTAACTGGTTGCTTGTCGTGTTGCCGGCTAAATCTGTCACCCCTACATCCACTCGATACTCACCATCAGGCAATGGCTCATTCGGCTGATAGGTGCCATCATCAAGCAGCACAATTTCGGTACCAACCGCAGACCATTGTCCATTAGGTCCTTTGACCATCAGCTGAATCGTCGCATCAGCATCTGCATCAATTTGGCCGATATCAAAAACGGGCTGCTTAACATTTGTTAGGTTATCACTACCGTTCGTACCGCTGTCACTAACATCTTGAAGATCAATAAGTGGCTTACTCAACCAAATATCAACTTTGCTACTGTCAACAACCTCTCCAGAACCATTACCTACCTTATCTATGACTTCTGCAGAAACTTCCACTCCCGGCTCTTGCTGACCATTGACTTCAATAGAACCAAGGCTAACTTCAACGAATATGCCATTATTCAGATCATCCAATGTTACTAGTCGGTCAACCAAAATAGTTCCATCGGTATCTTTAACAATGATGCGGTCATCAACTGCTGTATCTGCATTTAATGTCACTTTCGCGGTAACTGTTGATTCATACCCCGCCGACATTTCATTAATGTTGTAGATACCATCAGCATTAATATCGCCCAGCAGCTCAACACTCGGGGCCGGAGCGGCGCCAGTATCGACCAAGGCGCTGTCGCTGGCTTCCGGCGATGGGTTACCAACCTTGTCGATCACCTGCGCGGTGACTTCAACCTTATCGCCGACTACTGAACCTTCAACCAGAATACCGTTGGTTAGATCGTCTGCGGTCACCTCACGGTCAACCAGCACGTTGCCATTGGTGTCGGTAATAATGACGCGATCACCCTCAACGGTGCCCGAGGCGAGAGTCACTTTGGCGGTAACGGTACCGTCTGCACCCAGTTCGGCACTGTTGTAGATACCGTCATTGTTGCTGTCACCCAGCAGCTCCACAGATGGGGCCGGGGCGGCATCCGTATCCACCAAGGCACTGTCGCTGGCTTCCGGTGATGGGTTGCCGACCTTGTCGATCACCTGTGCGGTGACCTCGACCTTGTCGCCGACTACTGAACCTTCAACCAGAATACCGTTGGTTAGGTCAGCAGCTGTCACCTCACGGTCAACCAGTACGTTGCCACTGGTGTCGGTAATGACGATCCAATCGCCTTCTGCCGTCGTGGCATCCAAGGTGATCTTGGCTGTGACCGTACCGTCAGCACCCAGTTCGGCACTGTTGTAGATACCATCATTGTTGCTGTCGCCCAGCAGTTCTACAGATGGGGCCAGTGCAGCACCCGTATCGACCAAGGCGCTGTCGCTGGCTTCCGGTGATGGGTTGCCGACCTTGTCGATCACCTGAGCGGTCACTTCGACCTTGTCGCCCACCACCGAGCCTTCAACCAGAATACCGTTGGTTAAGTCAGTAGCAGTCACCTCTCGGTCAACCAGCACGTTACCATTGGTGTCGGTGATAATGATCCGATCGCCTTCTGCCGTCGTGGCATCCAAGGTGATCTTGGCTGTGACCGTACCGTCAGCACCCAGTTCGGCACTGTTGTAGATACCATCATTATTGCTGTCGCCCAGCAGTTCCACAGATGGGGCCAGTGCGGCACCCGTATCGACCAAGGCGCTGTCGCTGGCTTCCGGTGATGGGTTGCCGACCTTGTCGATCACCTGAGCGGTCACTTCGACCTTGTCGCCCACCACCGAGCCTTCAACCAAAATACCGTTGGTTAAGTCAGTAGCAGTCACCTCTCGGTCAACCAGCACGTTACCATTGGTGTCGGTGATAATGATCCGATCGCCTTCTGCCGTCGTGGCATCCAAGGTGATCTTGGCTGTGACCGTACCGTCAGCACCCAGTTCGGCGCTGTTGTAAATACCGTCACTGTTGCTGTCGCCCAGCAGTTCTACACTCGGGGCCGGTGTAGCACCCGTATCGACCAAGGCGCTGTCGCTGGCTTCCGGCGATGGGTTGCCGACCTTGTCGATCACCTGCGCGGTCACCTCGACCTTATCACCCACCACAGAGCCTTCAACATAGATGCCGTTAGCCAAGTCAGCGGCGGTCACTTCACGGTCAACCAATACGTTGCCGTTGGTGTCGGTGATAATGATGCGATCGCCCTCGACAGTGCCCGAGGCCAACGTCACTTTGGCGGTAACGGTGCCGTCAGCACCCAGTTCAGCGCTGTTGTAGATACCGTCATTGTTGCTGTCACCCAGCAGTTCTACAGATGGAGCCGGTGTAGCACCCGTATCGACCAAGGCACTATCGCTGGCTTCCGGTGATGGGTTGCCAACTTTATCGATCACCTGCGCGGAGACCTCGACCTTGTCGCCGACTACTGAACCTTCGACCAGAATACCATTGGTCAAATCGTCTGCTGTGACCTCACGGTCAACCAGCACGTTGCCGTTGGTGTCGGTAATAATGATCCGGTCTCCCTCGACGGTGCCTGAGGCCAACGTCACTTTGGCAGTGACCGTACCGTCAGCACCCAGTTCGGCGCTGTTGTAGATACCGTCACTGTTGCTGTCACCCAGCAGTTCTACAGATGGGGCCGGAGCGGCGCCCGTATCGACCAAGGCGCTGTCACTGGCTTCCGGTGACGGATTACCAACCTTGTCGATCACCTGCGCGGTCACTTCAACCTTGTCGCCGACGACTGAACCTTCGACCAAAATACCGTTGGTCAAATCATCTGCTGTGACCTCACGGTCAACCAGTACGTTGCCATTGGTGTCGGTAATAATGATGCGATCGCCCTCGACAGTGCCCGAGGCCAACGTCACTTTGGCTGTGACCGTACCGTCAGCACCCAGTTCGGCACTGTTGTAGATACCGTCATTGTTGCTGTCTCCTAACAGCTCTACAGCAGGTGCCGCTGCACTATTATCAACAACTGCACTATCTGTAGCTTCAGGCGATAGATTACCAGCCTTGTCGATCACCTGCGCGGTGACCTCGACCTTGTCACCGACTACAGAGCCTTCAACATAGATGCCGTTAGCCAAGTCAGCGGCGGTCACCTCACGGTCAACCAGCACGTTGCCATTGGTATCGGTGATAATGATCCGATCGCCTTCTGCCGTCGTGGCATCCAAGGTGACCTTGGCAGTAACGGTGCCGTCAGCACCCAGTTCGGAGCTGTTGTAGATACCGTCACTGTTGCTGTCGCCCAGCAGTTCTACAGATGGAGCCGGTGTGGCGCCAGCATCGACCAAGGCGCTGTCGCTGGCTTCCGGCGATGGGTTACCGACCTTGTCGATCACCTGCGCGGTCACTTCGACTTTATCGCCGACTACTGAACCTTCAACCAGAATACCGTTGGTCAAATCGTCTGCTGTGACCTCGCGGTCAACCAACACGTTGCCATTGGTGTCGGTAATAATGATCCGATCGCCTTCTACCGTAGACACATCCAAGGTGATCTTAGCTGTGACCGTACCGTCAGCACCCAGTTCGGCGCTGTTGTAGATACCGTCATTGTTGCTGTCGCCTAACAGTTCAACACTCGGGGCTGGTGCGTCGCCCGTATCGACCAAAGCGTTGTCGCTGGCTTCCGGAGATGAGTTACCAACCTTGTCGATCACCTGCGCGGTCACCTCGACCTTGTCTCCCACCACTGAACCTTCAACATGGATGCCGTTAGCCAAGTCAGCAGCGGTCACTTCGCGGTCAACCAGCACGTTACCGTTGGTATCGGTGATAATGATCCGATCGCCTTCGACGGTGCCCGAGGCCAACGTCACTTTGGCGGTAACGGTGCCATCAGCACCCAGTTCGGCACTGTTGAAGATACCGTCATTGTTGCTGTCTCCCAGCAGCTCTACAGATGGCGCCGGTGTAGCACCGGTGTCGACCAAGGCACTATCGCTGGCTTCCGGAGATGGGTTACCGCCCTTGTCGATCACCTGCGCAGTGACTTCGACCTTATCGCCGACTACTGAACCTTCAACATGGATGCCGTTAGCCAAGTCAGCGGCGGTCACCTCACGATCAACCAGCACGTTGCCATTGGTGTCGGTAATAATGATCCGGTCACCCTCGACAGTGCCCGAAGCCAACGTCACTTTGGCGGTAACGGTGCCGTCAGCCCCCAGTTCGGCACTGTTGTAGATACCGTCATTGTTGCTGTCGCCCAGCAGTTCTACAGATGGAGCCGGTGTAGCACCGGTGTCGACCAAGGCACTGTCGCTGGCTTCCGGTGATGGGTTGCCGACCTTATCAATCACCTGCGCAGTCACTTCGACCTTGTCGCCAACTACTGAACCTTCAACATGGATGCCGCTAGCCAAGTCAGCAGCGGTCACTTCGCGGTCAACCAATACGTTGCCATTGGTGTCGGTGATAATGACCCGATCGCCTTCTGCTGTAGACGCATCCAAGGTGATCTTGGCTGTGACCGTACCGTCAGCACCCAGTTCAGCGCTGTTGTAGATACCGTCATTGTTGCTGTCGCCCAGTAGTTCTACAGATGGAGTCGGTGTAGCACCCGTATCCACCAAGGCGCTGTCGCTGGCTTCCGGTGATGGGTTGCCGACCTTGTCGATCACCTGCGCAGTCACCTCGACCTTGTCGCCAACCACAGAGCCTTCGACCAGAATACCGTTAGCCAAGTCAGCAGCGGTCACCTCACGATCAACCAGCACGTTGCCATTGGTGTCGGTAATAATGATGCGATCGCCCTCGACAGTGCCCGAGGCCAACGTCACTTTGGCTGTGACCGTACCATCAGCACCCAGTTCGGTGCTGTTGTAGATACCGTCATTGTTACTATCACCCAGCAGTTCAACACTCGGGGCTGGTGCGTCGCCAGTGTCGACCAAAGCGCTGTCGCTGGCTTCCGGCGATGGGTTGCCGACCTTGTCGATCACCTGCGCGGTCACTTCGACCTTATCGCCCACCACAGAGCCTTCAACCAGAATACCGTTGGTTAGGTCCTCGGCTGTCACTTCGCGATCAACCAGCACGTTGCCGTTGGTGTCGGTAATAATGATCCGGTCACCCTCGACAGTGCCTGAGGCCAATGTCACTTCGGCGGTAACAGTGCCGTCAGCGCCCAGTTCGGCACTGTTGTAGATACCGTCATTGTTGCTGTCGCCCAGCAGTTCCACAGATGGAGCTGGAGCGGCACCCGTATCCACCAAGGCGCTGTCGCTGGCTTCCGGTGATGGGTTGCCAACCTTGTCGATCACCTGTGCGGTCACCTCAACCTTGTCGCCTACTACAGAGCCTTCAACATGGATGCCGTTAGCCAAATCGGCGGCGGTGACTTCACGGTCAACCAATACGTTGCCATTGGTGTCGGTAATAATGATGCGATCGCCCTCGACAGTACCCGAGGCCAACGTCACTTTGGCGGTAACGGTGCCGTCAGCGCCCAGTTCGGCACTGTTGTAGATACCGTCATTGTTGCTGTCGCCCAGTAGTTCAACACTCGGGGCTGGTGCGGCGCCAGTGTCGACCAAGGCGCTGTCACTGGCTTCCGGAGACGTATTACCAACCTTGTCGATCACCTGCGCGGTGACCTCGACCTTATCGCCAACAACCGGAGTTTCCACCAATATTCCGTTGGTCAAATCATCTGCTGTGACCTCACGGTCAACCAGTACGTTGCCACTGGTGTCTTTAATAATGATGCGATCGCCTTCAACCGTATCGGGAGCCAACGTTATCTTAGCTGGAACAGTACTATTGCCACCCAATTCAGCATCATTATAAATACCGTCATTGTTAGCATCACCTAACAATTCAACGATAGGGGTTGATGCAGATAAGTCCGCTGGTGGAGCCTTTTCTGATACCAGCTCCGATGTATTTCCAGCAGAATCTTTAATATAAGCACTTACACTCGTATTAGGCACAACCTCAATATTCACATACCCTAGCGATGCTTCTTCGCTTGTAAGAACATGAACCTGCCCATTTATATATAAGGTATCAAGACCCGCTATAAAATCTGATGGTAATGAAATAGTCGCAGTCACTGTCCCATCAGGTCCTACTTCCTGTGCATTATAAATTCCATCAGCACCTGGGGATTCAAAGAAAATGACCGGGGGCAATGCTTCTGTATCTGCACTTGGTGCAGTACCCGTCACCAAGCTAGATACATTACCTGCTACATCTGTTATTTGAGTTGTAATTGTCGAATCTGGCGCTACCTGAAGCTCGATTAAACCAGACAGTATTTCGCTTTCTGACGGGTAATAGCTCTCACCATTAATGAGCATTGAATCAGTTTCAGGGTTGAAATCTGACGGTATCGTAATCGTTGCGGTTACGGTACCATCAGGACCTAGTTCATCACTGTTATAAACATCATCAAATCCAGTGCTTTCGAAGTCGATTGAGGGGTTTAATATGCTGGAATCAATCGTTACCTGAATAGTATTTGATGACGCCTCATTACCAGCATCATCTTGTGCAACAGCCGTAATCGTATACGCTCCGTCAACGAGTGGAGATGATGGCCTAAAGACCCAATTGCCATCAACAAGACTTGCATCCCCCTCCTGAACTTTACCCGTCTCGTCAGAAACGACAGTCACTCGAATCGATACCACATCATCATCAATATTCGATAACTCAAAACTTGGTGATGTAATGTTCGTTAAGGAGTCACTATCACTTACACCTGTATCTTGTGACGATGGCAAACTAATTATCGGAGATGAAATCCATACATCAACTTCCGCTTCATCGACAATCAAGCCGGAACTGTTTCCCGCACCATCAATAACTTCTGCTGACACATAAATACGGTCATCAACAGGCAACACTTCCAACTCAAAACCATTGGTGATGTCATCTTCTGTCAGCGACTTCTCAACTAATACATTATTATTTGCATCTCGAATAATAATGATCTCACCAACTTCAGCGCTTTCAGGAACCGTTACCGTAACTGTCGCTGTTCCATCTTCGCCTAATTCTGTTTTATTAAAAACGTTATCGCCACCATCACCTAAAATTGTGACTTCAGGAATTGAAATGTAGACATCAACATCATATTCATGTGTATCTTCAGATGTCCCGTTCGAGGTAACCAATTCCGCTTTTACTTCGGAATTGTCAGCTAAAACACTACCCGGAACATAGATAGAAAACGAACCGTCTGAACCGACAGTTGTAACAAAAGTATGATCACCAACAATAATGTTGACCTCAACACCCGGTTTTACCCCATCTTCAACGTGACCGGTAATTAAAACATCACTTTGTGACTCAGCTATATTAATGATGTTATCACTCGTGATTGGGCCATCGAGGAATATTTTGGGGACGCCCTCTGATAAACTGTCAGCATTCCCCAATAGTCCATTTACATCAAATGAAACGTCATCTGTATCATGGCCTGCATCTGCAATAACATCTCGACCGAGACGGGTAATTTCGACAAAGCCCGAATTCACACTTGAAACACCAAGACCAGCAGCTGGCGCATCAAAATCTTCAGTTGGATCAACGCCATCTAAAATGGCCTGCTGAAGTCGTGCAATTTCATCATCGCTATCAAGGGACTTTAGGCGTCCCCCTTCATTGATAGAATCACATGTCGCACACTGTCCCTCGACGTTAAAACTGACATTAGGCGACGTAAATTCATAACTACTACCAGCAAGGCTAATGACAATAGCACCTGCGGGTACGGTATCTCCCGATTGAATAAAATGCTGCTCACCATTAACGTCAATGTAAAACACGCTACCTTTGACATTTGTAATGACTGTCGCTTTAGAGATTACTTGTTGTTCCATAACTTAATTACCCAATATATTCTGTAACAACGTGAGAGACGCCGGTGACATACCCTTGATAGCCATCAACACCTAACTCAAGGAATTTCACGCGTTGCTGATGATTTTCCACACGCGTAGCAATAACATCGATATCGAAGTTCTTCGCTGACTTGATTACACCTTTCACTAACTCGATACCTGCTGAACTATCACTTAGCATCGAACCATAAAAATAATCCAACTTCACATAGCTAGGCTTATACGAAATAACAGCATCCAATGATTTGAAATGACGACCAAAATTATCAACCCCCCAATTCAAACCATAACGCTCTAACAAACAAACAAACTTGGAAACTTGCTCTTCATAATAAACAAAAGCGCTTTCAGGGATCTCAAAAAAAACATTTATAAATTTATTTTTATTATATTGCAGATTTACATCCAACCACTGGCAAAGTGAGTCATCATAAAATGTACCCGCCATGATATTGACAGCGACATTGTTTTCACAGGAATTATTATCAAGTAAATATTCAATTACCGATTTATCAAATTCAGCACAGAGCTTCTGCTGCTCAATAAAATGAACAAACTCTCCTGCCTGATAGGATTTCCCATCAACACCAATAGATAATAAAAACTCTTGATGTAAGACAGTTTTATCATCATTCGCAATAGCTGGCATAACCCTAAATTTGTAATTTTTTAGTGAAATAGCTTTACGTATAACATATAACCAATCCATTTTACCTAGTGCATCATTATTCTGATGCTGGACAGAAAAACCACATTCCGAATTTTTCGCAGACTGAACAGCATTATCAACCATTGACAGTAGCTGCTTTACGCTCCCCACCCCATCGGTAACCACAGATCCAGAATATACATTGATATCAGATAATTTATGGTAGGGTACAAACTGCTTAATTATACTATAGTGACATTTTTTAACTAAATCTTCAGCGTCTGATAATGCCATCTGTGGTAGAAAAAAAATAAACTCTGTATTTGATATACGAGCTAATACAACCTGTTCAATAGCATCAACTTGATGTGACAACTCTCGACTTATTTGATAAACCATTTTATCGCGAGTACCAAAACCATACTTTTGATAGATTTCATTAATACTGTCGCATGCAATCATAAAAATACTACAACTCGTATTTTCCTGAAGGTATGACTCTATCTGGGCATAAAGATATTCTCGATTACCTAAACCTGACACCTTATCTTGCAACACTCGTTTACGAAGCTCATACGCTTCTTGCTGCTGGTTCTCATATTCATGCTTAAGCTTTTCTGCCATTTTTTGCATAGCACGACTTAGTGTCGATAATTCACTTACCCTCGGTTCAATCACCGTCGCATCAAATTTATTTTCACCTAGAAATTCAGCATAAACGGTTAGGTGAGCAAGTGGCTTTAAGATAAACTTCAACACGCGATTTATCACTAATGCTGTAGTTAAAAAAGCAGCAAGAAACCACAGAGACAAGTTCATCGTGCTATACCATAACTGCTGCATAGCCATGCCGGTATTACTGATAATTGTCAATTCACCGATTTGAAGCCAACCAGATGATATAACAAACTTTTCTTCAATAGGTTGAAAGCCAAAATAGGTTTCGAACCATTTAGGAACCTGTGTCAATGAAGTTTCTATCTCTCGCTGGAACACTCGCTTATCTTTAAATGCCTGAAAGCTAATTTTTTTATAATATCCACTATCAAATGCTGCAAATATCGCTGTTTCGATCCCAACATTGCTGTTTTTTTCATACTGAATAGGTATGACAAGTGCAAGTGAATTCGCTGTATTGTTTACAGTATTTATCTGTTGCTCACTCAAATATCCACGAACAGAATAATACTGAATACTAAAAACCACGCTGTATAGCGCAGTCAATATAAACAAAACTGAAAATAAGATTCTCTTATATAAGCTCATATTAGTAACTTAATCTGATTGCTGGGACTTTTAAATCTCCACGACTATATCTATCTCTCATCAATGTCCATTTACTCAATCTTGTCGACTTCCCTGTTAACTGTCCCCGTCCACGTTCCTTCATTAACCAAAGGTGTTGGGCATTAAAGCTATAGATAGGAACCAAGTCTTCCCTCTGTGTTGCCAGCTTCATATCAGGATCAATATTATCCAATATATAAGGAATTGAAGAAGGTTCAGGATAATATGCTACAACCATGTGAAACTGATCCAAACTTAGTGCCTTAACATATATCAACCTAATTTTTTCATCAGAAACCCCTAGTTCTCTAAGGGTGAAATATTTCGCAATGCTAAAATCTTCACAGTCACCACCTTTCGCACCGATAAACTCGATAGGCGTTGCCCAATAATCTTCAAGTCCCCATAATTTCACATCATCAATAAATGTAAGTTGGTTAAAAAATTGATTCACATCGCCAAGTCTCTGCATTTCAGTACGACTTTTAGCTTGTGATTTATAAATCAATTTCTGCCATTCGTTCAGTCTCAACTTAGCATCATCACCATAAATTTTAGCGGCTTTCTCAATATCTTTATCATCAAGAAAATTTTCAGTATGGGCATACCCTATAAGCACCCCCATACAAACAACCACGATAACAAGTACCTTCAATTTCATTCTAACTATAAAGTCGATTCCATTGTGTAGATATGCCATTTATAGTCAGTATAGGTATCTGATGACTTGAATTGAGTCGTTACACGTCTATTTAATGTGTCAGCCTGGACAGTGTTATTGTTAAGCAATAACTTTTGCTCACCGACCGGTAATATTTCCAATCGTTCTGCAGACAACCCTCGTGAGACAAAAAGCTGTTTTACAGCTTCCGCCCTTTTCTTCGATAACTGTAAGTTATATTCAGCGGAACCTGACGCACTTGCATGTCCCTCAAGCACCAACGACAACCCGGGGTTTTTATTTAAAACACCAACAATGCGCTTAACTTCTGCTAGCTGATTAGAGTGGATATTGGCTGAATCGTGATCAAACAACACAATGAGTTCACCATCTGCAATGCTGGTAATATCAAACGGACAACCATCGTTGTTCACAACAGCCCCCATCACCGTATCAACACATAGATCACGCTCATTAATTACGCCATCGCGGTCGTTATCAAATTGATCAGAATCCTGATTAGCAATCATCCCTACCGGCGAGGTTGAACATCCCGACAATACCAAGGCTCCAACAATAGGAAGCCAGAAGAATTTACTACGCAACATCATTTTTCTCCTGCTTTCCAATCCTTCGGAACTGTTACATATAAAGCATCAAGCAATTTACCCGTCGAATTAATCAAGCGGTATTGCGCTTCAAGGTGGTCATAATCAGCAGCAACATAAGATTTTCTAGCCTCAAATAGCTCATTTTCCGTATTAAGCACATCTAGTAACGTACGCGAGCCTAGCTTGAACTGCTGTTTATACGCTTCAAGAGTCTTAAAGCTTTGCTCAACGTGCTGCTGGTAATAACCTTTTTGCTGCTCAAGAATTTCAGCGGCGCTCCAAGACAAGCGGGTACTCTCTTCAACCTGACGAACAGTATTGGCGCTGATATTTTTAGCTTGCTGAATTCGAGAAGCCGATTCAGAGACGCGCGCTTGGTCTCGACCACCACCAAATAAGTTATAGTTCAAGCGGAGCATCGCACTGAACTCGTCGTCTGTCCCTCTTACGCCGTCATAGTCTTTGCTGAAACTCTGCTCGACATACACATCAATTTCAGGGTAATAACCGGATTTAGAAGCGTCATATTGTGAATGAGCAGCCTCTACATCTTTCAATGACGATGACACTGTCGGGTTGTGTTGCTTGGCTAATTCCAACGCCGCCTCAAGTGATGCAGGAATAAAGCGATCATCGACATCAGGCTGAATCAAGTTACCCGGCATTTCATTAACTAAACGAAGATACTGATCGGTAACGTCACTAACATTATTCTGAGCCGAAAGAACATTGGCTTGAGCACGGGCAACACGACCATTGATCTGCGATACATCCGCACTTGAACCTAATCCCGACTTGGTTTTCTTGGTAATATCTTTCTGATAGCGCAAATGCGTCTCAAGGTTTTTCTGCGCTAAGCCAAGTAGTGTCTGCTCGCGGATAACATCTAGATATGCCTGTGTAACTTTCAGTGCATAGTTTTCTGCAAAGTACAAAACACGGTAACGTTCGGCTTCAGCTTCAAACTCCGTCCGATCAATATTCGAAGAAACACCAAAACCATCAAAAATTAGCTGACGCAAACGCAAAGAGGCTTGCCGACCGGTCAATTCTTCGGTTGTTGATGCAATTTCTCGATCACGTTCGCGACGCTGGTAGCCGACTTCGCCGCTGAGATCCAACGAGGGCAAGTAATCAGCGGTAGCTTGATCAACAATTGAAAGTCTCGCGTTGTAGCTTTCAACAACTTCTTTTACTTCCGGGCTAGTTGTAAGGCCTTTGGTCACCGCTTCTTCAATAGAAATGGCCCATACCGACGGAACGCACAATGCACCTATGCATAATGATAACAACTGCTTTTTCATAAACTCTCCATGAATGACAAACTCCTAACAAGCCACAAGGTATTACTACCGCTCTCTCAGGGCGTTTTGTTTGGCCTTAAGTAATGGTTTCAATAAGTAATCCATCACTGTCTTTTTTCCTGTGAGAATGTCTGCCTGAGCAAGCATCCCCGGTTTTATCTTGTAAGGCTTATCGCCAGAAATAAGCTCATTGGCATAAGTACGAATACGTACCAAATAAAATGCATTGCCTTCTTCGTCTTGAATTGTGTCTGCAGAAACATGCTCGACAACACCCTGCAGCCCTCCATAGATCGTAAAATCATATGCCGTGAACTTAACAATACTCTCCAATCCCTGACGTATAAAAGCGATGTCTTTCGGGCTGATATTTGCTTCTATCAATAACGTATCTTGGCTAGGTACAATTTCCATTAGCTCCATACCTGGCTGGATAACCCCACCGACGGTATTTATATTGATTGTTTTGACGATGCCATTAACTGGCGAGATAACCGTTGTTCGCTTAACCCTGTCTTCCAAGCCAACATTGGATGCAGACAAAGTATTCAACTTATCGTTGAGATCATTAAGCTCAGCCTGTGACTCGCTGCGAAACACAAAGGCTGCCTCGCGATAGCGTGTAATAGCACCACGGATCTCGGCGTCTAGCTTCGGCAGTGACAACGTTAACTGACGAAGTTTGCCTTCTAAGTCATTAACCTGTCGTTCCAGCTTCAGAATATCGACCATCGGCACAATACCTTCCTCAGCCAAAGGTCGGCTCATTTGCAACTCTTTTTCCGCCAAGGCAACGCTACGCTCTAGAGTTTTGATCTGTGATCGGGCTTCTTGAATTGATTGCTTTTTCTCTTCGACTTGATGGGTGAAGGTTTGGAGCTGATTAGCCAATTCCTCCAAGCGTGTTCGAGATTCCTTTTGCTGCCCATCGACAATACTTGGGTGTTCTGCTGCGAAATCAGAAGAAAAAGGGATCGGAACAATCGTGACTTTTACACTTTTCTGCCAATCGGATAACGATCTAACGGCACTTACCTGAACACTGCTTATCTCATGCTTAAGCCGAAAAACAGCCGCATGAAGGCTGTCCGTTTCACTCTTTCCCGCAATCAAATCAGAACGAAACAAGGTGTCATCAATAACCAATAATGATTGCCCTTTTTTTACCTCATCACCCTCATCAACTTGAATAGACTTAATTATTCCTCCTTCAAGGTTTTGGATGATCTGAACTTGATCAGCCGGAATTACCTTGCCAATACCAACCGTGACCTCATCAAGTTCGGCAAAACTCGCCCATACAATCGCAACTAGCACAAAAGCAAAAACCATTCGAACCAAAGCCCGCGCTTGGCCTGGTACATCCATCGCTACTGCGGCTGAGGTCTGACTGTAATATTCATGAGCCCTATGCTGCATGCACCCTCCTTACCGCGGCGAAATTGCCATCTGACAAGGCTTTAATCACGGAATCCCTTTCGCCATCAAGTACGACTCGGCCACCATCAAGTACAATGACTCGATCGACAATATCCAACATGCTTGTCTTGTGAGTAACGAGGATCAAGGTTTGATCAGGAGAGAGCTGTGACAGTTGATTCTTGACATGATGCTCTGTGCGAGTATCCATCTGCGATGTAGGCTCATCCATAATATAGAGCGATACCGGATTCAAAAATGCGCGTGCTAATGCGACTGACTGACGCTGCCCGCCAGACAAATAACGCCCAGATTCGCCCACCTGCCTTTCCAACCCTTCGCTATCATGCCGGGTAAATTGTGTTACTCCAGCACGCATTGCAGCATCTTGAATACTGGCCATATCAGCATCAGGCTGACCAAGCGAAATGTTATCTCGAATCGAACCGTAAAAAAGCTGTATATCTTGTGGTACTGCCCCTATTTGACGACGAACAAATGCCGGGTTGTACTGCTGAATATTCAATCCATCCAGCAAAATAGCCCCGCTATCTGGCTCATAAAAGTTAAGCAGCAACTTCTCTAAGGTCGTTTTCCCAGCCCCAATACGGCCAATAATCGCGACCTTTTCACCCGCCTGAACCTTGAATGAGATATTTTTTAGAATTTGCTTATCATCTGATTTATAGCGAAATGATACATTCCTCAATTCAAGCTCACCGCGCAGATTATCTTTAGAGATATAACGTCTTTTCGGTTGCTGCTCTTGAGGTGTATTCATAATCTCATCAAGCTGGGCGTATGATGTCATTACCTGCGAATAACGAGTTGCCAAACCTGCAATCTGCATCATGGGCTGTAAACAACGGCCTGAAAGCATTACGGTGGCAATGATCGCCCCCATTGATATGACATTTTCTGCCAGTAGATAAACCCCGTAGACAACAAGACCTACACTGACTAACTGCTGCATGAACCCAGTCAGAGTCATCACTAAATTAGTTAACCAACGAGTCTTGTTGCCCCATGTCGCCATATGGGTTACAGCTTGCTCCCATTTAAACTGAAACTGCCCCTCTGCGTTATGAGCTTTTACTGATTCGATACCCTGTAGGCTCTCGTATAAATTGGCATTTTTCTGGGCTGCAAGTTGATTAGACTGCTCTATCGTTTCATTCAAAGGCTTTTGAATCAGCAAACTGGCAATCACTACCAACATCATGGCAATGATCGGCACAATAACCAAAGGACCCGCTATGAGCGTTATCACTCCAAGCATAAGAATCGCAAAAGGCAAATCAATCAAAGACGTAATAGTCGTTGATGCCAAAAAACCACGAACAGACTCAAACTCTTGAAGATGTTTGCTATATACACCAACAGATTCCGGCCGGTTACTTAATTTCATCCCAAGGGTTCTTGCATAGATCACAGCCGACATCAATATATCCGTTTTCTTTCCGGCTAAATCAATGAACCAGCTACGCATTATTTTCATG
This sequence comes from Photobacterium panuliri, assembly GCF_059920555.1. Classification (NCBI taxonomy): domain Bacteria; kingdom Pseudomonadati; phylum Pseudomonadota; class Gammaproteobacteria; order Vibrionales; family Vibrionaceae; genus Photobacterium; species Photobacterium panuliri. The sequence goes on from NZ_CP197192.1 coordinate 2,424,492, forward strand.
ACAAAGTCAAAAACAAAAACAATACAGACACCAGCGGCTAGCACCCATAATGAATCAAACGCCAAATTAGGCACAACACGGTCATAAACATTCATCGTGAATAATGGCGTTGCTAAAGCAAATGCATTAATCAGCAACGAAGCAAATACGACATCAATATATATCCGCTTAGTTTTTAGAACTGGTCCCCAAAACCAGTGATCACCTAATAATATTGATTGCGATATTTTAGCCCGAGCCTCAACGGCTGGTTGAGTACTAACAACGGCACTCACGCCCGTCATGGCTTCCTCTATAACGGACACTGGCATTGTACATACGCCATTATCAGTAAGGCATTGAACACCCTCACTATCAACTGATAAAACAATAAGATAACATTCGCCATCCACTTCAACGACTGAAGGGAAGCCATTAAGTTCTGAAATAGCTATAGTATTAGGTTGATGCTCAACAATAATACCTACATTCTGACAAGCTACTGCTAATTGAGTGAAGTGTAAATTATTATCCGGCGATGATACACCAGACATTAATAAATCCTCACTAAATGGAAGGTTAAAATATGATGATATACGAGACACTGTATCAATTAACGTCATAGATGCTATATGAATATCTGTCACAACCCCTCCTTTCAAATTCGAGTCAGAAATTTGACAACATATTACATGATAATTGCGATATTTCGCCAGTAAATCAACCAGTAACAAAGAAGCGCTATGAATAATAACAAACCAGATAATAATATATATCACCACAAAAAATCACACAGGGTATATATAAATATAAAACGAACTGGACAGAAATTATTTAAATGCTCATCGGGTATTAATCATCATTTTATGATGATATATATCCAAAATATTTTTTTATATAACGTAATATATTACAGCATGCCAGACTGTTTAATTCCTTTAATTTTAAGTCAAGTTTCACCCACTTTGATAAATGCACCTGTAGCGGTTCAAAACAACAGTTTCACTTCGGCCTCATAACAACGTGACGACAACTAGCAAGACGAGTATCACAACGCATCTTTCTCCCTCCGATGTACAATAGAGACCGAATTTTCCGGAGTGATCAAACTCACACTTTAACGCACGCTATGCTTATTATTAGCCCTTTGCGCTCAAAGGCTAGGCAGTTGATGCCAGCGAATGAAAAAAGCGAACTCAAACACTTGCGTCAAAGATCATCACTCGCTAATATTCATCTCGTTCTCAGGAACATATATAGTACGACCGTAGCTCAGTTGGTTAGAGCACCACCTTGACATGGTGGGGGTCGGTGGTTCAAATCCACTCGGTCGTACCACTACTTCTTGACTAACCTGCAGGAAGTACAGAATTTGGGTCTATAGCTCAGTTGGTTAGAGTACTACCTTGACATGGTAGGGGTCGGCAGTTCGAGTCTGCCTAGACCCACCAAATTCAAACCGCCACACCGCTTCAATAGAGGCATCCCAAGCGTGACGGTTTTAGGGCGATTAGCTCAGTTGGGAGAGCACCTGCCTTACAAGCAGGGGGTCACTGGTTCGAGCCCGGTATCGCCCACCATTTTTTTATACGACCGTAGCTCAGTTGGTTAGAGCACCACCTTGACATGGTGGGGGTCGGTGGTTCAAATCCACTCGGTCGTACCACTACTTCTTGACTAACCTGCAGGAAGTACAGAATTTGGGTCTATAGCTCAGTTGGTTAGAGTACTACCTTGACATGGTAGGGGTCGGCAGTTCGAGTCTGCCTAGACCCACCAAATTCAAACCGCCACACCGCTTCAATAGAGGCATCCCAAGCGTGACGGTTTTAGGGCGATTAGCTCAGTTGGGAGAGCACCTGCCTTACAAGCAGGGGGTCACTGGTTCGAGCCCGGTATCGCCCACCATTTTTTATACGACCGTAGCTCAGTTGGTTAGAGCACCACCTTGACATGGTGGGGGTCGGTGGTTCAAATCCACTCGGTCGTACCACTACTTCTTGACTAACCTGCAGGAAGTACAGAATTTGGGTCTATAGCTCAGTTGGTTAGAGTACTACCTTGACATGGTAGGGGTCGGCAGTTCGAGTCTGCCTAGACCCACCAAATTCAAACCGTCACACCGCTTCAATAGAGGCATCCCAAGCGTGACGGTTTAGGGCGATTAGCTCAGTTGGGAGAGCACCTGCCTTACAAGCAGGGGGTCACTGGTTCGAGCCCGGTATCGCCCACCATTTTCTTCTGAAAAGAAATAAAAAAGCCTGCACTTAGTGCAGGCTTTTTTGTTATCGACCAATATTACTGGCCAGCATTCATCGCCTTCAACTTGTCCCCAACCGGACCAGAGAAGTTATAACCATCATGCTTATCCCAGTTGATAGACCAAGTCATTACCCCACCGTAATTCGGGTAATTAAACGCCGGTTTTACCGCCCCACACTTCGTCCCTTTTGTCAGGCAGTCCAATGCATCCAAAATATTCTGGGTTGGAGCCTGTCCAGAGTTAGCAGAGCTAGGGCCTGAAGGCAAACCAATCGCAACCTGATCATCACGCAATGGTGCGAAGCGCTGGCCATTTGCAAGCTCAAAGCCCTCGATCAGCATTTTCGATTGAGCAACCATCATATCCACAGATCCTTCTGGTGCAGAACCTGGCAGGTATGGGTTAGGCAAGCCCCCGTTGTTATATAGCTGTACGTGTAACAGATCCAATGTATCGCGCAGCTCGTCAATCAACGGAATGTACGCCCCCCAAATACCGCTGTAGGCAATCATACCACCGTGTACATAAGGGTGCTCAGGAGCCATAGTCAGGTACATGTCCCCGCCCATGTTCGCTTCAATCTTCTTCAGGGCTCGCGGCAAACGTGCTTGGATCTGAGTGCCGTGCAATAAGTTTGAACCGCTCTCAAGGTCGATATCCAACCCATCGAAGCCCCACTCTTTCACGATATCCGTCAAGCTGCTTACAAAGTTCGCTTCATCCGTATCAGTATTTAGCGTGATTGTACCTTCCGCACCGCCCAGAGACAGAACGAACACTTTGCCTTCTGCTTGAAGCGCAGCCATATCTTGCTTGAACTTCTGAGGATCCAACGCCGGACAATCGCTGTAGATATCACCGCTGTACAGGTTGAAATGTACCGTACCATCACTATTACGGTCATTTTCTGCAAACGCAATATCAATGATGTCCCATGCTTTGGACATTTCGCTCAAGTTGATCGGGCATCCAGCACCATTGACAAAGTTATGCCAGTAACCAATCAATTTGTGCTTCACTGCCGATTGCTCGAATACCTTGACAGTCGCCCCGGCTGTCGTTGCCGTCAAACCACTGCTGTCAGTTGCCATTGCAGAAACGGTATAGCTGCCTACAGCACCCGGCGTCCAGCTGACACTATATGGCGCTGTCGTATCGGTAGCCTGCACCGCACCATTGACCAAGAAATCAACTTTGCTGACACTGCCGTTCAACGACGAAGCTTCGGCTGCCAGAGTAACCGCCTTACCTAAACCGACCGTCGTACCACTTGACGGTGATGTTAGCGAAGCAACAAGTGGCTGATCGCTCACTTTGACCAAGACACCAGCATCACCGGTATTGCCTTCATTGTCAGTCGCAACCGCAGTTAGACTTACAGAGCCTGCCCCAGCAGCCAACCAGTTCATACTGTACGGTGCCTGAGTATCCGTCCCCAAACTCTGCCCAGAGGCAAAGAATTCGACCCCAGCAATCGAACCGTCGGCATCAGTAGCATTGACAGCCAAAGCAACAGTCTCACCAGCCAGAACCGTGGCATTATCAGCTGGCGACGTGAAGTTAACTACGGGAACAATGGCGCAAATACCCAATTCGGTCCATGCATCGCTCCAATACAATCCCGTATTAGGCTCATAAGCCCAGGCTGCATCAGACGAACACCAACCGGCCACGTCACACTCATATTTGTAATTACCGTTTTGAACAATGTCACCGACACCATATTTCGTACCGGCTACATACTGTGGAACACCGGCACAACCGCCACCAACAGAAGCCCCCGTAACGGCAACGCTCACTTCCTGAGACCAGACTTCAAGATTGTCATTATCTTTGGCTTTTACTTTGAAGGTATGGTTGCCTTCAGCTGCAAGCCATTGACTTGTATAAGGGGCGGTATCGTCCGTACCGACCAAGGTATTATCAACATAGAATTCCACCAATGCCACGTTGCCGTCTTTGTCTGAGGCATCGGCCTTCAATGTGACTTGATCGCCTTCTTTAAGTTGAGCGGTCGCGGTTGGGTATACCAGATCCACCACCGGAGGAAGCGCCCCACCAGCAGCTACCACTTTTACAACGACGCTATTCTGGCTTGCCGCACCTTGATTATCGGTAACAACCGCTTTGATCGTGTGTTGACCAGCGACAGCCGTCCACGAGATTTGATACGGAGTCTTTGTCACCACCCCTTCGCTCACACCGTCGACAAAAAATTCGACATCGGCAACTGTGCCATCGCTATCCGTAGCCTGAGCCGAAAGCGTAATCACATCACCATCATTAAACTGGGCATTATTCAACGGAGAGGTAACCGTAACTGCAGGAGGTTCATTGCCACCAGCGGTATCACATACGCCAAGTCTCTCCCACTCTTGCCATTGGCCTGAATGTGCTTCTGGCGCATTGCCCGTTGTCCACCAGTTCGCCTTAAATGCCTCGCCATTCTGTTGGACTTTAGAACCGGTGTTATAAACTGCATCACCTTGCCATTGCGGTAATGACGAGCAATCAACAGCCAACGCCGGATACGCATAAGCAATACTTAGCGCTATCGCTGATCGCAAAAAGATTTTATGCATCATGAATTTCCTTACTCATAGGTAAAAGTACAGAGGATTTTTGCTTTTTTCTCTCGGCAAAATATCCAACTGATATCATGAGCAATAATTCTCAAAGCAGCCATAAAATCACAGCTGTATCTATAAAGTCTTAATAGAACTTCGCAATGTTCATCCCGCTGTTACTTTTTATTCATTACGAGTGGTATTGCTATCACTTTTTACCCCCCTCATTGCAGGATCCTTCCTCTTCGACTCTCACCGAAGAAGTCATCAAACATCCCCCCATTGATACACACTGCGCACCACGAAATAACGCCATTCAGCGCACACATGTTCACTCAAATGCTTTGTTTCGATTCTAACATTGGGTCACTTATAACCCATGACATCTTTGATATTTCACATTTTTAACGAGTAGCACCCTCGATAATTGATAGGTGTCTCATTAGTAAAAGACAATATTTGCTCATATAAGCTCTTAAATGTGACCATTTGAACAAATCTACATCAGTATGTTTCAATACTAACAAAGGTCGCATAATGGACGTTGCAACTCCTAACAAAACAGTTTTAGCTTCTCTCGTAGCAGCCCTTTTACTTGCTCCCGCAGCACACGCCGCTTCCGTTTACAAACATGAAAATGGTGACTACCTCGATCTCTACGGTGAGGTCGGTGTCGGTGGCCATTTCGGTGCAAATTACAACTCAGGCGAGTTCTACAAAGACCAATACTACATTGACGACTCTTTTGCGACGATGGGTGTAAAAGGCCGCAACGGTGGTTTGCTTTACCGTTTGGAGCTTGACTACGAACGCGAAAACTGGAAATACGGCTCTGGGGATATGGTCCTGAGCATCGATAAAGTCTATCTTGGCTATGAGTTCAACGATCACCATTATGTTGAAGTCGGCTTAACCGACACGGCCTTTGACGACTATGACAAATACGGTGACTTCACCTTCGACACAACCGTAGAAACCGGAGAGGCTGGCGACCAAGATGGTACCGTCAAGTACGAAGGCCGCTATGGTGATTTCAAAGCTGGTGTTTCTTACAGCTACGATACACAGTCAAGTTCTGGTGCCGTACTGGGTAACATCGTCAACGGCTACACCGGCTACTTCGGCAAGCGTTTCTCCGTTGTTGTAGGTCTGGAAGGCCGTAGCGGCTCGGAAGGTGAATCTAAATACGGTGAACAACGCCTATTGGGGCTAGGTATGCGCCTGGCTGTGACGGATCAGCTAACTCTTGGTTTCAACGGTTTCCTTGAGCACGAAGATATTGCCCAAGATAAAACAACTGTTGATGTGACTGACCCAAACAACAAACAATACGTCTATAACAATTACCAAACTCTTGAACATGAAGGCGCCTTGCTTTCTGCCAAGTACGCACTGACTCCGCAGTGGGAAATTGTTGGCTCAGCAAACTACGAAGCCTACGAGCACTGGGATAGCGAAAGTGAATTCTGGGATGAGAAAGATACTGAATGGGGCAGCAGCCGCACATGGGGAACATTAGGCATTAACTACAAGCCAACCCGCTCATCGGTAATCGCCGTCGAAGGCAGTATTGGCGAAGCGGCCCAAGATTTCTACGTCTACTCTCGCGTTTACTTCTAAACCACCAGAAGAACTTATTTAGATTTAAGGATATAGAATGAATAACACACTTTCTCTGGTGGCCGTTGCTATCGCGGCCGCCTTGTCAGCCCCAGTCATGGCAGGCACTACCGATACCCTCGCTTCTAACAATAACGATGCTGTCGTATCTGCATCCATTATTGATACTACTGTAGGCCAAATCCAAGGCGAAGGATTCCGCTCGCCGCTACTGGCCAACGGTGAATACCTATCATCTGAAAGCTACCGTGTCAGCGGTGTAGTGACCGCTGTCACCACCAGTTTGGTTAAGGGCTTCTATATTCATGATGCCGACGGCAACGAGAAAACATCTGATGGCCTGTTCATCAAAACAAATGATAAGCCAGCAGCCGATCTCGTTGGTAAAGAAGTCACGGTTACCGGTAAAATCAAAGAAGATTACGGTCTGACTCTACTGATGGCTGACAATATTGAGATTGGCGCTCACGTCGGCACACCTGCTGCAACACCACTACACAAAATCGCAACCGATGGCGATAACTTTGATCTGACCCTAGAGCGCCATGAAGGTATGCTTGTTGCCCTGCCTGCCGATATTGACCCAGCAACACCGACAGTCAGCGAAAGCATGCGCGTAGCCCGTACGTTCAGCTACGATTACGCCGCACGTCGTAATAACATGGTATTGGCGTACAAGCGCCCTAATATGCAACCAAACCAAGAGCATATTGCCGGCAGTGAAGCCTCTTTGGCCCAATCCAAGCAAAATGCTAATTACCGTTTGGTTGTTGAAAGCGATAACAAGCCAGATAACGGTGAGATCCCTTACTACCCGGCATTTAAAACAGATCCACAAAACAACTATATTCGAATTAATGACAGCATTATCGGCCTAGAAGGTGTGATTCACTACTCGTATGGTGAATACCGCTTTATCCCAACCAACCAGATCGATGATTCTAACGTCATTCACAATACCGATCGAACCAAATCACCAGCACTAAACGACAAGGCGGCCGATGGTCATTTTGCCATTCGTCTGGCTACCCAGAACGTGCTGAACTACTTCAACTCACCTTATGGTGGCTCGGCCAACCAGCACGGCGACAACCGTGGTGCAGAAAGCCAAATTGAGTTCGAACAGCAGCAAGCCAAGATCGTCAAAGCGATCTACGGCCTGAACGCTGACATCATCGGCTTGATGGAAATTGAAAATAACGGTTTTGGCGATTTCGGTGCAATCAAACAGCTTCTGAACGCAATCAACAGCGAATACTACGACGAAGACTACGCTGACCGTAACAAGGAGCGTTCAATTCACAACCGTTATGTCTTCGTCGGCTTTGACTCCAATGGCGATGTCGTCATCAATGAGCACGACAGCATTGGCGGCGATGCTATTACTTCAGGCATGCTCTACCGTCCAAGCAAAGTATCTCTAGAATCATCGCGCATCATCGAAATGCCGCGCCAAGACGCGCCAACGATTACCGATGAGAGCGGCGCGGCCATTGTCGACAACAAAGGGGAAGTGCGAGAAAGCGGCAAGAACTACCAACGCAATACCGTTATGGCAACCTTCCGCCTTAACAATACAGGTAAATCACTCTCTGTTGCGGTTAACCACTTCAAATCAAAAGGCTCAACCTGTTGGGAAGACTGGCAAGGCTGGGAAAAGTGGAAAGGTTTTGACCCAGTTAAAGACCGTGTAAAAGATCTTGATTTCCAAGGTTCATGTGAAAACTTCCGCGTTGCCGCTGCCGTTCAACTTGGCGAGCAAATGGGCAAAGTTGGCGGTGACCAAGTGCTGATGGGCGACTTCAACTCTTATGCGCAAGAAGACCCTATGCTGGTGTTGACCGACATCCCAGCGACATTGCCTGAAAACAAAACTATCCGTGCGGCACGCGATACCTTTATCGGCAAGAAGCAACAATTTGGTTCAAGTGGTGCGGAAATCACCCAATCATTCGGCTATATCAATGCCGTTAGCTTGAAAGATGCTGAAAAGCAACAGTCTAGCTGGAGCTATTCATATAATGATGAAATCGGCTCGCTGGACCATATGCTGATCACCCCATCGCTGAAATCACGCCTTCTTGATGCCGGTGACTGGCATATCAATGCGGCAGAATCACCACTGTTTGACTACAGCAACAAGTACAAAGACACGGTTTGGGGCAACAACCCATTCTATGCTGAAACCGCGTACCGTTCTTCCGACCATGATTCTGCAATCATCGCTCTGAACTATGGCTACGGTGAAACCGACGGCAACCGCGTACTGCTCTCATCAAAGAGCAACCGATTTGAAGTCGCCTACCCAATCACGTTCGCCGGTGCGAAAAAAGGCGACATCGCCTCGATCCAATTCTCGCCGATGCCTGAAGACCTAAGCCAGATCGCACTGCCGAAAGTCACATTGGAAAAAGACGGCACCCAGACCGTATTCTTCGATGTAAACGGTATTCCTGAAGGCCGTTACACCGTCAAGATGTCACTGACCCAAGCAGATACATCAGTAAAAGCAACAACCATGTTCAGTGATTCTGTGGTGAAAATGGATGTTACAGTCCAAAAACGCGACGGTGTGAAAACGGAAGTTACCGTTCCACCGTATGATGGCAGCGGCGGCTCTACCGGCCTATGGGGACTCCTTTCCCTACTAGGTTTGGGGTTCATTCGTCGAAACCGTAAGTAAACAAACAGCCACCGCCCAAGGGCGGTGGCTGTTATTTTTTCCTACCGATTAGCGCATACCACTCTTGCGGTAGTTCTTCATCACAAAACACATCATCCACCCCTTCCAATCCACATATTGCCGCCCGCCTTACACGCCCCAATTTACTGCTATCAACCACAAGAACTCGATGCCGCGATTGCCGCAAGGCGCGATGTTTATATGGTAATTCAGTTAATTCATGGCATGTTAGGCCCTGTGTTGCATCAACTCCAGCAGCAGAACAAAACATCAGGTCAAAGCGAATGTGGTCTAAATCTGTTTGTGCCGACAGCGGATAAAAATGGTTAGTTCTTGGCTCAAACTGACCACCGCATAATATCGCTTGGCAGTTACTTTTATTTCTCAATGCCGTCAACACATTCAAAGAAAAACACACCCCTGTAAACGGCATATCATCAGGAATAGCATGAATGATATGGACTATCGTGGTGCCGTTATCAAAAAAAACCGTATCATTAGGCTTAACCAGCTTCGCGGCTTGCTTGCCTATGAAACTCTTCTCCCTAACGTTATTCTCACTCTGAACATACAGCTCATATTCAGTATCATTACGCGACTGCTTATTAATGATATAGCCACCAATAACAGCCAACGTCGGATGCGGGGAATATAAATCACGCCGTAATGTCATCTCTGACACTTCCAGGGAATCGGCAGCCTGACGAAGATGCACTTTATCAATTCCCTGCATCAATTCTACCAATTGTCTAAGGCGTTTTTCTTGTTTCGTTTCCGTCATCGAAATCCTATCGAAATGGCTAATACAACAATCAATTATAAACTAAGCCCATTCGCAACGGCTTTTGTTCGACAATCTCTGTGATATTAATCATTCGAATAATCAAAGATATATAGTAGTACGTATGGTCTTGAAACATATAGACAAAGCACCACTATAATTTAACAATAGATGTCATAACAAAAAACCTTAAGACAATCATGTGTTAACATCCATTTTCAACACTGTTACACTCACCATATATATTCAGTGATTAACTGTCACAAGGATCGTGGTAATGGTTAAATTCAAAAACCCTTTTTCGCGCAGACCGTGGATTCTATCGGTAATAATATTTATTGCCATCGGGCTCTGGCTGCTCAGTGGCATATCCAAACCCGATCCTTCAATAAATGACAATACCGACACCCCCTCTCAAGATCTCGCTCCCAACACTCCCCCATTAGCCAAAGTTGTCGTTACGTCATTTACCACCCAACCAATCACCCGCACCATTTCACTCTATGGGCGAACAGCCCCGAGTAGAACGACAACCCTAGGGGCCGAAGTCGCAGGCAAAGTTGAGAGTCTCTTGATTAAAAAAGGACAACATGTCAAAGCAGGGATGCCGTTGATCCAACTGGATAAAGCAGATAGAGAGCTACAGCTAGCCCGAGCAAATGCTCTTCTGAAAGTAAGAAACCAAGAATTCAACGCAGCTAAATCACTCAAGAAAAAAGGCCTCCAAGGCGAAGTCGCTTTCACTCGGGCAGAAGCCGCTCTGATTGAAGCCAAAGCCTCGGTTAGAAGTCTACAGATAGCCCTCGACAACACGGTAATCAACGCCCCCTTCGATGGTATTATTGATACACTTCATGTCGAAAAAGGGGATTATCTAGGCATCGGCGACCCAATACTCTCCGTTGTCGATCTTGACCCCTTGGTGATTGCGGCAGATGTCAGCGAACGCCATATTGGTAAGGTATACCAAGACCAACCTGCAAATATAGATTTGGTCACAGGGTTTAAGACCACGGGTAAGCTGACCTTCCGTGGCTCAGTCGCAGACCCCGCTACCAACACCTACCCCATTGAAGTTGAAATCGAGAACCCCGGCATGACCTTACCCGCAGGGACAAGTGCCAACCTTGATCTCATATTGGCGACCGAGCCCGCCATCAAAATAACCCCCTCGATGCTCGCCCTGGACGAACTAGGCAACCTCGGCATCAAAACGCTTGGTAATGCAGACAAGGTCAAGTTCATCCCCATCTCTATCGTCAAAGTCGAACCTGATGGTGTATGGCTGGGCGGAACCAATGACAAGGTTGAAGTGATCACGGTCGGCCAAGGATTTGTCCGCAATGGCGATACCGTTATTCCTGTACGGCTTGATGAGGAGCAATAATGTTTGCCTTAATTGATGCAGCAATCCATCGCTCTCGTACCATAGTGACATTGCTGGTACTCATTCTCGCTGCAGGACTTATCACCTACAAGTTAATCCCAAAAGAATCGAACCCCGATATTACGATTCCTATTATTTATGTATCTGTCAGCCATCAGGGCATCAGCCCCAGTGATGCCGAACGTTTGCTCGTCCGTCCGCTTGAAAAAGAACTGCGGTCGATAGAAAACGTAAAAGAAATGACGTCAACAGCATCCGAAGGACACGCCTCGGTGACGCTTGAGTTCAATGCGGGTTCGGATATCAATATTGCCCTTACCGATGTCAGAGAAGCCGTCGATTTAGCCAAAAGCCGTTTGCCCGAAGACTCAGACGAACCAACCGTCAATGAGGTATCTCTGGCCAGTGTCTCACCTGTCCTTTCAATGGTGCTCTACGGTACAGTCCCTGAACGCACAACGATTCAAATTGCCCGTGAACTCAAAGACCAGCTCGAAGCCTTCAAACAAATCCTGGAAGTTGATATTGCCGGCGACCGTACCGATGTCGTCGAGGTTATCGTCGAGCCGCTCCTTATGGAAAGTTATGGTCTCGACCAACAGGATGTGTTCAATTTGGTCGCCCGCAATAACCGGGTTGTTGCAGCAGGGTTTATCGATACAGGTTATGGGCGTTTTTCCGTTAAAGTGCCGTCTGTTTTCGAATCGCTCAAAGATATTCTTGAGCTTCCGATTAAAGTAGAAGGCAGCACGGTGGTCACTTTCGGTGATGTTGCAACAATCCGAAGGGCTTACCGTGATCCCGACTCTTTTGCTCGGCTCAACGGTGAAACAGCGGTCGTACTCGATATCAAAAAACGAGCTGGCGAAAACATTATTGAAACCGTCGATATAGTGAAAAAAGTGGTTGCCGAAGCCCAGAAACTCAACCAATGGCCCGCCAACCTGCTGGTTGAATACACCTGGGACGAATCAAAAGATGTCAACACCATGCTCAACGACCTGCAGAATAATATTCTGTCAGCAGTGATTTTAGTTGTTATCGTGATATTGGCCATACTCGGCACACGTACAGCCTTTCTGGTCGGCGTATCGATACCCGGCGCTTTCCTTACCGGCCTGTTAATGCTGGCCGTCGGCGGGATAACGATAAACATGATCGTGCTTTTCGCGCTGATCATGGCTGTCGGTATGCTGGTTGACGGGGCCATCGTCGTTACCGAATATGCCGATAGGAAAATGCAAGAAGGCATCGAACGCAAACGGGCTTACCAAGAAGCAGCCAAACGGATGGCTTGGCCCATAACGGCCTCTACAGCTACCACCCTTGCTGCCTTCGCCCCAATGTTATTCTGGCCTGATACCACGGGCGAGTTCATGCGATACCTGCCCTTAACCCTTATTGCGACCCTCTCAGCATCGTTAATTATGGCGCTGGTATTTGTACCTGTCCTTGGCAGCGTTATAGGCAAACCTCAATACCTCACAGATAAAAAGAAAGCCCAGATAACCGCGCTGGAAAAAGGCGACTTTAGCCAGACCAACGGGATAACCAAGATTTATCTTGCCAGTTTGGCGGGCGCAATCAAACACCCACTCAAAATCCTTTTGGCCGCTCTGATCTTTTCGGTTTTCGTGGCTTTTGCCTATGCCCAAGCAGGCCTTGGGGTCGTATTTTTCCCGGACGTTGATCCCCCACAATTTACGATCAAAGCGCGCTCACACGGTGACTTGTCTATTTATGAAAAAGACCAACTGATGCAGGAGATCGAACAACGGGTTATAGACACTCCGGGGATCAAAAGCGTTTACACCCGGACTGGCGGAGACGATCAAATCGGCCAAATACAAATTAACCCGCTAGATTGGCAAGATCGGCAACCCGTCAAAGAGATCATCGCCCAAATGCGGGAAAAGACCGCTAATATTGCCGGTGTTGAACTGGAGTTCAAAGCCCCCAATGCTGGCCCCCCTAGCGAACACGATCTCATTATTGAAATATCAGGCAAAAGCAGTTCGGATATGAACGATGCCGTAGATAAACTTCGGGCATGGATGGAAAGCCAAGCGGCGTTTACCAATATTTCAGACTCAGCCAACAAACAAGGAATTGATTGGAAAATCAATATTAACCGTGACGACGCAGCACGATTCGGCGGTGATGCCACCTTGGTAGGAAATACCGTCCAGTTCGTTACCAACGGTTTGAAAATCGGTGATTTCCTACCTGACGATACCGATGACGAAGTGGACATTCTGGTTCGTTACCCAGAAGACAAACGTGATATCGGCCGTTTTGACGAACTACGCGTGAAAACACTCTATGGCATGGTGCCAATCACCAATTTCGCCAGTATCACGCCCTCCCCCAAACAGGACACCATCAACAGAATCAACGGCAAACGTGTTCTTGAAGTTATGGCTGATATGGCAACGGGGTATAACCTTAGTCTCCAACTGCCCATTGTCGAAAATGCTATTGCTAACTTGGATTTTGCCGATGGCATCAATGTCAAAGTAAGGGGGCAAAATGAAGATCAAAACAAATCCTCGGCTTTCCTCCAGCTGGCATTTCTCGTGGCATTGGCAGTAATGGGGCTGATCCTTATTACTCAGTTCAACAGTTTTTATCAGGCATTGTTAATATTGAGTGCGGTGCTGTTCTCTACAGTTGGGGTGTTTCTCGGCCTGTTAATTTTCCAACGCCCATTCGGCATCATCATGTCTGGTATTGGCGTCATTTCGCTTGCCGGTATTGTGGTTAATAACAATATCGTGTTAATCGATACCTATAACCAACTCCGCCAAAATGGTTTAGACAAAATAACGGCAATTATGCACACCGGCGCGCAACGACTGCGACCCGTGATGCTCACAACCATCACAACAATCCTCGGGCTCATGCCGATGGTTCTGGAAATGAACGTTGACTTAATCAACCGCAACGTCGAGTTTGGTGCGCCAAGCACCCAGTGGTGGTCCCAACTAGCAACAGCTGTAGCTGGTGGCTTGGCATTTGCCACATTATTAACACTGATCCTTACTCCTTGCCTGCTGATGCTAGGTCGCGACAAAATATCTTATCAACCGGAGATCCCTCAACAAAAGCCACGATTTGATAATCACGATAATATCCCCGACATACAGCGTGAATATTGGTCAAACTACAACAGCGATTATGGCGCACACCCCGACGATCCTGCCGTAGTCGCACGCAAAGAGATAGCCAGAGTCATGGGTAACCAGCCCGATGATACTGTTTCCTCCTCCGATTCTGAACATAAGCCTTGACCGAACTTCCATACTCCAACCCTTCCCTCTCCCTAAATGAGCCCCATTAAAAGAGACCAAATAAATACTTGCGGTTTTTGGGGAGAGGTACTCCATCGCTCGCTCATATCGACTATATTTAACGTACAACCACTCAGCCGTCACCAAGCATATTGGCGCACACTGTTGCCAGTAGGTATCCATGCGATCGTGAGGGCACAAGCATGAGTTTAAAATCGACACTGGAAAAGTTGGAACCCGCCTTCGAACCTGGCGGAAAATACCAAAAATGGCACGCACTCTACGAAGCCATCGCAACCTTGCTCTATACACCCGGCCAAGTAACCCGCACCCATACCCATGTCCGCGATAGTATTGATCTGAAACGTATCATGATCATGGTATGGCTGGCTGTCTTTCCGGCGCTTTTTTGGGGTATGTACAATGTTGGCCATCAAGCTATCCCCGCCCTTCATTCACTTTATGATATTTCTCAAATCAATCAATTAGCGAGTGAGAACTGGCGCTACAGTACGGTCTTAACTCTAGGTGGAAGCCTGGCTGAAGATGCAGGCTGGGGCAGTAAAATGTTACTAGGGGCAACGTACTTCCTACCCATCTACCTTACCGTATTTATTGTGGGGGGCTTCTGGGAGGTGCTCTTTGCGATGGTAAGGAAACACGAAATCAATGAAGGCTTTTTCGTTTCCTCTATGCTTTTTGCTCTGATCGTTCCCCCAACTCTTCCCCTGTGGCAAGCTGCGTTAGGGATCACATTCGGTGTGGTCGTCGCCAAGGAAATTTTCGGGGGGACAGGGCGTAACTTCCTCAACCCGGCTCTGGCTGGCCGGGCATTTCTCTACTTTGCCTACCCAGCCCAAATATCCGGCGCACAAGTATGGACAGCCGCTGACGGCTATAGCGGAGCTACCCCGCTTAGCCAATGGGCTGAAAATGGGCAAAGTGCAATGGCACACAACCTTACGGGGCAACCCATTAGCTGGATGGACGCTTTTATCGGCAATATTCCCGGCTCTATTGGTGAAGTCTCCACAGCCTTCCTCCTGCTTGGCGGACTCGCCATTATCTTTATGAAAATTGCGTCGTGGCGAATTGTTACCGGGGTAATGGTAGGGATGATGCTGACATCCACCATGCTGAATGTCATCGGCTCTGAGACCAACCCAATGTTCTCCATGCCATTCTGGTGGCACTTGGTACTTGGCGGCTTTGCGTTCGGGATGTTATTTATGGCTACCGACCCCGTCTCAGCCGCCTTCACCAATAAAGGGAAATGGGCTTACGGAATACTGATCGGTGTCATGACCGTCTTTATCAGGGTCGTCAACCCCGCCTACCCTGAAGGGATCATGCTGGCGATTCTCTTTGCCAACCTATTTGCCCCGCTATTCGACAACCTAGTCACCAGAGGAAACATAAAACGCCGCCAAAATCGGGCGGCTTCGCCGTAGCCTCTCACCAGCCTGTTGTCATAAAAAAGAACGCCCCAAGCAAAATACATTGCTTGGGGCGACTATCTGAACAGTATCAAATTGCTTAAGGGATAACGTCAATAAGCCGTATCGACCGCAATCATCGGTTCGTTATAAGAAACTGCAACGCCGTCATCGATCAGAATATCGACCAAATCATCGTTCATGTCGACAATCGCCTCACTCATGGCATCACATAGCGCCTCGCCGCCAAGAGAAATGGCCAGAGCCGAAAACCATATCTTCAAATTGATCCCGTATTCGGACAAACTACGATATAAACTCTCGCAATCTCTTTGCACAATCTCCACGATCACCTGAGTCAGCAACGTGGCAATCCCCAATCCTCGATACTCGGGGATGACATACACCGTATGAAGCGACAATTCATAATAGAGGTCGCCTTGCTTTAGCGGAAACCGGTGATCCTCCAAATGACGACTGAATGTCGCCACCGCGATAGCTTCTCCTTCGGAATATAGCTGCAAAGCCAGATCATATTCGCCATCATGAGAGCGCTTGCCTCCCAAGAAAGCGGGCAGTACCTGCTTTTCAATCACTTGAAGATCTTTTCTTTCACCAAAATCACAGTGACTATAATCAGCCAGTGGTTTGGCTATCAAATTAACGCACCCCAATGCCAACGTTTCCGCGAGCTGGGATTGGAAGTCCACCAGCAACGGGTCAAAGGCCAGCTGGCTTGCTGATATCAGGCGTAATGAATCAAGCTGCTTGCAGGCCCTATGGCTCGTGGCGACCCATTGGCCCATCGTATCGATCTTATAAACATCTGGCTCGCCTTCACTCGCCTGCTGATCGTAGATCCAAAGTTTCTCTTTATGAGAACGGGTTCCGATAAAACGTCCGCATTCCAACTGTTGCCGGACTTCAACCCAGCTTGAATAGCATTCTTGTTGAAATATGCCATCGTCTTTTTTTACAAATACTTGAAAGCGCAATGACCTCACCCTGTCCATGTCATAACGGAGGTGCGGTCAGTGTAGCAAAGGGATGCAGGACACTATACTGATAACAACAATAATGTGATAAGCATGACATTATGTAGGTGTAGCAAGCAGCATTAACTGCCTAAATGGCCTATTCATGCCTTATTGCGGTCAAAGTCACACCTCTTGATAGTATGAAAAATCAACATTGTTACGCCCGGATGATTTGACGCGATACAACGCTTTATCCGCCTCGCGAAAAACAAGTCGCCAGTTCTCGCTAAACGTCTCGGCATCCGCAACACTCACCCCACCAACAGAAATCGTTGCCCGTAACGGACGTTTGGCTAATTGAAAAGCATCACGGCAAATAACGTCGCAAAAACACCGTAATCGCTCTTCGCATTGAGTCCCAGATAGGATGGCGACAAACTCTTCCCCTCCCCAGCGGATCAAATGCTCATCTTCACCAAGAACCTGTCTCAGTCTATTCGCCAGTATCTTCAATACCTCATCCCCAGTATCATGGCCAAAGTGATCATTGATCTTCTTGAAATGGTCTACGTCAATAACCGCCAATGTCAGTCCATCCGGGTATATCTCCTGCAATGGCAACGATAACCACCATTCAAAATAACGACGGTTATTCAAGCCGGTCAGCGGATCTTGTGTAGACTGATTAACCAGCATCTTATTCGATGTAAGCAGCCATGCCTGTTCTTTCTTCAGTTTGTTATAGCGCCGAAACAAAAAATATAGCATGACAACAGAAAGCAGCCCCAAAAGACGAACCGTATTTTCCATCGCCTTACGTTCGGCCAATCTGGCACGGGCCAGCGCATTTTCTGCTTTCAATAACTTAATTTCTTTTTCATTTACACTATTATCAAATACTTCTTGGATATCAATAAGCTTCTGACTACGCACATCAAAAAGAAGATCCCGGCCCTCTTCAGTAAAGCGCTTATAATACTGGAGTGCCTTTTCATAGAGATGCTTCGCTTCATAGATTTTGGCCATCAACTCATACATATATACGACACGAGCCTTTTCTTTCGTTTCCTGATAAATCCCCATCGCTTTATCGGCATGTTCAAGTGCACCATCAATCCACCCGGAACTCAAATATGCCTCGGACAGACTCTCGTGGCAGCTCGCGACACTATGACCATTGATCCCACCAAACTGCTTTGCTATGACCAAACACTGGTTTGCCGCATCCACCGCCTTATCTTCTTTTCCAACATCAAGGTAATAAGCAGACAAGTTAACCAAAGCCGCTATTTTTACCCTGAGCACACTCGACTGCTTGGCCAATGCCATCGCGGTTGTAATATGTTTTTCACGCTCTTCACGGTTACCGATATATTTTGCAATAACCGCCGCATTGATATGAATATAAGACTCGATATAGGGATTATTCAATTTATACTTGCTATATAAATCTAATGCCTCGCGACTGTAATGCAGAGCGATATTCCACTCTTGCATATCAATATAAACAGAAGCAATATTGGACATGACCCTAACCAACTGTTGATAATTATTACACTTGGCAAAAATATCATACGACTGGTTATACTTGTTCAAAGCAGCTTTATATTCAGAACGGTCGGCATCTAAGTTTCCTAACCATTTCAGCGTACGTCCAAGCAACATATTGTAATCCATCTCCTCGGCTTGCTCTTTCAAATTCTCCAGTTGAAATTGAGCCAAGGCGTACTCCCGTTGATCCATCAACTCAAAGGCTTCAATAAATTTGATCTCTGCAGATAGCCACACTGATTTATGTTCCTTGGCTATTTGCTTCATTTTCTCAAGGTACGGGCGAGCACGACCAACATTTCGCCCCTGCCCTATCTGTATATAATACTGTGCAAGATATACTAATGCCTGCTCATCAACAGATAGCATATTTGATTGTGACTCCAAGACATTCACTATATCCCTCTTCGCTGTAAAAGGATCACTAAGTGCCTGAAGATACAAATTGAAATAACGATCTGTGCCAGGATGTAATGAATTACCATGATATTCACTACAAGAAAGTGGCTTAAATGCCATATCTTTCTCAGATGCATTAGCACTAGAATAAAAAAAGATATTTAAAATAAAAAATATCAACAAATACAAAAATCGGTTATGTCGAGCTAGCAGCATTTTACTCTTAATTACATGTAATATGCTTCCATGCACTTACTCGTTTCCCAATATAAATTCTGTCAATACTAAATGATCGACAACGACACTCTCTGGCTATCATCCGCAAGAATAAACAGGTTTAATATAATTAAAACAATAATATATATAATGATACTATTATATTTCAGTCGTCAAACCAGGCATTACCATGGTTATAGACCACCATCATTCGAAACATCACACTATCGATAGCATGCATAGCAAGGAGTAAGTCTCCTATTTTCCCAGAGTCATCCTCAGAAATACAGCACTATTGCGTTCTCATCGACCGCTCTAGCCCTGTGGGGCGAGACTCAGCCGCGATGATGTGAGTGTATAGGTTTGGTCACACAACCTTCTGTCACCCAGCGACTCTCCAACTGCAGGCCCCAATGGCCACCTCTAAAATAAAAACTGTGATCTACCATGAATTATTTATATTCTAAACACGTGGAACTCTATTCACTTTTATAGAATCGCTATCTAAATAGTTCATTGATTCCTGATAAAATCATTACAATTTTCGCTATTAGCAAGCATCCATCTAACGTCTGACAGCCCCCGTCATCCTGTTTTTCATTATCAATAATCTAATATGGAAACCGAGAATAATAATCTAAAAATGACACGCTATATTCACGCTGCGAATTAAGCAATTAGTATTATGATTTGAATAATGTCACATTTATTAATGTATTTTTCCCCTAATCTAGCGCCACCTAATAATAGTGAACATATAGACCCAAGAAACTTTATAAAGCTCGTTTCAACGAGCATGTAACTTGGGCATAAAAATATAATGGAGATACGATCATGCGCATAGTACTAGCTCTAGGCGGGAATGCCTTATTAGCTCGCGGACAAGCCCTAACTGCAGAAAACCAACGCGAAAATATTGTAAAAGCAGCTGCAAGCATTGCCGCTATTGCCCAAAAACACGAAATCGTGATTGTACACGGCAACGGCCCACAGGTTGGCCTGCTAATGGAACAGAATGCGGCTTACCAAGAGTACTCACCACAGACTACACCATACCCAATGGATGTACTGGGTTCTCAAACCTGCGGCATGGTTGGCTACATGCTTCAGCAAGAGCTACGCAACATTGACCCTACACTATCAATCGCAACACTGGTAACCCAAACAGAAGTCAGCACCGATGACCCGGCATTTGCCAACCCAACGAAATTTGTAGGCCCGGTTTATACTAAAGAGCGCGCTGAAGAGATCATGGCTGAAAGCGACAAGATCTTCAAAGCAGATGGTGAGTACTACCGTCGTGTTGTACCGTCACCACTACCAAAATCCATCATTGAAAAACAGCAGATCGAAACCTTGCTTGATGCTGGTGATGTGGTTATTGCTTGCGGTGGCGGCGGCGTACCTGTTTGCAAGAACGGCAATCATCTAACTGGCGTTGAGTGTGTGATCGACAAAGATCTTACTGCCGAACTTCTGTCTGAAGTGATCGACGCGGATCTATTCATCATCCTGACTGACGGATCAATCTACCGCAACTACGGCAAACCGGATCAGGCAGAAATGAAGGTAGCAACACCAGCAGGTCTGTCACAGTTCCAGTTCCCTGCGGGCTCTATGGGACCGAAGATCGACGCTGTATGCAAATTCGTGAACTCTGGTCGCGGCAATGCTGCTATCGGCTCCCTGTTTGATCTAGACCGTATCATCACTAACGAAGCGGGTACGCTAATCAAAGAAGGCGAAGGGATCGAGTACTACTGATTTCCAGATCTTGAATAACACCTCTTGCTAACACCACAAAGCCCCTTTACGGGGCTTTGTTCATTCTCGACACAATATAACGGGATACTTTATCGCCTGACTTGACTTCTGGCATACGAGGTGGCGATTAAGCGGTTGACCAACACCGACTGCTTGGCCTTATCCGCTGTTTTTAGCTCACGCAAAATACGGCTGATTTCCCCATCGAGATATTTCGCCGTTTTGCTACGGGTCATTGCTTGAACGACCTTCAGGCCATTTTCCGGCAAGGGTTGCCGCAGTGCCCACTGGTAACTGTATTCATCAGGCTCATCGCCTGTTTGCCCAACACCGCGCTTGGCGCTTTTCCGCTCACCCTTATCGACCCTTGTCTTTTTCGCCAATGGCGAACGTTCATCTATTTTGATATCCCCTTCCCGTCCCAGGTGGCGACAATATGCTTCAGCGACAGGGCTTGAATAAGAGGGCAAGTCCCCTACCTGATACAAGGCAGGCCCCAACTCGGCGGCAATTGCCAACTTGGTTTCAGCAACAAAGCGGCTCGCATTCGTCGCCTTGCCGGCAGGCCTCTCGGGTTCAGTGTGATAAATAACCGCTTGCCTCTTGGCGCGCGTCAACGCCACGTAAGCCAAACGCCTTTCTTCTTCGATATCGGCCCCGACACTGTTACCCCCCATTCTGATATAGGGGAAAGCATCCTTATCCCAAAACGGTAAATGAACATGCTCATACTCACATCCCTTTGCTCGAAATATGGTTGTCAACTGCACGCCATTTTGCCGCTGCGTGTCATCCTGCTGAGCCGAATGCACCCCTGACTGATAGGTATAATACTCAAAATATTGCAGTGCCTGTTTACAGTTCTGATCCATATTGTCGAGCACCGTTTCAACGCTATCCAACCGCTCGATGGCTTCTTCTATCTCACTGGCCGTCGCTTCGGTTTTCCAGATCCAACTATCTAGGCCGCTTTCGTTCCTGTACTGACGGAAAACCTCATGGGCCTTGAAACTGCTTTTTTTCTTGAGCCTCAACAACAAATCCAAACGCTCTACAAACGTTTCCAATTTCAATGAGGGGTTGGCTTTCTCATAACGACGGATAAACGTCAGCCACTGGCCAGGCTCCATGCCAGCCAACTGCTCACATAGCGGTTTCAGGGTCTTGTTCGGCACATAGCAATGAGGGTAACTATTGAAATTGAATAACATGACGGAACGCTTACCCGAATCGGCTTCGTCATAGCCCCCCGTCGCCCACGACATCAATGCCATAAGCATCGACACTTCTTTACTATGGGCCAGCACGGATGGCACCGGCATATGATAAGGCAACTGCTTGCTGAGGAAGGCCAGTTCGAACAACAGCGTCTGCGACCAGCGACGAACCAGTATCGCAATCTCCGACGGATTACCACCTTGATCGATATAGTCTTTGACCGACTGAAGAATCTCGCCAACCTGACGAGATGAGCCACAGCCAACCACTTTGGTATCACGGCTTTCAGGCGTCGCGGTGGTTATAAAATCACTGAATCGTTGCTTATTATTGGCAATAAGGTGGCTGGCAGCCAATGCCAGACTATGGCCAAAGCGAAAAGTCTGCGACAAGGTATAAACCGTTGCCGGCGCAAAATCCTGCTCAAAATTAAGCATGAACTGCGGGGCACTTCCCCGCCACTTGTAGATACACTGATCCACATCACCCACGGCCAATATCTGAGCCTGAGGGCCTAATAATTGTTTTAGCAACCGGTATTGGGCAGTATTGATATCCTGAAACTCGTCCACCACGATTAATTTGCATCGTTGGTGCAGGCGCGCGCGAATAGCCTCGTTGCTTTCGAGCAACTTCACGCTCTCCACCAGCCAGTCATCAAAGAACAATAATTTGAGTTCCTTTCGGCGACGCTCGAACTCCTCGTAACAATCGATAATAAACAGGTAGTCCCGATTGATATCAGCCAGTTTGAAAACCTCGTAAGGCGGCAACATATAGGCCTTTACCAAACCGATGAAGCTAAGCAGCAACTCAATGGTCTTTGGATCTTTGATCATTTGCTGGCGGATATAGGTCGTTTCCTTGCCGGAAAATTCGCGCAAGATCAACTTAACCAGCGACTTGTCACTTTCCCCGCTCTGAAAATCTACCCTGAAACCCGTTTCCCTGAAAAATCCCGATTGATTGAGAAACTTCAGGCAAAAACTATGGAACGTGTGTACTGACACCGGTTGGTTGATCCCGCTACTGCGGAGTTTTTCCTGAAAATCCCCGCGGATATCCCGGTTGAACATCAAGACCAGCATCTCTTGTGCAGGAAGTTGCTGTAGCTTCTGGCCAATTAAGCCCACCAGGGTTGTCGTCTTACCCGTGCCAGCACCAGCAATGCAAAGTGCATTACCGGCCCCGTGGTGAATAAATTCGGTTTGTTCAGGTGTATAGCGGGTCATTGTTTGCCAATCACTGTCAAAGAGCCGTTTATTTTGCCATAAACCCACAGCGCTCACCGAATAGAAAATAGCCTTTTGAACATTCCGCTGGAGCCATTATCCCGAACTTGGAAAATAAATTTACGCAAACGTTTGCTTTTATGGCTGCAAGCCGAATTAGCTTCTGATATTATCGCAGGCATCGAAAGGCTGCGGAGCAACACTTCCGCATGAATAAGCCCGACTGACACCGGTTTACCTTCGTCCACTTACCGAAATAGGAATTCGCCATGAGCCTTGCCGATCAAGTTCTCGCCGTTAATGATGACCTGCCAATCCGTACCGACAAACCCGTTCATAGCGGCAAAGTGCGCTCTGTGTACTGGCTGACAGAAAAAGACAGTCGTCGTCTGATCAAAGAAAAAGGCTACAACGTCCAACCGGATGCCCCTCTCGCTATCATGGTCATCAGCGATCGTATATCAGCATTCGACTGTATCTGGCATGCCGAGGGCGGCTTAAATGGCGTTCCGGGCAAAGGAGCCGCGCTCAATGCAATCTCCAACCACTGGTTCAAACTGTTCCGAGACAATAACCTAGCTGATAGCCATATTCTGGATATCCCCCACCCGTTTGTATGGATTGTTCAAAAAGCCAAGCCGGTGATGGTTGAAGCCATCTGCCGTCAATACATCACCGGCTCCATGTGGCGTGCATACAGCCAAGGTGAACGCCATTTCTGCGGCATCGAACTACCGGATGGCTTGAAAAAAGATCAAAAACTCCCATCGCTTTTGATGACCCCCTCTACAAAAGGGATCCTCAAAAATATCCCGGGCGTCCCCGAAGTTGACGATGTCAACGTATCCCGACAAGATCTAGAAAACAACTTCAGCGCCTTCAATTTCAGCCACCCTGACGATATCAGCCATTACGAAAAACTCCTGCAAGATGGCTTCGAGGTGATCAGCAATGCGCTGTCCCAAATTGACCAGATTTTTGTTGATACAAAATTCGAATTTGGCTACGTGACCGATGCGGCCGGACAGGAAAAGCTCATTTATATGGATGAAGTCGGCACGCCAGATTCATCGCGTATTTGGGATGGCGCGGCCTATCGTGATGGTGAGATTGTTGAGAACTCCAAAGAAGATTTCCGCCAGTTCCTACTCAACTACTTCCCTGACCCTGATATCCTATTAAACAAAGACCGTATGGATGAGCGATTTGCCCTCGCTCGTGACAATGACTTACCAGTCAGCGCACTTATGGATATTTCTAAAACATATACTGCAATAGCCGAAAAGATCACTGGGCAAAAAATCGAACTTAGTGATAATCCCAAAGCTGAAATCATTGCCATATTACGTGATGAATACTCGCTGATCGACTAACTATTGCCCCCTTTGGCTTAGGTTATTGCTTTCAACCAAGCGGCGCCTAAGCCAATCAGAGCTATTCCCAAATAAACCTATCCGCGACGGAGACTTTCAATTTTGGCGGGCAGCATTTTAAACCCTTCAAAATGCGTAGAAATAGAAAACAATAATTCCATCGCCTGAGTCTTCTGCTCTAAATCATAGAGCCCCTCGCGCTGCTTGAGCCTAAACTGCTTCGTTGTGGTCTCAAGGTGCTCACGCAAAACAGCCCCTTCTTTAGTTGCCATTTCTTTGTAGTTTTCACATGCTGGCGTTTCCCAGCCATCTTGCTTGAGTAACGTCATTTGAACATAACACTTAACAGCCGTTATACGCAGTTCCGATGATCGTTGTTCCAAACTCACTAAATTATCTAATACAGCATCAGCACGAGCTGGCATGGATAAAATCATCAATGTCAGGGGAATAATATACAGCTTCATTCAATAGCTCCAAAATATAGAAGACTCTCTACAGCCAATATTATTCACCCCCTTTAATATGTCATGATTCAAAATCAATCTTTTCAATTAATTCATTGACTTAGTAACACTTTTTCGATGACCTTCACAGCTAAGCCCTTACATTTCATGTAATTACATATTATTCAGAAGCATCTCACTCATGAAGCAAAGCACTTCAAACTCACCTCACATCAATAAAGACAACCCTATGATGTAATTTCACAAATAGTCTTTTTACAACCGATTAATACGCGCTGATTGACAGACAGGTCATAGCATAAAACATAAAAAAACCCCGCAATGGCTCAGCCATTACGGGGGTTTTTATTGGGATGATTATACTAGATCGAATCGGTCTGCATTCATCACTTTGGTCCAAGCGGCAACAAAGTCTTTCACGAATTTTTCTTTGTTGTCATCTTGTGCATACACTTCGGCGTAAGCACGCAAGATAGAGTTAGAACCGAACACCAAGTCAACACGGGTTGCCGTCCATTTTACATCACCGGTTTGACGAGAAACGATGTCGTAAGAATTACGGCCAGTTGGCTTCCAGTTGTAATTCATGTCTGTCAGGTTAACGAAGAAGTCATTCGTCAATGCACCGACACGGTCAGTGAACACACCATGAGTGCTATTGCCATAGTTGGCACCGATAACGCGCATACCACCTAGCAGTACTGTCATTTCAGGCGCAGTTAGACCCATCAATTGCGCGCGGTCTAGCAGCATTTCTTCTGGTGCTGATGCGTAGTGCTGTTTCTGCCAGTTACGGAAACCATCGGCTAGTGGTTCAAGTACCGCAAATGACTCAACATCGGTTTGCTCTGCCGTTGCGTCACCACGACCAGGTGCAAACGGTACCTCGATATCAAAACCAGCTTCTTTCGCCGCCAATTCAACGCCTAGGTTACCGGCCAGTACAATCACATCGGCAACGCTTACGTTGCTTTCAGCGGCAATACCTTCAAGAACAGACAATACGTTGGCCAGTTTTTCTGGTTCGTTACCTGCCCACTCGTTTTGTGGCGCTAGGCGAATACGCGCACCGTTGGCACCACCACGTTTGTCAGAACCACGGAATGTACGTGCACTGTCCCAAGCAGTCGATACCAAATCGCTAATGCTCAAATCAGTTGATGCAATTTTCGCTTTTACAGCAGCCACATCGTAATCGGTACGACCAGCAGGAACAGGATCTTGCCAGATTAGCTCTTCAGCCGGTACATCTGGACCTAGGTAACGAGCCTTAGGCCCCATATCACGGTGTGTCAGTTTGAACCAAGCACGGGCGAACACATCAGAAAAATGCTCAGGATCATTGTAGAAACGCTCTGAAATCACACGGTAGTCTGGGTCCATTTTCAGGGCCATATCCGCATCAGTCATCATTGGGTTACAACGCAGGCTGGCATCTTCTACGTCAGCTGGCTTGTCTTGCTCTTCGATAGACACAGGTTCCCACTGCCATGCACCCGCTGGACTCTTGGTTAGCTGCCAGTCGTGGTTCAGTAGCATCTCAAAGAAACCGTTATCCCATTGTGTTGGGTTGGTTGTCCATGCGCCTTCAATACCACTGGTTACCGTATCACGACCAATACCGCGAGAGGTGTGGTTGTTCCAGCCAAGGCCCTGCTCAGTCACGTCTGCACCCTCTGGATCTTTACCTAGGTGCGCCGCATTACCGTTACCGTGTGCCTTACCCACTGTATGGCCACCGGCAGTCAATGCCACGGTCTCTTCGTCATCCATACCCATACGGGCAAATGTTACGCGCATGTCTTCGGCTGTTTTTAGCGGATCTGGGTTGCCGTCAACACCTTCTGGGTTCACATAGATAAGGCCCATCATTACCGCGGCCAATGGATCTTCAAGATCACGGCCATTTGAATAACGGCTGTTTTCTGCATCACTAGTGGCTAGCCATTGTTTTTCAGAACCCCAGTACACGTCTTTTTCTGGCGCCCAGATATCTTCACGACCAAAGCCGAAACCGAACGTTTTCAGGCCCATTGACTCGTAAGCCATAGTACCGGCAAGCACGATCAAGTCAGCCCAGCTGATTTTGTTACCGTATTTTTGCTTGATAGGCCAAAGCAGACGACGAGCCTTATCAAGGTTCGCGTTATCTGGCCATGAGTTAAGCGGCGCAAAACGTTGGTTACCAGTGTTAGCACCACCACGGCCATCGTAAGTACGGTAAGAACCGGCTGAGTGCCATGCCATACGCACCATCAAACCGCCATAATGACCCCAGTCTGCAGGCCACCACTCTTGGCTGTTTGTCATTAGCACTTTCACATCATTTTTAAGCGCTTCTACATCCAGTTTCTGTACTTCTTCGCGATAGTTAAAATCAGCACCTAGTGGATTGGTTTTTGTATCATGCTGATGAAGAATGTCGAGATTCAGAGCATTGGGCCACCATGCAACATTGGATGCTTCAGATGATGTCATTGCGCCGTGCATTACAGGACATTTGCCGCCTGTGTGGTTGTCATGTTGATTCATGTTCACTCCATTCCCTATGTGGGTTTTATTCAGCGAAATACAAACAAAGTAAAAATTCGCTTATTATTTTGATTAGATTTATCGAAGATTCTTGCATTCTTGGCAGCGTCTGTGCGGGGCACTATCCACCACACGCTATAGCTACCTGAACTTATGGAATGAACAATACGCCTACTTTTACCCATCAGAAACGTGCTAGTACCTATTAATTTGATAGTTATAATTGATTAGTCACACAAATTAATCGCTGTATAGTAGTCTAGCCATACCTTGTAGGGACATGATGACGATTTTTTACTCACAAACAACGAATGGGATTGCTTCCAGCATGAAGAGTTACCTCTGTCCTCTTTCCACAACATAACTCTCGTAACTGGAGAATAAAATTCAGAACCATCTGAACATTCGCTTTGATTTCACCAATCAATCCGGCGGTATAATCATCGAGATCAATGATGACTCTTAGTTGATTCATTAGATTTTCCCTGATCTATTTTAACGATTTGAGTCTCTAGCATGTTTCGTATTTTCACATGAAAGTAGTATAAACATAAGAATTTAAATGATAAAATTTTAACAAATAAATACTCTAGAGATTTTCATGACCCCACAAGAGTTTGTAGAAAAATACCAAAATAAACAAATCGAGAGTAACATTACATACAACCAGTCATCAATTGTTTATTCCATTTTCAATCATGAGCGTTTAAAGCCTATCCCTTTTATATTTTCAGTATCTACAATAGTCTATCTACTTATTACGATCGCTATATTTATTGATAGCGGATTTAACCTTAATTTTGATACCAAATTCGTGGCATTGCTTTTTGCATCTAATTACTTACCAGCAATATTCGCCGCCTATCTCCAATACAGATATACCCTACCTATCATCATCAACTTTCAAAATAACACCATCCGGCAAGGAAAAAAGCCAAAGCTATTTCGTAACATTGTCTATATAGAAGTAGAGCGAGACAACATTAAAAGTAAATTAAGTAAGAGTTATGTAAAAAGACATCCTGATGAGGATTTACCCAAGATAACTGTTAATATTCATATGGGTATGTTTCGTCATTATTGCGTAGGAAGCTTTAAGTCAACGGAACTTGCCTATGAATATGCGACTGATTTAGCCTTGCTATTAGAACACAAATCTAGCGTCACAATTAGCAACCCATATATTCCATACACACAACTATGAATATTAATTTCATATTCAGCATATAGACTGATACCCTTTTGTTATGGAGGAGGATGGCTTTTGGACACATCATCCTCCTCTCAATGGTCGGGTTCTCTTCTTGATGCAGTTACCACTCACCAATGTGTTTAACTTAAGAGCTTCCAACGCTTTTTAATGCCGCGGCTTCGTTGTATCACATTTACGCAATATGCATATTAATCACATCACTCATATTGCAAAAAACAAGCAATACATACGAATAGGTATTAAATAAGTTGTTTTTGGTTCAATTCCACAAAGAGTTTTTGAACAACCACCGAACACTTTTCAATATCATCAAAACCAAGCCATGCTAACTCTTCAATTTCAGAGTCAGGTGCCAGATCACCGATATAATCCGCTTGATAACAACGTACCTGTACTACCGTTCCTTCCGGTTTGCCATCAGCAGGAGCAACAAATTCACCATAGAACGCCAATGACTCTGGATTAATCTCAACTGTCAGTTCTTCCTTGATTTCTCTCACCAATGCCTGCGCATCTGTCTCGCCCGGATCACGCTTGCCGCCAGGAATATAATAGGTCGATTTGCCTTTTGAGCGAGCACATAACACCTTGCCATTTTCAATCTGAAGCCATGCCAATTTATCAATAACTGTTTTCATTACTATTCCAATACATAGTTTGCTAATCGGGCATAACGTATAGTCAACGCCCTAATATGGCAAGGTTACATTAACCAATATGTTATGACCGTGTCGCTGTCACTTCTACTTTCTGTCCATCTGACAGGCCCGTCGCACCACGTATCACAATCTCCTTACCGATAGCCACATCGGCTTTGACTACGACATGGCCGTCTACACCGTATAATATTTCAACCGGGATAGCCTTGACCCTGGCTTGCTCTGATTCATCACGGTTTACAACAAACATCACCTTTCCTTGAGCATTAGTCACTATCGCGTCATGGGGTACCATTACCCCCTCCACGGTATAGCGTTCAGGGATTGCCACTCTTACAGGCTGGCCAATAACCAACGTCTGCCCTTGCGGCAGCAACCTAAGTTCGAGCAAACGCGATTTAACATCTGCGCTGGCCCCGACTGTCGATAACGTCGCTTCAAATTCCAATGCACCGGCGGTGATCACAAAACTTGAATTTCTCTCCAATTTCGCCGCAATGCTAATGGGGGCTTGCAACCGGATCTCCTGCTGACGGGTATTAACCAAATGCAGCATAGCCTCACCACGACTGACATATTCCCCTTCGCGCAGGTAGACTGTATTGACCGTTCCATCAAACGGTGCTCTCAATGTCGTTCTTGCTAATTGATCTTTTAACAAGCTGACCTGCAATCTGGCATTTTCCAATTCATACCGACGTACCGCCAATTCATGGCTGGCCTTGTCGCGGTCAGTCTCCGATACATTCATGTTGCGTCCGAGTTGTTCCAGACGATTTAGCTCCACAGCATAGTGCTCAACGTATGCCTTGGCTTTTTTTAGCTTCAACTGTTCAATTTTCAGCTGCAGTACCAACGCCTCGGCATCGACTTTCGCCAATACATCCCCTTTTTTAACCACTTGACCAAAATCAGCGACGGTTATTAGACGCCCCGTCGCTTCCATACTCAATTTGGCTTGCTGCGGACTATGTACTGTGCCGCTGTACCAACTTACCGGTGCCGTTGTTACCTGCTCGACAATACCCAGCGTCACCGGTTTTGCCGCCATAGCAGGAAAAGCGATCCATATAATGGCCGTGCCCCATATCCTCAGCCATGATGAAGATATCCCGTTCTTTGCCCATAGACTTGTAAAAGTCATTGTCTTTTCAGTCATTTCGTCATCCTTTATCGCTCTACCGGCAGTGTAGTTTCCGCCTGTGCATCTGATTTCGGAATGTGCGGCTCATCTTTTTCTACGGTACAGGATCATCGCTGGCCCATCCGCAATAGTGCTGGCAGCAAAATAAGCGAGAACAATGTGCTTACTAGCATGCCTCCAACAATAACGGCGGCAAGGCCGCGGTATATTTCACTGCCCGTTGCCGGACTCAACAATAGCGGCAACATACCGAAGACACTGGTAAATGTTGTCATGAATATCGGTCGTATCCGTTGCGCTAACGCACTGCTCACAGCATCATCGCGCGCCATCCCCTCACGCTCGTTACTCCGGGTTTGATGAACCAACAATATGGCGTTGTTCACCACTAACCCCAACAGGATCACAAAACCGATCATGGTCAGCAAATCCACTGGCTGCCCGACAAATCGGTGCATAATTTGAATCGCGATAATTCCACCTACCGTCGCCAGAGGCAGCGTCAATATAACGAGCAACGCATCTCGAAGCCTACCGAATACCCCCCATAACAACAGCAGCAAAATCATCAAGGCAAAACCAAAAATCGACAGCATATTGCTAATCGCCTGCTTTAAGCTATCCGCATTACCGAATAGCTGTACCGTACCACCAGCCGGCATGATTCCCTCAAGATCTTCCAATACGTGAGATTGCAAATGCTCCATCGCTTCTTCAAGCGTCATGTCATCGCTGGGCTGAACAGAAATCACAAACGAACGTTTGCCATCTGTCCTTTCTATTTCCTTGGGGCCGAGTACCGTTTCAACCGTCAGCAATTCCCCCAACGGGACAATCGCCCCCGATGGGGTTGCCAATGGCACCGAACGAAGTTCGTCAGCAGAACGAGCCCCTGTCGTCATCAGCATCATGTCTAACTGCTGATTGCCATCAAAGAAACTCCCCAGATACCGCCCTGACCCCAACGCACTGATCACTGACGGCAACTCGCCTCTGCTCCAGCCAACCTCGGCCAAGCGTCGGTCATTGGGGATCAAACGTAACTCAGGGGCGGTAAATTCCAATGAACCATTCGGCCATACTTGCGCATCCGGCAGAGCCTCTTCCACCATCGCCTTGGCCTTCTTCGCACTCTCGAACAGGCTGGGCAAATCATTGGCTTTGAGCATGATCGAAATTTCTTTCCCTGTACCTAAACTGCCAAACAAAGAACCCTGCCGGGCGAACGCTCTCACATCCGGTAAACCGACCGCAATTTCATCTCGGACAATGGCCTCTAGTTCCTTGATTTTACTTTGATCCTTTGCCCTAACTCCCATCGTGGCACCACCCGGCCACATAATAAAATAATAGTTACGCAACGCAGGCTCGCGCTCGCCATCCATATAGGGCTGCAAACGATCAACCATGGTCTCCATCACTTCATCGCGAACCGTATCAATACCTATCCCCGGCGCAATACGAAACCACACATCGACAGCATCACGCTTTACGTCAGGCAGGTAATCCATATTTGGAAATCCCATGCGTGTCACACCAAGCGGCAAGGCCAACAACACAATGATCACTATCAGTCGCCGTAGCGACGTAGACGACAATGCCATGCTCATTCGGGTAATGCGCGGCCATAATCCGGCATGCTTATCTTGCAGCTTTTCATCTTTTAGCCAGCGAGATGCCGCCACCGGCAATACGGTAATGGCGACAATTAACGACATGGTTACCGCAACTGCAATCGTGATCGCCAAATCAGCAAACAGCTGGCCTTCTACATCATTGAGCATCAAAATCGGTAAAAAAATAGCCACCGTCGTCATGGTCGATGCCAGCAAGGCGCTCCATACCTGAGCCGTTCCTTTTTCGGCCAACAGGGCTGATGTTGCAGGCCTATCGCTGCTACCCTTCTGCTCTTTGAGCCGGATAATATTCTCCAGAACCACAATAGCAGCATCCAACACCATGCCCACCGCGAACGCGAGACCCGCCAGTGAAATCACATTCAATGTGCGGCCCGTCAGTTTCAGTACGCAGATAGTGAGCAAGATACTGATCGGAATCGACATGGCGATAATTAACGTGGCCCGTGCTTTTCGGATGAAACACCAGAGCACAGCCACCGCCAGCAACACGCCAAATAAGAGGTTACCGGTCACCATATTGAGCGCACGCATGATGAAGACCGAAGCATCATAGGACATTTCCAAATGCACCCCATTTCGGGCTAATACGCTGCTATTCAGTTGCTCAATGGTTTCTTTAACCGAAAGGAGGGATTCCAGCGCATTCGCACCGCTTTCTTTCATCACACTGATATTGATGGCGGGATTTCCATTTTGCACCCGCAATGTACGAGGTACTGCACGTTGTACACCCACTTCGGCCAAATCGCGCAGGTAAACTGGTAAGCCATCACGCCACGCAACCACCATGTCACCAAACTCATTCAGCTCATAACGTCCCGCATAACGCAGCTTGTATTCTTTACGACCGATATCTAATCGCCCCGCTGACGCATCACGCCCCGCAGAAATACGCCCCACCAGTTCAGGAATGGTGATCCCCAACTCAGCCAACCGGTACGGGTCAAAGCGAATTTCAACTTGACGATCGCTCTCCCCACGCACATTAATTCGGGAGACCCCATCCACGGCAGTTAACGCCGGTTCAATTTGTGCTTCCACCAGATCCTGATAGGCCTGAATCGGCGTATCATTGCCCGGTAGCTGTTGCAAAAACAAGGAAGTCAGTTGATCGTTATTGGAACCACGGTGAATAAAAGGCCCATCAATATCGGAAGGTAAGTTCGTCGCCTGATTCACCCGGCTAATCACCTCCAACATGGCTTTTTCCATATCAGTCCCGATTTCGAACTCGAGATCAATCTCTGCCCGTCCATTACCCGCTTCGGTGTATATGGCCTTCGTGCCAGAGATCCCTTGTAAAACCTGCTCCAACGGTTCAGCCACTTCCGATTCCATCTCTTCGGCTGCCGCCGCACGCCAATGCACAGTGAGTGACAAACTCGGTCGGGTAATGTCTGGAAACAATTGAATCGGAAGGGTTTTGATACTGAGCAGCCCAAACAAAGCCGTCAGTGCAACAGCCACCGCAATCACAGCGGGACGAGAAATGGCATAGCGTGTAAGAAACATAACATCCTTTGTCTTTGTGCTTCGTGTACTGCGCGTGTCTACAGCCTATAGCTGCCGACGGGGGCTAATGAAAGCACCTCCTTCGCTTTCATCAGGCGAACAGTTGTCGTCTCCTCGGCGAGATAAGTTGGCACACTCGCCTTCACACAAAGCCGACAACAATTTAGCAACACACCTTAGCAAAATCGACTGGTTTTTACAGAGCCTTGTTATATTTTAGTTACAAATCCATCTCTCACGCAGTCTATCTCGCCGTAGCATCTGTGTTTTGGGTCAGAAACGTAAACTTCCCGGAAAACATAAAGATTGATTGACCAGTTCAATGTATATGAAAAGACTTACTCCGAGCGTCACCGCCCTCATCTTTTCACTCACCCGCGAAAGATGTCCAACATCGCATATTTGAAAAATACCCTATCTAAACAGGCACTAAGTCTCACTAAATCGGAATAGTTTAGTACGTTAAAAGATAGGATATTTTATGTTCAAGGATGACATCAATGAGCACGAAAAAAACGCACTCCATACAAACGCTCCTCTACTGGGGTACGGGCATTATCATGTCTTTTCTTCTCATTTTCTTCTATGCCGACAACCAAGTAGATAAAAAAGAAAATGCGCTTCACCTTTTGCAACTCGACATTGCCCTCTCCTCTCAGCAGATGCTCATGATGCGCAGGCATGAAAAAGATTTTCTTGCTCGCCACGATAATAAATACATAGAAAAAATGATGGATGAAGCAAACGCCATCAAAGCACGTTTGAACACAATCAATGACAATATGACAGTGTATGGACTCGCCACCGATTTTGATTACAAAGAGACGGTTTCTGCCATTGATGCTTACCTTGCACAATTCAACCGCTTAACCAAGACCGTTTATCTTATCCATGGCGACAGCCAAAACAAAGGCGCGATTGATGACCTCAAACAGTCCACATTGGGCTTTGAGCGCGTCGCATTTGTCGCCAATGATGCGCAGTTAACGAACCAGTTAATCGACCTACAATCGTTACTAATCTCGTTTTTCAAAGATTTTGATACCGCGCTTATCCCACAGATAAATACCGCCTTAGATGCACTTCAACGGCAAGTGGATACCCATTCAGAAAACACACTGCTCGCCACACAATTCTCACGGTTTTCCGAACATTACTCTGTACTCAAAAATGACTTTGAAACTCTTGGCTATAGCCATAATGAAGGACAATTGGGGCTGTTACGTTCCACCATCCATCGTGTTGAAACGAGCTTAAAAACCCTCTACGACGATATGCCTACATTAATAGAAAGCAAGCTATCTGCGTATATGTTTTATCACAACCTGTTAGCGGCCTTGCTTGGCGCATCTATTCTTGCCGTCCTCTTTTTTGTGATTCGCTCCGTCTCAAGTTTGGAAGCGGCGCTGCTTGCTTCCAAAGAAAAAGCCACCCGCGCTAACCGTGCGAAAAGTTCGTTTTTGGCCAATATGTCACATGAAATCCGTACCCCACTAAATGGCATTATCGGGATGACGGAAATACTGGCAGACTCTAAATTATCAGCCATTCAAAAAGACTACCTCACCACCATCAATTCATCATCGCAGACATTGCTGATGTTGATTAATGATGTCCTCGATTTGTCTAAGATTGAATCTGGTCACTTGGAAGTGAACGCCCATACCTGTGATATTCGTGAAATCATATACGACACCGCCGCGCTTATAGCCCCGAAAGCACAGCAAAAGAACGTTGATTTACGCATTAACATGGATGCAAACATTCCTGATTATGTACGTGCTGATGAACAAAAAATCCGCCAAGTCATGATGAATCTGGCATCCAATGCCATCAAATTCACGCAAACGGGCTCTGTCACTTTCACCCTGAATCTTGTTCAACAAGACGATCAGAGTTGTGATTTCTACTTTGCGGTGAAAGACACCGGGATCGGTATTGATAGCAGCAAGCATGACCAAGTGTTTGAAGAGTTTAAACAGGAAAGTAATAGCACCTCGACAACGTATGGTGGTACCGGACTTGGATTGGCGATTTCATCCAAAATGATAAAAATGATGGGGGGTGAGATTCAAATTACGTCCGAGAAAGGGCAAGGCTGTGAGTTCTACTTTACGATTCGCCTAGCTCAAGACCCAGAGCAAAGAGTGCGTAAAGGTAAGCAGAAATCTGTCATTTATTGCACCCCAAAACCAGATAGCTTGTTGCTTCAAAATCTAGCGGCAATGCACTACCCCGTTTCACATATCGCCTCACCGGAGGAAATCGCTAGAACCTTGGATAATCCTAGCGCGAGCAACCCACATGCTGTACTGATTCTGGATGTACCCTGTTTTGATAGTCAGGTTGAGACAGTCCATCAACAATATCCTCACCTGCCACTTCTACTGTCACGCCCTAACAATGCTGATAAAGTGGATTATGGTGACATCATTGCTGGTTACATCACGCTACCACTGCTAGGCAGCCGATTAGATGCGTTGATTAAATCCGCCAAAGCCCACAATGCGGACACAAAAGAAGGTGATGAGGCATCAGCAGCAGACGCAACTGAAGATTCAGCCACAAACGGTATGGTATTGGTGGTCGAAGACAACACCGTGAATCAGAAAGTGGTTTCCATTAACCTGAAGAAACTCGGCTTCCAATATGAAATTGCCAATAACGGTGCTGAAGCCCTTGAACTCTTCAAGCAACATCATGATAAAACACGTTTAATACTCATGGACTGTATGATGCCGATTATGGATGGCTTTGAAGCCACCACAGAAATTCGGAAATTTGAACACCAAGAGAAACTCAATGAGACGCACATTATTGCCCTTACTGCGTCCATTCTCGATGACGATATTCAGCGTTGTTTTGATTCAGGGATGAATGATTACCTACCCAAGCCGTTCCGCCGAGAAGTGTTAATCGAAAAGCTGGAAAAACATGCGGTATGTGAAAGCTAGCATACCGTTTATAGCGAGTACGCTTCTCTAGCAAACATAAAAAACGCGGGTCAAAGCCCGCGTTTTTCTGTTCAGCAACGGTAAGTGAAATTACACGTCGTAAGTGGTCGATGAAATGTCGCCACCTTTACCTGTCCAGTTTGTATGGAAGAACTCGCCACGTGGCTTGTCAGTACGCTCGTAAGTGTGCGCACCGAAGTAGTCACGCTGTGCTTGCAGCATGTTTGCAGGCAGACGAGCTGTGGTGTAACCGTTCAGGAATGTCAGTGCAGAAGACATACATGGCATTGGTAGACCTGTCTCGAACGACTTCGCTACCACTTTACGCCATGCAGGCAAGCAGCTTTGCAGAATATCTTTGAAGTAGTTATCCAAACCTAGGAACGCTAGCTCTGGGTTGGCTTCAAACGCATCACGGATATTGCCTAGGAACGCACTACGGATGATACAACCACCACGCCACATTAGCGCTACGTTACCGTAGTTCAGTGACCAATCGTTCTCTTCAGACGCTTCACGGATCAACATGAAGCCTTGTGCGTAAGAGATGATTTTAGACGCTAGCAGTGCCTGACGCAGTGCATCAACCCACTGTGCCTTGTCGCCCTCAATCGCTAGGATTGGGTTGTTGAAGGCTTTTTCTGCTTCAACGCGCTGATCTTTCAGAGAAGACAGGCAACGAGCAAATACAGAGTCAGTGATCAGAGTCAGCGGAATACCATGATCCAGCGCATTGATACCGGTCCACTTACCTGTACCTTTCTGGCCTGCGGTATCAAGGATTTTCTCAACCAGTGCTTCACCGTCTTCATCTTTATAACCCAAGATGTCAGCAGTAATCTCCACTAGGTAGCTATCCAACTCTGTTTTGTTCCACTCGGTGAAAATCGCCTGCATCTCATCGGCAGACAAACCCAAGCCTTCTTTCATGAAGTGGTATGCTTCGCTGATCAGCTGCATGTCACCGTATTCGATACCGTTGTGTACCATCTTAACGAAGTGACCTGCACCTTCTTTACCTACCCAGTCGCAGCACGCTTCACCTTGCTCGGTTTTCGCGGCAATGCCTTGGAAGATAGGCTTCACAAATGGCCATGCTTCTGGATCGCCACCTGGCATGATTGAAGGCCCGAAACGCGCCCCTTCTTCACCACCAGACACGCCAGCACCGATAAAACGGATGCCTTTTTCACGCAGTGACGCGTAACGACGGTTGGTGTCTGGGTAGTTTGTGTTACCACCATCAATGATGATGTCGCCTTCTTCTAGTAGCGGAACCAAGCTGTCAATAAACTGATCAACAACATCACCGGCGCGTACCATCAGCATCACTTTGCGTGGCGTCGCCAATTTGCTGACCAAATCTTCAAGAGAAGTTGCACCGACAATGTTAGTGCCTTTAGCCGGGCCTTCTAGGAACTCGTCCACTTTGGCAACAGTACGGTTAAAAGCGACTACTTTGAATCCGTTATCGTTCATGTTAAGGATCAGGTTCTGACCCATTACTGCCAATCCGATAACACCAATATCAGCTTTCATTTTCTTCTCCTTATACCAGCTCTTTGGCTGCTTCTAAATCTAGATACCACTCGGTTGTGCCAGCAACTGCGCTAACATTAGCAGCAGGATATGCCTGTGCCGCAGGGGCACCATCAGCAATCTCTTTCAAGACCGAAGCCTTGCTTGCACCTAATACCAAGTAAGTAATACGTTTTGCGTGTGCCAATAGATGGGCGGTTTTAGACACCCGGATCTGACGCGTTTCAGGATGGGCGGCGATCACGGCCAACTCAGTTGTCTGGTAATCAGTTTGCCCCGGGAACAAGGAAGCCGTATGGCCATCAGTCCCCATGCCCAGCAAAATCCAGTCGAATACCGGCGTGCCATCCTGTTCAGGAATCTCTGTTCGCATCTCTTCAGTGAAGCGAATCACTTCCATTGCTGCGAATTCTTCACCACGGATACGGTGAATGTTCTCGGCCGGAATATTGATATGGTCAAACAACAGTGCCTTAGCCTGGCCGTAGTTGCTCTGCTCATCGTCCGGTGCAACGCAACGCTCATCACCCCACCAGAAATGCAGGTTTTGCCACTGAATGCGCGTGGCATAATCTGAACCGGCCAAGAAAGAAAAGAGCTGCGAAGGCGTGCTCCCGCCCGATAGCGAAATATGAACCGGACGCCCTAGCTCACTATACTCAAGCATACTGTTCGCCAACGCCTCAACCACCAGCTGGGCATTATCGAAAACGTGATAGTTCATTTTGCTCATAGCTCGCAGTAATCCGTATTGGTCAAATTTTTACATGGGAATCGCCAATGACGACCATCCCGTGATAGCAATTCGTCAGCTTCCTTCGGTCCCCATGTCCCCGCTGCGTAACCGTACAGGTGCTCAGGCTCTTCTTTGTAATCGAGAATTGGCTGAACAAACTCCCAACATGCTTTCACGGCATCGGTACGAGCAAACAAAGTCGCGTCACCCTTCATCGAATCCAGCAATAGGCGCTCGTAGGCTGTCAGCATATGGGTTTCTTCCAAACTTTCGTAATGGAAATCCATAGTGACTTCTTTGGCTTCAAAACCGGCACCCGGCTTTTTCAGACCGAAGCTCATCAAAATTCCTTCATCTGGCTGAATACGGATAATGAGCTTGTTTTCTGGCGCGTGGGCACCAAATACAGGGTGAGGAGTCTTCTTGAAATGGATAACCACTTCGGTTACCCGTGTTGGCAAACGCTTACCGGTGCGGACATAGAACGGCACGCCGTTCCAACGCCAGTTGTCGATAAACATCTTCAAACCCACGTAGGTTTCAGTGCGAGAGTCTTCTGCCACACCGGGTTCATCACGGTAACCTTTGAGCGGCTCGCCGCGTACGTCCGACTCGGTGTACTGACCCAAAACCAGGTTATTCTTGAGATCACTTTCAGACAGTGGTTGCAGGCTGTTTAGCACCTTGACCACTTCGTTTCGCATGGAATCAGCATTGATTGCGGCTGGTGGCTCCATACCTACCATTGCCAAAACCTGAAGCAAATGGTTTTGGAACATATCTCGAACGGCACCGGCGCCGTCATAATAACCACCACGTTCTTCAACACCCAAGAACTCTGCCGCCGTAATTTCAACATAATCAATAAAGTTACGGTTCCAAAGAGGCTCGAACATGCCATTGGCGAAACGGAAAACCAGTAGGTTCTGAACCGTTTCTTTGCCTAGGTAGTGGTCGATACGGTAGATTTGGTGTTCCTGAAAAGAAGCATGGAGATCTTTATCCAGCTGCTCGGCCGTTGCCAGATCATAGCCAAATGGCTTTTCGACAATCAGGCGTTTCCAGCCGTTATCTTCTGTATTGAGGCCATGGGCTGCAAGGCAGCTAGGGATAACACTGTATAGACTTGGCGGTGTCGCCAAATAGAAAGTTGTATTACCGTTAGTCTGGTAAGCCTGTTCGATCTCAACCAAACGATCTTTCAACTTGCTGTAATCTTCTACGTCAGCGGTATCAAGCGCCTGATAATGTAGACGCTCACAGAAAGCATCCAGCACTTGCGGATCAACTTTTTCATTGGCAGTCAAAGAGGCTTTCAACTTTTGCTGGAATTCAGCATCACTGTAATGCGTACGGCTTACACCAAGAATGGCAAACTCTTCTGACAGTAATCCGTTAGCAAAAAGATGATAAAAGGCGGGAATCAATTTGCGATGGGTCAAATCACCCGACGCCCCGAAGATGACGATACAATTATTTTCAGGCTTAACCATAATGCTTTCCCACTCGCCTGAATCCATCAGGACAAGTATTCATATTATTAGTGTTGCGAATGTTATCACTTAGGAAAAAAAGTGACAGACGGTTTTATCTATAATCTCGATAGGCAAAACCGATAGCATCACAGCCAACACTCTGTACCGCAATGCTGCTGCTCACATTTTAGTCGCTCGTAACAAAGTCGCCGCTTTCGCGTCTCATTATGCGGCACTAATGATAATACTCATAATAGAAATATCTGGTTGTACCAGAGCAGTAAGTCCCTACTATTCATGGGGAATATATAAAAGTGGGAACTAAACAATGCAGATATCCAACGTTGCTAGATTTGAGACAGCGTCACCAATTGCTGGGTATAGCTATGTTGCGGTGAGGCAAACAGGCTCTGCGTATCGCCCTGCTCGACAATCTCTCCTTGGCGCAAGACCACGGTATAATGGCAAAGCGATTTCACGACGGCCAAATCATGGCTGATAAACAGATACGTCAGTTGATACTTGCGCTGGAGATCCTTGAGCAATGTCAGCACTTGATATTGAACGGTTCTGTCCAGCGATGACGTTGGTTCATCCAACAAAACAAAACGCGGCCTGAGCACTAATGCCCGCGCAATCGCAATACGCTGGCGCTGCCCGCCTGAAAATTCATTGGGATAACGATGACGGGTAGCCGGATCCAACTCTACGTCAGACATCACTTCGCAAATCAGGGCATCTTCCTGCTCAGGTGTCAGCGCTTGATGTACCTTCAAGCCTTCGCCAATAATTTGTGCTACCGACATTCTTGGGTTTAATGCTGAAAACGGGTCTTGGAAAACAACTTGCAGTTTGCTTCTGTATGGCAGCATCTGGCCCCGGTTAAATGCGGAAATATCCTCGCCGTCAAAACAGATTTTCCCCTCGCTATCGAGCAACCGCAATATCGCCATTCCGATAGTGGATTTGCCCGAACCACTCTCGCCGACCAACCCCACGCTCTGACCGGTACGCAGCATAAAACTCACATCGGTCACCGCCTTGATATGACTCTTAACCCGCTTAAGTATGCCGCCCTTAATCGGAAACCACACCCGCAAACGATCGATATCAAACATCGGGGACGCCCCAGCGGGAACCGCAACCGGCTCCCCGGACGGGTCAGCATTGATTAGCGTCTGGGTATAGCGCTCTTGGGGATCAGTAAAAATAGCGTCTTTCTCACCCACCTCGACCAACCGCCCCTGCTGCATCACCGCAACCCGATCCGCCACCCTGCGGACAATGCTCAAATCATGGGTGATAAACAGCATCGCCATCCCCAGCTCTTGTTGAAGTTGGCTGAGCAAATCCAAGATCTGCGCCTGTACAGAAACATCTAACGCTGTGGTCGGCTCATCGGCTATCAACAATTCGGGTTCGTTGATCAGTGCCATTGCAATCATCACCCGCTGACGCTCCCCGCCTGACAGTTCATGCGGGTAAGACTCCAGCCGGGCCGCAGGGTTACGGATCCCCACCTTCCCCAACCACTCCAATGCTTTTTGCTGGGCAGCCTGCTGCCGTGTCCCGCGATGAATGGCTAACGTCTCGCAAAGTTGGCGGCCTATCTTATGCAATGGATTCAGTGACATCATCGGCTCTTGGAAAATCATGCCGATACGATCCCCTCGGATCCGCCGCATCTCTCGCTCGCTGCAACGCAGCATATCGATGCCATCGTAATCCACCGTCCCTTCTAAATAGCGGGTCGACGATACGGGCAGCAGCCGCAATACGGCATTGGCCGTCACTGATTTACCCGACCCGCTCTCCCCAACCAATGCCAACGTCTCCCCCTTGGCCACATAGAGAGATACCTTTTCCGTAACCTGACTGACCGTCTTCCCGTCATGAAAGCCGATCGAAAGGTTCTTGATTGTCAGCAAAGGGGTCGCCATCCTGTCACTCCTCGCATTCTCTTTTTTGATTTACCGCTGCCGATGCGGGTCAAAGGCATCGCGTACTGCCTCACCAACAAACACCAACAGGCTTAGCATGATTGACAGCACTACAAAGGCAGACAAACCAAGCCAAGGAGCCTGCAGGTTACTCTTTCCCTGTGCCAGCAATTCCCCCAACGATGGTGAACCCGCAGGCAAACCAAACCCCAAAAAATCCAGCGAAGTCAGCGTTGTCACTGAACCGCTCAAAATAAAGGGCATCATGGTCAGTGATGCCACCATCGCATTTGGCAGCATATGGCGCAGCATAATACGCCCGTCACCAACCCCCAGAGCCTGAGCAGCACGGACATAATCTAAATTTCGACAGCGCAGGAACTCCGCCCGCACCACCCCAACCAACCCCATCCAGCTAAACAGCACCATGATCCCGAGCAACCACCAAAAATTCGGCTCGACAAAACTCGACAGGATGATCAGCAAAAATAGCGTCGGCATTCCAGACCAGACCTCTATAAAGCGCTGGCCAAACAAATCGACCCAACCGCCATAATAGCCCTGGCACGCGCCAACAATGACACCGACAACAGAGGAAATTACGGTCAACGCAAAACCAAACAACACCGAAATCCGAAAACCATAAATGATCCTTGCCAACACATCCCGTCCCTTGTCATCCGTACCGAGCCAATTCACGCTATCAGGGGGAGAAGGCGCAGGGCCATTAAGGTTGAAGTTAATCGTGTTATAGCTAAAGGGGATCAGCGGCCAAACCATAAAACCGTCTTGGTTGATAAGATCCGCGACATAAGGGTCGGTGTAGTCGGCTTCTGCATCAAACTCACCACCAAAGGTGGTTTCGGCATATTGAACCCATATAGGGAAATACCATTGGCCGCTGTATTTCACCAACAGCGGCT
Organism: Photobacterium panuliri; assembly: GCF_059920555.1. Lineage (NCBI taxonomy): Bacteria > Pseudomonadati > Pseudomonadota > Gammaproteobacteria > Vibrionales > Vibrionaceae > Photobacterium > Photobacterium panuliri. Next base: position 2,467,962 of record NZ_CP197192.1, read on the forward strand.
TGTCATTGGCGATAAGCTCGGCAAACAGGCTGATCACAAACAAAGCAGAAAAAAGCCACATCGACCAATAGCCACGTTTATGAGCTCGAAACCTCGCCCAGCGCTCCTTCGTAATTGGTGTCATCCTTAGCGCGCCTCAAAGTCAATCCTCGGATCAACCAAGGTATAGGTAATATCCGAGATGATATTCAACAACAGCCCCAACAGAGTCATGATATACAACGAGCTAAACACCACCGGATAGTCACGCTGTATCGTCGATTCAAACCCAAGCAGCCCAATTCCCTCTAACGAGAACATCACCTCAATTAACATCGCACCGGTAAAAAAAATACTGATAAAGGCAGCGGGAAAACCTGCGATGATAATCAGCATCGCATTGCGAAACACATGCCGATACAAAATACTGCGCTCATCCAGCCCCTTGGCTCTCGCCGTGACCACGTACTGCTTGTTAATCTCATCCAAGAACGAATTTTTGGTCAACATGGTCAACGTGGCGAAGCCGCCAATGACCATCGCGAGGATCGGCAATGCCAAATGCCAGAAGTAATCGACAACCTGCTCAATACAACTCAACTCATCAAAATTAGACGAAACCAGCCCGCGAAGAGGAAACCAACTAAAGTAGTTACCGCTGGCAAAGAAGATGATCAAAATAATGGCAAACAAAAAACCGGGGATAGCATACCCAACTATCACCAAAGCACTGCTCCAAACGTCAAACCGAGAGCCGTGTCGAATTGCTTTTGCTATGCCGAGTGGGATTGAGACCAAATAAATGATCAACGTGCTCCAAAGACCAAGGGATATCGACACCGGCAGGCGATCAACAATCAAATCAATGACGTTCCCGCCTTTGAACAAACTCTCGCCAAAATTAAAGGTGGCGTAGTTTTTGAGCATTTCCCAGTAACGTTCCAGCAACGGTTTATCAAACCCAAACTGTGCCTTAATTGCATCGACAACCTCCGGGTCTAATCCCCTCGAGCCTCGATAGCCACTCTGCTGCTCGGCCACATCCTGACCGCTCACTTCACTGCCACCGCCAGCAAAACGTTCCATGATCCCAGAGCCGTGACCTTCAAGCTGGGCGACAGCCTGCTCAACTGGCCCTCCGGGGGCAATCTGAATCACGAAGAAGTTAATAGTGATAATGGCCCATAGGGTCGGAATAACCAGCAACAGGCGCCGGATAATATATGCCCCCATAGCTAACGCCTCTTCACTGGCAGTTTGCTGACCTTATCCTTATCAACCCACCATGTATCCTTCCCCAATGAATACTTGGGCCTGATCTCCGGTCGGGCAAACTTATCCCACATTGCCACCCTGAACATGCTGATATGCCACTGGGGGATCACATAGAAATTCCATTGCAATACGCGATCGAGCGAACGCCCCAAACTCAGGAGCTTGTCCGGATGTTTCTGGTTGTCTGCGATTTGATCGGTCAAGTAATCAATCGCAGGATCACTCACCCCTGCCGTGTTGTAGGTACTGTCTATAAAATGGCTGTTCCATGCGATAAGCAAATTCGGGCTCGGATAGGGATTGGCGGAATACCCTGAAGAAACCATCTCAAAATCTCGGTCACGAAGCCGTTTAATATATTGGGTGGTATCCACCGTCCTCAAGCGCATATCGATACCCATTAGCTTGAGGTTCTTTTGCATCGGAATAGCAATACGCTCCGTGGTAGGGCTGTACATCAGTAGCTCGAAACGGAAAGGCTCACCGGTTTCGATATTGGTCATGACTTTATTTTTGACCTGCCACCCAGCCTCTTTCATTAACGCCAAAGCCGTCCGCAACTGTGAGCGGATCCTGCCACTACCATCACTGACCGGAGGCTGGTACTCTTCAGTAAATACTCTGGGTGGGATCTGGTCTTTTATCGGTTGAAGCACAGCGATCTCATCAGATGAAGGAAGCCCTTTGGCCTCGTAGTCTGTATTTTGAAAATAGCTGCGGGTACGGGTGTACTGATTGTAGAAAAGGGACTTGTTCATCCAGGCGAAGTCCATGGCGTATGCCAATGCCTCACGAACCTTGGGATCTGCAAACATCGGTGACTGAGTATTGAATACGAATGCCTGCATGCTCTGGGGAATTTGGTGGGGGATCTCCTCCTTAATAATGTAGCCTTTATCAAAATTAGCGCCCTGATAGAGAGTGGCCCAGAACTTGGCGACATTTTCCTCCCTGATATCGTATTCGCCCGCCTTAAAGGCTTCTAGCGTCACCGTCTCATCACGATAGTAGTCATAGCGGATAGTATCGAAGTTGTGACGGCCGATATTAACAGGCAACTCTTTGGCCCAGTAATCCTCAACCCGCGAATATGTCACACTCTGCCCGGACTTGTAGCGGGTAATTTTATAGGCGCTACTCCCCACTGGCGGACTATTGAGGGGCTCAGACAAATCAAGGTCTCGCCAAATGTGTTCAGGCAGTACACTCATCCCCTGCACTAACGCCAACAACACTTCGCGATTAGGCTCTGCCATTTCAATCTTTGCCGTCAAAGCAGCGGTTGCAGTGACTGACTTGACCGCCTTGAAATACACCTTGTATTGGGCAACCCCTTCTTTCATAAACTTGTCGTAGGTAAAGGCAACATCTTTTGCGGTAATCGGCATCCCGTCGTGAAAACGGGCCTTAGGGTTGATATCAACCTCCATCCAGCTATATGTTTCGTCATAGCGGACCTTTTCCGCAATCAATGGGTAAAAACTATCAATTTCATCTTCCGAGGAAACAAATAAGGTATCGTAAATAGCATCGCTGCCTGCCGCCGACACCCCTCGTGACGCATAGCGATTGAAGCTATCAAAAGTACCAACCTGAGCATAAGTAACCTGCCCCCCTTTGGGCGCATCAGGGTTAACATAATCAAAATGCTTAAAATCCGATGGATATTTGGCAGTACCAAAACCAACCAATGACGTAGACTCAATCACTGAAGGGAGGGCTGCATTATCGCTGGCCGGTTGGCTTGTGGATAAAGACTTGGCGTCTTGCTCTACAGCATAAGCGGATGAGGTCGAGAAGATTACGCCAGAAAATGACAAAAAAATCACTGCGGCTGTGGAAAGCGCCAGCCTGCCATGTGGTGCGACGCTAACTGCGGTAGTCCATAACGCCATAATTTTACTCCCAACCCAACTGTGTTCCTCATCTTTTTACGATAGGTCAGGAATAGGAAATCACCAAACCGCAAACATATACCACAAAATATGCTTCCGAATTGGTCAGTATATAGGTATAACCTAACCTGCTATCCCATACACACCTTTTATTTTACCTTATGAACAAGCTATTTATCCCTTGCCTACTTGTTGCCTTGATGAGCACACCAAGTATTGCCATGCCCAACGGCAATGCCGAAACAGGCAAAACCAAAGCATTCTCTTGTCAGTTCTGCCACGGTGCGACCGGCAAAGCAACTCAAACCACTTACCCTAATCTCAACGGACAAGATGCCCTTTACCTCTTCCGTTCCATGCAAGACTACCAACAAGATCGGCGGACTGGCCCATTGAGCGCGATGATGAAACAGCAATTATCTGCACTCAATGAACAAGATCTGGCTGACGTCGCTGCCTTCTATGCCGAACAGAACTAACGAAAGCCCAAAGCAAAAATGAAACCAGCGGCATATCGGTATTCTTGACTCACTCAGCCTACCGCTGTGCCCTGCTCTACCTTCTGAGTCTAAATACGGCAAAATAAGGGCAAACACGCCTTATCGTAATAAAAACAATAATCTCAACGCGTTAATCAGCGCACCTTCACGGCTCACCCATACACTGAAAGCATATTTTTGAAGCATCAAAAAATATTAGATCATTGAAATAGCAAAAATATGAGGTTTGTAGCCCTATAGAAATGGCTTTATTGTCTCTGCCACTGGTATGCCGTGTTAATAACGTCTAAAATTAACCCGACCTGATGGCAGCAGCCATCTACCTTTTCTGGTGCAAGGCGCCAGTAATAGCGAAGTCAACAGCTATGGTTGCTGTGTTCTGGTTATCTGAACACCAGTGTTCAGACTCGAGAATCTACCGCCGCCATGGTTTCTTGCATCGTGCTTGTGGGAATATTGACCATTTACGCCTTTTAATACAAAAAGGCGGAGCAAAAACAAGCAAATGTTCATTTTATCGTAAATGAACTATGTAATATTTGTCTAAATCAGTGATATACTCCCCGACCGAATAGTGACAGTAATTGTTTATAGAGAAAAACAATGACAGATTTATCTAAATACAGAAACATTGGTATTTTCGCGCACGTTGATGCGGGTAAAACCACTACTACTGAGCGTATCCTTAAGCTTACTGGTAAAATCCACAAGATCGGCGACACGCACGACGGCTCTACTACTACTGACTTCATGGAGCAGGAAGCTGAACGTGGTATCACAATCCAGTCTGCAGCAGTTAGCTGTTTCTGGAACGACCACCGTCTAAACGTTATCGATACTCCAGGACACGTTGACTTCACAGTTGAAGTATACCGTTCTCTGAAAGTACTTGACGGCGGTATCGGTGTATTCTGTGGTTCTGGCGGTGTTGAACCTCAGTCAGAAACTAACTGGCGTTACGCTAACGAATCAAACGTATCTCGTCTGATCTTCGTTAACAAACTGGACCGTATGGGTGCAGATTTCTTCAACGTTGTAGAACAAGTTAAGAACGTACTAGGTGCTACTCCACTTGTTATGACTCTACCAATCGGCCGCGAAGAAGACTTCGTAGGTGTTGTAGACGTTCTAACTCGTCAAGCTTTCGTATGGGATGACACTGGTCTTCCAGAAAACTACGAAATCAAAGAAATCCCTGCGGATATGGTTGATGACGTAGAAGCTTACCGTGAAGAGTTGATCGAAACTGCTGTTGAGCAAGACGACGACCTAATGGAAGCGTACATGGAAGGTGAAGAGCCTTCTATCGAAGACATCAAGCGTTGTATCCGTAAGGGTACTCGTGACCTAGCATTCTTCCCAACGTTCTGTGGTTCTGCTTACAAGAACAAAGGTATTCAGCTAGTTCTAGACGCAGTTGTAGATTACCTACCTGCTCCAAACGAAGTTGACCCACAACCTCTAACTGATCCAGAAACTGGTGAAGAGACTGGCGAAGTAGCAACTGTATCTGCTGACGAACCATTCCGCGCACTAGCGTTCAAGATCATGGACGACCGTTTCGGCGCCCTAACTTTCGTACGTATCTACTCTGGTAAGCTAAACAAGGGTGACACCATCCTTAACGCAGCTACTGGTAAGACTGAGCGTATCGGCCGTATGGTTGAGATGCAAGCTGACGAGCGTAACGAACTAACTTACGCTCAAGCTGGCGACATCATCGCTATCGTTGGTATGAAGAACGTTCAGACTGGTCACACTCTATGTGATCCTAAGCACGAATGTACTCTTGAACCAATGATCTTCCCAGTTCCAGTAATCTCTATCGCTGTTGCTCCTAAGGACAAGGGCGGTTCTGAGAAGATGGGTATCGCTATCGGTAAGATGGTTGCAGAAGATCCATCATTCCAGGTTGAGACTGACGAAGAAACTGGCGAAACTATCCTGAAAGGTATGGGTGAACTTCACCTAGACATCAAGGTAGACATCCTTAAGCGTACTTACGGCGTAGACCTAATCGTTGGTCAGCCACAGGTTGCTTACCGTGAAACTATCACTACTCCAGTAGAAGATAGCTACACGCACAAGAAGCAGTCTGGTGGTTCTGGTCAGTTCGGTAAGATCGACTACCGTATCAAGCCTGGCGAGCAAGGTTCTGGCTTCAAGTTCACATCAACAGTTGTTGGTGGTAACGTGCCTAAAGAATTCTGGCCTGCAGTAGAAAAAGGCTTCGAAGGCATGATGAACACTGGTCCTCTAGCAGGCTTCCCAGTGCTTGACGTTGAAGTAGAGCTATTCGACGGTGGCTTCCACGCAGTTGACTCATCTGCAATCGCATTTGAAATCGCAGCGAAAGGCGCATTCCGTCAGTCTATGCCTAAAGCAGGTCCTCAGCTTCTTGAGCCAATCATGCACGTTGACGTGTTCACTCCAGAAGACCACGTTGGTGACGTAATCGGTGACCTTAACCGTCGTCGCGGTATGATCAAAGATCAGCAAGCTGGTGTAACTGGCGTACGTATCAAGGGTGATGTACCTCTATCAGAAATGTTTGGTTACATCGGTACTCTACGTACTATGACTTCTGGTCGTGGTCAGTTCTCTATGGAGTTCGCACACTACGCACCATGTCCTGCAAACGTTGCTGAAAAAGTAATCGCTGAGCAGAAAGAAAAGAACGCTAAGAAGTAATTTTTAATTACGACTAACGTTTAAAAAACCCGGTTGCTTCGGCAACCGGGTTTTCTTTTATTCGTATGTTTTTGTTATAAGCCTTCTCGCCAATAACATCACCAGAAACGACTATTCATTCGTCCCTACACTGCATTCAGCCAAGAACCGCAGCAGACCATACTGCTTCAACCATTCGAGCTGCTCTTTTCGCTTAACCAAAAAACGACCGCTGTAATTCATTCCGTTAGCAAACACACCTGCGATATTGTTCACCGCACGAGGCAAGACCAAGAGCCAGTCCTTACTCAGCAGAACATTGTGCGGACTACACTCTCCATGCTCATCAGGGCCAAGCTGTAACTTTGCCAAGGCAGCCAGATAGTTACCATAAATGGATTCAGTATCTAAGTTATTTGAGCGACTAACCACATGCTCAAACGGTAAAGCACCCTGCCCGATCAACTCAGACAATGGGACTGCCGTTTTTACCAACTGCATATGCCGATGTGGCTGGCTGGCCCCCGCTACCGGGCCGCAATTATAAAAGCCCAGCACATCGTCAGCATCGAAACCAAGCAGCCAAGCCTTGAAGTCAGCAAGACTTAAGACCTGCGTTTGCGATACAAAATCCTTGGAACAAATAAGTAGATGTGGCGAAATGACCGGAAACTTATTAAGCAGACAAACGTGGCTGTCACCCGCCTCAGCAACATACATGGCAGATTCATATGGCAAAAAAGGATTTGCATGGCTACTTGATGAGATGAGTTTCTTACCCGCATTTTCCGTCACCACATGACCCAAATAACACACCCCGTCTTGCTCAATCGTCACCGCCTGAGTCGCAATTGGCATCAGATCCCCAGATGCCATCGACTTTTCCGTAACCCGTTCCGCCATTTTCCAAAACATTATTGATATCCCATTGAATTACATACAAACACTATACGCCCGCAGTATATAACGCATCAAGTGTACTGGAATATTTACACTCCACTCCTTCTAAGTAATCTATATATTTCTGCTATCTATGGCTCGAATTATCAAAACTTTGTATCATCGAAGCCATTGGAAACAACTGCTTTACCCTATTTATTAGCGTACTCCAAAGCAGTATGAGATCTTTGTTTGGTCACTGAGATTTCACCGGTAATCTTGTTTGGTCGCAAATTACCACTCCAACCCAATAAAAAAGGCGCTTACCCTAAGGTAAACGCCTTTTTGCCGTACCTGATTATCTGATTGTTCAAATCAACTCAGCGGCTAACATAAAGCAACCGAACAGGAAGCTCAGCCCTAGAGCCAACTGGCCGCCACCAACACGGTATAGCGCACCAGAAGCATCAACCTCAAACTGCGAATCATCTTGACCACGCAGCTTCATTGTCATTGCCATCGGAATAAAGACGGCAAGGAAAACCAAGATAATACCGGCATAGCCCAGTACCGATAGGAACTGGTCAGCCGCGACAACCGCACCAACCAATGGCAGGATAAAGGTCAATACATAGGTCACTGCACGGTTCTGACGGAACATATCGACATTCTGATCAAACAATGCCATCGCCACCCCCAAGAATGACGTCAATAGCGCCAAGCCAGTAAAAATCGACAATACCGCATTAATCATGCTGTGCTTGGCGCCCAATGCCGCAATCAGCTCAGAGACATTCGAGAAACCCACCATTTGATCAGCATTCAGATTACCCATTGCAGCATATAGCCACAGTAGGTAGCTAACCAACGGGATCATCGAACCCACGATAACCATATTACGCAATTGCTTATGGCTGGCCCCCTCGTTGTATGTCACCAGTGAAGGAATCACAACCATAAAGCCGAAACTGGTGAACAGCACCGAACTTGTCTTAATCAACGCAACCTTGCTGTCGCTTGTCGCCAACATCAAGTTATCCACCGTCATGGTCGGTACCAATGACATTAGAGTAACCGCCAGCATCAGCACCATGATGGCAAATAGGATACGGTTAATCTTATCCACAGTTGCCGTCCCGGCTGCGACCACCAAACCTGCCAGTACAGTGAAGACAATCTGGCTTTGTAGCATAGTAAACTCAAGGCCGATTCCTGATAGCAATTTCTTCAGCAAATCACCCGCACCAATGATATAAGCCATCAGCAGACAAACTAGCAAGGCGTACAAAAGGCCATTTGTCACAACCTGACCACCTTTACCCAGTGTCTTACGTGCGATGGTATTCATACCCAAGCCACCACCTGCTTTGATACTGGCTTCAAGCAGCAATAATGCCGCATAGGTGGTACCCAACCAGATAAAGAGCATCAATAGCGTGCCCCACACCAGGCCAAATTGAGCCAGCACCATAGGAATGGCCAACATACCGGCACCTAGTGCGGTACCCGCGATAATTAAAGAACTTCCAACTAATTTCAGGTTCACGATTTAAATCTCAACAGTTATCGCAATGCCCATCGCATCCGCAATGTACAAAGCATTAAAAAAGGACAGTGAAGAAGACCACCATGCCAAACGGCAAGCTATAGCTATGGATTAATAGCTAAAGTGGCTAAATCGAAATGCGGTGATAAAACCGTAAAACTGAAAATGCTCAGAAGTCTTATGGGCAAGACTCTGCTTGATAGAGGGGGTTATAGAATGTTTAGGGGCAGAATTATGCCGCCCTGTGGGGTGCGTGTTCATGTATCGTACTCCAAAAAACGATATTTCCCTGAGTATCAGGTAATCATCCTATGATTAGCCTGTCTTTGTTTGGTCATTAAGCAACTTATCCGGCTATCTGTCCTACATCAACAGGCATTTGGCATTTTTTTGCAGCACGTTACATAAACTTGATATAGATCACAAAAACACAGCTATCATCACTAGCATTCAGGAGGTTTGTTTAACCATTAACCGCTCCCCCAGTGGCGCTATTTTCATCCCTAGCAGCAGTGCTGCCAAAAATATAATCATGGCCGGATTCAGACCCGAGATGGAGGTAACCGCAGGCCCAGGACAAATGCCCGCCATCCCCCAACCCACACCGAACATTGTCGCGCCAAGCAACAGCTTTTTGTCCAGTATTGTGGAGGTTGGTAAGTTAAACACCCCACCAAAGACAGGCTGTTGCCGCCTGTGTACAAGCAGCCAGTAACCCGGAGCAAAAACCAACAGCGCTCCCCCCATGACGAAGGCTAAGCTAGGATCCCATTGACCTGAGATATCCAGAAAACCGATTACCTTCGCAGGATCAACCATTCCGGACAGCATCATCCCAAACCCAAACAACAATCCCGACACCAATGAAACCATCATAACTCTGAACGACATAGCCCACTCCTCAAACAATGTATAGACGCAGGTAGGTTGTAATCACAGCCACGGCCATAAATACCCCGGTAGCAACCACTGAACGCTTCGACAAACGCCCAAGACCACAAATACCGTGGCCACTGGTACAGCCATTTCCCAAGCGTGTCCCCATCCCCACCAATAATCCCGCTATGGCTATGACCAAGGGGTTACTAACAGGCAAACTCTCCGGCAACGAAACACCAAAAGATGGCGTCACCAATCCGGCCAACACCATACCCAACAAAAACAACCAGCGCCAACTACGCTCGGCCTGAGGTGATTCCGTATTCATTGCTCCGGAGACTATCCCACTAATCCCAGCTATACGACCGCTAAACAAAAGCAGCAGCAATGCCGATGTACCCAACAGCATCCCTCCCACTAAGGCCAACCACGGAATTTCAATACTCATCACGGTTCCTCCACCAAAATGCCTGCCTGTATCTATCCACGTTTTTCCACAGCACCACTCCAAGGTATCGTGTTTGGGGTGACTCTTTTTACAGAGTTACTCAGGGCATATAATTAGTCAACACTAAATTAGAAAAAACTAAATTAGACAAGTGCAATGAATGTTTTTATAGTAGCCCTAATATTGTCATTGCCAACTTGGCGATCTGTGAAAAAGGGAATCGTATGACCAAGATTTTAATTATCGGCGGTGTTGCAGGTGGGGCGTCGGCAGCAGCTCGAGCACGACGACTAAGCGAAGATGCCGAAATCATCATGTTCGAAAGAGGCCACTTTGTTTCATTTGCTAATTGTGGATTGCCTTACCATATCAGCGGAGATATTAAGGATAGAAGCAAATTACTCCTGCAAACGCCAGAGAGCTTCTTGGCGCGCTTCAATGTTGACGTTCGGGTAATGAATGAGGTTATTGCCATCGATCGTCAGAACAAGACCGTAACGGTTAAAAATCTTGTTGATGGCAGTGAGTATTCCGAGACCTACGATTTTCTATTACTCAGCCCTGGAGCCGGACCTGTCATCCCGCCGATTCCCGGAATCGATAACCCGCTGACACATTCGCTGCGTAACATTCCTGATATGGATCGCATCATTCAAACGCTCCAGTCAAATAAACCCAAGCATGCTACTGTCGTGGGCGGTGGCTTTATCGGCCTAGAAATGATGGAAGCGTTCCACCAGCTAGGTATAAACACCACTCTCATCGAGATGGCAGACCAAGTAATGACGCCTGTCGATAGGGAGATGGCGGGGTTTGCCCACGCTGAAATCCGCGACAAAGGTGTAGATCTTAAATTAGGGGCTGCACTTACGGCCGTTGAGTATCAGATATCAGATCAAGACAGCCAACCTGATAACACAGGCCATTTAAGCCTGACATTAAGCAATGGTGAAACACTCATTACCGATATTCTAATCATGGCTGTTGGTGTTCGTCCCGAAACCAAGTTGGCACAGGATGCAGGTCTGCAGATTGGCGAACTAGGTGGCATTTATACCAACGACATAATGCAGACCAGTGATCCTGCTATTTATGCCGTGGGTGATGCCGTCGAAGAGAAGGACTTTGTGACGGGCGCACAAACACTTGTTCCGCTTGCTGGCCCTGCCAACCGTCAAGGCCGTATGGCGGCAGATAATATGCTTGGCCGCAGTGAGAGCTATCAAGGTACTCAGGGCACGGCGATCTGCAAGATCTTCGACTTAGCTGTTGCCTCTACGGGCAAAAACGAAAAGCAGCTTAAACGTGATGGTATTGCGTACGAGAAAGTATACGTCCACACCGCCAGCCACGCGAGCTACTATCCCGGAGCAGAAACTGTGTCGTTCAAGATGCTGTTTGACCCACAAAGTGGCAAGATTTTCGGGGCACAAGCAGTCGGTAAAGATGGCATCGACAAACGTATCGATGTCATGGCGGTGGCACAACGTGCAGGAATGACGGTCGAGCAGCTGCAACATCTAGAACTGACATACGCACCACCCTATGGCAGTGCCAAGGACGTGATAAACCAAGCAGCTTTCGTCGCCACCAATATTATCAAAGGTGACAGCACCCCGATTCACTTTGATGAAATAGACAAGCTCAATGACAATCAGCTGCTGCTCGATGTTCGCAATCCTGGTGAGCTAAAAAATATGGGCTTTATCGACGGAGCCATCAACATCCCGGTAGACCAATTACGCCAACGCATGGACGAATTGCCGAAAGACAAAGAGATCATCATCTACTGTGCTGTCGGCCTGCGTGGCAACGTCGCATACCGCCAGTTAGTCAACAATGGCTACAAAGCCCGTAACCTTATTGGCGGATACCGTACTTACACATACGCCCAATAAGCCACTCTTTCCAAAAGCAACCAAGAAATACCATCTGCCTACACGCCGTCATGATGTAGGCAGATGGCGCAACTCAGTAATCTGATGACTTATCTTTGTCCCTATACCCTACGTCCTTGCCACTGTCGTCATGATGATATCGACGATCATAACTGTCATCTTGATAGTGTTGATGTCGGTACCAGTTATACCAATATGGCCATTTCACACTTTTTTCTTGAATATTAAGAACAAATAGGCAATCAAAAAACATCGGATCACCGACATTACCGGCAAAATTGGTAAGATCAACCATCCCCGAAAGCCTTACTGTCCCTTTGTGCCGCCAGTACTCACCATACCCCTTGAGGATACTATTTTTATCACTGGCCGCCCCTGTGATATGGGTCACCGTATTGCCTTCAGGCGTCACCGTTTCTTGCAAAGCAGGTTGAACCGTCGTTAATCCCCGACTCACGATTAGGCCATCAGGAAGATAAAAGAAAGTCGTACCAATGAGCTTAAGGCCATCACCTTCTGGCGTGATTTCAGATAAGCAATCAGTCGCCGAACCAATAAACTCTCCAGTTGCATGATCCTTTAATCCAACATCAAAACATATGGCAGGATCTGGCACCTCATCTCCGTCGATGTCTGGAACCTCACCTTCATACATTTTCCCTGTACCCACCAGATTCAAGACAAGCCGCTTTGATGATCCAGAATCACTGTCTGATGAGTCATCATAACTATGACTATGATAAGTGTTGCTAGAATGCGTATATGAGGATGTATAGTGTGAAGAATACGAACCTTTGTCATCATCGTCGTCATCATACTTACTGTCTGTCTCATCACTATCCGAATAACTCTGATGATAATACCGATCATCATCATCGTCATCGCGATCATATTTGCCCGAAGCCACACTCACTCCAGACAACCCCACACACATTGCTGTGAGCAAAAGGGTTAGAGTTTTCTTTTTCATCTTGATACTCCACGTATATCGCTGGCATCATTCATTTGTTACCCGCCAACTTTGAATCTGTGTTACTTGTTGCACCTCGACAACAAGATGCACCAAACAGACATTTATACTGTAGATGAATTAAGAATTAGCTTCAGATGTGAGGCCTTAGCTCAATATTGAAATACAATGCCAAATCAAATCATTGCCGTTTAATATGGAACATTGCGCATATCAAATAACATCGATATTCTTAAATTTAAGACAAGCGAGCCAGTGCGAAATACAATGAAATCGCACTATCAGCAAGCTATATAGCAATATTGGAAGCGTGCGGATCTTTGGGATTCGGACCATACTCGTTCGCCTCAGGATGGCTATCCTGAACGAAGAAATACACCAATACCAAAACACCAATTAGCGGGATCAAGCTAATCAGCAGCCACCATCCACTCTTTCCTATATCATGCAAGCGACGTACGCCCACGGCAATGCTCGGTACCAACACCGCTAGAGAATAGACTGAACTCAATAATCCCCCCTCTTCGGTACCAGCCGGTATACCCAGCAATGGATTGATAATGTAGGTATCGATCAGTGACAAACAAACAGCAATAAGTACATTAAACAGAAGGAAATACCAATACTCTTGACGCCTAGCCCTACCATTAAAGACCGCATATTTCTTCAATACAGCGATATACCAATTCATACCCTATCCTTCTCTTACTGCACTATTGATAGATTCAAGTATATCTAAGCTAATTCAAGATGCGTTTTCACAACCTCACAAAAAACATCGGGTGTATAATTCCCTAAAGGAATTTCACACAGCTTAACACGGCACGATTTTCGTACCGAAGCCCTTACTCACCGTCCTAGAGAGCGAACTATGAAAAAAATGTCAGGTCTACTTATTCTACCTGCGGCCTTACTAATGGTATCAAGCATAACCAGTGCATCAACACAGCTATCTGAAAATGTTTACTCACCCGATCAGGGTGTTATATGTGACAAAAAAGCAGGATTTTGTGCCGATAGCTATGGAATCTCCATGGAATTTACCAAAGAGTTTCTCGGTCAAACCGCACAAGACAAAATGATGGCGATGGTTGATAAAGTGGGAAGCAGTAACTTTGACACAACTCGCTATTCAATGAGCAACAAAGTGTACTGTGATGCGGAAAAACAGAGTTGTTATACCGACCGTTTCTCCGATACAAAAGCCGAGGCTTATAACGCTATTTTATACCCTACTCAACATTAACAGCAGGGCTTGATACCCTGCTGCTGTTTAAGTCAACCAAGCGGTTGCTTAGGATACCAGAGCTTGCGGTGATTGCTTTACTTCCCTCAGCCACTGCTCAATTTCAGAGGGTGGGAACAAGAGGGGATCACCCAGCTCATCATCATCAACCTCCATCAACTGCGGCGGTAAGAGATCAATAATCTTTTCTAAGTCTTCATGGCTATGAATATGATTTTCGAAAACAGCCACCATCTGATGGTTATGGTCAATACCTCTTGCCTGAGCCGCTTTGGCCAAGCCGCTGAGCAAGGTATACCACGTTGTCATAGGCCCCTGGATCACAGACGCGGACTCAGCGACAGAATCAATAAACGCAAAGGGTACGGTTTCCATCAAATATTCCGCTTTCATCGCCGCAAAAATCCAATCAGTATCAAATGAGAAATCATAAACCGTTGGATTGGCGAGTATATCGGCAATAACATGCCTGTCATATAATTTAAATGCAGCTTGGGTATCGCAGATATTATTACGGAAAATTTCTCGACCAATCATTCGTTGCATATGGCGCAACGTTTTAATGCCTACCCCCCAACGTTCTTCCTGCTTAATCAGTATTGAATCCGGATGCTTTCTATTGCCCAAGACCACTTTGGCCCGATCGACGATATAAGGTCGTAAAAGCAATCCAAGCTGTCCTAAATGTACCGAATTATCCGCATCGGTATATACAACACAATCTCGCTTATCGTTTAGTGCCTGCTGACAACCATAAATAATCGCGCCCCCCTTACGAGAGTCATCCACATTGGAGAGATTCAATAATGGCCCGACTCTCGCCGGTAGAGCCTCGGCCAAGCGTAGCACCGTAACTTTCTGCTTATCAGGGTGTGATTCAAGCAACGACTCGGCAATCCCTGCACTATCATAAGGGCAGCCATCATCGACGGGATAGAGATGCCAATCAACAACCGAGCCTTGAGTGATCCAATTGAGCTGGTTGATTTTCACCCGCAACGAATCTTCACCATTAGGGTTTTCAGTCGATTTCGGAAGCAGACGATTTTGTTCCCCCCACATCGCGAAGACAACCCCGACAGAAATAGGGCGAGTTAATTTCAGTACATATCTTTTCGATTCAACCAACTTCACTGCCAATCGGAATTCTAAAGGACAATCTCGCTCAAGCAGCAATTGATGATAATAAGCCGTAGGGACATCGGTAAGGCAATACAGTGTATTGGCCAAGGCCAACAGGCGTTTCTGATGACGGCTATCCGTCAAATCAAATTTATCCTGTGCTTGCGCTAACGCGTCCAAAACTATTTTTTTTGCTGCTGTCATCACGAGTCCCTCATGGCAATTCCACTTACACTTCTCACCCAGACAACACCAACAGGGTTTAAATTAAGGGTAGTAATCGCGATTTAGAACTCAAAATTTATTAAGCAAATAATTGCATTAAGTTACGATTTTGTGATGGCAATTCCTTTAAAGAATAACAAACTCCGTACCCGTCTCTTATTTTTACTGGACCGGATAAAAACTACGCCGCTGATTAGATTCAACAGGCGGAGGATCGTTGGCACTCACGTTGGCTTTGGGAATCAATTGCGGTACTGGGGATTTTATCTGTTCTACCTTCTCACTTTTGAAAGACGATTTCACCGCCCCTGCGGGTTGCTCTTTGAACTCTAAAGGTTCAACCACCAACTGTACGGTCGTCGGCGCCACATCAGTATTCTCTTGGGCTTGAGCTTGGTCATCATGCTTTGCTGCAGACGACGGGCTATTATTATCAATCAATCCAGCTGCATGGCTTCTTGTCTCTTTTTCGGGTGTCACAATAAAACCTTTACTCATCACCGGAGCGGTTTCGACAATAATGGATGACTCGCCTGTCGATAATTGACGACTAACCTTATTTGGCTCAATATCTTTTGTGCTTTTTTGCTCCGATAACGGAGCAACCTCTGTCTGTTTCGCACTGGGGCTATCTGCCTCAACGTTAGTTGGAGCAAATTGCTGCTCATGACTAAAAGCGTTACTCATACCACTGAGTTTCTTTTTGCCCTGAATAGAAACGGCTGCGGGTTGATATGCCGGTACTGATGGCACTGACTGTGGCATAACTCGATCCGCTTGCGTATGATCACTCAATCCTAACTTCGGACTCTGAAAGTGAAAGACCCCAAGTTTTTGTTCCCATGTTTGCAAAACAACATAATCCTGCTCCCACTGGCTATCCATTCCCGAGGCCAAATCGGCAACTTGCAACTGGGTTGAAAGCAACGTGCTTGCATGCTCATAACGTCGATGGAGGGACTTGCGGACACGTTCCCACGTTGTTCCCCCTGTCATCAAATAGCGAGTACTATCAGCCCAATATTGATAGGCGACGGCATCATTAGCCTTATCCGCAGCAATGGCTGCCAGTGCTTCAGACAATCCGGCATATTGCCACATCCGCTTGCGTCCCAATTTCGCCTCAGAACTCAAAATTACAATCGTCAACCGATGCCACTGTTCGGCAGCTTGGTGGTATTTACCGGCATTGGCCAAATGGCTGGCCTTGGAAAAATAACTAAGTTCAACTTCCATCGGCGAAGCCAGTAAAACCGCAGACCATAACATCCAACAACTACAATAAAACAAGGTACGAAGCCGTCTCATCGAAATGTCTCCACCAAACATTTGCCAGGATGATAAAAGCGAGAGTCGAACTGCACATCACGGTATTCCCTGTTGCCCTTTGGCTGATACAACTTACCATTTGCTTTATACAACAAAGCCTGAAGTACCCCGGCATTTGTCTGCAAGCTGATGCTCTTCTCATAACTACTGGTAAGCTCATAGCGCCCTTCGTACCAACCACGCTCAGGGTCGTATAACTCCTGCACCAACGTCAGCAATTTATCGGTATAGTCGGTTTTCCATAACACCCACATCTGAAAAGCAACCCGGGTAGAGACCAACGCCTTTTCGTCATGATCACTACCATCCTCAGCCACACTGATCCACGGGGTACCCAATGCATAAATGCTGTCATAAACAAAATAAGGAGGACCGCTTACAACATGTTCGCCCCGCGCGGTATAGATCCTATCTTGTTCCCAGCGAGATTGCTGAAGCCTATAAACTGAATCCGCCATAGCAGAAAGTGTATGGTTGGTATGCTCAGCATCGCTACTTCGAGTATCGTCAATATTGTCCCAGTTGAATTCCATCCCCATTAATAAATAAGGCGTGCTGTAAACCGGGCGCAATACGTCGTAATGCCGGGGATCACGACCATCAAACAACAAATCAATACCATTGATTGTCACAACCTCGTAAGGCTCTAGCATCATGGCTTTTTGCGGTACCACATGCCAATCCAGATAACCATACGAGGTATACTCTTCGATGCCCAATCGGCCTTCTTTATACCGGTGAACCTGCCCTTCATGAACCGTACCACCGTACAACTCACCATCTTGCGTCACCAGTTCACAGAAGTTCCAGCGCAACACAGCCTTATCGACATATTCCGAAAACTCTGGATAACGTTGTTTTGTCATTGCCAGCACAATTAACAAACGGCCAATATCAATAGAAGACCACCCCAACTCGGCAGGCTGATTTGCATAATTGACCATTTGGGACGTATTGGTGCTATAGACCTTGTTGGGCACTCCAGTTAAGCCAAGTGGCATTTCATTGAGAAAACCAAGCACCAATGTCAGGCGCTCGTCATGCTCTTTGCTGGTAATAAATTCGAATTCACGTGCCGCCATCAATGCGACAAGATAGTCGGCAAGGTTGGACATGTTTGTGGTGGGGTAATTATCCAGCGCATTCACCAACCCGGTTGTCAAATTGGTATTATTCTCAACGTACTTCCATGCAATTCTTGCCCACTCTAGCTCTTGTTCACTCAAGCCACCGTAACGGCCCTGCCTGAATATCTGTGATTCATTGACCGTGGTGATCCCATCTTGCACACCGTTATAAACCACGCCGCACGCAGACACAGACAGCGCCAAAGCAACAGATAATAACGAATGCACCTTCCATCGGCTCAAAAGCACTACTCCCACCAGCGACAACTAGCCCTGATTAGGCTTCTTACGAGGCAAACACTGCCCCTCATAACCAAACGGTGACTCCAGCGCTTTTTCCCACAGACTTGGGGCAACATTATCTTGATACTGCAATAACTTGCCTTGTTGCTTATAAAGCAGGATTTCCAACGTTATACCGTTATTATTCGATGTAAAGGTATTGATAAGGCCCGTACCGTTTTCAAAAATCCCCTCGTAAAATCCTTTTTCTCGATCGTACAAGTGCGACACATGATCAAACAGCAAATCAGTATAATCGGTGTCCCATAATACCCACATCCCCATCGCGCCCTTGATGGCAACAGCCGCAAACTGGGGTAGGAACTCTCCATTTTCCGCAATCGTATTCCATGCAAAACCATCGGTATAAATCGTGTCATACACAAAATACGGCGCGCCGGCCAACTGGTGCTCTGTTCTTGCCGTAATGATACCTGTTTGCTTGTAACGCTCTTCCTGAACCCGGTAAATCTGGAGGGCAAACTCCGCTATCCAATCATTGGAGTAGTTATGGTCGTGACCACTGCGGTCCTCGGTGAGATCCCAGCCCATTTCAATACCATCAAGCACATAGCTTTCTGTCACAACATAGCTATGCGCCTTCAGCTTACGTGGGTCTCGGGTATCATAAGGCACATCGTATCCATAAAGGTTAATGGTGCTATAGGGCTCGGGCATTGATGCTTGTGTTGTATCAAAGCCCCACAGTTGAAAACCTTTCGCGGCATACTCCTCATAACCAAGTCGCCCTTCCTGCAAATACTGCACAGGCTTATCCTTTTCCTGCAACGCACCAAACATCGTGCCGTTTTCGTCCACCACATTGCAAAAGTTCCAACGCAGCACAGCCGAATCAATCCCGGTGGCGTATTCAGGATAACGGTGTTTAATAATGTGCAGCCAAATCAACAACCGTCCAAGATCCAATGCCGAATAACCGATTTCACCGGGCTGGTTGGCATAGTCTACCTTCGCCGCTGTTTGCGTGTTATAGGCCTTGTTCGGCAATTCCCCCTTAAACAAATCCAAAGTATTCAGGGTTGTCAGCATCCGGATAAAACGTCTGTCAAATTCCTCTTTTTCTATAATCCCCAACTCGTATGCGCTAACCATACCGGCCATATAGGAAGCCGCATCCCACCACGTAACCGACGGATAATTATTTACTGCATTAACCAGACCTGTTGATTCCTGATAATTATTTTCAAAATACTTCCAGGCAATCCTGGCCATATCCATTTCTTTTTCAGTCAGCTGTCCAGAACGTGCTTTCGGTATACTCCAGTGACTCTTTCGCTCAATAACATCGTCCGAAAAACTGTTGTATTTATTTCCGCAACCAGTGGCCAGCAAGCCCAATAAGCACACGGTGATATAACGCATACGATACTCCCTACCCTGATTGCGCCTTACCTAACACCTACGTTCAGTAATGAACCATTTTCGATATATGCCAATGACTCCAAAACAATCCCATTTGTATTGGCAGTCACCGCTTTATTCACACGCCCATCCAGCTCGTAACGGCCTGAATACCATCCCTTGTCTTTAGAAAACAAATCTTTGGCATCATCGATCAACAATTCGGTATAAGGGGTGTCATACAGCGCATACCAACCGAATGCCGCTTTGGTCGACAGTGTCTTCAAATGAGAAGCATCATCCCCCTGATCAGAGATCGCATTCCATTCCTTACCGTCTGAAAACACGGTGTTATAGACAAAATACGGTGCCTCATCGACGTTATCTTCGCTGACAGCCGTCAATATCCCCGTACGCTCATAGCGATTTTCCTGCGCCTTATAAACACGGTGAGCAAAAATCTTAGAAACGCTGTCGGCACCGAACTCCAAACTGTCAAGAATATAGGACTCACTCACGACATAGTTGTGTGCATGGTATTTGGCGGGGTCACGCAAATCCGTCGGAATATCAACGCCATCGATTTGTCGCATTTCAAGATAATCAATGTATTTCATTGCATTGAAAACATCTCGCCCCATCAATGACATGGCTTTCGACGCATACTCTTCATAGCCGATTCGACCCTCCTGAACCAGTTCCATACCGGAACCATCGGCATTGGGACGCGAGCCGTACAGATAACCATCGATAATCATGGCACTCACATCCCAATGATTGAGCACATCATTAACCTGCTGGTTAAACTGCGGGTATTGCCAAACCATTATATTAAGCGGCACCAAAATCCGGCCGATATCGATTGCCGACCAGCCAATGCCATTTTCGACAGGTTGGTTTGTATAATCGACCATCTGCAACGTTTGGGTATTGTAGGCCTTGTTCGGTAACTTACCGTCAATAAGAGGTAAACGGGCCAGCGTATCCAACACCTTCTCCATGCGTAACTCAAACTTGCCCTGACTAATAATATTCAGCCGCTCGGCAGATAGCAGCCCCATCATATACGAAGCCGTATCCCACATCGTCGTAGACGGATAACCATCGACCGAATTAACCAACCCTGTATTTTCTTGGTAATTATTTTCAAAATAAGT
Source organism: Photobacterium panuliri (assembly GCF_059920555.1). Lineage (NCBI taxonomy): Bacteria > Pseudomonadati > Pseudomonadota > Gammaproteobacteria > Vibrionales > Vibrionaceae > Photobacterium > Photobacterium panuliri. The sequence continues at coordinate 2,488,751 of NZ_CP197192.1, forward strand.
CCAAGCCGTTCCAGCCCAAATATATTCGTCCTCAGTCAATACGCGGCTATCCCTGACCGGGATTTCTTCCGTTGCCTCAAAAGTAATGTTGCCTAAAATCCGGCCATAATCACGATTTTCAATGGTCAATGCGATAGCCAACGCCGTAAACAGGCCTAGCAAGAACACAATATGGTGCCTAGCATTCACCACAGCTTGTTTAAATTCCATATTCCAACTCCTCTGAGCCTTGCTCTTGCTTCTTGGCTGACGGTGGTGGCGTCCAATAGGCTGCGGCAATCATGCCCCACATCGCCATCATATTGTTGATTGTCCAAAAACTATTGAATATCAGGCCGCCAAGTGAGTAACTGCCAAACATCCCCGTGAAATAGCAGAACCACGCAAAGGCCATGCTAATTAAACTCAGGCCAAAAATGATCTTCTGCGGAATCACCAAATGGCCAAATGTCCCGTCTTGCCTCTCCTTCGGCGTTGCAGGGAAACTAATTTTCTGCCCCCTGAGCACCGTCCACAAAGCCCTCATATTCACCGGGAAGAAAGAAAGGAAGTTGGTTTTTCCCTTGTAGCCCGCTACCCCCCACGTCCCTATCATCATGGCCAATTCGGCCGTCAAGACATAAGGAATAAAATGCAAGTAGAAGGTCACATCATAGGCGCTGACTGGCGCAATACTGGTAAAGAAGTAAATGATTGGACAGGTCAGGAAAATGATGTTCCAGATAGCCGACAAGTTCGACCAGAAACTCGCCCCGTACATAAGCTTTTGTTTTAACCCCATCCCCTTACGGAACAGTGGGTTATCATTCATAAAGATATCTATCGAACCGCCTGAATACTTGAAACGCTGCACCGTCCATGTCTGGAGGTCCTGGGGGGAAAGCATCTTGCTCTCGACCTGCGGGTGCATAACGGAACGCCAATTACGCTCAGTATCCGAGTGGAGCACAATCGAGGTATAGATATCCTCAGAGACGTGGAATTTGTATGGCGTGAACTCCGTATCGAAAATAATTTCCTGCCGTAAATTGTCAGAAACGGATTTCTCAACATGCTTTTCCTTGGTGATCTTGCGGATCTGTTTCTCAATTTCTGACTGCTCTTTACTGATTTGCTCGCTGTAACTCCGCAAGGCAGCTTCCATCACCGCCTCGCGACGGTGGATGGAACCCGCCCCACAGCAAAACGATGCATTCACCCAGTTACGGCGGCGTTGGATCACGTCATAAAACATTTGCGGATCATTCACAAACGGGTCTTCGCCAATTTTTATCGGCCCATATAAGCGCTCAACCCCTCGACCAAGGCCTGATGCCCAGCGACCTAACTTACGCCCTAACCACTGAGGCAGGCGCTCACCTTCCGGCAAGTCGAAAAACCACTGCGGTGTTTGTACCCAAGCAACGTCAGGATCACGGAAATACCCCATGGTATGCTCAAGAATGGTCGGAAATGGTCGTGTATCAGCATCACAAATCACAATAAAATCACCGTAGGTCTGCTCGAGGGCATTTCTCAAATTCCCCGCCTTGAAACCCACGTTGTTGTCTCGGGTAATGTACTCAACCCCCATTTCAGTAGCCAAAGCCTGCATTGTCGGCCGCCGGCCGTCATCCAAGATAAAGATCTTCATTTCAATATCATGTGGATAGCGGATTTTTTGAGCATCCTCGATACTCAGCTTAACCAACTCGGGCTCTTCATCGTAAGTGGGGAAAAATACGTCAATACTAATTGGCCGCTTTCCCCCGCTTCCGGACTATCGGCCGCAACACACTCGTTGATAGTATGGGGCGGCGATTTTCGAGGCTCATCCTTGGTCTTCCACAGGTTAAATGTGAACAAAACCGATCCAATAAAGGCACAAGACTCCGCAAATACCAGCGGAAACGAAAACCACATCGCATCGTAGTTAAGCGCAAAACTCCAGCGCCACCATAAATACCAAATCCCAAGAGTCAGATTGCAGGTTGCCAAGTACTGATATAACAACTCTCTTGGCATACTATGTGGCACGGGCTCTGGCGGCTTACGGTGCTCAAATTCCTTGAAATAAAAATCCATCCGTATTGCTCCCGTTATCGACGGTTAAAATAAGCTTGGTGAACTGCAATCAAGCCAATCAGGCTGGCGTTGTAATCTATCGCGAACTCATTAACCGCATACGAACGATCGCTGTCGATATAACTCAGCATGCCTAAATTCTTTGGTGCAACACCCGCCTGAGCCATTTCATTTGGCCCCCCAACCATAAAGCCCGGCAGAGAAACGCCTGTCGCTATTTGGTATAAGTGGTGCAGGTTTTTAACGGCATACGTTCCGCTTGCCGTGACGTAGCTCATATTGAACGGGTTGGCACCCAATACGTAATCCATTTGAGACTGAACGCTCTGACGCCGTTCCACTTTACCCGTCGCCAGATCGGCCCAAGCCATCAAAATGCCAGCTTCAGCCGTCATCTTGTTCGAGCCCCAAATAAAACGTTGGTTGGCAACATAAAATGGTGATTGCAAGGCCTGTTGATGATAACGCTCGGCCACCGCATCAAGGTCAGTCACTAATTGGGCTGTAAATGGTGAGTCCACCGCTTCAACAAGGTGCCATACCCCCATCAGTGCAGGGTTTTTCCATTCGAAAATTTCCAGAAGATCTGATTGGTACAGATTTTCAAACTGCTGCAAATATTTATCTTGGCCGGTCGTTAAATAAAGCTCGGCATAGGCCCACAGCCGATCATCGGCGTCGGTCTCCAAGGAAGGCTCCATATCATGCTTGTTTTTAACATAGGGGCCAGAACCACTGTCGTCGCCAGGCTGCCAATCAATATATTGCTCGGGATGCTGTGACAAGTAATTGGCTGCATGAATGGCCGCGGAGAGATACTGACGAGACAAATCATGGTTAAACGGCTTTATAACCCTTGCGGCAAAAGCCATTGTCGCCGCGAATTTAGCGGTTTCAGGCGTGCTCACACCGTAGATATAACGAGGTTGAAGATCTTGCCAAGGCGCAATTTTTGCTGGCCATTGCGCACCTGAAACCTTCCGGTACACAGCACCATCTACACGTTGCATTTTCCTCAGCCATTCAAGTGCATAAATAGACTCATCAAGCACTGCGGGTAACTGACTGCCACGATAATGATAGCCAGAGAACAACGCCGGTGACTGGCGGTAAGCTTCCAATAAACGAGCAACAGTTACTGTTGTTGTCGCGACATATTTACCGAAATCGCCAGCATCATACCAACCGCCCGTCGTATCTTGGCGACTCCCTGATTTGTTAAATGCGTCACTACGATAGATGACACCATCGTTCATATGGCTCGGCGGGCGCATCATCCCGGTAACCGCTTCTCTTACCTCAGTACCTGAACGCTGTAAATACAGGGCATGTACCAGCCTCTGGTTCAAATCACGATAGTTATCCGACCCTATTGCAAACGGAACGGATGAAATATCCCCAGACTCAAGCTGATACCAGCCGGGATGTTCAACTTTACTAAAATCAACAAGGCTCACATGGCGCCCATCGACCAATTTCGGCATTGCCTTTATAGGCAATGATGCTAAACCCGGCTCTCCAGATAGGGAACGCAATGCTACAGGAGGCAGAGACTCATCAGAGCGACTAATGATATATCCAGATTTGTCAGCTGATTCCAGATAACCGACCTGATTCACCACAATAGATTCCACACTGGCATGAGCACCAGACACCAGCACTACGCCAGCCAATATCATTGATAACCGTGAGTAAACCGTCGAGCTGTCCATGAATCGTCCCTCAAAAATCTTCTGCCCGGTATTGGTTAATAGCCAAAACCTCTCCACTGCTGTCTAACAACACTATTTCCATTGCGGCAGATAATCCAGCAAGCACTTTGTTCTCTACCAACATCTGGATCTGGTTAGGGGCTAGAGTCAAACCCTCAAACCGCCATAGTTCCTTCCCATAACGATTGCGAACAACGAGGCTAATATTGTCCCAAGCCTGCAATGTATCGTTGATTGCCATGATCGTGACTTTGGAAACCAAATCCCGAGGATTGAAAACGACAACAGGCAACACAGGCTGATAGGCAATGGCCAACTCGGTATATGCTGGTTTCACCTGCCGCTCCACATCCACCACAGACCAAGTAATCGCAGGCCAGCTATCGACAAACATGAACTGATAAATCGCCGCAATGCCCTCATCCTTTCTCAACCTTAGATGCTCAGCTGCAAATTTGGTTACTACCCTTTGATATTCCTGAGAATTATTCCAAAACTGTGACAGGGATTCACCTTGTTGAATATGGGCTATGTTGAGTGTTTCATGGGATTGATAATTGTGATACGCGAGCGTCGCCAACGCTTCCTCACTCAAAGGCCATGGTGGTGGAGACGATGAGCCAATCAAGGATTGCACCATGAGCCAATTGGGCATGGCCTGAGCACCGAATTCACTCACAATCATTGGGGGGGGAAAAATCAGCATAATCCCGGTACGAGCCCGAATACCAGCCTAGCCAGGGGTGCTCATGGGTGTAAGAGGCTTTTCGAACAACCCTGCCGTCCTTGGCATCACGCAGGGTTTGGTAGACCTCATCGGTCAGGACGACATTTTGCTCTGGTCGATAGCTGGAATATTTATACTGCATCCAACTTGCGTCCCAAGGCGGTTCATTATGGCCACACCAAATAACAATCGATGGATGATTTGACAGCAACTGTGTCATAGCCTTCGCTTGCTTCGTCGCTGCATTCTTCAATTGAGGAGTATCCGCATAGCCCCACTGCAAGGGAAAATCCTGCCAAACCAACATCCCTTGTTCATCAGCCAAGTCATAAAATACCCTGCCTGCGACATGGGCATGCACGCGAACGCTGTTGATATTTGCCTCTTTCATTAAGCCAAGGTCGGCTTGATATTGTTTAGGTGATACCTCACCTAGCCACTGGCTGGCAATGTAGTTGGTCCCCCGGATGAAGTAAGGATGACTGTTTATTCGAAATTGCTTCTCATCGCTATCCAATACAACCTGGCGAAACCCAGCCACTGTCGTATGCTGATCAGAAACTTGGCCTGCAACAACAACGTCGACCCTCAAATCATACAGGTTGGGTTTCCCCCAGTCCCAAGGCCACCATAATAGGCGATCCTTAATAGGTACCGTTGCCAATACCGTATTGTCACCCATCTCTAATTGCTGCCGGCTAGTCCACTGCTCAACCTCTCCGGTCTCACGCTCTGTCAAGGTGAAGGTCAATTCCGTTGCAATTGGCTGCAAGCTATTTAATTCAATCGTAATATCAGCCGCTGTTGGCCAGCGTCTTCCCGGCTTGGGAAGACGAGCATTTTGTTCTAACAGTTGAGGAACTATCGCTAATTGATTTATTGCAACAGGCCCCGTCTGCCTAATAGAGACATCTCCCCATATGCCCCCAGAATTCCAATCCTGACCATGATCTGACCACGCTCCGCCAGGACGGGTATCATGATGATTAAGCACCCCTTTAATCAGATGCTTATTCAAGGACCAATCTTCGCCAAGGGGCTCATTAGGGCTATGAACCAATATGTCGACTTGGTTATCACCAGCAAAAATTGCCGACGTTATTTCTGTTCGATGCGGGAGAAAATACCCTTCCTGTCGAGAAAGAACTTGATTGTTAACTGTTATATCAGATGCGTAATCAGCAGCCCCCACGATCAGCCAATATCGGCTATTTGCAGAGAGCGGGGCCAATTCGACTTGCCGAGAGTATTTCACGGTTCCCGCATAGTCCAAACCGACCGTTTTCCAATGACCCGGTACAATCATCGAGCTAATAGCAGAAGGTTCAATGTCAGAACGTCCCTGTTCCCCATTGACTAGTTGGAATTGCCATACTCCGTTTAATGACTTTTCTGTTACTATCCAACTATTATCTTCTTGCATAACCACACACGAAGATAATGAGAATAATAAGCACAATAGGATTATTCTCATAACTTCCCTGCTGTATTTATTAACAACTATGTCCGTTTAAGTAATTTAAACGTATTTCTTTTTTCTGTATTAATGTACTCAAATTCATCCGTTAACTGCACGACAATAATGAAACCCCTACCTGATGTAGTCCATGTTTCCGGATCATCAGGATCAGGCTCAATAAATTCACCTTTTACCGCACGGTTAAACTCATCTTGTGACATTGATTGACCATAGTCAGAAATTTCAATAACTAACTCTGATTGAGAATTCACAAAACAAGTTAATTCTATCGGCAAGTTATCGGAATATTTATAAGCATGCTCATAGGAATTATTAACCACTTCAACCATGCATAGTTCGACTTGATCTATTGTTTCTTGAACAACATTATTTTTACGTAAATAACTTATCAGATCATCAGCAATACAACGGGAGACATCTGGTGAAGAATGATATTTACGGGTAAAACGTTCAGTGACCACATCCATTTATAGTCCCTTACTTATTTAGTTAGTATTTCTTCATTTTCACTTTCTGGCGTTGATTCTACGTATGCAGCCAGTGAACCCATTGACCCCATCATTGGCGATGACTGACGACGATCTTTCAACATATGAACAGCATCTAGCTCGACAAGTGACTGGGTAAATCCGTCATGACTAATAAAATAATCACCAAAAACGGTTTTATTTTCAATATATGCAGGTGCTGCGATATGAATATAATCACTAACCAAACTATGCTTCACAACCGCGCCACTTTCTACTCGACAATTCGCACCAATAACTGCCGGCCCTTCAATAATTGCTCCTGGTTCTATTTCACAACCGCTACTTATAATAACAGGTGGTGTGATCTGACATTTCTCATAATCAAAAACTGTATTAATCCCAACCCATACACTGGGTTTAACCTGCGTACCAGGAATAGGATAACCCGGTACTTTGCCATATAAAATGTCGCTAGTAACCGTCCAAATATCGCTAATATTACCAACATCCAACCATTGGAAGTCCATACTCGTCGCGTAGAAATTGATCCCGGCATCAACTAAACTCGGGAAAAGCTCGCTACCAATATCGAACTCTTTACCCTCTGGAATAAAATCAAAGATTGCCGGCTCAAAGATATAGATACCCGTATTGATCTCATTAGAAAGCGCATCTTCAATTGCTGGTTTTTCTTGGAAACTAGTCACCTTACCGTAAGTATCTGTTACAACGACGCCATATTTAGATACTTCGTCATTGGCGACCTGGCGGGTAATAATAGTCGCTATTCCACCTTTTTCCTTATGACGGCGAACAGCTTCGGTTAAATCCAAATCGATCCACGCATCACCACATACAACCACAAACGTCTCATCGAAAAAGCCCGAGAAATCTTGAATCTTCCTCATCCCACCAGCAGATCCAAGCGCCTTACTTACGAACTTCCCATCAACCATTTCGCCTTCATAGGAATATGATAGCTGTACTTTAAAATGGTGACCGTCACCAAAATAGTTTTCGATGACTTCGGCAAGATGACTGGTATTTACAACAATCTTATCAATACCATGTTGAGCAAACAGCTGAATCATGGACTCCATGACCGGTTTACCTAATATAGGGATCATCGGCTTAGGAATAATATGGGTAATCGGTTTTACACGGGTCCCTTTACCTGCGGCAAGAATCATTCCTTTCATTTGTTTTTCTCCTTTACACCGCTGTCGCAACTGCATCTTCAATAGAATCATAACTGGTGATCAGCTTGTCCATACGGGTAAGCTTCAGCAGTTCTTGCACAGGCCTTTGAGGATTTACCACACTGATCTTCTTACCTTTAAGTATTTTATAAACAGCCATTATTGCCCCTAGGCCACTGCTATCCATAAACCGAACGTGTGTCAGATCTAAAATCATATGTTCGCCGATATTGCCACCAAGATTTTCTACTTCGCGCCTAAAACTCGGTGCCATCTTGGCATCAAAGCGCTCTTCGTTTATTTGAAGAATTGTGCATTGACCTTGGTTGATAATCTCGTATTGCATGGTTGTTCCCCTTCTAGATATCCAGTCCATTCCACAACAAGCACACTGACATCGTCCTCAAACTGTTCAGCTTGCTGCCAATCTCTCACGCGATTTACTAGTAATTCTGTTTGTAACGTTGTTGGTTGCCCATTCAATTCCATTACCGCTTTTCTAAAGCCCTCTTCAGAGAATTGCTGCGCCCCTTTTTCTGCTTCAGTAATACCGTCGGAATAGAGCCATAGCTTATCCCCAGGCTCAAGCTGCAAATAAGATGTCTCATACTCAACGAAATCAAACGCCCCCACCACAAAGCTATCTTGCCCAACAAATTCAGCATCGCCTTTGATGCCATGAAGCCATACCAATGGTGGGTGACCTGCAACGGCAAAAGCCATTTTTCCTGTTTTGATATTCAACACGGCGTAGACCATGGTGAAATAAAGCATATTTTCATCGGTACTGATGTAACGCTGATTCAACTGATGGAGCACTTCATGGGGTTCATTAAGCCGATAATAAGGAGGCGTGTCCGTTGCCGATTTCACAATCGAACCACGTTCGTTGCTAGCGCTGATACTTTGCTGGACAGAAAAAGACATTAATGCGGAAGAGACGCCGTGCCCGGCAACATCGAGCAAGTAGAAAGCAACATGGTCTTCGTCCAACTGCATGTACCCCAGCATATCACCACCAATTTGGGCACTAGGAATAGATACATAGCTCAACTCGACACCATTTAGCTTACGGTCTGAAGGAAGTAAGCGCTTAAGCAATTCCCCCGCCGATTCTAAATCCTTCTTAATGGTGGCGTACGCTTCATCCAACTGCGTATTTTTCAACGTGACTTCATTATGCAGCGCAAGATTTCGGAACCCCGCTTCTATCCTGGCCACCAGCTCATCGACATGGGTGTCTTTAACAACGAAATCATCAGCCCCGGCATTTATACCGTGGATAATGGATTCCTGATCATCCTTTCCAGAAAGCAATACAAAAAACAAGTAACGGCCAAAATCCGCCCTTTTCACTCGGCGGCAAAGCTCGACACCATCCATTTCGGGCATCATCCAATCGCTCAGGACAAACTGGATATCCTCGCTGGCCTCTAGGATTTCCAACGCCTGCATCCCATTTTGCGCCGTTGTGACAATAAAGCCCCGCTTAGAGAGCACTTTCTCCATGAACAGCAACATGGTACGGTTGTCATCGACAAGGAGTATTTTTTTCATTGTTGCTGCCCCAGTTTTATGCTTTTTATGTATAAACAACATGTTGCATTTGTTTTAAATGCCTGTCAATTCATATACAACCATTCCCTTATACCAAACATTCTAGTAACCTTTATTGGGCACAACAAAAATTGGTTGGCAATTTTGTTCGTGACATCAAATATTTGCTCTGCAAGCGTTGCAGTATTGAATTTATCAACTAACGAATATCTCAGCATTAACGCAAGAGGCTAAGAAGAGGATTATGGCCAAGAGTTGTTTCTGTTCTCTATGTATTACCCTCTTGATGCCTTCTTTATCTATTGCAGGTGAGTACCTCACCGAAACCCAAAAGCATGCGCCATCCCCCCAATCCCCCTCGCTCACCTCTTCAAGCAACATCTCAGAACAGGAGAATGACAGCGAAAACGAATCTGAGAGCTCATTAATTTGGAAAGGGGTCTCTAGCTCTTTTGCTTTGCCTTTCGAGGAATGGGACGACAACAAAGACCAATCGATTTTCCACGGCCTGAGCAGTAACCTCGGTTTGGGCTATCCGTTACTAGAAACGCCTGCGGCAAACATCCCGCCCAACACCACCAATGGTCCGAGCAACACCAACATCACGGGCACGCTCTCTTTGAAATACACCATTTTAGGCAATTGGTTTGTTTCAGGAACCCTCTATTACTACCACGACAGTGAGCAGCAACAACCTTGGAACCCAGACTTCACGTATGTCTTTGGCTATAGCGATTGGCGCCCCTATACCCTGAGCTTGATGTATGCCAATTACGGGGGGAATAGGTTTAAGGCCACTGACGAACAACCTGTCACCAATTTTGATCAAGGTACTTGGTCGCTGGGCTGGAAATTCCCTATTGTTGATCCGGTAAAAAGTTGGCTGACCTTTACCGATGAAGGCGCGATTGGATGCCAGATTGATTTCAACTATACCCATGAATATTTTGACCTTGCGTCCACCAGTTACAAGAATGGCCACAAAACCCTGAGCCTAGGTTGCAAATACGCCATCAGCGGCAACTGGTACGTTAACGGCACAGCCTTCTACTATTTTGATGAAAGCCAAAAACAGCCTTGGAATCCTGACTTCACGTATGGATTTGGCTATTTCGATTGGCGCCCTGGCACTATCACCATTCAATACAACAATTACTCTGGCAACCGCTGGCATCCCTCTGAACGTGGTGAAAACACGGGCCGATTTAAAGACGGTGCTATCACCATTGCATATTCATTCCCGTTTTGAGACCCCCATCCCCTTCGTTGTGCAAAATGCTCATAAAAGCAAACTGTAATGTCTGAAATTCCGTCTACTCTAAATGACAGACAAAGAGAAACACAGTGCATATCAACTCGTGTTGATATTCTTGCACAGCTAACAATGTCAAATAACGTCTGAAAATAGAAAATGGCATATATCTTGCCACTCTCTATTCAACCGATGGATAACATAACTCTGCAAACCGGAGAGTAAGCGAGGTCAGCATGGAAGGAACTAAACACAACGATAAAGTCACCGGCACAGAATTAGACGACAGCATTGATGTTCTCTCTGGCAGTGATCAGGTTGATGCCAAAGGCGGTGATGACTTTGTCGTCGGTGGTGAGGGAAGTGATAAGCTCTCCGGTGACAGCGGAGATGACACCATCTTTGGCGATATACAATACGGTGATAATCCCCCTGCAGAACCAGCCGTTGATGACAGTTGGGGCAATGCACAAACCGTTTACAGCTACTCGGCTTCCGGCGAACCCGAAGAGTCAGTCTCCCATACCGCTCGCCTTGGCAACTACCTTGTTGACGGAACTGGCTCTATAAACACCCGCTTCACAACGACTGAGACATATGCCGCAGTGCTTGTCGAACTGGTTGATAGCTCCGGCACCGTGATTGATCGCGTTCCGGCAATGGTTTCTGAAACGGGTGAAATCTCCCTTGATTACACCTATTCCCAAGACAAATTCAATAACACAGACGAAATTGCGTTTCGCCTAACGACCTCCGAAGGTGACCCCATCACCGATATAGAGAGCGTGGATATTATTGCCAATAATATCTACGACGACACCATCAGCGGAGGCGATGGCAATGACACGATTTTCGGCCAACAAGGGGCCGATACACTAAGTGGCGGAGCTGGAAACGATTTCCTTGATGGTGATATCAACAACGACATCCTATCAGGTGGCAGCGGCGATGACGTTAGTATTGGCGGCAGCGGCGATGATGTCCTTTATGGTGATGAAGGAAATGACACGCTATTGGGCAGTGATGACAACGATACCCTCTATGGGGGGGATGGAGACGACCTGTTACTCGGCGAGTTGGGGGACGATGTTCTCTTCGGCGGTGAAGGTGCTGATATTCTGGTGGGGGATGATGGTGACGATACCCTAAGCGGAGATGCCGGTGATGACAAACTGTTCGGCGGGCTTGGTACCGATACCCTATCAGGCGGTGAAGGCAAAGATGAAATTCACGGTGATGCTGGCAACGATATTATCAAAGGCGATGCCGGTGATGATTTCATCATGGGCGGAACTGGGGATGATCTCATTGAAGGCGGTGATGATAATGACCTTATCCTCGGTGGAGACGATAACGATACCCTCTACGGCGGAGACGGCAACGATCTCGTTTTAGGTGAGGTCGGTGACGATATTGTTGATGGTGGTGAAGGCGATGACAAACTCTTCGGCGGTATAGGCAACGATACCCTCACCGGTGGCAGCGGCCACGATGAGCTCTATGGTGGCGAAGGTAACGATCATCTTTCTGGGGGCGATGGTAGCGACCAACTCCATGCCAATGAAGGGGACGATGTCATCGATGCGGGTGCCGGAGATGATTTTATCTTTGCAGGAGATGGCAACGATGTCATCGATGGCGGCAGCGGCAATGACACGATTTTTGGAGAGACCGGTAACAACACCATCAATGCAGGTGATGGCGACGACATGGTCTACAGCGATAGCGGCGACGATACCATTGTAACCGGTGACGGGCATGACAGTGTGTTTGCCGGTTCAGGGAATAACATCATAGATACAGGCTTGGATAACGATACCATCTATGCCGAAGATGGCGACGATAAGATCGATGCTGGCGAAGGTCATAATGTGGTGTATGCCGGTGATGGTGACAATACCGTCATCACAGGCAGCGGCGACGACGATATATTCTCCGGAGAAGGTGTCGATACCATCACGGCAGGTTCTGGTAATGATGAGGTCTTCTCAGGTGGCGGTAACGACAATATCGATGCTGGCAGCGGCAACGACAGTGTCTATGCCGGTGCTGGTGACGATAATATCGATGGTGTGAGCGGGTTCAACCAACTCTTTGGTGAAGACGGCAACGACAATATCTCTGCCGGACTGAATGCATCAACGCTTTACGGCGGTACAGGTGAAGACACACTCATCGGCTCCAATGAGAGCGATTATCTCCACGGCGGACAAGATAATGATCTGCTGACTGGTAACAAGGGCGATGACACCTTGGAAGGCGCTGCAGGTGATGATGTACTAGATGGTGGCGAAGGCGACGACATCCTGTTGGCGGGCACCGGGGATGACTCCCTCGCCGGAGGCATCGGCAACGATACCCTCGTCGGAGGAACTGGCAACGATACGCTATCTGGCGGCGAAGGCAAAGATGTGCTGGTCGGCGGTGCTGGCAACGACAAACTTGATGGTGGAAGCGGCATCTCTGAGCTCTACGGTGACGATGGTGATGACACCCTGATCAGCCAAGACGAGAATGACTTGCTCAGTGGCGGAAGCGGCAATGATACCCTCCTCTCCTCTGGCGGTGACGACACAGTTTTTGCAGGTAGCGGTGACGATACTATCGATACCGGGGACGGAAATGATACTGTTTTTGGCGATGCCGGCACCAACACCATTTCAACAGGAACCGGCGATGACGCTGTGTACGGTGGTGTTGATACCGATATTATCCAAACTGGCATCGGTGATGACACCGTACTTGCGGGGCAAGGGAACGACACCGTCGATACCGGAACAGGCAATGACTACGTTGAGGCCGGAGACGGTGATGACCATATCACAGCCGGTACAGGTGACGACATTGTTCTTGGTGACGATGGCGATGATACCCTCCTCGGCGGCGAAGGGGATGACTTATTAATTGGTGGTGCAGGCAACGATCTCCTTGATGGCGGCACTGGCGTGTCTGAGCTATACGGCGAAGGCGGCAACGATACGCTCATAAGTGGCGAACAAGACGATATTCTTGGCGGCGGAGCGGGTAACGACACCATCGTTGCCAATGCCGGTAATGACACCGTCTACGCAGGGGCTGGTGATGACAATATCGACACCGGTAGCGGTGACGACATGGTTTACGGCGAATCAGGCCAAAATACCATTCAGACTGGCAGTGGGATGGATACCGTTTATGGCGGCATAAATGCCGATACTGTCGACACCGGTGACGGCAACGACCAAATTTTCTCAGGAGCGGGTGATGACAACCTCTCTGCCGGTGATGGTATCGACCAGGTTGATGCTGGTGACGGCAATGATATCGTCGATGGTGGCGCAGGTGACGATAGCCTATTTGGCGGCGGTGGCGATGATATTCTGATTGGCGGCGCAGGGGCCGACTATCTGGCTGGTGGCGAAGGTAATGACACGATTACCGATGATGGTACTGATACGGTATTAGGCGAAGGCGGTGACGACACCCTTACAGCCGCGACCGGTGGTAGTCACCTTATCTTCGGCGGCGCTGGGGATGATACCCTAATAGGTAGTGAGGCTAGCGATACGCTATATGGCGGTGCCGATGAAGATACGATCACTGGCGGTGGTGGTGATGACATTCTCTATGCTGGCGACGGCAACGATAATATTGATGCCGGTGACGGTAATGACATCGTATATGGCGAAGCTGGTGACAATACCATTGATCTTGGCGAAGGTACCAACATCCTATATGGCGGTGCGGGTAACGACTCAGCTATCTCAGGTAGCGACAATGATACCCTCTATGGAGCCGGGGGAAATGACAACCTGGATGGCGGACTTGGCGATGATCTGATCGAAGGGGGGGAAGGTGACGATACCCTACTTGGCAATGACGGCAATGATACCCTGGTAGGCGGTGATGACGACGATACGCTCAGCGGTGGTATCGGCGATGACAAACTCTTTGCCGGTGAAGGCAATGACAACCTCGATGGTGGCCAAGGAGATGATGAGCTTCACGGTAATGCGGGCAACAACCAACTTATCGGGGGCGATGGACAGGATACAATTTATGGTGGCTCTGGTAACGATACCGCTAGCGGTGGCGAGGGCGATGATAAGATAGAAACCTTTGCTGGCAACGATAACATTAGTGGCGGCGAAGGCGATGATATTATCAAAGCCGGAGAAGGCAATAACGTCATTGATGGTGGTGCCGGTGACGACATCATTACCGCGGGCGACGGAGACAACATGATCAACGAGCTCAGCGGTGGCGATAACACTATTACCCTTGGTGACGGTAACAATACAGTCCAAGGCGGTAGTGGCAATGACAGCATAACAACTGGCAGTGGGAATGACACCATCAATACCGGTGATGGCCATAACAATGTTAATGCGGGTGCTGGCACCAATACCATCGTTGCAGGCTCTGGCAATGACACCATCATATCAGGGGCTGGCGACGACAATATTGATGGCGGAGCGGGCAATGACACAATCAATGCCGGTGATGGTCTCAATACATTAACGGGTGGCCAAGGCGATGATAGCCTTGTGGCTGGAAGCGGAAACGATTCACTTTCCGGCGGGGACGGTAACGATACCCTTACAGGGGGGAGCGGTGACGATATCCTCAAGGGCGATTTAGGTAACGACAAACTTTACGGTGGCGCGGGTAATGATACCCTCGAAGGTAGCGATGGCACCGACAAGTTATACGGTGGCACCGGTGAAGATATTCTTCGTGGCGAAGACGGTGATGACTTCCTTAAAGGCGATAGTGGTAACGATACCCTCTACGGCGGTGAAGGAAATGATACCCTAAAAGGTAGCGGCAACGACGATACCCTCTTCGGAGAGATGGGTAACGATAAACTCTACGGTGACAGCGGTACGGACACTCTCTTTGGTGCGGAAGGAGATGACAAACTTTACGGTGGCTCAGGCAACGATTCACTCTCCGGTGCCGAGGGTAATGATTCTCTGGATGGCGGCAGCAATGATGATGTTCTTGACGGTGGTATTGGTAACGATACGCTAAGTGGTGGTTCTGGCTCAGATATACTCTTTGGCCAAGACGGTGATGATATCCTTGACGGAGGAGATGGACTGGATCAAATCTTCGCGGGTAGCGGCAACGATATATTAATCTTCGACAAGGAGGATATCGATAGCACGGATGGTTCTACAGTCCACTTTAGCGGGGGTGAGGGTTTCGACCTCATGCAGGTAGGCAGTGATGCTAATGGGCAGATCATTGATATGACTGCCACCGCTTACCAAGAGCTGGAAGCTGTGGTGATCAATGCCACCGACGCTGAACTCAAAGTTGGGCTAGACAAAATACTGGCAAACACAACGGCAGAATCAAGTAACGGGCAGTTTGTCTGTACAGGAGCAGGGAAACTTGACTTGGAAGGTTTCGGTTGGCAACTTTCTGATACCACAACCAGTATGTCCCAAGATCTGCAAACTGCCTACGAAGCAAATAGCATTGATACATCCTCATTAACCGGCTATACCTTTACCAATAACGAAGGCAAAGCCGTAACAATCTGGAGCGATAACGACTCTGAAGAGATCAGCTTCAACGGTGCCGATATTTAACCGATAGCCCCCTAAAACAAAAACCTCCCATTGGGAGGTTTTTTTATTCCACAACATCCAAAGTACAATCAGCGTATGCCGTATTCAGGTATCACTTTTTTCCACTGTCACTGTTTACCCGCAAAGTGACTAATATCGTTTCCGTCCTATGTACACAGTGACTACTTAGTTAAACATAGACGCCGATTTTGCTGAATAATAGAGCTTTCATTGGAGATAACAAAATAATAAAACTCTTCTTTCATCTCGTATTTTTGAATGAATGTACGAATATGGCTCAACAAGCTCTTGGCTTCATTATAACGATAGAGATAATCCTTATCGCATACATTTATAACACCAAGATCAACCTGTAATTGATTAAATTGCTTCATCAGTGCATCGACCCGTTTTTCATTTTCAACCTCACGGGCAGAATTTGCGTACAGGCCTTCTAGTTCTTTTCGCTTCTTTTCCCAATCTTCAGATACTTTCGCCGTCAATTCATTTTCCTTTAACTCCAACAATTCACGCTCTCTCTCAAAACGAGCAACCGTATCATTGGCTTTTCTACGCTCTCGGCTAATGACTGAGTTCATTCTTTGCTGGTAGCGCTTTTCAGCCTCAGCCTGCGCCGTTTGGCTAGCAAACAATGCTGCCTGAAAATGCGTAATTTCCGCCTCAAACTTACCAATATCAGCTTGATACTGCTTCAATAATTGATTCTGTCTTTCTGTCTCAATCTCAAATTTTTCAATTACCGAACCCAGCTCTGCACGATAGAGATCAAGTTCATCAATCACCATTTGTTGAGCATCAAACTGAGCATTATTCACGATCCTATCGTAACTGTAATGCTGACTCTGGATATACAAAAAAGCAGCTTGCGCGATAACAACTAGAGTTAATCCGACCATGGCCGGCTTATACCAATAGCGACCCTCTCTTATGCCTTTCATACCCGCACCTCAATTCCATAAGTTACGAATGCAGAACTTTGATACCCACTTTAGAACGGCAATGCGGACATATATACGCATTCTTTTCAATTAATTGTTGGCAAGATGGGCACGTAACATGCCGGCGATCCTTACTAAAGTACATCAATAAAGCACCAATGGGCCCCAAGACATAACCCAATAAGATACCGGCAATCAGGTTCCCTTTTTTCTTGCCAAGAAAAACAGACAAAACAAAAAATAACAAATAAAAACAGAACCAGAATATGATATTAAATTCCATTTTTACCTCTACGATTCTCTAAAGGCTCGGTAATACGAATTGAACAACGGCGCAGTGAAATATTCCCACATCGTTTGCTCTTCGAGCAAAATAAACACTTCGGTGGGCATCCCAGGGTACAGTTCAATACCCTGTAATCTAGCAACCTCTTGATGATCCAAACGCACTCTTACCAGATACCCTGCTAGCTGATCACGAGATTGAGGTTGTAGACGATCAGCCGCAACATAGATCACCTCACCAGTAACAGGAGGTGTTCGTCGCACATTGTATGCACTCAACCTTACCTTCGCAGCAAGGCCATTATGCACAACATCAATATCTTCAGGCTTGATCAGCGCCTCAACAAGCAGCGCATCACTCTCCGGTACGATTTCCATAATAACGTCACCGGGGTTAATCACCCCACCAACACTATGGACGTTCATTCCTACCACTGTACCCGTGTGTTCACTCCGAATTGTCACTCTCGAGCGTACATCCGTCGCGGCATCAAGCGCCTGCTTAACATCACGCCACTCTCTTTCTACATTAGACAACTCTTCTGTCAGGCGCTGTTCGCGCTCAACAGCCTCCGCCCGATAATCTTGTTCCAACGTTAACAACTGACCATTGACTTGCTCAGTTTCCGCAGTTAATTCCGCTACTTGTGCTTCAATTCCCGCCTGATAACGTTGCAGCTCCAGCATTCGAGTCTTGGAAACATAGCCTTTTTCCACTAGCCCAACCGTCATCTGAATCTCTTGGTTAACTAACTGAAGCTGCCGTGCTATCGCCTTCAACTGAAATTTAGCGCCTCGTAATTGCTCATCCAAAACCAGACGCTGCTGCTTATATTGCCCCTCACGCAAATCACGCCGTAAGACAGATTGGTCAAACTGTAACTTCTGGGTACTATAAATACTGGCTAATTCAACGGAATCAACGCCTCCTATTGGCTGTTGGCTCCATTCTATACTTCTAAACAGAGAAAGATCGGCATTGAGGCGATCACGTTTAGCCCCCAAGGAAACCGAACGTAAAAACAACCGCTGATAATCCGTTTCAGCTTTCGTATTGGAAAGCTCTAACAGCACATCACCAGCTTTTACATACTGCCCTTCCTGAACATAAATCGCCTTTACCCAGCCACCTTGCAGGTGTTGCACCTTCTTGCGCTGTGATTCAACCACCAAGGTACCTTGAGCAATAGATGCCGAGCTCAGTGGCGTCGTCAGAGCCCACAAACCAAAAGCCCCGATGGTGAGAGTAAGGAACAGACAACCAAAAATAATAATATTCCGGGTACTAAAGGGTTGATTATCCATGCTTCACTCCTTGCTCCGCCGTATTGCTTTGTGTGCTTTGTGGTTGATCAACCTCAGACATTAACCCCAAGAACTTATCGCAGGTTCCTGCTTTTTCTATACGCCCCTCTTTGAGTACAATCACCCAGTCCATCTGACGTAAAAAACCAGGCCGATGGCTAATCATCACGACAGTAATACGGTTTTCCTTGCAGTACTGGAGCACAATAGCAAGCGCCACTTCGCCTTCAGGATCTAAATTCGAGTTTGGCTCATCCAGCACCAGAATACTGGGCGTTGAAAATACGGCCCTGGCCAAACCAATTCTTTGCTTCTGCCCACCGGATAACTGTACCCCTCCTTCGCCCAAGTATGTGTCATACCCCTGCGGGAGCGACACGATTAGCTCATGGATACAGGCCAATCGGGCTGCATGGATAATTTCCTCTGCGGGCGCATTGGAAAAACGACAGATATTTTCAGCGACTGTCCCTGCCAGCAGTCCCACTTCTTGCGGAAGATAACCGATATGCTTACCGAATTGCTCTTCAGGCCATAGTTCAATGGAAGCGCCGTCAATTTTTATATTTCCCGTACTGGGCTTATGAATCCCCATAATGAGCTGGGCTAGCGTCGATTTCCCCGAGCCGCTATTACCCATAATCGCCAGCGCATTTCCGGCCCCAAGTTTAAAACTGATATTTTGTAAAACAGGTTGATTTTGATGCGGTAGTTTAAGGCCGACATGGTGAAGCAGTAACTCACCTCTCGGCTCGGGAAGCGCCGTTTTGGTCCTTGTGGGACCACTCTCCCCATAGCGGGCTAAACGTTGTAGTGCCTGATAGGCGCTGAACCAACTCTTCCAACCACTAACAGCCTGTTCGAACGGTGACAGTACCCTCGCCATGATAATAGAACTTGCAATGATTGCCCCAGCACCAAGCGAATTTTGGAGAACAAGCACTACCCCGACCGTCAATACTGCAGCCTGTAACAAGGTGCGGAAATAACGGCTTATCGATAACAACTGTCCCGTTCTTGCATTTAGCCGCCACTGCAAATCCATTAGCTCAACATTGCGCTTATTCCACACTCGACCAATGCTGTCTGACATCCCCATCGCTCTTAGCATCGGCGCATTACGGAGAAAATCATTCAACTCCATGGAGGTCTTCACACCTAGCGACTGGGCTTTTTCATTAGGCTGCTTTGCCGAAACCAGCATCACCACAGACAAAAAACAAAAAACCAAACAGCCAATCAAGGCCACAACCCCTATATAAGGGTGAAGCAAGAACAAAATAAATAAGAAGAGTGGCACCCAAGGGATGTCGAACACTGCTGACGTTGAAGGCGTTACCAAAAACTGGCGTAGCTCAGCTAAGTCTTGCAATCCTTGTTTTTCAATACGGCTACATTTTGAAGAACAACGAATACTTTCAGCCAATAAATCTGAACTCAATGCCGAATCTAGCTTCAATCCCGTTCGCTGCAACAGCAAAGTTCGTGTATGTTCCAATATAGCTTGGGCGGTTAATAGAATAAGAGCAATAGCGGCTAACGCCATAAGCGTATCCATACTTCCGCTGCTGAGCACCCTATCAAACAACTGCAAACTGTATATTGGCAGTGTTAGTACTAAAAAATTGATCGCAAAACTAAACAAAGCAACAAAGTACAGATCCCGCTTGCATGCCTTGAATGCCTGATTGAGTGTATGCTGCAACAAAGCGCCTCCCAATACTCCACTTGATGTATATAAAAGTATAGGACAGCACTTGAAAAAATAAGCGCTAAGATTAATTATATTTCTTTAACATCAGAGACTTAAAACATGAGGCATCGATCACACCTTTAAACATTCATTCCGCAGCACCAAGGGTATTGAGAATATATGGCACACAGATACGGACAATTTAACTGCTTATTAAAATGGCTGGTGACATATACCCTATTGGTGATAACCAATACCTCCTCAGCTACGGACACTAAAGAAGACGAAGCGCCTAGTTTCTACGGTAACCGTACGATTGCCATTGAGATAACCCAACCAACTAAACAAGACATCCAGTTCCAAAGGCGATCAATCGCCCCTGCAATTACAGGAGACGATACCAACAGATCATTGTCGCCCAATACGGAATTTCACCATCCGCACATTATCGTCCCCGTCAAAGCAGATACGGTGAAAAATACGCTTGATTTGAATCGCAATGAAATGCTGCTGGCAAAAAAAGCCTTTTATTATTTTGAAAGAAACTGGCAGGAAACAACAGGGTTAGTCGACTCAGTACAAGGTTACCCACATACGACGATGTGGGATATTGCCAGTGTGCTTGCCGCGACCATATCAGCAGAAGGCCTTGGCATCATAGCACTAGACCAATCACACCAACGCATCGAGCTCCTCCTTGAGACCTTAGCGACCTTGCCTCTTTATGACAATCGGCTCCCGAACCGCGAATACAATACACGCACAGCCCAACCATCCGGCAGATATAGCACAAGCCCCAGCAAGGGAAACGGCTGGTCAGCGCTGGATATAGGCAGGCTATTGCTATGGCTCGATATAACACGCCGCTATCATCCAGAGCATCAGAAAAAAATTGAACATATTAAAAAACGCTGGGCGTTAGATGCATCAATAAAAGACACAAATTTGTACGGTGAACTGAAAACCGGATCAACCGTCAAGTACAGGCAAGAAGGACGACTTGGATATTTACAATATGCAGCAACTGGCTTCAAGCTGTCAGGGTTCGATGTTTCAAATGCCTTTGATAAAGGCGATACCCTAACCGTTAACGTCGATGGCATAGATTTACTGACAGATAATCGTAATCTTCCTTATTTCACATCCGATCCTTATGTCCTCTATGCGATCGAAATTGGCCAAAACAACGCATGGTGGGATCAATTGGATCCGCTATTTACCCTCCAAAAACAAAAATCAAACAAAGAGCAGTCGTTGTGGATCTTCGCAGAAGATGCCTTAAACCGTGCTCCCTGGTTTAGTTACAACAATATCTTTATCTATGGAAAATCATGGTTAAGTACTGCACCTGGCGGGAAAACCATAGAGAACCCGCAAATATTCAGCAACAAGGTGGGGTTTGGATTTAGCGTCCTGTTCCCTGATGATCCCTTCAGCCAAATCTTATCTGAAGCTGTTATTAGCCACAGTCTGGCACACCGCTCTATCCCTACCGGCATATATCAAAACGGAGGACCCAACACTGCATATAATATCAATACTAACTCTCTTATCCTTGCCGCCCTTTGGTATAAGCACCGCCATTATCGGCCTCTCATTGAACAAGGCACTCTCTCTGCGCGCCCATAAAAATACACGAGGTCTCTGCCAATCTATTTTGTCATCCTGGTCTAGTTTCTTCCTTCCACCATTGCCCTATTTCCCCAGAGTTCACGCTTATCTCATAAATGCGACAGGTTTCTGTACT
The DNA here is from genome assembly GCF_059920555.1 of Photobacterium panuliri. Taxonomy (NCBI): domain Bacteria; kingdom Pseudomonadati; phylum Pseudomonadota; class Gammaproteobacteria; order Vibrionales; family Vibrionaceae; genus Photobacterium; species Photobacterium panuliri. Next base: position 2,510,759 of record NZ_CP197192.1, read on the forward strand.
GAAAAAAAAACTAAGATTCACAACAGCTATGGTTGATTTATCCGTAGCACAATTTTGTGTAACTAGGACGTTTTTATGAAACCCACATTAACAACCAACGCGATATTCACATTGTTTATTATGGGCTTATCACTACCGGCAAGCGCTCAGAATAGTATTGATGACTTATTAACGGATTTTGACCAAACCATCTGGTGGAAATCCGATGGCTGGAGCAACGGTTTCCCTTTTCTTAATCGCTGGGAAGGTGAAGCTATCGAACACAGTGACAATGGAATGACCATTATTCTGTCACATCAACCTAGTACAGAAAGTAACTACGCTTTTCAATCGGGGGAACTACGTAGCCATAATTTTTATGGCTATGGCTGTTATGAGGTGGAGATGAAGGCCGCCGCGGTGCCTGGTGTGATTAGTTCTTTTTTCCTCTTTGCCGGACCTTATGACAAACCCGTTAATGGAAACGGTATGCACAATGAAATCGACATTGAATTTTTAGGTAACAATACCAACGCCGTCCAGTTTAATTTCTGGACCAACGACGATCGATATGCACGAAGCCATGAACATCTCCACTACCTCAGTTTCGACGCTTCACAGGAATATCACCGCTACGCGATTCAGTGGACCGCCGACGGTATTGAATGGTACATAGATGGCGTGCGAGTTTACCGTGTCGATAATTTACCCTCGGATCCAACCCCGACCATCGATGATAATCGACTACGAATCATGGCTAATTTATGGGCAACGGATCCTCGTATTTCCAATTGGGCTGGTGAATTTGATACCTCTCCCTCAAACCAGGCCACGGCACAATATAAAGCCATCCGCTTTATCCCTAATGGCCAGTGCTCAACACCACTGTAAGACAGGCAAAGATCCTCAAGGCGCACTATACTCCTATAGTCCTTAGGTCTTACAGCGATAAATGAACAACAAAGTACACTTGCCATAACGTACTCGGTGTAAAAAAAAACGGCGTGCTAAGCACGCCGTTTTCATATCTGCTATTTATCACATTCCCATCAGAATGATAGGAATACACCTGCAATAGTCGCACTCATCAAGTTAGCAAGCGTCGCTGCGAAAATTGCTTTAAAACCAAGACGGGCAATATCCGGACGACGGCTTGGAACAACCCCGCCTAAACCACCCATAAGCATCGCAATGGAAGTCAGGTTTGCAAAACCACACAAGGCAAAGGTCACTACAGCTTGAGAATGCGTACTTAGCTGATCTTTTACTGCCATCAAATCGGCAAAAGCAACAAATTCGTTTACCGCAATCTTTTTACCAATCAGGCTAGCGGCAACTGTCGCTTCAGACCATGGCACACCAATCAACCATGCCACAGGAGCAAACAGGTAACCAAAGATCATTTCTAGGCTGAAGTTCTCGATGCCAATCCAGCTACCCACATGGGCAAGACCACCATTGATCAGAGCAATCAAACTGATAATAGCAAGCAAGCTCGCACCTACAGCCATCACAATTTGCAAACCGCTTAAAGCGCCCTGAGTTGCTGCATCGATAATATTTACCGGTGCATCATCATCTTCGTCTTCGTTGCCTTGGTCTTCAGAGATTTGTTCTGTTTGCGGCACCAGAATTTTAGCCATCATCAAACCCGCAGGGGCAGACATGAAGCTTGCAGCAATCAGGTAACTGATATCTACACCCAAGCCAGCGTAACCAACCAATGTGCCGCCAGCAACCGATGCCAAACCGCCAACCATAACGGCAAAAAGCTCTGAACGTGACATTTTGGCTAGATATGGACGTACTACAAGCGGTGCTTCAACTGAGCCCACAAAAATATTGGCCGTTGCAGACATAGATTCAGTGCGGGTTGTACCTAGCAGGCGCTGCAGCATGCCGCCGATACTACGGATGATGAAGCCCATCACACCAAGGTAGTAAAGCACAGAAATCAACGCTGAGAAGAAAACGATTGTTGGCAGTACATTGACTGCAAAAATGAAGCCCAGCTTGAATTGTGCCAATTGGCCAAACAGGAACTCGGTACCGATACGGCCGTAGTCAATAATGCCAGATACCGCATTGGACACGCTGTTCAAAATTTCGCGGCCAACAGGTACGTATAGAATGAAACCGGCAAAAACTAACTGGATGGCAAAAGCCCCGCCAACAGTGCGCCAGTTAATCTCACGTCGATTTTCAGAAAACAGAATTGCAATCGCAAAAAGCGTTATTACGCCAAGTGCGCTGACCAAGTAGTGCACGGCCAACTCCCAGAAAGTTATTTAGTAAACGATTGCGGAGGCATTCTATTCATAACTAAAAGTGTGACAAGCATCAAATTGTTGCACTTTTTTACACTTAAAAAACATATGAAAGTAAAACGATTAAATCACAGACGATATCAGCGATTTAGCAGGGATTGGTGCAAATAGGGGATACTATTGTCACCCTGAGTGACAATTAGGGCGAGAAATCATTATATCTATAACCTCTTTCGCCCAAATAACAACCGCCTCAGTTGAGCACTTTATCCCAATAAGCCGGCTCACCAATATGAGATTTAGCAAATTCAATGAAGGCCTGAACCTTCTTTGGTAGGAACTTGTGGCGAGGATAAACAGCATACAGTGGCATATGTTGTGAGAGTTCCCAGTCAGGCAAAAGCCGCACCAACTTCCCCTCCTGAAACTCTTTGTCCAGCAAATAAGTCGCAAGGTACCCGATCCCATGTCCTGCAAGTGCCGCATCCAAAATAGCATCTGCTGAATCGACCCGGTAATTTCCCTTCACTTTTATCGCCCTATCCTCTCCCTCTTGGCGGAAACACCACACATTATCTTTACGCTCACGACTGTAATAAATAATGCAGTTATGTTGCTCTAGCGCCTCAGGCGTATAAGGCACGCCTTCTTGGGCCAAATATTCAGGGCTAGCAGCCAAAATAAAATGACAGTCGGTCAAATGTCGTGCGACAAAACCTTCCGGCGGCGAGTCTGTCATCCCTATCCACAGATCAAATTGCTCGGCAATTAAATCCACCCGGTGGTCAAACAAACTCATCTCAACATCTATATTGGGGTAAAGGGCATGAAATGACTTAATGTATGGAGCAATATGATGCTTTGCAAAAGACTGGGCGATCCCCACCCGAAGTCGGCCCTGCATCGAGTCCGATGCGGTAACTAACTCGCTCTCAGCCTCATTAATTTCGTCTACGACATTATTACAATGTACAGCAAACCGCTCCCCAGCTTCAGTCAATGAAAATGAGCGCGTAGTCCGCTGAACCAGCTGAACGCCAAGACGCTCTTCTAGCTGCTGGACTTGCTTGCTCACCTGAGTCCGAGAAATATCCAACAGCTGCGCTGCTTTGGTAAAACTGCGCTGCTTAGTCAACGCATTGAATACCACCATTTGCTGGGCTTTTTTGATCACCATTCAGCTAATCCGATTCATTTATTTTTCTACCACCCACTATACCAAACCCCCTTACAATGAAAAACGGCTGGTCTTTCGACCAGCCGTTTCATCAACCAAACCGACTTAGAATGCTTAAATTTTGAATACGGACAACTGCTGCTTCTGCTGCTCTGCCAAACGTGACAACTCATTGCTCGCCAAGGCACTTTGACTGATCCCAGCCACGTTCTGATTCACAATCGCAGACATATTCGTGATATTTCGGCTGATATCCTGAGTCACCTGTGATTGTTGTTCCGCCGCCGTCGCTACCTGCGTGTTCATATCGCTAATCTGCATCACCGAATCAGTAATACCCAACAAAGCGTCATTGGCCTGAGTTGACAACAACTGATTACGCTCAAGCATCTCAAGGCTGCTCTGCATACTACTGTTAGCATTCACTGATTGTGACTGTAGCTCTTCAATAATTGACTGAATTTCGATGGTCGAGTCTTGGGTCCGAGCCGCAAGCATCCGCACCTCATCAGCAACAACGGCAAAACCGCGTCCCAATTCACCCGCTCGCGCCGCTTCAATGGCCGCGTTTAACGCCAACAAGTTTGTTTGCTCAGAAATACCGCGGATCACTTCAATCACTTTGTTAATCTGATCTGACTGGTCTTTCAACTGAGTAACCACACCTGCAGCTTCCCTCAGTTGATGAGACATCTCTCGGCTCGCAGCATTGCTTTGTTCGAAAATGCTTAACCCCTGTCGAGCTAGCTCATCTGTTTGCTTAGCTGTTGAATCTGCCAAGGTCGCATTATCGCTTACATTATCAGCCGTACTCGACAGTTCATTCACCGCTGAGGCAACCTGATCAATCTCATTAAGCTCTGATTGCGCATTAACTTCAGACTGCGTCATTACCGTTGCCAGCTCCGTCGCTGCCGCTGCAACGTCTTCACTGATGCGAATCAAAGACTCAACTGTACCGTTCAATTGGCTCACTGTCGCATTCACATCACTACTCAGCTTAGACAGCTCATTGTCGCCCTCAGAGTCAGCGCGTATCGTTAGATTACCCTTAGCCACTTCACGCATAACCATTTGAATATTGATAATAGGCTTAACGATCAGACCAGAGAGAACCCAAGCCAAAATAATGGCAACCACAAACACCGCCATAATCCCGAAAGCAACGGAACTCATCAAATCCGTGTTAGCAATTTTGCTCTGATCCATGCTGTTCTTCGAGTAAGTATTGACCTTTTGTGACAACGCATCGATAGCCTTAACCATCTCATTGCCTGACTGACGATACTGACTAATAAAGCTGTCGAATTCACTCTTGCTCTTAACACCTGAATCAACCTCGGCAAAAAAAACTATTGCCGCTCTTGAAAGATCAATATAACGCTGGATCGCCAGCTCAACCTTGACCGCATCCTCTCGCAAAGCATCGACATCTTCCAACACTTGAAGATCATCATTAAGCGACTTAATCTGGCCCGATATTTCATCTAAAAATAATGCGCGACGAGACGGATCGTAGATAGCGTAAACCGCTGAAATACGCAGTGGGTAAACGGCATTAGTGATATGAGATAACGTATCCTTATATGAGACTAAGTCATTGGTATTATTAAAAATAACACCTTGCTCTGTCTCAAGCTTTGACTTCGTTGTTGTTAAAGCGGCAAGTAAAAGAACAACTAAAATCATTACAGGCAGCAATACCTGATAACGAACAGATAAGTGGCTCAATGAAAAACGCATGTAGACGACCTTACATATTAGAATAATAGAAGCGCCACAACGGCTATGGTTTTAGCGCGCGCGCAATATATTCAAAGTCAAAAATGCTGTCTACATCCATTTTATGAAGTATTTGTTTAACATAGTCACTGATGACTAGTATTTAGACTCAAAACAAATGATAAATTAAATAATATCAACACTATAGATAAAACAAAAACATCACTAATATCTAAACAAGAGAGTCATTACTAGCACAAGTAACTATACTTTTTTAATCAATAGATGCCATCTAAATAAATTAGGTGACTAATTAAACAAAAAAAGCCGATCTTACGATCGGCTCTTCATCAACACACTATCTAGACTAGATTCTAAAGAATGACAGTTGCTGCTTCTGTTGTTCCGCCAAACGTGACAACTCATTACTTGCCGTCGCACTCTGGCTAATACCTGTTACGTTTTGATTTACAATCTCCGACATATTAGAGACGTTACGGTTAATATCTTGAGTAACTTGAGACTGTTGCTCTGCTGCTGTAGCCACTTGGGTATTCATATCACTGATCTGTACCACAGATTCCGTAATCCCCAGCAATGCATCATTGGCCTGATTGGCCAACTGTTGATTGCGCTCCAGCATCTCAAGGCTACTTTGCATGCTGTCGTTGGCATTAAGCGACTGAGACTGTAATTCTTCAATAATGGTTTGAATTTCTTTAGTTGAATCCTGCGTACGAGCAGCCAACATCCGAACCTCATCGGCAACCACCGCAAAACCACGGCCTGATTCACCGGCACGCGCCGCTTCAATGGCCGCATTCAGCGCCAACAGGTTAGTCTGCTCTGAAATACTGCGGATAACCTCAATAACCTTGCTAATTTGATCCGACTGCTCTTTCAATCGAGTTACAACATCTGCCGCTTGACCCAATGTCTCAGACATTTGTCGACTCGCCGCACTGCTTTCCTCAAAGACTCTCAAACCCTGCCGTGCCAATTCATCCGTTTGTTTGGCTGTTGAATCGGCTACCGTCGCGTTATCACTGACATTATCGGCTGTACTTGACAGTTCATTCACCGCTGAGGCGATCTGATCAATCTCACTCTGCTCCGCTTGGGCATTCGACTCCGATTGCGTCAACACTGCAGCCAACTCTGTCGATGCAGCTGCTACGTCTTCGCTGATGCGCATCAAAGATTCAACTGTCGTATTCAATTGGCTAACAGTGAGATTCACGTCACCGCTAAGTTTAGCTAACTCGTTCGTACCATCTTGCTCGGCACGTACTGTCAGATTACCGGCCGCAACATCACGCATCACAGTCTGCAACTTCACGATAGGGTTCACAATCAAACCAGATAGCCACCAAGCTGTCAGCATAACCGAAATGAATACAACAAAAATGACAATCGATGACCAGTACATCAAGCTCGCATTATTTGCTTGGCTTTCTTTCATGCTCTGAGAAGAAAAGTCATTAACTTTTTGCGACAACATATTGATGGCCTCAACCATCTCATTACCCACTTTGATATATTCAGCGGTATAACGATTGAGGTCTCGCTGCTCTACGTCACCAGAACTCAATTGCTCCAGCATTTTCATCGCATTTCGCGAATAATCGACATATTTTTGAATCGCAGCTTCTACTTTCTTGGTATCAGCCAAGAACACCGGTTCGCTCTCCAGCAATTCTAAATTGTCATTTAGAGTACTGATTTGCTTATTAACTTCATTTAAAAAACTTTCACGCTTGTTTGCATCAAAGATTGCATAAGCAGCTGAAATTCTGAGGGGGTAAACCGTATCATCAATACCGGCCAATGCATCTTTGTATTTCACCAAATTGGCCGTATTAGAAAAAATTACGCCTTGCTCCGTTTCTAATTTAGACTTTGTGGTTAACAAAGCAACAAGCAACACAACAACCATAATCATCACAGGTAATAATACCTGGAACCGCACTGATAAATTTTTCAGTGAAAACTGCATGACACGTGATCCTTACTAACATCGAATTTTGGCATACCTAAGCCTCTTCTCAACCATCAATTGTATAGGTGGCCGTCAGTAGCTCCCCATAAAAATACAATCTAACGATTACAATAGTTATATCTCTAATACTTATTTACATTGAGAAATTATATTAAACACGATTCATTACGTATCTTATAGAAGGAGCTTAGGTATACTTAGAGTAAATTAATAATACTATCAGGAATATAAGACTCAATCTGGGTCTTGTCTATAAAAAAAGGATATTTCAACAAAAAAAAAATATATAACTCACCTCACTTTCGTGATATTCCTCACATAAAGAAATCCTATTTGGAATAAAATATAATTTTCCATTTTTGTTAATACAAAAAGGTATATTTTATTCCACTTACATTGAAACATTCGCACCAATGACCTGTCCAATAACTTAGGCAATAAAAACACACAGAACAACAGTGTAGAAGCAATCTGGAAACAATATCAGCCAACTTAACTTACATTTACCGATCGCTTATAAATATTTTGATGTAATGAAACATTCAGACTGAATTAAGCTCTGCTCTATAAATGGTGCTGTCTGATTATTTATACCATTTCAGCAGATATTTATTTTACATTCCATTGCGGGTATTTATCACTTGTAACATTAAAAAAGACAGGTTATTAAACCTGCCTTTGATGCTTATTTTAATTATTATTTAAATTCGGAAAAATGAAAGCTGCTCTTTCTGCTGTTCAGCTAAACGGGACAACTCATTACTCGCTGTCGCACTCTGACTAATACCCGCAACATTCTGATTGACGATTTCCGACATATTGGAGACATTTCGGTTTATGTCTTGCGTCACCTGAGATTGTTGCTCTGCCGCTGTAGCCACTTGAGTATTCATATCACTGATCTGTACCACAGATTCCGTAATCCCCATCAATGCATCATTGGCCTGATTAGCTAGCAACTGATTTTTCTCTAGCATTTCAAGGCTACTCTGCATACTGTCATTGGCATTTACTGACTGGGACTGTAGCTCTTCAATAATGGTTTGAATTTCTTTGGTTGAGTCCTGCGTGCGCGCCGCAAGCATACGTACTTCATCAGCCACCACAGCAAAACCACGTCCCGATTCACCGGCACGTGCCGCTTCAATAGCAGCATTCAACGCTAACAAGTTGGTTTGCTCAGAAATGCTACGGATCACTTCGATCACTTTGCTGATCTGATCAGACTGTTCCTTCAAGCACGTCACCACATCCGCTGCTTGTGACAAAGTCTGAGTCATTTGGTGGCTAGCCGTATTGCTTTGCTCAAAAATTTCCAAACCTTTGCGTGCAAGTTCATCTGTTTGCTTAGCGGTAGAATCGGCTGTTGTTGCATTGTCACTCACATTATCTGCTGTACTCGACAGTTCATTTACAGCTGAAGCGATCTGATCGATTTCACTTTGTTCCGACTGCGCATTCGCTTCAGATTGCGTCATAACAGAAGCTAACTCTGTTGCCGAAGCCGCAACATTTTCACTAATTCGAATCATCGCGCCAATTGTCGTTTTCAATTGATTGACAGTAATGTTGACATCCGTCCCTAGCTTAGCCAATTCATTGCTACCATCTTGTTCAGCCTTAACTGTAAGATCACCAATAGCAACTTCGCGCATCACTCTTTGGATCTGAAGAATTGGCGTTACAATTAATCCTGATAGCCACCATGCCACAAATGTTACAGTGAAAAACACTACACTCAGCACCACTGTCACTTTCTTCATCAAAGCGGCATTGATAGATTGGCTGTCATTCATACTTTGTGTGCTGAACTCACTCACTGCTAGTGAAAGCGAATTAATTGCACCAACCATATCATCACCCGCCTTGCGATACTGCGAGATAAATCGAGCGAACTCCTTAGCTGTTACCTCTCCATTTTCTTGGCCTCTGGTCATTTCAACCATTTGCTTTGCCATTTCAAGATACTTATGTACTGAGGATTCAACATGAGAAATTTCATCACTGAACGTTGACTGCTTTTTTAGTAATGTAAATTCATCATTCAAACTGCCGATCTTAGAATTAATTTCATTTAAAAGTGTGTCTCGGCGAGACGAATCATACATTGCATAAATTGCCGATATCCTTAATGGGTACACCGTATCCAATATAGTCGCTAGCGTGTCTTTATAACCAACTAATGAAATTGTGTTTGAATATAAATTTTCTTGTTCCTCTTCTAAACTTATCTTTGTTGCTGATAGTGCAATAAATAATACTATAACCATTAATAGAACAGGCATCAGTATTTGATAACGTACCGAGATATTCTTTAATGAAAATACCATTTTATTTAACCCTTATTATTCTTTTTAGTACCTAGGTTATTCCTAAAACCGAGGCTTCGACAGGAAGATATGTCCTAAATGCCGCATTGTCTAGCGTTAAAATCAGCAAAAAACAACAAGAGGACAACAACCCCCTCCTTTTTACACATACTTATACTCGCTGTAAAATTCCAAACAGAGAACAAAATACAAAGCTTTATCGTGCATTTATTATGTTTTTTAGAATATATATCCTTAAATGATTACTAATATCTCCCATATTTGTAGAAATATAATGTTCAATAAACATAAGTAGTCAAATTAATTGCACACGATGCAATTAAAAAAAACAGTTAATACAACACATTACACTCGCTAGTGACTGCAATGTGGAAGTACAACATGATTCATAGCGAATGCGAGAGTTTGTTCTCCAATAAATAATCGGCATTGCAGAGTTTTGATGTATAAAAAATACATATTTATTAAAGCTTTTCTAGAGTAAATAAAAAGCCACCGATATTATTCGGTGGCTTTTCTTAATGGATGCTCAGATAAAATCAGCAATTAAATTCTAAAAAATGACAATTGTTCTTTCTGCTGTTCAGCTAAACGGGACAACTCATTACTCGCTGTCGCACTCTGACTAATACCCGCAACATTCTGATTGACGATTTCCGACATATTGGAGACATTTCGGTTTATGTCTTGTGTCACCTGAGATTGTTGCTCTGCCGCTGTAGCCACTTGAGTATTCATATCACTGATCTGTACCACAGATTCCGTAATCCCCAGCAAAGCATCATTGGCCTGATTGGCCAACAACTGATTGCGCTCCAGCATCTCAAGGCTACTTTGCATGCTGTCATTGGCATTTACTGACTGGGACTGTAGCTCTTCAATAATGGTCTGAATTTCTTCGGTTGAGTCCTGTGTACGAGCAGCCAGCATACGTACTTCATCCGCCACCACAGCAAAACCACGTCCCGATTCGCCGGCACGTGCCGCTTCGATGGCTGCATTTAATGCCAGCAAATTAGTTTGTTCAGAAATGCTACGGATCACTTCGATCACCTTGCTGATCTGATCAGATTGCTCCTTCAAGCACGTCACCACATCCGCCGCTTTCGCCAACGTTTCAGACATCTGCTGACTAGCCGTATTACTTTGTTCAAAAATATCTAAACCCTGACGAGCAAGATCATCCGTTTGTTTGGCCGTAGAGTCAGCAGCGGTCGCGTTATCACTCACGTTATCTGCAGTGCTCGACAACTCATTCACAGCAGAAACGATCTGATCAATTTCACTTTGTTCCGACTGCGCATTCGCTTCAGATTGAGTCATTACCGACGCGAGTTCCGTTGAAGCTGCAGCCACGTCATCGCTAATTCGCATCATAGAATCAACCATTGCATTTAGCTTACAAACCGTGAGGTTAACATCACTACTCAAATTAGCGATTTCATTCGTTCCATCTTGTTCAGCTTTAGTCGTTAGGTTACCAGTAGCCACTTCACGCATCACAAGTTGCAATTTCACAATTGGATGAACGATTAAACCAGACAACCACCATGCCCCCAGCATTACCACAACGAATATGAAAAGAATCACCATCGTTACAGACGACATTAAACTTGCACTGGCTGCTGCACTGTTTTTCATGCTCCGCGTAGAATATTGATTGACCTTTTGTGACAAGTCATTGATAGCATCAACCATCTCACTACCTACTTCAAGGTACTTTACGATATGCTCATCAAAAGCCTGTTTACTGATATCAACGACTCTTCTTTCACCTAAAGACTTAATCGTATCACGTGAATAATTTATATACTTTTGAATAGAGGATTCAACTAATAAAGTTTCACCTTTAAACTCAGGATGAGAACCCAAAAACTCTAACTCTTTATTTATTGAATCAATATTATTATTCATCTCAACTAAAAAAGAATCACGCTTACTGATATCATATATTGCGTATACAGCTGATATCCTTATCGGATACATCATATCATCAATACTCGCTAGTGAGTCTTTGTATTTAATAAGATCTATTGTATCCTTATAGGTAATGCTTTGTTCTTCATCCAGTTTTGATTTTGTAATCCATAGAGCTATAAATAAAACAATAGCCATCAAGATTACAGGTAGTAATACTTGTTTGCGCACTGATACGTTTTTCAGTGAAAAAGGCATAATACATATTCCTTGATATATAATATTATTCCATATCTAAACATCTATTAAATTTATAGTTAAGGCAAATAACAGTGTTATTTATTGCAAAGGTATATTTTAAAAATGTTCTATAACAGCAATAAGACAGCACTATCATTTATTTAAATGAAATATTAGATACGAATTCATAAAGCGTTAGCTCAACTAAAGTATAATTTCACCAAAAACCGCTGTCCATGCGCAAAAGGTATTATAAATCAATAAAATGCTTTGAAAGCAAACTTATGAATGTTCAATAATTACAAACAGAATATTGCACGGTATAACCTATTTTACATATAGGCTAGTTACCAGATTCCACCTGTTCACAAATACGTCATGTTTGTAAACATTACCCTTCTATTTATTACCTATTTCCAATTACAATATTAATCGAGACTTTTAAATTTAATGACCTATCAATCCACTCATTAATACTTACCAAAATTAAAAAATAAGAAACCAAAAATAAATTTCGCATTATACATATATTATAAGACCATATGCCAATAATAAGAATCATTTCATTTTATCAAAACAGCGAATCCTAGTTTCCCTTAAACATCCCAATGAAAATCAACATCGTTTACCAACTTACTGATGTAATAACTATATTTATATAAGATTAATAAAAACAGATTATAATCCACTGTAATACATATAATAAAAAAGGCCCTTTTATTAAGGGCCTTTTATTAAAAATCTATTCGATAAAGATTAGCAGAGATAATTACAATTAAATTCTAAAGAATGACAATTGTTCTTTTTGCTGCTCAGCCAAACGTGATAGCTCCGTACTTGCCGTTGCACTTTGGCTTATTCCGGAAACATTCTGGTTCACAATTTCCGACATATTGGAGACATTTCGGTTTATATCTTGTGTAACCTGAGACTGTTCCTCTGCGGCCGTTGCAACTTGAGTGTTCATATCGCTAATCTGTACTACAGATTCCGTAATACCCAACAGTGCATCATTCGCCTGATTAGCTAGCAACTGATTTTTCTCTAGCATTTCAAGGCTACTCTGCATACTGTCATTGGCAGTTACTGACTGGGACTGTAGCTCTTCAATAATCGTCTGGATCTCTTTGGTTGAGTCCTGCGTGCGCGCCGCAAGCATACGAACCTCATCAGCAACGACAGCAAACCCTCGGCCAGATTCACCGGCACGCGCCGCTTCAATAGCCGCATTCAATGCCAGCAAGTTTGTTTGCTCAGAGATACCGCGAATCACCTCAATCACTTTGCTGATCTGCTCAGACTGATCTTTCAGGCAAGTCACAACACCTGCCGCATCTGACAACGTCTGTGACATTTGACGGCTCGCGGCATTGCTTTGTTCAAAAATCTCTAAACCTTGGCGTGCAAGATCATCGGTCTGCTTGGCCGTAGAATCAGCCGCTGTGGCATTATCACTTACGTTATCTGCTGTGCTCGACAATTCGTTTACCGCCGAAGCAATTTGATCAATCTCGTTATGCTCTAGCTGGGCATTGGCTTCTGACTGTGTCATCACCGCCGCCAACTCCGTTGCAGCCGCGGCCACATCCTCACTGATCCGGATCATCGACTCAACAGTACGACTTAATTGATCAATAGTGCTGTTTACATCCTCACTCAATGCCGCCAGTTCATTATCTCCGTCATGCTCAGCACGCACGGTCAAATTACCACTGGCAACTTCACGCATAACCGTTTGCAACTTAACGATCGGTGTGACGATAAGGCCTGTCAGCCACCAAGCAATCATGATAACAACCGCAAACACTGCAATAATTGCCAACGATGCATTTCTCATCAACGTTGCATTATTTGCATCACTCTCTGCCATACTCTTGGCGCTGAAGTTATTTACCTCTGACGACAGAGTATTAATCGCTTCAACCATTGTGTTACCAATAACACGGTACTTAGCTGTGTATTCATTGAACACCTTATCGGTGATCTTGCCTGTTTCATGATCAGCGAAGACCCCCATCGCACGGCGTGAGTAGTCGATATAATCCTGAATCGCTTTTTCTACTTTCATCGTCTCATCGCGAAACGCTGGCTCTTTTTCCAAAGAATTAAGCGATTGAATGATAACGCCCGCATTACTATCAAGTTCACGCAAAAACGTTTCACGCTTGCTCTGATCATAGATGGCATACACTGCAGAAATACGCAGTGGGTAAATACTATCATCTACATTCGCTAGTGCGTCTTTGTAGGTGACCAAATCTTGTGTATTGCTATAAATGATATTCTGCTCTGAATCTAATTTTACTTTTGTGGTGTATAGAGCAGCAAATAGAACCACGACCATCAGCATTACTGGTAGCAAAACCTGATAACGCACTGATAGGTTCTTTAGTGAAAATTGCATGTGCGGACCTTACTTATATACGCAAATTGAATCAAAACCCCATCCCTAAGGTTAAGTTAACGGCGCAAATATAGGTTTTGAAGCCCTGCTTGTCCATATTAAACAATGAAAAAAATCAACATCATAAGATTTTTTTGATGTCAAAAAAATGACACTTATGGATAAATTTTTTTAGACTTAAGAAACAGCGTTCTATTTCAATAAGATAGCAGTTCTCAATCAAGAACTGGTCAATTGTTAAACATTTATTGCTAACGTCATAGAGTGTTCAATTTTCTGAAACATGACTGTCATATTTCCTGCTTAACCTTTATTTCGTTCATTCGACACCTACTGGCAATAACGCCAAACGCTTAAGGATTAGGAAAATGAAAACACAGGTTATTGGTGCACTAGCCCTCGCTGGTTCTATGGCATTTAACTCAGCGTTCGCAAATGAAACGGTCTCTGTTGTTGGTTCAAGCTCCGTATCACCAATCATGGAAGTTCTCGGTGAAACCTATGCACAATCTCGCAATGTAACGGTTGAAGTACAAGGTCCTGGTTCATCCGCTGGTGTGCGAGCAGCTCATGATGGCTCATCAGATTTCGGTATGAGTTCTCGCGAATTAAAAGAGTCAGAAAAGTCAAATGAAATCAAAGAAGTAGTAATAGCAAGGGATGGTATAGCCGTTGTAGTTCATAACAATAATCCTGTTACGGATCTGTCCAAGGATGAAGTGTCTAAGATCTATAAAGGTGAAATCACTAACTGGAAGCAAGTCGGTGGTGAAGACAAGCCTATCGTTGTTGCAACTCGTGATACCGCATCCGGCACACGCGGTGCTTTTGAAGACATCATGAACCTCAAGAAAAAAATCAACGGCATTAGTGTGTCAGCAATTTCACAGCGCGCACAAGTTGCCAGCGGTAACGGACAGCTAAAAACCATTGTTGCCAACAACCCATTTTCTATCGGCTATATTTCATTAGGATCAGTCGATGCTTCCGTTAAAGCCTTGTCGATCGATAACCACAAACCATCGGTTGAGGCTATCAAGGCCGGTGACTACGGCGTGCAACGTCCATTCTTGGTTGTTTACAAAGAAGGTCGCCCGTCTCCTGCTGCCCTTGATTTTCTAACATGGGTAAAAGGCCCTGAAGGCCAAAAAATTGTCGCTGATAAAGGCTTTATCTCTGTTAAGTAACTGTTGATTCTTTACCTGTCGCGGCCACGTGCCAGCGGCAGGTTTTTAATGATTCCTTGGTATGAACAACAACCTGTTGTCTGTATCTGGAGTAATATGTATGACCATCGCAAACAATATAGAAAACACAGCAAAGCAGCCTACGCTGAAAGCCAAAGCAAAAACTGACTGGCGTGAGTTGTTCTTTAAATACCTATTTCTAACCAGTGCCGCGCTAGGTATTCTCTCACTAGTAACTATTGGTTACTTTATTTTCCGTGAAGGTTACGCCGCTTTTGCCGAAGCAGGCGTCACTAACATCGTTCTGGGCAACGACTGGTTACCACCCGCCCTTTACGGTATTGCCCCAATGATTGTCGCCTCGCTGGTATCCACTGCCGGTGCCGTTATTCTGGGTGTACCTGTTGGGGTACTTACGGCCATTTTTATTGCCGAAGTTGCGCCGAAACGACTCGCTAATCTGATCCGCCCGATGATCGAACTGCTTGCCGGTATCCCTTCCGTGGTTTATGGCTTCTTTGGTCTAGTGATCATTGTTCCTCTAATTCAGGATGTATTCTCTGTACCTGCCGGTAACACCATTCTTGCCGGTATCATCGTTCTGTCAGTGATGATCCTGCCAACGGTAATTACCGTTTCGGAAACCTCAATCAGAGCCGTACCACGCAGCTATAAAGAAGGCTCCTATGCGTTGGGCGCATCGCAGATGTTCACCGTCTTCAAGCTACTGGTGCCCGCAGCCCGATCCGGCATTATGACAGGCGTTATCTTAGGGGTTGCCCGCGCCTTGGGTGAAACCATGGCTATCATCATGGTAATGGGTAACTCGCCAGCCATGCCGCAGGGTCTACTGGAATCAGCCCGAACCTTGACTGCCAATATCGCGATTGAAATGTCGTACGCAACCGGCATCCACGCCAGTGCGTTGTATGCCACCGGTATTGTTCTTTTGGTCTTTATCATGATGCTAAACGGCGCGCTTCTTTATCTAAACCGTGAGCGTGCGAGGTAACCACAATGGCTCTACAAGCAACCAATACAAGTAGACAGAAACTCAAAGACAACATTTCCCTCGGCCTTATTTGGACGGCTGCATCTATCACCGTCGGGTTCTTGGTCTGGGTAGTCTGGTACATTCTGAGCAACGGTCTCTCACACGTTAACTGGGAGTTCATTTCTAGCAATTACACCACCATCGGCCAAGAATCAGGTATTTGGCCAATGATTGTTTCAACCCTGTATATGGTAGCCGCCTCAATCGGTGTTGCTGCCCCACTCGGCATCATGACGGCTATCTACCTGACCGAATATGCAAAAGTTGGTAGCCGTTTGGTAAAAGTGATTCGTTTCTGTACCGAATCGCTGGCCGGTATTCCGTCGATTATCTACGGTCTATTCGGTATGACGTTCTTTGTTGTTGTCATGGGCTTTGGTTACTCAATTTTGTCAGGTGCCCTGACCCTGAGTATCCTGATCCTGCCGGTTATCATCCGTACAACCGAAGAAGCACTAATGGCAGTACCGCAAACTTACCGTGAAGGTTCATACGGTTTGGGTGCATCGAAAATTTACACCATTTGGAGACTGATCCTACCAAGCGCCATGCCGGGTATTGTCACCTCCATCATCCTCAGCGTAGGTCGTGTTATCGGTGAATCAGCACCGGTATTTCTGACCGCAGGTATGGTTGCCCGTATTCCAGAAAGCATGTTCGATTCTGGCCGTACGCTAACCGTCCACCTGTACAAGTTAACTCAGGAGCTTTACACCGTTCACGAATGGAACCAGGCCTATGCAACGGCCACTGTTCTGATCGTTGTCGTGCTCGTGATTAACCTGATTACCAAACTGATTGCAAACCGTTTCAACACTGCGACTTACTAATTGAGGAAGGCTTACCATGAATAAATTCAACATTGAAAATCTGGATCTTTATTACGGCCAGAACCAAGCTCTAAAACAAATTAACCTACCAATCCCTAGCCGTCAGGTTACCGCACTTATCGGTCCGTCAGGCTGTGGCAAATCAACCCTGCTACGCTGCCTGAACCGAATGAACGATTTGATCGAAGGGGTCAAAATAAACGGCAAGCTAACAATGGATGGCGAAAACGTCTATGGCAATATCGACGTCGCCCAGCTTCGAATCAAAGTCGGGATGGTTTTCCAGAAACCGAACCCGTTCCCGATGAGCATCTACGAGAACATCGCGTATGGTCTGCGCGCTCAGGGCGTCAAGGACAAAAAGGTACTCGATGAAGTTGTTGAGAAATCTCTGCGCGGCGCAGCCCTTTGGGACGAGGTGAAAGATCGCTTGAAGTCACACGCCTTTGGCCTTTCTGGCGGTCAGCAGCAACGTCTGTGTATCGCCCGTACTATCGCCATGCAACCCGATGTTATCTTGATGGACGAACCAACATCGGCGCTTGACCCTATTGCGACAAAGAAAATTGAAGATCTGATGGAAAGCCTGAAAAAAGACTTCACCATCGTGATCGTCACCCACTCCATGCAGCAAGCGCGTCGTATCTCGGATCGCACCGCGTTCTTCCTGATGGGCGAGCTTGTCGAACACGACGATACTAACACGCTGTTCAACTCACCGCGTGATGATCGCACCCGTGGCTATGTGAACGGTGACTTTGGCTAACAGTATCACGACGAAGAGCATCCTCAATAACTCACTCGCCGCTTTATACGGATAATAACAGCGATGGTAAACCTTGCCCCCACGTGTTGGGGGCTTTTTTTATTACGATATTTTCATACCTCTTTTATGCGCTTTTATTTTTGGGTGTGTTATCAACAAAAAACACCAACAATTGCTCTATCATTCACTAAAATTAATGATTATTTTGCCAGTTATAGAGGTATGCAATGCGCTGGTCTTTACTCTTCCTGATCCTCTTCTCCCTCACCTGTTTCGCTGAAAACTCTCCAACAGAAACACCCAGCCCAACAGAAACCACCAGCACCGAAGCAACAAAGCCTCTCTCTGAAACAGAGCGTATCATCGGCAACATCGACCAGCTCGATGCCGACCTTGGCGAACTCCTCAGCCAATCCCGGGGCAAAACAGGCACGGAAAAAAATGTCATCGACATGCAGATGCTCAAAAAAAATGAGGAAATCAGAGCAGAACTGCAAAAACTCATTGGGTTGGAAAATGATGAAAACCGGCCTCTAATCATCGAGCTGGTCAATGAACAAGTCGGCTACCTCAATGAAGCGGCCGACTTTCTCTCAAAGCAGATCACGACCAAACAGGCACAGATCGACAGCGCAGAACCCGAACAAAGGCTGTTGATGCAAAAATCCCTGCAAGAAACCACCAACTTCTACCATCGCATGCTCAAAGAGCAATGGATCAACTTCCAGTGGCTTAACCGTCTTGACGTTCCCAAGCCCAAAGAACAAGCTCAATTGGTTGAAACCGTCCGTCAACGATTGGATTTCATGTCGGCAATGCTCAGTTTTGACAGCCAACAAGAGAGTACGCTGTCAAGCCAGCTGAAAACCGCAGCGGAAGGCGAAAAAGCCACCTTGCAGCTTCAGCAAATTCTTACCCAACGCAAAGTGACCGGGGATATAGAGTCCGTTCAATTTCTTGCTGATCTTGGCAAGGACATGGGGCTAGAGACCACCGAGTACACCAAGCAGCTATTTGAAACCACAGGTAACCTAACCAACGAACTGCTTGATGTAAAAGTGATCTTTTCAATCCTGACGGGATGGGTGGGTACAGTAAAAATCTGGCTGGCTGAAAATACGCCGCAGATGCTGTTCAAGCTGTTTATATTCCTGCTGATCGTCTTTATTTTCAAAATCCTCAAAAATATCACTCGCCGTATTGTCACTCGAGCTGTGAGCTCGCCCACCCTGCGCATGTCGCAGCTGATGAAGGACTTCTTCATCTCGATTACAGGCAATATCGTTTTGTGTGTCGGGTTGCTTTTCGCATTGGCCCAAATCGGGTTGGATTTAACCCCCATCCTTACCGGTTTTGGTGTCGCGGGTGTGATCATCGGCTTCGCCTTACAAGATACCCTGTCTAATTTTGCCTCCGGTATGATGCTGCTTATCTACCGCCCATTCGATGTGGACGACTTTGTCGAGGCAGGCGGCACATCAGGGAAAGTAAGCCATATGAGCCTGGTCAGTACCACTATCAAAACATTCGACAACCAAATCCTCATCGTGCCAAACAGCAAAATCTGGGGCGACACCATCAAGAACATTACCCATGAGCGTGTTCGCCGAGTCGATATGATCTTCGGTATTGGCTATAGCGATGATGTCGAGAAAACCGAAAAAGTACTGAACGAGATCGTCACCGAACACCCTATGGTACTGCGCTCTCCCGAGCCAATGATCAAACTGCATACCCTCAATACCTCATCGGTCGACTTTATCGTCCGCCCTTGGGTAAAAACGGAAGACTACTGGGACGTATACTGGGATGTTACCCGCGAGGTAAAAATGCGCTTCGACCGAGAAGGGATCTCTATCCCATTCCCGCAGCAAGATGTGCATCTGCATATGATTAATACCGACATAGACAAAAAATGACAACCAGCTAACAATATTTTGGTCAGTAAGGTGTAGCATACTATGCTGAATTAAAACGCTTTTCATCGCAGTGCTACCTGTCGTCTTGTGCGCAGAATATCAGCCAGAAAAAAAACTGATATCCAAGAAAGTACAAAGCTGGTATAACTAGCTGAAAGGCATTAAAAACAATGTACAATTAAAATGTGCTTTGCCCAGCTAACATTCAGCATTGCTGTGGTTTACTGGTCTACAAAGCTATTATTCGGGGAATCATACACCATGAAAAAACGTTTTCTTGCTGCCGCTCTTGCGCTTCCAGTAATGCTTGCGGCTTGTTCTACTAACAGTGAGACGACTTCTGTGACTTCAGCATCTGATCTAGCGAGCCACAACTGGGTTCTAACCAAAGTTGATAACAAAGCTCTTGACCTACCAGAGCCATTCACTGCACCAAACCTAGAGCTTTCTAACGATCTTGGTGCCAATGGCCATGCTGGCTGCAATCGCTACTTCGGTCAGGCAGAATTCAAAGACGGTCAGCTACGTATTGAAAAAATGGGTATGACGATGATGGCTTGCCCTGAGCCAGCAATGAACATGGAGCAAGTAATGAGCTCTACCCTGCAAACTTGGAGCAAAGCTAGCATCAACGGCAACGAGCTAACGCTTACCGGTGCTGACCACACGCTAACATTCAACCGTGCTCCGGCTACAGCACAATAACGATTACCCATTATCGTTACGAAATTCAAAACGCCTGCGCATGCAGGCGTTTTTGTTTTTGCTGTCAGCAAAGTTAGCTAACTTTTGCCTGCCACTGTTCACGCAGCTGTTTGGCCGCTTCCACCATATTGGCCAAAGCTGCTTCTGTTTCTTGCCAGTTCCGTGTTTTTAACCCACAGTCAGGGTTCACCCATAACCGCTCGGCAGGAACTAGATTCTTAGCTTTTTCCACCAGCTGAATAATCTGCTCCACATCCGGAATATTTGGCGAGTGGATATCGTAAACACCAGGGCCAACCTCATTCGGGTAATCAAATGCCTCGAATGCTTTAAGCAGTTCCATATCCGACCGTGACGTCTCAATGGTGATCACATCAGCATCCAAAGCGGCAACTGACTTGATAATGTCATTGAACTCGCTATAACACATATGGGTATGGATTTGCGTTTCTGGCTCGGCACTGGCCGCTGAGATCTTGAAGGCTCTCACAGCCCAATCCAGATACGACTGCCACTGGCTGGCCTTGAGCGGCAACCCTTCACGAATTGCTGGCTCATCAATCTGAATGATGTTGATTCCGTTATTTTGCAAATCCGCTACTTCGTCGCGCAATGCCAATGCTATCTGATTGGCTATCTCTTCACGGGTTAAATCCTCACGAGGGAAAGTCCAGCCCAAAATCGTCACGGGACCGGTCAGCATCCCTTTCACATGCTTGTCGGTCAGCGATTGGGCATACTTGGCCCATTCCACCGTCATCGGCGCTGAACGGTAAATATCTGACACAATCACCGCCGGCTTCACACAGCGTGACCCATAACTTTGTACCCAGCCAAAACGAGTGACGGCAAATCCTTCGAGCAATTCAGCAAAATACTCCACCATATCATTGCGCTCAGGCTCACCATGAACCAGTACATCCAGTCCGAGCTTATTTTGACGCTCAATGGCATCAGCAATATGCCCTTGCATGGCGATCACATAATCATTCTCGGCCAATCGGCCAGCTTTAAAATCACGGCGCTGGGTACGGATCTCGCCCGTCTGTGGAAACGAGCCAATCGTGGTCGTCGGTAATAAAGGCAGCCCCAATGCACTGCGCTGCAATCTCGCACGTTCCTGATAAGGCAGCTTACGTTCAGCCAGACTATCCGTTATCGCAGCAAGGCGCTGGCGTACCTGAGGATTATTGACCCGTTCACTGGTCGCTCGGGTTTTAATCGGCGCACTGTATTGTTCAATCTCGCTAAGCGCAGCCTCATTACCGTCGAGCGCCTTGGCAAGCAAAGTCACCTCACGGCATTTTTGCTTGGCAAACGCCAGCCATTGGCGCACTTCCGGATCAAGCTCTGTTTCCAGATCAAGATCGATAGGGCTATGCAGCAATGAACATGAGCTGGCAACCCAAAGTCTTTCTCCCAGATCAGCCTTCACCGACGAGAGACGCTCAAGCCATGCACTCAGATCCGCCCGCCAAACATTTCGACCGTTAATCACACCAGCAGAGAGTACCCAAGACGAAGGCAACGCCGCCAGCACCGGCTCCAACTGTTCAGGAGCCGCGGCCAAATCAATGTGCAGACCATCGACCTTCAATCCGGTTATCCGGTCAAGATTATGGGTAATGGTGTCAAAGTAGGTGGTCAGCAACAGCTTTGGTTTTCCATGCAAAACCTGGTAGGCAAGCTTGTACGCATCCAACCATTGTACGGGCAACTCAAGAGCAAGCGCCGGCTCGTCTATTTGCACCCACTCTACACCCAGCTTGGCCAGCTTGGTCAGTATTTGCTGATAGGCAGTAAGCAGACGAGGCAACAGAGAAAGGCGGTCAAAACCGGCTTCTTTTTCCTTGCCCAACCACAAGTAGGAAACTGGCCCTAACAATACCGGCTTCACCTCGTGACCTGCTTTTTTCGCTTCCGCTACTTCCTCGAACAATTGGGGCCAGCTGACATTAAACGCATCATCGGCACTGAACTCAGGCACGATATAATGGTAATTGGTATTGAACCATTTGGTCATATCCGATGCGGCACAGGCACAGCCTGACGGGGCTTTGCCGCGTGCAACACGAAACAAGGTATCTAGGTCAGGAAAACCGCTGCGATGACGTGCAGGTAGGTGCCCAAGTAACATGCTTGTTCCCAATACATGATCGTACCAGGCGAAATCACCGACAGATACGCAATCCAATCCCGCACCGACCTGATCCCCCCAATGACGATGGCGCAACAGACGACCAACTTGCTTCAACTCTTCCTGCGACGACTCACCTCGCCAATATTTTTCCTGCGCAAATTTCAGTTCGCGCTGGCTGCCGACCCGCGGATAACCCAAAATGTGCGTTTGTGTTTTATTCGTCATTGTTCTTCCATCCATGCCTATTCAAGATGTTTTTACAATGAAGTAAGGCACCGAAATGAACAATTTCTAATGTTTAATGTTTAACTTGAGCAAATCTCATGTTAAATCACTTGATTTTTTACATAGACGTCTAGATGTTTACACTTCTGCGAAATATACGTAAAGTGTGTGAACCTCCAACTTGGTACAGACATCAGCATAAGGATTAATGCTTTGATTGAAATTAAACATCTGCGCACCCTAACCGTCCTGCGTGATACCGGTTCGTTGACTGCAACGGCCAACACCCTCTGTTTAACTCAATCAGCACTATCGCACCAATTAAAAGATCTCGAGCTACGGCTTGGCAACCAACTGTTTCTCCGTAAAACCCGTCCGGTAAAATTCACTGCTGAAGGGGAAGTACTGCTCAAGCTGGCCGATGATGTGATTCCGCGTATTGCCCGTGCCGAGCATGAGCTGGCAAGCCTCAAAGAAGATACCAACGGCCGCCTGCATATGGCTATCGAATGCCATTCCTGCTTCCAGTGGCTGATGCCTGCCCTCAAGGAATACCAAGTACACTGGCCAAATGTCACCCTCGATTTCTCTTCCGGATTCGGATTCGAGCCACTGCCCGCTCTCGGGGCCGGCGAGCTTGACTTGGTGATTACATCCGATATTCAACCCCGCAACGAAATCCACTTCGAGCCATTGTTTGATTTTGAAATGCGTCTTATTGTTTCGCCACAATCACCATTGGCGCAGAAAGAAACCATCGAACCTGAAGACTTGGCACAACAAACATTGATGAGCTACCCGGTCCAAAAAAACCGACTTGATGTTATCAAGCATTTCTTACAGCCAGCGGGCATCGAACCGGCAAATTGGAAACAAGCCGACAATACCCTAATGCTCATTCAGATGGTCTCGGCGGGACTAGGCGTATCGGCACTACCTAACTGGGCGATTTATGATTTTGCGCGGCAAGGCTTAGTGGTCAGCAAGCCGCTCGGAAAAGGATTATGGCGAAGATTGTTTGCTGCTATTCGAGCACAAGAGAAAGATCGCCACTACCTGTCGGCTTTTTTTGCTACTGCCAAGCAGCAATGCCAGACCCATTTGGAAGGGATAAGAGCCACCTGATACCTAATACCCCGTACTTAATATCAGATGGCCTAAAATACAACGGGGTTACTTGAACTGGTTGTTGATCGGATCGTAGTGGTAACCCAGTGATTCCATTTTTGCATTTAATTCATCGAAATCTAACTCATAGCGGCTTACCAGCTCTTCGACTGTTGAGCACTCCAAGCGCAGTCGCTCATTGACGATACCCAGCACGATATTGCCGTCCATGCGAAGTAAATTATCAATCTCCATACCTACCCCCTTGATGACCTTGCAGTGTATATCCAAGCGATGCCGTTAGCATGCGTACATATTGACGCTGCTTGGATTAAGCATAGTCACTCGGCCCCAGAAAGAAAAAGAGCGAACTCACACTCTGGCATCCTGCATTCGCAATGGCTCAAACAATAAAGGCCAGCTCTTTTACAGGCTGGCCTTTGTTTGTTAACGGTTATCGCTTACATCAGAACAGTACAGTTTGCAGCTGCGCCGATCCAATCAGCAACACTGCCGCCGCCAGCAACTGCCAACGATTCACCGCTTTACCTGTTAGCAAGTGCATTGCCCATACCAAAACGCCAACCACCAGCAGCAATAGTGCAGCCACAACGTGCTTGGTCGCGACGGTCAATGATTCTGGATCCATTCCCGATGCCAACCACAGCACACACAATGCACTTAGCATGGCCCCAGCAAAACCAGCAAACGGCAATAGACGGTGAAAAGCCTGTAAGCGAGTTCTTGCTTGCGTAAGCAATAAGTGGGCGATCAGTGCGCCAAACATCACCACTGCTACCAAACTCATACCGATTTTAGGCAAAGTCTCACCCTGTAGACTGGCAACTAAAGCCACCACAGCCAAACCAATGGCCAAGTAAAACACACGCAGTGGCCCGGCATCACGGGTTTTACCCGTTTTAACCTTCAGGGTGAAATAGCCCAAGGCCGCCAATGGCAGCAATGCCGCAGGGGTGATCATGAGCGAAATCGCCCATCCCACTAATAACACAGGCAATGTTTTATGCACCCGGCCGCGCTGTCCAGGGCAAATCTCACCTTTCGTGAGCACCAAAGACAACACCAGCTGAGCACCCAATAAGGCAGGGATCAGAAAAGTGGTTACAACATCCATAACGAAAACGCCCGCAAAAATTAAACTGCCGCGATGATACCAACTCCCTAGAGATATACCAACTCTCGACCAAAGCTAAACTCAAAATTATCAATATCACGGTCACGACAATAACATTTTTTACTTTATCCCTATAATTCATGGATTTATAATTGAAACCTTCTCAAAACAACATACTTTTCAGGCATATCCATGCATGAGTCTCCCGCCCATAGCCTTCGTAAGTTCGCCTTGTATATCCCTGATCTATTCAGTGCCCGCCACCACTCTACAAATTTCAGGAATACGCGAAGCAGCTATCTGCGTAGTCGGTTGACCCTGCTCGCCTCGCTCTGGGGAGGGTTAGTGCTACTGTGGATACCTTTTGACCTTATGCACCTGCCGGGTAATGAGGGGCCGACCATTGCGATTTCACGGGTATTTCTCGCGCTTAGCCTATTCGTTATCGCGCATTGCAACTATCATCGGATCGGGTTAAAGAAAGTACTGCACGCCCTACTACTGGTTATGCTCTGCATCAATGCGTTCTATTTTCATGCCGTATGGGTACTGGGATTTCCCACGGTATATAGCGGGTATATCTATGGCTATACTCTGCTGCCTATTATTCATATTGCAATGTTGACTATTTTACCTCTCACCCTCAAAGAGAGCCTGTTCTTACTGATCATCACCGCCATACCCCAATGGATCTCAGATACCCAGTCTCAACGCTGGCTAACCCCAGAAAATCTGGCTGACTATTGGCTTCAGTTACTGCTGGCTCTTATCGTGATTTGGTCTCAGCTGTCCAAGCTCTATATGCTAATGCGTCTCTACCGGCAAGCATCACTTGATCCACTAACTGGCGTTTTCAATCGCCGGGTATTGCTGCAGCTGGCCTTAAAATCACTCCATACGACTCAG
Source organism: Photobacterium panuliri (assembly GCF_059920555.1). Classification (NCBI taxonomy): domain Bacteria; kingdom Pseudomonadati; phylum Pseudomonadota; class Gammaproteobacteria; order Vibrionales; family Vibrionaceae; genus Photobacterium; species Photobacterium panuliri. The sequence goes on from NZ_CP197192.1 coordinate 2,536,768, forward strand.
CTCGAGGGTAAGCCTTTTTCAGTTCTGTTGTTTGATCTCGACAAATTCAAACGCATCAACGACAACTGGGGGCACACTGCGGGGGATCATATCCTTCAGGCATTTGCCCAACATATCCAACAATACAGCCCCAAAGGGGGGCTGTTCGGACGTTATGGCGGCGAGGAATTTATCCTGTTCGTTCCGGGGTACTCGCCCAAAGAGGCGATTGATTTAGCAAACCAGTACCTAACGGGTATTCGTCAGCTTCAAATCCATATCGACAAATATTCACAGCCACTATCAATTACCACCAGTATCGGCATCGCAACCTATTCACATTTTGAATCGATCAGCACCCTAATTGATCGTGCAGATAACGCCTTGTATGAATGCAAGAAAAATGGTCGAGATTGCTGTCTCTATCAATCGTCGTGCAATAACCACATCACAGAGCAAAAACCTATACCGGCATAAGCACTGCAACCACGTCCCTTCTGGCCTCTCAAAGTGCGCATTTATACGTAAACGAACCCGTGAATATAAATGCGCAACTTTTCACCACAAACAAACCACAACGCCCATAATACAAGCGACAGAAACGCGCTTAGTTTCGAAAATCATTACTCTATATCGATAAACACGGCACATTTATGCGCGATCGAATGCGCGAACGCTCATAAGTGTGGAGGTGATCAATAAATACCCCCACAAAAAATGGCATATTTACACCATACCGAGAAGGAACTCATCAATTCCTGATCCACACCTATAAGAATAAGCGAAAACGAACATGACTAGCTGGTTTGAAACAGATGTTGTGATTATTGGCGGAGGCGCCACAGGAACAGGCATCATGAGGGATTGTGCCCTACGCGGGATCCCTTGTATCTTGATTGAACGCGATGACCTGGCATCCGGCACCACTGGACGCAACCACGGCCTACTCCACTCAGGCGCCCGATACGCTGTCACCGATCAGGAATCTGCCCGGGAATGTATCCAAGAAAACCGAATCCTGAAAAAAATTGCCCGTCACTGCGTTGAAGACACGCAGGGTCTGTTCATCTCCCTGCCTGATGACGACCTCGATTTCCAGAAAAATTTTATCGATGCCTGCCAGCAAGCAGATATCGACGTAGAACAGCTAACTCCCGAAGAAGCCCTTCGCCTTGAGCCAAACTGTAACCCTGCACTGATTGGCGCGGTGAAAGTCCCTGACGGTACGCTCGACCCGTTCCGCCTCTCGGCATCCAACGTACTTGATGCCGTCGAACACGGTGCACGCCTTTTCAACCACACCATGGTAACAGGGCTGATCCGAGAAGGGGCTACCGTAAAAGGCGTAAATTGCCTATGCCTGAAAACCGGCAAACACTTCGAAGTCCGAGCCAAGCAAGTCGTCAACGCTGCCGGTATCTGGGGACAGCAGATTTGTGAATACGGCGATCTGTCAATCAAGATGTTCCCGGCCAAAGGATCCCTACTGATCCTTGACTACCGCATCAACAACCTGGTGATCAACCGCTGCCGCAAGCCTTCTGATGCTGACATCCTTGTTCCGGGTGACACCATCTCGCTGATCGGCACCACCTCCGAGCGGATCGACTACGACAAGATCGATGATCTTCATGTCACCAGCAAAGAAATTGATATTCTGCTGGAGGAAGGCACCAAGCTGGCGCCTATCATGGCCAACACCCGCGTCCTGCGTGCCTACGCAGGTGTCCGTCCTCTCGTCGCCGTCGATGGTGATACCAGCGGCCGTAACATCAGCCGCGGCATTGTTCTACTTGACCACGCAGAACGCGACGGTCTTGACGGCTTTGTGACCATTACCGGCGGTAAGCTGATGACCTACCGCATGATGGCAGAGTGGACCACAGATCTGGTTGCCAAGAAGCTGGGCAATACCCAGCCATGTATTACCCACACCAAGCCGCTACCGGGCTCTGAGCAAGCTGCTCCGAAAAAGCAGCCAACCGCAAGCCTTGCCAAACCAGTGTACCAATCGGCCTACTACCGTCACGGCGAGCGTGCCGAGAAGTTCCTCAGCAACAACCGCAAGAGCCAGGCCGTGATCTGCGAATGCGAAATGGTCACCTGCGGTGAGGTGGAATACGCAATTAAGGATCTCAACGTCCACAACCTTGTCGACCTGCGCCGCCGTACCCGAATCGGCATGGGCCCATGCCAAGGCGAACTCTGCTCGTACCGCGCCGCTGGTCTCTTCTCCGAGTACGGCAACAAGAGCGGTAACGAAGCCAGCCACCTACTGGAAGACTTTCTGGAAGAACGCTGGAAAGGGATCAAACCCGTATTCTGGGGCGATGCCCTGCGCGAAGGTGAATTTACCTACTGGATTTACGAAGGCCTGTTTGGCGTCAGTGACCTGCCAGACAATCAGCAGCCGCAGGTTGCCGCGACCCACGCCGACGAGGAAACACTATGAAATTTGACAGCATTATCATCGGTGGCGGTGTCGCCGGCCTAAGCTGTGCCATCCGCTGTGCCGAGGCTGGCCTGAAAACCGCCGTTATCGCAGCAGGCCAGAGCGCACTCCATTTTTCGTCGGGTTCTATTGATGTACTGAGCAACCTACCATCGGGTCAGGCCGTCAGCCATCCTTTCGATGCATTTGATGCATTGGCAGAGCAAAGCCCTCACCACCCCTATGCCAAGCTGGGCAATAAAGCGTGCCGCGAAGCTATCGACTGGTATCAGGGCATGATGGAGGATTGCGGGGTTTACCTCTCAGCCCAAGCTGACGAACAAAACCATTACCGAGTGACACCGATGGGGACATTCCGCTCCACTTGGCTATCACAACAAACCGTCCACCAGTTTCCGGCACACCAGCTATCAGACGGCCTAGCCAGCATTGCACTGGTTACCCTTGACGGCTTCCGCGACTTCCAGCCTCAGCTTGCCGCCGACAACTTGGCACGCCTACCTGCATTTGCCGATGTCAGCATCAAGACAGCAGCCGTTCAGCTGCCCGACTTCGATGAGATGCCGCGTAACCCTTGTGAGTTCCGTTCTATTGACATCTCACGGGTACTGCGTGACGAAACCAAACTCCATGCCTTTGCCAAGCGCCTGATTCAAGCTGTGGGCAAAGCCGATTTGGTGGTATTGCCTGCTATTTTCGGTAACGGTGACGGGGCTGCAACTATCAAACTGCTCGAAGGGCTGACCGGATTCAAGATCTGCGAACTGCCAACCATGCCGCCATCCCTGCTGGGCATTCGCTTAGAAGAAGCGATGAAATCCCATTACAAGAAACTGGGCGGCCTATTGCTAACCGGTGATGAAGTCAAAGGCGGGGATATCGAGAACGGCAAGCTGTGCCGGATCTACACCCGTAACCACGAAGATATCGCCCTAAGTGCGGAGCATTTTCTAATCGCCACGGGCAGTTTCTTCAGCAAAGGACTGAGCGCTGAGCGCCATCAAATCAACGAGCCTATTTTCGGATTGGATATGGTTGAACCAGCACACCGTGATCACTGGTATCAACCTCAGTTTTTCAGCAAACAAAGCCACCCGTTTATGAAGATGGGCGTTACTTGCAATACTGACCTGAACCCTAGCATCGCAGGTTCGACAATCAGCAACCTATTCTGTGCAGGTGCCATTCTGGCCCACTATGATCCAGTACAGGAAGGTTCTGGCTCTGGCGTTGCAATCTCTACCGGCTACTATGTCGCCCAACAAATAATCCGGGCACAGCAGCACTCCACTGAACATGAAACAACTGCGTCTGAACTGACGGCAGCACTATAAGAAGGGGCAACCGATGAGCCTTCCAAAAAAAGACACCAGTTTCGACCAATGCATTAAGTGTACGGTCTGTACCGTATACTGCCCGGTAGCCAAAGCTAACCCTCAATACCCGGGTCCTAAACAGTGTGGCCCTGATGGCGAGCGACTACGAATCAAGAGCCCGGATTTCTACGATGAAACCCTGAAGCTATGCACCAACTGCAAGCGCTGTGAAACCGCTTGTCCTTCTGGGGTAAAAATCGGGGATATGATCGCCGTCGCCCGTGACGAACATGCCAAACTGGCTTTCAATATCAAAACGATCCGTGATTTTGTGCTGAGCCATACCGACCTGATGGGAACGGCTGCCACTCCGTTTGCGCCAATTATCAATACCATCACTGGTATGAAGACGGTCAAAAAAGTGATGCACAAGACCATTGGTGTCCACGATCACAAGAGCCTGCCTAAATACTCGCATGGTACTTTCCGTCGCTGGTACAAGCAAAACTGCACCAGCCAGGCACTGTATCCAAAACAGGTACACTATTTCCACGGTTGTTTCGTTAACTATAACCACCCGCAACAAGGCAAGGACTTCATCAAGGTCATGAATGCCATGAGTGTGGGCGTCCAGCTCATGGACAAGGAAAAGTGCTGCGGCGTACCGCTGATCGCCAACGGTTTCTTCGACAAGGCCAAGAAAAACGCCCAGCTCAATATCAAGAACTTTGCCGCTGCCGTCGAAAAGCACAACGCACCGATCATTTCGACCTCGTCAACCTGCGCATTCACTCTAAAAGAAGAGTACCCAAATGTGCTTAAGGTGGATAACAGCCAAGTTGCCAACAGAATCGAATACGTGACACGCTACTTGCTCAAAGAATTCATGAACGGCAATGCGCCGAAGATGAAACCGTTGAACATGAAAGTGGTATACCACACACCGTGTCACCTCGACCGTGTCGGCGGCAGCCTTTACACCATTGAACTACTGAAGATGATCCCTGGACTGGAAGTCGAGGTGTTGGACAGCCAATGCTGCGGTCTGGCGGGAACTTATGGTTTCAAAACAGAAAACTACGATACCTCGATGGCAATCGGCAGCAACCTGTTCAAGCAAATTAACCAATCAGGGGCCGATTTTGCAGTCACCGACTGTGAAACCTGCAAGTGGCAAATTGAGGAAAACACCCACCTTGAGGCCCTTCACCCTATTTCGCTGTTGGCAATGGCAATCGCCTAACCCATAGCACGATTTCCCTCCCATCCCGGATACGTTCCCCAACATTTCAATGTGTATCCGGGATTTTCCCACCTCGCTATTGCGACGCAAGATCCGTCGGTGCCTCATGCTCTTGGCGAGACAAACAATAACACAGCAGACACAGAACGACATAAAGCACAGTACCTGCGACAATTACCCCGCCCCAGCCCCAATGCTGCCAACAGTAGATCAGGTAAAAGCCACCCAAGCTCCCCCCTGCGTAGTAATGCACGAGATACAAGGCAGTGGCCGTCGCCTTGGCCGTCTGCGCTTTCTGGCTGACCCAGCCATAGGCAAGTGAATGGGTGAAAAACGAACCCGAACTGATCAACAACAGTCCTATCACCATCGCAGGAATCGACTCGAACCAAGCGACCCATAGACCACAAGCACTGACCATCGCCCCCAATACCATGCCGGAAACACTGCTGAATCGTAGGGTCCAAACCCCGCTCAGTTTAGCGGTAACGGTTCCGGTCAGATAACAAAGGAAAATCATTGACGCCCAGCTGACAGGGACTAGGTAGGGTTCAGCCACTAACCGGAAGCCCATCACGGTATAGAGGTTAACGAACAACGCAAAATTGACGCCACCGATCAACATCGCCGTCCATAGAACCGGATTACGCAAATGGCGTAACACACCGCGGATCTGGTGGCGCAATTGCCCATGTGATGGCTTGAAATACCGTTGCGGCGGCAACAGCTTATATACCAACAGCGCAACGGCGAGGCTGAACAATGCCATCACAATCACCGCGACCTGCCAGCCATAAGTTTCGGAAAGAAAGCCTCCGCTGATCCGGCCTGCTATCCCCCCGAGGGAGTTGGCGCTGATATATCCCCCCACTGCCAGCATCAAGGCCGCGGGGGTAAACTCCTCGGCCATATAAGCCACGGCCACGGCAGCAAACCCAGCCAAAGCAACCCCCATCATCGCCCGGGCGACACTGAGCATCAGCAGCGACTGGGCAAACACCGTCAGCAAACCGACCAGCGGCATCAGCATCAGGCTGATCATCATTATCTTCCTGCGCCCCACCCGTTCTGACCATACGGCCCAAGGCACCAACGACAACGCCAATGCCAACGTGGCTGCAGCTACCAACCAGTTAACCCGCGTTGCCGAAGCCTCAAATGTCACAGCCATCAGCGGCAGCATCGGCTGGAACAGATACAAGTTGCAAAAAATCAAAAAGGAGCCCAGACAGAGGGCAAAGCTAGCCCGGCGATACTCGGCGGTACGAACATCTATCATCGTTCAATCCTACGAAGGGAGGTACATCGAACGCCCCCAACCTCAAGCAAATCAAAAGATGGGGCTATCAATCATCACATACTGTAACGATACAGTATTCACTCAACGCATCATACTGGGTTTGCATCGTAACAAGAAAGTCATCAGCATCAACAAACTGTTCAATACCCTGACCAATAACAACATCGCAGTTAAACGGAACCAGCATCGCTGTGCCCTTCGGCAATGCCCGCCCCAGCCCTCGCATCACGACAGGCACAACCGGGCAGTGGTCATGATCTTTCACCAAATGATAAATACCCTTCTTCAAGCCACTCATCACTTCCGGTTCGCCCCGGCTTCCCTCGGGGAAAACCAGTAAAATATCGCCATTATCGAGGGCCTGATGACACTCGTCGAATACGGCGCTGCGCTCTCTTTGGGACGGAGAGCGACGGATAGGGATAATGCCAAGAACATTCAGCGACAACCACGCCGATAACTTGTTCTTCAAAAAGTAGTCAGCGGCAGCTACAGGACGGATTTTATGGACCATGCTAATAGGAAAAAGAGCCAGCAGCACCAAGGTATCGAGATGGCTATTATGGTTGGCGGCCACCACCGCCGGGCCATGCAACGGCAAGTGCTGCCGCTGAATGATATTCAGCCCCAAACCGATAAACACCAGCGGCTTTACCAACAGCAATACAAAAAGAAATTTGAATAATTTCATTTGCGTCACCTAATAGTAAAGATAATAGATGTAGTGGAAGAACAACGGAGCCGTGAACATCAAACTGTCAATACGATCCAATATGCCGCCGTGGCCGGGGATAAACTGGCTGGTATCTTTTATCTGCAAGTCACGCTTAACCGAGGAAATCACTAAATCACCGATAAAACCACTGAATGCGATGATCATCCCGGCCACCATCCCCTGCAGCGATGTTAACGGCGTCAGGTAAGGCGCTGCAAAGTAGCTGATCGCAATAATAGTGACCGCGCCGCCGACAAAACCCTCCCATGTTTTATTCGGGCTCACCTTAGGCACAATCTTATGCTTTCCGAAAGTTTTCCCCCACACGTACTGGCAGACATCATTGAACTGGGTAAAGACAAGCAGGAACAGCAGCATCCCCATCGAGCCGGCTTCGGGATTTTTGCTTGGTAATACCAACAGATAAGCCATATGGCTTACACAGAAAACCGTCAGCATCAGAGCCCAATGAATAATACCGGCAGATCGGATAAACCCTTTGGTTTCGCCAATCAATACCGCAACCATTGGCAAGTACAGAAACATATATACCGGAATAAAAATAATATACATGCCGTACCAACCAATCGATAACCAGTAATACTGGAACGGAATGGACAGATAGGCCCAGAAAATCACCCGGCGATCAGCCATCCGAGTCGGTACAATCGACAGGAATTCTTTTAACGCCAAGAAACTCAAAAAACCAACAAAGACCAGCGTATAGTTAAGCGGTAGGTACAGCACCACAAAAACAATGGCTATCATCCACCACCATGAGCGGATCCGCAGCTTGAGTTCGTGGTAATCCTTATCAGGATGACGCCGCGATAGGTACAAATAGGCCAGCGTGCCGGCAATCAATACCATGAGGATCACGGCCATCATATGTAACGAATGAATCGGGATACTCGTCATTGGCTGCATCCCTCACCTTTTTGCGCTTGCTCCGCTTTGGCAGCATAAATACCGCTCAAACGCCGCCATACGGTTATCACACAGCCGACAGCCATCGCCACCAAAGCCATATCCATTGCATAGAAAGAATAGGCAGGCAGCAAAACAAATAACTGATCGACAAACATCAGCAACGACACAAAGGTCAACAATGCCATCCGATGTTGTTTGGCCATCGGCCCTCGAAAATCCGCCTCACAACCCATACTGACCCCCAGCACACGAACATAGGCGGTTAATACAGCAAGCAAAGCCGAAACCCAAGCAAGAGGCATCGCAAATTGAGACTGAGCAATCAAGCCAGCAGCAATAATCAGTAGGGGATCAGCAATACGATCCGGCACATCATTAAAAAGCTCACCTGCAGGTGTCTTTTTGCCCCCCTCAACGGCGACCATGCCATCAAACAAATTACACAAAAGGCGCAGTTGTATCGCCAATGGAAATAAGATCAACCATATCGGTGATGGAAAATAATAATAACCCGCAGCAAAAGCCAAACCACTCCCGGCAAAGACCATGCTCATCAGTGAAATTTGGTTCGGGGTTATATTTTTTTTGCTGAGCCAAACGGCTATACGTTTAGTTACTGATAAACTGCGCACCGCAAGTGGACGGCGATTTGCTTCATCTTCATGTTCCATAAGAGCTTTTATCCATTAATATCATTAACGGCATTATATACACAAGTTACTTAAATATGCAGGAGCCAAGGTGTTATCCTGCAAATACAACACGAAAAGATGACATTTCAGATCTAATACCCATCCCCCCTTTGGGTATATAACTGTTATTACTATGCTCACCTGAATCCTGTATATTGGGGAATTGGGGAATATTCCATCACGCACACTCCATCACGTATGGGTAACATTCATGATATTTAAACGAAACACTCTAAAACGATCTGGGCTCTACTTTAACCTTCGCTCTCACAGGCACGATGCATTGAATCTACTATTGTCTTCAATGAAAGAAGATAAAATAAAAATGAGCACAGACCTACTTGAAGACATTTTTGAGATTGCAGAGCAAGATTACCAAAAAAATGAACTCCAGTGTCTTGGCGCACACCTTGAGCCATTTCTGAAAAAAACACGTTCCGACATGGATATTTCTGATGATGTAGTTTGTCAGTTTTACCGTTACCTATTGAGCGGCGGTTGCATCCCCAAAGTCACCAACCAACACGACCTTGACCTACTGACATCAACATACAAAGAAATCGACCACAATAACAAGCTTGTCAATAAGTTCATGTTCTTACTGATCTTTGGTTATCATGGCAAATATAAAATTGATGAAAGCAACGCTCTCAATATCCATGATTTCAAGCTGTATTTTAGTGCATGGTCACAGTTCAACAAATACACTAACATGCGCAATATGGGGACAAAAAAAGACAAATTTATTCCGTTTGCAGAGTGCAACTCTCTCACAGAACATTTAACAAAAATATTGAAAGTCACAGGGGGAAACTGCACGTTTACTGAGACTCTTCCTTATTGGGCAATGATATTTACTGTTTTGTTAAATGACACTAAGGCATTGGATTTTTTAGACTATCTTATTGAAAATGAAAGTGATATTGAGTCTCTTGATTTCTTTGTCTCTGCGACAAATAATCCCCAGTTAAAATTACATTTCAATCAAATACAAACCAATAGCTAATCACATACCAAGCTACGTCTTAGAGCATTACCTCATGTAGCTTGGTGACTCAATGGCTTGGTTCTCTCCTCCTCAATAAAGACCAATTGAGCAAATTCCATACAACAAGCTCAAATTTACACCACTAGACATAAATTAACATTTAATTTACACCTAACTGGTTGTTGTAAATGGAATTTTTTTAACAACGCTTAGATTACAATAAATTAAAATCACAATGCTCAAATAACGAGCAATCTATACATTTAACTCACAACAAACAATTGAAAAAACATTAAATACCATTGTTGTAGCGCAAAATTAACAGGTTACTTAAAATACTGTCTGAGATCATAAAGTCGCTGAATTGTTAATGTCCTATTACCTCTTTTTATGTAAATTAGCCACAAACAATCTGTAAGAAAAAACCCAACTTATTCATATTTTTTCTTATTTTATGCAAACAATGGATTAAGAGGATTATTCCATGCTGGAGCTATTGATTGGCCTTGCAGTTACGATTGCTGTTGGCTATTTCATAATTAAAGGATACAAACCTGCAGGCGTTCTACTAACAGCAGGTTTGACACTGCTTCTTATCACTGGCCTATTAGGCTATAAAGTTCTTCCTGCCAAAGTAGAAGCAACAGGCAACTTCGTCACCGACTCACTCGAATACGTGAAGTACATGCTGCAGTATCGTGGCGGCGGCCTAGGTATGCAAATCATGCTGCTTTGCGGTTTTGCCTCTTACATGACGCATATCGGCGCAAACAACGTTGTTGTTAAGCAATTCTCCAAGCCTTTGTCTGTCATCAAATCCCCTTATGTGCTGCTAGTTGCGGCATACATTGTTGCCTGTTTGATGTCACTAGCGGTGAGCTCGGCCACAGGCCTTGGCGTACTACTGATGGCGACCCTCTTCCCTATGATGACAGCCATGGGGATTTCTCGCCCGGCGGCTGTTGCCATCTGTGCATCACCGGCAGCAATTATTCTATCGCCAACATCCGGCGATGTTATCGTCGCAGCTGAAAAATCAGGCTTGCCACTGCACGTGTTTGCCGTAGAAACCGTACTGCCGGTATCTATTTGTGCAATCATCGTAATGGCCGGTGCCGCGTTCTTCTGGAACAAGTACCTTGATAAGAAAGAGAATATCGTGATGGAAAAAATCGATATTTCTGAAATCGAAGTCAAGGCGCCATCCTACTACGCTATTTTGCCATTCCTGCCAATCATCGGTGTCTTCGCTTTCAACGGCGAAACTATCCCTGGCCTTACCCTAGACATCTACACTATCGTCGTTATGTCTATTGTTATTGGTGCTCTGGTTGATTTCGTGACCAAGCGATTCAAAGGCAAGGAAACACTTGAAGATCTTGAATCGTGCTACCAAGGTATGGCGGAAGCATTTAAAGGCGTGGTCATGCTGCTGGTTGCCGCAGGCGTATTTGCCCAGGGCCTAATGTCTATCGGTGCTATCGATAACTTGATTGGTCTGGCTGAATCAGCCGGTGCAGGTGGTTTTGCTCTGATGCTGCTACTAACCGGCCTTACTGTTGCGGCAGCTATCGCGACAGGTTCAGGTAACGCACCGTTCTATGCTTTTGTCGAACTCGCACCAGCTCTTGCGGGCAAGATGGGTCTAAGCCCTGCATTCCTGATCATCCCTATGCTTCAGGCATCGAACCTTGGTCGTACTATCTCGCCAGTATCTGGTGTTATTGTTGCCACATCTGGTATGGGTAACGTCAGCCCGTTCGAAGTCGTGAAACGTACTTCAGTACCGGTTCTGTGCGGCCTACTAACCGTAATCATCGGTACTATGGTATTGGTACCTATGCACGTTTAATTGAAAACGATTAGCGTAAGCATCAAAGCCCTGCTTCGGCAGGGCTTTATATATCAATAGATAATATCTGCAACATAGAGCTCCCTAAGCGAATACCCATCCCCCCTGCCGTTGGCGATCAAATCAACCGATTCAATTGCATAAATGCCCAAGGCGGTATGCAACAGTAACATTGAGGCTAAGCTCTGCGTAAATTGCTTGAACCTCGTCAAGGTCGCAGGCTTCATTCGTCCCGTTTTCACCAAATAAATCAATACGATCCATTTAAGCAGGGAAAATATCGTATACATACTCTCTCGCTATCAAGATATTATATTATTGCTATGCCTGCGATCCTAACAATACCGTACGGCATCCTCAAGTATACGAAAGCCGTTATACCGAATCGTTATTCTTATTGCTAAAAGAAGCGAAAAGAGGAATAGAGCCCAACACCGTACTAAGTGCTAAACGGGGAAAGCACAGACTAACGGTGCAAAGATTTGCAGATAAATAAGACTATTATTTTTAAGACCGGAAAGATTGAAACTAACTTAGCTGCTTACAAAATGACCTTGCAGAGGCGTTGAGCCTCAATCACTTAAACAATTAAAACAATAGGTTATATACAGAAAGAGCCGCTATTGCGGCTCTGCTAACAATTACAGATTACTCTCTCTTTTCGAGAAGTAATGCTTGGCACTATTAACTTCATCCTCTGAAGGTACATAGATCCGCCAAGCGTCTCCCTCATGCTTTTTATATTTCACCTCACCCGTTACAGCATTAAACTCATAGTAAGGGTAGAATTCACGCAGATTGAAAAACATGGCTGGTGCAAAAAATAGAATATCTGCCGCTAAATACCCACCATTAAATTTCAATGGAACCAATCCATATTTGGTTTCATTGGTTGTGGAGTCAGTGATTTTATAACGATAATTGCCAAAACTCGTTGTTGAATATGTCTCCTCAATGCCCGTTCCCGGTTCCAAAACGATAGGAGAAAATTCGTTAATCATAATGCTTGTTTGGTTATCTGCCGCTGTCATTGACGTCGTCGCACTACAACCCGCCATCACAGTGCAGAAAGCAAACAATGCAATTTTATTTTTCATTTTTTATTACATCCATAATAATATGTTGATTGGCACATCGTAACAATTAATAAAACACAGTTCAATAATTGACTCGATGATATACCTGATTATTCCTTCAATCTTATCGATATAACCTACATACACACTTTTCAGATAGAAATATATACCCATAATACTTCGTCAGATACAGCGTCCAACATATTTCCTGTGCGCGCGATTCAAAGAGAGACATAACGAAATAACACGGCCTCTCAAGGAAACTCAATTCCGAATTGCAGAGATTAAAAACGTCAACCCGCCCTCTCTGGCCCCACCTATCAGCCTCTTTACAAGCCTGTTAACGTCACTGTAATGAGAAATTGATGTTTTACTGCCTGTTCATGGTAAACTCTGTCCCCTTTTATACGCCCTATACTATCGCTTAGAGTCGTGCTGGCATATTGCCTGCCTCTGCTAAGGTTATCAGCGCCGATAGGCGGCCGGGGCAACGAACAGAATGACGTACAATTTGGATGGGCATTTGAATGTAACCCTTCAAAGATAAGGGGTATCTTCTTTTATAAGAGTGCTATTTTATCTTTATCCATTACGGATGCCCCACTGCGCCCCGAACTTTAAGAATTTTACTGTAAGCCAATGAATGTAAATAAAATTAACGAATATCCAAAATACTGGGCTGAATGCTACGGCACGTCGCCTTTCCTGCCAACCTCACGCAAAGAGATGGAAGCACTAGGCTGGGACAGCTGCGACATCATCATTGTTACCGGTGATGCCTATGTCGATCACCCAAGTTTTGGTATGGCGGTCATTGGTCGTTTGCTCGAATCACAGGGTTTCCGTGTCGGTATCATTGCCCAGCCTGACTGGAATAACAAAGATGCCTTCATGCAACTAGGCAAGCCAAACTTATTTTTCGGTATCACCGCCGGCAACATGGACTCGATGATCAACCGTTATACGGCCGATCGTAAACTACGCCATGATGATGCCTACACACCGAATAACGAAGGAGGCAAACGCCCTGACCGTGCTGTACTGGTATATTCACAGCGCTGCCGCGAAGCTTACAAAGAAACCCCTATCGTACTGGGTGGTATTGAAGCGAGCCTCCGCCGCCTTGCCCATTACGATTACTGGTCAGACAAAGTTCGCCGCTCAGTGCTGTTCGATGCCAAAGGCGATATCCTACTGTTCGGTAATGCTGAACGTGCATTGGTTGAAGTTGCCCACCGCCTGGCTGATGGCGAAGACATCGCGAACCTGACCAATATTGCTGGCACCGCAGTGATCCTCAAGGAAATTCCTGCTGGTTACAAAGAGATTGATTCCAGCCGCATCGAAAAACCAGGCAAAGCGATGCCGATGCCTAACCCATATGCGACAGAAGAAACCTGTAGCACCAACCAGAAAGAAAATGCCCAGCCAGCAGCGGCACAACCGGTCCAAATCCAACCTTCGCGTCATGATGCCACCAGCACGGTAGTGCGCCTGCCATCATACGAGAAACTGCGTAATGACCGTATTCTGTACGCCCATGCCAGCCGTGTCATGCACTTGGAAACCAACCCGTATTCTGCCCGCGCATTGGTTCAGACCCACGGTGACCGTGAGCTGTGGATCAACCGCCCGCCAATCCCGCTAAGTACGGAAGAAATGGATTTTGTGTTCGGCCTACCCTATGCACGCGTACCGCACCCTTGCTACGGCAAAGCTAAGATTCCGGCTTACGACATGATCAAAACCAGCGTTAACATCATGCGTGGCTGTTTTGGCGGTTGTTCTTTCTGCTCGATTACCGAGCACGAAGGGCGGATCATCCAGAACCGTTCCAAGGAATCCATTCTTAACGAGCTTGAAGAGATCCGCGACAAAGTTCCGGGCTTTACCGGTACAATCTCCGATCTTGGAGGCCCAACTGCCAACATGTACCGTTTGGGCTGCTCGGATCCACGCGCTGAGGCCAACTGTCGTCGCCCGTCTTGTATTTTCCCAGAGATCTGCAAGAAGTTGGACACCGACCATAAACATACCATTGATCTTTACCGTAAGGCTCGCCAGGTGAAAGGGATCAAGAAGATCATGATTGCCTCTGGGGTACGTTATGATCTGGCTATCGAATCGCCTGAATATATCCGTGAGCTTGTCACCCACCACGTAGGTGGCTACCTGAAAATTGCCCCTGAGCACACAGAGAAAGGCACGCTTGACCTGATGATGAAGCCGGGAATGGGTACCTATGACCGCTTCAAGGCGCTATTTGAGAAATACAGCAAAGAAGCAGGCAAGAAGCAGTACCTGATCCCGTACTTCATTTCAGCGCACCCTGGCTCGACAGACGAAGACATGCTGAATTTGGCATTGTGGCTCAAAAAGAATGAGTTCCAGTGTGATCAGGTTCAGAACTTCTACCCGTCACCGATGTGTAACGCGACTGCGATGTACCATTCGGAAACTAACCCGCTTAAACGTGTTAAATACAAAAAACGTGAAGACCTGTTTGTTGCCAAAGGTGAGCGCCAACGCCGCCTGCACAAAGCACTGCTGCGTTACCATGATCCAGCCAACTGGCCATTGCTTCGCGAAGCACTGATCAACATGGGCAAAAAGCACCTGATTGGTGATGCGCCGCACTGCTTGATCCCGCATGAAGGATCAGATGCCGAACTGACACAGGCCGACCGCCGCAAGTCGGGACGCCATAGTGCGAAACGCTTTGCAACCAAGCACCCAAACCAGCCGGATATCCGCAAGGATGGTCAGCGCGGTAACCGAGGAGCTAACGGCCAAAACAACAAGGGAGGCAAACCAGGCAACCGCAATGGCACTTCTGCTAGTGGCCGCAGTACTCCAGCTAACGGTAACAAGCCAACATCTGGCAAGCCGGGGGCAAACAAAGCAGGTAACAAACCTGGACAGCGCCCTGCAAAAGCCTCGAATGGCGGGCAGCGCCAAGGCGGCAAACCGCAACGCACTCGCCAGCGCTAATCGCCAGCGATTATCAGCCCCACCATAATCAAAAGGCCCGCACAAGCGGGCCTTTTAACGCATCAATTCCATTGCCATAAAAACAATCACCGCGATGACAACCAGCCCCCCGAATACCATCAGGGCCCGTTGCTGCGTGCGCTCATCCAAACGTTGAGCCGCCAAACCACCAATAATCAGCAGCAGCACAATAACGGCCACTTTAATCATTGCGAACCACCTATAATGAGAAATATCTTATAGTATCAATAAATTAGTCGATTTAATGCAATACTGCTCATACTTTGACCAAATTCATAACTCCAACGTCACCATAGAGACGGTCTTGATAATACAGCACTTGATTCTTGCCTTGTGACTTAACTCTATACAAAACAAGATCTGCCCGTGCAATGGTACTATCAACCGAGTCTTCCACTGCGGCGACACCAATACTGACAGTGACCACACAGCGTTTCTTATCGTCACTAATAACCGTTTGATTCAGCCGCTGTCGCACCTTATTCATTATCGAAGCGGCCTGTTTGCCGCAACTAGCAGGAAACAGTACCGCAAACTCCTCCCCGCCATAGCGCGCCACCACACACTGCTGATCACAAGACTCCTTGAGTATGGTTGCCACCTCGAGGATCACCTTGTCACCAAACAGATGCCCGTGAGTGTCGTTGATCCGTTTGAAATCATCAATATCGAGCATCGCCAGATAGTGACGGCTATCGCGCGTCAATTGAGCCTCTACCCGACAGCACAAGTACCGTTTGTTCATCAAGCCTGTCATCGCATCGGTATTCTTGATACGCTGAGTAAGACGGACATGGTTCAATGCACTTTGCGTATAATTGCGCAGGATATTAGCGAACTGTGGCAACAACAACTGAGATGTACGAATATATAGAATACCGATTAGTTTATTTTGGTTAGTCAACGGTACCCTGAGGCAAGACTGACAAGCGAACAATCTCGTGACAAAAGGATCATCATTGAGTGCAGGTAGCCGCTGAATTCGATATTGACTATCGGCAAACAATCCCCTTACCGTCTTCTTATCTATCGCACAATCACTCTGGTATACCTGATAGGTCTGGGTATTCTCATCATATCGTACCAACGCAATTTGAGATGACCCTAACACTTCCCGAACCATTGTCTGAAGCTGGGTATACAATTTATCCATGCTTCGCACTTCATTGAGCTCGCTGCCATATTGGTGGATCCGACGAGAAATCAAAGACAAAAAGAGAGCAAGAAGGATCATTGCAACCAAAGCAACCGTCGAGACCCCCATCCCCAATGTCTGCCACAAAATTTCAGACTGGGCCGTTCCAGAGAAAACAACCCACCCATAGCGCGAAACAGGGTGAAAAACACTGAATTTATCGTTCCCCTGATAGCTATAATTCAGTAATTTAGCCGGATGATCTTTTTTCCCCGGTAGCGGCAATTGCTCTCCTGTCAGATAACTGACCGACGACGAGGCAATACGTGAGGGGTCGGGATGCATAATAATACGGTTGGTTACTGCTTCTACGGCATAGAAATAGCCATTTGCCGATGTTTTTAAACCTGCCAGGTTGGCGTAAATTTGATTGACATTAATTTCAAGGACAAAACGGATATCACGATGCCGATCATTGAGTACCTTCACAATCGAAACCGTCCAGCTCTCCATACTTTTACTGTAGTAGAGCCGACTCACGTAATACTGCCCTAACGGCGCATCCTTGATATACCAAGGGCGCTGAGAGACTCCCCCACTCACTTGATAGCGGGAGAATCCCCCCGTTGCGACATAATTCCCGTCAGCTAACAGTGCAATTTCCAAGTAGGTATTCTGGCCTTGTAATATTCGTTCTGCAGCCTTAATCACTAATTGTGGATCTTCTTCGGCCAACCACAATTGCTCCAGCAAATATAAATGCCCCGCCGCCGATGAATAATGGTGGCCAAGATATGCACTAGCAATCGTGACATTGTCAGTCGCATGACTAATTTCACGGCCTTTTAAGGTTTGGTATTCATATACAGCCATGTATATCAACGCGGCTATCACCAATGTGACTAGCGGTGCGATACATCGCATAAACAATCGAGGTTGAATAAAATTTCGCTTCAATAAGCGAAACATTGATTGATAGTCCATTATAATCAAATTACCTTATTTGCTCTCTTATTGGCATAACTCGAACCAAAAGTTTCAATTGCGAATATCAACGTTAATCCTGATATCCACAGAAAGTAGAGCAAAATACAATACCACTGCATAACTAATGTTTATCTGGGTGGTGTTTCAAGCAGAATGCCTCAATATACCATAAAGACAGGTATACTGTGCAACTTCATTCATTTAGTTGATAATAGAGCATCTAAAACAGCCTACATAAACTCATAGGCTATAAAAAATATCATTTTTTATTCACTTTATAGGAACGTAAAACACAAAAAGGTAGCCAGAAGGTAAATGAAGGGTTAGGCAAATGCACCGACCAGACTACAAATAATATACATCCCCCACCCCAAAAGCAGGAAGCTCTAATAACAACAACCGGTAGTTAGCCTATGAAAGTGATTCAGCGTACTCACTTCTATCTCAAATACCTTTTATTCATTCAAGTATTTGCCTTAATTTGAGTACGCTGAAATCAATCTGAGCTCTGAATTAAATTAGATATACTCAGTATTTCTAAAACGAGAAATTTAATACTCACCCAATATCCAAGATTTATATTTCGAACATTGGATAATTTTTCAACTCAGGGATCATTTCATGTAATGCTTTTTCTTCCTGAGCCAACGACTGCATTGAACCACAAACAGATTCGGCTTCTTTTTTTACCTGTTCAGTATTGGCTTTAAAATCATTATTCAATGTTTTCTCTAACTCAGACATCTTCCCTTTAAAATCACCGAAACTAAGCTCACCTTTCTTCATCTCATTCGTCAATGCCGAAAAAATAGCCGAGGCAGAAGCCAAACTAACATTATCCATCGCAGCCTCAAACTCCTGCCGCCAATCTTTATCCATCACTGAAAATGTATCGGCAGGCATCACAAATTCACCATCTTGGTAGAATTTCGCTTTTGCTTTTGTACTGTATTCATTAATCAGCTGATTAACCGATGCAAACGCCTCTGTCTCTCCGAATGCCTGCCCCAAAGCATTAATTGCAGAATGTGCAAGTTCCGCCCCCTTCTGCGTCAACTCCGGAAGTTTTGGTAGCTCACTCTGTACATGCAAGCTATAGGCTTCTACGGCCTCCTGCTGCAACGCCGTTAAGTCAACTTTCTCGCCATTGACAAACAATTGGTATTCATCGTCAATTTGCCAGATCGGTTTGCCGTTTTGATATACTTCTACCGTTTTACCTACAATATGAATGTCATTTTGCACATCTATCGGGCATGTCTGAGTTTGTGCATTGGCTGATGCCGATAGAGAAAACAAGTTTGCGCCGATAAGCGCCGAGAGTAGATATTTTTTCATGACTGACCCATTTCCTTTTTATTAAGGCTACTGTCACACTTTTTTACGCTGACGACAAGTCAGGTTCAAACGGACAAAAGCGGTTATGAGTCATTTTTGAACATTGAGAAGCAAGTTGCAGCATACTTGCTCCTGCTAACCTGTTATAATTTTACCGATATCTTAAACAAAACTATCTGGTTTATTGTGGAAAAAGTCGCTATTTTCGTGGATGTACAAAACATCTACTATACCGTTCGAGACACCTACCACTGTAATTTCGATTACAACGCTTTCTGGGCAGAGGCGACTGAGGGTAAGCAGGTTGTGGCTGCCTATGCCTATGCCATCCATCGGGGTGACGAAAAACAACGGCAATTTCAAAATATCCTGAGGGGAATAGGTTTTGAGGTTAAGCTCAAGCCTTTCATCCAACGTAGCGATGGCTCGGCAAAAGGTGACTGGGATGTGGGGATTACACTTGATGTTATCGAACACGCCAACGATGTTGACCGTGTCATATTACTCTCTGGTGACGGCGACTTTTCCTTACTGGTCGATAAGGTACAATCAAAATTTCATACGCCCGTTGAAATTTATGGTGTGCCGGAATTAACGGCAAGTTCACTCATTAATGCCGCCGCTTTTTTCCGCGAAATTGACCACAGCTTATTGCTGCAGCGCTAGAGCATCCCTCAAGAAAACTCAGATCTAAAAAATCACAACCGTCTTTCTGTCGATAGAAACTGAAAGACGGTTGTGATTCTTCTTATGCAGCCATCGCCTGTTGATCTCGCAACTGACCTATGGCATTTCGCACCATTTTAATTGGAACGATACCGAAATAGAGTGACGCAATAACAACCATTGCAGGGTCAGCATAAACGGCATATTCCGAATAACCCGCATAGGTCATCACACTCGAGGTAATAAAACCAAGCATAACCGCAGCACTGATAACCGTATCCATCATCCACTGTTTAGCCTCAGCTTCCACTAACAACGAACGTGTCCTCTGGCTAAATTTATGCATTAGGGTAAAGGTTGCCAAACAGCCTGCTACGTTGACCACACCAAATAAAAGGGCCATACCACCATCGACTTCACGGCCGCCACTCAAAATGGCATTCACCGCAGAAACCAGTGACAAACCACACATCAGGGTAATCACCATGCCTTTGAAAGCGATAACCATCGGCTCTAGTTTGCCTGATATCTCTTTGTTACGCTTACCAACGGCGGAATGCATATAAGCCGCTGCGCCTAGTGATACTAGGGTCAATGCCAGACTTACCAATGAATAGGCACCGTCGAAAACAATAACTAGCGACCCCATCCATAGACCAAGTCCGATACCCATCAGGGCAAACAGCAACGCAGAAAAAGTAGAAACCGAAAGTAATTTGCGTTCTAAAGCTATATTGATACTCATAATAATCTTTGAGCTGACCGTTTTGTTGTCAGCTTCCTCTTTGTATTTTGATTACAGAATCATAATAACGCTTTATCTAGCATGCAGTGAGTCGCCCAGCGTCGTGTTTTTCGTCGCTGAACTTGCCTCGCTTCCTCGGCCGGATTAATCTATGTTGGCAATATATTTAGATGGCGAATAAAAATGAAAATTCACCAATTGGAAATGTTTCTAGAAACCTGCATCTACGGCTCCATTGCTGAGGCCGCGCGCCGCCTAGGCAAAAGCCGTACCACCGTGAGTGCCTCTATTAACGCATTGGAAGACCAGCTCGGAGTAACGCTACTCCACCGGACGGGCAATCAGGTCATACTGACGGAAATTGGCGAGGCGATCAAAAACGACTGTGAGAGAATGGTAATGATAGCCGGAGATATCCGGGCTAAATGCAGCCAGTCAATGGCCGGTATCGAATCGGCAATCCGCATAGCCAGGGACGATGCGCTACCGGAGCCTTTCTGGCGCCAGCTAATCACCGAAATGAGTTTGCAGTTCCCCACAACGAACGTTTCGGTATATGTCGCACCGCCCCCTGAGCTGCATGAAATGGTCAGCGACAATATGGTCGATGTCGCCTATTGCCTGCTACCAATGACCGATACCCTGCCACACAACCATCACCATATCCTCGGTCAAATCCGAATGATGTCCGTGGTACACAGCAGCCATCCCCTCAGCAAGCTCAGTCGTATCATCAGTGCAGATCTGGCTCGCTACACCGAATTTACCCTGTCCGCCATCGAGGATGACAACCTGGTTGCCGTTGCGCCTGCATCAAGCAACTATATTGCCCTGCCTTTTTACGAACACCTGCGCAATGCCGTTCTCGATGGTACCGGCTGGTCCACAGTCCCTTCCGTGCTTATCAATCCCTATTTGCGCAGCGGCGAGCTGAAAGTGCTCAACCACTACCGGGCGATGAAGTGGCAACCTTATGGCATGATCGTGGGTCAAAATACCAATCTAGGCACACTCAACCAATGGCTCAGTGGCCGTCTGGAGCAGTATCTCAACGAAGCCTCGCTATAACACCTATTATCTAATGCCATTCATTTTGATGGATACGGCAATTTGTTGCAGCTATGAGCCACCTTGCGGGTAAGCGTCTGGCTAGACTATTTGGATAGTGTGGTCTTACTTTGCGCATGATGCGCAACACAAACGCTCGAGGAGGCACTGGCATGCTCAAAAAACTGGTTGCGGAATTTATAGGCACATTTTGGCTGGTACTGGGTGGGTGCGGAAGCGCTGTACTTGCCGCCGCCTTCCCTGACGTAGGTATTGGCCTACTGGGTGTGTCGCTCGCTTTCGGCCTTACCGTTGTCACGATGGCCTATGCGATCGGCCATATTTCAGGCTGCCACCTCAACCCAGCAGTGACAGTCGGACTATGGTCAGGCGGACGCTTCCCTACATCGGAAGTCATTCCGTATATTTTCTTCCAAGTTCTTGGCGCGATTGTCGGTGCTTTCGTACTGTACGTTATCGCCAGCGGACAAGCAGGGTTCTCTTTAGCCGGCGGGCTAGCATCTAATGGTTATGGCGAGCATTCTCCCGGAAACTACAACCTTGTCTCGGGGTTCATCACAGAGTTTGTCATGACCTTTATGTTTTTAATTGTCATCCTTGGGGCAACCCATAAGCTGGCTACGCCAGCAATGGCAGGCTTGGCTATCGGCTTGGCACTAACGCTCATTCACCTTATCAGCATTCCTGTTACCAACACATCGGTTAACCCCGCACGAAGTACCGGCCCAGCCCTCTTAGTCGGTGATTGGGCAATGGCGCAGCTATGGCTATTTTGGCTAGCACCTCTACTAGGAGCCGTTGTTGCCGGATGGGTATACCGCTGGCTTAGCCCGCAGACTGACTAAGCTACATTTTCCTTGCACCCCCATTCAAACTCTCTGCCTATTCACATTCAAAAAGGGGCTCGCGCCCCTTCCGTTCGTTTCACCCAAATGACGTCAATAAGCTAGGGTCACATTGCCCGCAAAACCTGAAGCAAAACCTGCACTGGGTGTTTCATCTTGATGTGCTCAAGCCGTTTTACTTGGCTACGGCAGGAATAACCCGTCACCATACAGCGCTCAGGATCCAGCTTGGCAATATTCGGCTGCCAGCTTAATCCATAGACCGACTTAGAGAGTTCAAGCTTATCTTGTTCATGGCCGAATGTCCCTGCCATACCGCAACAACCAACGGCAACAGGCCGTAACTTGGCACCAAAGTGGGCAAATATTTGTCCCCACTCTTTTTCAGCATTTGGCAGTTTTGTTTTCTCGGTGCAATGGGCAAACAGATACCATTCCTCACCCTGTACAGGCAAAGGCTCACTGCTACCAAGTTCTTCCAGTAGCCATTCATGGGCTGTCAGGACTTGGAAATCCCCCCGCCCGTCACCGAGGATCTCGTTGTACTCATCGCGATAACAGAGCACCAGCGCCGGATCCACCCCGATCATCGGGATCCCTAGCTGGGCCAGCTGATTCAAAAACGCTGCCGTATTCTGAGCCGTCTTGGCAAACTGACGCAAAAAACCCTTGATATGCTGAGCCTTGCCATTGGGTTTGAACGGCACCAACATCGGCTTCTTACCCAGCTTGTCAGCCAGCAGCACCAAGTCCTTTACCACATCGGCGTCATAGTAACTGGTGAATGGGTCCTGAACGATCAATAGGTACTTCTCACGCTCCGCAGGCGACAATGCTTCCAGCCACTGCTGATCGAAACGCAAAGCATGATGACCATCGAGACTCTCCATCAACGTCGGTACTGACAACAACGGCATATCAACATATCCGATCGTCTTTGCCGTCAGTTTCTGCGACCAAGATGGCCTCATCAGTGCATTGAAGGTCGCAGGTGCTTTCGCCATCAACGGCAAGTAGCTCTCAACATAGGCAACCAGATAATCTTTTACCGGTCGCTGGTAACGGCTGTAATACATATGCATAAAGCGTGAACGGAAACTGGGCACATCCACTTTTATCGGACATTGACTGGCGCAAGCCTTACAGGCCAGACAGCCATTCATTGCCTCCATCACCTCATGGGAAAAATCATATTCATCGCGATGTTTACCGAATGTATTGCGAAAACGGTCAATAATGTGCTTAACAGTGGGTGCGGTAAGCATCAGCTCCTTTTCCAGCACAACCGGATCGATACCTTGTGCAGCAAGCTGCCGTAACCATTCTCGTACCAGTCCCGCCCGGCCTTTCGGTGAATGGCGGCGGTCAGCCGTTACCTTCATCGACGGGCACATTGGCGAGCTATTATCGTAGTTAAAACACAGCCCGTTACCGTTACACTCCATTGCCTGTTTGAAACTATCACGGACTTTCACTGGGATCTGGCGGTCGTAAAATCCGCGCTTGATACTGTCTACCTTCACCAGTTCGGCATCACTGCCAAGCGGGGTGCACACTTTTCCCGGGTTCATCCTATTATCCGGATCAAAAGCCGCTTTTATCCGCCGTAATTCCGTGAATAGCTCATCCCCGAAGAATGCAGGGCCGTACTCGGAACGATACCCTTTGCCATGCTCACCCCACATCAGGCCACCGTACTTGGCCACCAGCGCAACCACCTGATCAGACAATGATTTCATCAGACGCTCTTGCTCGGGATCACAAAGATCCAATGCTGGCCTGACGTGTAACACACCCGCGTCGACATGGCCGAACATGCCGTAATCAAGGTGTTTGTCATCAAGTAACTGGCGAAACTCGGCGATGAAATCAGCCAGATTTTCCGGCGGTACGCAGGTATCCTCAGCGAAAGCGATCGGTTTTTTGCGCCCTTTCGCCGCACCCAGTAAACCCACCGCTTTCTTACGCATGTTATAGATCTTCTGGATCCCAGCCAGATCATCACAAATCTGATAACCAATAATGCCGTTTTGCTGACTGGCCAGCATCTCATCCAAACGCTGGCACAACCCGGATACCAAACTGCTGTTCTCGTCTGCATTGTTACCCGCAAACTCGACCATATTGATGCCCAGCATTTCCTGCCCCGGCACGTCTTCCAACAGATCACTGACCGTGTGCCAGACAATATCCTGCTTGGCCAAGTTCAACACTCGCGAATCCACCGTCTCGACAGACAGGGCCTGTGCTTCAACCATCATTGGTGCATTGCGCAAGGCCGAATCAAAACTGTCGTATTTGATATTAACGAGGGTGCGCGCCTTGGGGATAGGGGTAATATTGAGTTTGGCTTCGGTGATAAATGCCAGTGAACCTTCAGCCCCGCATAACAAACGAGTGACATCAAATTGCTCAAGGCGTTCATCAAATACATTTTTGAGATCATAACCGGTAAGAAAACGGTTAAGAGGAGGAAACTTGGCAAGGATCTGAGAGCGTTTCTGGTGGCATACCCTAGCTGCAGCCTGTACGGCATGAACGGCCAGCTCGCCGCTATCCGATACTACCGCAGGATCTGCCTCTTCTAAGAGGTCACCAAAAGGCTGAGGGCCGCTGTACAAAACAGACCCGTCAACCAGAACGGCTTCGAGCCCCAATACATGATCAGAGGTCTTGCCATATTTTAATGACCCCTGCCCCGATGCATCGGTATTGATCATGCCACCGATAGTCGCTCGGTTGCTGGTCGAAAGATCAGGAGAGAAAAAATAGCCGAAGGGACGGAGCGCATCATTAAGCTGATCCTTAACGACCCCCGTCTGTACCCGAACCCACCCCTGCTCGACGTTGATCTCAAGCACCTTGTTCATGTGGCGCGACAAATCAACAACTATGCCCGGGGTCAGCGACTGGCCATTGGTACCCGTGCCGCCCCCCCGAGCAGAAAACGTTATCGTCTTGAAAGACTGATCTCGGCCAACAGTACCGATAAGAATCACATCAGCAGTATTCTTTGGCAACACAACGGCTTGTGGCAACTGTTGATAAACGCTGTTATCTGTCGCAACGGCCAGTCGGCTGGCATAGCTAATTTCAATATCGCCCTCGAACCCCGCCAGCTCAAGGGCAGTGAGGTAAGACAATACGCGCTCATCGGTACTGTCTCGGTAAGTCAGTGCAGGTAACATTGCTCTCCTTGTCCAGTATCTCGTCGTATCCTACGACTACTGGCCTCCTAAATCTTATTGTCCTGACACTTTACCCTACCGCTACAGGGAAAAAAAGTGTGACCTCAACGACACTTGCCCCTTACCCACGATGCGCCGGCAACAAACCACAAACTCATCAGGAAACAGCCAAATGCATTGATCCCTAAAACAATCAAACTAACGGTTTGTACGGCCGCCAATTCCTCCGTGCCACACCAGATTACAGCTGCACCACCCCCGAGCATCAGCAATGCCAATATTCGCCCCTTAAGGGTCTCGGGGGCGGGTTGATCAAATCGAACTGCTGTTTCCATCGCAACCATCACTCCCAACATTGCAGAGAATGCGTAGGCATGTAATGGGTCCAAGGTATAGCTGGCTCCCACACCAACAGCAAACGTCATGCAGAGCCAGAATGTTTTGCTCGTCATACAACGCTGCAAACTGTCTGGATTCATCTCTCGCCATACCGCCCAAGCAGAAACAATAACTAACCCCAACATGATACTCAGCACAGTATCGCTGATAAATTGCACGCCATACCACACACGGACCATCCCTTGTGCCAATATCAGCATCAACATCGAAGCCATTAACACCCTTTTGTATCGCCCTTTGGTTAGCCTATTTAACCCATACCATGCACCACCCAAAACCATCGTTGCGGTCATCGTATGAGAACTCGGAAAACCAAATCCGTAGGCCTCGATTCTTTGCAATTCAGGAAGGACAAAAAAAGGCCTTGGCGATGCAAACCAATATTTAAGAGTCGACGAGGCCACCAGCATAACCAAAGAAAACAAAAGACATTCAAGCAATACAGAACTACGGCAGCTTACTGCCACTAATAACCCCAAGCACAGCAATACCCATAATTCACCCGGCTGATTGGCGATAAACATCACCCCATCGAAACCCGCTTGCAGCCAGTGTGGCCAGTTCTCAGTGAGCGCTTGGAAGTTAATGACGAACGGTAACTCAATACGATGCAGCATAGATAGTTGATGAGTAAGCGAATCATAGTACTGAATCTGACTTTCAGGCGTTCTTGCCAGCCACTTCGGCAACAAGTTCACATCTTCAGGATAACGATAGTTACTAATATCCAATTGCCGAGGGTCAAGAAGATAGACCCGTTCAACTTCAGTGGCAAAATGTTTGGAAAACCATGAAGCAACGATCATGAAGCCATTATGATCCCGAAAATTTGACACAGGAATCGGGCTAGTTGCCACGCACGCATAAACGGCTGCCCGAGAGCGGTATTGCAATAGTTCAACAACCTCAACATCTACGCCCGTTTCTTCCAATACTTCCCTGACAGCAGCTTCTGGTGCTGTATTACCATCATCAATATACCCCCCAGGAAGGGAGTATTTCTGGGTAATCACTTCCGAGAGCATCAACATTTTGTCTTGGTGGCGTATGACACAGACAGAGCCGACAATATGCTTAGGTAATTTAATGCTTGATTCTAATTTAGGATTAGCTGATATCTGACCGCTGATCAGCAAACAACAAATAAAGCCAAGCCAGTAGACAAATTTCATCTTAGTTATATGCTTCCAATGTCAAGCCACCCATTTAGAGGGAAAGATGTGAAAATAAACACAAAATGTATAATATCAATAGCTAGCCCCATAAACCATTGAGAATAATAATGATTCTTTTATGCTCATAATAAAAACCATTTCTATTCCCAAGGCAAATAAATTATGAACAATTCACACCCTCAGAAAATATCAAATCCGCTGCGACCTGAGTTGCCTTCCGATTACTACCACACAAACTTTCTCGAACTTATTCATACCGTCTCAGAACAATATGCAGATTTACTTCGCGAAGAAGAGCAACATTGGGTTGATACCTTTAATCAACTAACGCACCCCGCTCAACAACTCTACATCCGCTTGCTTTCTCGAAAAGGAGACATATACCGGCAGGGCAAACTTCACTACACCGAAATTAACAATATTCCAAAAGCTTGCCAGCAACTGGCTAATGCAAAACTCATCTCCGTTATCTCTGAGCATTCACCACATATCGATACATTACGACCAAGGGTTTTCAATCTATTTACCAAGCCCGAGCTTGTCAGCAAATTCCCCCATGTTTTAGTGAACAAAGATCTTCCAAAGCCAAAGATAATTGACCTTTTATGCAAGGAAAATATAGAGATAAACGCATGTGGGGAATCTATTATTCAAGTTAGCCATCCACAGTTTCTCACTACCTTTTTACTGTGTTTTTTTGGTAATACCCACCAAGCGCTCAGTCAATTTGTTATTTCAGATCTGGGGATCCAGCAGTTTGAAACTTACACGATTGACCGCAATACCCGTTTTTTCAAACATCGACGTGATATGGAGTCCTGGCTGTTATTAAGCTCACTCAACGAGGCGTATTGGCAGGCTAAACAAGAAAAAAATACCGAGCAGTTCAACAAACTCCTGACACAACTTCCGCCACCATTCAGCTGGGCCAAACTTGAAAGGAAGCGCTGTCGGCTGCTCAATCACCTAGCCAGAGAGCTGGAACGCCAAGCGGGCTCTGACTCAACCAAGCTCAAAGCAGCATTGGCACTGTACAAGCAGAACGATTTACCCCCGTCCCGCGAACGGCAGGTACGCATTCTAGATAAACTTGGCGAACACGCAGAGGCTGACTCGATCGCCAAAGAAATGCTCGCCAGCCCACAAAATGAAGAAGAGCGGGATACCGCCACCCGTTTATGCCGCAACCTTGCTCGCAAGCTCAAGCGCCCTTTCACTCCAGCCACAAAACCGCCTATCACTCAGAGTAAACTATCCATCCCCAACACAGCTCTTCGGGTCGAACGGGCCGTCGCCGATTATTATGAACAGCAAGGATGGCAAGCCTATTATGTTGAAAATACACTATTTACGGCATTATTCGGTTTGTTATTCTGGGACATCATATTTTCACCCGTAGAAGGCGCGTTTCAGAATCGTTTTCAACGCTCCCCCTACGATATGTTTTCATCAGAGTTCTACCCAACACGCCAGAAAGCAATTGATCACCGTCTAGACATGCTTGAAACGGGTCAATGGCAAAATTGGTCTGTGGTCTACCAATCCAAATATGGTATCAGCAACGACTGGGTTGCCTGGCATTTGGTTTCATCGACTTTGGTCGACCAAGCCACAGCTCTTCTTTCTCCACAAGCATTAAGTGGTATATTCCGCCGTATTCTGTTCGATCCGCGCAATAACCGAAGCGGCTTTCCCGACCTCATTCTTATAAGCACAGATAACATCAAACTTGTTGAAGTCAAAGGACCTGGCGACAAACTTCAACACAACCAAATCCGATGGTTTGAGACATTTACTGAGCTTGGAATTCAGGCTGAAGTGGCTTACGTTGAATGGATATAATGCCACTCAATATTCCTAGGATCTCAACCTTCAGTGGCGCCAAAGAATAAGCCCTCTCTTTCGTGCCATAACATCCACATGAAGAAAATATTCATGGTTAAAACCGAGACTTCGGTCTAATCTTTTAGAAAAACAGAGGCAGTAGCCCAAGAGCTTTCATGATGTTGGTGGCAATCATGAGTAAAACCCGGCAAATACAGAACGTCCGATTCGGCATCAAACACGGCCCGCGAACCGCTTTCATCTCACCGCGAGATCACAATCAATGCAACCCATTCATGTCATGGGATCATTTCGAAGCATCCAAAATCACGGCCAAGCGTCCCTTGCAATACCACGGGTATTCTGGCGTTGAAACCCTATGTTACCCCGTATCCGGTAGCTTGCTTCAAAATGACTCTATCGGCTCAAGAATCTTAAGAAGCGGTGATATCAATGTCATGAATTCAGGCTCTGGAATGATACAACGTAATACCTTACTCCCACACAATGGACATATTGAAACCTTTAGCCTGTGGACCGCTCTACCTGCAGGCAAAGAAGAAATGGCAAACGCAGCCAGCCAGTCATTCCCGACTCAATCCCTACCACTTGTTGAAGAAAAAGACAGTACAACGAAAGTACTGCTTGGCAACTACCATGCTGCGACAAGTCCTGGAAGCTGCCGCACTCCCGTCACATTACTCGATATTATTATTTCCCCGTATGGAAATTGGCACTTTGCCCCACCGGAAAACCTCACCCATGGGTTCATCTATATCCGTTCGGGTTCTGTCTACATTTCAGGACATCAACTACACCCTAGTCAAATGGCAACGCTTAAACCTTCTCACCTCGAAATTTTACTAAAAACAGGAAAAATCGGGGCGAGGCTTTTTGTTGCATTAGGTAAGCCTCTGCAGCAACCATTTTTTACTAATCGAAACTCAGTGCATTCAAGCCCAGAAAACGAGTCAAAATCAACTCAAAATATTATGCAACTTTTAGCAAAGAGGCCGTGACGATTGCAGCCTTTTCAACATATATGGTATCCGGATCACAAATCTCACTATTCAATTTTTTGACACCATCCACGTCACCACCAATCATTTTTGAGTCAAATAAGCAACAAAATAAGAGAAAATATATCAACCTCGAGCAAAACACGTTCCATAAACGACACCAGCGTCAAATTCACAAACACAGACCTCGCAACAACATACCCAAAAAGCCCAAACAGATAAGTATCCATCCCTATTTGGAATTTTCGGACATTTTTTAATCCATGAAAAATCTTTTTAAAAATAAGGCATTAGTGACTTTTTTGGTAATATATAGTGGTCTTTTTTATTTTGATTTCATTGAATATGTCTACACCGACACCGCAGCAGAAAGCCCTATTTATACAGCCATCATTTCTGGCTAGTGTACTTATGCTGACAATGTCTTGTTACGTTAATGCTAACGACTTGGATATTCTGCTGGCAATGAGCCTTGAGGATCTCAGTAACACAGACATTAGCGTCACTTCGGCTGCCAAAAAGCCACAGAATATCGAAGATATCCCAGCCGCTGTTTATGTCATCACCAATGAACAAATTCGCCGCAGTGGCGTTCGTTCGGTTGCCGAAGCCCTTGCCTTGGCTCCCGGGGTACAAGTTACCCGTATTTCAGAATTTAACTGGCAAGTTTCATTACGCAGCCTTAATGAAGTCCTTTTCAATAAACTGCTGGTAATGATTGATGGACGAAGCGTCTACAGCCCGCTGATGTCCGGCACCTTCTGGCATACTATTGACGCCCTCTTTCAAGATATCGACCGAATCGAAGTTATACGCGGTACAGCAGGCACCATGTGGGGAGGTAATGCCGCTAACGGTGTGGTCAATATCATCACAAAAAGCAGTACAGACACGCAGGGACATTACGCCGAAGTTGCTGCTGGTGAAAAAGATTATCAAGAATTCAATTATCGCTATGGTTTCAGCCTCGACGATAACACCACTGCCCGTTTCTATATGAAAGGGGTAACAAGTGATTACTATCTGGTTAATGATGATTCATGGCGTAATCTCAGCGGGGGATTCCGAGCCGATCATAACGTTGATAATCGAAATATTTCAGTACAGGCTGGCGGCTACCAAACACGATCGCAACACTATTGGTTCTACGGTAACTTCTACTTACCGCCAGAAGATGTCTTTACCAATACGACCTTAAATGTCTTCTCGCGCGGGGCCTATGCTAGCTTTGACTGGATAGAGCAATATAACGACAAAACAACCTACGAATTACACTTGTGGGCAGATGCCAACAGCACTAACGAACCCTCGGCCCAAGGTGAATTCTATACCTTGGACCTTGATACACTCGCTCATCACGCCTTATCGGAAAAACATCAATTAACTGCCGGTGGTGGTGTCCGTGTTATTCATCGCCGTACTGAATCCTATCCCGATGACTTCTACTCGCATGTCGAACCTTGGGGGCGTTATAGTCACGACCCGATCGGTACCGATTTCATCGTCAATGGCTATGGCCAGATCGAATCTCAGCTAAATGACCAATGGTTTTCGACCATTGGTGCCAAAATCGAATATTTCAGCCTCAACGACAGCGTAGAGTTTCAGCCTCAAGCACGCTTTCTTTACCGTCATAATGACCAGCAGCAATTTTGGTTCGGTGCAGGCCGGGCAGCCGTCACGCCATCATTTGTCGAAAGCAAAACAGACAGCTACATGCTCGGTACTGTTGGTATTACCGATGGTAATGGCAACATCATAGATTCAAGGCCGGCGGTGGTATATACCGTAAATAATCAGAACCTGAAAAATGAAACGGTACGTACCATCGATGCGGGTTACCGCTATTCACCAACCCATTCCCTGTCTATCGACAACACAATTTTTTACAGTAAATACAAAAATTTAAGAATGGAAGGTGACAGAGCTTGGGCATGTGTCTACGGTGAATGCATCGACGGCAGCACCCTGCCTTATGAAATCTTCACTCTAATCAATACATTCTCAGACGGATTAAATGCCGATAGCTACGGTTTTGAAACCGCCATTCAATGGCAGCCATTATCAGCACTTAAGCTCAACACCAGTTACAGCTATATGAAAACAAACGCTGAATGCAGTGGTTCTGCAGGATGTGATGCGAATGCGACATCCGGCTACCGGCTTATGTATGACCATCAACCAGCCCATTTCGCGTCGATACAAAGTCTTTGGCAGATCACCCCTGCCTGGCAATTGGATCTCTGGCTCAAATACAAAAGCAAAGTTGAAGCCGATGTTCCAGCCTTCTCAGCACCGTCAATCACCACGCTGGATGTCCGCCTAGCTTGGCAGCAAAAACCATGCTGGCCAAGAATTGAATGGATCATCGATGGTATTGGTAAAGATCCCTATGAAGATTTACCGGGTAAGAGCCTGATTGAAGAAACCTTTTTCATGCGGGCGGCTTGGGATCTACCATAATGAACAAACCATTATTACCGACATTCTTGATTGTGCCGCTAACCGGTCTAATTCTGATGCTAATCTCAGCATGGGCCAAAGCAGGCAGTGAGCCCGCAGCTGGATTTGCAGCACACCAAATCAAGGCCGTTTATATCTACCGACTCGCCAGCTTTATTCGCTGGCCGGGCGACACTGTGCTTCCGAAACGCTTTTGCGTAATAGGAAGAAACAGTATCACCCTCACTTTGGGCACCTTACTTGATAAAAATAAGCTGCAATTACTCAGCCCGACGAGCATGACCGAGGCCAGCAAGAAGTGTGACCTGCTATACATTACAGAACAAAAATTATCAGCATTTCAAAGCTTGCCGCAATATCCGGGGCTTCTCACGATCAGTGATAACCCTAATACCCTAGCCATTGGTGGGATGATTGAGCTTCGCACAATTAACAATCAAATTAAGCCTGCGATTTCGAGCCAACATATACACAATGCCAATCTATCGGTCAGTTCCATGTTAATGCGAATCGCTATTACCGATGATGAACAAACCGCCCTCCAGCAGGAGGATGCTAATGAATAACTGGATAAGTAAACTATCGCTCAACCAACGCCTCTCTTTCCCAATTATGGCGTTTATATTAGCGGTCTTTGCCTGCTTCCAATTTACCAGCTACCGAAGCTACCTCAATATTGAGCGAGACAACCTGCTTACCCGGACCCAGATTCTGGCTACCGGGGTCGGAGCGAACCTAACCGCCGCGATTCAGTTCAATGACTTCTATGCCGCCGAAGAGATATTAGCGTCATTCAATGCCGACAACCTCATTACCATGGCCAGCCTTGAACTACCCAACCACACTGTTTTTGCTCAATACCATAATGAAAACAACGTATATGTAGCCCCAACTCAAAAACAAGAGACCAGAATTCGTGACAATGGCTACTATTTCAGCCACGAATTACTGTACATGATTGTACCTGTCACTATTAATAGCTCAGAAATAGGCCATATCCATTTAGCTGTTTCTTTAAACAAACTCCATCAAATACGAGTAAATCACCTACAAGTCAGTTTGTTTCTGCTGATTTTGATCTCAGCTACCGGTATTTATATTATCAATCGCCTCCAGCTTTGGGTGGTCACCCCCATCACCAAGTTGAACGACGGTATCAAGCGGATAATCAATGACAAACAATATCTGCCGATCCTAGAACAAAAACACAGCAATGATGAGTTCTATGAGCTGACACGTAGCTTTAATAACATGGTCTCAACCATCAGCCAGCGAGACAATGAACTGCAAACGGCAATGAAACATCTTTCAGATGAAAAGTCCTTCGCAATGAACATCATTGAAACAGTGCAACATGCCCTTCTTGTCGTTGACCAGCAAGGTAATATCACATTAGCCAATAATACCTGCCACAGTGTTTTTGGCCGTCCCGTCGCCATGATGATGTACCAGCCACTGACTGACATCCTACAGCCTGTCGACAAAGACGCATTCACTCTGCTGTTTAACCAGGCCCTAAAACAAAACCACCAATTAGATAATTTGCTAATTGAAGGCCTCAACAACAAAGGGGAAGTTCGTACCTACCAGATCATCAGCCGACCATTGCACCAACAATACCAAATATTGTTTGCAATCAGTGACGTCACTATCAGTCATCAGGCAGCAAGGCAATTGCAACTAGCGGCAAAAGTCTTCGACAACAGTCAGGATTCTATCTTGGTGCTGGACAGTAAGGGGGTCATCTCTATGGTCAACTCCACTTACCTGAATATTACGGGATTCACCGAAGAACAAATCAACGGCCAACATTACAGTTTTTTGGTCGATATTAATGAGTTTAATCAGGTCAGCCCCGTTCTCCGTCGAGAATTGTCGGCCAACAACCAATGGCACGGTGAGATCAATTCTCATACTGCTAACGGCGAAGTACTGCCACTGTTTGTACGTACCCATCGTATAACAGACCCTTATACCCAAGAAGTACAGACTGTTGTGGTTGCCTCTGACCAGCGTTCATTGCATGAGATGCAGCGTCTCGAACATATGGCGAACCACGATCCTCTGACCAGCTTGCCTAACAGGGTCAAGCTAATGCAAACACTGGACAGCTTTCTCAGTCATCAGGTATTAACTTTTGAATCATTTGCGGTTTTGTTTATCGATCTTGATGGGTTTAAATCGGTAAATGATACCTATGGCCATAACATCGGTGATGAAGTACTAAAGATCATTGCCAAGCGCCTCAACGATTCTGTCCGCAAATGCGATATGGTCTCTCGTCTGGCGGGTGATGAGTTCGTTATCCTACTGTCACCGACAATCAGCGAGGAAGGCGTGAACGTAACTAGCGAACGCATTCTCTCTTTGCTTCGTGAACCGTTGCACATTCCAAAGATAAAAAACCATATCGAGCTAGGCGCCAGTATTGGTTGCTACTATGTCAATGCTACCGATTTTCAAAACAGTGATGACATTTTAAGACGGGCCGATAAAGCAATGTATGAAGCGAAAATGAAGGGAAAAGGCCAGGTAGCCCATTTCAACAGCCTGAATAATGACTTAATTCTATGAAAAAACAGCCTAGACGGCTGTTTTTTCATATCCAGTATGACCTAGATTTGAGCAATTCAACGACTATGGGCGATTGGCCAACTTGAATTGTCCGTCAGAGCTAAACCATATTGCTTGTGTTTTCTTGCGACCAAGTAAGATAGGACCGTCATCAAAGAACAAGAAGTTTTTCCAATTGCGCTTGAACACCGACCATTTCGTTTCAATAACGTTGTACTTTTCATAGCAGAAAAATACCGTCGTATTATCTTCCCAATCAATAAAATTCAAAATAGCCTCTGGCAATTCAGGCTCATCGCCATCCCAAGCCAATTGCCAATCTTGTGGTTCAGACCAAATTTTATCGTCAAAGGCCCAATCACCAACACCAAAATGATCGGCATCTGAACTTTGGCTGCTGACATGCTCACGCCAAATTTGAGATGCACGGGCTTGAGTAAACGGTTTGATCAATGCCAAATCGGTTTCTGCCACTGGCATTGAAGCATGAGTGAAAATCCACTTGCGGTTATAGCTATCTAAATCAACGTAGTTCATTGGGTGACCTAATCATCTTTGACCTGAGGAATTTACCTGAGACAACCTTGAAGTGCCAGCGGAAATGGTAAAATTACCGATGATTAAGTCCGGGATTTCGGGGGGCACTGCACAAAGGCCCCCTGAGCGGTCAGTGCTATTTTTTCACGTCCCATAAATTACTTACCCACCCCCCTATATCAGGATCATAGTGGCAATTGGTGAACCTCTGCTCTGAACGCTGCTCGACATGAT
This sequence comes from Photobacterium panuliri, assembly GCF_059920555.1. Classification (NCBI taxonomy): domain Bacteria; kingdom Pseudomonadati; phylum Pseudomonadota; class Gammaproteobacteria; order Vibrionales; family Vibrionaceae; genus Photobacterium; species Photobacterium panuliri. The sequence goes on from NZ_CP197192.1 coordinate 2,572,520, forward strand.
TTCGGGATTCCAGTAACTGAGAAATGTGGCAAGCCATAGGATCGCCATCGCTTGTCAAACGGCGACGCATCGCGACCTCTTTGATGATTTGTAATCGATATGCCGAGTTCATCTTCTTCATCTTTCCACGCCTCTGTCAGTGAAACCCAGATAAAAATAGAACCTGGTTAAAAAAACGTCAAACAGCTCACACGATACTGTCATATTCTTCATGTAAGGCTCGTAACTAACATCTCCTTACTTTTCATGTTGTTATTAAACAATGATTTAACACGCCTACGAATTAGCCGATCTATACAAAGATAAAATAATGATTTTGAAGTAAAATATATTTATCGATCTAACGCACATAATTTACCGAGCAACCTAAAACCTAACCGGGCTGCCTATATTAGAATTGTCATAAACGCCAGAAGATAAAAAATAGAATGTATAATTTAGCTACCAATCTCGAACGCAATGCCGAATTTCGCAGTAAAGACACCGCCATTATCTTCAACGAAGACAAAATTGATTACGCCACCCTCAACCAACAAGTCAACAAAGTAGCCAACCAGTTGGTAAGACTCGGGCTGCAAGCCGATGATAAAATCGCTCTTTCCTGCCCCAATACACCCGCATTCGTTATCGGATACTATGCAATCCAAAAAATTGGAGCCATTACTGTTCCACTAAACGTCATGCTCAAAGGCCCAGAAGTCGCTTATCATCTTGCCGATTCTGATGCTGTTGCTCTTATCTGCTTTGAAGGCAATAGCACACTGCCAACGGGTGAATACGGTTTTGAGGGCTTTAGCCAAACCCCTAGCTGCAAACACTTTATCCGCATTGAATCAGGAGCAGAAACCCCTGCCCCCGAAGGATCCCACAGTTTCCAGCAATGGCTTGCAGGTGCCCCCGTCCATTTCGATGCGGTTTATCGTCGAGCCGAAGACAGTTGCGTCATTCTCTACACATCAGGCACAACCGGTCGCGCCAAAGGGGCGGAACTCAGTCAAAGCAATATGCTGTGTAATGCTCAGGCATGTCAGGCATTAACCAATCAAAAAGGCACGGATGTCAGTATGGCGATTCTGCCGCTCTTCCACACCTTCGGCCAGTCATTGATCATGAACACTTCAATCCTTGCCGGTAGCGCGTTGGTTCTAGTGCCGCGTTTTGTTCCTAAAAACGTCATGCACTTAATGCAGACACATAAGGTGACACACTTAGCAGGCGTACCAACAATGTTTATTGGCCTGCTCGCCTTTGCCGAAAAACATGGTGGCGACTATATAGAGGACATTGCGGCCAACCTGAAAGTTGCCATCTCTGGCGGCGCATCAATGCCCGTTGAAGTACTCAAACAATTCGAGCAAAAACTCAACGTACCGGTCATTGAAGGCTATGGCCTGTCTGAATCCTCGCCAGTCGCAGCGTTCAACCATCTGGAGTATCAGCGTAAGCCAGGCAGTATAGGCCAACCCCTGCCGGGTGTGACCATGAAAGTCGTGGACAACGAAGGCAACGAGGTACCCCGGGGCAAGGAAGGCGAGTTGCTGATCCGTGGCCACAATGTAATGAAGGGCTACTATAAAAAACCGGAAGAGACAGCGAAAACTGTCGTTGATGGCTGGCTCCATACCGGCGATATCGTACGTATGGATGATGACGGTTATGTCTTTGTGGTCGATCGCCTCAAAGAAGTGATTATCAGAGGCGGGTTCAATATTTATCCTCGCGATATCGAAGAAACCTTCATGGCTCATCCAGCCGTGCACATGATCGCGGTGATCGGTGTACCCCATAAAACCTACGGCGAAGAAGCCAAAGCCTTCATACTTCTCAAGGAAGGGGCTAACGTATCAAGCAAAGAACTGGCGGCATGGGGCAAAGAACGTTTGGCTGATTACAAATACCCTCGCCTAATTGAGATCGTGGCCGAGTTGCCAATGACAGCAACGGGAAAGATCCTCAAACGCCTGTTGAAATAATCACATCTGGAATAAAAGAAAGCGGTCTGGCTGGCCGCTTTCGTCTACCCTTAACTATGAGCTTGTCGGCTGACAATCTGCTTTTTATTGGTTCAGGATGTGGATGTTATAGTGCTACGATTATCAACACTGTGTTACCTGATCGGCTTTTTGATGATGAAGCCGACATCAGTACTCGCCCAACCTTCAACGGCTTTCCACCAGTGCAACAAAACCTTTAATTATCAACTGTATTTCAATAATCTCAAAATCGGGCAGTTTACCCGAACCCTCAACTGGAAAGACTCTCAGGCTAACATTAATTCTTACAGTACAGTCAACGTATTAGCGACAAAAACACGCTTTCGCCAACAATCAATAATATACTGGTCAGCACAGCAACAAAGTTTTCTGACCAAAAGCTTTAAGCGAGATATCAATGGGCTGCTTGGCGGTTCAACCCAAGCGACGTTCAGTAATCACGGATTACAATCTGAAGTCAGCGTCGATGGTACAAAAAACAGTTACACCAGTAATAAACAACCCTTACTCGATGCCGATGCCATTGGCAGCCAAATTCGACTGATGTTAATCGAAGGTAAGACGCAATTTAATTTCAAAATGCAAGATACCGATGAAGTGAATCATTACTATTTCCAAGTAAAAGGGAAAGAGACTATCAATTCAAACTTCGGAAAAATCAGAACCATCCGTGTTGAGCAGATCAAGAAAAATGACCGCAAATTTGTTATGTGGTTTTCTCCGGATATTGACTACCAACTAGTACGTGCGACCTACCAAAGAAAGATCCTCGACTTAAAAGCCGTCATGCTCAGCAAACGAATTTCCTGCCCACCCCAGCAGGTCGTGGTTAAAACCCCTTAGGCATTATTTTCTTCATTTCACTATGACAATCGCCTTATCAGCCCTTCTCAAATTTTGCTGTTGTTCTTGGTATCTGTGCCAAAAGTTGGTCAATATGCGCTAAATGCTCACGTTCAACCCCTGCATGCTTGCCATACTTTGGCTGATGGCGATCATTTTCCCTTGGGTAATTCCAACCATTTGTCGTTTCAACAAAAGTTTTGGCAAAAATTGGAGAGATAGACAAACATCCGGCCAGCACTGTATCAACGTAAGTTTGCATAATTGGCCAGTGCTGGCATGGAGGTTCCGTTTCATCCTTGGTATACACCCACAATGGCAACTCCCGATTAAAGCAATTTAGCGCGCTTTGGTCGCGATCGAAAGTTTCAATTTGCCCTGGTTCTAGCGCTACACGCGTATAGCCCTTTTCCCTTAAATCAAACTGAGCCAAGGCAGCCTCATCCACTTCGACCAATACCCCATTACAGTGCCCCTTACCCATCCTCGCCACCAAGGGAGCGATTTGGTAACTCCCATTCACTTTTCCCCAATGACGCTCAAGGCCATGAACGGTTACGGGTATCGCCGCTTGGGTATTCCCCGTCATCTGGCGAGAATATTGATTAATCAAGCTGCCGTAGCCAAAGATATACATACCATTGCTCCCTTATTACCACGCTATCTCACTATGTTCAGTTCGGCGCATTCGCAGTGACACTGCTATCTAAAGTTGAAAAGGATTGTATCTCTACACGCCAAAAAAGCGCCCAAAAGCCAACCATTCCTTTTGCAACAGCGGCAAATCCCCTTTCTCAAACCGGATCTCTGCACCGGGCCGAGCCTGTGCCAATAGCGACAAATCAACTTTAGCCACGCAGCCAATCTTCGGGTAGCCACCCAAGGTTTGCCGATCGTTGAGTAAAATAATCGGTTGCCCATCGGGAGGAAACTGAATCGCCCCAAGCGCAATCCCTTCAGAGACCATTTCAGGTACTTCCATAGAGATTGCAGAACCACTGAGCCTGCATCCCATCCGATCACTTTCCTGCCTCACAGTATAAACGGAGTGGTAGAAGCGCTCTTTATCATCAAAAGAAAATAGATGGGACTGGTAAGACTCGATAACCCGCAGCATAATCGGCTGAGAGTAGTCAGGAATAAAACGAAACGACGTCATCCTCCCCACAAAGCCTTGCCATTGTGTAGGATCGGCTTCGCCTAACGGAATAATGTCACCAGCCTCTAATGCCTGCCCATCGACAAGACCACCGAGTTGATTGCGAGGTACTGTCGAGCGACTTCCCAGCACCTCTGGTGTTGCTATGCCGCCACGAATTGCAATATATGCCCTGATTCCCGTGCAAGCATAACCGAACGTCAGCACCTGACCCTTTTTGACCTCGAAGCTCTGCCACAAGGGGCACACATCACCATCCAATTGCGGACTCATATCAGCACCGGTAATCGCCACCAGTAAATCACTGCGCGCATGCAATTGCGTCTGGCCAATTGTCACCTCGATGACAGCACTCGACGATGTGTTACCAACCAAGTGATTGGCCCAGCAGGCCGCATGCAGATCCAAAACTCCGCCTTGGCTCAATCCCTGCTGAGCAACGCCAAAACGACCCAGATCCTGCACCAACGCCAACATCCCGGGACGGATCACTTCCAATGCCGGCATAGCCTCCCCCCCTTGGCAAGAAACACCGCTTTTGTCACAGGCTCAAAACAAACTTCATCTCCCACTTCGACAGGTGAAACTGGATTGGCATGGGGATCAAACAGCGATACGGGACAATTACCGATAATCTGCCAGCCACCCGGAGAGTCCAGCGGATAAACGGCTGTTTGCTGCCCTGCAATCCCAACACTGCCTGCCGGAACTAACTTTCTAGGTGTCGCATGGCGAGGCATGGCAATGCGCTGGTCAACGGAAGCCAAAAAAGCAAATCCCGGGGCGAAACCTATCGCGCATACCCTGTATGTTTGTCCACAATGAATATCAATGACCTCTTGCTCGCTGAGACCGCACTGGGAAGCAAGCATGGGCAGATCTGGGCCAGCCTCGCCACCATAAAATACCGGTAATACTATCTGCCTCCCCAATAACGGGCTGCCATTATTTTCCCAACAAGCCAAAGCGCTTTGAATCATAGAATCAATCATTTCGATAGTGAGTACATCAGCACGGTACTCTATTAGCAGCGAGGTGTAGGAAGGAATGCGTTCAATAATGGCCGGGTGATTGAGCGAATCAGCAACATGCCGTATGAGAGGGATCAGTGACAGATCAATATGGTTACCGAAATAAACAATCGCTGTCGTTTCGGAAACAGGCTGCAATTGAATCATCGCCGAAGATCCTCGTGCAGCTGTTTGACCAGCATGACAGACTCTTCGTTGTCACCATGCACACAGACCGTATCCGCATATAGCTTCAAGCACTGATTGTCGATAGTCGTCACCCAGCCGCCGGCCAGTTCAGCAACCTGCTGGCGAATACGCTCGGTATCATGATACACAGAGCCAGCTTGTGATCGCGGTACGAGCAAGCCCGTTGATTGGTAGGCACGATCGGCAAATGCTTCAAATAACAACGGCACCGCATACTTGGCCGCTTGTGCTATATATTGGCGATTATCAGTACGAGCAAGGATCATCAACGATAATGATGAAGGACGCTGCATATTAAGCAAAGATACCGCAGACAAAATCGCCTCGTAAACCGAGGGATCTGCCATCATATCGTTATACAGCGCACCATGTGGCTTAACATAATTCAGCGTTGCGCCATATAAACGACAAATGGCATCTAACGCACCAACCTGATAGGCCACGAGCTGGGTAATTTCTTGTGATGTATGAGGGATATGCCGACGCCCAAATCCTTGCTTGTCGTCGTAGCCGGGATGCGCACCTATCTCAACGCCATGCACTAACGCCAATTCGACTGTCTTCGCCATATGAGACGGATCTGAGGCATGAAAACCACAAGCCACGTTTGCCATGTCGATCCAAGGCATCGCCGCCGCATCATTCCCCATCTCCCAACTGCCGAAACTTTCCCCCATATCACAGTTAAGTTTCATCGCTATCCCTGCCTTTGTGCTTAGTCATGCTCACAAACCTTGATATCATTCTATTACCATAGCTGACATCAGGCCGCAACATCCTCACAACACAAGAATAGCGATGTGACTAATCTTATTCGGCACGCAGCGCTTCAAGCACATCCTCAAGCGGCTGTGGTCGTGCAATCAGAAACCCCTGTACGATATCCACACCACTGTTGGCGACAAACTCATACTCCTGATCGGTTTCAACACCCTCAGCCACAATCTTACAGTTAGCTATTTCACCAATTTGAGCAACCAGCGGATAGAGTGCCCGCCCCTTGTCCGTAACGGCATCAAGCAACAGTGAACGATCAATTTTCACTTTATCGAACGGGTACTTCAGCAAATGCGGAAACGAGGCATAACCCGTACCAAAGTCGTCCATTGCGACCTTAATACCCTGAGACTGTAGAGCTTCCATCGTCCGACTCAAATGCACATTATCACTGAGTATGGCTTCTTCGGTAATTTCAATCTCTAACCATTGGGGCGAGATCTGGTAATGCTGCAAACGTGCAAGTAAATGATCAACAAAATCAGGCTGCTCAATCGATGCAACCGAAATATTGATTGCCACCCGTCGCTCGGATGATAGAGGCATCTGTTGCATATCAGCCAATACCTGTTCGATAACGGCTTTATCCAGCATCGGCATTGCATTGAGTAACTGAAAATCACCAATAAACGTAGGTGGATATAGCTTACCCGCAGCATTCTTATAACGAATCAACGCCTCGAACGAGCAGATTTTTTTATCACTAACCGACTGCAACATTTGATAATGCATAACAAGTCCACCATCTCGCAACATATTTGCCAATCGCTGCTGTGCCGAAGACTTATTAATACTTGTCGCCGCTGAACTTCTTACCCCATCAAGCAAGTTCTTGAACATGGTTTGTTCCATACTCGTATATTGCGCAACAGACTTGAAGTGTACTGAATATTTCCCTGCAAATTCCTGATAAAATGGTCGATATATAAAAACACCCACGCCAATAATAAATAGTTGCAACAATGCCCCTTCAATATTATTACCCATAGCAACGTAACCACTAAATAATGGCGGAGTCATCCAATTTACAATATTTTCGACTGGCGAGACTAAACCAGATGCAATGCAGGCATAGGTTATTATAAAGCTCACCAAGGGTACCGTAACAAATGGAATAATCATTACAGGGTTAAAAATTATAGGCAGGCCAAACAACAAAACTTCATTAATATTAAATATTACAAGCGGTAATGCAGCTAAAGCCAGCATGATATGGTTGCGGGTTTTAGAAAATAGTAAAATACAAAGCAGCAGACTAATACTATTGCCCGATCCGCCCATAGACATAAAGGCATCATAAAAACCCTGGCTAATGACATTTAGCGAGGCTTCTCCCGCATGCCAGGCAGCCACATTCAGCTCCGTTGCGGCAAACAATTGCTGCTTTGTCGCAAATAGCATGTTGTGCCCATTGATACCAATCGCGCCAAGCAAACCTAGCAGCGTCTGGTAAACCAAACCACCAGTAAATGTCAAAGGATCTGGCTCTACTGTACTGATCTGTTGAGACAAGAAATTGATAGACTCAGCACTGAATTTTGAGAGTATTAATGCAACACACACAAATACAAATAAATGGAGGACCTGCTTCGCCAACTTAGTTGCAAAATCAAGAGACTGCGGTTCAGTTAGTTGTACATTAAATCGAGCACAATAAGCAAATGTAAGTAACGCACTCAATAGCGCTAACAATGGGTTGTTGGGCAAATAATAAGCGACGGATAATGAATCTGTTTCTAATGAAACTAAATATAGCATCACAACAGAGTATATAATTACAATGACGCTACTTGTATTGGTTTTATGTGAAAAATAATAAGCAGAAATAATACAAAAAGATAATGGGTAAATATTAATGAGCAAGTTAGATAGATGGAAAAATAATTTTGCCAACTCACCGTAATGAATAATATTAAGCCCATGGCCCAATAACATAGCTAAAGCATTTGCCAATGTAATTGGTAATAATAGCAATGCAATTGATGATAGATCATATAGATAAGAACGAGCATTATTTTTATTAAATACCGATTCCAAAAAGATCTTATATGAATTATTGAATCTAATACTAATTGTCATAAATTATTAACTACAGAAATAACCTTCAAATAGAAAAACAATCATTATGATGGCTATGTACTTTATTCTTTCTCTCGTACTTAAACCATACTCACAGCTTGCCGATCCATCCTTGAACTTGGTTCTACTGTAAAATGACACCAAAATTGCGAAGATAGTTATTTTATTAATACAAATCAGTATATTATTTATACTAAAAAAGTTCCAGTACAGAATTTTATCATCGCCATGAAAAATACAAATATACCCTCAGAGACTAAGCCAAGCAACGCTTAGCCTCTCACGGCAGCATTAATTTATTAGCATAAGATATTAAAGCAGAAACACAAGAACAAAACAGAGCCGTCTAGAGGGAAAACTCAGCGCACTCACTCCATCCATTTGAACGAATAAAGCCATTATTGCTTCAAACATCTTGGTTGAGCGAAATGCGCTGATATGGTGCGATACTGACTTCACTACCCGCGTTGAGATACCACTTTCTTTAACTGCAATCCCAAAAATACAAAGCTTACCCCTTCGAACAATAGAGATACGCCGACAAACACACCGAGCAGAGACAAGGAAAACTCAGGATCATTTAACAATGAGAAGAAGTAAAAACCGATCAAGGTCGAAATCAAACCACTGACAATTACCCAACCGCTTCCGGATAGCGAACGATGGCTAATCCCAAAAACCATACGGGTAATACCATTGAAAATCATTACTAGCACCATCAGCATAGTAATTGTCACGAGTCCAGCTAATGGCTTAAACAAAATAAACAAGCCACCAACAATATAAAACACAGCCCCCAGCACATACCACAGCTTGATACTCCAAGGGGTTATGCTAAAAGTATGATATGCCTGTACCAATCCGCTAAATAAAAAAATGGCCCCTACTATTGTCGTAATCGTCACTCCTGCCATCACAGGTAGACTCATAGCAGCAATACCAGCTAACGATACAAGGATGCCGACAATAACAAACCACTTCCAGCTTTTAGACAGAAAGGATGAATTGCCAGATTGAGCAGGCTCTTGAATAGAATTAGACATTTTATACCCCAGGGTTTTATAGAATACCCCTGAAGTCTAGAACAGTTATGGAATAAATCGTAATTCGATGTATTAAAAGTAAAATTACAAAAATAGCAGGTACTGAGAAAGAGATATTAAAAAGCCCCGTCATTACTGACGGGGCTTATAATTTGGAGCGACACACGAGGTTCGAACTCGTGACCTCAACCTTGGCAAGGTTGCGCTCTACCAACTGAGCTAGTGTCGCAAATGGTGCCCCGGGCCGGACTTGAACCGGCACGACGCGAACGTCGAGGGATTTTAAATCCCTTGTGTCTACCAATTTCACCACCAGGGCACGCAAATTCTTTGCGGTGCCTGAAAGGATGCACCATTTGATACCGCCGATTTCGGCCATATCTTAATTATTTGGAGCGACACACGAGGTTCGAACTCGTGACCTCAACCTTGGCAAGGTTGCGCTCTACCAACTGAGCTAGTGTCGCAAATGGAGGCGCGTCCCGGAGTCGAACCGAGGTACACGGATTTGCAATCCGCTGCATAGCCACTCTGCCAACGCGCCTCTGAATAACCTAGCGAACCATTGCCGCTGGGGTATGCCGTGCATTCTACGCAATGCTGCTTATGAGTCAATAAAAATTTTATTTAATTATCGCCAACTGACTGATATATGAACAATTGATCGTGAAGAGTACGCATTTTGCCCATACAGCCTCCCCCTTTCAAAGATCAATCACAGTAAAGATGTCATCGCTGTAGCAGGAATAATCGCGCCAGGATGCTGGATAACTATCGATGCCAACCGATGTCCCAGTTCTGCAGACTGTTTTTCATCCACCCCACTCAGACGTCCAGCTAAATAACCCGCAGCAAAGGAGTCACCAGCGGCGCAAGTATCAACAACATTGCCAATATCATTAGCATCAACATAAATACGCCGAGGTTTAGGCGACTGCAAATGGCTAACAACTTCACAAGGATCACTGCCACGCTTTATAACCACTTCATTGCAACCAAAACGGCAACAGCGGGCGACTATATCGTTATCACCCCAAACCCGTTGATCATCCTCTTCCGTCATCAAAGCGATATCAACAAATGGCAGTACCTGCGAATACCAGTACTGAGCTTGTTTCTCCGTCCATAGCTGGGGCCGGAAATTATTATCAAAAAGAACTTTACCGCCAAGCTGACGATGCCTATCCAGTAACGTCACTAACGTCGCTTTGGCATCTTCAGCCAAAATAGCCAGGCTTATGCCGCTAATATACAGAGCATCGAACTCGTTACGGTCAATCGCCTGCTCCAGTGGAGTCGCGGCTGCCGTTGAAAAATAAAACTTAGCGGCGCTGTCATTCCTCCAATAATGGAAATGACGTTCACCATTAGGTTCTGTTTCAACTAAATACAATCCCGGCAGCTTGTTTTCTAATTTCCGCACCATATGGGTATCAATCCGTTCCCGCTGCCAAGCCGCCAGCATTTCCGCACTAATATTATCAACCCCTAAGGCCGTAGCGTAGCTCACTGATATGTTGCGACTAATACCTAATCTCGCCAAATAAAGCGCGGTATTAAGCGTATCGCCACCGAAAGTGCGCTGTAGCGGCTGCCCGCTGAGCTCAACCATACACTCACCAAAAAAAGCCACTTTCACATAATCACCTTCATTCATTCGATTATCTTTAAAGCGTAATGGATTATCCGCACCTTACATCACCACAAGTCTCTGCAATTCGATGACTTTTAGAAGATTATTTTGCATTACATTTTAACAAGTTGAAAAATACATCGGCATGTAATAGTCCACCAAGATTATTTTCATACTACCCCCGATTTTTCTCACTTGTCGTATTAATCACCCACAAAATTTCATTATTTATCATTGCTCATTAACACTCTGTTTTTATTGCGTTTTAGTGTCGAAATTCCTTCCTATCGTGCAATTCGATGTGTATGATCCAGCCATCATTTTCGTGCCACAATGGATTAGGCCTGTTTATGAACTTTACCTACCTCATTGAGGGGACGTTATTTGCCCTGATCGTTCTGTTGGTATGCCTTTCCATCGGTGCGTTTTTTATCATGGCAACCCTAAAACCCCAAGATGGTGATAACGTGACAGAATCACGTATCGAGTTTGGTTTTTATGGTGTGGCAAGTCTGGCATTTGCCGCCTTGCTGGCAGGTATAATCTACTAAAGCAAGTCACTTCTCAGTGGCCATATTGATAAAGCTCTAGTGGCAGCCCGTCTGGGTCTTGGAAAAAGGTGAACGCCTTCCCCGTGTACTCATCCACCCTAACGGGCTCAACCCCTATCCCTTTCGATGACAGGTACTGCGCTACCCGTTCAACATCCTCCACGGCAAAAGCCAAATGCCGTAACCCACAAGCCTCCGGATAGGAAGGCCGCTCGACGGGTGAGGGGAAAGAAAACAACTCCAATTGACTACCATCAGGCAGTTGCAAGTCTAACTTCCAAGAATCTCTAGCCTCTCGATAATGTTCAGCAATAATCTCCAATCCCAAAATATCAACATAAAACGTTTTTGAACGCGCATAATCAGAACAGATCACGGCAACATGGTGAATGGCTTTCAACACAACTTGCAACCTCTTAAAAACGTCACTTACTACCTCAAAATACTCATTTCGGCGAAAATGTCTTTGGCTTAATGCAAATTTAATCACCATTAAGTGTTTACATTTCGAAATATAATTTATATGTTAAATAGGAATCCGATACTTATGTCTAGGAAATGACCATGCTCAACCGCCAATGCCGACAATCTGTTTGCGCAACTGTCTTCAGGACAGGCGGGACATCTGTATCACATAACATTATTGCTGCTATTCTAGTGATTATTAACTAGGCTGGCGGCTATACCCGTCAGCCTAGCTGACGGGAGAATCATCATATCCATCCTATTCTTTCATCAGCTTATCTGACGGTCCAAAACAAAACTGAATAAATTCAGTAAGAGGACTAGTCCGAATGAACAAACACAACACACTCGCCATAGGTCTTATGACCTTTGCACTGTTTCTCGGTGCGGGCAATATCATCTTTCCCCCATTCCTCGGCCTTCAAGCGGGTACCCACTTTTTACCGGCCATGCTCGGTTTCTTAATTACAGCCGTTGGCCTACCAGCCCTGACACTGATCGTTCTAGGACGCCTAAGCAACAGCCAACAGCTTACTGCCGCACTACCTGCACCAGTGGCCACATTATTTTGGGTATTGCTGTTTACTGCCATTGGTCCGGCTTTTGGTATGCCCCGCGCCGTTACCGTCGCCTACGAAATGGGTATAGCGCCATTCGTTGGCTCAAACATGTTGCTACCGTTTTCCATTGCGTTTGTCAGCTTGACCCTGATACTGGCTTTTCAACGTGGGAAACTCGTCGATTACATCGGAAAAATTATGACTCCGTTGTTAGTCACTTTACTCGCTATACTGGCTATCGCTGCTTTTACCCACCCAATCAGCCCAATGGCTGCACCAACAGGTGACTACCAACATCAAGCACTGACCCAAGGCTTAATTCAAGGCTATATGACAATGGATGCCATCGCCGCGGTTGGCTTTGGCTGGGTCATCATCAAAACTATCCGCGACAAAGGAGTCGCATCTCGCCAAGGCCTGTTTCGTTCTACGATTCAAGTTACCATGATCTATGCGGTACTGATGTCAGCCTGCTACCTTGCAATGGGGTACGTTGGCGCAACGTCCTCCGGTGTAGCTGGCGGCGCTGAAAATGGCGGAACAATCCTATCGCTGTACGTCGCCAAGCTTTTCGGTATCTATGGCCAATACCTACTTGCTGGCATTATCGTCATGGCCTGCCTAACGACAACCGTTGGCCTAACCAATGCCTGTGCCGAGTACTACCAGCAAACATTCAATGCCCCATTCTCATTTACATCGTTTATCGTATGCCTTCTTACAGGCATTATTGCCAACTTCGGCCTCAACCAAATTCTCGCAGTCAGCCTGCCTGCCATTCTGATACTCTGCCCTGTCGCTATCGCGCTTGTCATAACGGCACTATTCATCAAAGCGGAGCGCAATATGCGCAGTGTTTACCTTGCCACCGTTACCGTGACTCTATTTTTCGGTATGCTTGATACCCTGCATATCCTCGACAAACTGCCAGAAAGCCTCAACACATTATTTAGCCAATATTTACCGCTTTATGGCGCTCATGCCAGTTGGTTCTTACCTTGTCTCGCATCCCTGTTCTTTGCCCGGCTATACCGACACAAATTACCTTGTGTAGCCCTCAAAAAAAATAAAGCAGAATACAGCACTACCGAGCAGTAACCCCCTTCTACCACATGCCGCTGGCTATTGCTGGCGGCCCATTCATTTGATCCCTTGGTATATCGCCCACTTAACCAGCACAAAACTCTCGCTTTGATAAATTTCTCAGTTTGCGGTTTACAGCACCCGTAAATACTTATATGTTGTATCCGTTGTTCGCAGAAGGAATAAAAGCATCATGCTTATTCATACTAAATCAAATGCATTTCTTGCCCATTCGGCACTGGCACAAGCCCAGAATGCACTTATGCGTGCAACACAGACAGTCGTCGCTGTCGTCGTCCTAGTCATCGTTATCTAGGCTGGCGGCCATTTCCGTCAGCCGGGCTGACGGAAAGTAAGTATCCCTTCTCTTATCTCTCCTTTAGCCACTGACGGTCCTAACCCAAATTTTTGGAATGCAAATACAGGACTTGTAATGAAAACAAATGACATCTTGGCTATCGGCCTCATGACGTTTGCCATGTTCCTCGGGGCTGGCAATATCATATTTCCCCCGTTTCTCGGCCTTGAAGCTGGAACCCAGCTATTGCCGGCTATGGCAGGTTTTTTAATCACGGCCGTTGGCCTGCCCGCATTAACCCTCATTGTTTTTGGCCGCTTGAGCAGCAGCAATCAGCTGACCAACCCGCTACCTAAGTGGCTGGCTACGCTAATCTGGGTTTCGCTACTCACTGCTGTTGGACCGGCCTTTAGCATGCCTCGAGCCGTCACCGTGGCCTACGAAATGGGGATCAAGCCTTTTGTTACTGATAACCACCTTGCCCTGTTTTCAACACTTTTTTGCCTGCTCACTCTATTGCTAGCCTTCTACCCAGGTAGACTTGTCGACTACATTGGCAAAATCATGACACCAATGCTGATCCTAATGCTGTTTGCTTTAGCTATCACCGCGGTAATCAATCCCCTTGCACCACCTTCTGTTCCGCGCGGTGATTTTGCCGATATGGCTCTTACCCAAGGGTTGGTTCAGGGCTATATGACAATGGACGCTATCGCAGCTGTGGGGTTTGGCTGGGTGGTTATCCGAGCCATTAACGACAAAGGCGTAACCGCAGAAAAAACCGTTCGCCGTATTACCTTCAAGGTCGCGCTTATCTACGCTTTCTTGATGAGCCTATGCTACTTGGCTATGGGTTATGTAGGGGCAACATCATCACCTATTGCAGCAGGTGCCAGCAACGGTGGCGAATTACTAAGCCTCTACGTAGCTCACGCATTCGGTGGCTATGGGCAGCTACTACTGGCTGCAATTATTATCATGGCATGTTTGACAACGACTGTAGGCCTTACAAACGCCTGTACCGAATACTACCAGCAAACATTCAATGTACCGTTCCGTCGCAGTGCCACTATCGTCGTTGTGATTACAGGTCTTATTGCCAATGTTGGCCTTGACCAAATCCTCGCTTTGAGCCTGCCTGCCATTCTGATTCTATGCCCGGTGGCCATTGCCCTGATCCTTGCAGCCCTGTTCTACCCAGGGGACAAGAAATTTAAGCGAACTTATGTCGCAACAATCGTAACCGCCTTTGTTTTCGGTAGCTTAGATGCCATTAGCATTCTTGATAAAATGCCACCGTCACTCAACGAAACATTTAACCAATGGCTACCGCTCTATAGCGCCCACGCCAGCTGGTTGCTGCCATGCTGCATCGTGCTGCTAAGCCAGAAAAAGTGGTTGGTTCCGAGTCTGAAAAAACACACCGCATAAAAATAAAAACAAACACAACAAAAAAAGCCTGCCATTTAACATGGCAGGCTTTTTTAAGTGTCACCCCATATCTGGGCGGGTTAATGAAAATAACCGTTATTACTTAGGTAATTGAAATACGTCCAATTGGCTATTTTGATTTTCAGCCTGCAGCGAAAGATGACTGCTTGCCTCAGCGGCTTGGCCAATGCCTGCTACATTCTGAATAATAATGTCATTGATACCATTAATCGTCGCCGTAATGTCAGAAATCGCCGTATTTTGCACTTCAACAGCTTGACTCACAGCAGCATTGACCTGACTAATATTGGCAATAACCTCACTGATCTTCAGCAACTGCTGATCGGCTTGCTCGCTCATTTGACGATTGCGACTAACCTTATCCAACGTACAGTTAACCACCTCAACAACCTCTGAAGATTTATGTTGAAGCTGTTCAATAATCGATTGTATCTGCTGGGTTGATGCTTGTGTTTTTCCTGCCAAGGTTCGAACTTCCTCAGCAACAACAGCAAAACCACGTCCGCTTTCTCCCGCCCGCGCGGCTTCAATCGCTGCGTTTAGCGCCAGCAAATTCGTCTGCTCCGAAATGCTGTCAATAACCGTCACAACCTCGCTGATTTTGATCGTCTGCTCGTTGAGCCCCATAACTTGAGCTGACATTTCATTTAACTGAGCTTGTAATTCATCCGTCATCTGGCGGGCCTGCTGGGCGACCTGGGCACTGCTTTGCCCCAAATCAAAAGCACGTCGCGCTTCTGTCTCAGCCAATTGTACGTGGCCATCCACTTGTGTTGCTGTCTGAGCCAACTCGTTAACGGCTGAGGTAATCAATGACACCTGATGCTGCTGCTCCTTGCCATTGACTTCGCTTTGCGTCATTACCGCGGCCAACTCAGTGGAAGAAGCCGCAACCTCCTCACTGATCCCACGCAAAGCGGCAAGGGTAGCGGCTAATTTATCAATGGCATTATCTAAACTTTGTCCTAACTTGCCTAGTTCGTTATAGCCATCTATCCCTGTCATAGCATCGAGCCTGCCATCTGCCAATTGACGTGTTGCGTCAGACAGAGTGGCAATAATCTTGCTGATACCAGCCGCCATCAGCACACTCAGGCTGAGAGCCAATAATGCAGCCACCGCTGTCGCAGCCCACTGACTGGCCGTTACAGACTCTAACAATGACGTCGTTTGTTGTCCCAATGCTTGGCTAGAACGAATAGACTGCGCCAATAGTTCCGTAACCATTGCCGTATTTTCTGAACCTAGTTTTGCCATTTCACCTGAAATAACAATTACTTGATTTTGAAGCAGGATAATATCACTGATTTTTCGGCACCAATCATGGGCATGTTGTAACAGCAATCCAACTTCTGGCCATGACTTAAATGCCTTCAGATCTTCTAGCAGAGACTCTGTCATAGTCAGTGTTTTCTGACTATCGTCGAGGCTTCGTCCCTTCACACCTTCGGCAATATGATGAAGCATCAACGCCCCGGTATCAGAGATTGCCGCTAAATTACGGTTCCACTGCGCAATATCATCCGCATTGCGATTGGCCCCAATGGCGAGATCGACCTGAGTAATCGTTGAAGTGATCCAACTTAATGACGCATAAGTCTCATTCATCGCCATTCGTTTATCACGCATAACGACTGACAGCTCAACATAGCGAGCGTAATTATCAAAAAATTGAGCCAGAGTCTGCCGAATATCAGATGTCAGCACTATATTGCCAGATTGCAAGATAGTGTTGTAACGTTCTTGCAACGATTCAAGATTGGCACGATTCGCTTCCACCATTGGATTAAGGCGGCTATCAAAACCTAATCCATAAATCGTTTCAACACGACTGCTATCTATGCTCTCCTGAAATGCACGCATATGACGGTTAAATTCAATATAATCGTTTACATGATTAGTGTTATCCCTAACACCAGCAAGCATGTTTTGATTTACCAATATCACTATGATGAAACACAGGATGGCAAAACAAGATGAAAGCGAAAGCAATACTTTAAGCGGGATGTTTTTTATGGCTTTATTTACTTTTTTTATCATTATCATTTACTGCACAAATCAACATATGAGTCTGTTTTTTTGGGCAGCGGATTATATTCACAAAAAGCATAAATGGCTACAAATAATAACCTCGATGGAATAACTTAAAGCAAAATAAATAAAAAACCCTTTAAATCATAAACATATAAACAAGATAGCACTCTGCATATAACGTAACCGCCATTTTCCAACCAACAAAAACAGTCACTAGCGAATAACAACCTCGAGAGAACTTAAAAGGATTCTAAATATATAGACACGATAGGCTTTTTTAATTTTTAAACAAATACAAAAAAGCCCGCCACATTCCTGTGGCAGGCTCACTTACCGATCTTTATTGGGATATACGATTATCTTGGTTCAGCTACCGTTACTTTAAAGTAACTCACTTCGCCTTTTAGTTCGTCCACCAATTGGGCCATTTCAGAGTTAGATTCTATTGCTTCTTTGGCCCCCATAAGGTTATCGCCAACCATCACTTTAATCTCATCAACACTGCGAGATACTTCTTGGTTAACGATATATTGCTCTTCAGAAGCCCGAGCCATCGCTGAGTTGATATCTGACAGCTGAGAAACTTTTAACGATATTTCATTAAATGCCACTTCAATTTCTTCAGAATTGCTAGATAGTCGGCTTGCCAGCTGTAAATTGCCGTTCATCGCTTCAACCGCACTCTGCGTACTCGCCTGCAAGGTCGTAATAATACTCTGAATACTGACTGTTGATTCTTGAGTTTTTACTGCCAGTGCTCTGACTTCATCCGCAACTACCGCAAAACCACGCCCCTGCTCACCAGCTCGTGCGGCTTCAATCGCCGCATTCAGTGCTAACAAATTCGTTTGGTCTGAAATATTACCAATGACTTCAACTACCGAGCTAATATTGTCTGAAAGCCCTTTTAACTCGTTTAGAACCCTTGATGACTCTTTAATCGATAGAGTTACCTGATCTACGATGCTTGTAGAGCGCTTCAATGTCTCAAGACTAGCTGAAGATAGCTTCAGTGTTGATGACGTTTCTACATCAGCAGCTTGTGCACTTTCTGCAATATCATTGGCTGTTGAAGCCATTTGAGAGATAGCATTGGCAACTTGTTCAATATTCGCCAATTCAGATTCTGAACGAATAACATGCTGCGATGAAATATCCGAAATCTGTTGCTGATGCTCAGATAGGCTTTTCATTATTACCTGTGCTGAATTCAGCACATTACTAATACGCGCCTGCATGGTAACCAGCGACCCAGATATGTTATCAAGTTCATTGCTGGCCTTTGGTATATTGACTAAATGAAATTCGCCCTCAGCCATATTACCGATCGTACTCACGACTCTCGGAATATTTGCCAACTCACGTCGTACGATCATATAGATTGTTGCTGTCAGCACCAATCCAATCGTGACCAGCAAGACGATCAATGCAGATAAGATATTTTGCGCATTTTCGACTGTTTGTTTTTGATTAGTAAACACATACGCATAATAATCAGCACCAATTGATTCTCGAGACATGCTAAAGACACTTCCTGCTGGGCTGACAATAATCGACGGCTCTTCAGTAATGCTTCTGTATGTCGGACGTACATCGAAAAGATTTTGGTTCAACCAGTCAATCGACTGACTATCAACCGCAACAATCATCCCGTCTTTCGTTGTAATTGCAAACTCAACACCGAGTTCTGGCATAATCTGATTTAAATCAACATCGATTGCCACAACACCCACCGTCCTATCGTTAAGGGTCAGCGGGGCGCTCACTGTAATCGTCGTTGTCCCATCTATTGACTGGTACGGTGCGGTAGCATGCCCGACTTTATGATCCACAATAATCGCCGTAAACCATTCGCGACCACTTTCTTTGGCATTCAGATCTTTCGACCAACCATTAGTGGCTGTAGAAAAAAAACGTCCATCAGGGGCGGCTACTGTCATCGCCTTATATGTATCGTTTGTATTAACGATATTCATCATATTTTGTAAAACAGATTTCTCATCAAATGGCTTAACGGGATCCAATAGCATTGCATGACCCAGCGATTCAGTAGAAGAAATCAATTCATTAATGGCAGCATTAAAACTACCTGTGATGGTTTTAGTGGCGAAATTATCTGCATATAGGATATTTTCATGTCGAAACTTATCCAAAAAATGATTCGAAACTAAAACAGTAATAGCGAGAATAGAAAGAATAACAAGTAAAAATACGAGACTGATTTTCTTTAGCATGTGAGAAAGTACAGGTAATAATTTGCGCCAATTATATTCACAATTAGAATTCAGCATGATGAAATTTATTTATTACATGCATTTACAATACACCATAAACATAGAGTCACTATTGCATAATTCGCAAACCTACCCGAGACCGACTCCGGAAATAGAAAACCCATTTCAAACAAAAAGCCCGCCACTTTTCAGCGGCGGGCTTTTACAGCAAATAAACATGCTTTGCTTTAGTTTACGGCATCCAATTTGACCCTGAAGAACATCGCATAAAACAATGGAATCACTACCAAGGTCAGGATTGTGGCAAACAACAAACCAAACATGATGGTTACAGCCATGCTCTTGAAGAAGGGATCAATCAAAAGCGGGGCAACCCCCAGTATCGTAGTCAATGCCCCAAGCAGAACCGGACGAGCTCGACTCAAAGCCGCGTCAATAATAGCTTGATACGGCGATTTACCGTCTCTAATTTCAACATCGGCCTGATCCACCAGCACGATGGCGTTTTTCACCATCATCCCGATCAAACTGAGGAAACCGAGAATTGCCATGAACTCGAACGGGGTCTGGAAAATAATCAACCCCACGGTTACCCCGATCAACGCCAATGGTGCCGTCAACCAAATCACCAAAGGCTGGCGCAACGCATTGAACATGAAGATCACCGACAATATCATCGCCGCAAAGCCGTATGGCGCAGAAATCACCAGCCCTTCGTTGGCGTCCTTCGAAGCTTTGTATTCACCGTACCAAATCAGTTCGTACCCTGGTGGCAAGTCAATCGCCTCAATCTTGCTACGCACAGAGGCAAATGCATCGGCGGTTAGCACACCAGGGGCCGGATCGGCTTGAACCAAAATCGTCGGCATCCGGTCGATACGACGTAAAATCGCATCTTCCCATACCACGTCGACCGACTCGACCAACTGACTTACCGGAATGAAACCGCCCACGGTGTGGCTGTACACTTCAGTATTCTCAATGGCGCGCTGATGGTTGCGCTCATTTTCCGGCGAACGAACCACAATCGGGATAAGATCATCACCTTCACGGTAAACGCCCACATTACGCCCCGAGAGTGTCTGGGCAATCGCCTGATTGATCTCCTGAGTAGTCAAACCAAAACGCTGGGCTTCCTGCGCCGAGTATACTGGACGTAGTACCGGCACTTGCTGGCGCCAATCATCCTGTACCGCAATCAGTTGATCGTCACTGAGCATGATGGCCTTAGCCTGCTCAGCCAACTGGCGCAAAACATGGCTATCCGGCCCTTTAAAGCCAGCTTCAATCTTCTTGCCGCCCCCACGACCTAGCATGAACTTCCACACTTTAATTGAAGCATCGGGGTACTTGGCATCCAACTCAGCCTGCAACTCACCCAGTAATGGGGCGATCTTGGTGTAGTCATCAATATCAATCAATAACTGGCCATAGCTTGGGTTACGCGCTTCCGGTGAATAGGTCAGCATGAAACGAAGGCCGCCACCACCAATAAAGCTAGCAATATTCGTTACCCCTTCTTTGGCTTTCACATCCTGCTCGATGCTGGCGACAACCTGCTCAGTACGCTTAATGTCCGAACCTTGCGGCAAGTAAACATCCACCACAAACTGCGGGCGTTGCGAATCTGGCATGAAGCCCGGCGGGACAAACTTAACTCCCCACATGGCGGTCGCCAAAGTCGCGAGCAGCAGACCACAGCTAATAAGGCGGTACTTCAGAACCCAAGTCAGCAGGCCTTTGTACGCCGTCACCATAAAACCAGGTTTGCGATCGGCTGGCACCGCTTTAACTTTCATAAAGTCATAGCAGAGCATCGGGGTGACAGTAACCGCAAATACCCAGCTCAAAAACATCGAGTACAAGATCACCCAGAACAGCGAACCAGCATATTCCCCCATGTCCGAAGGCGAAAGACCGATAGCACTGAATGCACAGATCCCCACCACGGTACCGCCCAGCAATGGCCACTTGGTAGCATTCACCACCTCAGAGACAATCACTTCGCGATCTTCCTCTGGGTTAGTCTGCATCCTGACCAAAATGCCATCAGTTACCACAATGGCGTTATCCACCAGCATGCCGAGCGCGATGATCAGCGCCCCCAGAGAAATCCGCTGCATGGCAATGTCTTCAATCAGCATGATGCATAACGTACCAGCAACGGTCAGCAGCAACACAAAGCCGATAATTACCCCGGAGCGGACACCCATAAACAGCAGCAAGACCACGAAAACAATAGCAACAGCGGCAATCAGGTTATCAATGAAGTTCGCCACCGATGCTCGCACCGAATCTGACTGCATCGAAATAACATGGAGCTCAATACCCAAAGGACGCTGGCCTTCCAGCTCGGCAATCCGCGCCTTGACCGCATCCCCCATATCCACCACGTTGCCGCCAGTGACATTGGAAATACCAAAACCAATTGCCCGCTCGCCGTTATAACGCATCATCATGGACGCCGGTTCTTGATAACCGCGGGTCACGTTGGCTATATCACCCAACCGCAAAACAGTATTGTTGCTGCCAACCCCCACCTGCAGGTTCTTCAGATCATTGAACGAACGGATGCTCGCACTCGGAATAACAGGGATCCTCATAGCATCAGTTTCAATGCTCCCCGCCACCGTTACCAAGTTCTGCTTTTGCAGTACTTTGAACACGTTCTCTGCTGAAACACCAAACTTGGCTAGCTTCTCACTGGAGATTTCAACAAAGATTGTCTCTTGCTGTTCAGCCAATGTTGCTGTCTTCGCCACACCCGATACAAGAACCAGATCGCGGCGCAAGCTATCGACATAGTCTTGCAGCTGCTTATCGGTAAACCCTTCTCCGGTTACCGCAAAGAACAACGCATAAACATCCGAAAAGTCATCATTGACAATCGACGGACCCGCCCCTGGTGGCAATTGGCGCTGAACATCACCGATTTTACGCCGCAGTTTGTCCCAAACTTGCTGGAGATCGGCCGAGCTTTTCGCAAACTCCAGCTTGATCTCCACAGTAACCTCAGACATTCCCTGCTTCGAAACCGACTTCACTTCCTTAAGCTCTTGCAGCGACTGGACAGCCCCTTCAATCACATCGGTCACTTCGTCCGACACTTCCTGAGCCGTCGCACCGGCATAAGGGGTGTTGATCACCGCCTGGCGGATCACAAACTCCGGGTCTTCAAAGCGCCCCAACTTCAGGTAACTGATATAGCCACCTAACAGTACCAACGCGATCATCACCCAAACACTGGTTCGCTTGGCGATTGTATAACGTGCAATATCCATCGATTATGCTCCGTTGTTATCGCTATAAGGACGTACTTCCATGCCCTCACGCACACTCGACACGCCAGCAATGATCACTCGCTCACCCGGCTTAAGATGCTGTTCAATCACAATACGATTCTTCACCAACGCACCGACTTCAACGTAGCGTTTCTCCGCCTTGTTCCCTTCACCAATCACCCAAACAAACTGCTTGCCTTGGTTATCAGGGACAATGGCAGTCAACGGCACAGTAATTGTCGACGATGATGCCATTTGCTCATTCTCTGCATGTGCGGCAACAGGCAGCACTTTCACAGCCATACCCGGCAGAACACGAAAACCCTTCAGGTCATCAAAACCCAGCACCACCGCATACGTCTGAGTCACCGGATCGGCTTGGGTGGCATAGGTCCGCAATGCCAACGGAAACAGCTGCCCCGGAATAGCCGACAGTTCGGCCTGTGCCTGAGTACCACGCAGCGGTGACAGCATCACGCTGTCCGGGATATTAATCACGACCTCGAGATCACTAAGATCATGCAAGGTAAGCACAGGGGAATTAGCTTGGATCTGAACGTGGTTATCCACCATTTTTCGACCAATGATGCCATCGAACGGTGCTTTTAGCTGGGTGTACTCCAGCTGGCGCTTGGCCTCTGCCAAACGGTTTTTTGCCAAGTTATAACGCGTTGCCAACGTATCGAGATCGCTCTTGGCTATCGCCTGGCTCTTCTCATAAATCGCCTTTGCCCGTGAATACTCAGCTTTGGTGTTATCCAACTCCAAAGAAGCAGACGCAAGGGCAGTTTGAGCATCGCGAGGATCCAGCTTGGCAAGCAACTGCCCCTGTTTCACTTCATCCCCTTCTTTGACAAGGATCTCAGTGAGGCGCCCCCCGACCCGAAATGCCAAATCAGCACGTTCCGCCGCGCGAACCACACCGTTGAAACTCAAATCGGCACTGGTTTGGGTTGATACCACCTCCGTTAATGCCGGTTTTACAACTGGCGCCACGGTTTGCTGCGGCTGCTCTTCACCACAACCACTCAGCAGCAACACGGCCACAGACAGGCTGGCAGCAATGGCGCTTTGTTTAAATGACGCAAATGCAGGCTTGCTCGAATACGTTTTCACCTTGTTCTCCATTAAAAGATTGGTCAGGCGCGACCCGTGTTGTTCAGACATGGCATGGGTGCCGGTTCATTGCTAATACGTGCGGGGATGCATAAAGTAAACTCGCAAGTTTATTTTATAGCAGCGCAAAACCGAAAGTAAACTCGCGCGTGTACTTTTTGACAGAGATTTGATAAAGTTCAAACAAGGCAAATAGAAAAGAACGAACACCGATGACACGTTCAGAAAGAAAACGCTTGGCAATCATCGAAGCCGCAAAAGAAGAATTCATTCAGCACGGCTTTATTGCCGCCAATATGGATAGAGTCAGTGCTACCGCCGAAGTCTCCAAACGGACGCTCTACCGCCACTTCGAAAGCAAAGAATGCCTATTCGAATCCGTCCTGACGATCATCCAGCAATCTGTCGACAGCCACGTTCAGTATCCCTTTGACGAAAAACGCAGTCTCCACGAACAACTGACAGACATCACCTACCAAGAAGTCGATGTGCTATATAACACTTACGGTATCGACCTATCTCGCACCATCGTCATGGAATTTCTCCGCCAACCAGAAATGGCACAGAACCTAATAACCACCCTATACAGCACCAAGGCGGTTACCCAATGGTTCAAAGCGGCTATGGAGGCAGGAAAACTCAAACACACCGATCTCAAAACACTGACCAATATCTATGTCAGCCTTTTCCAAGGATTATTGTTTTGGCCGCAAGTCATGCACCTTGCCCCAACGTTTGATGGAAAGATTCTTGAAGAAAAGATTGAAACTGTCGTCTCGGTACTACTGGCATCCTACGGACAAGCAAACCAACCGGCAGCCTAAGTCCCTGCAGACTCAAGACTGATACCCCATAATGAATAACGGGTCATTCTAGCCAGTTAAAAAACACGCATAAAAAAAGCAACCAACAGGCTGCTTTTTCTATGCATTAACAAGACATTATAGCTCGAAGTCACCGAACGCATCGTTCTCGACCTGACGCTCGAGAAATGCGACAAGATCGTCATGCCCACCAATGTATTGGCCATCAAGGATAATTTGCGGCACCGTACGTACTTGGTTGCCCGTCGCTTGCTCAATGAAATCAACCATTGTTGTCTTCGCAAGATCGGTACCCAACACCAAAGTGGTGTATTCCGTACCACGCTCGTCCAAGATCGCCTTGGCCTTTACGCAATATGGGCAATTAGACTGGGTAATTACAAGGTTCTGGTAGCTTGCCAACTGTTCCATTGTCATATCAGACATGTTTTCTATCTCATGGTATCAAAATCACTCAGGCCGCTAAGATATCGGATCGCCCTTATCCCTGACAAGGACTGTCTGTCATAATCGCCCGCAGCCAATCCTAGGCACTGGTAATTTGCACGGGAATGCGACGCCGGCCAAAGGCATGCGCTATACGCTTAAAGCGTCCGGCCAATTGGTAGCCGCAATAATGGCAAGCCCCCTTGGCAGTTAAATGGCACTCCCCAAGCTGGTACCAATTCCGAGACAACACCTTGTGACCGCACCCCGGACAATAAGTGCTGTCTCCTGCCTCATCGAATACATTACCGACATAGGCATAGTGCAGACCGTTGGCGATGGCAATCTCCCTAGCCTTAATCACTGTCTCCGACGGCGTGCGGGGCTTGTCCAACATTTTGAAATCCGGGTGAAACGCACTGAAATGAATAGGTATATCTGGGCCAAGTTGGGTATAGATCCAACGTGTCATCGCATCCAGCTCGCGATGGCTATCATTCTCCCCAGGGATCAACAAGGTGGTAATCTCAAACCACACCGTCGTCTCATGGCGCAAATAGAGCAAAGTATCGAGCACCGGTGCCAAATGACCACTGCAAACCTTGCGATAAAAACGCTCGGTAAACGCCTTGAGATCAATATTGGCGGCATCCATATGATGGAAAAACGCGCGCCGGGGCGCATCACACAAATAACCGGCACTAACCGCAACACTGTTTATCCCCTCAGCCCGACAGGCAATTGCGGCATCAATGGCGTACTCCATGAATATCACCGGATCATTATAAGTGAAGGCAATACTGTCACAGCCATAACGCTTGGCCGCTGCTGCCAATTGCTCGGGCATGGCTACCGCTCCCAAGGTATCAATTTCGCGAGATTTGCTAATGTCCCAGTTCTGGCAAAACTTACACCCCAAATTACAACCCGCAGTTCCAAATGAAAGCACCGATGAACCGGGATAGAAATGATTAAGCGGTTTCTTTTCAATAGGATCGATGCAAAATCCGCTCGATCGTCCGTAACTGGTCAGCACAATCTCGCCGTTTTTCGCCATACGAATGAAGCAAGCTCCTAATTTCCCTTCCCGTAACTGACAGTGGCGCGGACAGACATCACACTGCACCCGTCCATCATCGAGTTGATGCCAGTAGCGAGTGGGATAATACCGAGGGGGCTTTTCCATCATAGTCACCTGAGTGAGTATTTATTCCTATAATGAGTATATAAGCTCGTATTCGGCAAGGCTTGCCGATTACACGACCTCAGGGAAATAGTTATGAACATCCGACCGCCGGCCGTTGCCGGGCGCTTCTACCCCCATTCTCCAGAACAACTACAAGGCCAACTCGATCAATGGCTGGATACACCCGTTCCATCTTGCCGATCTAGCATTCGCGCTATTATTGTCCCCCATGCCGGCTATATATTTTCCGGCGAGGTAGCGGCTCAAGCCTACCGCGAAATCAAAATGCAGGCTGCACATATCCGCAAAGTGATCCTCATAGGACCAAGCCACCGCTACTATTTCAAAGGCTGCGCCGTACCTGATGCTGAATATTTCGCCACTCCGCTAGGCAAGATAAAAATTGACCGACAATCTATTGAAATACTCAGGGAAATGAATGATATTGAGGTATCAGATCAGGTACATGCTCAGGAACACAGTCTTGAAGTCCAGCTGCCTTTTCTGCAGTCATGCCTGCATGACTTCACCCTGTTACCGCTCTTAACCAGTAATGTATCCTCAGGTACTGTCGCCACGCTGCTCGACCAGCTGTGGCGCGATGAAGACTGCCTGCTTGTCATCAGTAGTGATCTCAGCCATTTTCACAACTATGACCAAGCCTGCAGCCTCGATAATGCAACCTGTTCGCTTATCGAAAGCTTCGAACCAGTCCTGACCCCCGAACAAGCCTGCGGCTCAACCGGTATCAATACATTACTTTTGCTAGCCAAACAGAGGGGATACCAACTTACCCGTAAAACACTAATAAATTCCGGCGATACCCAAGCCGGAGATAAGGAGAGAGTCGTAGGATATGTCAGTTACCTCGTGTCAGAGCCTCAATAAAGGCGAATTAACCCAACTACTGGATGTGGCACGTGATGCTATTCATGGCCATTTTTCGTCAGGCTGCCCTCAGCCCCCACAGCTCGATCTTTATACACGCCGCCTTCTTCAGCCAGGCGCTTGTTTTGTTACCCTTACCGTCAACGGCCAACTGCAAGGCTGTCTGGGCACGATCATCGCACGCTCACCGTTAGTGATGGAGGTGTACAACCGTGCCCGTGCCAGTGCATACCAAGATCGCCGCTTCATGCCATTAACAGAAGACCAGTTGGACGACCTGCAAATCGAGGTCTCCGTTCTGTGCCAACCAGAAACCTTAACGGTCAGCTCAGAGCAGGAGCTCATCAATTATCTCGGCAATAACAAAGTGGGCCTGATCTTATCTGATGGTCACCAACAAGCACTATTCCTCCCGCAAGTGTGGCAAAGCCTGCCAAAAGCCGAACATTTTGTTCGCCAATTAAAACTCAAAGCAGGCTGGAATGCGTCTTACTGGTCGCCGACCATGAAAGTGCAAACCTTCACGGTCAATAGCATCAAGGGCAAGTACTACTTCTAAATCCCATTACTGTTCTCAAAAAAAACGGCAAGCGATACATCGCCTGCCGTTTTTATAGATACCTGTATTTCAGCTATTCAATGGCGCCAAATCAACTATCTCGATAGGCGCAGCCAGCACATCCGGCAGCATCGCCAACATGGCTTGGGTATAAGGCTGTGCCATATGGGCCTCGAATGCTATCTGATCCTGCCAGTGCTCAATAGCAATAAAGGTATCCGGATGCTCACCATCTGTATAAAGATGCATTCCACAACTGCCCGGCTCCGACTGTGTTCCCTCAAAATTACGCTGCAATGCGTCTTGAAACGCTTCTTTCTGCTCTGGCTTCACTGTGAATTTGACAATTTTACTGATCATTTCCAACCCATATCGTTATATGCGGCAAACACAGGTTAGGTACCTGCGGCTCACAACTCACTGTTCAATATGTATTATCATGACACCCCTTCCTTCGCCGAAACATCCCCCTAGCCTCCATGCATTATGGAGCTATTCGTCCATAATCAGTGTCGCAATCAAGGGGCATTTATCTCATGCGCGCTCACTACTCCCTTCCCTACAACACCGACAAAATCAAAAAACCGATAAATAAACACACAATCAACCGAAAAATACGATTGTAGATATTGATAAATCCATCGGTGAAAGCCTGCAAGCCCGTCTATATTCATAACGTGTCCATTTTCTGCGATAACGCATGACCTGATAGGAGTGATCCATGAGCAATGACAGTAACTCTGCAGGAAAATGTCCGTTTCTGCACGGCAGCCATACCCACCTCGGTGGCAGCGGGACCAAGAATGTTGACTGGTGGCCAAACCAACTCAATCTAAAAATCCTTCACCAGAACGACACCAAAGCCAATCCAATGGCAAGCGACTTCAACTATAAAGACGCTTTCAACAAACTGGACCTCACCGCCGTCAAGAATGATATCGAACATGTATTAACCCATTC
Organism: Photobacterium panuliri; assembly: GCF_059920555.1. NCBI lineage: Bacteria > Pseudomonadati > Pseudomonadota > Gammaproteobacteria > Vibrionales > Vibrionaceae > Photobacterium > Photobacterium panuliri. The sequence goes on from NZ_CP197192.1 coordinate 2,601,185, forward strand.
CCAAGACTGGTGGCCCGCTGACTACGGCCATTACGGACCGTTAATGATCAGGATGGCTTGGCATGTTGCCGGCACCTACCGTACCGGTGACGGGCGCGGCGGTGCAGGCACAGGCAACCAACGTTTTGCCCCCCTCAATAGTTGGCCCGATAACGGCAACCTCGATAAGGCACGTCGCTTGTTGTGGCCGGTGAAACAAAAATACGGCGACAACCTGTCATGGGCCGATCTCTTTATGCTCACGGGCAACGTGGCTCTTGAATCAATGGGCTTCAAGACATTCGGATTCGGTGGCGGCCGTGCGGATATCTGGGAGCCAGAAGAGGATATCTACTGGGGCGCGGAAGACGAATGGCTCGGCAACAACCGTTATTCCGGCGAGCGCGATCTTGAAAACCCATTAGCTGCAGTACAAATGGGGCTGATATACGTCAATCCCGAAGGCCCAGATGGCAACCCCGACCCGTTGGCATCTGGCCGCGACGTCCGCGAAACATTCGCAAGAATGGCAATGAATGACTACGAAACCGTTGCTTTAACCGCGGGGGGACATACTTTCGGTAAATGCCACGGTGCCGGAGATGCCGCCCTTGTAGGGGCCGAGCCCGAAGCGGCTCCGATCGAACAGATGGGGCTTGGTTGGAAAAGTAGCTATGGCAGCGGTAAAGGGCGAGATGCGATTACCAGTGGACTGGAAGGCGCATGGACCCCGACACCAACGCAGTGGGATGACAGTTATTTCAACATGCTACTGGGCTATGAGTGGGAACTAACTAAAAGTCCGGCTGGCGCCCACCAGTGGGCTCCGAAAAATCTGGCGGGCGAGAACCATGCCCCGGATCCAGAAGACAGCGCCAAACGGGTTAGCATTATGATGACCACCGCTGACATGTCGATGCGCGAGGATCCCGAATACCGCAAAATCTCTGAGCACTTTCGAGCCAATCCCGATGAGTTTGCCGATGCCTTTGCCCGTGCATGGTTCAAACTGACCCACCGTGATATGGGGCCAAAATCCCGTTACCTTGGGCCTGAAGTACCCGACGAAGATCTGATCTGGCAAGATCCCGTTCCCCCAGTAAATCATGGTTTAATCGATAGCAACGATGCCGATGATCTCAAACGTATCATTTTGGCATCAGATCTCAGCGTCTCTGAACTGGTCTACACCGCATGGTCTTCGGCGGCGACCTTCCGTGGCTCTGATAACCGTGGGGGCGCTAACGGTGCGCGAATAAGGCTTGCGCCGCAAAACAGCTGGGAGGTCAACCAACCCGATCAATTACGTGCGGTATTGAGTACCCTTGAAGGCATCAAAAATGACTTCAATAACGGTCAATCGAGTAACAAGCGCGTTTCCCTTGCCGATGTTATCGTCCTCGGCGGCTGTGCTGCCATAGAAAAAGCCGCCAACGATGCTGGCCTCTCGGTAGATGTGCCATTCTCGCCAGGCCGAACCGATGCGACCAACGAACAGACCGATGCCAACTCTTTCGGGGTACTGGAACCCCTTGCTGACGGCTTCCGTAACTACAGCAAGCAAACCTATGCCGTATCCGCCGAGGAAATGCTCATTGACCGCGCCCAACTACTCACCCTAACCGCACCGGAAATGACCGTGCTTATCGGTGGGATGCGGGCACTCAACGCCAATTTCGGCCAATCGCAACATGGTGTATTTACAGACAAACCCGGTACATTGAGCAACGACTTCTTCGTCAACCTGCTCGATATGGGAATAGAATGGTCCCCAACCTCGCCAGAAGCCCAGACCTTTGAAGGCCGTGATCGCAACAGCGGCGCCGTAAAATGGACCGCAACCCGGGTTGATTTGGTCTTCGGCTCCAATTCCCAATTACGGGCAATCGCCGAGGTATACGGCAGCAATGATGCCAAAGAAAAATTCGTCCATGACTTTGTCGCCGCATGGTCGAAAGTAATGCATGCGGACCGCTTTGATCTCTCATGATTTTGCGGTGATCAACTTACCACCGACTCATCGAGGATTCAGAGAATTCGAGACTTCAGTCTGATAGCACCCCTCGGGGTGCTATCTATCGCTAAGGCCATCGCGCTATCCCCCCTTGCCATCTTCCACCAGCGTTCTATGATACCCTCAGCCTTTGCATTCCATGGAGACGCCTGCAATGAACCTGAATGATATTGCACAAACTCGTTATTCCACCAAAGAGTTTGATGCAACCAAAACCATTCCTGCCGAGTTGTTCGAGCAAATAAAAGCCCTACTGCGTTTTAGCCCATCCAGTGTCAACTCCCAGCCTTGGCACTTTATTCTGGCTGATAACGACGAAGCCAAACAACGAATCGCCACAGGAACTCAGGGACTTTTTATCTTCAACACTCCCAAGGTACTCAATGCCTCCCATGTGATCCTGTTCTGCGCCAAAACCGACATCAACGAAGACTACATCCGCCATTTGCTTGAAACCGAAGAGCAAGACGGCCGCTTCCCGGATCCGGCATTCAAAGAGACGGTCAACAAAGGACGGACGATGTTCGTCAACATGCACCGCTTTGATCTCAAAGATGCCCAACATTGGATGGAAAAACAGCTCTATCTCAATATGGGTACGGTACTGCTCGGAGCCGGAGCGTTAGGAATTGATGCCGTGCCGATCGAAGGGATTGATACCAAGGCTCTTAACCAAGAATTTGGTCTACTTGAAAAAGGTTACAGCGCAGTAGCCCTCGTGGCCTTGGGCTATCGCAAAGAGACGGACTTCAACGCCTCCCTGCCCAAGTCCCGCCTGCGTGAAGAAGAGATTTTCACGATTCTCTAACCCTAGCTACACCACAAAGCAGAACAGGGCTACATGATGTAGCCCTGTTCTATCATTGGTATCGTACGCCTATTGGCTTACCAAACCATATGGCAAGTTATCGAATATTTCAGGATCTTGCTGAATAGTCGGCCCCTCTTTGGCCCCCCGCCAGTCAAGCAGCATCACAGCCAAAACATTACGGTGCTCACCATCGAGTAGATCTGTACTTCCTGTCGTTGATGGCACCAACCCAGCTTTGCGATCCATTGCTTGCTGAATATCCTTGCGAGCCATGCCCACAACAGGATCGTGCTCAAGCCCTGCCAATAAAAAGTTAATGCCCACCTCAGCAACCACATCCTCTTTCGCTCGGGTCAATATCATATTGATATTTTTACGGTAATAATCGTAAATCCACTGAAAATCAGATTCCTTCACCGGGTGCTGGTAGTACTCCGCCGCAGCAAAGATAATATGGGTCATCCCATAAATCTTATTCATGAACTGCTGGTCCGTCAGCTCTCCATCCTTACTGTCGGGATATGTTTTACGAAATGCCTCAATAAAATTATCAACAACATCTTGCTCGCCCAATTGACGCAACCAATATACTTGGTTTGCCAACTGCGCGGCCCAGGCGCGAATCATAGCCGGATTGGTTGCATAGACATTAAAGTCATAACGGCGTAACACATCGCGTAATTTACTATCTTCTCGATGCTTTAGGCCGTACTCGTTGGCACGAGCCATCGAACCGAGCAAATCCACCCCAAGGTAAAAGTACTCAGGGGTAGCCTTGGTTGCCTCATAGCGCAAATCACTACGAATATCGTCTTTGTGATCGTAGCGAGACAAGCGGTCGGCTGAATATGCTTGTATCTGCGCAGGTGTATAGACTTCAGTTGCGAAATAATTCAGACGGCTGGCAACCCGCGCCATATCAGACCATATCGCTGCATGATATTTAGGATCGTGAGTTTGACGATACATGCGCAGGCCATAATGGCCCATCTTGAAAGCCGGCAGGGTAAAAAGTCGACTCTCGTATGTATGACGGATAGTTGCCGCGTCTTGCTGGTAACTCGTAACAGCAACAGCCAAAGATGGCTGTGCTGTTTTTGATGCCGCTTGCGATGACGACTGATCAGGCAATGGCTCTCCCAGTAATGGGGCGGACAACAACAAGCTGGCAACCAAAGCGGATGTACCAAAGCCTTTCCAAACCCTTATCATTCCTTACTCCATGTGGTTGGCTATCACATGCTAGATACGTCAGCGTATTTAGCGATTGCGGGGGTATATCATACTCCTGAATATGCCACCACATTAACAAAAGCAACTATACGCTCAGTCAAATTACAGTAAGAAAGCCTACCGCCCCAGACTATCTAGCTCTGCTGCCCTCCACCATCAATCCAACGATACGTCAGGTTGATACGAGGTTGCTTATCTTGCCGGGTCTTAGGAATAGTGTGCTGCCAATATTGCTGCAAATCCCCCGCCATCACCAACAAAGAGCCGGGGGTCAACTCAAATTCACGTTTCTGCCTGGAATGTAAATGCCTGAGCACAAACCGACGCGTTTCCCCCAAGCTAACCGAAGCGATGATCGGCTGATGACCAAGCTCCGTTTCGTTATCTTGGTGCCAGCCCATATAGTCGCTCCCATCACGGTATTTATTGGCCAATACCGTGTTGAACCGGCAGCCCAACAATCGATGTAACTTATCCCTTATCTGTTTTAGGCCCGGAGTCCAAGACGCAGGCTCCATCCTCAGGCCTGAATAGGTGTATGCCTCCTCGCCGCACCAAGCCTGAAGACGGGGTTGCAGCACCTTGCGACCATACATGAAAATAGCCTTTTGCTGCCATTCCAACTCGGCTTCCAATTGATCGTAGAGCCTATCCGCCTCATCGCGACTCAGAAAATTAGGCAACCAACACAACTGCCCTTGGGGAATATTCTCCCAAGCATTGCTTTCCATGGCAGGAACGATATTAACGTTCATCAATAGGCAGCCACTCCTGGTGTTCAGGCCCGATATAATCGGCACTCGGACGAATAATCCGATTATGTTCTCGCTGTTCGAAGACATGGGCCGCCCATCCGGTCAGGCGGCTCATCACAAAGATCGGAGTAAACAACTTGGTCGGAATTCCCATGAAATGATAGGCAGAAGCATGGAAAAAATCAGCATTACAAAACAGGTTCTTCTCCCGCTTCATCACCGCCTCAACCCGTTCTGATATCGCGTAGAGCATGGGGTCATCAGCCTGCTCGGCCAGTTTTTCCGACCAGCTTTTAATGAGCGCATTACGTGGATCCGACTCTCGGTACACTGCATGGCCAAACCCCATGATCTTTTCTTTGTCAGCCAGCATCTTCAATATGCCCGCTTCCGCTTCATCGGGGGTTTGCCATTGTTCAATCATCTCCATTGCCGCCTCATTGGCACCACCATGCAGCGGCCCCCGCAGCGTACCGATCGCCGCACACACACATGAATAGATATCGGAGAGCGTAGAGGCACAAACTCTAGCGGCGAATGTCGAGGCATTGAACTCATGCTCGGCATAGAGGATCAAGGAGCAGTGCATCACTTGCTTGTGAAGTTCACTGGGCGGACTGCCCGTGAGCATATGCAGGAAATAACCGCCTATTGTGTCTTCCTCACAATAAGTTTCAATACGAACGCCATGATGGCTGTATCGGTACCAATAGCAAATAATGGCTGGAAACAAAGCCAGCAGGCGATCGGCTTTGTCATATTCCTCGGAGAACCCCTGCTCCTGCTCCAAATTGCCCAACATAGAACAGGCCGTACGCATCACATCCATAGGATGAGCATCCGCAGGGATCTGCTCCAGCATCATCTTCAAAGCCAAAGGCAGCCCACGAAACGAAACCAATTTATCTTTGTAGGCTAACAGTTCGGCCTGCGTCGGCAACTTGCCCTTGAGCAACAGGTAAGCGACTTCTTCAAACTCAGCATGATAGGCAAGATCCGAAATGTCGTAGCCTCTGTAGGTCAGCCCCGTTCCGGATTTGCCCACCGTACACAGCGCCGTTGTACCTGCCGACTGCCCTCGCAGACCCTCCCCACCCAGTGGTTTGGGATTTGAATGATGATCATGTTGGGGGGGATTGAGTTCTGGGGCTGTTATTTTCATCTCAGGCATCTTGCCTTCTCCATATTGCGTCCTGTTCTACAAGCGTAGGACACAAAAGGCCAGATACCCAAGCACCTCAATTCACGGCGATATCAACCCATACTAGGCGGTGATCCGATCCCGCCTGCGCACGCTCACGGCCACGCTCATCGGTAATCAACATGCGCAGTGGATCCTTCCTGTCTGGCCAAAATACACCGCTTCCCACGACATTCAAGCTTGCCGATGGCAACACATAATCTAACCGCAAACCGGCAATATGAGTCCATTCCGATGCTCTGCCTGTCCTCGTCTGCCACGGGCGTACAAATCGCCCCCCTAGACTTTTGGGGGTCTTACGGCCACTGGCAACCGCACGGTTGATCCTAGAATCCAGCAATAACTGGGAAATGGCCGATTTCATGCCGTCACCGTCAACCCGGTCAGCATTGAGATCCCCCATCACCACAAAATCAGATCCCGACTTGAGCCCGCCTCGGCATCCCGTATCGTCATACAACCAATCGGCGTCATCAATAATGCCGCGCACCATTCTCAGCTCATCGTGGTTACGACGGGCATTGCGTTTTTCTTCACCATCAAACACCGGAGGGGTCGGATGACAACCAATCACATGCAAGGTTTTTCCTTGCAACCGGATCGGTACAAGCACATGATTTTTCGATGACAACCTGAGAACTTGACGAGCTTGAGGCGAAAAATACCCTTCGGGCAACAAATTGTCTGGCATGTCCTGCCATAAAAACTGCTGCCAAGAACGAATACCAGCCGTATCAATCGGATATCGAGAGAGCAACACAAAACCAAACTGCCCATGATGAGAACCAAAGCCCTGGGCATCGCCCGGCAGGCTGACCACACCATCACCATCGAGATCATGCTCTACCGCCAAACCGGTATTGGATGGCGGACAATAACGGTATGGATAATCAATCGGCGGCTGACCATACTGTGAGTTAGCTAAATAGTATTCACAAAAACGGGCAAGAGCACCATCATCACCACCCTCGCCGGGGTGGTCAAACTCACACAACATCAAAATATCAGGAGCGGCCTGCTGGATAATGGCTGCCAGCTTAGAAAAACGGGTATTTTCATCTTTCATTAACTGATGAAAAATAGCGCCAGACTCAGGCTCAGACATAGAAATATTGAACATTGCCAAACGCGCAGTATTAACAGATGGTAATGAAGGTGAAGGTGAAGTCAAATGAGGTTCCGGACGGCATTCAGAAAAAGGCAAGGTCTTGACCGGTAGAGAAAACAGGCTGCAAGTATACCACATCGCGGGGACTCGCAGCCTTAATATATACAGCAGGCTATTCCATCAACTGATTGAGTGCCTTGCGAATTTGACGGGCATCTGACTCTGCGCGGTGCTTAACAGGGCCTAGTGCGTCCATTGTCTGGTGAAAGTGCGCCCGCTCCATTCCGTTTTCCTGTACCAGCCAAGAGCCGATCTCGGTCAACATAAACGATGGCCGCATATGGGCGGCGTGGTACAACCGACCAAGCCAAAACAAATCCCACTGGCTATCGCAAAATACCCGTTCAAATTTACCCAATACCGCATTGAGATGCTGGCAGACCTCAACGACTGGGATACCGTGAGTACACAGTTCCTGTCGGGTGATCTGATGGATTTCATTCTCTGCAAATTCATCCCAATACTGCCAGACATCACTGGCGGTTAGAGGATTAATCAACAGGCTGTTTCCGGTTCCATCGGGTAATGAATACCCAACTTCAATAGGATAAGACTGATCAGATAAACCTGATGCTTCAAAATCTAACGTTGCCCACATTGTACTCTCCCTGCTGTGGTTATAGGGTGCCCTCTTTCGGAACAACGACTTCCTGTCAAACTTCACCGAAAGTGGAATGCGATATATTCATATGTACATACTGGTAGTAACAGATACCGTTGGTACACACAATAAATGTAGTCGGAAACATGACCTTGGTGGGGAAAATATCCTCTCCCCTCAGTTTTAATACAAATAGACCTCGGCAAGATCCCCCTATCCTTAGGGACTCATTTCTTTGACAATCAAAGCGCAGGTATAATACGACACCTCAATCCCCCAATAGGATCAGCCTCCAATGAGACATCTTCATATGCCCGCAATGCTAGGGTTTGCAGGTTACAGCGGTTCCGGCAAAACCACCTTGCTAGAACAGATTATTCCACGCCTCAAAGCTCACGGATTACGACTCGGCATCATTAAGCACAGCCACCATTCCATCGATCCCGACAAACCGGGCAAGGATAGCTATCGTTTAAGGCATGCAGGCTGCGCCCAAACCTTGCTGGCAACTAAAGAACGCCACATGCTTTATTTCGAATACGATCACGTCGAACGTCAGGAACCCACACTGGATGAGTGCCTAGAGCAACTGAAGCTCAACGAATTAGATCTTGTATTAGTAGAAGGGTTTCGTGACCAGCCTTTTTCAAAAATTGAAGTTTTCCGCCCTAGTTATGGCAAACCACTGCTTTTCCCCAATGATCCCCATATCATTGCCGTTGCCACTGACGGTGAGCTAAATCAAGAGCATTCACTCCCGCAGCTGGATCTTAACCAACCGGAGGCTATTACCCGTTACATTTTAAACTGGATGGATAACCAATAATCACAGGAATGAAAAAGGCCAGCTACTGAAGGATTGATATCTTAGATACAAGATAAAATAATGCGAGCTAGTCGTGGTATCAGCTTAGAAAAAGGTGATATTTCGCACTGAATATTATCTCTGGGTCTCATAGCATGACGGTGCAAGCAACTGGATGCATTTTCTAGGAATACAACGGATGAAGACCCAAGGCCCTATTCACCATTTCAGCACCTACTTGGTATTCGCCTACTCCGGTACGCTGATGTTCAAAGGGTTAGTTTTCCCTGAACAGCATAGCCGCTTGCTCAATGATACCAACCTCGCGCCTTGCTATATCATTGAACCTCTGGCCTTTTTACTACCAATGATGCTGGGCGTAACTCTTTTACTCAACGGCTTGGCATTGACCAGCTTACGTCCTGTGATTGCCAGCCTAGCCTGCCACCTACTGCTGCCAGGTATCGCACTCACCCAAGGCTTGCACCTCGACCGTGCAAACCTCTTGCCCGGCTCTCTATCATCCAACCTCTACAGCACCATAGAACCACAATTTTTCATCATGTTAACCGTGTTTATTATTGCCAACATGCTGCACATCAATAATAAAAGCCGCGCAACTACATGCGATCATAATTCAGCAACGGTTCCCCCCATAAAACGGCGTAACCCCCAATAACCACCTCTTTGAACTTAACGGTGCTCAACCTCTGATATTTCCATTTGGAGGTAATATTTATCGCTAGGTGGAACCGTAAAGGCGATGTCTTTACCTTCTTTCTCTACACCTGAACGCAGATAGGTTTCAGGCATACGCTTAATTGACGTCCATACCGTTTGATTGTCATTAAGCAGCAAGTGACCGTTATGATCATAGAGTGATAGCTTTAACGAAACCAAAATAACCGCTTCACTGCCATTGTTGCTCATTCTGGTTGGCAACCTAAGCTGACCAGCAACAAACTGCGGAGCCAATACTGTTAGCGTTACCCCTCCGTATTCATACATACCCACATCTTGCTGTTGTCCCATTTCAATCACATCACTAGCAGGTACAAGCAATGTTGGCTTGGCTTGCTGAGTTGAAACAATATTCGAGGACACATCAGCAGGTGCCGGTAAGGGAGCAGCAGGAAGGATAGATTGAGAATGGGTAGAAGGAGTAACAGGTTGGCGATGTTTGAGATCTGCAGGCCCATCGACTGGCTCCCAAGTCATGTCATCATTCAAAATGGCTTTGCGCCCATCAGGCAGGATGACTTCAACAGGTTTGGCCTGAACAAATTGAATAAAGCCAAACACCATCCCCACAATGATCACATGGATCACCGTCTCTTTGTTTACTTGCATAACCAACCCCTAGCGTGATGGCCAAGTACACCCCAAATGCTTGTGTCAGCACAGCTCTATATCAAATACGTTTAAAATACGTATCATTTCATCAGGTAATTCCCATCTCCTAAACATACTGATGTCACTGTGCATCCTGCATATGAAAACTTGGCCTTATATTATTGCCTCGTCCGGCATAGTAATTTACGATCCTGCCATGTGATCGTGATCTCCCCTTGATGCTCAATAAACCTGACATTTTGGCCCAAATATTTACTGCCACTTGCCGTCGGTTTAGCCAACGTAATTTGTTGTTGGTTTCCCCATGTCAATACCATACTCGCCGGATCTGTTTGGTTATAAAATACCGCGGTAACGGGCTCTTTATTGTCTTGGCAATCAAGAGAAACCGGCTGTGGTACTTCAAGCTGCCCACTGATAATCTGTAATTCAGCAATCCGGCTTTTATAGGCAAACTCCGTACACTTCCTCACATCATTGGCTTTCCAACAATCATTTCGCCCCTTTATCCACCCTCGCTGGATAGCCTTTTGTAGCTTAGCATCATCAAATGGCAACGCTGGCAAGGCTGTTTCAAACACCCGTTGCATCTCATGATCCAGTGCCGCCAAACCACTATCATTACAAATTAATTTTTCAACTTCTCCTTGGGCTTTTTTGCAATCAAAAGCGGGTTTTCCAGCACTGGCAACCGTTGATAAGCCAATCAATCCGATAGCGACTATCCATGTATAATTGGGCATTGCCTGTCTCCTTTACATTAGTCCACCCCACCCCTTACTTCTTTTTCAAATGTAAGAGGCAACATCGCAATTATAGTCAAGTAATTGGTTTCGATGTGTTTTTACTAAATAGCAGGCAAAAATGAAAAAGGCCTCATAACGAGGCCATAGACATGATAATAAGGAAGACGCGGGGATCAGATATTTTTGAGGCTGTGCTGAATCAGCTTCGCGGCGAGTCTTGCAGTCTGGCCTTGATAATCATATTCGGTATAAAGACCAGCAACATCCATAATTCTCACTTTTCCGCTAGCCATTAACTGTTTGAGAACCATCTCAATCACCGGCAGGCTAACACCATAGACTCGAGACATATTGACCCCTTCGGCTACCGCTGATGAAAACACGGCCAAGTCCAAACTTAAATGAATATGATCAACCTGCTCAACAAAGGCATCAACCGTAGCTTGAATTTTCCGCCGATATTTCATCTTCATTTCGCTATCTAGCAACCACTTTGCCCCTAATTCGCTGGCATAGGCAAAACTGGATTGAGAATTAGTATGGTCACAAATTCCCAACCCCAAATAGCGAAATTCACGCTGCTGTGACTGACAAAAGCTAGCAACAGAATGAAATGCCGATCCCGATCTTACGGCAAGAGAACGGCGTAACTGGAAATTAGCGTCAATATTGACAATACCCACACGTGACGCGCAAGGGTTAGGAAGTGGCGCAATCACTTCAGGCTGAGCGGCATCATTTACCCGGTTTACCGTATCAGACAACGCCCGGTAACTCGCAATTGCCACTTCGTGGCCTCCACCTAATACCACGGGGAAATGACCTGCTTGCAAAATTTCACGTACTTTCTGGTACTGCATCGACTGCAACACATCAAACGATGACCATTCCATCGATTGCTCATCGATAACACCAGCATCATAGAGCGGTACATTAAGCGTCAACGGATACTTGGCTAACATCCGACGAATACTGTCTGGCCCTTCCTTCGCGCCAATTTGTACATCATAGGCATTGAGACTCAAATCTGTCGCTACGCCAACCAATACCGCCCCTGATTTACGCTGTTCGGCGTAAGGCTCAATCATTGCTGGAAGCGGATTGATTTCATTCTGTGTGGTTAGGCGGGTAAATGAAAACCAACGTTTGAAATCCAGCATGCTTGCTCCTTATCTATCAAAATCAGGCAGCGGGTGGTAACCCTCGAGCCGCCTGCAGAACACTAAAAATAATGGCGTGTTTACGCTTTTGAACCCGGTCTTCCGGCGCCATAATACTCACGGCTCCGACAATTTTATTGCCGGAAAAAACAGGTGCTGCAACCCCAGACACACCTGGGTCATACTCAGAAGTACTGATGGCATAGCCCTCTTCTTTTATCTGGGCAAGCTCTTTCAACCACTGCTCAACAGCATCGGGCTCGGTGATCCCAAAATGATAGAGAGTACCGAGAATCCGAGACTCGGGCAGATGCGCCAAAATAACCTTGGCTGACGCCCCTCGCACCAACGGCTGGCTTTGGCCTTCTTCATAGGCACAACGCAAGGCATGGGGACTATCAATCCTAGCCATACACAGCGCCCTAAAACCTACTGGCACCAAATAAGCCGCCATTTCTCCCGTCTGCTGCTGTAAACGCTGCAAGACTTGATGGACACCACTTGATAATGGCGAGAAACGCTGAAAATTACGAAGCAACTGCAATGCGGCAGGTCCGATGGAATAGCAGCTTTGACGAGGGCTTTCTTCAATTAAGTTCCAGTTTTTCAAAATGACCAAGTAACGATAAACACTGCTTGACGGCATTCCTGTTTGCTCGCTGAGCACATGCGCTGTCAGTGGCTCGTCTGCCGATGCGATGTGCATCAATAACTGAATCAGCTTTTCATTCGCATTGGGTTTAAATTTCGTTGTCATGCTTTCATCCTCTGCTGCCCCTATTTACCCACTAAGCGTCAATACACACAAGGGCAATTTCCATAATGTGATAACAACCGCAAATTAAAACACATTAATTATCACATTACGAGAATCGAAAGGAGAATACTGAGAATCAAGGACTTTCTTTCGGTAACATTTTTCACCAAAATAACGAACTTAAACATACACAAAATAAGACAACACCTGCATTAAACCTCTACTTTTTAGGATAAATTCCCATTGAATCAGAGAGTTATTCTGTATTGATTTTCAGACTAATCATAAATGATGCAGGTAGATAAATATTTCTTGTAAAAACAAAGATTACCAACCCAAATGCGTATAAAGAAGTCGTCAATAAAATGGCGTGGGATTATTATTGCTGTCATAAAAACACCAGTATTGATATATATCCTAAAGAATAAATATTGCTTTTAAATAATGTTTTTAATTGAAGACTGTTCTTTTAGATAAAGATCTTCACCTGCCTAACCAATGAGTCAAAATCCACCCAAAAATAGACAAACAACACGTACCGTTTAGAAAAAATGCTTAAATGGCACTCGTTTTTCCGTAAAAATGTGCCATAAACGGATAATTTTGCATGGAACCAGCCACATCTCGCTTAAATAATAATATTGTTAATTTATAAATTTAATAGTACATTACTACCCTACCGTTTTTCTTTAGTGATTGAATACCTCGCCATGTTTAAAAATCTTTCTGTCGGAAAGAAAATCGCTTTTATATTTTCTATTATTGCCGCTCTACTGATCGCATTTGCTATATTCCTACGTTCAGAAGTGCAAGTAGTTAGAAGCACCATCTATAACCTGACCGACTCAACAATTCCAAGTGTGTTGCAAGTTGAAGACATGCGTTACGAAATGTCGTACGCGCGACGCACCCTGTATGCGCTGATTACCTACGCTGATATTGAGCAAATCCGCTCTCGAATCGACAAAGTAGATCGTCAACACCAAAACATAAAATCAATGCTAGATGCCTACGGCGCAACCGTCGCATCACCAAGTGAACAGCAGGTATTTGACCGCGTTAATAACGGTTGGAATAAATATATCCAAGACCTTAAAGCTTTTGAGCAGGCAGCATATCAAGGCGATATGAAAACAGCTCAGCCAATTCTGGTTCGTACACTTGGCGTGTACAGCCAAATTGAAACGGCGCTGGATGACCTACGCAAGATGAATACGGGTTTTGTTACCAAGAACCGTACTGACATTCTGAGCAGCGTATCCATCATGATGGACATGGCGATTGGAGCTATCGTTGCAATCATTGCCTTTATGATTGCGATGACTATCTTCCTGACCAATCAGATCTGCCGTCCGCTTAATCTGGTAATGGAACAATCTGTTCAAATTGCTGCCGGTAACCTGACTCACTACTTAGACCGTGATCAAATCGGCAATGACGAACTAGGTAAACTGGCTGACAGCAGCATCACCATGCAATCTGACCTGCGTGCTTTGATCGAACAGATTATTGCTGCGGTAACTCAGTTGAGCTCCGCTGTTGAAGAAGTCAGTGCCGTTGCAAACCAGACATCGGGTGGTATGGAAATCCAACAGTCGGAAATCACTACCGTTGCAACCGCTATGGACCAAATGCGAGCAACTGTTGCCGAAGTCGCCAACAATACCGAGACAGCGTCAACTGCGGCGCAAGAGGCCAACCAAGAAGCACAGCAAGGCGCACAGGAAGTCAACCAAACGATTGACCAGATCCAGCGAGCTTCCAACGAAATCGAAAATGCCGGCGTATTGGTTGCCCAACTTGAAAAAGAATCCGCTAACATCAGCATGGTTGTAGATGTGATCCGCGATATCGCAGAGCAAACAAACCTGTTGGCGCTAAACGCGGCGATCGAAGCAGCCCGTGCCGGCGAGCAAGGCCGCGGATTTGCCGTTGTTGCTGATGAAGTTCGCACATTGGCAGGTCGTACCCAGCACTCAACAGGCGAAATCATCACTATCATCGACAAGCTACAGCAAAGTGCCAACGAAGCACGCGAGGCGACCACGGTCAGCTGCAGCTTGATTAACTCCTGTGTTCAGCAGAGCCAAGAGACGGGTGAAAAAATCCGTTCGATCGAATCGACGGTTAGCCAAATTGCCGATATGAGTGTGCAAATTGCCAGCGCATGCAGCGAGCAGGATTCGGTTACCGAAGAACTGCAATGCAGCGTAACGCGTATCAACGAATCATCAACTGAAGTTGCACAGGGCTCGAACCATACCACTCAGGCTTGTAATGAGCTAAGTCAATTGGCGGCGAACCTACAGCAAACCATGATGCAGTTCCGCCTGACCTAAAACGGCGTGCAATCAACATCATTCGAATGAAAAGCCAGCATACCCATGCTGGCTTTTTTATGCTTCATCAATACCCTGCCCTTCTTCATCTCTATTGATCCTTGCCGCAAAATCACCCGAAATAAAACGCCCATCACCTTATCTAGATATAGATCACTGTTCCAATCCCTCCTTGTTCGATACAAAAGACCGGAAATAAACTCATCATTAACAAATACGCAGGATGTTTTAATGAAACACGGAATTTTCCACCTCGGGCTAGCCGTTACGCTTACGCTCACAGGATGCAACATAAACATAGGTGGCAGTGACGACGATGAAAACCAAGGAACCAGCGGTAAGGCAACACAATATTTAGTCGAAATAGCCAGCGCCACCGAAGGAATTGGCGCACGTGAAGCAAGCACAGAACAAGAAGTGAGAGCCGGAAACTGGATCTACGACAAACTAACCGGATTTGGCTACGACGTCACTGTTCAGCCATTTTCATACCAACAGAATGGCATGATGCTGTCATCAAAAAACTACATCATCGAGAAAAAAGGCAAGATAGATAAAACTATCATCCTCGCGGCACATTATGACTCTACCGGTTCCGAACATGATTCACTGGGCGCAACAGATAATGGGGCCGGGCTTGCTGCGGCAATTTCTCTTGCCGAGCAATTAAAAGGGAAATCCCTACCGTACAATGTTCGTATCCTATTGCCGGGGGCCGAAGAAAACGGACTAAACGGCTCACTCCATTACGTGAAACAAGCACTGAAAACAGGCGAACTTGAAAATGTCATCGGAATGATCAATTACGATACCATCGGTGGGGGGGACATTGTTTACGTTCATGCTGCCCACTCTGATTATGATGAATATGATGGTATCTGTAAAAAACTCTCACTAGATAAAACCGATTACAGTGCGGCAACAACAATGCGAGATGCCATGCTAGAAGCCTCTATCGCAGTCAAAGGTGAATCGGGCAAGTTTGTAGTTCATCCCGCTTTTCCTGGCTACCCTGAGGGAGAAACGGGTTCTTGGTCCGACCATGCTGGCTTCGCTTGTGCCGGGATCCCGATTGCCTATGTCGAAGCCACCAACTTCAATATCAACGGCAAAGGGGGATATGACGGCTATTCTCAAACCACCCATCCTGACACATGGGATTGCTATGAAACCTGGACAGCTTCAGCCTGTGATAGAAAGACCGAAACACAATGGGGACGCATTTGGCATACTGGCTATGACCGCCTCGAAAAACTCGAAGAGCTCTTCCCTGGTCGAGTAAACGAGCAGCTGAATAACAATGTGGCTATCGCCCTTGAGTTACTCACCAACGAGAAATACATCAAGACCGCCCCATAATCTAAACTTCCTTCGATCGAGACATAGATAGAGACATAAAAAAAGGGGCGGAATATATCCGCCCCTACTGACTCTATTTAGGATTATCGCTTATCGTGTTTTGAACTGTTCCAGTTCATCACGCAACTGAGCGGCCTGACCGGCAAGCTCATCGCTCATAGCGACAGATGCCTGCATGGTTTGCATCACACCGTTAGTCGCTTCATTAATATTCACGACATTGCGGTTAACCTCTTCGGTCACCGAGCTCTGCTCTTCTGCAGCGGAAGCAATCTGATTGTTCATGTCATTGATCACATTAATCGCTTCGTTTACCTCTTCCAGTGCCAGCTGAGCAGCCTGCGTTTCCTCACAAGTATCGCGAGCCTGTTGCTGACTCTGGGCCATCAATGCAACGATAGACTGTGTTTCTTCCTCTAGTCGACTCAGCATGTTACGGATTTCCTCCGTTGAGCTCTGGGTCCGGTTTGCCAGATTACGTACCTCGTCGGCAACAACGGCAAAACCACGTCCCTGCTCACCAGCGCGTGCCGCCTCGATGGCCGCATTCAGTGCCAGCAAATTGGTTTGCTCTGCGATACCGCCAATTTCAGAGAGGATCCCCTGAATCGCCGCACTTGAATCAACAAGCGTCTGAGTCTGTGCTTGAGCCGAGTTGATCTGTCCTGCAAGCTCCGTCACAGCCTTGGCGGCATGGCCCATCTTTTCGGTACCATCCAGGCTACTATTTTGCACCTGAGCAGCAGCGGCTGCAGCCTGCACTGCCGAACTGGCCACCTCTTGAGCCGTAGCGCTCATCTCGTTAATCGCGGTTGCCAGCGAGCTCACTTCATTTAACTGCCCCAGCAATTGGTTAGACACATCCTCTGCCTGCCCACGACCAGCCGTCGCATGGCTGTCGACCTGCTCAGCCGCATCAGTCGCGGTACGCAATGTCCCCTGAATACGTTCCAAGAAAGTATTGAACCAAAATGCAAGCTGACCCGTTTCGTCTTGGCTATCCAGTTGGATACGGCGAGTCAGATCACCCTCTCCTTGTGCGATATCCTGCATGCGATCGACCAATTGTTTTAACGATGCGCCAATACGGGCCGCGAGTAGGAACATTGCAGCAAGGCCGGCCAACGCGGCAAACAAGCCCGCCATGATCCCTTCACCAATCGCTTCCTCGCTGAGTGATTCACTCCATTGCGTAAAGTCTGTCACGTCTTTTGTCACAACAGCTGATGGAATAGAAACCAATACTACCCAAGGCTTACCGCTTGTTTCTACCGTAGACACGGCAACCATCTCTGAACCAATAGTCAACAAACGCTGGTTGTCACCGCGAGCCATCGACACAATCTCAGACCAACGGCTCGACAGTTCACCTGTCACCTTCTTGCCGATATTGGCGCCGTTACGGCTGTCAGCCATCACCATTCCACTACTGGTTAGGATCATGACATGGCCTTGACCATTGTACAGTTGACGGGCCAATTGTTCCGACTGCCCCTGAAATGCCACCAACGACCAGTCAAAACCCAACGAACCAACAATTTTGCCATTCACTTTCAATGGCTGGCTAATCGTTGTAATCAGCTCCTGATTACCCCTAACGTTGTAGTAATAAGGCTCCATAACGAAGGTACGTCCGTTTTCGAACGGCGCAAGATGCCATTCATCAATACGCTCACCATTATTGTTGAGGTTTTGATTTCGAAATGAGGCCATCGCCGTTGGATCAAACGAACCATTTGGCAGAGGTGAGAAAAACGGAGCCAAGATCCCCTCAGGGGTCACAGACTTAATCCCATTGGCCGTTACTGGCGTTGTCCACGGCGAGGATTCCCACACCATATAACCCGCAAATACCGTTTTATCTTGGATTTCCAGCGCATTGATAAACTGCTGTACCAGTACATCCGCACTGACATGCTGCTCGCCGCCCAGTTCCAAGATTGAACGTAACAAAGAAAGGTTCGCTAGTACCGGGGCTAATTGCCCATTTAACTGTTGGCTCTGCTCGTTGGCAACTGCCAGCAAGTTCTGTGTCGTAGATTCTTTCAACTGTGCAGACACCTCTTGGGCTGTCATGGTCTGCACCTGAGTAAACGAATTAGTCGTAAACCCCATTGCGATTACTAATGTGAATACCAGTGCGACCCCTGCACTTAAGGCAATTCTGGTCTTAATCGTTTTGAACACGCCACCCTCTCTACAGATAAAATTTTAATATGTTACACGTTGCTATGACTTTTTTAATTCTATTAACAACATCCATTTTCAGAATCAGAGTCAAATAAAATCGACTTGTTCTAGCCGGTTGCAATCATCACCCTCGACCTAAGTACAACCTTATCAACGTAACATTATCTAGTTATGTCATTTAATTATCGGTCAAACCCGACCTAGACTTAAGCAGATTTCAAAAGATTTTAACTTGTGAAATATAGTGAACAAAAAATAGCACTTATTTACTTCTGAACTGTTACTAATTAATCAACAAGGGGAAATGAAAGCAATTTAATATGACTGAGACCCTATAAAACAATAATAAGATTAAGTAAAAGAATATCGAAAGCCAGGGTAGCCTTCACTTAATAATGAAAAATGAAACGGGCACATTCTCAATTGTCTTTATTTTTAGTGAACGATTTAATATATATTCACAAGCGCATACACCAATGTTAACTCAAGATACAATATTCAGATGGATTCAATCCAAGATCATTACAAATAAAAAACCGCTGTTTTTTACAACAGCGGTTTTCTTTTCCAAGGATTCTATCTTTAACGACATTAGAAGCTAAGCAGTTTACGGCCTGTCGTTTTATCTGCTGGCCCAGAAACAGGCTTACCCTGTTTATTCCCACCTCGGGATTTGGCCGGTTTCGCCGCTTTGTTCGTATTCTTATTCTTTGCCTTATTCGTCGCAGAACCTTTTGCCCCACCCTTCGCTTTATTTGACGCTTTAGGCTGTGGGCTGACCGATGGTTTCACCGTTGGTTTTTCTACCGCTTCAGTAACGGGCTTATCGCAGATGACCAAATAATACTCTTCGTTGAACTCAATAACATCGCCATCATACACCTTGCGGCGCTTACGCTGTTCAAGCTCACCATTAACCGCGACATAACCCTCGGCAATGGCAAGCTTTGCTTCCCCACCGCCGCTCACTGCATTGGCAATTTTCAGCACCTTGTACAACTCAATCGGCTGACAATCAACCTCAATACCCAGTGCTTCTACTTCATACTCTTCGTGTTCTTGCGACATCTTGTACCCACCACGGGTTATATAATATTACCGTGATTTTAACCCAATGCCCGAGAGTATTCACCATATAGCCTCGTTATCCCCTTCTCGGAGGTTTTATCTACCTTGAGGCTACCTGACTAACAGTATATTCTCGCAAGCATTACTCACCGAGATGCTTAATAACCATGACAGCTATCCAATATTGCCCATCATGTGGGTCATCAGCACTAAGGCATCATGAAAAACACGTCAAATGCGACCAGTGCGATTTTGTCTACTACCACAATACCGCCTCTGCCGTAATGGCAATTATTCGTTGTAACGATGAAGTGCTCATTGCTATTCGTGGACGAGAACCCGGTTTAGGAATGTGGGATTTCCCCGGAGGCTTTGTCGACTACGATGAATCACTTGAACAAGCCCTATACCGCGAACTTAACGAAGAACTGGGCTTCACACCGTCCCACTGCCGTTATGTCGGCTCATCGCCAAATACCTACTTATACAAAAATATCACTTATAAAACATGCGATTGCATTTTTATCATCGATCTTGTGAACAAGCCTAACCTTATTGCCGCCGATGACGTTGCCGAAATTTTGTGGGTACCGGTTACTGACATTTCCCCTGATCGTTTTGCATTTGACTCTACCCGTCAAGCTCTTAACTTCTTACAAAAATAACCAATCTTATTTTTCGCACCGTGACATTCATAATGAACCAAGAGACAATGCACCAATATTGATATCAATTCCAACGGAGGGGAGTAGCCAGATCTACGCCTTAGCACTCCGCCCTAAATTACCACACCAAGGATGATGATTTTTTAACCGACCCGATACAGGATGTCCTCTAGAAACGACATGATGACTTCGAGGGTATAACGTCATGCTTATTTTTGATAAAGACTATGCTTTTAGCGCTGAATCACAGTGGGTTACCGAAAATTCGGCACCAACAACCCATGCTGACACTGACAACGAATATGCACAAAAACGCAAGGCACTTGTCGCAGCAGCCCAAAAGAACGGTGGCCTAGTCGCCGACTAATCGCCTCTCCGCACTGGTGGAACAAGGGGCCGGGCCGCCAACTCGCCCCCTCCTAGTACATCACTAAGCAATCATTAGATGTACTAGGCCATCAGTGCACCTTTTATTCTTCTTGCCATCGTTCAACCCAACCAAATAACACTTGTTCTTCGTGCAATGCCTTTTCTTCTGCTATCTCTTAATGGGTAACCATAATTGACTTGTCAATAAGGATGATGCCATGTTCAAACGCCTGCTCACCCTACTCATTGTCCTGCTCCCCTTGCAACTTGTCGCCGAAGAACCACCATACAGCCGAATGGATATGTTCGACAGGCCTCTGATGGAGCGCTATGTTCTCGACGAACTCAAAGCCCTACGAACCGAACAGCAAGATCTCGAACGCAGAATGACAGTCGCAATCACCGACCGAGAACTGTCAGTCGCCGACAAATCAATGAATTATGCCAATGTCACCGTCACCTACTTCTTCTACTTAATTGCCGGTGCTGCCTCGCTTTTTGCCCTAATTGGCTGGCAGTCATTGCGTGAACTGCGTGACAACACAAAAAAAATGGCAGACCAACAGCTCCAGGAAATTACCGATCAATACGAAAGTAAATTCCGCCAACTAGAACAAGACCTCAAGCGCAAGACCCGGATCATCGCCCAAAATAACCGCGAAATTGAAACGATTAACGAAATCCACAACCTCTGGCTACGTTCGCAGAGCCTGCAAACCCCAGAGCAGCGGATCGAAGTGTACGATGAAATATTAAAAATCCGCCCCGGTGATTTAGAAGCACTGACCTACAAAGCCGATGCGGCAATGGAAATCCGCGAGTTCCATTGGTCACTGAGCCTCTGCAACCGAGTCCTTGAACTGGATGTCAATAACGCTCATGCCCTCTACCAGCGCGCCTGTGCCTATGCTTGTTTAGGCTCTGAAGAGTTAGCCATCAATGATCTTGAACAAGCGATTGCAGGCAGTGCCTCGCTAAGAGAGCTAGCTGCCGAAGAGAACGACTTCGAATCTCTATGGGGTAATGACCGTTTCGAAGCGCTAATCACCCAAAACGAACAACCATAGGCATTACACATTTAAATCAAGGAAAAGATATGCAAGTGATATACAATGCCGTGCAATAATCACATAAGCTAGTAATCAAATGAAAACACTACTAAATGCAGCTTTTTGTACTGCAATCGCCTTTACTCCCAAACTTTCGGCGGCTACCTTTGATCAGTTAGTCGCCGATAAACAACCCGACCGACAGATCATTGACTGCCGCTCGAGCAATTATTACAACGGCTGGCCAGAGGCCGGACAGCACAAGGGTGGGCATATCCCAGGAGCGATCAATTTCGATAGCGACTGGCTCAGCACACTCCGACCGCAAGTCGTACGAAGCGAGCTCGAAAGCCGTGGCATCGATTTCAAGCAACGAACAACCCTTTACTGCAGCACCACCAAAGCTGCAGCCTTAAAATCTCAGCTCAATGCACTCGGCAAATATGATGTCGAGGTGATCACTCAGCCAGTTGAACAGTACCCTGGCAAACTGGTTGCCCTCGAGAACTACCAACAATTGGTTCCGGCCAGCTGGTTACATCAGCTTATTGAAGGCCAATCCGTAAGCCACGCCCCCGCCAAAGGGTTCAAAGTCGTGGAAGTCGCATGGGGGCCTCCAGCAAAATACCTCGCCTCACACATACCGACAGCCTTGTATCTCAATACAAACAATATTGAGTCAGAGCCATGGTGGAATCGCGTTGATAACGATCAACTCGGCGAATTACTGCGTGAGCTAGGCATTAGCCACGACACCACCGTGATCCTGTACGGTCGTGACAATACCGCAGCAGCACGAGCGGCCAATATCATGATGTACGCTGGCGTCGAAGATGTTCGCCTGCTCAATGGTGGGTGGAAATCTTGGATCAATGCTGGCTACCCAACCCAAGCCTTGCTGAACAGCACCGAGCCTGTCGATTTCGGGCGCCCGATCCCGGCTCATCCGGAGTATATTATTGATATACAGGAAGCCAAAGAGATTCTGGCTGATCAGGATAACCAGTCACTGGTCAGCATCCGCAGTTGGGCCGAATACATCGGCGAAACCAGCGGATATAAATATATCGATCCCAAAGGTCGCATAAGCGGTTCAAAATGGGGACACGCAGGCTCTGATGCCTACAGCCTAGAAGACTTCCGCAATCCGGACGACACCATGATCAGCGAAGATTTGATCACCAAATTCTGGAAAGATTGGAATATCCATAAAAGCCAAAATGTCTCATTTTATTGTGGCACCGGCTGGCGAGCCTCTGAAGTCTTCTTTTATGCCCATGTCATGGGCTGGAAGCACATCAGCGTATTTGATGGCGGCTGGTTTGAATGGAGCGGAGACCCTGCCAACCCAGTAGAACACGGCGAGATCCCTAATGCGCCAATCTCAACGCATCATACTCGCTAACCCATACCGTACCTCCTCTACTTAAGTGTGAGATATAAAAAAGGCTGCGATTAACGCAGCCTTTTTACCGAATATATAACCTCTTCGTGTCTATGCGTCTGAACCACCAAAAGACTGGTTCAGGGCCTCAATTGACGCACGATAGACAGACTCCAGCTGCTCAACGGAAAGATCGCCAATATCACCCTCTTTGGCTGATTTCTCAAATGCCTGACAAACCTGATGAAGTCTCGTCAACCCCATTGTACCCGCAGCCCCCTTCAGGGTATGTGCCAAGTTGGCAACATCAGCCAACTGCACGTCCTCAATCGCCGGGATCAACTTCGCCATCGTGTCTGCCGACGAGTCGCTGAACAGACCGATCATCTTATTGACCAGTTCCGCACCCAGTACCTGCAAATCACTGCCAAGCACCTTTTCATCCAAAATCGGCATATCACTATTCACCACTTTCTGCTCCGCATTATCAATAGCTTGTTCCAAATCGACGTTCTCATCACCACACGCAAGGCATGATAGATTCACCCTTTCTCGCCCAGCCAGAACCTTAGCTATGGTATCAACCAACTGGTGCTCCACCAGCGGTTTCGGCAAGAAACCAGAGAATCCCGCATTGAGGTAAAGCTCCACCTCTTCATTAAAGACATGGGCCGAAAATGCCACCATCGGGGTCTCATGGGATGTTGAGCTATCCTGTTCTATCTGCTTGAGATCCCCTAGCAAGGTCACCCCATCGGTATCTGGCAAGTTAATATCCAACAAGGCCACATCAAAACGCTGCTCAGCAAACACGACCTTGGCCTGCGCGCCATCCTCTGCCACTATGACCCGATGGCCCAGACGACGCAAAAAGCCCTCAGCAACCAAGCTATTAACCGGATTATCTTCGACCAGTAACACACAGGCCGAAGGAATGTCATCTTGAGCCACGGCTTCGGCGGCGACTTCGCATTCACCAGAGGCCAAGTTCAGACTGAACCAGAAACAGCTCCCTTCACCCGGCGTAGAGTCCAGCCCAATCTCACCGCCCATTGCTTCCACAATTCGTCGGCTAATCGCCAGGCCAAGCCCGGTTCCGCCCATGGTCTGGCGGCCATCGCTAGACTGCTGGAAAGCATCGAACATACTGTCCTGCTCATCGTACGGAATACCTATGCCAGTATCTTCAACCTGAAAATCCAAGCGTCCAGGATGCAACGGGGAAGAGGATACCCAGACACTGACTTGGCCCTCATTGGTAAACTTGATTGCGTTACCCACTAAATTCACCAGTATCTGGCGAATACGGGTCGCATCACCCACCCAGAACTCCTCCAGTTGCTCGTCAATTTCAGTGACCAAGACAATTCCCTTGGTGGCGGCCCGATTATTCAACAAGCTGTAGACATCCTGGACCAACTCACGCAACGAGAAATTGGAAGGGCGAATATCCAAATGCCCAGCTTCAATTTTCGAATAATCCAAAACATCATTGAGGATATCAAGCAGCGTTTCGCCACTACGGTTAATCACCGCAAGGTACTCAGCCTGCTGCTTGTTCAGACCAGTATCGGCCAGCAGCGAAGCTGTACCCAATACCCCATTCATTGGCGTCCTAATTTCATGACTCATTGTCGCCAGGAAGGCAGACTTGGCGCGGTTGGCGCGCTCGGCTTCAGTACGCGCCTCTGCGTGCTTTTTCACCTCTTGGTTCAGTTGGCTGTTAGCCTCTTTCAACTGGCTGGTACGTTCTGCGACCAAGCGTTCAAGACTGGTCTTATGCTGTTGCAACTCTGAACGGATTTTCGATTCAACCTGTGCCAAGCGGTGACGCTCATAGGCGGTGTCGCGAGCCACCATGATCGCCCGCCCCATCTGTGCCAGTTCATCGTCGCCATGAGAAATTAGGCGAATTTCCAAATCCCCTCTTGCCAGTGACATCAGCGCCTGACTGTAGTCGTTAATCCTGCGGATAACCCTCGCGTAGACGAAACGCCACATGATCAGCACCAAAGCGATCATCCCCAACGCAGAAATCGCAATCAAGCTATTACGGGCTACGGTCAGTGTTTGATCAACCTGCGTCACGGCCTGCTGGGTACCAAGGTTGGCAGCTTGGATAATTTCATCCACTGTCTGATTCAGTTGCTGGAACATCACCAAGTTCTGTTGTTCCATCCGCTCAACGTCCTGCCGCGCATGGATCAAGGCCTCCAACTTATGGAAAAAGTCCCCGCTTTGGTTGAGTACCTCGCCCAATTCAACCAATTGCGCCGAACGACTCGGATCCTCAACCGACTTGACCCGTTGCTGGATCACGGTCACCGCATAGGTATAGCGCTTTTTTAAATTATGAAGTTCATCAATTCGGTTTATCTGGATACTGTCATCCAGCATGTTGATCACTTGCAATGACAGAAAACGAAGCTCGAACAAGCGCTCGCTCAAATCCATGTCCACTTCAACCAAGCTATCAAGGGCCTTGAACACCGCACTGGTATTGCCCTTCTCAACCAAGTCATAAATGCGTGACACATTCGCCACCGCAATAGTATTGGCGTTGGAAACCTGCGATTGCGACAGTGAGTCAATCTGCATCGTCGCCGATGTCATCTGCTCATTCATTGACTCAACCTTATCGGTCAACTCTAATTTTCGCCCAACCAAAATACCGAGCATGGCCAAATTATTAATGATGTTTTCAACATCTTTGGTCAACTGCTTAACCAATGCCGGCTTAAAGGAGTACCGCTCAAGTGATTTAAGGCTGCTGTGCAGAGCCTGAATATGAATCGTCAGTGACTTACCTTGCCGTTCACGCTCCTGCTCGTCCTTGGACTTTGCCAAAACCTGGGCATTGAAAATAATACGGGAGCTAAGATCCGACAGCTGCCGAGCCTCAACCAGGGCAGGTACTGCCGAATTGATCACATTGCGCTCGGTTTTGGCAACCAACGAAAAACCTGCAACGCCAATCACAACCGCGATAATCATCAAACCGGCCATCATCGAGAAGGCAATCAGCAGCTTTTGGCCAATTCCACTGGGGGTAAACGTCATAATTTATCAACCATCGTGCAGGCTTTAGCTATATATAAAGAGAAAACAGCCTGATAGACGCAAAAAATGGTATTATACCCAAACACCATATTTTCACCCAGCCTTAAGCAGGCGAATCAGTACAGATTGAACATGATAAATAAATGGCTCCTCCCTTTGCTGCTTTGCGCCAGCGTCACCCAGCCGGTACAGGCCATCGACGTATTAGCAGGCAAACCCGGCCAGAGCATGGAAAAAATAAATTATCAGCCTCTGAGCCATGCAACAAAGCCGTGGAAACTCTGTACTGTTTATCCCCACCTCAAAGACTCCTACTGGCTCTCCATTGACTATGGAATGGTCGAGCACGCCCGCAAACTAGGGGTCCAGCTCAAAGTCCTTGAGGCAGGCGGCTACCCCAACCTTGCAAAACAAAAAGCACAACTGACCGATTGCCGAGAATGGGGAGCAGACGCCATTATCCTCGGCACTGTGGATAGCCATGCCTATGAAAACCAACTCACTGAGCTTACCGGTAATATCCCGGTATTCGCGACGATCAATGAACTGGATACATCCACAACCGACAGCGCCAAGAAGATCATTGCTCGAGTAGGCATCGACTGGTATTACATGGGTCAGGCCGCTGGCGAGTATCTTGCCAAGCGTCATCCAAGGGGCAGTGGCATCGTCAATATTGCGCTACTGCCAGGCCCGCTAAAACGCGGTGGGACAAAACCGGTTGTCCAAGGCTTCATGGATGCCATTGCCGATAGTGATATCAATGTCGTCACCAAACTCTGGGCCGACAACAGCAAAGAACTGCAACGCAATCTTATCCAGCAACTGTTCACCAGCGGCCACCATATTGATTACATCGTTGGTGGAGCCGTGGCGGCAGAAGTGGCTATCAGCGAATTGCGCACCAATGGCAAGAGCAACGACATTAAGCTCGTCTCGACCTATCTCAGTCATGGCGTATACCGTGGATTGCTACGCAACAAAATCCTGTTTGCCCCTACCGACAAAATGGCTCAGCAGGCAATGTTGTCTGTCGATCAGGCCGTTCGCTACTTGGAACATAAACCGATCGAGTTGGAACTGGCCCCTATTGTTGAAGGCCTGACCCCGACACACCTGCCCGACAACGTGATTATGGAATCGCTCTCTCCGGCGGAGTTTCGTCCTGTATTCAACGTACCGGCGCCGCCCCGCCCGTAATACGTACAAACCATGTTGATTGTTTAACCTAAGCAAATGAAATGGGGTGACTTACTTACAAGTTTCACCATTTTCCTTTGTACATCATGCTGCGGCTCTGGTTTGATATAGCCAGCTTCGTTCTCACCTTTTTGGAGCATGACATGCACGCAACAACTCGTACTATGGCTAAGGCCAAACATATCGCCCTTGTTGCCCACGACAACTGCAAGCAGCAACTGTTACGATGGGTAATGGAACACAAGGAAAAACTGGCAGGCCATATTCTGTATGCCACAGGAACCACCGGTCATATGATCGCCAAGGCCTCTGGCCTTGAAGTCAATTGCCTACTAAGCGGCCCAATGGGGGGCGACCAGCAGCTTGGCGCTCAGATCTCCGAAGGCAATATCGACATGATGATCTTCTTCTGGGATCCACTCAATGCCGTTCCGCACGACCCTGATGTCAAGGCTCTACTGCGGATCTCAGCGGTATGGAATATACCGGTAGCCACCAACCGTGCCAGTGCCAATTTTATGATTTCATCTCCGATGCTCGATGAAGAGGTGGAAATCGAAATCCCCGATTATGACGCCTATATCAAAGAACGTTTAGGCTGACAGAAAGAACCTAGCCCCCAGCCACCGCGCAGGGGGTTAGGTTATCCAAAATCCAACAATGCAACATTCCCTTCCCCTTACCACTTGGGTATAAATCGCAACTTGGGTATATAGTTATCTAAAAATAACGATAATTTACTCGGTGGCGATAATGAAAGCATGGAAACTGACACAAGCAGAGGGCATAGACAGCCTCTCTCTGAGCAAGGCTGCCAAGCCAACACCTGCAGCAGATGAAATCTGTATCCGCGTCCATGCCGTTGGCCTAAATCCCATCGATTACAAACTCGCTCACTGGGGGTATGCCACCTGGCACTATCCGCAGATTATCGGGCTGGATATCGCAGGCACCGTCTCGTTCGTCGGCAAAGATGTCAAACATTTCCACCCCGGAGACCGGGTCATGGTCTTTGTCGATCCCCGCTATGCCGGTGGATTTGCCGAATATGCCGTTGCCAAAGCCTACGCCGTCAGCCGCCTCCCGGATAATGTCAGCTTCACCGATGCTGCCGCCCTTCCTTGCGCAGGCTATTCGGCCTGGATAGCCCTGTACGACAAACTGAGGGTAACCGCAGGACAAAGCATAGCGATCACCGGCGCAGGAGGTGGTGTCGGCGGCTATGCGGTCCAGTTGGCAAAATTAGCCGGTGCGACCGTCTATGCGATTGCCCACCAGCAACACCATGAACGGCTTCGGCGCTACGGGGCCGACGCGGTCACCGATCCCGAACGCGATAATCCGGCAATGCGCCTTATCGAACTGACTGAGGACAAATTGGTCGACGCCGCCATCGACTGTGTTTCGGCCAAATCCGGCAGTATTCTTAGTGCCTTAATCCGCTACAACGGCCATATCGTAATGGTTGCCGACCAGTTCAATCAGGTTCCCCTGCTTGCTTCAACCAAAGCCATCAGCATCCACGAGGTCGCATTGCACGGCACCTATGCCCACGGACACATCGAGCATATTCAGCACCTTGCCGATATCGGCAACCAACTGGCAACGTTAGTCAGCGAAGGCCGCCTCGACCCGATGGTCGAACAGGTACTCCCTTTTGCGCAGCTAACCGAGGGATTGCGAATTCTCAAGGCAGGGAGCCACAGCGGCAAAATTGTCAGCAGCATAAAAGAAGAATAAAAAAGCCCAGCCAATAAACAGGGCTGGGCTTGGGTGGTAGCGTTACCAAGGTCGTTTATTTTGCCTTGGCCTTGCTCTTAACTCGCTTAATCTTATTCATAACCGGGTACGCCTCATCGATGAGCTCATTGACAAACGGCGAGGTCTTCTCAGGATCAGCACACACCCATACATGCTGCTTGGCACGCGTCAAAGCGACATAAAACAAACGGCGCTCCTCGGCATCGGCGTATGATTCCGTTTTAGCCTGCAAGGCCGCAGCCAGCCCTGTATCACGATCAGGCGCAGGGAAGACACCACGGTTTACGTCCAATATAAACACGTAATCTGCTTCGCGTCCCTTGCTGGCATGGCAAGTCATAAACGTTAAACCCAACTGTGGCCATTTATCCTGCCACTGCTTGAGTTTCTCTGGCCGCTGGTTGTTATTACGCCCCAACAATAGCGTTGTCGACGAATCCTTTACCTGTGCCGCCAACTGCGCCAACTCTTGATCGATTAAATCCTGACACAACAAAGTAACGGCTTTGCGCTTTTGTTTTTTGAAGCTATTAAGCGTTTTCGGTAACTGTGCTGGGTTTTGCTGAATAAAGTGATTGGCAACCTCACCAATCATACTGTTGAAACGGTAAGTCGTGTCTAGCTCGGTGATATGACAAGCGCCGAACCGCTGTTCAAAGCCCGTCGTCAAATTCAAATCAGCACCGGCGAAACGGTATATCGCCTGCCAATCATCACCCACGGCAAACAAAGTTGGGCGCGCCCCATCCTTGCCATCTCGACATAGTGCCTCTATCAATGCCAAACGATGCGGTGAGATATCCTGATATTCATCGACCATCACGAAGCGCCACGGCGATACGAATTTATTCTCCCTCACGTACTCAGTCGCTCGCTGGATCATCGAATTGAAATCGATATGCTTACTGGCTTTGAGATGCTGTTCATACGCTCGGTAACACGGCCAAAGCAACGCGAGTTCGCTCTTCATCCGAGCCTTTGCCGTATCCAGATGGTAGTTCTCAATACTGGCAACTAACTGCGACTTATTGCCGCCCCGCTGCCCGATCAATTCAATATGTCGCCATACCCAACTGGCCAGTTGTTCGTTACGGGCCTGTTTTTCCTGCGAGTTATCGGTTTTAACGCCGGGGATCCGCCACTGGGACAAATGCCGCTGCCAACGCTTGGCCGATGCTTCATTGCTCCACTGCTCAGTCAACACGGTAGCAATCCAATCAGCCCGGGCCTTTTCATCCAAGGTCAATGGCGATACGCTGGGCATTTCGCCCTCAACCGCTTTAATAATCTGGGTGCCAAGGCTATGGAACGTTGCCACCTTGATTTGACGGCTCACTTTTTCAGCCATCCGCTCGCCCATTTCCTGCGCCGCTTTTCGACCAAACGCCAACATCAGGATCTGCTCGGGTTGAGCCGTCTGGCTCGATAACAGATAACCGGCGCGAGCCACAAGTACGCTGGTCTTACCGCTACCTGCACCGGCAAGCACCAGATTATGATCCTGATTGAGCAAAATAGATTCCCGCTGGGAGGTATTCAGTGGCGATGACTCAAACGTATCGAACCAGGAGGCCCACTTTTCCTTTTCCTTCTCGAGCCAAAGCTGGTTGGCATTATCAATCCACTCGCTATTGTCACCCAGCCACGGGGTGATCTGCTCAAATGCCATCGGACGGAATGATGCGGCCAATTCGTTCGTCAACCCAGTAGAGACCAGCGACTGCTCAAGATAATGGCACAGATCCCGGTGATCGGATTCTCGCAAGTATGCGTCTTTTTCGGTCAGAGTTCGAATCTGGCCCAGCATCTCTGGCAACAGACCATCGAGTTTCTCTACCCGTCCCTGCGCCCAACTCCGGTAAGCGTCAAGCAATACATTGGCAAAAGCCTTGCACTGCTGCCAAGGCAGGCCGTGAACCGTCCAGCAATACTTCTGATCTGCCGATGTCAGCTCAAAGCTGCCCCAAAGGACACCCCGTTGCACATTGATCGCACCGTCCCAGTCATCAAAGGGGATCTCTTCTGTCTCAAGCTGACTATCCAAAATCAGGGCGTTGTCACCAAGCGCAATACTGCAATAATCACCTTGGGCAAGCCACTGGGCCAACCACCCCGCTGTCAAACGCATCACATCACCAAATAAAAATTAAACGCTGTATAGAGCCAAGTTGCCTAACAATACAAGATTCATGCCTGTATATATACCCAGTCATATAGAGAAACTGGATACAAAAAGTGCATTCTCGCTCAAACAAGCTGCTCGAAGCGGCTTGGGTATCAAAATCACTGTCGCCCAAAGAGTATCAAGAACTGTATTTTGACCATAGCGGCAACGACCTATTTTGCGTAAAATTTCTGCTAAAAAATTCCTATACGTGTCATTTTTAAAGGGTTTTATATCCAACAGGTAACGAGTTTGTTATCTTTGGTGGCTAACGCATATTTTCTGTATTTCTGTTGATCCCCTCGGAACAGACTTTTCATCATGCAAACCAATCGACTTATGCTTCGCCGTTACTGGGCCAACGACCGTATCAACTACAGCATTCGTGTATTCATCGCTTTAGTTGGTGTCGCCCTGCCTTGCTGGTATCTAGATGCCAAATCAGAAATCACCCCCTTAGTTCTTGGTATCATTGCTTCTGCCTTGGCCGAAACCGATGACAGCTTCAGCGGCCGAATAAAAGCCCTGCTCATGACCCTGCTCTGCTTCTTTATTGCTGCATTGTCCATTGAGTTGCTGTTCCCCTATCCGCCACTGTTCGCCATCGGGCTGTTTGTCTCGACATTCGGCTTTATCATGCTCGGTGCCATGGGGGCCCGTTACGCCAGCATCGCTTTCGCCTCACTCTTGCTGGCGGTCTATACCATGCTGGGAGCGGCAGAAAGCCCGAATCTATGGTACCAACCGACACTGTTATTGGGCGGAGCCGCTTGGTACGGGCTGCTATCGTTAACCTGGCACTTACTGTGGCCAAATCAGCCGGTTCAGCAAAGCCTTGCCGCCGTGTTTACGGAATTCGCCTGCTACCTCGATTGCAAAAGCCAGTTATTTGAGCCCGTTGCCAACCTCAACCCGCAACCACTGCGACTGGCTGCGGCGAGTCAAAATGCCCGAGTGGTCAACGCATTGAATAATGCAAAATCGACGTTGCTGCACCGTGCCCGACGCGGCCACCCAAACCATACTGGCGACAAATTCCTCAAGATTTATTTCCTTGCCCAAGATATCCATGAACGAGCAAGCTCGTCACATTACCGCTACCAAATTTTGGCCAAGGAATTCCAACGCAGTGATGTTCTGTTCCGGTTCCAGCGCCTCCTTGCCCGTCAGGCTAATGCCTGCCGAGAAATTTCACACGCACTGGCCATGGGCAAGCCCTATCAACACGGCGCCCAAAGCGTACTCGCTCTGGATGAACTTCAAGAATCACTGCTGTACCTTAAAACCCAAAGTAATCCGCAGCTTCGCAGTTATGTCAGCCAGCTGGAATACCTATTCAACAACCTCGCGACTGTTGAAAGGCAACTGTCCAACGTCAGCAACCCCGACGTCGCTGCCACCAGCAACGAAACCGAACTGGCCGACAACGAGGCACGCAGCATCAAAGACCATTGGCAGCGTATAGCCAGCCAATTTACACCGCAATCGATCCTCTTCCGCCACGCTTTGCGCATGGCTATTGCCCTGACTGCCGGCTACGGCTGTATCCAAGCGCTGGATCTCGAGCGGGGATTCTGGATACTGCTGACCACCCTGTTTGTCTGCCAACCTAACTATAGTGCGACCCGCCAGCGCCTAAAACAGCGCGTGATCGGCACATTGGCAGGCCTGCTCATCGGGATGCCGCTACTGTACCTCTTTCCCGGACAAGAAGGGCAACTGGTGTTGATGGTACTGGCAGGCGTCTTGTTCTTTGCCTTTCGGATGGCTAACTACGGTTTGGCAACCATGTTCATTACCTTGCTGGTCCTATTTTGTTTCAACCAGCTCGGCGAGGGCTTCGCGGTGATCCTGCCTCGACTGGGCGATACACTTTTGGGCTGCCTGCTGGCAGTATTGGCCGTTAGCTATATTCTTCCCGACTGGCAAGCAAAACGCCTCCACAAAGTGATGGCAGCAGCCATTCAAACCAACCGCGACTATCTGGCTCAAATTATCGGCCAGTACCGCATCGGCAAAAGAGACAGCCTGAGCTATCGTATTGCCCGGCGCGAAGCACACAATACCGATGCCCAACTCAGTACCGCCATCAGTAACATGCTGTCGGAACCTGGTCGCTACCGAATGGCAACAGATGAATGCTTCCGCTTTCTAACCATCAACCACGCCATGCTAGGCTATATCTCGGCCTTGGGGGCACACCGTACCCAACTAGACGATGAATATACCCACCATCTGGTCGCTCAAGCCCATAGGCTGATCCACAGCCATCTCGATTGTCTGGC
The DNA here is from genome assembly GCF_059920555.1 of Photobacterium panuliri. Lineage (NCBI taxonomy): Bacteria > Pseudomonadati > Pseudomonadota > Gammaproteobacteria > Vibrionales > Vibrionaceae > Photobacterium > Photobacterium panuliri. The sequence goes on from NZ_CP197192.1 coordinate 2,634,661, forward strand.
CGCTCAGCTCGATGGCAATCAGTGCGCTCAAGCACCGGAGTCTGACAGTGAACTGGAGCAGCGCTTGGCCCAATGGCGAGACGAAGACTGTACCTCTGCCAAAATGGTGCTCCAACAGCTCCATCTGATCCAACGGATGCTGCCAGAACTACACTCGCTAGCCAACAAACTGGCAGCCCGTACCAACCGTCCGCAACCATCATCGGCGCAATAGCCTTCCAGCAGAGAACAAAAAGGCCAACGCAGTGCGTTGGCCTTTGTTTTTCTGACAACTGAAAAACACTTAATACAGAGCATTTTATCACCACATGAGAGGCAATCTGCTCAAACTGCGCCCACCAAACATACGCAAAAGGAATTAATTAAAATCTATTAATGACAACAATGAATAAATTTAATTAAATTTTTCAAGCATATGGTCGCATTAATACATATTGCATGTGCGCATATTTACAACCAAAAAGCACATAGCAATACCTCTAACTCTCTTTTATCAGCCTTCGGAGCGTCAATGAAAACCAAAACCACAGCACGGTATATCCAGGTTTACCTACTGTTTGTGCTTATCATGACTGGTGCCGCCTTCTTTTCAGCACAAAGCGTTAAAAACACGATGGAAATCAAGAACATCGATCGCTTAACCAACCTTCTTACTAATGCACTGGCCACCGTCACTTACTTCGAAAAGCAAGCCCAAGAAGGCAAACTGCCTCTGGCTGTTGCCCAGCAACATGCGATGGATGTCTTGCAAAGCTACAACTACGCCCCTGATGAATATATTTGGGCGACCAATGCACAAATGACCTTTGTCGCCGCCCCACTTGATCCGCAAATCATCGGACAAGAGTTCGCAGCAGTGGTCGGCCAGCAAGCTCTTAGTGCCGTCAAATCTGAACTGCAGGGGAAAAGTGGCCAAGTCGTACATTACATCTGGTCCACAACCCGTGGTGACGTAACAACCGACGTTCAATCCATTGCCGTAAAAAGTCCGGATTGGGGCTGGTATCTGGGAAGCGGTGTACAAAATCGCAAAGTTGAACAAGCTTTCTACCAAATTCTTATCGAAAACCTCTCTGTTGCCTTGTTCGCCTGCCTTTTTGTCGGCGTGGGGATGTTCATCGCGCTGAAGCGCTACCAGCAGATCGTTGGCCATGAGCCATCAGAAATCCTGACTATCCTCGAACAGCTGTCAAGAGGCGATCTTAACCGAAGCTTCGAGCTAAACGGCAAAGAAACGGGGATCTACAAAGGCGTGTTGGAAACTGGTGGTGCATTGAAACACATGGTCGCCGAAATCAAGCAAGTCACTGTCGAGCTCAACAACAGCTGCGCCCAGATGGCCCAGTCAACGGAAACGGTATCTGGCAATACTGCGGTACAGGCCGACAAACTCAGCCAAGCCGCAACCGCTATGTCGCAAATTATGACCAGCGTCGAAGAAGTTGCGGAAAAGGCCAACTCCACCTCAAGCAATACCCAGGATGTAGAGGCAAATACCCAAACCTGCGCGGCAACAATGAGCCACGTCAATGAACAAATGGGGCTACTGACCGTTAACCTTGCCGAAAACCAGCAGCAGCTTGACCACCTACAAACTCAAGCAAACCGAATCTCCTCTCTGGTCGAAGAAATTCGGGCGATTTCAGAGCAAACCAACCTATTGGCGCTCAATGCTGCCATCGAAGCGGCACGAGCGGGCGAAGTAGGACGCGGGTTTGCCGTCGTTGCCGACGAAGTACGGGCACTGGCCGATAGAACCCAAAAGAGCACCGTTGAAATCGATAATCTCGTTTCGTCGCTGCGCAACGATACCCAGCTATCGGTCAAGATGCTGCAGGCAAACAATGACAATATCAGCCAGATCCACCAGCAGAACAGCCAGAGCCTGAACGATGTTAACTCCGTTTTCTCAACACTGGGCAACATCAATCATGATTGCGAACAAATTGCCGTGGTGACGGAAGAACAATTCGCAGCAACCGTATCGATGAACACCATCATCGAGAACTTGCTCGTCACGGCCGAAAGTACCAATCAGGAGATGGCATCAGCCAATGCGGTCCGCCATGATTTACTGCTAAAAGCCAACGGGCTATCAGAAATTGTTGCCGGTTTTAAGATCTAAGGCACAGGAAGCGAACCGCACACCGCGGTTCGCTTCACCTTCATCTGTAGTTGCTGTATACCTGCCTCATCAATCAGATTCGGGTATGCCTCATGGATGACTATTGTGACAAACGTAGCCTCGCCGCCTATTTCGAAGCACAGTGGCTAGACAAAATCAGGGAAATGGGTGATTCCACCCTCCTAAATTCGGCTTCACGTACGATTCCCGATAATTTCGTACAGTCCCCTTTCTACCTTCAGGTATGTGATTTTATCCATAGCTGCATTGCACAAACAGGCTCTTCTCCGCGCAGTTTCCTTGAGGTTGGCCCAGCACTTGGCCGAGTGAGTTACGAGCTCGCCCGCAGCTATCCTAGCCTAGAAGATGGATGGGTTGTCGAACCCTCTCACCGACTGATGACCCACTTTCGCCGACTGCTGCTAAATGCAGAGGGCTATTATTTCCCGTTTATCGAAAGCCTCCACCGACAAGGAAGCATCCACCTCAACACTGCCCCCTTGGTTCGTGATTGTCAGCACGTTTCCTTCCATTGCATCGAATCTCGCTATGATCACAACAGCATTCCAACGCCTGTTGATATAACCCTTTGCCTCAATGTGATCGACCAATGCGAATCACCCTCTCTCATTGTCGATGCCCTCAAAGAGGATACCCGGCATGGCGGCATTGTTTTTCTGGCCAATACCTACCAGTGGCAGAAGAAACACCTCAAAGAGGCCTGCGAAGCCGTCAACGATATCAACCAGTATTTCACCGAAGATGGCTGGCAGCCGTTGGGAGAAGCCGAAATCCCCTATCACTTCCGTTTCAACGAACGCTTCTCCAAGCTCTTCCTATCACACGTCGTTGCCTACCGTAAGCGATAACCTCCCCCGATTTTGGGATAAAAAAACGGGTAGCCAAGCTACCCGTTTGTATTCGGTCTCAAACCAATATTATGATGAAGCCATGCCCCACTTAAGGTCATCATCAAGCACTTCGATCGCATCATCCAGATAAGATTCAACATGCTCTTCGACCAAATCATCCGGTTCTTCAAAGAAGGCAATATGGAAAATAGCATCCCCTTCATTTACCAACGGCAACGTCTGCTGGCCGATCACAATCCCCCCTTGGGGAGCGACCACGCTTTGCTCGGCGCTACCGGACGGGTCACTGATTGTCGCGATAACCTGATTTTTGGACACTCTCGCCCCCAATGCGACATGGGAGCGCAGCAAACCATCAAAATCAGCCCGTACCCAGCGTGTTGCTCGTGGCACCATTGGCTCAGGCAGTTTCTTGCTATGGCCAGTACGCAACATTTCGAGATGGCGCATCACACGCAGCACGCCGCTAACCCCAGCCCCAACAGCATGAGGATCAAGGCGCAGAGCCTCACCGGCTTCCATCGTGATTACCGGAATATCAAATTCCTCAGCGGCCGCGCGCAGTGACCCGTCACGCAGGGTCGCGTCAACGACCACCGGCGAACCAAATGCCATCGCCATCTCTCTAGCGGCAGGATTCTCCAAATTCGCCCGGATTTGCGGCAAATTGGTGCGATAGATTGCTGCGGTGTGCAAATCAACCACATGAGTACAGCGGCGCACAACCTGATTGAAATACTGATAAGCCATCCGCCCGGCAATCGAACCACGCTCAGATCCCGGGAAACAACGGTTTAGATCCCGACGATCAGGAAGATAACGTGATTTATGGATAAAGCCGAATACGTTAACCACCGGCACAGCAACCACAGTGCCATGCAGCTTCTTAAGATCAATCTTGTCAATCACCTGACGGGTAATTTCAATCCCGTTGAGCTCATCACCATGAATGGCTGCATTCACCAACAATACCGGCCCGGGATGCTTGCCGTGAAGGATTTCCACCGTTACCGACAATGGCGAGTGAGTGTACAAACGGGCAATCTCAAGCTCGCAGCTTTTGCGTTCACCCGGACTAACCGTCACACCGCCTAGCTCAAAATCGACATTCATTGATTTCTTAGGCATGTAAAAATCCTTTTGTCATCGTTCTATTGGTTCGCAGGGTATGAAAAAAAACGTTGCCAAAACCCAACCCACATCACAAAATCACAGTCACTAACGTGAGTTAAACCAGAAAGCCACGATTTTCCACAACGTATTGATTAAATTATTAAAAACAATAAAATACTCTCATCGTCACCATGAAAACATTGGTTTCTAACGCTTAAACGCATCTCTTATTATCAGTGCTATCAGCAAAACCGCACCCATTCATGGTTTACTCACGCAGCACTTTCTGGTTCATTATGAAAACTATACCGCTTTTGTTCGTCAGCTTGTTGCTAACGGCATGTTCCATCGCTCCGCCGCCACCGCCGCCGCCATGCGATTGCAGCACGGTTAACCGCCCGCCTGTGGTTACTTTGCCACCAGCAGTGGTTATCCCACCACCGTCCACTGGCTCATCTAACACCCAGAACGAAAACCTCAACAAGCTGTTTGTCCTTCTCGCCCAGCACGTTAAAAAACAATGGGGGGATGACGAATACCTCGAGGCCGGCAAGCACCGTTACGTAAAATACCTTGATGGCTATAAAACTCGCGCCCATATCGACTTCGATACCGGCAAGATTTATGTTTCCACCATTGCTCGTAACCTGCCGATGGAAAAACTCCAGCACGGTATCGTACAAACCTTGCTAATGCCTGCCGATCCACAGCATGCAGAGCTCTTCAGTGACAAAGAAGCGGTACTGAATGGAAAACCCTTCCTACTTGGCCAGGTTTTAGATCAAGATGGCAAACCAATAGAGTGGCAATGGCGTGCCAACCGCTATGCCGAGTACCTGATTGAGAACAAGCTTCAGAAAAAAGCACTCAAACGTGGAACGGCCTACTATGTTGAAATCAACATGGCAAAGGATCACCTTAGCCAGCGTGAATACCAGTATGCCCACTTAATCCGTGACGCGGCAAAACGCTACGATCTACCAGAAGATTTACTCTACTCGATAATCAAGACCGAAAGTAGCTTCAACCCTTATGCTGTCAGCCATGCCGGCGCCTACGGCTTGATGCAGGTGATCCCAAAAACCGCAGGGGCCGATGTCTTTAAGCTCGTTAAAAACAAACCGGGAATTCCGACAAAAGACTACCTATTTGATCCGGCAAACAATATCGATACCGGTGCGGCCTATTTCTATATTTTGAAAAACCGCTACCTGCGGGAAGTTAAGAATCCAACATCCTTGCATTTCAGTATGGTGTCGGCCTACAACGGTGGTACGGGGGGCGTATTAAGCACCTTTGACTCTGATCGCAAACGCGCCATGACAAAACTGAACAGTCTGAAGCCGACTCAGGTCTACGATGCTCTGACCACTAAACACCCGAAAGCAGAAGCCCGACGCTACCTGCAAAAAGTGCTTTATTTCCAAAAGGACTTCAACAACGGCAAACTATAGCCATTTCAGGTTGTAGCCTGGCAAAGGTGGGATCTGAACACCACCTTTGCCAGCCGCGTCATCTTTAGCAGCTCTTCTCCTACAAGAAGCAGCTGCTACATTAATTCAACAATCCCCTTTAAACAGAAACATTACGCCATAAATCACCCACAACTTGGCGTAAGTTATCGCCACAAGCACAAATTTAAGTTCAACTTACCAACAAGAACCGCTAGAATCCGCCCCTCTATAGACATTTCCACCCGAATTCAATAGCCAAACATCATGATTGATCTATCCATATTGCCTGTTTACCTTACTGCCGTACTGGCCCTGTTGTTGATCCCTGGTCCAGACATGTTGCTGATTGCCAGTTCTAGCTTAAGCTATGGAAAAAAAGTAGGGGTTTTTGCTAGTCTCGGCAACGCTACATCTGGCCTGATCCTGACAATGCTCGCAGCTATGGGTGTATCTGCACTGATTGCAATGAATCCAATCGCACTTGAGGTACTCCGTATTATGGGCGGTGCCTATTTGCTGAAAATGGGCTGGGACTGCATGCGCACCAAACCTTCCGATGCGCCAGAAGTCGAGCAGAGCAACAGCCTTGCCGCAACACTCTACCGCCGTGCCGTAATCAGTAACTTGCTCAATCCCAAGGCTCTGATCTTCTTTGTTCTGTTCCTGCCACAATTTGTCTCTACCCAGATACAAGCCACTTCTGGCGAGCAAATGCTGGTACTTGGCCTGCTATTGAACGTACTCGGGCTTCTGTTCAACCTATTTCTAGTCACAACTGTCGGCAGTCTGGGGCAATCGCTACTGAAGAACGAAAAGTTCCGTACCAACCAGCACAAATTCATGGGCTTGGTGTTTTTCCTACTGGCTATCTGGCTATTGGCCTCGCAAGTACCCAGCGTAAACTAACAGATAAAAAAGGCCGCAGTTCTCTGCGGCCTTTTCGTTATTGTCCTCTATATCGCCAACCAGTGCCTTTTTTTGCACGCACAGCAGCACGAATATCACAGCTAACTATCAAATGTGTCCTGCAACGCAAGCTTGAGCTCCTGCTCGGCCTGTGCCAGTGCTTTGTCAGCCTGCTGGCGCTTAAGGCGACCTTCCTTAACATGCTTGAGCGTATTGTTGAGCGTCTCAATCGTTAGCTGGTTCACTGTCTGAAGAGACTCAACATCCAGAATACCCCGTTGATAGTTTTCGGCGATCTGCTCTTCCAATGCCTTGAGCTTCTCGGCATTTTGCACATACTGCTTGTTGGTGTAGTCCTTCACCGCGCGCGTGACTTTCAATGCCTTTTCTTTCTCGTAATTGGAAATCGCAATCAGGAACTGGCGTTTCCATAGCGGCAAAGTGTTGTGCACAATATCTTGAATGTCCTCCATCAACATCTTGTTGCCTTCTTGCGACAACCGGATCTGCGGAGCGGCCTGAATTGCCGCCATTCTAGCCAAAGCCAAATTATGCACCCGCTTTTCCAAGCGCCCCATTACCTGCACCGCATCGCGGTAAGCCTGGCTATCAAGCGGATCATCGCTTTGCTCTGCCTTCAATCTCAACGCCACCAGCTCCTGATCCTTCAGCACCGCCAGCCGCAACTGCCCCGCATAAATATAGATATCCAGCTGTTGCAGCAACGTCAGGTTTTCCTCATACAGCCCATCAAGCTGATGGATATCTATGGCAAGTTTTACCTCTTGGGCTTCAAGCCTGCTCGCCAGCTCATCTAGATGGCTTTTGACTGAATCAAACCCTTTGACAAATTTTCCAAAGGACTGAAACAGCTCACCGATCAACGGAAGCCGCGATAAAAAGCTCGATTTACCCAGCTCATCAAAGCTGGCGCTGCTCATATTAGAGACCATCGCGTGGAGTATATCCCCGGCCTCCCCTGTGTCTTTCGCCCTAACACCGGCGAGTACCCGATCCGAAAAATCGGTAATGCCCTGCAGTGCCTCCTTGCCGAAAACCAACGTCGACACGGTATCAAACGGATTGAACGCCTCAGCAATCTGCTTTGCCTGCGCCTGCTCGCTCTCGCTAAGACGGCTGGCGACGTTCAGTTCTTCCGACATTTGTCTTTCTGGTATGCTGACATCCTGTTTCATAACGTCTCTCCCAAAGCTGACTCTCGACCATAAAGCGGGAAATCCCGCCAAAGTTGGTCAAAATGCTGGGTAAACGCCGCCAAGTGGCGGCTGTCATTAGTCATGGTCAAATCTTCAGAATTGAATTTAGATGCACTACGGGTCCAGTTGAAACTACCGTTTATCAATCGAGAATTGTCAAAAATCGCAAACTTGTGGTGCATGTGATACTGCGTTTCATCAACCTTCACCATCACACCGTGACGAGCCAGATAATCAATATCACTCCCCGAGTCATTCACCTTATCGTTATCGGTAATAATCCTGACTTTAACCCCGCGATGATGGGCGGCAAGAATAGCGTCAGTCAAGTTGTCATCGGCAATAGTAAACACGCAGATATCCACGCTATTACGGGCAAATTTCAACTGATTACGAATTCCATCAATACAGCAGTTACCCGGCGAAAACCATGACTCGGCAACCACAACCTCATTCCCTCCTCGCGCCTTGTCTAACTGCTTCATGACCTGCTCAAGCCACTTGAGTCCTTTCTGCCCGTCATCCCCATCACGGATACTCTGCTGTACCAGCGAAAAGGCCCGGTTGCGCAGGTAAGAAATACCATCAGCCTTGAGATCCGCCTCTTCGAGAGCGTCGGCCAAATCGCGACGCTCGTGGTTATCAAGTTTGGCATCGTCAAAACTGCGTACCAGCAACGTTTCAATATCCCTTTTTGCCATTATTACTCTCCTTGTCTAGCTCTGTATGCCCTTCGTTAGAGATCGCATACCGGTGTCCCTGGGTTAAGCTCTTTGCTACCGACGCGACGCTCTGGTTCAGTACCAGCATCTGCTGGACAACCTGTCCAGCCCGGTCTTCCCCATCGCCCAGTTGCTGGCGACGGCGGTAGCCCTCGGTAATTTCATGCCACCTCGCTTGCTGATCGCTATCCATCGCATTGCGCAGCTGTGACAGTTTGAGCAGGTTCTCCTCGGTACCGGCCGTCAAGGTCTGGGCCTCCCCTTGGTAATGGTCAACTAACAAGGTCTGGAGCTCATCGTCAGTCATTACCGGCGAGATCTTCTCACAGAGCTTATTCATGTTCCGGTAAGAACCTTGCAGCTTGAACGGCGGCTCAACCCGGTATTCGTCGGCCATCGCTGCCGAGGCAATATATTGCTGGTTGACCCTGAGCACTGTCTGTTGGACCTTCATCAACTTATCGAGGGTTGCGGTGATCTCCCCCGCTTCAGTGGCCGAATAAGGGTGGGTCAAATCACTGAGCGCAATCTCTTCGCCGCGAGCCATAGCAATCAACTTGTACAAATCACCGAGGTCACGGGTTGCCAGAGGAGCCAGTACCGGATTAGACGTCAACGAGTTCTCAATAAATGACAATTCGAAGGCCTCTCGCTGGTCCGACAGCATATCGCCCAAGTTGTAGATATCCGCACGGTTGGCCAACATATCCGGGATCTTGAACACTTCGCCCGACTCGGTATACGGGTTACCCGCCATCACGATGGCAAACTTCTTGCCCCGCATATCGTAGGTCTTGCTCTTGCCTTTCCAGCTACCCTCAACGCGACGGGTACCGTCACAGAGTGATATGAACTTCTGCAAGAACTCCGGATGGGTATGCTGGATATCATCAAGGTAAAGCAACACGTTGTTGCCCATCTCAAAGGCCTGGTTGATCTTCTCTACTTCGCGGGCAGCATTCTGGTCCGGCGCATCTGCCGGATCAAGCGAGGTCACCTCATGACCAATCGACGGCCCATTGATCTTCATAAAGACCAAGCCGAGTTTATGGGCAACGTATTCGATCAACGTCGTTTTACCGTAACCCGGAGGTGATATCAGCAATAGCATCCCCATCAAGTCGGTACGCTTGGCATCCCCCATCGCGCCCATTTGCTTCGCCAAGTTATCACCGATTAACGGCAAGTAGCTCTCGGAGATCAGCTTGTTCCGCACAAATGATGTTAATGGCCTAGCCTTGAAATCACCCAAGCGCAACGTTTGCTTGGCCTGCTCCAGCAAGGACGCACGCTGAGTAATGTACGCCTCATAATTTGGCAAGGTATGGTTATTATGGTGATACCCTCGCAGCAAGAAGGTATCTAGCGTCAGCGTCAGGCTGCCCTGCTCAACAAGCGGGTGCTCCCCCAACAAGCCATTAACCGTTAACTGCAGAGAAAAATCCACCGGATTGAGCAATAACATGCCGTTATCCCGCATTGTCGCCAAAGCCGCCGCCTCGATCACAAATGGCTGCCCCTCTCCCTGCTTGGCCGTATATGCCCCCAGCCAGAGCAGATGATCCGTGAATTGGGCTCGCCACTCCTCCCCTTCCGGCTGCCAGCCCAAGCTGCGCCGGAAGCTCAGGTAACTGTCACATAATTCAACGGCATCTCGGCTGGTTTCTGCCTGCAAACGTTCCTGTCCGAGCAAATGAATCGCATATTCGGCACAAACATCGGCAGCTTCATCACCGCCCAGCAAGCTCTCGCAACCTTCAAGGCTCACACTCTCTATTTGCAGAGCAAGCTGCTGCTTTAGGGCATCAAAAGCAACCTGCGAAGCCAAATGCTGCAACATAAGCAATGCATTACGAGCCTGTTTGCGCCATTGTTCCAATGTATCTTGCGGCTGAACTATCAACCATAACCACACACTGGCCCGTACTGCCTGCGAATAACGCAACAACCCAGCCTGTTCGAAACACGGTAAGAGTGCCCTCAATAACCGCTCGGCATCATGGTCATGAACCCCTTTTACATAGCCCTCGCGGTATTTCGGGGCGGCGTAGTCCTGAACCAACTTGAGCAAGGTTCCCTTTTGACTCGCGTCAACAAGTGCTGCCAGCGTGATCCCCTCCCGCTGCTGCTCAGCGGCATGCAATAGGCTGAAGGCCAAGTATTCAGCGCGGTATAGGGTGTCTGTTTCCGAGGCGACATCAAGCCGGGAGGCACTTTGCAAAGCCAGAAATTCATCATCTGTTACTGGCTCGTAAAAGTCCGTCCCGCCAATGTGCAAACTCAGCTGGCTGGCGTGTTCAACCAGACTGACCTCCAACGGCTGCTGGTTGACGCTGAAACGGTGCTTGCCAAGACGCAGTACTTTGCCGCCCTGCTCAAAAATATCCTGATTATCACGCAATGCGCGCAATGCCTGATCCTGAGCAGCTTTGATCCGACCGTCTAGGGCATCAGCCTTGACGCTATCCCCCAGCTCACGAATCGTACCCGACAGCTTTTTAAGTTTGTGCACCATGTTGTCGGTAGCAAAATAGCTGTTAAGCTCAGCGACATTCTCAAACCGGGCCACCCGCTTTTCGATACTCTTGAATGTCACATCGGCCGCTTGGTACAGATTCTGGATCCGGCGCTGCTGGGCGGTGACCAATTGCTGCTTGTGACCTTCAAGGGTCGACTGTATTTCTTCCCGCTTGGCATAGATCTCAGCAAGGAACTCGTCGTAATCGGCAAACCTGGATTCCAACTTCTCCAACTGCCCAATCAGCTTGGCCAGCTGCTCATCGCACTGTTCGGGGGTTGTGGCCTGCTCCATCGCACTGTTAACCGACTGTGCCAACAACTTGAACTGGGCGCTGAACTCGGCCTTTGCCTCGCCCCCACGCAGGGACTGGAACTGCTGCCGCAGCCTTGCCGACAATGCATTGAGCTTGGCGGTAACCTCAGTTGTCAGGTCGAGAATACGTGTCGACATCGTCGGATCGTCTGTCTCGATATCCGCCACTTCTTCAGTAACCAGCGCAATCGCTGTACGCACCGACTCAGCTTTGTTCTGCAACAACGCCAAATCGGTCGTTTTCTCTATCGAGCCTAACTGCTCTTCGATGGCCGCGATATCTTGCTTGTAAGGCAAATAAGCCTTTTCGTTCTGCAATAAATTAAGCAATACTCTGTTAAGCTCAACCCGCTGCTCATCGAGTGATTGCTGAAGCGTATCGACCGCAGCCTCTTCCATGTAACGGTACTGACGAAGCGCCATCACATTACCGATCTCAGCCTTCACCTTGGCCAGTAACGACAGCAATACGGTCGCATCATCCTTCGATGCGAGTTTCAGCTCGCTTACCACCGCCTGAACAACACTCTGCTGCTGCTCTAACGCACTTTCTGCATGCAGTTGAAGCTGGCGAACCTTAGCAAACTCATCGATGATCAGGTTGGCCGTTTCCATCAACTGATTGACGGCAGCCCCCATCTTCAATGCCGATGGATGCATCAGCCAATCATAATGATCAAGCGTGGTCTGGCATGTTTTCAGCAAGGACTCGTAGATCGCTTGACTTACTTCTTCGGTACGAGACAACTGGCAAATAGACAGCAAGGCCGACAACGCCCTGACCAGCTCGGTATTGCCTAAATTAGAAAGAAATGAATCTGCTCCGGGCCTGTCTTGCCGGGCATAATGCTCCGCATCGGTAAACGGGGTCTGCCAAATGCGTAGAGGATGGATTGTTGCTGCTTCGGCATTTTCCGACACCCGGAACATCAGCATTCGGCCATCAGGATACAGGCTATAGCCATGGCTATGAATTGGGGCAGAAAAGGCCTTGTCGATCAAGTTATAGGTGTAGATGACATAGGAGCCTTTATCGACATCAAAAAAGAAATAAAGCTGGTCTTCACCGTTTGGCGATGATACCTGTTTGAAAAAACGCAGCCCCTGCCAAGGCTCATCAAATTGTTTGTCCTCTCCATGAGCCAACACATAACCATGCGAGTATAAGATACCGTGCTCTTCAGGCAACAGCTTGGCACAATGACCAATAGCATCAGCACGAACAACCTGATCATTCAGTGAGTTATAGATAAAATAACGATACTGCTTCTCGCGATTCGGCAGTACCTTCAGCACAATTAAATCCCCAAGATCGGCATAGGCAATCTCAGCGTCAATAATGGTCTGGTAGGGGTCATCGACTAACTCCCGGTAAATACCCAGTCCTTCATCAGTATTGTTTTCGACCTTGATCGTGAGATCACCGCCGATACATTCAACAAACAGGCGATCTTTCACCGAGACGTGTGAATGGGTACCAATAACATGGTCGGCGCGCGTGGTCGACACCCACTCAAAGTCATGCTGGACGGCACCGATGAGATCCTGATTACCCAGGGCGTCGAGATAGCGAACGGAGGTCTTGCCAATATCAAACCGGAATACCTTTCGGTCCTCGGCACGCATGCCGATCTGAAAAGCGATATAAAGCATGCTTTCGCGTCGGGAAATCTGCGAGAGACGCGCATCTTTATAATATGTAAACAGCTCATTGAATTCATGCACGAACTGGGGGTCATTAAGGAACGAACCTTCCAAGCCCACTGGATCCATGCGATAAGTCCCGTCATTTTCTGACAGGCTGTACAAGCCAAACACATCATCAAGCGACGGCTGGCTCTTTAATCCGATATAGACCTGATAGCCAAACAGCAGCTGGCCGTTGACCTGGGCCATATCAACAGGCATGCACCGAGTATCTGTCTGGACATTCGCTTTGCCAATCAGGGTAAACTCACTGCCGCCGAATGTCTCCTTGCGTGACTGGTTAAAAGTATCTGCCAGTCCTCTCAGGGCTTCACCCTGCTGGTAAAGCCGAGACTTGAGAACCTCATAGGCTCCACCCTCGCTGACTGCTTTGTCGACCGTATTTTCTGTAATCTCTGTCATTCTATGCCCTCCTCAATCAAACACCCCCGTGCCAATGCAATGACACAGGGGTGCTTAATGGTTTACCTACCCATCAACTATCCAGTGTTTCGCTATCATCACCAGACAGTGTCCGTTTCAGTTTGGAAAGCACATCATTGCCAGATCCCGCCGCTGAATTCAGCAAGTTGGCCAGTGCAATATTGCTAACGTCCCCTGATTTAAGATCCGTTTTCTCTAAAATATCCTTGATATCCTGTGGCAGGCTGCGACTACCATTGCGGTACTCATTGACCAGTGGTGCTAGGATCTCCGAATCAGTAAAGCGGCTATCCAGCATCTCGGTATTCAGAACAGTACGGCGCAACTGCTCCATACCCTCACCACCAAATAGTTTGATATCCGCAGCCGCCAGTGCCTGGGCCAACGCCTTGGCACTTTCGCTATTCACTGTACGCTGGGCGTCAATACGGGCAATCTCCAGCTCTTTCTGCTGCTGAAGCTGCATAACCCACTTATCGTGCTCTCGTGTTTGGTCATCGTACTGACGGGCAGCTTCAAAGCGTGCTGTTTGTGCTTCAGCTTCCGCCAGCCCCTTGGCACGCATTGCATTGGCTTCAGCTTCACCGGCAGCCTGCAACGTGAAGGCTTCGGCCTCACCACGCTCGCGAATCACTTGAGTCTGCTCGCGGTCCACCTCTATTTGAGCCAAGCCAGTTGCACTGATGTGCTCTTTCTCAGCCTGAGCCATCCGCTCTTTCGCTGCCGCCTCACGCTCAAGACGGAAAAATTCCGCCTCAGCTTCCTTGGATTTCTGCGCATATTCTGCTTCGGCCAAACGGCTCTTCACCGCAAGCTCGTTCTCTGCATCTCGAGTACGCACCTTCATCTGCGCTTCATTCTCAATCAGCATTCTCTCGGCACGCTCTTTGGCTGCTTCTTTCTCAGCCTTGGCCGCAACAATCAATTCAAGCTGCTTGGCTTCCGCATCTGCCTCGGCCTCGATCATCCGAACTTTCTTGGCACGGTTTACTTGCTCGGCCGTACGCAGGTTCTCGGTTTCTTCTTCTTCGCGCGCAATCTTACGCTCAATTTCCACCCGCTGAGAGCGGCTTTCAGCCAACGATTTACGAGAATCTTCAATCGTGGTTTCTTTTGCCATATCACGCTGGGCAACTTCAGAAGCCGTACGTACTTTCTCAATCTCGATACTGCGTGTAAGCTCTTCATCCTGAATTGCAATCTGGCGCTGGTTGGCAATTCGGATCAGCTCAACTTCCATATTGACGCTTTCTTGCTTCTTACGAACCTCTTCTTCTGTCTCCAACTCAGCCAGACGAGCCACTCGCTCATACTCATGGCGCTTCTCTTCAGACAGGGCATGCTCTTGTGCCTTGATGATAGAGACTTCACGCTCAGTACGCGCGATACTTTCCTGCTCTTGCTTCTCTAGCTGCAGGCGGTTGGCTTCAGCTTCGACATTTTTCTTCTTGATAGACGTCTGCTCATCCTGGCGGATTGCATTAGTCTCGGTATTTTTCAGCGAAGTAATTGAGGAAATTTTACGGATCCCCTCAACGTCGAGGATGTTGTTCGGATCGTGGGCATCAAGCTGTGTTTGATCAACTTTATCGATAACCACATCGTAGATCTTGAAGCCATCCATCTCGCTGCCAATAACATCAACGACAGCATCACGGAAAGCACGGCGATTAGTCAGCAACTCTTCAAAATCAAATTGCTTTACAGCCGTCTTCAATGCTTCTGAAAATTTTGGCTGGAAGTGTTCACGAAGGCGCTCCTGATCCGAAGCCCCTAACGTTGTGAATAACTTTGCAACCCTGACAATATCGTCTTCTTCATGGTTCACCCCGATATAGAAATCAACCTTGAGGTCAGCTCGGATATTATCCTTGCAGTGCAGGCCCTCGTACTCTTCACCCTCCTGATCCTTGCGGCCACTGCGAATAACTGAAATCTTTTTACGGGTGATATCCATGTATTCGGCGCGGTTAACAATCGGCCATACAAACGTACCGGTTAAGGAAGCACGGGTTCGGTCAACGCCATTAACAATCAGCGCCTCACCTTCATTTCTTACTTTTTTATACCGAGATGTCAGGAACAACAAAATAATCAACGAAATTCCGACACCCGCAAGAATAAATATCATGCTTGGTGATATAGCCATTACATAACTCCTTAACGTTTAAATAGCAGAAGTGACGTTGATAGCCACTCTGCAAAATCTGATAAACAATGCGTATTTTTTATAACTTGGCAACAAGAAACTTATTTTCATCGGGATGTTTGGCTACAATAATTACCTCATCGCCATAATTAATATCTTCATCCCCACAACTATATACATCCAGTTGTATTTCACTCGCGCCTTGATATAAAACGACTTCCCCTTTCTCTGAAGAAACCTTACTGCTCCTGACTGTAGCTCGCATTCCTTCATAGTTAATCGTCACAAAGGCTTTATTGGTATCGAAAACGACGGCGAGTGGCTTCAATGTCAATGCCGCTATATATAAAGCACTATAGAAAACGACAAAAAGAGAAGGAATCGTCACAAGATAGGAAAAACTTTCAGGAAGAATGCTAAATAGGTATATTTCCAGATAATAGGCAATTATTGTGGCAAAAAACGTGGTAATAGTCAGTGCAATAAAGATAGGAACCTGAGAGACAATCGGGGGCAGAAACAACCTTGTCGCCCAACCTGCATCGACATCAACAGCATCCGTATCTCCTAAACTTCCATCAGAAAGATCAAACATTAAATCGATGATCATCAATAGAGAAAATATACAAAACGGAGCAAAAAAAACAATAACCGGAAATCCGGTCAATACCGCAAAAAAATCAATCAACATTGACATCCTTGATTATATTTACAGCTTGATGTTAAGCCATATTAATATGATTCCTTTTGTAACATAACGCCTAAAATAAAACAATTGAACAATTGCGGTTCACATCACACCCATAATGCTATGGATAAACAAAATAAACCTATACTCTTTCACTGAAGCTCCTTTGATATTGAGTTGATTTCATTGAAAACAATGCAAGCGACGCATAATTACTCAAAACAAGCCACTAGTGTTGTTTTTTGAACCACCTGATACATGCTTAACCCTCTCGAGGGGAACATTTGTCTTGTTATGCTGACAAAGTATGACAGAACACAGACATTCACACGGGCAGATTAGTGTTATATATCCAAGTTGCTTCAAAAAATGGATTAAGCATGTGTACAGCATACTGAAGTCCAACCGTTATCAGTGATAACTGTAATCGGAACCTTGAATTACAATTTCACTGTCCATATATAGTTATAAAGACAACTGACAGCGTGTACACAAAGACGTTGTTGCCCGGGCCCGACTTTTGAATACACTTTTAATGAGCTGGCACGAGTCACACACACGCTAAGGATAATTATGATTACTCATGTTGGCATCATCGATCAGGACCCAGTAAGACTGATCACCCCGCTTCTTGACCATGGTATCCCTGCGGACAAGATGATTTTTCTAGGTACAGAATCACAGCGCGAGCAATACGATCGACTGGCATCCATTCTGACCCCCCGCGATATTGACGCAGAGTTCTTCGTTATTCCGGATTCAATCAATATCAGCTGTATTCGTAGCAAAGTCATGGCGCTAGCTGAACACCTTAAGCAGCAAGAAGGTGACGTGTGGTTCAATGCCAGCTGTGGCCTTCGCCACCGTCTGCTCTCTGCCTACGAAATTTTCCGAACCTACCACTGGCCGATTTACGTCATTGAGCCGTTTAGCGACGAGATGTGCTGGCTTTACCCGGCTGACCGCAAACAACAACAGGTTGAAGACCGCATCCAACTGACTGACTATCTCACCATCTTCGGTGCGCGCTGCGAGTTCCCGGAATCAGAAGTCCCTGAATCACTCAACGAACAGCTTTGGGAACTAGGCCAACGCTGGGCAAGCTCTGCGCTTGAACTTGGCCCTGGCCTTGCGACGCTCAACTACCTTGCTACAACCTGCCGCAAAGAACAAAAACTCGATGTCGAACTAAGTGACAAGCAGCAAGGCTACAAAGAGCTTGCGATGCTAATCAATGATCTCGAGGAGACTGGCCTAGCCACCTACAACAACGGGGTGCTTACCTTCAAACATGAAGAAGCCCGCCGTTTTGCCAATGGTGAATGGTTGGAAAACCTTGTCCACAGTACGGTTCGAGCTATTCAAAATGACCTACCGACAATTCAGGACCACTCTCTAGGCGTTCAGGTCTACCGCAAAATTGGTGACCGTGAGGTGCGCAACGAGCTTGATGTGGCAACGGTGGTAAACAACAAGCTCCATATCATTGAATGCAAAACCAAAGGTATGAGAGACGATGGCGATGACACTCTGTACAAGCTCGAATCTCTGCGAGACCTTCTGGGCGGACTGCAGGCACGTGCTATGCTCGTTAGTTTCCGCCCTCTACGCCATCACGACCTGATGCGGGCACAAGATCTTGGACTCGCCATCATCGGCCCAGATCAACTTGGGGAGCTGCAATCCTACCTACACGATTGGTTTATTGGTGCCGGCGGCCAAAGTCATAATATTGCATAGACAATAAACTAACCATCTAGAAACAGGAGCCGCTTTATGGCTCCTGTTTATTATTCCAAAGACCTTCTTACACCACATTTCCACTCTCATCTATATACTAAGAAAATAATAGATTTATCAACTATTGCCCTTTACCCTGTTAACCTTCGCTGACCGTTACATTGTCATTATTTATCCGTCGCATTTTCACCATATCTCGCTACCATACATATGACACTCATTACCACTACATGTAAGATGATCTAATTCCCCCCTCTCTTTGGAATATGTAATGACAACAAGGATGATTATATTTCTGTTATTCCTATCTATAAATTACACCATAGTCCAAGTGATATTGAATACCAATGGCGAAGTCGTATCAGATACATCTGATAGCCTCTGGGGATTTATATTCGCTATCAGTATCGCGATATGGGCGAAAAAAGAGGCCGCTATAAAGAATTATGGGCCTCCATTCAATTTTGGTGCTTTTATGTTTTTTGTATGGCCAATAATTTTGCCACACTACTTGATAAAAACCAGAGGCAGCGATGGCATTATTATGTACCTCGGTTTTTTAGGCATATACTTAATGCCATTCCTCTCCGGCCTTGTCGCATATGTTTATCTCGCACATTAGCGTATTCTTATACCCTTATTGCTACTTATCGTTCCCAAATGAAACATCAACACGCCGATTTAACTGCCGTCCTTGCTCACTAGAGTTAGTCGCAATGGGATGAGTCTCGCCATAGCTTTCAATATGTAACTGCGGCCCATCAACGCCCGCTTTCTTCAAATAGATCGCAGCACTGTTCGCTCGCCTTAAACCTAGCGCATAGTTATACTGTAATGATCCCACGCTATCGGTATGTCCATCTAGCGAAATAATCCTCGGGGACTGTCGTAACCTTTCAGCGACTCGAGAAAGAATAGTTTCTGAAGCCGGAGTTAAGCTTACCCTATCAAAATCAAAATATATACGAGCCAATAGTGATGCAGGAATTCCATCCTGATCAATAGTCAAAAGCTGTTTGCCATTAAGATATTCAAGGCATTTATTCGGTAATCCAAGCTCTTCAGATAAAGATAATAAGTATACAGCAATATCAGGATCATCAGATTCTTGGCTTACTAACAAAAAACCATTGCGATGATGACCTAATCCCACCACATCATCAATTATTACTTCGTGCTGAACGGAATAAGTAGATGTGTTGCAGTATTCAACCAACGTTTGTTCCATGCTCTCTTCAGCAAAAGCATAGAGAGCAAAGCAAGTTGTCAATATCAATATTAATGTCTTCATCGTACTGTCATCCCTATTATTAAGTTTTACAGTTTCGTACCCTCATACCTATCTTATTCATTCCTATTTGGTTATGGATACGCTCTTTATGGCTTGTGAAGACCCTTTCACGGTTTGTTTTTCCGGAAAAGATGGAATGATGTCACTATGAAACCACGACTGGTGCATCGTTTGTGCTGTCACTGTGTATCGCACCCTTGAAGATGCTTGCAATCCAGGATTAGCCGGCAACACATCACGCTCTATCACCACCTTCAGATCATCAATATCACGTACATAAGCTCGAATATATTCCTGAGCCATCTTCGGAGCAGATTGCACGTTATCTTCAAGAATCAGCGCAAATGCTGCCATTTCCGTAGCATCTTCAATACGACTTTTTTCATGAATATACCTTGTGCCCTCCACCGCTAAAATCACAAATCCCATAATGGGTACTAACAACAAGATTAACCATATAACCGCAATACCCCGTTGATAACACCTTAATGCTCGGCTAATCCTCTGTTTATGAATGTATATTTTCATTTCACCATCCTGCACTAACCGCACTTGAGGTAATAATCTTCGAATCCTTTTGGCCACTGACAAAAGGCAGGTACCACCCATCATGACGCACACACAAAGTTAGCTGATAAAGCGGAAAGTAAGAGCCATCATCTTTTCGAGGTCTTAATGCATCATGTTCATTGATCAAGATTGCTGGCTGACACCCCCAACGATCAAAAACATCATTACTTAGCTGCTGAATATCATTATCAACGTTGGATTCAAGGCTTAATGCAACGTTTTGCTCGGGAACATGCAGTACTCGTGATGCTAATAACTGCATTTCTTTCAAATCATTGTTATTCAATATGTAACGAACAAATTGAGTATTACCTGAAACAACCGAATAATAACGCGTCCGTTCTTTTAATATATTGACTAAAGAAAAAGCCGCACTATCTAACTGCGAGCGTAGTAAGAGCCGTTGACTCAAATCGGTAGCAAAAAAGCATATCGAGCACAGAGCTATCAAGACAAAAACAAACTCGATGACAAAAGATCCTCGTGCTCGATAGTTATGACGATTCATCACTTCCCCCTTCCACTGTCGGCTAAATTCACAACCACTGTACGCATAATGGAGGATGGTGAACTTTCTGATAGCGATAACATGGGTTGATATTGATACGTTAATGTTACCTCAGCTAAAGGAGAACTTGGGTTTTGAGATTGGTAATCATTAATAAAATCTGGATACGAATAAAAATAGTCAATCTGGATGTCATAATTATTTTTATCAATCATGAAGTGCCAAAGCCTACTTTCATCTAAAAAGACTTTGTTGATGCTATCATGAAAGAGATTATTTTCATTATATGGTTCTCCTTTTTGTATTGGCTCTAATATCTTCTGTTTTGCTTCCCTGACCGTTTCACGTAATGCATGTTCGGTTAGTGTTGTAAGAAAAATTTGATAGCATACTTCAAAGATAAAAAAAGTTGTAAAAACAAGGATAAGAAAACACAAAGAAACCTCTATGGCAATCACTCCCTTCTGTAGTGCCCGTTTCTTCGCGACTTCCTTAACCATAACGACTAACCTCATTATTAAAATGACATTATTTGATCACACATTTTTCATCTCTTTAATCATACGAAATAGTACTCGTAATTGCTCGTCACTATATAATGGCTTCAATATATCGTATGCTTGCTTGTCTTGTCCTTGCTTAATCAAAGCAATAGACAAATTAATTTTCACTTTGTTATTGTCTCTAGCTTGAGACAGCAATGGTAACAATATCTCAATAGCATCCTGGTATTTCGCTTGCATCAAATACAGTACAGCAAGATTATTCTTTATTGTAATGTCATCATCCCCTCGTAATCTAGCAATATTAAATTGCTTCTCTGCTTCGGAATACTTACCAAATTTACTTAAAACTATACCATAGCGAATATAGAATTCGGGTGTTCCCTCTCCCAATGCCTCTGCTTGCTCAAAAAACCTAATAGACATCGAATAATCACCTAAGTCATCATGAATTCTCCCTTTCAAATACAGGATATCTTTATCTTCACTTACAATACTGTCATAATGATTGGCATAAAACATCGAAGATTCGAGGTCGTCTGATTTATAATAGAGTTCTGCCAACATTTTCAATAAATGATAATTATCCGGTTGAGATTGCAACTGCTCTTTATAAGAGGCTATCATACCCGTCACATTCCCGGCCTTTTCCATTTTTTCTAAGAATAACTGATTGTCACTCACTCCCGATTGACTACATCCAGACAAAAAAACGAACAACATAATTAAAATTTGTTTTTTCATTTTTCATTGTCCTATACCAAGAGATAATTGCATCACTTCCGGAGCTAATATAATGATCACAATTGGAAACATAATCAGCAAGATAAGTGGTATACTGATTTTAGCCGAAAGTTTTCCCATCTTTTCTTCTAATGTCAGCAATTGCATTTTCCGCATATCTTCTGCAAGATCGCCTAATATCATTGCTATTGATGTACCATGCTGCAGATTCTGTATAAGGGTTAGCGCAAAGCTACGCACTTCGGGAGTCGGAAGCCGGTGGCTAAAATCATTTAATGCTTTTTCTAATCCATGAACTTTGGCTGAATCAGATGTTTTTCTGATATGAAAGCATAAATCTCGGTCAAATGCCTCTAGCTCCTCACCCAGAAAACCTAATGCAGCCTCTAATGTCATACCGGTTTGCACACACACTGCCATCATGTCCAACATGTATGGTAACTGACGAGACGTTTTCTTTACCAACGCCCTTTTCCTTGCTGTTAGGTACATATCTGGAATAATAATAACGGCAATCAATATACAGAGTGCTACTATCATTTTAGTCATCATGACGTAGTCACTAAATACAATCATCAACCAACATATACATACAACACCAACTTTAAATGGGAAATAAAAACGTACTAATTGTGTATTGTATATACCTGCATCTAGCATTTTATCTTTAAGGTCTTTATGATAACGCCTTCCAAACCCCATTAACATTTTGTTTATCTTATCAAATTGTGTGCTGTATTTCTTATTGAGTAAATTGGCAACAGTTTTTTCTCTGCGCTTATAATTATAATGGATCATAATTAACGCAGACAGTAAAACACAACATAATAAAAGAGATAATAATGCCAACATTAGCGAACCCCTCTCATTATCAGCCAAATAATAATAAACCCCAAACATTCACTCCCCAACGCATAATAGAGAATGAATCTACCATCTTGATGATTAAGAATGAAATCCACATTTTGTGGTTTAATTTCATTAATAATGATCAAAAATATCAATGGTATTGCTGCAACTATCTTTGCAGAAATTCGAGATTCCGATGTGATTGCCATCTTCTTTTTTTCCAGTTTTCTGGCATCGATCAATACGCGTATTAAACGTGCTAATACATTTTTTAATGAGCCACCTCGGCTGATATTGGCTCGTATCGTTACAACAAAAAATAAAAAGGCGGGATAAGGATAGTTTTTACACGCACGTTCAAATATAATGTCTGGACTCTCACCGAGTTTAAATCTTTCTCCCATCGTTTTGAATTCTTTACCAATACGATTTTCGACATTATCGCCGACATAGCAAATCGCCTGCATGAGGCTATCACCCGCTGTAATCGCACTCATCATAATATTCAAAACATCAGGAAATGTCTGTTCAAAATCACTTCTACGTTTGTTTACCAGCCAACACCAGCCTAACCAATAGAATATACATGGCACCAGAATACTCACCCACTGTGAGTCAATATCCAATAGCGTATAATTTACGTACCATACAACTAGCAATACGGCAGTCACATATGAAAAAACAACCCATTTTGCTCTCTCCCCTAACATTGCCAATACTGGCCTTACCTGATTTTGCACCCTTTGCCACAACGTAGGCTGCTGAAAGGCTTTTACATTAACGGCTTGACGCATGTTTTTTAATTCAACAATGCTCATCTGCTGAAAATATGCACGCTTGTTGTCTTCCGCTTTCTCGTCCAGAAAAAATAACGCAAGACAAAACAGGAAAAATGATAATGCAATCCACATAGTTGGCTCCTGCCTTAGTGCTGAAATGCCGCCATCAATTCACCGTATAAACCACAAAATTGCGCCTTTTGAACAATAACAGAACGCTGCATGATACCCTGTGTGACAAATTGGCCTTGCAACGGATTACCTGCCATTTCTGATTCTCTCTGTTGATAATGGAATAGCTCTTCCATAACAACCTGATCCCCTTCCAAACCTATAATTTCAGAGATATGGGTGATCTTCCGCGTTCCATCACGCATCCGGCTCACCTGAATAATGATATTCACTGCACTCACAATAGTTCGGCGTATGGCATCAATCGGCTGATTCAAGTTTGCCATCATCACCATCGACTCAACACGCGAAATCGCATCTCGTGGAGAATTAGCATGCAGCGTCGACATCGACCCATCATGCCCTGTATTCATGGCCTGCAGCATCTCAAAGGCTTCAGCGCCACGGCACTCACCAACAATGATACGATCCGGACGCATACGTAATGCGTTAATCACCAAATCCCTTGGAGTAACCTCCCCGGTCTGCTCGATACTTGCGTGGCGCGTTTCTAGTCGCACCACATGCGGTTGCAATAAGCGCAACTCCGCAGCATCTTCAATGGTGATCACTCGCTCATCATCCTCAATATACTGAGACAAAGCGTTTAACAGCGTCGTTTTACCTGACCCTGTCCCTCCGGAAATGAGGATATTAAGTCGGCAACGAGCAGCTATCATCAGCACTCTCGCCATGTCTACTGACATCGAGCCTAAGCCGACCCATTCCTCTAACCCCATCTTTTGTGAACGGAATTTGCGAATAGAAATCGTGGTGCCATCAAGAGAAATAGGCGGAATGACAATATTAACCCGACTCCCATCTTCAAGGCGGGCATCCACCATCGGAGACAACTCATCCACCCTGCGGCCCACCCGCGAAGCAATCCGTTTGGCGACTTCCAATAATTGGTACTCACTAACGAACGAGATCTCGGAGCGTTGCAACTTACCATTGCGTTCAAAGAAGATATGTTCAGGACCATTGACCATGATATCGGTGATCGTCGGGTCATCGATTAATGGCTGTAAAGGACCTAAGCCGAGCAACTCATCCAACAGGCCTTTCACCAGTCCCTCACGTATCATCTTCGTCATTGGCTGGGTCCGGCTACGAGCAAGAATATCAACCGCATTGGATATTTGTTCCTGCAATTCCTCACGGTTCATTTCCTGGATAGCTTCTACGTCCAGCGCTTCGAAGATGTGCTGACGAAAATCCATATATATTGATTTTTTAGCACTCATCGCATCATCAACCTCTTCAGCCAATTCGTTGTCTTCGCTTTGGCTTTACCATTAATGAGTAAAACTAAATCATTAAATGCCCGTCCCATGGATTTATCACATTGGCTAACACGCCTTCCCTCTATAATCCAATGTGAGACCTGTTTGCTAAATGCTAACGATATAGGCACCTTCGTTTCCAAATAATGCTCAACTTCCTTGTGATCCAATTCATAGGAGTCCACTGCACGGTGGCGATTAACAATAGGGATAATGCGAATTTTACGCCCTCCTGCCATTGACATATTCTGAAGTGATTCAATGAGATAACGAGCATTTCTGACCGAAGAGATCGAGGGTTCAATAACCAGAATTACGACATCGCTATGCTCCAACAGCTGCATAGCATCGACCCAGAAACTGATACTGGCGGAATAATCCTCAACGATAAAGTTGGTCTGCCGATCCAACATTTGGCATAAATACTGACATACTTCCAATACATCCGTATCGGCCTGCTGGCTTTCCATCGCGAGGAGACGCAAGTGGCTCTTCACTGGCTGCAGATATAGGCTTGCACTCTCATCATCCAATTCAAGCAAAGGTGTTGCCATTTCACTTATGTTGTAACGCTGTAATGTCTCCATACCCAGCATCACATCGATATTGCTGCCTCGATATTGGTGATCAACCAATATGGTGTCGGCACCTTGGTTTGAAAGAATAAACGCCAACTCACAAGCGATGAAGGTTGTTCCAATCCCCCCCTTAGAGCCGACGACAGCAACACGTTTTGCTTTGCGGCTTTTATACAACCCGGATATATCACTGACGTTTTTATTCACATGAAGGATAAATTCAGCCAAATCCTGTTTTTCAGTCGGCCAAAATAAATAGTAAAACCCCATCTCTTTAAGCGTACGCAAGGTGGATATCGCATCTTCCTTCGCTATCACTATCACGCCTTTGTGAGGCGGGATCTGGCTGGCAAAATACCTCGCATCCTCAACCACATCATCAGAATGATTCAGCTCTAACAAGACGATATTATTCAGATCAGCATGATCTATCTGGTTGGAGTATATCGACTCTTTTATGATGGTCGGCTCTGGCCACCCTTCGAAAAGGAACACTTCTTCAATAAGCGTACGAAAATCCTCTGACTGATAAATCAGCGTACAGCTTGCTGGCCCTTTATTGATCGCGTAGGCCGGTTCAGCGGCCGATGGCGAATTCACCGCTTTTGCTAGGTCAAACATTTAATGCTCTCCCCATTTATTGTTGCCCGGATAGTGCGCAGGCCGGGCCACTTGTTTCATTCGTAGGGTGTCAACAAAACACCCTATACGATGGGCAGGTTGCTCAATCTCTCTGGGGTAACACGTTTCGGTCATGAAGCGGGTCAATTCGATATCCAGCATCACGTCGCTCGGCAATGAGGACTGATACTCCGCCCGATACTGTTGGGGAGAAAGCCCCCACCACTTCCACGTAGCCAGCTGCCGCTTCACAAAAGCTTGCCCTTGCTGGGAGCGGTAACGGATAGTAATACTTGCATCAAAATCTAGCTGCCTCGCCTCCCTGACAATACGCTCAATCTCATCCTCTGCGGGCTTTGAATTAGGTGTCAGCGTAAATTGGTAGGAATGAGAGACGGTGTACAGTAAGGCTTCTGCCCCCTTGGGAGTGCTAACATCTTGCGCGCAGCCATTACCCCAAAGTAATACACTCACTACACACGCGTTAATAACGCTGCCATGCATCCATTCTTTCATTGCATGAACCCTCCCTGAGACAATAAATCAATCCCCAAAGCCTGCTCTGCATCCGTGGTCTTATCCCGATTAATATTGAACCAACGTTCAAGTGTCGCCGTTTTATTGATGTAGGGAAGTTGCACCTCTTGAGGTGAGGTTGGACGCACCAAATTCACCGTAGCAACAATCACCAGTTCAGATTTTTTCCGTTCTGTCACCGATTTTCTAAATAAAGCCCCCAGTACAGGAACATCACCCAATAATGGGATTTTCTGCAATTGTTCAAAGTCATGATTGTTCATCAACCCAGCGAGAATAAAGCTCTGCCCATCTGCTAGCTCAACGGTTGTCATCGCTTTTCGTGACGCAAACTGTGGCACTTCTAATCCGGCGGATTTGATATATTGCTCAACCTCACTCACTTCCGGCGCAATAAGCATACGTACTTTTTCATTGCTCATGACTTTCGCCGTTAGATCTAGTTTGATCCCGAATTCTTTGAAGGAAATATTCACATTATTATTAGTTGAAACAATAACGGGTACCTCCCCCCCAACCAAGAAACTAGCAGACTCTCCGGATAACACCGTTAAATTGGGTTCAGCTAACACTTCCGCCATGGTCTCATCACCCAATGCGGTAATTAAGGTTGTTAAATCAGCGGCTTTCAATTCGGCAAAAGCAAACTGACCAATACCAACACCGACGGTTCCCCAATCAACACCTATGGTATTGGCAAAAGATTCCGTTACTTGTGCAACAGAAATCTTCACATTCACTTGCTGGACAGACAGCACCTCAATGTTTTCAACAATACCCTTCCAGCGATTATTTCGTGCAAAAATCAAACCTTCAGGTTCTTCTAAGTCACTATCAGGAAAGGTAAATTTATCTATTTCTTGATATCGAGCTACTGTTTCACGGTTAAGCAAGGTGGCAACCAGGCGATAGACATCATCACGTTGTTGTTCTGACTCCACCTGACCACTGACCGAGACCTGCTCGCCGACTGATTCCAATTTGATATCAAGTTGGGGGAAATGTAGTTTCACCTGGCGGCGAATTTGGCTGAGATCGATATCAACCAATATCCGCTGAGACAATAGAACCTGATTATCTAACCCATAAACGATCAAACGAGCTTGACCCACTTCTTTGGCAAAGACGACCAACGTTTGATCATCTATCACCTGGTAGTCAGCAATATCCGGCGTACTAATAAACACCGTACTGATTGGCGCAGGGAAATTAAAATGGCGCGCATCATTCAACGTTATATAGGTATCTCCTGCCTGACAATAAGCAGCGAAATAACCACTTATGAGAACCACTATTATTTTCAAATATTCCTTTATCATTGTTAGCGTTCCTCTTTGTATCCCAAAAGTTTTTCGATACTAAGAATGCCATCATCGCCATCATGACTTTCATCCGCTAAATTCGATGATACTTTGCTACTGCCTCGCAACTCTTCAACATCAGTATAATTATTAATAATACTGCGTAGATCCGCATGAAGAGGTGACTGGTACTCATAGCTACGATACATTTCAATATGCATAGCCCGTTGTGCCAATGATAAACGGGCTATATCAGAAGGCTTCACTTCAAGTACAACTGTCATTTTTTGTTCATTATTAACAGCATGTTGTGCATTGACATTTTCACCTATGTCATTTTTTGAAAATATCTGCTTGCTCCCTGATGCAATACTCATCACTTTGACATGATGAAGAAAAATTGTTGCTTCTGTACCAGCAAAATACGGTAATACTTCTTTGACTGTTGCGAGATTTATCTTTGGTGAGCTAATAGAAAGAATATCGACATAATCACCAGGATGAATAAAGTTAGTGATTAAATTTTTGGCGCTGACTTGCAGAGGAAATAACGTCATTCCTTCTGTAATCATCAAATCAATATAACCGGGCTCTCCAGGCTTGGTCTGGTATTCTTCCCATATCCATTCTCCTTTCTTAATTGGGCTATTAAGCAATACAGTAGGAGAAAAATCGAGTTTAACATCACTCTTAAAACCCAGAGCAGCAGCCTCCTGCAACTCGACTTGTTCACGAACAACCTGTGCAGGTGTTATCGCCATCCCTTTGGCCAAATTAGTATTTGAACGCCAAAGTGTGACATATTGCAGAGCTGGGGCTTGCGGTAAGTTAGCCGTCGATTCTGAGACAGCTGGGCGTAAAATATCAATCACTCCATATACGCCTGAAATTACTGCCATCAAGGCTATCACGAATACTTTTTTTCCATTCATAACCGCCCCTTAACCCTACAGAAGTTGAACAATAATCGGGATATAAAATCCAATTGCTATTGCTAAACCATAAGGCAAGCCAGGATCCATCCCTTTCAATTTTCTTTTTATCAAACGGTATTTCAGCCAATAAAAAACAGCGAGCCCCCCCCCAACCATTACTGTTAACCAAAGCGCAAATGGTAGACTTGACAACGGTAATGCCAAGGCCAATACCGTTGCCAATTTACTATCCCCTGCACCAAATACATTAACCTCAACCAAGATCGCAGTCATACCAAACACAACCAAGGCTGTTAGCCAACCGCTATATATGCCCATTACAATATTAATGATTAGCGTATTCCCTAATAGAACAAGTAGCCATCTATTAGGGATACGTCTAACAGTCACATCGCAATAGCAAATATAAACAAGACAACAGGTTAATATTAATAACATTTGAGGCTAAGGTGTAAACACACCAATTTTCGCAGCAATGGTTGCGAATGCAGCTCTCAACTCACCCAAAAATGTAGTTGGTTCAGAAACATTTAAAACTATGGCCAACATCGATGCCATTGCGACACCAATCAAACCATACTCAATCGCCGTTACCCCGCGTTCATCTTTCTTATAAGTAGAAAGGAATGCATCGGTTTTTGCATACATTGAACGTAACATTGTAACCTCCAAATCCATTTTAAATGTTGTAGGCACCGCGCCTTACAATGCAAGATTACTTGGCGAGTTTAATAGATACAAAATAGTCAATATTGAAAAAATCAATAATGGGATTATTTTATAAAACCTTGAAGAATAGAATAAATTTCAAAAATAAGAGTAAATATACTAACTTTCAGCCAGATAGATGAAGACAAGGTACAACGTATAACTCTTATTGCTAACTTAAATGACGAAAAAACATGTTCACTGCTCATGATGTATCTTTGATCCGACTCACAATATTTTATTTGCCACCTGCCACACTAGATATGAAACAGTATGAAAATTAATCACTGAGCATAAGGATATGATAAAACTACATTTAGACAGTATCGCTGCATTTGTCTTGGTTGCTGACGAAGGATCATTCAGTGCCGCAGCGAGAAAGCTCAATAAGTCGCAATCCACGGTCAGTATTGCAGTTCGGCACTTGGAGGATGAAATTGGCGAACTTTTATTTTCGAGGGAAAGAAAACAACCGCAACTAACAGAGAAAGGGAAAATACTCTACCAAACGGCAAAAACATTCATGGATAAATACCATGAGATAGTTTCTATCGCGAGCACCATAAATAATGACAAGCCTATTACTATACGGCTTGGTATCGATCCGTTGTTATACAGCCGCCACGTCTTAAGTTTACTTTCAGAATTATCACTATCATTTCCCAATATTGATGTGATTTTAGAGCATGCATCAAGCAACATCCTGTGTGAAAAAATAGTCAACGGAAATCTAGATCTTGCTTTTGGTTTTCTCAGTAATTCAAAGGTTTTGGATATTGAATACAGTGATATTTTTTCTGTTAATTATTCATGGGTAAAATCACCAACTTATAACTTACACTCTTCACTACTACGACTTTTGCTTTTGAATAATGATATTGAACCTACCTGTATTTCAAAAGGTGTTAACTTTAGTATCTGGAAGTTTGATGACGTCACAACATTAATCATGATGTGTCTTCAAGATAAAGGGATTGCGCTACTCTCAGAGGAGATTCAGTCGACCTATCTCGATACCGGACAACTAGAACCCGTCAAAAATGATCAGCGATTCTTCGGGCAGCAACGTAAAGCCAGCCTATTTTGGCGTACCGCCCCCTACTATCCGCCCGCAGTTAAATGGTTACTGGAAAAAGCCAACCAGCAGGATATATAGATACAAAAAACCAGCGCCTCGGCACTGGTTTTTTATGTCTATCACTAACGAGTCAGTGAATTATTCAGCAAGCATACGGCGAGCAGCATCTACAACCACTTTGATTGAACGAGCTTCTGTCTCTTTCAGCGTTGCGTGATCTGGGATCTCTTTTTGTGTGCGGTTGATGATAACGCCTGCAACACAACCTGCGCGTAGGCCAGAACTTGCACACATGGTCAGCAATGTTGCTGATTCCATTTCAAAGTTCAATACGCCCATTTCCTGCCACTCTTTCATTGAGCCTTGGAAACGACGAACAACACGACCAGTGAATGTATCGTGACGCTCCTGACCTGGGTAGAAGGTATCACTTGATGCAGTTACACCCGTGTGAACTGTTGCACCGTCAGCATCACAAGCCGCTTTCATCGCTGTTGCCACAGTGAAATCTGCTACCGCAGGGAATTCCATTGGAGCAAAGTGCAGGCTTGCACCGTCAAGACGCACAGAACCGGTTGTTACGATCATATCACCTACGTTGATATGTGGCTGAATAGCACCTGTTGTACCTACACGCAAGAAAGTACGTACGCCTAGTTGCGCCAACTCTTCTACTGCGATAGACGTAGACGGACCACCGATACCGGTAGAACAAACAACGACAGATTTACCATCCAACTTGGCGCGGTACACAGTGTACTCACGAGAACTTGCCAAGAATTCAGGGTTATCCATTAGGTTAGCGATTTTCTCAACACGAGCTGGATCACCAGGGATAATCGCCAACTCGGCACCATTTAGATCCGCTTTATTTACACCAAGATGGAAAACTGCGTTGTCTGACATAATGAGTTCCTTACTATTTGTCCGCCGATTAGGGTTTATGAGGTTCGACGGCTAATTATCAATTATTGTTTTATAAATGTACTCGATCCACACCGAACATCATTTGTAAAACACAAACTAACGATAGCGGATCGAAAAACACTTTTAAGTGATGACTGTCACACCGCAGGGAAAATTATAAATTTCAATTCTCATAAAAAAGTGACCAACATCACAGGAAATGGTTTGCTTTTGCGGTTTGTCACAATAATTCTTACAGTTATGCCTGCTTTATCAAGCGACATTTTATCGGATTTAGCCCTTTCAACATCAACCATTCCCCCTTGATAACGAAACTGTACTTGCTCATTCACACTCTTGTCCCATCTCCATTTCGCGCAAATATACAAGCCAAGACATCGAGTAACTATACTCAGTCAAAGTTCTCAGCCCGAGCATACTTTCACTTAACAATATAGAAAGAACGCTCGGTAAGTTAACGGCAGCTATCCTATGTCTTATTCAATTAACGCAGAATCAGTCAGGAGGCAGGCAGTCGAAATTTTCATCAATTTCGAGATTGCCATCAACTCAGGGAACGATCGTGAAGTTAGAGCCTCTTGGCGTGAATTAATGGATTTTCGCGCCACCATAAGTGCCATTGAGCCTCCCCCACAACCACTTACAGAGCAGCTTGAAGGTTATATCCAGCAATTACAGCCAGCCTATGACTTCTGGTGTACCAACCACCCGGTGCACTAACCACATATTTTAGCCACGAGTGATAATCAAGTAATCGGTAAAGACCAGCTAGACTTGTAAAACCCGTGGCTCCTTTTGCTCTCCACCAGCAGCTCGTAAACGGGGCACTTCGCACTCAAACAACAAGGGCATACCATGATCAAACAAGGCGACACTCTACCCGATGCAACGCTGAACCAAC
This sequence comes from Photobacterium panuliri, assembly GCF_059920555.1. Lineage (NCBI taxonomy): Bacteria > Pseudomonadati > Pseudomonadota > Gammaproteobacteria > Vibrionales > Vibrionaceae > Photobacterium > Photobacterium panuliri. Next base: position 2,666,897 of record NZ_CP197192.1, read on the forward strand.
TGACATCTGATGGCATGGTCACTCATAGCACACATGAATTATTTGCTAACAAAAAAGCCATTCTTTTCGCTGTTCCCGGCGCTTTTACCCCAACCTGCTCCGAAGCCCACTTGCCAGGATTCGTTGTACTGGCTGATCAACTCAAAGCCAAAGGTGTCGATCTGATTTGCTGCATTGCCGTCAACGATGCATTTGTCATGGATGCATGGGGCGATGCCCAGAATGCCAGCGAGATCATGATGCTGGCTGATGGTGATGCCAGTTTTACCAAAGCCATCGGCCTTGAAATGGATACCGATAAATTTGGGGGAATACGCTCCCAGCGCTACGCGATGGTGCTCGACAACGGCACCGTGACAACACTCAACATCGAAAAAGGCGGCGAGTTCGATGTCAGCAAAGCGGAAACAATCCTAAGCACCCTTTAACCACTATTACCAGCACATCAAAATCGGAAGAGAGGCTTCCGGTTTTGATGCACATCGTTATTTATCCCCCCTGCGACTCTCACCCTTACGAAAAGCCAAAATGCCTAAAAAACCATACAGGAATACATAAAAACCCAAAAATACAGCCAAGGAATTTAATGAAATTTCATGTTCATACCGATTATTTCTCATCCCGAAATATTTGTGCGCCGGATAGCAATTTTCCAATAACAATCTTATAGATAAGATGCCAATATCTTCGATTGATGTCACAATCCCTCAAACAATTGGGCTTACTATGACTCATTATTTCATGGAGTGAAAATAGAAGCCTCTGCACCGCACTGCCTAATTATCGCAACACAGTTGTAGAGTAAAAAATAATGACGTTGTCAGTTGTACAAAAAACCGTTGTCGGTTTTGCCATCATGTTTGCCCTTATGGCATCGCTTAGCGGTGTCAGTCTATTCAATGCCACAACCTTACAAAGCAAAGTTGAGCAAATTACCGACCAATCCACCCCGATGGTTGTCGCCTCCGGCAACCTGATAACCCAACTAATGCAGAGCAACTTGCTGGTCAGCACGTTCCATACCGATCCTACGTCGGCATCGCAGATCGACACGACGTTCAAGCAACAGAAACAGCAATTTTTCCAGATTCTGAACGAGACAGAACAGCATGTGCGCCAACCCGCCGAGCAGCAACGGATCAACGCACTAAGACAAAACTCAAGGCAATATTTCATCCAGGCCGAAGCATTGATCCAGCTCCAGCAGCAGTCACTCAACCTGATTACCCAACGGCAGGCATTGGCGCTCCAGTTCCTACGCCTTGAAGATACTTACCAATGGGCAGCAAACTTGTTGCTCCAGAAAGCCTCGGCTAAGCGCTCTCTGCACAACCGCGCAGAGCTTATCACCAGTGGCATCGCCCGCGATCTCAAATCGCTTCGCCGGGCAGATCAGCACACGGATCTTGCCAAGCTGCGTGCGGTTCTGTCCAAAGACATTGAAATGGCATTCAAACGTCTTGAACGCATTGCTGTCGAAGACGATGTGAAAGCCCGCTATTCGCGCAACCTCAACAAAGTGAAATCACTCACTCTTGGCAATAACGGTCTACTTGATGTTTTGGTTAAACAACAGGAGATCAACCAACAGCTGGTAGAGGCTAAAACACAAACCTCGAAGCAGCTCAATAATATCCAAAACCAGCTTGTCAGCTATGCTGAACATGCTCAGCAAATTGCCCACTCAAGCCGAGCCGATGCGGAATCTGCGGTTAGCAAGGCGTTCTTTTACGTCGTCATTATGATCGCAGTCTCCGCCAGCGTCAGCCTTTGGGTCGGGTTCAGCACAACCCGAAGCATTCAAAAGCCCCTCGGCCTCATCAACGCCATGCTGGTAAAAATGGCCGACGGTGACATGAGAAACCGCGCCAACTACCAGGCTGACGACGAATTCGGTGAACTTAGCCGCTCTATCGACATGCTGGCCGATACCATGTCACACACCCTCGACAAATTCGGCAACGGCGCACAACACCTGCTCGAACAAGCGAGTCGTTCAGCATCGGTCAGCGAGCTGGCAATGAGCCGTGTCGAAGATCAGAAAAACCGTACCGATCAAGTCTCCGCCGCTATTTTAGAAATGGAAATCAGTGCCAAAGAAATTGCACGCTCAACCGAAATGACCGTCACCGAAGTTGACAGTACCAATCAAGCCGCCAACGACGGGCGCAGCCAAGTCTCCCGTAGCCGTCAGCTCACAGAGCTGCTGTCAGAGAACATCGAAGAAGCCGTTTCCAATACTCAGCAACTCAACCAGTATTCCAACAATATTGATTCGATCTTGCATGTTATTCAGGATATTGCCGAGCAAACCAACTTGCTGGCGCTCAATGCTGCCATCGAAGCCGCCCGAGCCGGAGACCACGGTCGAGGGTTTGCCGTTGTCGCCGATGAGGTTCGTGCATTGGCAACCCGCACCCAAAGCTCAACCGAAGAAATCCAACAAATGATCAGCAATTTGCAAAACAACGCATCAAGCATGGCCAGCACCATGAGCATCAGCCAGAAACAAATGGAGGATTGCCTCATCCAAACCCGCCTGACTGATGACATCCTTCAGGATATTGCCGGCCGAATGGCCTCTATCCAACAAATGACAATGCATGTTGCCCACGCCACCGAAGAACAAATCAAAGTTTGCCATGACGTTGCCGAACATATCCATGACATTGCCAATGTAGCAAGCCAAGCGGAGCAAGATGCCCGTGAGTCTGCCTCAAGCAGCGACTCGCTAGCTTCTCTTGCCCAAGAACAACAACGCCTGATCGCCAACTTCCGTGTGTGAGAATGTAACAATGATAAAGTCGACTGTTTTCCCTATTGCTGCATTATTACTGGCAGCCACTTCATACGCTCATGCACAGCAAACCGTGGTTATTGAATCATGGCGCGCAGACAATGCCATCTGGGATCAGAAAATCATCCCGGCATTCAACAAGCACTACCCCGACATCACGGTGAAGTATGTCGCTCCCCCTGAGGCTGAAATTGCCCAGTGGAACGCCAACCCGGTCGGATACCTCAAGCAGCGGATCGAAAGCGGCAAGGCTGGCGATCTGCTGGCATGTCGCCCGTTCGACGGCGCGCTGCCGCTGTTCAAAGACGGTTTACTCAAGGAAGTAACCGAAATGGAAGGGATCGAAAACTTCCCGAGCTTCGCCCTCGCCCCGTGGCAGACAGACTCCGGTGCACAGACCTTCTGCCTGCCGATGGCGTCGGTCATCCATGGTTTCTTCTACAACAAAGATATTTTCAAAACATTAGGGGTCAATGAGCCTGTCACTCGGGCTGATTTCTACTGGGTGCTGGAAAAGGCCAAGCGCGCCGGTTATTTGCCACTGGCACTTGGGCTCAAAGATCGCTGGGAGACCGATGCTTTGGCATTTCAGAATATCGGCCCAACCTATTGGCAGGGCGAAGATGGCCGCAGCGCCCTTATTTCCGGCGAGGAACGGATGGACAGCCAGGCTTACCGCGATACCTTTGCCGAGCTAGCCAAATGGGCAACATATATGGGAGATGATGCCACTCAACGTGGCTACGGTGACTCACGCCAGCTTTTTGCCGAGGGCAAGGCCGCCGTCTTTCCGGCCGGCTCATGGGATATCATGACCTTCAAAGGCAAGCTGAATATGGGCGCCTTCCCTCCACCAGTGAAGAACAAAGGCGATGCCTGCTACTTCAGCGACCATACCGATCTGGGGATGGGGATCAACGCCAAGGCCAAGAACCCTGAGGCGGCACAAATCTTCCTGACCTGGATGGCTTCCGCAGAATTTGCCGAGTTGCTCACCAATGAACTATCCGGCTTCTTCTCCCTATCCAACCACTTCTTCGAGGTCAACGATCCTATCGCCCAGAAAATGATGTCATGGCGTGATCAGTGCGACTCGACCATTCGCAGCTCCACCCAGATCCTGTCTCGCGGCACCCCTAATCTCGAACAAGAGATATGGAGCACCAGTGTCTCCGTCATGGAAGGTAAGATGACACCGAAACAAGCAGCAAGCCGTCTCCAGCAAGGCCTTGAGGCATGGTATCCACCACAGCAGAATAGCAACAAGAACAGCGCCGAAAACTGCGACTGCCAGGCTCAATAACCCTACAGCCACACGCAGATAGAAAGCCCCAAACGGCACAAAAAAAGCACCCGAAGGTGCTTTTTTTATACTCACAAGATTAGTCCTTGTAATCGAACTTGAGTAACCGAAGCGCATTGAGTGTCACCAACGCCGTCGCACCACTGTCTGCCATAACGGCTACCCACAGGCCCGTCATACCCAGCAAGGTGGTTACAAGGAAGACCCCTTTCAGGCCCAGCGCAATCACAATATTCTGCTTGATATTGAACAATGTCGCCCGTGACAGCGCAATCATCATCGGCAGCTCAGCAACCCGATTATGGGTCAGTGCGGCATCGGCCGTTTCCAACGCCACGTCGGAGCCGCCCCCCATCGCAATACCAATCGACGCCGTTTTCATCGCAGGGGCATCGTTGATCCCATCACCGACCATCGCCACATGGCGGTTCTGGTTGGCCAGCTCCACCTCGCGCACCTTGTCTTCAGGTAACAAACCTGCGCGGAAATCAATGCCGATTTCGCCAGCAATCGCGGCTGCCGCACGTGGGTTGTCACCCGTCAACATCACGGCATGGATCCCCATTTTTTTCAGGTTGGATACGGCCTTGGCACTGTCTTCGCGCAAATTATCACGCCACGCCAGCAGACCAACCGGTTGGTTGTTACGCAATACCACTACTAGCGTCTTGCCCTGATCCTCAAGAGCAAAGACCGCTTCGCGCTGGACATCATCCAACACAACCCCTTCTGGCAACCGGTCAGCAGCAAGCAGCATCACGGTATCCCCTTCGATCTCCCCTTTGATCCCTCGTCCCGGCAGAGCCTCACGATGCATCGCATCCACAACAGTAAGCCCTTGCTCCTGCGCAGCCGAGATAACGGCCTGTGCCAACGGGTGAGCCGAGCCCATTTCAACCGCAGCACTCTGGCGTAGCATGCGGGATGTATCGTTATCCCAGCACACGGTATCCGTCAGCACGGGCTTGCCCTGAGTCAAGGTGCCTGTTTTATCAAATGCAACGGTCTGAATCCGTCCCAACTGCTCTAGGGCCGCACCGCCTTTGATCAAGGCACCACGGCGAGTCGCAGCCGCCAAACCAGAGGTAATCGCTGCCGGAATAGAGATAACCAAGGCACAAGGACAAGCAATCAACAACAACGTCAACCCCTTGTAGAGCCACTCATCCCAGCTTTGAGCGAACAACAGCGGCGGGATCACCACCACCATTGCTGCCAACACAATCATGGCAGGCGTATACCAACGACTAAAGCGATCAACAAAGCGTTCAAGCGGCGCCTTACGGGACTCTGCATCCTCAATCAGATGCAAAATACGATCAATCGCATTCTCGCCCTGCTGGGACACGATACGCAACCGCACCACCTTATCCGCCACCAACGCTCCTGCCATTACCTGCTCACCAGGCTGACGCTCAACGGGAACCGATTCACCGGTCAGCGCGCTTTCGTCAAAACTGGCGGCAATATCAAGCAATTCCACATCGGCTGGCAATCTGCCACCAGGGGCAACCTCGATAACATCACCCGGTTGCAACGCGCTGGCCGCCACCAATTCCTTGCTGCCATCAGCCAAAATGCGTGAAGCTTTTTCCGGCACCAATGCCATCAAAGCCTTCACCCCACTGCGTGCCTTGGCCGAGGCAAAACCCTCTAGCTGCTCACCGATCAAAAACAGCAGCAGCACCATCGCAGCCTCGGCGGTTTCGCCCAGATACAGCGCACCAATCGCGGCGACACTCATCAAGGTCTCGATAGAGAACGGTGAACCGTTCTTGGCAAGGCGCACAGCCTTACGGGCAATAGGCAGCAGGCCAACCAGGGTCGTTGCCGTAAAGGCGGCAAACCCAAGTGACTCAGAATGTTTGCTAAGCAAAAACGACACCAGCATCAGCGCCGAAATCAACAAAACCGATAGGTGCTCCCGCCAAAAACTCTGCGGCTTCACCTGCTCATCCTGACTGTCGGAGGTGATCAGCAAGAAACCCGTTTCGCGAGTCTTGGCAATAATGGCATCAGACAATGCCGTTGAATCACAATTAACCACCAACTTTTCGGTGGCAAACATCACTTTCGCCGAAACAACCCCCTCAAGCGAGGCAATCGCCGTTTCCAGCTTCTTAGCACAGCTCGGGCAATCCATCCCGCCGACTTTCCAGCTCAAAGTCGTACTATAGCTCCCCGGTGCTATCTCTGGCTCGCCTTCATCATGGGATACAGAGCTACAACAATGGCCACCATCACACGCGGGGCTCTCTGCCGACGGCGGTAATGGTTCTGAAGATAAATGGATGTTGGATGTATTAGCTGCCTCTGCGGAAGTGATTTTATTTATCGAAAATCCATGGCGTGGGCGGGAGGCAGGATCATCATCACCGGAGAGCTCGCCATCAGTCGTAGGCCCATGAGTCGCCACGGCGGATGCCGAGGACGTCGAGGCTTGGCAACTGCCTGTGGCGCAACAAGCCTCTGTATGGGTGTTATTCTCGACAACGACAGAGGCGGATGAAGCCGCCTGTGACGCTGCCGCATGAACGTGGAACTTCTTGTTATTGCATTGTGCACACATGGGCACGCTCCTTGTAGTGAATACTGATGAGACATTTCATCATTACAATCACTATAAACCTTGGAGCTATATCCAAGGTCAAGGCCCAAATGCGAATTTTTCTCTGTTAGCTTCTATGAATCAGCATGGTTACGAGGGATGCTTGCTGACACAATTAAGCGGCTAATGCGCGCTTTTTCTTTTTGGCTTCTTTTTCCAAGTAATCAATGTAACGAATATTGATTGCATTTTTCACATCGCTACTTTTACATTCCAGCCAATTTAAATCAATAATTACTGACTTGCCATGAATAAGCCTATGGCAAAAAGAGCATTTAATTTTTTCCTTAAACTCCGAGTCATTAAAGTAGATAACAATATAATTCGCTCTATCCGCTGATCTGACCGATCCAACAATATCGCCGTCTTCATCATGAAGTAGATTGAAGTTTGCAAAATTAAAATGCTTGAATCTACTCACAGCAGACCACGGAATAAACTTCACACCATGGGCTTTTTCTATCGATTCATAATAGATACCATCTTTATTGATCGTTAAAGGAGACGCGTTTTGAGTTATTCGCCGAAGCAAATATAAGCTGAGAAGGAACAGCGGCACCGACATGATTAAAGTTAAGAACCAAAGCTTATCTTCAAGTAAGCCCATAAAAAATACAATAATAGAGGCTAAGCCTAAACACACACAGTTTAGCTTCGCTTGTCCGTATACTTTCGGTTTGAATTTGATACTACTCGACATGGTTTATAGTTTTATTATTAAAAAGTAAAATGTATTTTACCCGCAAACATCTTCTTGTCTATCAATCATAAATGGAGGCAAGAAGCGGCAGGTAACAGATAATCTCGTCACCAACAAAAGCAGAACGAGTAAAAAAACAAAAAAGCAGGCCGAGGCCTGCTTTGCTATCTGTATGCTCTTTCTGTCACACCGTGTTGTTTAGCTCAAACGGCGAAACACCACGCTATTGTCGAGAATGTCGATCCAAGGCTGGTAATCCAACCCCATATCGAACACGTACTCAGTGATCAAACTACGGGCTGCCGTCAGCAGGCTCTCCGCCTTCCACGGCTTTTCGAAATAACTTTCAATACGGGCACGATTAATCGCCGCAATCGTATCTTGGTGGGTCGCCTGCCCTGTCAGCAACACTTTCTTTGTTTTAATAAAACGGGGATCTTGGGAGATTTCTGTCAGCAGTTCTACACCGGTCTTGCCCGGCATCACATGGTCTGAAATCACTAAGGCAATATGCTCACCCTCAGCATCCAGTTCGTCCATCAGCTCCAACGCCTCATCCGCTGACTCGCAGTCTTCAACATGGAAGAAATCGTTCAGCGGAGCCAAATCCTTCAATACCGCACTGAGCACTTCCCTTTGATCATCGACACAGATGATATTTAGTTTTTCCATAACCATCCCTTACGCGATTGGCAGTTTAATACGAAACTTGGTTTTCTCGGGGTCACTCTTCAATGCAATTGTACCGCCGTAGCTATGCACAATACGCTGCACGATAGAGAGCCCGAGCCCGAGGCCAAACGACAGGCCCCCCTTTTTGGTGGTGAAGTTTGGCTGGAACACCTTGCGCCGCGTCGCTTCGTCAATCATCGGCCCGTTATTGCTAATCGTAATCAGCAAACGGTTCTTGGAATGGCGCGTAATGATCTCTATCTGGGGATCATCAGTTCGCTCCATTGCATCGCAGGCATTCTTGATTATATTCACCCAGACCTGCACCAACTCAGTGGCACTGGCCGTAATGCACGGCAATACTGCCGGGCGCAATACCACGTTCACTCGACGCAGGTTGCTTTGCAGCAAGGCCAACGACTTATGAATAGTATCATTGACATCGACATCCGGCTGACGAGCCGTATCGGTTCCCCCCAATTGCTTGACTGAACGCACAATACTGGCGGCATGCTTGGCAGCAATACGCATATCATGAATATCACGGCCAATATCCCAGTATTGCAACGCCTCATCGAGGTTATCCAACCAATAAGCCGGCACCTCCCCTTCGGGCAGCGCCCGCGCCAATTGCCGAGCCTGCTCCCGTTCAAGAGAATGCGCTAATTGCAATTCCTTAGCTCGGGCTCGAACCTCGGCAGACGTCGCCGACTGGCCGGTATAAATCCCCAAATCAATGAATGGGCTGACATGGGGCTTGCTCTCCTCAAGCAACCGACAAATCCCCTGCTGTAACCCTTCGGTCTTGCTGCTGATCACACCGACAGCGTTATTCAGCTCGTGGGCAATACCGGCCGCCAACTGGCCAAGCGTCGTCATCTGCTCTGCCGCATAGAGCTTCTGCAACGCCTTTTCTTTTTCAATGGCCTGCAAGCCGGTCATCATCTGGCGCTGAGCCAGCTCATGAACCATGACCGGCATAAACTGCTCGGCCAACGAGCCGTATACCTCTGGCTCTACGGGACGGGTTTCCAAATCAATCCAAGCCAGTTCGCTGTCTTTTTCGGCCACCACCGTGGTCGAGGCCATCAAAGTCTGGGCAAAGAAGCTATGGACACCGAAGAACATCCCCTGACTTACCTGAAACACCTTGGTTTTCATCCCGCCATTGTCCAGATAGCCATAGAGCTCCCCTTTTTTTACCCAGTAAAGCCTGTCGTTATGGCCATCTTGTACCAGTACTTGCGTTCCCGCCTTCACCAACGTGGTTCGGGCAGGATCACGAAAGTAAACATCAATAATACGTTGCATGGCCTTTGGCTGGTGCATAGCGGCTCTCTTAAATATGATCAATCAGGTGTAGCAGCCAAATCATTGCAAAGCTCAATGCCACACCGACGACACCAATAATAACGCCGACTCGGGCCATCTGATTACTTTCAACATGTCCGGTAGCATGAGCAAGGGCGTTCGGCGGCGTACTGATCGGCAGCGACATACCAAGCGAAGCCGCAAAGGTAACCACCAGAATCAAGGTAATTTCCCCCCCCAACGGCACCAGCGATGCCATCGACGTACCCAAGGCCGCCATTATCGGCATCAACAAGTTGGCAGTGGCGGTATGAGACATAAAGTTAGCCATCAACAAGCACAGAGTTGCCGCCCCCACCAGCACCACATACGGTGAATAACTGTCAAAAGGAATGCTGTGTACCATCAGCTTCGCCAGTCCCGTCTGATCAAGGGCCAGACCAAGCGCAATACCGCCAGAGACCAACCACAACACATCCCATGAAATTTTCTTCAAGTCTTCTTTGTTGATGATGCCGGTCAGTGAAAAAACAGCCACTGGGATCAATGCAACGGTATACGAGTTCATGCCATGCGTTGAGCCCATCAGCCACAAGATAATCGTCAGGGCAAATGTCACATACACGGTGATCGCCTTTGGCGTTTTCAGGAACTTCCCTTTGATACTCAGCTCGATCTTCTCTTGCTGGGCCGGATACAGGGCGTTAATCAAAAACCAAGCAAAAACCAGCAGCACCGCAACAAACGGTACCCCAAAGAACATCCACTCACCGAACGTAATCAGGTTCTCGCCAGTCAGGTATTTCAACGCGATGGCATTGGGAGGGGTACCGATTGGGGTACCAATACCACCAATGTTGGCCGCGACAGGAATACACAGCGCAAAAGCTATCTTGCCGGGATCCTTGGCTCCGAACAGTGCAATCACGGGGGCCAGAATCGACAGCATCATCGCCGTCGTAGCGGTATTGGACATGAACATCGAGAAAATCGCCGTGATCAGCATCAAACCGAACATGACGTATTTGGGCTGGTTGCCAAACGGCTTTAGCAGCACCCGTGCCAAGTTGACATCCAACCGGTATTTGGTTGCGGCCATCGCCAGAAAGAAACCGCCGAGGAACAGCATGATGATCGGACTGGCAAAGGTTGCCATGATATCGCTGTAATTAAGCAACTCACCAAAATGCGGCTCTCCCTCCTCAGCACGAAACAGAAAAAAGCCCTTATTGGAAAGCAGTAGCAATTCAAGCACGATAATCACCACCGATGTGGCGTAGATCGGAATGGGTTCGAGCACCCAACACAAGGCAGCCAACAGGAAGATCGCAATCACCCGCTGCTGGATCACCGTTAGCCCCTCAACGGGAAACGCACTTGCCGGTAGCAAGATGATAATGAGTGGAATGAGGATAGGCACTATGTACCTGATATATTGACGCATGCTGACATTATTCCCTTAAAACACAAAAACTGGCGTCTGCTACCACCGGCAAGCAATGTCAATGAAAGGAGCACCGCAAACCCGTTGGAACAGGGGGATCCAGAAGCGCGCTATCCTGCCTTCCGGATTGATTCCGATTTGGGCAATTCTGCTAACAAAAGGGTGTAATTTCACCGAGTTAGATCAATAAAGCAGTCAAATATCAATATTTTTATGAATAATCAGAGCCCGATCTTATAACGGACAGAACCGCTTAATGCCGGCATTATTTGGCACAAAATATCGAGGATTATCACAGATGATGCCATGATATTCTACACCAAAGGGATGGTGCAATAGAGTGAATCTGCCAACTAACGCCAAGAGAGAGGGTTGTATTGCAACGACTTAGCTAAACAAAATACCGCCACTGAGCAATACAAAGCAAAAAGGCGCATAATGCGCCTTTTTATCTTATTAATCTCAATGAGCAAACGGGGATGACCCGTTATTTACGATGCGTAGTATTACACTGGGTGTTTAAAACAATCCCCAATCTGGTTGCTAATCGCCGTCAGCACATCGCGACGGGTGATCACACCCACTAACTGGCCGCGTTCTACTACCGGATAGATTTTGGGCTTTTGCCCTGCCATCGTATCAGCCAACTCAATGATCGAATCCTCGGGTGATACTGTTAACACGTCAGGGCGCATTACCTCCTCGACGGTGTAGGTATCTTGGCAATAGTAACCAACCTTGAGCAATTTATGGATCATGTCCTGCTCGGACAAGAACCCAACGACCGCTCGGCTCTCATCAACCACCGGCCCACCAATTTGCTTGGAAGTAAGCAGCTTATCCAAAGCTTTCGAAAGCGACATTTTAGGTTCAAATGTCACTGGGCGCGCATTCATGTAATCTTTAACTTTTAACGACTCCATGCATCCCCCTAACTTCACGAGTTTTGGCCAGAGCAAGCATTGACTCTATTAATGCCACACTAACCTTTGGATTCAATTCTAGCCACTCTCACCGTGACTACCTTTTGATTTAAGTGTCGTCTATTTCGTTGAAATTACTAAATTGAAATTGCCAATTTCATCAATAGGCCGTTTCGATAACGCGACAGCCAATAGCAGAATGTCACAAGCACAGGCCAAACATAATAAAAAAAGCCGCCTTTACTGGCGGCTTTCATTGCAACAATCTATCAAGTTACATGAACAGCATGAAAAGCATGTGCAGCGGCAATTGATCGCCAGAGGCCAAAATGATCTTGTCCCCGTCGATCTTCATATTAAGCAAATAATGACTCGCATTTCGCTCGGCAATTGCACTTTGCTCCAATATCGTAGCTCGTTCATGCAACGCCGGATTGCTCTCAACAAGCTCAACGGGCAGCTTAATACTGATCTCGCCAGCCAGTTGCTCGGCCAATCGTTCGATATTATTAGATACCCCTGTCATGCCCGGCTCGATAGTAAGACGCAGGTGGCTGTCGATATCACCTTGTGGTGTATCGACACTCAGATCGCCGATCGAAAAGGTCAGCCCTTTCTCAACGAGCATATCCAGCGCCTGTGTCGCGGCCTCAATCTGTTGCGGGTCCAGGGTATCATCCAACTTATCGGCCATGCTACCCAGCGTTGACATTGACGGATAATCCAAACCGGAAAACGACATGGCAAAATTGAAATTATTAAACTCACCACCATCCAGTGACACCAGCTGCTTAATTTTAATGCTATTGCTATTGGTCAATAGCGTTGCTGGCGATGCTCCCGGCTCAGTCAGTTTATTTTCCATGCCTACCGACAAGCCATTAATAGATACCTGCTGATCGGACGACGCATCTTTGAATGTCAGGCTATTTACATCAAATGTTTGCGTACCAATCCAATATTGACCATCTAGGTGGCCCTTGCCGCCGCCGCTCAAGCCTTTAACCACCATCGCTTCTTGCGCGACTGTCGTAACAACGGCTGACGGTAACTGGTAAGCAAATTCTCCTGCGCCATCAGCATCCACGTTACCGCTCATGCTAAAGCCAGCAAAATCCATTTCCGTGCCATCAGCATTCTCTGCTTTTGCTGGTAGCACTTCAAAGGTGAAATCAGTCTTGCGGGTCAGTGCGGTATCAGTCGTAAATACCACCGGAGACACGCCCTGCCCCCACATTTTAGCAACAATAGGCTGCAGAGCAGGATCAACCACCAACTCGCTGTCTGTCGATACACCAAACAAACCATGCTGAATGTGGTGTCGGACTTCCCATACCGTTGGCAGGCCTTCATCTTCAAAATACAGTTTGAGCTCATCTTTGAGCGTGATCTTAGACAGGGCTTCCGACGACAAATAGCCCCGCTGGTAGCTCTCGTTGGTCACGGCCAGATATGGGTTATCATATTTGGCCACGGTATCTAAATAAATTCGCTCACCGATCTGACCGGTTGCAAATGGCCAACATAACGCAATAGCTACTGCACCACCAGCAGCACCGAGTTGTTTCAGCATGATCCTATCACCCTAATTCCTTTGCATATTTCGGCTATTCTACCACAGCTCTACCGACACGCATTGACTATCATGGATTTATCGCGATCTGCGCCCAGCAATGCCAAGATGCTAGCCGCTTCTCAGTCTGAAACGGATGATTACTATACACTCGAATTTGCTAAGGTCTTGGATTAAAGAAGGAATAAGGGTGAATAATTTTGCCATTGTCTGTCTCGACGACGATCCACTCGTTGTAGAATGCCTGAACAATGAATTGGCTCCTTTCGCCGAGCTATTCGACATCTACAGCGCCTTCAGTACCGATGACGCACAACGCGTTTTGGCCGATATCAGCACTCAACATCAGCGAGTGGCAATGGTGATATGCGACCATGAGCTCGGCACCGATAGCGGGGTCGAATTTCTGATCAGCCTTGACCAGTATCCCGTTACCCAACAAGCCCGCACGGTACTAATCAACGACAAACCCCAGCTCGACAGCATTGTTCAGGCTGTCAACGAAGGCCGACTGCATTACTGTTTGACCAAACCTTGGAATCCCCACGAACTCCAGCAGGTACTCATCAAAGAGCTGACCAACTTCATTCTCAAGTACCCCGATGAAGACTGGCTCAGATACAGCCAACTACTTGACCACCGAAGAATTCTCAACGCCCATATCGAAAACCAGATGTCACGTTTTCGCTCGGGGTTTATACGCGATACCAGCACCCTTGACGACGCCACCCTCGCCAAACAGGTTTCCGATGCGTTGCACGAGTTTTTCGCCCTCAATGATGAAAGCCAGGCCTGCCGAACCTACAGCAAGCAACATGTCTTGACCCAAGAAGGGGAAGCCAATCACTTTCTGTGGTTTATCACCGAAGGTGAAGTGGCGCTCTACAAGAATGATGAGCACCAATGCCAACACGAGGTCGTCAAAGTTGGCCCGGGGCATCTCGTTGGCGGCATGTCCTTTGTCACCGGCGAGCGCTCGTTCTCAACCGGGATCACTCTGTGCAAAACCTCAGTGATCAAGCTGGACCGTACCCTGTTCAACCGGGTGATGAACTCCAAAACCGATCTCCTGCCCTTGTTCACCAACCTGCTGCTGCGCAACTTCAACCGTCGGCTGCAGGGCAGTATCCAAACCGAACTCCGGCTGCAGCAAACCCTAACGTCACTCGACAACGCCTACCATCAGCTGATCGAAAAAGAAAAAATGGCCATGCTCGGCCAACTGGTGGCAGGGGTCGCCCATGAACTCAACAACCCCGTTTCGGCTATCCTGCGCGGCAGCGATACATTGAAGCAGACCATCAGCAAGCTCACCAATACCCCGCTTAGCCATGAAAACCAAATCCGGGGCAACCATATCCTCGAACAGGCGATGGAGTCGCGACCGCTTTCAACCTCTGAAGCCCGCCAGCGTGCCCGCCAGTTGGAATCGATCCTGGGTGATCGCCAGCAGGCCCGCAAAGTCGTTCAAATGGGTATCGACTCGGCGGATTACCTCGAAAACTGGTTGCTCCCCCAGAAAAAGCAACTCGGGCCACTGCTCAACGAGTGGGACAACTACTATCAGATGGGTAACTTCCTGCGATCAATTAATGTCTGCGCCCAGCGAATTGCCGATCTGGTCAAGAGCCTGAAAAGCTACGCCCGACAAGATGATGAAACCCTGCATTGCGTCGATATCCATGAAGGGCTGGAAGACACACTGGTCATTTTCGAGAACAAGCTCAAGCGGCACCGGCTGATCAAAGATTATGCGCCTCTCCCCGAGCTATGCTGCCAGCCCATCGCCCTACAGCAGGTATGGACCAATCTAATTTCAAACGCCCTTGATGCCATCGATCAGGAACCCGGTGAAATAAGGGTGACGACACGCCTCGTCTCAACCAGCAATAACGCACCGGCCATCGAGGTCGAAGTGAAAGACAACGGCAAGGGGATCCAGCCCGACCAGCAGAAGAAAATATTCGAACTCAATTTCACTACTAAACGCGAAGGTAATTTTGGTTTGGGTATCGGCCTGTCGGTTTGCCAGCAGATCATCCACCAGCATCACGGCAACATCCGGGTGGACTCAGAGCCCAACCGCTACACCAAAATGATCGTCACATTACCTTTGGACAACGCCATATAAGGAGGCGCCGATGAACAAATATCTGATCCTATGCGTGGACGATGAGCGGGAGGTCCTCGACAGTGTCATCAACGATCTCAGCAGCCTCGAGGAATATTTTATTATTGAAGCAGCCGAGTCGGTCGACGAAGCCAAAGAGGTACTGGCGGAATCTATCGGTGATCATATCCCTCTCGCCTTGATCCTGTGTGACCACATCATGCCGGGCGAAACGGGCATCGAATTTCTGATCGAGCTAAAACAGCAAGACGAAACTACCCATGCCCGCAAGGTTTTGCTTACCGGCCAAGCCGGACTTGAAGAAACGGTCAAAGCCGTCAACAATGCCAGCCTTGATTACTATATCGCCAAGCCGTGGAATGGCGATGAGCTCAAACAGATTGTCATCGAACAACTCACAAGCTACATCATCGACAATGAGCAAGATTTAATGCCGTGGATCCAAGTTCTCGATACCACTCGAATCATGGAAGCATTAAGCGACAGGCGGCTTTCGTTGTCAGATATCTAACCGCTCGGCTGGTCTGCTTTTACAAAACCGACCAGCCCAATTTATCACACAATTAACTTTCCGCTTGCCCGTTAAAATGTTATCTTGATCACAAATTAAAATGATTCAACGATACTATCGTGCGGCAGCCCGTCCAGGGGCATATGGAAAATTGCCTCTTTATATCGGTGTCGCCGATGGCAAACCGGAAAGGTGACCGATGAAAGTTGCAGTCTTCAGTACCAAAAAGTACGACCAAAAATCCTTCGAGCTGATCAACCAGCACTATGGCCACCAGCTTGATTTCTTCGACTTCCGCTTGACCGAACAAACAGCAAAAATGGCCCACGGCTACGATGCGGTTTGTGCCTTCGTCAATGATGATCTCAGCCGTTCAGTCTTGGAAAAGCTCGCCGCCAGTAATGTACGTCTGGTTGCCATGCGTTGTGCTGGTTTTGACAAGGTGGATATTGATGCCGCACAGGATCTAGGTATCCAAGTCGTCCGTGTACCCGCCTACTCACCGGAAGCCATTGCGGAACATACCCTTGGCTTGATGCTAAGCCTAAACCGACGAATCCACCGAGCATACCAGCGTACCCGTGATGCCAACTTCTCCCTTGAAGGGCTGACGGGCTTCAACTTCCACGGACGTACTGTCGGCGTTATCGGCACCGGGAAAATCGGGATCGCAACCATCCGGATCCTCAAAGGTTTGGGCATGAATATCCTCGCCTTCGACCCGTTCGAAAATCCACTGGCCATCGAACTGGGTGTTACCTATACCTCCTTGGAAGAGATCTACCGCCAGGCTGATGTCATCACCCTGCACTGCCCAATGACACAGGAAAACTTCCACATGCTTAACGCCAATGCCTTCGCGCAAATGCGTGATGGGGTGATGATCATCAATACCAGCCGTGGCGAGCTGCTCAACTCCAAAGATGCGATTGAAGCCCTAAAAGTGGGCAAAATTGGTTCGTTGGGGATCGACGTTTACGAAAATGAAAAAGACCTGTTCTTCGAAGACAAATCAAACGACGTCATCACCGATGATGTCTTCCGCCGCTTGTCTTCCTGTCATAACGTACTATTTACCGGCCATCAAGCATTCCTGACCGAAGAGGCATTGGGTAATATTGCCGATACAACGTTAAACAATATTGCACAGTTCGAAGCAGGCAAGACCTCTGGTAACGAGCTGATCAAGTAATTCACATACAGGCCGCACCATCAGTGGCTACCTTTCAATCTTTCAACAATAAGGCAGGTACTCAACCTGCCTTATTCCCCCCTCATATCCCGCACGCTTTTGAGGTCACCTCTGCAAAGACACTGCTTGAGATAATGCAGAAATATGACCCTTTGGCCTTACCGGTTTTTGTCTTTATTTGTCATGATATGTTTCCCCGTATAACCAAGAATCACATTTAAAAACTTGCTTATCATTGCTGTGAAAGGGATTAAAAAAGAATGCACTAATAACTTTTTTACACACAAAAAAGCACTAGTGACCGCAAATTTCTATGCTAATAGGCTATTGTCCAGTAAAATACGCCCATTATTTTAAGACCTTCATGGATTCTATGATGCGTAAAATTCTTCTTGCGACTAGCTTAATGCTAGCGTCAATTTCTGCAGCCCACGCTGACACATCATCAACAATGAGCAACTTCAGCTACGATTATGCTGAGGCTCGTATTGGTATCAGCCCACTGACTTATGGTGCGGGCTTTAGCAAATCAATCCACCCTAACGCACACATCATCGGTAGCATTGATACAGAGTTCGACAGTGACTGGGACGCGGCACTAGGTGTGGGTTTCCATGCGCCTATCAATAACTGGGCCGATATCACCGGTGAGCTGAAAGCACGCAATGCCAAAGACAGCGGCCGCTTTGATACCTCAGCAGGCAGACTCGGTATGGAAGTTAACCTAGGCGTTCGCCAATGGTTGGGTCCACAGCTAGAAGTCGGCGGCCAGATCGGCCACCTGAACATTGATGACTACGAAAAAACTATCGGTAACGTCTACGCACGTTTCCACGCCACCGAGCTATTCTCAATTGGCGTAACAGGCCGATTCAACGAAATCTACGGCGATCAAATGTTAGTAACAACACGCTTCAAGTTCTAATTAACGCGCACCGAAATCCAAATACTCAACGCCCCGCGATATTCGCGGGGCGTTTTTGTATGGGAAACCAAAATCAGCTCACTTTTTTCATCTCTTCCAGCCAATCGATAAATGCCTTAATCCGTGGTGACGTCGCCATCTCCTTGCGGCAAACCAAATAGTACGTCAAAGGCGATGGCACCGATAAGGTAAACGGTGCGACTAAACGACCGCTCTCGAGCTGCTCGGCGATAAAAGAAGCACGCCCCATCGCCACCCCAATCCCCCGCTCTGCCGCCTGCAGCGACAAATCTGCACGGTCAAAGGTACAACCGGTCCCATCAGGCAGCAAAACCCCATTTTGCTGTGCCCAGTACTGCCATTCGTCATTGCGGCCGGCCTTGGCCCAAGGGGCGGCATCATGAAGCAGCATACAAGCGGTTAAATTTGCCGGATTGCCATACAAATGATGACGCTGCGCATAATCATGGCTGCAGACCGGCATCATGCTCTCGTCCATCAGCTTGACCACATGCAAACCACTGTGCTTACCGTTACCAAAGTAGATTGCGCAGTCAAACGACTCAGTCTGGAAATCCACCAGCTCGTTGCGGGTACGTAAATGAATACGCAAAGAAGGGTATTTATCAATAAAACGCTTCAGGCGCGGCAACAACCAGCGCTGGGCGAATGTCGGCGGTACCGAGATATTGAGATCGCCGCAAAGTTCTTGGGTACGCAACTCGCGCAGCTCATTGGCCAAATCGCCAAAATTCTGGGCAACGACCTCTTTGAGGCGCTTCCCATCATCCGTCAGGCTCAAGCGTCTTGGCTGACGAATAAAAAGCGTAACCCCCAAAGCTTCTTCGAGGTTTTTGATTTTATGACTGACCGCACTTTGTGTCAGGCATAAAATTTCGGCAGCACGGGTAAAACTCATTTGATCCGCTGCAATAAGAAAACAGTGGAGTCCTGAAAGGATTGAGCCGGTTAGTCGAGGTAATTGCATGGCAAGTTCAGAAAGTGGGTCTGTAAGTTATGAGAGGGATCATACAACAAAAACACCACCAAGAGGATCGGAGCTAGGGCCTATTACGCTGATCTCCACCAAACGTTTTAGACCCTAATACTCTGCAAAAAATATGTGCTACCTCTTATTCAAGAGCACGTAATAACTTTTGCTTATCGTCGTCTTTAAGCAAAGACCAATGACAACCGTCAATCGCCCCTGCAAACATCCAAAGTAATTTTACATCCAAATCTTTACCTTGGCTTTGGCGAACCTTGCGGTACACCTCTGCAGCCCCCAATGAAAGGAAACTGCTTACATCAGGAATGCCGGCCTTTTTAACCATGCGCTCCAATGTTAGGCGCATATTTGGCAAGTCCCTGATCCTTTTACTTTTATCTGATAATTTATCAGCTTTTTCTAAGACTGATACATTAATTGATTGATTAATTAGATCTGATGAGAGAGCCTTATCACTGACGTACAAGGTAGTAATGTCGTAGTAGTTAACGACAGCCGTTGTACTGCGTTTGATATGCCTGAATTTCTCGCAGCCTAACTCAACCAGTTGATGATCCAACTCATCGCCACCGCGAAGGTAAATAGCCTTATCGGTGATAATCGCATACATGGCACCGTTCAGGAAAATACCTGTTCCGCCAAACATCGAGCGTTTGTCAAACTCACCAAATTTTTGAAGAAAATTAAATAACTCTTCCTTGAATAAATGCACAATATTTCTCCTGTTAAACGTTATTGGTTGATTTTCCAGTAACGCCAAACACCAAGCGTCAACAAATTGACAATGACACACCCCGGAAATAATTGCTACATATGAAACAATGAACATGCCAAAGTGAGATTTCAGACATATTATGGATTGCGAATTAAGCGTTTTGTGACAAAAGCGACCTTAATGTGAGCAATAGATTCTGGAGCAAAATCACCTAAACTGATCTTAGAAATCCACGATATTTGCGAAAATATGCCTAAAGAGAATGCAAGTGACAGAGTTTCCCTCTTTCCTTCTGCCAGTCATTTATTGCCAGAGGGGAAGACCGAAATAAATATTGTCGAAGAGCGGCACATCAGAATGATGAAGATGTCGCTGGCTCAAATACGTCCTTTTGCTTTATGCATGCTCAACGAAGAGGCCATTAATAACGAAATCGCCAAAATTCCGGCTATTGCGACTCTCTGCACTATTACCGATTTCGACCAAAATGATAATGGCGGCCTGAAACTCCAGATCATAGGCACTCAAAAAGTTCGTCTTACCCAAATCCATGTCGAATATGACGACTTACTCAGTGCTGAGTACACGGAATATCCCAACTGGCCAACCAGCCCCGTCGAAGAAGAAGACTGTGAGTTAGCGGATAAACTCCAGCTGTTTTTTGAAACCATGCCAGAAATCGGTGCTTTGTACCCAGATCCCCACTATCAGAACCTCAGCTGGATCTGCCAACGATGGATAGAGGTCTTACCGCTAGAGGTTCATTACAAACAATTGCTAATTACCCAAGATGGTCCAAAACTCACATGCCGATTCCTTCATAGACTTTTTTTCGAAGAATAAGTAACCAATTCTGAATAAATCTAACAAAATTTACTGTTTATAGAACTACCTTTACGCTTCATGACTAGTTAAACTAGCCCCGTCATCTTACTGTAAGAGTATGTATCTATTACTCATGTCTCATGTTTCATTTTTTTGGCTCAAACCTGAGCACGATAAGCTTGTTAAAGGGCTAGAATCCGAATTTTGCACCTTGGTTAAGTCTGCGATAACTAAAAATCGCCTGACCTTACCCCCGGTGCCAAAAGTTCTCAATCAATTGCATAAATTATGCAACCGAGACGATACGACGATTCATAAAGTCGCCGCGCTCCTATTGGAAGATCCGGGTATGGCAGCCTATATCCTGAAAATTTCCAATACGATGCTGTTTAATCGCCGTAATGTCATTTGCCACGATATCCATACCGCCGTAGGCCGGCTTGGTATTGTTCGAGTCAGGGATATTGTCACCGCCAAGGCTATCGAAGACCTCAAAACACGGCATAACTTTAGCCAGCATTGCAATCAGCTACTAATGCAAAGTGCTGTCCGCTCTCGTCAGCTCGCGGCAACAATGGGGCTTATTGCGGCCGGTCTGGCCAAACATGATGAATTTCCCAAGGCCATCGAACCGGAAAAGGCATTACTGGCAGGCTTGTTTGCCGATATCGGCCTATTTAGCCTTGTCCACGAATACCAGCTCTATCTCGATAGCGGTAATTTCCTCGATATCGAAATTGCAAAGTACGTTTTCGAGCACTGCTGCCAACAGGCGAGCCTGCTGGTTCTGCAGCACTGGGGATTTGACGATGACTATCTAGAGGTCGCGTCCAATATGCCGGTACCGTTCCGCTCTGCGCTATGCGAGCACCTGTATCTTGACACCGCACGAATGGCTCACCATCTGCTGATGTACAAAAACAACGATGAGGCCATCGAAGAGCACCATGTCGAAATGGATCTGGCAGCCGCGGAGGTTATGTACGATCTGACTAACCTTCCCGATGACGTATTCAATCAGCACCTCAAGGCAGTATTTAAAACAGGAGAACTCTGATCATACCGTATCGACCAACAGAAGATTGACACACCGATAGAATCTGCGATAAACACTATAGACTCAAGACCCCTCAAGATGCTCGTCACAACGAGCCATCGAGAATGCAAGACCACCGTGCCGGAGTCACTCTGTGCACGGGCACGCCCTATATACGCACCACATATACAATAGGTAGTCTCACCCTAGGTAAGACAGCAAGGTAACAGGACATATACCGCGGTAACGCTGTTTAAGGATGATTATGTTTTCAGGCATGCTCTATATTTTCCTCCCGCTGGTGATCGGCTATCTGATCCCGATAAATAAACCCTCGGTACTGAATTTTATCAATACCCAAACCAGCCGCTTAGTACTGGTTATCTTGGCCTTAATGGGATTGAGTCTGGCGGGGCTTGATAATATTGGCCAGAATCTCAATCAGATTGTAATTTACACCTTGGTCTTCTTCTCGCTGATCAGTGGCTGTAATTTGCTGGCTCTGCCACTTTTAGACAAGCTACTACCAACAGAAACCGCTCAACAAAACCAAAAGCTCCCCTTCCTCACCATGATGATGGAATCAGTCAAACTCATTTTCGTCGTTGCTGGCGGCCTTGTTGTCGGTCTGATCGCGGGCATCGATCTTGGATGGGTCGACAAGGCCAGCGAAGCCATTTTGCTACTCCTGCTGTTCATGATCGGGATACAGCTGCGAAACAGCGGTATGACCCTAAAGCAAATCCTGCTCAACAAGAAAGGGATGCTCATTGCTTTGACAATTGTTACGACATCGCTACCTGGCGGCCTCATTGCCGCTTGGCTGCTTGACCTGCCTTACCAACACGGTCTAGCGATGGCTTCCGGCTTTGGCTGGTACTCGTTGGCCGGTATTCTGATTGGTGACAGTCTCGGCCCTGTGATGGGCGGGGTGGCTTTCCTCAACGAATTAATGCGCGAGCTCATTGCATTGAGCCTGATCCCGATGATCATTGCACGCTACCCCAGCACCGCTATCGGCTATGCCGGAGCCACTGCTATGGACTTCACCCTACCGATCATCCAAAGCTGTGGCGGTATCCGCTGTGTGCCTATCGCCATTGTCAGTGGGTTTATCCTTAGCTTGCTAGTACCGGTACTTATCTTGTTTTTCCTTTCGCTGTAACGCCAGCAGGTGGGCGATACCAGTGCCAGATATGCTCGTATCAGCGAGCATATCTGGCTACTAAGCATCACTAACCATACTTACTACAGTGATACCGAACAGCCTTTTTCTTCCGATTCCTCCCCCCAATTGAACGCACTGAGCTCGCTCTGTATACGCCATCTTCCAATAGCACCTATCTATCAAGAGCACCTATCTATCAAGACCGCTTCTCTAACAAGGCCATTACTCTATCGAGACAAAGAGTTGGAATCCCCGACACGCCCAGCATCGAACACTGCTCTTCGGATAAGCGTTGGGAGTCGCTCAAATACGTCATAGGATTCCCGACACAGCCTTTAATCAGTCTCTGGTGATCTATACAAGGAACTTACACTCTTTGCCATATTCACCTCAGCGTGCACTGTAACTTGGCTGACCGATCATTTCTCCGTATCGCCCTAACGCAAAAAGGGGGAGCCGAAGCTCCCCCTTTGATAACACAGTTCAGTAATTCGTATTAGTTGTTACGAATCCACTCATCCATGTCAGATTTCAGGTTGTCAGACTTAGTACCGAAGATAGCCTGTACACCGCTACCCGCGACAACAACACCTGCTGCACCTAGTTGCTTCAGACCAGACTGGTCAACTTTCTCAACGTCGGCTACTGATACACGTAGACGAGTGATACAAGCGTCAAGACCAGTGATGTTGTCTTTACCACCGAATGCCATTACTAGGTTTTTCGCTAGCTCAGAACCTTCAACGGCTGCGCCTGCGTTCTTATCTTCTTCTTCACGACCAGGAGTCTTCAGGTTCATCGCTTTGATAACTGCGCGGAATACCACGTAGTAAACAACAGCGTAAACAAGACCTAGGCCAACAAGCAGAAGCATGTTTTCAGCGCGTGGAGACTGTACGATAAAGTCAATGAAACCATTCGAGAATGTGTGACCGTGAACGATACCCAGTGCGTTAGTCAGCATGTATGCCACACCAGCCAGTACAGCGTGGATAGCGTACAGAACAGGCGCTACGAATAGGAATGCGAACTCGATTGGCTCAGTGATACCTGTTAGGAAAGACGTCAACGCAGCTGATGCCATGATACCCATTACTTTTGCACGGTTCTCAGGTTTTGCTGAGTGAGCAATCGCGATTGCAGCAGCAGGAAGACCGAACATCTTGAATAGGTAACCACCCGCAAGCTGACCGAAACCATTACCCGCTGCGCGAGAAGCGTCATCAGCAGTTAGGAAACAAGTCATGATACCGTTTACGTGCTCACCAGCATTGTTCACACAAGAACCAGCTTCGTAGAAGAACGGTACGTTCCAGATATGGTGAAGACCAAAAGGAATTAGAGAACGTTCAATAACACCGTAGATACCGAATGCAGCTACAGGGTTCTGGTGTGCAGCCCAGTCAGAGAATGCTGCAATTGCGCTACCGATTGGAGGCCATACAACAGACAGGATTAGACCTAGTGCGATAGATGCGAAACCCGTTACGATTGGCACAGCACGCTTACCAGCGAAGAAGCCTAGGTATTCTGGAAGCTGAATACGGTAGAACTTGTTAAATGCCCAACCCGCGATACCACCAGCAAGGATACCACCAAGAACGCCTGTCTCGATGCCATCAACGCCCATTACGGTTGCCATTACTTTTAGCGTAGCAACCATGATGCCGTAACCAACAACGGCTGCAAGACCCGCTACACCGTCATTCTTAGTAAAGCCAAGTGCTGTACCTACCGCAAATAGCAGAGCCATTTGACCGAAAACAGAGCCACCAGCTTGCTCCATTAGGTGAGAAACTACGTCAGGGAGGAAGCTAAAGTTAGCAGCACCAACCCCCAATAGAATACCGGCTACCGGCAAAACCGATACAGGCAACATCAGCGCCTTACCGACTTTTTGCAGGTTTGCAAAAAGGTTCTTGAACATAATCAGCTCCTGAGTGAGAGATATAATTAGATTTATATTGTCAGTATCAACGACCTACCCCCGTAGCCTGTTGCCGATACCAACCGTTTTAATACAGCATAAGTATAAGATGCGGGGCTAAATATAACTTGATGGCTATCAAAATTACCAATAGCGAGTGAAATAAAATTTCAAATTTCAATATAGATCACAATTGACTTTTGTATTAAACACCGCCAGAAACACACCTAAGCAATTGAATAAGATGGGTTTTAATCTAAGCAACTAGCCAGTGAATAACGTGTAATTATCTTACATTACTGTAAGCAACGTTACTTAACGTTACAAAATTAGAATTCAACTTTTTATTATGTTTTTTATTTTTACATTGCAGAAAAAGTTGATATGGATATTTAGGCAGAGGGATAAATAATCAAGTTGATAAAAAAAAGGAGCTTTCGCTCCTTTTTTGTACTTATTTTTGTTTGGCCTGCGAAAAAAGCCTAAAGAAGTTCTCAGTGGTCGCTTGTTCAACCTCCTGCACCGAAACGCCTTTAAGCAAGGCAATATAATCAGCAACTTCACGCACATAAGCTGGCTGGTTCTGCTTGCCGCGGTAAGGCACTGGCGCCAAATACGGGGAGTCAGTCTCAATCAACAAACGCTCTAATGGCACTTTGCTAACCACATTTTTCAACTCACTCGCCTTGTTGAACGTAACGATACCTGAAATTGAAATGTAGAACCCCAGCTCCATTGCTGCCTGAGCCATTTCCAAGCTCTCGGTGAAGCAATGCAACACGCCACCACATTTCTCTGCACCTTCTTCACGCAAGATTTGCAGGGTATCCTCGCGAGCCATTCGGGTATGGATGATCAGCGGTTTATTGAGCTCTACCGCCAAACGCACCTGCTGGCGGAAAATCTCTTTTTGCTGCTCGGCCAATTCGGGCTGGTAATGATAATCAAGCCCCGTCTCACCGATCGCCACAACGCGATCATGCTGGGCATACTGCTTCAGCAGCTCAAAATCAAAACCTTCCTCGATATCGAGCGGGTGAACGCCGCATGACGCAAATACGTTTTCATGCGGCTCAATCATCGCCATCATTGACGGAAAGCTCTTTAAGGTCACCCCTACAGACAAGAAATATTCGACACCACGGGCCTTCGCCTTAGCCAGTACATCATCGATCCCTGTATGCAGCTGTTCATAATCCAATTTATCCAGGTGACAATGTGAATCAACTAACACGTTAACATCCTCGGTTTTTCAATCGACACCGATTTCACGGTGTTCAGTACAGTTTAACGATTGGCTTTACAACTTCGGCTGGGGCATAAACCCCATCAGCCAATCCATGATCAACAGCTCGGTATTCAAGCCGGTATGGGTATCCAATTGACGATGCAAAGCATTTGCCTTGCGGATCTGATTCATCAACAAAGGGGATGTCACAGCCGCCGCAGCCTGCTGAACAAGCGGCAGCGACTCGCTATGTACCAAGAAAGAACCGGCCCCTTGCTGGAGTTTCAGGCAATCCACCAAAAAGTAGCTGACCCATGACAGGCTATGATGCCCCTCTTTGGCAAACATACCCACCAGTTCTTGCAATCCCAAATGAGGCGGCTGCAAAAAAGCCGCAAAAGCTGACAGCAAATTACCGTAACGAATATCCTGCCCTTGCTCGATAAACGCTTGCGTTGCCAATGGCGCGCAACCATTGATCCGCACAATTTCAAGCTTAACATCCTGCATCAACTGCCGGCCGACCCAACGGCGGGTATCCTGTTCATCAGGCATAGCCAAACGCCATTTGTTACAACGACTGTTAATCGTCGGCAACAATTTGTCCAACGACTCGGCCATCAGTATAAACTGGCATCCGGCTGACGGTTCTTCCAAGGTTTTCAACAAGGCATTGGCAGCCGCCTCCCCCATCGCATCGGCAAAATCAATTTGCATGATCCGCTGCCCCCCTAACTGGGAGGTTTCCACAGCCAGACGGGTGCATTTACGGATGGTATCAACGCCAATCTGTTTACCGGCTTGCTCGGGGGCGACTTGATGGTAATCAGGGTGATTGCCTGCCTCGAAAAGTCGGCAACTATGACAGACCCCGCATGGTTCGGTAATACCATTGCTACACAGCAAGGTTTTTGACAATTGCTGGGCTAGGGCCTCTCGGCCGCTGCCTGCCGGGGCAAGCAACAAAATCGCGTGGTGCAGGCGCTCTTGATCCAAAAGCTGCTGCCATTGTTGCCATAAGGATTCTTGCCACGGATACAGCATTATTGCTGCTCCAACCATTGCTTGACGGCCTGACGCACGTCAGCAGTGACGGCTTCCAGCGATTGCCCAGCGTCAACGATCACCACGCTTGGATCAGCCTCGGACAATTCAAGAAAACGGGCACGGGCACGGTGGAAAAAATCAATATTCATCTGCTCGATACGGTCCAGCTCACCGCGGCCGCGGGCACGCTCGAGACCTAGCACTGGGTCGATGTCCATATAAATAGTTAAGTCCGGTCGAAAATCACCTAACACCGTATCACGCAGGCTCGCCATTACTTGCTTGTCAAAGCCCCGGCCACCGCCCTGATAGGCCTGTGACGACATGTCATGACGGTCGCCAACCACCCAGCTATCACGCGCCAGGGCCGGCTTAATCACGTTTTCCACCAGTTGCGATCGTGCCGCGTACAGTAGCAGCAACTCAGCCATATCGGTTAACGGCTCATCGGGATGGCCTTCTTTGACCAAAGTACGCATCTGCTCAGCCAGAGGTGTTCCTCCCGGCTCACGGGTCGCCGTAATATTTTCAATACCGTGAAGTAGCAGCTCCTCGGTCACCTGCTTGATAGCCGTGCTTTTCCCTGCCCCTTCAAGCCCTTCAATTACAATAAATTTACCAGTCATCTTATTTTCTTAGCGATTTTAGGTACACCCGAACGGCACGATTATGCTCAGCCAGTGTACGTGAAAAAGTATGGCCACCCTTGCCATCGGCAACAAAGTAAAAGTAGCTGCTCTGATCAGGCTTCACCGCAGCCAGCACAGAAGCCTTGCTCGGCATGGCAATCGGCGTTGGCGGCAAACCGAAAATGGTATAGGTGTTGTATGGGGTCGGTGTACGCAAATCGCGCTTACGAATATTGCCATCGTACTTGTCACCCATACCGTAAATCACCGTAGGATCGGTTTGCAGGCGCATCCCCTTGTCCAAACGGTTCATGAATACAGATGATACCACCCCGCGCTCACCGTCCACGGCGGTTTCTTTTTCGATAATAGACGCCATGATCAATGCCTCGTAAGGCGTCTTGAGCGGAATCGACTGATCTCGGCTCTTCCAAGCGCTATCAAGCAGCTCTGCCATATCACGGTAGGCCCGGCGCAACACATCCAGATCACTGGTTCCCGCCGTGTAGTGGTAGGTTTCAGGCAGCAGGTAGCCTTCTAGCTTATTCACATTGGCACCGATTGCCTTAGCGACCTCGGCCTCACTCATCCCTTCACTGGCGTGAGTAATAAACGGGGCCTCGGCAAGCTGCGCGCGCCAGTCAGTGAAGCGGTCACCTTCAACCAAGGTAATAGAGAACTGGTGTTCCCGACCAGATGCCACCAGCGCCAATACATCGCGCAGCGTCATTCCAGGTGCAACAAGATAAGTACCACTTTTCAGACGGGTCAACTGAGGCTCCAACTTGGGAATCCAACGCGTCCAAGGTGATACGGGTATGATATCATCGCTGTCTAATTGAGCCAGCAGCCCCCGAAACGAGGTACCTGACTTGACCGCCAACAAAACCGGTTCGCTGTTCGCAACCGGGTCATTCAGTGATGATTTGACTTGCTGATATGACCAGCCCAACGCTCCGGCCGCCATAACCCCCAGCAAGACGACTAGGATCACCAACTTCTTTAGCACGTATACAACCTCTTGTTCAGCTCAACCAGCGCACTGCGCTCGCGAAAAGATATTCCATTGATTTCATTAATCGGCACCAAGGCCATCAGGGCATTGGTAATAAACACCTCATCGGCCGCTAATACGGTTTCAATCGGCGCTTTAACCAGCCGCGTATGATACCCCATTGCCTCCAGCAATTCGATAACATGGCGGCGCATTACTCCTTCAACGCCCGACGTATCAAGCGCCGGCGAATACACCTGATCACCTTTGCGCCAAAAAATATTCGAGGCGACGGTTTCCACTACATACCCGTCCACATCACACACTAGGGCATCGACCCAGCCATGCTGTTCTACCTCACGCTTAAGCATTACCTGCTCCAAACGGTTGAGGTGCTTTAATCCGGCCAGCATCGGCGCTTTAGCCAATGACTGCCGACACACCCCCAGTGCAATTCCATCATGTTGCCATTGAGTATAATGGGCAGGCCACGCAAACGTCGAAATCACCACCTGCGTATCGTTGCAACCAGCTGCGCTGTAACCACGCCCACCACTGCCACGGCTGATAAGAATTTTGATACCCGCTTTACTACTGCTATTAACCGCCTCTTGCGGAGGGCACAGATCGGCAGCCAACTGATGGACACTCTCCGTTAGTGCCCCCCAATCAGGAGCGCTAATCGCCAGCCTTTCCAGAGCAGTCTGCAAACGCGCCAAATGATACGGCCATAATCGAACCTTGCCTTGTTCCACCAGCATCGTGGTGAAACACCCATCACCATATTGCATCGCCCTGTCGCTCACCGCGACCGATGACGCTTTCACACCATTGATTAGGATCATCCACCACCCTATTTGCGACATTTGCGAAAGACCAGCCAGTGAGGCCAGCTCGGCAAAAAATAAGACCTATCACCGCCTGTGTTCAGACATAGCACAGAGATAAAAAAACGGCCCAACGCAATGCGTTGGGCCGTCTATCATAACAGGTCACATAAAAGATTATGATAACCGGTTATCCATTAGATTTTCTTGAATAGCAAAGAGCCGTTGGTTCCACCGAAACCGAACGAGTTACACAGTGCGTATTCCATATTTTTCACTTGGCGTGCTTCGCCTGGAACGTAATCCAGATCACAACCTTCATCCGGGTTATCCAGGTTGATTGTCGGCGGTACCGCCTGCTCGCACAGTGACAGAGCTGTGATGATCGCTTCAACTGAACCCGCAGCACCCAATAGGTGGCCGGTCATAGACTTAGTAGAAGAAACCATAACCTTGCTGGCAGCCGCGCCCATTGCGCGCTTGATGCCAAGTGTTTCTGCAACGTCACCAGCAGGTGTCGATGTACCGTGAGCATTCACATAGCCGATTTGGTCAGCATTGATACCCGCATCACGGATAGCCGCTTCCATTGCCAGTGCGCCACCAGAACCATCGGCACTTGGTGAAGTCATGTGATAAGCATCACCACTCATACCAAAGCCAACAACTTCTGCATAAATTTTCGCACCACGTGCTTTCGCATGCTCGTATTCTTCAAGCATCATCATACCGGCGCCATCGCCTAGTACGAAACCATCGCGGTCTTTGTCCCAAGGGCGAGATGCCGCCTGTGGGTCATCATTGCGAGTAGACAGTGCCTTCGCAGCAGCGAAACCACCCATACCCAATGGAGTTGATGCTTTTTCAGCACCACCGGCCAGCATGGCGTCTGCATCGCCGTATGCAATCATACGTGCGGCATGGCCAATATTGTGCAGACCCGTTGTACAAGCAGTCGAAATAGCAATATTCGGACCACGCATACCGTGCATGATAGACAGGTGACCAGCGATCATGTTCACGATTGTAGACGGAACAA
The DNA here is from genome assembly GCF_059920555.1 of Photobacterium panuliri. Classification (NCBI taxonomy): domain Bacteria; kingdom Pseudomonadati; phylum Pseudomonadota; class Gammaproteobacteria; order Vibrionales; family Vibrionaceae; genus Photobacterium; species Photobacterium panuliri. The sequence goes on from NZ_CP197192.1 coordinate 2,697,431, forward strand.
AGAATGGGCTGATCTTGCGCGGGCCTTTTTCAAGAAGTGCCTGATGGTTTGTCTCGATAAGACCTAGACCACCAATACCAGAACCAATTGCCACGCCTACGCGCGGGCCGTTCTCTTCAGTAATTTCAAGACCAGAGTCTTTAATTGCTTGTACGCCTGCTGCGATACCGTACTGGATAAATAGATCCATTTTACGGGCATCTTTCTTGGACATGTAGTCTTCACAGTTGAAGTCTTTGACCAATCCAGCAAAACGGGTAGCAAATGCGCTAGCATCAAAATGTTCAATAGTGCAGATACCGCTGGTGCCGGCAAGTAGAGCATTCCAAGAAGACTCAACTGTATTGCCTACCGGTGATAGCATACCCATGCCAGTAACAACAACGCGACGCTTAGACACGATTCATTTCTCCGGGACTTGAGGATAAAACAGATTGCAAAAGAAATCAGGCGGTCATGGAGACCGCCTGGAGGGAGTTCGTCAATTACTCAGATGCGCCAACAACGTAGTCGATTGCAGCTTGAACTGTAGTAATTTTTTCAGCTTCTTCGTCAGGAATCTCAGTGTCGAATTCTTCTTCAAGAGCCATTACTAGTTCAACTGTATCTAGAGAGTCTGCGCCTAGATCGTCAACGAAAGATGCTTCGTTCTTAACTTCTGCTTCGTCTACACCTAGTTGCTCAACGATGATTTTCTTTACGCGTTCTTCGATGTTGCTCATTAATCTATTTCCTTAAAACAAGAATTCGCTAATGCGATTTGCTGTAGTTTATTCAATACTGCAAAAGTTGCAATACTCAACTCGCTGGTCAAACCACGATTTACCGTTAAATCAAGTTGAGTTTGACTTGCATCAGCAAGTTATGCAACTTTTTTGATTAAATCATATACATGCCGCCATTGACATGTAGGGTCTCACCGGTCACATAACCAGCATCATTAGAGGCTAAGAAAGCAACAGCTGCTGCAATTTCACGCGGATCACCCAAACGGCCAGCCGGAACATTAGCCAATGTCGCGGCACGCTGATCGTCATTTAGGGCTTTGGTCATATCTGTTTCAATGAAACCAGGCGCTACTGTGTTCACAGTAATACCACGAGAAGCCACTTCACGAGCCATCGACTTGGTAAAACCAACCAAGCCCGCTTTCGCAGCCGCATAGTTAGTCTGACCAGCATTGCCCATTGTACCAACAACAGAGCCGATGTTGATGATACGGCCGTAACGCTTCTTCATCATGGAACGCAGTACCGCTTTTGACAAACGGAATACAGAGGTCAGGTTGGTATCAAGGATATCCTGCCACTCATCATCTTTCATGCGCATCAGCAGATTGTCGCGAGTAATACCTGCATTGTTAATCAGAATATCGATATCGCCGAATTCTTCTTTGATTTGCTTAAGTACTGACTCGACAGACTCAGGGTCAGTCACGTTCAATGCCAAGCCCTTGCCGTTGCCGCCAAGATATGCACTGATCGCTTCAGCGCCGCTTTCAGAGGTTGCAGTACCAATAACGGTTGCGCCACGCTCAACAAGAATTTCAGCAATCGCACGGCCGATACCACGGCTAGCGCCCGTTACCAGAGCAATTTTACCTTCCAGGCTCATTGTTATTCCTCTCAAATGGGTATGGAGTCCCTGCCAGAATGCCTTGTGGCTCCCCTAGCAGGTCACATTATTATTTTGCCGCTTCTAGGCTAGCAGGATCGTTCACTGCAGCACCGCCCAGCGAGCGCTCGATACGCTTGGTCAGGCCAGTCAGCACTTTACCCGGGCCAAACTCAAGCAGAGATTCGATACCCTCGCCAGCCATGCGCTCAACAGACTCAGTCCAACGTACTGGGCCGTATAGTTGCTTAACCAGTGCCAACTTAATAGCAGCAGGATCAGTCTCCGTCGCCACATCGGCGTTGTTGATCACAGGGATCGCAGGCGCATTGAACTCAATGGCTTCCAATGCAACAGCTAGCTTCTCGGCAGCAGGCTTCATCAGCTCACAGTGAGATGGCACAGAAACCGGCAGCGGCAATGCACGCTTGGCACCCGCTTCCTTACATAGCGCGTTAGCACGCTCTACCGCTTCTTTGTTACCGGCGATAACCACCTGACCAGGTGAGTTAAAGTTAACCGGCGAACAAACCTGATCCTGAGCAGCTTCCGCACACGCCTTGGCAATCGCGTCGTTGTCCAAACCGATAATGGCAGACATTGCGCCAACACCGGCAGGAACCGCTTCTTGCATCAGCTGACCACGAAGCTCAACAAGCTTCACAGCCTCTTTGAAATCAATCACACCAGCACAAACCAGTGCTGAGTACTCACCGAGGCTGTGACCAGCAAGAACCGCTGGCTGAGCGCCGCCCTGCTCTTGCCATACACGCCAAATCGCCACTGAAGAAGTCAGTAGTGCAGGCTGGGTACGGTGAGTTTGGTTCAGATCTTCGACTGGGCCATTTTGTACCAGTGCCCACAGGTCGTAGCCTAGGGCATCAGACGCTTCAGCAAAAGTCTGCTTAACAACGTCAAACTGCTCGGCCAGCTCAGCCAGCATACCTACTGTCTGAGAACCCTGACCCGGGAAAACAACTGCGAACTTAGACATTCGAGAATCCTTATTCTGTTTCTGGCACCCGCCAGATTTAGGGGGAGTCAATAACACTCCCCAAATAACACAATGATAAAATTCGTTAGAACTTCACCAGGGCAGAACCCCAAGTGAAACCGCCGCCAAAGGCTTCCAGAAGAAGCGTCTGGCCACGTTGGATGCGACCGTCACGAACGGCTTCGTCCAATGCTGTCGGCACGGTGGCCGCCGATGTGTTGCCGTGGCGGTCAAGCGTCACAACCACCTGATCCATCGACATAGACAACTTTTTGGCCGTCGCGGTAATAATACGCATATTGGCCTGATGGGGAACCAGCCAGTCTAGTTCTGACTTGTCCATATTATTGGCGGCCAATGTGTCCTTCACAAGGTTAGACAGTTGGGTAACCGCCACTTTGAACACTTCGTTACCCGCCATATACAGCCACTTGTCGTCGCTGAACGCTTGACCGTGATCAGGCACGGCAAGGCTTAGCAAGCCACCGAAATGACCATCAGCATGAAGATGGGTGGAAATAATGCCAGGCTCTTCGCTCGCCCCCACAACTACGGCACCCGCAGCGTCACCGAACAAAATGATCGTGGAACGATCATCTGGGGCACATTTATGAGAAAGCGCATCAGCACCAATAACCAGTACATTTTTCGCCATACCGGTTTTGATGTGCTGATCGGCAATACTCAAGGCGTACACAAAGCCTGAACACGCCGCGGCAATATCGAAGGCTGGGCAGCCCTTAATATCCAGCATTCCCTGCACCTGACAGGCAGCCGAAGGGAATGAATGGCTGGCGCTGGTTGTCGCGACAATGATCAGATCAATGTCTTCCTTATTAATGCCAGCCATCTCGATGGCATTAAGGGAGGCCTGATAGCCCATCACAGCCACGCTTTCGTCAGCATTGGCAATGCGGCGCTCACGAATACCGGTGCGTGCAACGATCCACTCATCGCTAGTGTCAACCATTTGCTCTAGGTCGGCATTAGTACGGATTTGTTCCGGCAGGTAACTGCCAGTACCTAAAATTTTGCTATACATGAAGACTAATAATGCCTCTCGAGTAAGACTTCTTCCAAACGGTCACTGATTTTAGTCGGTATTTGCCGCTTGACCTCGTTCACAGCCTCGCCAATCGCATTGGTAAATGCTGTGATGTCAGCACTTCCATGGCTTTTTACCACGATACCGCGCAATCCTAACAGACTCGCGCCATTATACTGGTCGGGTTTCAGCTGGTTTACCGTCTCAAATAGGTCACGAAACAGCCATTTGGCGACAAGTCGCTTAACTGGATGCTCCGCAATCGCTTTTTTCAAGCTCGCGATAAACAGGTTGGCGACGCCTTCGCTGGTTTTCAGGCTAACATTGCCGACAAAACCATCGCAGACGATAACATCCGCTTTGCCCGTATAAATTTGGTCACCTTCCAAGAAGCCAACGTAGTTGATATCGTCCAAATCTGCCAACATTTCAGCACAACGACGAACTTGATCGTTCCCCTTGATGTGCTCCTCACCGATATTCAGCAAGGCCACGGTAGGATTCGGTGTGCCTTGCTCGGCCAGCACCGCCCCCATCACCGCAAACTGAAACAACGTATCAGCATCGCAAGATACATTGGCACCAAGATCAAGTAGCCAAGTTCGCTTGCTGCCCAACGTCGGGATTGCAGAGACCAACGCCGGACGATCAACACCAGGAAGTTGCTTGAGAATATAACGGGACAATGCCATCAACGCACCGGTATTGCCCGCACTCACGCAAGCATCTGCCGTTCCGTCTGAAACTGCATCAAGAGCAGCACGCATCGAGGAGCCTTGACTTCGGCGCAGAGCCTGAGAAGGACGCGTATCGTTTGCGATAACGTTATCGCAATGGACGATCTGGATTCGAGGGTGATTCGTTTGGTTCAGGAGAGATAATTGGGATGTGATCGCACTTAGATCACCGAATAGGACTACTTTTAGCTCAGGGAATTGCAACAGTGCCTGCACGGAGGCAGGCACTGTTACTTGAGGACCGAAGTCCCCGCCCATTGCATCAAGTGCAACGGTTAGACCACTCAAGGCTCAACCTTACTTGTTGATAACCTTACGGCCACGGTAGAAACCGTCAGCAGTTACGTGGTGACGTAGGTGAGTTTCACCACTTGCAGAATCTACAGATACAGCTGCAGTTGTTAGTGCATCGTGTGAACGACGCATACCACGTGCTGAACGTGATTTTTTGCTCTTTTGTACGGCCATTAACCCTACTCCTGTTAAAATTACTTACTTAGATTTTTCAATACTGCAAACGGATTTGGACGCTCATCAGCAACGGGGATCTCACCAAAAGTCATGTTTCCACTGGCTTTACAGTCAGCGTCATCATGCATAGCGACTTGAGGTAATTCCAGAATCAACTCGTCTTCAACGATTTGAATCAGGTTGATCTCACCATTTTCGTCGACGTCAGCCGGCTCATAAGCTTCCGGTAAATCATCTGCTTCTTCAGGCTTGAAGAGCGGACTATAGCAGAACTCAACACTGTATTCGTGATTGAATTCTTCCTGGCATCGCTGACAGGTTAGCACCACTTCAACATCCGCGCGTCCGCGCACGAACGCGACATGGCGCTGGTCCAAGTCAAATGATAAGGTGACGTTTGCATCACGTGTTACGCTCTGCGTTGATTCAGCCAGACGCTCAAGAAGCTCGGCCTTGATGATACCATCATAATCGAGTTTTTTCTGAGCTGCGCGGACCGGATCAACCGTACGCGGCAATTTTACCTTTTGCATAGGGCGCGAATATTAGCCTTCTAATCAGTGTGAGTCAAAGGAAATGTGTGCGAATTAACAGCATTTAGCCATTTCGTCGCCTCCTAACCAGAGACAGACGAGTTCACACAGCTACTTCCACCATTTTGTCTGCTATCTGTTTGTTCAGCAACACAATGATAACACTGCTTACACCGCACAAATAACGCACAAAAAATGGCGAAAAGGCCACCAACCCCATCACATCAGCTACCAGTATAACGTAGCCATCGCAAACCCGGACGCGTAGACTACCACAACCCTAATTTAATCGGAAAGCACCATGAACCAACCTTTGCTGCTGGCCTCGACCTCTCCGTATCGCCAAATGCTCCTCAACAAACTGGAATTAACCTTCTCCACCGCCAGCCCCAATACCGATGAAAGTGTCTACCCTGGGGAATCTGCCGAACAACTGGTATGCCGCCTTGCAGAAGCCAAAGCCAAAGCGTGTGCCGACCAGCATCCCGAACACCTCATTATCGGTTCAGACCAAGTCTGCGTTATCAACAATGAGATTGTCGGCAAGCCGCATACCACGGAAAACGCCTGCAAGCAGCTTGAGGCAGCCAGTGGCCAAACTGTCACCTTCTATACAGGCCTATGTCTTCACAACGCCAAGACCGGCCACAGCCAAGTTATTTGCGAGCCCTTCCACGTCCATTTCCGCCAGCTAACCAGCGAGGCTATTCGTCGCTATGTCGAACGAGAGCAACCCCTCAACTGCGCCGGTAGCTTCAAAAGTGAAGGGTTGGGGATCGCCCTGTTCGACCGCTTGGAAGGCCGTGACCCCAATACCCTTGTTGGCCTACCGCTGATAACACTGTGCGAGATGCTCGCCGCCGAAGGCATCGACATACTTTAACCGGCACCAGATACAAAAACGGCAGTCATGATGACTGCCGTTTTTGTCTTGTAGTACGACGAACCTTGTTAGCCTTTAAGGCGCAGTTGCTCAATGGCCTTATTGAGCATCGGTTCCATCGGTGCCGATATATCCATAGCCTCATCGGTATTCGGATGGGCAAATTTAATATTGGCCGCATGGAGGAACAAGCGATTCAAGCCCACCTTTTTAGTAAAGGCATCAAAACGCGGATCGCCATAACGATCGTCCCACGCAATCGGGTGTCCAGCGTACTGGCAGTGAACCCTGATCTGGTGGGTACGACCTGTCACCGGACTTGCTTGGATCAACGTGGCCTGTTGCAAACGCTCAATGATCTTAAAGCGGGTATCTGACGGCTTACCGTTCGGGTTAACCCGAACAATGCTATTCACCTCATTTTTCAAAAGCGGGGCCGTCACTTTCTTGCAGCTGGCTTTCCACTCGCCCATTACCAACGCAAAATAATATTTCTGCACGGTCTTGTTACGAAACTGCTCTTGAAGCTTGCGCAACGCAGAACGCTTCTTGGCCACCAGCAAAATCCCCGATGTATCGCGGTCAATGCGGTGTACCAATTCAAGGAAACGGGCATCAGGACGCAGAGCACGCAATGCTTCGATAGCACCAAACTTCAGGCCGCTACCACCATGCACCGCGGTACCCGATGGCTTGTTCAGAATCAGCATGTGGTCATCTTCATAGATGATGCACGACTCCAGCTCAGCAACCTTGTCCAGCTTGGTGCTAACAGGTGCCTGCTCGTCCTTTTCAGGTAGCGTTACCGGCGGCACACGCACCAAATCGCCGTCTTGCAGCTTGTACTCTGGTTTTATACGCTTTTTGTTTACCCGTACCTCACCTTTGCGCAAAATACGGTAAATCATACTTTTTGGTACATTTTTAAGCCGCGCCCGAAGGAAATTATCGATTCGCTGGCCTGCAAAATCATCAGAAATCTCGATGAACTGCACTTTTGGTTTATCATCTTTCATGGGCGGCATTCTAACACGCCTCTATAACCAAGTAACCTCAAGATACTCGTAGCACAGTGATTTTCCCTCCTCGCCCCATACGGGCTCTTTTATCTCGGCAAATTTGTCAATACCGCTTTGGTAACATATCTTTCCCGAGCACAAAACCTGACTATTGCCTCCAAGAATACGGCATCTTGCGCCCACTAAGAGATAAAGCAGATTGCCGCAAAAAAGTCACCCTGCTATGATTGGCGTGCAAGAGTAGAAAAAATTGCCTACCTTGCCAGCGAGGCGAGCAAAAGACCGCCTGCTTGATTGTTTTACATGCAACTCTGACGAGAAACGCAGCACGTGGCGTAAGACGTTAACTTCCTCAGAGTGATTTTTAGTGCATTCCAGTTTTGTTTTTATCACTGATGTGAAAGATACCGCCGCAGAAAGTCGGTGTGCCAGCTGTACAGAATAAGATCTAACCATCTTGGTACAGTTGGATGATATGTGTTGCCAAAAAGCACCCCTGAATTCCAGCCGTGAGGCTGCATCTTCGATCAGACTTGGGGTCAGGCACCATCAGGACGAACACATTACCGGAGGCACTTGCTGACTATAAAAAACGAGTACAATAGAAATGAAGAGAATGTTGATTAACGCAACTCAAAAGGAAGAGTTGCGCGTCGCATTGGTTGATGGGCAGAAGCTCTTTGATCTTGATATCGAAAGCCCTGGCCACGAATCTAAAAAAGCAAACATCTACAAAGGACGCATCACACGTATCGAACCAAGTCTGGAAGCAGCGTTCGTTGACTACGGTGCAGAGCGCCACGGTTTCCTCCCTCTTAAAGAAATCGCCCGTGACTATTTCCCTTCTGATTATTCTTACCAAGGCCGCCCTAACATTAAGGAAGTGCTGAAAGAAGGTCAGGAAGTAATTGTTCAGGTTGACAAAGAAGAACGAGGCAACAAAGGCGCAGCCCTTACCACTTTCATCTCCCTTGCGGGCAGCTACTTGGTTCTGATGCCAAACAACCCTCGTGCAGGCGGTATCTCCCGTCGTATCGAAGGTGAAGAACGCACCCAACTGAAAGCCGCACTAAGCACTCTGGAACTGCCTCAAGGCATGGGCCTAATCGTGCGTACCGCAGGTGTTGGCAAGTCAGCCGAAGATCTGAAATATGACCTAGACTACCTGCTAAACCATTGGGAACGCGTAAAACACGCATCAGATTCAGCGCCAGCACCTTTCCTAATCCATCAGGAAAGTAACGTCATTGCTCGTGCTATCCGTGACTACCTTCGCCGCGATATTGGCGAAATCGTCATCGACAGCAAGAAGATTTATGACCGTGCACGCAGCCATATCGAACAAGTACGCCCTGACTTCCTAAGCCGCGTAAAACTTTACGAAAACAACGATACCCCGCTGTTCAATCACTACCAGATCGAAAACCAGATCGAATCCGCCTTCCAGCGTGAAGTTCGTCTGCCATCCGGTGGCTCTATCGTTATCGACCCGACCGAAGCACTTACCTCTATCGATATCAACTCAGCCCGCGCAACCAAAGGCGGCGACATCGAAGAGACAGCGCTTCAGACTAACCTTGAAGCAGCCGATGAAATCGCTCGCCAGCTACGTCTTCGTGACCTTGGCGGCCTAGTCGTTATCGACTTCATCGACATGACACCAGTACGTCACCAGCGCGAAGTAGAAAACCGCCTGCGCGAAGCTGTCCGCATGGACCGTGCCCGCGTTCAGATCGGTCGTATTTCTCGCTTCGGCCTGTTGGAAATGTCTCGTCAGCGCCTGAGCCCGTCTCTGGCAGAAGCGAGCCACCACGTATGTCCACGCTGTACCGGTACCGGCGTGATCCGTGATAGCGAATCACTGTCGCTGTCTATCTTGCGTCTGATCGAAGAAGAAGCACTGAAAGACAACACCTCTCAAGTACTAGCGGTTGTACCTGTCGCGATTGCTTCGTACCTGCTTAACGAAAAACGTCGTTCGGTACAGTACATCGAAAAATCACACGATGTACGCGTTATCATCGTACCTAATGCCAACATGGAAACTCCGCATTTTGAGGTTGTCCGTGTTCGCGCCGGTGATGAATTCGACGCCCTGTCCTACCATTTGCCTAACGCACTTGAAGCGCTTCGCGAAGCTGAATCCGGTGAGACAGCACAAGAGCGAGTGCCGACCAGAAAACGTGAAGAACCTGTACTTCAAGGTTTTGCCACACCGCCAGCACAACCTGCAGCAGCGGCACAGCCAGCCAAGGCCAAGCCACAATCTGCAAACGTTGCTGCTAGCAATGAAAAGCCAGGCTTCTTTAGCCGTATTTTCTCTGCCATTGCGAACTTCTTCTCAGGCAACAAGCCAGAAGTAGAAACCAAGCAAGAAGAGAAGAAAGAAGGCAACAAGCGTAACCGCCGTGATCGTCGCGACACCCGTCGTAATGGCGAACGTCAAGACAACCGTCGTGGTGAGCGCCAAGAAGGCAACCGCCGTGGTGAACGTCAGGAACGTGGCGAACGTCAAGAGCGTGGTGAGCGCCAGGACAACCGCCGCAATGCGAAAGACAACCGCCGTGGTCGTCAAGATCGCCAAGAGTCTGAAGCAAAGCAAAACACCGAGCAGCAGCGCGAACAACGTGAACAGCGTCAGTCTCGCCGCCGCGGTGAGCGCAACGAAAAAGCCAAAGACAATGCCGAGCAGCATGCTGAGAAGCAGAGCCAGCAGCCTCGCAAAGAGAAAGAGCAAAAGCGCCAATCTCGCCGCGAAGACGTTCAGGTTCAAAAGCAGCGCCGCAACGAAGAGCAGCCAGCCAAAGCTGAAAAGCCAACTGTAGCCGTTGAGGAAAAGCAAGAGCAGGAAAAAACAACCAAAGTGAAACAGCGCCGCCAACGCCGTGATCTTCGCAAGAAAATCCGCGTGACCGACGATGCAGAGCTAATGGCTGTAGCACCTGTAGATGCTCCAGTAGCAGAAGAGACAACAACCCCTTCTCCACTGGCCGAAATGGGTACAGCAATGGCAATGGCTGCCAAAGCGGAAGCCTCTGACCAAGACGTAGAGAACAAAGACGACAAGCAAGCCGAGCAAGACGGTAACCAGCGTCGTAACCGCCGTTCTCCTCGTCACCTTCGTGCCAGCGGCCAGCGCCGTCGCCGCATCCGTGACACACGTCCGGAGCAACAGGGCGATGTTGAGCAGCTTGTTACCGATGCTGTTGGTCAGGCCGTAGAGGAAGCAACCGATGTACTAAACGACATCGAGAATGTTGTGACTATCGTTGAGAAGCCAAAGGCTGCACCACGCCAACTAACAGGTGTTGCATCACCTGAGATGGCAATGGGCAAAGTATGGCCGTCAGCGCCTAAGTTGCCGGTTGAAGCACCTGTTGAAACAGCAGATGCTGAAGCAAGCGATACAGCAGTAGAAGCACCAGCAAGCAATACTCTTGGTGGCGTTGCAATGCCTGAAATCGCAATGGGTAAAGCATTCCCGCTGCGTGAGCGTGCACCTAGCCAAGAAACGGCTGCAGTTGCTGCCGACAACGCACCTGTTGTTGATGGCGAAGCTGAGCAAGTTGCCCAAGCCGTTGCGGCAGCCCAAGCAGCTATGACAGCAATGAATGTCAGTGAAGAGCCTGCTCAAGATGCAGAGATCGTAGTGGAAGCCCCAGCGAAAGCTGCGGTTGCAGCAACGACAGCGCCAGTAACAGCAACTAGCCCTCGCGGCAACCATGCTGTTGCCCAAATGGCTAAAGCACCTGCACCTGCATCATCAGCAGCTCCGATTGTGGTAGCAGTTGCACCGATGCGCGAACAGCGTCTTACTGCACGCCAAGCTGGCAGCCAAACAGCAACCAGCCTTGCTACAGCGCCAATGACCAAGCCTACAATGTAATGTAAGCGGGTTATTCCACGCTAAAAAAAGCCATGCAGTTTCTGCATGGCTTTTTCTTTATCTATACTAATACCCATCTAAACGCCTCAATAAACGCGCAGCTAGTCACATTCAAAATGCGGCAATCTATGCATCCTCATTAACGTCGCCATGAAACATCCATAATCATTGTTTTTTCATGATTCATGTTACTTTCATCAAATTTATTTATACTCATAAACAAATTTGACGAAATCAAGCGATTGAAAGTTGAACTAAATCACATATTTCTGTAGGATGCGCAACTTTATATCTACACCCATCCATCATCACCGGAAGATAACTGAGTAAAATGTTTGAGTTCCCACAATTTTCGAAGCAATCCGTCAAAAATGACGTTCTTTCCGGGCTTACGGTGGCCCTCGCCCTGGTTCCAGAAGCCGTGGCGTTCGCCTTCGTAGCAGGTGTTGACCCAATGGTTGGCCTGTATGCGGCCTTTATCGTCGGATTTGTAACTGCCGTTCTTGGCGGCCGTCCGGGCATGATTTCTGGTGCCACCGGTGCTATGGCTGTCGTCATGGTTAGCCTTGTTGCTGAACACGGTATCCAATACCTCTTCGCTGCTATCATGCTTGCAGGCGTCATCCAAATTTTGGCTGGGATATTTAAGCTGGGCAAATTCATCCGGATGGTTCCCCACCCGGTGATGATCGGTTTCGTCAATGGTCTGGCTATCGTCATCTTTCTGGCCCAGCTCGGCCAGTTCAAAGTCCCTGACGCCACCGGCGCATTGGTATGGATGCAGGGCCCTCAGCTCTACATCATGCTTGGGCTGGTACTGCTGACAATGGCGATTATTCATTTCTTGCCTAAGTTGACCAAGGCCGTTCCGTCATCGCTGGTTGCTATTATCACCGTAACCTTGCTGGTTCATGGCCTCGGCCTTGATACCCGTACCGTGGTAGATTTCGTCCGCACTATGAGCGGTGATGCCAACGCTACTCTCGCAGGCTCATTGCCGACCTTTGCTCTACCTGAGGTTGGCTTCAATATGGAAACCCTGCGCATCATCCTACCTTACTCAGTGATCCTCGCCGCTGTCGGCTTGATTGAGTCCCTGTTGACCCTAACTGTTATCGATGAAATGACGGGTACTCGAGGCCAAGGTAACCGAGAGTGTGTTGGCCAAGGTATTGCCAACATGACCTGTTCGGTATTTGGCGCTATGGGTGGCTGTGCGATGATCGGCCAGTCGATGATCAACATCAACTCGGGTGGCCGAGGCCGCCTGTCCGGCATCACGGGGGCCGTTGGCCTGCTGCTGTTTATCCTGTTCGGCTCATCACTAATTGAGATGATTCCGCTGGCTGCCCTAGTTGGGGTAATGTTCATGGTTGTTATCGGCACCTTTGAGTGGGCAACTTTCAAGCTAGCTCGTAAAGTTCCAACCCATGATTTCTTTGCGATCTTGCTGGTTACAGGCGTGACTGTGGCCTTCGACCTTGCTCTGGCCGTTATCGTCGGTGTGATTTACTCAGCGCTTGTCTTTGCCTGGGAACATGCCAAGCGTATCTACGCCACCAGCCATACCGATCAAAACGGCTCGAAAATTTATGTCGTCAATGGCCCGCTATTCTTCGGCTCGGCATCGCACTTCCTTGAGCTATTCGATGCCAAAAACGATCCGGCCAATGTCATTATTGATTTCGCCAATTCGCGTGTTGCCGATCACTCCGCCATCGAAGCGATTGATACCGTTGCCGAACGTTACACCAACCAAGGCAAGACCCTGCATATTCGCCATTTGAGCCCTGAATGTCGCTCTTTGCTGAAAAAAGCCGGCAACTTAGTGGAAATTAACATGCTAGAAGATCCAACCTACAAGGTTGCGACCGATACGCTAGGCTAACTACACCCTAGACTTACCGACAAAAACGCCCGCAACTGCGGGCGTTTTGTTTTTGGTCTCGGGGCTCAGCCCAAATGACGAGGCTTGGTGTTCTTTTCTGCCTCATAAACAGTGAGCCGAATGAAATGGACAATATCTTGGGTAAACTGATCGACTATCTCTTTGATTTGCTGATATTTGAGCAGCTCGGTGTCGTTTTCCAAAATATCTTCAGCCAGCAGGACACTCACCCGTTCGGCAAGTACCTCCCCACTTTGGCTGTCCAGCAATTGCGATTCCACCAACAAACGAACATTCCGATCACGCGTTCCAAGCAGCGCTTTGGTAGCACCAATCAAAGCCCCATATGGTAGCACCTCGGTGATTTTCAAATCCTCCATGTCGGTACTGGCCCGGCTGATTTCAACCTGCAACCGTGCCGCCTTCGGCCGAGAAGAATCAACAATATCAATCCCCTTACCCAGCTCATCATGAAGAATTTGGGTCAGGCGCAGCGATACCCTATCCAACACGCCCGCCGGCACTTGCGCGACATTTTTGGCCTGAGGGTGCACACCAACCGGATCGATCATCAACGTGTCATAGTGCGCTACCGTCAACGCCGGAGAAACCCATTGCAACCCAGTCGCATCCTCAATATAAGCAACTTCGCTTAATGCATTCGGGTTGGCAATCCGGCTGAAATTCTGCTCTTCCTCAGTCGGTAATCGGCTTGAGCACCCAGCCAACAAAACTAACAATCCACATATTATAATTCGCATAGCAACCTCCCTCACTTAAATGAAATGGTATACCGTATAAAACGGTATTACCAGAGTGGTTATAGCTTTATCGTCGAATATTGAGTAACTTATACCCACTTTGCGATTTGTCTCCCGTCCTGACCCGGAATCATTATGTTCAAGCACCAATGGCACCTCTTTCTTATCGCCCTCGCTTTCTTTACCCGGATCCCCATTCCGGCTTCCGTACCCTACTCCCCCGAACTGCTCAACAGTGCCAATCGTTATTTTGCTCTGGTCGGTATTATCGTCGGGGGGATTTGTGCTGCTGTCTTTGGCGTGAGCCAATGGCTGCTCCCAACCGAAATCGCCATCTTGCTATCCATGGTTGCAGGGTTATTGATCACAGGTGCTTTTCACGAAGACGGGCTAGCCGATGTCTTTGACGGGTTCGGCGGTGGTTGGGAGACAGAGCAAAAGCTCAAGATCATGAAAGATTCCCGCCTCGGCACCTACGGGGCTGCCGCCCTCATTCTGGCCTTGCTGCTAAAGTGGACCAGCCTCTCGGCATTGGCCGGGCATTCTGTCACACAAACCATGCTGGCCATTGTTTGCCTGCACGGCCTGAGCCGCGCCGTTGCAGCTAGTCTTATCTTCAGCTATCCCTATGTCAGGCTTGATGCAGAAAGCAAGGTCAAGCCGCTGGCCAACCAACAAAGCCCGCAGGATTTGTGGGTTTTAATTTTCACCAGTTTGATTATATTGCTGGTTCTACCCATGACGACAGCCGTGCTCCTCGCCGTTACTCTGGTTATTGTTCGCTACCTCTGCGCGCGGTGGTTCGTTCGCCAGCTCGGCGGCTACACCGGTGACTGCCTTGGCGCTGCCCAACAGCTCTCGGAGCTTAGCGGCTATCTGGTACTGCTTGCGTTATGGCATTAAATCACGGTCAAAAGATCCAGCTACCAAAGAGAACAAGGAAACCTATGGCAGAACAAAACCCAAAAAACGAACGTTACAAAGCCAGACAGGAAAAAGTGAAAGCTGAAATCGATGCCCGTATCGATGCCGCTCAGGAAGAAAAAGGCCTATTCCTTATCATTACCGGCAACGGCAAGGGAAAATCGACGTCGGGGTTTGGCACTATTGCCCGCGCCGTTGGCCACGGCCAGCAATGCGGCGTCGGCCAGTTCATCAAGGGGACGTGGGACTGTGGCGAACGAT
Source organism: Photobacterium panuliri (assembly GCF_059920555.1). Lineage (NCBI taxonomy): Bacteria > Pseudomonadati > Pseudomonadota > Gammaproteobacteria > Vibrionales > Vibrionaceae > Photobacterium > Photobacterium panuliri. The sequence goes on from NZ_CP197192.1 coordinate 2,712,447, forward strand.
CTCTGCTTGAACAGCATGGTGTTGACTTTGCCGTTATGGCTACGGGTTTTACTTGGGAGACCCAAAACAAAGAGGCCGACACAGTCGCCGCCCAAACCACTTGGACTGAATGCAAACGCATGCTGGCCGATCAGCGTTACGATGTCGTCCTGCTCGACGAGTTGACCTACATGATCACCTACGGCTATATCGAGCTTGAGGAAGTACTCAGCGCCATCACTAACCGACCGCCGATGCAGTCCGTGATCGTCACTGGCCGAGGCGCCCACCGCGCTTTGATCGAGCTGGCCGATACCGTATCAGAAGTGCGCAATGTCAAACACGCTTTCGAAAGCGGCGTCAAAGCACGCAAAGGCATCGACTGGTAAGATTCCGATGCCCAATCCTATTGGGCATCACCCCTTGGCATATCCCTTCATAACAACCACGCTTAAGGTTATAATTCGCAAAATTTTATTCCTATAAGGGTTAAGTATGCCTTCACATTTACCCAAAAAATTCAGTCAGCCATTTTTAAAACTTTTCCACGTCATGGAAGCCGTCCTGCTTGTAGCCATTACGATGGCGACCCTCGCGGCGATGATCACCGAATTTATTCATGTCTGGACCAACAAGCAAATCCTGCTGACCGATATCCTGCTCATGTTTATCTACCTCGAGGTCTTAGCTATGGTGCAGCAATTCGTCACCAACGGTAAGATCCCGGTGCGCTACCCGATTTACATTGCCATCATGGCCATTGCCCGCTATATCACTCTGGGCATGAAAGAACTAGATGGAATCTACGTTGTATGGCTATCAACGGCGGCATTTATTCTTGCTGCCGCAACACTGATCATCCGTATCGGCCACCATTACTGGCCCTATGAAGAAGTCAATATTCCTGGCCGACGCCAGTCTGATGACTAACGGCCCTGCTGGCGCTAAATATAAAAAAGGAGCGGTTACCCGCTCCTTTTTCTCTTTTCGCAACGGCTTAAGCCAATGCATCAACTTATCGTTTTCGGACGACTAAACTTCTTTTTGTAATACGCCACTGCTTTTTTCAAAGCCTTGCCATGCATTCGCATTCTGAGTTCGTCAAAATCAACTTTAATCATTACACCCTCAGTAAAAAATAAAACTATCTAATGCCTTACTGATATGCAGAGATGCTATTTCAAAAAACAATAATATCTTTAATCACAAAAATGAGTCGTGCTTTCCCAGCGCCACACCTTGCGACCCGGCAAATCATACCGGCCAATATCGCCAATGCCGCTTCAGTTTCTAGTAATAAAAGCCAATAGCTATGAGCTATTGGCTTTACCATCACAACATACTGATTCTGTGACTATTCTAAAGAAGATAGTACAATCACTAATGATCTTTATACGATAATTTGCGCAATCGTGTAACCTATCGCACAAGCAGATACCACACCGATCAAACCAGGCATCATGAAACTGTGATTAAAGTACCACTTACCTATTTTAGTCGTTCCTGTGACATCGAAGTTGCAAGTTGCAATATCCGATGGGTAATTAGGGATAAAGAAGTAACCGTATGTCGCAGGCATCAGACCAATTAGCAACGCCGGGCTCAGCCCCATTGCCATACCGACCGGTAGCATCATACGTGCAGTCGCAGCCTGGCTGTTAACCACCACAGAAACGGTGAACAGAGCCAGTGCGAATGTCCACGGGTACTGCTGAACCATATCAGTGATCCCAGACTTGAACGATGGCATCGCATACTGGAAATAAGTGTCACTCATCCATGCAATACCAAAGATAGCAATAGCAGCCACCATGCCTGATTTGAACACGACGCCTTCTGGCACCTTCTGAACATTGGTACGGGTCACCAGCAAAATCAAGCCACCGAAAGCCAGCATCATCATCTGGATAACGACAGACATTGAGATTGGCTTACCTTCACCAATAGTGCGAATTTCCGGCACCATTGCCACAATCACAATGACAACCAATGCCATGATAAATAGCAAAACAGCATGCTTGGCTGACTGCGGCAGTTTTTCATCCAGCGAGGTAGAGGTTGTATGCAGAATTTTATCTTTCCACAACGGATCATTCAGACGGCACTGGTATTCAGGATCTTCGCTCAAATCAGCACCACGGCGCAAACTGTATAGAGAAAGCAGCAAGGTACCCAACAACGTTGACGGCACAGTCACCATCAGGATCGTCATCAGGCTAATACTTTCCTGCACGCCAGACAGCTGTGACAAGTAGTACACAACGGCCGCTGAAATTGGGCTGGCAGTAATCGCCAACTGCGATGACACCGAAGAGGCCGCCATCGGACGTTCAGGACGAATACCGTTCTTCAGCGCGACATCACCGATAATCGGCATGATTGAGTAAACCGCATGGCCGGTACCTAGCATAAATGTCATGACGTAAGTGACCAATGGACCAAGGAAAGTGACACGCTTAGGATTGCTACGCAAAATACGTTCAGCAATTTGAAGCATGTATTTCAAGCCACCCGCAGCTTCCAGAATAGAGGCACATGTCACCACAGCCAAAATGATCAGCATCACCGTGATCGGTGGCGAAGTCGGAGGCATTCTGAAAATAAATACTTCAACTAACAAGCCAAGGCCAGAAACAACCCCTAGACCAATACCACCAAATCGGCTTCCTGCATATAAAACGAGTAAGAGGAAGAGAAATTCCAAGTACAGCATTTTGCTATCTCCCTATATCAATAATGTATTCCGGTGTCGGAATGAGAAATGAAACTGTGAGCAGAGTGCCAGTATGCTAATAACCAAAATTTGATACCTGTCAATTTCTCCAAGCCTAATTTTACTGGTATAGCGAACTGTGAGTTGCCACTTGAAAACGCCGTACTATAAACAATGAAGCACTACATCAAAGACACTATTAACAAACCCGTTTTTTACACCAAAATTACATACGTTTGAAAAACAAGCAAATAAAAGCCCCGTAGTAAGATAACCACAGGGCGAAAAATAAAGCCAAGCCAAACACCAACAATATGTGCTACATATTCACAACACTCGCCGTGATGTCGGGGCACTCAGATATATGACAAAGGTTGGCGTCGATATCTTGATTACCCAACAGCCTCAGCCATAAGGCGGGTAAATGCTTCGGCTGTACATTTGGGCTTTCAAGCTGTCGGGGATCCCTCCACTGCCAATCCCCCTGTGCGCTTTGAGTCGCCAACGCAAATTGAAATGGCAAGTAATCCACCATTCCCAGCCGAAGATCAGAAACTACCAAGATATTGTCGCGCTGTTCATACTTGATAAATCCAGACGTAAAATGATCCAACATGTTTATATGCTTCGACGGTTGGAGTCCTTCTGGAAACGTCCCTTTAGGCTTGGCGATCAACGCTATCTCGTTGCTCTCGTCAAACAACGAAACCAACCCTTCCCAGTAAGTATGATCACCTTTCACAACCACACGCCACAATACCGTATTCAACGGCGTGGGGGCGATAAATACCGGCTTCCCCTCCAAATCGGTCGAGGCGGTATACTGTTCTACCCGCTGTTCAATCATCTGATACGCAATCAATGACCACGAGAGATAGATCGTCGATAACCCTAAGCCCACCATACATAACTTCGCCGCCCGTCCACGCCAGAGCAATGCTGCCACGACAGTCAGCAGCAACGGCAACGTATATAGCGGGTCAATAATGAAGATACTTGAAATAGAGACCGGATAAGGGATCGGCCAAAACAGCTGGGTACCATAGGTTGTGCATGCGTCAAGCAATGGGTGGGTGATCAGACATGCCGCCACCAGCAACCATAACCTCATAAACGAAAAAGGGATCGGGCGCCATCTCTGCCATAGCCAGCTCAGCAACAACGAAAATGGCAAAAGCACGAACAAAGAGTGACTGAATCCCCGGTGCTTGACCATATCGGAAACAGGATCACCATAACTGATCAACACATCCAGATCCGGCAGTGTGCCCAATGCCGCCCCGGCCAACAAAACTTTCGGCGAACATTGCCTACCGGCTATGGCCCCGGCGACCGCCGCTCCCAATGCAGCTTGTGTTACTGAATCCACATCCTACTCCTCTCGTCCATCGAACTGCCGCCACACATTAACAAAAAATGCTTTGGTAAGTTAACGCATTTTGCCCCCCTACGTTGAGGCGACTCGAAGATAAAAACATACAATAATTGTTACCATTTTGTTTTGGGCATCCTCTATATACTGGCCAAAACACGGAGCAGATCGCAGCGGGATCCGCCAAGATCCGCTAGGGTAGAAAAGAGACAGAGCCATTCATATACAAAAAAGGATGATGCGATGCCCCAAAAAGTGTCAGAGTACATGACCCAGAAAGTCATCACGATAGCCCCCGATGCCGGGATTCGAGAAGCTTTTTTCCTGATGAAAGACGAAACCATCCGCCACCTCCCGGTCGTTGACGGTAGTGGCGAACTGGTAGGAATTGTCAGCGATAGAGAGCTAAGACGGCCTGGCTGGGTCGATGAGTCCCCAGATGTAGGCCATGAGTACCACCTCACCGATGACCTCCACATTAGCGATGTCATGTGCAAAGATGTTATCCACGTTCGCACCTACGATACTCTCACCAAAGCCATTGGCACCATTCTCGACAACCATATTGGCGCGGCTCCGGTGCTCAACAAAGCCGGGGAACTGGTCGGAATGCTCTCGGCTATCGACCTTCTCGCTGCTTACCGGGATAGTCTGGAACGGCAAAAATCCCTGAAGAAGAAAAAGTCAGCCGCCTAAGAAAGTCCTCTCGGCAAGCTAAGTAGCTGAGTATCAGGCATAAAAAAGCCCGCACACAATGTTGCGGGCTTTAACGTTCGCACCAGTTCAACCTTAGTTAAACAGGCCCTTTAGCAACTTGTCGGCTGCATTTTTGATATTCTCGTCATCAGCCTTGTCGCCGAACAACTTCTTCAACCCGCGCTCAACCTCACGCTGAGCCTTCTCTTCCAGCTCATTGTTCTGCTTGAGCAGCTGTGCAATATTAAGAGCGAACTTAGGCTCATTCCAGTTGCCGGTTACATTAATAGGAACCGTAAGATCTGCCACTTCATCAATTTCCTTGCCACCTTGGCCTTTGCTGGTTGCAACTACCGAGGTATTGATCAGAAATGCCAATTTCTCCGACACCAAATTGGTCTCACCTTGGCCGCCAATACGCAGCAGCGGCGAATTGATATCCAAATCACTGGTCGATGCAATACCGTTGCCCAGCTTCATTGTCGCCTTCATGGAAGAGAAATCGGTTTTCTTTTCTTCCTTGATATACTCCGCCTTGTGGCCTTTTAACGTCGCCTTAGCTTCACGGATCATCTCGGGAATATTCACGCCATACACCGCACCATCGGCAAAATTCACTGCAATCGTACCGTTAACGTTCTTGCGGATCCTTGATTCGGTCAACCCCTTACCAGACAGTGCGATATCGATACTCCCCGTACCAGCAAGAACATCGTTACCCGCAATATCAACAAGCATAGGTTGGATCTGAACTCCGTTGAGATGCTTGCTGACACGATAAGTCGGCAACGCCCCCCGTGCATCAATCGTCGCCGATGCGTTCAGGTGGCCTTGATAAAGATCGGCATCGAGGCCCTTCAGCTTCAACACCCCGTCTTTCACGGTAACCGACAAGACGACATTGCTCAGCTTGGCATTGGCGGCCTTCAGCTCACCGATAGCGACCTTGCCTGCCACATCCACTGTCTTAAATACCGATAGGTCAGGTTCTTGCTCTTCAACAGCAACCGACGGATCACTCCCCTCCGCCTTGGTGCTGGTAGTGCTCTCGCTACCCGACTTTGGTGCCGGCTGCTCGTCTTTCCCCATAAAGGCATCAACATCAATCCTGTCGGACGCCAAATCAAAGCGAATGACGGGAATATCAGCAGATTTAAACGACATTGAACCAGACACCGCAAGCTCATCGGCACTGGTTGCAAAAGCCGATACCGTCGCTAATGCAGCCGGAATATCATACGTTGCATCGGCTTTTACTGATACCTTCATTGACGGGCGAGGCAAAGCCGAACCGCTAAGGGCCGCATCAAGCGACAGCCCGTCAAGACTAACCATCTTCACATCAGATGATACATTAAGGCGGGTGTTGCCTTTGCTGTCAAAAGCCAGCTCAGGCAACTGCCCCTTGGCAGAAAACTCAATGGTCGACCACTCGCCCAACTTGAAGCTGTCCAGCGATAGGCTTGCAGACTTAATCTCAGTATTGCCGTCATTGGCCGACAGATCCAGCGCAAGCTGCTTGAGCTCGGCACCGTCTAACTTCTTGTTTATCAGTAACTGAGTCTGGCCCTTTGCGGCAAACACCATCTTGTCAGCTTGACCATTAATGTCGAATTTGGCCTCGGTCCACTCCCCTGGCGCAAAACGGCTCAACGAGAAATCAAACTGAGAGATGTCCGTTTTATTGCCACTACGATCGTCTCTAATCACCGCACTGGCATCGACAATCTCAATGCCATCAAGGCTCATCGCCCAAGGCTGAGCAGGTGTTGACGACTCTGGCTGCTGGTTATCCGTTTTTTTAGCAATATCCGCCGGCTGTTGTTCCCCGGTGGAATCTCCAGCCTGCTTGCCCAAGCCGTCAAGGTTGCTCACACCAGAAGGTAAGGTTTGGACAAAAATCCGTCCACCTTGCAGGCTGACCTTGCCGACATGCAGTTCGCGGGAAAAAAGAGGCATTACAGACACTGACAGCTCGGCATTGTCAAACTGTACCAAATTTGGCTCGGCGAACCCCTGAGGGTTGCGAAACGCCGTCTGACCAATGTCAAAACCAATACTAGGGAAGAACCGCCAACCGATGTCCCCCTCAATCACCAAATCACGGCCCGTCGCCTTTTTGACTTGTTCGGCAATCATGGGTTTGAACTGATTTGGATCAACCAAGGCCAGTAGAGCTGCGATAGCTATAACCACGGCAATTACGACGCCCAGCAGGGCAAAGGCTATCTTTTTCATTGAGTCCCCAATTTCTTCATGCTCCGATAAGCATATCCTATCAAACAGGCCGCTATAAATTCGAGCGGTGATCACCCGTTTACAGTCATAGGCCTATAAAAAAAATAGGCAGCTTACGCTGCCTATTCTGTCATTCGGTTTTCGCGGCTTAAGCGCGAAGCAATTTGGCAATATGCGCCTTTAGAACGTCAATCGCAATTCGGTTCTTACCGCCTCGAGGAACGATAATATCGGCATACTGCTTAGACGGCTCAATAAACTGCATGAACATTGGGCGTACGGTTTTCTGGTACTGACCCAGTACAGATTCCATAGTACGACCGCGCTCTGCAACGTCACGCTGTAGACGGCGCAGCAGGCAAATATCCAGTGGAGTGTCCATAAATACACTCGCGTGCATCAGTTCACGCAGGCGTGGATCAGTCAACAGCAGAATACCCTCAAGGATAATCACCTTCTTAGGTGTCAGCGTTGATGTTTCAGTCATACGCGTGTGTTCGCTGTAGCTGTACTGAGGAACCTCAACTGCTTCGCCACGCATTAGTTTTTCTAGATGATCACAAAGCAAGTCGTGATCAAGGGCATTTGGGTGATCGTAGTTCGTCTTAACCCGCTCTTCCATGCTTAGGTGACTTTGATCGTTGTAGTAACAATCTTCCGTGATGACACCGATCTGATGATCGCCGACTTTTTCTTTTAGCTCTTTGTAAACAGTACTGGCAATCAAGCTTTTACCGGATGCAGAAGCACCTGCAATACCGATAATTACGCATTGGTGTGAGTTTTCAGACATATCAGAAAGCACCTGTAAAACAACGTGGCGAGGTGGATCCCATTATTGATGTCAACCACAGGCTTACCCTTAACCCGGCAGACAACAAAATGGATAATTAGGCTTAAATAAACCGCCTGATTATAGGCAGATGTATAGGCAGATGCCAGTAAAAATGAGGCATCTGCCCTATTTGTCTAAATCCTCTGCGATTTAGCCTAACGCAATGGTTTACATTGTACGAATTGTGATCTGCTCTACAACGGGAGTGCCGTGCCAGAATAGACGACTCGCAACGGAACCGGCCAATTCAATATAAGCCTGACCATGATCCGATTCGGGCGCGGAGGCCACGGTAGGCTGCCCGTTGTCGATATCCTCGCGGATCTGGATATGCAGCGGAAGCTGGGCGAGCAACGGTACCGCGTACTCGTGCGCCATCTTCTCAGCTCCCCCCGTGCCGAAAATAGCTTCGTGATGACCACAGTTACTACAGATGTGGTAGCTCATGTTTTCGACCACCCCCAATACGGGAACATCGACTTTATTGAACATATTCACACCCTTAATCGCATCCGCCAGAGCCAGATCTTGCGGGGTGGTCACCACTACCGCCCCGGTAACAGGGATTTGCTGGGCCAGGGTTAGTTGGATATCACCCGTGCCCGGCGGCATGTCGATCACCAAATAGTCCAAATCCGGCCACCAAGTCTCGGTGATGATCTGCGACAGAGCCTTGGAGGCCATCGGACCGCGCCAAATAGTGGCACTGTCAGCGGGCACCAAATACCCGACAGAATTGGTATATAGGCCGTGGGCTTCGATTGGCAACATCATTTTACCGTCGGCCGAGCTCGGCTTTTCGTCCACCGTCCCCAGCATCATCGGAACAGACGGGCCGTAAATATCGGCATCGAGCAAGCCGACCTTGGCCCCCTGTGCTCGCAGACCCAACGCCAAATTGACCGATGTCGTTGATTTGCCAACGCCCCCCTTGGCCGAGGAAACAACGATAATATTCTTCACGCCGCGCAACGGCGATTTGTCACCTGTAGCCAGCGGGGCGACCCGAATCTTGACATCAAAACGACTGTCGCTCGGAATATGGTGCAGCTGTTTCTGGGTCGCGATCCACTGCTCAAGCAACTCGGCCATGGTCGCTGCGGCAAAGGGCAAATTAACCGATACCGTTCCATCGGCCGACACCGACACCAAATGAGGGGTATCTGCCCATTCTTCATGCAGCCAAGGATGTTCGAACTGATTCAACCAGCGGGTTATATCGGCAACACTTTCGAAGCGGGTCATCGCATCACTACTCATGTTTTAGCGCTCCATTTTTGTACTTTCTTTTCATCCTATCACCAATGCCCGTTTATCGCTTTCTATTTACCTTGATAAACAACAGATCCTCCTAGGCAATGCCGACTCCATCAGGTAGTATCTAACCTTACGTTTTTTTACCCATCATGAGCGAAACAAGACATATGGCTGCAAATCCAAGAAAAATTCTGGTGACCTGCGCCCTACCGTACGCTAACGGTTCGATCCACCTTGGACACATGCTTGAGCATATCCAAGCGGATATCTGGGTGCGCTATCAGCGCCTTCGCGGCAACGAAGTTCATTTCATCTGTGCAGACGATGCACACGGCACTCCAATCATGCTTAAGGCCCAGCAGATGGGTATGGAACCTGAGCAGATGATTGCGGAAGTGAGCAAAGAGCACCAAGCTGACTTTGCTGGCTTCGATATTAGTTTCGACAACTACCACAGCACACATTCCGACGAGAACCGTGAGCTGGCTTCTTTTGTCTACAACCAGCTAAAAGAAAAAGGCTTCATTACCAGCCGCACCATTTCTCAGCTGTTTGACCCAGAAAAAGAAATGTTCCTGCCTGACCGTTTCGTAAAAGGCACCTGCCCGAAATGTAAAGCGGAAGACCAGTACGGCGACAACTGCGACAACTGTGGCGAAACCTACAGCCCAACGGATCTAATCAACCCGAAATCTGCCGTATCTGGTGCGACGCCGGTGATGAAGGATTCCGAGCACTTCTTCTTCGACCTGCCTCAGTTCGAAACCATGCTGAAAGAGTGGACCACATCAGGTGCCCTTCAGGATGAGACCGCCAACAAGATGCAAGAGTGGTTCGAGTCTGGCCTACAACAGTGGGACATCTCTCGTGACGCACCTTACTTCGGCTTCGAGATCCCAGGCGAGACCAACAAGTACTTCTACGTTTGGCTAGATGCCCCTATCGGCTACATGGGTTCATTCAAGAACCTGTGCGACAAGCGCGATGACCTGAACTTCGACGAGTTCTGGAACAAAGACAGCCAAACTGAACTTTACCACTTCATCGGTAAAGACATTGTTTACTTCCACAGCCTATTCTGGCCAGCAATGCTGGATGGCGCAGGCCTACGCAAGCCAAGCAACGTATTCGTACATGGCTACGTAACCGTAAACGGCGCGAAAATGTCCAAGTCAAAAGGTACGTTCGTGAAAGCCGGTACTTACCTGCAGCACTTGGATCCAGAATGCCTGCGTTACTACTACGCAGCCAAGCTGAACAACCGTATCGACGACCTTGACCTGAACTTGGAAGACTTCACCCAGCGCGTAAACAGCGACGTGGTGAACAAGATCGTTAACTTGGCATCTCGCAACGCCGGCTTTATCGCCAAGCGTTTTGACGGCATGCTATCCGAGCACTGTGCAGAGCCTGAGCTATACGCAGAGTTCGTTGCCGCTGCAGATCGTATTGCCCAGCTTTACGAAAACCGCGAGTTCGGCCGTGCTATCCGTGAAATTACGGCTCTGGCTGACAAAGCCAACCAGTACGTGGACGAGAAAGCACCGTGGGTTGTGGCGAAAGAAGAAGGCAAAGATCAAGAACTACAGGATATCTGCTCAATGGGCATCAACCTGTTCCGCGTTCTGATCACCTACCTCAAGCCAGTTATGCCTCAGCTTACCGAGCGTACTGAAGCATTCCTGAACGAAACCCTGACTTGGGAAGGTATCGCACAGCCGCTAACTGGCCACGAAGTGACTAAGTTCAAGGCGCTGTTCAACCGTATCGATCCAAAGCACGTAGAAGCCATGATTGAAACATCTAAAGAAGACGCTGCAGCTGAAATGGCAGCAAAAGAGAAGGCTGAAGCGGCGAAGACCGAAACTGAGCTAAGCAAAGAGCCAATCGAAGCAGAGATCGAATTTGACGATTTTGCCAAGGTTGATCTGCGTATCGCCAAGATCGTGTCATGCGAATCTGTGCCAAAAGCTGACAAACTGCTGAAGTTCCAGCTGGATATCGGTGGCGAGATGCGTCAGGTATTCTCAGGTATCAAAGCGGCATACACCCCAGAAGAGCTTGTAGGCAAACTGACGGTTGTTGTTGCTAACCTAAAACCACGCAAGATGAAGTTCGGCATGTCTGAAGGCATGATCCTAGCTGCTGGCCCCGGTGGCAAAGATCTGTGGATCCTTGAGCCACACGAAGGTGCACAGCCAGGTATGCGTGTAATGTAAGTCCTCTTACAACGACACTTCAAAAGGGGCCTCTCGGCTCCTTTTTTATTGCCGCCACATTCTATCCCTTCCTATTATTTCCAATCACACCAGTGAGTTATTCATCATTTATTCAACAATATGAATTATGGGGAAACCATAGAATACGAACAAAAACACCCTCCAAGCAAAAAGAATCAACAAAATCATTACACGCAATATCACGCACCCCTGCCTCCCATCGAATATGCCAACTTTCAATATGTTAACAAGCATTATTCTCTTTATTTGATAACTGCCATTTTCAATAGGAAAAAACCGATATATCACTACATGCGCAATTCAACCAGTATAAAAATCACTCGCAAACATGGTGATTAGTTAATGGAAGGTTAATTTTATTGTTTTCAGAATATCATCCTGTCTAAAAAAACGTGATCTGAAACATAACTTTGACCATCGAACACTATTTTACTTCGCATTAACACCAAAGAGACTGATAACCTGCTCCGCACTCGGACAATGAATATCCGAGTGAATAATTATATGGAGTGTTTTATTCATGCAAGCACAGCAGAAGAAAATGTCGCTCACCGGCCGAGTTATTCTCGGAATGGTACTCGGCATCCTAACAGGGTTTATTATTCGCTCTCTTTTTGCGGAATCCTCTTTTGTCCACGAATACATCGTCAACGGCCTGTTTGAAGTTGGCGGGAAAATCTTTATTGCCAGCCTGAAAATGCTGGTTGTCCCTCTCGTATTCGTCTCACTGGTGTGTGGTACCAGTACCCTGAAAGACATCAGTACACTTGGACGCCTAGGTGGTAAAACCCTAGCCTTCTACCTGACCACCACGGCCATCGCCATTACCCTAGCGCTGAGCATGGGTAACCTGTTCAAGCCCGGTGCAGGGGCCGACCTGTCCGCCGCGACAACCTTTGCAGCCAAAGAAGCACCATCGCTAGGTCAGGTTATCATCGACATGTTCCCGACCAACCCGATCAGCTCAATGGCCAACGGCAATACCCTTCAGATCATCGTGTTTGCGATTTTGTTCGGCATCGCTATCAGCGCCGCAGGCAAACCCGGCGAGCGCATCGCCGCTGTGTTTGCTGATCTCAATGACGTGATAATGAAATTAGTTGCGCTGCTCATGAACATTGCCCCGTACGGCGTGTTCTTCCTAATGGCGAAGCTATTTACCGGGCTGGGGTTGGATGCCATTTTCAACCTATTGGGCTATTTCCTTGTCCTTAGTGCCGCACTATTGCTCCACGGCCTTGTCGTCTACGGTGCCATGTTCAAGCTATTTACCGGACTGAGCGTCAAAACCTTCTTCCGTAAAATGGAAGACGCGGTAATGTTCGCCTTCTCGACCGCATCATCCAACGCAACGATCCCAGTGACTATGGAAACGGCCACAAAACGCCTTGGGTCAAACAACCGCATCGCATCATTCACAATCCCTCTGGGAGCCACCATTAATATGGACGGAACGGCGATCATGCAAGGCGTAGCGACAGCTTTCATCGCCCAAGCCTTCAATATCGACCTGACTATGGGGGACTACCTGACGGTGATCCTGACCGCAACCCTGGCTTCTATCGGCACTGCAGGTGTACCGGGCGTCGGACTTATCATGCTGGCAATGGTACTGAACCAAGTTGGCCTGCCGGTTGAGGGGATCGCACTGATTATGGGCGTCGACCGCCTGCTGGACATGATCCGCACCGCCGTGAATATCACCGGTGACAGTTGCGTAACCTGTATTGTCGCCAAATCCGAAGGGGAGCTGGACGTGAACCGCTTCAATGACCCACATGCTGGCGAAAAAGACGAGGAAGTACACCTACACCCAGCCACCAACCACTAACCCCGGCGTCTCAAAAACAAAAAGCTCCCACTGGGAGCTTTTTGTCTATCTACTCTCTACCCTCTCCCTCAGAGCTGCTCCTGCACATTAATGGCGCATTCATGCACCATAAACAGGCACACCCTATTAGCTACTTCTTGGGCATAGATGTAATACATTGGTAATTAATAACTTTTAAACCTAAATATATAACCAACAAAACGGCCTGACACTTGCAGATTAAACCTATACCCAAACATCCTACATTCACTTGGGTAGGAATGTTCTATGACTGGAGGGATTCCTATGACCGCATCGGTTACGCTTATCGTCCTTTCGCTAGTGGCACTGGCTACTTACTTGCACTATCGCCACCAACAACGTCTCACTCTAAATAACCGGTTCACTATCATTATCGGCTTACGGCAGCTTATTTTTTTACTGCGCTTTCACCGCCGACATACTCACGAACTCCTACTAAACGGGAATAAAACGGCTAATCACAATGACATCCCAACGCCTCTGACCGAATCGATAGCCATCGAAGCTCTCGGACACAGCTTGCTCAATCAAGCAGAAACCTGTAACAAGCCAATGTATCGCATCACTCTCAAGCAATTTAAAACCTTAACCAAAGAATGGCAGCGCTACTCATTACAGCGAAATCAAGCTGCGCATGGTAAAGCTATTCGCCATGTGATGTACCTCATTGACGATACCTTGACCCAGTGCCTGCTCAGCAACGACAACAACCAGCTCTTCCAACGCTATCAATCAATATGGCCAGTTACCCTCAATGCCCTCGATAGCCTTAGCCGCTTTAGATTTGCTATCCAGCAGTTCAGCCACAAAAGTCCAGCCATGCAGCGTGAGCTGACGCACCAGATGGATATTCTGAAACGACGGATGAATCATCTGGCGATAACGGCAGAGCACCATGAAGCAGTGCCTCTTCTCGATACTTTGTTTGATCAGGTCAGCCACATTGAGAATTCAAACAACAACGACCAACAAACGCAGTCAATGCTTTACCATTTCTCGCTAGAGGTCTCGGATACTCTGTTCATGCTGTTTGATGAAATACTCCAACAACTCGGCGATGAACTTGCGATCAAACTGCCCGAAATGAAGCACAAGCACTGCGCAACCATCGTCCCTATTCAGCAAATGCGTTCGGGGCATTAATTGATCCAAGACAAAACACATGCAATCACAAGCGATTGCTCTCTCAAAGTTGCATAATGTTTTTAAGTGATTGATATTTTAGACGCTTATTAAAAGTGAACACTTTCGTTCACTTTGATAAGGGATTCTCATGAAACACTTCAAAGCATGCGGCCTACTGCTCGCAATCTGTCTAGGGCTTATTGGTTGCCAAGAGCAACATAGCCAATCAGACACCACAACGAAAAACGATACTGGCTCACTGAATATCGAAGCGCAAAACCAGCGTCAGATTGCCCAGCAACTGGGGGCAAACTATGCGCAGATCTCAAGCCAATTACAACACCAGATCAACGTTGAAAATACCCATGTGCCATTAACGATGCTCGTCGATACAATTGATATCCCAGAGCTCACAACCCAAGTGGCCAACACTGAAAAAATGATCATTGCCAAGCATGGTCTGTCTGTACAACCAGAGAAACTACTCACGGTTTCTCTTGCTAACCCTGCCATGTTGCCGGGTGTCGAAGCAGGCCAGCAGCCCCTGTTTACCTATCAGCAAGACAACGTAAAAGCCGGCGATAGCATCGATCTCTTTGATAGCCACGGTGAGTTAGTCATCGGATCAGCCGATATCATGCCTGATCAGCCCGTATTTATCGTCGGGGTCGATGAGCAAAAAGCAATGCGGGCAGGTCTTGCCACCATGCAATCAATCTTCAACAACCAAGATATGGTGACTACTGGCTTCCAGCCTAAACTGGCCAGTGCACCCAAAGCTAGCGAAGATTTCCTTTCAACGACGGTTCTGAAGAAATTCAGCGTACAAGATGACCAAGAACCTTGGATCTCAGGCAAAGCCGAGATGTATGCCTTTGTGAGCAGGGTCAACCCAAGCCGCGACGAGCCGACCATCGATGTCGTTGAAATGCCTTACGCGCACTACCAGGAACAAGTCTACTACCCGAACCAAATCATGATTTACTGGCCGCGCTACCGCTGGGGAGCCGCAAATATCATCATTATGGAGCATGATAGCAACACCAACTACCGTGAGCTGGCAGAAAGCATTATCAAGGCAGCAACAGGCCTTATCACCAGCCAAATTGACGGTGGCGCAGCGAGCCTGCCAATCGTTAACCAACTGGTTGATGCGATTCTAAAAGCTATTCCGGATGAAGCCTTCACCAACAACGATGACATCGTCGACTTTTACTACACCATCATGCAAAACGATGAATTGATTGACCAACCGGGTGCTTCAAACAACGCGACCGCAACATTCGCGCCGTTGGAAATTCCAATGACCCAATAGCACAAACCCTTACATAAAAAAGGCCACCCTTCGGGGTGGCCAGCAGAGAGTGAGATAGATAATTATTAGAATATGAGATGTGCTACCATGACGATAATCGGCAAGGTAATCAAAGTCCTTAGCAAGAAAATAGCCACCAACTCAAAGAAGTTAACCGGTACTTTACTGCTTAAAATAACAGAGCCTGTTTCTGACATGAAAATTAGCTGAGTTACCGATAACGCTGCGACAACAAACTTCGTCATCTCGGTATCGATTGTCGAAGCGGCAATGATTGACGGTACATACATATCAGTAAAACCAACTAGCATCGTCTGGGCTGCTGCCTGAGCTTCTGCAACATGGAGCAACTCCAATAGCGGTACAAATGGCGCACCAAGCATCGAGAACAACGGCGTTGTTTCGGCAACAATCAATCCCAAAGTACCAATCGCCATCACTACCGGCAAGACACCGATCACCATATCCAATGCATTATGGATACCTTCTTTGGCAACTGCCCCCAAACTGTCGATTTTACTCGCCCGCTTAAGCGCCAGATGCATACCATACTGCATCGATGACTGGCCTTCTGGCACCAATTCTTCATCACGGTTTGGCGCCGATCCGTCAATATACAGATCCTTTTTGTAACTCAGTGGCGGCAAGTACTGAATCACCACAGCAGCAGCAACACCTGACAAACAAACTGACAGATAAAAAGGAACAAAGTAATTCGCCAAACCCACCTGAGTCAGTACCACCAGCGAAAACGAGATCCCGACAGGCGAGAACATAGTCGCCACAACTGCCGCCTCACGAGCGGTATACTTCTTCTGCTCGTACTGCTTGCTAGTAAGAATCACGCCCACGGTTCCGTCACCCAGCCATGATGAAATACAGTCAATGGCAGCACGGCCCGGTAAGCGGAATACCGGCCGCATGAATTTGCTCATCATGGTTCCGAGAAGCTCCAGCAGGCCAAAATTGAGCAGCAACGGTAATAGCAAGCCAGCAAAGAAGAAAGTCACAAAGAGCGAAGGCAGCAAATCATTCAGCACCAACCCACCGGTATTGCCATTCCACACCACCTCTGGGCCCACTTGATATAGAGCCAGCACGGTAAATGCCGCACCAATACCACGGATCGCCAACCATGTCGGAGATAGCACAAACAAACGAACCAACAATGGTGAGTTTGTTACAAAGCGCGGCTTAGCAATACTGGCCGCCAACGACAACAGCGACGACGCACAAATCACGACAGCCACTGTCGGTAACAAAGCCTCCCCCATCAGACTCTTAAAGCCTTTCGCCATCAGGGCCAAGGGAAACGTAAAGTCGCCATTCACCGTCAACGGGGCAAGAAAAAAGAACAATCCCAACAATGATGGGATCGCGAACATCAGCATATTCCGGCTGGTTTTATGGTTATCCTGGGCTAGTACTGTATCCGTCATCCTACTACTCTCTGAATGATTAAATCCAAACGACTAAAAAATCGATAAAAGTGCATAATTCCTTAATAAGGCCATTATATCGACAATCGTATACGACGCAACCATGAAAGCAAAAACAATCACAAAAAACGAATATCAATTCACAATTTATAATTCTAATCTAATTTATTCATTGAGATAGAAGCACCAGTGACAATAAACATACATTTAGCACACCAGTAAACCATGCCATACTCATCCAATCCCCAATGAAAAAAAGTACAATTCCAGCCCCCTTCTATGAAAGGCAACGAGAAGGCGATCAGTTTACGGCAGACATAAAAAAACCCGGCCGAGGCCGGGTTTCAAAACAAATAGCGGTGATTAACCGATGTGAGTCACGCCACCCATGTACTTACGCAGTACTACAGGAATGCGGATACGGCCATCTGCTTCTTGGTTGTTCTCAAGAATAGCAACCATTGTACGGCCTACAGCCAAACCTGAACCGTTCAGGGTGTGAACCAATTCTGGCTTCTTCTCGCCTTTACGACGGAAACGCGCTTGCATACGGCGAGCCTGGAAATCCCACATGTTAGAGCATGAAGAAATTTCACGGTACGTCTCTTGTGCTGGTACCCAGACTTCCAGATCGTAAGTCTTCGCAGAGCCGAAGCCCATATCACCAGTACACAGTACAACCTTACGGTATGGCAGTTCTAGCAACTGAAGTACTTTCTCGGCATGACCGGTTAGTTCTTCCAATGCCGCCATTGAGTCTTCAGGGCGAGTGATCTGAACAAGCTCAACTTTGTCAAACTGGTGCATACGGATAAGACCACGAGTATCACGGCCGTATGAACCCGCTTCAGAACGGAAACATGGCGTGTGAGCTGTCATCTTAACAGGCAGATCAGCTTCTTCTGTGATCGTATCACGTAGCAAGTTAGTCACAGGGACTTCTGCCGTTGGGATCAGAGACAGGGTACGAGGCTCTTCATCGTTCACTTTCTCAGTCAGCGGCTGAGTGTGGAACAGATCAGCACCAAACTTAGGTAGCTGGCCAGTACCGAACAGGCTGTCTGAGTTCACAAGGTACGGTACGTACATTTCTGTATAACCGTGCTCGTCTGTGTGAAGATCCAGCATAAACTGGGCAATCGCACGGTGTAGACGTGCAAACTTGCCTTTCATCACGATGAAACGTGCGCCAGTGATCTTCACCGCACTTGCAAAGTCCAGTCCGCCGCTCAGCTCACCCAAATCAACATGGTCTTTGATTTCGAAGTCGTAAGTCTGAGGCTGGCCCCAACGTGAAACCTCAACGTTCTCGTTTTCATCTTTGCCTACAGGCACAGAGTCATCAGGAAGGTTTGGAATCGTCTGGATGATCGCATCCAATTCTGCCTGCAATGCAGCAAGCGCTTTCTTCGCATCGTCCAGTTCAGAGCCCAGATTACCGACTTCGGCAAGGATACGCTCAGCTTCTTCGTGATCGCCCTTCGCTTTCGCTTGGCCAATGGACTTCGATCGGGAGTTACGCAGTGCCTGTAGCTCTTCAGTTTTAACCTGAAGTGACTTACGTTGCTCTTCCAGGGAGCGGAGTGCTTCTACATCAAGAGTAAAACCACGGCGCGCTAATTTTTCGGCTGTTGCGTCCAGCTCAGTTCGAAGTAATTTAGAATCTAGCATGCTAATCCTGTGCTCGTTATGTTCTAAAGTGCACATTATTTAGCCAACTTGCTGGCTAAATAATTTTAATTCAGAAAGCGTTAGGCAACCTAACGCCGATTGCTCAACAATACCCAAAAAGCCCTATTATTGATAGCGTTTTGACGCGCTTTTTGCATCTAAAGAAGCAAGATACTCTAACTTTTCTGCAATTTTTGTTTCCAAGCCCCGGTTTGTTGGGTTGTAGTAACGCGTACCGGCCAATTCCGGCGGGAAATAGCATTCCCCGGCAGCATAGGCCCCAGGCTCATCATGGGCATAGCGGTACTCCTGCCCGTACCCCAACTCTTTCATCAGCTTGGTCGGGGCATTGCGCAGGTGAGGCGGCACTTCGTAATCCGGATAGTTGGCCGCATCGAGCTTGGCCTGTTTGAACGCGGTATAAACCGCATTGCTTTTCGGGGCGCTGGCCAAATAGACAATCGCCTGAGCAATGGCCCGCTCGCCTTCGTAAGCGCCGACCCGGGTGTAGCAATCCCATGCCGATACGGCAACCTGCATCGCCCTCGGATCGGCATTGCCGATATCCTCAGAGGCAATGGCCAGCAACCGGCGCGCGACATATAGCGGGTCACAGCCGGCATGCAGCATTCGGGCAAACCAATACAGCGCGCCATCCGGGCTCGAACCGCGAATCGACTTATGAACCGCCGATATCATGTCATACCAGAGATCACCCTTGTTATCGAAACGGGCAATCTTCTCGCCGGCTACCTCAGCCAGCAAGGCAAGATCAATACGCTTGTAACCCTGCCCGTCCTCGTCGGCCATATCGATCAACTGCTCGAGGTAATTGAGCGACATCCGGGCATCACCGCCAACCAGTTCGGCCAAACGCGCCTTGACATCATCAACAAAGACCAGCTTTTCGGCGTCAACGCCACGCTCTTTGTCCGTCAGCGCCTGCTCGATCACCGCCAGAATATCAGTGGTGTCTAACGATTTAAGCTTGTAGACCCGCGCCCGGGATAACAGTGCGTTGTTGAGCTCAAACGATGGGTTCTCGGTCGTCGCACCGATAAAGGTCACAGTGCCATCTTCGATATGCGGCAAAAATGCATCCTGCTGGCTCTTGTTGAAACGGTGGACCTCATCGACAAACAGAATTGTCCGTCGCCCGGCCATCTTGTTCTCACGAGCCTTGTCGATCGCCAACCGGATATCCTTGACCCCCGAAGTCACCGCGGAAACCCGCTCAACCTCGGCATTGGCGTAATAAGCTGCCACTTCGGCCAAGGTGGTTTTACCTGTCCCCGGCGGCCCCCACAGGATCATCGAATGCAAATGCCCGGCCTCAAGCGCTCGACGCAGCGGCTTGCCCTCGCCGAGGATATGGGTCTGGCCAATATATTCCGCCACCGTACGCGGCCGCATACGGGCAGCCAGCGGACGGAAATCAGATGAAAAATCCAGGCTGAAGTTATTCAAACTCACCGCTCCTTAAACAAAAATAGGTGGTACTCGCGTACCACCTAAAAAATACATCTCGCTGGGTGTTCCCGGCTTAGTTGCGCTGATCATCCAACTCCACGCCTTTAGGCGGGGTGAAAGTGAACGCACTGGCTGCCGGTGCCTTGCGGGCAAACGAAGAAAAACGGAAATTGCTACGCTGGCCGTCCTGCTCAACGACTGAGAAACTACGCACCTCGCCGCCCTTGTCTACCGTAACCACAAACTTACCGGCCGACGACGTCCCCGCCTTCGGGGTCAGGGTAAAGGTATCTGCCGTCTGGGATACATTGTAGTTCTGCCAATCACTTGGGCTATTGCGGGTCAGCAGTACGAACGGCGTCTGATCGGTCGCATCATTGAGCCACATCGCAGTTACCTGCTCGATAAACGGGCTGTAGTACCACAATGTCCGGCCATCTGAAATCAGCACGTTTTCATCCGGGGTCTTGGTATTCCAACGGAACAAGTTAGGGCGCTTAATCGCCACATCGCCATCGCCCTCAACCAGTACATCGCCATCAGGGCTGATCACCGTTTGCTTGAAATCCGCAGTAAACGCATTCACTTTGCCTAATCGGGCGCTGAGTTCCTGCTGGGGGTTAGCCAAAGCCTGCCCCGCCCACAACAACGGAGCGGCAACCAATACACCCAGAAGCATCTTCTTCATCATTCTCTCAAACCTTTTGCTCACGGCCTGCCCTAGAGCGTAGCAGGCCTATTGATTCCTATCTGTCTCGGAACAGCGTCCGAATCGTATAATCTTTGACTAGTCACGCGGTGGCGGCGGTGCCAACACTTCCCGATTGCCGTTATGACCCGGCGCGCTGACAATACCGTGCGCTTCCAGCTGTTCAACAATACGGGCAGCCCGGTTATAACCAATCTTAAACCGACGCTGGACACCGGAAACAGAGCCCCGACGGGACTCGGCAACAAATGCCGCCACTTCGTCAAACAACTGGTCGAGATCATCATCACCGCCCACCGGTGCTTCACCCGGCAGCAAACCGTCACTGCCCTGATCGGCTTCGAGGATCCCCTCGATATATTGCGGCTTACCACGCGCCTTCCAGTCATTTACCACGTTGTGGACGTCATCATCCGAGGCAAAGGCACCGTGCACTCGCACCGGATGGTTCTGACCTGCAGGCAAGTAAAGCATGTCACCCATACCCAGCAATGATTCTGCACCGCCCTGATCGAGAATGGTACGCGAGTCTGTCTTGGTCGATACCGTGAACGCCATTCGGCTTGGAATATTCGCCTTGATCAAGCCGGTAATAACATCCACCGACGGTCGCTGGGTCGCTAGCACCAAGTGAATACCTGCCGCTCGCGCTTTCTGCGCCAGACGAGCAATCAACTCTTCAACCTTCTTACCGACAACCATCATCAAATCGGCAAATTCATCAACGATGACCACAATGCTTGGCATTTTTTCCAGACGAGGCGGGAACTCGTCCATGCTGTCTCCCGGGCGCCACAACGGATCGTAGATCGGGTGGCCGGCTGCGGCGGCTTCTTCAAGCTTGGCATTGAAGCCTGCAAGGTTACGCACCCCGCACGCAGCCATCAGCTTGTATCGGCGTTCCATTTCGCCCACACACCAACGCAATGCGTTGCTGGCGTCTTTCATGTCAGTAACCACTTCGGTCAAAAGATGCGGTATACCTTCGTAAATCGACAGTTCCAGCATTTTCGGGTCAATCATGATAAAGCGACAGTCTTCGGGCTTACACTTATAGAGCAAGCTGAGGATCATCACGTTAACACCGACCGACTTACCCGAACCCGTTGTACCGGCCACCAAGAGGTGCGGCATCTTGCTCAAATCGGCAACCACTGCCTCACCGGCAATGTCATAACCCAATACGATAGGCAATGGGCTCTTCTTATTCTGGAAGTTATCGCTCGCAACCACCTGCGACATATAGACCGTTTCACGGTTGACGTTCGGTAGCTCCAAACCAATGTACGGCTTACCCGGAATAACCTCTAGCACTCGAACCGCCGAGGCTGACAGCGCACGCGCCAAATCTTTTGCCAGACCGGAAATTCTGCTCGCCTTCACCCCAGGGGCAAGGTCAAGCTCATAACGGGTAATCACCGGGCCAGGGTAAACCCCAACGACCTTGGCCTTGATCTTGTAATCAGCAAGGCGGGCTTCCACCAGCCTTGCTGTCTGTTTTAATTCTTCCTCACTGGCCGGTTCAACGTTTTGCTTGGCCGGGGCCAGCAAATCCACCGTCGGCATCGGTGAGGTTGGTTTCGGCAAATCGGCATCTTTCTTCATCAGGAACGGATTATCAAGACCAGCTGCATGAGCCTGCGCCTTCTGAGCATCACGAATCTTCTTGAGGAAGGCCTCTTCGTCGCTCAGGCCGTCGTCGCCATCAACCAATCCTGCATCCTGCTCGGCGCGCTCAAGTTCTGACATGCCGTCCTGAACACCTATTTCGAAATCACTCTCCGGCGCTGGTGACGCTGGTTCGAAAGCGTACGGCTCAGCCGCAGCTCGCTCATGGCGAAGGTTATTTTCTTCCTGTTGCCACGGCAGTGTCTCCACGTTATCTTCTGGCTCCGTTGTATCAACCCCAGCATGAACAGACGATGAATAGTCATATTCATCTTCCTCGGATAGGCTTTCATCCGCTTCTGCTCCAGCCTGATGCTCTGCAGGCCACGCGTCTGCTATAGGTTCTGGATCGGCGTGACTTTGCACGGCACCGTACATCGTTGAAGCAGCGTTACGCACCTCAGAACGGCTTTCCTGCTCGCTGGCATAATCAGACAAAGACTGCTCATGATCGGCTAACCCTGCCGGATCATCCATGTGCATGGTAAAGTCTTCGTCCTTTTCCAGTTCGCGCTCAAGATCGGCAATAGACATTCCCTTCATCTGGCGCGGCAGCTCCACGTCTTCAACAGCCACAC
This sequence comes from Photobacterium panuliri, assembly GCF_059920555.1. Lineage (NCBI taxonomy): Bacteria > Pseudomonadati > Pseudomonadota > Gammaproteobacteria > Vibrionales > Vibrionaceae > Photobacterium > Photobacterium panuliri. The sequence continues at coordinate 2,735,604 of NZ_CP197192.1, forward strand.
GGGTATTTACAGGCTCAGGCTCAGGCTCAGGCTCAGGCTCAGGCTCAGGCTCAGGCTCAGGCTCAGCGTCATGGTATTCAGGCATTGATGCCACCGACACTATTTCAACTGGCTCGATATCCGCGGTCACCAGTTTTATCGTTGTTTCTTCCTGCAGTTCTGGCTCACTCGCCGTCGAAACCAAGGTCTCGATGTTAGATTGTGGCTGAATGTCGGAAACCGGCTCAACCACCGTCTCAACGACCGGCGAAGTTGTCGCCGTTTCAACCAGTGAAGCCACTGTTGGCGCAGCAACTACTGCAGCAGCGGCCACCACCGGCTCAACCACCGGTTCAGGCGTACTCACAGAACGCTCCTGATGGCGCTGAGGCATAACAATCTTCATTTCCGGCTCTGGTTCAGAGACCGGTTCAGGCACGCTGACCGCCGGTTCACGGCGAGCAAACGCACTGCGGTCATTGGCAACCGGAGCCGCAACCCGGCTGCTGGATGCCAGCAATACGTCATCGGCATCTGGCTCCTGCTCAAACTGGGCGGATTGCTCAGCCAAGCGACGGCCAAATTCTGTTTGGTGCTCATCTGGAATATCGGCGGCAAACGGAGTCAGTACCTCGGACTTGTCCGAACGTACCTTGTTCATCAACCAGCCCAGAGCCCCGAGAGTTTTCTCACCAAGGGTATCGACAATCGTCAACCATGAGATGCCGGTAAACAGTGTAAAACCGATAGCCCAGACAAACATCATCACCAATGTCGTGCCGAGCAGGTTAAATAACGGCAAGGCCATGTTTGACACCACATCGCCGATCACCCCGCCTGACGAGAAATACCAAATATCGTCAAAGTTCAGATCGGCAAGACCGCAACTGGTCACAAACAGTATCAGCAGGCCAAGCAAGCGGGTGCCGTAGATCATGTAGTCAAACTTCAACGGCTGTGAACGGCGACGGAACAAGAACCAAGCGCCAAGGATAATAATCGCCGGCAAAGGATAGGCCAACGATCCGAAGGTGAACAATAAGGTATCGGCGACCAACGCCCCTAGCGAACCGGCCTTGTTTTGCACCGGCCCTTCCCAAGCCGTTTGCGACCATGACGGGTCCGCAGGGTTAAAGCTCAGCAATGCCACCATGGAAAAAATCGCGGCCAATATGCCGATAATCAAAAAGCTTTCCAGTAAGCGCTGCCCCCCGGAAAGACGCAATGTAGGCTGCCTGTTGCCCTTTAGCTTTCTCAAAAAAACACTCCGATGTAACCAACTAGCCAGCGTCTGGGCCGTATTTTTGTATTATGGGTGCCAATGGCCCGTCAGACGCATTAAAAACGAATGCCTTATCTTATACTAAATGCGACCTATTTTTGCTATTTTGGCTCGGTGTAAGCGTAAAGAGTTGGTGAAATTTTTAATGGATGTGCTGAAAATCTCACCCCCCGCCTGAAAAACTGCCGCCAAGCCCAAAAACAAATCAAGCGGCACTAGGCCGCTTGATGAAAGACTGCTTGTTCTACACGTCAAATAAAGAACTAGCGGGTCTTGATAACCAGATTGTTGGTCTGCTTCACTTCTTCCATAACCACGTATGTACGAGTATCGTTCACCCCTGGCAGGCGCAGCAAGGTCTCACCCAGCAACTTACGGTATGCAGACATATCCGATACACGCGTCTTCAACAAGTAGTCGAAATCACCGGATACCAGATGACACTCTTGAATGTCTTCCAGCTCTTGCACTGATTTGTTGAACTGCTCAAACACATCAGGTGCACCACGGTTTAGTGTAATTTCAACAAACACCAGCAGTGAGGCATCAAGGTATTGAGGATTCAGCAGGGCGGTATAGCCACTGATGTACCCCTGACGCTCCAAGCGACGAACACGCTCAAGACAGGGTGTAGGAGAAAGACCAACACGTTTTGAAAGTTCTACGTTCGAGATACGACCATCTTTCTGTAGTTCATTCAAAATATTGCGATCTATACGATCCAGGTCCTTGGAGGGTTTTTTCTTGGTATCTACCATTTTTTATTCCACCTTCTTACTTCCTTGCAAAAAAATATACTACAACTTTAGCTTATTTAGAATCAAATACTCTAAAAGTCCAACTATACTGCCAATAGTTCTGTAATTACATCCTTGTCAATAGCCTTCACTGCTGGATGCCAAGGGAGGGAGCGGAATGATTATTGGGGTACCCAAAGAAATCAAAAATCACGAATACCGAGTCGGTTTAGTAACCAGCAGTGTTCGTGAACTCACTTCACTCGGTCATCAAGTCTTGGTCGAAACCCAAGCAGGTGCAGGTATTGGGCTGTCAGACGCAGACTACGAAAACGCAGGTGCTGAAATTATTTCTGACGCTAAAGAAGTTTTTACCAGATCAGAGATGATTGTCAAAGTAAAAGAACCACAAGCAGCAGAAAGATCCGCACTTCGAGAAGGACAAATTTTATTCACCTATCTTCACCTTGCACCGGATTTTCAACAAACAAAATCCCTCATCGACAGTAAAGCCATCTGCATTGCCTACGAAACAGTGACCGATACCCTAGGCAAATTACCCCTACTGGCTCCTATGTCGGAGGTCGCTGGCAGAATGTCCATCCAAGCCGCAGCCCAAACCCTAGAGAATTCTTATGGCGGGCGGGGCCTGCTTCTGAGCGGAGTTCCCGGTGTTGAGCCCGCCAATATCGTGATCCTCGGCGGTGGGGTCGTCGGCTCCAATGCAGCCCGCATGGCTGTAGGAATGCGGGCAGATGTCACCCTACTCGATAACAACATCGATACCCTACGCCAGCTAGATCGCGAATTCAGAGGCGCGGTGAAGTTACGTTACGCCACCCGCGAGGCCATTGCCCAACTCGTCCCCCGCGCCGATGCGATTATCGGTGCAGTCCTGATCCCCGGGGCAGCGGCCCCTAAACTGATCACAGCAGAACACGTCCGCCAAATGAAGCCAGGCTCAGCACTGATTGATGTCGCCATCGACCAAGGTGGCTGCTTTGAAACGTCACACCCAACTACCCATGCACAACCCACTTATATTATGGACAATATTGTGCACTATTGTGTTGCCAACATGCCCGGAGCCGTTGCTCGAACCTCGGCATTCGCCCTTAACAACGCCACCTTGCCCTACGTAACTAAAATTGCCAATTTGGGATACAAAAAGGCACTGCTGGATGACGAAGGATTCCTCTCGGGAATGAATATCATGCATGGCAAGGTAACCTGCAAGGAAGTCGCCACCACATTCGACCTTCACTATACGGTTCCCACCGTCGCCCTGAGCATGCACTAGGTAGAACGTGAACCCTATATTGCATATAACTATTTGATATTTATTATAATTAAATAATCTTAAAAATTTTAACCTCAGTGTCCTTGATCAAGGACAGTACGCCGTTTTATTTATCCCACCCTACATACCACAAACGCCAGCTGAACGACAAAATAACCACCTACCAACAGGCAGAAAATCACGCTGAGCATCACTCGAACAAGAAGCAGAATGCGCTGGCCAATCAGGAAATATCCTTTTCTTGGCGCAGCAATTTACCTACAATCACCCATCACATGATAATAATCTCATTTCAGCCTGGAGAAGTAATGAGTAACGTAAGACATAGTAAACTGCTCATCCTTGGTTCTGGTCCTGCTGGTTATACCGCAGCCGTTTATGCTGCACGCGCCAACCTAAACCCTGTCATGATCACTGGTATGCAGCAAGGTGGTCAGCTCACCACCACCACTGAAGTTGAGAACTGGCCGGGCGATGCTGATGGCCTAACTGGCCCTGGCCTGATGGAACGAATGAAAGCCCACGCTGAAAAGTTCGAGACTGAAATCATTTTCGACCATATCAACGAAACAGACTTCACCCAGCGCCCTTACCGCCTGAAAGGCGACAACGCCGAATACACCTGCGATGCGCTCATCATCGCTACCGGTGCATCTGCCAAGTACTTAGGCCTTGAGTCCGAAGAGCTATTCAAAGGCCGTGGCGTTTCTGCTTGCGCAACCTGTGACGGCTTTTTCTACCGCAACCAGAAAGTTGCTGTTGTCGGTGGTGGTAACACGGCCGTCGAAGAGGCGCTTTACTTATCGAATATCGCATCTGAAGTTCACCTGATCCACCGTCGCGAGACCTTCCGCTCAGAGAAGATCCTTCTCAAGCGCCTGATGGACAAGGTCGAAAACGGCAACATTATTCTTCACACTAATCGCACCCTCGATGAAGTACTGGGTGACGACATGGGTGTGACCGCCGTGCGTATCAAAGATACCGCGTCTGAAGCCACCGAAACGATCGAAGTGATGGGTGCATTCATCGCTATCGGCCACCAGCCAAACACAGCTATTTTCGAAGGTCAGCTGGAAATGCACAACGGCTACATCAAGGTACAGTCAGGAACTGACGGCAACGCGACCCAGACCAGCATCGAAGGCATCTTTGCCGCCGGTGATGTTATGGATCACACCTACCGCCAAGCAATTACCTCAGCAGGTACCGGCTGTATGGCAGCGCTCGATGCAGAGCGTTACCTTGATGCCATCGAAGAACAATAATCATCACTACCGGCCACCCTCAAGGTGGCCGTTTTTGCCTTCAGCTCCTGCTGCAATTACCTGCAACTCAAGAAAGCTATATGGATAAACAATTACAACGAGATTTGACCAACTGGTTGAGATCACAGAGCAAACTTGCGAAACGCTGGTTGATGCTCAGTGTCGGCCTTGGTTTTTTATCGGGATTGCTGCTGGTGGGACAAGCTGCGCTGCTTGCCCATATCCTCCACCAACTCATCATTGAGCATACCGACAAGTACCAATTGGTCGATAGTTTCATCGGCCTGTTTGTTATCGTCGGCCTCCGCGCGGCCTGCAGTTGGGGACGCGAGATATTCGGCTACCGCTGCGGGGAGCAAATACGGCTCCATATCCGCCAACTGATCCTCGAAAAGCTGCAACAGCTTGGCCCGGCCTATATCAAAGGGAAACCAGCCGGTGTCTGGGCAAGCTTAGTACTCGAGCAAGTCGAGGAAATGCAAGATTTCTTCTCGCGCTATATCCCACAAATGTCAATTGCGGTACTGGTGCCGCTGGTCATTCTGTTTGCGGTCTTCCCACTTAACTGGGCTGCGGGCCTGATCTTCCTGATCACAGCACCACTAGTGCCTCTTTTCATGGCACTAGTCGGACTCGGAGCCGCCGATGCCAACCGCCGCAACTTCAAGGCACTCCAGCGCCTATCCGGGCATTTCTATGACCGCCTTCGGGGACTCCCGACCCTGCGTCTATTTAACCGTGCCGAAGCTGAAGCCGAAAACCTCCATGCCGCCTCGCATGTACTGCGCAAGCGAACAATGGAAGTATTGCGGATGGCTTTCCTCTCCTCGGCCGTGCTCGAGTTCTTCTCTGCTATCTCGGTAGCAATCGTTGCGGTCTACTTCGGTTTTGCCTTTATCGGCGAACTGAATTTCGGCCACTACGGCGTACCGATTTCACTCTTCACTGGCCTGTTTGTTCTGATCCTTGCTCCTGAATTCTATCAGCCACTCCGTGATCTCGGCACTTTCTATCACGCCAAGGCACAAGCAATCGGGGCTGCGGAATCCATTGTCGAGTTCCTCAATACCGAAGCCGATGGGATGGATAAAGGCTGCGCCAACCTGCCATCACCAGAAACTATCACTATCGAGGCCAGCGAGCTGGAAGTACTCAGCCCCGAAGGCCAAGTTCTGGCTGGGCCGCTCAGCTTCACCCTAGCCCCGCATGAGCAGGTCGCCCTTGTTGGCCCCAGCGGTGCCGGCAAGACCAGTTTGCTCAATGCCCTACTCGGCTTCCTGCCCTACCGTGGCAGTCTTAAAATTAATGGCGTTGAACTGCGCAGCCTAGATGCCAGCCAATGGCGGCAAGCCATCAGCTGGGTAGGCCAAAACCCACTGCTACTGCATGGTACGGTGCGCGACAATATTGCCCTTGGCAACCCGTTAGCGACCGATGAGCACATCCTGCAAGTTGCCGAGAATGCCTACGCCAAAGAGTTCCTCGACCGACTGGAACTGGGCTTTGCCCATCAGGTTGGCGACCGCTCAGGCGGCTTGTCTGTTGGGCAGGCGCAACGTATTGCCGTTGCCCGTGCTATGTTGCAAAGCGGTAGCTTCTGGCTGCTCGACGAACCAACAGCCAGTCTCGACGCCAACAGCGAACATCTCGTGCTAGACAGCCTAAAAACCGCCACCGCCGGCCAGTCGACCTTGATGGTCAGCCACCGCCTCGACCAACTCGCGTCGATGGATCGCGTTATGGTGCTGGAAAACGGCAAACTGGTTCAAAACGGTCACTTTGACCAAATTCGCCAACACGGCCTGCTGGCCGATATGCTGGCCCATACTGACAAGAGGGATCTCGATGCGTGATTTAATCCCTTATCTGAAACTCTACCGCAAGCACTGGTTCGGCCTGACCCTAGGTACGCTGCTGGGCCTTGCCACCCTGCTTGCCGCCATGAGCCTGCTGACGCTATCAGGATGGTTTATCGCCGCCTCGGCCGTTGCCGGGCTGACCATTGCCCGCGAAACGTTCAACTACATGCTGCCGGGTGCCGGTGTCCGAGGTTTCTCAATGGCCCGTACCGCTGGCCGTTGGGGCGAACGCGTTGTCAGCCATAATGCGACATTCAAGCTACTGGCCGATTTGCGCCTGTTCTTCTTCCGCAAATTGACCCCGCTGATCCCGGGCCGTCAGGCCAACCTCCGCGATGCCGACTTGCTCAACCGCTTGGTTGCCGATGTCGATGCAATGGATCACGTGTACCTGCGCTTGGTCAGCCCACTGACCATCGGGATTATCGGCCTGATTGCCATTACCGGCTTCCTTGCTTGGTTTGATCTGACTATCGGCCTGACCCTTGGTGGGATCCTACTGGTACTAATGCTCAGTCTGCCGGTTATCTTCTACCGCTTGGGCAAGGCCAACGGCGAAGCCCTGACACTGGCAAAGGCCAACTACCGAATCAAATTGCTTGATTGGATTCAAGGCAACGCCGAGCTGCTACTGTTCAATGCCGACGACCGTTACTATCAAGCGGCACTGCATGAACAGCAGTCGCTGCTTAATGCCCAGCGCAAGATGGCAAACCTGACCGGCCTTGCCAATGCTATCCTGATGGCGGCGACAGGCTGGGCTTTGGTCCTCATTACATGGATTGCCGCTGACGGCGTCGGCGGCAATGCCCCAGACCCGTTCATCGCGATGGTAGCCTTTGCCACAATGGCCAGCTTCGAGTTAATGATGCCAGTCGCTGGAGCATTCCAGTACCTCGGCCAAACGTTAACTTCAGCCCGCCGCTTGAATGAAATCATCGAAGCCGAGCCGGATACGCCATTCAATCCTGACGGCCATCAGGCCAACGTCAGCGGGAATATTGATATCGATGGGATTAGCTATACCTATTACGGCAGTGACCAACCCGTGCTTAAGTCGATCAGCCTATCGATCAAGGCCGGAGAGAAAGTCGCCCTGCTGGGCCGGACCGGTTGTGGCAAGTCCACCCTGCTCCAGCTGCTGACCCGTAACTGGGATCCGCAGCAGGGCCAAATTAGCCTAGATGGCATCGCACTGCCAAAATGGCAGGAGGCATCACTGCGCAAGGCCATCACCGTGGTCAGCCAGCGGGTTGATGTATTCAATGGCTCACTGCGTGAGAACCTGCTGCTTGCCAAACCTGACGGCAGCGACAGCGAGCTCGAACAGGTATTGCAACAGGTGGGGCTCAACAGCCTGCTTGAAGGCAAAGGACTGGATACATGGCTGGGTGAAGGCGGCCGCCAGATCTCCGGTGGCGAACGCCGCCGAATCGGCATCGCCCGCGCCTTGCTCCACGATGCCCCTATCCTGCTGATGGACGAGCCGACCGAAGGCCTTGACCGCCGTACCGAGCAACAAATCATGGATCTATTGCTGGAACATGCCAAAGACAAGACAGTGCTGTTTATCACCCACCGTCTGGTCGGCCTCAACGCAATGGACCAAATTTGCCTGATGGACGAAGGTTCGATCACCGAGCAAGGCACCCATGAATCGCTGCTGGCCGAGCGCGGCCGTTACAGCGAGTTGTGGCAACGGATCTAACCCCGAGCCACTCGGCCTAACAAAACGGGAGCCATTGGCTCCCGTTTCTGTCTTTTCGCTTCAACAAACCTGTATTAACTGTCCCTGACTACCCCAACGGGGGAGCCCAATCGGGGTTGATTCTGGCCGTCAGAATATGGTCTTCCCAGTTGCCGTTAATCAGCAAATAATCTTTCGCCCGACCTTCGATAGCAAAGCCGCTTTTCTTCAATACCGCTGCGCTCTTGGCGTTTCTTGGCATATAGGCGGCCATTATTCGATGAAAGCCCTTATCGAACATCCATTGATTGGTCGCTTCCAGTGCCCGCCCCATCATGCCCTGGCCTTGATAATCTTCATCAATCGAATAACCGACATGACACGCATAAAACGGATGGCGCACCAAATTGCTATAGTTAACCACGCCACAAATTTGTAGGGGATCCTGCTTAGGTACGATAACAAAATAATAGGCCATTTCATGCTTGTGCAACTTCATCAGCTGCTCAAGCCGCCGCTCCCATCCCCTCGCAGTAAAAAACGTATCTTCCCTGAGTGGCTCCCACGGTTCGAGAAACTGGCGATTTTTTTGATAATAAGCCGTAATCGCAGCCGTATCCCGAGAAGTGATCAGCCGTACCGTTATATCTCCCAGATCAATGACCTGCGAGCGTGTAATAAAAGAGTGGAACAACAATATCCATCCCCTTGCTATCCATGATGTTCAAACGTTAGCATACGCAAGTAATGCTAAGCCAGCCCCATTTGCCAAAGACAGAACCGAAACTAATTTCAGTCAAAGATTTACCCAGCCAGTTAGACTATGATAATCCCATTACCTATACCAAACCACAGTGGGAACTATGTATTACGACTATCTCGATTCGGTTCTGGGCCGGTTCTACCTGCTCGCCGATGAGCAAGGGCTAAGGCAGCTCACCCTTGCCAGTTCTGGTTACAGCGTCAATGACTGCTGGCAACGCAACCCTGACTTCATGGCCCCTTTCACCACCCAACTCAGCGAATACCTCGCTGGCACTCGAAAAGAGTTCTCCCTTCCCCTTGCACCACAAGGTACCGATTTCCAGAAACAAGTGTGGCAAGCACTCACCGAAATCCCCTACAACAGCCAACGCTCATTCCAACAAATCGCTTCATACATCGCCCATCCCTGTGCATTCCAGGCTATCGGCATGGCCAGAAACGTCAACCCCATCCCTATTATCATCCCTTGTCACCGGGTCGCTACCGATAACGAATCCTCGCTCAGCAGCCGTTATGACAAACCGCTCATCACCCTGCTGCGCCAGCTCGAAAACGGCGAGATCACCCTCTTCCCGGCAGACGGGTAATTAGCGAGAAGCCAAACGCAAACAGGGAAGCCGAAGCTTCCCTGTTGATATGATTTAATTGGGTGGCCGAAACCACTAGCGCTTGTTGATACCGTACTCTCGCAACTTGTTAGCCACTGCGGTATGCGATACTCCCAGTCGCTTGGCTAGCTTACGCGTCGACGGGTAGCTTTGGTACAAACTGGTCAGAATACCGGACTCATATCGCTTCATGATGTCGTCAAGCGAGCCGTCGAGCGTTTCCTCGCTGATCACCGTGGCCGACTCGTTCTCTGGCAACTGAATATCATCGACGGTCATCTGGGTAGATTCCAGCTGGGTCATTGCCCGGAACAGAACATTGCGCAGTTGGCGGATATTACCCGGCCATGCATACTGACTCAAAAATTGGGCGACTTCTGGCGAAATCACCGGCTTGGGCTGCTGAAGCTCTTGGGCAAACTGCGACAAGAACAGATCAGCCAATGGAACGATATCGGCTGTGCGCTCGCGCAACGGCGGCACAACCAACGACAGAACATTAAGGCGATAGTAAAGATCTTCACGGAACTGGTTCGCCGCTACCAAGTCAGGCAGCTTCTTCTGGGTTGAACAAATAACCCGGACATTGACCCGCATCTCTTGCTCTTCGCCAACACGACGGAACGTGCCGTCCTGAAGGAAACGCAGTAGCTTGATCTGCAAGTGCTCGGACATCTCGCCCACTTCGTAAAGGAAAACGGTACCGCCATCAGCCTGCTCGAAGATCCCCTTCTTGCCGGCTTCTGTCGCCGTTGCCGCCATACCGAACAACTCCGTTTCTGCCGCGCTATCTGGCATCGATATACAATTCACCAGCAAAAATGGCTGTTCGCGGCGCAATGACCGCTGGTGGCAAGCACGCGCCAGCATCTCTTTACCAGAGCCAGTTTCACCCTGAATCAACAGCGGCGCATCAAGCATTGCCAACTTCTTGGCCTGCGAAACCAACTGCTTAAAACGGGATGACTGACCAACAAGGTGTTCGAAACCGTTGTCACCACTTAGCTTGCGCATCGCCAGCGGCATCTTGGCCTCAGACAGAGACTTAAGCAAAATAACCACACTGGCCAGTACCTGCTCGTAGCTCTCGTCGGCCACGTATACCGGCAGGATCTCCATGATGTAATCCAGCCCGGCGATAACCACCAACTCGCTGCGCTTGGCGGCCTGCTCCTTTTCCAGCCAATTTTGAATATTGAATCCGACGAAGGTCTGGATATATTCACCGACAATTTCGCTGCGCGCCTTGCCCAACAAGGTTTCGGCCGCATCATTGGCAAGATCGATTTTCCCCTGCAAATTGATGGAGAAGAACGGGTCAGGCAATGCTTCGAGCAGAGCCTTGAGTTCCTTGTGCTCACGTTCGGTCGGCATAAACTGAATCTTACGAACATCAGTCACCCCATCCAGCTGACGAATTTGCGACATCAGCTGGCTGAATTGATCGAACGCCACTTCGGGGCAATTAAGGTAAATGATACCGACACGGTCAATCTCAATACCCCGCAAATCGATCTGGCGGCTGGCCAGAATATCGAGCAACTCGCGGGTAATCCCCAAGCGGTCCTCGCAAAAGACTTGTAGCCTCATATTCTTCTCTTCCAAAGTGTCAGGAATTGTTGACACTCGAAGTTTGCGCCTTCACTGCCATTCAGTCAAGCCACCAGCCCCTCAGGGTGTGCCCTAAGGCACTATTTTTTTTCAACCATTTCCTTATGGCCGGTCAGACGCTTAAGCAAATCTTTACGCACATCACCCAATTTAGGCTGCTGATCCGGCTGCCACGGTAGCGGACGCATCAAGCTAATCGCTTTTAGCCCCAAACGCCCGGTCAGCAAGCCGACACCGACACCTTGGGCAACTCGGGTTGACATCCTTCCGGCCAGATCCATCGACAGCATATCCATCCCGTTGTCGATAATTACCTCACTGGCACCGGCAAGGGCCATATTGGCCAGCACTAGTTTCACCAGCCTGATCCGCGACCAATAACCCAACTCAACCCCGTACACTGCCGAAATTTGCTCGATCAAACGGAAGTTTCGCCAAGCCACCAGCAGCATATCCGCCACGGCCAATGGGCTAACTGCCACCATCACGGCAGCCTCGCTGGCATATTTGGTCACCAACTGACGCGCCTGCTTATCCTGAGAGCCCAGTACCATTTGGTCGTACAGCTGCATCACTTCGCGGTCGTTATGGGTTGCCGCCAAGGCATGTTGCCAGCGGTCATAACCCGCATTGTCCTCTCGGATATTGCCCTTACGGGCAAGCTTGGTACAAAACGCCTTGGCCTGACCGATCCCATCGGCTTCCAACAATGCCTGCGCTTGTTCTCGTTCACCCTGACGTTGCTTCAAACGACGCAGACTAAGCAATTCTCGTCCCAGCGCCCCGATCCCAGCTGTCGCCAAGCCGGCAACAATCACGCTCCAGCCCAAAGCCAGCCAGTCACCGCCCTGAAATGCAGTAACCACATAATCCACGCTCTGCCATGCCACCATGGCTGCACCGCCAATCAGTAACCCTTTGAGCCAACCACGACCGCGTTTTGGCTTGACCGCCAACGTCTGGGCCAACTCTGCTTCGACATCCTTCTCATCGGAATTCACCGGCTCGGGCAGAAAATCCGCCTGCTCGGCAAACTGCAACTGACTGGTCAGCTCCTGCTCGTCTTTGCCCGCAGGCTGCGGTTCCTCAAATTCGATTTTGGTTTTGAACTGCTCATTCATCGTAATTTATCTCCAAGCAGATAATCGAGCGCCTTGTCCATTCGGATATGCGGCAAGGGCTCATCACTTTGTATATTCAAAGGTCGGAAATTCATAAAATCAAACCCGGACTGCTGCCAAAAGTCGTCCCCGGGCAAGCGGCGCGGTACTTCACCGGGAAAAAGCGTTTTCGTTTCCCCACTCATCGTCACACCGCGCAGGGCTGGCACTTGCTTGCCCTGATATTCAACAAAACCCGGGGCTGTGGCCTGAATCGACGACAAGCTGATGCAATCCATCTTGATCCCTTCAAACGAGGCTGTCTGCCACGCTTCGTTAACCAACTGCTGCATCAGGCTAACCAAATTCGGGTGCTGCTCCGGGGTGACATGGTCGGCCTTGGTCGCGGCAAACAGCACCTTGTCGATACGGGGCGAGAACAACCGACGCAGCAATGAGCTCCGGCCATAGCGGAAACTCTGCATCAGTTGATCCAGCGCCTGCCGCATATCATTGAACGACTCCGGCCCGGCATTCAGTGGCTGCAGGCAGTCCACAAGGATGATCTGGCGGTCAAACTTAGAAAAATGCTCTTTGTAAAACGCCTTGACCACATGTTGCTGGTAATAACGATAGCGGCTCTTGAGCATCCCGATATTGGTATCATCACCGGCTGCGGCCAATTCTTGTTCTGACAGCTTATCGAGCCAAACCAGCGGGAAGAACTGCAGAACCGGCGCGCCCGCCAGCTCACCCGGTAACACGAAACGCCCCGGCTGAACCCAGTGCAAACCACCTTCGGCCTTACACTTGAACAAATACTCGGTAAACCGGGCCGAGAGGCGCTCAATCGCCGCCTCGTCGGCAGGGGCCAGAGGGTCAAAGGTCTCACCTTCTTCCAACCACTGTTGGGCCAATTCCTCTCGCTTGCCCTTCAGGGCCTTGGCCTGCTGGCGGGACCATGTCAGAAAATCCATCTCAAGCAACGGTAAATCAAGCAGCCACTCCCCGGGATAGTCGATAATATCAAGGTATAACGTGGCACTGTCTTGCAGCAATTTCAGAGGGCCTTTCTGGGGCTTATAGCGCAAGGCAATTCGGGTCTGGCTGACATCCTTGGTTGGCGTCGGCCAATCGGGCGGTGTTGCCAGCAAGGCACTGATCCCTTCTTCGTACCCAAACTTAGGAACATGCATATCCAATTGCGGTACTCGCTTGGCACCGAGCAAATGGCCATCACGCACCGCCCCGAACAGCGGCAGACGTGGATTGGTGCTGACATGCATCAGCTGGTTGACCAACGAGGTAATGAATGCGGTTTTGCCCGCACGAGACAATCCGGTGACAGCCAAGCGAACGTGGCGGTCCAGACTGCGGTTGACTAACTTGTTCAGTTCATTGCCCAATCGGTTCATGGTGGTTCCTAACTATCGTCAATAATGTTCACTGTAACGAATGCCAGATTAACCCACGATGAATCCGACATTCAGGGTATTGAATACAAAAACAAAAGCAGGCCGAAGCCTGCTTTCAGATAATACGCCGAAATTATAAGTTACGGAATTCCCGGTCGACCTTGAAGGCGGAAGAGGTAATGTACGCTTCCATCTTGCGCAGGTCTTGCTCCATCCCGTCCAGCTCCGACTCGACATTATCAAGAATTTGCTGGGCAGTCTGACCCGCCTGCCAGGGTTTCTGCTTTACGTTATGATCACGGTATACCGACTGCTGGTAGAAGCGTTCTTCCGGCATTTTGTCGAGGAACAACCAAGCCGCAATATAGGCCAAGGTGACAAAGAAACCGACACCGAGCAGGAATGCCGATACGGTTAAGATCCGAACCAGCCAAATTTCCATGCCGAAATACTCGGCAACACCGGCACAGACCCCACCGAGTTTGCCGTTATGCGGGTCACGGTAAAGGGTTTTGTTCATTGACGTCCCCTCCACTGTGGTGCTTCGGCATCCAAGATGCGCTCCAATGTCATGATCCGCTGCTGCATTTGCTCTGCGCGTACCACCAGATCCTGTAGTTTCTGGTGATCCTCCCCACTGAGTCCTTCACTTGACAGCTTCTTGCTGCGGTAGTGCAGGATCAACCACAATGGGGCAACAAAAATCATAAATACCACCAGCGGCCCAACTATAAACCCCATAGACATTTCATTCTCCTTATTCGCGCAGATTCAATAACTTGTTCTAGCCAGCTTGTCACATCACACAACGTAAGTGAATTAGTCTTTATCCTTGAGGTTCGCTTTCATGCGCTCCAGCTCTTTCTCGATATCATCCTGCGCCTGCAGGTTGGCAAACTCGTCATGCAGATTCTTGCCTCGGCCCATGCTGTAACTGTCAGCTTCGGCTTCCATCTCATCAATACGGCGCTCGTACTGCTCGAACTTCGACAATGCTTCGTCCACCTTGCCGGTGTCCAGCTGGCGGCGTACATCACGACGGGTATCAGCGGCCTTGTGGCGCATCACCAACGCTTGCTGGCGGGCACGGGTTTCCTGCAACTTGCGCTCAAGCTCGGCAACCTCAGTCGCAAGCTTCTCGATGCTCGCCTCCACCAATTTGAACTCTTCGTTCAGGGTCAGCGCGACATCGTTGAGCTTCTGTTTCTCAATCAGGGCTGCACGGGCCAAATCCTCACGGCCTTTTTGCAGGGCTAGGCTGGCTTTTTGCTGCCAATCGGCACTTTGCGCTTCAATCGCGTTAATGCGGCGCTGAAGCTCTTTTTTATCCGCAAGGGCGCGGGCTGACGAGGTGCGCACTTCTACCAAGGTGTCTTCCATTTCCTGGATGATAAGACGGATCATTTTCTGTGGATCTTCTGCCTTGTCCAGCAGCGAGTTCACGTTGGCGTTTACAATGTCAGCGAAGCGAGAAAAGATACCCATAATTACATCTCCATCGTTTGAGAACCTTGGTTTCAGGTTCATCAGTTTGTTTTTGCAGCAAACATTTTGCCGCGCTACGTTGTTACTAATACAACTAGTGTGCCAACTTTTTGTTTTTTAAATATCATACACTTAGCTTTACACCCACAGAACCACCCTGCTATGGTGTGGACAAATACGCCAACAGTTAGCGAGATTAACCATGCGAAAAACGGACAATTTAATCGGTGAGTCTGAAGCATTCCTTACGGTACTCGATCAGACATCTCGCCTCGCTCCACTTGACCGCCCGGTACTGATCCTAGGGGAACGCGGTACTGGCAAAGAGCTCATCGCCCAGCGCCTGCACTACCTATCACGCCGCTGGGACCATCCTCTGATCTCACTCAACTGCGCAGCACTCAGTGACGGGGTGATTGATTCCGAACTGTTCGGCCATGAAGCTGGATCATTTACCGGTGCCAAAGGACGCCATCAAGGCCGTTTCGAACGGGCAGAAAACGGGACCTTGTTCCTCGACGAGCTGGCCACTGCACCGCTTGGGGTCCAAGAAAAATTGCTACGGGTGATTGAATATGGCGAATATGAGCGAGTGGGCGGCAGCAAGACCTGTCAGGCCAACGTCCGTCTTGTCTGCGCAACCAATGAAAACCTCCCGGCACTGGCGGCCGACGGAAAGTTTCGGGCCGATCTGCTCGATCGCCTGGCGTTCGATATCATCCACCTGCCCCCGCTTCGAGAGCGAAGAGAAGATATCCTGCCATTGGCAGAGTATTACGCCGTCAGAATGTGCCGCGAACTGGGCTTCGGTTACTTTGCTGGTTTCACCCCGGCTGCCACTGAACAGCTTCTGGCTTACCAGTGGCCGGGAAACATCCGCGAACTGAAAAACGTGGTGGAGCGCTCGGTATTTCGCAACAACAACGAAGATCTGCCCATCGACGACATCATCCTTGACCCGTTCCGAGCCCCTTGGGATAACAGCCATGCATCAAGCCTCCCCGTAGAACAGGCAGACGACGCGGTCGCACCGATGCCGTCCCTGCCGATGGATTTTCGCCAATGGCAACAGGATCAGGAAATCACCGTCATCGAGCAGGCCCTAAAACAAGCCCAGTTCAACCAGCGCAAAGCGGCTGACTTGCTCGGCCTAAGCTACCACCAGCTACGTGGACTGCTGCGCAAATACCAACTGGCTGGCAATAACGAATAAAAACATAAACGGCAAAATACCGTACGATCTGGAAAAAATCCTTTAAGTTTGCAGGTATTTGCCGCTTATTGCTTGGTGGCGAACTATGATAGTGGTAAATTTGTAATCTTGTTTTCAAAAAATTACCTATTCTATGAGTGCCTATACCCGTTTCCTTCTTGCGTGTATCAGCCTTGCCAGCCTTGTTGGCTGTACTGATCCGCAGCTGGACAGCAGTATTCGTCGCCAAGGCTTCGTCTATTGTGGGCAAGATACCCCTACCACCTTCAATCCACAGCTTGTCGAAGGCGGACTGACCGCAGATACCCTCGCGGCTCAGGTATTTGACCGCTTACTGATGCTTGACCCCGTCAGCCACCAGCCGCAGCCCTCGCTGGCCAAGAGCTGGACTGTCAGCGGCGATGGCTTGAGCTACACTTTCAAGTTGCAAACCGGTATCGAGTTCCAAACCACTGACTGGTTTACACCTACACGCCCGTTCAATGCCCAGGACGTCGTGTTTAGCTTCAAGCGAGTCATTGACGATAACCACCCGTTCCATGCTATTTCGGGCGGCCGTTATCCGTGGTTTGAAAGCCAAAACTTTGCAGGACTCATCGAGGATGTTCGGGTTATCGATCCGGAGACGGTCGAGTTTACCCTGTCGCGCCCAGACAACGCGTTTTTAGCCAACTTGGCGACAGCCTATGCGGTCATTCATTCGCAGGAATACGCCGACATCCTGCTACGCGCCGGCAAGCCAGATCAAATCGACAAACTGCCCGTTGGAACAGGTCCTTTCCACATAGAGCAATACCAGCCCAACGATTTTGTCCGCCTGAGCCGCCACTGGGGCTACTGGCAGGGCACGGCCCCGATGGATCAGGTGGTATTTGACATTTCCTCTCGCGGTACAGGGACGCTTGCCAAGCTGCTGAGCCATGAGTGCGATGTACTGTCATCCCCCGTTGCCAGCCAGTTGCCGGTGATCAACGAAGACGAGAACTTCAATCTCACCGCGCAAACCGGTATGAACGTGGCCTACCTCGCACTAGACACCAAGCAGCCTGAACTGGCCGATATTCGTGTTCGCAAGGCCATCAACCATGCCATCAACCGCGACAACCTGCTGAGTTCGGTCTACTACGGCACCGGCACGCAAGCCCGCAGCCTGCTTCCACCAATGTCTTGGGCCTACAACCATAACAGTCAGGCTCTCGACTATGACCCAGCCAAGGCTCTGCAATTGCTCAAAGAAGCCGGCTTCGACAAGAATCTGCACCTGACTATGTGGGTTCCGCTTGAGCCAAGGCCGTACAACCCAAGCCCGCGCAAAACAGCCGAGTTGATCCAAGCCGATCTCAATGCGGTTGGCGTTCAGGTAACCATCATCGCCCAAGATAACGTCAACCGGTTTAGCAAAATCGACCAAGACAACAGCGATCTGATCCTAACAGGTTGGGTGGCTGATAACGGCGATCCGGATAATTTCCTGCGCCCGTTACTGTCTTGCGATGCCATAGGTGCCGGGCTCAATGCCTCGAAATGGTGTGATCTTGATTTCGAAAACTTGCTGGAACTGGCCTCGCGCACCACACAGCTTGACCAGCGCCTGAATTATTATTTCCTTGCCCAGGATATTCTTGATCAGCAGGTTCCAATCATTCCGCTAGCCCACGGTGTGCATTTCCAAGTCCATCACCGTTCGCTACGTGGCCTGCAAATGAGTCCTTTTGGTACCCGTTCTTTCTCAACGGTATATCGGAACGAAAACTGATATGTTTATTTATACGATTCGACGCCTGAACCTGTTCCTGATCACCTTGCTGATCCTGACGGTAATTGGTTACAGCCTCCTTCGGCTCGATAGCGGTTCGCTTTGGGCCAGCCAGCCATTTTGGACTGGTTGGATGGCCTACCTCAGCAACCTTCTCAGCGGCAACCTTGGACTCAATGCCTTGGGAGAACCCGTTCTGCTTGAAATCATCCAAGTGTTTCCGGCCACACTGGAGTTGAGCTTTTTCGCCTTCCTGCTCTCCTTGCTGGTGGGTATCCCACTTGGTACATGGGCCGGCGTAAAGCGCGGTAGCTATACCGATACCGCAATATCCTCGATCACCCTTGTCGGGTACTCGATTCCGCTATTCTGGCTGGCAATGCTGCTGATCATGCTGTTTTCGCTTAATCTTGGCTGGCTGCCGGTTTCCGGCCGCTATAGTCTGCTGTACGAAATCGATCATGTCACCGGCATCGCCATTGTGGACGTCATGCTCTCTAACAAGCCTTACCGGGCAGAAGCCCTGCTTGATGTCATCCGCCACCTTATCCTGCCAACACTCGTGCTGGCGATGGCACCGACCACAGAAGTCATACGCCTGACCCGCGCCTCGGTGTCAGACGTCATGGAGCAGAACTTTATCAAGGTTGCCCAAACCAAAGGTTTGTCGATGTTCGAAATCATTGCCCGCCATGTGCTGCGCAATGCCATACCACCAATTATCCCAAAGCTGGGGATGCAGTTTTCGACCATGATGACCTTCGCCATGCTGACCGAGTCCATTTTCAACTGGCCGGGTATCGGGCGCTGGCTGCTTGATGCTATTTCTCGCCAAGACTTTGTTGCCATCCAAGCAGGTGTGATCACCGTCGGCGGTTTCATCTTGCTAGCCAACATCTTGTCTGAATTGGCCGGTGCATTCGTCAACCCGCTTGTACGGAAGGAATGGTATGCTCTCAAATAACATCTATCAGGAAACCAAAATCCCGACCCAGTGGGAACGCGCATGGCAGAACTTCCGGGCCAACTCGCTGGCGTTCTTTGGCTTTTGGTGCCTGCTGCTGCTGGTGATCGTCACCCTGCTTTCTCCTTGGCTTGCCCCTTATGAGCCTATTAGCCAAGTGGGCGAACTCCTGATGCCACCATCATGGGATTCGGCCGGACAAGTTGACTACTTCTTCGGTACCGACGACCTTGGCCGGGATATTCTCAGCCGCCTGTTGATCGGCACCCAGCTAACTTTCGGCTACGCGGTCCTGATCGCCATTGCCTCAGCCGCCATCGGTATTCTGATCGGGGTACTGGCAGGTATGAGTAGCGGCTTGAAGTCCAGCTTCCTCAACCATGTGCTTGATACCATCCTGTCGATCCCCTCTCTGCTGCTGGCTATTATTGTGGTGGCATACATGGGACCGGGCGAAACCAATATTCTGCTGGCCATTTGGCTGGCTCTGATCCCTCGATTTATCCGGGCAGTCTACACCGCGGTCCATACCGAGGTAGAAAAAGACTACATCATCGCAGCAAGGCTAGACGGCGCAAATAACGTCTACCTGCTCTACCACTCTATTTTGCCGAACATTCTAACTGTGCTGACCAATGAGCTAACCCGTGCTATTTCGATTGCCATTTTGGACATCGCGGCACTGGGCTTCCTTGGCCTCGGCGCGCAGGCGCCGCACCCTGAATGGGGAGCGATGCTGGGGGACTTCATCGAGCTAATCTATTTGGCTCCGTGGACGGTGACCTTACCGGGATTGGCCATCACTTTCAGTGTTCTGGTTGTAAACTTAGTTGGAGAAGGACTCCGCCAGGCTATCAATGCGGGGATTGACTAATGCCTTTACTCGATATTCGAAACCTCACCATTGAGATTGACACGCCGCAAGGCATGGTCAAGGCCGTCGATCGCATGAGCCTGACCATCAACGAAGGGGAAATTCGCGGTTTAGTTGGCGAATCCGGCTCGGGCAAGAGCTTGGTCGCCAAGGCCATTGCAGGTGCAACCAAGAAGAACTGGCGGGTCAGCGCCGATCGCCTGCGCCTTGGTGATATCGATTTGCTGACCCTGTCGCCGCGAGAGCGACGCAGGGTTGTAGGCCGCGAAATCGCGATGATCTTCCAAGAACCGTCAGCCTGTCTGGATCCTTCCGAACGCGTCGGCGAACAACTGGAAGAAGCCATTCCGTCCTCGTCGTTCACGGGACGCTTCTGGCAACGCCTGCACTGGCGCCAGAAGCAGGCCATTGCCCTGCTCCACAAGGTCGGGATCAAAGAGCACAAGCGGGTAATGCGCAGCTACCCTTACGAGTTGACCGACGGCGAGTGCCAGAAGGTCATGATCGCCATGGCCATAGCCAACCGCCCCCGCCTGTTGATTGCCGATGAGCCAACGAACGATCTGGATGCCATTACCCAAGCCCAGATTTTCCGCTTGCTGAGCCGAATGAACCAGCTGGGCAACACCACAATCCTGCTGGTCAGCCATGACCTGACTACGGTTACCCAATGGGCCGACCGGATTACGGTAATGTACTGTGGCCAGTCGGTTGAATCGGCCAGCCGCCAGCAATTGCTCGAATCGCCTCACCATCCGTATACAGAGGCGCTGCTGCGGGCGATGCCCGATTTCAACATGGACATGCTGCCACACAAAAGCAAGCTGGAAACCCTACCGGGCTCGATTCCCCCGCTCCAGCACCTGCCGATTGGCTGCCGCCTAGGCCCGCGCTGCCCACATGCCCAGCGCAAATGTGTTGAAGTACCGAAACGCCAGAAGATTAAAACCCATAAGTTCAGCTGCCACTTCCCGCTGAACATGGAGGAAACCAGCAAGTGAGCGCACTGCTTGAAGTCGAAAACCTGAAAAAAGACTACCACTACCGCTCCGGCCTGTTTCGACGCCGGACCATCGAGGCGGTAAAACCGGTCTCTTTCTCTCTGGAAGCAGGCGAAACCATCGCTTTCATGGGGGAAAACGGTTCAGGCAAATCTACCTTGGCCAGAATGCTAGCCGGGGTGGTCGAGCCAACCGAGGGGATAATCCGGGTTAACGGCGAGCCGCTGGCCCACCGCGACTACCTGACCCGCTGCAAGCTGATCCGGATGATCTTCCAAGATCCCAATACCTCGCTCAACCCGCGCCTGCAAATTGGCAAAATACTGGAAGGGCCGCTCAAGCGAAATACCGACATGACCCCGCACGCACGCGAGCGCCGGATCATGGAGACCTTAAAACGAGTCGGCCTGCTGCCCGAGCACGCCTATTTCTACCCGCAGATGCTGGCAACCGGGCAGAAGCAGCGCGTCTCTCTCGCGCGCGCGCTGATCCTCCAGCCGTGTATTATCGTCGCCGACGAGGCCCTGAACGGCCTTGATATGTCAATGCGCTCGCAGATCATCAACCTGCTGCTCGAACTGCAGGAAGAGATGGGACTGTCGTATATCTACGTCTCGCAGCATATGGGGGTGATCAAGCATTTCACCGACAAGGTGATGGTGATGCAAAATGGTGAAGTGGTCGAAAAAGGCCTGACTTCCGAGGTATTCAGCAACCCTCAGCATCCGCTGACCCAAAAGCTGCTCGACAGCCATTTCGCCGCACCGGCTCATGACCGCAGCAGCCGCAACGTGAGTCCCGCCTAACTGGCTTATCCGGCGTGCTCCCGCAATCCCCATCCATCACACGGGAAACGGGATCACGCCATTGCCATCACTGCTGCCCCGCCCAGAGACACCGACAACAAGACCGGCCAAATAATATAGTTACGCATCCCAGCATGGCCTATTACGCACGCCATCCCCATCTTAACCAAACTGTTTACCGAAGCCGCAATCACGATCCCCAACGCCGCCGTGGACAGCAGCAGACTCGCCGTACTCTGCCGGCCCAGTGCCAGTGTTATGGCATCGACATCAGTGATCCCGGAAATCGCGGCAAGGATCAGAATCCCGGTCTCGCCAAACCACGCCTGCAAGGCGCTCGACAGCAGCATAATCAGTAACAGGATAATCCCAAACCACAGAGCCGCAGAAAGCGCCAGTGGGTTTTGTTTCATATCAGGCTCAGTGGTGGCATCACCACGGTGGCGATACCAGATCCACACCGCAGGCAGGTAAAACGCCACCATCATCACCCCGAGCGGTAACGCCAGCAGTTTCAGCAACGGCATATTAATCACCGAGCAGACAAACAGGATCCGTGGAAACATGGTGCCGCAACTAAGTAGTATGCCGCTAGCCAGCAATCCGCTTAAGCCCGGTTGATTTTTCGACAAATGGGAAAACTGGAGGGTCAGTGCCGTTGAAGAGCTCAAACCGGCAAACAGGCAGGTCAGCAAAATCCCCTTCTCCGCCCCGCCGAGTTTCATCGCGAAATAGCCAATAAAGGAGATACTGGCGATCAACACCACCATCCACCAGATTTCATACGGATTAATCGCCTGCCAAGGCCCCATCGCCTGATTGGGCAGCAATGGCAGCATCACCACTGAAATCAGCAACAACCGCAGCGCGGCATCCAGCTCGTACTCCTGCAGACGCTGCAAGGCGGTATGCATCTCCTGCTTATTATCCAAAATAATCGCCGTGATCACCGCGACAGACGCCGCCAGTACAGGCTCGCCAATCACCACAAGCACCCCGAGCGAGAAGGTGATCAACATGCCCACCAAGCCTGTAATGCTCAGGTTAACATTGAACTGCTGGCGGGTTTTATAGGCCACTGTTACCACAACGGCCATCGCGACAAAGGCCAGCCCAAGGAACAGCTCTGAAAAATGGCTGGCTATCAGCCCGCAAATCCCGCCCAGCAGGCCCACCAAGGAATAGGTCCGGATCCCGGCAATACGAGTTCCCGCCGCTTCATTGCGATCCACCCATCCACGCTGAATCCCAATAATCGCCCCAAGCAGCAAGGCAATCGCTAACCGTATGTAAGGGGAAGAGAAATCGAATTCCGTATCCATAACGCTCTCCACTGGCCAGTGATAGTTTCAGTGTAGAGGGAGTCGCAAGCTGTGAATGCTGAGTGGGTCACGGATTTTGGCGCTGGCAAATTCAAAGGTATAAAACATGTCACACATTGACTTTCATTTGAAAATTCAGACTCACTACATAACTGGTCGTTATTACTAACAAAAACACATGCAAACCACTGATAATTAATCTAAATTATTGCCCATACACCATGTTATCCAATACCATCAGCCGAGTAGGCTGTTACATGTCATAGAGGACATTAGATGCAAAAAACTCTTATTTACGATGTATTTGTCAGTGACTCTGCGGCAGGTAATCCATGTGGGGTCGTGTTATTGGATGACTGGCTCAGTGATACAGAACTTCAACGCATCACCTGTAACATCGGCCAACCTGTAACGAGCTTTGTTAAACAAGCTGATGGGAAATATCATATTCGCTGGTTTTCATTAGACAGTGAGATTAATCTGTGTGGGCATGGCAGCCTAGGGGCGGGGGCTGCGTTGATTGAAGAATATCAGTTAGAAGGTGTGACCTTACACAGCCCGTATGCAACGGTCGCAATCACCAAGCAATCAGACTTGTACACCATTACCCTACCCAGTTGGCAAGCCAACGTAGGAAATGTAACCGAATCTATCCGTGAGCTTACTCAAGATACTACCGAGATATTTACAACTCGCGATATTATTCTGGTCTTGAACTCTGAGGCAGCAGTAGCAGCATTTACTCCCAATTTTGACCAACTCGCTGCCATTGAACATCACCATGCGGTAATTATCACAGCCCAAAGCGAGAACGATCCTTATGGCTACGTAGTGCGCTACTTCGCACCTAAAATAGGTATTCCTGAGGACCGAGCCACTGGCTCAGCTCATTGCTCCCTCGCCCCATACTGGTTTGAGAAATTAGGCACAAACAAACTAACTGCGCGCCAACTGTCAGACGCTGGCGGCTACTTTGAAATCGAGAAACAATCCGATTCCGCTATCACAGTACGGGCAAAAGTTCGAATCCAGTAAAACAAACTCGCCACATATAAATGTGGCGAGTCTTCTTATTAACCGTTTTCCAGCCTTTCTCAATTCTCTTACTTAATAGCAGTACAGAAGCTCACATCTGCATGCTGGGTCTGCGGATCAAAACTATGGTACAGCTCAAAACAAGGGCGGTTGTCGTTCTCTATCCCAGTGGCAACCACCTCACTCATTAGAGTATCCCATGCCTTTCCGTACTGGCTAACATCAGTCACCATTTGCCGCATCACCGCATACTGGCCACCGGGAAAATCTTGAAGTTCAAGCCCTACGGGAACATCTGTACCATCCGGTACCATCAGACAGATATCGGTTCGGCACTTATCATCAGGGGTAATCTCTGGGTTATCGTGGTAAATGAATATACAGCTATTGCCGGCCAACCCTTTCATTCCAGCCCATTGGTACAAACGAGTACTCGGTTCTTCATAACCTTTCCCGTAAGGCCCGGTAACACGGATATAAGCCAGTTTAGTCGGCTCGAAGTATTGTGTTTCCATTGTCCTGCTCCATATTGAAGGTTCTTGACCAGTATATGGGGCATCCATGGTTACTTCGTTTCCGATCTTGCGCAACGTGTGTCCAATCTTGCTGTTTCGCATCATCTGTCTGAAAGCATCGTAATCCTGACAGTCGCGAAATGTGGTTGGGGTCTCACCAAAATGCTGCTTGAACGCCTTGGCGAAACTTTGAGAGGAAGAAAAACCGTATTCCAATGCGATATGTAAAACCGCAGGCTTAGACTTGAACAGCTCATTGGCGGCGGCTTCTAACCGCAACCTGCGAATATAATCGGCCAAGGTCTCGCCTTGCACGGCCCTGAAAGTGCGATGAAAATGGTATGGGGAAATATTGGCTAACGCGGCAACCTCAACCAAGTTCAAGTGCTCGTTAAAATGGGCCTCAAGGTAACGGATAACGGGTAGCAGCCGCTTGTGGTAGTCAACAACCATGATACTCCTCACCATTTCATCGTTGAACATGCAGCCTACCGCTTTCATACAGAGTTTCAATCACTATTCTGCCAAGTTGGGATAAACCGCGTTAACTATCTGCCCTATATTATTCACCCTATATGCCGCAAACTTAATGATTGCTCACTGCAACACATTGAAAATGTTTCACCTGTTGAGGATGATACCTTTAACGTAGAGCCACGATGGTTCGAACCCTGCGCCTGATTAAAAGGCCAATGCATTTTCACGAAAGCAAGCAGTTAGAGGTCGCTTGGGTATAAGGTTAACGATGGAATTCATTTCAGCAACACCAGAATCTGAACTATATGCTTTGAGCCTTTATAAACTTTTGGGCTCAGTGTCTTGCTTGGTACTTTTTACCATTAGCATTTTAAATAAAAAGTCGCTATTTAACGCCACGGTAAAGACCACTGTTCTAGCTACATTTTTTATGTTTCTCAGCTACTCCGTTGCTGAACGATTTCACACAATGACGATTGTAAACACTCATATTTCGTTCAATTTCATATGGTCAGTATTAGACGAAACTATTGAGGCGGATGATATTTCAGCGGTCACTTTCGGTATCAGAGGGAAAGGAAAACACTGCTACATTAGTGTTAACACGCATTCTGGAGACAAGTATCAAAGTGTCACACTCGCAAAAGATACGGACATTTGCAAAACGACAAGAACAGCATTAATAGAACGGTTAGGACTATAACAAATGAAAAACAGGCACTAGATCTTTCATCATAGTGCCTGTTTTTTATTCATGTTTTCGGGGTTACCCGTTATGCCAGCGTCTTGTTAATGGCCGCCAATACCGCCGCTGGATCTTCCGCTTGAGTAATTGGGCGGCCTATCACCAAATAATCAGACCCTGCAGCCACCGCTTCCACTGGCGTCATTACACGGCGCTGATCGCCAGCTGCACTGCCCGCAGGACGAATACCCGGTGTCACCAGCTTGAATGACTGGCCTAGCTCACCTTTTAGCAGGCTAGCCTCCTGAGCCGAACACACTACCCCATCCAAGCCGCTGTTCTTGGTCAGGCGTGCCAAATTCAGCACCTGCTCTTGCGGCTCGCATTGAATACCGATACCGCGCAGATCCGAGGCTTCCATACTGGTTAGCACGGTAACGCCAATCAGCAGCGGACGATCTTTGCCATATGGCTCAAGAATTTCACGCGACGCAGTCATCATCCGCTCGCCGCCAGAGGCATGAACGTTCACCATCCATACACCCATTTCGGCCGCAGCGCGTACCGCATGGGAGCAAGTATTCGGGATATCGTGGAATTTCAAATCTAGAAATACAGAATGGCCCCGATCATGCAGTTTACGCACGAAGTCAGGGCCAAAATAAGTAAACATCTCTTTACCAACTTTGAGGCGGCAGCTTCCCGGCTCAATACGGTCAACAAAGGCCAGCGCCTCGTCTTGGCTTGGGTAATCGAGCGCAACAATCACTTTTGGGTCTAACATGGCATCTCCTGCTTCGCTATCATTTTCATCCTCCCCCGGCTAGCGGAGGCGGTCAGGATTGTACAGCAAATATCTATTTTTGCGAGTATTTTTTAATTACTGTCACGTAGCGCGTAAAACAACAACTCTTCGTGAGCAGCCAATCGTTTGTTATTACCACTTAATTACAAATCGGTTGATATGTATCCAGCTAGTGGCGAAAAAAAACCGCTCTGATAAAGAGCGGTCTTCTCTGTCTATTCACCATCAAGGCCGCGGATCGGCTTGATGGTTCCCCAGCTTTTACACGACGGACACTGCCAGTAGAGAGAATGGGTGGCAAAACCACATTGACGGCAACGGTAATGGGGCTTCATCTTCAACTGCTCCCCCACCAAGCCACGCAAGGTAGCAAGGCTATCTTTGGCTCGCCCCTCTTCAGCTTCGTCAAGGTGGTAATCCATCAACTGATAGAAGCCTTTCATGGTTGGGTTTTTCTGCAGCTGGCGCATCATGAAGCTCTGTGCCATATTTGCGCCCTCGCGCTTGGCAATTTCATCCGCCAACATTAATTCGGCAGTAGAACCTGCTTTATGCTCAACACAATACTGCAAGTACTTGAGCCAGCCACTTTCATTGTTCAATGCTTCATAGCAATTCAACAACAATGGCAGCGCCTCGCCTGTAAAATCAATATCTTGGTCAACAACCTTCTCAAGATACTTGGCCGCTGCCTTGTAATCCTCTTCGCTGATCAGGATTTTCGCGGTCATGATCGATGCACGAACACACTGCTTATCCGCAGAAAGGGCCTTTTTTAGAATCGACTTGGCTTTATCCGGGCTCTGCGCACTGAGTTCCAGCATCGCCATTTCACACCAATAATGGGCAATATCGTGCTTGAGCTGGCTCTTACCCAACTTGACCAACTGGGAAGCGCTATCTATCGCTTTCTCCCATTCGCGGGTCTGCTGGTAAATCGTCAGTAGCTGCTTCAATGCCCCTTTACGATGATCGGGCTCATCAAGCAACTGATGGAAAATTTTCTCTGCGCGGTCGAAAAAGCCTGCGGCCATGTAATCCTGAGCTAACTGCTGCAAGGCCAAGTTACGCTGGTCGATGGTCAAATTAGGACGGGCAATCAAATTTTGGTGGATACGAATAGCGCGATCAACCTCTCCCCGGCTGCGGAACAAGTTCCCCAGGGCCAGGTGAGTATCAATAGTTTCACTATCAACTTGGAGCAGCTCGATGAATACATCCACCGCTTTGTCTGACTGATCAGACAACAGCAAGTTCAGACCCGTCACGTACTGACGTGACATATGGTGAGACTGCTCCTGTTGTTTGTTACTAGCGCTCCTGTTACCCATGTACCAACCGTAAGCGGCGGCAACAGGCAATAGCAGGAACAACAGCTCTAGCATTAACGATTATTCCTTAACAGGCTCGGCACGTAGCTGATCCAATTCTTTCTGCTGTTTTTCGACTTTCTTCATCAAACGATTTCGAGTGAAACGCGTTTTCAGGTACAAGGTACCACAAATTAGCCAGCCAAGGGCAAAACCACCACCGAAGGCAATCCCTAACAGGGTGGACAACTGGAAGTCACCTTGGGCAATCAGAAAATCAAAATTTACCAGCTGCTGGTTCTGGGCACCTAAGGCAAGGGTAATTAAAAAGCAGGCAACCAATACAAGAACAGTCAGTATCTTCATCGTGAATCCTTCTCACTTGAATGTAAACAGATGTGCTACCTATCCGTGAATGTCAAAGTGCTATATTTAACAAAAGCCTTTTTCTAAGGACAGATCGGTATGGGCTGATTATGCAGGATTTTGGCTCATCAGACCATGATCAATAGATATAAAAAAACGGCATACCAAGTAGTATGCCGTTTTTTTGATCTATACGCGGTTAACCGGCAAGAGCCAAGTTAACACGGTCGCGCAGTTCCTTGCCCGGTTTGAAGTGGGGAACGTACTTGCCGTCCAATTCCACTTTGTCGCCAGTTTTAGGGTTGCGACCTACACGCGGAGCACGGTAATGCAAAGAGAAGCTGCCAAAGCCGCGGATTTCAATACGGTCGCCATCAGCAAGTGTTGACGCCATATGCTCAAGGATTTCCTTGATCGCATCTTCTACCTGTTTGGCAGAAAGATGTGTTTGTTGACTACATAGCCTTTCAATTAATTCAGACTTTGTCATAAACACTCCGGTTTTTTAGTATGTTTCTCAGTAGTATAACCGCTTAGGGGGAAAAATGTTCCCCCTATGCTCAATTATTCGCCTTTAGCCGCTTTGAATGCGTCAGCCATAGCGTTACCGAACGCAGCATCATCTTGCTTGTTCAGTGTAGCCATTGCTTCTTGCTCTTCAGCAACGTCTTTAGCACGTACAGATAGGTTGATTACGCGGTTCTTACGGTCAACGCCAGTGAACTTAGATTCAACTGAATCGCCAACAGAAAGAATTAGAGTAGCGTCTTCAACACGGTCAACTGATGCTTCAGAAGCACGTAGGTAACCTTCAACACCTTCAGCTAGCTCGATAGTTGCGCCTTTAGCGTCAACTGCAGTAACTGTACCAGTTACTAGAGCGCCTTTCTTGTTAAGAGCTACGAAGCCGTTGAACGGGTCTTCTTCGATCTGCTTGATGCCTAGAGAGATGCGCTCACGCTCAGCGTCAACTGCTAGTACAACTGCAGAGATTTCGTCGCCTTTCT
Organism: Photobacterium panuliri; assembly: GCF_059920555.1. Classification (NCBI taxonomy): domain Bacteria; kingdom Pseudomonadati; phylum Pseudomonadota; class Gammaproteobacteria; order Vibrionales; family Vibrionaceae; genus Photobacterium; species Photobacterium panuliri. The sequence continues at coordinate 2,764,836 of NZ_CP197192.1, forward strand.
TGAAGTCACGAACTGCGTCTTCACCAGCAACATTCCAAGAAATGTCAGATAGGTGAACTAGACCGTCGATGCCGCCTTCAAGACCGATGAAGATACCGAAGTCAGTGATAGACTTGATCTTACCAGTTACTTTGTCGCCCTTAGCTTGCATTTCTGCAAATGACTGCCATGGGTTTGCTTTGCACTGCTTAAGACCTAGGCTGATACGACGACGTTCTTCGTCGATATCAAGAACCATAACTTCAACTTCGTCGCCCACGTTAACAACTTTAGATGGGTGGATGTTCTTGTTAGTCCAATCCATCTCAGAAACGTGTACAAGACCTTCAACGCCTTCTTCGATTTCAACGAAGCAGCCGTAGTCAGTTAGGTTAGTTACGCGACCAGAAAGCTTAGTACCTTCTGGGTAACGCTTAGCGATAGCTACCCATGGATCTTCGCCTAGCTGCTTAAGACCTAGTGATACGCGAGTACGCTCACGATCGAACTTAAGAACTTTAACGTTGATCTCGTCGCCAACATTAACGATTTCAGATGGGTGCTTAACGCGTTTCCAAGCCATGTCAGTGATGTGTAGAAGACCATCAACACCACCCAGGTCAACGAACGCACCGTAGTCAGTAAGGTTCTTAACGATACCTTTAACTTCCATGCCTTCCTGTAGAGAAGCAAGAAGTTCATCACGCTCAACGCTGTTTTCAGATTCGATAACTGCGCGACGAGAAACAACTACGTTGTTACGCTTCTGGTCTAGCTTGATTACTTTGAACTCAAGCTCTTTGTTTTCTAGGTGAGCAGTGTCACGAACTGGGCGTACGTCTACTAGTGAACCTGGTAGGAACGCACGGATGCCGTTAAGTTCAACTGTGAAGCCGCCTTTAACTTTACCGTTGATGATACCAACAACAGTTTCAGCATCTTCGTAAGCTTTCTCAAGAACGATCCATGCTTCGTGGCGCTTCGCTTTCTCACGAGAAAGTTTAGTTTCACCAAAACCGTCTTCAACAGCGTCTAGAGCTACGTCTACTTCTGCGCCAACTTCGATTTCAATTTCGCCAGCAGCGTTCTTGAATTCTTCAGCAGGGATAGAAGACTCAGACTTAAGGCCTGCGTCAACAAGTACATAACCGTTTTCGATCGCAACAACAGTACCTTTAACGATGGCACCTTGACGCGTTTCAACTTCTTTTAGTGACTCTTCGAATAGCTGAGCAAAAGATTCAATCATTTTTCAATCTTCAAAGTAATTAACAACCACGGGTATCCTACCTCGTGGGGTTGGAAATAAAGTCGGACATCATCCTTGAAACCGACGCACCATCAGACTAATTATTTAGCCGATAATATCTTTTCAATATAAGCCAATGCCTGTTCGGTCACCTGCTCAATGGACATCTCCGTTGAGTCTAGCACCACAGCATCATCAGCGGGACGCAACGGTGCAACCGCTCGGTTGCGATCGCGATCGTCGCGCTCTTGAATTTCTTTCAAAAGGTGGTCAAAGTTAACATCTAAGCCTTTCTGTTGCAACTGTTTCATGCGACGGTTCGCACGTTCTTCAGCACTGGCATCTAGAAAGATCTTTACTTCGGCCTGAGGAAAGACCACAGTTCCCATGTCTCGCCCATCGGCTACTAGCCCAGGCTCTTCGCTAAAAGCACGCTGACGGCGCAGCAAGGCCTCACGTACGCGTGGCAACGCAGCTACCTTAGACGCAGCCATACCCGTCTCTTCTTTACGAAGCTCACCGGATACATCTTCGCCTTCAAGAATAACCTTAACCAACTCACCTTCGGCAACAAACTGTACATCCAGATGAGCAGCCAACGGAACCAAGGCATCTTCAGACTCAAGGTCTACCCCGTGGTGGATTGCCGCCAGGGCAAGCACACGGTAAATAGCGCCAGAATCCAGCAGCTTCCAGCCCAGTTTTTCTGCCAACAGCATACACAGGGTGCCTTTGCCGGCACCGCTCGGGCCATCAACAGTAATCACTGGTGCGTGAATAGACATAGGTTCTCTCCAAACTCGTTCTAACGTAAGCAGTAATACGCGTAAGCACGACAATTTTGCCCATGCGTATTACCACTCAAAATCGGTTGCGCATTATACGGGAAAATGGCTGTGATACCAATCAGTAAAAATTATCTTTACCATATATCAGCATGACCGAAAACAGCCCACCGTTGCCAGCAGGCTGTCAGTAAAAGGACGAGATACCCGAGTTACTGGCTCAAAATAGCCAATTTTTCGAAATAATCGGGAAATGTCTTTGATGTGCACTTGGGATCGTTAATTGTCACCGACGTGTCACTCAACGCCACCAGCGAGAAACACATTGCCATCCGGTGATCGTCATAAGTATCGATCGCCGCATGTTTGAGCTGAGACGGCGGGGTGATCATAATATAATCCTCCCCTTCTTCTACCTCTGCCCCTACTTTGCGCAGCTCGGTCGCCATCGCGCTCAGACGGTCGGTCTCTTTGACCCGCCAATTGTACACATTGCGGATAGCCGTTGTCCCTTGGGCAAACAGCGCCGCAGTCGCAATAGTCATCGCCGCATCCGGAATATGGTTGAAATCCATATCGACCGCATTGAGCTCGCCGCGACGGGCAATCACATAGTCATCACCCCATTCGATCTCTGCGCCCATTGCCGCCAGTGCATCGGCAAACTGAATATCACCCTGAATGCTATTGCGGCCAATACCGGTCACTTTTACTTCACCGCCACGGATCGCAGCCGCCGCAAGGAAGTAAGATGCGGAAGACGCATCGCCTTCTACCAGCAAATCTCCCGGCGAGACATAGCTCTGTCCGCCTTTGACAATAAACGTCTGGTAATTTTGGTTTTCGACCGTAACCCCAAACTGGGCCATGATATGCAGGGTAATATCAATATAAGGCTTGGATACCAAGTCGCCCTTGATAGCTATCGTGGTATCCGTATCGGCCAATGGTGCTGCCATCAAGAATGCCGTCAAAAACTGGCTGGAAATAGAACCATCAATCTCGACATTCCCTCCCGCCAGGCCCGTACCGTTAATTTTCAACGGCGGATAATGCTCATTCTCAAGGTAGGAAATCTCTGCCCCTGCGGTGCGCAAGGCATCCACCAAATGGCCAATGGGCCGCTCTTTCATGCGCGGCTCTCCGGTGAGAACGTACTCACCATGGCCAAGGCACAAAGCCGCAACCAACGGACGCATCGCGGTTCCCGCATTACCCAAGAACAGTTCCAGTGGCTTATCGGTATGAAATGCACCGCCCAAGCCCGTTACTTCACACTCGGTCTTGTCTTCCGACAGCGTATAGGCCACACCAAGCTGGCCTAGGGCGGTAAGCATGTGGCGAATATCGTCGCTATCGAGCAAGTTGGTCAGCCGAGTCGTGCCTTTGGCCAGCGCCGCCAGCAATAATGCTCGGTTCGATACACTTTTCGAGCCCGGTAAATTCACGGTGCCACTAATCGTCGTGATTGGCTGTAAGGTTAAACTTTCCATCTGTTAGGTCATCAATCCTGTTTGGTCGCAGTTATTGCAGAGTAACCAATAATATCATTGTGATCTATACCCACTTTTGAATGAGGCCTCTCCTTACTGGCCCATCACGAATATTGACGCGATAACCCTGTCGCAACCGAAGACTATTCTTTGATATCCACCCGATTCGCTGTAAATAAGCCATTGGTGAATTGGCCGAACGCCTGTACATACATACCATTAGCCAGCGTCGCGCTACCGGCTACTGCCGATGGCATATAATCAATTTTCTCACCAGACAGCAGGAACTGCTTATCCGTCAGCCCGCTCACCCGGCCTTCCACCTCGGCACTCGACATGGCATTAACCGGTGATACATTGGTCACCACCCATTGATTCTGCGAATCCAGACGCGCGAAGACCATCACCCAGCCAAGGCTTCCACCACCGAATTTGTAATCCAGATTGAATACATCAGGATCAGGAATACTCAGCACCATACCGTTGATAAGCAGTTGATTATCTAGATTCAGTTCTGCTATCCCCACAAAGGCCGGTTCCAGTACCATTTCCGTCACGTTGCCGTTGGTCAACGTTGCCGTCACGGCCATGCCTTTTTGCTCCATAGAGACATTAAATGCCTGGCCCTCATAGGAGACGTCTGCCATCTGTGCCGTGTATGTTTTACCTGCCAGAGTGATAGCGTTACCAGACACCGCATCGATGACACCCGACACCTTGCTCGAGGCAGCCACGCTCGGTGCCCCCGCCTCTGCTGGAGGCGAGGCTTGTTCACCGCACCCGCCCAACAATACGCTCAGTGCCACCGCGATACACAATGTCTTCATAAACCCTTCTTAACTCATTAGTACCATTGATAATCGAATAGATAGACCATACGCCTGAGGCATATAAAAATAAAGCGCCCCGAAGGGCGCTATACTCAACAAATCGTAATTAGCTCAATGATTAGCCACGGTAGTCTCGTTCGATTTCGCGGGCAACGTTCTTACCGTCAATCACAACGGCCTCAACTTCAACGTACTCACCGTCAAGGGTCAGCATCGTCACCCCTTCGAAAACCGTGTTGCTATCTGTGGTAAAGTTAACTGTTTTATATGTTTCTTCATCCCATACAGAAAACGTACCAGCAACAGAATCAATCACCTTGGCGTTGCCTTCCGCTTCCACTTCTTGCCAGTTACCACCCGGTACATAGTCGTTATCATTGTCGAACTCGACTTCGGTTGCTACCTGCTGGCCATTGCGCAGAGCTGACTGCACTTCAACTAGCGCACCTTGCTTCAAATGGCTCTTGTTACCGTCTTCAAAACGGGTGCTCGCATTCACAGCAAAACGGCCACGGTAGCTAAGCTCAAACGATGACAGATCATTGGCAACCCAGGTCACTACGCCTTCTACTTCATTGCCCTCATCCAGATCGTCATAGTTGTCGATCTCAACTTCACGAGCGTCAAGTTCAGCACCGTTCATCGTGCCCTCAACTTCTACCCACTGACCAACTTGCAAATGAGATAGATTGGCATAGTTCACAGTCAGGTTAGCGCCCAACTTAAATGAGCCGGTATTCTCATCTTTACTTGAGATTCGACCTTCCACTTCAACTTGATTACCCAGTTTGTCGGCTTCAAACTCAACCACAGACAATACCTTGTAACCCATTGTTGCCGATGGCAATGAAGACACCATCACCCAATCATTCAGGTCAATTTCGGCACTCAATCCAGCAAAGGTCAGGTTAATACCATTGACTGTAAAAGTCTTCGCTACGTGATCGACCGCGGTCACAGCACCAACAAGAGTCGGCTCGACATCAACTTGAACACCAGCCTTAGTACCCGACAATACCTGAACCATCATGTCTTTTTGCAGGTCAGCAATCGATAGCGCATTGTTGCCATAGCCTACGCTAGCCACGTCGTAACGGTAGCCATTCACCACGATTTGGTTAGATGGTGCGTCCACTGAATCAATCGTACCCAGTACAGCCCTCGGCGAAGTCTCTGGTTTAGTCGGTGTCGTAGGCGTACTACCACCATCGCTACCGCCACCACAACCAGCCAGAGCCATACCCAATGCAATAACCAGTGCCGCTTTTTTCATCTAACCACCTCAAAGTAAAGGAATAAAATGTTCTTTAGAGGTATATTACACCTACCAACGTGAAGCAGACGTGAAATTCAGGAAAGAAATCGTGAAAGTATTGATTGTTGATGACAACCACAATGTGGTCGAGACTATCGCTGATTACCTTGAGCTAGAGGGGTTTCAAGTTGATTGTGCCTACCACGGCGAAGCAGCTCTGACCCTTATTCAGCAAAATTATTATGATGTCATCATCATGGATATCATGATGCCCAAGATCGACGGCATCTCCACAGTCCGAAAATTGCGTGAGGAATTCAGCTGTCAAATCCCGATCCTATTTTTAACCGCCAAAGACAGCCTAGAAGACAAACTGGCCGCTTTCGGCGCGGGAGGTGATGACTACCTGCTAAAGCCCTTTGCCATGCAAGAGCTGAGTATGCGCCTGAAGGCGCTGAGTAGCCGAGGTCCACGCCGCGATATCGGCGCTATCAGCTTTGAAGATATCCGTATTGATACCGGCACCGAACAGGCTTACCGCGATGGCCAACCCATCAAGCTCAGCCGAATTCAGTACCGAATTCTAAAATTGCTTGTCCGCCGAGCACCTGCCATCGTCACTCGGCAAGAGGTCACAGACACCGTTTGGGGCGATGATGCACCGCCAAGCGATGCCCTACGCAGTCATATTTACGGGCTGCGCAATGCTATCGACAAGGGTTTTACCACTTCACGACTAGAGACTGTTCATGGACAAGGCTACCGCATTAAACCCTAACCCGTATCCAAGCATCTACCGCCAGATCAAGATCGGCTTTCTTTTCATGACACTGTGCACTTTCGTGCTATTTTGGAAGCTGATCTATATTGCTGAAAACCAACTGGAGATCATCAGCCTCCATCACTGGCTTGATACCGAGGCCAGCCGCTACGTCAACGACTATGCCCATTATGGTCAGGACACGCTGTTGCCCAACCCCAATGAATTTAATACCTATAGCCTTTTCCCGGCAAACACCCATATGGAGAATGTACAGCTGGAACCTCCAGCGTGGCTGAAACACTACCGTGAACCCGGCTTCTACGAGCAGATGATCGGCACTGAAGACAAGCACTTTATCGTCCTCAAGCACCCGTCCGGAGAGGGGCTGATGTATATCGTCTTCCAAGATGATGCCGACGACTACCTGGATGCATACGAGAAAAATCTCCATCTGGCTACCGTTGGGTTTGGTCTCTTCCTCTCTCTTTGCGTAGTTTTGTACGGTATTTATTTTATCCGTATCCTGTCAAAGCCGCTGGCAAGCATCGCCCAGAAAATCACCCAGATGTCACCAGAACATGAGGCGTTCAAAATCGAGACCAAGTTTGAGGAAACTCGCCAGATCGAACAGACGCTTCTTGACAGCAAACAGGAAATCGCCCGCTACTTCCAACGCGAAAAAGATTTCAGCCGATTTGCCTCACATGAACTGCGTACCCCCATCATGGTGATCCAAGGCTCGGCCGAGCTGCTGGAAAAAGTCCCCAACCAACCCAAAGTGGCGCTAAAAGCCATTGGCAGGGTACAAGATGCCAGTCAGGAGATGCGAGTATTGACTGAAGCCTTCTTGCTACTCGGAAAGGAAAGCATCGACGATCACCACCTTGGTCGTCAACCACTGGCCCTTCATCTGCGGCACCAGTTAGAAGTACTTGAACCGCTATTCGCCAAGCAAAATGCCGGCTATGATCTTACAATCACCGAACCTGGCTTCGTTATTGCCCCAGAGAGCTTTATAACCATAATAATCAACAATTTAATTAAGAATGCATTTAGCTACAGTGTAGGTAATATTCATATAGCCCTCGATAATAACCAGCTGACCATTACCAACTGCCATGATGGCAATTCTACGTTCAATGCGGGATATGGCTGCGGCTTAGTGATTGTTGAGCGGATCTGCGAGCGAATGGGGTGGAGCTTCAAAGTCCACAACGACAGCACCCATTTTCAAACGATGGTGTATTTCACCCCTACCGCATAGTGATCGCAGAATGATGGGGGCCAATCGACTCGCGTTAATTCTGTATAACTTACAAAAAAACCGCCGGAAGGCGGTTTTTTTACTAGCGTTACGTGAGGCACAATATTAACTGTTTTCCAGTTCAAAACGGCGCATGAAATCAACCAACGCCTGAACACCTTCAAGCGGCATAGCATTGTAGATGGATGCACGCATCCCACCGACCACGCGGTGACCCTTAAGGGCTTTAAGGCCAGCAGTGTCAGCCTGCTCCAAGAACAAGGCATCCAATGACGGATCCTTGAGCTGAAACGGCACGTTCATCAGCGAGCGGTTGTCGGCATGGACATCGTTGCGATAGAAATCAGAATGATCAATGTAGTCGTACAGCACCTTGGCCTTGGTCATATTGCGCTTTTCCATCTCGGCAACACCACCGATAGACTTGAGCCACTTGAAAACCTCGCCTGCCAAATACCAAGCAAAGGTCGGTGGTGTATTGAACATCGACTCCTTATCAACCTGCACGCTGTAATCCAGAATACTCGGCAGTTCTTTGCGAGCCTTGCCCAACAAGTCATCACGCACAATCACAATGGTCAAGCCTGCTGGGCCGATATTCTTCTGCGCGCCAGCATAAATCACACCGTATTGCGACACATCGATTTCACGGGACAAAATGGTAGAAGACAAATCAGCCACGATAGGCTTATCGGTTTTCGGCAAGTCGCGAATTTCAATCCCATCGATGGTTTCGTTAGGGCAGAAATGCACAAAGGCCGCCTCGTCAGACAGCGCCCACTCGGAGGCTGGCAATACCGCTTTCTTACCATCACGCTCACACGCAATACCAACAATATTAGGCTGACAGTATTTCTCAGCCTCTTCTGCCGCACTGTGCGCCCAATAACCACCGTCAATATAATCAGCCGTATCGGCCTCGCCCAACAAGTTCAGCGGCACTGCGGCAAACTGAGCGCGCGCACCGCCATGGCAGAACAGTACATGGTAATTATCGGGAATTGCCAGTAAATCACGCAAATCCTGCTCGGACTGCTTGGCAACGGCAATAAATTCCTTGCCGCGGTGACTAATTTCCATCACGGATGTTCCAAGCCCGTTCCAGTTGATCAGCTCCTGTTGGGCTTTTTTCATGACGTCTGCCGGGATCATTGCCGGTCCGGCGCAAAAATTATAAACCTGCTCCATGATGAAAGACTTGCTCCTGCTTATAACATGGGATTACGACCTATCCGCAGCCATCGTCATTTGACAGCCCGAATGTGATGACGACCAGATATACACCTTTATGAAGGAGCTGAAAAGAGTCGCAGGAAAATTTGTCATCCCATTCACTACAAACAAAAAAAAGCGCAGCCTGAGGGCTGCGCTTCTATCAGTCAATCATACTACTAGGCTTATTCTTGCTCAGAAGAGTCTTCTGCGCCGGCGTCAGCTGCTGGCTGATCTGCCGTGTTTTCGCCCTCGACGATTTCAGCGTCTTCGATCAGCTCATCTTCTTCTGGCTCATCGATACGCTGTAGGCCAACAACCTGCTCGTCTGCGGAAGTACGAATCAAGGTAACACCTTGGGTGTTACGGCCGACACGGCTTACTTCGCCAACGCGAGTACGAACCAAGATACCACCGTTGGTGATCATCATGAATTCATCGCCGTCTTCAACCTGGATGGCACCGACAACGCTACCGTTACGCTCAGAGACCTTGATAGACACAACACCTTGTGTCGCACGGCTCTTCGCCGGGTACTCTGTCAATTCGGTACGCTTACCGTAACCGTTTTCAGTGACAGTCAGTACATCGCCACCGTTGTGCGGTACGATCAACGATACCACTTTGTCGCTTTCGGCTAGCTTGATACCGCGAACACCTGCCGCTGTACGGCCCATGCCGCGTACCTGCTCTTCACAGAAGCGTACCACCTTGCCGTCTTTCGAGAACAGCATGATGTCGTCGTTACCGTTGGTAATATCCACACCGATCAGTGAGTCACCGTCGCGTAGGTTCACCGCAATGATACCGGCACTACGTGGACGACTGAAGTCAGTCAATGGTGTCTTCTTCACCGTACCGTCAGCGGTTGCCATGAAGATGAACTTGTCTTCGGTGTATTCCTTCACTGGTAGGATCGCGGTAATACGCTCGCCTTCTTCCAGCGGTAGGATATTAACAATCGGCTTACCACGCGCAGTACGGCTTGCCAACGGCAATTGGTACACCTTCAGCCAGTACATACGGCCACGGCTTGAGAAGCAGAGGATCGTATCATGGGTATTGGCAACCAGCAGACGCTCGATGAAGTCTTCTTCCTTCATGCGGGTTGCCGCTTTGCCCTTACCGCCACGGCGCTGAGCTTCGTAGTCGCTCAGTACCTGGTATTTCACGTAACCTTCGTGAGACAGGGTAACCACAACGTCTTCTTGGTTGATCAGATCTTCCAAGTCGATATCGTGTGATGCCGCCGTGATCTCAGTACGACGAGGATCGTTGAACTGCTCCTTCACCGCTTCAAGCTCTTCACGGATCACTTCCATCAAGCGCTCGGAGCTAGCAAGGATGTACATCAGCTCTGCGATTTCTTCTAGCAGTGCCTTGTATTCATCAAGGATCTTTTCGTGCTCAAGGCCAGTTAGCTTGTGCAGGCGAAGATCAAGGATCGCCTGAGCCTGCTGCTCGGTCAGGAAGTACTTGCCGTCACGGATACCGTACTGCTCTTCCAGCCACTCTGGACGGGCTGCATCGGTACCTGCGCGCTCAAGCATCGCAGCAACGTTGCCAAGATCCCAACCACGAGAAATCAGACCAGCACGAGCCTCTGCAGGCGTCGATGCATTCTTGATCAACTCGATGATTTCATCGATGTTGGCCAGTGCCAGTGCCAAACCTTCAAGGATATGGGCACGTTCACGGGCTTTGCGCAGTTCAAAGATAGTACGGCGTGTTACCACTTCACGGCGGTGGTTCACGAAGCACTTCAGCATGTCTTTCAGGTTGAAGGTCTTTGGCTGGCCATTGTCCAGCGCAACCATGTTGATACCGAATGTTGTTTGAAGCTGAGTCTGGGCATACAGGTTGTTCAGTACAACCTCGCCAACTGCATCACGCTTACATTCGATAACAATGCGCATACCGTCTTTGTCAGACTCGTCGCGCAGGGCACTGATACCCTCAACTTTCTTCTCTTTGACCAGTTCGGCAATCTTTTCGATCAGGCGAGCTTTGTTCACCTGGTACGGGATCTCAGTAACAATAATGGTCTCTTTACCATTCTTGTCAGCTTCGATATCCGCCTTCGAACGCATGTATACCTTACCTCGACCGGTATGGTACGCATCGATGATCCCCTTGCGGCCGCTGATCATGGCTGCCGTCGGGAAATCTGGCCCAGGGATGTATTCCATCAACTGGTCAATAGTGATGCTTTCGTCGTTGATATAAGCCAAACACCCGTCAATCACCTCACCCAAGTTGTGAGGCGGGATGTTGGTTGCCATACCTACGGCAATACCCGACGAGCCGTTAACCAGCAGGTTCGGGATTTTAGTCGGAAGTACCGCTGGGATTTGTTCCGTACCGTCATAGTTAGGTACGTAATCTACGGTGTCTTTATCGAGATCAGCCAACAACTCGTGGGCAATCTTCGACATACGTACTTCGGTATAACGCATCGCCGCCGCGGAGTCGCCATCAATCGAACCGAAGTTACCTTGACCGTCTACCAGCATGTAACGTAGCGAAAACGGCTGCGCCATACGAACGATTGTGTCGTAGACTGCACTGTCACCATGTGGGTGGTATTTACCGATTACGTCACCGACCACACGGGCAGATTTTTTGTATGCTTTATTCCAGTCATTGCCAAGTACATTCATTGCGAACAAGACGCGGCGGTGTACAGGCTTAAGGCCATCACGCACATCAGGAAGCGCTCGACCCACGATGACAGACATCGCGTAATCGAGGTACGAGCCTTTCAGCTCTTCTTCAATGTTTACGGGCGTGATCTCTTTTGCAAGATCGCTCATGGAGCCAATATCCCTCAGGTAATTTCTGTCGTATACGTATACCAAACGGCATAGCTATCACGGGCAAAATTAAAACCCTTGAAACGTGATACCTATAGCGTTTGGAGCTAAGCCTATATTCATGTCAAACGCCATAAAAATACATCGTTTAACATAAGCTCAGCAGATACGTGCAAGGTGCGAAAATATAGCATATTCGAGCCAAGATAGGCACACCTTTCGCTATCATGTTGTGAGTAATTTAGCGTATAAGCAGAAAACCGCAGACAAAATACCGTCATCCATCCCCTGTTCGCCTGTTTTTTGCCCAAGCATCGCTTTTCTGCTGCTAGTTGCATCCCACCTTTGTACCTGTACAAAGTGCAACCAATTGTAAAAAGTAGACCCAATTACCAATTCTCAAATCTCATCGCCAAGCCACTAGAAAGGCTGAACCAAAACTGATCTCTATCAATTCCGCTCCTTACCAGCACCGTACAATAACACTGCAAGAACAAAAACTAAGATTTCAAAAATCGACATAGATAAGTGAGGTCAATATGTTTGGACAAGCAATCAACACCATCGGCATGTGTATCATCGGCGGCAAATACCTTTTAATGTTCATTCTAGCTGCAATCACACTGACTACCGGTGCGGTGCAGGCAGATATCGCGCAATTGGCAATGGTTGAACCTGCTGAATGATCACAAGATAACAAGCAATGGGCAGAGCCTGCATCGCATAAATGGAGTGACATCCCCGCCCAAACGCCTTGCAGGCTATTGTTTTAAAATAATAAAAAATCATCACTCCAACTTTACCCAGCCAGAGTTCAGGTTCCGCTTACCTCACGGCATGATTTCGCTATAATGCTGTGATTGTTTATGGAAATGGCTAACTACATATGGCAAAGCAGTTGAATGTCGATCCGGCAGAAATCAGTAAATTCGAAGACATGGCTTCCCGCTGGTGGGATCTCGAAGGCGAGTTCAAGCCACTACACCAGATAAACCCCCTGCGCCTTAATTTTGTCATGGACAACGCTGAAGGGCTGTTTGGCAAAAAAGTGCTAGATGTCGGCTGCGGCGGTGGCATTCTTGCCGAGAGCATGGCCATAGAAGGGGCTGACGTGACAGGCTTAGATATGGGCAAAGAGCCTTTGACCGTTGCCCGCCTGCACGCGCTGGAAACCGGCACCAAGCTTGAGTATGTCCAACGTACCGCAGAAGAGCACGCCGAACTGCACCCGCAAACCTACGATGTCATCACCTGCATGGAAATGCTCGAGCACGTTCCCGATCCGGCTTCAATCATTGCCGCCTGTGCCAAAATGGTTAAACCCGGCGGCCATGTGTTCTTCTCAACCCTCAACCGCAACATCAAATCTTATCTGTTTGCTATTGTCGGCGCAGAGCAACTGCTCAAGCTCGTACCCAAAGGTACTCACGACCACGAAAAATTCATCCGTCCGTCAGAACTACTAGCCATGATTGACGCAACCCCGCTCCAAGAGCGCCATATTACCGGCCTCCATTACAACCCGCTGACAGACAACTACTGGCTAGGCAACAATGTAGACGTCAACTATATCGTCCACACCACCAAGCCTGAATAACCATATTTACCGAAGGCCCCATATTGCGGGCCTTTCTTTTATTCATAACTGTGTGTAATGCGAGCAGTTACCCTCCCCCCGAAACATTGCTAACTAGCCAATAAATAACCACAAAAACACTTGTGTTTTGACCTGTCTAATACACATTAAAAATCAAGATTTTTTTTTTACCGACGCAAAATTTCAGGCTAAATTTCTTTTGCAATTTTCTATGATATTGTCACACTTGGGCAAATAGGTTAGTAGGCACTAACTATGATTTATGAATCCCCATGTTATCCACAGCCGGTCAAAAAATACCACCTTGCAATACCCCACCTTCATCACTATCTTGTAACTCAAACAGCTCAACACCCCAATATGTAGTGTTTGATGCATGAGCAGGAAATCGAACAAAGATCGCCCGCGTCACTGAGCTTGTTAGTGAAACTTGCAAAAAACACGATTATTGATGGCTATCTGGGAAAAAGACTAAAAAATGACTCAACAACTCACTGTTACCAAGCGTGATGGACGCAACGAAAATATCGATCTGGAAAAAATCCACCGCGTGATCACTTGGGCCGCCGAAGGCCTAGAAAACGTATCGGTCTCACAGGTCGAACTCAAGTCACATATTCAGTTTTACGACGGAATCAAAACTGAAGACATCCATGAAACCATCATCAAGGCAGCAGCAGATCTGATCTCTGAAGAGTCTCCAGATTACCAATACCTGGCTGCACGTTTGGCTATCTTCCACCTACGCAAGAAAGCCTACGGCCAGTTTGAGCCACCTAAACTTTACGACCATGTGACAAACTTGGTTGAAAAAGGCAAGTACGACCAACACCTGCTCGAAGACTACAGCAAAGAAGAATTCGACGTTATGGATCAGTTCATCGATCACTGGCGTGATATGAACTTCTCCTACGCAGCCGTTAAGCAGCTAGAAGGTAAATACTTGGTACAGAACCGCGTCAGCGGCGAAATTTTCGAAAGTGCCCAGTTCCTTTACGTCATGATCGCGGCCTGCCTGTTCAGCAAATACCCTCGCGAGACACGCCTTGACTACATCAAGCGTTTCTACGACGCGGTTTCGCAGTTCAAGATCTCACTGCCTACGCCGATTATGTCTGGTGTGCGCACGCCTACCCGTCAGTTCAGCTCTTGCGTTCTGATCGAGTGTGACGACAGCCTAGATTCTATCAACGCGACTGCAAGCTCTATTGTACGCTACGTATCCCAGCGTGCTGGCATCGGCATCAACGCGGGCCGTATCCGTGCTCTTGGCTCTGAGATCCGTGGTGGCGAAGCCTTCCATACTGGTTGTATCCCATTCTACAAATACTTCCAGACTGCCGTTAAATGCTGCTCGCAGGGCGGTGTTCGTGGCGGTGCCGCTACCCTTTTCTACCCAATTTGGCACGGCGAAGTTGAATCTCTTCTAGTACTGAAAAACAACCGTGGTGTTGAAGAAAACCGTGTCCGTCATATGGACTACGGCGTACAGATCAACAAACTGATGTATACCCGCCTAATCAAAGGTGAAAACATCAGCCTGTTCTCACCATCAGATGTCCCTGGCCTATACGATGCCTTCTTCGCAGACCAAGCTGAATTTGAACGCCTATATGTCAAGTACGAGCAAGATGAAAGCATCAAGCGCAAGACGATCAAGGCGATTGACCTATTCTCGCTTCTGATGCAAGAACGTGCGTCTACTGGCCGTATCTATATCCAGAACGTTGACCACTGTAATACCCACAGCCCGTTTGACCCAAGCGTTGCGCCAATCCGCCAGTCTAACCTGTGCCTGGAAATCGCACTGCCAACCAAACCGCTGAACAACGTTGAAGACGAAAACGGCGAGATCGCCCTATGTACGCT
The DNA here is from genome assembly GCF_059920555.1 of Photobacterium panuliri. Classification (NCBI taxonomy): domain Bacteria; kingdom Pseudomonadati; phylum Pseudomonadota; class Gammaproteobacteria; order Vibrionales; family Vibrionaceae; genus Photobacterium; species Photobacterium panuliri. The sequence continues at coordinate 2,779,945 of NZ_CP197192.1, forward strand.
GTCTGCGTTCAACCTAGGTGCCATTGACTCGCTTGACGATCTGGAAGGACTGGCCGAACTGACGGTTCGTGCGCTAGATGCCCTGCTTGATTACCAAGACTACCCGTTGCCTGCGGCCTACCGTTCAACCATGAACCGCCGTACGCTGGGTGTAGGTGTGATCAACTTTGCCTACTATCTGGCCAAGCACGGTGTTCGCTACTCTGACGGCAGCGCCAACAACCTGACTCACGAAGCCTTCGAAGCCATTCAGTACTACCTACTGAAAGCCTCTGTCGGCTTGGCAAAAGAGCAAGGTGCCTGCCCGGCATTCAACGAAACCACGTACGCACAAGGTATTTTGCCTATCGATACCTATAAGAAGGATATCGACAATATCTGCAGTGCCGAACTGCGCTACGACTGGGAAGCGCTGCGCGAGGAAATCAAGACCCACGGCCTGCGCAACTCAACACTGTCTGCCCTGATGCCTTCAGAGACATCATCGCAGATCTCGAATGCGACCAACGGCATCGAGCCGCCACGCGGCTATGTCTCGGTGAAAGCATCGAAAGACGGTATTCTGAAACAAGTCGTACCGGAATACAGCAAGTACAAAAATAATTACGAGCTACTCTGGAACATTGGCAGCAATGACGGTTACCTTCAGCTAGTCGGTATCATGCAGAAATTCATTGACCAGGCGATCTCCGCCAACACCAACTACGACCCAAGCAGTCAGCCGGGCGGAAAGGTACCAATGAAACTCTTGCTAAAAGACCTGCTAACGGCGTATAAACTCGGCGTGAAAACCTTGTACTACCACAACACCCGTGATGGTGCCTCGGATGCACAAGGCGATGTGGGCGCAGACGACTGCACAAGCTGCAAGATTTAATTTACGACATTATGGCAATGGGAGCTTCGGCTCCCATTGATATTGAGGATACGATGGCATACAGCACTTTCTGTCAAATCAATAACGACCAACTAAAAGAGCCAATGTTTTTTGGCCAGCCTGTCAATGTTGCCCGTTATGACCAGCAAAAATTCGAAATTTTCGAGAAGCTCATTGAAAAGCAGCTTTCTTTCTTCTGGCGTCCAGAAGAAGTGGACGTATCTGGCGACCGCATTGACTACAACAATCTGCCGGACCACGAGCGACACATCTTCATCAGCAACCTGAAATACCAGACCCTGCTTGATTCAATCCAAGGCCGTAGCCCGAACGTGGCTCTGCTGCCTATCGTATCGATCCCTGAGCTGGAAACCTGGATCGAGACGTGGTCGTTTTCCGAGACGATCCATTCTCGCTCGTACACCCATATCATTCGCAATATCGTCAACAACCCGTCAGTGGTGTTCGATGACATCGTGGACAACGAGCATATCCTTAAACGTGCTGGTGATATTTCAAAATACTACGATGATCTGATCAGCGCGACCAACGACTACCACCGCTACGGTGAAGGTTCGCACACGGCAAACGGCGAAGCGTTTACCGTAAGCCTGCGTGAAATCAAGAAAAAGCTTTACCTGTGCCTGATGTCAGTCAACGCACTGGAAGCGATTCGTTTCTACGTCAGCTTTGCCTGCTCTTTCGCTTTCGCCGAGCGCGAACTAATGGAAGGCAACGCGAAAATCATCAAGCTGATTGCCCGCGACGAAGCCCTGCACCTTACTGGCACCCAGCATATCCTCAACCTGCTTCGTACCGGTCAGGACGATCCTGAAATGGTCGAAATTGCCGAAGAGTGCAAAGAAGAGTGCTTCAATATCTTCAAAGATGCTGCCGAGCAGGAAAAAGAATGGGCGGAATACCTGTTTAAAGACGGTTCGATGATCGGTCTGAACAAGAGCATCCTGTGCCAGTACGTTGAGTACATCAGCAACCTGCGCATGGCGGCTGTTGGCCTTGAACATGCCTACCCTGGTGCAACCCAAAACCCAATCCCTTGGATCAATGCGTGGCTGTCTTCTGACAACGTGCAGGTTGCCCCTCAGGAAGCCGAGATCAGCTCCTACCTTGTTGGCCAGATTGACAACGATGTCAGCGCCGATGATCTGGGTGACTTCGAGCTATGAGCCAACTCACCTTCACGGTGAACGGTATTAAGGTACGCGGCAATAGCCGCGAACCTTTGCTGATTCAATTGGAACGAGCAGGCCTGCAACCGGAATACCAATGCCGAAACGGCATGTGCGGCGCTTGCCGCTGCAAGCTTCAGGCTGGCGCAGTCGACCAGCAAGACAGCATGGCGTTCGTTGCGCCCAACGAAGTACTCTCCTGCTGCTCAATCCCTAAATCCGACCTCACCATTGAGTTTGCTTACCAACTCCAGCCATTGCCGCAGACGTTGCAAGTCAACAGCAAATAATACTTGGCGGTTTATTGCTTGATACACATAACGTAATACACGCCATCTTCCACTTCGGTGCCTTCCGTTTCATGCTCAAAGCCCGGGAACTCTTTGTCCCAAACTTCCAAGCACCGCAAATAACCAATCTGCGGGCTCTTACTGTCACCGAAGCTCTCACCTGACATCAGCATCGGAATGCCCGGTGGATAAGGAATAACAGCATTAGCTGCCACCCTCCCCTTGAGCTTATGCGACGGCACCATCTCGACGTGATTATCCACAATTGCTTCGAAAGCCTTACGCGGCGACACTATCGCCTCCGGCAGCATAGAATAGGCGGCATTGAGTTTGTCTGACGGGGTGTGGGTACGCAGATACTGAAACATCCGGTCACCCAAATCTTTCAGGCCAATATCATCGTAAGTATCAGGATAGTCCGCCACCAGCGTAGGTAAAACCTGCTTGAGTGACGTATTGTTATCGTAGTGCTTTTTGAAACTGAGCAGGGTATTAACCAAAGTCGCCCATTTACCCTTGGTGATCCCCATAGAGAACAAAAACATGATCTGAAAATCAGTGGTACGGGTGGGAACAATACCAAAGCGAGTCAGATATTGGGTGACCAACGCAGCTGGCACCCCGCAGTCAAGCAATGTACCATCTTCGCCCATCCCGGGGGCAAGAATACTCACCTTGATCGGATCGAGCATGCACCAATTCTCGGGCATATCCACAAAGCCATGCCACGCATCTCCCGGTTTCATCACCCAAAAGTCTTGAGTGGTCGCCAACAGGTTTGGATCAGCGTCTTCAAACGACACCGATTTACCCGTTTGCGGATCCACAAACGTTTCTGCGTTCCAAGGTTTGAAAAACCAATCGCCATCCATCTCGAATTCACGGTATAACCGCCCCATTGCCTGACGGTAATCCACCGCTTCTTTGATCACCTCTTGTGTCAAAGAATGCCCTCGATTACCGGCCATCTGCGATACGGCAATATCATTGGAGGCACTAATTGCATACAGCGGAGAGGTCGTGGCATGCATCATGTATGCTTGGTTGAAGCGCTGGAAATCAATCTTATCTTTCCCATAACGGACATGGATCCACGAGGCCTGCGACAAAGCATTAAGCAGCTTATGCGTCGAGTGAGTTGCAAATACCGTCGGCCCCTCCCCGTCGTCAGAGGGCTCACCACGCATGGCATAATGATCCTCGTAAATAGGATTGAAACGCGCATAACCGTACCATGCCTCATCGAAATGAAGCCGATTGCTACTTTCACCGAGGATCGCCTGTACTCGCTTGGCGTTATAACACAGGCCATCATAGGTGCAGTTGGTTATCACCGCATAGACCGCCGACTGTTCCGCAAAGCCCTTGGTCAAAGTACTGGCCTCTACCCGCTTGCAAATGGCTTCTGGCTCCATCTGTTCCGGATGAATAGGGCCAATAATACCGTAGCGGTTACGGGTGGGAAGCAAATAAACGGGCAAGGCACCGGTCAACATCAACCCTTGTTCTATCGACTTGTGACAGTTGCGATCGCATATCGCAAGGTCGTTTTCCTTCATGCAGATCTGCATAATGGTTCGATTAGATCCCGACGTTCCCGTCACCAAAGAATAAGACTTATCCGCACCAAAAACACGGGCAGCAAAGGCCTCACTATCACCAAAATACCCGGTATGATCGAGCAGCGAACCCAGTGATCCCCGCTCAATCCCCATGTCAGAACGAAATAGCCCTTCGCCATAGTAACTGTAAAACCGCTGTCCGGCTGGCGTTTTGGTAAACCCCACTCCGCCCTGATGCCCCGGCGCTGCCCATGAGTATTCGTGGACATCATCATACTTCATCATTGCCGACATCAACGGCGGCAAAAGTTGCTCGCGGTAACGCCGCATTGCGGCAACAGCCCGGCCAACAATAAAATCAGCGGTATCTTCTAAAATCCAGGCAAACTCATCAACCCGTGACATCAACTCGCGGCTGACAGACAGAGTGGTGACTTTCCGCTCTGCCAACAGGAAGACAGGCACATTTTGCTGGCGGTGGTTAAGCTTATCGATCAACTGATAGAACTTCTCGTTTTCTTCTGCCTGCTGCCCGGTCATTAACGATGTCAGCATGAAACAATCAATCGCAATATTGGCATTGAGGATCGAAAAACAGTCATCAAACGACTCAGCGGTGGTGATACTTATCCCCTCTTTAGTGAATTCATCGTTCAACCGCTCCAAGGCATTTTCAAGCACACCGGCCTTCAATGTTTCATTGAAAATGAGTACACGCATCTGCTTGCCGTAATTTTTCATAGATTCAAACCCTGTTTATCAGACACAGCACTACCAAGCCGATCGCCATAACCAGCCCGTCTATTTAATGTTTCGCTTGATCGCGGCTTGCGATAAACCCATAAAAGAAATAACCGAGCAGCATAATAATGGCACCGTAATAGACCGAGTCCTTACCGGTGGCATAAGCCCCATAAATACTGTAGAGCACAGCAACAGAACCCAATGCAATGCTGACACTATATTCACGCTGGCCGACATTGCTGCTGCGCAATATAACGCCGAGTGCGGTGAGCGATAAGATATAGGGGATCATGTTAATGAAGACGGCCAAATCAACCAGAATATTGAATTGTTTGAGCAAAGTCGGGGAAATAGTCATTACAGCAAGGGTGATTTCCAACCCAAGCATGATTAACATGCCTTTAAGCGGAGCATCGTATTTGTTCACATCGGCAAATATCTTGGGAAACAGGTGATGTTCAGCAGCTGACTTGGAAACTTGGGCATTAGTGAACTGCCATCCCAACAGCGACCCGACAGAGGCGATAATCGCCATCACTGTGATGATATCGCCGACCATTGGCGAGAACATTTTGGAAAACACCAAACCAAACGGGGCATCTGACTTGGCGAGCTCCGCATTGGGGACTATTCCTTGGATCACTGTGGTCGACGCCACATAGGTAACAGCCGAAAATATAGTTGCCAGCATACAGGCCAATGGAACATTACGCTTCGGGTTCTCTACCGCCCCCGAATTAACCCCTGCCGACTCGATGCCGAGAAACGCCCACAACGTCAATGCGATACCCGATGACATCGCCGTCATTGTCGGCACGTCATGGGGATTCCATGCCTCGGCAAACAACCGGGGATCAAACCAATACCAACCCATGATCGACACCCCGAGTACCGGGATGATCACCCCCCACACCGTTACCGACGATATTCGCCCTGTGATCTTCGCACCGCGAACATTGGCCATCAATGTCAGAATTAAAATAGCCACCACACCGACAAAATTATGAAACGGGGTCAGCTTCAACCACGGTATGAACGTTTCTAGATACCCCACCGTCGAGACAGAAATAGCAACGGCACTGATCACGAGACAAACATAATACGTGTAAGAGGCAATAAAATAGCTGGATTTCCCGTGAGCTCGCTGAGCATAGGCAGACATACCACCGTTTTCTGTACAATACATTCCGCACTTAGAAAACGCATAGGCAATACACAATGCCCCCACTGCGGTGATCCCCCACGCCAGTAGAGCAATTCCCCCTGTTGCCGCCAAGCTAGAAGGCAATAAAATAATTCCAGACCCCATCATATTGACGGTGACTATCGTGGTTAAACCCACCAACCCCATTTTATTGCTTTCAGAACTCATCACTTACCACCCAATCATCAGCTTGAGGCGCAAAGAATATTTCCGCGCCTGATATTCAATCTTGCCGATCAGGAGCACAAAAATAAGTTCCACTAATCTTAGTTAGTAAATTCAACTTCGCCATCTTGAAAAAATGACAGGGGAAATACATAGACCCAAGCAACCTCATTGTTACTTGGGTATGGCTCTTTTACTCGTTATCGATGGCACCTGAAGAATCAAAAGAGGCTATCTGTTGGAGAGATTCATAACGACCAAATACAGGCATACCACACAGATAACGCCGTAGCATGTCTAACGCCAGTGTCGCTATCACAGTACGATAGGATGACTGAGAATATTGACGCTTGCTCGCAACCTGCTGGACCCAGACCGCATCCTTACCCGCCAAGGCAACCGAAACGGCCTCGTGGCGTTTACCGCCAACCACCAAAACAACATCCGCATTAGTCTCTCTTCGGTGAGCTTCTGCCAAGCTAGCGAGATCTTTATCTGTCTTGGCAAAATCGCGTGCAAACCGGCCATCTTTCAGCAATGCAGCACAGGCTTCATCACGATGTAGTTCATTCACCAAGGCACCACCGGTAAACTCTTCGATAACAGACACCGTAATGGCATTTTCCTGCAGCAACCCAGAAATCTCTGACAACATAGGTTGGCCAATACCAACCACATTATCGCCAAGCATTTCAATGATTGTTCGATAAAACGCAGAGACATTTGGGCAATGCTGTGGGGCAAAAACCTTAACCTCGATAAACGGCAGCGCAGATCGGTAGCCAATCACCACGCCTTCCGGTAGCACCAGCGATGACAGAGTCTGGCTGATCCCCGATTCGGACAGACCAAAGGTATAAAGCCGCTGGCAGACTTGGCTCACCACCGAAGGGAACAATGCTTTGAGATAAGGCAGCACCTGATCTTGAACCATTATCTTGAATTCGCTCGGTACACCGGGCGTAAACAGGACAATAGCTCGATTGATCCGCATCACGAACCCACATGCCGTCCCGACAGGGTTGTCCAAGATCTCCGCCCCCTGTGGCAACAATGCCTGCTTGAGATTGGTCTCCGGCATCTCACGTCCCATACGGGCATACTTGGCCTCCATTTCGGCCACCCAATGTTCCGACAGCTCCAGCCCGGTATTGGCTGCCATTGCAGCAGCCTGCGCCGTCAAATCATCGCTGGTGGGGCCCAGCCCGCCATTAACCACAACGATATCGGCTGTCAGGCTACAGTGCTCTATTTCCCGTGCCAGCCCATCTAGCTGATCGCCGACGGTTGTCCTGCGGCTCAGCGCATAGCCTTGTTCGAAAAAGAGCCGGGACAGCCAGGCTGCATTAGTATCGGTAATATCCCCGTGCAATACCTCTTCGCCGGTACTGATCATCGCCACGTTCAGCATACGATTTCCTTTGTCATTATCCTCCCCCCCATCATACCCACTCATCACACGCAGGACACCCACTGGTTTCATCTCGTTTCCGAACCACTGAATTCAAACACCTTACAACTAAAAATGTAAACTTATGATTACACCAAAATAAACATAAGTTGACAGTGAAAAATGATGCAGTTAATGTAGCAAACCAGAGGCAGCAAGGATTAGCGCCGCCAATCACAATCATCTGACTATAGAAGTAGTATAAGTATGGAAAAATACACTGTTAACACCTGCTATCGATAGCCGCAATGGCTACCGAGTGTAAACATTAAATTACACATATCGTGCCATTGTGGCCTTAGTTTCTCAGCGGGAGTTATCACAGGTATCTGCACATCCTCCCAAAACCACCTATTTATATCGGGAACCTATTTCCATGGCGATGAACAAAACCTTCGGCAGTATGCTTATTATTGCCGGCACCACTATCGGCGCGGGCATGCTAGCCCTGCCTCTTGCCTCGGCCGGGCTCGGCTTCGGTACTGCGACACTTATCATGGTTGGCCTATGGCTGCTGATGACCTACACCGCCCTGCTGATGCTTGAGCTCCACCAGCACGCCGAGCAAACCGCAACGCTCAACTCGCTGGCCTATAAACTGCTTGGCCGCAAAGGTCAGAGCCTTGCCAGTTTTGCTGTTGCCTTTTTGATGTACTCGCTGTGTGCCGCCTACATTGCCGGTGGTGGCGACCAGCTCAATGACAAGCTCACCCATTGGGCAGGCCTTTCAGTAACCCCGCAGTTCAGCGCCCTGCTGTTCACCGTGATCATCGCCACGATTGTCGCGGTTGGCACCCACTCGGTAGATATCGTCAACCGGATCCTCTTCAGCCTCAAACTTATTGCTTTGGTGGTGATGCTGACGTTGATGATCCCCAACGTAGATGGCCAACATCTGGTTAGCATGCCTGTTGAGAAAGGCCTGGTGATCTCAGCCCTGCCTGTGATTTTTACCTCATTTGGTTTTCACGGCAGTATCCCGTCAATTGTTCGTTATGTCGGGCTAGATATGCGCGCACTGCGGAAAATTATGATTGTCGGCTCATCAATGCCATTGATCATCTACATTTTCTGGCAACTCGCCAGTCAAGGTTCCATGAGCCAATCTGCATTGATGGCCAGTGGCAACCTGGGGAGCTTTATAGCGACTCTGAGCCAAGTGCTGCACAACCCCATGATTAGCAAGTCGGTATCGATCTTTGCCGATCTGGCACTGGCAACCTCGTTCCTCGGCGTAAGCCTTGGCCTGTTCGATTTCATTTCTGACAGCTTCAAGCGCGATGCCCACAAGCATGGCCGTATTCACACTGCCCTGATCACCTTTGTACCGCCACTGGCATTTGCCCTGTTCTACCCACAAGGCTTTATCATGGCACTGGGGTTCGCAGCCATCGCCCTCGTTATACTGGCTATCTTCCTGCCAGTAGCTATGGTCAGGGTTCAGCGAAAAACGTTTTCAGAGCACCAGCAAAACTATCAGGTGTTCGGTGGTACAGCGGCACTTATCGTCGCCGTCGGATTTGGTATTGTGATCATTTCTGCACAGCTGCTGCAAATGGCTGGCCTAATCCCTGCAATTGGATAAAAAAACAGCCTCCAAACGATATTAAGTCATAGGAAGCTGCTTATTGATTACATACAAAACACATTAAATATATTCACTTACGATAAAACAAAATAATTTATGATTCCTAGCGATTAAAATCACTAGGAATCATATTATTTTTCAGTGATACTCTCCGCCTTTCTTTTTCTGTCCACCCCTGAACAACTGCGGAGCGTATTTTGCGCACTTCTTTTCTGTCATCTTTTTTTGTCAGCTGTGCAACCCTTAGCGCACCAGCTTACGCCTGGCACGGTGAAACCGATTTCTATCAATATGAGAGTCAAGGCACTTTCCTAAACTATTACGCACCAGACTCTTTATTAGTATCGTCTCACTCGGACATAACAAGTCGCTCTGCTGCCAATAGTGACCGACAGGCCGACAGCCACTCGATCAATACACTTCCGATGCACTTATCTGTCGCACCGGAAAAAGACTGGGATTACCTGCTCAGCCAGTCATATACCATTCTTGGGCTCAGTTTTGCTACGGTTGGCATGATGACCCTGCTCCCAGAAAGCGTGACCAATTGGACGGATGAAGATCGCAATCTAGGCAACCTTGGCAGCAAGTGGTGGGATAACGTCAGCGCGGGGCCGGTCTGGGACCATGATGACCACTACCTCAACTACGTCATGCACCCTTACTTCGGTGGTGTGTACTACACTGCCGCACGTCACTCTGGTTTCAACGAATGGGAGTCATTCCTGTACTCGGCGACCATGTCGACCTTTTTCTGGGAATATGGCGTAGAGTCTTTCGCCGAAGTGCCGTCTATTCAAGATATCATCGTCACACCACTGTTTGGCGCTGCCGTCGGTGAATGGATGTTCCAGACCGAGTTGGAAATCACAGCCCGTGGCGGAGAGGTAATGGGTTCAAAAGCCCTCGGGGATGTCAGCCTGTTTCTGCTCAACCCTGTCGGCCATATCCATTACTGGGTCACTGACTGGTGGGCTGGCGATGCCGATGTCAGCTTTACTTACAAACCATGGTTCGGCAACACAACAGCGGCCAACTTCGCCACAGACGCAGGTATCCCCTACGACAGGCAATTTATTGGCCTAGAGTTGAAGCTCGCTCTGCAGTAATACCACTTATCGACTGCCGGTCGGATTAACCCCTTGTTTCACCGGCAGTCAACAACATTATTTACCTTTTTAAGCATTCGTGAATTGGCTTCACGATTCCCCCACTTTTATAAACAACCTACACCGTTTTTTACTTATAATAATTATAATTATGACAATAAGTTAATAAGCGTTGGTCATGAATCATACCTTTTCTCCCTTCGAGTATTTACAAGCTCCGATATGGGTCTTTGATGTTCACCATAAGCGCATACTTTGGGCAAATTCCGCAGCATTACCGCTGTGGGAGGCAAAAACCAAAGAAGAGCTATTGTCCCGCGACCTCAGCCTTGATATGTCTGAAGCCGTGAATGCCTTGCTGCACAGTTACCTAAACCGGTTCGATGCTGGAGAAAGCATTCGTACTTGGTGGTACTTTTCGCCAGAAAATATCCTTAAAAAAACACTCTGCCATTTTTCCGGCTACCCGCTTGACGATGGCCGCAAGGCGATGTTGGTCGAAGTCATAGCCGAAGAATCAACCCTGCGCCGGGATCTTGCCTTCTCCAGCTCATCAAACCTTGCCTTACTGTTTGGCGAAAACGGCAAGCTAATTAGTACCAACCGCACATATCAACACAATTTCGGCGATCAGCTGACCGATCTCAGCACTTTTCTCGGTGACCATGAACTGGCCTGGCAATGGCTAGACGAAATCCGACATGGAACCCCCATCACCACCCAGAAGCTATGCTGGACTGGCAGCAACCACAATTGGTTCGATATAGAGGGAAAGTGGCTGGAAGACAAAAACCAACTACTGCTCAATCTGGTCAATATCAGCAAAGACCGGGAGAAACTACAAAAGGCAACCTACAATGCCGAGCATGACTACCTAACTGGCCTACTTAACCGCCGCGGCCTGACAAATGCCATCTTGGAACAACAGCACATTCAACGAGGCTACAGCCTGCTATTCCTCGATATCGACGGTTTCAAATTGGTCAATGATACCTACGGCCATGCCATCGGCGACAAACTGCTTCGAGCCATTGCCATCCGCCTCAAAAACGAAATCAAAAGCCGGGGCTTGCTGGCGCGCTTCGGCGGCGATGAGTTCATTGTCCAAATCGAACACCGCTACAGCAGCGATACAGCCCTATTTGCCAAGCAGCTGATCCGAGCCCTCAATCGACCTTTTCACATCAAAGAAGTTGGCGAGCTCTCTATCGGTTGCAGCATCGGGATGTCAGACTATCCGACCGATACCAAAGATATCGAAACCCTCATCACCCAGGCTGACATGGCCATGCACCGGGCGAAATTACGCGGCCGCAACCGCAGCCATTATTTCTCACCGGATATGGCCGATGCCCTTTACCGGAAGATGACCCTGCGCCACCATTTGTCACTCGCCCTTGAGGCCGAATCCTTCGAGCTCTACTACCAGCCTATCGTTGATCTCAAGCACGGCAAGCTCAAGGGCTTCGAAGCGCTGATCCGCTGGCATGACGAAGTGCTGGGACAAATATCCCCCTCGGAATTTATCCCGCTGGCTGAAGAAACCGGCCAAATCGTCCCGCTTGGGCGCTGGATAATGAAGACAGCCTGCAAACAGCTAGCCAAATGGCGCAAGCGGTATCCTGAGCTGCCGCCTTATATAATGAGCGTCAACCTTTCCCGGGCTCAACTGCAATCCAGCCTTGCCCCAACTATCGAGAGCATTCTCCGTCGCTACTGCATTCCCCCAGCGCAGCTGGCCATCGAGTTGACGGAATCGGCGATGCTGCAAGAATTCGATGATGCCAAGCAGTGCCTTGAAGATCTCGCCTCGCTCGGGCTAGAGTTGTATCTGGATGACTTCGGCACGGGGTATTCGTCACTCTCGCAGTTGCAGGATCTGCCAATCAGCACGGTGAAGCTAGACAAGAGCTTCGTTCAGGGGGAGCACAAAAGCAGTCAGGCCATCGTCGAGGCCACTCAGGCCATCTGTGAGAAACTCGGCTTGAAGGTCGTCGCCGAAGGTGTCGAGACCCTCGAACAGCTCCATTACCTGCAACGCAACCACTTTGACTACTGCCAAGGCTATTACCTCGGACGGCCGATGCCAGCGGCGATCCTCGAGGAGCGCCAGTTTCAGTTGCTCAACTCTGTAATAGCATTCGAATAAATGTGCCCATTTATCCTATAAATCATCCTATGGATAAAGGGTGAACCCTCACACCAACCAAACAAAAGGCCCGATTCATGACTGAACCGGGCCTTTTGTTTGCGAGCATCACTCTGTCTCAAACCCAATAAGGGGAAACACCCTGCCAAATAGCAATCACTCCGGAAACCGAACACAAGAGCAACAAGGCATAGCGCAGCCATTCAGCTTTGATGAGATGCTGAATACGGTAGGCAAACAGCGTTGCAAGAACCGGTGCGGGCATAATCAACATCCCATATTTGAAATGCCACCAACTAAAATGGCCAGTAAACGTCAACGCCACCAACGACAATACGCAGCTAAAGGCAAAGTATCCGGCCAAATTAGCACGCAGCTTCGCCGCCTCGGCATGCTGCAGTACCAATGCCATTGGCGGCCCGCCGATAGACGTTGAGGTCCCCATCAAGCCTGAAGCAAAACCGGCCCAAAATAGCGAGGTGTTCGTCGGCTTGATCCGTATATTGAGTAAACTAATCGCCACCGCCAGCAAAACGCCAATCCCCAACACAAGTGCTAGCGACTGCGAGGAAATATAGAGCAGCAACCATCCGGCAATCATCGTTCCGGGCACCCGCCCGACAAATGCCGCTCCAAGACCTTTAATTGAAAGCATCGCTCGGTACTGCCACATGTTAATCAAAGCCAGTACCAACCCAACCAAGGTAATTGTCCCGGGAACAAAGCGCGGTTCGAAGAAATACACTATCGGCGCGGCGACAATCGCCATGCCAAAGCCAACCGTACTCTGAACAAAACAACCGGCGGCTAACGCCAGGGCACAAAAAACCAAGGTTTGGGTATCAATCACTCAATTGCTTCCGTTCTGCGTGAATCATAATATTGCGAGGTGTCATCGGCTTATCGCAAAATGTTCCGATCGTGACTGCATATCCGGCATCCTCCAGAAAACAGGCCCGATCATACACCAACCACATTTCCAGTGGCCGGCGGAAAACCTGACGCAACAGCTCCAGGCGCTCAACCCAATGGTAACGCTGCTCGCCGCACTGTTGCCAATAACGGTAATCAAGGGATTGTGGCAGTGTTATGCCCTTCTTCTCAGCCGCCCAGCGGCAGAAACCTTCAAATCCGTCGTTAAACAACGCTTTCTGGCAATTGGGGACCGGCAAATAGCGCTCTTCGCCCAGAAGATCACGCTGGAGGCTATCAAACCCCAAACGATAGCTCACCTCGACAAAGCGGAGGTTGCGTACCCGGTTCCCTGCCGTTACCGTTTCTTGAAGCGGCAATTTGAGATCGAGCTTAGATAATCGCAACACGCTCTGCTGGCCCAAGGCTGACATCGGCTGGTACTCTTTATCGCGGATCAAATGATAACAGCACGGCGAGATACTCACCGCCTGCCCCTGCTTGGCCGCGACTTGCTTGAGCAAGGAAACGTGCAGGTCACCACAGGCATGGAGGGCAACGGCATGTTGGCGAGAAACGATATAGGCACTGCTCTCCTCGGCAAACGCATCGCCTTGGACAAAGGTCATCGGCAACCCCAAGCGCTTGGCCGCCACAGCACCGTCATCACACAATGCCTGCTGCCATTCAAGGCTGGTCACCGGGGTCTGGTGTGTCGCCGACAGCACCCGGCCAAGATAGCCTTTGCCCGAGCACCATTCCAACCACGGCAAACCCAGCTGGGGCATCACGCCATTAAACGCCAATAATTGCTGCCATTTGCGGCCGGGGATCCCGGTATCGATTCCCCTTGGCGGCAAGCGATCCACTTTCTCGAGCATGGTAAGCTGACTCGCTGCCTGCAAATCCACGACCTGCGGGATCCACTGGGACAGCTTATCAGCCAAGGCTTCGGTATCAGCCAAGTAACCGGCCAGCGCGTGCTCATCCAGCCCCATCAGCCATTGGCACAACTCTGGATACTGCGCCTCCCAGTTAGCATAGTCGGCAGAAAACGGCATAAACTGCCAGAACTCACGGGTTTCGGCCAGTAAACGGTCAAGGTGGCTAAATTGCTCGGAATACATCTGGGACTCTTGATGATATGGGAAAACACGCCATTCTATCGCCAAGAACCAAAGAACACATCCGAAATTGGCACAATCAACAAGCCCTCACCGCAGGGCACCGTTCTTGCCCCTCCCTGACTGAGCGCACGACACGGCTATTTTACCGGCAACTCCATATCGGCAAACATCGCCTCAATATCGGCATTGGATTTAAGCATCAAAGCCTGATCGACCACATTGCGCGTTAGATGCGGGGCAAAACGCTCCATGAAGTCATACATATACGTACGAAGGAATGACCCCTTCTTAAAGCCAATCTTGGTCGTGCTGGCTTCGAAAATATGGCTGGCATCGATTGCGACCAAGTCACTGTCGGTTTCGGGATCCATCGCCATGCTGGCAATGACCCCCACACCCATGCCAAGCCGGACATAGGTTTTGATCACATCGGCATCCGTTGCGGTGAAAACGATGCGTGGCGTCAGCCCCGAGCGGTTGAAGGCACTATCCAGCTCGGAGCGGCCGGTAAAACCGAACACATAAGTCACCAGTGGGTAGGCGGCCAAATCATGGATGGTAATTTCTGATTTCTGGGCAAGAGGATGATCGGCCTTAACCACAATAGAACGGTTCCAGTGGTAGCACGGCAACATCAGCATATCCTGATAAAGATGCAAAGCCTCGGTGGCGATGGCAAAGTCCGTCGTCCCCTTGGCAACGGCGTCAGCAAGCTGGGACGGCGTCCCTTGATGCATGTGCAGGGTGACCTTTGGATAGCGAGCGGTAAAGCCCTGAATAACTGAAGGAAGTGCATATCGAGCTTGGGTATGGGTGGTCGCAATATTCAGCGTCCCCATTTCGGGATGGGTATGCTCTCCGGCAACGGATTTGATACTTTCGACCCGGGATAGAATATCACGAGAAATTTTTACGATCTCTTCACCGGCAGGCGTCACCTTGGTTAAGTGTTTACCGCTACGTTCGAAAATCTGAATACCGAGTTCATCTTCAAGCAACCGAACCTGTTTACTGATCCCCGGTTGCGAGGTATAGAGACTTTCGGCCGTTGAAGAAACGTTCAGATTGTGATTAACAACCTCAACGATGTATCGTAATTGCTGTAATTTCATGGTACCGCCTGCTATTAATCCCTTATACCTTAAATACAGCAGCGCAGTGAATCCTACCGCTATATAGAATGTATATGTAATCCTCCATGTATAATTTTATGTTATATATTTTCTACCGCTGTTTTCATAGTCTTTCTTGAAAATAATCCCCCGAGCAAGCCATCATTTGGGCAGGCATTCCCCCTTCTTTCTTCCATCAAATATCCTTAATAGAGAATAGGTTCCCTTTTAGTATTATTTTTTCGAGGAATGCGCGAAAAGTATTCTAAAATTACTTGAACAGGAGTCATAAAAAGCTTTGCAACACTGTTGCAAACAAAGCATATGGTGTATCTTATAAGACTAAATATCAGTACGGATGGTCAATACCTGACATGAGCATGCCACTTATCATTGGCTTGATCGGCTTACTACTGGTCCTTATCGTTGGTTACAACGTTATTATCCAGTATCGCCAGAAACTAGAAAGTGCCAAACAGCAAGAACTCGCCAAATACATTGCGATTATCGATGCAACCGAAGAGCTTATCGGTAATGCCCACCTTCTACCGTATAGCAAAGAATTGCTAGTTTGCCTCAATAGACGCGTACTGCACTCATTAGAAGGGATGCAGCAGGCAGATCCGCAAGATCGAAACATGCCTGTTCGTATCAGCCAAGTTAGCGAACAAATTCGTCAGCTGCAAGAAAACTATTCCAATGCGGACGCTACCGCATTCAAAGTACCAAGCACTGACCGTCAAGCGATTGGTATGCTGCAGCTGGTAAAACGCCTAAAAGCGGTCATCAAGAGCGAACACAGCCGTGGCCGTATGGCGACTCAGGCCTTTGTCGCTGAAAATGCGCGTCTTGAAAGCATCCAGTTGCGAATTAATATCGAGAACGTCATCAAGCGTGCCAGTGACGCGGCTCAAAAACGTCAGCTTGGTACGTCAAAACAGCTTTTGCAAAAAGGCTTGGATGCCCTTTCAAGCAAAAATGACAATTATGCGAATCAGGCAAGGGAAAAGCTGCAAAAAATGCTCAGTGAAATTGATATCAACCAGAGCAGTCAGCACGAAAAAGAACGCCAGCAAATGCTTGCCAAAGAGCAAGACGAGCTTGACGTGCTATTCCAGCCAAAACGCAAATGGTAATAACAAGAAGGGCCACCCAAGGGTGGCCTTTTTTATTATTGCATTCTTGCTAAAACTGCCGCCTCTTGGGTATAGCCCACTTGCACGGGTATAATGGCGCAACTATTTCAATCATAAAAAGTTAGCCCATGAGTACATCCCAACAGCAGATGATCGATGAGCTGCTTACCCCGGTAAAGCAATTCCTTCACTGTGAAACCCCCGATGCCTGGATTAATCAGGCAAAGCAGCCAGGCAATCTTACTACCCTGCTGGTAGATCACTGCAACTGTGAACTGAAAGCCAGCCAGACGGCGATATTCCTGATCCGCCGCTATGCCATCGACAAAGCCAGCGGCCAAGCACTGCTCGACTGGGCCAAACCGTACGAAGAGTTCGTCTATGGTCAGCATCGCGATACCCGCCATTTCCACGGTAAGAAAAACGGGCTCAGTGCACCGCTCACTCCCCGCAGCGACTTTCCTCACGGCCAACCGCTGATCGACAAAATGGTGCGGCTAATAAAAGAAGAATTCCATCATTTCGAGCAAGTGCTCGAGATCATGGAAAATCGCGGCATCCCATACTCCAACCTCAATGCCGGCCGCTATGCCAAGGGGCTGATGAAAATCGTCCGCACCCACGAACCCGCCACGCTAATCGACAAACTGATCATCGGGGCATACATTGAGGCCCGTTCATGCGAGCGTTTTGCCAAACTCGCCCCTTACCTCGATGACGATCTGCGTAAGTTCTATATTTCGCTGCTACGCTCCGAAGCACGCCACTACCAAGACTACCTGATCCTTGCCGAGCAAATCGCCGGTGGCGATATCAGTGACAGAATCCAGGCCATCGGGGCCCGCGAGGCGGAGCTTATCAATGCCCCCGACGATAACTTCCGTTTCCACAGCGGGGTTCCCTGCGAAACCTTGGCAATCGCCTGATCCGCTACAGAATACTTACGGCAATAAAAAACCGCCTTTCGGCGGTTTTTTATTATTCTTCTTCCGACTTGCTCGCTTTTGGCTTCTTGCGCTTGTCGGTGATTTCCCACTTGCCGTCAATGTGCAAGCCAGTCCAACCCGATGGCTTGCCATCAATTTCAGAGCGAACGTAGTTTTCTTTAGTCTTACGGCTAAAGCGAACCACTGTCGGACGGCCATCCGGATCGTGGGTCGGAGCTTCCGTTAGATACAGGAACTTAGGCGACAGACGATCTTTGAAACGTACCAGTTCTTCCACCAACGGAGCACGGGTTTCCCGTGACTTAGGGAAGGTACTCGCGGCCATAAACAGACCCGATGCGCCATCACGCAACACAAAGTAGGCATCCGAATCCTGGGTGCATGGCAGCTCAGGAAAATGTACCGGATCTTCTTTTGGCGGTGCGATTTCACCGTTCTTAAGGATCTTACGGGTGTTCTTACATGACTCGCTGGTACAACCCATGTACTTGCCGAAACGGCCGTTCTTCAGTTCCATATCGGAACCACACTTGTCACACTCAATCACCGGACCATCATAGCCCTTGAGCATGAACTCGCCTTTCTCGACAATGTAGCCGTCACAACCTGGGTTGTTACCACACACATGCAGCTTACGCTCAGCATCGATCAAGTAGGCATCCATCGCCGTACTACATTTCGGACAACGCTTCTTGGCACGCAGAGCTGCCGTTTCAACGTCTTCTTCCAAAACGTTAACAATACCGTCCTCGTCACCGAGGTTGATTGTCGTCTTACAACGCTCTTTCGGCGGCAGGGCATAACCCGAACAACCCAAGAACACACCGGTCGATGCGGTACGGATCCCCATTGGGCGGCCACACGTCGGACACTCGATGTCTGTCAGCACGATATTGTTCGGCTTCATCCCGCCTTCGCTTTCATCCAGCTCTGCCTTTTCCAGCTCGCCAGTGAAATCGCTGAAGAAATTGTCGAGTACCGCTTTCCAGTTCGCTTCGCCTTCGGCAATCTTATCGAGATTGCCTTCCATGCGGGCGGTGAAATCGTAGTCCATCAGATCCGCAAAACTTTCGTCCAGACGATCGGTGACAATCTCACCCATCTTCTCAGCGTAGAAACGGCGTTGATCAACACGTACGTAGCCGCGATCCTGAATGGTCGAGATGATTGACGCGTAGGTCGACGGACGGCCAATACCGCGCTTTTCAAGTTCTTTAACCAATGCAGCTTCGGTAAAACGAGCTGGTGGCTTGGTGAAATGCTGCTTCGGATCCAGCGCTTCTAGCGTCAGGGTATCACCCACCTGCACCATTGGCAGGGTGGTATCTTCGTTCTTTCCAGTCGGGCGCTGGACATGAGTCCAACCGTCAAAGCGCAGGGTTCGGCCCTTGGCTTTCAGGGTAAACTCACCCGCCGTCACGGTAATCGTGCTCGAGTCATATTTTGCCGGAACCATCTGGCAGGAAACGAACTGGCGCCAAATCAAGTCATACAGCTTGATCGCATCCTGATCCATGCCTTCAAGATTTTCTGCACGCACCAACACATCCGACGGACGGATCGCTTCGTGGGCTTCCTGGGCATTTTGCTTGCTGCCGTAAGTATTCGGACTTGCTGGCAAGTACTGCTCACCGTACTCGCTGCCAATATATTCACGCGCCGCTTCAACCGCTTCTT
Organism: Photobacterium panuliri; assembly: GCF_059920555.1. NCBI lineage: Bacteria > Pseudomonadati > Pseudomonadota > Gammaproteobacteria > Vibrionales > Vibrionaceae > Photobacterium > Photobacterium panuliri. The sequence continues at coordinate 2,799,184 of NZ_CP197192.1, forward strand.
TCGACAGGTTAGTCGAGTCTGTACGCATATAGGTAATATAACCCGCCTCGTACAAACGCTGAGCCAAGCCCATTGTGCGCTTAACGCCGTAGCCCAAACGGGTACTCGCAGCTTGTTGCAAGGTCGACGTAATATACGGCGCTGATGGCTTACTGGTCGTCGGGCGGTCTTCACGCTCGGCCACAGTGTAAACCGCACTGTCAAGCAGCGACTTGGCAGCCATAGTCTGGCTTTCATTGACCGGACGGAATGCCTTGCCAGCCTGCTGGGCAACCATCAGACGCAATGCGTCTTTGCCACCCGTCAGCGTATCGGCATGGATATCCCAGTACTCTTCCGGATCAAACGCCTTGATTTCACGTTCGCGGCCAACGATTAGCTTCACCGCGACAGACTGTACGCGTCCAGCAGATAGGCCTCGTGCCACTTTTTTCCACAGCAGCGGCGACACCATGAAGCCAACCACGCGGTCAAGGAAGCGGCGCGCCTGCTGCGCATTGACACCGTCAATATTCAACTCACCCGGCTGCTCAAAAGCCTGCTGAATGGCATTTTTGGTAATCTCGTTGAAAACCACTCGTTTGTAGCGCTCATCATCGCCGCCGATGATCTCACGAAGGTGCCACGCAATGGCCTCTCCTTCGCGGTCCAAATCGGTCGCGAGATAAACAAAGTCAGCGTCTTCGGCCAGCTTTTGCAGTTCGTTGACTACCTTCTCTTTGCCCGGTAGTACTTCGTAATGGGCTTCCCAATTGTTGTAGGGATCCACACCCATCTTGTTGATCAGCGCTTTTTTTTCTTTTTCTTTCTTAATGCGCGCTTTTTCTTCTGCATCCAAGCCTTTCGTGGTCGTCGCAGCCGCCTTCTTACCGGTGCTGCGGGCGCCCGTCGGCAGGTCACGGACATGACCTACGCTTGACTTTACGATGAAGTCCTTGCCCAAGTACTTATTAATCGTCTTGGCCTTGGCTGGGGACTCCACAATAACGAGAGATTTGCCCATAATCGTTCTTTTACGTCCTCGTGCTCAAACTTAAAAATAAACAAATAGTTGCACGTTCAAATAACCCACTGAAAGCACGGCAACGGCAATACGCCAAACTGATTACGTAACTTTTCACGCCTCCTGAAAACCGCCATTTATGCTGGTTAGGCAGGTAACGAGTTACGTAATGCGTTTAGTATTTACATATTGGGCTACATTCTTAGAAGGTCAACTGCTTTTTGCCAAATCGCAGCCGTTTGCTTGTCCCTTCCCCACATGTTAATGAAACGTTGCGGCAAATACATTATCAATGACAAGAACTTGCTCAGTGCACCGTTTCGCCCCTGTAACGGGCGGTAATGATTACCACCTAGGCTGAAAATTTACTATCAAAAACAACGATTTTTTGTCGTCGCTCACAGAATTTCATCGATTAGGGCAGCAACCAGACAGTACGCCGACCAATAACCACTCACTTGATTTTTCTTACCTGTCTTCAATACACTAATGACAACCGGCTGGTATCCACCAGTCCCGAGACTATGCAAAGAGACTGACCATGAGCGACAAAACAAGCATTTCAACGTCCGATCTTCTAATGATTGCCAACCAAATCATCCAAGATCATGACAGCTATATCGATGGCATGCGCGCGACTGCAGTGGAAGAGCGTGACGAAGTACTGATCTTCAAGGGTGAAAACTACTTCCTTGATGACAAAGGCTTACCGACAGAAAAAACCACACTGGTTTTTAATATGTTCAAGTTTCTTGCCCATAAACTTTCACCGGAGTTTACTCTGGCCAACTAACAAAATAATAGCCCCGCATCGCGGGGCTATTTATGCTATCCGGTAGTGAACTCAAATATCAATAGTCATCGTGTCTTTATTGTTCTCCTGACCATCCTGAGGGGGCAACGGTGGCTCTCCCCGCCCCTTCGGATCCGGGCCATATGCATTATCGCCCTTGGTGCCATCAAGGCAGCCCAGTTCAATAATGACAAACACCGGCCCCACCAATGGCACAAATGTCAGAATCAGCCACCATGCACTCTTGCCACGGTCGTGCAAACGCTTGGCGTTAAGCGCCATTGACGCCCACATCGCAAAGCCCGTAATTAACAACGACAGAATCGACTGCAGATCATTTTCCGCAGCCATATCCATTGGTGAATAGATAATAACGGGCATCATTACCAAAAGCACAGGAAGACTATAAAGCCAGTAGTCACGGCGACGCATACGCCCTTGGAAGGAAAACAACGCCCACATCTGGTTCATACGCTACCCGCCTTAAACAATCGGACGCTGGCCACGGCTAATCCACTTCAACAGTAGATTATCAGCAGCATCACCGGTTGCCCCAGCTAGCTTTTCAGCCAGTTTCTTACGCTGGACATAGCGAACCTGCAACACCTCGCGATCTTTGCATGCATGGCTAATAAAATCATCACTGGTGCCGATCTCATCAACCAATCCTAAACCTAGAGCCTGCTTGCCAAACCAGTGCTCGCCCGTAGCCACTTTTTCAAGATCCAGCTCAGGACGGTGCTCTGCGATAAAGTCTTTGAACAATCCGTGGGTCTCTTCAATTTCAGACTGGAATTTCTCACGTGCCTTGTCGGTATTCTCACCAAACATGGTCAGGGTACGCTTGAACTCACCAGCAGTAATCTGCTCAAACTCAATATCGTTCTTTTTCAGAAGTTTATTGAAGTTTGGTAGCTGAGCAATCACCCCGATAGAACCAACAACCGCGAACGGCGCAGAGATGATCTTATCAGCCACGCACGCCATCATATAACCGCCACTGGCCGCGACTTTATCCACTGAAATGGTCAACGTAATACCGGCCGCTTTGAGGCGGTCAAGCTGCGATGAAGCCAAGCCGTAGCCATGCACCATGCCGCCGCCCGTCTCAAGACGCAGCAACACCTCATCGCCTTCAATCGCGACAGCCAAAATAGCCGTCACTTCCTCGCGCAGCGAAGCCACTTCTTTGGCATCGATACTGCCATGAAAATCAAGAACAAAGAGACGAGGCTCACGGGAATGGCTCAAATCCCCTTCCTTCGCCGCTTTCTTTACTTCATTCTGGCGTGCCTTGTGTTTCTCTTTTTCAGCCTTTTTCTCAGCCTTGTCACGCGCTTTGAGCAATGGCTTGTCAAACAAGTGGGATTCCAGCTGCTCGACCGTCTCCTTGTACTGCTCGGTCAAGTCAGTGACTTCCAGCTCCCCTTTGGCGCCGTGGTGGCCTTTAAGTCCCTTAACGATAACAAGAATACTGATAATCGCGATCACCACCGTGGCAATCTTGGCTAGAAACAGCCCATAATCAAACAAAAAATCCAATGTCGAGTCCTCATTCTCTTGTTTGAATTCATTGTAACCACGTTGTCATCGATTCGGCTACGCCAATATTCATCACCAACGGCAAAGGGCGAGCAACTGCTCAAAACAGCGGCTATTCCCGATTGTCGAGGAGCGATCATGTCATCGCCAATTTGACAGTGTTACACTACGCCAATGATAACAACGAAAAGGAAGTATTGAGTGGATTATCAAGTGGATGAGAAGACACTGAAGGATAACGTTATTCTGGTAACCGGAGCCGGTGACGGTATCGGACGCCAGGCAGCTATTAGCTATGCCGCTCACGGTGCTACCGTGGTCCTGCTCGGCCGCACCGTTGCCAAGCTCGAAGCGGTCTATGACGAAATCGAAAACCTTGGCTATCCGCAGCCAGCCATCATCCCCATGGATATGATGGGCGCAACCAGACAAAACTACCTCGACATGGTCGATACCATTGAAGGACAATTCGGCCGCCTTGACGGCGTGCTGCACAATGCCGGTTTATTGGGCGTACTCAGCCCCTTCGAGCAACTCGGCGAAGAGGTCTTCGATGATGTCATGCAGGTCAACGTCAAGGCCCAATTCCTGCTGACACAAGCTGTCCTGCCACTGATCAAACAGTCGCCACACGGCCGTATCATCTTCACCTCCTCGACAGTCGGCCACGAAGGCAGGGCTTTCTGGGGAACGTACTCGATATCAAAGTTCGCCACTGAAGGGATGATGCAAGTACTGGCCGACGAACTCAACAACACTCAGGTTAGGGTCAATGCTATCAACCCCGGCGGCACCCGCACGGCAATGCGCGCCCAGGCCTTCCCCGCTGAAGATGCCCGCTTGCTGAAAACACCCGCCGAGATTATGCCGCTGTATGTTTATCTGATGAGCAAAGAGAGCGATAGCGTCCACGGCCAATGTATTGACGCTCAACCCAAGAGAAAACCCGGGGCTGCCAGCTAAAACACCAACAATGAAAAAGCCAGGCTCAAGAGCCTGGCTTTTAAAATGTCCGATTTAACGAAAGGCAGTATTATTTGCGCACGCGCGGCTTTGCCGGTTTCGTCTTCAAAGGATTGCGACGGTTAGCCGCATTGCCAGAAGGCTTACGACGAGAACCATTCGATTCAGAACCGAACTGCTCTTGGCTGTTGCGGTTAGCACCGCGACGCTTGTCCTGACGGCGAGAACCGCTGTTCTCCTGTACAGGCATCTCTTGGCCATTGCGGTTTGAGCCACGGCGCTTGTCTTGACGGCGGTTACCACGAGTATCATCGCTCAGGCGCTCTTCATGGCGGCGTACCGCACGACGGATCTGACGAACACCACGCTTACGCTTCTGGCCTTCAACCGTCAGTGCTGTTTCGGTTTCAGCAGGAAGTTCTACTTTCTCGCGAAGGTAGTTAACTTCTTTTAGCTCCAGCTCCATCCAACCGCCGCGAGGCAGATCTTTGGTCAGGAAGATATCACCGTAACGTACACGCTTAAGACGGCTTACCGTCACACCCTGCGAGTCCCACAGACGACGAACCTCACGGTTACGACCTTCGGTGATCACCACGTAGAACGTGTGGTTCATGCCTTCGCCACCAGCGTAGACAACGTCTTCGAAGCGGGCCATACCGTCTTCAAGCTCAACACCACGAACTAGGTTGCGAACCATATCTTCGCTCACTTCGCCGAATACACGTACCATGTATTCACGCTCGATACTGCGGCTCGGGTGCATCAGGCGGTTAGCCAGCTCACCATCTGTTGTGAACAGCAGCAAACCTGCAGTGTTCGCATCAAGACGGCCAACAGATACCCAGCGGCCATCTTTCAGGCGAGGCAGGCGATCAAAAACGGTACGACGACCTTCAGGATCATGGCGAGTACATAGCTCACCTTCCGGTTTGTTATAAGCCAGTACTCGACAAATTTCGTCCGACGATGACACCAGTTGGATTTTATGACCGTCGATACGTACGTTAACGCTCAAATCTTCCAGGCGATCACCCAGTTTAGCCACGATACCATCAACACTGACGCGCCCGTTCTGGATCATCAGTTCGATTTCGCGGCGAGAACCCTGGCCAGAACGCGCCAGTACTTTCTGTAATTTTTCACTCATTAGACAAACCTTTGTCGCCTTCACAGGCGTCGAAATATCATCACGCTTCGACCTATTCAAAGCGACGGCGAATTATGCCAAAAGCTTAACCCACTTACCACCTAAAACGCAGTTTGGTAGTAAGGAATTGTTACCGTTTCTAGCTCGACCCAGCGCGCCGTGAACGCCCGTCGGTGATAATATTTACGCACCCAGTGTGAATAAGGCGCTATATTGGCTAGGATTCAAACGGAGATGGGTCACCCGCTCCAACGCGAGCAATCTCAATCTCGTCATTGCTAAAATCAACCACCGTCGTCGGCTGCTCGCCAAGGTAGCCACCACTGATAATCAGGTCGACTGCATGCTCAATCTTATCGCGGATCTCCTCAGGATCAGACTCGGTCACTTCGTTACCCGGCAAGATCAAAGACGTTGACATCATCGGCTCGCCCAATGCTTCCAGCAGAGCCAAGGCAATAGCATTGTCCGGAACCCGGATACCAATCGTCTTGCGCTTCGGATTCATCAAACGACGCGGCACTTCCTTGGTACCCTTGAAGATAAAAGTATAGGCACCCGGTGTGTTGTTGCGTAGCAGGCGGAACGCACTGTTATCCACCCTGGCGTAGAGCGAAAGCTCGGAAAGATCACGACACAGCAAGGTAAAATTATGCTTGTCGTTAAGGCGGCGGATCTGGCAAATGCGCTCCAATGCCGATTTGTTTTCCAGCTGGCAGCCCAACGCATATCCCGAATCAGTCGGGTACACGATCACACCACCATTACGGATAATCGCCACAGCCTGATTAATCAGACGGGTTTGTGGTGTTTCCGGATGAACATAAAAAAACTGACTCATTCTTCCTCCACGGGAAGGCCCTCACTCAGGACGCTTCACCTTCTTCACGTAGCTTCTCAACACCCCAGTCATGCCAGACCTCAGTCACGCCCTTCGGTAACCATAAGTTACGTCCAAGATCGGTCCATGGAGAGACATAGTGAAAATCAGAGCCCTGCGAAGCCATCAGATTATAATCAATTGCATAATCCCCCAGCACGCGTCTATCTTGCGGAGCCTGCTGCGGTTGAGCCACCTCCATTGCATCGCCACCAGCGTCGACGAATGCAGCGAGCAGCCGCTTGATCCATTTAGCCGTCATATTGTAACTACCCGGATGCGCCAGTACGGCAATGCCCCCGGCCTGATGAATAGCCGTCACAGCTTCAGCCATCGAACACCAATTAGGCGGGACATAACCCGGGTTATTGCGGGTCATGTACTTCTTGAAGACGGCCTGCATATTCTTGGCATACCCTTGCTCGACAATCCACTGGGCAAAATGAGCTCGAGTCAGGGTTGCGCCATCGGCAATGGCCTTTGCGCCAGCCAGCGCCCCCGGCATCCGGTTTTTCTCTAGCCGCTCACCAATCAGCTCGGCCCGGGCCTCTCGCCGCGCGGCCTGCTGTTCGATAATCTGCACCATTGCCGGATGCTCAGAATCAATCTGCAAGCCAACAATGTGAATATCAAAGTTTTGCCAAAGTGTCGATATTTCAATGCCTTTGACCAGTGTTATTGGCAAATTCTGTGCTGCAATCGTCATCTCGGCCTCTGCCAACCCGGCCACGGTATCGTGGTCCGTAATCGCAAGCACATCCACCCGGCGTTCTACCGCCCTCATCACTAGCTCTTGTGGCGACAACCGACCATCAGACGCAGTCGTATGACTATGTAAATCAAATAACATAAATTTTATTCTTGACTTCAATTCAATGAACTAGTTTACTAGTACGCAGTTACCCCGAACTAGGTTACAGGACATTTACATGTTACAGCAATTTCATCATCAGCTCTGCGCTTTCTTCTCTTGGTGGTGGCACTTCCCTCTGCGGGTGGTGTGAGTCGCTGTGCCTAGAGCCAGATAACACAAGCCCGCCCGAGAGCGGGTTTTTTTATATCTATAGCTAAACTAAACGAAGCCGAATATGCAGCCCCCGGCCCCAAATACGCTGGGTAAGTAAAGGAATAAAACGATGATTATTGTACTAAAACCCAATGCCACCGAAGCCCAAGCACAAGAAATACTGACCCGCATCGAAACGGCCGGACTCAAGCCTCTGTATATGCCGGGAGTTGAGCGTATTGTTCTCGGTGCGCTGGGCGACGAACGTATCTTGCAGCAGCTCCATTTCGATTCTTACCCATGCGTTGAGACCGTCAAGCCAATCCTAACCAAGTACAAGATGGTCAGCCGCGAAGTACAAGCCCACGATACCGTCGTCCGCTTCGGCAATGCCTCGGTAGGCGGCGACAAATTTGCCGTTATTGCAGGACCTTGCTCAGTAGAGTCTGAAGACCAGTTGATGGCTGTCGCCGAAGTGGTCAAACAGTATGGTGCCGTCGCCCTACGCGGCGGGGCCTACAAACCCCGCACCAGCCCTTATGATTTTCAAGGAATGGGCATTGACGGCCTGAAGCTACTCAAACAGGCCAACGAACAACTAGGGCTGCCTACCGTTTCGGAAGTGATGGAAGTAAGCCAGATGGAGGCTATGTGCCAGTATATCGACTGCCTCCAAATCGGCGCGCGCAACATGCAAAACTATGCCCTGCTCAAAGCCGTCGGTGAAAGCCAAAAACCGGTCTTGCTCAAACGCGGACTTTCCGCCACTATCGAGGAGTTGCTGCTGGCGGCGGAATACATCTACGATGCCGGTAATCCGAACATCATCCTGTGCGAGCGGGGGATCCGTACCTACGAAACAGCAACACGCAATACGTTGGACCTCAATGCCGTCGCCTACCTGAAACAACGAACCCACCTGCCGGTGGTGGTAGACCCAAGCCACGGTACCGGTGTTCGCGAACTGGTGATCCCACTATCGCGGGCAGCCGCAGCCGTTGGCGCTGACGGTATCATCGTCGAATCGCACCTTAACCCGTGTGAGGCATTGTCTGACGGACATCAGGCACTGACGGGTCCAATGTTCGAACAGCTCATGCAAGAGCTGAAACCTTTTGTAGAAGCGGCAGGGAGAACGCTGTGAATACGAACCCGCTAGGCGTCGGCGAGCTGGAGTTGCTCAGCCTGGATGTCCCCTATGTGGCGGATCCCACCGAGCTCTATTACTCGGTGTGTGACGGCCGCCCCCATAACCTGCTGTTGGAATCGGCAGAAATCGACTCCAAGCAGGATCTGAAAAGCCTAATGCTGATTGATGCCGCCGTGCGCATCGTCTGCCGGGGCAAGGAAGTCAGGCTTGAAGCCCTGACCGACAACGGCCTCAATGTACTGCAAACCCTGTCCGGCAAACTTCCGGCAGATATCCAGAGCCAGCGTGAACCCCGCACACTGGTGCTGACCTTTGCCGAGTCCGGTCGGGCTCTGGACGAAGACAGCCGCCTACGCCAAACGTCCAGTTTCGATGCCTTGCGTTTGATCCAGCAGGCTTTTGATATAGCGGGGCATCCGCGCGAGGCCCTGTTTCTGGGCGGCCTGTTTGCCTATGACGTCGTCGATAGTTTCGAGCCGCTCCCGGCAGTCAAGCAGGACAACCGCTGCCCAGACTACCTGTTCTATATTGCCGAAACCCTGTTGGTTATCGACCACCAGCGCCGCAAAGGCAAATTGCAGGCAACCCTGTTCGGAGGGGACACCTATACCGCGAGCTACTTCGAACTGAGCCGCCGCCTGCAGCATATAAAAGAAGCTTGCCTAGTGCCGACACCACTGCCGGCCGCGCCGATACTCGATGATGTCACACCGACAGTTACCGTCAGTGACGAGGCATTCTGCCAACAAGTGCAAGACCTCAAGCAACACGTTATCAATGGGGATGTCTTTCAGGTTGTTCCATCACGCCAGTTTATCCTGCCGTGCCCATCCCCACTCAACGCCTACAAAGAACTGAAAATCGGCAATCCCAGTCCTTACATGTTCTACCTGCAAGACGCGGATTTCACCCTATTCGGCGCCTCACCGGAAAGCGCCCTCAAATATTGTACCGAAAGCAACCAGATCGAGATCTACCCGATAGCTGGCACCCGCCATCGGGGCAAAAACCCGGACGGGACGATAAACCTGGATCTAGACGGGCGTATCGAACTCGATCTGCGCAGTGATATGAAAGAAAACGCGGAACACATGATGCTGGTGGATCTTGCCCGCAATGACGTGGCGCGCATCAGCGAGGCAGGAAGCCGCTACGTTGCCGACCTCCTCAAAGTCGACCGCTACAGCCATGTGATGCATTTGGTTTCTCGCGTGGTTGGCCAGCTACGCAATGATCTCGATGCCCTCCATGCCTATCAGGCCTGCATGAACATGGGGACGTTGACCGGCGCGCCGAAAATCCGCGCCATGCAACTGATCCGAGAGGTCGAACAACGCCGTCGAGGTAGCTATGGCGGTGCCGTCGGCTACCTGACCGGCCAAGGCGACATGGATACCTGTATCGTGATCCGCTCGGCCTATGTCGAAGATGGTACGGCCAGCGTGCAGGCTGGAGCTGGGGTGGTCTACGACTCACAGCCACAGGCCGAAGCCGATGAGACACGCGGCAAGGCACAAGCCGTCATCACCGCCATCTGCAAGGCACACAGCGCCTCGGCCAAATTACGAGGAGCCGCATCATGAACCAGCCTCATATTGTTCTGATCGACAATTTCGACTCCTTTACCTACAACTTGGTAGACCAGTTCCGCTCACTGGGCTGTCTTGTCACTGTCTACCGCAACAGCCTCGATGCTGCCGATATCGAACAGGCCATTGCCGAGAAAAACAATCCGGTACTGGTACTCTCGCCGGGCCCCGGCTCCCCAGCGGATGCGGGCTGCATGCCCGAGCTTATCCTGCGGTTACGCGGAAAAGTGCCGATGATCGGCATTTGTCTCGGCCACCAAGCTATTGTCGAGGCCTACGGCGGCAGAGTTGCCGGAGCCGGTCAAATCGTCCACGGCAAGCCAGCCATGATGGCCCATGGCAGCCATGCCGTCTTCGACAGCCTTCCCAACCCACTGACGGTTGCCCGCTACCACTCGCTGGTGGCGACCTCAGTACCAGACAATCTGGCAGTGATCGCCGAAGTCGACGACCTTGTTATGGCTGTAGCCAACGAACAAGACCGGGTTTGCGGATTTCAGTTCCATCCCGAATCGATTCTGACGACCCAAGGTGCCCAGCTACTGACCAACACATTGGATTGGGTCACAACCAAACCGCGGGCTGACGAACAGAGAAACAATCAAATTTAAGGGAGAATCTAGGATGGATACGACCATTTATACCATTGCCGACAAGCTGTATGACCAACAAGCACTGAGCGAGCGGGAAAGCCAAATTCTGTTCGATGCCATTATCAAAGGCGACATCGAACCTATCCTGCTATCAGCACTGCTAACCGCCCTTAAAATCAAAGGCGAAAGCCCGGCCGAAATAGCAGGGGCAGCCAAGGCGCTGCTGGCCAATGCCAATCCGTTTCCTCGCCCGGAGTACGACTTTGCCGATATCGTCGGAACTGGCGGTGACGGCCATGACACCATCAATATTTCCACCACTGCGGCCTTCGTGGCGGCAGCCTGCGGGGTCAAAGTCGCCAAACACGGTAACCGCGGTGTTTCGAGCAAATCAGGCTCTTCAGATCTGCTCGACAAGTTCGGGATCAATCTGGCCATGACACCGGAAACCGCTCGGGCAGCCCTTGACGAGCTCGGCGTCTGTTTTCTGTTTGCGCCGGAATACCACGGCGGCGTTCGCCATGCGATGCCAGTACGCCAAACCATGAAAACCCGAACCGTATTCAACCTGCTCGGCCCGCTTATCAACCCGGCCAGACCGAATATCGAACTGATGGGCGTCTATGATGAAGCATTGGTTCGGCCCATTGCCGAAACCATGAAGGCAATGGGCATGAAGCGCGCCGCTGTCGTTCACGGCAGCGGGCTTGACGAGGTGGCAATCCACGGCCCGACCACCGTCGCCGAGATTGTCAACGGCGAGATCAGGGAATACTCCCTGACTCCAGCAGATTTCGGGGTAGAGAGCTACCCGCTAGAAGCAATCAAAGGTGGCGAGCCGGAAGAAAACCGAGCCATTATTACTAACATCCTGACCGGCAGTGGCACCCCGGCACAAAACGCGGCAGTTGCTGTCAACGTTGCCCTGCTCCTCCGCCTGTTCGGCCAAGAGGATCTACAAGCCAATACGCAGCAAGCACTTGCCGTCATGGCATCCGGCAAAGCCTTCGACCTGGTCAGAAAACTGGCACAGAGGGATTAATGATGGAAACCGTATTAGCAAAAATTGTGGCTGACAAACGGCTGTGGGTCGAGGCACGCAAAGCCGACCAGCCTTTGGCTTCGTTCAAAGAGGCACTGGTGCCTAGCGATCGCAGTTTCTATGATGCGCTGTCCGGCGAGCATGTAGCGTTTATCCTCGAATGCAAAAAAGCCTCGCCATCAAAAGGGCTGATCCGCGATGATTTCAATCTCGATTACATCGCGCAGGTCTACAACAACCATGCCAGCGCAATATCCGTGCTGACCGACGAAAAGTATTTTCAAGGCAGTTTTGACTTCCTGCCACGCGTTCGCGGCCAAGTTCGCCAACCGGTACTGTGCAAGGATTTCATGATAGATCCTTATCAGGTCTACCTCGCACGGCACTACCAGGCCGATGCGATCCTGCTGATGCTGTCGGTACTTGACGACGAACAATACCAAACACTCGCCGCTGTAGCCGAGTCGCTCAATCTCGGGATCCTGACCGAAGTCAGCAACGAAGATGAACTCGAAAGGGCCATTGCACTCAAGGCCAAGGTCGTCGGGATAAACAACCGTAACCTGCGCGATCTCAGCATCGATCTCGACCGCACCAAACATCTGGCGCCAAAGCTGCCGGAAGGCACTATCGTGATCTCCGAATCAGGGATCTATACCCACCAGCAGGTGCGTGATCTCGCCGCTTATGCCAACGGCTTTTTGATCGGCAGCTCACTGATGTCCGAAGACAATCTAGAACAAGCCGTCCGCAAGGTTATCCTTGGCGAAAATAAGGTATGCGGGCTGACCCACGCCGATGATGCAGCGTCGGCCTACCAGCATGGTGCGGTCTACGGCGGATTGATTTTCGTATCCAGCTCACCGCGCCAAATTGATATCGAACAGGCAAGAATGGTAATGAGTGGTGCCCCGCTCAAGTACGTCGGTGTTTTCCGCAATGCCGATCCCGATGCCGTAACCAAAGCCGCCAAAGCACTATCACTGGCCGCCGTCCAGCTCCACGGTGACGAAGATCCGGACTACGTGCGCACCCTCAAGGCACAGCTACCCGCAGATTGCGAAATTTGGAAAGCACACGGCGTAGACAGCCAATCTCCCGAGCTAGCCTTATGGGATGCTGACCGCCACCTGCTAGATAGCCGAGCAGGTAGCCAAAGCGGTGGTACCGGTGTCGCCTTTGACTGGCGACTGATCCCAGACGAACAAAAACAGATCACCATGCTAGCTGGCGGGCTGACCCCTGAAAATGTCTGTGAGGCAGCCAAACTGGGCTGTCGCGGACTGGATCTCAACTCCGGCGTTGAAAGCGCCCCTGGCAAGAAAGACCCGAACAAATTGAAAGCGGCCTTTGCGGCTATCAGGAAATATTAAGGAAATAATGATGAGCAAGATTAACGCCTATTTCGGCGAATTTGGCGGTCAATATGTACCGCAAATTCTGGTTCCGGCCCTCGACCAGCTGGAAGCTGCCTTTGTTGAGGCCCAACAGGACCCAGTATTCCGCGATGAGTTCATGTCCCTCTTGAAAGAATATGCCGGCCGCCCGACAGCCCTGACCTTGTGCCAGAACCTGACCAAGGGCACCAAAACCAAACTCTACCTCAAGCGCGAGGATCTGCTACACGGCGGGGCCCATAAAACCAATCAGGTTCTTGGCCAGGCCCTGCTTGCCAAGCGGATGGGCAAAACCGAGATTATAGCCGAAACCGGCGCGGGCCAGCATGGGGTTGCAACCGCTTTGGCCTGTGCCCTGCTCGGCCTTAAATGCCGGGTATACATGGGCGCCAAGGACGTTGAGCGCCAAAGTCCCAATGTTTTCCGAATGAAACTGATGGGGGCGACCGTCATCCCCGTTCACTCGGGCTCTGCCACCCTTAAAGATGCCTGCAACGAAGCCATGCGTGACTGGTCTGCCAGCTACGACACTGCCCATTACCTGCTCGGCACAGCCGCTGGCCCTCACCCATTCCCGACTATCGTGCGCGAGTTCCAGCATATTATCGGCGAGGAAACCAAAGCCCAGATCCTCGAAAAAGAAGGCCGCCTGCCAGATGCCGTGATTGCCTGCGTCGGCGGCGGATCGAATGCCATCGGTATGTTTGCCGATTTTATTGACGAGAGCGACGTCGGCCTAATCGGGGTAGAGCCCGCAGGCAAAGGGCTGGATACCGACATGCACGGCGCACCGTTGAAACACGGTAAGCTGGGGATCTTCTTCGGCATGAAAGCACCACTGATGCAAGACGAGTATGGACAAGTCGAGGAGTCTTACTCTGTTTCGGCGGGGCTGGATTTCCCCTCTGTTGGTCCTCAGCATGCTCACCTTAATGCCATCGGCCGAGCCGACTACGTGGCCGTCACCGATGACGAGGCTCTCGATGCCTTTCAGGCACTAGCCCGCCATGAAGGGATTATCCCTGCGCTAGAGTCTGCCCATGCTCTGGCCCATGCCCTGAAGATGGTCAATGACAACCCGAACCAAGAACAGTTGCTGGTGGTTAACCTTTCCGGCCGCGGCGACAAAGATATTTTCACCGTCCACGATATTCTAGATGCCAAAGGAGTGCTGTAATGGATCGTTACCAAGCCCTATTTGACCGCCTTGCGGCCCGCAACGAAGGGGCATTTGTCCCGTTTGTGACTATCGGCGATCCCACCCCGGCACAGTCGCTGGATATCATCGACACCCTGATCGCCTCTGGTGCCGATGCACTGGAGCTCGGCATCCCATTTTCCGATCCGCTCGCTGACGGGCCGACAATCCAAGGGGCAACCATTCGCGCCCTTGAGGCAGGCACAACACCTACCGTCTGCTTTGAGCTGATAACCACAATCCGGAGCAAATACCCTGATACCCCGATTGGCCTGCTGATGTATGCCAACCTCGTTTTTGCCAATGGCATCGATAACTTCTATGCCCAGTGCGCCAAGGCCGGTGTCGACTCGGTGCTGGTAGCCGATGTCCCCATCAATGAATCCGCCGAATTCAGGGCTTCCGCCGAAAAGTACGGTATTCACCCCATTTTCATCGCCCCGCCTAACGCCACAGAAGCTACCCTCAAAAAGGTATCCGAACTGGGGGGCGGTTACACCTACCTCCTTTCCCGTGCCGGTGTGACCGGGGCCGAAACTAAAGCCGGTATGCCTATCGGCCACCTGCTTGAGAGCCTCAATGCCTTCAATGCACCACCTGCACTTCTTGGTTTTGGTATCTCAGAGCCTGCGCAAGTAAAAGAGGCCATCGACGCTGGCGCCGCGGGGGCAATTTCAGGCTCTGCGGTGGTCAAAGTGATCGAAAACAACCTCGGAGATCACGATGGCACACTGACAGCGATGGCGGCATTTATCCGTTCAATGAAAGCCGCTACCCTCTCAGAATAAGCCCTCTCCAATATCACACAAAGCCGCCCCCGAGGCGGCTTTGTCGTCTAGTACCAATCACCGTAAGTCCCCAGAAACAGCGCAGGGATCAATGCATCACAACCCCGCCACCTATACCGCAAGCAAGTTGTTAACAAACACGATAGAGTTATCATTAATGTTGCACATTATGATGAGAATATAAATTTATCCGCACTATTATTGATAAGTGATATGTTTCCATGTAAAACCACAATTGCAAATATCAAGTTAACAAAAATTACACATCCGAAATAAAAGGCTACTAGCCCACCTTGATATTCATGCTGTAACAAAAATCACACATGCAGGACAAACACAACTGAGGAATACAAGGTGTTGAAAGAAAAAGGACTAATGGGCAACATCGGGATCCAGGTGGTCATCGCCATGGTGGCCGGGACACTCGTCGGGGCAATGATGG
Organism: Photobacterium panuliri; assembly: GCF_059920555.1. Classification (NCBI taxonomy): domain Bacteria; kingdom Pseudomonadati; phylum Pseudomonadota; class Gammaproteobacteria; order Vibrionales; family Vibrionaceae; genus Photobacterium; species Photobacterium panuliri. Next base: position 2,814,720 of record NZ_CP197192.1, read on the forward strand.
GGCACTCTGCCAGTATGTTCGCACCGCTAGGCAGCATCTTCATTCACCTGATCAAAATGCTGGTCATCCCTCTGGTTGCTGTAGCCATCATCGCTGGGGCCGCCAGTCTCGGCGGCAGCCAATCAGCAGGCAAGGTTGGCTTAGCCACACTAGGCTTCTTTGGCCTGACATCGGCAGTCGCTGTTGCGCTTGCTCTGTTCATGGGCGAATTATTCCAGCCAGGAAAAGGCGTCGACCTTACCGGTGTTGAGGGCATGTTTTCCAATGTCTACGCGAACAAAGGCGACCTCCCCGGTTTCTGGGCAACCGTCCTCGGTATGATCCCCACCAATGTCTTTCAATCCCTCAACGAAGCGAACATTCTCCAGATTTTGGTCTTCTGCCTCTTTTTCGGTATTGCCGTATCAAAACTGGAAAAACAGCGCCGAGAGCCGCTGGTCAACGGAGTCAACGCCATCGTCGATGCAATGGTGTGGATGATTAACGTGGTAATGAAAATCGCGCCACTGGGGGTCTTCGGCCTGATGGCTGATGCCGTCGGCACCTTTGGGTTTGGCGCTTTGATGGTGGTCTTCAAGCTCTTTATCGTCTACATCGTAGCTATTCTGATTTATGGGTTTATCTTCTATCCGGCTTTGATCAAAATATTCAGCAAAACCTCACCGCTCAAGTTTTTATCTGCCATGATAAAGCCGCAAACGGTCGCACTCTCAACCGCCTCTTCAATGGCCACGCTGCCCGTTACGATGGAAACCTGTGAGGAAGAGCTAGGCGTTAAAAATTCCACGGCATCGTTCGTCCTGCCTCTGGGTGCGACCATCAATATGAGTGGCAACGCCATCTACTATGGACTAGTTGCCGTATTCTTTGCCCAGATGTTCACTATTGATCTCGGGATGGGGGCATATATCGCGATTATTGTCACCTCCACCTTGGGAGCTGTCGGTCAAGCCGGTGTACCGGGCCCTTCATTCTTGGTTGTCGCCGTATTACTGGCAGCGGGTATTCCAATAGAAGGCTTGCCGCTACTGTTTGCCCTCGACCGAATATTCGATATGATCCGCACCGCACTAAATATCACTGGCGATGCTGCCTGTGCGGTGATTGTCGATAATATGACCGACAGCAAGTAAGCAAAGCAATGACCACATCCAAGCAACCGCCCTACTGGGCGGTTCTATAACTGCCCCATCGAGATCATCCCCACCGATAATCCCAATATCGTCATTGCAAACATCGATGCGAATTGAATAACCATGGCGACAAAAGCCAGTACGAAGCCCACCACCGTATTAACCCCGAAAACCAAGGTATAGACTCCCCCTGTCACAAATAAGGAAACCACGAAGGCGAGGAAACCGTCCCCGACAAATGCAAGCAAAATGCCGGAAATGACAGCCGACAGAATAGTCGCCAGCACACAGACCCCAGCACCAGGACTTTCCAAACCCAAAAGCTTGGCCGCCAACTTAATCGTTAGAACGGTAAAAAATAGTATTCCCAATAAAAAAAGAACGAGAAGTTCCATATCAATACCCATCTTCCATAACAGAAACCCGCCTAAGTAGAGCAAAAAACGTTCAAGAAAACACTTCAGAAACAGCTTATCTTCTAGAATATGGACGCATCTTGCTTATATCGTGCACACCATTGCAACAGTGGTAGCTTCTCCATATCTCTTACGCCATCTCGGCAGCCGCCTCCTCCGAGTTGGCATTGTAGAAATTAGGGGTATGATGGCACTACTTTTTCGTGCTAGTGGCTATCACCATGAAACAACTGATTGACTTTATTCCCCTGCTCATATTCTTCGTTCTCTACAAAACCCATGATATCTACGTGGCTACGGCCGCCTTGATTGCCGCCACCGCTATTCAGGTCGCTATTGCCTGGTTCAAGCACCGAAAAGTCGAGACTATGCAACTGGTGACTTTTGTCATCGTAACCATTTTTGGCAGCCTCACAATTTTTCTCCATGATGAAAACTTCATCAAATGGAAAGTCACTATCATCTACATCCTTTTCGCGGGTGGGCTTGCCGTCAGCCAATGGCTCGGCAAACCCTTTATCAAAAACATGCTCGGTAAGGAAATCACCCTGCCTGATACAGCTTGGCGCAAGCTCAATACCGCATGGGTCTTATTTTTCGTTGTATGCGCGGTAGTGAATGTCTATATTGCCTTTACGCTCCCGCTCGATGTATGGGTCAGCTTCAAGGTCTTTGGGCTTTTAGCCCTGACTTTGATTTTCTCCCTTGCCAGCGGTGGATATATCTACCACCATATGCGTAGTATCCCCGAGCAGACAGAGGACTCCTCTGATCAGCACGGTGCAAATAACCATTCCGATTCCAAGTAGTACAGAGTCGCAACATGACAACAGAAAACAATATCCCGCGCGGGCAGCTACTGCTCCGCACCCTTGCCATGCCAGCCGACACCAATGCCAACGGTGATATCTTTGGTGGCTGGATTATGTCCCAGCTTGATCTGGCTGGAGCCATCTTGGCCAAAGAAATTTGCGGCGGTCGCGTTGTTACCGTCTCAGTTGACAGCATCGCATTCAAAGCACCAGTTAGCGTTGGTGATGTCGTATGCTGCTACGGTGAATGCAGCCGTATCGGCAACACCTCGATGAGTGTGGCCCTCGAAGTTTGGGTTAAGCCAATCTGCGTAGAAGGCGTTGGCGAGCGCTACCGAGTCTGTGAAGCGACTTTCAACTATGTGGCCATCGACAGCAACGGCCGTCCCCGCCCTGTTAGCCGCGGTTAGTGAAATCCCTACAAAAAAAGCCCATAGCTAATGCTTGGGCTTTTTTTTTGCATTAATATACAAACCGATACCATCGACCTCAGACTAACAAGGAGATAACAAATGTGGTATGTCATTTTTTCCCAAGACGTTGAAAATAGCCTAGAGCGTCGAATGAGTGTTCGTGAAAAGCACCTTGCTCGCCTGCAAGAATTACAAGAACAAGGTCGACTGCTAGTCGCTGGGCCAATGCCAGCCATTGACAGTGACAACCCTGGCGAGGCGGGTTTTACCGGCTCGACCGTTATCGCCGAGTTTGACTCTCTGACCGATGCCCAACGCTGGGCCGATGCTGATCCGTATATCGATGCCGGCGTCTACCAGAATGTCATCGTCAAACCATTCAAGAAAGTGCTGCCATAACCGAGCATTGGCCACAAGAGAATACACTATGATCAAACGAACGCTTGCTTTGCTGGCTACGGTATTACTGGCAGGTTGCGCATCAAACTCAGACGAAAAAGTATTGGCAGAATTAGCCAAGGCCCGTGCTGCCGCCATCAACCAACAAGCACCGTACCACAAGATCGATCAATATCAGGTTATGAAGGCCCACGCCAAAGAGTCAATGGTAGAAATCACCATTCTCTATGGGGGTGGTGGCAAGATCCCACCAACGATGGCCGCCAAGAGCGCCGCCATCAACTATTGTAACAATGACGAATTGAGCCCATTGGTCAATGACGGGATCAATTACAATATTGTCATTATGGATATGCGGGGCCGGCCAATGGTTAACCAACCAATCACAGCCCAAACTTGCAACGATCTCACTGCCAAATAGACAAATATCACTAAGATAAACACAACCTAAAGGCTCAACCGCATTGCGGAAGGGCCTTTTTATTGTAAATTAGTTTTACCGTTTATTGGCATACACATCCTGATAGATCTGCATCGACAGGTTGTAATTATACTGGCGGGCGATTTTCTGAGAAAAGAACAGCTGCGGTAACTCATACACCGTCAAAGCAATCAAAATGATCCCCGCGTAATAAATGCCCATCACCAAGGCAATAATGGCGATGATCAGCAGCGTAAACTCCACCGCAAAAATCGCGTATTTGCGTAAGTAGAGATGATGAAAACCGCCCAGAAACAGCCAATTGAGCGCTGCATACGTATCAGGATCTTTCAGCTGCTTTGCTTGCTCCGCAAAAAAGCGTTTTCTCTGCTCCTGCGGTAGGCCTGCGACCAAGGAACGTAATTGCTCTTCCTTGGCTTCCAATGCTTCTATTGACTCAGATCGTGACATTACGGCACCTCATCTCGAATTTTTTCAACCAAATCGGGTTGGTTGCAGCGTCGGATACGAGCAAGCCCTAACCTCCACCCCTTGATTGCCCCATATTTGATGATGCATTGCTTGGTATACTCCGAACACGAAGGCTCGAAATTACACTCAATATTAAAAAGCACTTTTGACCCGCCCTTACTCTGATAAAAGCGGATCAATTTCAGCGATGTAGCCTTAAACAAAATTAACGGCCTAACGTGATGATCACCGCTTCACGCTGCCAAAACAGCATATAGCGCTTACTTTCGATGGTTTGGAACACCAACTGCCAGCCATCTTGGGCATATTTGTTCAACTCGGCTTCCATTTTCTGCAACGGCAAACCACTGGCCCCTAATAGCAAGGTACCACAGCCACCTTCCGCTATATGAATCACTTTATATTCAGAAAAATTTGCCATCCTGACTCTCTCTTATTACCAAAAGTAAATATAAAACAAATTATTAGCGATTCATCATACATGATGTGCAATAACAACGGCTATACCCTATAACCCAAGATCACCTGCCGCCATCCACTTTCCGGAACTAGCCGCATTCAGCATCGGGGTATCCTCCGCAACAAAAAGGCCCGAACGCTGAGCGTTCGGGCCTTCTGGAAAATTCTATTAGCCGCAACGCGGTTCTAATCAAACGTTTTGCTGTTCGAAAATCAGCACTTTCAAACCACCTTCCGGCTCGATATCAGCAAATTCCGGTGGATTCTCCAAACGCTCTCTATAAACAAGCTGAGGCGCTTCTGCCGCCATCCCGTCAATCAGGAATGATGAGGATACACCCGGATCATTCACACATGCCATCACCTGCCCTTCTGCGGTTAGCAACTCAGGCAGACGGCGCAAGATTTTCTGGTAATCTCGAGTCAAGGCAAAGCTACCTTTCTGGAATGATGGCGGATCGATAATGATCAGATCATAAGGCCCAAGCTTGCGCACCTTGCCCCATGACTTGAACAGTTCGTGGCCGAGGAAACTCACTTGCTTAAGATCATGCTGGTTAAGGTGATGGTTGTCACGACCGCGGGACAATGCCGCTTTGGCCATATCCAGGTTCACCACATGTTCTGCGCCACCCGCAATAGCCGCCACCGAAAAACCACAGGTATAAGCAAAAAGATTGAGTACCCGCTTGCCCTTGGCATGCTGCATCACCCATTCGCGGCCATAGCGCATATCAAGGAACAAACCGTTATTTTGCTTACGCCCCAAGTCCAACTTGAACGTCAGGCCGTTTTCCACGATATCTTGATACTCGCGACCTTCACCCCACAACAAATCGGTTGGAGCCCCAGGACGGTCTCGGTGCTGGAGCAATAGCGCACGCGCACCAGATGCCTGCCATGATGGCAATGCCGTCATACGATTCAGCATTAGTTCCAACTCAGCCAAGAACGCTTCCGACGGTTCTTTGAACAAGGAAACCAAGACCTGATCGCCCAGCCAGTCTACCGTCAACTGCTCCAGTCCCGGCCAGCAACGACCACGGCCATGAAAGATACGGCGAGCTTCGTGCGGCGGCGATTGCAGAGCTGCTGTTAAATGTTCTTCAAGAAGAGTAAGTGCACTAATTTCCATAATTCTACTGTGTGGGATAAGTCTACGCTGATAATGATAACAAATTTATCATCCGATATGGCTAGGCCACGAGTTTTAGATTTTCTTGTTCTGGAAGGCGATGGCTGGCCAGATGGACGTATTCAGCCTGAAGGTGGAATCCGTGCTGGCGACGGAGGCGTTGCTGTTTGAACAGTTTACGTTGTCGACGGAATGACGCCAGCCCCCAAAATCGTGATTTGGATTTCTTCTTTTTTAGTCGCATTCTCAGCGACACAGAGCGGGTAAGGCGCATTTTGTTCCTCGGTCTAGGGGTTATCCTAGACCGATATTATAAGTGAAGTTGCTATAAGATGATATCTACAGTGGCTAATTTTCAGGCACTCGAAAAGAAAACCTAATAATTAATACCGTTCCTGTTGAAAACAAATACTAATAGCCATTTTCTTATTTTTTGCTCTTTGCCAACGATGGCCAGCTCAATCCCCACGGCTCAGCCCATTCCGCCAATGCCAACTGGGTTTCCTCCCGCTGCCACAAGCTGCCGTTATCCGGCGGGCAGACAAAAGTTAGCCATTGCCCTTGATAGGGGAAGCGCAACGCATATGCGTGAAGGTATCCACGATCCGAGGCTTCGCAGCCGTAGATATCATCCCCTGCAATACCCGACCCAACACTTCGCAACGCTACTCTGATCTGATGGGTTTTACCCGTATGCGGCTTACACAGAAATAAGCGTCTTCCCTCGCCAGCCGCGGTAGAGAAAAACTGGGTAATAGCAGGGTTTTCACGACTGTTTTCCAGCTTCCAGCTACTGCGGCGCGAGCGCACCATATCACCAATTACCACACCCTGCTTTTTCTTTGGCTTCTTGGTACCTATCGCAAGATAATATTTTTCAACCTCTCGCTTGGCAAAATTGGTCGATAACGCAGAAGCCGCCTCGCGGTTACGTCCCAGCAGCAAAATTCCTGATGTCATCTTATCAAGACGATGAATAAGGTACAGTTTCTCATCCCCAGTCTGGGCCGCCACTGCCGCCAGTAGCGGCTGATCATTGTCATCTTTGTGGACACTGATGCCAGGATGTTTATTAATGATAAGAAAATCAGAGTGCTGGTGTAGCAAGGTGAACATAACGGTACCGTCAAATAATAAAGTCGGCTAATTATATACCCAAGCAGTACCCGAATGCATTGACCGACCTTATTTGGCAAAGAAGACGTAAAGCATCAGCAGCGGGCAGACAATTCGCACATAGGCAGGCCATACTCGCCAAAACAAGCCTTGTGCAATGTGCGGATTGCCTTCTCGCAACTCAGCCAATACCTTGTCGCGATGCCAGACCCAACCGACTAGCAAGGCAAAAACTAAACCCAGTATCGGCTGGGCATACTCGGTCGCGGCCACTACGATCAAGTCAAACAAACTACCGAAATTGAAAATAATCAGAACCGACAGCACGCTGATCGCCAAACCGATAATCCACGAGGCCACTTTCCGGGTTTGCCCCAGCTCCTCGACTGCCGCCGCGACAGGTACCTCAAGCAATGAAATCGAGGAGGTAAGCGCCGCTATCACCATCAGGGCAAAAAATATAACCGAAACCACATACCCCGCATTTCCCATCGTCTCAAATGTTGCTGGCAGCACGTCAAACACCAAGGTACCTGAACTGGCCAATTGGCCAGATTCGTTATAAATTTCCACCCCGTTCTTTTGGGCCACAAACATTGCAGGCAATACCAACAACCCTGCGACAATGGCAATCCCTGTATCGATCATCGCCACCTGAGCCGCCGTTTTCGGTAAATTTGCCTCTTTTTTCAAATAAGAGCCGTAGACCATCATGGTGCAGACCCCGAGCGAAAGCGAAAAGAAGGCTTGCCCCATGGCGCTATGAATTAACGATGCGTCTATTTGGCTAAAATCAGGCACCAAAAACAAATGCAGGCCATCACTCGCCCCTTCTTGGGTAAAGATGTAACCAATCAAGATCACAAACAGTAGCACCAACACTGGCATCAACCGACTTGACCACCGTTCAATACCCTCTGCCACCCCATTTTTCACCACGTAAATCGTTGCTAGCATAAACGCGGCCATCAGCAGCAAATTGCGTCCTACCGAAAATGTCTCCAACCACACTGCGACATTATCCATTCCCAGCATGACCAACAGCGGGCTGACGAAAAAACCCACCAGCCATCCCGCCAATATGGCGTAGAAACTAAGAATACATGACGCCGCAATCAGGCCGACCATTGCCAGCACAGAGCCTATATTCTTAGCTGCATCCGGCAGTATGGCCTGTAAAGACCGGATAGGATTCGCCTGTCCATAGCGGCCAATAGTCAGCTCTGCCACCAGTAATGGGTAGGCAAGAACAACGACCATAAGGATATATACCAACAAAAATGCGCCGCCGCCGTTACTCGCAGCTTGAGTCGGAAACCCCCAAATATTTCCCAATCCAACCGCAGAACCTGCTGCGGCTAAGATAAAACCCATCCTCGAACTAAACTGCGCCCTAGATGCACTTGCCATACGACTACTCTTTATTATGTTTTGATTGATAGGGTGTCTGACGTTCCCTGTAACGTGCGACTGTAAAAATAGTAGTACAAAAGTACTTTATTTATTCACAACAACTATATTGGCAAGCAAACTCGCTTGTGGTGGAGAGAGTGAAAGCAACAGTATGCTTTTGACGTATCGGCCTAATTTTGCGCAAAAACAAACCACAAGGCGCACAAAACAATCCATTGCGAACGATTTTTATCACAAATGTGAATATGGGTATTAGCACATCCCAATGAAATGACTGTATTTTAGTTTCTGAAATTTCACTGGTATTCCCACTATTTCAATGCAAAATAGAACACAATTACGGTTAACTTATTGAGCAAAATGGAACAGTTTTACCAGATCCTTGCTTGGGCAAGCGTCTTTCTTTACTGGCTGACAATTGCAGTTGTCACCGTACGGGTTGTCTTCAAACGGCGGGTCGTCGGGGTATCGCTTGCATGGCTGATGATAATCTACATCATCCCGGTTGGTGGCGTTATCGCCTACTTTATGTTCGGCGAGCTCAACCTTGGAAAAAAACGAGCTGAACGTGCCCGAGATATGTTCCAGCCCTTCGAGGACTGGTTCCAACGCCTCAACGACTGCCCAGTTCACCAACCTGAATTATTGAACGACCACTCTCGCCCACTGAACGACCTGTGCGAAAACCGGCTGAGGATCCCGGCCCTAAGCGGCAACACCCTGTCCCTGCAAGACGCTCCGCATACGATCCTGCGATCGCTCGTTGAAGACATCAACAGTGCAGAGCATATGATACATATGGAGTTCTATATCTGGCATCCAGGCGGAATGGCCGACGAAGTCGCTTCAGCATTGATATTGGCGGCCAAACGAGGCGTAAAAGTCCGAGTGTTGCTTGATGCGGCAGGCAGCATGCGTTTCTTCCGCTCACACTGGCCAAAAATGATGCGCCATGCGGGTATCGAGCTCATCGAAGCATTGGCCGTCTCCCCGCTTCGCTTATTCCTGCGCCGTATGGATCTACGCCTGCACCGTAAGATCGTGGTGATTGACGAACGCATTGCCTATACCGGCTCAATGAACCTGGTTGACCCGGCCTTTTTCAAAACCGATGCGGGCGTCGGCCAGTGGATTGACGTCATGGTTCGGGTTACCGGCCCTACCGTCTCCGTCTTGCACGGCATCCAGTCATGGGATTGGGAGGTCGAAACAGGCCAGCGCTTTTTACCAAGCTTACCCGAATGCCGTTTGCCAAACACCGAAGATGATAGCATCGACATGGTTCAGGTCATCCCTTCTGGCCCCGGAATGCCCGATGAAATCATCCATCAGGTACTGCTACTGAGCATCTACCAAGCCAAAGATAGCGTGGTGATCACCACCCCTTACTTCATCCCGAGTGAAAACCTGCTTCATGCGATGAAAGGGGCGGCCCAGCGTGGCGTGTCGGTCGATATTATCATCCCGGACAAGAACGACTCGCTGATGGTTGAATGGGCCAGCCGATCTTTCTTTACCGAGCTATTGACTGCTGGCGTAAAAATACACCGCTTCCATGGCGGTCTGCTCCATACCAAGTCCGTTGTCATCGACAAAACCCACTGCCTGATTGGCACCGTGAACTTGGATATGCGCAGCTTATGGCTAAACTTCGAGGTTACTCTGGCGGTCGACAACGAAGAATTCACCCGCCAGTTAAGCTGGCTACAACAGGAATACATCAAAAACTCCAGCCAAGTCGATCCCAAAACATGGCAGCAACGGCATATTACCAATAAGCTGTTCGAACAATTTTTCTACATGTTCAGCCCGTTGCTATAAAAAAAACGGTTGGCGTAAAGCCAACCGTTTTATCTCAATAATCAATCATCCCAGCTATCATCGAAATCGAAGATGTCGTCCCAATCAGGACCATCCGCTTCTTCGATATCCAGCTCTAGGGCATCTTCGCTCGTCGCTCGGGTAATCGGCAGCACCTTGTAATCACGCGACAAAATCCGATCAACGAAAATCCAATCACAGTCGATCTCATCATGGGTGAATGTCACCGCCATGAAGCCACGATCAACAATATTGGCCCACTTCAGATCTTTGACCAACTCAGGGAACAACTTTTGCAGCTCGCGCATCAGTACCGGAGGCAATGGCAGATAGTGCTCGATACCCGGAGAACCAACTGACGAGGCCGCAAATTCGATACCACAAGTATTGTCATACTTATTGACCAGCTCGCCTGCCCATGCATTGTGAGTATCACCGGCAAAGCTTACAAATGACTTGCCGTATTTCTCCATCTGGCGGTACACCCAGTCACGGTCACGCGGATAACCGTCCCATGCATCAAGGTTGTACGGCGACTTGAGGAAACTCGGATTACGGGCAGCCTCCATGATCAGGTTGCCGTCATATGCGCTACGGGTACGGTGAGCCTCTTTGGCTCCCATAATCGCCAGCAACAGGTTAAACGGCACTTCCATTTTGGTCATCAGTACCTGCTGACCCAATGCCGTCCAGCGGGTATGGTGGTTTTGCAGCTCACTGGCAATCCACTGCTTCTGCTTTTTGCCAAGCAGTTGATGTTCCGGCGCATAAAGGTCTTTTTGCAGTTGATCGTAAGCAGCCTGCGGATCGCTGACACTGTAATTGCCGTAATCCAGTTGTTCGGTACGGCCTGTCACGCGGGTATCCAGCATCAGCAGGTGGACAAGATCGCCGTACACGAAGCTACGGTAAATCTCGCCATCCGCGACCATGTTGTCACGAATTGGCAGCCACTCGTGAAATGCCTGCACAGCAGCCTTGCGACGGGCATGGAAATCGCCGTCTTGCGGCTGATGGTTGAATGCACCATCTTTCCATGTATTGTCAGCAATTTCATGGTCATCCCAAATATGGATAAACGGCATGCTGGCATGCAGAGCCTGCAAATCTGCATCTGAACGGTACTGAGCATAACGCTTGCGGTAATCAGCCAGCGTAATGCACTCGTGGGCCGGAGAAGGCACACGGTCAAGCTCAATGGCATGATCCGATGCATACTCACCCATGCCATACTCGTAGATGTAATCACCGATATGCAGCAATGCATCAAACGGCTTGCGATCGTGCTGGCGGATAATTTCGCGGTAGACGTTGAAATACCCCGCCGGATGGTTAGCACAAGTCGCAATCGCAAAGCGAACCTGTTCAACATTACGCTCAGGCAATGTGCGAGTAATACCGGCTGCCGATACAATCACACCGACGGCAAAGCGGTAGTAATACTGTTTGTCGGCTTTCAGGCCATCGGCATCAACTTTGACAATATAGTCATTGTCTTTGCTTGCCTGCGCCTCGCCAGCCGCAACGATACGAGCAAAATCCTTGCGGGTGGACACTTCCCAACGCAGAGTTACCGAATCCAATGCCAATGAGGCATCAGGCACGAAACGAGTCCACAAAATCACACGATCGGCAAGTGGGTCACCACTCGCGACACCGTGAGTGAAACTGCCGTATACCGGCATTGCGTCAGCTGAAACTAAACTATTCTCAAGCGTTTTGTCTGCTTGACCAGCCAAAGCACTGGATACCATCCCAGCACTAGAACCAATCGTCAGGCAACGAATAAAATCACGTCTTTTCATTGTTTTTAGTGTTATATCAAACGGGATGCGGAGTATTGAGAAAAGATCGTCTGCCATCAATCACGCAGAAACATTTTGTTACACCCATTGCGTTCGATGATACTCCAAAAGCATTCTTTGGCATCGAGCGCACACTGTTGTTCTTCTTCTGTGAAGAATATTTAACGGATGACTGGCATCTATTAATGCGATAGAGCCTGATTTATATACTATTCATAGATACGCACTAACATGCACTTAATATGAGATCTCCTATCCAACTATCTGTACATATTCAAAAAATACATTACGTAATTTATTCATAATAGCGCCTCCCCCTGCCAACTGATGCTGGCCTACGACAACACTATAATGACAAGAAAATCACGGTTGCTGACATATACACGCCATAACCCCATGAATTAAAAGAAATCATAAACATATATTTAAATGACTAATTTTGTCTTCGTTTAGCCATATTGTGCTATTTATCATCTACACTATTAATGATATTCCCTGAAGGTAGTTATGAGCATGGCGTATTTTCATCAGGCAGTTCGAGATAGAATCAGGACTGTGCTAATCACATTACCCTTATTTTTCAACCTATTGTGGTTACCCGCAGATGTGATGGCAGACAGCTTTCCACCCCCTCTTATCCTGCAAGGGGTATCCTCTACGGGAGAACACATCAAGTTCGAACTAAGCCGCAACGAACTCGAACAGCTGCCACAGAACAAAATCACAACGCCCCTACCGTGGATCCCCCAGCCAAGCACCTTCAAAGGAGTACGCTTGCAAACGTTACTGGATCATTTCCACCTCTCTGGCCAGCGGTTCACCCTATCAGCCCTCAATGACTATTCCGTCACTTTGTCTCGTCATTACATAGACAAATATGATCCCCTACTGGCCATCACGCAGGATGGTCACTACATGAAGGTCAGAGACTACGGCCCATACTGGCTAGTGATGTCGATACACGACCACCCTGAAGTCGCCGAACACCACCACCTAGCAAAAATGATCTGGCAGTTAACAACCATTGAAGCCCATTGAGCACCGTTGACGTAGCGTAGTGATGACCAAAAAAAATAAAACAATCCGATTGTGTTTAATCTTCCTTATCCCCCTTTTGATCCTTAGTATTCTGGTTGCTGTTGGCGCCCTGAAACGCAATTCAGATATCATCAACCAAAGCCAAAACGAAACCGCTTGGTATGTCATGCAACTCACCAAAGAGTTTGCCGAGTTCAATTACCAACTAAAGAGCTACCAAGCAGGAAGCAGCGATCACAATGACGTTATGCTCCAGTACGAAATCCTCTGGAGCCGGTTTAAGACAATCCTGAACAATTCAATGATTGTGCACCTCAATCATCATAGTGGGGTAATACAGGAAATAAGCCTTCAATTTGAAAACTTAAAAGGAATGGAATCACAACTGATGCAGCGTCCAAACGGCAAACAAATTACGCCGTTGCTGTCATTCAGCCGAAATAACTACGATGAACTGACCCTATTTCTGCACCATAAATTCCGCCTAACCAACAGTGATCTTGCCGCTGCAATCAAAGCAACGACAACCATGAAGTACCTGATCAACTATATGCTGATCATTGCCCTTCTGCTTGGCGCCACCCTGTTTATTACCTTGCTACGAGAGTCGCGCAATCTCCATCGCCTTGCGATGTACGATGGCCTGACCCAAATTCACAATCGTTTTTGGCTAAACCAGAAATTAGATGAATTGGCCAAGGCCAATCATGCTTTTCGCTTTTACCTGATTGATCTTGATGAATTCAAAAACATCAACGATACCCTTGGCCACCAAGCGGGTGATGATCTCTTGATTACCATCGCCAAACGCCTGAAAAAACTCATTCCTCAAGGCTGTGAAGTGGCAAGACTGGGAGGTGATGAATTTGCCGTTATCGAGAAACTGTCTGCGGAAGTGCGCCAGCCTATAGACCAGCAAATTTTATCTCTGCTTGCAGAACCGGCTATCTATGCCGATCAACCACGCCAAATCTCAGCCAGTATCGGTTGTAGCGAGTACCCCAAGGATGCCAAGACGATATCAACGCTACTTCAATTGGCCGATTTCGCTATGTACGAAGTAAAACAACAAGGCAAGAATGGACTGAAAATCTATACCCCTACCGCACCGTCTTACCGAATAGCTGAGGAGTAAAAACGAAAAAGCGGCCAACAAAGTGGCCGCTTTTCATTTTTATTCTGCGATGGCTACTATGTTATAGCGCCGCTGCAAAGATAGCTGAAATTTCTTCGTGAGTAGCCTGCTTAGGGTTAGTAAAGCCACAAGCATCTTTCAGTGCGTTATCAGCCAATACTGGGATATCTTCCGCTTTCGCGCCAAGCTCGCTCAGACCTGCAGGGATACCCACATCTTTTGATAGTGCCTGAATCGCTTCAAGTGCAGCTTCTGCACCTTGCTCTGCAGTCATGCCTTCAACGTTAACGCCCATTGCCTTGGCAACGTCTTTTAGGCGCTCAGGGCAAACCTGTGCATTGTAACGCTGAACGTGAGGTAGCAATACTGCGTTGCAAACACCGTGAGGTAGGTCGTAGAAGCCACCTAGCTGGTGTGCCATCGCATGAACATAACCCAAAGACGCATTGTTAAATGCCATACCCGCCATGAACTGAGCGTAAGCCATCTGCTCACGAGCCTCGATGTTCTGGCCTTCATTCACTGCCGTACGCAAGTGCTGCTGAATCAGCTCGATAGCTTTGATTGCTACTGCATCAGTAATTGGTGTTGCCGCGATAGAAACATACGCTTCGATAGCGTGGGTCAGGGCATCCATACCTGTCGCCGCTGTTAGCGAAGCCGGCTTAGCTAGCATCAACTCAGGATCGTTAACCGACATCAATGGCGTAGTGTGCTTGTCTACAATAGCCATCTTGATGTGACGCTCTTCGTCAGTGATGATACAGAAGCGAGTCATCTCAGACGCCGTACCCGCTGTCGTGTTAATGGCGATTAGCGGAAGCTGTGGTTTTGCAGAACGGTCAACGCCTTCGTAGTCAGCGATCTCACCGCCATTTGAAGCAACCAGTGCAATACCCTTCGCACAGTCGTGTGGTGAACCGCCGCCTAGAGAAATAACGAAGTCACACTGGCCTTCTTTCAATAGCGCAAGACCCGCATTCACGTTACCGATAGTTGGGTTTGGTTGTGTCCCATCAAAAACAACGGCAGCCACATCGCGCTCAGCCAGCATATCAACTACCTGCTGAACCATACCAATCTGGCTTAGAATTTTGTCTGTTACGATCAAGGCTTTCTTATAACCCTGAGCTTTAATTGCATCAGCCGCCTCAGTAAGACAACCTGCACCCATCAAGTTAACTGTAGGAATAAAGAATGCGCTAGCCATGATTAAATCTCCATAATTATCAAAAACTTATTACTTTAGGCAACATCTGTCTTCTGTCATGGCACACCATGATATGTCAACAAAGGCATACTACCTGTAATAGGTTTCTTGCCGATGTGCTAAACCTACCACCAGAAAAGTGTGCAACAAATTGATCTCGAACAATATTTCTGTTGCACATATAAATCGAACAACCGGAACATGAAGTGGATCACCAATTCAACATTTCCCAACATAACTTTGTTTATATACGGAAACATTAATTTTCATTACGTCACTAAAGGCAACCTTGATATGTGAGTAAACACGCAAAAAAAAACGCCAGCTTATGCTGACGCTTTCCATAAAACTCATAACGTTACAACTTTGTCCAAGCATCCTGCCAGACCGAACCAAATCCCGGTTCATAATGTGTGGCCGAATTGACGTTGCACCACCCCCCTTCGGGAAAAGGACGGCACTGGTACGTATTACCGTCACGCCCTAGCACAACCGTTTCGCCAACCACATAACTGCCTATCCCATCCGGATAGGTATAATCATGTTCCTGAGTCGGTTTATCTTTGCCGATCACCCGAACGGAATGGCTGACCACCGTAGGTTTACCATTACTTTGTAATGGCGTCACTTTGATCCTAACCGTAAATTTGCCCGCTTCGTCGGCAAGCAATGCCAGTGCCGCCTGCCCCCGCGATAACTTACTGGAATCACGAGCTATAATTCGCCCATTACCACTGAGCATCACCATCTCAGCCTTAAACTTCCCATCGGCACGCACAATGGCCGAAATCACCGAATGGCCTTCCTTGCCTACCTGATACTGATCTTGAATGCCGGTAACGGTAAAGAGAAAACCTCCCGAGCTCACGCTATCATCACCGTGGTCACCATCGGGAACCGGCTTCCCACTGACGATACCGCCACTCCCCGAACCAATACGGATATCACTGCAATTGTAAAAACCTTCACCCGCCGGATCTTCCCGCTGCCAGCGTGTCACCAAGGTCGCATCACCACGACGATCCCGCGGTAGTGTCACATCAAATACGAAGTACTGGCCTTCTCCTTCATTTCTGGGTTTGATATTGCCAGCGGTGCCGATGAGTTCCAGGTCACGCCAACGCAATGATGTTCGCGCAGCATCATAGCCGGGCTTGCTCAGGTAGACCTGCCAAAAACCCGGCACATGCGGTGCTGTCGCCCGGTAGCGCAAACTAAAGGTTTCCCCTGGCTGCATCTTGGTCCGCTGCCAAAACCCAGATGGAATACTCATTCCACGCTTACGCTCATCACCGCCCGAGCATATAAGGCCGTCGCCCACAGCCTGTTTGACCGCTGCCATGCTGTTATAATCCCGCACCATAGCAGCAAACTCATTATGCTGAGTGAACTGATACGTTCCAGAAGCCTTAAATGCCTCCCTGCAGGCTCGATTGGCTATCCCCGCTCCGTCAGCACCGCCCCAGTAACCACCACCCTCATGACAAAACACCTGCCTTGCCTTGGGGTAATCGGCCCAACCATGCGCCTTGGCCTGTCCGGTCGGCCCCAGTACTGCGGCCACAGCCATTAACGATAAAAGCATCCCTTCTTTATTCATTGTGCTTAACCTATCTTCCTTATATTAAGTAGCAAGACTCCCTCGCGCGACAGGATAGGAACTATTCATCTGCCATGCAGAGCCTCCAGATATGGCTGTTATAGGGTGCATGCGAGCCAATTCAAAGAAGGTAATAATAAGGTGGGAGTCATCTCTCAACACTTCAGGCAACGCAGTTTCGATTGCAGAAGAGCACAGCTCAATCGGTTTGTATTGCAGCACCAAAACACAGGCATAAAAAAACCCCGCTTATTCAGCGGGGTTCTGGGCATTATCTATAGTGTGTCGTGATTACTGCTTGATCCAAGCGTCTTTCCACGCAGAACCAAAGCCTGGCTCATAATGAGCGGCTGAATCAATGTTACACCAACCGCCTTCAGGGAACGGACGGCACTGGTATGTGTTGCCGTCGCGGCCTAGAACCACTGTTTCACCCTGTACGTAGCTACCAACACCCTGTGGGTACTCGAAATCATACTCACCGCCGCCAGTTGACTCGGCTTTCACTGTTACAGCTTGGCTTGCAACCACTTTCGCTTCATGGCTGCCTTTAGCCATTGCTGTCACTTCTACGGTATACTCACCCGCTTTGGCAGCAACGACTTCCAGTGATGCAGAGCCGTTGTTAATCATCTCGCTCGCCAGAGATACAGGGGTACCAGAGGCATCAAGCAGAGACATATTAATAATGTACTGCCCTTCTGAACGTACTGTCGCTGCAATAGCTGCTGAACCGCCCGCCAATGAGTACTCAGGTTTCAGGCCATCAACCATCACAGGTGCAGGCTCAACAACCGCATCACGAACATCCAGCGCATAGCTGTAATCGCCATTGGTCACAAATACTTGGTTCGCATACAAATCTGCAGCATTGTAGGCAATCTCGCCCGATGCCTGCTGAATACCCACTTTCGTAATCGTCGGGTACTTGGCATTCACCAGCTCGGCCAAATCATAAGACCATGCGTGAACATCTTCATTTGCAGCAGTGATAGCCAGTTTTTCAAAAGCAATTTCATTACCCTGTGCCGAGAAGATACGGAACCACACCGAATCACCCTGTTCAGCGGTGATACCCGGCTTCACGTAAGCGCCTTTGCTGGTCCACTCTGCTGGCTGAACTTCACCATCGAAACGGATATCGCTACAGTTGTAGAAACCTTCGCCTGCTGGATCCTCACGCTGCCAACGGCTTACCAGCGTTGCATCTCCCACGCGATCGGCCGGAAGAGTAAGCTCGATGTGGTAATATTTACCGTCGTTCTCTTGGGTAACAGCAATGTTGCCCGCCGTATCAAACAGCTCTAGGTCATCCCAGGTAATGCGGCCATGAGCAGCATCATAACCTGGCTTAGTCATGTAAAACTGCCAGTAGCTTGGGTTGTGCGGGGCCGTCGCACGGTAGCGGAACGTAAAGGTTTCGCCTGCTTTCATCTCTGTACGCTGCCAGTTCGCAGACGCTACTGCCATACCACTTTTCTTGGTATCACCACCAGCACAGATAAGACCGTCTTTAACCGTATTCTTTACCGCGTCCATATCTGTATGGTTCGGTACAAGAGAAGCAAATTCATTGGTCTGAATAAATGGGTAGGTACCCGACTCCAAAAAGGCTGCACGACACGCCTCGTTAGGAATAGTCGAACCGTCTGCCGATCCCCAGTAACCGCCATCTTCATTACAGATAACCTGACGCGCTTTAGGATAATCAGCCCAGCCGTGAGCATTGGCCAGTTGAGGTAGCATAGCCGTAACAACCGACGCGGCTGCTACAGAAAGTGTGAATACGTTTTTCATTGTTGAGCTTCCAAATTAATTATTATTTGTGGAAGCCAGCTACTGGAAGATAACCACTACTTGCGCTGTTTCATTCCAATCAGGTAACCCCGCTACCCTAGAACCTCTGGGACTCCTGTCCACCGGTTTCCTTAGGCCGGAAGCTTTGCGTCAAAACCTTTCGATTTCTTTGCCATTAGCTGACTAAGCATATTTATAGAGGTTCTTTGATTTTCCGCAAAAAGATCAGAAATACATATGGGATAAAGATCACATATATTGTGATTTTGGTATGCATAAAGTTCAATAATGACAGTGGGGTATACGAAGAACCGGTTACTTTGTTGTGACCACTGATTGCTATCTCACTGATATAAAATAATAAATTAGAAAGGCACACGTCAGTACCTTAAATATCAGGCTTAACAAATAAAAGCCTTGAGAGAATTTATGCTGTAATAACGGCATATCCGGCGCACAAAATGAGTCGATGAATAAATTTGAATGGCATTATTGTGAACAATTTATCAGAATTGAATGAAACTTGGATTTTTTGTAATAAAACTCTCTGGAATTATATTCACAATTGACGAATCGTTCGCAAAAAAAATAGTTACCACAACTACAGAACCAGCATAAATCTGGATAATTAATCGTAAAATGATTATTTATCCCCGCCGCCTAGCCATTTCAGCAAAATAATACTTTGAGATTCATCACAATTATCCTGAATATTTTACCTTACCATTGCCCCTACTTTAACGATTCTTACAAATACGATCACCTAAAAATACATACGTATTTTCTGTACTCTATAACAAGGATAAATTTCAAATGCCTGGCGATATCATCAAGGTTTCAAGAAACACTGAAAACGCACCTCAAAGCACACTGTCTTCTCAAACTGTTGCTTTCTCTCATTACAATAACTTTTCTGCACAATTGCCTGTAGATCCTAAAACTGGTGCAATCGTCGTTGGTGATGTAAAAGACCAAGCAAAACAGTGCCTAGCGAATATTCAAGCTATCGTAGAAAGCATCGGCCACGTAATGGATGACGTTGTTAAAATCAACGTATTCCTAAAAGACATCAAAGATATGGAAGCAGTAGACGCAGTTTACGCAACATTCTTCGATAACCTACTTCCAACTCGCACTGTTGTTCAGGTGAACGCACTGCCAATGGGCGATGCATTGGTACAAATGGATGCACTGATCTCTAACGGTGAAGGTACTGCACCACAAGCGCCTTGCCCACTGATCAAGCTATCTCGCAACACTGAAAATGCACCGCAAAGTGCACTATCTACTCAAACTGTAGCTTTCTCTCACTACAACAACATTTCAGCTCAACTACCTGTCGACCCTAAAACGGGCGCACTAGTAGAAGGCGGTGTAAAAGAGCAAACAGCACAATGTCTTAAGAATATGAAGGCTGTGCTAGAAAGCATCGACGTACCATTCGATGATATCGTGCGCGTCAACCTGTACCTAACAGACCTAGCAAATCTTGATGCAGTTAACGAAGCATACTCAACCTTCTTCCCTGACTCATCTATTGCTCGTGCAGTGGCTTACGTACCAGCACGTTCAGTGATTGCTGCTGACGCACTGCCTATGGGCGCACTTGTTCAGATTGATGCGTCAGTTTCTCACGGCGACGGCACACCTCCACAGGAAGTTGAAGATCGCCACAACATCGTGATCCGCGCCCACAATACTGATGCGGCACCACGTAACCCGCTGCACACTCAAACAGTGGCTTTCTCTCACTACAACCACATTGCCGCTCAACTTCCAGTTGACGTTAACACCAACGCAATCATCGCTGGCGGTGCAAAAGAGCAAGCTGAGCAGTGCCTGAAGAACATCAAAGCTATCGTAGAAAGTGTTGACCATGTAATGGACGACATCGTTAAAATCAACATCCACCTAAAAGATGTTGCGGATATCGATGCGATCAACGAAGTGTACACCACATTCTTCAACGGTGAGCTTCCTGCACGTACCGTTGTAGGTGTATCTCAGATTGAAATGGGTGCCCTAGTACAAATCGACGCAGTTGTTTCTAACGGTGAAGGTACGCTTCCACAGGCATAATATGCCTATATGCAGCTTATTGTTATCAATGCGATAAGCTATATTCCATACCCAATACAAAGGGTCGGCTTTATTATTTTATTGTGTGTATGACGATGAAATAATAAAACCGACCTTTTTTCTTTCAGAGCAAATATCCCCAAGAAACGAACATTCCAGCTTATAAGGAATACCTCCTATCAGCTCACATGAGGATATTTAACGCCATCATTCACACTCAATACACAGCACATCCACAACCGTTGACTACGGCTGCTCACCCAAAATAAGTGTTACTTAAACTTTGTATGTTATGACGTTGCTTGATGGCGGCAAAGATCCGTAAACGTGGTGATATTTTGCTTAGACTCCAACCAAGCGCGGTTGGCATCCCCTTCGATAATCGCTTCAACGATACCCGTATGACTAATACCGCTTTGCGACAAGTCATAATCATGATGGGTCAACTTGATATAGCTCTTGAGCTGATTGGAAATCTGCTCGTAGATCTTAATGAACTTGTTGCTCTTGCTGATTTCAACCACCTTCCGGTGTAGCTCGAAATCTTTGTGGCATACTTCCACAATATCCAACGCTTCATTGGAGCAAAATTCACAGAACTCGTTGTAGATACGGCGAAGCTCATCCTTGTCTTCTTGCGTAGCCCTTTCCGCAGCCATCACTGCCGCCTGGGATTCAATCGCCACCCGTAGGTTGTATAGCTCCCACAGGTCATCATCCGACAACGTAAAAACATGCCATCCCACATAAGGCTTCTGCACAACCAGCCCCTCATGTGAAAGTGAGTTCAATGCCATACGGACAGTACTGCGCGAAAGCTCAAGATCTTTTGACAGCGTACTTTCAACGATCTTCTCACCCATTGCCAACTGACCGGAAACGATCATATTTCTAATAAATTCAGTAGCTTGCTCTTCTAAGCTCTGTTTATTGATCTTCATTTCCCTGACTCGTTCTTAGTGCACGATTTAAGTAATTGAAAAATATAACACGAACTTGTGACATTTGTCATATTTTGTCATCTGTAGATCTGTATACTGCCGATTGTCGGACAATAGACAATTAACTGTTAACGGTAGACAGAGAATATAAGAATGAAAGCAATAAAACTTTCACCTACGGATAACGTAGCGACACTGCTGGGTGACGTTGAAAAACACGACGCTGTTGAAATTATTTCAGCTGACAACGAAGTGATCGCTGAGATCAAAGCACTGCAAAAAATCACGTTCGGCAACAAAATTGCGCTGGGCGATATCGCCAATGGTGAACACATTCTGAAATGCGGCCACTCTATTGGTAAATCGATTGTTGAAATCCCACTTGGTCAGCTTGTGCATGTCCAAAACGTTCGCAGCGAACGTCTAGACATTCCTGAGTCAATCATCGAAGAAATCATCAAACAAATGGGGATCGAGCAATAATGAGCGCAACATTCAAAGGCTACCCGCGTCCAAACGGGACTTTCGGTATTCGCAACAACATCATGGTTGTTGCAATTGACGAGTGTTGCGAGGGCATTGCGCGTAACATCAGCAAAGAGATTGAGAATTCTGTCGTTGTGACCAACCACTACACCTGTATGTATGGTGGCAACGAAGAAATGATCGATACCATCATCCATACCGCAACCAACCCGAATATTGCCGGCGTACTGGTTATCGCGATGGGTTGTGGCTCGATCGACCCGCAGATGATAGCGGAGCCTGTTCGCAAGGAAGGCCTACCGGTTCATACCCTAACGGTTATCAAGAACAAAGGCACAATCGAAACCATTAAGGACGGTATCGCACTGGCTAAAGAGCTGGAGTCTTACGCCAACAGCATCGAGCGTGTAGATGCACCTGTCTCAGCCCTGCGGATCGGTATCAAGTGCGGCGGTTCAGACACGTCAAGCGGTCTGGCATCGAACCCGTCAGTGGGTGCCGCCTCTGACAAGCTGGTCGACATGGGCGCGACCACTATGGCCGGTGAACTACTTGAACTGCTGGGCTGCGAAGATATCCTAAAAGCCCGTTCTGTCACGCCAGAAGTCGGCGAGAAGATCGAGCGCCTGATCGCTGAGGATCTGAAGCGCTGGCACGTGATCGAAGGCACGGAAACAATGTCTATCGGTAACAGCGTTGGCGGCCTGACGACCATTGACGAAAAATCACAAGGTGCAATGCACAAAACAGGTACTCGCCCTATCCAAGACTGCCTGCGCATTAACCATATTCACCGTGAAAAGCCGACCAAACCCGGTTTCTACCTGACCGAAACCACCATGCTATGTGGCGGTGCGGCCATGCATTTTGCGTCTCTGGGCTGCCAGCTAATTATCTGGACCGCTGGTGCCGCAGGCTTCAACAACTCGATTGTTCCTGTTATCCGCGTATCGGGCAACACCTCGCTGATCACCGCTGACATGGACATCAACGCCTGCGGTATCATGGATGCCACAGACACCATCGACAACGTATCGAACAAGATTATCGACAAGGTCTTCACTGTGGCCAATGGTGCCCCGACCAACCTTGAAGGTGTTGGCTACGCCTACGCATCCCTATACCAGAAAGACCAGCGTCTAGAACACGTTATCGGTATTTGCCCTCAGTAATCATCGTTGCTTTCAAAGGGGCGAGGACAGCCCCTTCATATGAGATTAAGAAAATGAGTAAAACAGCGCCAAATAAATCATTGGGTCTGACCCTTGCGCTCGTCTGTGCGGCCCTATGGGGAGCATCATTCCCTCTGGGCGGCGTTCTGGCTGGTAAGCTAGATCCCGTGGTACTTGCGATTGCCCGCTACGCAATCGCTACCCTGTGTTTCGTTGCCGTGTTTATTTTCTCCAAAAAACACACCCTGAAAAAAATCCAAAGCAAGAAAGACGCCGTGCTTCTTATGGCTGCCGGAATCTCTGCCCAGGCGGTGTTCTTCTACTTCACCATTCTGGCGTACGAATACACCTCATCCGGTGAGATCGGCGTTATCAACGGCATGGCTCCGTTCCTGACGATGGCTGCTGTTTTTATCATCGATAAAATCAAGCCAACCGCTCCGAAAGTCTTCGCTGTCGTATTGTCTCTGATCGGTGCCGCCGTTATCGCCTACGACCCATCGAACAAAATTCAGGGCTTGAACCTCGGCCATCTGTTCGCACTGTGCGGGGTGCTGGGCTTTGTTACCTACAACTACATTCTGGGCAAGTTCGGGCCAGATCTGAACTCGCGTTACGATTTGTACTCAAGCAGCTTCTACCAGTTCGCCTCAGCCACCGTGGCACTGCTGATTCTTGGCGTGATCACTGGCGCTGACTTCAGCTCTGCAACCGTACTGGTTGAAAACGGCAAACACCTTGGCAGTATTCTGGCACTTGGCCTGCTATGTTCTGGCTTCGCCTACGCCTTGTGGGAACTGGCTACACTGAAAACCCAAGATGCAGTTATCACCACAATGGCCCTGAACGTCCTGCCGCTGTTTGCGATGATCGTTGCCTACTTCCTGCTAGGTGAAACCATCACCCTGCAGAAACTGGCCGGTGTTGTCACGGTAGTTATCGCGCTGTGCATCTACACCGTGGGTGACAAGTTCAAGAAAGCACCTGTTGCTCAAGAAGCCGCCGCTTAATGAGAACCCGCTGCTCATTCGCTGTCAGTACCTAGACTGGCAGCGAATTTTGAACGGGGCCTAATAGCTCCACGATTGGGCTCCGTACTGAATATATTTAGCATCAGAGAAACAACATGTTATTTAACGAATTGAAAATCACTGAAGTAGAAGTTATTCACCTGCGTGTTCCGGCTCTTGACGAGGCTTGCGAATGGGGTGAAGACGGTGTTCTTATTCGCGTTCACACAAATGCAGGCATCACGGGTGTGGGTGAATCTGATAGCTCACCAATGATGATTCAAGCGTGTATTAAGGCTACTCAGAGCCACGGCTCTTCGCAGGGTCTTGAGCGTCTTCTTATTGGCGAAAACCCATTAGACATCGAGCGCCTATACACAAAGATGTACAACGGCACTCATTATGCAGGCCGTCGTTCAACCATGATCCACGCTATCTCTGCTATTGATATGGCGCTATGGGACATCGCGGGCAAATTCTTCAAAGTACCGGTATGGCAGCTTCTTGGTGGTAAATTCCGAGACAAGATCCGTGCATACGGGACGTTTATCCCATCGGCAATCAAAGAAGAAAACATTGCCCGCACAACGGAATTGCTCGCTCAGGGCTTTACGTCGTTGAAGTTCGGCGGCGGTCCGCTGGGTAAAAATGCAGAGACTGATTACGAAATCATTAAGACCGTGTGCGAAACCGCTCGTGGTATCAACAAAGACGTTGAAATTGCCATCGACCTCGCAAGCGCATGGCGCACAGCCGGTCACACTATTGAAATGGCTAAGAAGCTAGAGGAATTCAATCTCCTATGGATTGAAGAGCCAATTACTGATGATGTTTTGGCTGGCTACCGAAAGGTGTCTCAATCAACATCACAGAAACTGGCTGGCGGTGAAACGTTGACCACCCGTTACGAATTTGCGAACTTCATCGAACAGTCGGGCGCTGACTTTGTACAACCGGACGTGACGCGTTGTGGTGGTATTAGCGAGATGGTGAAGATCTATGACATGGCGCATATGGCAGGCATGAAGCTAGTCCCTCACGGTTTCTCAACCGGCATCCTGATCGCAGCAACGGTACATTTCCTCGCTTCTCGTGAACATGGCGATCTGATTGAATACTCTCAGAGCACAAGCCCGCTGTTTACGTCACTGGTCAAAAACCAGATCCAGTTCAACAACGGCTATGTTGACGTCCCCAACACCATTGGTTTGGGCGTGGAGCTAGATGAAGAGCTGATTGCCAAGTACCGTATTGATTAACGGAAGTCATTTACGGGAAACGGAAAATTAAGGTTCATGACGGCTTTCTTCGGAAAGCCGTTGTCATTGTAAACTGAAGACTAATCCTGACGCCCCAGAATACGGAGAATCCGCAAAAACAAGCCGATAATATCCATATACAGTGCAGCGGCACTGTCCACCGCATTATCGAATGTTTTGGGGATCTGATTCGCCCGCCCCCAGTCATAGCCAATATAGCCACAAAAAATAAGTGCCACCGCCCAATCGATCCATCCCCGGTGAGCGGTACCAAAAATAAAAAACTGAAGAATCCCCACCAGCAACACGGTAAGCAGAGAAATGCACAATGCCCCCGCAATACGCTGGAAGAACTGCGGGAACAAGGTGCCCAGCAGCATCATGCATCCCGTCACTAGCCCCGTGATTTGAATGGCTTCCAGCACTAGGTCCGGATCATAGGCAGAAACAACAACATTGATAACCAGGCCAATAGGCAACACAACAAAATTGTACCCAATAAAGCTCACTAGCGGGTTATCAGACGAGCTGAACAGGTAGACCCCAAAAAGACAACTGGCAAAATAACCGACAAAGAACATCCACCATGGTATCTGCATCACGTTCTCCGTCGGGATCGCCGACACCATCCACCCATTCACCGCGAACCCCCAGCACAATACCGCCCCTATAATTAGGTTATACAATCTGGCACTGATCTCTGGGTCATAAGACTCCGTACGTTCAAAAACACTTGATTCCATCATTGCATGTGCACTCCTTTGCAAAACTTCGCGGGAAAACGAAAATTTTACCACCGCCACACTGGCTAATTTCGGTCAGGAACCCAATCTCATCGCTACATTGTCAATCTGCGAGACAAACCTCAAATGTTTCTGTATGTGAAAAAGCCCAGCGTTGTCAGACTGGGCTTCGCACAAAATACCAATATTAGCCAAATATAAAAAAAAGCCGAAATAATTCGGCTTTTTATAGAGAATGAACAGACAAATAAATTAAATGCAGACGGTCGAAAAGAGACAAGCACTGTTGAGAGAAGACAGAAGACGCCTGTCCCTTTTCGTTTTATTTAACTATTGATGGCAAGAATAACGACGGCATTACACTGTGAGATGTTCAAGCTCACGATCGGCAAGAATCGCTTTGGCTTTTACCATTGCTTCTGCATCACCATGAACAATCACGAGGTATTTGTCAGCTTTAATCGCCGCGTTGTATTTCACAATGCTGTCTTTTGGAATACCGATACTCGCCAGAGCACCACCCACAGCGCCCAAACCACCTGTCACGACTGCACCTTCAATCGCACCTACTACGCTAGATACGATTGGACCTGCAACCATCAAAGCACCAACGCCTGGTAGCCAGAACATACCAGCACCAATCAATGCGCCCCAAACACCGCCCCACAACGCACCGGTCTTACCCCATGATTTTACGCGGTCGCCTGTATTGTAAAAGCCAGCGACGTTTTCTTCGCTGTGGTAGCCCTTACCCAAAATTGAGATTTTAGAAACATCAAACTCTGCATTTTGCAGTGTTTTAATTACAGCTTCAGCCTCTGCATGTGTATTAACTATGGTGATTATTTTTTCATGGTCTTTCATCATACATCTCCATTTTGAATACTGATTTGCTTATTTTTATTAACTGATTTGATGGTAAGTCATAAAATTTTGTCTCGCTATCGCCATAATTGGATAATAGGTTTACCTTTTTGAGGAATAAAAACACAAACAACAATTCCCTTTGCAAATAAACCAGCATTCATCATTCGCGCTGAAGACCGCTAATCTAAATCCATGTTTAGTACACTTGGTGTACCCGACATAAAAAAACGTGAGCCATAGGGCTCACGTTTCGTTTCAGTCAATAAGCGTCATTTAGGCTAACACTTACCATTATTCTTCGCCGAACATCCGCTACTTTGCGAACATCCTGCGCACGCCCCACCCTTTTTCTTCATTACAACCAATTTGTAAATCGCTAGAGCAAGAATGATCAAGATGCACAGCGAGACAAGTATGTTCGTCATATTCACTCCTTACTGCAGGCTCAAGCCTAGTTTCTGCTGCTCTTTCACCGCCCCTTTTCTCAGAAGGCTGAAGAGGAAACCAATCAAGGCAACACACACAACAAGACCGTAGACAAAACCGTCACCCAACGCACCGGTTGTCGCCAGAGTACCGCCTTGGTAGATAGCAAACGCCGCCACGTAAGCAATACCCAGCTGCAGACTAATACCACCAAGCAACCACTTCTTGTTTTCCAGCTCCGCATTCATGGCACCGATAGCGGCAAAGCATGGTGGAGTAAACAGGTTAAAGACCAAGTATGCCAGCGCTGCTACAGATGATAGTCCCATCACCGTTGCAACATCCGCACTACCCGATACCAACGCCAGCTCTTCGGTATCGATAAAGTTAGTGATACCGTAAACCACGGCCAATGTACCGACCACGTTCTCTTTGGCGATAAAGCCTGTAATCGCAGCGGCAGCCAACTGCCATACGCCAAAACCAAGCGGAATGAGTACGAAGGCAAACGGCGATGCCAAGCCAGCCAGGATACTTGTGCTCTCTGCGCCTTCAGCCACGATGTCAAACTGCCATGTGAACGTCTGCATAATTTGCACCGCTGCGTTACAAAGCAAAATAATAGTACCGGCTTTGATAACGAACGCTTTACCACGAGAGAATGTCGAGTTCAGTGCCAATTTCAGGCTTGGTACACGGTATTCAGGAAGCTCAAGAATAAAGAATGAACGTGTGCTCTTTTCGCCGGTAATACGAACGATAAGCAGCGCGCCAAGGATAATCAGGCCAATACCGGCGAAGTACATGCTTGTACCTACCCACGCCGCGTCTTGGAAGAAAACGCCAGCAAACAGAGCAATAACAGGTAGTTTTGCGCCACACGGCATAAATGGCGTCAGCATGGCCGTAGTACGGCGCTGCCTTTCATTTTGAATGGTACGTGTCGCCATGATGCCAGGGATAGCACAGCCAGTACCAATAATCATTGGAATGATTGATTTACCTGACAGGCCCACTTTTTTGAAGAAGCGATCCATAATAACCGCAACACGTGCCATGTAACCGCTGTCTTCCAATAGTGCCAAAAGGAAAAACAGCACCATAATCAATGGCAGGAAGCCGACGACGGCACCGACACCACCGATAATGCCATCCAACAACAGCGCGCTGAGAAGTGGCGAAACGTCCTCGCCCATTGCGCCTTGTACCATAGCGTAGAAACTGTCAATCCAGCCCACTAGTGTATCAGCAAACAGCGGACCGACATGGGTTTGCGAAATAGAGAACACCGCCCACATAATGACGGCAAAAATCGGCAAACCAAACCACTTGTGCGCTAGTACTGTATCCACTTTGTCATGGATAGTTTGTTCCGCGCTGCTTACTTGGCGAGTTTCAATTTTCGCCACTAGCTGCTTAACGAAGGCGAAACGCTCGGCATCAAATGCCTGAACAGATTCGGCATCCGTAATTTCAGTGTACTTTTGCGTAAACGGGGCGTTTTGTGATTGTCCTTTCACTTCCGCCGCTTTCGCCAGCAACGCTGACAGAGATTCACTACGTACGTCTGATGCTGTCGTCTCAACCACTGGACAACCCAGTAACTGGCTCAATTGGGGCGCATCAATGGTTAGTTTTTTGCTATTGTTCAAGTCGCTCTTATTCAAGGCGACAACGACCGGAATACCCAATTCTAAAAGTTGTGTCGTAAAAAATAGGCTTCGATTCAGGTTAGTCGCATCGACAACGTTCAAAATAACATCAGGATTTTCGCTTTTCACGTAATCTCGGGTGATCGTCTCTTCCAAGGTGAAAGGCGACATAGAGTATGCCCCCGGCAAGTCAACGACCGTCATCTCACCGTATGAACCACTCAGTTCCTTCTTTAGCGGAGCTTCTTTTTTGCTAATGGTAACGCCCGCCCAGTTTCCCACGCGCTCAAGTTTGCCGGTCAACGCATTAAATAGGGTTGTTTTACCGCTATTGGGGTTACCTGCTAATGAAATTTTCACTGCTATCTCTCCATGCAAAAGACACCCTCGTGACTTGAAATTACGAGCGAGATTAACCATCAAAAGCCCAAACAATGCCTGCACTGTTTAAGCGATGTCGTTTTCGCCACGCAATAAAATTTCACACCGTCCCGAGGTATAAAGGTTGTAATTAAAACAGCCCCAAGCTACCTCACGTTGCTTGGGTATGAAGTCGGCTTAATTGAGGAGTACGGTTTTTGCCAAATCAGAATCGATGCTATAACGTGCATCTTTGATTGAAATGACATAAGTATCTGATAATACAGAAACAAGCGTAATTGACTCCCCTGCATAACATCCCAATGTATTGAGGAAATACGCCATTTCTTTGTCATCTTCTACAATGCTTTTAATCGTATACTCTTTGTTGATTTCAGCACCAATCAGCGAGCCATTGTTTATTTGCTGTGTTTTATTTTTTCTAAAGAATCCAAACATCAGTCCACTTTCCTCAATGCATCAAGGCGTAATAAAAGTCCTCGAAGGGAAAATTACGCACAATGAATAATAATCATTACTACTTTTAGATAATCACATCGGAGCATTCATAGCACCACCCAAAGAATGACTGGCAACGCTTTCACTAAAAACCCCAATGATATCTTAAAAAACAAAGAGTAACATTTATACGCACTGCAATTACACTGATAAAAAATACTCTCAGCGATTAGAACCTCGACAGCAACCAGTGACCATTCTAGCCATTCACTTAGCGCATAATAAGTATCGTTCTAAACGAGAGCATAAAAATGATAATCATTGTTATTATGCTTTAATTTTCTCTGATTCTTGCTTTGTAAAAATTGAGCAAAATCAATTAACCACAAAAAAAGTATGAGAAATAAGCGGAGTGCGTTGAATATCATGTTTTGCACAGCCTCATGCTTAAATATTGGTATATAAATATTTTTCTTTATCTCGAAATAGCATATTCACAATCATTAATTTATTGGCACTGACTTGTTTTAAACAAACACCATTAAATTAATGCAACCCAAACTCATATTAACGTATGAAATTTGAGCCCATTAGCTGCTCGTATGAGTGCAAGTGGATGTAATAGATAATTTGCACGAGGTATGAGGCATTAAAGTGCGGGGGGGACGGGCAATGTACTTTCGCTTCGCTCAGGTGAACCCTGTCTAGGGGTCTGCACCCTATCTCGATATCACAACATTCAGACGTAAAAAACCGCTGTAAAAACAGCGGTTTTTTTGAATGTGGTGGAGCCAGATCAAGGTATAGGGGGATTTGAAATCCCGGGTCTGCCCATCCATCGATAAGATATACGAAAAAGCCCCAGCATTGCTGCTGGGGCTTTGAATGTGGCGGAGAGATAGGGATTTACTGCTCGCAAGCTCGCGCCCTCCGGGCTATTGCCTTTTCGTCCCTTCGGGACGGGCAATGTGCTTTCGCTTCGCTCAGGTGAACCCTGTCTCGATATCACAATATTCAGACGTAAAAAAACCGCTGTAAAAACAGCGGTTTTTTTGAATGTGGCGGAGAGATAGGGATTTGAACCCTAGATACGCTATAAACGTATGCCGGTTTTCAAGACCGGTGCTTTCAACCACTCAGCCATCTCTCCGAAGTTTTACATCCCAAAGTAGGGATGGCGGTGAGGGAGGGATTCGAACCCTCGATACGTTGCCGTATACACACTTTCCAGGCGTGCTCCTTCAGCCACTCGGACACCTCACCATATTGTTATCTCGACGCCCTGCGTCTCGATGGCGTGTAATGTAACGGCAAGCGCCCGATGGGTCAAGCGCCTTTCCTGCGTTTTTTCGCAATTCGCAGTCAAGTGGTGATGAATGGGCCAATTTGTGGCAATCTACATCAACCAAGCCCGTTTTCATGCGCTTAGCTGAATTGATAGATTAGACTAATTACGATAAAAACACTTTCAATTTCCACGGAGCCTTATGTTTATCAGGATCTTCCCCCTACTGTTATTTCTTCTGGTTGCCCTCAGCACCCAAGCTGCCGATACCGACAAATACACGGAACGCGAGCTGCAACTTACCAACCGGATAGAAACCCTGCAGGCTCAGGCCAACACACCTGAAACCTTAAAAGATCTCGATACCCTACTCACGGCTCGTAGCCAGCTAGAAAAAACCCGCGAATTCGAACAGCAAATCCTGAACTACCAACAACTGGTTGATGACTTCCCTTCATTAACCGCCAAACTCAGAACACAAATAAAAGATTTCACCAGTACCGAGTTTCCCAGCTTCAATCAGCTTGATTATGACGGCCTCCATCAAGCGATCAGCGAGCAGGATCTGAAACTGAACCAACTCGAACAAAGCCGTAGCAACAGCAAAAACGAATTACAGGATATTGAGCGCGGAATCGATGAATTCTCGACCCGTTCAGCCCAACTTCGCGATCGCATCAAAAAAGAGGAACAAACGCTTACCCAGCTCCAAAACCAAAGCCACGTTGCCGACGAGTTGGTACTGCTCCACCAAGTGGCCCACCAATACTACACCAGCCAACTCAGTATGCTGGAAGCCAAACAGCTCAGTGCCGGCAACCGCCGTACCTTGGTCAAACAGCACATCCAGCTAGCCAACCTTGAAATCGACGCAAGGCAAGCCTATCGCAATAATTTACAGCGCGAGCTGAATCGCCAGCTCCGGCTCGAGACCAGCAACGCATCGGAATCCACCACCCTTGCGCCACCTGCCAATCACGACCAACCCGAAGCTCTGCGGATACTGGCTATCAACCACCAGCGCTATACCACCTCGTTAACAAATATTGCAACCAAAAACGAGCAGGTTCAGCAACAGCTCAAATCAACCCACGAGCAGACCAAGATAGTCGACCGCACGGCCGATGATCTCACCAGCATGGCAGAATGGCTCAAGCTAAGCCCTGCCTTCAGCGAAAACCTCAGAACCCGCATCAACCGGCTGCCCAATAACCCGCCAATCAAGGCGCTAGACAAAGACATCGCACAAAACCAGCTTAAGAAGTACGAATACCAGCAGCTACTCAGTAGCCTGAAAGAGCGAGCGAACCAACCGGCTCCCCCGGTGCTTACCGCCGAGCAAAAAAAGCAAGAACGCGCCTTAATCAAGGACAATCTCAACTTGCTAGAAAGACTGGTTGATAGCTTAGACTCACTGATCTATCAGCAAGCCACCCTAAAAGTGGCCTACGAGCGGCTCAACAGCAACCTCAATGATCTCCGCACCCAAGCCAGCAAGCAGTTATTCTGGGCGCCGGATACCAATCCGATCAGCCTCAACATGCTGACATCGAGTGTCGAGATGCTGAAATGGTTTTTCTCGCCTTTCCAATGGGTCGGCTTTGTCAAATTCCCCACATCTGTTGATCAGTGGCCGCTCTTCATTGGCCTTTTCGCCGTTGCCATTTTGCTCGTAGGGCTCAACTGGTGCCGCAAATACTGGAAACGCTATCTTGAGGACACCAGCAAAAAGATTGGTAAAGTCACCCAAGACAAGTTCCGTTACAGCTACGGCAACGTCTTCTTCTCTTTCTGCCTGGCTTGGCCAGTACCGCTTGCCATCGCCATCATCGGCCTGATCTTCACCGCAGCTTGGCAATACCCCTTTGTTCACCATTTCGGTCAGGCACTCTCGCTCCCGATGGCGCTGGTCATGTACTGCTTCATGCGTGAGCTAGTTCGTCAGGATGGGCTGCTGATCAGCCATTTCGAGTGGGACGAATCCTTGGTCAGACGCTGTTTCCGCCATTACCAACAACTGCTGGTGCTATACCTGCCGATGATGGTGATCCAAAACTTTGCCCACCTGTATAGCGATATCGAGGTCAATGCCACCCTTGGCCGGCTCGCCTTTGTGATGAGCAATATCGCAATCAGCTACTTCTTGTGGCAAATGTACCAAGAGAAGCTGCCGATGACATACGGTGATATCCCCGAAGGCAAAGCTCACCTTGGTCACCACCTTTTCTGGTGGGGTCTGATCCTGCTGCCACAGGCCCTTAACTACACCGCCCTCAAGGGCTACCTATCGTCATCCCAGTCAGTCATGGGCAAGCTAGAATTCTCGGCGGTAATTGGGGTGATCACCTTGCTGGTGTACTACTTGACCAAACGCCTGATGCTGATCCAGAAACGGCGACTGGCTTTCGAGCGAGCCAAGGCCAAACGGCAGGAAATCATCGCCCAGCGTATTGCCGAGGTGGAAGAAGACAAGGACGATCTCGTCACCAGCAGCGAGATGCAAATAGAAGTGGAGGAGCCAGAGGTCGACTTGGACAAAATCAGCGCCCAATCCCTGCGCTTGTTACGTTCATTGCTGCTGCTGATCTACCTCGCTTGCCTATCGGTGGTATGGTCTGACTTTTATCAGGCCATTTCCTACCTCGGTGACATCACATTATGGGACGTTACCAGCACCATTGACGGGATAGATGTACTCAGTGCTATTTCGATCAAAGACGTCCTACTGGCTATCCTCGCCTTCTGGCTCACAGCCATACTGGCGCGCGACCTACCCGGCGCAATGGAACTGCTGATATTGCAACATATCGACCTGAGCCCCGGTACGGGTTACGCTATCACCTCATTGACCCGCTATGTGGCGATCTTCCTCGGTATCGTCATCGGATCGGGGCTGATCGGGTTTGATTGGTCGAAAATGCAGTGGCTCATCGCGGCTCTCGGTGTCGGCTTGGGGTTTGGCCTGCAAGAGATATTCGCCAACTTCATCTCCGGTTTGATCATCTTGTTCGAAAAGCCGATCCGGATCGGCGATACCGTCACAATCC
This sequence comes from Photobacterium panuliri, assembly GCF_059920555.1. Lineage (NCBI taxonomy): Bacteria > Pseudomonadati > Pseudomonadota > Gammaproteobacteria > Vibrionales > Vibrionaceae > Photobacterium > Photobacterium panuliri. The sequence goes on from NZ_CP197192.1 coordinate 2,849,121, forward strand.
GCAACCTCACCGGGGTGATCGCCAAGATCCAAACTCGGGCCACCACCATCGTCGACTTCGACCGCAAAGAAGTGATCATGCCCAACAAGGCCTTTGTGACCGAGCAGTTCATCAACTGGTCACTGTCTAATCCGATTACCCGAGTAACCCTGTCGATCAGTGTCCATTACGCGGCCAATACCGACTTGGTCACCAAGCTCTTGTTCGAAGCGACCGAAGAATGTGATCTGGTGCTCGACAACCCAGCTCCCGAAGTGTTCTTCCTAACATTAACCACAGACAGCCAGAACTTCGAGGTTCGCGCCTATGCCGCTGAAACCGCACACCGGCTAAGCCTGACCCATGACCTCCACAACCGGATCAAAGACAAGTTCATCGCCCACGGCATTGAAATTGCCAGCCCGCAGTTGGAGGTGCAGATGAAACGCCCCCGTAAGGCCGCTACCAAGCGCAGCCATTATTAGAAAACAAAAAGCCCCGGAATAACCTCCGGGGCTTTTTGTCGAAATCGGATCGGTAAGGGGTATTATGCGTGCTGGTAGTATCCCGGTACTCGGAACATACGGCGGACACGGTCCAAAAACTGGCCGTAAACAACACCCAACACCCCGGTCACAACCGCATTACTTGCTACCGCCGTCATGATCTGATCGATGTCAGCGCCAACCACGAACAGAATCCCTGCATAGGCAGGAGACTGGAAAGAAACATACGCCACCATATCAGAACAACCACGCATCCACTTGTTCGCAGACAGCTTTGCCCCCTGGCGCAACATCATGTCTCGGTACAGGCCATACGGCCATGCAATCGCAATATTTACCGGAATCGACAACATTCGCGAAGCCAATGATTGGTCGAATGTCATCCCTGAGATAAAAATTTCGATCATCATGCCTGTAATAAAACTAAAAACTACCATAGCAAAGATATCAGCAGCGGCACTTCTTACGTTAAATGGTCCTTTGGCAGACATAGTGGATACCTCAAATCACAGTAAATAAAACTAAAGGGATAAATTAAGTTAGTCAGAAAAACTGGATATGAAATACAGGCCAGTTGATATGGGTATTAAAACAACTTTTATGCAGAATTACCCGCTAAATATTTATTCTGTTTGTAATTTTACAACTGAATTCAGGCAGAAAATTGGCATGATTGACTACTTTGGCAGCATTTTCGTGCCACACCCGAAAAACACAAGATCTTCGACAGACATAAAAACAACTTAAACCACCCCAAAAAGCCAATATCACCAAAGTTATCATGCCATTTTGATCGTTCCATCTACGCTGCTTACCCTCATTGCTTTATTTACATTTCCGCCAAAGATAAACAGCAGTTATAGCAAGCAACAATAAAACTAATGCAACAGTTAAATTAATTAAAAATCAAACATTTAAATACATGCAAACACAAATAAAGCCATCAGTGCCAAGCCAAATAAAATGATCATCCTCTACCACAAGTAAACGTTATATTTAGTAACTAACAGTCAAATAACGCTAATGACAGATAGAAATAGTGACTTTACGCACAAAAATCACCGTTTACTTTATATTTAACTAAATTTGTCAGACAAATAGAGCGAAGGGAATGAACACAACAAGAGGCTGAATAATGATATGCAAAGGAAAAAAAGAAGAGTAATACCAAGCAGCCCCGGCTCGGTAGGGGCTGCTGCTAGCTAGTCAAGACATCTGATTTAACGCTCGGTACACGCGCTAATCTCTTCCCAAGGGGAGTAAGCCGTCAGCCCAGGGATCTCAAGCTGAGTCCACCATTTCGCTTGCCACAATTTGCCCTGGTAGTCTGCAGTTTGCCCTTTAAGGTAAACCACATGAGGTTGCCAAGGCCCGCTCGGGCAAAGCGTCAGTGGTTCAGGCTCTACCATCCAGTCAATCAACTGCTCATGGCTAACAAAACGCACCTGCGGCTTGCTCAGGGCATAATCTATAAACCGCTTGAGTACATTCTGGCGAGAGGCCACCGTCGTTTCTGGCATGCCCCAATGCTCCCCCCCGTTAAGCAGGCCGTAGAACGCTGAATGTAGCCCCAATACCAATGGCGCTCGGTTCCCTGCCAGTCTCAGGTCGAGGTTATAGCTATAAATAGCTACCACATCATCTTCACTCAACCCTGCCGCTCCCCAATCGGGCGTAGAATAAAGGTTCCAGTCAAAGTTATCCCCCTTTCCTGAAACTGGGTCAAAATAACTGATCCGGCTGGCTATCTTGTCGCGCAGCGAATAGTCCAAGCCAAACCTATCCATCTCACTGTCTGGCGGCACAATCAACGTATGAAGGGGAACTTCCCATAAGCCGGGATAGTTATTGATAGCGGGCTTCCAACCACCCGCTACGGCCATTTGATGAGACGGGCTGCCGTTATCAAGGGTAAATGGCCAATAGTTATTTGTGCCCGTTTGCTCGGCCGTGCTGCCGGCCGGAAAACTCACATCATAGCGAATACCGCTCTCGACAACGGCTTTCAAGGTATTGTCGTTATACGTCATGAAAGGCGCGCGAAAGCCACTGACCTCATCGACACCAATCCCGCCATCCTCCACATCAGCAGTCAGCAAGGCGTCACATCTATTGACCTCTTCTTGCCACTGCTCGGCAGTCATCCAAGACTGGAGCGGATTATAGTTAACCTTATCATCTGGGTGAGTGTAAGTATGGTTACCAATATCATGCCCCTGTGCCACTAGCTTGCGCCACAACGCTTTGACCGGCTCGTTAGCCTCAACAGGCTGGCAATGCATGAAAAAACTAGCCTTGAGTGGCTGGGAGGCAAATTGATCCATGCCCGGCGGATTTTGATAACTCTCTAGCAACGCCATCACCCACTCCAGCCCAGCAACTTCGGTATTGTCATCAAAACCAAAGCTGACAAACATCGGTGTTACATGGGTCGCCAACGGCGAAGCCGCTGACGGTGGCATATTGACGGCCGAGGCATGGCTGGAAAGCTCATTACTATGGGCTGCAGAGCTGGCAAAAACCAGTGCCCCACCCAATAATGCCGCAGAGCACGCAGTGGCGACACGCGATTTCGCATTTCTATGATCATCTTTCACGGTGACTTCCTTATTGTCATCAACACAATTTCCTGCACACTAATCTAGTCGCCACTGAGGACTTTCATATTACCGATGACCAACTATGCTGGTATGCAATAGTTTTTATGCAACAAGCCTTTCAGACATACCTAACTATCTGGATCGAGTTGGCAGTTGGCTTTAGTGCAAGCTATCCGGAGTAGACATTGAATAAATAGAGGTGGGCTAATTCTCACGTAGCGATTCAATAAATGAGAGCAGCAGAGCGATGTATGAAAGGATGATGGCTCGTAAGCTTAATGATGACGGGATCTGCTTAGAAAATGCATTGATATGGTGCTCTTGGCAAAACTCAGCGGTAAGATATACGAAAAAGCCCCTGCATTACTGCTGGGGCTTTGAATGTGGCGGAGAGATAGGGATTTACTGCTCGCAAGCTCGCGCCCTCCGGGCTATTGCCTTTTCGTCCCTTCGGGACGGGCAATGTGCTTTCGCTTCGCTCAGGTGAACCCTGTCTAGGGTTCTGCACCCTATCTCGATATCACAATATTCAGACGTAAAAAAACCGCTGTGAAAACAGCGGTTTTTTTGAATGTGGCGGAGAGATAGGGATTTACTGCTCGCAAGCTCGCGCCCTCCGGGCTATTGCCTTTTCGCCCCTTCGGGACGGGCAATGTGCTTTCGCTTCGCTCAGGTGAACCCTGTCTAGGGTTCTGCACCCTATCTCGATATCACAATATTCAGACGTAAAAAAACCGCTGTAAAAACAGCGGTTTTTTTGAATGTGGCGGAGAGATAGGGATTTGAACCCTAGATACGCTATAAACGTATGCCGGTTTTCAAGACCGGTGCTTTCAACCACTCAGCCATCTCTCCGAAGTTTTACATCCCAAAGCAGGGATGGCGGTGAGGGAGGGATTCGAACCCTCGATACGTTGCCGTATACACACTTTCCAGGCGTGCTCCTTCAGCCACTCGGACACCTCACCATATTGTTCTGCCAAGGCTATCGCCTCAACAGGGTCGCTACTATAGGGGCTTGAGATACAAAGGTCAACAAAAAATACCTGCAGAACAATCAAGTGGTCATAATTGCAACGACTAGCGACTATTTACGCTTAGCGATGCCGACATAGCAGTTGCCCTGCTACAATAGCCATCAACAGCCTGCCCGATGGGCAGTTAAAACAAACGAACCGCCTTTTAGTTGAGTAAAGAATTATGTCTTCATCCCTGCGTTCGCTGCTTGAAAACCCACAACTTGCCCAACAGCTGCTTTCTGAAGCCCAAACTCGTGGCTTCGTCACTGCCATGGCCGCAGCCCCTTACCTGATCAACCCATCCGAATGGCTGGCGTTCCTATGGGGCGGCGAGGAAACCTCTCCGTTCAACTCACAAGAAGAGCTGGAAGCCTATGCCAACGCCGTCGTTGAGCTTTGGAACGAAAGCCGCGAAGCCCTTCTGAATGGTAGTTGGCAGTGGCCAGAAGAGTGTGCCCTTGAAGATCGTGAAATTGTCACCCCACAAACTCGCGAATTTTCGGAAGGCCTTCTACAAGGCTGGCAACTGGCCCGTGACGATTGGGAAACGATTATGCCGGAAGACAGCGAGAACAGCGCCCTGCTTGGCGGTGTCCTGCTGTGCTTTAGCCTGCTTTACGATCCAGAAAATGCCATGGATGCCCTATCGGCCGAAGGGGCTGACAGCCTTGCCCAGTTCGAGGAAATCTTCGCCTCTGTGCCGACCATGCTATGCGGCCTAACTATCCGAGCCCACGAACTCGCCAGTGACGACGACGAGTAATTGCGCTTGATACAAAAAAGCGACCTAGGGTCGCTTTTTTTATTTTCAATCTATGTCGCTTCGACGGAACGTTATTACGCGTTGCCCTTCACCTTGAGTTGTAGCTCGGCGGCAAAATCCAACATACGGTTCAACGGGATCAGTGATTTTTCACGCAACTCATCGTCCACAAAAATCTCATGCAAATCACCGCCCTCACGCAGGCCCGCTTCAATGGCTTTTAACCCGTTCATTGCCATCCACGGGCAATGAGCACAACTGCGACAAGTTGCCCCTGCGCCGGCAGTCGGAGCTTCGATAAGTTCTTTTTCCGGCACCATTTGCTGCATCTTGAAGAAAATTCCCTTGTCGGTCGCAACGATCAGCTTTGTCTGCGGCAATGTCTTGGCCGCTTTGATCAACTGACTGGTAGAGCCAACTGCATCCGCCAGTGCCACCACACTCGCCGGAGATTCTGGGTGCACCAAGATAGCGGCATCCGGGTGCAGGTGCTTCATATCCCGCAGCGCCTTGGCCGAGAACTCATCGTGCACGACACATTCGCCCTGCCATAGCAGCATCTCTGCCCCCGTCTGCTTCTGGATATACGAACCCAGGTGACGATCCGGTCCCCAGATAATTTTCTTATCTTCGCTATCAAGGTGCTCGACAATTTCCAGCGCGATGCTGGAAGTCACGACCCAATCGGCACGGGCCTTGACGGCAGCGGAGGTATTGGCGTAAACCACCACGGTATGATCGGGGTGAGCGTCACAAAAATCGGTGAACTTATCTGCCGGACACCCGAGATCTAGCGAACACTCCGCCTCCAGCGTTGGCATCAACACTGTTTTTTCTGGGGTCAGGATCTTGGCCGATTCGCCCATGAAGCGAACACCGCAGACCACCAGCGTGCTTGCAGGATGCTGGTTGCCAAACTTGGCCATTTCCAGCGAATCACCAACAAAACCACCAGTTTCTTCTGCCAATGCCTGAATTTCAGGGTCGGTATAATAATGTGCGACCAGTACCGCATTCTTTTCCTTGAGTAGGGTCTGGATCTTGGCCTTGTATGCCAGTTTCTCGTCGGCCGTCAATGGGATCGGCTTGGGCGGAAATGGGTATACCATCTGTGAAGGATCAAATGTAATACTCATGGCTCAATTGCTCTGTTGCTGTCCTTGTTCGAATCTCGCCATTATACACCGCAAACGATTAAATATCATGCTAGCCGCCAAGCACCGTTTTACCGGCACCACACTCCATCAAAACCAAAAGTATACATTACCGTTTACTTTGAATAAAAAGTGGGTATGATGCGCATTCTCCATATCCGTATGCTCAAAGACTTATAATAAAAATGAAAAAAATACTTTTTTCCACCATGCTGCTGGGGCTATTTGCCAACTCGGTATTGGCCAATGACTTTTCCCTTCCAATCTGGAAAGACAAAGCTGAAGCCTTGGGCTACGTCCTACCTGAACCTATCGGGATCAGTGTGGGCTATATGACCATGGAGCAAGGGATCGAGGTCGACTCCATTGCTCTTACCGGGCTACCAAAATCAAACATCTTCAAGCTTGGTATGGATGCCAAACCGGGAATTCAGAAGACCGACGTGCTGTCATTGCGTGCAGACACCTGGATATTCCCATTCCTCAATGTCTATGCCATGGCCGGGGTACTCAAAGGCTATTCAAAAACAGACGTTGATGCATCTGTATCAGTCAACCTTGATCTTCCGTGGCCGCTTCCCTCTATCGATAAAACCTATACCGGCACCATCAAGGACTTCACTCTCGATCTTGACGGATACACAACAGGATTTGGTATGGTGCTTGCCGGTGGCTACGGCAACTGGTTCAGCCTGGTCGATGCCAGCTTCACCCAAAGCAGCCTGACCGTGATTGACGGCCAGATTGACGCCATCGTTATCTCCCCTCGTCTGGGTTACGATTTTGCCTCACACGGCGCGCCAATCCGAGTCTGGGTTGGGGCCATGTATCAGGATGTCGAACAAAACCTTTCCGGCAACCTCTCGGATCTCGGCCTTCCGCCACAACTCAGCGCCCTGATGCCAGAAGATGCCCGCTTCGAGGTCAAACAGCACCTGACCACCCAATGGAACCCTTTGCTCGGGATGCAATATCAAGTCAACAAACACTGGTATCTCCTTGGCGAAGCCGGACTCGGAGAGCGCCAGAGCCTATTCGTTTCTCTTGAGCACCGTTTTTGAGGCCCTATATGCGTTCACTGCTCCCTCTTAGCATGGCTTTATTAAGTGCATCAGCCATGGCCGATACCACAACGGGTGAACATGGTTGGATTGACCAGCTGCTGGCCGAACTCGGTGCCAGCGAAACCGTCGACACATCAAAGCTGATCGACTGGGGGGTATTGCCCGGGCCGTTCGTCAATCCCGAGCAAGGATTCGGGATTGGCGTGGCAGCCATTGGCCTCTATACCCCGACCGGCTGGCAACAAGACGATCCGCTATCGACACTCAAGTTGACTTCTTACGCCTCAACATCCGGCTCGTTTGGCCTCGGGGTTGAAAACCGCACCTACCTTGCCGGTGACAGCTTACGCCTGCTTGCCAACGCGGGGATCAGCTTCAGCCCGAGCTACTACTGGGGAATCGGTAAGCAGGCCGCCGAAAACGAACAGGCAAAGACCGCCTACGATGCCCAGATTTTGCGCTTCGAGCCCAAACTGGCTGTTGAGATCTTCCCCAATGGCTACCTGATAGGCGGCTGGAGCTACCAGCAGCTCAGCAGTATCGATGCCGATCCGGGAGCATTTACCGAAGCCGATCAAGCTGATAGCCAAGCTAGCGGGCTACTTATCGGTCTGGAATATGACAGCCGGGATTTCGAGCCCAATCCGGCATCAGGCCATTTACTGACCCTCGAATGGATTGGTTACGACAAGACGCTGGGGAGTGATCACGACTACCAGCGACTCACCGCCAATGCCCGTACCTACTGGCAGCTGGATAGCCAATCACTGTTGGCTATCGATGCCTTCGGCCAATTCCTCGACGGCGACATCCCATGGTATGGCTACTCGGAAATGGGAAATGCCAGTCGAATGCGTGGCTATTACGAAGGCCAGTACCGCGATCGCACTCAACTCGCCGCCCAGATCGAGTGGCGCAGGCAGCTCAGCGGCCGCCACGGCATGGTTGCCTGGGCAGGTGCAGGCAACATCGCGCCGAGCGCCAGTAAGCTATTTTCGGATAGTTGGCTACCAACCGTCGGCGTCGGCTACCGGTTCGCCTTCAAAGCCCGAGTCAATATTCGGGTTGATCTCGGCGTAGGCAAAGACAGTACCGGCTTTTATTTTCAGGTTAACGAAGCCTTCTGAGAACACGCAGGAGTTTAACGATGAAGCTATTATTCTCAGCCTTACTCGCTATTATCCTAGGCAGCTCGGCACTCCCGACCATGGCCGCACAGGCACCCACGGGGGTCCGCCCCTGCTGTGCGTTCGGTTATGATCTCAAAGCTGAACTCGGCGGCGTTGCTGTACCGTTTTTCTCGCTCAATAACGTACTGGACAGCCATACGCTTGGCCGCCATCGCTATAATGACGGCTCAGGCTCGGTCGCCCTGAATCTGGCAGGGCTGGACAAGGAAAAAAATGGGCTGATCTTCACTACGCTCGGTGGTTTTATCGATACAGCCCACGTCCGCGATACCGCAGACTACACCTACTACCTTTACCAGCTGATGCAGAAGAATTTAGGGAGCAATACCCATTATGATTTCCCGCCGGAGCTCAAGCTTCGCAGGATTCAGTGGCTGCCACACCGTGTATCGCTAACTGACGAGCAGAAACAAGCGCTGAGTCTCGACAGTGCCGCTCTTATCGCATTTCGCCTTGCTCAGTGGCATGAAATCGCCCAATGGTTCGGAATGGAATCTGTCGGCGGCTTCAAGGAGTATGCCTCTGCATTCTCTTCTGAGGATCTGTACTCAAACATGCTAGGTGCTCTGCTCGCAAAACAAATTCTGGCAGATGAGCCTAAGCTGGATATAAACGGTTTCAACCATGCCATGGATAAGGCATTTACCGATGCGATCATTGCATTGGAAGGCCAACCGGCGGCAATTACAGAAGCGAAGATAAAGCACCTTGATGGGATCTGGTGGGACAGCAGTAAGCGCCTTCCCAATAAATGGGTGGTACTGTTCCGTGACTACCATTTTGGGCTGGCACTCACCCCCAACTATCCAACGGCCACCCACAGGCAAGACCTGCCATCGACCGTTAACGGGCTGGCAATTGAACAGTGGGTCAGGCTGGAGCTGCATCCAGACCAGCACGAGCAGGATTTCGCAGCACTGCCCGCCTCCCTGAATGACAAACCATACTGGACGGCGAGTGATTTCCAGCCCATTGCCAATTACGCCCAGCAGCAAGACGGCAAAGAGCTCAAAGCCCGCCACCTCGACGGACTACTACCCAAACACTCACTCAGCGAGCAGCGTCAATAGCACCGCGTAGATGTAAAGAACGGGGATGTAAAGAGCGGGTATTCTCGACATTCACGCAAAAAAATACCGCCGGCGGTCTCCCTCGGCGGTATCCTATTTTTCGCAGCACCCGATAACCCGGGATTATAACTGCTTCAGATTCTTTTCAGCCTGCTTGGCGCTAGTCGAACCAGGGTACGCTTTAATCACGTCCTGAAAATACTTCTTGGCCTCGTCCGCTTTCTTGCTACGCTGGGCGATAACGCCCAACTTCAACAAAGCATCAGCACGCTTGTTTGAATCGGCAAAGCTTGCCACTGCCGTGAACTGCTCTGCCGCCTCAGGTAACTGATTCTGGGTAAAATAGAGCTGACCAAGCCAGTAATGGGCATTAGGCCTATAGACCGATTTAGGGTAGGTTTTCAAAAAACCATTGAAAGCAGAGATTGCACCGCTGTAGTCCTTCTCTTTTAGGATCAGGTTAACGGCATTCTCGTAGGCTTCGTTCTCGCTGACATTGCCGCTATAGGCTTCTGTCGGCTCTGTACTGCCCTCGCTGGTTGCGGCGGTTTCTGCCGCGGCTTTAGGCTGACGGCTCAATGCATCTACTTCGCGGTACAGCTCGCGCTGCCGCTCCAGCATTTGGCCCAAATCATAAGAATTTTTCTCTACGATGCCTCGTAGCTCGTCCATCTCGGTTGCCAGCTGATCCAGTTGCCGCTGCATATCCAATTGCAACTGGTTGCGTGCCTCAATCATCCTTTCCAGACGTTCCAGGCTAACGCCCTGCGCACTGTTACCACCCAGTTCAGTAACAGGAGCAGGTGCGGCGACCACCTGGGTCGCCGCACCAACCAGCAACGTTAATGCGAGTTTTCGCATTGTGTTACTGTTCATAATGTTTACCTATTGTATTAGTAAACAAGAACCGAACGACGGTTCTTTGCGTAGTCAGCATCAGTGTGGCCAAGCACTAGAGGCTTTTCCTCACCGTAGCTAACGATTGAGATTTGGCTTGCAGATACGCCAAGTGCCTGTAGGTACTTAGCTACCGCGTTTGCACGACGCTCACCCAGAGCAATGTTGTACTCAGGTGTGCCGCGCTCGTCAGCGTGACCTTCAACGATCACTTTCACGTCAGCATTATCACGTAGGTACTCTGCGTGAGCAGTCAGCATATCCTGGTAATCAGGCTGGATTTCTGCATTGTCAAACATGAAGTATACGGTCTGCTGCTGGCGAAGCTGCTGGTTACGCAGCTCTTGCTCAGTCAGTGCAGGTGTTGCTGGCTCAACAGGAGTCACAACCGTAGTTTGCTCAGTTTGTGTGCCCGTGTTGGTTGTTTCAGACGCCGCTGAGCTATCAGTGCTGTCTGTCGAACTACATGCCGCAAGAGTGAACATTGGCAGCGCAATTGCCAGTCCCTTCAAAACTTTGTTCAGTTGCATTTCATTTTCCTTATTTTATTTCTAAGTGCGACTCACGTTAGAGGAATGGTCCCCAGGAAGGAGCCCGAACTCGCCCGTTCGTTGCGGGTAATCGTGCTTTAAAGCGCCCGTCAATGGACACCAATGACAACTCATTAGATTTATTATTCACTGAGCTGTAAATCACCATGCTGCCATTTGGAGCAATGCTTGGAGATTCATCCAAGAATGTCTTGGTCAATATTTGCACTGCACCTGTTTCTAGATCCTGCTTAGCAATGTTGTAGCCACTATCTGACTTATTCACCATTACCAAGAACCGACCATCAGGTGTCAATTGGCCGCCCAGGTTCTGACTACCTTGCCAAGTCAATCGCTTGGTTGAGCCGTCAGCTAAATTTACTCGATATATCTGAGGTTTACCACCTCTGTCTGACGTGAAGATCAGGGAGTCTCCTTTCGGATCCCAAAATGCTTCAGTATTGTTTGAGCGGCCTCGGGTCACTTGGGCCAGCTTCTTGGTTGCCAGATCCATCACGTAAACCTGCAGGCTACCGCTTTTCGACAATACCATCGCCAACTTCTTGCCATCTGGCGAGAAGCGAGGGTTACCATTGTGACGCGGATACGAAGCCACCATCTCACGGGTGCCTTTGTAAATATCCATGATAAAGATCTGGGCCTGCTTATTCTCGAAGCTCACATAGGCCAGCTTGCTGCCATCAGGCGACCACGATGGAGACATCAATGGCTGTTGCGACTTCAGTACTAACTGCTCATTAAAACCATCATAATCAGCAATACGCAACTGGTACGGGTACTTCGCCTTGTCGTCAATCACCACATAGGCGATTCGGGTCAAAAAGGCCCCTCGCTCCCCGGTCAGCTTCTCGTATACCAAATCGGCAATACGGTGACCGTTCTGACGAAGACGTCTTCCTTCGGCGACAGTACGATTGGTGAATAGAACGTGGTCTTTTGTCAGCACCAACTCGCCATTTTGCAGCCCCTTGCTTTGGCCGCTGGTCAACTGACCGCGAACGACATCAATCAGCTGATAAATAATTTCATAGTTACCATCTGGGGTCTTAGTGATTTTCCCCGTCACCAAGGCATCAACCCCCATTGATGTCCAGGCGTTGTAATCCACCTGCTCATCGCTGTATGGCGTCTGCGGCATCTTACTGATCTCCACAGGCGAAAACTTACCGCTGCGGCGCAAATCCGAGGCAACTACCGCCGCTATATCTGCAGGCAACTCGCCCGGCCCTTCCCAGTGGAAAGGCACCACACCGATAGGACGTGCCGAGTCGATACCCTCTGTAATAACCAATTCCAATTCGGCCCGTGCCAACTGGCTAAAGCCCAGTAGTACGACACACAAACCCACTAACCAACGCTTCATGCTTTCTCCTTTCACTGTGGGATCACCGTCAGACGAATGTCACGCAGCCGCTCAACCACAGCCGGATCTTCCGGCATCGGGAACTGGCTCACCTTGACGACCGCCGCTTTGGCCGCCCGGCACACGTTGCGGTCACCACCGGCCTCTGAAGCATCCAGCACTAAGCCGTTGCTAGAAAGACGCATGCGGATCACACACTCTTTACCGACAAAACTTTGTTCAATCAGCAGATTCTGCTGAATCATCTGAGTATAGATAGCACCATAACGCTGGGTCTCATCATCCACGAACTGACCGCGGACACCGCCGCGCTGCTCCGTTTCAGCTTCCAACCCAGCAAACATGTCATTAAGTGCCGCTTCTTGCTGACGCTGCTGCTCACGCGCTTCGGCAGCCTTGCGCTCTGCTTCTTTGCGCGCAGCCTCGGCTTTGCGAGCCTCTTCCTCAGCTTTCTTCTTCGCCGCAATCTTGGCCTGACGCTCTTCCTCAGCGCGCTTGGCTTCAGCCTCCGCCTTGCGTTTGGCTTCTTCTGCCTGACGCTTGGCTTCTTCGGCCTTGCGCTGCTCGGCAACTTGACGCTGTCGCTCGACCTCTGCCTTACGCGCCGCTTCCTGCTTCAACTTACGCTCTGCCTCGGCTTTCGCCGCCTGCTCGCGCGCTACCTTGGCAGCCTCGTCAGCCTTGCGCTTTTCCTCCGCAGCCTTGGCTCGCTCTGCCGCAACCCGCTTGCGCTCGACTTCCGCCTCACGCGCCGCCTTTTCGGCTTTTAGCTTCTCGGACTTGAGCTCGCGCAACCGCCGCTCTTCAGCCTGACGTTCTTTCTCCAGAGCCTGAGTTTGCTGCTCAAGACGTCGCAAACGATCTTGCTCGGCTTTCTTGGCTGCTTCACGCTGTTGGCGGATCTGCTTTGCCTGCTGGTTCACCAGAGCCGGATCAACCACCACCGCTTTGATGGTATTGCCCGCGGTCTTGGGCTTATCCATAGAAAAATCCGCGCCCCACAGCAATGCCGCTATAAGCAAGCCATGCAGCAGCAACGAGATAATGACGGCAACAGTATAGTCATTCTGTTTCATTCAGCGCCCGCCGTTCAGTTTTCCAAAGGCTCAGTCATCAACCCCACCGAGCCAACACCGGCCTGATTGAGCGCATCCAGAGTCTCGATAATATAGGCATAGCGCGCCGAACGATCCCCACCGACCAGCACGGCCGATTGTGGATTGAGCTCGATTTCAGCGCGAACACGGGTCAACAACTCGTTCAGCGTCAAGCCGCGCACCATGTCCTTATTGTCGACACTCAGCCCCAGCTCGCCGTCCTTCGACACCTCGACAATAATCGGGGCGCTAGGATTGTTATCGCCGCTCAGCTCAGCCGCCGTTTTGGCCGAAACCGTCCCCGGCAAGTCAACATCCACCCCCTGGGTCACGAAAGGTGCCGTTACCATAAAGATAATCAATAGCACTAGCATGACGTCGATATATGGTACGACATTGATTTCCGCGGTTAGTTTGCGTTTCTTCGGTTGATAGGCCATGCCTTACTCCTGATTAGCCGCAAACGCCTGACGGTGCAAGATGCTGGAAAACTCTTCCATAAATGTCGCGTAGTTATGCTCTAGCTTGGCAACCTGGTTGGTCAGCTTGTTGTAGAACATAACCGCAGGGATCGCAGCGAACAGGCCCATCGCCGTAGCCACCAGAGCCTCGGCAATACCCGGGGCAACCATTGCCAGCGTCGCCTGCTTCACCGCACCCAGTGCGATAAATGCGTGCATAATGCCCCATACCGTACCGAACAGACCGATGTACGGCGTAATCGAGCCAACGGTTGCGAGAAACGGAAGGCTAGTTTCCAGCTCTTCAACTTCGCGAGATAGGGCCACGCGCATGGCACGGCTTGTCCCGTCCATCACCGCTTCCGGCGCCTTGCCGTTGCTGCGATGCAAACGGGCAAACTCACCGAAACCTGCATAGAAGATTTGCTCAGTACCGGTCAGGCTATCTTTGCGGGCTTGCACTTCCTGATACAGCTGAGACAAATCGATCCCCGACCAGAAACGATCCTCGAACCGTTCCGCTTTCCCCTTGGCGTAAGCCAGTACTTGCGAACGCTTGAAAATCATCGCCCACGACATCACTGACATACCGAGCAGGATGAGCATTACGATCTTTACCAGCAGGCTGGCCTGTAGAAAAAGATCTAAAATCGATAGTTCAGCTGTCACTTAGTTATCTCCGACAAAATGTTCTCTGGGATCTTAATGGGTTTGAGTGTATCAGGGTGTACACAGGCTACCTGAACCTCGGCTTTACACAATATTTGACCGGTAGTGTTTACTAAAACCTGACAAAATTCGATAGAAGCCCGACGCACAGTCATCGGCCAAGTACGTACCGTCAGCTGATCATCAAGCTGGGCACCTTTGAGAAAGTCGATATCCATATGGCGCACCACAAAGCTGACTTTCTCTGCAAATAAATCGCTAAGACTGACACCGGCGTGCCGGAAGAGTTCCGTGCGAGCCCGTTCAAAAAATTTAAGGTAATTGGCATGGTAAACGATACCACCCAAGTCCGTATCTTCGTAATAGACCGTAATGGGCCATTCAAAGGCGTTCTGCTCGGTCATTGCTGTTATCTCTGCAAATTAAACATAACGGCCAAGGCTGTACCTTGCCTTTCCAAAGCACATCAACAATTTACTTGATAATACTGTGGAATTTAAACCACATACTATACCCAAGTTGCCTGACAGAATGAAATCACACATCAAATTCCGCTGTTCCTCAGTCCAGATTTTGATCACATTCTCATTTGCCCAGCCCTATCGATACCTCTTCGCGCAAAGAATATAAAAAAACAGCCCAGTACATAATTGCACTGGGCTGTTTCATTTGTTTCGTTTTGTTTCAGCTTTCAGAAATAGAAACCTATAACAGACGAAGCATCAGGATGTAAGCCAAAATAGGCAGCGACAGGTATGGCGTGAAAAACAGCTGCCAGTACCATCGGTGCGGGATAAACCCGACACCGAATACCATCGCGGCACAAGTGGCCCAAATCATCGCGGGCGAAATTATCGGTCCGAATCCGCCAATCGACTGGGCAAAGAGCGTTGGTTCCCATACCACCAGACATGCAGTGACCAGTGACATCACCAGCCCCAGCACTCGCAGCAGACCGAAGTCTAGCCACTGGTGGATACGCTTCACCCAGTGATTGATATTACTCACCGTCTTTAGCATCCATGTTCTCTGTCGCTTCTAGCCACAGAGCATTGATGATACCGAACGAGCAAGCCAGCAGCACACCCAGAATCCAAGCGAAATACCACATAGTCTGTCTCCTTAGTACAGTGAGTTCTTGTTGTCTTCGATAAATTTAGTATCAAGACGGCCAAACATCTTGTAGTAACACCATGTGGTGTACATCAGGATAATAGGCACCATCACGGCCGCAACAACCGTCATGATCTGCAACGTCAGCTCAGACGATGTAGAGTCCCACATGGTCAGACTGTGGTTTGGGGTTTCGCTTGAAGGCATGATGAACGGGAACAAAGAGAAACCGAACGTCAGGATAACACCCGCCATTGTCAGGCTCGAGCTGATGAACGCCAATGCGCCACGCTTCGCGCGAGAAGCCATTGCGGTTAGCAGCGGCATAATCACAGCCAGTGCCGGAGCAATCCACATTAGCGGGTACTCATTAAAGTTATTGAACAGAGCACCAGACTTACGCAACACTTCTTTGCCCAGCGGGTTAGATGGTGCGTTGTGCAACAACTCAGAGGTAATCACATAGCCCTCTAGGCCTTTAGCCCAGAAACCAGCGATGACAAAGCACGCAGCCGTACCTAGCGCAGTGATCACAGCAACATTGCGTGAACGCTCAAGGACTGCATCGGTTGTTTTCATCTGCAGGTATGCCGCACCTTGGGTAACAATCATCAGCAAGCTAACCA
Source organism: Photobacterium panuliri (assembly GCF_059920555.1). NCBI lineage: Bacteria > Pseudomonadati > Pseudomonadota > Gammaproteobacteria > Vibrionales > Vibrionaceae > Photobacterium > Photobacterium panuliri. The sequence goes on from NZ_CP197192.1 coordinate 2,865,243, forward strand.
CACCACACAGCAGTGCAAATGGGTTAAGCAAACCAAAGAACGTGCCCTTATAGGTAGGAACCATCAAATCACTCAATACAAACGGTACGCCCTGTAGCAAGTTACCGAATGCAACACCGAAGATCACTGGCGGTACAAAGCTACCGATGAAAATAGCGTTGTCCCATAGTGCGCGCCATTTTGGTTCTTCGATCTTCGAACGGTAATCGAAGCCAAGTGGGCGCAGCCAAAGTGCCGCCAGTGTTACGATCATCGCTAGGTAGAAACCTGAAAACGACGTTGCGTACACTAGAGGCCACGCAGCAAACAAGGCACCACCTGCGGTGATAAGCCATACTTGGTTACCGTCCCAGTGCGGGGCGATAGAGTTGATCATGACACGGCGCTCGTTATCTGTCTTGCCAATCACTTTTGACAACACACCCACACCCATGTCGAAACCATCAGTGATTGCGAAACCGATGCACAATACACCGATCAGCACCCACCAGATAAATCGCAAACCTTCGTAATCAAACATTGCTCTTCTCCCTGCTTATGCTTCTACCTGACGCGATACCACGTTCTGTGGTGCATCGGTGGTTTCAAAGTGATAGCGGCCAGTTTTCAGGCTGCTAGGACCCAGACGAGCAAACTTGATCATCAAGTACATTTCGGCAATCAGGAACGCTGTGTATAGTGCGATAATTGCCAGCATAGATGTAATGATTTCTGATGCTGCAAGATTAGATGCTGCCATTGATACCGGCAGGATCTCACCTACCGCCCACGGCTGACGACCGTACTCGGCAACAAACCAACCTGCTTCGATCGCAATCCAAGGTAGTGGAATACCGTAAAGTGCAGCTTTCAGTACCCAAGGCTTATCAGTGATCTTATGACGGCAAGACTGAACGAATGCCGCACCAATGATACCTAGCATCAGGAAGCCACAGCCAACCATGATACGGAAGCTCCAGAATAGCGGCCATACGGTAGGGATTGAGTCGTCGGCAGCTTTAGCAATGTCTTCTTCGCTCGCATCCACAACTTTGTCTGTGTAAGGCTTAAGAAGCAGACCGTAGCCCAAATCGTGCTTAACCGCATCGAACGCAGCAATGTTCTCTGCACTCTTGTCACCGGCACGCAGTTTCTCAAGCAAGCCGTAAGCGATCATACCGTTGCGAATACGCTCTGCGTGCTCAACTTTAAGATCACGTAGACCCGTTACCTGAGTATCAAGCGAGCGCGTCGCGATAATACCCATCAGATAAGGGATCTTAATCGCGTACTCTGTTTCCATCTTTTCTTGGCTAGGGAAACCGACAACCGTAAAGGCCGCAGGTGCTTCCTCGGTATGCCATTCAGCTTCGATAGCCGCAAGCTTGGTCTTCTGAACGTCACCTAGCTCGTAGCCTGATTCATCACCAAGGATGATTACAGAGATGATTGATGCCATACCGAAAGCAGCGGCAATAGCAAACGAACGGCGAGCAAACGGAATGTCACGGCCTTTCAGCATGTAGTAAGAGCTGATGCCCAGAATGAACATCGCGCCGGTTACGTAACCAGATGCCACAGTGTGAACGAATTTCACCTGTGCTACCGGGTTAAGTACCACTTCGGCGAAGCTCACCATTTCCATACGCATGGTTTCGAAGTTGAACTCAGCACCTACAGGGTTCTGCATCCAACCATTCGCAACCAGAATCCACAACGCCGAAAAGTTTGAGCCAAGGGCAACCAACCAAGTGACAGCAAGGTGCTGACGCTTAGATAGGCGATCCCAGCCAAAAAAGAACATACCGACAAGCGTAGATTCAAGGAAGAAGGCAATCAGTGCCTCGATCGCCAATGGCGCACCGAAGATATCACCTACATAGTGGGAGTAGTACGCCCAGTTTGTACCAAACTGGAACTCCATGGTTAGGCCCGTGGCGACACCTAGGGCAAAGTTGATGGCGAAAAGCTTACCCCAGAACTTTGTCATGTCCTTGTAGATTTGCTTTCCAGTCATTACGTATACCGACTCCATAATGGCAAGCAGGAATGCCATACCAAGAGTCAGAGGGACGAACAAAAAGTGATACATCGCTGTTAATGCGAACTGTAACCGCGATAGTTCGACAATATCAAACATTAAGAACTCCTTTTTCGCCAGGCTGACTGACGACAGTACTTCACAGTGTACCGGTGGTTGGGCTTAGCACATGTAGCCAAACATTAACGCAAGCTTGTCACCTTCCTGGCTGCCATTAGATAAATAACGGCATCCTTGATTTGTTGCTTTTATGTGCCAAATTAGTTAATTTATTGTTAAGCCACAGCTAATAAAGTCATTGCTAATATTACTGATAATCGTCCCTGCGCTCAATGGATTTATCGCACAATTTGCTTTGATAAATATCAAGAAAGATTGCTCAATTTTTCATCGCGAGCCCTTTAATTGATCTGGATCATCAGATTTCACCGCTAACGGGCACATTGGTAAACTTTTAAAACTAGATATTTATCACATCGCTCAGTTCACCATTCAAGCTACTTCACATTCTTTTTTAATCCGTCATATCACGTACAATTTGAAATAGAAAAAAGCGCACCTGAACTGCTTGACATGTTAAGCAACCCGCCTTGAATTCACCTTCTATACTGATAATTCAATAGCTACGAAGCGTATCCCTGGTAAATAATGATTAGATAAACTAATCCGAAAAATAAATTATTATCGCTTTTGAGTTTTCCGTAAATATCTATAATCAGCATCAGAAACAGAGAAGACCTCCCAGAGAGTAAAAGACGTCTTTTTGGCGGGTTGTAGATTGTTTCCCCATCTGTTTAAAGATAAGAATGAGGAAGTGGATATGGCTCGTATTTTTCAAAAGATCATTAACTTGTACCAACCTAGCTTTGCTGAAATGTTCAAAAGCCAGTGCTAAAAAGCGTACACAAAGCATCCGTTTGCATGTTTCACTAGGTTTTATTCAATACAGATAAGCGCCCACCGATGGCGTCATTGTCATAAAGATGTAAACACATAACGGATGTTCCAGCCCCAAAATGGGCTAATTTGGACTAAAGATCAAAAAAAGCGAGGCCACTAGCCTCGCTTTTTTACATTTAAACAACACGAAATGACAGCCGGTTTGCCATAAACAAAAACGAGGCCATAAGCCCCGTTTTTCGTCATTCGCTACACGTTAGCCCCTTATTCTGGTGCATCAAGCCCAAAATGCAGGTAAGCACGATGGGTGGCAATACGGCCACGCGGGGTGCGTTGCAGGTAGCCTTGCTGAATTAGGTACGGTTCGAGCACATCCTCAATAGTATCGCGCTCCTCGCCGATTGCCGCAGCCAAGTTGTCGATACCCACTGGCCCGCCCATAAACTTGTCGATAATTGCCATCAGCAATTTGCGATCCATATAGTCAAAGCCACTGCTATCAACATCAAGCATATCTAGAGCCTGACCCGCAATGTCTGGGCAGATATGGCCATTGCCTTTTACCTCGGCAAAATCACGCACCCGGCGCAACAGCCGGTTGGCAATACGCGGCGTACCGCGTGAACGCATCGCCACTTCCATAGCCCCCTGCTTGTCCATCGACAAACCAAGACAGTCAGCGCTGCGCTGGACGATCCCGCACAGATCATCCACCTTGTAGTATTCCAACCGCTGAGTGATCCCGAAACGGTCGCGCAGCGGTGAGGTCAGGGATCCGGCTCGGGTTGTCGCGCCAATCAGGGTAAATGGCGGCAAATCAATTTTAATCGAACGAGCTGCGGGCCCTTCGCCAATCATGATATCGAGCTGGTAGTCTTCCATCGCCGGATACAACACCTCTTCCACCTGTGGGCTGAGGCGATGGATTTCATCGATGAACAACACATCGTTTTCTTCGAGATTGGTCAACAAGGCGGCCAAATCACCGGCTTTTTCCAATACCGGACCCGATGTGGTGCGAATATTCACACCCATTTCATTAGCAACGATATTGGCCAATGTGGTTTTACCCAAGCCCGGAGGACCAAAGATCAACAAATGATCCAGCGCTTCATCGCGCAACTTGGCCGCCTGAATGAAGATCTCCATCTGGCTACGGACATGGTCCTGCCCCTTGTAGTCTTCAAGCAGCTTCGGGCGGATCGCGCGGTCGATAACATCTTCCTCACGGCTCGGCACATAATCACTGGAGATCAGACGATCGGCTTCAATCATGGTTGGCTACCTTATACCATCGAACGCAGGGCATCGCGGATGATCATCTCGCTGGTCATTTCCGGCTGGGCAACCTGAGCAACCACCTTCGTGGCCTGCTGCGGTTTATAGCCCAAAGCAATCAGCGCACTGACCGCTTCATCTTCGGCGCGAGCCTGTGACATGGTGTCCTGAACCGGTGCATTCGATGCGGCCGTATCCAGCGCAGGCGTAAACAGATCCCCTTCGCCCCAGCCTTTAAGACGATCTTTCATCTCTACGACCAAACGCTCAGCGGTTTTCTTGCCGACACCCGGTATTTTAACCAAGGTAGTGATATCTTCATGCTCGACACTGAGGACAAACTGACTGGCCGTCATCGCTGATAAAATAGCCAGACCCAGCTTAGGACCGACACCATTGGCCTTGATCACCTCGCGGAACAGATCCCGCTCGCTTTTTTTGTTGAAACCGTACAATAACTGGGCATCTTCACGTACCACAAAATGGGTCGCAATCACCGCCTCCTGGCCAACTTCCGGCAGCTCATAGAAACAGCTCATCGGCATCTGGACTTCATAGCCAATCCCCGCCACCTCAAGCAATACTTCAGGCGGTTGTTTTTCAATGATAATTCCACGCAGTCGGCCAATCACAGCAAGATCTCTTCCAGTCATTTACAAAAAGTGGAACTAGGATAGTAAAGGACTGGATGTATATCCAGCTTTTTTTCACGGTTTGGCGACGGCCAAAAACAAAAAAAGCAGCCTTGCGCTGCTTTTCAAATCATTCATTGTAAACTCAGCGATAACGCCCTCGCCGTGCACCGCTCGCCTTACCGGCCATCGCCACCAAGGTCTTATGGGTATGGGCATGACAAATGGCAACAGCCAGAGCATCGGCAGCATCGGCCTGCGGCTTACCCGGCAGTTTCAACACGCTGCACACCATATGCTGTACTTGTGATTTATCGGCACCACCGTTTCCCACCACAGCCTGCTTAATCAAACGGGCAGCATATTCATGAACTGGCAGCCCGACATTCACCGCTGCAACAATGGCACTGCCGCGCGCCTGCCCCAACTTGATCGCCGAGCTGGCATTTTTGCCCATGAACACTTCTTCGATTGCAAAAACGTCCGGCTGAAACTGGGTAATAACTTCTGATACTCCGGCGTAAATCTGTCTCAAGCGACCGGGAATAGCAGCCTCCGAGGTACGGATGCACCCACTTCCCAAATACTCAAGGTTGCGCCCAACCTGGCGGATCACCCCGTAGCCCGTAATTCTGGAGCCAGGGTCAATCCCTAAAATAATCGACATAGATGAACCGTTGCACCTGATTAAATATACAGTTGTTTATTCTATGGTGGATAGCCGCCATACTGCAAACCTTTCGCAGCCAGACGCTGACAAAGCACTCAACATCGTCTGTTGATGAAAAAACGCGGGCAAGCCCGCGTTATCCTCTCTTTGGTTCACAAAACGGAGGGATCCCTCAATCCTCAGCTTCCGCCTGTTTGCTTTGTGCAATCAACGGCTCAAGCACTACGGTCAACTGCTCGAGAGCGTCTTCATCCTGCAACACCGGACGAATAAAGGTATTAAGGTACTCGTCAGGCTGCGACATAATAAAATCAGCCCCCCAGCGCACCAACGCTTCCTTTAATGCCATCACTAACTGGACATTTCCAACTAATTTTGCCGTCTCGATATCTTCGATCTTAGTCGACCAACGGGAGTCTGGATAACACATAAAACTCGCCAGGTGGTTGGCAAACACATCACAGGCAACATCATCATAACCACGCTCTTTATACAGCCGCACCAGCAGCGCGCCTGCAAAACGATCGCTGTATGAACCATCGCGGAATTTACCCAGCGCATTGAACAAGGCGATAGCCGAGTCTTTTTCCTCAGGCGCATAGAGCAAGATTGCCACGGCAGACATTAATCCCACGCTCACCAGATCGGAATAACTCAGCAACTTCCCCTCAGGCATCGAGCTGAAAATAGTGATCCTATCGACAAAGTCCACCAGCTTATCCACCAACTCGGGATGGCTCAGCGCAGCATGGGCAAAGATAAACTCTGACACCGCCTGCTCTTTGCCCGACAACCGGACATTGAGTGACGATAAGTCGCTGCGCACCTTCTCGGCCCACGCAATATCCAGCTGATTATTCAGCATCCGCTTGCTCAGCAGGTCTCCTCGGTGGACAAATCGCAGCTTAAGCAATTTATTTCTGGCAGTCCCCTGCAGGCAGAATTCCCGGGTGGATTTCACGTCACCCAGCAATTCACCGTTAAGATAATCCAACGCCTGCTCTAGCGAGGTCTTGTCGTTGACATCAACATCAATATTAAAAACCGCTTTGTGCGATGCCAAATAGCGCATCAACCGAATGATCATGCCTCGACCTCCTTTTCGGCGTGGAAATCATGCAGCATCGGCGATGCCACCGGGCCATGGCGAAGTATAATCCGGCTCATGTCATGAAATACCTCGAACTCTTCCGCAATTGTCCAGCTGGCAAGGTAAGTCTCGCCTTTCTGGGCCAAGAAATGGTATCGCTTATAGCGCGCATTACCGTCGTCGGCACAGACCCATTTCTGGCCTGTCGCCCACTGCTCTACCGTCACGCGATAAACCGCATCAGGAGATTCATCACTGATGACAAAGCGAAAACCATACAGAATCCCAGCTTCGGGTTTCACTACCGAGGTTTGTTCAAGCAGCACCAACTCACGGGCTTCAGCCAAATGGCGCTGAGTCAAATCAAACCCTTCCGGTGGCTGGTAGATACCGTGGTCAATCATCTCGACCCGCAGCACCTTGCACTCCTCGAAATTCTTGTCTTTTGGATAGATCTCCATCGTGTCGCTAAACAACACGTTTCCACTGTTTGCGTCCGCCAGTTCAAATACCCACTTGCCCTCGATATAGCCATTACTGTCATCACCACGAATGGTCAGATCGACAATCGACCCATCAGACACATTGATCGATCGGGCAAGCTCGAAAGGCTTAAACAACAAATCATCATTACTCGGCACCTCATCAGCCCGGTAAATCCTTGATTTCAAGGCAACTACCGCCTGTTCACCACCGCAATTCACACGCAAGTGGTAACCAATACTGCAATAGTCATAATTGACAGCCGCTTTTTTGTTCGCCACATGCGTGTCACCAAAGAAGCTGCCGTATTTGACCGCCTCAACACTGCAATCAACCGCTTTATAACACTCAAGATCTATCACCTGCCGGCTAAACAACAAGGTTTCATCCAGGCTATACACCTCGAACACATAACGTCCGGGCACCCGCTGCTCAGCAGTAAACGGGTCGGTAATCTGCAACGGGCGGTTACGCTTGCCTATCACCTGCCATTCCGTTTGAGTCGCGCCATCAATCATTGGGTGAGTCAGTTTGACCACGAAACCAAATACCCGCCCCATCCCATCGCAATTGACATCGAAACTACAGCCGAGTGCGCGAGAACTCTCAGCGATACCTTGCGGACGCACAAATCGACCACCCTCACTCTGACAGCCATAGCTAACCAGTTTGAGCTCGATACCATGCTCCTTGGTACTGAAGCTCCCTTCCCGACGCTTCACCTTAGGGCCAAAAGGCTTATCCCATACGGTGGCATTCTGAAATTCCGGAGCAACCAGAGGGTCACGCTCTAGGCCGAGCATCTCGCCGATATCATAGAAATTCACACTGTAATCGACGAAGCTATAGAGAATGCCTTTCTCGTGATCGACAAAGCTCTGGTACAGACTCGGCCCTTCCTCGCAGTAAATAGTACCGAGACGGCGGGCTGTCTCCAGCTCATAGAGCTCTTTTTCTGTTTCGGAAAAAAGATGGGCAATCACAAACTTATCATCACCGACGAACTCGTAGCGGCTGACAAACTCATCACCCGGCAAGGTCAGCAATACCTGGCCCAGATCAATATCGATAAGCTGCTGCTTATAGATGATCCGGCTGCCATCATGGTTGATTGCAAATTCATCGCTCCCCAAATGGAACTGACTCGGCACGGTCAAACTTTCAGCTACCCCCGTGCGCAGGTCGATCCGGGTAAAGATATCACCACGATCGCTGCTTCCCCCCTGACACATCAGGGCAACCGAGCCATCACCGCTCATCCTAAGCGCGGCGCGCTCATTCACTTCAAAACGACACAGCTCCTTGCCCTTTTCAAGATCAATCACCACAGCCATATTCTTGTGATCAACCACCAGTTCAAGCACGTCAGGATCGATCTCACTATCGGAATCAATCTCATTTCCTACCCCCATCAGCAGGACTCGCCCATCATCGGATAGCTGAGAATCTATGCAACGTTCGAAGGCATTCGCCCTAAGGGTGTAAACCGGTGCGGTCTGACCAAAGTGCCACGCTTCCACCAGCCCTTTTTGCATATTGAAAGTGACGAAATGCGCTGGACTTTCCGGGGTTGGCCTTGCCGCGAAAATCGCTTGGTAAAGGCTGTCCTCCTCAAACGGACGGAACGAAACCGGCGTCATTTTTGCTAGGTCATAAATATAAACATTATCGTCTTCCTGCCCCAGCAAGTATTCGTTGCCCTCATAAGTCACACAACAGAATTCATTGATATTATGAAGGGCAAAGAGCGGCTCAGTCTGGCGCTTGCGCTCACTCTCATCGCGGGACTCATGGCATGACTTGTAGCCATAGCATGGTTCAAAGGCGGGTTCTAAATGCCCGGCAAGGATCCCGCGCATATTTTTGCCAACCCTGACCTTGAGCTTGTAAATTTCTGCACACAAGGCCTCAAGATTGTCCTGGTTAACCTCTCCGCCAATCATTTGCACCGCTAAATGATGAAAAAAGTCCTCTTCAAAGAAATGGATTGCCCCATCTTCGCTGTGATAGCCACCCCATCCCTCCTCTTTTTCTTCCAGATCCTCAGCTAAATCCAGCAAATCCTCGACAAAGGATTCATCGCTGCGCAACTCGTCAAGCGAAGAATAACTTTCGCTGGAATGACATACCTGAGCGCTACGGATTGCGTCCGTTGCACAAATCAACAACAGCTCTTCGATAAATTCCGGACTTTTAACCTGCTCGGAAAACCAAGGCGTAAACGGCGGGCACTCCTTATCATTACCGCTCAGACGATACCCTGTTGCCGGATAAAAATACTTCAGGTACGTTGACTGAGGATGGGCTTCCAACAGGTAGGATACCGTCGCGTTCTCGGGCAGATGGTTATACCAACGGTATGTCAGGCTATAGCTATCAACGAAGTCTGCTATGTAGCGATCGCTGTGTTCCAGCAACGCCTGATAGGGTGCCTCGAATAACAATTCCTGATCAGAGATATAGCGCAGATCTGATTCACTGCCGAGGTTCATATTACGCTCGTCGATCAGCTTGATAAGCTGCTCGACCATCGGCCGCAGTTCATCATCGGCCACCGCGCAACGAAACAGGCCCAAACGGCGTTCATGCTGCCACTGGTGGTAAAAATAACTCGGTGTATATTTGCTTTCCCGCGACTTGAAATAATGCGCTTCGTTTCGTCCGGCAAACTGCCCCGCCTCATCAAAAGCCAGATCGAAAAAGGTATAGACAATCTCGCGCTTGGTCGCTTTACCGATCTTCCAAGTGTCGACATCACTAATCAGCTTTTGCAATGCAAGGCGGATACTATTGCGATCTTGCGAATGATACTCGACCTTGTGGATGCTATTACGCCCATAATGCTGCTCGAGGAAATTCAAAAAGTTATCGCAAATCGGTTCAAGAACCGGATCCTGCTTAATCAGCTCGCACAGCAAGTCATAATATTTTTTGACCTGCTTGTAAGAGCGACACATTGCCGAGGCAAAGTCCCACAAGTCCGCCGTTGACGATCCCTCACCGATCCCATGGAGGCATTTATGAAGCTGGTAGAGTGTTTTGAAATTCTCGGGCAGGTATTCTGGGCTCTCCTGCAACTCATAGAGGCAGGCTTTGATCTTTACGGTGTAATCGGTCATTTTGATAGTGGGCCAGTTAAAGAAGTCTAAATATACAACTCTGTTTTATAAGGATTTTCAAACTAACACAGTATTTGACAAAAGCAACAATAAGCAGGTATTTCGGAAGGCGGTATATAACAGAAGCAAAAAGATAATGGATGCAAGGTGATAGATAAAAGATGAACGCTGAGAAATAGCTGGGGAGAGGTAATATACGAAACGAAAAAAACGGGTGCGTTAGCCACACCCGTGGTCGATCTACAGGGTTGCCGCCACCTCATCGGACATATCGCCGTTGTGGTAGACCTCCTGCACATCATCGAGATCATCAAGCGCATCGATCAGGCGCATCAGCTTCGGTGCCGTTGTCGCGTCCAGTTCCGCCTTGGTCGATGGTACCAGAGTCACTTCGGCATTGGCGGCTTCGAAACCGGCGGCGTCCAGCGCATCCTTCACCGCACCAAACTCCTCTGGCGCCGTGTAGACATCGATAGAACCATCATCATTGGTTTCGACATCATCCGCACCGCCTTCAAGCGCCGCTTCCATTACCGCGTCTTCATCAAGACCCGGCGCATAAGAAATAACGCCTTTCTTGTCGAACAGGTAGCTCACACTACCGTCGGTACCCAAGTTGCCACCAGCCTTGGAAAATGCATGGCGAACACCCGATACGGTACGGTTGCGGTTGTCGGTCATGCACTCGACCATCACTGCCGTACCGGCTGGACCATAACCTTCGTAGATCACGGTCTCCATGTTCTCTTCGCCTTCGCCGCCAGCCCCTCGGCTCACAGCGCGGTTAACCGTATCGCGCGTCATGTTATTCGACAGTGCCTTGTCAATCGCGGCACGCAGACGCGGGTTGTTCTCCGGCTCGGCCCCGCCTTCTTTGGCTGCAACCACGATTTCACGGATCAGCTTGGTAAAGATTTTACCGCGCTTGGCATCCTGGGCTGCTTTACGGTGTTTGATATTGGCGAATTTACTATGACCTGCCATATTTCACTCCTCTGCCAGCGGCCGACACACCGCTGAGTTTGTTACATGTAGTTTTGGGGTATACAAACAAATAAGGCCAGAATAATCTGGCCTTATTGTTAACGATTCAGTCTGACTTACGCGTCAGCTTCTTCGTTTTTCTTCGCCGCAGCGGTAACTGCAATCGCAAGCTCCTCAAGCGCAGCCGGGTTGGCAAGACTTGGAGCATCAGTCAACAGACACGCTGCAGCTGTTGTTTTAGGGAACGCGATAACGTCACGGATGTTCTCGGTACCACATAGCAGCATCACCAAACGGTCAAGACCAAATGCAAGGCCTGCGTGTGGTGGCGTACCGTACTTCAGCGCTTCAAGCAGGAAGCCAAACTTCAGTTTCTGCTCGTCAGCATCGATACCTAGGATATCGAATACCGCTGATTGCATTTCTGAGTTGTGGATACGCACAGAACCACCGCCCACTTCGTAGCCGTTTAGAACCATATCGTAAGCGTTTGAGTTTGCTGATGCTGGGTTAGCTTTCAGCTCTTCCGCAGTCATGCCTAGTGGAGACGTGAATGGGTGGTGCATCGCGTGCAGGTTGCCCTCTTCGTCTTCTTCGAACATTGGGAAGTCAACAACCCATAGCGGTGCCCACTTGGCAGTATCTGTCAGACCAAGATCTGTACCTAGCTTCAGACGCAGTGCGCCCATTGCCTCGGTAACCACTTTCTTACTGTCTGCGCCGAATAGGATGATATCGCCAGATTCTGCGCCAGTACGGTCCAAGATGCCGTTAACCACGTCTTCGTTAAGGAACTTAGCAACTGGAGACTGGATACCTTCCAGACCCGCAGCGCGGTCGTTAACCTTCAGCCATGCCAGGCCTTTCGCACCGTAGATGCCAACAAACTTAGTGTAGTCATCGATCTGCTTGCGAGACAGCTCAGCACCACCCGGTACGCGGATAACCGCAACACGACCTTTCGGATCGTTAGCTGGGCCAGAGAATACTTTGAACTCAACATCTTTCAGAAGATCAGCGACATCAACCATCTCCAGCGGGTTACGCAGGTCTGGCTTGTCTGAACCGAAACGGCGCATTGCCTCTTCGAATGTCATTGTTGGGAATACACCCAGATCCACGTTTAGCAGCTCTTGCCACATATCGCGAACCATCTTCTCGGTCACTTCACGTACCTGATCAGCACTCATGAACGAGGTTTCGATATCGATTTGGGTAAATTCAGGCTGACGGTCAGCACGCAAGTCTTCATCGCGGAAACACTTAACGATCTGGTAGTAGCGATCGAAGCCAGACATCATCAGCAACTGCTTGAATAGCTGAGGTGACTGAGGCAGTGCATAGAAGCTACCCTTGTGAACACGGCTCGGTACTAGGTAGTCACGAGCACCTTCTGGCGTCGCTTTGGTCAATACTGGCGTTTCGATATCCAAGAAGCCGTTGTCATCAAGGAAACGACGAACGAAGCTCGATGCCTTTGCACGCAGCTTGATACGGTCGCTCATCTCTGGGCGACGAAGATCCAGGTAACGGTGCTTCAGGCGCTGCTCTTCAGAGTTGTTCTGGTTGAAATCCAGCGGCAGCGGCGCTGCACGGTTGATGATTTCCAGACCGGTCGCCAGTACTTCTACTTCGCCTGTTGCCATGTCTTTGTTAACTTGGCTGTCAGGACGAACACGTACTTCACCAGTCAGTTTGATACAGAATTCGTTACGCAGCTGGTTGGCAACCTCGAATACGTCTTTCATATCCGGATCAACCACAACCTGAACCACACCTTCACGGTCACGCATATCGATGAAGATAAGACCGCCCAAATCACGGCGGCGATTTACCCAGCCGCAAAGTTCTACAGTTTGCCCTTCGAGGGCTTTGTTCAGGTGACCACAATATTGGGTGCGCATATGAAATTCCCGATCTGTTTACTAACTATTCCTGGGCACACAACCTTCGACGATAGCGCACGATTGTGTACCGGCTGAATCCTTCCCGGCCAAGTAGGCCAAACATCACCCAGTTTGGTGACGGCCCCTACCGAGAGAGAAAAATAACACGCTATTATATACCCAACAGCCCGCAAGATGCATGTTTGACACGCACTTTATCGCGATAATCCGCTCCAGAATGCTACCCGGAAGAGAATAAACCTTGTGAAACGGTACCGGAGGATATAGAGCACTCCTGCCACTGTAGAAAATAAAGTGCCCTAAGATCAAGCGATAAAACAAGGTTTGTCCCATTGACCTCCCCCTCATGTGCTGTTCACAATACGAAATGAGTGCCGTCGCAGGCCAAGGAGATATCATGCCACAACCCCAGAGCCCTTCCCCATCAGGACGCAAATTACCCCAAGCCGGATGCCAGCTCAGGCTTGGATTGGCGATGTGGTCGCATGCGCCGTGGCAGCAGAGCCTCTATGGCCGAGGCTGCAAAAGCGGGGATCGGCTTGCCCGCTATGCCGAAACATTCAATACCGTAGAGGGCAATACCACCTTCTATGCCACCCCGAGCCCGCAGACCGTAAAAAACTGGCACGCGGCAACAACCGATGATTTCCGCTTTACCTTCAAGCTGCCGCAAACCATCACCCATCAACACCAGCTCAGGCACTGCAATGCCCTGCTGGCTGATTTTATTTCCACCTTGGAACCACTGTGTGGGCGCACCGGACTGTGGAAAATCCAGCTCCCGGCGCAGTTTGGCCCCGATGGACTACCGGCTCTTGCCGCTTTCCTAACAAAGTTCCCCGCGCATTTCCCGCTTGGGGTCGAAGTTCGCCACCCGGCTTTTTTTGCCAAAGGCCATGAAGAACAGCAGCTCAACCGCCTGCTGGCCGAACGGGGCGCCAACCGGATCATCATGGATAGCCGCCCGGTATTCTCGGCCGCCCCAACAACCGACGCCGTCATCGAAGCGCACCGCAACAAGCCCAGAGTGCCTGTCCACGCCGTTTGTACCGCCGCTAACCCGATGGTCCGCTTTATCGGCCATCCCGATCTCGCAGCCAACGATGCGTTCTTCGCCAACTGGCTACAACGGCTACCCGCGTGGCTGGAGCAAGGCAAAGAACCCTACTTGTTCATTCACACCCCTGACAATAATCTCGGCCCTGAATTGGCCATGCGCCTCTACCGCCAACTGCAGGCAGCCTGCCCGCTGCCGCTCGCCGACATCACGCTGCCGCAATCCGAGCCAGACCCGCAGTTCAGGCTGCTTTGAACCCGTTGCAATTTATTGCCACGACAAAAATGGATAAAGACAAATGGCCGCAGATTCTCTACAATACGCGACCTTTCAAGCAGGTGACGGAACACCTGGGGCAACGGATATAACGGCTCGATCCGCTACCGTGCCTTCCCATTTTGGATCCTGTTCTTTGACTAATTTAAGAGGTTCGTGAGAATGGCCGGTCACGACAATATTTTTGCGGCTCCGATTGACAAAATCGGCGACTTTACCTTCGACGAGCGCGTTGCGGAAGTGTTCCCTGACATGATCCAGCGCTCAGTACCGGGTTACAGCAATATCATTTCGGCAATTGGTATGCTGGCCGAGCGCTTTGCCAAACCGCATTCAAAAATCTACGACCTAGGCTGCTCTCTCGGCGCGGCAACCCTGTCTATGCGTCGCCACATCCAGCAAGAAGGCTGTGAGATCATCGCCGTGGACAACTCCAGCGCGATGGTTGAACGCTGTCGACTGCATGTTAACGCCTACCGCTCTGACACCCCCGTGCAAGTTATCGAAGCCGATATCCGCGAAATCGACCTGCACGATGCATCTGTCGTGGTTTTGAACTTTACCCTCCAGTTTCTGGCACCGGCAGACCGCCAAACCCTACTGGAAAAAATCTACGCAGGCCTGCGCCCGGGCGGGATTCTGATTTTGTCAGAGAAATACATCTTCGACGATGAGCAAGCACACGAGCTACTTATCGATCTCCACCACGATTTCAAGCGAGCCAATGGCTACAGCGAACTGGAAATCAGCCAAAAGCGCAGTGCCATTGAAAACGTTATGCGCCCAGACAGCATCGACACCCACCGCCAGCGCCTGGCCGATATCGGCTTCAGCAGCAGCGAGGTCTGGTTCCAGTGCTTCAATTTCGGCTCTATGTTCGCGATAAAATAAGGTCACCTGTCCGTTATGTTTAGTTTTACCGACTTCTACAAGATCCTTGCCCAGCATGACACCCTGCGTCCTTGGCTCAACACCCTGCCGCAGCAGATGAGCGACTGGGAAGAAAAAGCCCACGGCGATATGGGTCGCTGGATCCGTGCCCTGAATAAATTCCCGACCGACAAGCCAGACAACATCGACCTCAAAACATCGGTGACCGTCAGCAACAACGGCGGCATTGCCGAAGGCGAACAAAAACGCCTCGAGAGCCTGCTGCGACTGCTGCATCCTTGGCGCAAGGGGCCATTTACCGTACACGGCATTCATATTGATACCGAATGGCGCTCGGACTGGAAATGGGACCGCGTGCTGCCGCATATCTCACCACTGAAAAACCGCACCGTACTGGATGTAGGCTGCGGCAACGGCTACCACATGTGGCGTATGCTGGGCGAAGAGGCCAAAATGGTTGTCGGTATCGACCCGTCTAACCTGTTCCTGATCCAGTTCGAGGCGATCAAGCGCCTGATGGGCAACGACGAGCGCGCTTTCTTGCTACCTTTGGGCATCGAGCAACTCCCTGAGCTACGCGCTTTCGACACCGTATTCAGCATGGGTGTGCTCTACCACCGTCGCTCGCCGCTCGACCACCTGATCCAACTCAAGAACCAGCTACGCAAAGACGGCGAGCTGATCCTAGAGACCTTGGTTATCGACGGTGACGAAAATGCCGTATTGGTACCAACCCACCGCTACGCCCAGATGCACAACGTCTACTTCTTCCCGTCTGCCAAGGCGCTGAAAGTATGGCTGGAAAAATGCGGCTTCGTTGATGTCAAAATCGTTGACGAAAATGTCACTACCACCGGTGAACAACGTTCAACAGAGTGGATGACCAACAACTCGCTACCCGAATACCTTGATCCGAACGACCCAAGCAAGACGGTCGAAGGATACCCGGCACCTAAACGTGCCGTGCTTATTGCGCGCAATCCTGACTAACTGTTGACAAGGGATGCTGTTCGCATCCCTTTTTGTCAGTTAAAATACTGCCGCTTAAAGAAAAAGAAGTACTGAACTAGGAGATACAATGCTTCGCCGCTGTGTGCCATTACTCACCCTTGCTATTCTTTCCGGTTGTTCCCTGACCCAGCCAGCCCAGCCCAATGACACGACGATGGCGGCTATCAACACCATGGAAAACCGCGTCAATTTTCAGCTAGCCACCATGATCAAGTTGATTGATGACCAAAATGGCCAAATTACCCAGCTTGAAAAGCAGCTTGCAACCGTCTCTACGGAAATGGGCCAGCTAAACCGACTCACAAAAGACAGCCTCGCCAACCAAGCCGATAAAGACGCATCGATTGCTGCAGCCCCGGTAATGGCCAACGACGATGTCCGTACTGCGCACGGCAAGGTCATTCTTGGTGAAGAGGAGTGGGTGTGGCTCGATTCCATTAAGGCCTTCTTCAAAGCCCGTGTCGATACGGGCGCGACAACCTCTTCCCTCAGCGCCACCGATGTCCAGATTTTCGAGCGTGACGGCAAAGAATGGGCCCGTTTTTATCTCAACCATACGACTTACGAACGACCAGAAGATGCCGATGTCATCGAAGCGCCAGTCGTGCGTTGGGTGAAGATTCGCCAAGCCAATAGTGAAGAAGCCGAACGCCGCCCAGTCATCGAAGCGTGGATAAAATTGGGGCAGCTTCATGAAAAAGCACAATTTACGTTGGCAGATCGCACTCAAATGACCTATCCAGTATTATTAGGCCGTGAGTTTTTCAAAGACATAGCACTTGTTGATGTAGGCAAGAAATTTGTTCAAGGAATGAACGAACAGCAAGTACAAAACAAATAATAACACGTTGATGGGGATGTCATGACATCAAGAATACCGTTCTATTTTCTCATTACCCTGCTGCTCATTGCCGGTACTGCACTTAGTCTGTATCGCCATGATGTCTACGGGGTGCCATGGACACCGGGCGAAGAACGCGCCCTGTGGGAACTGGAAGCCCGCATCGAATTTGATGCCATCGGCGATCCGGTCAAAGTTTCAATGGCGGCACCTGAAACCCAGCAGGGTTTTACCCAAATTGACGAGAGCACCTCTTCGCCAGGCTACGGCGTCGCATTGATTGACACCAACAAAGGCCGCCGGGCTGAATGGTCTATTCGCGAAGCCACCGGCAAGCAGATCCTGTATTACAAAACCCAGATGCTGGTTGATGAGCAGGCCTCCTACAACACAGTACCGCCTAAAGGCGACACCCCGGCAGTGAGTTTGGATAACCCACAGCAAACTGCTGCCGATGCCCTGCTAGCCCAAGCCCGCAGCCTTTCTTCGGACAATACCACCCTTACCCGCGAGCTAATCAAGCAGTTCAATGACCGCAATAACCAAAACTCCGCCCTGCTGTTAAACAGCCTCAGCCGAGAAAAAGCGATCATCAACCTGCTGTCACTGGAGAAAATCCATGCCCGCATCGTAGGCGGCCTCCAGCTTGAAGACGGTCGCCGACGCCAGAGCATCACCTCGATGGTAGAGGTATGGGACGGCGGTAAATGGGAGCTGTTCAACCTGCAGACGGGCCAAGAAGGCAAGCCTGACAACATCCTGCTATGGAATCAACAGGGCCACTCGCTACTGGATGTCGTTGGCGGCCGCAACTCGACCATCAGCTTCTCGATCATTGCCCAGGATATCACCCCGCAACAGGCAACCCGCGAGAAGGTTCAGGCCGAAGATCTGCTGAACTTCTCGATCCACAGCCTGCCTGTCGAAGAGCAGGCCATGTTCAAGACCATCATGCTGATCCCTATCGGGGCATTGGTTGTGGTCTTCCTGCGGATCATCATCGGCCTGAAAACCTCCGGTACCTTCATGCCGGTTCTGATCGCGGTGGCATTCGTCCAGACCCAGTTGGTAACAGGTATTATCGGCTTCCTGCTGATTGTCGGCACCGGCCTGATCATTCGAAGTTACCTGTCGAAACTCAACCTGTTGCTGGTCGCGCGAATATCGGCGGTGATCATCACGGTTATCATGATTATCTCCGTCTTCACCGTGGTTGCCTTTAAGATCGGCTTGGTGGAAGGCCTGTCTATCACCTTCTTCCCAATGATTATCCTCTCGTGGACAATCGAGCGTATGTCGATCCTATGGGAAGAGGAAGGCGCGAAAGAAGTACTGATCCAGGGCGGCGGCTCGCTGCTGACCGCGGTATTGGTTTATCTTGCCATGACTAACCCACTGGTTCGTCACCTGACCTTCAACTTCATCGGCATCCAGCTGATTGTTCTGGCCGTTATCCTGATGCTGGGTAACTACACCGGTTACCGCCTGAGCGAGCTACGCCGCTTCAAGCCACTGGTGGAGGACTAAGTTATGTCACTGCTGTCGAGGTTTACCTCCCCGTTCAAGCTACGCAGCCGTGGCATCATGGGGATGAACAAGCGCAACCATAGCTATATTGGACGCTACAACGACCGTGGGCTCTATCCGTTGGTTGACGACAAGCTGAAGACCAAGTTAATTGCCCAGCAGGCCGGGGCCACCGTGCCAGAGCTGATCGGGGTCATTGACAGCCAAGGCAACGTCAAGCGGGTTCACGAGATGGTCAAAAACTGGCCCGGTTTTGTGATCAAACCGGCTCAGGGCTCGGGCGGCAAGGGGATCCTTGTGATCGTCAAGCACAAGGACGGGGTCTACGTAAAACCGTCCGGTGCCGAGATCAACAAGCAAGATGTCGAACGTCACATTACCAATACCCTTGCTGGCCTGTTCTCGCTCGGCGGCAAGAATGACGTCGCGATGATCGAAAACCTGATCCAGTTCGACGACGTCTTCGATGGCTTCAGCTACGAAGGGGTGCCCGATGTCCGAGTCATCGTTTTCAAGGGCTACCCTGTCATGGCGATGATGCGCTGTTCAACATCGGCATCAGACGGCAAGGCCAACCTCCACCAAGGCGCTGTCGGTGTCGGCATCGATATCGCGACCGGCAAGGCAATTCGCGCGGTTCAGTTCAACCAGCCCGTCGAACGCCACCCCGATACCGACAGGCTGCTCAGCGAGCTGACGGTACCCAACTGGAACAAACTGCTAACGCTAGCCGCCAGCGCATGGGAGATGACCGGGCTTGGCTATATGGGCACCGACATGGTGCTGGACAAGGAAAAAGGCCCGATGGTGCTCGAACTCAACGCCCGCCCAGGCTTGGCGATCCAAATCGCCAACGGCTGCGGGCTGCTGCCAAGGCTGCACCATATCGAAAACCTCGGCGTCCCAGCCACCCAGCCGACACCGGAAGAGCGTGTTGCCTATGCAGCAAAGCAGTTTGGTTCAAAATCACAGTTCTAACCGATAACCACCCCAAAGCCCCGGCTCTCACGCCGGGGCTTTTTTTGACCTCGGAAGGCATAACAAGGATCACGCATGCACAGTTCGTCGTTCAATCCCCTATTTGATCAAGCTATCGACCGCAACCAGAGCAACAGCATCAAATGGAAAAAATACCAAGGGCAGGACATCTTGCCTATGTGGGTGGCGGACAGTGACTTTAAAGTCCCCTCAGCAATTACCGACGCATTGCAGCACCATGTAGAGCATGGCGTTTTCGGTTATGGCCAAGCACCTGATAGCCTGAGTGCGCTAATCGTCGAACGAATGGCCCAGCGTTACGACTGGCAGATAGAGCCAGAATGGATTGTCTACCTGCCCGGCTTAGTCTGCGGCCTCAACCTTGCAGTACGGTCGGCAACCGACGATGATCAAGGCGTGCTGTGCCCGACCCCAATCTATCCGCCATTCAGATCATCAGCAAAACTGGCCAAGCGCCCTTTGACGACGTTGCCTGTTACTCTTAGCGATGAGAAACGCTGGATGATGGCACTGGAGGATACATGGGTTGCCCCCAACAGCCGCCTGTTGCTATTTTGCAATCCGCTCAATCCTGGCGGGACAGTCTACCGCCGCAACGAGCTAGAGGCCGTGGCCGACTTTGCCCAACGCCATGATCTTGTAGTCTGCTCGGATGAGATACATTGCGATCTTATCCTCGACCCAAGCTGCCACCATATTCCTTTTGCCAGCCTCAATGATGATGCCGCACAGCGCTCAATTACGTTGATCGCACCGAGCAAGACCTTCAATATCGCAGGGCTTGGCGCTTCGATGGCAATTATTCCCAACCCGGCATTGCGACGCGCCTTTCTCCACGCCAAGGCCGGCATCGTGCCAGACGTGAATGTCCTCGCCTACACCGCCGCCGAAGCCGCCTACGCCGATGGCCAAGCATGGCTCGACCAGCAACTAGCGTATCTGCGCCGCAACAAGCAAAGGCTGGAAGCCGAAATTAATGCCCTGCCATACTTGACCCTTCACCCGATAGAAGGCACCTATCTGGCATGGATTGATGCATCTGCGCTGCCTGTAAGCTCACCGTTCAAGTTCTTCGAACAAGCCGGAGTTGGGGTCTCTCCCGGCGCGGATTTCGGCGATTCTCACTTTGTCAGGCTCAACTTCGCCTGCCGGTATGAGTTGCTTGAGGAGGCCCTGAGGAGAATTGATATTGCCGTTAAGCGCTTGAGGTAGCCGAACACGTATCAAATAAGGAAGAAGAAGGCCGTTCTCAGAAAATAATTTGAGAAATTTCCTAAAGTTATAGCAATATGTGCCGATAAGGCTATCATACCCTGATATTTTGCTCATTCGGCACAGCGTTACATGCAAATCCATACCATCGACAAAGCACAGCTGATCCATGAAGGCCAGCTCGGAAACCAGCTCAACCACGCGGTTGAACATGGTCGCCGTGCTGATTTTGCCTTGATGCTCGCTATGCTGTCGCCGGATCGCTTAGAAACAACGCCGATTGATATCCATCAGGATCCTGTCCACACTGATGAGACAATGCGGGCATACTTTGAACTGCAGCCACCGAAACCGCTGACAACCAGCGAGAACTGTTACAACCACAGCGCAAGGCAGGCAAAAGCCTTCCATGAGAGTGGCTTGGCTGATGTTCGCCTGCTTGATGGCCTAAAACCCATTGCCCTGACTTTCCCGCCACAAGGGACTAAAGGTATGCCGGAAGAGCTGTACCACAACCTGTCAGGCCACGAGCGCCGCCTACTGCCGCCTACAGAAACGACTCCGCTTAAAGTTTCACCACAGTCTCTTTACCGTTCTCTGATCGAAGCCAAGCGCTTTGACGAAATGTACGGCAGCCAGCGCTTATCTGTCGCAGCATAATCTTCTGCAGCTAGTCCCTTATCAACGTACTTTTTTCGTGACTCCCCTCATAGCTTTGTTCTCCCGTTGCGGCACGATGATCACACTTCACTAACATTCTATTACGTGTCTTGACGGATTGGGCGACCATTCACAGAACACCTGTTCGATACACGCTATCGTCAAATAAAATCACAAACAAAACTGCATTGGCACAAACAAAAATTTTTTAATACAAAGACTTAAACTATAAACATAAAGCCGCCATGCAATTATCATAGCCAGTAACAGAAGGCAGCAAGGATCATGAACATTTCTGAGTCAGTCATCCTTATCACCGCAGCAGGCAGTCCGTTAGGCAAAGCTATCTCTCTGCATTTTGCCTCACTCGGAGCAAGCCTCGCCTTGGTCGATACCCACAACAAAGCTCTGCAGCAAACCCTACGTGCCTGCCAAGCTATCGGAAGCCAGTGTCAATCGTACCTCATTACCAGCCAGGACGAACACTCGGTTGCCAGCATGATCAATAGCGTTCACCACCGCTATGGTAAAATCGATGTATTAGTCAATTGCTGGCTTGGGATGAAAATGCCACCGCTGCTAGGTCCCGAAGCCGTCGATCAATTCCGCCATACTATGAACGAGGCCGCTACCCCGTTTTTTATCTTCGGCAAGCACGCTGCACAGTACATGTGCGATCACCACCACCCAGGTGTGATCATCAATCTAGCAACCCACAACGACAGCGAACAGTACGCCATCAATGCCGGCTGCAAGGCCATGATTACCGGGCTAACCCAAAGCTGGGCCAAAGAGCTGGCGGCATTTAACATCCGGGTTGGTGGGGTCGTCCCGCTGACCATTGACCAAGGCGAACAGCCGATAGCCGCCGCGGGCCAGCCGATGCAGTACGAGATCGTGAGAAGTGCCGAGTATATTGTCGCCAATGACTATTTTAACGGACGAATGATTGAAGCTGAGGTGATATAAGCCTTCAGGCATAGCTACACCGCTATCCCCTTCTACCAAATACACCATATACACCGAATACAAAAAGCCCGCCAAAATGGCGGGCTAAAGATTTTGCGCTAGCTAAAACAATAATTATGCTTCGGCTTTATCTGATTTCTTAGCTTTGGCTGGTTTAGCTTCAACTGGCTCAGACTTCTTGATAACTGTTGTGCCTTCGAACGTCTCGCCTTCAACAAACGCCTTACCGTAGTAAGAAGCAAGCAGTACGTCTTTCAGCTCAGAAATCAATGGGTAACGTGGGTTCGCACCAGTACACTGGTCATCGAATGCTTCCACGGCCAACTCGTCAACTTTCGCTAGGAAGTCAGCTTCTGGTACGCCTGCAGCCTGAATAGACATCGGGATTTCCAGATTAACCTTCAGCTCATCCAACCAGCCTAGTAGGCGCTCGATTTTCTGTGCTGTACGGTCACCAGCTTGGCTCAGGCCTAGGTGGTCTGCCACTTCTGCGTAACGACGACGTGCTTGCGGACGGTCATACTGAGAGAATGCTGTCTGCTTAGTTGGGTTGTCGTTCGCGTTGTAACGTACCACGTTAGAAATCAACAATGCGTTAGCCAAGCCGTGTGGAACATGGAACTCTGCACCTAGCTTGTGAGCCATTGAGTGACAAGCACCCAAGAAGGCGTTAGCAAACGCGATACCCGCGATAGTTGCCGCATTGTGTACTTTTTCGCGAGCGATTGGGTCGTTAGCACCATTCGCGTAGCTTGATGGTAGGTACTCTTTCAGCATCTTAAGTGCCTGAAGAGCCTGGCCGTCAGAGTATTCGTTCGCAAGAACAGATACGTAGGCTTCCAATGCGTGAGTCACGGCATCGTAACCACCGAATGCAGTCAGAGACTTAGGCATGTTCATCACCAAGTTGGCATCAACGATTGCCATCTGTGGTGTTAGCTCGTAGTCAGCCAATGGGTACTTAGCACCAGTCTTGTCATCGGTAACAACCGCAAATGGTGTTACTTCAGAACCTGTACCTGAAGTGGTTGTGATACATACCAACTCAGCTTTCTGACCCATTTTAGGGAACTTGTAGATACGCTTACGGATGTCCATAAAGCGCATTGCCAGTTCTTCGAAGTGAGTTTCTGGGTGCTCGTACAGAACCCACATGATCTTCGCCGCATCCATAGGTGAACCACCACCTAGTGCAAGGATTACGTCAGGCTGGAAGCTCTTCATTGCTTCAGCGCCCTTCTCAACCACAGAAAGTGTTGGATCCGCTTCTACATCGAAGAACGTCTGTACTTCCATGCCCTGTGCTTTAAGCAGGCGAACAACTTCATCACTGTAACCGTTGTTGAATAGGAAACGGTCAGTAACCAGGAATGCACGCTTCTTGCCTTCCAAATCGCCCAGTGCCACTGGCAGGCTGCCGCGACGGAAGTAGATAGACTTAGGTAGTTTATGCCACAACATGTTCTCAGCTCGCTTCGCTACAGTTTTCTTGTTGATCAGGTGTTTTGGACCTACGTTCTCAGAGATAGAGTTACCCCCCCAAGAACCACAACCTAGCGTTAGAGACGGAGCCACGTTGAAGTTATACAAGTCACCGATACCACCGTGGGTTGTCGGGATATTGATAAGGATACGAGCCGTTTTCAGCTTATCGCCAAAGTACTTGATACGGTCAGCGTTAACGTCTTGGTTAGTGTATAGACCAGACGTGTGGCCGATACCGCCGATTTCAACCATTGTCACAGCTTGGGCAACAGCGTCTTCGAAATCAGTCGCACGGAACATACCTAGCGTAGGTGACAGTTTCTCGTGAGCAAATGCATCATCGTAAGATACTTTACCTAGGCCTTCACCAATCAGTACCTTGGTATCAGCAGGAACAGTAACACCCGCCATTTCAGCAATAGCAGTTGCTGGCTGACCTACGATATTTGCGTTCAGGTTACCGTCGATAAGCAATACTTTACGTACTTTGTCAGCCTCAGGCTTGCTTAGTACATAACCTTTGTGCGTTGCAAAACGCTGTTTCACTTCCTCGTAAACTGCATCTACAACGATAACAGCCTGCTCAGACGCACATACAACACCGTTATCGAATGTCTTAGACATAAGAACAGAAGCAACCGCACGTTTAACGTCAGCCGTTTCGTCGATAACAACAGGTACGTTACCCGCACCAACACCGATTGCAGGCTTACCAGAAGAGTATGCAGCCTTAACCATGCCTGGACCACCAGTAGCAAGGATCAATGCAATGTCATCGTGCTTCATCAGGGCGTTAGACAGCTCAACTGATGGCTCATCAATCCAGCCAATGATGTCTTTTGGCGCACCGGCTGCAATTGCAGCATCAAGTACTAGCTTGGCAGCATCGTTAGTTGAGTTTTTCGCACGAGGGTGTGGCGAGAAGATGATCGCGTTACGCGTTTTAAGAGAGATGAGAGATTTGAAGATGGCAGTAGATGTTGGGTTAGTCGTTGGGACGATACCGCAGATGATGCCGACAGGCTCAGCGATAGTCATCGTGCCCATGTTGTCATCTTCATCAAGAATGCCACAGGTCTTTTCGTCTTTGTACTTGTTGTAGATGTACTCTGACGCGAAGTGGTTTTTGATAACCTTATCTTCAACGATACCCATACCTGATTCCGCTACCGCTTGCTGGGCTAGAGGAATACGAGCTTGGTTAGCGGCCAGTGAAGCAGCACGGAAGATCTTGTCAACTTGCTCTTGAGAGTAAGTTGCAAACTCTTTTTGAGCCGCTTTTACGCGTGCAATCATTGCATCAAGTTCAGCCACATTAGTTACAGGCATAGTTAACTCCTAACTTAAGATTGAAAACTTTTTAGTAAGGACGCGTTCCACATCCTTTTCGTTACCTTCCGAGCATCCTGCGCAAACAATTCGGTAACACACACACTTAGTAAATTGCTTTCAAAACTGATTATATTCTTTCACACCGCGAAAAAAATTGATTTAGATCACTTGTTAATGTTGCTAATTACATTTTGTCAAAATTAGAACTTCATCATATAAAAACAGTAAGTTATACGAAGAAAATGTGAAGTTTTCTATTTTAAATGCAACCAAGCGATTATGACCGCGGTAACTAACCGCCCTGATTATTACGTAATAAAGCTACACAATCACTCATAAGTAGAAAGAAACTGTGATAGCACTCACGTAAAGATTTCATTACAGGCATCAAATTTCAGCTTCGAAAGTAGCACAGAATTCCCCCTTAGAGGGTACGCCAAAAAGCTTGCACTTTACAGTGGTGCAACATGAAATTCATAATTAACCGTTGCTATGTAGTACGGATGGCTATTTTTTATTGGTTAAAAGCAAACGATTAGCTTAAAGTAACGTCAACTTACGCTATCCAACAGTATTACTCGGTTTAGCCATGCGGTACGGCCTCTCGGCAACGCCCGCGTAACTCACCTCAGAATATGCGCAGGAATACGGGTAAGGATTAACACAGTGTCCACTCTCTAAATGTCCAGAATAATAAAATGCAAACATTTGACATCGCCATCTTCTTGCAGTTTTTTGTCGGCCTGATCGCCGCCGTCAACCCCATCGGCATTATGCCTATATTTGTCTCGTTAACCGGACATATGCCAGAGGAAGAGCGTAACAAGACCGCGTTAACCGCTAATGTCGGTGTGGCAGTCATCCTCACCGTCTCCCTATTAGCGGGCCAATTATTGCTCGATATGTTTAGCATATCCCTTGACTCGTTTCGTGTCGCCGGCGGCCTACTGCTACTCACCATTGCCTTCTCGATGATGAGCGGCAAGCTCGGTGAAGATAAACAGAACAAACAAGAAAAATCAGAATCCATCAGCCGCGAGCAAATTGGTGTCGTTCCTCTTGCCATGCCCCTGATGGCCGGCCCCGGTGCCATCAGTTCAACGATTGTCTACGGCTCGCGCTACCCAGATCTCGGCAATACCCTCGGCATTGCTGCCACCATTCTCGCCTTTGCGTTCTGCTGTTGGATGTTGTTCCGTGCCGCACCGATCATTGTACGCGTCCTCGGCCAGACCGGGATCAACGTTATCACCCGTATCATGGGCCTGATCCTAGCAGCACTGGGGATCGAGTTTATCGCCAACGGCCTCCGCGCCCTGTTCCCCGGATTGGCATAATCCCGTCAAGTTAACCAGAATATCACCATCAGGCGGCAGGAAACCCCTGCCGCCGTTGCCTCGCCTTGCTATCTTTTATATGCTCATGCCTGCAAATTTACACTCCCCAGCCAAGACAACACCGAGCCTCAGGAGCCAAACAGGTTGAACCACCCTAACATCAGAAAAAAACTCTATAACATCATCTTCGGAACCCAGAGCAAGGCCGGGCAGTATTTTGATATCGCCCTGATTATCGCCATTCTGAGCTCCGAGCTGATCTTGATCCTCTCTTCCGTCCAAGATGTTGAATCCCAATTCAGCCGAGTGCTGTATGTCCTCGAATGGACATTCACCATTTTGTTCACAATTGAGTATTTGCTTCGGTTGTATTGCTCACCCAAACCCTGGGCCTACGTACGCAGTTTTTATGGGGTCATCGATTTGATCGCCGTTTTGCCGAGTTACCTAGCGTTCTTGTTCCCTGGATCCAACTACCTGCTCATCGTTCGGCTTATCCGAGTAATGAGGATATTCCGAATCCTCAAACTGGCTAGATACTTACAAGACTCCAACATCTTGCTGCGCTCTTTACTGATGGCCCAGCGGAAAATTCTGGTCTTCTTCAGCACCGTTGCGATTTTGGTCACCGTGCTCGGCTCAATGCTGTATGCCATCGAAGGGCCTGAAAATGGCTTCACCAGTATTCCGACAAGTATTTACTGGGCCATTGTCACCATTACCACCGTAGGTTACGGCGATATCGTGCCGCAAACCGACCTTGGCAAAGCGATAGCTGCCTTTACTATGTTGTTGGGCTATTCCATCTTGGCGGTTCCAACCGGCATCATCACAGCAGAACTCAATCAGGAGATGAAGCACCACCGCAACCTGATCCGCTGCCCGAACTGCGCCACCAGCGGCCACGATACCGACGCGAACTACTGCCGAGAATGCGGAACCGAGCTTCCCGAACACCTCTAATACATGGCGATAAGCCTGCAAAACTGAAAACATAACTTACGTTATTATTCCATCTACCAATACCAGCCATACCCATGGGTATGGCTATCCTCCCGCCCAGTAACAATTTTTTACTTTTTTGCGATATTCATTCATCTAAAGATGCAAGCAATATGCATTTTTCTTTATTTTTCAGCCCATTGCACTTATCGCAACACCCCCATAGAATCGCCAAAAGGAATACCCCTTCACAAAACTTCAGGATTGAAGATCCATTTGTTATAACCATCCCAAAAGAAATCTATGAAAAAATTCAAATATTCTATGCTGACTGCCCTAGTCTGTGGCAGCCTGACACTATTCGGCTGCGGTGGCGGCGGTGATGACGGCGGAAGCTCTTCTACCCCAGCAGGCTCTCTTCAGCCTACCAAGCAGGCACGAGAACCACTCACTAGTGAGGATACTACTCTCAACTATACCGATAATCTCACCTTCACCCCCGCATTGGGCAACCATTATGGTTACATCAAACTGCGCATTATCGACAGTCAACCTGCAGGAATGGCGACTCTATCACCCGACGCCACATCTATATCAGTCCTAAAACCTGGCATTCTAACTATCACAGCCACCGACCATAGCAGTGACTACCAAGATTCTGATACGACCTTTACCTTGTATGTCAACAAAGGCATCAACCCCGTTTTCCATGGTCAGGATCTCTCGGTTCACCTTCACGATGGCGACAAGCAGCGTATTACCGTCAACAATGCCCACGGCGAGCTCTTTTTCTCGGTCGATCCTGCCAGCCAAAACCTGATTGATGTCGACCCAGTCACTGGTGAAATCACACCTTATGCTGCAGGGATCGCTACCGTCCATGTCACAGACCAAGGCAACGATCGCTTTGAGCCGGCCACAACCACTATCAATGTCACCGTCTCGGCCCTTAATGCCCCTAGTCTGGGATTTGCCCCGCTGAGCGAACCCTACGCTCCCCAATATGAAATGCTGCCATGGCGAATTTATGGTAATGAAAATGCCATATATCACTACAGCTTGAGTGACGACAGCCCTGACAATGTCATCAATATTGATAACGATTCCGGCTTGATCACTGTACTCAATGTCGGAGAGGTGACCGTTAATGTCACTGCGACCAACGGTGAAAGCTATGATCACCCGGTACAAACGACCTCATTTCCGGTAACGATCACCCAAGGAAACCGCCTTCCTATCACGGTCGATCCCGTCTCAGTAATCTTCCAGCCCGATGCGCTAATCGAGCCCAACGTTCGTTCTGTCATTGCACCTCCACGCTATGTTTTAGAAGGCAACAGCGACGCGGTCATGATCAACCCACTCAGCGGCCTGCCTCAAATTATCGGTACAGGCTCCGCCAGCATTACCGCCATTGACGATCGCGACCCGAACTACCCATCCTCTAATTACACCTTCAGCGTCGTCATAAACAAAGGTGAACACCCTGGGATAACCAAAACTGCAGCAATAGACGTCCCCTTCAATGATGGGCAGATCCTAAGCCCCCGTCTTGAGGGACAATTCGGAACCCTGACATTTAAGCCCGATCCAGCCAGCAGCGACAATCCAGTGGCAATCAACGGCGATAAGCTGATTATCCAGCATGCCGGAAAAACAACCTTGCGGGTGACAGATTCCGGCGGTACAAACTACCGAGAATCCACCCCGGTGCCGGTGGCGATCAACATCGAAAAGATTCCCCATCCAGGATGGGCAGTCAAGGATCTCAAGCAACCCTATCAGGCCATGTGTTACCCACTATCAAACCTTGTCAGCGGTAACCAGGCAGCGTTGGATATCACGGCCAATAGCAACCCTAATGTTGCCGATTACGACAGCGCCCTAAATTGCCTGAATATCAAAAATACAGGTACCACGACACTGACCCTGAATGTCAAGGAGAGCCAAAATTACCTCGCCTCGAAGAGCCAATCGCTCTCAGTGATCATGACCCCAGCCGACACCCAGCTCTCGGCATCCAGTGTCAAAGCCATCTACAAGGCTGGCAATGCCTCTCTCGCACCACCAGCCATCATAGGGAAACACGGCACCCTTCGCTATGCACTTGCCGACGGTGCCGACAACAGCGTTGTCCGTATTGATCCCGCCAACGGCCAAATGACTATTCTGAATGCAGGCAAGACAACCGTGGCAGTCAAGGACAGCGGATCGGCACTGTACAAACCGGCAGAGACTTTCTTCAACGTCGAGATAACCCCGTCGGTAGCGGTTGTCGAAGCCCACTATCCCGACACTACCTATACGCCCGGCAAATTGATTCTTCCTGTCGTTGAAGGACTCCCTAGCGATACCGTGCTGCGTTATAGCCTAGTGGACAAAGGCGATACGCCCGTCAAGCAGATCAGCTCAACATCCGGCGCTCTTGAAATCCAAAGCGCAGGTAACTTCACCGTGATGATCAATGCCGACTCGCGCAACTACACCGTCGATCCTTTCTCCGCCAACGGTAACATTGCCAAAGCTGAGCACCCTGGACTGAGCGTCAAACCGCTTCAGGTAACCTATGCACCGGGCAAACAGGTAACCCTGCCGATCGAGCAAGCGCCTATCGGCACCCGCCATTTTTCTGAAAGTGGCTCTAGCTACCTTGTTGATATAGATAATAATACCGGCCTGATTTCACTACTGGATTACACCTATCTCTACTCCTCGGCCAGCCTGTATATCAGTGAAAGCGGTAATGAAAACTACTACCCGCTCAGTGACAACGCACAAACCAAAGTCACGGTTCTACCACCGCCAACGGGCAGCTCGAACCGTGATATCACCTTGGATCATGTCGGCACCCTGTTCGAAAGCCGACTCAACCCGACAGCAGACAATGACAGTTTCAAGAACCTTCAAGAAACCAAAGTCATGTTTGCAGGTACCCGATACGCCCCAGCTAGCGGGGAACTGCTAAAAAAACATGGCGCAGGGGAAATGGTCGTCGTCAGGATGGTGCCGGAGGGCGAGAGCCCAACACCGAGCAATATCAAGCCGGTCATGTTCCTTGTCCAGCGCTTTGATGGCTGCCCGTCACAAGTCAACCGTGATTCAGTGGCCGCCAAACGCGCAACACCGCAGCCAATGGACGAATACATCCGCTGTGACGGCGGTACGACTAACCGTTTTCTGACCTTCACCCTGATTGACGACAGCGCGCTCAATGCCGGCAACTGGCAAGCCGCCGTCCCGTTTGTGGCCTACCGCCAGTCACCCATGCCGTTCAAACCAACAGCAAACGGCGGCTGCAACGAAGGCACAACGGCAAACGGGGATATTGAATACTGTTCAGACAAAGGTCTCGAATCCCCTTCTACAATCAATGAATGGAACCGGATCGATATACGCCTGAGCAAGTAACCCGTACAAAAAAGCCAGCCTAATGGCTGGCTTTTTCATACCTATATAAACGCTTTATTTCTTCTGCTCTGACAGATAATCAACGGCTTTGTCTGGGAAGTCAGTAAAGACCCCGTCAACACCGGCAGTCTTGTAGAACACATCGAGCATCCCATTAAAATCATCGGCATAAGCTGGAATACGGCCTTCGTCAGCTCGGAAGGTATACGGATGAACCTGCATGCCCTGTTCATGGGCCGCTTCAACCAGACCTGTCAGCTTGATATTCCCCTTGGTCGATGCATCGGATACCACCATTGGTTTCCATGGGCCAATACCGTCAGCATACTTCGCCACGGTTGCCATACCGCCCGGCTTGAACATCCAATCATAGTTGTATGGGGTCGCCTTACCATCCTTGCCGTAAACCATGGTCTCGTTCCAATCGGTGTAGGCCATTAGCTGAACCAATTTAACGTCCATCCCCATCTTGGGCATCAGCTCATCGTGAATGCGTTTTAGTTCATCAAAATCAAAAGTTTGAAGATATACCTTGCTGTCTTTGCTGGTATAGCCGTAATCTTTAAGCACTTTCAATACGGCAGCACTGATATCTTTGCCTTCATGGCGATGGAACCACGGGGCCTTGATCTCAGGGTAAATACCGATCCCGTAGCCTAGCGACTTGTTCAGACCTTGGATCATTTCGATCTCTTCTTGGAAGGTCGGCACTTTAAAGTCTGACTTCCACATCGGGAAGCGCTGCGGGAACCCCTGTACCTGCTTACCGTCTTTGATATTGAAGCCTTCCGTCACACTCATCTGCTTAATTTCATCCAAAGTGAAATCAATCGCGTAGTAACGGCCGTCTTTACGGGCACGATCAGGGAAGAGTTCGGCCACATTGGTGACGCGATCCAGATAATGATCATGCAGCACCACCAGCTGGTTGTCCTTGGTCATCACGACATCCTGCTCAATGTAGTCTGGCTTCATCGCATAGGCCATCGCCTTGGCTGGCAAAGTATGCTCAGGCAAATAGCCTGACGCGCCACGGTGGGCAACCACAATTTTGTCGTCCATCGACTGGGCTGCAAACGATGCAGTCGCAGACAAACAAGCACAGCCAATCATTGTCGCAAGATAAATCTTATTCATTATTATCGTCCTGATGTGAATGTAGAGTTATTGGAAATATGATGCAGAATAATAGTCCAATAAATTTCCTTTTCAGCCACTTAAGTCACTGTTTACGAAAATCATCAGGGAAATAAGACAAAATAATATTCGAATGGTGATCTTTAGCCCGCGTTCAACAAGTTAGGTATATATCCAGCCACCATATCCAAACCATAAAAAAACCGGAGCCAAAGCTCCGGTTTTCTATTCTTTAATAACTTATCTTGCGGCGATTACTTACGACGCCAAGTTGTACCCTGTGGGCCATCCTCTAGGATAATCCCCATTTCCGTCAACTTGTCGCGCGCCTCATCGGCTGCCGCCCAATCTTTTGCCGCACGGGCATCAAGACGCTGCTGAATCAATGCTTCAATTTCTGCAACGTCATCATCCTGACCGCTTGCACCCGCTTGCAAGAACGCCTCTGGCTCCTGACCCAAAAGACCAAGAACATCCGCCAGCTCACGCATACGCGCACCCAATACCGATGCTGCTGCCATATCTTCAGCTTTAAGACGGTTTACTTCACGAGCCATGTCAAACAGCGCCGAGTAAGCTTCTGGGGTGTTGAAGTCGTCATCCATCGCTTCTTTGAAGCGCGCAACAAACTCATCGCCGCCAGCGGCAATTGCTGTCGTATCCAAACCGCGTAGTGCGGTGTACAGACGCTCAAGAGCCGAACGCGCCTGCTTGAGGTTGTCTTCGCTGTAGTTCAGCTGGCTACGGTAATGGCCAGACATCAGGAAGTAACGCACGGTTTCAGGATCGAAGTACGCCAGGACATCACGGATGGTAAAGAAGTTACCCAGTGATTTAGACATCTTCTCACGATCCACCATCACCATGCCGCTATGCATCCAAGTGTTCACATACTGTGTACCGGTTGCGCAGCAAGATTGGGCAATTTCGTTTTCGTGGTGCGGGAACATCAGATCCGAACCACCACCGTGAATATCGAAATGGTCACCAAGAATCGCGGAATTCATCGCAGAACATTCGATATGCCAACCTGGACGGCCAGCGCCCCATGGCGATTCCCAAGTCGGCTCGCCCGGCTTAGACATTTTCCACAGTACGAAATCAAGTGGGCTACGCTTGGCTGCCTCGATATCCACACGGGCACCCGCCTGCAACTGCTCAAGATCCTGCTTGGACAGCTTGCCGTACTCGTTGAACTTGCTCACTTCGAACATCACGTCGCCGTTGTCGGCAACATAGGCAAAGCCACGTTCGATAAGACGCTCGCACAGGGAGATAATTTCAGCGATAAACTGTGTTGCACGCGGCTCGATATCAGGGCGCTTCAAACCCAGTGCATCAAAATCGGCATGCATTTCGCTGATCAGGCGCTCAGTCAATGACTCGCACGTTTCGCCGTTCTCTGCCGCTCGCTTGATAATTTTATCATCGATGTCAGTAATGTTACGGACGAATGTCAGATCATAGCCGCTGTAACGCAGGTAGCGAGAAACCACATCAAACGAAACAAAGGTACGCCCGTGGCCAATGTGACACAAATCGTAAATGGTAACCCCACAGACATACATGCCTACTTTGCCAGGCTGGATGGGTTTGAATTCCTCTTTCTGTCTTGTCAGTGAGTTATAAATCTTCAACATGTCTCTTTTATACTCATGTGGTGGGATTACTGAATTTAGTCGGTTATTACACCTTTAATGACTATATATAGCAAGGAAAATCATGGATATTCCACCTTGCGGCAAACAGGTGACAGATACAATCGTACCGAACAATGGCCTGCGCTCATCTATAATTATGCAAGCGGTTAATATCTCACCGATTTACTATCAACGGCACTCTCACGGGCTATCATTATTGACGCTTGATGCGGATAAGATAGAATTCAGTATTCAAAGCAATAGATATCCATTAAAGGACAAGCTCATGGTAACGCTTCACACTACTTTTGGTGACATCAAAATCAAGCTGAACACGGAACAAGCGCCTGAAACTTGCGCGAACTTCCTACAGTACTGCCGTGACGGTTTCTACAACGGTACTCTGTTCCACCGTGTTATCGACGGTTTCATGATCCAAGGCGGCGGTATGGCCTCTGGCATGGAAGAGAAAGAAACACGCACACCAATCAAGAACGAAGCAAACAACGGCCTAAGCAACAAAGTCGGCACGCTAGCAATGGCACGTACGATGGAACCGCATTCAGCTAGCTCGCAGTTCTTTATCAACGTGAACGACAACGACTTCCTTAACTTCAAGTCTGAAACACCTAATGGCTGGGGCTACTGCGTGTTTGCTGAAGTTGTCGAAGGTATGGACGTAGTCAACAAGATCAAAGCCGTTCCAACAGGCAACTGGGGTTATGTACACCAGGACGTACCGGTTGAAGAAGTGCTGATCAACAGCGTAACTATCGAAGACTAATCGTCGCGAAGGGTGGCCACTGAGCCGCCCTTTTTCCTTCTATGATTCTATTTATCTCTGATCTGCACCTAAGTGCCGAGCGCCATGATATTACGGCCTGTTTCCTTAATTTCATGGCCAACGAAGCCAGCCAGGCCGATGCCCTGTACGTTCTTGGGGATTTGTTTGAAATGTGGGTTGGCGATGACGACGATTCCCCTTTCCACCAGCAAATCAAGACGGCCTTTCGCACGCTGACCGACAGTGGTGTCCCATGCTATTTCATTCATGGCAATCGTGACTTCCTTATTGGCCAACAATTTGCACGCGAAACCGGGGTGGAATTACTTGCCGAGCACACGGTGATCGACCTATACGGCACCCCGGCCTTGATCCTCCATGGCGATACGCTGTGCACTCTGGATCTGGACTATCAGCGCTACCGGAAGAAAGTCCACAACCGCTTTATCCAGTGGTTGTATTTCTGTCTTCCGCTGAGCTACCGCCAAAAAATCGGTGACAAGCTGCGAAGCAATAGCAGCAATACCAACCAAACCAAAAGCAATACCATCATGGATGTCACGCCCGACGAAGTCGTCAGCCAATTGCGTCAACATCAGGTCGCCCTGATGATCCACGGCCACACCCACCGACCAGCCGTTCACGAGCTCGACATGGATGGCTCGCCGGCCACCCGGATCGTCCTCGGCGACTGGTATGAACATGGCTCGGTGCTAGTTTGTACGCCCGATGGCAACATGCTAGAAACTCGGGAGTTCGCGACACCGGAACTATCAACAAGGCATTGCGAACAATAAAAACAAAAAAGGTACGCCGTGGCGTACCTTTCTTTTTACTCGTCGAACTGTATCGCTGTCTTACTCAGCTTTCTGTCGCGACAACTACGGCAGGGGCAACCCGGCGCTCTTTAGACCACGAGCGGTACATGGTCAGTGATGTATACAACACCACGCCAATCACCAGCCACGCCAACAGATGCATATCCAGCGACTTCACCAGATACGCCGCAATCACCACCCCTATCGGTCCGGTAACGGCAACCACCAGCGCCGCACGGGCATTCACCCGGTTACGAATAATAAAACCACCGGCCGAGAAGAAGCTCAAAAATGCGCATGAGCACATCATGATCGGAAAGGCGGCCAGCGGATTCATGCCCAGCAGGTAGACCATCGTCATGCACGGGGCATACAAGCCGATCCCGACAGTCATCAAGGCCCCAAACAAGAAGTTGCCAGCAATGGCCAGCGCCAGTTTCCAGCCAGTCAGTCCCAAGGCCAATCCCCCTAGTGGAAATAGCTTCAGTTGCCCGGCCAGCATCAAACTCGCCACCACCAGTAAAGCAAGGCACATCACCAAACGGATGACCTGACGATCCCAGCTTGATACCAACTTCGCCCCGACAGTTGCCCCCAAGCAGGCAGCAACGACCATACTGACTAGGGTGACAGGGTCGACATCCACAGCGGTAAGGAAGATCAATGACTGGACAACCGTCGCCAACACAGCTTGGCTATTTAAGGTACCGGGGAGCAATTGATCGTCGACCAAGTTAAATTGCTTATACCCTGCGGTTTTGATGGCAAAACTGCCGATACCCAAGGTATCGCAAAAATTTGCCAAACCACCAATAATACCGATTGGGATGATCTTGGTATGCGCTTCCTGCTTTCGGTTTTTTTGCCAAGCCATTAAAAGCATAACAATAAAAACACCGCCACCTACAAGCAATCCCGCTTGTATGAATGTGAATACGGTCATGAGCAACACAGATTTTTTTACGGAAGGATTGACGATTATCCTCCATTGCGGCTGTTTTTTCTATAATTTATGCAAATTACGACGGTTCGTCGTTCTAAACTGAATAAGCAAGCGCATATATCCAGGCTATTTCGTAAGGCAGAATTCAAAGTAGCAAAATCTTTACTGCAAGTGAGTTGTCTTGAAATAGCCGAGGTATATACTGCTACGATATGTCGGGACAAATTTAAAATGTATAATTGCTATTAAGTTATCCTGTTTATAGTCGTTATATTTTGCGATACTAGCAGCTAAGTACAGACGGGAGCTTTTCCTGCCTCTTTCACTGGCTTATATTTTCATCGATGCCCAACTAACTTCATTATCCATGAACTCATATCTCGCTAGACAACCGATTCTAAATAAAAACAAAGAGACCATTGGTTATGAACTGCTCTTCAGGGATGGGCCGAATAACTGCTTTCCCGAAGTGGAAGATGAACACGCTACGCATCGCCTGCTTGCTGATAATTTTCTAACCTCGAGCACCGCAGAAGTGACGGCGGGCAAACGTGCGTTTGTTAATTTTCCCTATAGCAGCCTCATTAAACGCACTCCCCTGCTATTCCCTAAGCACTGTTTTATTATCGAAATATTGGAGTCATGCCAACCCAGCGATGAATTACTCGAGGCGATTATTGAACTCAATCGCAAGGGCTATACCCTCGCGCTAGACGATTTCATCCCATCGCCGGAATGGCTGCGTTTCTTGCCGTATATCCACATCATCAAATTCGATATCAAGCTAACGCCAATCGCTAAGGCCGGATTCTTTATCCGCCGCCAGCGTATACTCAACCGGCATTTGCAATTTCTGGCCGAAAAAGTTGAAACATACGAAGAATTTATCACCGCATGCGATAACGACTTCGATTTTTTCCAAGGTTTTTTCTTCAGTCGCCCAGAACTGGTTACCCGCAAGGCATTAACACCATCAGCTCTAACGACCCTGCAACTGTATCGGGAGATCACCAAGCCCGAGGTCAACTTCAATACCGTTGAGGCCATTATTGCCACCGACGTTTCGCTTTCGTACAAACTTCTACGTCATGTCAACAACATGACCGTGACTCTGGCCAAGCCGATATCGTCATTCAAACAGGCTCTCGTTTATCTGGGTGAAGAAAAGCTACGCCGCTTCATTACCTTTGTCGCTACCTCGCATGCAGCTGAAAATAAACCCCTTTCGCTCTACCTTCTTTCTCTGCAGCGAGCCCGGTTCTGCGAGCAGGTTAGTAATCACTTACCGGATATCGACAACAGTCAGGCCTTTCTCGTAGGCTTGTTTTCGCTACTGGATTCCATTCTCGATCAGCCAATTGAGCTATTGCTGGAACAACTGCCGCTAGACAGCCATATCCACCATGCCCTGATCAACCGCCAAGGTGACTTAGGCGCCCTGCTAGAGCTTATCTGCTCCTACGAAGAGGCCAACTGGACACGGATCCAACAAATAAGCGAGACGCTCGGCGTGAGTGAATCTGTTGTTGGCGATCTGTACTTGGAGTCTATAAAATGGGCGACAATTTTTGAAAAAAGAAACGCGGAATAACCATGGCCAAGCCTGATAATGCCTGCCCGTGCGGTAGCACACTGACCCTGGCGCAATGCTGCCAGCCGATCCACCACGATCCAAGTCTTGCCATTCAACCGGCACAGCTCATGCGCGCCCGCTATTGTGCCCATGTCCTCGGACTGGTCGATTTCGTGGTCGACACCTACCATCCAAGCTGCCACGCCGAGCAGCACCGTGAAGCCATTGCCGAATCTGTCGACAGCGAATGGCTGGGGCTAGAAGTGATCAGCAACGAAATCGCGCCAAGCGGTGAAGGCTTCGTCGAGTTCAATGCCTACTACCGCGACGGCAAAGAAGAATACTGCCTTCACGAACGCTCCCGCTTCCTGCACGAAGAACATAACGGCAAAGCACAATGGTTCTACATTGACGGTGAATACCCGGAGCCTGCCGAACCAGAAGCACCACAGCCAGCAACCAGCAACAAGGTTGGCCGCAACGATCCTTGCCCATGTGGTAGCGGTAAAAAACACAAGAAGTGCTGCGGGTAATACCGGCTAACAACCGCCCCCCAGTAAAAGCCCCGGGATACCGACAATAACGTTGTCCCGGCGGCCATCTCTTTACTATCCCTCGGCAAGAAAAAAGTGCCCCCAACAAGAAAAAGCTAGCTACTGCACCACAATAGATATTCCCACCACCTCGTAACGCCGTTGCAACGTTCAATACCACCGTCGATTTGTTCACACAACCATTGGCGTACAAAATCACACCGCAAAACTGAAATATGACCAATTTCCACCCGCGCTTGTTAGCATAATGAAATTTTAATATTTCTTTAATTTTGTTATTGCAAAATAAATTCAGCTTAGTTAGTGTAAATATCAGACACGACATCAAATAAAGACTTACAAAGAGCACATAATTATGCGTATCGCTATGGCTAACATTCATCATCACCATCATCCTGATTAGTCTTTCGGGAGGATAAGCCTCGGCCGGGAAGACTTAACACATCTCTTCCAACGGTCAGCGATAGCACAGTTTCAAAGACCCTCGGAAGCAAAGACTTCCGAGGGTTTTTTGTTTTCAGGGTAAAACATCAAGTACAGGGATCAGACAATGCAAACACAACGACTTCGAATTGCCATACAAAAAAAAGGGCGGCTGAGCAAAGAGTGCCAAGAACTGCTCAAACGCTGCGGGGTAAAGTTCAACATGATCGGCGAGCGTCTGGTGGTCCATGCCGAGAATATGCCTATCGACCTGTTACTGGTACGCGATGATGACATCCCCGGCCTGATTATGGACGGCGTGGTTGATCTTGGCGTGATTGGCGAAAACGAGCTTGAGGAAGTTAGCCTTGAGCGCATGGCTCGTGGCGAGCCAGCCGAGTACATCAAACTCCGTCGCCTTGATTTTGGTGGCTGCCGCCTGTCAATCGCCATCGACAAGGATACCGAATACAACGGACCGCAAGATCTCCAAGGCAAGCGCATCGCCACCACCTACCCCCAGTTGGTGAAACGCTACATGGACACCCTCGGGGTAAGCTTCAGTACCTGTATGCTCAATGGGTCGGTCGAAGTCGCTCCCCGGGCAGGATTGGCTGATGCGATCTGCGATCTGGTTTCAACCGGAGCAACCCTCGAGGCAAACGGCTTGAAAGAGGCCGAGGTGATCCTGCGTTCCAAGGCTGTCCTCATCCAGCAATCAGGGACATTGCCAAACGAGAAACAAGCACTGATCGGGCGGCTGCTAACCCGAATGCAAGGGGTTATCCAAGCCAAAGAATCAAAATACATCATGCTGCATGCTCCTACAGACCGACTGGAACAAATCAAAGACCTGTTACCCGGCGCAGAAGATCCGACCGTAATGCCATTGTCCCAAGACAAAAACCGGGTGGCTGTGCACCTTGTTAGTGCCGAGAACCTCTTTTGGGAAACGATGGAACAGCTAAAAGAGCTCGGGGCAAGCTCGATTCTGGTCCTGCCAATCGAAAAGATGATGGAGTAAGCGATGAAAACTGTTGTATGGCAATCCCTTAGCCGCAACCAGCAAGAAAGCCTGCTGGAGCGTCCGGCCATTACCGAGGGAGCCAATATCACCACGATTGTCGAGACGGTGATCCGCGATGTACGCCAGCGGGGCGATGAAGCCCTGCTTGAACTCACGGAAAAGTTTGATGGCATAAAACCCGACAATATCAAGGTCAGCAATGAGGAGGTCACCGCCGCCTCAGCGCGCCTCAGTGACGAGATGAAGCAGGCACTCCAGCACGCTTACCGCAATATCGCCACCTTCCACAAGTCTCAGCAGCTCCCCCCGCTAAAAATTGAAACGCAGCCGGGCGTGGTATGTGAGCAGGTCACCCGGCCAATCAACTCGGTCGGCCTGTATATCCCCGGAGGCAGCGCACCGCTACCGTCGACTGTCCTAATGCTTGGTGTCCCGGCACAAATCGCCGGCTGCCGCCAAATCATACTGTGCTCGCCACCACCCATTGCCGATGAAATCTTGTACGTGGCACAACTGTGCGGAATCACCGAGATCTTCAATGTTGGCGGCTCTCAGGCAATTGCTGCTATGGCATACGGGACCCAGAGCGTGGCGAAAGTCGACAAGATTTTCGGACCGGGCAATGCGTTCGTCACCGAAGCCAAACGCCAAGTCAGCAACGACTTCCGCGGTGCTGCCATTGACATGCCAGCCGGCCCGTCGGAAGTACTGGTGATCGCCGATGCTAGCGCCGATCCGGATTTCATTGCTGCCGATTTGCTCAGCCAAGCCGAACACGGCCCCGATTCACAAGTCGTTCTGGTTACCCCGGACCCCGCTATAGCCGAGCGCACGGCCGATGCGATCCAACGCCAACTCAAAGCCCTTCCCCGGGCAGACACTGCCCGTAAAGCATTGGGGGCCAGCCAGTTGATTGTGACCGATGACCTTTCTCAATGTGTTGAAATTTCGAACCTTTATGGCCCAGAACACCTTATCGTTCAGACCCGCAACCCACGAGATCTTGTCCCGCAACTCGACAATGCCGGTTCGATATTCCTCGGTGACTGGTCCCCCGAGTCAGTGGGTGACTACGCATCAGGGACTAACCATGTCCTGCCAACGTACGGCTACACCCGCACCTACTCCAGCCTCGGCCTTGCCGATTTCAGCAAGCGGATGACGGTGCAGGAGCTCAGTGCACAAGGCCTGCAAGAACTGGCGCCTACCGTGGTCGCCATCGCCGATGCAGAGGGACTCGGCGCCCACAAGCGAGCCGTCACTATTCGCGTCGAAAAACTGGCAGCCCAACAACAAACGCCAAGGAACGAGGCCTGATATGAGCATCAAACAACTGGCACGGAAAACCGTGCGCAACCTAACACCTTACCAATCGGCACGGAGACTGGGGGGGAACGGCGATATCTGGCTCAATGCCAATGAATCCCCATTCTCCAACGAGTACAGCGTTAGCGGCGAGCGCCTCAACCGCTACAGCACCTGCCAGCCGACAGAGCTGATCGCCGCCTACGCCGACTATGCGGGTGTACGCTACGAGCAGGTGCTGACCTCACGAGGTGCTGACGAGGGGATTGAACTGCTGATCAGGGCGTTCTGTGAACCCAACCAAGACAGCATCATCTATTGCCCTCCAACCTATGGCATGTATGCCATCAGTGCTGAGATCTTCGATGTGAAGACCAAAACGGTCCCTCTCACCGAGCAATGGCAACTTGATCTGCCCGCGATAGCTAATAACCTAGAGGGCTGCAAACTCGTTTTCGTCTGCAGCCCCAACAACCCGACCGGGAACCTGATCGACCGGGACGATATCGAAGCGCTGCTGGAGATGACCGCAGGTAACGCTCTGGTCGTCGTCGACGAGGCTTATATCGATTTTTGCCCTGAAGCGACCACCGCCGACTTGCTCGGTCGCTATCCAAA
The DNA here is from genome assembly GCF_059920555.1 of Photobacterium panuliri. Taxonomy (NCBI): domain Bacteria; kingdom Pseudomonadati; phylum Pseudomonadota; class Gammaproteobacteria; order Vibrionales; family Vibrionaceae; genus Photobacterium; species Photobacterium panuliri. The sequence goes on from NZ_CP197192.1 coordinate 2,907,095, forward strand.
CTTGGTGATCCTGCGAACGCTGTCCAAAGCCTTTGCCCTTGCAGGGCTACGCTGTGGTTTCACCCTCGCTCACCCCGATATTATCGAGCTACTACTCAAAATCATCGCACCGTATCCGGTTCCGGTGCCGGTCACGGAAATTGCAGTCCAAGCCCTGTCGGAATCAGGACGGGCAAAAACCAAGTTTCAGGTACTGGACATCAGTGCCAACCGCGCCTATCTCCAGGCCGGCCTTGGAATGCTTGACGGCGTAACCGTTTTCGATGGCTACGGCAATTACCTGCTGGTTCACTTCCCTGACAGCGACGAACTGTTCAAGGCACTCTGGGAGCACGGCATTATCCTGCGCCGTTCACCGATAGAAAACTGTATCCGCATCAGCATTGGAAGCCGCGATGAGTGCGAAAAAACCCTCGCCTTTATCCGAGAGCAACTGACACAAAACAGCGAGAAAAGGACGGCATTGTGAGCAAGGAAAAAATCTTATTTATCGACCGTGACGGCACCCTGATCGTCGAACCTCCCGTTGACTTCCAAGTCGACCGTCTCGACAAACTACAACTGGAGCCCTTCGTGATCCCTGCACTGCTCAAGCTACAAGATGCGGGCTACCGGCTAGTCATGGTCACCAATCAGGACGGTCTTGGTACCGACAGCTACCCACAAGCGGATTTCGATGCCCCGCACAATATGATGATGGCGATATTCGAATCCCAAGGCATCACCTTTGACGATGTACTGATTTGCCCGCACTTCGAAGCCGACAACTGCAGTTGCCGCAAGCCCAAGCTCGGATTGGTCAAAGAATACCTCCAGCAAGGCAAGGTCGATTTCGAAACATCTGCCGTGATTGGCGATCGCCAAACAGATTTGACCCTTGCCGAAAACATGGCGATTAGGGGTATCCAGTACCACCCACAAAATATGGGCTGGCAACAAATCGCCACCGATCTCACTACCCGCCCGCGTATCGCCGAGGTTGTGCGCACCACCAAAGAAACCGATATCCGCGTCAGGGTAAACCTCGATCAAAGCGGCGGGAACAAGATTGAAACTGGTCTTGGCTTTTTCGACCACATGCTTGATCAGATCGCAACCCACGGCGGTTTTCGCCTCGAACTGAGCGTCGCCGGCGATCTCCATATCGATGACCACCACAGTGTCGAAGATGCCGCTCTGGCGCTGGGCGAAGCACTGAAAACAGCACTGGGAGACAAGCGCGGGATCGGCCGTTTCGGCTTCAGCCTGCCGATGGATGAATGTTTGGCCCAGTGTGCGCTTGATCTCTCAGGACGCCCTTACCTCAAATTCGAGGCAAAATTCAGCCGTGATCGTGTTGGCGACCTGTCCACCGAAATGGTGCCGCATTTTTTCCGCTCACTGACCGATGCGCTGGCTTGCACCCTTCACCTGAGTTCGACAGGCAATAACGACCACCACATCATCGAAAGCCTGTTCAAGGCCTTTGGCCGTACACTGCGCCAAGCCATCAAGGTCGAAGGCAACGAGCTACCAAGCAGCAAGGGAGTACTCTAATGAACGCGACCAGCCAGAAGATCGTGATCATCGATACCGGCTGTGCCAACGTCTCTTCGGTGAGGTTCGCTATCGAGCGGCTTGGCTACCGCGTTGAGATCAGCCGAGAGCCGACTGTCGTGCTAGCGGCAGACAAACTCTTCCTGCCAGGCGTCGGCACAGCCAGCGAGGCCATGAAAAACCTCGCCGAACGCGATCTGATCAACTTGGTCAGGCAGGTCGAAAAACCTCTGCTTGGCATCTGCCTCGGAATGCAGCTCCTTGGCAAAGAATCAGACGAGCAAGGGCAAGATGGCCAGCAGCAGGTCCCTTGCTTGGCACTGTGTGAGGCCTCTGTCCATAAAATGAAAACAGGGACGCTGCCACTGCCGCATATGGGATGGAACACCATCACCCCTGAACAAGCTCACCCGCTATTTAGGGGGATCCCTGCTGGCAGCTACTTTTACTTCGTCCATAGCTATGCGATGCCTATTTTCAATCAGGGTGCGGGAGGCAGAACCATCGCCCGCTGTGACTATGGCGATGCCTTTACCGCCGCCGTACAACGCGGTAACTACTACGGCGTCCAGTTCCATCCCGAACGGTCCAGCAAAGCCGGCTCCCAGTTGATCAAGAACTTTCTTGAATTGTAAGGACACTAAGGACAAACATGATTATTCCCGCATTAGATTTGATTGATGGGCAGGTAGTCCGCCTCTTTCAAGGCGACTATGGCAAGGTCACCGAATACAAGGTCAACCCCGCAGAGCAGTTCAACCTTTACCAACAAGCCGGGGCCGACTGGCTCCACTTGGTTGATCTTACGGGGGCCAAGGATACCAAAGCCCGCCAACTTGACCTGATCCGCAACTTGCTTGCCAGTACTCCGGCCAATATCCAGATCGGGGGGGGCGTACGCTGTGAGCAGGACGTTGCCGATCTGCTTGCCGCAGGGGCGCAGCGCGTGGTGATCGGCTCGACAGCCGTCAAGCAGCCAGACATGGTCAAGGGTTGGATAGAAAAATACGGCCCGGCGCATATCGTGCTCGCTCTTGACGTGAACATTGACCGCGATGGGCAACGAAGGGTCGCCATTTCCGGTTGGCAGGAAGATTCGGGGGTAACCATCGAAGCACTGCTGGATGACTTTCTCACCGTCGGCCTTGAACATGTATTGTGTACCGATATTTCACGCGACGGCACGCTCACCGGATCGAATGTCGCCTTGTACCGTGATCTTTGCGATCGCTACCCACAGGTACAATTCCAGTCATCGGGCGGCATAGGCTCGTTGGATGATATTGCTGCACTCAAAGGCAGCGGGGTCGCCGGCGTGATTGTCGGCCGGGCCCTACTCGATGGCAAATTTAGCGCCGAGCAAGCCTTTGCTTGCTGGGCAGAATAAGGCGGAGGTTCATCATGCTCGCCAAACGCATCATCCCCTGCCTTGACGTCCGTGACGGTCAGGTTGTCAAAGGGGTACAGTTTCGCAATCACGAAATCATCGGTGATATTGTCCCGCTGGCCAAACGCTATGCCGAAGAAGGCGCAGATGAGCTGGTCTTTTATGATATCACCGCCTCAAGTGACGGCCGGGTGGTCGACAAAAGCTGGGTCGCCCGCGTCGCAGAGGTGATTGATATTCCGTTCTGTGTTGCCGGCGGGATCCGCTCTGCCGACGATGCCAGCCGGATCCTCCAGTACGGAGCCGACAAGGTCTCCATCAACTCACCAGCACTGGCCGACCCAAGCCTGATCACCCTGTTAGCCGACAAATTCGGGGTACAGTGTATCGTCGTCGGTATCGACTCCTACTTCGATTCGCAAACCGGAAAATATCAGGTCTACCAGTTTACCGGCGATGAAAAGCGCACTCAGGCCACCCGCTGGGAAACCTGCGACTGGGTCAAGGAGGTTCAGCGCCGGGGCGCAGGGGAAATCGTTCTCAATATGATGAACCAAGACGGCGTTCGCAACGGCTATGACCTCGACCAGCTCAATATGGTGCGGGCCGTCTGCCATGTACCACTCATCGCCTCTGGCGGTGCCGGCGAAATGTCCCACTTTGCCGACGCCTTCAATCAAGCCAATGTCGACGGGGCACTGGCGGCTTCGGTGTTCCACAAGCAAATTATCAATATCGGCGAACTGAAACACTACCTGAAACAACAAGACGTGGAGATCCGACTATGAGCCTTGCCAGCCAGATCAATTGGGAAAAAGTCGGCGGATTAGTGCCGGCCATCATTCAGGACAACACCAGCGGCCAAGTCCTGATGCTCGGCTATATGAACGAACAAGCTCTGAGCCAAACACTCGAAGCCAAGCAGGTTACCTTCTGGTCTCGAACCAAAAACCGCCTCTGGACCAAAGGGGAAACCTCTGGCAATGTCCTTGCGCTTGAAAGCATCAGTCTTGACTGTGACCAGGATACCCTGCTGGTCACGGTGACGCCGGCAGGGCCAACCTGCCACCTCGGTACCGAAACCTGTTTCGACCACGGCGATACGGACGCCGCTCAGCCCGCGTTGGTTTTCCTTCATCAACTTGAACAGCTCCTCGCTAGCCGGACAGAAGCCGATCCCGACTCGTCCTATACCGCAAGCCTCTACGCTCGTGGCACCAAGCGGATTTCGCAGAAGGTTGGCGAAGAAGGCGTTGAAGTCGCGCTGGCGGCAACGTCAGGTGATAAGGCGGAGCTAGTTAGCGAATCTGCCGATTTGATCTACCACTTGCTGGTATTGCTGCAAGATCAGGGATTGTCACTCGCCGATGTCACGGCCAAGCTACAATCCCGCCATCGCTAGACAATCGCGAAACAAAACAGCCCGGCCAAATGGCCGGGCTGTCAATCATCTTCACAAGGCGCTTACACTGCCATTAACGGCCCAGCGCATCTTTGTAGTGAGTACGACAAACGGAGACATAACGATCGTTACCGCCGATCTCAACCTGATCGCCATCAGCAATAGCACGGCCGGTCTCATCTTGACGGATCACCATATTCGCCTTGCGGCCACAGTGGCAGATTGTCTTTAGCTCGACCAATTTATCAGCCCAAGCCAACAGATACTGACTCCCTTCGAAAAGCTCACCACGGAAATCAGAACGCAGCCCGTAACACAATACTGGAATATCTAGCTTATCAACTACTTCCGTTAGCTGGTAAACCTGAGTCTTGGTCAAGAACTGGCATTCGTCAATCAATACGCAGTCAATCTTGCCATCTGCAGCCATACTCTGTAGGCGAACATACAAATCGTCACTATCGCCAAATAATTCGGCTTCTTCTTCCAAACCGATCCGAGAGCTTACCTTGCCCTTGCCAAAACGATCATCAATTGCTGCAGTAAAAATCACCGGTGTCATGCCGCGCTCGCGGTAATTAAACGATGACTGCAACAAGGTGGTCGATTTACCCGCATTCATTGCCGAGTAATAGAAATACATCTGGGCCATTAAGCTTTCCTAGTCGAAGTAGGTTGAGTCAAAAAAACTGCCGTGATGCTACAGAAATCGCCCCAAGATTAAAAGCCGCCGTCTCAAAATCACAGGCATAAAAAAGAGTCTGTATCGCAAATACAGACTCTTTGTCGTTGGTATGTCCAATTATGCTTTGGCTGTTAAATCAGAAGATCTCCGGGATATCCAATACAACACGCTACACATGATGATAAAGGCAACCGTCGCGGCCAAGAAAGCGACCGCCAATGAGTCCGTCGCACCCAGTACAAGAAAACCTATGGTCGATACCAAAGCAATTGACAGCGCATAAGGCAACTGGGTGGAAACGTGGTCGATATGGTGACACCGGGCACCGGTCGAGGACAAAATCGTGGTATCGGATATCGGCGAGCAGTGGTCACCAAATACGGAACCAGCCAATACCGCGCCAAGCATTGGCAGCATCAACATAATATCTGTTGCCGCAGCCAAATCCCCAGCGATTGGCAACATAATACCAAACGTCCCCCACGATGTACCCGTCGCAAACGCCATCACGCCAGCGAGCAAAAATAAAATAGCGGGCAACAACATCGGATCTAGGCTGCCTTCAACCAAGGTCGACAAATATTTGCCTGTTGCCATATCACCGATCACGCTACCAATACTCCACGCAAAGAGTAGGATCAATATTGCACCAAACATCGACTTAGCCCCAATCCACATTGTTGAGACCACATCCCCCATTGCGATACGCTGGCGAAAAATAGGAATTAAGGCAGAGACCAGACCAATAAGTCCACCATATACCAATGACATCCCCACATCGGTATTTTCAAATGCTCCCAATAAGGTAAACGGCAAATCATCGGCGGAAAGTGCTTGGCTACCGGTATAAATCATAAAGAAGAAGGTGGCGATAATCAGAGCAATAATTGGCATCACCAAATCGGAAACTTTACCATTAGCGCTTTCGACAATTTCCAACTCTTCATTTAAATCCTTGGCTCGCTTATCCGCATCCCCTTCATCGAAGCCACGGCAATGACTCGCCTCTAGTTCGTGCTTCTTCATTGGGCCAATATCCAATTGAAACCATGCCACCACAAAAACCATTAACAGGGCAAAAACGGCATAGAAGTTCATTGGGGCCAACTGAAGGAACGCACCTAACGGGGTGTACTCTGTCACACCGTGAGACACTAATATTCCACCAATCAAGGTAATAATATAAGCCCCCCAGCTTGAAGCTGGCATCAATACACACATCGGTGCAGCGGTAGAGTCAAGAATATACGCCAATTTTGCGCGGGATACGTAAAAACGGTCAGTAACAGGGCGAGAAATCGACCCCACGGCAAGACTATTGAAATAATCGTCGACAAAAATGAAGACGCCCAAGAATGCTGCGAGTAGCTTTGCCCCCCGTTTTGTTTTTATCTTGGTTTGTGCCCACTCGGCAAAAGCACGGGTACCGCCTGACAGCGTCAACAACGCCGTTGTCATACCCAATAAAATAAGAAAGGCAACAATGCTCATATTCCAGCTATTAATGCTGCCATCATCGATAAACAACCCTTTTACCGTTGTACCTATATACGATGCGGCCTGTAATGGAGCAAAATCGCTTAACAGTAAGGCACCTAACACAATGCCTACCCCAAGAGAAAACAGGACATGGCGAGTTAATATTGCCAACCCCAACGCAACCAGAGGGGGAATAATCGATACTACCGAATGGGAAAAATCTACTATATTCATGATCTCTACTACAACCGTTCCTGGTTGGAGACCTACTGCGAAACACAACGTCATGTCATGCGTAAAGAGTATAAGGAAGGGAGGGCTATACCCTCGTCCGACTCCACAGTAGCGCTCCATAGTTAATGTCATTATATACTATGGCAGTGTTGCCCCTATTCGGCGACAACCCCAGCAAGCTGGCTTGATAACCCAAAACTCACTTCGGCACTGGCTCCTTTCGTTATCCCTCTTTGGTATCACCCTAAGGCTAACTACTATTAGACAATGCTCCTCTACCTATGGTCTAGGTAAAGTCAATAATACGGAATGGAAATCCAATTGCAACAACGAAGCGTGAAAGATTTAACAATATTGGTGAATAGTTTTGCAGTGGCGATTAAAAAAACATCACACCAGTTCAATCACAACCATGCGATAAGCAACATGTAGCACCGCTTCTTTGGGATCTTGATAACAATTAAGTGGGGTTTACAATTAGCAACAGAATATTACTAATGAGAGTTATCCCCTATTAATAATCATTTTTTTAATTGAAGTATTAAATTTCTATTTGGCTTATCAAGTTCAAAGTATTAATATTGCAATTATAGAATTATTACTGCTATTCTTTTTTTACAGTATTTAGCCAACAGGAAATAACAACATGTCTGATCTAATGAAAGTGCTAACGAATCTTCGTAGTCTTCGCGCACTATCTCGTGAATATACTCTTGAACAACTACAAGAAGCGCTAGAAAAACTAACTACCGTTGTTGAAGAGCGTGCAGAGCAAGAACAAGAAGTTCGCGCTAAAGAAGAAGAGCGCAATGAAAAGTTGGCTCAATATCGTGAAATGCTACTTGCTGACGGTATTGACCCAGAAGAACTTCTAGCAACACTATCTAAAGCACCAAAAGCAAAACGCGCTCAGCGTCCTGCTAAATACCGCTTTATTGATGAAAACGGTGAAGAGAAAACTTGGACTGGCCAAGGCCGTACACCAAGTGCACTTAAAAAAGCACTTGATGAAGGTAAATCTCTAGAAGAGTTCGAAATCAAATAATCGACTAATTTATTAAAAACCCGACACATGGTCGGGTTTTTTATTTGCACTATTTAAAATCTATTTCTAAACCTTTGAATTAAAAAGCCAATACGTTAAAGGGATAGCGAATAGATATATATAGCAAAAACTTATCCATATTGAGTAAAAAGCCAGACATCAATGCTGGCTTTTTTTGTTTGAGCTCTAACGAATACTATCAGCCAAGTGACTTACCGCTAAAGCAAAATAGTGTGAGCGATTCCAATGGAGCAGTACTTGGTAATTACCATACACCAAATATGCTCTACCATGTCTATCATCTGGTTGAATAAGCCAGGCTTTTATATCTACCTTCGGCAAATCCGTTCCATTTAAACGACGAACACCTAGCGATTCCCATTCGGCAAGAGAACGTCCTTTCTCTTTATCGATTCCCATAAGGGCACTATCAATGTTCTCAGGCAATTTAACCTGTCGGCCCCAGGTATATTGATCGTTCCATCCTTCCTGATGAAGATAATTAGCTGCAGAAGCAAATACATCGGCTTGGGTTTTCCAAATATCAATCTTATCATCGCTATTACCATCAACGGCATAGGTCAGAAAAGAGGTTGGCATGAACTGTGGTTGTCCCATTGCCCCCGCCCATGAGCCTTTCATCTCTTGTGGTTCGATATGGCCGGCATCCAATATTTCCAAGGCTGCCATTACCTGCTTGCGGAAAAATGCTTCCCGGCGGCCTTCATAAGCCATCGTTGATAATGCTTCAATCACATTATAATTTCCGGTTAAGCGTCCGAAATTACTTTCCACACCCCACAAAGCAACAATAAAACGTGGCTGCACACCGTATTTCTTTCCGATGTCATCAAGCACACTTTTATGCTTCTGGTATAAATCGCGAGCCTGCTTCACTTTCCAAGCTGGTACTGCACGAGGAATATATTCATCGAGCGTTAATTTTTTCTCCGGCTGATTTTTATCCGCCTTGACTGCGCGCTCTACAAACTCAATGCCATCAAAAGCCGTATTGAGGATTGGTTCTGAAATTCCATTTTCCCGGGCTTCGGCTTTTAGCCCTTCAACATATTGATCAAATTCAGTATCTGCCGCCGAAGCAACAGATGTCAGTCCTAATCCTAAGGCCACTAAGGCCGATACCAATCGCTTTTGCATAATTTACCCTTGGCTTTTGGCAGCCTTGTCAGCCTTGTACATCTCAAGCAAGTTCGGTACCGGCGGCGGTACTTGCAAGTAATAACCCGGCGCAACCAATGCTGCTCTTACTTTCTCTATATCCGCTTGTGCCAGTTTCCGTCTTTCGTCTAGCTTAATCACCATCACGAACTGCGGGGTTCCAAATGTCGACATCAACGCATCCGGCACAGACGAAAAGTCATCCTTCTTACTGATATATAAGTAGGTACTGTCTTTTTTCGGACTTCTATAAATTGCACACAACATGCTTTGCATAACCTTTACGATAATTATCTATTATGACCGCAGAATCCATCAATCATTCCCAGCCAGCCCTATTCCCGCTTCCAAACTCGCAAAACACGATGAGATACGGCTCCGAATTTGCAACCTTAGGGCAAGGATAGCTTGCTGATATACGGTTTGGAATATAACATGCTAGGTATCTCGAGATAACGTACCCAACCGGCTAATTTAGCGACAGTCATCCTGATACCTCATGACAAAAACAGCAGAACTAAAGGGAGGCTCCTTTACCCTCTCTGCCCTCCACTTGGTGGATGGTGACATCCAAAAAGCCGCCGACTTCCTAAAACAGAAAGTTGAGCAGGCACCTCATTTTTTCACGGCAGCTCCGGTTGTCATTGACGTCAGCCAAGCTGGCGAAAATATCGATTTTAATGAATTAAATCAACGTATTCGTCAAGCTGGTGTCATTCCTGTCGGTATTAGTGGCTGCAAAGGCAACATTCAGCGCGAACAGGCCAAAGAGGCGGGCTTCGCAATTATGAATGCCGCACGCCATACCAAAGCGACAGAAACCGCAGAAACCGTTACCATGGAACCGACACGGATCATTACCAATCCCGTGCGTTCAGGCCAACAAGTGTATGCCAAGAACTGTGATCTTGTTGTCATGAGCCATATTAGTGCAGGGGCAGAAATTATCGCTGATGGCTGCATCCATATCTATGGCACCTTACGCGGACGTGCGATTGCCGGGGCCAATGGGCAACCCAATGCGAAAATTTTTTGCCATAACCTACAACCAGAACTAATCTCGATTGCTGGGAATTACTGGTTAAGTGACAATATTCAGGACGAATTTTGGGGTAAGCAAGTCGTTATCTCACTCGCTGACAGTAATTTGAACATAGAGCCTCTCGCTCTATAACGTTTAATAAGGAATTAATGATGGCACGTATTATCGTTGTTACCTCAGGAAAAGGTGGCGTTGGTAAGACTACCTCTAGTGCAGCCATTGCTTCGGGCCTGGCCATTCTTGGCAAAAAGACCGCTGTAATTGACTTTGATATCGGCTTGCGCAACCTCGATTTAATCATGGGTTGTGAACGCCGTGTCGTTTATGATTTTGTTAACGTGATCAATGGTGAAGCTACGCTGAACCAGGCCATGATCAAAGATAAGCGTGTTGACAACCTCTATGTTCTGCCTGCATCTCAAACCCGAGATAAAGAAGCGCTGAACAAAGAAGGGGTCGGCCGTATTCTTGATGAACTAAAAGAAATGGACTTCGAGTTCATTATCTGTGACTCACCAGCCGGTATCGAAACCGGTGCCCTGATGGCACTGTACTTTGCCGATGAAGCCATCGTTACAACCAATCCGGAAGTGTCTTCTGTACGCGACTCAGATCGTATCCTTGGCATTCTTGATTCTAAGTCACGCCGGGCCGAACAATCCTTGGATCCAGTAAAGACTCATCTTCTACTTACCCGCTACAACCCAGCCCGCGTGACACTGGGTGAAATGCTGAGTGTTGGCGATGTAGAAGAAATCCTACGCATACCGCTAGTAGGGGTTATCCCTGAGAGCCAAGCCGTACTCAACGCCTCCAACAAAGGCGAGCCAGTCATCTTCGACAAAGAGTCAGATGCTGGTATGGCTTATGCAGATATGGTCGCCCGCCTACTTGGCGAGGAGCGTCCTTTCCGTTTTCTTGAAGAAGAGAAAAAAGGGTTCCTTAAACGACTGTTCGGAGGGTAATACAATATGGCACTGTTAGAGTTTTTCCGTCCCAAGAAACCGACGACAGCCAGTGTTGCCAAAGAGCGGCTGCAAATTATTGTTGCGGAACGCCGCTCTGCCAATCAGGGTGCACCAAGCTATTTGCCTCAGCTGAAGCAAGACATACTGGAAGTCATTCAAAAGTATGTTGCTATCAGCCCGGATCAGGTTACGGTCAACCTAGACCAGCGAGAAGAAGATCTCTCGGTACTAGAGTTAAACGTCACCCTGCCCGATGACGACAAATAAAACAAAGCCCCGCTTCTGCGGGGCTGTGTTTATCTGATGCGGCGAACTGACATATCTGTCAGTTACTGGCTATTGTCCAGTAATGGCAGTACCTTTGCCTCGAACAACGGTTGACGCCAGTTTTTGAGCATCTCCGGGCGAAGGGCTTCCGCACGGTCTTTGTTCCATGCCCAACTGATCAGCTGGTTAATCTGTTTTTTTGATGCCAACAGTTCTGGCAACAGGCCTGTTTGCTCCTGTACTTCCGCCACAACATCTTTGAGTGCCTTAACCGTCTGCTTATAACGCGGGTGATCAACCAAACGGGTGATCTTCTCCGGGTAGTGTTCGGCAGCCATGTCCTCGACATCAAACACCATCTTGATCAAACGGCTTCCATGGCGCTGTATTTCCATGCTGTCAAAGCCTTCTTTTTCCATAACGGCTTTGGACTTGATGCCCAACCGAGCCAGCTTCCAAATATTCAGCTCCTTAACGACGAAGTTCAAAGCCAAGTCACGCTTGCGCGCCTCAAGCATCCGCCACTTTGCTGCCTGCTGCAGCACAGCCAGTTGCTTCGGGTTGAGCATCCAGGCGTTCTTCACGTCCAAATAAGCACGCTCAGGATCAGCCGACTTCATCCGCTTTAGCATCTGGCTGGCGCATTCCTGCTCAAGAGCCTCGGCCCACCCACGCGCTTCAACCTGCGGCAACAAAGCCTCGTAAAGCGGCATCAGGTAAAATACATCGGCTGCGGCATAATCAAGCTGCTTGTCAGTCAACGGACGAGCCAACCAGTTGGTTCTCGCTTCGCCCTTGTCGAGCTCTACGCCAAGAAAATCCTTCACCAAGGTGCCAAATCCAGCCGAAACACCATAGCCTAAAAATGCCGCCATGATCTGAGTATCAACCATAGGCACAGGCAGGCAGCCCGCATAATGCTGGAACACCTCAAGATCTTCACCACAAGCGTGAAGCACCTTCACCACCGACTGATCGCGAAGCAAATCCCATAGCGGCTCAAGATCATCAATAGCCAGCGGGTCAATCAGAGCGAGGTTATCGCCATCAAACAGCTGTACCAATCCCAATTTTGGATACAAGGTACGGGTACGGACAAATTCGGTATCCAGCATCACTACCGGCTTCTTTCTAGCCTGGCCACAAACGGTTTCCAAGCGCGCTGCGCTGGTAATAATTTCAAAATTCACGGTTATCTCACCAATAAAATGCCGGCTTACTGCCGGCATTAGTTATTCAAATTCCAGTTCGTTAGGCCTGCTCGGACGACGTCTTGTCAGCTTCCTCGCGCAAGGCTCGGCGAAGGATCTTACCCACATTGGTCTTTGGCAGTTCCTCGCGGAACTCGATAATTTTAGGCACCTTGTAGCCTGTCAGGTGTTCGCGGCAGTGCTCCAGCAAGTCCTCACGAGTCAAGCTGATATCGCGTTTAACCACACAAATCTTCACAATTTCGCCAGACACTTCATGCGGCTCACCAATCGCGGCCACTTCCAGTACCTTGTCGTGCAACGCAACCACATCTTCGATCTCGTTCGGGTACACATTGAAGCCCGACACCAAGATCATGTCCTTCTTGCGATCGACGATATGCAAGAAGCCCTCGTCGTCAAAGCGGACAATATCACCCGTCGACAACCAGCCTTCGTCATTCAGGACTTCCTTGGTTGCCTCCGGACGCTGCCAGTAACCACGCATCACTTGAGGACCACGAACCTGTAGTTCGCCTGTCTGGTCATTGCCTAGGACGTTGCCTTCATCATCAACCATACGAACTTCGGTCGATGGAACTGGCAAGCCAATAGAGCCATTATAGTCAACCAAGTCGTAAGGGTAAGCGGCCACCAGCGGCGAACACTCGGTCAAGCCGTAGCCTTCCAGCAGGTAGTTACCGGTGATCTGCTTCCATTTTTCGGCCACGACACGCTGTACCGCCATGCCACCGCCAACAGAAAGGCGGAGATTGCTAAAATCAATCTCGTGGAAATCCTCGTTGTTCACCAAGGCATTGAACAGGGTATTAACCCCAGTGATCGCGGTGAATGGGTAACGCTGAAGTTCTTTGACAAACGTTGGGATATCGCGCGGGTTGGTGATCAGCAGGTTGCGACCGCCCATTTCGATAAACAACAGGCAGTTTACGGTCAAGGCAAAGACATGATATAGCGGCAATGCCGTTACGATCATTTCACGCCCCTCGGTCAGCACAGGGCCATAAGCCCCTTTGGCCTGCATCAAGTTAGCCAGCATGTTGCGATGACTAAGAACGGCACCTTTGGCTACACCGGTTGTTCCGCCCGTATACTGCAAGAACGCCATGTCATCGCCAGACATGAACGGTTTCACATACTGCATGCGACGGCCCTTGCGCAGTGCCATTCGCAATGAGGTGGCATGCGGAAGATTGTATTTCGGCACCATCTTTTTGATGTATTTCACCACGAAGTTCACCAAAGTGCCCTTCGGACGAGACAGCTGATCACCCAGACTGGTCAGAACAACGTGCTCGACGCCGGTGTTCTTAACAACGGTTTCAAGGGTATGGGCAAAGTTAGAGACAATCACAATCGCTTTGGCGCCGGAGTCATTCAACTGATGCTCAAGCTCGCGCGGCGTGTACAGCGGATTGACGTTAACCACCACACAGCCAGCACGCAAAATACCAAACAGCGCAATCGGATATTGCAACAAATTCGGCATCATCACGGCAACACGGTCGCCCTTTTGCAGATTCAGCTCATTTTGCAGGTAGGCGGCGAATGCACGGCTACGCTCTTCCAGCTTACGGAAGGTCATTACCTGACCCATATTGATGAACGCCGTTTGGTCAGCATACTTCTGAACAGACTGCTCAAACATTTCAACCAAAGACGGATAGAGATCCGGGTTGATCTCAGCCGGTACATCTTCCGGATAGCGGTTAAGCCAAACCTTATCCACTTGCACTCTCCTTATATATCATGGCGCAAGGCCAATACTGCATGGCAACGGTCAGGCACAAGGACATGCCGACAACAATTACCACACAGTCAACAATTAACTTACATTCGGTTCAAAAACCGAATTCTTCATATTCGAACGAAACAATATAATCTGCTCGGCCACCCGTTCAGGGCTTTCCAGATGGCAATGGTGGCCGCCCGGCACCTCATGCTGGATCAACGTCGGCCAATCCGGCAAGCGGCCAGACTGCCCCTTCAACGATGCAAAGCCGCTTTGCCCAACAATAGACAAAACCGGGCATGACAGTGATGAGACATAAGCCGCTGCCTGCTCCTCTCCCATTCGATACAGAGAATCGCAACGCAGACGCGGATCATGACGCCAGAACCAACGCCCCCCATCACTGTATGTGCCCCGTTCAACCAACGGCCGCACTTGCTCCGGTGACAGGCCATTGATCTGACAACGCAACCGCACAGCCAGCTCAAGGTCGGGCATGGTTCGAGGGAGTCTTGCTTGCCGAAGGCGAAAGCGCTGTCGGCTCTCGATCCCCTGCCTTAACCTCAATACCGCATTCTGTGGTGATTCAGATAACGGAGCCAATCCTTCAAGCAGCACAGCCCCATCCACCCGCTCAGGAAACGCCGCAGCATAGCAAACTGAGACCAATGCGCCCAATGAATGCCCGAGCAATACCACACGGTTGCTCGGCAGCGCGTCAACAACCTGTGCCAGATCATCGATATAGTCAACAAAATGGTAATAGTTGTCCGAGCTCCGGTGCGAGGACAAACCATGCCCAGGCCAATCCAGTGCTACAAGGTAGTAGTCATCAACCAGTAACGGAAAGAGCGGAGTAAAACTGGCTGCATTATCCTGCCAGCCATGCAGCAGCAAAAGAACCGGTTTATCGAGCCCTCGTGGGGCCCCGCCGCCATCAGTCAGCCAGCTTGGAGGAAATGAGCACAACCCATGTAGGGATGCTCCCGCCAATCCTAGCGTGAACGGTGACATTGTGCCTCCGTTACTCAAGGCGTGACCCGCTCGCGTACTTCACCTCGGGAATAACCGCCATACCAGGTATTTTGGCGACAGTGAACCCCAAAGCAAGGCGGGAAACGGTCAAAATCATCAATCCATATTTCCTGCTTCACAGTCCACAGCTTAGTGCCTGTGGCAGAGACGACCGGATAGGTATAGTCGTACTCCCCGACTTTCCCTTGCTCCTTACCCTGCACTTTACCGGCAACCGTGATCAGCCTGCCGGGCTGGTACTCCATCGGCTCAAGAAAGCCATCGACATAAGCTACAAACCTCGACTGAGGCTGGCTTTTTATCTTAGGGCGAGCATCACTGCCAATCGGTACGGCAACGATTTCAAGCCGTGTTTGACTCTGACCGTTACTGATAGCCGCAATAATACCGCCAAGGCGTACATCCTGGCCGGCAGATTGTTGAATCTGGCCTTCAAGGTCACGAATATCACTGATTGGGGCCGGTGATTCTGTTACCAGCGCCTCTGGGATCGAGGCGCAGCCTACCATAAACGTACTAACCAGCCCAACAATAAGCTTTCTAAACATCCTTATCTCCTTGGTAATTGGCGAAGATCCAAGCAGCCCAGCGACTAGCAACAAATTATCGATTTATTCCCCTACCGCATCAAACATAGACATCCACCCCAACCATAGCCGAAAGCTCATCCCGTCGCTGCTGGTTCATCACCCCAAGATAAGAGGAGACGGCCTCGTGGCCTTTTCCTTGCGGCTGATCATACTGAATATGCCCGCGGGCTTCTTCAATAAGCGAGGGATCCCTCACTGTCTGGGCGACAGCACGGGCGACCTCTGTCGGCTGGCTGGGCGTTTGCGACGACGACACCGGCTTCGAGCGCGGTGATGACTGCGGAAGAGTAACGGGGAGGCGATGAATCGAGACCATATGAAATTCCAGTGTCAAATGGACCAATGCCGCCTCAGCGGGGCTGGGCCGGCGACTCGTATGGCAAACGGCATCATAAGATGCCGTTTTCTTGCCTGACTATATATGACAGGTACCTAACCGAGATAAAGGGGATTACTCACGTCCCGGCAGCTTTTTCCATGTTACGGTATCGCGCAGGTAAACCGGGCTTGCAAGTTCGGCCGCAACGGTTTCTCCACGCGCCAGTGCATATTTAGCCAAGTGTACCATATCCGCAGAATCTGGATACAGAACAGTACCTTGCTCCATTTTTGCAGGAATACTCGCTAATGCCTCGGCATAACTTTCCCAGCCCGTACCGGCACAGGTCCAAATACCCTCTGCCGCACCAAGCTGCTCGGCCAATGTGGCAGGCTTGATCACCTGCTCGGCACCGATAACCTGCCAATCACCGTCAGCCTGACGAAGGTATTGCCCCCAGTAGATTTCATCCATCCGCGCATCAATGGCGGTGAATACCTGTTCTGACTGATGGATCCGATACGTACCTTGGGCCATTGCCGCCAAGGTTGAAATGCCCAGCATTGGCAGATCGGCACCAAATGCCAAGCCCTGCGCAATACCAATTCCAATACGCACCCCGGTAAAGCTACCAGGGCCACGGCCAAACGCCAGAGCATCCAGCTGACTCAGGGTCAAACCGCCCTCGGCCAGAACCTCATCGACCATTGGTAGGATCTTGGTGGTATGCTCGCGCGGTGCATATTCGCAACGAGAAATCACATCATCGCCCACAAGCAGGGCAACGGAACAATTTTCAGTAGCAGTATCAACTGCAAGGATTTTGTTGCTCATTCAAGCCTCAGTGTGCTGTTCCTCAGTGTCCTCGGGCTCTTGTTGGCCATTCACTGAAGATAGAAACTGCCCGACACGCCCCACGTCACGAGTACGGGGGATCGCTGGCAGGCTTTGTAAAAACACCGACCCGTACGGGCGGGTGACTAAACGGTTGTCGCAGATCACCAATGCCCCTTTATCCTGCGTATCGCGGATCAATCGGCCAACCCCCTGTTTGAGGGTGATCACCGCGTCAGGGATCTGGACCTGCGAGAAGGGATCACCACCACGCAGGCGGCAATCTTCTATTCGTGCTTTCAGCAGCGGGTCATCCGGTGCTGTAAACGGTAATTTATCAATGATAACACAGCTTAGGGCCTGTCCTCTAACATCGACCCCCTCCCAGAACGCACTGGTCGCAATAAGCAGCGCATCCCCTAAGGCCAGGTATTCTTCCAGAAGTTTCTGCTTGGTCGTTTCGCCCTGGGCCAGCACCGGCAACGCCAATGCCGCCCGGAACCCTTCTGCCAGCTCACGTACCATCTGGTGCGAAGTACACAAAAAGAAACAGCGCCCGTTGTTGGCCGTGATCACCGGAGCCAGCAATGCCACCAGCCGGTCAGCTATCCCAAAGCTATTGGGTTCAGGAAGAAAACGGGGGACGCAGAGCAATGCCTGCTGCTGGTAATCGAACGGGCTGTCCAACGAAAACTGTCGTTTGGGCGCCAACCCAAGACGCTCACTAAAATGGCTGAAGTCATCATTGACCGCCAGCGTCGCCGAGGTAAAGATCCATGCCCCGCCCTGCTCGCTGATCTGCTCGTGAAATTTATCGGCAACTGACAGCGGCGTAATATGTAAGCTGAAATGGCGCGGCGTGCATTCGTACCAATAGGAATACCCGGTAATGGTGGTATCACACACCCGCTCGAGCCTCGCCTTGAGCAGGGTCGCCCGCTCGAAGGCCGCATCCAGCAACTGGCTACGCCCCAGCGCCAACTTGAGCACCTCATGGGTCAGCTCTAAGGCATCTTGCAGGCGGATGATCTCGCGCTGGATGGCCGGGCTATTAACCACCTCGCGCCAATTGCCGCGGAACCCCGGCTCGCCAAGCACAATACGCATATCCGACGCCGACTGGTGCAACCGCTCGGCCGTCTTTTGCAGCTGGCGCATATCCTTGGCTTCCGTCCGGTAGCCAATCTCAATATCCTTGGCCAGATCCTGGAGCTGGCGACTCGACAAACTCTGGCCAAAATACTGGCTGGCAATATCCGGCAACTGATGGGCTTCGTCAAAAATGAACACATCGGCTTCGGGGATCAGCTCGCCAAAACCGGTCTCCTTGATGGCCAAATCGGCCAAGAACAAATGGTGGTTGACGACAACCACATCGGCTTCCATCGCCCGGCGCCGAGCCTTGACGACAAAGCAGTCCTCATAGGACGGGCATTCCCGGCCCAGGCAGTTATCATTGTTCGAGGTGATCAACGGGATAACCGGGCTATCCTCGGCAATATCGGCGCACTCGCCCAAATCGCCCGTCTTGGTCGAAGATGACCAGCTACGCACTTGCACCATCTGGCCAAGCTGCTTGGGATCCGTATGCACACCGTGGCTTTCGGTGATCTGGCGGCTCATCCGGTCGAGGCACAGATAGTTGCTCCGCCCCTTGAGCAAGGCGACCCGGCCACTGAAGCCCAACGCATCTTTCATCAAAGGGAGATCACGATGGAACAGCTGATCCTGAAGGTTCTTAGAACCGGTGGAAATGATGGTTTTCTTGCCGCTGACCAGCGCCGGCACCAAGTACGCAAAGGTTTTGCCCGTACCCGTACCGGCCTCTACGACCAACTGGCCGTCGGACTGAATAGCATCGGCGACCGCTTCGGCCATGTCTATCTGGGGCTGGCGGGCCTGAAAACCAGGAATGGCTTTGTCCAACGCACCGCCGGCGGCAAAAAACTTCGCAATCATCATTCTAAGACTATGGGGTTATCGAACCGTTCATTATGCCAATATTCCAT
Organism: Photobacterium panuliri; assembly: GCF_059920555.1. Classification (NCBI taxonomy): domain Bacteria; kingdom Pseudomonadati; phylum Pseudomonadota; class Gammaproteobacteria; order Vibrionales; family Vibrionaceae; genus Photobacterium; species Photobacterium panuliri. The sequence continues at coordinate 2,926,049 of NZ_CP197192.1, forward strand.
CAGGGCGACCATGTTTAATTGCCAGTCCTCCTGAAGGGCATTTAGGCTTTGACCCCGCTTCCAATCCGCGGTAAATAACTAGTTCCCCCCGATGCGCCGACGATGGACACACTCGCTCGGATCAGTAACGGTAACGATATACGTTCAAGGAAGATCATTTATGGAAAAGAAAACCCTGTTGACAGATTGCCCGGATGCGATGGGACTGATCAGCAAAATCACCAACATTTGCTACAAGCACCAGCTCAACATCATCCACAACCGCGAATTTGTCGACAATACCTACAATCGGTTCTTCATGCGTACCGAACTTGAAGGGTATTTCAATGACAAGACCTTCCTGCTGGATCTCGACCACGCCCTGCCAACAGGCAGTCGACGCCACCTGATAGGCCCGGAACGCAAGCGGGTTGTTATCATGGTCACCAAGGAAGCCCATTGCCTCGGCGATATTCTTGTCAAGGTTCTCGACGGCACCCTCAACATCGATATTGCCGCCATTGTCGGAAACTACGATGACCTGTCCGATCTTTCAGAGAAGTTTGGCGTTCCCTACCACTTCGTCAGCCACGATGGCCTCACCCGCGAGGAACACGAAGAAGCCCTGCTAGCAGTCATTGAGCCCTACCAGCCCCACTACGTGGTTCTGGCAAAGTACATGCGGATTCTGTCGCCATCTTTTGTCAGCAAGTTCCCCAATAAAATCATCAATATCCACCATAGCTTCCTCCCTGCTTTCATCGGTGCCAAACCATACCAGCAAGCCTACGAGCGCGGGGTGAAAATCATTGGGGCAACCGCCCACTTCGTCACCAACGATCTCGACGAAGGACCGATCATTACTCAGAATGTCATCCCGGTTGATCACAACTTCAATGCCGCAGACATGGCCAAGGCCGGGCGAGATGTCGAAAAATCTGTCCTCAGCAAGGCGCTAGGACTGGTCACCGACGACAAAGTCTTTGTCTACGCCAACCGGACTGTAGTGCTGTAAGCAGATAGATAGACAGAAGGAAACAGCAGGTATTCATGCTCGTCCCAGCCAGCGGCGGGACAAGCATGATCGAAAGAGATTATTCGGCTTCGCTCGCAATCACGTCCTTGAGCGAGCAAGGGTGGAGCTTGATACAAACACCATCGTGCTTGAATGCAAATGTCGGGTTGGCCAACCGCTCTTTTTCACCCGCCGGACTGCTTGCCTTTATTTTAACGTTCAGAGCATCCAATTCGTTCCAATACTGTGCCAACGACGGAAAAGTCTCTTCCAAATCTACCTTGAGCCCATCTGTCGTGCCTGCCGTCGATGGCACGACAAACTCCAGGTGTTCCCAGCCTTCTGAGGGATATTGCTTGCTTCCCGGATAAGGCAATTCCAGAGCTTCGACTTGCCAAGGCCCAACTTGCAATGGCTCGCGCAGGCCAATCACCACTATCGGTCGGCCGTTGATTTCGGTGTTCGACCACTCTTCGCCATAGGCCAACCAAGCCTTGTGAAGCCGCTCAGCACAGTCCCAGTCATTGACCCTCAAGGCAATGTGGTCGGCCTGATAGTCATCCAGTGTCAGCCCAAGTTTTTCAGCTAAAGCCTCAATTCTCGCCGCAAAATCCGGCAATGCATCGATCATCAGCTCAGGAAGCAACCCTTTTTCTTCGAGCTTCTGCATGTATTTTCTCCAGTTTTTACTGCCTAGCGGTTGAACGCATAATTATCCACAGTTTAACTATTTGTGACAGCCCTTATTGATGGTGGCAAAGGCCTTGTACTCTCTTGGATTGTGCATATTTTTCGAGCTACGATACTTATTTAAAAAAAAACGCAATCTATCGCCTTTACACCTTGCCAAATGCCCTAAGTTTGTGGGTATTATTAGGGCAATACACGTTATGTATTCAAGATGTTTTCTCTCCAAATGGGGAGATTAACCCGTCAAAAATACTCACGTTCCTATCTTTTCCCGAAACTATCTCTACTTTCGGGGGGACGTGACTATTGTTGATGGCAAAGACTTTTGAATACACAGCGATTGTGGCCTCGCCATTTACCGGCGTATCAATGATTTGAAGGATAAGCGTGTGAACATTCAAGCACTTATTAATGACAAAGTTTCCCAGGCGCTAGAAGCCGCAGGTGCTCCTGCCGGTAGCCCTGCCGCAGTTCGCCAGTCGGCGAAAATTCAGTTTGGTGATTACCAGGCCAACGGTGTAATGGGCGTTGCCAAAAAACTTGGCACCAACCCTCGCGAGTTCGCACAGAAAGTTATCGAGCAACTAGACCTAGACGGCATTGCCGAGAAAGTTGAGATTGCTGGCCCTGGCTTCATCAATATCTTCCTGAACAAAGAATGGCTGGCCGAGCAAGCTGAAACTGCCCTTCGCAGCCCACGCCTTGCTGTAGAGACAGAAGAGAAGAAAAACATCGTTGTTGACTACTCTGCGCCAAACGTTGCCAAAGAGATGCACGTGGGCCACCTGCGCTCTACTATCATCGGTGATGCCGTAGTACGTACCCTTGAATTCCTGGGTCACAACGTGATCCGTGCTAACCACCTTGGTGACTGGGGTACCCAGTTCGGTATGCTTATCGCCAACATGGTTCGCAAGGAGCAAGAAGGCGCTGACGTATCAATGAACATCAGCGATCTTGAAGGTTTCTACCGCGAATCAAAAGTCCTATACGATGAAGATGCCGAGTTTGCCGAGACTGCGCGTAACTACGTTGTTCGCCTACAGAGCGGTGACGAGTACTGCCTAGAGAAGTGGAAGCAACTGGTTGAGATCACCCTGAAGCAAAACCAGCGCAACTACGACCGCCTAAACGTGTCTCTGACTGACGAGAACGTAATGGGTGAGTCAATGTACAACGAAATGCTGCCAGGCATCGTGGCTGACCTGAAAGAAAAAGGTCTGGCTGTAGAAGATGACGGCGCGATGGTTGTCTACCTTGACGAGTACAAGAACAAAGACGGCGAGCCTATGGGTGTTATCATCCAGAAGCGTGACGGCGGCTTCCTGTACACCACTACCGATATCGCCTGTGCCAAGTACCGCTACGAGAAACTAGGCGCAGACCGCGTGCTTTACTTCATCGACTCACGCCAGCACCAGCACCTGATGATGGCTTGGTCTATCGTTCGTAAAGCCGGCTACGTGCCAGAGAGCGTTTCTCTTGAGCACCACGCATTCGGTATGATGCTGGGCAAAGACGGTCGTCCGTTCAAGACCCGTGCCGGTGGTACTGTTCGCCTTGCTGATCTGCTGGACGAAGCAGAAGAGCGCGCTGCGAAACTAATCGAAATGAAAAACCCAGAGTTGGATGCTGCAGAGAAAGACAACATCGCGAAAACTGTTGCTATGGCAGCGGTTAAGTACGCGGATCTTTCTAAGCACCGTACCACTGACTACATCTTCGACTGGGACAACATGCTGGCATTCGAAGGCAACACTGCACCGTACATGCAGTATGCCTACACCCGTGTTGCCTCTATCTTCAAGCGTGCCGGTGTTGAGCTCTCTGATCTGACTCACCCAATCGTGATCAACGAAGAGAAAGAGCAGGCATTGCTATCTAAGCTGCTTCAGTTCGAAGAAGCCGTACAGACAGTTGCTCGCGAAGGCCACCCACACGTAATGTGTGCATACCTGTTCGAGCTTGCAGGCCTATTCTCAAGCTTCTACGAAGCGTGCCCAATTCTGAACGCAGAAGAAGCCGTGAAGCAGAGCCGCCTGAAGCTGGCCAACCTGACAGCGAAGACCATCAAGCAAGGTCTGGATCTGCTAGGTATCGAAACACTAGAGCGCATGTAATTCGCCTTAGGCCAAGATGCACACTACGGTGTGCAATCTTGAGCACAGCAAAAAGCCTTCCGTTATCGCGGAAGGCTTTTTTATTGCTTGCAACCAAGCTAAACAAGAATGACCCACCTCTCATCCGCTACTGGCCAAAGCGCTGCCCGCCATGATGGAGCCAGCTCAACTCATCCTGAGTCGATAGCCTCCCAAGCACGGCATTTCGGTGAGGAAAGCGGCCGAATCGCTTTATCACATCAAGATGGCTTACCGCATAGCGATAGAAGTGATCAAACTGGGCATAATGCAATGGTGTCACTGACTGACGCAAGCGGTCAAAACGAAACACGGCTTCTTCCTGATCTTCCAATGCCTCCGAGTGTTCAAGCGGCATGTAGAAAAAGACCCGCTCAATAGGTGTCAACTGCAAGTCCTGATCCAGAGCCAGCCCCCGTTTGCACATTGCTAAGGCCATCGAGTCATAACGAAATGCCGCGCCCAACCCGCGATAGATATTGCGGGTAAACTGATCGAGCAAAATGATCAGAGCCAGTGTCCCCCTCGGATGTTCCGTCCAATGGCTCAATTCACCGACTCCACCCTTGCTGACCAAAGCACGAAATTGTTCGGCTATCGCAAGATCAACCTCTTCTCCGCCCTGAAACCAAAGCTTGTTGCGGTTTTCGAGTGTGACTTCTTCGTCGATTTCGCCAAACCAATAGTCCAATACCTGTTGATAGTCAGCCATCATGAGCCCCCTTTGGATTTATACCCCAGTCACATAGCACCTTAACCAGGTATACTGACTGTTCTGACAACAACCCGCATAGCCAGCGGTAACTTATTGCCAGTTATATGACTTTATCCTAACCTAGTCACCATCGACAGCCGTACTTATTCTCTCAGCCTGTGAGCTGGACAATACATTTAAGGTATAACCATGACACAATTTTCACTCCATCCGAGACTAGCAGCAGATACCACTGTGCTGGGTGATCTGCCGCTAAGCCGTGTCCTCCTATCCAAAGAATCGCTCGGGCCGTGGTTAATCCTGGTACCACGCAAAGAGGATCTTCGTGAGATCCACCACCTTCCAGAGCAAGAACAGCAACAGCTGATGCGCGAATCCAGTGCCGTTGCCGCTATTTTGGAAAGCGACTACAAAGCCGACAAAATCAATGTCGGAGCACTGGGCAATCTGGTTCCCCAGCTCCACGTCCACCATATTGCCCGCTTCGAAGGGGATATCGCATGGCCAGGACCTATCTGGGGCAATACCGATGGCACCCAGCGCAGCGAAGATCTGCAGCAGGCGCTGGCTGAAGAATTGCGCGCCGAGCTATCCTCTATCGATGGATTCACCGCCGCCTAACCACGGATAATTGCTGAGCATACGCTTATCGCAGGTAACAAAAAGGCAGCCAATTGGCTGCCTTCTTTATTGATTGGACTCGCAATATTTGTCAGCTGCGCATGACCGTCACGGCCAGCTCATCGCTGCGAAGCGGGCGGTACCAGATCTCCTGCGCCCCTTGGCAACAGGCATCACTACTGCAACCAACCAGCTCCCTGCCGACTTTCCCCTTGCGGATCCATACGTCAAGCATTGCTTCGACACCGTCTTCCGACATCCCGAAATGACGGGCTATCGACTGGCGGCTCGCACGGCCATGCTGTTCAAGATACTGTTTTAGCTGCTGTAGGATCATTGTGTTGCCCACTCTTTGGCTTGTTGGCTGCCTTTACGCTTGAAGTATACAAACAAACCGCCGTTCAGCAGGGTAAACACACCTATCCACATCATGCTGGTCGCCGGATGATCGCTAAAGTGTGCAATCTGATACCAGTAAGTTGCAAAGGTATATGCCAAAAGCATGGTGTAGCTTGCAATGAACACCGAGTATTTCTGGCCAAATTCACGAACATAGGCACCCATTGCAGCCGCACAAGGCGTATACAGCAAGATGAAGATCAGATAAGCCATCGCCGCTGCCGAGCTCACAAAATGCGCCTGGATATTACCAAAGATAGATGCATCAACTTCCTGCTCTTCTGCCGCGATGCTCTGATTTTCCAGCTCGCCGACGGTAATACCCAGCGGATCGCTATAGCTCAAATCAGACAGATTGGCTGGAATAGACATCACCGCCTCGTTAAGGCTGCCCAGCAGGTCATACTCGGCTTCGCCCTCATCTCCCGCAGCGGGTGCATATAGGTTGTTCAAAGTACCCACTACGGCTTCTTTGGCAAAAATACCCGTCAGGATACCGACTGTCGCTGGCCAGTTATCTTCATTGATACCGATAGGCGCCAATACCGGAGTGACGATTTGTGCCGTCTTGGCCAACACAGAGTTTGGCGTGTCTTCATTACCGAATGAACCATCAACGCCCAATGAGTTGAAGAAGCTCAAAATAGCAACCACAACCACGATGGTCTTGCCTGCACCCATCACGAACTTGTTCAACTTCTGCCAAGTCTTGATACCCACATTACGCAGCGTTGGCAGCTCGTAATCCGGCAGCTCCATAATAAAACTGTCGCTTGTACCCGGGTAGATCGTATGGCGCAAAACCAAACCGGTCATCACCGCTGCGGCAATCCCCAGAATATATAGGCCGAACACCACATTCTGGCCGCTCTCAGGGAAGAATGCAGCAGCAAACAGCGCATACACCGGCAAGCGAGCACCACAAGACATGAACGGAGCCATCGCAGCTGCCAGCTTACGCTCGCGCTCCTGCTCAAGGGTACGGGTTGCCATGATAGCCGGCACGTTACAGCCAAAACCCAATACCAAAGGAACAAATGCTTTACCCGGCAAGCCGATTTTCTGCATGACCTTGTCAAGCACAAAGGCTGCACGAGCCATGTAACCTGAGCTCTCAAGCATTGCCAAAAACAGATACAGGCAGGCGATAACCGGAATAAAGGTCGCGACAGTCTGAATACCACCACCAATGCCATCGGCAATCACTGTTACCAGCCAAACCGGCAAATGGCCATCAAGCAGGTAATGCCCCCCGTCAACCAGCACCGCTCCAACACTAATATCAAAGAAATCGATGAAGGAACTGCCGATGTTGATGGAGAACATAAACATCAGGTACATCACCACAAAGAAAAACGGGATCCCGAAGAGACGGTTGAGCAACACGCTGTCAATCTTGTCGCTCATGCTGCGGCTCAACTTACCTTCCTGGCGGCGAACCTGCTGGCAAAGTGTGTGCAAAAAGCTATAGCGGGTATCAGCCACCTGAATATCCGGATCAACGTCAACTTGAAGCTTGTTACGGATATTACAAGCAAGATCTTTCTGCTCGTCATGCAGGGTATTGATGATCAGAGTGTCATTTTCCAGCGCGCGAATCGCCTGTGCACGAACATTCAGATGCTCATCTGAAAATAGCGGCATCAACGCAGCAACAGCCTTCTCGAACGGGACACCGTAGTCAAGATGCATATCCGCCATCGCAATGCCTTGCGCCAGCATCTTATGCAGCTTGGTTTTGAATTCGGCAACTTGTGATTGGTTATTGGCAGATAAGCAAAGTACCGGACAACCCAGTGCTTTTTCCAGCCCTTTGACATCCAATACCTGACGCTGACGATCGAGTACATCCATCTTGTTGAGGACAACGACCATCGGTCGGCCTAGCTCACGGAGCTGCAATGTCATGTACAAGCTACGCTCAAGGCACGAAGCATCAACAACATTAATAATCACGTCAGCCGGAGTGGTCAAAATAGCACGCGATGCAATGGCTTCATCCAAGCTGTTAGCATCATTGGCACTATCTAGGCTATAGATACCCGGAAGATCGGTCAGGGCAAAGCTGTCACCTGCGCAATCATAGCGGCCGGTTTTCTTCTCTACTGTTACCCCAGCCCAGTTACCGACTTGCTGCTTAGCACCGGTCAGGCCATTGAAAAGTGTCGTCTTACCACTGTTCGGGTTACCAACTGTCAAAATACTGTATTGCATTAATCCAACTCCACTTCAATGTTCTCAGCCAACGTTTTACGCAGTGCAATATCAACACCGCGTACTCGTACTTGCAGAGGATCACCCAAGGGAGCGACTCGCACGACACTGATAGGGGTATTAGGCAATACCCCCATCACCATCAGCTTCTTGCGAGTGTCAGGTGCTAAACGCGACATCCCAGTCACGCGCCCTTTTGTTCCGCACACCATTTCTGACAGTTTCATATAAACCGATACCTTAATAAGAACAATTAGCATTTACCGGTATTATGTTACATTCTGAAACACATTTAAATTTGTTTTGAGTCAATAAAGACTCGCGCAAAGTGAAATCTTTTATTCCAAAAATGAAACATGACGTAATACACTCGGTAAAATAGAGCTGGATAAACAAGAATCATCTAGCCTACCACTGATTCTTCGGCCTCTGATGATACAAATTGGCTTGGTGTCAAACCGGTGTGACTTTTAAAGCGAGCCGTAAAATATGAAGGATCGTTAAATCCACAGGCCAAAGCGACATCAGCCACCTTATCACCTTGTTTAAGCATGATAACTGCCTGTTCGAAGCGGAGCTGATCGATATAGTCTTTAAATGTCATGCCAAATTGGAGTTGGAACTGACGTTGTAGGCTTCGCTCCGGCATACCAAGCGCCTTCGCAGCCATTGTCAAATCAAACTCCAGTTCATGAAAATGCTTAACGACCAATACCTTGACTCGATCTTGCCACGCAAAATCGTTCATATCATAAAACTCGGAGTGTCCTGCCGCCTTACTCACGGGAAGCAGGTGGGTGATGTGTTCTAGCAGCTGGCTGGCATCTACAGGTTTAAGCAACACGCGGTGAAGCCAACCCGCAGAGAGGTATTCACGGTGGCTATCCCTTGATTCCACATCAACAAGTAACCGCTTCGGCTGATAATCATCAGGGCATTCTTCCGCAACCCGCTGCAATAGCTGGCTCCCCGTTAATCCCGGTAATGACTGATCGGCAATCAACATATCAGGCAACTGTTCAAACATTGTGATCAGGGCCTCGTAACCATCGCTTACCGTCGTCAAGGCGTAATCCTGACCGAGCAGCATTTCCCAACACTCAATCGCTGCCTTATCGGTACTGGCAATCAAAATATGTGGCAGGCTACCTGGCCGTCGCAAAACAGTGCCGTTCTCGCACTTATTGCCATTGTTGCTACGATAAATTGGCAGCCTAACAATAAACTCACTGCCTAGCCCCTGATAACTGATCACTGAGATGTCACCGCCATACACTTCTAGCAGTTGCTTCACTGTGCTCAAACCGAGACCATACCCGGTCTCTTTCCCTTGCTGATAGCTTTCTTGGTAGTAACTCTCGAATAAATGCGCTTTGGTTTCTTCCGACATCCCCTTGCCGGTATCACTCACCGACATCACAATCTGCGACTGTAGCGATTTGATCGTAACGGTGATCCCACCTTTGCTGTCGGTATACTTCAACGCATTAGATAACAGGTTTCCAAGGATAATTTCCAAATGGTACGGCGCCATGAAGACGCTCACCCCCGAGGTAGTATCCTCAAGGCACAGCGCAATCTGCTTTTTGTCTGCCTCAATCTGCCAGCTCAGGCACGTCGCCTGAATAATCGGACTGACAAGCTGCTCGCACTGCCTTTCAGGTTCATTGAGCGCAAGGGCATCTTTAGACAACATCTGCTCAGCCACATGCAATGCATGGGCAATATGCCCCTCGAGCATTGCCAGTTTGCTGCCAGCCTCGACACTCCCTCGAGATCCATTAATAAGCCCCATTGCCAAACGCAGCGGCATCCTGAGCTCATTGGACAACTGAGCCATGATAGTCTGGCGAACCTCTAGGATCCGCTGCAGCTGAATATTACTGGCATTAAGCTGCTTCTTATGCAGTTCTATCTTGGCAGTTTTTTGAAAAACAGCCTGCTTAAGCTGCATATTTTGCTCAGTATAATGACGCGAACGCCAATACAGCCCACCAAGGACAATAACACCGGCTAAACTCAGGACCACAAAGGTCAAGCCGGCTGACATATACCAAGGCTTATCAACGACGATGGGAAAACGCAATACTGTCGAAGGCGGCAACCCAGGCTGATTTATCCGAGCTTCAAGGACAAAGCCACCAGGCATCAACCGGTCAAGCGACAAACTCGGGCTACCCATTTCATGCCATGGGCCATTCCCCTGCAAATCCCGAACCAAACGATATTCAACCTTTGGATTCAATATTCCCGGCATAATGCTGAATTCAACGTTAATCGCCGAACCGTACGGCAAAACGAAGTTACCCCCGCTACCGCCACCAATCTGGTAGAGTTGATTATCAACCCTCACTTCACTGATGGTCAGACGCAGAGGCTCACGAGGAGCATTAAGCAAGCGATCTGCCGAAATCTCGACAATACCTTCGCGGCTCCCCAGCAAAATATTGCCCAACAGGGAATGCTGGCACGCGGATACATTAAATTCATTGGGAACAATGGCATCGGTTTGGGCAAACAATCGCTTCAGGGTTGCATCAAACGACAGATACGCCAGCCCATGACTGGACGCAGCCCACACCCCGCTACTATTGCCCACCAGACACACTGGGCGTGCTCGGGTACTACCCAGATCAACCCCTTGCAATGCCAAGGGGTTCAGCCCCTGCGAATAAGAGAGTCCATATTGGCCAGCGACCCAAAGCTGCCCCATCCGGTCTTCATAGATATCAATGATGCCGCCATTGGCCAGTGAGCTTTCTTCAAGATAAAGATGACCAGAATCAAATAGATAAAGACCATAATTGGTCCCAATCCAAATTTGGTGCTCACTATCTTCATAAATCACATTAATAGATTCATCACCCAACGGATCTTTCTGCCAGTGGCTACCAAACACCATCCACTCTGCGGTATCTGGCCAATAGCGATAAAGGCTCGCGCCAGCCGCTACCCACAGCGAACCATACTGGTCGAGCTTGATTGCCGTTACCGACATATCCAGCGTAGGGATGGCGAGCTTCCGCCACTTGTGAGTCAGAGGGGAATAGCGATAAATCCCTTTTTCTGCCGCCAGCCACAGCCCTTCGGCCGACATCGCCAATTGGCGAATAGAACCAAAGCGAGGTTCATGATGACGGACGTCCAAAAACGGAGAGAGTTCGAATAACCCATTATCCGTTGCCAGCCAATAATTGCCATTGCTGCTATAAGCCATATCATTGACGACTGATGCATCAATCTGACCTGGCAAGTCACCAAAGCGCCGCCGCTTTAGGTTCTTCCCCATCTGTGGCAAATAACGCAGCCCCTTGACCGTCGAGACCCAGAGCGCGCCATAAGAATCACCTTGTAACGACAAAATATGATCACTTGGCAGCGAAAAGTCATTGTGCAGTTCGTATTGAGATACCGTTAAACGCCTATCGTCACGGTCAAACTGGTACAAGCCAAATTTCGTCCCAACCCAAAATCCTTGGCTGTTCTCGACGATGCTCGTCACCGCTTTGTTTAACGCTTTTCCGTTGCTAAAAACAACCTGCTGACCATTGCGCCCTTTTAGCAAACCGTTGTGGGTGCCAAACCACCACTCTCCCGAGCTATCTTCATAGGCTGCCGTTACCCGGTGCTGACTAAGCAGCGTGCCCTTGGGCTCTGGCACCAAATGATTATCTGCGATTGTATATTCCGTCACGCCTTGCATCGAAGCCACCAGCAATGCGTGCTTGGTACGGTACAGCCCCGATAGGTTCATCGGGTAAGGGAATGCGGTAAACCGGGGAGATTGTTCAGAGGTCGCGACATGGTAAATACCACGACGGTTGGCAAACCAAGCACCGTCATCGGCAGGGGCGACAAACTCGATTTCTACCATGCTGATATTCAGCTTGGTCAACATTGTTCTATGTGGGTGATAGCGGTAAGCAAAGCCGTCTTTTACCAACCAAAGATAACGGCCTACCATAACAGCATCCGTTACCCCGATTATAGGCGCTCCGGACTGGTCCAAGGCGGGACGTAGATTGCGGCCATCGTAAAAATTGAGGTACCCCCTCGCCCCAACCAACCACAAGCCATTATATTCATCTTGTATGATTTTCTTGGCAGCAATAACATTACCCGCCTCCTGATAAGGAAGCGGAAAGAAGAGGTTGTTGGAAGCTAGGGCAGGAAAAAGAGTTCCGGCGGCTATGACCAAGCACAAAGAAAACAAAGAGATAAATCTAGCCATACGGCAGGGGGAATACTCGGATTCATTCAAGTCAACACATCGCTATTATGCTACATCCCCCACATGATTATAAGTTGGCATTTATAAAATGAGGCAGAATGCATAAAAAAACGCACTAATGTGCGTTTTTTCATTACAAATATTACGTGCTACCCCGGCATCACATCCGCAAGGGCGGCTTTCTCTTTCTGCGCCTGCTGCTTGAATGCTCCTCGCTGCGAAGACGGTATCGGAGCTGCCTGTGGCAATGGAACTTTCATTGCGTTCACAGGGCGGTTTTTCTTGATCAATTCATAATGAAGATGAGGCCCCGTTGAGCGTCCTGTATTACCACTCAAAGCGATCCTCTGCCCCATTTCAACCCGGTCACCAACCTTGACGAGCAACCGATGCAAATGCAAGTAACGCGTCGTATATTCGCGGCCATGCTTGATAACAATGTAATTGCCAGCCAGAGGGTGTTTACGCGCCTTAACCACCACGCCATCCCCTGCGGCAAGAACCGGTGTGCCAATTGGCGTTGCGAAATCGGTCCCGTTATGGGGAGATATTCGGCCGGTGATCGGGTGCTTACGGTGCGGATTAAATGAAGAACTGATCCGATAACGTTTATCCAACGGAATACGGCGTAGGGCACGGTTAAGGCTCTGCCCGCTCTCGTCATAGAACTGGCCGTCGCTATATCGCATCACAAACACATCACGGCTACCTGACAGGTAGTGCAATGCCTTGACTGTTCCTCGGCTAACGGCCTTGCCATCGATAAACTCCCGCTCGACAGCAACGGCAAAACGATCCCCTTTGCGCGCATCACGGCCGAAATCAAAACGCCACTGCAATGCCTGCACCAGCGTCTGGATTTGGCTAGGCGTCAGCCCTGCAGCCAATGCCGAGTTATAAAAACTGCCAGATACCCGCCCCGTCAGCATCACCGGTTTTAGCACGCCCGTCTCTTCATGCTGCCGGTACTGATAGCCAGAGGCACCCAATTTATACTCGTCTCGGATCTTGGCCGATCGCTTTATCTGCAACTCGGCCACCCGCCCGCTATCATCCAAGGTCCATGTCAGCGTCTGGCCAACACCCAAATTCTGGATAGATCGATCCGCAGCGACCAATTGATACATATCGGCCAATGGCAAGCCATATTGCTGGAAAATAGCACTCAGATTCTCGCCAGCTGCCACCTGATGACTATGGGCAACCGTCACATTCTCTGCCAGCTGTTGATCCAATTCATCTTTTGGCGCTTGAAAATCAGGGTCTTGTGGATCAATTGCGGCCCCAAGCGGTTCACTGTTCTGCTCAGAAAGAATATCAAGATCCGTCAGTGGAATGGCCACCGTCTTGCGCAAAGGCTCCCCGACAACCTGGCCCGAAGAATCTGGCTCTGGTTGCCAGAGAAATACAGCAAGCAGGAAAAACGATATTGATCCAAGCGCAAAACGATGTTGGCGAGGCAGCTCACGCAAGGCCGCCACCGCCCCCTTAACTTTATTCATTTATCTTATCAATTGGTTAAACATTGCGCGAAGGTATTACCAAGCTGACGCAAGAAGCGGGTATAGCCCCCCTGCCCTTCAGCGATATCAGTTGCCATCGGATCCAGAGTCTCAATTTTCACGCCGGTTCCACGAACAACACTATCAACGACAGCAGGGGAAAATTGCGGCTCGCTAAAGACACATGTAGCCTTGGCATCCTTTAGCGAAGAGCGGATAGCAATCAAGGTTTTAGCCCCTGGGCGACGATCTGGCTCTACGGTAAAATGACCCAACTGGTTCAGACCGAAGCTCTGCTCAAAATAGCCATAGCCGTCGTGGAAAACGAAATAGCCGTGATCGACGACAGGCTCAAGCTGCTTGGTAATATCTGCACGTGCTGATTTGACATCAGCAGCAAAGCGCGAAAGGTTAGCCTCATATTGCTGTTTGTGCAACGGGTCAATCTCGATCAGCTTTTGCGCCACTGCACTGGCAGCCTGAACGGCTTGGTTTGGCCCTAGCCACAAATGCGGATCGATCCCCTCATGGCTGTGGCCATGGTGCTCATCGTGGTGCTCCCCCTCGTGGTGGGCATGGGTATCGTGATCATGATGAGTATCATGTTCATGTTCATGTTCATCATGAGCCTCATCAGTGTAATGACGGAAATCAATGCCCTCGCTGCGAGTCAGCGCAAGCGCATTCTCTTTGCCATCGAGGATCTTGGTCAGGAACATTTCCAATTCCGGGCCACCCCACACCACAAGATCCGCCTCATGGAGTTTTTTGGCATCAGATGGACGCAAAGCGTAATCATGCGGAGATACCCCCGGCGGCAACAAGGTCTCGCTCGTTGCTACACCCTGTGTAATTTCCTGGACAATCATATTGAGCGGTTTCACTGTCGTGACAATATTGAGCTCATCAGCCTGTGCATATGAAGAAATCATTAGCGCGAAGGAGCTGCAGGAAAGTAATAAACGGCGCATAATATGTGTCCCTAAAATTTTAGTAATACAACAACCAGACGAAATGTTATATTATAACATCTCACTTTGGCAAATACCTTTAGCAAAGAAATCATGACAACTCTAGTTGAATTACAGACGGTCACAGTCACCTTTGGCGAACGCCATGTACTGGATCAGGTATCCTTGAAAGTTGAAAGGGGCCAGATCACGACCTTAATCGGCCCGAACGGGGCCGGCAAGTCGACTCTTGTCAAAGTCATTACCGGCCTGCGTAAAGTCAGTGCCGGTAAAGTTATACGCCAAAAGGGATTGCGTATTGGTTATGTTCCACAAAAACTGGCACTTAATAGCTCGCTGCCACTGACTGTCGACCGCTTTATGCGGCTTGCGGGTCGCTACAGTGAAACCGACCGCGTTCATGCACTTGAACTTGTGGGCGGCCAGCATCTCCACCACAGTAACATGCATTCGCTATCTGGCGGTGAAATGCAGCGCGTACTGCTTTCCCGTGCCTTGTTGCAAAAACCGGACTTGCTGGTGTTAGATGAACCGGTGCAGGGCGTTGACGTCAACGGCCAACTTGAGCTCTACAGCCTGATTCAGTCACTACGCGACAAACTCAACTGCGCGATATTGATGGTGTCGCACGACCTGCATCTGGTAATGGCCAAAACAGACAACGTGATTTGTCTCCACCACCATGTATGCTGCTCCGGTGCCCCGGAATCCATTACCAACCATCCGTCGTACGTCGCATTGTTCGGTCGCCAACAAAGCGAACAACTGGCGCTGTACCAGCACCACCACAACCATGAGCATGACCTGGCGGGCAGCCCGATCGGCCCATGCCAACACCATCATCACCCAGAACAGCACGAGAAAAACAATGCTTGAGTTTCTGCTCCCAGCCCTGATCGCAGGGATCGGTATCGCCGTATTGGCCGGCCCACTAGGCTCATTTGTGGTATGGCGAAAAATGGCCTATTTCGGCGATACGCTCTCGCACGCCTCACTGCTGGGGATCGCCCTCGGGTTCCTGTTCGATATCAACCTGAATTTAGCCTTGATCATCTGCTGCTTGGCCCTCGCCGTGATTTTGGTGAGCTTGCAAAAACAAAAAGTCGTGGCGACAGATACCCTGCTCGGGATATTGGCACACAGCGCCTTGTCGCTCGGTCTGGTTGCCGTCAGCTTTCTCGATCACGTTCGAATTGACCTGATGTCATACCTATTTGGTGATCTGCTCGCCGTGACCCCGCTCGACCTATATTGGATCTACGGTGGCGGGCTGGTTGTCATCGCCATGCTGGTTTATCTATGGCGCCCACTGCTCTCCATGACCATCAACGAGGATCTGGCCCAAGTGGAAGGCGTCAATGTCGATCTAATGCGTTTGCTACTAATGCTAATGGTCGGCTTGGTGATTGCTGTGGCCATGAAGTTTGTCGGCGCCTTGATCATCACATCACTACTGATCATCCCAGCAGCTACGGCACGCCGTTTCTCGCAAAGCCCAGAAATGATGGCCGGGCTAGCGTCTCTGATCGGCTCCATTGCCGTTGTTATGGGACTGGCTATGTCATGGCACTATGACACACCGGCAGGCCCGTCAGTGGTTGTCTCTGCGGCAATACTCTTCCTTGTGAGCCAGCTAAGACGCTCGGAAGCTTAACGGCTAATAAAAAAAACAGCCCACCTCGGGCTGTTTTTTTATAGCTATCATTCGCGGTCCCAAACTAGTTAAACAAACTGCGATGCCGCTTGTTGCAAGTCGCCTTCACCTGAAAAGCGGCCTGATCATTTTTCACTACAGGCAAATATTGCAGCTGGCACTCAAAGTAAGCCCGATCCTTGTCAGAGAGCATAAAATTATCGATAAACAGCCGATGGCAGGCATTTGTCATGAGGTTGGTGGCCACGGCATTTTCTGAAGGCGGCACATGCTCAAGAATGCATGTTTCGTACCCCTCCTTATCTTCTTTCGCGACAGCGGGCACAGCCGCTGCCATCATCCCGATCACAACTATCGCATATAACCTAATCATCATGGGGCTTACCTATCATCCAAAGGTATCCCTATAATTTATCATAAAAAAACCCGCCAAGCGGCGGGTTGTTAATTTTTGACTCTAAGCCGGCATTTACCAACCGGTCACATCACGGAGCGCCTTGCCGATATCAGCCAGGCTTTTAACAGTTTTCACACCTGCTGCCTCAAGAGCCTGAAACTTGTCTTCAGCCGTCCCCTTGCCGCCAGAAATAATTGCACCGGCATGACCCATACGCTTACCGGGAGGGGCTGTCACGCCTGCAATATATGAGACAACGGGTTTGGTAACATGCTCCTTGATATAGGCGGCAGCTTCTTCTTCTGCCGTACCGCCTATCTCACCGATCATTACAATCGCCTCAGTCGCCGGATCCTGCTCAAACATTGCCAAAATATCGATAAAGTTTGAACCGGGGATCGGATCGCCACCGATACCGACACAGCTCGACTGGCCAAAACCTTCATCCGTCGTCTGCTTCACCGCCTCATAGGTCAAGGTGCCCGAGCGCGAAACAATACCGACCTTACCTGCTTTGTGAATATGGCCAGGCATAATACCTATTTTACACTCATCAGGAGTGATCACCCCTGGACAGTTCGGGCCGATCATCCGCACACCCGCCTCATCAAGGCGAACCTTCACGTCGAGCATATCCAACGTCGGAATACCCTCGGTAATGGTCACGATCAGCTGAATGCCGGCATCAATCGCCTCCAAGATCGCGTCTTTGCAAAATGGGGCCGGAACGTAAATCACCGTCGCTGTTGCGCCTGTTGCCTCTACGGCCTCACGCACGGTATTGAAAACCGGCAAACCTAGATGCATGGTGCCGCCCTTACCCGGCGACACCCCACCGACCATCTGGGTACCGTAAGCAATGGCCTGCTCTGAATGAAAAGTACCCTGACCACCAGTAAACCCTTGGCAAATCACTTTGGTGTCTTTATTAATTAGAATTGACATTATTGACCCTCCGCTGCTGCTACTACTTTCTCCGCGGCTTCCGTCAGGGAGGTCGCTGCAATAATGTTCAAGCCGCTTTCGGCCAGTGTCTTGGCGCCCAACTCTGCGTTATTGCCTTCGAGGCGAACCACAACCGGCACTTTGACGCCAACCTCTTCCACTGCCCCAATAATGCCTTCGGCAATCAGGTCACAACGGACTATGCCACCGAAAATATTCACCAAAACCGCTTTCACGTTGCTGTCGGAGAGAATAATTTTGAACGCCTCGGTAACGCGCTCTTTGGTTGCACCGCCACCGACATCAAGGAAGTTGGCAGGCTTACCACCATGCAAATTGACGATATCCATCGTCCCCATTGCCAAACCCGCACCGTTGACCATACAGCCGATACTGCCATCGAGGGCAACATAGTTCAGCTCCCACAGTGCAGCATGGGCTTCGCGCTCGTCTTCCTGAGAAGGGTCATGCATTTCACGCAGCTTTGGCTGGCGATAGAGCGCATTGGCATCAATATTGATTTTGCCATCAAGGCAAAGGAGGTTGTCATCGCCAGTGATCACCAGCGGATTAATTTCAAGAAGGGCTAAATCATAGTCTGAGAACATCTGTCCCAAACCGAGGAATATCTTGGTGAACTGCTTAATCTGTTCGCCTTTGAGGCCAAGTTTGAAAGCCAGCTCACGGCCTTGATAAGGCTGCGGGCCGACAAGAGGATCAATAGCTGCCTTGTGGATTTTTTCTGGTGTTTCTTCGGCAACCTTTTCTATTTCAACCCCACCTTCAGTCGATGCCATAAACACAATACGACGTGTGCCACGATCAACAACAGCCCCGAGATACAGCTCGCTGGCAATATTCGATGCCTCTTCAACCAAAATTTTGGAAACAGGCTGACCATTACTATCGGTCTGATAAGTGACTAAATTCTTGCCCAGCCACTTTTGGGCAAATGCTTTCACACCCTCTTTGGTATCATGTAGTTCAACGCCGCCGGCTTTACCTCTGCCTCCCGCGTGAACTTGGCATTTGACGACCCACTTGTCGCCGCCAATTTTTCCCGCCGCTTCCGCCGCTTCCTGTGGCGTGTCGCAAGCATAACCTTCTGGAACTGGCAGACCGTATTCGGCGAACAGCTGTTTAGCCTGATATTCATGCAAATTCATGATGTTCTATCCGTTGTCATATCCCTTGGGGAATCATTATATCCATATGGAACACTCTGGGGTATTCCTTCGTTGTCGCTCAAACTGCCCCGGTACGATGTGAGCCGATCTTACCGGGGCAAAAGCGTTACACGTCCAAAAGCAGGCGTGTTGGGTCTTCGAGAAGCTCTTTGATGGTCACTAGGTAACCCACAGATTCGCGGCCATCAATCAAGCGGTGGTCGTAAGACAGGGCTAGGTACATCATCGGCAAGATTTCGACCTTACCATCAACGGCCATCGGGCGGTCCTGGATCTTATGCATACCCAAGATGGCAGCCTGAGGCGGGTTGATGATCGGGGTCGACATCAGCGAACCGAATACCCCGCCGTTGGTAATGGTGAAGTTACCGCCGGTCAACTCATCAACCGTCAGCTTGCCGTCTCGGCCCTTAATCGCAAGATCACGGATCCCTTTTTCAATTTCAGCCAGACTCAGCTTATCGCAGTCGCGCAGCACAGGGGTCACCAGGCCGCGAGGTGTCGATACCGCAATGCTGACATCGAAGTAGTTGTGGTAAACAATATCATCGCCATCGAGCGATGCGTTCACCTCAGGGTAGCGCTTGAGTGCCTCAACCACAGCCTTAACGTAGAAGGACATAAACCCAAGACGGATACCGTGGCGCTCCTCGAACACGTCTTTGTACTGCTTGCGCAAATCCATGATTGGCTTCATGTTGACTTCGTTAAACGTTGTCAGCATCGCAGTACTGTTTTTCGCTTCCAGCAATCGCTCTGCAACTCGCTTGCGAAGACGGGTCATCGGAACGCGTTTCTCACTGCGGTGAGCCAATGGCATTTCAGGTTTCACTTCTGCCGCTGCTACCGTTGGTGCAGGCGCCGCATTCCCTTCTTTGAGGTAGGCCTCAACATCTTCACGGGTAATACGTCCACCAACCCCAGAGCCTTTAACATCAGACGGGCTAATACCGTGTTCGCCCAACAGACGTCGTACCGCTGGACTTAGGGCCTCATTGGTTTCCTCAGCAAGTGCCGCGGTATTGCGCTTGTTTGGTGATGCCTCCGCTTCCGTAGGAATATCCAGCGTTGGCTCGCCGGCAACCGCGCCCGCTTTGATTTTGCCCAAAAGCTGCTTGGTCAGTACCGTAGTGCCCTCCTGTTCAAGGATGGCTTCAAGAATACCGTCTTCCGGCGCTGGCACTTCCAGCACTACTTTATCTGTTTCGATATCAACCAGAACTTCATCACGCGTCACGGCATCACCAGGCTGTTTGTGCCAAGTTGCTACCGTTGCGTCTGCAACTGATTCAGGTAGATCGGGAACCAGAATTTCGATCGTCATATCGGTGTGTCCTTTTTGTTCCAGTTCTTATTTGTCTATTGTTAGTGCGTCGTCAACCAACGCTTTTTGCTGTTTCAGGTGAACCGACATATAGCCGACAGCCGGTGACGCAGAAGCCGGACGGCCTGCATATTCCAACTGGGCGCCGGCAGGGAGCACCGAACGGAAATTGTGCTGGCTAGAATACCACGCACCTTGGTTCTGGGGCTCTTCCTGGCACCATACGAAATTGGTAACATGCTGATAGCCAGCCAAGGCAGCTTCAACATCTTCTTTAGGGAATGGGTAGAGCTGCTCGATACGGATGATTGCCACATCGTTCTGCTCGTTCTTGCGACGCTGCTCAAGCAAGTCGTAGTACACCTTACCGGAACACATCACCACGCGCTTGACCTGTTTAGGATCAAGCTCATCCACCTCGCCAATCGCTGGCTGGAAAGTACCGTTTGCCAGCTCATCAAGGGTTGAGGTACATAGAGGGTGACGCAGCAACGACTTGGGTGACATCACCACCAGCGGACGGCGCATCGGGCGTACAACCTGACGGCGGAGCATATGGTAGACCTGAGCAGGCGTCGACGGTATCACCACCTGCATATTCTGCTCGGCACACAGCTGGAGATAACGCTCAAGGCGGGCCGATGAGTGCTCGGGACCTTGCCCTTCGTAACCGTGTGGCAGCAGCATGGTCAAGCCACACATCCGTCCCCACTTTTGCTCACCAGAACTGATGAACTGGTCAATCACCACCTGTGCCCCGTTCGCGAAATCACCGAACTGAGCTTCCCAGATAGTCAGGCCCCCCGGTTCTGCGGTGGCGTAACCGTATTCGAATGCCAGTACTGCCTCTTCCGACAACACGGAGTCAAATACCTGAAATGGCCCTTGCTTATCATGAATGTTGGCCAACGGGATATACGTGCTCGCATCATTCTGATTGTGCAACACTGAATGGCGATGGAAGAATGTGCCCCGGCCAGAGTCCTGCCCGGTAATTCGGATCCGGTTACCCTCGTCAACCAAGGTAGCATAAGCCAATGTTTCCGCCATGCCCCAGTCGATCGCCTTCTCGCCAGCAGCCATCGCTAGACGATCATTGTAAAGCTTCTGAACACGGCTTTGCAGCTTATGGCTTTCAGGGAACTGACACACACGGTTGGCAAGTTCAATCAGACGCTTAGCATCAACCTTGTTGTTCCAGTCAACGGTCCAGTCATGCCCAAGATAAGGTGCCCAATCAACCGAGTGGAGTTTCATCGGCCGCCATTCCTTGACGACACATTCGCCGCGATCTAGCGAATCACGATACTCGTTGATCAGCACGGTTGCCGTCTCCAGATCTACCGTCCCCTCATCGGTCAAGGTATCGGCGTAGATCTTGCGAGGTGTCGGGTGCTTCTTGATTTTCTGGTACATCAGCGGCTGAGTCGCATTAGGCTCATCGGCCTCGTTGTGACCATGGCGACGGTAACACACCAAATCGATCACCACGTCGCGCTTGAAGGTATTGCGGTAGTCAAGGGCAATACGGGTCACGAAGGCAACAGCTTCGGGATCATCCGCGTTTACATGGAAAATAGGTGCCTGCACCATTTTCGCAATGTCAGTACAGTACTGGGTTGAACGGGTATCGTGCGGGTTTGAGGTGGTAAAACCGATCTGGTTGTTCACCACGATGCGAACCGTACCGCCAACACGGTAGCCTCGCGACTGAGACATATTGAAGGTCTCGGCCACAACACCCTGCCCTGCCACCGCAGAGTCGCCATGAATGGTGATCGGCAATACTTGCGAGCCATCTTTATCGCCAAGGCGATCCTGACGGGCGCGAACCGACCCCACAACCACAGGGTTGACGATTTCAAGGTGAGACGGGTTGAAGGCCAGCACCAAATGCACATCGCCGCCCGGGGTGGCAAAGTCCGCCGAGAACCCCTGATGGTATTTCACATCACCGGTACCCCAAGACTCACCGTGCTTGCCGGCAAACTCATCGAACAAGTCTTGTGGCTTCTTGCCCAGTACGTTGACCAGCATATTCAAACGGCCACGGTGGGCCATGCCGATCACAACCTCACGAGCCCCATTACAGCCCGCATGGCGGATCAGTTCCTTGACCATTGGGATCAGAGCGTCACCACCTTCCAATGAGAATCGCTTGGCCCCCGGGAATTTAGCCCCAAGATAACGCTCAAGCCCCTCGGCAGCCGTCAGTTCATCAAGAAACGCCAGCTTCTCTTCCTTGGTGAACAAGCCCCTGCCTACCACCGACTCCAAACGCTGCTGGATCCAGCGTTTCTCTTCAGTATTAGTGATATGCATGTACTCGGCACCAATCGAACCACAATAGGTCTTCTTCAGCGCGTCGTACAATTCTGTCAGTTGCATCGTCTCCTGACCAATGGCAAAGGAGCCGACATTAAACGTTTCGTTGAAGTCATCCGCCGTCAGGTTATGGAATTCAGGATCAAGATCCGGAACTCGCTCCTGCTGCCATAACCCCAAAGGATCAAGATTTGCATGCTGATGCCCACGGAAGCGATAGGCATTAATAAGCTGCAATACCCTTACCTGCTTGGCATCAACATCAGGATCATTGACGGTAGCACTTTGATAGGTTGTTTCTTTTGCCAAACGCCGGAAATAGTCACGCACGCGCGAATGCGGTTGTTCCACAACTGTCGCATTCACAACTGGCAGATCATCAAATACATGACGCCATGCCTCGTCGACTAATTCTGGGTCGCTGAGATACAACTCGTAGAGATCCTCTACATAAGTTGCATTGGCGCCAGCCAGGTGTGAAGACTCTAACCAAGTCTTCATAACGCCGTTCTGCATTGTTTTCCCTTAACCACTAGTTATCGCCATATTGCCGGTCTCAACGCCGGCCTTGAGGCTGACAGCACCGCCTTGGCAATGGCTGCCAGCATATCGATAATTCTTTTCCCTAAACTGCTCGCTTGAGCAACATCGATTTGATGTGACCAATTGCTTTGGTCGGATTTAGTCCCTTAGGACAAACATTTACACAGTTCATGATGCCATGGCAACGAAAAACACTAAAAGCATCGTCAAGATCGGATAAACGCTCATCAGTCGCGGTATCGCGGCTATCAATCAACCAACGGTAGGCGGCAAGCAAGCCAGCGGGCCCAACAAACTTATCAGGGTTCCACCAAAATGACGGGCACGACGTCGAGCAACATGCACACATGATGCACTCATACAAGCCGTCAAGATGCGCCCTTTCTTCCGGTGACTGCAAATTTTCGCGCGCCGGGGGCTGACCATCATTAATCAAGAAAGGCTTCACCTTGGCATAATTGATATAGAACTGCTCCATATCGATGATCAAATCACGGATCACCGGTAACCCCGGCAACGGACGGATAACAATAGTACTTTGTCCGGCAAGAGCTGACAGCGGGGTAATACAAGCAAGGCCATTCTTTCCGTTCATGTTGACGCCATCTGAGCCGCATACCCCTTCGCGGCAAGAACGGCGAAATGCCAAGCTCGGATCCTGCTCTTTGAGTAGAATGAGTGCATCAAGTACCATCATGTCCGAACCTTCAGGCACATCAAGCGTATAACCCTTCATGTGCGGGGCATTGTCTACGTCCGGGTTATAGCGATAAATCGAGAAATTCAACTTCATATTCTTTCCCTCCCTCAGTAGGTACGTGCCTTCGGCGGAAATGCCTCACGATAAACCGGTGCCATATTCACATTACGCTTCGACATCGCTTCTGTCTCAGGATCATAAATGGAATGGCACAACCAGTTTTCATCGTCACGCTCAGGGAAGTCAAAACGGGCATGCGCGCCCCGGCTTTCGGTCCGGTAGTTTGCCGCAACCGCTGTCGCAAAGGCCGTTTCCATCAAGTTATCGAGTTCTAGACACTCGATACGCTGGGTGTTGAATTCGCTCGAAGTGTCATCAAGGCGAGCGTCTTTGAGGCGGTCACGGATCACTTTCAGCTCGTCAAGCCCCTTGGCCATCGCCTCACCTTCGCGAAAGACCGAGAAATTGTTCTGCATACAGGTCTGCAAATCCTTGCGGATCTGAACAGGGTCTTCCCCTTTCTGGGTATTGTTCCAACGGTTCAGGCGTTCCAATGATGCTTCAATATCCGACTCCGTCGCCGGACTAGCTTCCGCCTGGGCCAGCAATGTCTCGCCAAGATGCAAGCCAGTCGCACGGCCAAATACCACAAGGTCAAGCAAGGAGTTACCCCCCAGACGATTGGCGCCATGAACAGAAACCGAGGCAATTTCACCACAGGCAAACAAACCCTGAACCTCCACGTCTCCCCCCGTGGCATTTTGTCTAATCGCCTGGCCAGATACCTGAGTCGGCACACCGCCCATCATATAGTGGCAAGTCGGGATCACCGGGATCGGCTCTTTGACCGGATCGACATGGGCAAACGTTCTGGACAGCTCGCAGATACCCGGCAGACGCGATTCCAGAACCTCTTTACCAAGGTGATCCATCTTGAGCTTAATATGCGGCCCCCATGGCCCATCACAACCACGCCCTTCGCGGATCTCTACCATCATCGAGCGTGCAACCACATCACGACCGGCCAGATCCTTGGCATTCGGCGCATAGCGCTCCATGAAACGCTCACCGTCTTTGTTCAGCAAATAGCCCCCTTCGCCTCGGCAGCCTTCGGTTACCAGCACCCCGGCCCCGGCAATGCCCGTCGGGTGGAATTGCCACATTTCCATATCCTGCATCGGCACACCTGCTCGTAGCGCCATGCCGACACCGTCTCCGGTATTGATATGGGCATTGGTAGTCGATGCATAGATACGTCCGGCCCCACCTGTTGCCAAAATCGTCGCTTTCGATTTGAAGTAACAGATTTCCCCCGTTTCCATGCACAGTGCCGTACAACCTAGAATCGCACCATCTTGGTTCTTGACCAGATCCAAGGCGTACCACTCGGAGAAAATCGTCGTTCGGTGCTTGATATTTTGCTGGTAAAGGGTATGCAACAGGGCGTGCCCTGTTCGGTCTGCCGCCGCTGCGGTACGGGCAGCCTGCTCTCCGCCGAACTCTTTGGACTGGCCGCCGAAAGGTCGCTGGTAAATAGAGCCATTATCAAAACGGGAAAACGGCAGCCCCATCTTCTCCAGCTCGATCACCGATTGCGGCCCGGTCTTGCACATATACTCAATGGCATCCTGATCACCAATGTAATCCGACCCCTTCACGGTGTCGTACATGTGCCACTGCCAGTTGTCTGGGTGTGAATTCCCCAGTGCAACCGTAATCCCCCCCTGGGCCGAAACCGTATGGGAGCGGGTTGGAAAAACTTTGGACAACAGAGCGCATTTCAGGCCCTGCTCAGAAATTTGTAGGGCGGCACGCATACCCGCACCGCCAGCGCCGATCACAACGGCATCAAACTCACGAATTGCAATGCTCACTTACGCACCCCACACGATAAAGAAACCTGAAAATAGGTAGACCAATAAAATGGCCACTACCACAAACTGAAGCCCGGCACGCAAAGCCGCCGGTTTGATGTAATCGGTTAGCACCTGCCAGAGGCCAATCCAGGCATGAACCAATACCGACAGCAGAGCCAGCATGGTAAAGACTTTGGTGCTCAGCCTGCCAAAAAAGGCCGACCAGGTTTCGAAGTTCAGCTCCGGCCCGAAGGCGAAAAAACCGACCATGTAGAGGGTATAAAGGGTGAGGATGATCGCTGTGGCACGGACCAGAATAAAATCGTGCACGCCATTGCGACCCACTGTAGAAACGTTGTTTACCATACTAAGCCTCCCGCAAAGAGCGACAGGACAGCCACGATACCAAAGCTCACTTTGGCACTGAGAATGCCCGATTCCATCTCTTCGAAATATCCCATATCCATCAGCAAGTGCCGAATACCAACAACCATATGGTAAAACAGGGCGGTCAGTATTCCCCAAAGCACAAACTTGATGAAGAAGCTATCGACGACGCCGGCTGCCGTATCGAAACCTTCAGGGGAGGACAAGGAAAGGCCTAGCAGCCATAGCAAGATAGCCACGGCAACAAAGGTAATCACGCCGGAGACGCGATGTAGGATCGACGCTATCGCTGTCAAGGGAAAGCGAATCGTCTGCAGGTCGAGGTTTACAGGTCTTGGCTTATTTACTTTCACGGTGATTGCTCACTCAGCTCCATTGAAGCAATGTTATTGTTATCACTCTCCGTTTCCGCTTCAGCCCAACACCGTCGTTAACGATTGCGTAACCTGAGGTTGCAAAAATGTTCCACGTAAAAGGTAGAACAGAGTTAAACCTAACTTACTAATTTTTATTGATAACTTCCGTATTTCTTCTGGCGGCGGCAGAACCAGAGGCCTGCCGCGAGTATACGCCCCGCAACAACCAATTACAAACTTGGTAACATGACCTCTAACACGCTTTTAGAAATTCGCACTTTTTTAGCCAAAGTTTTTAACATGAGCACACAAGCAAGTACAAAAATTGACATTTACCAGCGCTGACGGTACAACAATTGTACATCCATCTCGGATTTGGATAATAAAATACAAAGGAGATTGTTATGGCAGACAAGAAAGCTACTCTTCATATTGAAGGGAACGCACCCGTGGAACTGCCGATCATCGGGGGCACTGAAGGGCCTGAAGTGATTGATGTACGTCAGCTTGGCGCTAACGGTTACTTTACATTCGACCCTGGTTTTCTAGCCACTGCATCATGTGAATCTCAAATTACCTATATCGACGGTGACAAGGGTATCTTGCTGCATCGTGGCTTCCCAATTGACCAGCTAGCCAATAATGCCGATTACCTTGAGGTGTGCTATATCCTGCTTTACGGCGAAGCACCTACCCGCGAACAGTACGAGACATTCCGTACCACGGTAACACGCCATACTATGGTGCATGAGCAGATCTCCAGCTTCTTCCACGGCTTCCGCCGCGATGCTCACCCAATGGCCGTAATGTGCGGGGTGGTTGGTGCGCTGGCGGCCTTCTACCACGACTCTCTGGATATCAACAACGATACGCACCGTGAAATCACGGCGTTCCGCCTACTATCGAAGATGCCAACGCTTGCCGCGATGTGTTACAAATATTCCATTGGCCAACCGTTTATCTTCCCTCGCAACGATTTGGACTACGCCGAAAATTTCCTCCATATGATGTTTGCTACCCCTTGTGAGGAATACGAAGTCAGCCCTGTTGTCGCCCGAGCCATGGACAAAATTTTCACCCTGCACGCCGACCATGAGCAGAATGCCTCGACCTCGACTGTGCGCTTGGCCGGTTCATCGGGTGCCAACCCATTCGCCTGTATTGCCGCCGGTATCGCCTCGCTATGGGGACCAGCCCATGGCGGCGCCAACGAAGCCTGCCTCAAGATGCTCGAAGAAATTGGCAGCGTAGACAAGATCCCTGAGTTCATCGAGCGCGCCAAGGACAAAGACGACCCGTTCCGCCTGATGGGCTTTGGTCACCGTGTTTACAAGAACTACGACCCACGCGCGACAGTCATGCGCGAAGCCTGCCATGATGTCTTGGACGAACTCCGTATTCAGGACCCACTGCTTGATGTCGCCATGGAACTTGAGCGTATCGCCCTATCGGACGAATACTTCATTGAGAAGAAGCTCTACCCTAACGTCGACTTCTACTCGGGTATCATCCTGAAGGCCATCGGTATTCCGGTCTCCATGTTTACCGTGATCTTCGCGATGTCACGTACCATTGGCTGGATTGCTCATTGGAATGAGATGCACAACGATCCGGGCAACCGTATCGGTCGACCTCGCCAGCTTTATACCGGCTACACCCAGCGCGAGTTCAGCCCGTTGCACGAACGCGAATAACAGCGCCGGCAGCGCTTTACAAACTAACCAAACTAAAAAAGGGCCTTACGGCCCTTTTTGTCTTTATTGGATTCGCCATCAAACAAACTTGATCTTGGTAAGCTCTTTGATCCCTGATAGCACCAAGGTCGGCAATGAAGAGAGCAAGATCACCCCGAACAGATGCGCCCCGCTCAGAGCTTCGGTGTTGAAAATCAACTGGCCGATACCCGTATAGATAACCCCCAGCGAGAGGGTAGCTGACAACGCAACCGCCCCCAGCAAATAACGGTTCGTAAACGGGTTCTTTCGATACAAAGTAGTGAATGTACGCGAGTCGAACAGATGCCATAGCTGGGCGAAAACCAGCATGGCAAAGGCCATCGTCTGGGCATACGCAGCACTCTGCCCTGCCTCCAGCGCCCAGCTGAATGCTACATAGCTCATGCTACCCAAGGCCAAGCCACGGGCAACAATACGGGCCCCGAGGTAGTCACTGAAGAAACCTTCATTGCGCTTGCGCGGTTTGCGATCCATCAAGTCCTTCTCTTCCGGCTCAACGCCCAGCGCCAAGGCCGGCAGGCCATCAGAGACCAGGTTGATCCAGAGGATCATCAGCGGCGTCAGCGGCAATATCGCCTCCGGCCCCATTAGCAGGAAGGCAAACAAAATGACCGATACCTCCCCTACGTTCGCGGTCAGAGCCTGACGGATAAACTTACGCAGGTTGTCGAAGATCTGGCGCCCTTGACGCACAGCCTTGACGATGGTGCTGAAATTGTCATCCAGCAAGATCAGGTCACCGGAGTCCTTCGCCACCGATGTACCCGCGATCCCCATAGCGACGCCTATATCCGCTCGACGCAAGGCCGGTGCATCATTGACCCCATCTCCTGTCATCGCGGCAACCTCGTTGTTGTACTGCTGTGCCTGCACTATCCGCAGCTTATGCTCAGGTGTCACCCGGGCAAACACCGCCACTTTCGGGCAAATCCGGTGTAGCTCGTCATCGTCCATGTCATCGAGTTCGCTGCCTGTCACGACACGGTCACCCTCCGAGCGGATAATCCCTATATCTTTGGCAATAGCGGCAGCGGTAAGGGCATGATCACCGGTGATCATGACCGTCCGTACCCCTGCCTGATAGCAACTCTCAACGGCATCGCGCACTTCGGGGCGCGGCGGATCCATAATACCGTACAGGCCAAGGATAGTGACATCCTGTTCCAACTCCTGATGATCCCGCTTGAGATCTTCCGCCGACAGCTCCCTAAACCCTACAGCCAGTGTACGCAGAGCCTGCTCGGCAAAGTTCTGGATGGCAGCCTCATAGTCTGCAACCTGCTGCTGGGCTGATGCGTTCGCAACAACTAGGTTCCCTTGCACAGCAGCTTGCTGATGAGCCACAACCTCGCCATTGACCATAAAGCCAGAGGCATTGCGAAGAACCACATCTGGTGCACCTTTTATCGCAAGGAAGTGCTTGCCTTCCGGATCTCGGACAATCACCGAGGCCATCTTGCGCGCTGAGTCAAACGGGAATTTCTCGACGATATGGTACCCGCCTCCCGCCAGCATCTTGCCCTGCTCCAAACCAGCCTTAGCCGCTGCAACAATCAACGCCCCCTCCGTCGGGTTCCCGCGGACGCTGTATTGACCATCGTTCTGGATATACTCGGCCTCATTACACAGTGTCGCGACAACCAAGCCTTTCATCATTTCCGGACTGCCCGTCACCGCCGTACCATGCGCCAGAGGCTTGAACTCCCCATGAGGGTCAAACCCTTTGCCAGACACTTCCCAGTAACGGCCCGATGCATCATAGGCCTTCATCACCTGCATCTGGTTCTGGGTCAGGGTGCCGGTCTTGTCCGAACAAATGACCGTCGTCGATCCTAGCGTCTCAATGGCTGAAAGCTGCTTTGCCAACGCATTGTTCTTGACCATCCGCGTCGACCCCATCGTCAGGACAATGGAGACCACGGTCGGCAAGCCCTCAGGGATAGCTGCCACAGACAACGAAATCCCGGTATTTAGCAGCTCAAGCCACGGCATACCGTGGTATAGCCCGATCGCACACACAACAGCCACTACCCCCAGTGCCGCAACCATCAAGGTTTTGGCGATGGTGTCCATCCGCACCTGCATCGGCGTTTTGGTTTCTTCGGTGTTCGCCATCATATCGGCAATATGGCCGACTTCGGTTTTCATTCCCGTGCCAACGACAATCCCCAGCCCGGTCCCCGAGGTGACAATGGTGGTCATAAACCCCATATTGACCTGATCGCCCAAGCCAATATGGCTGTCAGCCAGGGCCTCAACCGACTTGTCGACAGGCTCTGATTCCCCAGTCAATGCCGCCTCGTCTATCGCAAGGCGGTTCGCCTCGATAATCCGCACATCTGCCGCCAGAATGTCACCGGTACTGATCTTCAGAATATCCCCCGGCACTATCTCGCGCGCCGGGATATCAACCCACACACCGTCACGCTTAACCTGTGCCGTCGGTGCCGCCATTTCGCGCAATGCTTCCATCCCTTTCTGGGCCTTGTATTCTTGCCAGAAGGCAATAAGCGCATTGATGAAGATAATCACGGTAATGGCAACGGCATCCACCATATGGCCAGTCACGAAGGATACGATGGCACCAATACCGAGAATAAATATCAAGGGGTTCTTAAACTGATGCACGAAGAGTTCAAGCGCGGACTTGCCCGCCTGCTCTTGCAACTCATTGGCCCCATACTGCGCGCGGCGTGCATCCACATCCCCTTGCCTCAAACCCGACTCGACCGATGTCTCCAGCATGGACACGGTCTTGTCAGTCGTTTCGGTAAACCACTTTCTGCTCATTGGACAATCTCCATTCAATATATATTCAGCCAACATCAGAAAATAAAGCGCTGATAAAAAGTAATGACTGAACAGATAAATTAATAAACACTCGTGATTATTGGGAATTAATATCCCACTAATTTATTAACATCCCTGAATAGTTTCTGAATAAATAAAAATCATTAATTCATACGAGTATTTTTAAATTATCGAATGAGAATTCAGCTGTAATTATATTTCGATAGCAAATTTGCGATTCAGGATGCTTCATTGACAAGTATCAATCATTAAACCGGTTAATACCGACAACCAACAAAGATACTGAAACAAAATATGAATAAGACCGCGTTATAACAGAGTTCACCCCTCTATTTTCCCGAATAATGAAATTTCACAACAAAAAATAAAGGCCCTGCATAGCCATGCAGAGCCTTTTATTGCTCATGTTTTTGTTAATTTTTATTTAAACCGGATTATCAATATCAATATAGGTAATATCAAACTGATATTTTTCAGCAAGGTACTGACCTAATGATTTAATGCCGTAACGTTCTGTAGCATGGTGACCGGCACTATAATAATGAATTCCTAATTCTCGCGAAATATGTACAGTCCGCTCTGATATTTCACCAGAAATAAAGGCATCCAATCCTTTTTGAGCCGCTAATTCAATAAAATCCTGACCGCCCCCCGTACACCAACCGACCGTTTTTATTTCAGCCGGCGCATTATCACCGATATGAAGTGGCTCGCGCTGTAGGGTCATCGAAATACGGGCGGCAAGCTCCTCACCACTCAACGGCTCGGCAAACTGGCCGTAAATAGCCACAGAATGAGGATTACCGGCTTCAAGCCCGCCAAGAACCTCGATATCCAGCAATTCGGCCAACTTGGCGTTGTTGCCCAGCGTAGGGTGGATATCAAGCGGCAGATGGTAGGCATACAGGTTGATACCGTTTTCGATCAATGCCTTGATCCGACGGTATTTCATCCCACGGATCTCTGCTGGCTCCCCCTTCCAGAAAAAACCGTGATGGACCAAAATCGCGTCAGCCTGCTCCTCGATGGCTCGCTCTATCAATGCCTGACAGGCTGTAACACCGGTGATGATCTTCTTCACTTCAGACTTACCTTCGACCTGCAAGCCATTCGGACAGTAATCTTTGATGAGGTGCGGGCTCAACAATTCGTTGAGCAGGGATTCCAATTTGATATTGTTCATTTTCGCTTCCTTCCCAGCGGTCTTATGGGGTGATTATACCCAAGTTCACTTAAAATGTAGGAATGGGAATAGCCCCTTGAGGGAAAAGGGAAAGCTGGAGCAGAGGAAAATATGGCAACAACGGACAGTGGCCCACCGAAATAAATCGCCAGGCCTACTCATCTAGGCTATCAATAAAGAGCGTGCGGCCTCTTCTGTCTGCGTCAACCAGACAGGCTTGGTGCTCGTCTTCAGCCAAACTTTGTGCAGATAGCTATACAGGCGGGCCCGAGTTGCAACCGGGGTGAAGATCATAACCGGAAAAGTCACCACCCCGACGAGGACAACATAAGTACGGCGCAGCAGAATTCTAAAAGGTGAATAGAGCGTATACATATAGCCTCCTTTGCACGTATCGGCATTGGCCTAAAACTGGTCTAACCTCTTTATAATGTATTGATTTAAGCTAGATTAGACCACCTAATTTCAATCAGTTATTAGCATTTATCATTATAAAAAGTGTGGGGTTATAACCAAATGACTAGGCCAGTGATCCATATTGACTCCGAGTCATACATTCAGCACCACTTTGCCGCCATTTTGCATCATCCCCCGCTCCTTGGCGGCCACCCTTTCGTTGCCGACGCTTCTTGGCTAGCCCATTTCAGGCAACGGGCAAGACTTCCACGCCATAGCCATTACCACGGCAGCAGGCGGTTAGGTTTCTATTATCAATGGCTCTGGCGAGAGTTGATTATCCACCATCCCGATTACCATCTAATTGCAGAAGAAATTCAGGTTAGTGAGGAAGGCAGAACCATCGGTGCCGTGGATTTTCTGGTCAAAAACCGGGTCGCAAACACGCTTGAGCACTGGGAGGTAGCAATAAAATTCTACCTTGCCCACCAAGGACGCTGGCCCGGTCCCAATGCCAGAGATGAACTGGACAAGAAATCGGCACGGATGCTTGAGCACCAGCTCCCACTTTCTGGACATAGCACCATAAGCACGAAATATGGCCAAATCGACACGCGGCGACTCATCATGCAAGGCCGATTATTTTATCCAGCATTCGACCATGGAAAAGGATCCGGTATCATCACCAACCCTGCCGCCCCGCATGGGAAATGGTGCTACGCCGAGCAGATCCCGGCGCTCGAACTTCGTCCGATCTCCAAGTTCGACTGGCTTGCCCCTCCCGATTTCAACACGCTGGCCCCATGCCCAGCATCCGAACTCCGGGCTGTGGGACGACCTCGCATGGCCGTCGCTCCGGACCAATCGGTGTGGTTCATCATGCCGGGAAGCTGGCCCAATTACCGCTGATCGACAAGCATAAAAAAACGCCCGCATAATGCGGGCGTTTCTTCGGAAGCGAGACGAAAAACGCTTACAGACCTGCGTCAGCAAATACCTTGCTGACGATCTCTTGTGCTTCTGTTTCAATCAATGCCAAGTGTTCGGCACCCTTGAAGCTCTCGCAATAGATCTTGTAAATATCTTCCGTACCTGACGGACGAGCCGCAAACCAACCGTTTTCAGTTGTCACTTTCAGGCCACCGATAGCCGCCCCATTGCCCGGCGCATGGGTCAAGCGGGCAGTGATTGCATCACCGGCCAACATGTCTGCAGAGACCATCTCAGGCGACAGCTTACTCAGCACCGCCTTCTGTGCTCCGTTTGCCACCGCTTGCAGGCGGTTGTAGGCTGACGCACCGTGCTTAGCGGCCAGCTCCTCGTAGTATTGCTGCGGGTTCTTGCCCGTCACCGCCGTAATTTCGGCTGCCAGCAAACATAGCAGGATGCCGTCTTTATCTGTCGACCATGGCGTGCCATTCATTCGCAGGAACGATGCCCCGGCACTCTCTTCGCCACCGAAGCCCAGCTCACCGCTGTATAGCCCGTCAACAAACCACTTGAAGCCAACCGGTACTTCGCAAAGCGTACGGCCGAGATCAGCCACGACACGGTCAATCAATGCACTGGAAACCAGCGTCTTGCCGACAGCAACGTCTTGTGACCAGTCCGGACGGTGGCGGTACAGATAATCAATACATACCGCCAAGAAGTGGTTCGGATTCATCAAGCCAGCCGGCGTCACGATACCGTGGCGGTCGTAGTCCGGATCGTTGCCGAATGCCAAATCATACTTGTCTTTGTGGGCCAGCAGACCTGCCATCGCGTAAGGCGACGAGCAGTCCATACGCACCACGCCGTCTTTGTCGAGTGACATAAAGCGGAACGATGGGTCGATAGACTCATCCACCAGCGTAAGATCGAGGCCGTAATGGCTGGCAATCTGCCGCCAGTATTCAATACCCGAACCGCCCAGCGGATCGACACCAATCTTCAGGTTGGCTTTCTGAATCGCAGCCATATCGATGACGTTGACCAGATCATCAACATAAGGCGCAACAAGATCACGCTCTTGAACCAACTCGCTCGCCAGCGCCGCATCAATGGAGACGCGCTTAACGTCCACCAAACCTGCCGCGATAATTTCATTGGCACGAGTCTCAATGGCTGTCGTCAGAGCCCCTTCTGCCGGACCACCATGGACAGGGTTGTATTTGATACCCCCGTCCTGTGGCGGGTTGTGCGATGGGGTAATAACGATACCATCAGCTTTTGCCGCATTGAATTTGTTATGGCAAAGGATAGCGTGTGAAACACCTGGGGTTGGCGTATAGCCACGATCCTGCTGGATAACCACCTCAACGCCATTGGCCACTAGCACCTCGAGCGTTGAAGAGAAAGCCGGCTCAGACAGCGCATGGGTATCTTTACCCAAGAACAGCGGCCCAGTCACACCATTGGCGGCACGGACTTCAGCCACAGCCTGGGCGATTGCCCAGATGTGATGCTGGTTGAAGGTCCCTTTGTCGGCAGTACCTCGGTGTCCCGAAGTACCAAATGCCACTTTCTGATCTGGATTTTGCGCATCAGGCTCAATCAAGAAATAATTAGCCACCAACGCAGGAATATTGTGCATATCTTCTTGCTGGGCGCGCTGCCCTGCACGAG
The DNA here is from genome assembly GCF_059920555.1 of Photobacterium panuliri. Taxonomy (NCBI): domain Bacteria; kingdom Pseudomonadati; phylum Pseudomonadota; class Gammaproteobacteria; order Vibrionales; family Vibrionaceae; genus Photobacterium; species Photobacterium panuliri. The sequence goes on from NZ_CP197192.1 coordinate 2,960,931, forward strand.
GATGAATTGCCATTAACCTATCCTTGTAATTTATAAGGCGTTATGCCGATTAGATTTCACCGCAAACTTTTTCGATGATGTCCATACCGAAGCTCATCTTGCTCATCAGCTGCTCGACCATCTGACGCTTACGGTCCGTATTCGTATTGGTGATAACCCAGAACGGCGTCTGTGGAATCGCCTTTGGCTTGGTCGTTTTACCGCTGGCCAGCAGTGTCTCTTCACTGTCGGCGAAATATACGCGAGTTCGGCCTTTAATGGCTGCTGCGTCTGCAAATCCTTGCGGATCGATACGATAAAGCGAGGACAGAACCAGCATGAAACGGCCAATCGCTTTTTCCTGCGCAGCAAACTCATCAGAGATCAGCAGTGAACGCATTTCCTTCACGCGATCGGTTTGAACCAGATTACCCGCATCTTTGCTAACCACGATGCCTTTCGGCATAACCGGCATGACAACATCGTTTGGCAGGCTAACCGATGATTGATCCGGCATCATCAGCAAACGCCGCAGAATATCAGACGCACTCTCGCCAATATGCTGGGTTTGGCTGGCGATATAGCGATATAGCTCTTCGTCTACCTCAATAGTCTTCATCGTAGTGTTCATTGTTGTTCCGTTTAAAAATCACCGAGAGATTATAACGTGATCCGAGGTTATACTCTACGGTAAAGCGTTAACTACAAGAGAAAATAGTCAGTGAATCTTCATTACCAAGTGGAGGGTGACGGTGACACGATCGTCCTGATCCACGGCCTATTTGGCAGTGCCGACAACCTCGGTCTAATCGCTAGATCCTTGAAAGACCAATACAAAGTGATCAGCGTTGATCTACGAAATCATGGCCGATCCCCCCACTGCGACCAATTCACCTACCGCGACATGGCCGCCGACATACTGGCTGTACTCGATAGTCTGAATATCGACCGCTTTTCCCTTGTCGGCCACTCCATGGGCGGAAAAGTAGCGATGGCAGCCACCGATCTAGCAGCATCGCGAATCCAGCGCCTATTGGTACTTGATATGGCTCCGGTTCACTACTTTGTCCACCGCCATGAAAACGTGTTCAACGGACTGCGCGAAGTCACCAAGCACACCGTAGAAAAGCGCAGCGACGCCGAACAATACCTTGCCCGCCACGTCATGGATCCCGGGGTACGCCAATTCCTACTCAAATCCTTTGCCAAACAGGAAGACGGGCACTACGGCTGGCGCTTCAATGTCGAAGGGCTGATTGCCAATTACAATACCATCATGGGCTGGGAAGAGATTCCGGCATACACTGGCCAGACTCTGTTTATCAAGGGCCAGGAATCCGACTACATTCTGCCAGAGCACCGCGAGGCGATCAGCCGCCAGTTTCCCAATGCCAAGGCGTATTTAGTGGCCAATACCGGCCACTGGCTCCATGCAGAAAAACCCGATACGGTGAATCGTATTATTTTGAACTTCTTGCAGGCGGCATAACGTTAACAGCCCCCTATTGTCTATGTTATAGTGCGCGGCTAGCACTGCATTAACGATAGAGCGGTAAGGAGACACTGATGCTTTACGAGCACATGGAATTGCTTGAATCGATCGGGCTGGATTTACTGTTTGCTGCGATTTTCTTCTTTATCGGCATGGCCATTAAAGATGTACTAAAACAAGGTAATGTACCGCCTTTTGGTCAAAAAATCGTCTGGCTTGTACTGTTTCTTGGCTGTGCCGGCTTTGTTGCCAAAGGTCTGATCCAGCTTAGCTGGGAAGGAGCCGGCATCAGTTAATTGATGTGCCAATCGTGACCATGGCGACACGCCATGTACTCCCGCTGAGCACAATTGGCAAGGGGCCTTGCCCCTCTAAATGAATGATGGATACCGTAGGCACTATGCTAAGCGGTCAACAATTAACAGGGTAATCTCTACTATGGCGAGTGTAGGACTCTTCTTTGGTAGCGACACAGGTAATACAGAAGCCGTCGCTAAAATGATCCAAAAACGACTAGGCGATAAGCTAGTTGAAGTGAAAGATATCGCTAAATGCAGCAAAGAAGATATCGACAATTTTGACCTACTACTACTGGGTATCCCAACCTGGTATTACGGCGAACCACAGTGTGACTGGGACGACTTTTTCCCAGAACTAGAACAAATTGACTTCTCGACCAAGCTAGTCGCTATCTTCGGCTGTGGCGATCAGGAAGACTATGCAGAATACTTCTGTGATGCGATGGGTACCGTACGTGAAATCGTTGAAGGTCGCGGCGCAACCGTTGTTGGCCACTTCTCAACCGAAGGTTTTGAGTTCGAAGCGTCCAAAGCCCTTGTCGACGACAACCACTTCGTCGGCCTGTGTATCGACGAAGACCGCCAGCCAGAGCTGACGGAAGAGCGCGTCGAAAAATGGGTTAACCAGATTTACGAAGAAATGTGCCTGGCCGAACTGGCTGACTAATCTCTCGTGGAACACCGACACGCCGGGCCCTTTGGTCCGGCGTGTTATTTTTAAGAACGACACTGATGTCCTAAGGCATCACCGAACGCTGATTGTCCTCAGCATCCCCACAACCATCCTGCCCCACCCTATACTGCGGCTTCTTGCGCACATACAAAGTTCGCTTAACCTGAGACACCACCTCGCCATTGAGATCCTTAACCTGTACGACAAATTCGGGCAGATATTTATCCCCAGTAGCCGTCGCCGACATAATTTCGCTGATCATGGCATCTGAAATAACAAAATCAGCGAACAAGTCCGTACATCCCGGCTTGATGAAATTAATTTCAGCCTGTTTATCCCAAATAAAGTATTCCTTGCCCAAAATGCCGATCAACATCAGCGCATAGACAGGATCAGTCAAGGAGAAAATACTGCCGCCGTATTGAGTACGATTAGCATTTTTATTCCACCATCTTAACTTTAGCTTGATCCTTACCTGCCGAAAATCATCGGAAATTGACACGATCCGAATTCCCGCCCCCCAAAATGGCGGCCACAAATTCAGAGCCAGCTTGACAAGAGACGGGGTATAGATTTTATCCACAAGCAAACTTCCCTTTCACTGGTACGATGAGCCCATAGTAACCACGTTTTGCACGCGTGTACATTTTAATAACAAGTAAACAACAAAAAGAAAAGTTAGATATCAGCAAGATTGACCCGTTTTATAGTTTATTGTTACCTTGTGCTCACTTATAATGATGAATAGAAGAGAAGACTACCGCACCATGAGGGTACGGCTAGCCAATAGGAAATTCCAATGTCAGACAACAACCAAGCGCTTAAACAAGCTGGCCTAAAGGTGACACTTCCACGTCTCAAGATTCTGGAAGTTCTCCAGCAACCGGATTGCCAGCACATCAGTGCTGAAGACCTATACAAGAAGCTCATCGACATCGGTGAAGAGATTGGCCTTGCTACCGTTTACCGAGTATTGAACCAATTTGATGATGCCGGTATCGTGACCCGTCACCACTTTGAAGGCGGCAAATCTGTATTTGAACTGGCGACACAGCACCACCACGACCACCTTGTATGTCTTGACTGCGGCAAGGTCATCGAATTTTCTGATGAAGTCATTGAAAAGCGCCAGAAAGAAATTGCGGCCAGCTTTAATGTTCGCCTGACCAACCACAGCCTGTACCTTTACGGCCACTGCATGGAAGGCAACTGCAACGAAGACGAATCGCTGCACGACCGCAAGTAACCCGCTTCCTGTTGGCTTGCATTCATCCTTTAAGTCAGCACAGCGCATAAAAAAACCAGCCGAATGGCTGGTTTTTTATTTATCAGAGACTCAATCTGCGACGTTAGTCTGCGATTTTTGCCCAAGTATCACGTAGGCCAACAGTACGGTTGAACACCAGTTTCTCTTTAGAAGAGTCTTTGTTGTCCGCACAGAAGTAACCCATGCGCTCGAACTGGTATGCCTGCTCAACTTCGGCTTCAACCAAAGACGGCTCGACAAAACCGTTCATCACGGTCAGTGACTCAGGGTTGATCACTGATACGAAATCATCTGCCGCACCAGGGTTCGGTACAGTAAACAGACGATCGTACAGGCGGATTTCAGCCGGTACACCAGCATCTGCTGATACCCAGTGGATAACGCCTTTCACCTTACGGCCATCCGTTGGGTTCTGACCCAGCGTCTCGTTATCGTAAGTACAGTAGATAGTAGTAACGTTACCCGCTTCGTCTTTCTCGATGCGCTCAGCTTTGATCACGTAAGCACCGCGCAGGCGGACTTCTTTGCCCAGAACCAGACGCTTGTACTTCTTGTTCGCTTCTTCGCGGAAATCTTCAGCTTCAATGTACAATTCACGCGTGAACGGTACTTGGCGGCTACCCATCTCAGGTTTGTTAGGGTGGTTAGCCACTTCTAGCATTTCGACGTCAGCGTCAAAGTTTTCGATCACGACTTTAATCGGATCCAAAACAGCCATCGCACGTGGTGCGTTTTCGTTCAGGTCATCACGGATACAAGACTCCAGCGAGCTCATCTCGATAGTGTTGTCTTGCTTGGTCACGCCGATACGCTTACAGAACTCACGAATTGACGCAGAGGTGAAACCACGGCGGCGCAGGCCAGAAATCGTTGGCATACGTGGGTCGTCCCAGCCGTCAACCAACTTCTCAGTAACAAGCTGGTTAAGCTTACGCTTGGACATGACAGTGTATTCCAAGTTCAGACGGCTGAACTCGTACTGGTGTGGCTGGCAATCAATCGTGATATTTTCCAGAACCCAGTCATACAGACGACGGTTGTCCATGAATTCCAACGTACAGATAGAGTGCGTAATACCCTCTAGCGCATCAGAAATACAGTGGGTGAAGTCGTACATCGGGTAGATGCACCACTTGTCGCCGGTCTGGTGGTGGGTTGCGAAACGAACTCGGTAAAGAACCGGATCACGCATAACCATGAAAGGTGAAGCCATATCGATCTTGGCGCGAAGGCACATCTTGCCCTCTTCAACCTCGCCGTTCTTCATTTTTTCGAACAGCTCAAGGTTTTCTTCTACGCTACGATCACGGTACGGGCTGTGCTTACCCGGCTCAGTCAATGTGCCGCGGTATTCACGCATCTGCTCTGGACTTAGCTCATCAATGTACGCTAAGCCTTTATTAATCAATTCAATAGCAAACCCGTATAGCTTATCGAAGTAGTCAGATGAATAGCAAATCTCACCGTCCCACTTAAAGCCCAACCAGTTAACATCGTTCTTAATAGACTCAACGTATTCGATGTCTTCTTTCTCAGGGTTTGTGTCGTCGAAACGTAGGTTACACTGACCCTGATAGTCCTGAGCAATACCGAAGTTCAAACAAATAGATTTCGCATGGCCGATATGCAGGTAGCCGTTCGGCTCCGGCGGGAATCGGGTATGTACGCTTGTATGTTTGCCACTCGCTAAATCCGCATCAATAATTTGACGGATAAAGTTTGATGGACGAGCTTCAGATTCACTCATCTATTTACACCTCGTGTGCTGACAGGATTTTTAAGTTCTCTATCATCCATAAATATGGGGTACTACTCAACAAATAGTATGCATTGTTTGACGATATGGATAAAAAAACCCCGCAATATCACAGCAATCCCAGAATTCCTCCTGAAGACGCGTATAACGGTGCGGGGCGCAGAAGCACGGCTCTTCAAACTCGAGCCAGGAAAGAACATTCTATTCAGGTTCCCGTCATGGGATAACCATCAACTGAACCAAAGCAGCAAGACAGCTTCTTTGTGGGCACTCAAGTCGCCCCCACAAAGAAGCTGGCGGGGATTTCCCGCCAGCTGAGGTTATATCACAGGCAAACTTACAGGGCGATCACTCGGCTGTAGCGCTTACCATCAGCACTTACCGCACGGACCTGAACCTTGCCTTTCACCTTCGGCTGGTTCTCCGCCTGATAGCGCTTCCACGTCTCGCCGTTGTCAGTTGAATACTCAAGAGCCAGACCTGGCATGCTGATGTTCATTGCCAGCACACCGTTCTTCACTGTCGCACCCGGAACCGGTACACGGTACTGGATACCTGCAGCATCAAGCTTGGCAAGTTCGCGCTGGCCCAGGATATTGGCAAAACGTGCCCACTCCTGCTGCAGTGCGGTCTTGTCGACCATCTGGGTTGACTGCGAGTACTCGACACCTGGCTGGTAGTCACGCTCCCAATCAGCCTTGTGCCATGCACGCTCTGCCGCCGCCAAGACGCGAGGGAAAACCATGTACTCAAACTGGTCGTCCGTACGAACCGTCTCACTCCACAACTGTGCTGACAGACCGTAGAAGTCTTTGCCTTTCGCCGTGCCCTTACTGGTGAATCCGTTACCATCGCGATCTACCGATGTCTCGGCATTCTGCGGCAAGTTCTCAGGCGCGAAAGCAAACATCTTGCGGGTATCGGTTGCACGGGTTGCCCAGTAATAGCCACGCTCTTCCGGATCCACCTCATATGGCATGTCCATGTAAACATAATCAGGGTTGGAGATGATCATGTCATAGCCTTTCGCAGCCCAGTCATACGCAGATGCACCGCCGCCCCAGTACAGGGTATCCCAGAAGTTAACGCGTACATTGTCAGTCGCGAACGACGAAGCGTCTTTCGAGTACTTCAAGCCATCCTGCCATGCCTGGAAGCTAGGGATCCCCTTGGCAGCCACGACCTTGCTCACCTTCTCAGCGAAGTAGCTTGGCAGATGGGCGTAATCTGATACCACACCGCTGGCAATCGCCTTCTGACACATCGGCGACTTGGCAAATGGCTTATCCTGCTGGCTTAGGTCCAAATCGCCCTTCCAGTCAACCTTATCTGCCGCATTGATGTCCTGGAAACCCGCACCTAGCTTAATATTCTTCGCTTCGTCACCACCAAAGTGCCATGTGCTCAGCGGCATGCCTGCCTGCTGGTGCATCGCAGCGACTTCGGTGATTACCTTGTTAACGAAGTTCAGTGACGAGTCCATGCACGGGTTGATGAAGCTACGCTTGTCATAGAACTGTACCGTGGTCACGTTTGAGGTATCATTTGGATCCATCAAACGGTACTGGTTCGCCCCAGCCAAGTCACCGGCTTCGCTCAAGCGCTTATGGCGCGCTTCCATTGCCACAACCGCAGCACGAGAGTGCGCTGGCATGTCAATTTCAGGGATCACTTCGATACCACGAGCCTTGGCATAAGCAAGGATATCTAGGTAGTCTTGCTTGGTGTAGAAACCCGAACCGAAGTTGTCGCTATTAGGGCCAGAACCCAGCTGCGGCAACAGGCAAGACGTTTCAGATAGATCGTGACAGCGCTTGCCGCCCACCTCGGTCAGCTCTGGCAAACCAGGGATCTGCAAACGCCAGCCTTCATCGTCAGTCAGGTGGAAGTGGAATTTGTTCATCTTGTACGCGGCCATTTGATCCAGCGTACGCAAAATAGCATCCTTAGAGTGGAAGTTACGGCCAACATCCACCATCACACCACGGTAATCGAAGCGCGGTGCATCGGTAACTTTCAACGTCGGGATCTGCTTCTCGCTACCCGTGCTCGCCAAAGACATCAGCGACTGCAGACCGTAAAACGCACCTTCAGCGTCATAGCCAACGATGGTTGTCTTGCCGTTGGTCACGTCTAGCTCATAGGCACCTGATACCTGATTCGCCTTGCTAAAACGCGCAGGGTCAAGGATCAATGTCACCGGGTATGTACCGTCAGTATCAATGCCCAGCATTTCCATACGCTTGGTCGCCGCGTCTAGCATTGAAGGAAGCAGGGCCTTATTGTCGATACTTACGCCGTTTGCCAGCGATACCGAGCCACCAGTCAGCTTAGTGCTCAACGGGGTTGGGACGATAGTACCGGCCAGCTCTTCCTTGGCGATCAAATTAACATCACGGTTCTTCTCGAAACGAGACTGGGCAGTAGCCAGGATATTGTTGTCGGTCGGGGTACGTTTCCAGTTGTTGCCGCTGATCGGGTCAAGGTATGCTGATGGATCTTCAAAATCCATGCTCTCTAGGGTTTTAGGCTCAGAGGTGCCAGCCACGACATAAGCTCGCGGCATATAGTCGTTCTCGAACAGCGTCCAGTATTCACCGATATACGGGATAACCACGCTCTCACCAGCATCGAAGCCCTCGAACTTATCGGTCGGCTCCAGCGAGTGCAGGTCACCCGTGATGTGGGTCACTTTGAACTGATCGTTCTGCACATCCAGGATCATACGGATGCTATGGAAGTAGATCTTCCAATCTTTGCTTGACACTGCCGGGCCATTATTGGTCAGCGTCATATTGATCAAGTCACACGATGCCCACTCGGCTGCCAATTCGCGGCACTGCAGCCCTTCGTTGGCACCATGGTTAGTCACCAACTGATAATTAACACCCAAATTTTCTGCCAGCGTATCTGCAATTTGCTGATCAGTCATTGATGGTGATGTCGTACAACCGGTTGCCAATGCAACAACCGATGCCATTAGGCTCAATTTAAATGTTTTCATGAGTAAATCCGTCTCCCGAGTAGCCTTGGTGAGTGCCGAACACCGGTCTCTTCCCTTGGCAAAACATAATAATGATCTGAAACCGCAGACACCCGTCCCCCTTCCCGGACATCAGGCACAGCCTGAAAGGAATAGAAAAAGAGCAAAGTCAAAAATTGAGATTTCAGATGATTATTGAGTCGGTGGGTATCGGCCCCCTAGCGGAGGCCGATATTCTTAGTCAAAGACTTAGTGTCAGTGATTAAGGTAGTTTGACTGCAGATAGGTCTTCGTTCGGAGAGACTTTCTTCATCTCGCCAGCTACGATTTCGGCTAGTGGGCCAAGGATAACTTGTAGGTTGTTAGAACCCAGTTTAACCACACCCATCGCACCTAGTGCTTTCAATGTCTTCTCGTCAGCTAGGCTGCTGTCTTTCAGCGTCAGACGTAGACGAGTGATACATGCGTCGATGTTTTCTAGGTTAGACACACCACCCAACGCCTTGATGTATTGCTTAGCTAGTTCGCCAGTTTCTTTAGAACCTGTCACACCGCTTTCTTCTACGTCGTCGTCTTCACGGCCAGGCGTCTTAAGATTGAACTTAATGATAACTGCGCGGAAGATGAAGTAGTACAGTGCAAAGAACACCAGACCCTGAACAATCAGCATGTACCAGTTAACCGCCAGTGGGTTACGCGTTGACAACACAAGGTCAACAAGACCGGCAGAGAAACCGAAGCCCGCAATCCACTGCATAGATGCTGCGATGTATACAGAGATACCCGCTAGCAATGCGTGTAGAACGTATAGGCCAGGTGCTAGGAACATGAATGCGAACTCTAGAGGCTCTGTCACACCAGTGAAGAACGATGCGAAACCAGCAGCGATCATGATAGATGCCACTTTCTCTTTGTTCTTCGCTTTAGCAGTGTGGTAGATAGCCAGTGCCGCACCAGGTAGACCGAACATCATGATTGGGAAGAAGCCCGCTTGGTACATACCAGTAACACCTGGAGTTGCAGTACCTTCAGCAATTGACTTCGCACCGCCTAGGAAGTTAGGAATATCGTTAATACCCGCAACGTCGAACCAGAACACTGAGTTAAGTGCGTGGTGTAGACCAACAGGGATCAATAGACGGTTGAAGAATGCGTAGATACCAGCACCTAGCTCACCCATGCTCTGAATGCCTTCACCAAACGATACTAGACCGCCGTAGATTGCAGGCCAGATGTACATCAGTACGAAGGCAATAAGGATACCGGTGAAAGACGTCAAGATTGGGACTAGACGCTTACCAGAGAAGAACGCAAGGGCTTTGTGCAGCTCAACATGTGAAAAACGGTTGTAAATTTCAGCTGACACGATACCCACAAGGATACCAACAAACTGGTTGTTGATTTTACCAAAGGCCGCTGGCACTTCACCGGCTGCAATACCTTGGATTTGTGCAACTGCTCCCGGAGAAAGCAGCGTGGTTACCACTAGGAAACCAACAAAACCAGACAGCGCGGCTGCACCGTCTTTGTCTTTAGACATACCGTAAGCCACACCAACAGCAAACAGTACAGACATGTTATCGATAATGGCAGCACCAGCTTTGATCAAAAACGCAGCCAGTGCACTGTTTGCACCCCAGCCGTTTGGATCAATCCAGTACCCCACACCCATTAAGATTGCAGCGGCAGGCAACGTGGCGACTGGCACCATCAATGCTTTACCTACTTTTTGAAAGTATCCAAGAATATTCACCCTTAGTTCCCCCTATGGTTTTCTTAGATAAGAAGACAACTTATTTTAGTTATCCGATTAAGTCCCCTGCAGTTTAAAAAATTAATTTCACCCCGCAAATTAAAACCTTGCCATTTGTGATCTTTATCACCTGTAAGGCTAATTACCAGACGATTTTGCTAGCTCGATCATAAAACTTATTTTATTATCCAAAACAAAGGCGACTTCGCGCTAGAATTTACCCGAAATTACTACAGGAATGAGGTGTCACCGTGAGACTTATCCCACTGAATGAAGCTAAAGACGTAGGTTTGTGGTCCGCTCGCTATATCGTTGATCGTATTAACAAATTCCAGCCAACAGCGGAACGTCCTTTTGTGCTAGGCCTACCTACAGGCGGCACTCCTCTGGCGACCTACAAACGTCTGATTGAGCTTTATCAAGCAGGCGAAGTAAGCTTCAAGCATGTTGTGACATTCAACATGGACGAATACATCGGACTGCCTGCTGACCACCCTGAGTCATACCGCAGTTTCATGTTCAACAACTTCTTCAATCATATTGATATTCAAGAAGAAAACATCAATCTACTTGACGGCAACACGGCTGATCACGATGCAGAATGCAAGCGCTACGAAGACAAAATCAAGTCTTTTGGCCGCATCAATCTGTTCATGGGCGGTGTAGGCAACGACGGCCATATCGCATTCAACGAGCCGGCATCTTCGCTTTCTTCTCGTACCCGTATCAAGACCCTGACTGAAGACACTCGTATCGCCAACTCTCGATTCTTCGATGGCGATATGGCCCAAGTACCTAAATACTCCCTGACTATCGGTGTGGGTACTTTGCTTGATGCCGAAGAAATCATGATTCTGGTTACAGGCCACAGCAAAGCCCAGGCGCTAGAAGCCGCCGTTGAAGGTTCCGTGAACCATCTATGGACCGTTTCAGCCCTTCAGCTACACCCGAAATCACTGATCGTATGCGATGAAGCCTCTACCCAAGAGCTAAAAGTTAAAACGGTTAAGTATTTCAAAGAGCTTGAAGCAGAAAATATCAAACACCTATAACAAAGGAACTATTCATGTACGCGCTTACCAATTGCCGAATTTTCACCGGTAGCGATGTGCTGAATAACCACGCCGTCATTGTTGACGGCGTGAACATTCGCGCTGTATGCCCAGAAACTGAGCTACCTTCCGATATTCAAAAACTCGACCTTGACGGTGCCAACCTGACTCCAGGTTTCATCGACCTACAGCTTAACGGCTGTGGCGGTGTGATGCTAAACGACGAAATCAACGCCGATACCATCCACACCATGCACCGTGCCAACCTGAAATCCGGTTGTACCAGCTTCCTACCGACGCTGATCACCTCGTCTGACGAGGACATGAAGGCTGCTATCGCTGCCGCCCGTGAGTACCAAGGCAAATACCAGAACCATTCGCTCGGCCTGCACCTTGAAGGTCCGTACCTGAATGTGATGAAAAAAGGTATCCACTCTGTTGACCATATCCGCCGTTCTGACAGCGATATGATCCAGACCATCTGCGATAACGCCGATGTAGTGACCAAAGTAACACTGGCTCCAGAGCAAAACGACCACGCCCATATCGAACGACTAGTCGACGCAGGCATCGTTGTTTCAGCGGGCCACACCAATGCCACCTACGCAGAAGCACGCAAAGGCTTCGCCTCTGGCATCACGTTTGCGACCCACCTGTTCAACGCCATGACCCCAATCGCGGGCCGCGAACCGGGTATGGTTGGCGCCATTTATGATACACCGGAAGTATATACCGGTATTATCGCTGATGGCTTCCACGTTGATTATGCCAATATCCGCATGGCCCATCGCATGAAGGGCGACAAACTTGTTTTGGTCACAGACGCAACTGCACCTGCAGGAGCAGACATTGATCACTTTATTTTTGTCGGTAAGAAAGTATATTACCGTGATGGCAAGTGTGTGGACGAGAATGGCACACTTGGCGGTTCGGCACTGACTATGATTGAAGCAGTTCAAAATAGTGTCGAGCATGCAGGTATCGCCCTGGACGAAGCGATTCGCATGGCAACCCTGTATCCTGCTCGCGCTATCGGTGTCGACAAGGAACTGGGGGCCATCAAAAAAGGCATGGTAGCTAACCTGACTGTTTTTGATCGCGATTTTAATGTTCGGGCGACTGTTGTTAACGGTGAATACGAGCAGAACTAACTATGACAGGCGGACAAATTGGTAATGTCGATCTGGTAAAGCAGCTAAATAGCGCTGCCGTTTACCGGCTCATTGACTTGCAAGGACCCATTTCGCGTATCCAGGTTGCTGACGTCAGTCAGCTGGCACCTGCAAGCGTTACTAAGATCACCCGCCAACTGCTAGAGCGCGGCCTCATTAAAGAGGTCGCGCAGCAAGCTTCCACCGGAGGCCGGCGCGCAATATCCCTGACCACCGAGTCAACCCCTTTCCACTCGATTGCAATTCGCTTAGGGCGTAATTATATCGAGCTAACCCTTTACGATCTGAGCGGCAAATTTATTGCCGGTACCGGTCACCCTTTCAGCTATACCACCCAGCAGGAACTCATCGAAGGATTGCTTAGCCATATCCAGCAGTTCATCGGAGAGAACCAAAATGTCATGCGAGAGCTGGTCGCTTTCGGTATCACCCTTCCGGGTTTGATCGACCCTGAAAACGGCATTATCGAATATATGCCGCACATCGACGTCGACCGACTACCGCTGGCTGACATCATCAGCGACAAGTATGGCGTGGCTTGCTTTGTCGGCAACGATATCCGTGGCCTGGCTCTTGCCGAGCACTACTTCGGAGCCAGCCGAGACTGCAAAGATTCTATTCTGGTCAGCGTACACCATGGTACGGGTGCGGGTATTATCGTCAACGGACAGGTTTTCCTTGGTACCAACCGTAACGTAGGTGAGATCGGCCATATCCAAATTGACCCGCTCGGTGACAAATGCCAGTGCGGCAATTTCGGCTGCCTAGAAACCGTGGCTGCCGATCCTGCGATTATCAAGCATGTACGCTCGTTGCTTGCCCAAGGTTATCCAAGTTCGTTGCAGGAGCTTGAAGATATCACCATGCCAGCCATCTGTGATGCGGCCAACAAAGGTGATGAGCTTGCTACCCAGTCACTGATCAAAGTCGGCAACCAACTAGGCAAGGCACTGGCCATGACGATCAACCTGTTCAATCCGCAAAAAATTGTGGTGGCAGGTAATATCACCCATGCCAAAGACATCCTCTTCCCGGCCATCCGCCGCTGCGTGGAAACCCAGTCTCTGTCTACCTTCAACCGCGGGCTGCCGATTGTCCCATCAGAGCTTTACACCCAACCAACTATTGGCGCTTTCTCTATGATCAAGCGCGCCATGCTCAACGGCGTATTGCTCCAGCGCCTGCTTGAAGAGCAATAAACCGCCAAATTTGGTGTAAGTCACTCATTTAGTAACAAAATACAAAGGCCATGTTTCAGACAGGAACATGGCCTTTGTGTTATATTCCGTCCCCAAAATAATCACGACCGCTTACGGTTAACGATAAGCCAAGCCTCAGATCCACTGTGTGCACATGGCATGATCAGCAATACAAAAGGAACTCAGCCAAGTATGGAACTCATCTATATCATCGCGGCCTTTCTGGCAGGCTTCATCGCACTGCGCTGCAAGCTCCCCCCGTTGGTGGGCTTCCTTGTCGCAGGTTTCGCCCTCAACAGTGCCGGCTACACCTCAACCGATGCCCTGACCACGCTCGCTGACCTCGGGGTCACCCTACTGTTGTTCACCATCGGTCTCAAGCTCGATGTCAGGACCCTGCTGACCAAGGAGATCTGGGGCGGCGCCACGCTACATAACGTACTAACAACCGGCCTGTTTACCCTTGTCCTACTGGTTCTCAAGCAATTGGGTATCGGCATGATGGCTGATCTCGATATTACCCAATTGGCCCTTCTCGGTTTTGCACTTTCATTTTCCAGCACCGTTTTTGCCATCAAGGCATTGCAAGAGAAAGGCGAACTCAATGCGACCTACGGTACACTGGCGATCGGTATTCTGGTTATGCAGGATATCTTCGCCGTTATCTTCCTGACTGTCTCTACCGGAAAAATCCCGGAGATTACAGCACTGGGACTGTTTGCCCTGCCACTGCTGCGCCCGTCTCTGTTCAAGATCCTTGACCGTGCCGGCCACGGCGAAATGCTGGTTCTCTACGGGATATTTCTTGCCCTTGTCGCCGGTGCCGGTCTGTTCGAAGTCGTTGGTATGAAAGCTGATTTGGGAGCCCTGATCCTAGGGATGATGCTAGCTGCCCATCCAAAATCATCAGAGTTGTCCAAGTCATTGTTTAACATAAAAGAGTTACTGTTAGTCTGCTTCTTCCTCAATATTGGCCTCGCCGAAGAGCCAACCATAGAAGGGCTACTCATGGCGTTGCTACTTCTGGTGATGCTGCCGCTCAAAGGCGTTCTCTACTATGTTATCTTCAATATGTTCCATTATCGGGTTCGCACCTCCCTGCTAGGGACGCTCACCCTGTTCAACTACAGCGAGTTCGGACTAATTGTCGGTGGCCTAGCCTATAAAATGGGCATGCTCCCAGGCAGCTTCCTTGTCGCTATCGCCATCGCGGTATCACTTTCCTTTCTGATTGCAGCACCGTTAAATACGCTTGGTCACCGCCTGTACAAAGATGCCTCTAAATGGCTCAAAGAGTTTGAACCGGAAAAACTGAACCCGGGCGATCGTCTGATTGATCTTGGCAACAAGGAAATCTTAATCCTTGGAATGGGACGAATCGGGAGTGGTGCCTATGATGAATTAGTGTCGCGCTACGGTAATCAGGTCATTGGTGTCGAAACCCGTGAAGAGTCTGTCGCCCTCCACCGGGAACAAGGGCGCAACGTGATCCAAGGCGATGCCACCGACCCCGACTTCTGGGCTCGGGTTATTTCAAAACGAAATACACGCTTGATTTTGTTGGCAATGCCCCACAGCCAAGCAAATAGTTTTGCCCTCGAACAAATTCGGGAACGTAACTATCAAGGGCAAATTGCCGCTATTGCCAAATATCCCGAAGATACGACGGAGCTGATCGAGCTCGGGGTCGATGCCGCCTTCAATATTTACAACGAAGCCGGCGGTGGCTTTGCCCGCCATGTCTGCGAGCACCTATCGCCGAACATTTCGCCACGCCCCTAACCGACAATATTCAGCAACGATCACAAACGGCAGCTTCGGCTGCCGTTTGTATTTTCCGAACAAATATTACCCGCGAGTAGATAAAATTCATTTATTTTCAAAATAAATGGAAAATATTCATCACATGGCTATTTTGTTTATCGAATTAATCCCATGGGTTGCATTTCACTGACGAATACGCAATTTTAACAATTAACAGCAAACCGGCGCAGTACGGGCCGGGATCTATCAACATCATGGATCCCCTACCGCCTGTAGCTGGTCATGAAATTGACGATTTGCAGAATTTGACGATTGGGGAAGCAAGTATGTGTTCAGTATTTGGGATTCTAGATATAAAAACCGATGCCACCGCGCTGCGTGAAACCGCACTGGAGATGTCGAAAAAAATGCGCCACCGCGGCCCGGACTGGTCTGGGATTTATTCATCAGACAAAGCCATCCTGGTGCATGAGCGTCTGGCCATTGTCGACCTGAACAGCGGTGAACAGCCCCTGTACAACGCCGACAAATCCCACGCCCTTGCCGTCAATGGTGAAATCTACAACCATAAAGAACTGCGCGCGGAATTCGCACCAGACTACCCTTTCCAGACGGAGTCAGACTGTGAAATCATCTTGGCTCTCTATAAAGAGAAAGGCCCGGAGCTACTTGACTACCTCAACGGTATCTTCGGTTTTATTCTCTATGACGAGGCTGAAGACGCATACCTGATCGGCCGAGATCATATTGGTATCATCCCGCTTTACCATGGCCACGATGAACATGGTAACTACTATGTCGCCTCGGAGATGAAGGCTCTGGTACCAGTATGCAAAACCATTTCAGAGTTCCCTCCTGGCCATTTCCTATGGAGCAAGAAAGGCGAGCCGGTGCGTTACTACAAGCGCGATTGGATGGATTTCGATACAGTGGCCGATGCCAAGACTGACAAAATTGCACTTACCGATGCCTTAGAAAGTGCGGTGAAACGCCAGTTGATGACTGATGTCCCATACGGCGTATTGCTCTCCGGTGGCCTTGATTCCTCGGTAATTTCAGCCATTACCAAGAAATTTGCAGCCCGTCGTATCGAAGATGATGAAAAAACCCAGGCATGGTGGCCGACGCTACACTCGTTTGCTATTGGTCTCGAAGGTGCCCCGGATCTAAAAGCGGCCAAGGTCGTGGCCGATCACATCGGCACCGTCCACCATGAGCTGACGTATACCATCCAAGAAGGTCTGGATGCTATCCGTGATGTGATCTACCACATCGAGACCTATGATGTGACAACTATCCGCGCCTCGACCCCGATGTACTTGATGTCGCGCAAGATCCGCGCGATGGGGATCAAAATGGTACTGTCTGGCGAAGGGGCTGACGAGGTCTTCGGCGGTTACCTGTATTTCCACAAGGCGCCGAATGCCAAGGAGTTCCATGAGGAAACCGTACGCAAGCTACTGGCGCTGAACATGTTCGACTGTGCCCGCGCCAACAAGTCAATGGCAGCTTGGGGGATCGAAGCGCGCGTTCCTTTCCTTGACAAGGAGTTCTTGGAAGTCGCTATGCGCCTCAACCCCGAGGACAAGATGTGCGGCAACGGCAAGATGGAAAAACATATTATCCGCGAATGCTTCGGCCATTATCTGCCAGAATCCGTTGCATGGCGCCAAAAGGAGCAGTTCTCGGACGGTGTAGGTTACAGCTGGATCGATACACTCAAAGAGGTGGCAGCCGCCAAAGTCAGTGACCAGCAGCTTGAGACGGCCAAGTTCCGTTTCCCTTACAACACGCCGACAACCAAAGAGGCTTATGTCTATCGTGAAATCTTCGAAGAACTGTTCCCGTTAGAAGATGCCGCAAAATGCGTACCAGGCGGGCCCTCGATTGCCTGTTCAAGTGCCAAGGCCATAGAATGGGATGAGAGCTTCAAGAACAGTGCCGATCCGTCCGGACGTGCGATTGCCGCAGTTCACAACGAGGCATATCAAAAATCCTAAGCAATACCGGTTAATCCATAACAGAAGCGAGAGCCTTGGCTCTCGCTTTCTCGTTCGATATAAGGGGATAACTTAAAAGTAAAAGCGCGTACCAAAGATAAACCGGGTAAAGCTGTCTTCCACCCCGTCTTTGGTCACATTGATATCATCGGTCGAGATGTTGTAATTCACCTCGGCACTGATCGCCACATGAGGATTAATGAAGTATTTTACCCCGGCGGCTAATTTGATATTGAGCGCGGTAACATCCTCGAAATCAAAATCGAAATCACCGTCATCACCAGACAAGTTGGCCAATTGGGCTGCCGCCCCGACATACGGTACCCAATCTGTCGAATTGGTGAAGTTATATTCGGTAAAGCCCCCTATCTGGAACTGCTGGGTGCTATCGCTCATATTAATATCCAGCACCGCACCAATTTCCCAATCATCATAGATAAAGTAACCGTATGATGTATTGAGAACAAACAGGTAATCATCCACATAGTCCAAGTCCAAACTACCCTGCAAGCCAAATTCCTGAGTCCCCTCAGGCAATTCTGCTTTTGCCTGTACCTGCGTTGACCCCAAAGCGGCCAACAAACATGCCATTACCACTGCATAATTTCGCATATACAACGTCTCCTTATTGTAAATACTGCCAATTAAGCGTAGGAAAAAAATGCCACCACGACAGGATTTTTTGCTAAAAAGTCACCACAATATTTTACTAAAACTCAGAAAACAAAATTTACCATTGAAAATCAGAAAGTTAAGCTGATAACACTGATATTACAGGCATAAAAAAACCACCTTTCGGTGGTTTTTGACATAGATACAACAGAGCGTCGCTTAACGCTCCCAGTATGCCTCTTCCAGGCTGTCTTCGCGCTCAGGCAAGCCGCGTGACAGACGAGGTGAATGCTGGGCAAGCACTTCGTAACTTACACGGTTTGAGTACAGACAAATCTGTGAGAACGACGAATAAGTCAGGAAGTTGTAATGATGCTTGCTCGACTTCGGTACATTCTCTCTGTGGTAACGGTTAGCAGACATGTCATGCAACAGAGCTGACAATGCACCATCACCCGCGCCATTGGTGTTCTTAATACGCTCAGGGCCACCCATATAAGGTGCAATGTGAGAGTAAACCTTCAGCGGAGTCTCACACTCGCTCTTCAGCATTGGTCGGCTGAATTCGTAGCGGTTGAACTCTGGAATTTCACCCGGCAGCAGCGGCAGACTTGTTTCGCGCTTGGCGCCATCGTCAGTATAACCCGCCGTGTAAAGGCCAACAGGACCCGCCGTACACAGAACCAAGTCAACCCAGTCAAGCGTCTTGGTTGCCGCTAGCAGCGGATCGGTTTCACCGGTCAGCGCCTCTGCTTCGTCCTCGTTCATGGCCACAACGGTCACGTTGTCGCGAAGGAAGTCGCGCCACCACTGCGGATCATCTGCAATCACGAACTTGGTGCCCAGAGTCAGAACAACCGGCACATCGTACTTCTTAGCAAATTCAATCGCGCGCATGGTTGCTTCCGGCATTGGGTCGCCTTCCTTGCAACGAACCAAGTAGGCTGTCAGCACCAATGCTGATGCATTTTCGAAAACAGACTCTGGAATGCTATCGGGATGAAGCTGGTTCATCAAACCTTCGTTGATTGCGAAAGTACGCTCACCATCTTTGGTGATCAGCGCGAAGCAACGACCGATTGGACCATGCACTGGCTGCAGGAAGTTCATATCCATGCGGCTTGATGTATTGCATAGATAACGGTAGGCATAGCTGCCAATCTCGATATCCTTGCTCATTACGCCTAGCAGTACAGATTTGTCGTCAGCCAGCACTGAATAGTTGTGTAGGGTATTACCGATGGTGCCACCAGCAAACTCATGGCTAACCAAGGCTTTTTCCTTCAGCTCCTGATACAGGGCTTCGGCTTTCTCATCAGTGATCACCAAAGAGTGACCTTTGCTGAGCTCATAGCGCTCCAGGAATTCATCTTCCACGCACGCCTCAATATCAACCAGAGTCTGGTCAATACCGACAATGTGGGTACGGGCAAGTCGCTTTTCTTGTTTGAATTGACTCAAAAGTGGATCGCGTGCATGTACTGGAAAGTAATGCTTTGATTTACGTTGGCCTGGAAATTTCATGTCAATGAGCTTTCTGTAGAGAAATTTTTGCGAATTCTATCACAGAATATAGAACAGAAAAGCAAAAGCTCTCACATGCAGTGAGAGCTTTTTCAAATTAGAGGAAACTTATACGTACAGCGCGCCAAACCTGTGCCACACCGCCCGCAGGATACTCACCATCCTTGCGAATGCTGAGCCACTAGCTTTTCCATCACGGTTATGTGGGCAGGGCTGTCATTGAGGCATGGGATCAAATTAAATGCCTCTCCCCCAGCCTCAAGGAACACTTCCCGACATCCTTCCGCGATCTCCTCGAGTGTTTCAAGGCAATCAACTGAAAAAGCAGGGCAAATCACATCAAGTCGCTTGATGCCTTTTTGTGCTAGCTCGCGAATCGTCGCTTCGGTATAGGGCTTGAGCCACTCCTCTCGACCGAAGATCGACTGGTAGCTCATACTCATCTTGTCCTGCGGTATTGCCAATGCCTCGGCCAGCATCGCCGTTGTCGCCTCACAATGATGCGGATACGGGTCACCATTGTCAGCATAACGTTTCGGGATCCCATGGTAAGAGCACAGCAAATAATCCGGCTCACCGTGCTGCTGCCAAAAATCAGTCACCGAACCGGCCAACGCGGCAATATACTCAGGGTGATCATAGTACTGGTTAACAAACCGCAGCTCTGGCAGATCCGCCCTAGCCTTGAGCACCTTGGCTACCTTATCGAATACCGCGGCCGTGGTGGTACGCGAATACTGCGGATATAGCGGCAATACCAGCACCCGCTGGCAGCCTTGCTGCCTCAGTTGATCGAGGCCAGCTTCAATCGACGGACTGCCATAGGTCATTCCCAATGCCACCGGTACGCCTAAGGCCTTTGCAAGTTGTTGTTGCTGGCGCAGTGAATAGACCATCAGCGGCGAGCCGCCATCCATCCATACTGACTGGTACAACTTGGCCACCTTCGGTGCCCGAACGGGCAAAATAACCCCGTGTAATATAGGGCACCATAGCCACCGCGTCATATCGACCACCCGGTGATCATGGAGAAATTCAGACAAAAAACGCTTCACCCCGGCAGGCGTCGCCTCATCCGGCGTACCGAGGTTGACCAACAACACTCCGAACGGCGGCTTATTGTTATCATGTAATGTGCTTGCTTCGCTCATAGTCATCCTTCGCTGTCGGCTCTACCTAGAGACAATAGCCCTAATGACAATAGTAATCAATCAATTATGTCTTGGTATCTGCGCAATAAAAAACGGGCTGCCCCAAGGGACAGCCCGCTTCTCATCATATTGCCAGCTTATATTAAGCTAGGGCTTTTTCCAGCTCTGCGCTTACCGCTGCAACAGGCTGAGTACCGTCAAATTTCAGGTACTTAGTCTTGCCAGCTTCAGCTTCTTTGCCGTAGTAAGCAATCAGCGGAGCAGTCTGGTTGTGGTATACACCTAGGCGTGCACGTACTGTCTCTTCTTTGTCATCTTCACGGATAACAAGGTCTTCGCCAGTCACGTCATCTTTGCCTTCAACCTTAGGTGGGTTGTAAACAGTGTGGTAAGTACGGCCTGAAGGCAGGTGAGCACGACGGCCCGCCATGCGCTCAACGATCACATCGTCGGCAACATCGAATTCGATAACGTAATCAACGTCTACACCGATCTCTTTTAGGCCATCAGCCTGAGGGATCGTACGAGGGAAACCGTCTAGCAGGAAGCCTTTAGCACAGTCGTCTTCAGCAATACGCTCTTTAACCAAGCCTAGGATGATGTCGTCAGACACTAGTTGGCCAGCATCGATAACGGATTTAGCTTGTTTGCCTAGCTCAGTACCCGCCTTGATTGCTGCACGTAGCATGTCGCCAGTAGAAATTTGTGGAATACCAAATTTCTCCATGATGAATTGTGCCTGAGTACCTTTACCTGCACCTGGAGCGCCCAGAAGAATGATGCGCATCTTGTTCCCCTTAGATTTGAATGGAGTGTTCAAAGAAGTGAAAAATACACTGATTAGCCATGCGCCGCAACCCCGGCACTGCTGCCAAGAGACATTGCATGCGTTATCAGCATACCTTTTGATTCAAACAGGCGGGTACCGGATATAACCGGAAGCCCGCCTGCTCGTTTCGTACGATTTTACGCTAGAAGCTTATTCACCGCAGCCAAGAATTGAGAAGGATCGTCCATGCTGCCCTTCTCAGCCAGCATTGCCTGACCCAGCAGCATTTCAACCCACTGGCCAAACACCACCTCGTCGGCCTCGTCGGCCATCTTGCTCACCAATGGGTGCTGTGGGTTCAACTCGAAAATATAATTCACTTCCGGTGCATCGTGACCGGCAGCCGCCAGCAACTTCGCCATCTGAGTGCCCATTTCGTTTTCATCGGTCACCACAACCGCTGGCGTATCTTTCAGCTTGAACGTCGTACGTACTTCCTTCACACGATCGCCAAGGTAAGTGGCGGTGCGTTCAACAACCGATTTAAAGGCCTCTTCTGTTTCCTTTTGCTTTTCTTTCTCTGCCTCGTCTTCAAACTGAGTCAGATCCAGATCTGCCTTGGTGATCGCCTGGAAGGCCTTGCCATCAAATTCTGGCAGGTGGCCCATCAGCCACTCATCGATGCGATCAAACATCAACAGTACTTCAATGCCCTTGCTGCGGAATTGCTCAAGGTGCGGGCTATTCTTCGCCGCGGTGAAGCTATCGGCAGTCAGGAAGTAAATCTTATCCTGACCTTCTTTCATTCGACCGATATAGTCAGCCAACGAAACCGTCTGCTCTTGAGTCTCGTTGTGGGTCGAGCTGAAACGCAACAGCTTGGCGACTTTCTCGCGGTTGGCAAAATCTTCTACCGGACCTTCTTTCAGCACTTGGCCAAACTCGTTCCACAGCGTCTGGTACTTCTCGGCATCATTATTGGCAAGACGCTCCATCATGCTCAGCGCACGCTTGGTACAGGCCTTGCGCAGCGACTGGGTGACCTTGTTGTCCTGCAGGATTTCGCGGGAAACGTTCAATGGCAGATCGTTTGAGTCAATCAGGCCGCGCATGAAACGCAGGTATGACGGCATGAACTGCTCTGCATCGTCCATAATGAAGACGCGCTGTACGTACAATTTCAGACCGTGCTTGGCATCGCGGTTGTACAAATCCCAAGGTGCTTTCGACGGGATATAAAGAAGGCTGGTGTAGTCCTGCTTACCTTCGACGCGGTTATGGCTCCATACCAGTGGCTCAGCAAAATCGTGCGAGACATGATTATAGAATTCTTTGTACTCTTCATCGCTGATATCGGCCTTGTTGCGGGTCCACAGGGCTTGTGCCTTGTTGATCTGCTCCCACTTGCGCCCGGTTTCCTTGCCGTCCTCATCACGTTCGATGGTCTGGATATGCACTGGGATACCAATGTGATCAGAATACTTACCGACGATATCTCGCAGGCGGTACTCGCTCAGGAACTCTTTCTCGTCCTCGCGCAGGTGAAGGGTAATGTCGGTACCGCGACCGGCTTTCTCAACGTCCTCTAGGGTGTACTCACCTTCACCGGTCGATTCCCAGCTGACAGCTTGTTCAGCTGGCGCACCGGCCGCGCGGGTCACAACGGTGACTTTGTCGGCAACGATGAAGGCAGAATAGAAGCCAACACCAAACTGGCCAATCAGCTGCGAATCTTTGGACTCTTCTTCGCTCAGCTTGGCAAAGAAATCTTTCGTTCCCGACTTAGCAATAGTACCAAGGTGCTCGATAACATCCTCACGGCTCATCCCGATACCGTTGTCGCTGATCGTCAAGGTGCCAGCTTCGGCATTGAATGATAGTTTAACCCCGAGATCTGCATCGCCCTGATACAAGTCAGGCTGGGACAACGCACGGAATCGCAGCTTGTCCGCCGCATCCGATGCGTTAGAAATCAATTCGCGAAGAAAAATCTCCTTGTTCGAATAGAGAGAATGGATCATCAGTTGCAGCAGCTGTTTTACTTCTGACTGAAAACCACGGGTTTCCTTATTCTTGTGGATAGCTTGTTCGCTCATTTCGACTCCGAAACTATATCAACCAATTTAACGAGAAGCCTCGCAGCACACGTTGGCGGGCTTCCCTGTATGTTCTTTGATATACATATGGCCTAGATTTATGATTTCAACCTAAAAAGGTCAATTTAGCTTTTCCCGCCTTTTTTCAGCGTATTTTTTAATTTTTAATATTCAGAGGATATTCAGGCAGAAAATGCTATAAAGGCATTCGATTTTAGACCTTTGACGCTAAAACAATGAACAAGTTAGAAAATAAATTTTTGATTGGTCAGCGCTTTTTGTTTGACCCCTATGACAACAGCCTCATTGACCAATTGGAAAATGACGAACTGACGCGCCTTGGCAGCAACGAAAGCCGAGCCCTTAGCCTGCTTATCGAAGATCCCGGTGCCATTATTAGCCGCTCTCGCCTCCACGATTTTGTCTGGCGCGAACAAGGGTTCGAAGTCGACGACTCAAGCCTGACCCAGGCGATCTCCACACTGCGCAAAGCCCTCAAAGATTCAACGAAATCGCCAGAGTTCATCAAAACCGTGCCAAAACGCGGCTACCAGATGATCGCCACCGTGGTGCAGCAGTCCACCCCAGCCGCTACGGATACCGAGATCGGCCCGCAGGATGAATATACCCCTGACAACAAACAACCGGAGGCTGAGCCCTGCCACACCAGCGAGGCCGAACCGACCGCAACAGCACCAGTGACCCCAACGCCAACAGGACGTCCGAAAGTCAGCCCCAAGGCACCGTCGTCGCTCTCAGCCATGCTCAACGGCATAGCACTGATCCTGGCCTTGGTTATCCCGCTTAGCGTCAATTTCATGATGCCCAAAACATCGCAGGCCTTCACCCAGCTGGCAACCATAAAAGGCGTACCCGTTGAGATCCCACAAAGCCATCCTGATGTTTTCCAATGGGAAAATCTGGTCTCGCAGTGTATTCACTCATATATCCAGAATCATCCAAACGAAAAACGGCCGGTAAAAGTGATTGCGACCGGAGGCCAAAACAGTCAGCTGTGGCTGAACTACGTTCACTCCGCCGCCGCCCCGAATGAAAATGTCACGCTACGCCTGTTGACCAGCGATAAGGATCATACCGAACTATGTCAGTAATGAGCTCATCACGCCCTATCAAGCAGTTCATCGCCAAATATTGGGCATTTATCCTGCTAGGCGTCTCTATCATTTTCAGTCTCTGGCTCTATAACTACAGCGACTACAAACAAGCGCAGCTGCTAATGTCCCGCGAATGGCAATCCAATACCATCAGCCGTATCAAACCCACCGAACTAGAAGAGCTTGGTATGCTGCGCAAGGTGGAACAAACCAGCCATGTCGTCTACCTACCAAACAACACCTATTCCCGCGTCACCCTGATGAAGCTCTACAGCGATGAGAACCAACCGCTGACCCTGCATATTTCCGAGTCGGGAAACTGGGATATCAGCGGTAGTTACCTGCAGACCGAACCCAAAGAATTCAAAGACATCACCTCAGGGCAAAATAAGGACTTCAAGCCCAATGACCTGAACCTGATCAAGCAAGTATTCAGGATGGATGCCCAACAGAGCCGCCGTGTCGATATCCTTAACCAGAAATCCATTCTGCTCACCGGCCTAACTTACGGCTCAACCATTCTCTATTCGCTATAGCGCCCCCTTTGCTCGCCAAACATAAAAAAGGGGGGAAACCATACGGTTTCCCCCCAACACAATGAACAATCTAGCAAGTTTATTTCATTAAAACACAAGCGATTTCTAACACCTGCTAACAGGCGGCACAGATATCGAAATACAACGATTAGAAGTACAGACGCATACCGATAGTAAAGGCGTTGTCATCTAGCATTTTCTCGCCATCCAGCGCCGTCTTCTCGTCATCAAAGCTCATGTCGGCGTATTCAACATAAGAGACAACCTGGTTGGTCAGCCAGTAATCGGCACCAATGGTGTACTGGTTCAGCTTGTTGTCTTTGGTATCGTAATCGACATAGTCGTAGACACCGTACAGGCCGACACCCATTGGCAGATCATAGCGGGCCGTTGCACCAATACCGGTCTTCTCATCACCGGCAAAGTCATAGTCGGCATACATCGCCGCCAAGGACAGCGCTTTGTACTCATAAGTGGCGTTCAGCGTCCAAGACGTATCGGTATCATCACCGTAAATACTTCTCTCAGTACGCTCGGATTGGGTGTAAGTACCAGACAAACCAAGACCGAAATCAGCATTCCATGCCACACCGAGGGCATAAGCCTGATCAATGCCGAGTTCGCCTTTGTCTGGGTTCGCCGCACCCGAGGCATCAATACCCTCATCACCGGTGTGGTACTGAGCCATAATCGTGAAGTTCTGCACGTCAATCTTGTATTGAAGACCGTTGGTCAGGCGATCGGTCGCAGCCCAGTCCTCTTTAATGTTCGCCGTGCCGCCGTACTCCCAGGTAATATCATACTGACCAGCCAGGGTATCCTGTACCGCAGACATACGACCGATACGGAACTCACCGAAATCACCACCGATCGCGACCGATCCAAACTTCAAGAAGTCAGAGTCGTCAAAACCATCGCCATCTTCAGGAATGATATTAAACTCTTTGAGCACATCACCGTTGACATACATGTTATTCGGCATGAAATAGGTCATGTTAAGGCCGAGCTCCGTACCTTCCCCCGTAAATGTGCTATCCGCGCCCATGACACCGTTGTCCGTGGTTTCATAGCGGGCACGCAAGTTACCGTAAACACTCACGGACATATCATCAGACTTATAGACCTCGGCGGCCATTGCTGATGCACTGGCGATCACAGAACCGATAACGGCTGCTACTACTGTTTTTTTCATGTTCACTCCTAATTGTTTCCTTTGCTCGTCACTGAGCGGGAAACGCTATATTGTTTATTTTTGTTTCCTCTACGGCGGCCTCATCGACAAATAAAAAACGCCCGTAAAAGCGAAATCATTCATTTAAATTGACCAATCCGAGATGGCCAACACCGTGGCCTTAACAATATTTAAGACATGAAAACAAACAGTTAGAAACAAAAGTTTCATTAAAGAATATTTAAATAGTTATTATTAGAAAACAACTGATTATAAAATCTAAATTACCCTCTAAATTTCCAAAACATCTAAAAATCACACGGACAAATAAAAACAAACAACAACATAGAAATAAAAAACAAAAAAACGCCAGCAATATTATTTGCTGGCGTTTTAGAAAATATATCAGCCTAAACGGAACACTCAATAGAGTTTGTGTCGCCCGGCCAGAGAATGAGACAAGGTTGTACCGTCTACCAGTTCCAATTCCCCACCGACCGGAACGCCGTGGGCGATCCGGGTCGCTTCAACATCATATTCCTGGCATAGCTCAGCAATATAATGCGCGGTTGCCTCGCCTTCTACCGTTGGGTTTGTGGCAAGGATCACCTCACTGATCAGCTCGTTCTGCATCCGGAACTCAAGGGTATCGAGCCCGATATCAGACGGGCCAATGCCATCAAGCGGCGACAGGTGTCCCATCAATACGAAATAACGGCCGGAAAACTGCCCTGTCGCTTCCACCGCGACAATATCTGCCGGTGATTCCACCACACAGATCTGGCCATTCTCCTGACGACGCGGGTTGGCACAGATTGCGCAAACCTCTTCTTCGGTAAACGTACGACAGTCGCGGCAATGACCAATATCCGTCATAGCCCGATTCAAGGCCTCGGCCAATTGCAGCCCGCCCTGACGATTTCGCTGCAACAAACTGAAGGCCATGCGCTGCGCCGACTTGGGGCCAACCCCAGTCAGGCAACGCAAGGCCTCCATTAATTGTTCCAGTAAGTGACTGGTCCGCATTTATTAGAATGGCATCTTAAAGCCAGCAGGCAGGTTCATACCGCCTGTTACGCTCGCCATCTTTTCCTTCTGCGCTTCTTCAATACGACGTGCCGCGTCATTGAAAGCCGCAGCAATCAAATCTTCTAGCATATCTTTGTCGTCTTCCATCAAGCTGTCATCCAGCTCAACACGACGCACGCTGTGGCTACCAGTCAAAGTCACTTTTACCAGGCCTGCGCCAGACTCGCCAGTTACTTCCATGTTTGCAATTTCTTCTTGCATCTTCTGCATGCGCTCTTGCATCTGCTGCGCTTGCTTCATCATGTTAGCCATGCCGCCTTTACCAAACATATCTTCTCTCTCTGTGGTCTGGTTAATCTATAAGGGTCTTACGCTATCTTCATCGAGTACAGCAGCAAAGCGCTGACAGATAAAGTTCACGTTAGAATCAGACTTGAGGCTAGCCCGAGCCTGATCCAGTTTCTCTTGATAGAGAGCCTCGCGCCATTCCAGCGGCGAGCGCCCCCTATCACTTAATTCAATCTCAACAGTTACAGCCTCGCCAAGCAAATCAGCCAGAGCCTGTGTCAAATGCTCGCGGGCTTTCGGGGTGTCCAGATGCTTCTGAGACGGTCTCAGACACAATGTCACCTGCCCACCATTTCGCTCAAAGGACGAGTTCAGCGCCAATTGCTGTACCATTCGCCCTACATTGAGCTTAGTTACCCAATCCGACCAACTATCCTGATTTGCCGCTTCATTGACAAGCACTTTCACCATTTCAGGTGTCTTTTCATGCTCAAGCGCCTGTTTCAGTTCAGCCGGAGCCACATCGGCCACGATGTCCTCTTCCACGGCCAGCATCGGTCGCCATTGGTACTCCTCTGACTGATCCGTTGCCGCACAATTCTCTGACTCAGGCACGATGGATCCCGGTACTGGCATCGCAGGGTTAACTGTACCCGGACGCGTACTTTGCCGAGTGGCAATACGGTCTAGGACACTGCTGGCGACTTTTTTAGCCGGTACCGGTTCAGACTTTTTTGGGCTCTGCGGCTCTGCGCCACCATCACGCTTGGTTTGGCTGCGCAGTTTGTTTCGAGCGGCAAGCAATCCTGATGCCGCAGAAGCCGGGCGCGCCTCTGGTTGCGCCGGACTTACATCCGATGGAGCATGTGGCTGCTGCATGGGTGGTTGTTGCGGCTGTTGCTGTTGCAACGGCTGCTGATACTGGGGTTGCGCGGGCGAAACCTGATAACCCGCCTCATGGCCGGCTGGCTGCGAAAGGGGTGGCTCACCATAGCCCGAACCAGCCATCGGCTGCGGTGCCGGCTCCGAATAACCGCCATTCTGGTGCGGCGCACTATTTGCCGGAACATTATTGGCTGTAGCACCATTTGCTGTAGCACTACTAACCGGAGCACCCTGTACTTGGCCATTGTTCATCTGAGCCTTGAGCGCCTGAACCCGTTGCATCCCCTGTCCTGCCGGAACTTGAGATGGCTGGGTGGGCGCAGATACAGCGCCCATAGCGGTCGGCGGAGGCTGTACAGCAGGGACATCAACCGGCTGCGGGCTGATTGCAGATACCGCTACCGGACGGAAAGCCAGCATTCGCAGCAGCACCATTTCAAGTCCGGTACGGCCATCTGGAGCAAAGGCCAAATCCTGACGCCCTTGCAAGGCAATCTGGTAATGCAACTGCACTTCCTGCGGCGAGATCTGGCTGCCAAGCAAGCTGATCCGCTCGGCATCAGGGGCTGACTCATCCAGCGTTGCTGGCAGGGCCTGGAACATAGCCACACGGTGCAACTGGGTGGCCAACTCACGTAGCAGGCTATCCCACTCCACTCCAACCTCGGCCAGCTCACGCAAACATGCCATTGCCGGCTCAGCCTGCCCCTGCGCGATAGACTCGAGCAAATACAGCGCCTGTTCGGTATTGAGCGTACCCAGCATCTCGGATACGGCCTGAACACCAACCTGACCATTACCCAAGGCGATGGCCTGATCAGCGAGGCTAAGGGCATCACGCATGCTGCCCTCGGCAGCACGGGCAAGCAACCCCAACGCACGAGGCTCAAAAGTAACCTGCTCCTGTGTCAGAACTCGCTCAAGCTGCGACTGGATCTGACCACTATCAAGGTGCTTGAGGTGGAACTGCAAACAGCGCGACAAAATAGTCACCGGCAGTTTTTGCGGATCGGTCGTTGCCAGTATGAACTTCACATACTCCGGCGGCTCTTCGAGCGTCTTCAGCAAGGCGTTGAAACTATGACGCGACAACATGTGGACTTCGTCGATCAAGTAAACTTTGAATCGACCACGGGTTGGCTTGTACTGAACGTTATCAAGCAGCTCGCGCGTATCCTCAACCTTGGTGCGAGAGGCGGCATCGATCTCTAACAGATCGACAAATCGACCTTCGTCGATCTCTTTGCAGGTTTCGCACTGACCGCAAGGTGACGCAGTGATCCCCTGCTCACAGTTCAGGCCTTTTGCAAAAATACGGGCAATGGTTGTTTTACCCACACCGCGCGTACCGCTGAACAAATAGGCATGGTGCAGGCGATTATGGGCCAAGGCATTTTCCAATGCCGTTAACACATGGGATTGGCCGACGACATCCCCAAACTGGTGCGGTCGCCATTTACGAGCCAGAACCTGATAACTCATGTTTTCTAACCTTACAGAATCAAGAACTCAATGCTAGCACAGGGAGGGATCGGGGGCGAGAGGGCGCCCCAACGAGCGCCCAATGATTAGCCAGCAGTTACTGGGGGATACGACGATTAGTGGCCGTCAAAATCACAAATGCTGAAAACGTTCAGGCCAAGACCTTGTAGACGAGCTTCGCCACCGATATCAGGCAGGTTAATAACAAACGCCGCATCTTCTACGATACCGCCCAGACGGCGAACCAGTTTAGTCGTTGCCTCAATCGTACCGCCAGTCGCCAGCAGATCATCAACCAATAGAACCTTATCACCCTCACTGATAGCGTCAGTGTGAATTTCAAGCGTATCTTCACCATATTCAAGTGCATAGCTCTCGCCAATCACTTCGCGAGGCAGCTTACCCGGCTTACGAACAGGTACAAAGCCAACACCCAGTTCAAGTGCTAACGGGGCACCGAACAGGAAACCACGCGCTTCAGTACCAATCACCTTAGTGATGCCCTTGTCTTTGTACTGCTCGACCAACACTTGCATTGTCGCACGGTACGCAGCCGGATCTTCCATCAGGCTGGTCACATCACGGAACAGGATGCCAGGTTTTGGGTAGTCAGGGATTGATTTGATACTGTTTTTAATTAACGCGAGCTTTTCTTGAGTCATTATCGTTTTCCGTG
The DNA here is from genome assembly GCF_059920555.1 of Photobacterium panuliri. Lineage (NCBI taxonomy): Bacteria > Pseudomonadati > Pseudomonadota > Gammaproteobacteria > Vibrionales > Vibrionaceae > Photobacterium > Photobacterium panuliri. The sequence goes on from NZ_CP197192.1 coordinate 2,991,654, forward strand.
CCCTCTAATCGTCCGGGCATAGTGAGTGAAACGGCGCCTGCACGACAGCACAGCATGGCCGTTAAAAAAACCGGTTCAAATAGTAGTGACTTTCACGCCTCGGAGCAAGAATCAGCACCGGATAGCATGATCAAAAACAAGCAAGAGCTAAGAAGAATAGTTATTTTCAGGATTATCCCGCACAGGAAGGCGGTTGAACCATACCAGCAGTATCGTCATGACAACGCATAACAACCCTTTGTGCCAAAGTTGAGGAACAAGACAAATGGAAATAAAAAAACTCAGCACAATCATTACATTGGCTCGTTTTTTGACCATTGGTGATATTGCACCGTGCTGATGCCAATTTTGCAACACCGGCCCAAAGCGCGGATGGTGATTAAGCCAATGGTTCAACCTTGGCGAGCCTCGCATAAAACAACCACTTGCCAGTAACAAAAAGGGAGTGGTCGGCAGCAAGGGTAAAAAGGCGCCGAGTGCACCCAAAGCAATACATAACCAGCCACAACATATCAATGCCGTTTTTTTCAGCATATTATCACTCGCCAACCAATGTCTTTCATCACGTCCATTTCCAAGAGAGCTCTATATCTTGAGATAACCTGCGTACTATAAATTATACCCTATCTCAAGATGGGCACCGAAAAGAACGAGCCTGTACAGGCAGGGGGAAATGACCCGAACAGGCTTTGAATGAGAAATCAGTTAGGAGAGAAGCCCCAGCCATGTCAAGCTGGCCGGTAAGGTTGGCAGGCAGAGAACCAGCAGAAACCCCAAAAAGTATTTAACGCTATACGGGTCTTTAAAATCCTTATCCATTACATGCATCCTTTCATTGTGACTTTTAGCGGGCTCTACCAGCCCCAGAGATACCTTCAGAACAACTATAACGGATAAAACAGTGCGCAAAAACCGATAGAAATTACGGGTATTCTGCAACAACCCCAACTTTATTTGATTCAAATCACTGCCAAATGCAAGAATCGTCATAGACTTGATTGAATCGACAATTGAAAAGATGACTTTATGACTACATCAGACATTGCTTACAGCGAATTTCAGCAACGACTAGAACAAGAGCATCTCTCCTTGTCGCAAGAGATCAAACAAGAGTTGCTGCTCAATACCTTAGTTCCGTCTTCTGCGGCTATCGACAAGGCAGAACTCAGTGAGTTGATCCTGATGGCAAAATCGTCCTTTATTCCAAACCTGTTCGATCTGGCAGTGAGGATGGAGCGCGTTGATGCTGCCGTATGCTCTGGCAAACTCGGCATGTACGGCCTTTGTGCTGACTGCGAAGAGGAAATTGCCCATGCAGATCTAGAACAAGATCCGGCTCAGCCCCGCTGTCACGATTGCCGTGAACACAACCGCTACCACCATAACTAAGTCGCGGGTACAAAAACAATAAGCGGGATAACCCGCCTATTGTCTGTTATTACGCCCAGCCAATGAAAAGCGGCCAGTGCATCACGGTCCATTCTGCCGTGTGTGAGAGCTTGGCTTATAGCCCAGCCTGAGTTTTCACCCACTGTTCAAAGGCTGCTTTCTCTTCGGCATTAGCTTTGCTGTACCACAATTTAAGCTGGGCCAACGCATCACCGGTAATATTGACTTCGCCTTTCTCGGTCACTTCCACAACGGTTTCTTCCAGATCCACCGCATAACCTTCTTCAAAGGTAATGCCATGCTCCCGATTGTAATCAGCCACCAAGGCTTCCATATCACTGTACGCTGCCAGCCCTTTGCCTTGTAGCTCAACATAATCCAAAGTGCGAGACGTTCCGTCAGCCAGCTCTAATGACCACTCAGGGCCTCGCTGGAAATAGGCCTTGGCCTGAGAAATCGTCGACAGGCGTGGCAAAGTAATCGTCGCATCCTGCTTAGGTACATCAAGCTCAAACAGATAAGGACGTGTAGTGAAAATGCGGGTTTTCGAACCGTCTTTCACTTCACCGTCAAACTGGACGACAACCTGATGCTTGCCAGCAGGCAGGTTAACTGTGCTGGTTTCAGACCAGAACGACGATTGTACTTTCTTGCCATCAACAACCAATAGCTTGATATTGTTTCCAGCCGCCAACTCGCCTGCTTGCGTCATTACCGGCAATGCCAGCAATCCCATCGTCATCAGCCATTTGTTCATTATCGCTTCCCCTACTCTTTCAATGTGTGCCTGATCTATTAATACCGATTCAATCAATCATCTAACGACAGCATTTAAACCAGCCGCTCAAATCATTCATGGAATCGCAATTTGCTCTATACAAGCTCGGCCAGAATAGCAAAAAGCCGCCCAAACGGGCGGCTTTTTAGAAGTATTTAGCCAATTGCAACAGCAATTAGAACTTAACTTCCATACCTACTAGGTAACCTAGGTCTAGGTCAGCGCCGTCTTGGTCAGCCCAGCCTAGTTCACCGTATACTTTCACGTTGCTGTGAAGCTGGTGAGTTACGTTAGCGTATACGTTGTCAGTAGTGCCGTTGTTAGTGATGTACTGGCCACCGTTCTTAACGTCAGCATCTGCACGGTTGTAACCTAGAGCAAAAGTGTTCTTGCCTAGAGTGTAAGCACCGTTGATTTCAAATACGTCAACGTCAGTTTCTACTGCGCTGTTTGCAGAGTTAGTGTACTCAACGTTACCGTAAGACGCAGCGAATGCGAATGCACCCATTACGTACTCAGCTTCTAGGTTGAATGCATCAACGTCAGTAGTGCCAAGATCGTCAGCAGTGTAGTAGTAACCACGTACGTCGAAGTCACCGAAACGTGCGCCTAGACGTGCGTCAGTTACAGTACCGTCGCCGTTTAGGAAGTCAGAAGCATTGTCTTTTGCAATTTCAGCAGCCGCATCGATATCGTGAGTCAAACCGAAGTAGAACTGACCGTTGTCGAATACGTATTTGATTGCTTCGTTACCTTCAGTTTGAACGAAGTCGATCTGGCTGAAGCCTAGCTCGTAGTCTTTACCGATACCCATATCATCAGAGATGTATAGCTGACGACCGAAAGTCATAGTACCGAAATCACCACCTAGACCAACGAATAGCTTGTCGCTAGTTACATCAGAATCTTCAAACTTGAAACCGATACCAGCAACAGCGTTTAGGCCGTCAGCGATAGCGATAGTAGTGTTTAGTTGTAGATCACCATCATCAAGGTGAATACCAGCATCATCGCCGCTGTTCTTGTCTTGAATTGGTTGTAGGTACTGAACTTCTGCTGCACCAGATAGGTCAACAGTTACGCCGTTTGCATCGTATAGGTTGATGCCAGCTTGTGCAGAACCTGCTGCTAGTACAGATAGTGCTAGAAGAGTCTTTTTCATGATATCCACTGCCTTTTCTTATTTAGACTGGAATCCCTGTTTCCAGAATTCCTTTTTCTTTGTTACTTCGGGTTACCTTCAATACTTTATAAACATAAAGATCAATAAATAATCCCAAAAGCCAGAAATTTGTGGAGCTCATCCTGACAGAAGAATCCTCTACATGTCAAATTATCTAAACCGAAAATAAAAAAACATCAAAAAAATTACAAATCAATGAGTTAGGTCACACTCGGCTTATCAATTGAGCACTGTTTTAATGGAGTGAGTAACTCAATATATTTTTTAACAACATGAAATAACAGAATTAAATATTACATCTGAAATCAAAAACAGAGCAAAAAACCACTTTACTAATACCTTTTAGAGCATTAGCAAACTTATGTAGAAAAGTGCCTCCGTAAGTAGCAATGAAAAAGAGTTCAATATGATTTCGTGAGTTATTTCTCATTTTTGCGCAAAAAAATGCCAGAATCTGCCCGACATCACATTCAGAAGTTCGTGCTATAATGCCGCTCCTTGCCCTTATGATGTTTCAGATATGTTACAAGACCAGATAAAGCGTGATATCAAGCAATGCTACGAAAACCTCAGCAACCAGCTCGATAACTTTATTCCCAGACGGGCTCAGAACTATCTGGTCGCCGAAATAGCCAAGACATTGGGGGGCGAGTACGATCCGAAACACCGAATGTTGGTGGCTGAGGCAGGCACCGGTATCGGCAAATCCCTTTCCTATTTGATTGGGGCCATCCCGTATGCTGTTTTCAACAATAAAAAAGTGTTGATCTCTACGGCAACCGTTGCCCTTCAAGAACAGCTGATCAACAAAGACCTGCCGTTGTTCAATCGTATCTATCCCAAAGAATTCAGTTTTATTCTGGCAAAGGGCCGCCAACGTTATTGCTGCAACCATAAACTGGAAGCAAGCTGCAGCAACGAGGAAAATCAGCAGGTTGGGTTATGGGAAGAAAAACCTAAAAAGTCTGATTTAGAACTTTTAAGGCGTATGCTGAAGGCCAAAGAAAGCCAGAAATGGGACGGTGACCGCGACAGCTGGCCAACCGCTATCCCCGACCGGGTGTGGGGCCAAATCGTGGCCGATAAACACAGCTGCCACGCTGGTATGCCGAAACATCGTGATTGCCCGTTCGCCAAGGCCCGTGAACACCTCGAAAAAGCCGATGTCATTATTGCCAACCACGCCCTGCTGATGGCAGACCTAGAGCTCGGCGGCGGGGTCATCTTACCTGAACCCGAAAAAACCATCTACGTCATCGACGAGGCCCATCACCTGCCTCAAGTTGCCCGTGACTTTTCGTCCGCGGCGGCCAGCCTGAAAGGGGCTGCCAACTGGCTCGAAAAGCTCAACCAATCCGTCGGCAAGCTGGCCGAAGTGGCTGACTACAAAAAGTCAGGCCGCTTCCAGACCAGCCTCAACGAAAACATTGCCGTGCTGATCCCGGCGCTACGGCAAATGGCTGGGGCAATCGATCCTGCCATGTTCAACCAAGACGGTATCTACCGCTTCGAACACGGCGAATTACCGGCATGGTTGGAAGAAGAAGCCAAAGGACTCAAAGAAGCCAGCAAGAAGGCCCTGCAGTCACTGGGAAAAATCCATGATCTGATCAGCGAGCGCCACAAAGACAACGAAGTACCCGCCCGCCTTGCCGAACCGGCACTGGCCGAATCTGGGTTCTACCTCCAGCGCTTGGAAAACCTTGAAAAGGTCTGGAACCTAATGGCCCAACCAAACAAGGACAAAGGCGCCCCGCTGGCACGCTGGCTGGAGAAAAGCCCCGAACGCGACAACGACTACATTGTCGAGGTATCACCATTGGAAGTCGGCCATCGCCTTGACCAGCTCTTGTGGAGCCGGGCGGTAGGTTCAATCTTGGTATCGGCAACCATGCGCGCCCTCAACCAGTTTGACTACTTCTGTCGTCAAGCTGGCATTTTCGAAAAACAGGCAACCCGCTTCCTTGCTCTTGCATCACCGTTCGATTACCAGAACAATGCGAGGCTGGTGATCCCCGCGATGCCATTAGAGCCTCAGGCCGAACGCTTTACCGATCTGCTTATCGACAAGCTACCCGAATACCTTGAAGACGAGACAGCCAGCTTAGTGCTGTTTTCCTCTTATTGGCAAATGAACCAAGTTGCCGACAAGCTGCGTCCGTTAGCGGTCAAGAACCGCTGGGAGCTGCTGGTCCAAGGGGATGAATCCCGTCACATTATTCTAAAAAAACATAAAGAGAACTGTGAAAACGGCAAAACCAGTATACTATTTGGCACGGGAAGCTTCTCTGAAGGACTTGATTTACCGGGTAATTTATTAACCAACCTTATTATCACTAAGATCCCTTTTGCGGTTCCGACCTCACCGGTAGAAGAAGCGCATGCCGAATATATCGAAAGCCGTGGGGGCAATCCATTCCTGCAGATTTCAGTTCCCGAAGCCAGTAAGAAGCTGATCCAGTCGGTAGGACGACTACTGCGAAAAGAAGAAGATTCTGGTAGAGTCGTACTGCTTGATCGGCGGATACTCACCCGTCGATATGGCAAGGCATTGCTAGATTCACTGCCCCCTTTCAAACGCGTCATTGAATAGACCGCAATAGGACCGAGACAAAACAACAACCATGATTGAGATGATTGAACCGAGCATGCTAATCGTGCTCGGCCTCGTGGCGTTACTGGCCGGTTTCATTGATGCCGTCGCAGGCGGGGGCGGAATGCTGACCGTCCCGGCCCTGTTATCTATCGGTCTGCCACCGCATATTGCCCTAGGTACTAATAAACTCGCGGCAACCTTTGCTTCGTCTACCGCCGCTTGGACTTACTACCGCAAACAACTTTTCTCTCCGCGTTTTTGGCTCTATTCATTTATAGCCACTTTGCTAGGTGCCATAATCGGCACCTTGGTGGTGAACTGGATCAGCACAGAATGGCTAGAAAAAGCCCTGCCACTTGTGATTCTTGCTGCCGCTATCTATACCATCTGGCATCCCCATCCCAAAGGAGAAAGCCACCAGCTACCAGAGGTATGTCCGAAGCTTGTGCGTAAGCAATGCCTGCAAGGAACCGTGCTAGGGTTCTATGATGGCCTCGCCGGCCCAGGCACAGGCGCATTCTGGACCGTATCGAATATGATACTTTACCGACTTGATATTCTGATGGCATCAGGCTTGGCCAAAGCGATGAATTTCACCAGCAACCTGACATCACTGGTAACATTTGCCATACTCGGCCATATCAATATCACTCTGGGCCTGACGATGGGGATCTGCCTGATGCTAGGTGCCTATATCGGCGCGCACTCTGCGATTCGATTCGGGGCAAAATTCATCAGGCCAGTATTCGTTACCGTGGTTATCATCCTTGCCGCCAAACTGGCTTGGCAAGCCTGGTTCTGATCCTCAGCAGGAGCAACAATGAAAGATCTACAGCGCCTGGAGGCATTGGTTGCCGACCTTTCCGCCCAAGCCACCCTCGTTGACAAAACGCGGGGAGAAGCCGCCCGGCCACTTTTCGACGAACACCTCTTCCGCAGCAGGAGCAAGCTGCTAGCACCTTGTGTGAATGAAATCCGCAATGAAATCCAAGCTCTGAACCGAGAGCAGCTTACCGGTCACCTGCTGGCAAGCCGCACCCAGCATGTCTGTGAGAAAATCGTTGCCCAAATTCAAGCTATTCAGCGTGAGTTGGCGACCCAGCAAATCCGCAAAAATGAACCCAAGCCCCGCCAGGGCTGGCGCAAACCCGTGCAGCAGCTCTATCAGGATTTAGCACAGCACCAAGAGTGGGAACGACGCCTGGCCGATACCCTGCGTGACAAGGAAATGCTGCTAAGCCGCACGACCAGCCCATCAGAACGCCAACAGCTCCAGCAAGCCGTACTGGCATACGAAGGGCGACTTAACCGCTGCCGCGCAGCATTAGTAAAAATTGAGAAGGCGATTGGCCAGCAAGAGAGAAAACACTAGTGCTGCCACTCGTCTACCACCCTATTTATTCCGATCTCGAGCTCCCTCCCGAGCATCGTTATCCGATCACCAAGTATCGACGCCTATACCAGTTCCTGTGCGAGCAACTCCAAATTGCCCAGCGGCAGGATATCCGCCTGTACGAGCCTGAGCCTATTGCCGTTGCGGAGATCAAACAACTCCACTGCCCCGACTATATCGATGCGTTATTCGGCAACCAGCTACCCGCCGCAAAAATGCGCCGGATCGGCTTTCCGTGGAGCCAGCAACTCATAACACGAACACAATTATCATCGGGGGGAACTCGGCTGGCTATCGAGAAGGCGATGCAGCACGGGCTATGCATACATCTTAGCGGTGGCTACCATCACGCCCATCGTGATTTTGGCAGTGGCTTCTGCCTTATTAACGACTTAGCGCTAGCCGCCAGACACGCACTGACCCTTGAAGGTATCGACAGGGTGATGATCGTCGACTGCGATGTACACCACGGCGACGGTACGGCTACCTTGCTGGCAGACGATCCACAGATCATTACCTTTTCCGTTCACGGTGAAAAAAACTTTCCAGCCCGCAAGCCAAGCTCAACCTTGGACTTAGCCCTTCCGAGCCATACCAATAGCGACGATTACCTCACCGCCTTCGGCAGCCTGCTCAAGCTAGCCATCGCGCAATACCAGCCTGATCTCGTCATCTACGATGCAGGGGTCGATATCCACCGCGACGACGAACTCGGCTATCTCGATGTCTGCCAGGCAGGGATCTATCAGCGTGATCTCCTGGTGCTGGGCCAATGTTTCGATGAAAGCATCCCTGTCGCAGCAGTTATCGGCGGCGGCTACCGCCACGACCATCAGCAGTTGGTCAGCTTACATGCCCAACTCGTCTATGCAGCCATGAATGTGCTTGGCATTCCAGTTACACCAACCTTATAAAGGCTCTACTATGAATTCTGATTCCACTTCACCATTAGACAACGCGCCAGAAGACATCAAACTGGCCGTGGATCTCATCTATCTGTTGGAAAGCAATGAAATCGATCCGAAAGTTGCCCTATCTGCACTTGAGATGGTCAAAAAAGATCTCGAAGCCAAGCTGAAGCAATAACCCTGTCCGCGGGTTCCGGTTTCATTACTCGCTGCATAAAAAAACGGTGCTGTCCAAAGGACAACACCGTTTTTGTAATTTAGCATCAAACGAAACGTTAGATACCCGCACGCTTTAGCAGACCAGCCATCAACGGCGAGCTTGCTTTAACCTGCTTGGATTTATTCTTGAACTCACGAGCAAGAGAGGCATCTTTGATTTCATTGGCAATGTAAATCATTGCCTGATACATATCGCGAGCCGTTTTAATGCGCTTGCTGTCATTCATTGGTGCTAGCAGCTTAATTACATCACCGCCGTTTTTGCCATTCTCGTTGGCGAATTCCAAAACGGAATCTAGTAGCTTATCAAGATCAACCACGAAGTCTGAGTTTTCAATACCCAGCTTCTTGATTTCTTTCATATTGCGTTTACGTACCTGATTAATAATAAACGCAGGTTTGTTGATCTTCTTATAGCCCCAGATACCAGCAAGCACCAACAAGGCAATACCCCCTGCCACATAGCCCCAGATAGAGCCAGACGATTCAGCAACAGGCTGAACAACCTCTGCAGCAGCGGTAACAGAAACTGGTACATCAGACATATTTGTAACCTTAAACTTCTATGGAACAGAACACCCCGACATTATGCACTCCTGACGCCAATAACTATGCGATTCATCAATTTTTCATGCAAAGACGGTGACACAGTTCAAGGTTTTGCCAATTTGAACCATGTCACTGCTTTCAAAATGAACCACTCATCGCATATCACAGCGCCAGAAGCCGCATTCTCTCAACGCTGATAACACATAGCATATATGCTGAACCGCGTGATCCTGTGAGGTGAAACTAACAAAAAGCCCGACATTTCACAGGTGCCGGGCTTGGATTATTCATTCAAGCAAAGCATGCTGTTGCTATACATACCACAACGAGGCACCTTGCTCATATTCAGCTTAACGAGCCAGATTGAACGAATTAAGTACCTGGCTCTGGCGTTCAGCCAATTCAGACAGGAAGGTCGATGCTTGGCTTGACTGATCAATACCCGCAACATTCTGCTCGATCGCTTCCTTGATACCATTTAACGATTCGCTGATCTCTTCAGCTGCACGGGACTGCTGATCAGCGGCAACCGACATCTCAGCCGCGCTGCTATTGATATCGCTGATTGCACCATTGATTGCTGACAATTTCCCTACGGCACTATGCGACGACTCATAAACACTAGACACTTTTTGCAAACAGTCATCAACTTTGGTCTGTGCCAGATCAGACTGTGACTGCAACTCGGTAATAATTGTCTGAATATGGCCCGTTGAGTCCTGCGTCTTCGCAGCCAGTGCGCGCACTTCATCCGCAACCACGGCAAAGCCACGTCCCAACTCACCAGCTCGCGCCGCCTCAATCGCCGCGTTCAGTGCTAGCAGGTTGGTCTGCTCAGAGATGTTATTAATAACATTGGCCACTTCATTAATACTGTGGCAACGCTGCTTAAGATTGCCGACCACGGCTGCCGTTTCATCTAGCTCTACTGTCAATTGCTCGGCACTGATCTTATTTTCCTCAACGATAGCTTGGCCATCATTACAGGCCGCCATTGCTGAAACCGCTTTGGTTTCCGTCGTTTTCGCCGAGGCTGCCACCAACTCAGACGAGCTCGACATTTCGGTTACCGCCGTGGCAATTTGATCAACTTGCATGCTCTGCTCTTCAGCATTAGCCGCACTCTGTACCATCACTGCCGCTAATTCAGTCGACGACGAAGACACCTCACTACTCTGATCCCTTACCCCTTCAAGTACTGATGACATAGTCGCAATGGTAGCATCCATATCAAAGGCAAGCTTCGCCAGCTCATTGCTACCGGTTATACCAGTACGATGTGATAAGTCTTTGCTTGCCATCGCATGAAGTGACGATGACAATCGAGAGAAAATCGCAATCACGTTATGGATAATATACAGCGTAAATAACACAGCAATTGTGATGGCAACTAACAAGGCGGCTGTCTGAGTCTGGATGACATCATCAATCATCTTCAGACTCGATTCCGTGGCCTCTTGACGACGCTCACGGTTATAGTCAATAACATCAGAAATACTCTCACGAATATCTTCAGCAACCTTGTCTCGTTGCTGTGACACCATCGTATTTTTCTGCAGCGCACCGACAATAACCTGTGCGGAGGTTACCCAAGTCTGGAATACCGTCTCCTGAAACGATTTAACTTCAGGCAAATAACTGTATTTATTAAAAATAGCTTGCGCACTATGCTGAGCCGCCAACATGTCATCATCTTGCTCCAATAAACGGATAGAGACGATTTGAGCCAATAGCGCATTAAACTTACCAACATCTGCAACTAACTGAGAGCTAGCTGGCTGCCATTCCTGCTGATTAAGGTCGACTTTTTGATCCAGCGAGCTGTTCATCTCGAACAGCGGGCCCCACAAATAAGGCGTTTGCTCCCACCACTGACGATCAATCACCGTGATGTTATTAACATTCTGCCCCAGCAAATTACGGTATTGCTGTATGTTCTGAGCAATATCCTGCATATCTTGCTTCACACGCTGGGAGGTCCCCGGGCTGTTCAAGAACTCACGGTTAATAATTTCAAGCAAACGTGCCACTTCGACATCAAGTTGATCCATTTGCTTCGGAATATCCTTAACACTGCTGTTAAGTAGATCTCGGGTCATGATCCGCACTTGGTTCCAACTATATTGGACCTGTGCTGCTGCCTCCGTACGGTCTACTCGCTGTACAACAAATTCCGATTTAGCTTTTACGTCATCCAATTTGTGGTAGATAAAAAACGAAGCAAACGAAAACAACACCAATGTCACGGCCACGGGTGAAAGCAATAGGGTTCTCAACGAAAATGTCGATACCCAACTCGGTATATGTTTATTCATAACGTGAAGATAACCATCTAAAAATTAACGCCAACACTGCACACTGACTCTATTAGCGTGCATTTATTATTCGATTTCACACCAATTCTATAAAATTAGAAGATGTTTTATAAAAATTATTTCGCCCCAAAAATGACACAAAACGAATGATACACGGCGACATTAATTTCAGTAAGGTATTTATTGATAATTATGCTTTGCTATGCTGCATCGCCTTTCCATAATAGTTGCTGATTACCACTAAACCTGTGCTCTCAACTATAGTGAGTGTAATTTCTAGCTGAAGACTCATCATGGCTAAAAATATTAAGTAAGCACTCAGATGAGTGCCATTCATAAATCTATCTTTAACACAGATAATAGGCACAATACCCAACGTAGCTACTTGATATACGAAGGCAAACGGACTATTGATACGGAAATTGTAGCAATGAGGAATATAGTGAATTGAAGTAAAAATTCATCTACATAAGTAGGTGGTTTAAGACTGGCAATAAAAAACCCAGCATACGCTGGGTTTTCATATTCAAATCAACGAAAAGTATTAACGGGTCAAGTTGAACGAATTCAGTACCTGACTCTGACGCTCTGCCAATTCAGACAGGAAGGTCGATGCCTGGCTTGACTGATCAATACCCGCAACATTCTGCTCGATCGCTTCCTTGATACCATTCAACGACTCGCTGATCTCCTCCGCAGCACGAGATTGCTGCTCGGCAGCTACCGACATCTCTGCCGCACTGCTGTTGATATCAGTAATAGCACCGTTAATCGCTGACAGTTTGCCCACGGCACTGTTAGAAGACTCATGAACACTGGCGACTTTCTGCAAGCAGTCATCAACTTTCGACTGGGCCAATTCTGACTGTGATTGCAGCTCAGAGATAATCGTCTGGATATGACCCGTCGAGTCCTGTGTCTTCGCTGCCAGCGCGCGAACTTCATCTGCTACCACGGCAAAGCCTCGGCCCAGCTCGCCAGCTCGCGCCGCTTCAATCGCCGCGTTCAGTGCTAGCAGGTTGGTCTGCTCAGAGATGTTATTAATAACATTGGCGACTTCATTGATACTGTGACAACGCTGCTTGAGGTTTCCGACCACGGCAGCAGTTTCATCCAACTCTACAGTCAGCTGCTCTGCACTGATCTTGTTTTCTTCAACGATAGCCTGACCATCATTACAAGCAGCCATTGCCGAAACAGCCATTGTCTCGGTTGTTTTCGCCGACACCGCCACCAGCTCAGCCGAGCTAGACATTTCTGTCACCGCCGTCGCAATCTGATCAACCTGCATGCTTTGCTCTTCGGCATTGGCGGCACTTTGCACCATTACCGCAGCTAGCTCTGTTGAAGACGAAGAAACTTCGCTACTCTGATCACGCACACCCTCTAGCACCGCCGACATAGTTACCATTGTGGTATCCATATCCTGAGCCAATACAGCAAGCTCATTAGTCCCGCTAATTCCTGTACGGTTGCTCATGTCTTTGGCCGCCATACCGCTCAACGATGAGGACAAACGACCAAAAATAGCAATCACGTTGTGGGCAATATATAGGGTAAAGAGAATAGCAATAACCGATGCTACCAATAGCGAAGCGACTTGAGTTTGAATCACATTATTGATCAAAGACAAGCTAGTTTCAGTCGCTGCCTCACGACGAGTTCGGTTATGTTCAACAACATCTTCAATCTTGGTACGAATATCAGCTGCAATATTCGTACGGTTGCTTGCTATTGCTTGGTTATTCTTCAGTGTCTGAATAACAAACTCAGAAGACTCAACCCAACGATTGAATACATCTCTCTGATAAGCCGCAACTTCAGGCACATTGTTGTATTTATTCAAAATAGACTGAATGTTACTTTGCTTCTCCAGCACATCTGCATCTTGAATCAATAGTCGGATCGACACCAACTGAGCCAACAGCGCATTATAAGTGCCCGTATCAGAAACCAGACGCTCACTGTCTCGCTCCCACTGGCCCATATCAAAACCAGGGATGCTCGCAGCTCGCTTATCAACAGCATGGATCATATCGAATAGCGGCCCCCACAAATATGGGGTTTTCTCCCACCACTGGCTGTCAATCTTAATCAGGTTATCCATGTTTTGCTGAAGCGTCACAAGATACTGGTCCATATTGACAGAGACACTCTGCATATCTTGCTTAACGCGCTGGCTAGTGCCAGAGCGATTCAAAAACTCACGGTTGATAACATCATGCAAACGAGAAACCTGTTCTTTCATGTTCTCCAGTTGCTTTGGCATGACTTTTACGCTGCTATTAATCATATCGCGGGTCATGATCCGCACCTGGTTCCAACCATACTGAACCTGTGCCGCAGCTTCGGTACGGTTAACACGCTGTGCAACAAATTCCGATTCGGACTTCACACCATTAAGGCTGTGATAGATAAAAAATGATGCGACTGCAAACAAGATCAGCGTAACAGCGACAGGGGTTAATAAAAGGCTTTTGAGCGAGAATGTTGAGACCCAACGAGGTATATGCTTATTCATAAGTAAGAGGCTACTTTCAACTTCAATCAAGGCTAACAACCCACAACAGTGTGAGTTGAGAATTTATAATGGCAACTGACAATTCGTCTTCTACATATCGCCAGCAAAGGCAATGTAAACCCACATCATTTACCTGCCTATATCTTAGAGATGCGGATAATACACGGATTGATCTAATGCCAATAGAGCATTCAATGATGAAATAATTACTTCAATAGCATATAAAAAATTAATTAAAGATAATTAGTCACCACTTTGCATTGATGACAAAACAACCATTACCGCCACCGCTTTCGGCGCATTCGTGCCATTTATGACTCAAAACCAGAAAGAGCGGGATGTAATAAGGAATGGTTATCACACTGGATTCACTATAGATGTTAACTCACCCCACTGCACCGCAGTCAGCAAAATCACATAAGTATGCACACAAGAGCAATTTAACGCACCTGTCATTTAAACAAGGTCTTGCGACAAGTAGATGTAATACCAACAAAACATTACAAATAAAACGAGAAACGAGACAATTACTAAAATTTCATAACCGCGAACTTAACACTTATTCTGACTAATTAGGCCATCCGATAACCGTCAAAAAGCTATTTTTCTATCTTTGTAATAGTACATCTTGTCATGATCACTGATCGACCTTAGCACCCGACAGGGGTTGCCCACCGCCACGACATTGGCAGGAATATCCTTGGTCACAACACTCCCAGCACCAATTACACTGTTCTCACCAATCGTCACTCCCGGAAGCACGACAGTATTTGCACCAATCCAAACATTGTTGCCAATCATCACCGGAATATTGAACTGCCCGACTTTTTGCCGTAGCACCGGATCAATCGGATGCCCAGCCGTAGCAATAGTGACATTGGGGCCAATCATGACATGGTCGCCAATATAGATATGCGTGTCATCCACTAGGGTCAAATTGAAATTGGCATAAACACATTTACCCAAATGAGTATGAATCCCCCAGTTGGCATGCAACGGCGGTTCGATATAGCATTGCTCTCCCACTTCGGCAAAAATCTGCCCCATCAAGGCTTTTCTTTTCTCTACCTCGCTTGGTCGAGAATGATTGAAATCATACAGAACCTCCATGCAACGGGCCTGCTCGGCTATCAATGCCTCGTCATTGCTAAAATACAGTTGCTGGCCATGCATCGGATGGTCTAAGTCCATCATCCTTCCTCCAAAAATTCTTGTTAACAAACAGCGATTGCTCAAAGTTAATAGCTCAGGCGTTATCGGTACAGCCTCCGCTATCTTTCGATTTAGTATCAGAACCTTAGATAGTGATAACAATCCCTTCGCAACAGGAAATTTTGCTATTGGGCACTACGGCACATTTCCGACATATCGTTAGACAAGCTCTCTATACAACAGCAACAGCAACAGCCACATAAAGGAGCCACTATATTGGCCGCCACAACGAAAAAGCCGCCGCTATTTGTAGTAATAGCGGCGGCCAATTCAAGCTCGACGGTTCTTCAATAGCCGTCGATATTACTTACCAATATGACCGGGGACTTATGCCTTTTGCCCTGCAAGCCAAGAGGTCATGAAGGCCACCTCATGCTTCTGCGCTGCGATAATATTCTTGGCAAACGTTCTGATTTGCTGATCTTTCAGGTACGGCATCACCACTTCAGCCATCTTAATGGCCGCTTCATGGTGCGGGATCATGCCTTTGACAAAATCCACGTCTGGATTACCAGTGAGCTTTACTGTCATCATGCCATGCATCACAGCCATTGACTGGCTCATCATGGCTTCGGACGCCTTCATGTCCACATCTTTTGGATTAATGGTTTTGTGCGCCGCCAGCCACTGCTTCATGAAGCGCACTTCTTCTTTCTGGCTCTTAATGATGTTTTCCGCCAACTGCTTGATTTGCGGATCATTCAGCGTTGGTAGGATCTTCTCGCTCATCACAATCGCGCCTTCATGGTGAGGGAGCATCCCCGCCACGAAATCGTACGAAGGCATACCCGTTAGCTTCAGGGTGTGCATACCGTGCATTGCTGCCATCGAGTCTTTCATCATGGCCTGTGATGCTGCTACATCATGGTGGTTTTCATGGGCAAACACCGCTGAAGACGACAGTAGTGCTGCAACAAGAAGAGATAGGCTGACTTTTTTCATTATGTGGATCTCATTATATGTGGATTGCCCGCACGATAAGGTATCCAGTAACGGGAAGGTCAAGCACTGATAAGGCGTATTTGCTTTGTAAAGATATGTAAGTGTGTTGTATGTACAACATAGATACAATTATCATAAGAGCAAATATCCGTGACTTTTTTGTAAGGTCATTTTTTTCGTTAGGAACGAGAGATTATTCATGATACGTAGAACCACGCTGTCTCTTTTGATTGCGTCGAGCCTCCTTTTGGTTGGATGCGAACAAAACCAACAGGCACAAGCCCAAAGTGGTCCCGCTCCTGTCCCGGAAGTTACAGTCATGACTGTAAAACCGGCCCGCCAGACACTAACGGTTGAGCTGCCAGGCCGCAGCCGTGCATACATGGAAGCCGAGGTACGCCCGCAGGTAACCGGCATTATCTCTGAGCGTAACTTCACCGAGGGCGGCGTCGTCAAAAAAGGACAATCCCTGTACCAGATTGATGACTCAACCATCCAGGCCGAGCTACTGAGTGCAGAAGCCGAGCTGATCCGAGCGCGGGCAGCCGAAGAGTCCACACGTTCTACGGTGAATCGTTTCCGTACCCTGATCACCAAGAAGTCGATCAGCCAGCAAGATCTCGATGACGCTGAAGCTGCTTACAAAGAAGCTAAAGCCCAAGTCCTTGTCGCCAAGGCGAAGATCAACACCGCGAAGATCAACCTGTCTTACGCGAAAGTCGAAGCACCGATCAGCGGTGTGATCAGCAAGTCGAACGTGACTGCCGGTGCGCTGGTAACCGCCAACCAAGCCGCGACGCTAACCACTATCCAGCAGCTCGACCCAATCAATGTCGACATCGTGCAATCTTCTGCACAACTTTTGCGTTTGAAAGCCGCGATGTCACAAGGCCAGTTGCAAAAAGACGAGTCTGCACAAGTCACCCTAAAGCTTGAGGACGGCTCAACCTACGCACACAAAGGCACCCTGAAGTTTACCGAAGTAAACGTTGACGAGAGCACCGGTAGCGTGACGCTACGCGCTGAGTTCGCCAACCCTGACGGCCTTCTCCTCCCGGGCATGTTCGTGCGCGCCACGGTTACCGTGGGTGTCGATCCTGCCGCGATCCTGATCCCGCAGAACACCGTAACCCGTGATGCAACGGGCAAAGCCTCTGTGATGACCGTTGATGCAGACAACAAAGTGTCTGTTCGCCCTGTTACCACGGCAGAAGCAATCAACAACCAATGGCGTATCACCGATGGCCTAAAGCCAGGTGACAAGGTGATCACTACCGGGTTGCAGATGATTCGCCCGGGTAATCCTGTGACTATCCAACAAGGTGAGCAGGCATAACATGGCACGATTTTTTATCGATCGTCCGGTGTTTGCTTGGGTACTGGCGATCCTGACCATGTTGGCGGGCGTGATGTCCCTGTTCAACTTGCCGGTGTCGCAATACCCGACCATTTCCCCGACCACGATCTCGATCAACGCCCGTTACCCGGGTGCCTCTGCCAAAACGGTAGAAGACTCGGTGACACAGGTTATCGAACAGAACATGACCGGTCTGGACTACCTGCGCTACCTCAACTCCAGCAGTGATGCATTTGGTAACGCCACCATCACCCTGACGTTTGACAGCGAAGCGGATCCGGATATCGCCCAGGTTCAGGTGCAGAACAAACTGCAGCTGGCGATGACCTCGCTGCCTATGGAAGTACAAAGCCAGGGTATCGTCGTCAACAAGTCGAACACCTCGTTCCTGATGGTTGTGGCGGTGTACTCCGAGAACCCGGAATTCACGGAAAACGATATCGGTGACTTCGTCGTTACCAATATTCAAGATCCGATCAGCCGTCTCAGCGGTGTCGGTCAGGTACAGGCATTTGGTTCGCAGTACGCCATGCGTGTGTGGCTGGATCCGTTCAAGCTGACTCAGTTCAACCTGACAGCCATTGATGTGATGAACGCGATCCGTGAGCAGAATGCGCAAGTATCTTCCGGTCAGTTGGGCGCGGCACCGGCACAAAAAGGCCAGTTGCTGAACGCGACTATCTCGTCTGCCAGCCGTTTGACCAGTGTGGCCGAGTTCAGAAATATCATTCTGAAATCAGAAGCCAACGGCTCGAATGTCTACCTGAAAGATGTGGCGAACGTTGAGCGCGGCGCGGAAAGCTACGACATCAAGGGCCAGTACAACGGTTTCCCGGCGGCAGGTTTGGGTATCTCGCTAGGTACCGGTGCAAACGCACTGGAGACAGCCGAAGCGGTGAAGACGCGTCTGGCACAACTGAGCGAAACCTTCCCGGAAGGCTTGAAGATTGCCTACCCGTTTGAAACCACGCCATTCGTCGAAGCGTCGATTTCAGAAGTCGTAAAAACCCTGCTTGAAGCGGTATTTTTGGTCTTCCTGATCATGTACCTGTTCTTGCAGAACTTCCGTGCGACCTTGATCCCGACCATTGCTGTACCGGTCGTCTTGCTGGGCACCTTTGCCGTGCTGTACGCAACGGGCTTTAGCGTCAACACCCTCACCATGTTTGCAATGGTTCTGGCTATCGGCCTGCTGGTCGATGACGCCATCGTGGTGGTGGAGAACGTTGAGCGCGTGATGCACGAAGACGGCTTGGAGCCAAAGGAAGCAACCAAGAAATCCATGGGCCAGATCACCGGCGCCTTGATCGGTGTCGGCCTGACGCTGTCAGCGGTATTTGTCCCAATGGCCTTCATGTCCGGCTCAACCGGTGTGATTTACCGCCAGTTCTCCATCACGATTGTGGCGGCGATGACCCTGTCGGTACTGGTGGCGATCATCCTGACCCCTGCCCTGTGTGCGAGCTTGCTCAAAAAAGGCGACGCGGAATTTGGCGAGAAGACCGGCTTCTTTGGTTGGTTCAACCGCAAGTTCGACGCGATGACCGCAGGTTACGAAGCAGGCGTGGCGAAGATGCTAAAGCGTACCGGCCGCATGCTGATGGTGTTCCTTGCAATGAGCGCGGGTACCGGCTGGCTGTTTATGAACATGCCGACCTCATTCCTGCCTGATGAAGATCAGGGCACCGTGTTCTCGATGGCGATTCTGCCACCGACCTCGACCCAAGAGCAGACCGAGAAGACACTGGATAAAGTCCGCACCTATTTCTTGGAGCAAGAAAAAGACAACGTGGAATCCGTATTCTCCGTCTCCGGCTTTAGCTTTGCCGGTCAGGGCCAGAACATGGGTATGGCGTTCATCGGCCTGAAAGACTGGTCTGAGCGTGAAGCGCCGGGCTCTGACGCAGCATCGCTGACAGGCCGTGCGATGGGCTACTTCTCGACTATCAAAGAAGCGATGGTGTTTGCCTTTGCACCGCCTGCCATTCAGGAACTGGGCAACGCGACCGGTTTCGACTTCTACCTGCAAGACTCACTGGGTCTGGGCCATGATGCCCTTGTTGCCGCCCAATACCAACTGCTTGGTATGGCTGCACAAAACCCTAAACTGGTAGGTGTACGTCCAAACGGCCAGGCTGACGCGCCGATGTACCAAGTGAACATCGACCACAGCAAACTGCGCGCACTGGGTGTGAGCATCAATGATGTGAACCAGATCCTGTCATCGGCATGGGGCGGCGCTTACATCAACGATTACATCGACCGCGGCCGCGTGAAGAAAGTGCTGATGCAGAGTGATTCTGCACACCGTATGCAACCTGAAGACTTTGATTCATGGTACGTACGCAACGCACAAGGTGAGATGGTGCCGTTCTCGGCCTTCGCCACTGGCGAATGGAGCTATGGCTCACCGCTGCTACAGCGTTTCAACGGCCTGCCTGCGATGAACATCCAAGGCGGTGCTGCGCCGGGCGTGAGTACCGGTGAGGCGATGGCAGAAATCGAAGCGATGGTGAAACAGTTGCCTGCGGGCTTTACGGTGAACTGGAACGGTATCTCTTACGAGGAACGCCTATCGGGCAACCAAGCGCCGATGCTGTACGCATTGTCGATTCTGGTGGTCTTCCTGGTACTGGCAGCCCTGTACGAGAGCTGGTCAGTCCCTCTTGCCGTTGTGCTTGTGGTACCGCTGGGCGTACTGGGTGCAGTACTGGCGGTAATGGGCCGCGGCATGGATAACGACGTATTCTTCCAGGTCAGCCTGTTGACCACCGTCGGCCTGGCGACCAAGAACGCCATCCTGATCGTAGAATTTGCCAAAGAGTACTACGAAAAAGGTGCGGGCCTGATTGAGGCAACGCTGCATGCGGTACGTGTGCGTCTGCGCCCTATCATCATGACATCGCTGGCATTTGGTCTGGGTGTTGTGCCGCTGGCAATCAGTTCGGGCGTAGGCTCGGCGGGTCAGAACGCGGTAGGTACCGGCGTACTGGGCGGCATGGTCAGTGCCACCTTGCTAGGTATCTTCTTCGTGCCGGTCTTCTTCGTGGTAGTTGAACGCCTGTTCGATCGCCATACCAAGAAAGACGACCAAGCCAAACCGGTAGATTCTGCGCCACTGGCCGATTAAGCCTTTGCCGCGAATACCTAAAAACGCCGTCTAGGTTATACTAGCGTCGTGTACCACGGAAAAAGAGCGCTGCTAAGTTCAGCGCTCTTTGTTTTTGTACAACCCAAGCAATGGCATTTACCCTAAGCAGGCCAAGATGAAAGAACTGAAAATCTCGCCCATTTCAACGCTGGATCAAAGCCCAATGTACGTGTGCAGTGTCATGCAGCGCATGTACCGCAACCGCGCATCAGTTGAGCTGTCTGAGCCGCACCAGATGACACTGGAAATGGCGAGTGCATTGGCGGCCTTGGAAGAGTTTCAGCCCATGAGCCAGCAGGAATTGGCCGACGCGGTCATGACCGAGCGCAGCGTCGCCAAGCGCATGGTGGATAATCTGGAGAAACGCGGCTTTGTGCAAGTATCCAAATGCGAGACCAACCACAGGCTCAAAATGCTGACCCTGACCGCAGAAGGCATGGAAGCGATACAAGACGCCCACCAAACCATGGATGACTTGCAGAACGACTTTTTCTCCTGCCTATCTGACGAAGAATCGCAAGAATTCTCCCGCTTGGTACGCAAGCTGACGCAAGCGAACCTTTAGCATTCTGTTGAAGGCTTTATTGTGAACACCCAAGCTGAAATGTTTCTGGTGAGTATTACGCTCAATAAATAGGTCTTTCTGAATATAAAGACCTAGAAGGATCATATTCAAAATTTAAACTGGCGCTCATTCTAAATACTGAACAATATCGTTCATTTGAAATCTGAACTGAGGATAGATTTGGATGTATAGTGAAGATTACCAAGCGTATTGCTTGCACCTCCTTATGGCATAAGCGCTAATTTCACAACAGATAGTTAGCGCTCCTTTTGCATCATAAGTAGACATACAAATGAACCATAAGATGACATACGACCACTTCAACAAGGCCTCTGCATTTCGCCCGTAAGATACTTTCTTACAGTGAGGCTTTCACACAACAATCTATGTCACTTCAATTCAGCTCATTTTTGGACATGAAACGAGTTAGAGAATTATCGCAAACCGTTGCTATCAGATTAGTAAAAGTATCTTGAAACCTTAGACGCTTGTTAGCACTCTTTTTTGTCATACGTTGCTTAAACCTTGATGCTCTTTTCTAAGACTACTAACCATTAAATCAAAAACCTCTGGTATTTCAGTAATCTCAATGTAAGGGGTGATATAGGTTGTTCGGCTACTGCCTAAAGCAAACTTAGACACTTTATCAGAAGAACGTATAGGACTATAAAAAATCTCAAAGTAAAAACCTAAGAATATCATACTGATAGAGCTATAAAACTGACCACGAACTTCATATTTTCTAGGGAATGGTGAAACAACAAAATTTCTAAGATTGCTTTCGTCAAAGCCACCCTCAGTTGTATCCATCAATCTCTGAACAATAACAGTACATGAATTCTTTGAGACATTATCCTTCCTAACCAAGCTGGATCGAATTAGCTCTAAAAAACGTGGGGCAACTTGAATTGTTCTATAATTCTCATGTTCTGAAACAGCACCTCGCCAGAAAATAGACAACACGAAACTTTTAAATTTTAAAGAGTCAATATTGGAAAAATGGACACCGTCCTCATGCCGAACAACCTTTCCAACCTTACCTCTTAATAAGTTCAAACCGTACTGATCATAGGTAATATTTAACTTCACCTCACACTCACTACACAACTGAGCAGTAGCCCAACTGTCCTGCGACTTCCTGTTAGGAATGAACTCACCGGAAGAAAGTTCGATAGCCTGACCGTTGCCTTGTTTAAACAAGGATCTAAATACTGAATCAGGTATTGCATGTGAATTACATAACTCAGATTTACAAAGGCACAACTGACACTTTTTCAACAAATACCTCCTTGGTGCTAACGCTACTTAGGCGACTAACGGTCGTCTTCCATGTTCATATGATGCCGTCTTTCATATACCCATTCAATTTGTAATCAATAAGTTGGTGGTTATATTGCGAGCTTAAACATTTGAGTGATGTTTAATTTCATTGTCGTCAAAATTCGAATAACTTTTGGTTCGGTAAAAGTATCCCCCCCTCAAAATGTGGGGGAGTATTTAATCTAAGCGATTATGGGGCAGAACTGAGCTAACTGTATTAGCTAGCTCAATAATGCCGACGCTAAATATTTCTACGATGACCCTATATCTTTAAATGCACTCGGCAAATTCAGGTTGCTTTGTCTTAGTTATATCTGTGATAGCACCAAGCTCCATTGCTTCTTTTAACTCAGCTTGCTTACGCATTGCTTTAGTTTCATTAAAGTCCTGTGCTACAACAGTTTCAATGAATTCAGCATCATCAATATCGAAATTTTTAACAGCTTGCTTGATGTCAGACAGGCCTACTTGGAAAAACTCTTTACGACGATTCACCATGTTCAGACGATTATTATCGAATATACGGTGCAAC
This sequence comes from Photobacterium panuliri, assembly GCF_059920555.1. Taxonomy (NCBI): domain Bacteria; kingdom Pseudomonadati; phylum Pseudomonadota; class Gammaproteobacteria; order Vibrionales; family Vibrionaceae; genus Photobacterium; species Photobacterium panuliri. Next base: position 3,014,584 of record NZ_CP197192.1, read on the forward strand.
TCTTTCTCAAGAGAAGGGGCATCATTGGTGTGAATCATGGCGTGAACATCAAAACTAAATGGTACGGAAGCGTCACCCAACTCCTTCACCCTATCCATTGGTTCAAGTCGACGAGTCATACCAATCTTATAAACATTTTCTCCAAACGAGCCAATATTACTAATAACATAAACGTGACCTTGCTTAGTTTGCTCTGCCATGCTCTGTGCTCGTTGATGTTTTTGCTCTGCGGCTTCAAGATCAGCCTGTAGCTGTGCAATCTGCTCTTCCAGTTTACTGCGGGCTTCATCATTCGCTGACTCAAGCTGTTTTCTGGCGGCCACAAGAGCTTTAGAAAAGCGAGCTTCTTCTTTGATGGCTTCTTGTTCCGCTTTCTTGATTTCAGCTTCAACCTTCGCTTCTTCACGCATTTGAGCCTTAATTTCAGCCTGCTCTTCTTTCTCTCGTTGTTTCTTCTCTTTGTACTCGTGAGTCAGGCGAAGTTCCTCAATTTTAAATTGCAGATACTTATTTGAAATGATAATCATATTGGACTCATTCAGCTTATTAATTGCTTCAAAGGCCTTATTGATTCGCTCCTCCATCTTGATGGCATTTTTCCATGTACAGTTGGCGATGGCGGCTTCACATTCATTATTGAATGCGCGAGCTGTGAGCCTAATGCCTCGTTCAGTCATCTTCTTACCTTCGACTATTGAGTTACCTACCGTCCACTCAGTAGTGCAGTAAATAGCTCCAGAAGCATCCTTCATACGAAGAAGGTCTTTTTGACGCTCTTTGCACTCGCGGATTTTCTCTTTAAATTGCTCTGCGGTGTCAAAGTCAAAGTGTGGTTCATAGAAGCCTAGCTCCAACAACTCAACGTCATCATCATAAATACCTATCTGATGAATGAGTGAGTCATATATGCCTTTCTTCTCTTTGTAACTCGACTGGAGCTGCTCAATATCATTTGTGACCTTAAGAAAAACTGCATTAGCTTCATCTTGGCGTAATTTGGATGCTTGGTTTCGAATCTTAATCTCTTTATCCACGTTAATGATGCCAGAATATTTCTTCTCGTAGTCAGCAAGTGCTTGAGAAGCCTTTACGGTTTCTTGTTTGGAATCTTCGAGTTCTCGCTTTGTGGATTTCAGTCGCGAAATAAAGATAAAAAGCACCACTGCTAGTAGTGCTGAAATCACTATAAATGGTAGTGGGGGTAAATTTTCGAATGCTGATAGAGGCATTATCACTCCTGATTAAAAAATCTATGGCGTAGTGTAATAGGATAATTAGGAGGTGTTATGTCACTTTGCGCCATTGTATTTTTTGAGATTTGAAAATAAAAGATAAGGCAATAATACTTTGGGTATGCATATAGTGTCATTATTATCGTAACACTTTGTTACTTTTAAGATAGATAGCAAAGAGCAATGTTAAAGTCATAAAAAAACTAATCCAAAACCACGTTAACATGATATGAATGAGTATTTGATATAAGCAACTTTGAGGCAGATCTGAGCTGGAATAGACAACTCAATCAACACGCAAGAAGCACTCTTCAAGAAAGAAATGTTATTGACTAACGAAATTAAATGACTATGTCAGCTTATAGTGCAATTTATGTCAGGAACGAGGGAATATATGCGGAGATATGGTGCAGATTACCAAACGCCAGATGGGTGGAAGCCCCACCAGCCACATCCCGGCACACACGTCGCTCGCTGCGGCTGCTCCCTTCCAGGCCTGACCGGGTTCACGAGTTAGTGTTGCGGGAGGACCAGCAGGGCCTCCATAGATTCTTTGTGTCTCTTGCGAGAACGGGATGGATTATCCGTCATGCCCGTTGTGATTGCAAGTGCCTTGCTCGCTTCATGAAGCCAACTGCTGTTTTCTTACTCAAATCTGTGTATTCCCAGCAATTTCACCCGTCTGTCAGACTTCTTCTTCCATATCCTCAAGCAGGTACTCGCCTAGCAGTGCCCCACCGAGCACCAACAGCCAAGCCACCAGCACCGGGTTGGGAACCTCAAGCCACGGAACCAAAACCATAGTGGCAAAACCTACCGCTGGCAGGATCCATACCATTCTCGGCACCATCTCGTTGAGCTTGCCCTTGAGCAGCTCCTGAATTGTGGCAATCAACCCGGTGACACACAGCGCCACCAAGGCGGCGTGCTCCATGCCGCCGACCCATAGCGGCACCACCAAGAACAGCGGCCACCAGGTATTCCCGTCAACGGGCCGCCAGCTGCGCAGGGCAACCCAAATCACGCCGACAGCCATAATCTGAACGATGGTTGCACCGGGGCTACCGGGTAGCTTCCCCTCGCCCTGCAATGCCATCAAGCCAACATCCATCGCCAGCACAACGGAAATAAGCAACGCGGCCATCTGCCAGGTACTTTTGGTCGAGAAACTGACGGCAAAAATGGGTAACATCATAAAGATGCTTATCGACAAGGCCAAAGACTGCTCCGGCAACACAAAACCGTATGCACCCAAGCCAATCAAGAGAAGCCAAGCAGAAACGCCCCCCTGAGGCAGCAGCCACAAGGCGGGAATGGCGAGCGCCAACGCGGGAAGCTCTCCTTGGCTCTGCCCGAGTGCACTGACACCAACAACGGTCAACACTATGCTGACCACAACAAGCAACGCGGCATACAACATGGCAGCACCTCCTTGCGTTTGTAATGGTTGCACGCTAAGCAAACGACACGAGTCGTGAATGCGCAACCATCAGCTTTTTATGGTTCTAATAGGTATAAATATGGACGATTTTACAGCTCAGATCTATAGCCAAGTTCACCAAATTCCCCAAGGAAAAGTGTCAACCTATGGCGATATTGCAAAATTTGCAGGCTTCCCGGGCTATGCCCGGCAGGTGGGGAAATTACTCGGCAAACTGCCAGAGGGATCATCGCTGCCATGGCACAGGGTGATTAACGCAAAAGGTGAAATTTCGCTTACTGGCAATGACTTAGAACGCCAACGCAGCAAACTTATTGCAGAGGGAATAGAGGTGTCAGACGTCGGTCGGATCCGGCTGGGACGCTATCGCTGGGACGGACTTTAAAAACCGCCCCAGCAAGGGAAGATTACTGCACCTTCACCAGCATCAGATCTTTCACCAAAGTCTGGTTAGGATCGGTGATCACAGGGTTGGCGGTATCGGTAATGAATACCAGCTTGTCGCCAATCTCAATGCGCGCACTTACCGCATAAGTATGGTTAGGTTTGATTTCATCACGTACGAAATTCAGCGAGTAAGCAAAAGGTACCTGCTTGCCCTCAGCCAAAAACGAATGACGGCTAATCACCTCGGCTGCCGCGTCCATTTTCGAAACGTCAGACAAAGTCACCGTGATACGGGCATTCTCCGGCAGGGCAATACGTTCACGATAGGCCACGTTCCCGGTCACTTTTTCCATATCTGCATCCTTATCGACTAGATTTGTACAAGCGGAAACTACCAACGCTACTGCTAACGCAGACAACAGCGCAAAAACCTTTTTCATGCGAACTCCTATGACTTAACGCTCAATATTGTGAGTGAACAAGCACTTAACACATTGATATAAAATGAGGCACTTCCAATCTGCCCAGAACACAGACAAACTAAGATGGAAAGTGGCATCCTGCCAGGATGCTTTAGGGCGATATCATAGCATTTTTTTATGGAATTCCGATGAGCAAAGAACTGAATGAACTTCTCACTCTGTTACATCTGGAACAACTTGAGCAAGGATTGTTCCGGGGCCAAAGTGAACACTTGGGGCTACCACAGGTCTATGGTGGACAGGTTATGGGGCAAGCTCTCTCAGCGTCCAAGGAAACCGTGGATGAAGGGCGGTTTCTGCATTCGTTCCACAGCTACTTCCTGCGCCCGGGCGATCCGCTAAAACCGATTATCTACGATGTCGAAACCCTGCGTGATGGCACGAGCTTCAGTACCCGCAGAGTCAAGGCGATTCAATTTGGACGCCCCATCTTCTACCTAACAGCCTCATACCAGACAGAGGAAGAAGGCTTCGAGCATCAATCCGCCATGCCGGAAGTGCCCCCTGTGGAAACCCTGCTCAACGAGCAGCAACTCATTGGCTCTATTGCCGACAGATTGCCAAAGGCCACCGTTGAAGTCTTCGGCCGGGAACGGCCCATTGAAGTGCGGCCGGTTACCGTCGTCAACCCGCTGCGGCCGGAAATCAATCCGCCCAAGCAGCATTTCTGGATCAAGGCCAACGGCAGCATGCCGGACGATCTGCGCATCCATCAATATTTGCTGGCCTACGCCGCCGACTGGGGATTCCTGACCACCGCCATGCAACCCCATGGGGTCAGCCTGCTCACCCCTAACAGCAAGGTGGCGACCGTCGACCATTCCATGTGGTTCCACCGGCCGTTCAAAATGGATGAATGGCTGCTCTACGCCATAGACAGCCCCTCAGCCAGCGGTGCTCGCGGCTTTGTCCGGGGAGAGATCTACAACCAGCAAGGGGAACTGGTTGCCTCTGCCGTTCAGGAAGGGCTGATGCGCTATCGCGGCAAGCCAACGAGAAAATAAGCTCTGTTATCCTCGCCTCACTACAGCAAAGGCAACGACAGAAGCAACAATGGGCAAGCGGAGCACAATGCTCCTCTTGCCCCTCTCTTATCTAACTGGCACTGCACCCTTCTGTTTCGAGCCGATGAAGCTGTTCTCCGGCCTGTTGCAGCTGATACATCTGCCAATAGTGCCCCTGTACCGTGAGCAATCCATTATGATCACCGCGCTCAAGCACCTCGCCATGACTCAGTACCAGAATTTCATCGGCATCGACAATCGTCGACAGGCGATGGGCAATCACGACAATGCTCATGTCCTGCCGCAAACGCCCAAGGGCCTGCTGGATATGGCGCTCGGTCCCCGAATCAATATTGGCCGTCGCCTCATCGAGGATCAAAATTCGCGGCTTGGCCACCAACACCCGGGCCAATGCCAGCAGCTGCTTCTGCCCCGCTGACAGATTCGCCCCACCGCTGCCCAGCCGCATATCCAACCCGCCGTCGAACCTTCGGATCTGCTCCGCCAACCCCACGGCTTCAAGCGCCTGCCAGCACAACGCATCACTCTCCGCATGGCTACCGGCCACTGTCCGGCCAAGGGTTATATTCTCTCGCACACTATCACTGAGCACATGGGGATCCTGCTGAACCATCGCAATCCCGCTACGCAGAACATCTTGCGACAATGACGACAGCGGCCGCCCATCAAGCCGTACCTCGCCCTCGGTCGCCGGGTAGAACCCCATCAGCAACGACGCCAAGGTACTCTTGCCGCTCCCCGTATGGCCCACCAAGGCCAAGAAGCCCCGATGAGGCAAGTTGATATCAATCTGCCCCAGTACGTTCTGCTTGCCATCATAGCTAAACCCGACCCCGTTGCAGGCCAATTGCCCGGAAGCTAGCGGGTGATTATCATCGCCATATTGCTGCTGGGCGGCATCAATAAAACCAAAAATCCGCTCGCTGGCCACAAGAGCCTGCTGCAACAGCGATAGCTGCTGGGTGAGCTCGATCAGGGGCTCGCTTACCCTGCCGAGATAGCTGATAAAAGCATACAATACCCCCACCCCGATCAGCTCAAGCCCGCTGACCCCAAACAGCGCCACCAGCGAGAGCAGCGCCACACCGGAAAGGAAGTCGATCAGCGGCCGCAGCAAAAAGCCGTTCAGCTTTGTCACCCCAATCTGAGCCTGAAGGTGGTTGCCGGTCAATACGGAAAACTGACGGTAAAACGCCTCTTCCTGGCGCATCAACTGCACCAGGCTCATTCCCTGAATAGACTCGCTCATCGAGGCATTGATATCAGCCAGCAGATCGCGCATCTGGCGGTAGGCCCCCGAGCTCCGGCGCTGGTAGACCACCATCACGGCCACGACTGCGGGCAACAGAACCAACACAACCAGCGTCAGCCGCCAGCTGATCAGGCTCATCACAGTCAGCATGGCGATGATCAAGGTGATATTTTTCAGGACCGAGCCGATAACATGGACATAAAAATCCTTGATCGACTCGGTATCATTGGTGATCCGTGAAATCAAAGTACCTGACGGAACATAATCGAATGCCGACAGGGGCTGGTTCAAAATTCTACCGAACAGCTGCTTGCGGATCGTCTGCACCACACCGATAGCAATCTCGTTAAAACGCATCGCCTGCAGATAACGAAACAGGGCGGTGGCCACCATCAGGCCGAGGTAGGCTACGGCCAACATCGCCAGTTCATCCGCGGGGAAATGATCCTTGGCGATGTTATTGTCGATGAAATGCTGGATCAGCCACGGACCAGCAACGTCCGTCAATGATGCCAACAACAGAAACCCCAGCGCTACCGACAGCTTTTTCCTATCAGCCAAGGCATAACCCAGCAAACGCCTAACGATGGCCTTGTTGAATGTCTTGTTTTCCATTATGCCCCCTCGATAGCCTGTTCCAGTTTCTGATATCGGTACATCTCGGCATACCAGTTGTTCTGTGTCACCAAGGTTCGGTGATCCCCTTGCTCAGCAATGCTCCCTTGCTGCAACACGATGATCTCGTCAGCCTCTTCCAGCGCTGTCAGGCGATGGGCAATCACAATCACTGTTTTGTCACGGTGCTGACGCAAATTACTGAGGATATTGTGCTCGGTCTTGCCGTCGACCGCCGACAGGGCATCGTCCAGCACCAGTATCTCGGCATCAAGCAACAACGCACGGGCAATCGCAATACGCTGCTTCTGCCCGCCCGACAGGGTGATCCCCTTCTCGCCTACCATAGTCCGGTAGCCTGCGGGAAACTGCATGATGTCCTCATCAATACAGGCAGCCCGGGCGGCCTCTCGGATCATCTCAAGGCTGGCTTCTGGGCGACCCAAGGCAATGTTATCGGCAATACTTCGCGAAAAAAGGAAGGGGGCTTGGCTAACCACCGCAAAACGGCTGCGCCACTGCGGCAGATCCGCCTCTTTCAGCGGCACGTTGCCATAAAGGATCTGCCCCTGTTCCAGTTCATGCTGACGTAGCAACAGTGCCAGCAAGGTCGACTTGCCACTGCCTATCGGCCCGGCAAGGCCCAGCATCTGACCGCTGGCAAGGGTAAAGTGCACCGCTTCCAACGCGGGTTTTGACTGCCCGGGCCAAGCGAACGCATCAATGGACACAGACAACGGCTGATGCGTCCTCTCCAACGGAGTCTGGCCGCTGACAATCTGCGGCTCTTGCTCGAAGATAGCCTGCAGGCGGTTCCAGGCCGCCGAGCCACGCTCAAGGATATTGAACAGCCAAGCCATTGCCAGCATCGGCCAGATCATCAAGCCCTGATAGAGGGTGAACGCCGTCAGATCCCCCAGCGTCAAACGGCCAATGTGCACCAGATAGGCACCACCGCCAATGCTGAGGAAAAACGACAGGCCGATGGCCAACTGGATCACCGGATCGAACTTGGCATCGACTTGAGCCACCGCAAGATTCTTGTCCCCGGCCTGATCGACCACCTCGGAGAAATCGGCCTGCTGGCGTTGCTCCAAACCAAACGCACGGATCATCCTCACGCCATTGAGGGTTTCCTGAGCCTTGTCGGTAAGATCGGAAAAAGCAGCCTGAGAGGCAGAAAAACGGTGATGAAGCTGGCGACCGAGGAAGAACACCGCGATCGCCATCAGTGGCATTGGCAACAGAGCCAACAGGGTCAGCTCCCAGCTAATGAAAGCCGTCATCACGATGAATACCGTCAACCCGGTGATCAAGGAGTCGGCCGCTGTTAGCACGCCTTCACCTGCCGTCATTACTACGGCATTAACGTCATTCGTCGAGCGGGCCATCAGGTCGCCTGTTTTATGACGCTCGAAAAAAATAGGGGGATGGGATGAGAAATGGCGGTAAAGCCGGTTGCGCAGCACGGTGCCGAGTTCGGCCGCCGCGCCGAATAGCCACACCCGCCACACAATGCGCAGGCCGTAAACGCAGAACCACAACAGAGCCAGCGTAACCAGCCAGCCGAACATCATCGGCAACGTCATCTCGCCGGCCACCACGCCATCGACAATCCAGCCAATCGCACGGGGCGGAAGCAGTTCAAAAAGGGAGACTACAACCAAAATGGCAATGGCACCGCCATAACGTCGCCATTGCTGCAAAAAATACCATCTAAGTTGCCAGAATACCTGCATGGGCTCCCTCCTCACACGCCTCATTACCATCCCAACAACTTGCATGATTACCTTTAGTAAATCAAACGCTTGTCTTGAGCAAGGGCGTATTCAGAAGATAGTGCTAAATTTTATCTTTTAGCCCATAAATGTATGGCTGGCAACGAGAGCGCTATACCGGTAGTGCTGTCGTATACTTGAGCGGCTCCATCGCAAAGGTCGACGTCACATTGGTCAGCCCCTCGATGCTATTGACCAACTTCTTGTAGAACGAGTCAAACGCCTGCATGTCGGCCACCTGCACCTTCATCATGTAATCGTATTCGCCCGCCATCCGGTAGAACTCCATCACTTCGGGGAACTCCGACACCGTCGCCACAAAACAGTGGTACCACTCCTTGGAATGGTTGCTGGTCTTGATCTGGACGAAGGCGATAAAAGAGAGCCCGATCTTGGCCGGATCCAGCAGCGCCACCCGCTGCCGCAATACCCCACTTTCCTCCAGCCGTTTGAGGCGCTTCCAGCACGGGGTCGTGGTCAGGTTGACGGCATCGGCCAACTCGGCCAGCGACAAGGTCGCATCATGCTGCAGCAGGCGAAGCAGAGTACGGTCGGTTTTGTCCAAATCAGCGATCTTATTGCTCATAGAATTCAGAATAGGAGAAAAATTTCCTCCATTCTATCGATTTGGCAGTAAACAATGCAAAGTCTTTCTTGGTAATACGGGCTACATTACCTCTATACCTTGTTCCGGCTATCACCATAAGGATCCAACCATGAACCGTGACCCGCACTGGATTAGCACTGCCATCCGTAAAATTGAGGCCGATTACCAACGTTCTGCCGATACCCATCTGATCAAACTGGATATTCCGGTACTGGACGGGGTCGACATCTACCTCAAGGACGAAAGCACCCATCCAACCGGTAGCCTCAAGCACCGTCTGGCCCGCTCACTGTTCCTCTACGCGCTATGCAATGGCTGGATTGGTGAAGACACCACCATCATCGAATCGTCATCGGGCAGCACGGCGGTTTCCGAAGCCTATTTCGCCCGGTTACTGGGACTGCCGTTTATCGCCGTCGTCCCCCGCCATACCGCCCGCAAGAAAATCGAGCAGATCGAGTTCTACGGCGGCAAGGCGCATTTCGTCGATAGCCCGGCTGCCATCTACGACGAATCACGCAAGCTGGCCTCGGCGCTCAACGGCCATTATATGGATCAATTCACATACGCCGAGCGGGCCACTGACTGGCGCGGCAACAACAATATTGCCAACAGTATATTCGAGCAAATGAAGCTCGAGGCCCATCCCGTCCCCCGCTGGATTGTGATGAGTGCGGGCACGGGCGGCACATCCGCGACTATTGGCCGCTATATCCGCTACCAGATGCACGATACCAAGCTATGCGTCGTCGATCCGGAAAACTCGGTGTTCCATGCCTTCTACCAGACTCGAGACCCAAATATTGTCGGCAATTGCGGCAGCCGGATCGAGGGGATCGGCAGGCCGCGCGTCGAACCGAGCTTCATTCCCGACGTGGTCGATGAAATGCACACGATTCCAGATGCCGCCAGCATTGCCACGATCTACTGGCTCGAAAAGCTGCTCGGCCGCAAAGCCGGGGCATCAACCGGCACCAACCTGTACGGGGTGCTGCAACTGGCCAGCGAAATGCGGGCCCGTGGTGAACAAGGTTCTATCGTGACCCTGCTGTGCGACAGCGGCGAGCGCTATCTCGATACCTATTACGACCCGGCATGGATCAGCGCCAACATCGGGGATATTTCCGGCTACCTCGAACAGCTCAACACCTTTGAACACAGCGGGATTCTGGCCTAGCTCCTGTTTATGCTTACCAGCCTGTCCTGCCTCTATTTGTACCTCGACAGCGTCGCCGCAGCCCGTGCTGCGGCTTTTCCATTTACGCCCTGCTTTTTTGCCCCTATCTTTCAACTTCCCTCATCCGGCACACTGCGGTAGCATTGCCGAGCCAAGGGAGAACCTGCCTTTGGCCTACCATAAGATAAATATCGAGAGTGATATTTAGGTAGTCCCCTACCGACTGTTTTTCGGTACGAAAAGAATATAGGAAGACTTTTATGCGCAAAGCCGTAGTTGTATTTAGTGGCGGCCAGGACTCCACCACCTGCCTGATCCAAGCCATGGCCCACTATGATGAGGTGCACTGTATTACGTTCGATTATGGCCAGCGCCACAAGCTGGAAATCGAAGTGGCCGAGTCAATTTGCCAAGAACTGGGTGTTGCCGCCCACAAAGTGATGGACGTCGGCCTGCTCAACGAACTGGCAATCAGCTCCTTGACCCGCGACAACATCCCTGTCTCCCACGAGTTGCAGGAGAACGGCCTGCCGAATTCGTTTGTGCCTGGCCGCAATATCCTTTTCCTCACCCTCGCCGGGATCTACGCCTACCAGATCGGTGCCGAAGCAGTGATCACCGGTGTATGCGAAACCGACTTCTCCGGCTACCCGGATTGCCGCGACGAGTTCGTCAAATCCCTCAACCAATCGCTGGTTCTGGGAATGGATCGCCCACTGCGGATCGACACGCCATTGATGTGGCTCAACAAGGCCGAAACCTGGGCGCTGGCCGACCAATACGGTAAACTCGACTTCGTACGCGAGAAAACCCTGACCTGCTACAACGGGGTGATCGGCGACGGCTGTGGCGACTGCCCGTCTTGTGATCTTCGCAAAGCAGGCTTGGACAGCTACCTAGCCAACCGCACGACGATCATGGCCGAGTTGGAAAGCAAGCAACAAGCTGGCAAAGCCTAACCCAAGAGCCTCCCCGGCATGAAACAGCCATAAAAAAACCGAAGCCTTGGCTTCGGTTTTTTGTCTTTGCAACCGTGGTGGATTAATCGCGGTACAGGGCGAAATCCTCGGCACAGTCCACTAGCTGCTCACGGGTTAGCATGAACACGCCGTGGCCGCCGTTCTCGAACTCGATCCAAGTAAACGGAATATGCGGGTACTGCTCTTCCATATGGATCATCGAGTTGCCCACTTCACAGATCAACACACCGTCTTCTTTCAGGTAATCAGGTGCATTAGCCAGAATACGGCGAACCAGTTTCAGGCCGTCACTGCCCGCAGCCAAGCCCAGCTCAGGCTCATGGCGGAACTCTTCCGGTAGGTTGTCCATATCTTCTTGGTCAACATACGGCGGATTAGTTACGATCAGGTCGTATTTGTCCTTCGGTACATCTCGCAGAAGATCCGAACGCAGCGGGATCACCTGCTGCTCAAGACCATGGTCCTGAATGTTCTGCTCGGCAACAGCCAGAGCATCGACAGAGATATCAACGATATCCACTTCAGCTTCAGGGAAAGCATGGGCACAGGCAATACCGATACAGCCAGAGCCCGTACACAGATCCATGATGCGAGTCGGACGCTCTTTCAGGAACGGTTCGAAGAAATTATCGATCAGCTCACCGATTGGCGAGCGCGGCACAAGCACGCGTTCGTCGACAAAGAACTCCATGCCGCAGAAGTATGCCTTGTTGGTCAGATAAGAGACCGGCGTGCGCTCGTTGATACGGCGGATAACACGCTCTACAATACGGTGGCGCTCGCTGCTAGTCAGGCGAGAGAAACGTACCTCGGACGGAACGTCCAAAGGAAGGTATAGGGTTGGCAAAACAAGCTGTACGGCCTCGTCCCACGCATTATCGGTTCCATGACCGTAAAAAAGACCCGCAGCATTGAAACGGCTTACCGTCCAGCGCAACATGTCTTGTAATGTATGAAGTTCGTTGACAGCTTCGTCGACAAAAATCTTATCCAAAATAGCCTCCGAATGGCGCTACAATACCGCTAATAAGTTGTTGGATTGTTAACTATGAGCAAAAAAGATCATATCCTGGATGAAGACTTTAGCCTCTTCCAGGAAGCGGTTAAGGGCGTAAAAAAGATCTCGCATGATACCATAATCGCGCCCCGCCGACAGAGCACAAAAGCAGATACCCCTAAACTCTTGGCAAAAGAGCGACAAAACCATGAGTTTTATTTCTCGGACGAGTTCGAGCCGCACCTCAATGAAAACGGCCCGACCCACTATGCCCGTACCGGGGTATCCAAGTACGAAGTCAAAAAACTCCGCCGTGGCGTCTATGTTCCTGATATGTACCTGGACATGCACGGCATGACCCAGCAAGAGGCCAAACGCGAATTAGCCGCGATGATTGCCGCTTGCCTAAAAGAAGGCGTGGCATGCTGTTGCGTCATGCACGGTATCGGCAAGCATATCCTCAAGCAAAAGGCCCCGTTGTGGCTGGCCCAGCACCCTGATGTCATGGCCTTCCACCAAGCGCCGCTCGAATTCGGCGGCGACGGTGCTCTGCTGGTATTGCTCGATATTCCCGAACGATAATCAGCCTCGTTCATGCGCGGTACTGGCTCTGCAGTGCCGCCGCCCTTACTTTAACCGATGTAAAACGGCTAGTTACTCTTCAAATTTTGCCAGCATACCGACATTGGCAACCTTACCGCCAACAATCAGTGTCACTTCGCCATTTTCGCAAACCTGTATCCGTGTCTTAACGGACTGCTCACTGTAGTAGTACTCACAGCTACCGTTGCGGGCACTGTCAATGCGCGAAAAAATGGTAATGTCACTTTTCGACGAGGCAAAGGTCAACGTACTGCCTGAAGGAGAAATATGCATATTCTCATTGCGTCCGTTAACCCACTCGATCGCCGCATTGGCACTGATGTTGGTTACCTGTTCCTGTTGCGGCATCTGCATACAGCCTGACAGCAACAAAACGCCCAACAGCACTGATAGTAAATTTTTCATCAAGGTATCTATTCATGTAAACGAGCTGGAGATATTGCTATCGGCCAGCCCGCGCGAAACCTTAATGCCAATTTAACACGCATTATCCTTCCGGGTTGGCTTGCCAAAGGTATGCGGCCTGCTCGGTCTCCAAATCATAATCGATCGCCAGTACCGAGGAAGTAATGAACATCGGCGGTTGCATCCCTGCCACCAGTTCGGCAGACAGGTAGCCAACCAACGGCAAATGAGAAATGACCAGTAGGGTCTCGGGACGCTCAATGGCAACCATCGCCTTAACATAAGCAGCGACCTGCTCGGCATCACCGTAAGGGGTAATGTCTTCGACCTCCATCAGCCGCTGGGGCGATGGCAAATGCGGGGCCATCGCCTGCCATGTCTGCTGGGCACGCAAATACGGGCTGACCCATACCATATCTAACCCCTGATCAAGCTGCTGGCTGAGCTGGGCAGCCATTTGAGCTGAATATCGCTCACCGCGCTCTGTAAGGGGGCGTTCGGCATCAGTGGCTGCAAAGGTTGCTGCTTCACCATGACGCATGATGTAAATTCGCATATATTTTCCAATTTCGCAGGCAGGTATCCGCACTGCATAGCCCTTAATCTACATACAGGGCCAACGGAGTGAAGGATCAAGCCTAGCGAGCTAGCATGTCTCCCGATTATGCTAGCAAGTGACCTATTCTGAAAACAGAATTTAGGCAAAACGTGTGCCCATTATGTGATACCTGATCACAGTCTCAAATTGACACAATATATCGTCCAGCCGGATACCTTCCCTATTCTTACCGCTTACTAAACCTAAGCTTTTGTTTAGCTAACAATTACTCTTCGTTATATTTGCCACCCTCGGTAATGAACGTCATAATTACCCTACTTCCCAAAAGAAATAGGCGTCCCCCGTGCATAAAAGTCCAAATGACCCGAAGCAATACCGCTACCTCACCTTGGCAAACGAGCTGAAGGTATTACTGGTTCATGATGCCGAGGCCCCCCGCTCAGCAGCAGCCTTGTCGGTCAAGGTCGGTCATTTTGACGATCCGAACGACCGCGAGGGAATGGCGCACTTTCTCGAGCACATGCTCTTTCTGGGAACAGAAAAATACCCGCGTGTTGGTGAGTTTCAAACCTTCATCAACCAAAACGGCGGCAGCAACAATGCCTGGACCGGCACCGAGAACACAACCTTTTTCTTCGAGGTCTCTCCCCATGCTTTTTGCGAGGGACTAGACCGTTTCGGCCAGTTCTTCACCGCCCCGCTGTTTAACGAAGAGGCCGTGGACAAAGAGCGCAATGCGGTCGATTCGGAATATAAGCTCAAACTCAAAGACGACGTCCGCCGCCTGTATCAGGTCCACAAAGAAACGATCAATCAGGCCCACCCATTTTCTAAGTTTTCGGTTGGCGACCTGACGACCTTGGCCGATCGTCAAAGATCCGTTCGCGATGAGCTCATTGAGTTCTACCGCAGCCATTACTCTGCCAACCTAATGGGGCTAGTCTTGCTCGGGCCGCAAAGCCTTGATGAGCAACAGGCATTTGCCGAGACATTCTTCAGAGATATCGCCAACCACGGCGAAGTCAAACCCGAGATCACCGCGCCGCTGGTGACCGATGCCGAAAATGGCCGGATGATCACCATCGAGCCGATCAAGGAAGTCCGTAAACTAACCCTATCATTCTCGCTGCCAGCCGTTGATAGCTACTATCGCGAAAAGCCCCTTTCCTACATAGCCAACCTACTTGGCAACGAAGGTAGCGGCAGCCTAATGTCCGTCTTGAAGGGCCAGGGCCTGATCAATACCCTCGCGGCTGGTGGCGGGGTGAGCGGCAGCAACTTCCGTGAGTTCACAATCAGCCTGAATCTCACCCCAGCCGGTATGGACAAAATCGACGATATCGTCGCGGCAGTGTTCCGCTATATCAATATCATCCGTCAAAAAGGCCTTGATGAGTGGCGCTACGAAGAGAAAAAAGCGGTGCTTGAAATGGCTTTTCGTTATCAGGAAAAAAGCCGGCCGCTCGATACCGTCAGCTACCTAGTCATGAACTTGCTTCACTATGCGCCAGAAGACCTTATCTATGGCGACTATATGATGTCTGGTTACAACGAAGCACTTATTACCGGCCTGCTAGATCAATTGGTGCCAGACAACATGCGGCTGGTGCTTATCGCCCAAGGGCAGGATTACGATCAGGTGGCCAACTGGTACCACACACCGTATAAGGTCGTTCCTTTTAGCAACGAGCAACTGGCACAATGGCAACAGCCAGGCCATGACGATGCGCTTAAACTGCCTGAGCCAAACCCTTTCCTATGCGAGAAATTCGAGCCGCACGCACTGGCTGACGATGCCGACCAGCCACCCCAGCTCCTTCAGGATCTACCGGGATTTCGCCTGTGGTTCAAACAGGAGCATGAATTCCGCGTGCCCAAAGGGGTGGTTTACGTGGCGATCGACAGCCCGCATGCTGTCAGCTCACCGCGCAATATCGTCAAAACGCGGCTGTGTGTTGAAATGCTGCTCGACGCGATCAACGAAGCGGCCTATCCGGCTGAAATTGCCGGTATGTCTTATAATTTGTATGCTCACCAAGGCGGGGTCACACTTCAGCTTTCAGGCTTTAGCGAAAAACAACCGCTACTACTCCAGCTATTGCTGGATCAGTTTGCCAACCGCCAGTTCAACCTTGAGCGATTCAATAATATCAAGGCTCAGATGCTCCGCAGCTGGCGCAATGCCGCACAGGACAAGCCTATATCCCAACTGTTCAACGAACTAACCGGACTGTTGCAGCCCAACAACCCGCCATACCCCGTGCTGCTCGAAGCCCTCGAGAGCATTGAGGTGGACGAGCTGCCAGCTTTTGTCGAGGCGATGTTTGCCGAGCTGCACATCGATACCTTTATCTACGGCAACTGGTTGAAAGAAGATGCCCTTGCCCTGGCTGAAATCCTCAAGGATGCTTTCCGGGTCACGGACCAATTGTACGGCGAATCCCAGCGACCACTCGTTCACCTTGGCAAATCAGGCACCCTTCGCCACGAAGTTCGCTGTAGCCACGCCGATTCCGCCTTGCTGATGTATTACCAATCACGCGCGACCACGCCGCGCAAGATTGCCATCTACACGCTGGCC
This sequence comes from Photobacterium panuliri, assembly GCF_059920555.1. Classification (NCBI taxonomy): domain Bacteria; kingdom Pseudomonadati; phylum Pseudomonadota; class Gammaproteobacteria; order Vibrionales; family Vibrionaceae; genus Photobacterium; species Photobacterium panuliri. The sequence continues at coordinate 3,030,705 of NZ_CP197192.1, forward strand.
AACCATTTAATGTCTACCACCTTCTTCCATGAACTGCGGACCCGTCAGCAACTGGGCTACATGGTTGGCACCGCCAACCTACCGTTGAACCGCCACCCGGGATTGATCTTGTATATTCAGTCACCGGTCGCGGCGCCGACCCAACTTCTGGATGCGATGGACGAGTTCACTAATGCCTTTTCCCTTGTGCTCCTAGAGCTCAACGACGCCCAGTGGCAGGCCAGCAAACAGGGGCTCATTGCTCAGATTTCAGAGCCGGATACTAACCTACGAGCTCGGGCCCAGCGCTTCTGGGTCAGCATAGGTAACAAGGATACTGACTTCAATCAACGACAAAAAGTCGTTGAAGCGCTGGAAGCCCTAAGCCGCGCCGACATGGTGAAATTCATTGTCGATATCATCAAGCCACGCACGGCAAACCGGATTGTGATGCACTGCCAAGGCCAAGCACACAAAGATCTGGAACCATTGCTAATCGGCAGCGAAATCGAGTCGGTTAATGAGTTTCAAAGCAAGGCTTATTAACACCAGTTTGACATAGTCTCTGGTGCACGAGAGATCGTTGAAGCCCATTCTGTCCCAGCAAGGCCCGTCTAATTAACGGGCCTCCTTCTTCTGGCTCGCTTATTCTTTAACCTTACTAATCAATATATAAGCAAACAAACTCATATCAATAAAAAATACCGTTCACAAATAGAACAATATCTATGGAAAAGGTTATTATTTTAGCTCATTATGTCTACCAGCTATGCAATTTTTAGCATTTCAATACATAATTCAGCGATAATGAAAAAAACATGCCCAATGTGCTCAACCGCACTAGATGTACCGCGCCTAAAAGATTACGACGAACATTTCAGCTGCCCGCACTGCAAAACAGCTTTGGTACATAGCGAAACGGATATCATTATGTACGCACTTGGCTTTATTGTACTGCTAAGCCTGCCCCTGACCTTTTTGCTCGGGGTCAATGCTATCGTCGCTCTGCTCATCACCATGACAGGGTATCATTTTTTACGGCCGCGTTTTTTTGAACCCCGTTTCCGTATCAAATGTGTTAAATCCAAATAATAAAAAGGGCCTTATCGGCCCTTTTTCATCACAAACCTACAAACGCTACGCTTCTGCCCCTTCCTGCGGATAGAAACACTGGCCCTCCTGTGCCATTACCACCAGACGCTCGCAAGGCCTGAAACGTTCACCATAGCGATCGGTATGCTCATTGAGCAAAGCGACAATCTTGTCAATGCCCAGCTGATCCATATAGCGGAACGGCCCACCAAGGAATGGCGGGAAGCCAATACCGAATATCGCACCGATATCACCGTCGCGGGCACTGCGCACCACGCCTTCATCCAGACAGCGCGCCGCCTCGTTAAGCATCATAAGCGCACAGCGCAGCGCGATATCCTCCGCATTGGCTTTCGTTTCTGGCTTGAGATCCAATAATTTATAGACGCTCTTATCCACCTCTTTTTTCTTGGTATCGTAACGGTAGAACCCCTTGCCGCTCTTGCGCCCCTTACGGCCATCTTTGAGTAAAACATCAAAAACGTCAGGTCCCTGAAAACGCTCACCAAGCTCTGCGATCAATATAGGCATGATCTTGGCGCCGATATCGACACCGACCTCATCAAGCAAAGTGATCGGCCCAACCGGGAAACCGAAATCAAGCAAGGCATTATCCAAGTGCTCTATCGGTTCGCCGCTTAGCAGGATAAACGCCGCTTCGTTCATATAGGGGGCCAGAATACGGTTAACATAGAACCCAGCGCTATCACCAACGACTATCGGTGTCTTGCCCTGCTTTTTGGCCAATGAAACGACGGTGGCTATTGTCTCTTCCGAAGTGCCTTGATGGGGGATGACCTCTGCCAGCGGCATCTTCTCTACCGGGCTGAAATAGTGAAGTCCCACCACATTTTCCGGGCGCTGGGCGGCCTCTGCGATCTGATGTATCGGCAATGATGAGGTATTAGTGGCAAAAATCGTATCGGGCTTGGCGTTTGCCTCAATCTCCGCCACCATCTGGTGCTTAAGCTTAAGATCTTCAAACACCGCCTCGATGACAACATCCAAATGATCGAAGCCGCTGTAGTCAACGCCTGCCGATATCGACAGCATATTTTGCTGGAGCTGAGCTTTGGAGATAATTCGGCGCTTGCGCTTCTTGTCGAGCAGGCGGTAGTTGTATGACAGTGCGTTGAGCAGCCCCTCATTGGCAATATCTTTGATCCTGACAGGATAGCCGGCTTTTATTGCTGTGACATGGCTGATCCCGCCGCCCATCAAGCCGCCTCCCAGCACGCCCACTTTGTTGATCGGGCGTGGTTCAGCACTGGATCCCGTCTCTTTTTTCATCGCAGTGGTGGCAAAGAATATGCTACGCAGCGCTGCTGACTCCGGTGTCATCACCAAGTCGCCGAACAATTTTGCCTCGCGCTCCAATCCCTTCTCCATGCCGCGCTCAAGGCCGTATTTTACCACCTCAAGGATTGCCTCCGTTGCCGGATAATTACCGCGAGTTTTGGCTCGGGTAGCCTTGCCAGCCTGGTCAAACACCAACGAACGCCCCAGCAGGTTGCCCCCCATTGCTCGATCTTTCAGTGCCAGCTTACGTTTGGGTTTAGGTTGCAATGCGTACTGCTCGGCAACCGTCAGCAGAATACTAACAGGCACCACCTCGTCGACAACACCCAGCTTCTTGGCTTTTTTGGCACGCAACTGCTTGCCGGTAAGAATCATATCCAGCGCACCAGCAACCCCTATCAGACGCGGCAAGCGCTGTGTGCCTCCCGATCCCGGTAACAAACCCAACTGGACTTCCGGTAACCCGAGACGAGTCTTATCGTCATCGGAACAAATCCGGCTATGGCAGGCTAGCGCCAACTCCAAACCACCACCGAGACACGGCCCGTGGATCGCAGCAACAATGTGGAAAGGCAGGCTTTCAAGCTCGGCAAACAGCTGCTGACCTTGGCTCGCTAGCTCCCTTGCCTCATCGGCGGTCCGGCAGGCATCGAGCATTCGAATATCTGCCCCCGCAACAAAATTATCGGGCTTGCCGGAATGAACCACCATTCCCTTGATATCCGAACGCCCCTTCAGCTCCGCCAATACTGCGCCAACTTGTTCGCCAAAAGCAGCCTGTAGGGTATTCATCTTTTCGTCTGGCACATCAATTTTTAGCCAGGCAATACCATTATCAGCCACTGACAGGCTGAATGCAGATTGATGATCAGTCATTATTCTGCCTCCAAAATCATGGCAGCCCCAAGGCCACCAGCCGCACAGGCGGTATTGAGTGCCAAGCCGCCACCGCGGCGCTTGAGCTCCCGCAAGGTCTGGGTAATCATCCTTGCCCCGGTCGCCGCAAACGGGTGGCCATAGGCAATTGAACCGCCGAGCACATTGAACTTATCCATATCTATCTCGCCAATGGCCTCGCTCCGCCCCAGCTTCTCGCGGGCAAACGAGGCAGAGCCGAACATTTTCACATTGGCAAGAGTCTGGGCAGCGAACGCCTCATGCATATCAATCAAGGTAAGATCAGACAGAGTGATACCGGCGCGGTCTAGGGCCAGCGGCGTAGCATAAGAGGGGCCCATCAACATATCTTGCTCGACCCCAATAGCAGAAAACGCAAATGAGCGGATAAAGCCCAGCGGTTCGAGTCCAAGCTCCTTGGCCCGCCCTTCACGCATCAGCATAATAGCAGCGGCTCCATCGGTAAGCGGGGTCGCATTGGCTGCCGTCACCGAGCCGAACTTGCGATCGAAAGCAGGACGCAGTTTGGCGTAAGATTCAAGGCTTGAATCCTCGCGGATATTGTTATCCATGTCGATCCACTGGCGGTAAGGTTCGGGGAAGGCCGTCATCACCTCGCCCTGAATCAAGCCATCACGCCAAGCCTGTGCGGCAAGGGTGTGCGAGCGATGGGCAAAAGCATCTTGTGCTTCTCGGCTGATACTATGACTCTTGGCCATCTGCTCTGCCGTCTGCCCCATACTCAATCCGGTGGAGTACTCCGCAACGGCAGGAGGCACAGGCATGAGATCTTTGACGCTGAGCTTGCTCAATAATTTCAACCGCTTGCTCATTATCTTGGCTTTACTGAGCGCCAACAGTGTCGAGGCCATCTTCTTAGATACACCTATCGGCACCACCGACGATGAATCCGCCCCCCCTGCGATACCGATATCAATTGTGCCGGCCATAATACTTTCAGCCACATTGGCCGCGGCCTGAAAACTGGTCGCACAGGCGCGGGTAACGCTGTAGGCATCTGTTCCGACATTCATCCCGGTGCCTAGCACTATCTCGCGGGCGATGTTCGGAGCTTCGGGCATAAGCACCACCTGACCAAAGACCACCTGCTCTATCAGCTTGGGATCGATATCGACCCGGCGGATCATTTCACTGACAACCATCTTGCCCATATCCAGGGCTGATACACCATCAAAAGCCGTTGCCTGACGGGCAAACGGGGTTCGTAATCCACCGACAACCGCGATGCGCTCACCGCTGTGAGTGGTGAGATTCTGGAGACGTGCCATCGCAACTCCTTATGCTTTTAAGTCATTTATATGAGGTCTGACCACAATGAATTGTAATTCAGTTGTTATCATAATCAAACAAATGTTTAAAAAATGAGAACTATGCGATAGTAGAATAAAAAGAAGGGAATAAAAGTGCGGTCAGTTTTTAGCCAACTGGAATGCTAAGATAAAAAAAAACCATACCGATTTGGTATGGTTCGAAATAACTACACGGAAAGCAATCCATGTATAGCATAAGTCAATTAACGTAAAGCCAATTGCAAATCAGGCAAGCCTGATAGGAGAAAGTAAAGTCAGCCTTCAAAAGGAAGTTGTCATCTTGCTCAACAGATACTAAGCCTTAGTTTCGCTGCAAAATCCTAGCAACGGCACCAACACTTACTATCAGATGACGGTGTCTACTATAACTTGCTGGAGAAGACACAATTTGAACCAGATCAATTTTAGCGCGGTTTATTGGATCAATTGTCACAACAAGATCCGAAACACCAGAAATATGGGACGTATTCGACACATTGATGGGCGATTTTATGATTAAGCATTTTTTCCGAAAGAAAAAGTCCGATGCCTCGGTCACAGTAGACATGAACAAACAAAGACGATACGAAGCCCTCGTCAGGGCTTGGCACCGAGATTTATACCGCTATGCCTACTGGTTATGCCATGATCCCCATATTGCCGAAGATCTGGTTCAGGAAACCTGCTTGCGAGCATGGCGGTCGCTCGATAGCCTACAAGATGACAAGGCAGCAAAATCTTGGCTGATCACAATATTACGCCGGGAAAACGCACGCCGATTCGAACGCAAACAATTGGATCTGGTCGATATCGACGATTATGCCATCGCAGATAGCCAGCATATGGGAAGTGATAGTGACAACAACCTTGAACAGCAGATGTTACGCCAACAGATCATGAAATTGGCCCCGGAATACCGCGAACCACTTGTGCTTCAGGTCATGGCCGGTTTCAACGGCGATGAAATTGCCAATATCCTAGGCCTAAACCGCAACACGGTGATGACTCGCCTCTTCCGAGCCAGAAATCAATTGAAAGAACAGTTAGAAAAGCAATCTGAACAGAGGGGCCAACACAATGGATGATTTAGAATTCCGCCGACGCCTCTTGGCTGATCCCAATGATGCCAGTCCTGAAATGATCGAGAGCCGCAACGCCTCGCTGGCCAACCGCAAATTAGCCGATGAACTCCAAATGCTCGACAGCAAACTAGAGCAGGCCATGAAAGTCGACGTTCCCGATGATCTCGTTGACCGGATCCTGTTCAACCAATCCGGCCAACCCGAAAAAAACCGTTTTGGCACTAAAGGATGGGTGGCACTCGCAGCGTCTGTCGCCTTTGTGGTAGGGATTTCTATCGGGCAGTTTCGTTTAGGGTTATCCCCTGTCTCCGAGCATCCTGTAGGGATCGCCCAGATAGCTCTCGATCACGTACAGGCCGAAGCCCCCTTCATAGATGGGATTGACGAGGGGGTCACCCTGTCGCAGGTCAATGCCAAGCTCATCCCATTCGGCTCCAAGCTCGCCCAGCTTCCGGGTCATGTTTACTACGTCAACCACTGTGGCTTTGGCAATAGCAATGCGCTCCATATGGTCATGGAAAGCTCGGCAGGGAAGGTAACTATCTTTGTCGTACCGGAAACCACCCAGGGCATCAACCAGTTTAGCGGCGACAACATGCAGGGTGTACTCCTTCCCGTGCGCGATGCCAGCCTCATCGTTGTTGGCGAACCCGGGCAGAATCTGGCCCCTGTAGCCAAAGAGCTCAAAGCGGAACTAAACTGGGAAATTTGAACAACTCAACAAAATTAATGCAACAGCTCCGGCTTATTCAAAAATAGAATGCCGGAGCCCTTTCTCATACCGAACTAAGATACTGAAAGTAAAGTGTTACCCCTCTAGCATAATTGTATCTTTGTGCTGCCATATTCCCTTCTTTTGTGATTACACTCTGCCCAAGCGGTCAATAAAAACACAATACCGCTGGTGCCTTACAACTGGTCTGATTTGCTGGTGATAAGGACACCAATACAATCTGCGCATCCTGCAGGAATTAGCAGAGATAAACATAAAAAATAATTAGGAATAACTATAAATATGAATAAGAAGCGTCTGTTTACAAAGTCTATGGTTGCCTTGGCCGTAACCGTAGCATCACAGCAAGCCATGGCAGCTGGCTTTCAGCTAAACGCACAATCTGCAACAGGCCTTGGCCGTGCATTTGCCGGTGATGCCGTGATCGCAGACAACGCCTCAGTAATGGCGCGTAACGCAGCAGCAATGTCATTGTTCGACAAGCCTGCTCTTTCTCTGGGTATCAATGCTATTGATACGGATATCCAGGTCAAAAATATCAAATACACCAACCCATTGTCAGGCAACCTAAACAGCAGCCAAGATAACCAGTCTATCGGTGATATTTCCCTTGTTCCTAACATCTACTACATTCACCCACTTAACGAAAAGTGGACTGTGGGTGCTGGCCTGTACTCTAACTTCGGTACCAAAACCGAATTCGGCGACGACTTCGCAGGTAACGAGTACGGCGGTCTGACAGATGTAAAAAGCGTCAACCTAGCCCTGAGCACCTCATACCGCATCAACCAGCAATGGAGTGTCGGTGGTGGCCTGGATGTTATCTACGGTACAGGTAAACTACAGCGTTCTAACAAGAGCATTGAAGGCGCGCTTGATTTCATCAGCGGCGGCAAGGCCCCTAAAGGCCAACTTCTGGATGTTGATGCTGATGGTATTGCCCTTGGCTGGAACGTTGGTACAGTGTTCGAACTGAACGAAAACAACCGTTTCGGTCTTTCATACCGCTACAGCCCAGAACTAGAAGCTGAAGGCGATATGTTCTTCAAAACCGACGGCGGCAATATCAGCGACGAGAAGCTGAAAATGCCACTGCCTGATATGGCTGAGTTTTCTGGCTACCACCGCCTGAACCAGCAATTCGCGGTTCACTACAGCGTACAGTGGATTGGCTGGAGCGCATTCGACAAGCTGGAAACAACGGGCGGCCGCGAACTAAACTCCTACAACTGGAAAGACGGCTGGCACTACGCGCTGGGCGGTACTTACTACATGAACAACGACTGGACCCTACGTGCCGGTTATATGTATGACACCAGCGCTCAGGACGAAAAGACATCTATCTCTGTGCCTGACTCAGATCGCCAGTGGTTCTCCGGTGGTTTCACCTACCACCTAGACAGCAAGTCGAACATTGATTTTGGTGTGACTTACCTCGTCGGCAAAGATGTTGAAGTTGTAGAAAACAGCACGGGCCTAAGCCAAGTGTCTGCAACCACTCGCGCCAACGCTTGGCTATACGGTGTTCAGTACAGCCGTTCGTTCTAATTCAGCGAACAAAAAGCAAATTCTATAATCCAAGAGGGTGCCAACGGCGCCCTCTTTTTTTACAAAAATAAACCATTGATATTTAATGGTTATAGTCTAATACCTATAGATTAACTCGCTAATTCCAGCTAACACACCGTCGCCGAAAGTCACCTCACCTCGTACACATGTACGCTGAAATCTCATCCGACCAGATCGTAGTGAACAATATTCACCAGATAAAACACCATATAAATAGATAAAAATAGAATTTAAGACCTATTTGTATTTAAATCACAAGAAAAACTTAAAGCTTTTACTCTAAGGCGTATGATTTGCGCCACGTAATTTCAGCGAACAAAACAGACTGATGAACAAGAACAAAATCACACTTTCTTTGGCAGCGGCACTAGCACTGGGTATGAGTGCAAACACCATGGCAGCAGGCTTCCAGCTAGCTGAATATTCTGCGACAGGCCTTGGCCGTGCCTTTGCCGGTGAAGCGGCAATGGCTGACAACGCCAGTGCCCAGTTCCGTAACCCAGCCATGCTGGCTTACCTAGAGGGTACTCAGGTATCTACTGGTGCGATCTATGTTGACCCTAACATCGATGTTAAGGGCAATATCACCAGCCCATACCTGCCAGGTGCAAGCATCCCTACCGAAGCAAAAGACATTGCCCATGATGCTGTGGTTCCTAACTTCTATCTGTCGCACCGCATCAACGAACAGTGGGCGGTTGGTCTGGCCATCGCAACTAACTATGGGATGGAAACCGAACTAGGCGGCGATTTCCTGGGCACCATGTTTGGCGATCAGGCTAATGTTTTCTCCGTTGAGATCAACCCGAACGTTGCTTACAAAATCAACGAGCAGTTCAGCATTGGCGGTGGTGTTCGCTATGTGATGGGCGAAGGCCATATCGGCGCATCAATCCCAGCTAACCTGCCACCGAAACTGGATGCACTGGTCAATAAACTTGGCATGAGCGCACTGAAAGGCCAAGACCTGAAATACATGAAAGGCGATGATACTGCATGGGGCTGGCAGCTTGGTGGCGCATGGCAGATCAACACTGACAACCGTATCGGTGTAAACTACCGCTCAGCCGTTGACCTTAACCTAGAAGGCAATGCCTCAGGCCTAGGATACGGCAAGACACGTCCTGGCAGCATGGCTCTCAGCCTACCGGCTACTGCTGAAATTGCCAGCTTCCACCAGCTATCAGACAAACTTGCCATGCACGCAAGTTTCAACTGGACCGATTGGAGCAGCTTCGACAAACTGGAAGCCAATATCCCTAGCTTCGGTACAGGCACCGATCTGATCAAAGAAGAAAACTGGGAAGACAGCTACCGCTTTGCCGTAGGTACAACTTACCAATACAGCAACAAGCTGGCTCTGCGTACCGGTGTGGCTTACGACATGTCAGCGGTAAGCGACGAGCACCGCACCCAAACCATCCCAGAGACAGACCGTCTATGGCTGAGCCTAGGTGCAGGTTACCAGTGGTCACAGAACCTAAGCTTTGATGCCGGTTTCACATATATCTTCGCCAAAGATGCACCAATGACCGAAGAACTTGAAATCCAAGGCAAGAAAATTGCGGAAATCAAAGGTGAAACTACCGGCAGCGTATGGCTGATCGGTGTTCAGGCCAACTACCGCTTCTAAGCTGTAGGACAGAGCCATTAGGCCAATCCCCTAATCCCAAAAGGGCTGCAATATGCAGCCCTTTTTGTATCCACAGCTCGCCACCATATCAAGATTCATTCTGCCCAGTTACCCTACCTCTTCACAGCATATTACTGACAATGCATGAATTGAATTCATCCATAAGCCGAAACATTTCATTCGACCGCCAACTACTTGATTACTAGAATCACCCGTATTCCTAGCGCATTCAAAGTTATATCATCATGCTTTTAACGACTCTTTATATTATTGGTATTACTGCTGAAGCCATGACAGGGGCTCTCGCTGCAGGCAAACGTCACATGGATTGGTTCGGTGTTATGCTGGTTGCCAGTGCTACCGCTATCGGCGGTGGTACGGTTCGTGACATTCTACTTGGACACTATCCACTTGGCTGGGTTGCCAATCCTCAATACCTCGCCATTACCTGCCTTGCTGGCCTGTTTACCACCATGGTGGCCCCACTTGTGGTTCGCTTCCATAAAGTCTTCGTGATGCTAGACTCGTTAGGATTAATTGTATTCAGTATTATCGGTTGCCGCGTGGCGATGGATATGGGCCTGTCGCCATTGATCTGCATTGTCGCCGCAGTCGTGACGGGGGTGTTCGGTGGCCTGCTGCGTGACTTGATCTGCCGTCGCCAACCATTGGTACTGCACAAAGAGCTCTATGCATCCGTGTCGTTCCTTGCCGGTGCAATGTACTACGGAATGCTCTATGTGGGCATTGACAGTAATATTGTGACCGTCAGCACCCTTGTTGTTGGCTTCTGTATTCGAATGGCTGCGGTACAGTTTAGCTGGAGCCTACCGGTCTTTCACTTTGAAGAAAACGATACAGGCACTGCCGAAGCCAAACCCAAAGCATAAAAAAACGAGGAGCAAAGCTCCTCGTTTTCGTCTCTGTCTACAGCAACGCCCCTTTACAAACAGGCTTCACCCATTATATCTGAGGGGTCGCCGTGACGACTCCAGCATTCTGTCCCCGGTGACGCAACAGGTGATCCATCAGGGTAATCGCCATCATCGCTTCAGCAATCGGCACGGCGCGAATTCCGACACAAGGATCATGGCGGCCCTTGGTGACCACTTCGGCACGCTCACCCTGTGCGGTAATCGTCTCACCCGGCACGGTAATACTTGATGTCGGCTTCATCGCAATATGGGCGACAATATCTTGGCCAGAAGATATCCCGCCCAAGATGCCGCCCGCATGGTTAGAAAGGAAACCATCAGGAGTCATGGCATCTCGGTGCTCGCTGCCTCGCTGGGCAACGACATCAAAGCCATCACCGATCTCTACCCCTTTCACCGCGTTAATGCTCATCAACGAGTGAGCCAAATCGGCATCCAGTCGATCAAAAACCGGCTCGCCCAACCCAACCGGAACCCGCTTTGCGACCACCGTCACCTTGGCACCAATCGAATCGCCTTCTTTTTTCAGCTTACGGATCAACTCGTCGAATGCCTCAACTTTATTGGCATCCGGACAGAAAAAGGCATTCTGCTCAATTTGATCCCAGTCGACCGAGTCAATGGCAATATCTCCCATCTGCGAAAGGTAAGCACGCACTTCGATACCATGCACTTGCTGTAGGTACTTCTTCGCCACAGCACCTGCGGCAACGCGCATTGCCGTTTCCCTCGCCGAAGAACGACCACCACCACGATAATCACGGATACCATACTTCTGGTGGTAGGTATAATCGGCATGGCCCGGACGGAAAAGATCCTTGATATCCGAATAGTCTTTGGAACGCTGATCGGTATTCTCAATCAACAAGCCAATCGACGTCCCCGTCGTCCGGCCGTCAAACACCCCGGACAAAATCTTTACTTCGTCAGGCTCTCGGCGCTGAGTGGTATATTTTGACGTCCCTGGTCGACGACGATCCAGATCATGCTGCATGTCTGCTTCGGTCAGTGCCAACCCCGGCGGGCAACCATCTATGATACAGCCCAATGCCAAACCGTGACTTTCACCAAATGTGGTGACTCGAAATAATTGTCCAATCGTGTTGCCTGCCATGACTTCCTCTGTATTGTTCTAAGACTCGCCCTTGGGCAAAAAAGCCGCCCTAACTACATGCACCCTGTCCCTCTGTGCCGGCCAGTAGCAACTGCTTTCATCAATGAGTACATACTCTACATTCGCGCCAGCGATTGCAAGTAGGAATCGTCCCAACCACTTTCAGTAAAACACCCAGACAATTCCAAGGAGGCATATTCTGTTCCGGAAATATTGAGCGTATACTGATTTTTTTGACATCAATCACAAAATTCAAACTATGCTCGAGACCCTGCAGCACATCATCAATGAACTGGCCCCTTATCTTCACCAATATGGTTACGCGATTCTTGCGCTCACCATTGCGCTAGAGGGTATCGGGATCCCCACTCCCGGCCAGTCATTTCTGATTGTATCCAGTATTCTTGCCGCCAACGGTGAAATGTCCATCGAAGGCGTCTTGCTTGTCGGGGCATCAAGTGCCTTTTTCGGCAATATGCTGGGTTACCTTACAGGCCTTAAATTCGGCAACCTCCTTCTGAAAAAAGGCTGGCTAAAACCTCAGACCGAAACCAAGCTACACCAGTTCATTGGGCGATTCGGCCTTGTCGCCCTTCTCATCAGCCGCTTTGTCGAAGGGCTTAAACAGACCATGAGCCTTGGCTGCGGCATTGCCAAGATGCCTTTCAATACGTTTATTGCCAGCAATGCTCTGGCTACCACCATCTGGGTTACGGTATTCGGGATCGGCCCTGTCGTTCTTATGCACGAGCTTTCCCCATTCCTGAATTTCTACCACACACACCGAATGACAGTATGGTGTGCAGGAACCGGGGTTGTTGCCGCCTGCATTCTGAGCATAATCTGGTGGCAATATCGCGAACGACCACAGGCATAAAAAAACGGGAACCTTGAGGTTCCCGTTTCTGTCTATTCACGTAAGCAAGCGGCCTACTTTATTTACCCGGCACCCACTTCTGGATCCGGCTAGAACCACCGCTGCGTGGTTTGTCGTCACGGCCCGCCGGGCGATCATCACGCTGACCACGCTTGCCCTGACCCGCTTGCTCATCACGGTTACGGAAATGGCCTGGTTGTGGCCCACGGCCCGGACGAGGGCTACGGCGCTGTTCATCACGATTGCCGCCGAAGCTACCACCGCGACGCTCATTTCGCTCATTGCGATCACCGCGGCCATGACGCTCGCCGCTTTCGCCACGATGGCGCGGCGCATCACCCTTGCCTTTGTAGGTCTTGTATTGAATCTTACCGGACGCCTCGCCATTGCCTTGCTGGCGGCTGTCGAACAACTTGGCATCGGTCGCCTTCTGAATCGCCTTGCCCTCGGCATCAACACGAGAGGCTTCTTCGGTTTTGCTCGAATCGGCAATCAAGCTGTGGATATCGGCGATCTCTGCATCGGTCAAATAACGCCACTTGCCGTTTGGCAGGCCGTCAATGCTGACGTTCATGATCCGCACTCGGCGCAGCTTGAATACGTCATAGCCCAATGCCTCGCACATCCGGCGGATCTGGCGGTTAAGGCCCTGCGTCAACACAATCCGGAACGAAAATGGGGTTTCCTGGGTCACTTTACAAGGCAGGGTAACGGTATCAAGGATCTCAACCCCAGAGGCCATCTTGTCGATAAACTCCTGAGTGATCGGCTTGTCGACACGCACCACATACTCTTTCTCGTGGTTGTTACCCGCACGCAGGATCTTGTTGACGATATCACCGTCATTAGTCAGGAAAATAAGACCGTCTGACGGTTTGTCCAAGCGGCCAATAGGGAAAATACGCTTACGGTGGCCAATGTAGTCAACGATATTGTCTTTGATATGACGCTCGGTGGTACAGGTGATCCCGGCTGGTTTGTTCAACGCGATATAAATCGGCTGCTCTTTCGCACGCAGAGGCTTGTCATCCACCAGCACTTCATCGCCCGGCATGACCTTGGTGCCCATTTCCGGCAACTTGCCGTTGATCGTTACACGTTCTTGGTCAATCAACTTATCGGCTTCTCGTCGTGAGCAATACCCGGTATCGCTGATATATTTGTTCAAACGAACGCCGTTGGCGTTACCGCCCTGAGCTGCGGATTGAGGCTGTTTATTTGGCATGGTGTTCTTCTATTCTCTGCGTTTCGCAACGCGATGTAAGGTTGGTGACTAATGCACTTTCCGGGCTATCGTACATCGACGTTCCCGGGTTGGCGCTATTCTAGCAATCCCCTTCAATTTTAGAAAAGAAAAGCTGCAAACAAAAAGCCGGCATCTATAAATAGAGACCGGCCTTATTCTACGGATTGGCAGAAATGCTTACATAAATTAAGCCGTTGCTCCCTTGTCCTCCCCGGCTCCATGGGCAGAGTCGTCCTGCAGTGCTTTTTCCAGCTGCTCGGCAACATACCCCGGAGACTTGGTGTTTGCCGCCATCAGACGGTACATTGCAGGAATCACAATCAGGGTCACGAAAGTGGCGAACGCCATCCCGAAGAACACCACAACCCCAACCGCAATGCGGCTCTCTGCGCCGGCGCCTGTCGAGAAGATCAACGGCACCGCGCCAAACAGGGTGGTAAATGCCGTCATCAGGATCGGCCGCAGGCGGCGCTCGGAGGCATCGATGATCGCCTGCTCAAACGCCACGCCCTTATCACGCAACTGGTTGGCAAACTCAACGATCAGGATCCCGTTCTTGGTTACCATTCCGATCAGCATGATCATACCGATCTGACTGAAAATATTGAGGCTTTGTCCCATCAGCAACAAACCGGCCAAGCCACCGAATATCCCCATAGGTACAGTTAGCATCACCACCATCGGGTTGATAAAGCTCTCGAACTGGGCAGCCAGAACCAAGTAGGCCACAAGCAATGCCAAGCCAAATACCATCAAGATACTGCTCTGGTTCTCTCGGAAATCCTTGGACTCACCGGCATAGTCAATCACGATATCGCTCGGCAACATCGACAATGCCTGCTCATCAAGAAAATCCAACGCCTCTCCTAGGGTATAGCCCGGGATCAAGTTCGCCTTGAGGGTGATCGATTTCTGCTTCTGGTTATGGCTAAGACGCTGAGCCGATGCAACTTCCTCGACCTCGGCCAGCGACTCCAGCGTAATTAGCTGGCCATCTCGGGTACGCACGTAAATCTGGCTCAAATCCGAGGCGTTGTTGAAGCTGTTTTCGTCACCACGCAAGTAGACATCATACTCCTCACCACGATCGACGAAGGTTGTTTCGCTCCGGCCACCCAGCATCACCTCCAACGTCTCGGCGATATCATTGACCGGGATTCCCAACTCCGCAGCGCGCTGACGGTTCACCGTCACCACCAGCTCAGGCGTGGTTTCCGCATAATCCAGATCGACGCCTTCCATCATCGGGCTGGCCTCGGCGATCACCTTCAACTCACTGGCCCATTTGAACAGCTCGGCATAATCCGCCCCATTAAGCACAAACTGAACAGGCTCCGATGAACCGCCCCGGAACCCCGGCATAAACGGCCATACCCTGATATCGGGGATCCCTTGCAGGGCCTTGCGCACCATACCCAGCGCCTCAGTGGCGCTCATGTCACGATCTTCCCAGTTCTCCAGCTGCATGATCACAAAGCCAGTCTGGTCGCCAGCTCGACCGCCGAAGGCCGGGGTCTGGATAGAGACCGATTTCAGAACGCCCTTGCCGACCATAGGCAGCAGGCGGCTTTCCACTTCTTCGATATTGCCCACCATCCGGTTGTAGCTGGTGCCCTCTGCACCTTTGACGAAGGCAAAGATCACACCGCGGTCTTCCTGCGGGGCCAACTGCGACGGAACAGCCTTCATCAACACCACACTCAAACCGATAAAACCCAGCACGATAAACGGCGCGACATAGCGATGGCGAACCGATACCGTCACGACTTTGCGGTAACCCTTCTCCATTCGACCAAACATCCGATCAATCAGAAGATTGAAACGGCTTGGCTTCACATTGGCCTTAAGCAGCTTACTACCCAATACCGGACTCAGCGTCAGTGCCACAATCGATGAGAAAATGACTGATACCGCCAGCAAGACCGAAAACTCGGTAAACAGCGGGCCGACCATACCGTCCATAAACGAAATCGGCAGGAAGACCATCACCAGCACCACGGTTGTCGCAACAACGGCGAAGCCCACTTCACGGGTTCCCTTGTAAGCGGCCAGCAATGGCGGCTCACCCTTTTCGATATGGTGGTAAATATTCTCAACCACCACAATGGCATCATCGACAACCAGCCCGATAGCCAGGATCAGCGCCATCAAGGTCAGCAGGTTGATCGAAAAGCCGAGGAAATAAGCCA
This sequence comes from Photobacterium panuliri, assembly GCF_059920555.1. Taxonomy (NCBI): domain Bacteria; kingdom Pseudomonadati; phylum Pseudomonadota; class Gammaproteobacteria; order Vibrionales; family Vibrionaceae; genus Photobacterium; species Photobacterium panuliri. The sequence continues at coordinate 3,046,660 of NZ_CP197192.1, forward strand.
CCATAAAGGCTGAAATCAGCGATACGGGCACGGTTACTGCGGGGATCAGGGTTGCCCTTGCTTGGCCGATAAAGATGTAAAGCACCAATACCACCAGCAAACCCGTGACAAACAAGGTGCTGTAAACTTCCTGAATCGAACGGTCAATAAACACCGTCGAGTCATAGTCGACAAACAGAGAAGTCCCTTCCGGCAGGAAGCGCTGCATCCGCTCAACCTCGGCATAGACATCATCAGCCACATTCAGCGGGTTGGCATCGGTCATAGTCACGATACCCAAGCTCAGGTTGGCGATGCCGTTATTCTTGAACGTCGCATTCTCGTTCTGGGCGCCGATGGCAACGTCAGCCACATCTTTGAGGTAGATCGGCGAACCATCACTGGCCGTGCGCACCACCAGATATTCAAAATCGCTGGCATCACGATATAGGCGGGCAGTCCTGACAGACATAGTGGTCATATCATTGCGCACCTCGCCGCCAGGCAGCTCGACGTTCTCCTGATTGAGGGCATTGACAATATCTTTTGTCGTCACCCCACGTCCGGCCATCTGCTCAGGTTTCAACTTGACGTACATCACCCGGTATAGTGCACCGCTAAGATCCACCGAGCTCACCCCGTTGATCAGGCTGAAGCGATCCACCAGAACCCGTTCGGCATAGTCGGTCAGCTGGGTCCGGTCCATTGTCCCCGATGTCAGGTTGATATAGAGCGCCGATTCGCCGCTGCCGTTATCCTTGGAGACAATCGGATCATCCGCCTCATCCGGCAGACGACGCTGGGCGCGGGATACCGCATCACGCACATCGCTGACCCCTTCGGTCAGATTCCAGCCCAGTTCAAACTCCACCGTGATCCGCGACATGCCGTTACGGGTTGTCGAGGTAATGCTTTCGATACCACTGATCCCCGATAGCTGATCTTCAAGCACTGTGGTGATCCGGCTTTCCATAATAGAAGCCGATGCCCCTGAGTAACTGGTCGATACCGTCACCACCGGGTTTTCGACATCCGGCATCTCACGTACCGACAGCTTGGTAAACGATACGATACCAAATACACACAGCAACAGGCTCAGTACAATCGCCACAACAGGGCGCTTCACCGATACATCAGACAACCACATCAGACCTTATCCCCGTTGTTCGGTGATTTCCCCGCCGTCAGATCGTTCACCTGCACCCCATCGCGCATGTTCACCAGGCCCTGGACCACAATACGGTCGCCGACCGTGATACCAGACTCAATCATGACCTCGTTTTCCACCCGCGCCCCCAATTGGACTTCGGTGCGGTGGGCCTTACCCGCATCATCAACCAAGTAAACAAAACGCTTGGTACCTGAATACTCAAGAGCCTGAACAGGGATCACGGCAGCATCCTGCGGCGCAAATCCTAGCTTAGCCACCATCATCATCCCCGGCTTAAGTCTGGCTTCTGGATTATCCAACGCGACACGAATCCGAATATTGAGCGAATCGGGCTGTACCCGCGAATCAATCGCCGTCAGTACGCCGTCAAACTCACGCCCCGGCCATGCCTGACTTGTGGCAGTGACTTTCATCCCCTCGCGCAAAAACGACAAATATTGCTCGGGTACTTGGATATCAAGGCGCATCGTCGACAAATCATCAAGCGAGAACAGCTCGCTGCCCACCGTCAGCATGTGGCCTTCGCTGAAATCAACCAATCCGACCGTCCCGGCAAACGGGGCATGAATCGCATGATCGGCCAACTCCGCTTCAGCGGCTTTCAAACGTGCCTCGGCAATATTGACACTGGCCTGCTGGGCATCAATCTCCGTCTGGGTAATCGCACCCCGGGTAGCCAGGCGCTTATATTCGCCCAGCTTGCGCTTTTCATCGGTGAGGTAAGCATTTGCTTCGGCATAAGCCGCCTGAGCCTTGGCATCATCCAGTTGCACCAGCAGCTCACCTTTCTTAACCTGGCTGTTCACGCCAACTACGATACGCTCAACCTTTGCAGCGACCTCCGTCGCCAAGTTTACTGAACGTTGTGCCTCCAGCTTACCCACCAATGATAAGGACTGGCTCACCGGATGCGAGGAAACCACACCCGTCGTTACAGGGATCTCACGGGCAGCTCCGGGACGAGCCTTTGGCTCAGCGGCAACCGACTCACCGTGGAAGTACACATAACCGCCACCTGCTAACGCGGCGGTCACCAACGCCGCAACAAGGACTTTTTTCATTCTTGAATCCATTATTAGAAAACTGCGCAGATGATATCTGATGGAATAGCGAAACGGGGTAAAGAAGTGTAAAGATAAGCAATATTACGTTTACGTGTTGCGAACAAGAGTTGAAAAACAACCAAATCGTCAACCACACCAACAAGATGACGAAAATAACAGCAAGCAGTTAAGCTATTCGCAGAAAAAGGTTTACAGTAACGCTAAGTTTGCTAATATTCGCCCCGCACTTGTGGAGGGGTTCCCGAGTGGCCAAAGGGAGCAGACTGTAAATCTGCCGGCTCCGCCTTCGATGGTTCGAATCCGTCCCCCTCCACCATTATTCTTGAAAGCCGTTTATATCTTGTGTATGGTACGTCTTTCCGCTAGTTGAGATAACTCCTAGCACACTGAACCCTGTGGAGGGGTTCCCGAGTGGCCAAAGGGAGCAGACTGTAAATCTGCCGGCTCCGCCTTCGATGGTTCGAATCCGTCCCCCTCCACCATCATTCAAGAAAATTGCCAACGCGATTTTCGAGGTCGATAAGACCATAACAATTTGTAACACCCCGTGGAGGGGTTCCCGAGTGGCCAAAGGGAGCAGACTGTAAATCTGCCGGCTCCGCCTTCGATGGTTCGAATCCGTCCCCCTCCACCATCATTCAAGAAAATTGCCAACGCGATTTTCGAGGTCGATAAGACCATAACAATTTGCAACACCCCGTGGAGGGGTTCCCGAGTGGCCAAAGGGAGCAGACTGTAAATCTGCCGGCTCCGCCTTCGATGGTTCGAATCCGTCCCCCTCCACCATCATTCAAGAAAATTGCCAATGCGATTTTCGAGGTCGATAAGACCATAACAATTTGCAACACCCCGTGGAGGGGTTCCCGAGTGGCCAAAGGGAGCAGACTGTAAATCTGCCGGCTCCGCCTTCGATGGTTCGAATCCGTCCCCCTCCACCATCATTCAAGAAAATTGCCAATGCGATTTTCGAGGTCGATAAGACCATAACAATTTGCAACACCCCGTGGAGGGGTTCCCGAGTGGCCAAAGGGAGCAGACTGTAAATCTGCCGGCTCCGCCTTCGATGGTTCGAATCCGTCCCCCTCCACCATCATTCAAGAAAATTGCCAATGCGATTTTCGAGGTCGATAAGACCATAACAATTTGTAACACCCCGTGGAGGGGTTCCCGAGTGGCCAAAGGGAGCAGACTGTAAATCTGCCGGCTCCGCCTTCGATGGTTCGAATCCGTCCCCCTCCACCATCATTCAAAGCCAGTTGCGCAAGCAGCTGGCTTTTTCGTATCTATTACCACACGATAACCCTCATCACATCACCTCTTAGCCGCCATCGAACCTGTTTCTCTACGTTTCCAACGCGCTACAAACCCGCTCATTAAATTGAATATACACAGTCACCCACACTTACCCTAGCGCGAAATACCCACCTTCCAATCTGTTATGGTCCCGGCGAGATCCGCCTCTGTCCTCTTACAAAAACAGACGCATAAAAGAGGGTTGCGCATCGCCCTTCAGCAATAGTTATCACTTTTTAGAACACTGACGACTTTCGTCATAATAGATATTCGGCGCTATAAAAACCTCACCAACACGCACTAATATCATCAACTCAAATGCCACTAAGTGCATGTTTAAATTGAGATTAACATGCTTATTTACATTCATTTAGTGTCAATCTAAATGACAAATAAATTAACTAATCAAATGTAAGTTTGCCCAAATGCAATCGCAACGTATTCTGACTTCGAACTTGAGGTATCGCTTCAATGTTCGTTGGCTAATTTACTGTACTTTATTTATGAGCAATACACGCAATCACCTATCACTCAGGGGGAATGAACCGTCACTTTTGACAGTACCAGTTTACAATCCGACTATTGCTACCATTCTACATTGGCAATACACGGTTTTGGGAAGGAACGGTTGCAGTGAAGAATAGCAGGCAACTTAATATCCAAGTCAAAAAGTTACATGATGAACACCTCCTGCGTGTAAAGAACAAGATGATCTCTCACATGGAGAGCCGAAAAAAGTTAGCAACCCAACACGCTGACTTTAACAGAGCGACTCGTTGATCATTGGGCTCTGCCCACAACGAAGATACTTTTGGAATGAGTATCTCTCTATGTGACATCTACTGGTGATTATTGGGGAAAGGATATCCCCCCTTTTTTTGCTCCTCTCCCTTCTTTGTACCCGATGCTCTCCTCCCTCCTCTCGCAACATCTCAATGCCTTGCCGTACATTTTTTAACCTGCCTCTCTTTTTTCTCAGAATCCCTACCCATAAAGCCACGTAAATATCGACTAAAATGCAACCTTATTTTCCATTATGTGTCTGTTTTTACATGATGATAATGTTTTTTTTAGCTGGAAATAAACACTCTAAATAGACATTGCATGATTTATCAGACAAAATCCCTCACTTTTACTCATACAGTACAGTACAAGTATTAACCCCAAAGCGATAAATACCGACCAGACATACAAAATACAGAAACGACTGGTTTACCTCGCTTATGCAACATTAGCTAACACCGCCCGAACGGAGACACTTGCTTGATCGATCTTAATTCACGGTCTTCATACTGTGTGTTGGGAGAGCTCTATTGGAGCTTTACCTCCCAATCACTGTATAAAGTATCCACCGATACTCAGGCCCAAGCCGAGCTGGTTAAGCTAACCAGCAAGCAAAAAGCCTTGCTACAATGCCTGATCGATGCCTACCCAAAAGTAATCGATAAAAACGATATCATCGAAGCGATATGGGGCAGCCATGCAATTTCACCAGAAAGCCTGCCACAACTGATCAATCGGACTCGGATTGCGATAGGTGACAGCGACAAGTCTGTCATTATCAACCACCCAGGCACAGGTTACTCCATTGTCATTGATGATAACCGCCCTGAGTTAGAGGCTCGTCCAGCACTGCAGGTCTGTGCAACAGAACCTGATGCCCCTGCGCCTGCGCCTAAATGCAATGTTCAGTCTCCCAAGACCCATACCGCAGCCACCTTCACCATCGCGGCGGTACTCATTGGTATCACCCTGTTCAACGGCTACAGCCTTGCGAGTGCTATTTGGTACAAAAATGTATTCCATTCATTTTTCAATGCCGTGCCATACCAGAAGATTGAAAAGAACGACAACACCAATGAACTACGAGTAATTCTCGATGACAGAACCTGCACTTATAACAAAACTAACAAGATTCTTTTTTGTTAAACGCTACCCGCTCATTGCGATGGTCGTGATCGTTAACATCGGATTGCTCGGTAGCACTTACTTGCAAGAGAATGTATTGGTTGGCACCGTTGAAAGAAATGGGATCAGCAGTACGACCTATATCAAGCAGTTCCGCAACAGCTACCAGTTCAAAATGTCGAACAGTGATATCCACAACGACAGGATGCAAAACGATACTTGGCACTATACGTTTGAGTTCAGTCGCCTTGAACGCAACCGTTACTTGCTGGTCAACGAAGATGACGATACCCATCTGTCACGCCATCGTATTTTCGAACTGGATAATACATGCAGCTTGGTATTTCGTGGCCCGGAAAAAAACACATCCAGCAATGTGATGCTTTTCTGCCAGCAAGACTAACCTTCCGACAGTCCCACTTTCAGGGTTGATCACATGATCAGCCCTTTTCACCCCTCCCGCTATATCCAAGCAACCTCCGCTAGCCTACACTTCAACTAGGAGCATAATAAAATAGGGTACGGAGATGCCGACAAGCGCCAAGGATGACACCACAGTTAAAAAAGGGAAGATATTGATCATTGACGATCAAAAAAGTGCGGCATGTCTGCTCAAAACCCTCTTAAATCAAATTGGCTACACTGATATCAGCATGGTTCAGACGGCCCCTCAAGCCATCGCCGCCTGCCAACATTGTGCTTTCGACCTGTTGTTTGTGGACTACCATCTCTCTCCACCGCTAACCGGTTGCGAACTCATTGCCATGCTAAGGCTCAACAATGCCATCAAACCTGCCTGTGGGATTGTGATGACATCAGGCGACCATACCAGCGAGGCAATCCTCACCAGCCTCTCTATCGCCCCCGATGCCTTTATCCACAAACCGATCTCTCTTGGGGTGGTGCGGGAAAAAGTGACGGCGACGCTGCTAAGCAACCAGTACTGCCAAACGATTTACGATACTCGGCAATATAATACTGACCTTGCTATTGAACAATGCAGGGAAATGCTCTCTCAGGTAGGTAACAACCGTAAACTTGCCGGGCTGCTTCTTGACATGCTGCTAGCCGAAGAGCGCTGGGAGGAAGCGGCTAAAGAAGCAGAACAGCGACTTACCAGCACACCTCACCCACGGTTGTATCTTTATCAGGCTCGAGCCTGGTATCACCTCGGGCACAAAGAGCAAGCCATTCGGCTCCTTCAGCAGCAACTTCAGCACCATCCTCTGGCAATCGAACTCTATGACTTCCTCTCTGATTTCCTTGCCGAAAGCGGCCATGTAGACGAGGCCTTGAACATCGCCCTGAAAGCGCACCGACAAACCCCGTGTATCGCCCAACGCACGCTGCGAGTCGCCAAACTGGCCGCCGACACAAACAACCATCAACTCTTATTCGAATGCGGCCGCTCTCTGGCTGCAAATCAGCCAATCACCGATCCCGCATGGCTCGACAACTTAGCGAGATATACGGCCATCATAGAAAAAGTCTACTTTCGGCATCACTCTCCTTTTTTTTCCCGCCAGTTAATGAGCGAGCTTGAGATTATCCACCGGCGGCTTGCCTCGCGGTTACCTCCAGCCCAGCTAAATACGCTTACCAGCTTTGGTCATATCTACCAGGCGAGGCTCGGTATCAACCAGCGCCCCTTGGACGCCAAACGTCATTTATTAATTGGTTTATCCTATTTCTTCAGCCAAACCAATAAATTACCATCTGCGATTATTGCCGACGCACTACCGTTGCTGATTCATCTTGGCGAAATATCGCTATTAGGGCTCTGCCACTACGCCATCACACAACAGGCCCCAATCGGCCCGCACAGCCAGCAGCGTCTTGACGATATCCGGCAACAACCGTTACTCATCAACGCGATAAAGTCAGCCGAAAAACGGCTGTTAGAAGCCGAATCGCTAAAGCAGCCAGCACCCGCTGATGCTCTACAGGTTTACCGACAAGTACTGCGCGATTACCCCTACAGCAGCGAAGCCAACCTCGGCAAGCTCGAATGCCTCTATCTGCTAGGTGAGGACAGCGACGCCCAGCTGATTGATGGCGTAAAGTCGCTATCCCTGATGCCATTACCCCCCCAGCTTTCACAGCGACGCCAAAGCCTGTTCGACAAACTGACGGCTAGACGCACTGCGGCTGCGCAGGCAGTTACACCAGCCTGTCTCGCAAATGCGGAGAATTAAGATCCAACTCGGGCCCTAACGGCACAATCCCCGTAGGATTAATAGTGGTATGGCTAAAGTAGTAATGGCGCTTGATATGATAAAAGTCGACCGTATCTGCGATACCCGGATACTGGTAGAGCTCTTTAAGGTAACCTTTTAGGTGTGGATAGTCAGCAAGACGCTGGCGGTTGCATTTGAAGTGCCCGACATAGACGGGATCAAAACGGATCAGGGTCGTAAACAAGCGCCAGTCCGCCTCAGTCAGTCGATTACCAACAAGATAACGTGATGTGGCAAGATGGGCATCTATCTTGTCTAACGCGGCGAACAACAGGCCAAAGGCTTCTTCGTAGGCTTGCTGAGTCGTAGCAAAACCGCAACGATAGACACCGTTGTTAATTGCCGGATAAACATATTCGTTCCATCGCTCGATCTCTTCCCTTAGCTCGACAGGATAAAAGTCAACCTCATTGCCCGTCACATCATTAAATGCCGAATTGAACATTCGGATGATCTCGGCAGACTCATTGCTGACAATAGTCTGGGAGTGCTTGTCCCACAAAACCGGGACCGTAACTCGTCCGGTATAATCCGCTTTGGCTCGAGTATAAAGCTGATGAAGGAAAGACGCGCCATAAAGCGGTTCAGGGGTGTCAAACGCCCAACCTTGATTTTTCATATCTGGACTGACAACTGTCACCCCAATATGCGGTTCAAGCCCCAAAAGCTTACGGTATATCAGTGTCCGATGAGCCCAAGGGCACGCTAATGATACATATAGGTGATATCGACCTGACTCAGCAGCAAATAGATGATCGTCTCCCTTGTCTCGAGCCGACTTCACCCAATGACGGAAACCAGCATCCTCCCTGACAAATTTCCCGCCACTGTCTTTAGTGTCATACCACACATCATGCCATACTCCCTGCACCAATTTTCCCATGATCTCCCCCTTCTCATCATACGTTTCCCTTGATTATAGAAAGGAGCCCACACAAAGTCGGCGGGGGAATATTGGCAGGGATCATCGAAATTTTCGAATGACTGCGCCGAAACGTTTTCTCGCCTAGCGAATAAACTTGTTATAGATAAATAGCAGGATAAATGCCCCCAGCGTCGCCGTCACCAAACTACCAATGTTGACCCCTGTCGCAGGCCCCAAGCCGATAAACGCCCCAACCCAGCCGCCAACAAACGCCCCGCCAATACCCAACCCCATCGTCGCTATCCAGCCACCGCCATCATCACCGGGCATCAGCCATTTCGCCAGTGCCCCGGCCAGCAAACCCAGAATAATCCAAGAAAAAACACCCATTCCTCTCTCCTCATCCTATGTTGATGTTGCACCTTGAACCTTGTTCATCCAAGGTGTTCGTCTCATATTTGCTCATCGAAAAAGTCAAAGATATTGTTGAGCATAGCCCCCACAAGCAAAGCGCTCAAACTTACAAAGCCTCTGCCTCAAAACTATGCCTTAATATTTAAGTGCAACTTGTTTATTATATTATTATCTATTTACCCCCATTACTGATTAGTCTTGTCTCACCTATTTACCCACCATCAATTGTCAATCCAGTCTATTGATTACGACGATTTATAAATTAACGAAATACGCACTCACAACAGACTAAAACTGTATGTTACAGTGTGATTAGTCATTAATAATGAATTACCACCCACATGCTAAAAAAAATAAATATATCCATATTAATCGCTTTATCTTTTATGTTTGCCGTTTCCCTACTGACGTCATATCAATACCTCAACTATTGGGAAGAGAAAAGCATTCAAAGAAGTAATGATGAAGTGGTATCTGTTATATCAACTGTTTATGCAACACTTTTAGCAGAGAAGGAAAACTCTGCAAAACAGTTCTCTGATCTACTGCCTTTAAATGGCTCATCATTTAATGAAGAAAATATATTACATTTTCTCAACGCAATAAAATCCGAAGATAAGAACTTAACCCAGGTCTTCTTTGCCACAAAAGAAGGTAAGGTGTTTAGTAACGCTGCAAACGGCTGGATTGAAAATTTTAATGCCGCCGAAAAACGTCGAGAATGGTTTGTCAGCATCATAGAAGGCAATCGTAATATTAATGTCACCAAGCCTTATTACGGCACATTAGGTCTAGCCGTTACTGTTTCAGCACCGATTGTTAGGGATAATGCTGTAGTTGGTGTATTTGCATTAGACTTAGTATTAAGTGGTCTTATCCCTGACAAATTAGGCTTGGAGTACGCCATTACAAATAATGATGGATTAATTGTCGCAACCGATATTAACAATCATGAGATGTTAGAAAATAACATCTATGAACAAAGACCTGCATACAAATCTGTCGACCATACCCCCTATATCTACGAGACGCAAGATAATGAATTATTTAGCGTTTCAAAACAAAAACTTAGTGATGAGTTGATCTTATTTGCCTTTACCAACCAAACTGGCTCCGTAAAGATGATAGAAAGCCTGCTAATCGGCTTGGTACTCTTGCTGGTTACTATCGGATGTGTATTTTTATCGCTTGTCATTACGATTGTAAACCGCGAGATAAAATTAAACCTTGGCGAAGAGCCAGCATTGTTAGTTGAAAAGATTCAATCATTCTCTAATGGCAATATCCGTGATGTTAAATTTATTAATCAAGGTTTGATATCTAAGTCACTGATTAATATGCAGGATAACATATCTAAAATAATTAGCACTTCAAACCAATCCATTGAACAACTTCATATCAACCAAGAAAATATAAATGCCATTATCATTGAAAGCAAAATAAATGCAGAAAAAGAGATCCATGAGGTTGAACAAGTTGTTGCAGCAACCACGGAGCTCTCTGCCACGGCAACGGAAGTGGCCAAAAACGCAACGGATGCCGAATCAGTAACCTCATCAACATTAGATGTAGTCAGCCAAAGCACGAAGACATTACAGCACTCAGAAGAGATTTCACATAAAGTCAGTAATGCAATGTCTGAGTCTGTAATCATTGTTGGTGAACTGAGAGATTATGCTGAAAAAATCAACACTGTTATTGATGTAATTAACTCAATATCAGAACAAACTAACTTACTTGCATTGAACGCTGCAATTGAAGCCGCTCGAGCAGGTGAACAAGGCCGGGGATTTGCCGTCGTTGCTGATGAAGTAAGATCATTAGCAGGAAAAACACAGCAATCCACAATCGATATTCAAAATATTATATTGAAACTGCAAGAACAATCTCAAAGAGCGGATAGCGTGATGAGAGATAATGCCAGCCTTGTTGATGAATCAAAATTGATTTCAGAAGAGCTGATTTCCGCCTTTAATGAAATATCATCGAAAATAATCGAACTTTCAGACATTAATACATTAGTGGCTACCGCCGCAGAAGAGCAATCTTCGGTTACGTTAGATATTTCAAAAAGAATGGAGGCAATCAACATAACCGTCCTTGAAAGCTTAGCAAATGCGAATAAAGTATCAGACGGTAATAATATGACATCATCTTTGACTAATGACATCAAACAACAATTTAGATTCTTTAAAGTGTCTTGATGCATTTCTAAGCATGCTCAGTCATTTTATGGCTGAGCATCTTGAGGTAACTTGGATATAGTACGAGAATAGACCAACTATCAGCCGACTGATTTTGTCATAAAGCCAACAAAACCAAGGACCTAAAATTATAATGAAAGTCATCTCTTTTAATATCAACGGCCTTCGTGCTCGCCTCCACCAATTACAGGCACTGATTGAAAAGCACCAGCCTGATGTTATCGGACTTCAGGAGATCAAAGTCCATGACGAGGCTTTCCCGCTCGCCGATGTGGAAGCGATGGGCTATAAAGTCTATTTTCACGGCCAGAAAGCCCACTACGGCGTCGCCATGCTATGCAAACAAGAACCTCTAGAGGTTCGCAAGGGCTTCCCTACCGATGACGAAGACGCCCAGCGCCGAATGATCATGGCAACCTTCGCGCATGCAGATGGCCGCAAGACAACTATCCTCAACGGTTACTTCCCGCAAGGGGACAACATCAACCACGAGACAAAATTCCCAGCCAAGGAAAAGTTCTATGCCGATTTGATGACCTACCTCAACAGCCACCACCATAACGGCGAAGAGCTGATCGTGATGGGGGATATCAACATCAGCCCGATTGATCTAGATATCGGTATCGGCCCAGCCAATGCCAAGCGCTGGCTGAAGACCGGCAAGTGTTCTTTCCAGCCTATCGAGCGAGAATGGCTTAAGACCCTGCTTGACTGGGGGTTCGTCGATACCTTCCGCCAGCTTCACCCCGATGCCGACGACCAGTTCTCATGGTTCGACTACCGTTCCAAAGGCTTCGATGACAACCGCGGCCTACGTATCGATGTGATCCTAGCCACGCCATCACTGGCTGAACGCTGTACCGATGCAGGTATCGATTACGAGCTACGCGGTATCGAAAAACCGTCTGATCATGCCCCTATCTGGTCAACCTTCAGCTAACCCGTGCCTGCATGGCACAGGCTCATAAAAAATGAAAACGCCGGCAATGCCGGCGTTTTTGCAAAAACAGATACAGCACTAATAACCGTAAACATCATAGGCAAAATAACGAGATGCAATCTGCTGGTAAATTCCCTTTTCGCGCAATGACGCGATCGCCCGGTCGAGGTTGTTTTTCAGCTCGCTATCCTGCTTGCGCACCGCGATACCAAAACCTTCACCGAACCATTTAGGATCGGTGAGGGTCGGGCCGGTGAAAGCAAAGTCCCTCCCCCACGGCCTATTTAGCAATCCATCTTCAAGCGTGGCAGCGTCACCCAAAACCATAGCGATACGCTCGGCCTTGAGATCAAGAAATGCCTCATCAAAGCTCCCGTAGCGGGTGACAACCATCGAATCACCAAAGTTATCACTAAGGTACCGGTCATGGGTTGAAGCGCGCAACACACCAACTTTCACCCCTTTGAGCCCCTCTGGGGTGAACACAAATTTTGCATCCTTCTCGGCGACATATCGATTGGGGATTAGTGCATATTTAGATGTAAAATCAACGACTTTCTTACGCTCATCGGTAATGGACATTGCCGCAATAATGGCATCGTATTTGTGATCCAGCAGTGATGCAATAATCCCATTCCAAGGTTGGGCCACGATCTTGCACTGCACTTGCATTTCCCGACACAGGGCATAGGCCAAGTCAACATCAAACCCCCTGAGTTCACCGTTGGGCTCGGTCCAGCTAAACGGCGGATAGGCCCCCTCGATACCAAAACGTACTACCGATCTTTCCTTGGCCTGAACGCACGAGCCCCCGAAAACGAACATCATCGCAACGGCTAGCACCCATCTGTTCATAATTACTCCTTTCATTTCTCCGTCACAATATGCGGTGATCGCCGACTTACACCCCAACCGAAAAAACCCCACAACACGATATCCATAATATACCCAAGTTACTCCAAGGAGCAGGATTCAACATAGGCTCTGCGGATTCCATCCAAGGAAAATATCCAAACCTTACAAGGGGATCTAGCACCGAAGTAAGTACGCAGAAACAAACAACATGTGGTAGTTTGGATATATCTAAGATTTATATGGTTTTTCACGGCCATATAGCATTGATTACCGCCTAGACATCCGTTAGTTTAGGCCGTTAATAGTGGGCTGCAGCGATATTTTCAGGCAGGTTTATGAGTTATCGATTTTTTTTCCTCACGACCAAAAGCATATACGGTCTTTTTGCGTCGTTGCTACTGGCATTTCCAGCCCTATCAACCCCTCTGGGGGCCCCTTTTGCCAAGCCTACCGTTCTCACCATCGTCCCTGAGCACAAAGACCATATTGTCGCCAATTTCAACCCCTTCTCAAAATTCAGCATGCCGACAACTCATGAGTTTATTTTCGAACCGCTGATCATCTTCAACAGCCTGCAAAACAACAAACCGGAATATCGGTTGGCGACCAAATACCGGCTGGATTCCGATCTTCTGGGGATCAACTTCACCCTTAGAGAAGGCGTTACGTGGTCAGACGGCAAGCCCTTCACCGCCGATGACGTCCTGTTTTCCTTTTCGATCATCCAAAAGCATCCAGAGCTCGACTCCTTTGGCGTAAACCAATGGCTTGCCCATATCGAAAAGCGCAGTGCCAACGAAATATACTTCAAGCTCAAGCAGCCCAATGCGCTTATTGCCTACACGTTGGTGCTCAATCCCATCGTGCCCAAACACCAATGGAAGTCCGTTACCGATTTTTCCAGCTACCTGAACTCGACGCCTGTCGGTACGGGCCCGTTCACCGAAATACGCGAGCTCAATGAAAACGGCTACCTCCAGTGTGCGAACCCTTTCTACTGGCAAGCATCCCACCGCAACATTGACTGCCTGCGTTTCCCCAAAGTCGCCACTAACGACGACTTTATCGCCCGGATCACCAAGGGGGAGTTTGACTGGTCAGGCGGCTTCATCCCAGATATCGAACGCAACTATGCGTCGTATTCGCCCGACTTCAAGTACTGGCTGCCACCAGCAAGCAGTATCAGCCCGATGTTCAACTTCAAGGCCGCCGATCCTGAAATACAGTCACTATTTCATGCACTGGCTTTTCGCAGAGCAATCTCCATGTCTATCCAACGGGGGTTGCTGATTGATATCGCGGCCTTTGGCCAAGGCGGTCCCTCTCGCTATGCCTCCGGTATGAGCGAGCGCTTCCACTCATGGGCCGATCCTATGGTAACTGAGCGCTACCTTCCCTACATGACCTACAATCCGATGCTTGCCCAGCAGATGCTCGACAAGCTCGGGGTTATCGATACCAACGGGGATGCTTGGCGTGAACTTCCTTCAGGCAAACCACTCTCATTAACCTTGCTGACCCCAAGTGGTTGGTCGGATTTCAATACCACCGCGCTACTACTCAGCGAGATGCTCGGCAATATTGGTATTCAAGTCATTCCAAAGGAAGTCGACTTCGATCAGTTTGTTCAACGCCTGAGCAATGCCGACTACCAACTGTCATTGACCAATTACCCGCAAGGGCAAACACCATTCAAGTACTTCGACAGCGCATTCAACAGTGCATATCAGGCCCCGCAATACCCGCGCTATGCGATGCACTTCTACAAGGATCCCGACATCGACCGACTATTGGCGGAGTTCCCAATTGCCAACAGCGCCCAACAGCGATTGAACATTATCCACCAGCTCAATAAGCTAACGGCCAGCAAGCAGATCACGGTTCCGTTATACAATACGGTCCAGTTCTATCAGTACAATACGCAACGCTTCGAGGGGTGGTATAGCAAAGACAACCCCGTGGCCTGCCCGCTCGCCTGGCCGCAGACCCCTGAGCGCCTGCTTCACGTTCTCTCCTTGCGCCCCAAGGCATAAAACAAAAAACGGGCCTCAGCCCGTTTTTTTCACTCTGTTTTTTTACTCTGATGGGTATTCGGTTTTACTCGATGCACTGCAGCACTCATCACGAAGAAAACCGATCACTGCATCAAGTACCTCATACTGAGGAACGCAATACAGCACCCGCCCGTCGCGCTGCTGGCAAATCAGCCCTGCCGATACCAATCCAGAAATATGGTGGGATAGCGTCGACCCCGGAATTGCCAGCTCCTCTTGTAATCTGCCCACCGGCAAACCATCGTACCCCGCCTTGACCAAGTGCTTATAAACCGCCAGTCTGGTCGGGTGGCCCAACTCTTTTAGCGCCTTCGCTACGTCTTCCAATTCCATATCTACGACTCTCAATACCTTGATATCTCAACACCCAACAATATTTCGATATTAGCAGAAACAAAAAAGCGGGGACACAGCCCCGCTCTGATATCAACAAACAACCAATCAAACCATCGCCGCACCGACAAACAGCAACACGACGGTCACTGCCAGTACCATACCGACAAATGGCATTACCCACTTCAGGAATCGCTCGTATGGGATCTTGGCCAGGGCCAGACCCGCAACCAGATGCCCGGCCGTCGGTGCGAACAAGTTAATCCAACCGCTGGCAGACTGGTAAGCTGTGATGATCAAATCACGGCCAATGCCAGAAAAGTCCGCCAATGGGGCCATCAACGGCATAGACACTGTCGCTAACCCTGAGGTAGATGGAATGAAAAAGCTCAGGACGATATGGACGAAATAGGTCACGACCACAAACACCCCAGAAGACAGGCCTGTTACAACGCCTTCTGCCCAGTTGAGGATGGTGTCAATAATCACCCCGTTGTCCATCACCACGTAAATACCGCGCGCAACGGCAACCACGAGGGCGACGCCAATCAAATCCTTGGCACCTTCGATGAATGTCTTGATGAACTCGCCTTCTGGCATACGGTTGATAACAGCAATCAAAATCGCCGCAGCCAAGAACAACGTTGACAGCTCATCAAACCACCACCACATGGTCGGGATCGCCGTGATTCCCATATCAGCCCACGGAATAACACCGTAGATCATGATAAGGAAAGCCGTGAAGAAGATCCCCATCGTCCATTTTTGCTTGGTGGTGAACTCACCGGTGTCCTCGCTGACATGTGAGAACTCGTCGTTGAACTCTATATCAGCCAGCACGGAATTGGATTTATCAGCCTTGACCTTGGCGGCATAGCGCATCACGAACCACGATGCCAATACAATCAGAATGGCCAGCTGAATCACCCGAAGCACGATCCCGTCACCAATCGGCAATCCGGCAAAACCCGATGCGATCCCTGTGGCAAACGGGTTCACGGTTGATGCCAATACACCGACCCCAGAGCCAAGCAGGATAATCCCGGCCGCGACCATACGGTCATAACCAGCAACCGCCATCACTGGCAGGATCACCGCCCAAAACGCCACGGTTTCCTCGGCCATCCCGTACGTCGATCCACCCAGCGCGAACAAGGTGATCAAGACAGGGATCATCAACTGCTCACGACCGTGGAACTTACGAACGATAGCCGCCACCCCGGAGTCCATCGCCCCGGTACGCATGGTTACGGCAAGGAAGCCACCGATCACCAATACGAACAACGCAACATCCACCGCCTTGTGGAAGCCCTTGATCGGTGCCATCAAGACATCAATCACCCCCTGCGGCGAAGACTCCAACTCATGGTAGCTGCCGGGAACCGGCAACAAACGCTCATCCCCGTTATAGTCCAGTACCTCGGCAGCCGGGATCACCTGCTGGGTACCATTGATGACATAATCGTACTTACCCGCGGGCAGCACCCAAGTCATCAGGGCAACGAGAGCAATAATGGAAAAAAGGATGGTATATACCGTGGGCATCTTGAACGAACGTTTCATTTTGCCGGCCTCAGACGTGGTTGTCATAGCTCAACTCCCTGCAATTGATATATCGCGTTAGCATACACATTCATTGCCCTGAGCATATCGTCAATGATTAGGTACTCATTGGGCATGTGTTCCACTTTGTCGCGACCGGGGAACACCGCCCCGAACGCCACACAATTGGGTATCGCGCGGGCATAGGTCGCACCGCCAGAAGTCATCGGCTGGCTCTCGCAATCGCCAGTGACCTCCTGATAGGCAGCCATCAATGTCTGGATCAACGGGCTTTCGGCCGGTACGTACAAGGATGGCAACACATCGAACTCTTCATAGCGCAGCGCGTACTGTTCAGCCACGGCATAGATATCATTATCGAAATCTTCCTTGGCGAAGGTCACTGGTACCCGGATATCGATACCGATCTTGCTGGTCGCACTGTTGATCTCAAGCTGAGCCACATTGAAGGTCAGCCGGCCACTCACATCCTCAACCGGACCGAAAATCTCCTTGGCATTGGCATCCTCGCCGACCTGCTCGGCAATAAAACGCACCGCCGGATGAGTTACCCCGATATCACGCAACGCCATACACAAACGGGCAATCGCATTAACCCCTTTGGTATCGGACGAGGCCGAGTGGGCCGCCTTGCCAAACACCGTGACCTCTGCATCCTCGGCGGTGAAATCAAACCCAAGCTCATCCAGCTTCGCCGCCAGTTCTTCCCATAACGGGCCGACATACCGGGCAAGCTCAGGAACCGCATTGAGCGCCCCGCCACACGATAGCTCGACAGCGGCATCGCCCGTGCCATGAAGCCATGATTGGATCAGCATCTTCTCGGCATAAATCAGCGGAAAAACAGAATCAGGGGTAAAACCGCAGCTTGGAGCCTCTTCTTTTTCCAAATAGCGGCCGATACAGCGCCAAAGGGTTTCTTCATCGGTACCAAAAATAAAACGGACGCGCTTGTTTAGCACAATACCGCTATCAAGCAGAGCCTTGACAGCAAACATCGCGGCCAGTGTCGGCCCCTTGTCGTCCTGAGTTCCACGCCCGTATAGTCGACCATCACGAATTTCAGGGCTGAACGGCGGGCTCTGCCAAGCGGATTCTTCTCCCACTGGCACCACATCCAAGTGGCCGAGAATACCAATCATCTGCTCGCCACTACCGATTTCGGCATAGCCATAATACCCGTCAGGATCTTTGTAAGTTGCAAACCCCAGCTCGTCACACAGTTTCAGTGTTTCAGTCAGGCAGTCATCAATAGGCTGGCCAAATGGTTTTCCGCTGTCATCGTCCTGATAGACACTTGGCATAGCGACTAAACGCGTCACCGCTGCAATATAATCATCACGTAGTGCGTCAATCGTAGATGCTATCGTAGCTTTCATCGTATCCCTCTTTAACCTCCATTTTAGCCTGCCCATTTATCTCAATACCGACTAAAAGGATGTGAATTAATAATTATCCAGAATATATAATTAGTTGGAACTCATCCGACCAACTTATGATGCTACAGAGTAACCCGTTTAACTGTGATGACTTTCACTCACTGCCAGAATCAGATGGGATGACGGTCATAAAAACAACAAATTAGGCCATAAGCACACCATCCATACAAACAATTCCTAATAAGAATCAAAAGGATGACTAAAAACGATAGGAAAATGCCAATAACTGTCACTTCTAACAATGACAAAAAATGTCATTTCTTATGTCAGTTTCTTTTACCCCATGACTAGTCATCACGTTTTTTTGTTTCTATAATCCGCCGCCATAATTTACTACTACTTTCACAGACTTAATTGTCAGTTTTGTCTTTTTTTTATATTTCATCGGGATTTACTATAAACACACATGAATCACGCGATTAAAAATATTCCGCTTAATATCCTACTTTCCCTCTCTTCAGGGTTTGCCATTCTTTGTTTTACGGCAGTACTTCTGATTAACCAGAACCTCCTCGCAGGTGTAAAAGAAAACACCAATGACGTGAACGATTACATCCAGTTCAACCGTCACATGCGTGCCCTTCAGGAAATTGTCGACAATAGCCGGATGAAAACCATCTACGGTTTGGGTTTTGACAGCCACCTCGATGCAATGGTGGACACCAACCGCAGCAACCTCACCAAGCTGCAAGCACGCTATAATCAGGTAATGGCGCTAAACAGCAGTGCCCTTTCCCCAGAAAACAAACAGAAGTTGACCCGCTTTTTCAATAACTACACCCGTTACGTCAATATCTCTGTCGAACTACGAGAAAAGCGCCATAAGATGACGGCAATCTATGACGCAACCAGCTGGCTAACCACAGATATAAACACGGTTCACAAAGCCATTGTCGACAACCACAATGATGCCGACGTCGCCCTATGGGGACGCGAACTGGCACAACTGTCAGACACTGCCGCCCTGATGCTCTACCACCTTGCCGTTGGCGTGAAGGGCCAGAACCCGGCCGAGACCCAGCAAACCATGACACTGACCCTGTCGCTGCTCGATCAAATGAGCCGCTTCAGTCAATGGCCGGAGACCCAATTGCTGGTCAAAAACGGGAACGAGTGGAAGCGCCAAGTGGGTGAGATCATCGAGCTACAGAGCCAAATCAACAATATGGCGAGTGAGATGACTAAAATTGGTGGGGAAAACACAGCAATCATCAATGATCTGCTAGCCAATTCGATCCGTACCACCGAAACCCTGGGCGGGCAGACATCCTCACTGCTTTCAACTGTCACAACCAGCCAATTAACGGCGACTGCAATTGCCGCCATTCTGGCACTCGGCATCAGCGTCCTGATGGCCGGGGCAATTAGCCGCATGATGACAACCCTGTCCGAGACCACCCGCAATCTGGCCGAAGGCAAGCTCGACAGCCTGTCAGGGATCGATGGCAGCAACGAGCTCGGTAAGCTGGGCCATAATCTGGATGATGCCATTGGCAAGCTCGCCAATATAATCCGCACCCTACGCGGGGTCAGCGACGAAGTAGCCGCGTCATCCACCGAACTGGCGGCGGTAATGACCCAAAGCGAAGTCAATGGCCAAGAACAGCAGCAGCAAGTCATGCAGATTGCCACCGCCGTCAATGAGCTAGCCGCGACTGCCGCGCAAGTCGACAGCCATGCCCGCACAGCGGACGAACAAGCCCGCGAGGCATATAACCTAGGACAAGAGAGCAGCGACATTGCCCAGCAGGCGCGCCAGCTGACCGATGAGCTGGAAACCCAACTCAGCGAAACGGCTTGTCAGGTCCTCGACCTCAACGAGCAAAGCATCAAGATCAGCGAAGTGATCACGGTGATCGACAGCATTTCCGAGCAAACCAACCTGCTGGCGCTCAATGCCGCGATTGAAGCAGCACGAGCTGGAGAAAGCGGACGAGGCTTTGCCGTCGTTGCCGACGAAGTTCGTGTACTGGCAGCCAAGACCCAGACTTCGACTCAGCAAATCCAGACAATTATCGAGCAATTGCAACAGAAGTCGTCGGCAGTGGTCGATGCGGTCAACGGCAGCTTGGAGAAAGTCAGCCACAATAGCGAAATCGCCGAAAAAACGGACCTCCAGCTGGCGACGATCAGCCAGACCTTGGCTCACATCAGCCAAGTCAATGCCGAGGTCACCCAGGCAGTAAATGGTCAAAATCAGGCTATTTCCGATATCACTATGAATATCAACGGTATCAACGACATCATTTCCCAAAATGTCGCCGGGATAAGCCAAACGGCCGAAGCCAGCAACCACCTATCTCAACAGGCGGAAAACCAGAACAATCAATTGGCGGTATTCCAGCTCCCTCGATAGCCCCTTCATGCTGCCGCAGATCACACTGCGGCAGCCAACTTATCTGATAGGGCGAAGCTTGGGATTATTTCGTGTGACAGGTATACTTCGCGCCACTCAACACTCTCTACGAGACCTATAATGAAAACCTATATTCCGGGTAAAGACGCCGCGCTTGAAGAGTCTATCGAGCGTTTTCAAAACAAACTCAAAGACCTTGGCTTCAATATCGAAGAAGCTTCTTGGCTAAACCCTGTTCCAAACGTCTGGTCAGTACACATCCGCGACGCTGACGCGCCGATGAACTTCACCAACGGCAAGGGCGCAACCAAAAAGGCTGCTCTTGCCTCTGCGCTGGGCGAATATTTCGAGCGCCTATCAACCAATTACTTCTACGCCGATTACTATCTGGGCGAAGCGATTGCCGACAGCGAGTTCGTTCATTATCCAAACGAAAAATGGTTCCCGCTCGAGCTTGAAGACAACCTGCCGCCAGAAGGCATTCTAGACGAGCGCCTGAGCCAGTACTACGACCCGACCATGGAGCTACTGGGCACCGATCTGGTTGACCTACAGTCAAGCAATATGGAACGCGGTGTGTGCTGCCTGCCGTTCGAGCGCCAGAGCGATAAGGAAACCGTCTACATCCCAATGAACATCATTGGCAACCTGTATGTATCTAACGGTATGTCCGCCGGCAACACCAAGACCGAAGCACGTACCCAAGGCTTATCGGAAGTCTTCGAGCGCAAGATCAAAAACCGAATCATTGCCGAGAGCATTAGCCTGCCGGAAATTCCTGCCAGCGTGATCGAGCGCTTCCCGGGGATCAAGGCCTCCATCGACGCCCTCGAAGCCGAAGGCTTCCCGATCTACAGCTACGATGCCTCTCTGGGTGGCAAGTATCCGGTGATCTGCGTGGTACTGTTCAACCCGAGCAACAACACCACCTTTGCGTCATTCGGCGCTCACCCTCGTTTCGAAGTCGCCTTCGAACGTACCGTGACCGAGCTGCTTCAGGGCCGAGGCCTTAAGGATCTTGATGTTTTCCCTGAGCCATCGTTCGACAACGAAGAGGTCAGCGACCACCACAACCTTGAAACCCATTTCATTGATTCATCAGGCCTGGTTTCTTGGGATCTGTTCAAAGCAGACGCCGACTACGAATTCGTCGACTGGAACTTCAGCGGCACCTCAGAGGAAGAGTTCACCCACCTGATGGCCCTTCTGCATGCCGAAGGCACCGATGCCTACATCGCCGACTACGATCACCTTGGCGTAGACTGCTGCCGAATCATCGTTCCGGGCTGGTCAGAAATTTACCCTGTCGAAGAACTGATCGAAGCCAACAACAATACCGCAATGGAACTGCGCGAGACCCTGCTGGCACTACCTGCTGTCGAGTGGGACGCCGAGCAATACGCCGAGATGTACCAAATTCTTGAAGAAGAAGGTTTCGACGACTTCAACCGCCTGTACGAGATCATTGGCTTAGTACCGCAGGCCGGCGACGCATGGCAGACCCTGCGTATCGGTGAGCTGAAATGCCTGCTGGCACTAGCGGGCGGAGATCTTGAACTAGCACTAGAACATGCCAGCTGGTGCGTGGACTATAACGTCTCGACTTACAGCGCTGAGCGTGCCTGCTTCTTCCGTTGTCTGGTAACCAGCCTGAAGCTGGCACTGGACGAAGAGCGCGATCCAGCCCAGTACAAATCCGCATTCGAGCGCCTATTTGGTGCTGACACCGTCGCTGCGGCTTGGGGATCTATCGAGGGCACCGTTCGCTTCTACGGCCTGACCGCCGGTGATCTGAGCATGGCGCAATTCCCGGCTCATCAGAAACTGCTGGCGTCGTACCACAAACTGCAAAAGGCAAAAATGCGCCACGCCTGCTAAGGCGAAACGTCAATCTGCCTTCCTGCCTAAAACCAGCAGGAACAAAAAATGGTGCCACGAAGGTGCGCACCATTCTTTATCATTGTGTAAATTAAATACATCCGACCACCTCTCCCACCACCAAATCAACATTTAACTAACAAATAAATCTCAGCCATCATGACTATTTTCTCAGCTGCTGAAAGAATAAAACTGACAAATTTTCACTATCTCATTGAATTTGAAAAAATAACCATAAAGTGTAAATTTCACCTTACGAGATGAAATTAAATTACATTAAAAAAAATTTAGCGTTTATCAAAAAAATTATATTCAATAAAATCATAAACTTGCATTTGTGTGACTTATAACAAATGGTCTAAAGTTGTTATATAATTTCACCGCAATGATCTAAATCAAGTTTTTGGCTGGCTTCATTTGCTATTATTCCGACAGCTGAAATTTAAACTTTTTAAGAGCAAACCTGTGAAGACTGAAAACAACCCGTTTGACGCTCTCATGCCACCAGCGATGGCGCACAAAGCCGAAGAAGTTGGTGTCTATAAAGCAACGAAGAACCCCCTACAATCCTTCTTCCTTGCTATCACTGCTGGCGTATTTATTTCAATCGCCTTTGTGTTCTATACGACAGTCACCACCGGTGCTGGCGACATGCCATGGGGCATGGCCAAATTCGTCGGCGGTATGGCTTTCAGTCTAGGCCTTATTCTTGTTGTTATCTGCGGCGGTGAGCTTTTCACTTCATCAGTACTAACAACGGTTGCTCGTGCAAGTGGTCGTATTACGACACCTCAACTTTTGCGCAACTGGGTTGTCGTTTACTGCGGTAACTTTGTTGGCGCCACCTTCTTTGTCGCTTGCATTTGGATTGCCCAACAGCACATGGGTGCTAACGGTCAATGGGGCATCAACGCTATGAAAATTGCCCAGCACAAACTTCATCACAATTTCGCCCAGGCGGTCGTATTGGGTACGCTTTGTAACCTAATGGTGTGTCTGGCGACATGGATGACATTCTCATGTCGTTCTGCAACTGATAAAGTTATGGTAATGCTGCTGCCTGTTGCTATGTTTGTAGCTAGCGGTTTTGAGCACAGCATTGCAAATATGTTTATGATTCCGATGGGCATCGTTATCCACTCCTTCGCAACACCAGAGTTCTGGGCGATGACGGGTGTTGATCCATCGCAATTTGCTGATTTAACGGTAAGTCATTTCGTACTTAACAACCTGATCCCAGTGACTATTGGTAATATCCTTGGCGGTGGCTTCCTGGTTGGTATGACTTATTGGATTATCCATCGCCGTCCGGAACTTAAAGGCCAAGGCCACCACTAAGTTTACGACGTCGATAACACAATTATTTTTCTACTGACATAGAGATAGGTAGGTATACAATGGCAGAGCAATTTGCTAAAGCATGGGAAGGTTTCGCCGCTGGCGACTGGCAGAACGAAGTAAACGTTCGCGACTTCATTCAGAAGAACTACACTCCTTACGAGGGTGACGGTACTTTCCTAGAAAAAGAAGCAACTCCTGCTACAGCTAAACTTTGGGAAGCTGTAATGGAAGGTATCAAACAGGAAAACGCGACTCACGCTCCTGTTGATTTCGATACTGACGTTGTATCTACAATCACTGCTCACGATGCTGGTTACATCAACAAAGATCTTGAGACTATCGTAGGCCTTCAAACTGACGCTCCTCTTAAGCGTGCTTTGATCCCTAACGGTGGTATCCGTATGATCGAGGGTTCTTGCAAAGTTTACGGCCGTGAACTAGACCCTACAATCAAGAAAATCTACTCTGAATTCCGTAAGACGCACAACCAGGGCGTATTCGATATCTACACTCCAGATATCCTAGCTTGCCGTAAGTCTGGCGTACTGACTGGTCTTCCAGATGCTTACGGCCGTGGCCGTATCATCGGTGACTACCGTCGTGTTGCTCTATACGGTATCGACTACTTGATGAAAGACAAATTCGCACAATTCACTTCGCTACAAGAGCGTTTTGAGAAGGGCGAAGATCTTCAAATGACCATGCAGCTTCGTGAAGAAATTTGCGAGCAACACCGTGCACTAGGTCAAATCAAGCAAATGGCTGCGAAATACGGTTGCGATATCTCTAACCCAGCGACTAACGCACAAGAAGCTATCCAGTGGACTTACTTCGGCTACCTAGCTGCTGTTAAGTCTCAGAACGGTGCTGCAATGTCTCTAGGCCGTACTTCTACGTTCCTAGACGTGTTCATCGAGCGTGATATTGCAAACGGCGTTATCACTGAAGCTCAAGCACAGGAAATGATCGACCACTTCGTAATGAAACTACGTATGGTTCGTTTCCTACGTACTCCTGAGTACGATGAGCTGTTCTCTGGCGACCCAATCTGGGCAACAGAGTCAATGGGTGGTATGGGTCTTGACGGCCGTACGCTAGTTACTCGTACTAACTTCCGTTTCCTAAACAGCCTATACACTATGGGTCCTTCTCCAGAGCCGAACATCACTGTTCTATGGTCTGAGCAGCTACCTGAAGGCTTCAAGAAGTTCTGTGCGAAGGTATCTATCGATACGTCTTCAATCCAGTACGAAAACGACGACCTAATGCGTCCAGACATGAACTCTGACGACTACGCGATCGCATGTTGTGTATCTCCAATGGTTGTTGGTAAGCAAATGCAGTTCTTCGGCGCACGTGCTAACCTTGCGAAAACTATGCTTTACGCAATCAACGGCGGTGTGGACGAGAAGCTGAAGATGCAGGTTGGTCCTAAGACTGCTCCAATCGAATCTGAGTACCTAGACTACGCAGACGTTATGGATCGCCTAGACCACTTCATGGATTGGCTAGCAACTCAGTACGTGACCGCACTGAACGCTATCCACTACTCTCACGACAAGTACAGCTACGAAGCATCGCTAATGGCTCTACATGACCGTGACGTTAAGCGTACTATGGCATGTGGTATCGCAGGTCTGTCTGTTGCAGCTGACTCACTATCTGCAATCAAGTTCGCTAAAGTTAAGCCAGTTCGTGACGAAGACGGCATCGCGATCGATTTCGAAATCGAAGGCGACTACCCTAAATTTGGTAACAACGATGCTCGCGTAGATGACATCGCTTGTGACCTAGTTGAGCGCTTCATGAACAAGATCCGTACTCACAAGATGTACCGTGATGCGATCCCAACTCAGTCTATCCTAACTATCACTTCAAACGTGGTATACGGTAAGAAGACTGGTAACACGCCTGACGGTCGTCGCGCAGGTGCTCCATTCGCACCAGGTGCTAACCCAATGCACGGCCGTGACGAAAAAGGCGCTGTAGCTTCACTGACTTCTGTTGGTAAACTACCGTTTGCACACGCTAAAGATGGTATCTCTTACACCTTCTCTATCGTACCAAACGCACTAGGTAAAGATCTTGATACTCAAGAAACTAACCTAGCGGGTCTAATGGATGGCTACTTCCACCACGAAGCAGGCATCGAAGGCGGCCAGCACCTGAACGTTAACGTTCTGAACCGCGAAACACTGGAAGATGCAGTTAAGCACCCAGAGAAGTACCCACAGCTAACTATCCGTGTATCGGGCTACGCTGTGCGTTTCAACTCTCTGACTCCAGAGCAGCAGCGCGACGTTATCTCTCGTACTTTCACTGCTTCTCTATAATCTAGAGTCCTCAGTGAAACTGCCCTGCTGGCAGTAAATGATACTAAGCCGATCGGAAACGATCGGCTTTTTTTATACCTCTCCCCCATCCATTGCTCACACCTCTATCCACCACCATGGATAGGTATCGCCAAACCCCAAATTTGAAGCACGTAAAACGTAGTATCCTTACTTTTTTAGTGCGTTTTCCTCTACTTTGAGGGCTGTTTTTGTAATAAAATAACAATTAAAACACGCCCAAAGCGGAGAAGCGATGTAATGTCAGTAACAGGCCGAATCCACTCTTTTGAAACCTGCGGGACCGTCGATGGTCCGGGTATCCGTTTCATTGTCTTTATGCAAGGCTGCTTGATGCGCTGCCAGTATTGCCACAACCGCGATACTTGGGACTTGCATGACGGGAAAGAAATCACCGTAGATGAACTGATGAAGGAAGCCACGTCTTACCGTCACTTCATGAACGCTTCTGGCGGCGGTGTAACAGCATCTGGTGGCGAAGCCATGATGCAGCCCGAATTTGTTCGAGATTTCTTCCGTGCTGCACAGGCCCAGGGAATCCACACCTGCCTAGATACCAACGGTTACATCCGCAAGCACACTGAGGTCGTCGACGAAGTGCTGGATGCTGCCGATCTCGTCATGCTCGACCTGAAGCAACTGGATGACTCAATCCACCAGAACTTGGTCGGCGTGCCGAACAAACGCGTATTGGATTTTGCCCGTTACCTGCACCAGCGTGGCCAGAAAACCTGGATCCGCTATGTTGTGGTGCCTGGCTTCACCGACGACGAGCGCTCCGCCCACCTGCTTGGCGAGTTCATCAAAGACATGGACAACATCGAGAAGGTCGAACTGCTGCCGTATCACCAGCTCGGCGAGCACAAGTGGGAAGCCATGGGCTTTGACTACCCACTAACAGGCGTGAGCCCGCCATCCAAAGAAACTATGGAAAAAGTCAAAGAGATCATCAGCAGCTACACCAATGCCAAAGTGATGTTCTAACCTCCATACCCCGATCCAAAAGGAGAGCCAACGCTCTCCTTTTACTCTCTCACTGAATAACAACCACTTCCGAGAACTTAAGCTTTCAAATTCACTTCTCCCATCAACCACAGATTGACGTGGCTATTGATTAAAGACAAAATCACCGCACTTATCTCGGAAATTCGCTATATACGCATAATAAAATTATGGTATAAACCAACCGCAAACGATTGCGCCAACTGAATTTAATGATTTCCGCAATATTTTACATGATACGCAGCGAGGTTATTGTGCACCATGAAAAGTGATATTGAGATTTGCCGTGATACCACATTAACCCCTATCGAGACTATCGCCCAACAGGCAGGCCTACTGGCCGAGGACTTGACGCCACAAGGTACCCTCAAAGCCAAGATCAAACCAGCCGTACTCAAGCGCCTGGCCGATCGCCAAGAAGGCAAACTGATCGTCGTCACCGCAATTACACCGACACCGCTTGGCGAAGGCAAGACAGTAACCACCATCGGTTTGGCCCAAGGGCTGGCTAAAATTAACCGCTCCGTCATAGCTTGTATCCGCCAGCCATCGATGGGACCGGTATTCGGCGTGAAAGGCGGTGCCGCTGGCGGCGGCTACAGCCAAGTTGCGCCGATGGAGAAACTCAACCTCCACCTAACGGGCGATATCCATGCTGTTACGGCCGCCCATAACCTTGCCGCTGCCGCACTGGATGCGCGCCTCTACCATGAACAGCGCCACGGCTATGAAGCCTTCAGCGAAAAAACGGGACTAAAAGCCCTGCGCATCGATATCAACCGTATCGTCTGGAAGCGAGTCATGGATCATAATGATCGTGCCCTACGAATGATCACTGTCGGCAAAAACGAGCCCGGCAAAGATATCAACGGAATCGAACGTGAGGACGGATTTGAGATCTCGGCGGCCTCCGAGCTGATGGCCATCCTGGCCCTGTCGCATGATCTGGCTGACATGCGCCAGCGCATCGGTCGTGTCGTACTGGCCTATGATCTTGACGGCAACCCTGTCACTGCCGAGGATCTGCAAGTAGCAGGGGCGATGGCTGTCACCATGTGCGAGGCTATCGAGCCGACCCTGATGCAAACGCTCGAAGGGGTACCGACGCTGATCCATGCCGGCCCATTTGCCAATATTGCCCACGGCAACTCGTCGATCATTGCCGATCGTATTGCCCTGAAGCTGGCCGATTTCACCGTAACCGAAGGCGGCTTTGGCTCGGATATGGGCTTTGAGAAAGCCTGTAATATCAAGGCCCAGCAAGCCGGTCGCGGGCCGGACTGTGCCGTTGTCGTTGCCACCCTGCGCGGCCTAAAAGCCAACTCGGGTCTCTACGATCTCCGCCCGGGACAAGCACTGCCAGATGCGATCTTCGAACCTGACAGCAAAGCTCTGGATGCCGGTTTTGCCAATCTAAAATGGCACATCAACAATGCCGCCCGCTATGGGGTGCCTGTTGTGGTGGCGATCAACCGCTTCCCGCAGGATACAGAACAAGAACTGACGACCCTAAAGCGCATGATTGAAGGCGAGCAATTTGCTACCCCTGTAGAGGTGGCGATTAGCGAGGCCTTTGGCAAGGGTGGCGAAGGGGCCGTAGAGCTGGCCGACGCTGTCGTTCGTGCCTGCCAGCAACCCGCCAACTTCAAGCCGCTCTATAACCTGTCACAAACGCTGGAAGAAAAGCTGATGACCGTTGCCGAAGTCGGCTACGGCGGCCGAGGGGTCGAACTCTCCGAACTTGCCAAGCAGCAACTTGCCCAGTTCAAGGCTCAAGGCCACGACAACCTTGCGGTTTGTATGGCCAAGACCCCCCTTTCCATCAGCCATGACCCGGCCCAGAAAGGGGCTCCTCGCGATTTCATCGTTCCGATCCGCGAGCTCAAACTCTGCGCTGGGGCCGGTTTCGTCTATGCCCTATGCGGCAACGTAATGACCATGCCTGGATTACCTGAAAAGCCGGCTTATCTGGCTCTGGATTTGGACGAAGACGGCAACATCATTGGCCTAAGCTAAAACACGCGTTACCACGCATCGATAACGTAAAAAAAAACGCCAGCAACTGCTGGCGTTTTCTCTATCTAAAACAATTACACGGCGAGGCTGATAAACAATCCTGCCACCGTCGCGTTGAGCAAGTTGGCGAGGGTTGCCGCCACCAACGAGCGTACGCCCAGAGTGGCTATCTCATGATAACGGTTCGGTGCCATCATCCCCATACTGCCCAGCATCACCGCAATCGAACCAAAGTTCGCAAAGCCACACAACGCAAACGCAATAATCGCTTCCACACGAGGCTCTAGCGCCCCACTGGTAATCAATGGTGCCAACTGAGAGAAGGCGACAAACTCGTTGATGGTCGTTTTGGTACCGAAAATCACCGCCATTTGCTGTGCGGCGTCAAAATCCCAAATCCCGGCCATATAGGCAAATGGCAAGAACAAGTAGCCGAAGACCAAATCAAGGCTCAATTGCGGCATCCCGAACCAACCACCAACCAGTGATAGCATCCCGTTGATCATTGCAATAAGGCCCACGAATGCCAGCAACATCGCACCGATATTCAGTGCCACCCGCATTCCCTGTGTCGCCCCCTGAGCGGCGGCATCAATGGCATTGGCCGGACGATCCTCATCTTCGCTATTATCGCCGGTACATGTGCTGGTATCTTCAGTCTCTGGGATCATCAGCTTGGCCATCATCAGGCCAGCCGGTGCTGCCATGAACGACGCGGCCAGAAGATACTCTAGCGGGATCCCCATCTGGGCATACCCCACCAGTACCGAACCCGCTACCGATGCCATGCCACCAACCATCACCGCAAACAATTGTGAGCGGGTCATGGTCGACAGATAAGGTCGGATCGTCAGAGGCGCTTCGGAAATACCCAAAAAGATATTGGCAGTAGCCGAGATCGACTCCGGGCGACTTGTATCTAGCAGGCGAGACAGTGCTCGGCCAAGGGTATTAACAATGAACTGCATGATACCCAGATAATAAAGCACCGAGACCAATGCGGAAAAGAACACCACGACCGGCAGTACCCGCAGGGCTAACACAAAACCGCCGCCACCGAACAGTTCGAACATACGGTCAGAGACCAAACCGCCAAAGAGGAAACTGATCCCGTCATGGCTGTAATTGATCACTTGCTGGACACTGTCAGAAAATGAGGATAAGGCTTCACGGCCAAACGGGCTATACAGCACAATCGCGGCAAACGTCATTTGGATGGCCAAAGCCCCGAAAACGGTACGCCAATTAATACGATTACGTCGCTCGGAGAGCAGGAAAGCCAAAGCGATCAGTAGCACAATACCGATCAGGCTAGAAAGAACTTGCATAGATTACTCATAAAAACAATTAGGCGTACTGTCTCCAGCCCTTTGCTATCACAACAGGCTATCGATCAAATCAAAGCACCGGAAATACAACCTAGGTACACTTCAGCCTGCAATAAAACAGGCACCCAATGCACTCGTTTTCCTTCTGCTTTGAATCCTTGCTTCCCAGCAGCATTTTGTTCGTATGAATGAAAAAAACGGGGATTCTCGCGCAATTTGCGAGTGGGCACGAAATATTCGTGCAATATTAGCGGGAGGAGAGTAAGGACTCCGCCCGGTAAGTGCAAGATACCCCGCACCAACCGCAGAAAAAAACACCATATCGTTTGTTTGTTACCGCAAATATCCCTATCCTCGCAGGCTCGAGGTGCAACAACGGCTGTTATCGCCATTATCGGCACGCCATTCCAACCTCATCCTAAAAGCACAATTTCGCCTTTTCCCGCGTTAAAAAAGCCAGTCCCCCACCCAATAAAACTGGCACTGGCATTTCGTGCCTCAGAACAGATAACCCTACCCGTAGCAGGCATAATCCCATGTAATAACTATGGGTAATAGATTGCTAGAGCCACTAATGCCTGCACTTCTGGACAGAGTTTGTCCGATTAGTGTTTTTTGGCAAAAAAGAGTCGGCAAGTCGTAACCAGATCAATTTTTTTTGTAACCAACCTGCTAATCTCAATCCAGCTCAATAAATATTAAAGGCCTATCATTATGGAAATGACAAACGCGCAACGCCTGATCCTCTCTAACCAGTACTACCTGATGTCAAAACTGACACCGGAAAATGCAGAAAAGTACCGTCGCCTTCAAACGATCGTGGAACGCGGATACGGACTACAAATGCGCGAGCTCGCCAAAGATTTCGGCGACCTGCCTGAGCAAGATTGCCGCCAGGTTATCGACTTTATGGAAATGTACCACGCGATGCAGGAATCCTACAAAATGCTGGATGCCGACAAGCAACAGCAAGTTGACCAGCGCCGCCTGAACTTCCTTGGCTTTGATGCCGCAACCGAAGCCCAGCTAGTACACTACGTTCGCTTCCTGACCGAAGACGAAGGGCTGTACCCACAATTCGACAAGACTGAGCACATGTTCAACAGCCAGGTACCGATGCTGGACAAATACCGTCGCATGCTGCAAACATGGCGCAACTGCCCGCGCCAGTATCACTTGTCAGTCAGCGAAATTCAGCAGATTATGAATGCTTAATTTGCATTTGGCCAAAGCCCAAACCGGTGCATAGCACCGGTTTTTTATTTGCCCAATACCAATAACAAAAATGTGATCCCTCACGATAAAAACAAAAATACAGAGTCAAAAATGACCCATCAAAAGAATCACTTGTCGTAAAAAGCGACTAAATCATCAATAATTTGATACGATCGAATTCCTACTCTCTGTTATCCCACACTTTTGGTTAGTATATACAAGCCCTATCCCTGTCTGGCGACTTGAACATGATACGATTTCTGCTTATTGCCGTGTGTTTCCTATCGGCTTCTTGTTTTGCCAAGCCTAACAACCAACTGATCGTCCTGACGACTTTTACCCTAGAATCGCTTCAGCCACTGTTGGCAAAATTCAAGGAAGAGCATCCCTCAATGACCTTCACGATCCTCCACCGACGTGAGGTCGCGGGGCTCAGGCTCCTCGAACAGAACGACCATGACATCGATATTGTCATTTCGTCGTCACCTTCGCTATTCAATTACCTCAGCGAACAAAACAGCCTGATGCCGCTTAACGCGCTCAATTACGACTCGGCTTTCCAGCGCCAGCGCTTCATGCAGCAAACGCTAGAGAACGTAGCCGTATTCGGCTATTCCGGTTACGGGCTGATGTGGAACGAAGACTACCTTGCCAAACACAATATCAAGGCCCCAGACTCTTGGGAGAGCCTGACCGACCCGCAGTACTTCCGTCATTTAGTCATGAGCAGCCCTGCACGATCCGGGACAACCCACATCATGGTCGAAAATATCCTCCAACAGCACGGCTGGAAAAAAGGCTGGCAACTACTGCTGCAGATCGGCGGCAACCTGTCATCTGTTTCAGCCCGCAGCTACGGGGTTAGCGACACTATCTCCCGCGGCTTGGCCGGGATTGGCCCGATCATCGATAGTTATGCCTACAGACGTCAGGAGCACTTCCCGTTTATCGGCTTCCAGTACCAGCCAAACAGCCCATTGATGCCGAGCTATGTTGCAGCCGTTAATAACATCAACCCGGCGGCACACAGCATTGAGTTCATCCGTTTTCTGCTTTCTGATCAGGTGCAGCATACCCTGTCCAGCAGTAGCATGAACAAATATGCCTTGAAGCAGAACATGACCCAGCCGTTTGACGTCTCTCAGCTCAACTACCAGCTGATGCACCAACGTGGGATGATGGTCAAACAACTGTTTGAACAGACCATCAACCAACAGCTTATCCGACTCAATCAAGCATGGCAGCTCATCAACGAAGTCAAGCGCCTACCGCACCTGAACAATGCTGAAATGCGCCAGCTTAATCTGGCCATCAAGCTTGCCAGTACACCGCCAGTCACTGAGTCTCAAGCCCAAGACCCGCACCTACTCGCCGTTCTGACGATGGATCGTAACGACCTCACCACGGTGAAATACGCCAACCACTGGCGCCAATTGATGGGCGAACAACTTGAGCAGTCGATCGCCCTGTGCGAACGGTTGATCGAGCAATATGAAAATAGGCGTAAAAACTGATGCTATTGCGCAATACCATCGGCAACCGCCTAATTGGTGCCATCACTTTCATGGCCTTCCTCAACATCTGCGTCAGTGTCATTGCGATTGCCAACTGGGAAAGCCTTGATGGCCAAATTCAGACCATGGTCAGCAAAAATATGCCCACCCTACAGGCCAGCTACCAGCTCGAACGAAATACCGCTGGGCTGCAGGCGGCACTCAACCTGCTGAGCAACAATACCGATCCGATCATGCATGCGGATCTCAAACAAAATATTCTCGAAAAACTCGATCGCATCAATGCGGCCATTGATCTGACCGCGACGCTCGAGTCATACCCGGCGATCAAGCACGAAAACCAAACTTTGCAGCAAGATATCAAGGTCTATGCCGACTTGCTCTACCAACGCAACACCCACCTGTTTGTTCTGGCACAAACTGAAAACAACATCAAATGGCTCCATCAGGATCTCATTGACGAACTGACGCCAATTCGCCAGGAAGTCGAATGGCAACTCACCCGCATGCTGCCCAATGCGGTGGTATCGAGCACGGTCAATGATGTGATGACCGAGTTCTCGCTGATCCAAGCCATCACCGTCAAGGAGAACGAGCTCCACCAGTTGGTGCAAGAAATCATCCTTCAGCGCAAAGATCGGGATATCGGCAACGCTTTCTATTTCATCGGCTACAAGACCCAAGAAGTCAGTAGGATGAGCCAGAAGCTGAGTCACTATTCATCGACTGCGTCTTACCGCCAACTTTTGGATGAGCTGATCACTCTCGTGGAACCCGGAGGCCAACTCGAAACCCAGTTGGTGCGCGACAATGCGTTGTATAACCAGATCCGTTCCTACGAAGAAAAAATACAGTCTCTATTGGGCCATCAGGAAGCTCTGACCCAGACGATGGTTGAGCATGAGGATGCCTCACTGCAGGCCCTCAACGAAAAAACGCGTCAATCAATCAACATCAGTAACCTGATTTTGTTTGGAATGATGATTGTCACCCTGTTCCTGTCGGTCATGCTGTCGATCTACCTCGTTGGCAAAGGAATCGTGAAGCGTCTCAACCTGTTGTCGCAGGATTTGTACGCGGTGGCCAACAACCAGCACAACGCCGAAATCCAAGTCAGCGGCGATGACGAAATTGGCCTGCTGGGTGACAACCTACGCCAATTCTGCCGCCAAATGCAGGAAATGCAGCAGAGCAATGCCCTCAACCTGATCAACAACACTCAGGCCAGTATCATCACCTCTGATCTCAATGGCAGAATAGAGTCGGTCAATCCAAGCGCCCAGAGTCTGTTTGCCCATGTCGAGCTCCCCCATACTCTCGCATTCTGGGAGCTATTCAGCCTTGCCATGCAACCCCGACTGCAATCTCTATTTGCCGCCGGTAGCCCGCTCTACCAACCACATGGCTGTAACCTGACGATCAAACAACCCAAAGGCGAAGACGACAACTTATACCTGCGCCTCGACTTCCGTTTGTTCAGTCAGGGACAAAAGGAAAAGGTCATCATAACCATGACTGACATTACCGAGCAGGAAAATGCTGCCCGCTGGCTGGAAAAAATGGTCAGGGAAAAAACCCACTCATTAACAACCCGAAACCGCCAACTGCACGAAGAAATCGAAGATCGCAAGCGCATTGAACTGGATCTGCGAGACACCCAAGACGAGCTGATCCAAGCTGCCAAAATGGCCGTGGTCGGGCAGACCATGACGTCGCTAGCCCATGAGCTGAACCAACCGCTGTCCGCGATCTCGACCCATATCTTCACCGCCAAGCTGGCCTTGGAGAAATCAAGAACAGACCAGCTGCCTGCCAGTTTGGAGAAAATTGATAACCTGACTTCTCGCATGAGTCGAATTATCAGTAGCCTGAAAAGTTTCTCCAAGAAACAGGGAGCTGACAAGCGACTACACCGAATCGATATCGAAGCGTCACTGCAGCAGGCCATGATGATTGTCGAAAGCCGAGCCAAGGTCCAGCAAACGACCATCCACAATGAGCTTGAAAGCGGGCTCTACTGCATCGCCGATCAGGTCCAGTTCGAACAGATTTTGGTGAACTTGCTGGTAAATAGCTGCGACGCCGTCGCAGGTAGCGATGCCCGCCAGATCACCATTCATTCTCTTGATGCCGAGGCCGGGCACGTCCGCCTCGCCGTCAGTGATAGCGGCGACGGATTTGCCGCCGAAATTATGGAAAAACTCTTTGTTCCATTTACCACAACGAAAGAGGTGGGGCTTGGCCTTGGGCTGAGTATCTGCCGATCGATAATGAACCGCTTTGACGGCGAGATCTATCTTGCCTCCAATCTACAAGGCGGGGCTATGGTCGTGTTGGAGTTGAAAAACGATGATAATGAATAACGATATTGAAGTATTGATCATTGATGACGATCAGGACGTTTTGGAGTCCTACCAGCAATTGCTGGAGATGTCTGGCTATAAAGTTAAGGCCATTACCGATCCTACCCTAGTAACTACGCTACTTCATAAAGACTGGCCCGGCGTAGTGGTCACTGACATGTACATGCCTGGCTTGAGCGGCATGGATTTACTTGACCATATTCAGTCACTTGATCCTAAATTACCGGTTATCATGATCACCGGTCACGGTGATATTCCGATGGCGGTCGATGCCGTCAAGCGCGGTGCGCTGGACTTCCTGCAAAAGCCTCTTCAGCCAGCCGAGCTGCTCGCCCTGCTGGATAAGCATTTGCCGGCCCGCAAATCTCACATTGCACAACGTTCGGCTATTTCCCAGTCCACCACCGACGTATTGCTCGGCGACAGCCCGCTGATCAGCAAAATCCGTGAAAAAATCACCCAAATCGCCCTGACCTCCAAGGATGTCCTGGTTGAAGGTGAAAGCGGCAGCGGCCGCCATACCGTCACCAAGCTACTGCACCAGAACAGCACCCTGCACCGTGGTCCGTTCGTGGCAATCGTCGGTCACAGTATCTCCTGTACCGCCGACCTTCAGCGTGCGATGATCTCGGCACGTAGCGGCAGCCTGAGCCTGCATGATCCCCATGAAATGCCAATGGAGACCCAGCAGTGGCTGTGCCGCTTCCTGCTTGAGCAAGAGCGCCAGAACAAGAAAGAAGTCCGGGTACTGGCGATTACCGGTACGACACCAGAAAACCTTGTGGAGCAGGAGCGCTTGCTGCCAGAGCTGTTCTACTTCCTGAGTCAGGTTCGCTTCCAGCTGCCGCCGCTTCGCCAGCGCGTTTGCGATATTGCCCCGCTGTTCAAGTACTTCCTGAAACTGAGCTGCCAGAAACTGCACAAGCCGATGCCGACCATCGACAAGGCCTATATCAATACCCTCAACCGCCATGAGTGGAACGGCAATGTGCTGGAGCTGAAAAACGTCGCCGAGCTGTACGCCATTGGTATTGTAAAACTGACAGGCCAAGATCGCACCACACCTATCGAGCATATGAGCAGCCCGCTCGATGACTTGGTCGACAGCTACGAAAAGCAAGTTATCGAAGATGCACTCTACCTCTTTGCTGGCCGGATCAACGATGTAGCAAATTATCTTCAGATCCCGCGCAAGAAATTGTACCTGCGAATGAAAAAGCACAGCTTGGACAAAGCCGAATACAAAGCCCAGAGCTAACGCCCCAAACAAAAACGCCCTGCACAATGCAGGGCGTTTTCCTATCTTTTGTCCGGCAAACTAACCAGATACTACGCTACTTAATCAACACCGGTTCTGCAGGCTGCCCGGCGTCGATATCGACAACCTTCTTGGCATTCCACACCGTCAGAGCAAGAAACAGCGAAACCACTGCGGCACCCAACCAGAAATACTGCGCCGTACCGAAATCGTAAACCTTAACCACTTCGCCAGCTTGGTTGGTCACTTCGGTAATCGTGATCAGGTGTGCTGAAATCAGCTCCTGCGCCGAGGCTGCCATGTAAGAGAACAGACCGATAAAGCCCTTCACCGCACCTACCGCATTCTTTGGCATCAAATCACACGCAGTCAGGCCCGCAAGGAAGACCACCAAGCCGCCAATGGCATAGCCAACCAATGCAAGGGCAACCGCATCCATCATTCGGCTCTGCGGGCCGAAGAACAGAAGTAGCATACCGGTAATGTTCGCGATACCGTATAGCAGTGTCGGAATATGACGATTGGCATTGAAGATCTTATCAGAGATGATCCCTGACAGGATCGCACCCGCAAGACCGGCAATAGGGTAAGCAGACATCGCGAAACCGGCATCAATCAGGCTATAGCCCTTTGACTCTTGAAGGTAAAGTACCGCCCATGAAGACATTGCATAGCGTGAGGTGTACATCGCCGCACACGACAATGCAATCAACCAGATCACCGGCTGCTTCAGAATAAACATCTGCGCGCGGCGGGTTTCTTTTGGATCGTTGGCTTTTTTGATTTCAGTCTCTTCGCCAAACGCCGTCGCTGCATCAGGAAGCCCGTAAGTCTGCGGACGGTCACGAAGGATGAAGAACATGCAGAACGCAGCAACCACGGCAGCAATACCCGCACCGATAAAGCCGGCACGCCAGCCAAAGTAGCTCACCATTGTCGCGGTCAGGATCCAGGTTATACCCTCTCCAATATTGCGCGAGCCTCCCCAGATAGAATAGCGAGTACCACGTTGCTTCGGCGAAAACCACTGGAACAGGGAGACGCATGATGGCGCAGATCCCACAGACTGGAACCAGCCATTAAGACCCCACAACAATACGAAAAAGAAAGCTGCCGAGTTCATCCCCATTGCCACAGCTGTCAGGCCCGACAAGAAAAGTGAGCATGACATAAAGCGGCCAATGTTTGCGTAGTCAGACAAGAAACCGTTGGAAAACTTACCAATTGCGTAAGTAAAGAAAAACGCTGACCCCATCAGACCCAGTTCGGCCTTAGTGACGATATCGGCATCGAGCATCGGTTTTTTAACCACACCCAAGCTCATACGTACGACATAAAATACCGCATAGCCGAATACCAAGCCCCAAAATACCGACCACTGATGGCGTTTAAATATAGATTGCATTTCATCTTTACTAACATCCATCACCGGCTTATCTGGCCGGGTTTTGAAAAAATCAAACATCTTTGTCTCCAGACAATATTAAATTTCAGACCGAACAATCATTAAACGACTGTGCATGGAGAGAGATGATATGGCGTCATAAAACAACAGCAACTCACTGGTTTTGAGAACAAATTTTCCCAAATTTATTTTTTGGATGGGGCAACCAGAGGACATTTAAACTAGAGTCGGCGCAGACTATCTAAGATAATTAAAAACAGAAGACGTAAAATGTTACTTACAGGGAACATTGCAGATTTAAAATATATTTCGCCAATTTATTAAATTATGACAACGCGCACAAAACCATCCTCAGTGAATGGTTTTTCTACCTGCCCCTTGCTTGCTAAAACGTTAAATATAGATATGAAATTTCTTTGCTATCTTTTGATTTTGATCGGTTCGTTGATCGCCCCGCTGACCAGTCTCGCCTCACCAACCCAACCGATCGTTATCCTGACAACGTTTTCACAACACTCAATCTCTGAACTGGTTGAGCAATACCAGCAACGCTTCCCCGATACAGAAATTAGGGTAATGTTCCGCCGTACCCGCTCGGCCCTGCGACTGCTTGGCAAAAATAATGATCAGAACATCGATATTATTATTTCTTCGTCTCCCGTCCTGTTCAGCCGCTTGTCACACAACAAGCAGCTCTACGCCATGACATCACCAACGAAACTCCCCGATTGGCTGACACCCCACATCCTCGATATTTCCGGCGAGGTCAACGCCTTTGGCTACTCAGGGTTTGGCCTAATGGCCAACCAGCAATACCTGGACAGCCACAAACTCCCCATGCCCACCAGCTGGGAAGCACTGACCAGTGCCACCTACTACCACCATATAGCAATGAGTACGCCATCGCGCTCAGGCACCACCAACTTGATGGTAGAGAATATCCTCCAGCACTATGGCTGGGATCAGGGCTGGAAATTGCTGATGCGGCTTGGCGGCAACATTGCTTTTATTTCGTCACGCAGTTTTGGGGTGAGCGAAGCAATTTCCAAGGGCTTCATCGGCATTGCCCCCGTGATAGATAGCTATGCGATCAATAGCCAAAAAGTATTCCCCTACATCCGCTTCAACTATCTGCCCAATTCAATTTTGATGCCGGCTTATATCGGCATTGCCCGCCGCAGCCATGCCCTTAACCATGCCCAACAATTTGTCGGCTTTCTGTTGTCCGATCCCGGCCAACGGCTACTTGAACATTCCTCAATGGCAAAATTCTCACTCAACCAGCCGGCATTGGCTCAAAACCACACATTCACCCTCAACA
Source organism: Photobacterium panuliri (assembly GCF_059920555.1). Lineage (NCBI taxonomy): Bacteria > Pseudomonadati > Pseudomonadota > Gammaproteobacteria > Vibrionales > Vibrionaceae > Photobacterium > Photobacterium panuliri. The sequence goes on from NZ_CP197192.1 coordinate 3,086,327, forward strand.
AACAGCTGGTGCACAGCCGTGATCCGCTGATATCTCACCTGTTTGATCAGGCGATCACCAACCAGCTCCACGAGCTGAATGCGATCTGGGAAAGAATCCACCATATCGAAACCAGTAATACCAAACTCGGCACAGCTGACAGGGCTGCACTGGCGGCCGCAAAACACGCGGTGACCGCCATCCCCGTGACAGCCGAACAAGCCAGATCCGATGCATATCTGGCGATGTTCCACAGCGATCGAGCACGAAACGGGCGCGACCCTATGGTTGCCGCAGAAATCCAACGCTGGAAGCGGGCCTTTAACGCCAATCTGTTGGAGTCAAAAAAGCAGCTCAACAACATCACCTTGGGTAACTGACCATGAAGATGAGCTGTAAAACCATCTGGGCCAAACTGGTTACCGCGTTTAGTGCCGTATTGTTCATGATTGGACTAGTCAGTAGCGTGGCCTTTGTTACCTGGGGGATCCTCGACCAAAAAATGGACATGATGGTAGACGGCAGTATTCCTGCCCTGACGGCCAGCTACCAGCTCGAACGCAACAGCGCCGAACTGCAAACCTATCTCAATGAACTGGATACCACTGCCAGCCTCGCTCGGCTCGGCCAAATCCACACCGACGTTGATCTGGAGCTAGACCAGCTCAACCACACTATTTCAACGCTGGAAACGATGACGCCAACCAACCAACTGGCCGAGCTCTATCTCCTGCTGAATCAAGATATCCAGCGTTACGGCCGCCTACTGGAAACCAAACTCAACCTTGCTCAAGAACGGCAGAAAGTCACCGAGACGATACTCTGGCTCCATCAGGATCTCCTCGACGAGATCACGCCGCTCAACCAAGAACTCGAATGGCAGGTTACCAACTCGCACAACACCAGCCTGAGTGATGAGAAGCTTGCGCTGCTCAACAAGGACTTCACGGTGCTACAGGAGCTGCGGCTGCAAGAAAGCAAGCTGATCGCACTGGTTCAGGAAATTATCGACCAGCACCCACACCGCAACCTCAGCAGTGCCTTTCAGTTTATCGGCTATAAAATTCAAGAGCTGAATGCGCTCAGCAATGCCATGCAGCACAATGCCGCCAGTATTGCCCTGTCTCAGCTTGTGGCTGAACTTGCCGACATCGTCAAGCCTGATGGCCAGCTTTACCAACTACTCAGCCAGACCAAGACCACCCAAAGCGCCGTCGAACAACAGAAAACCGCCATCAAAAGCCGGTTATCGCTCCAACAGGAATACATCCGCCAGCTGGTCAGCGAAACCCGCCGAACACTCAACCATATTCAAGATGATGCCAAGCAGACGGTTCGTATCGGCAACCATGCCCTGATAGCCGTCTTGCTGTGCGCCTTGCTGAGCAGCATTTTTATCTGCACCTATTTCGTTCGCAAGCGTATCGTTGCCCGGTTGCATGATCTAAGCCTGGCGCTCAATGCCGTTGTCAGCGGTAAAAAAGAGCTTGCGGTCTCAGTCAGCGGGCAGGATGAAATCGGCCGCCTCGGCCAAGATTTACGTAATTACTTGCTTCAGAGGCAGGAGATGGAGAAAACCAACGCCCTGAACCTCATCAACAATACCGAGGCCAGCATCATCACCTGCACCACTCGCGGCTGCATCGAATCCGTCAACAGCCGAGCAAGGGAGCTATTCCCTCGCCTATGTGCTGACATCATGCCATCAGAGACTATCTGGGCGCTGTTTGCCCCCCATCAGCAAGCCTCGCTAAAAGCCATTTTCTCCGAGGCTAGCCCACTGCTAAAAGACGGGGCTCATAGCCTGACTCTCGGCCTCGGTGCCGACGGGCAGCAACGCTATTTCCGACTCGACCTTCGGCTCTACCAGCAAAACAACCAGCCCAAGGTCATCATTACCCTGACAGATATCACCGAGCAGGAAAACATCGCTCGCTGGCTTGAACAAAAAGTCGAAGAGAAAACCCTGTCTCTCTCGGCTAGCAATGCCGCCCTGCAAGACGAAATAGAAGAACGCAAACGGGCCGAGGCCGATCTCGTCACCACTCAGGACGAGCTGATCCAAGCCGCCAAAATGGCAGCTGTAGGACAGGCAATGACAACACTGGCCCATGAGCTGAACCAACCGCTCTCTGCACTTTCTACTTATATCTATACCGTACAGATGACCTACGATGAAGAACAGTACCCGGCCATCAACGACACCATGGTCAAGATGGATGAGATCTGCGAACGGATGGATCGCATCATTGCCAACCTGCGGAGTTTCTCAAAAAAAACCAGCAGCGCTCGGCCTGTGACGAAAACCAGCCTGTCAATTGCGGCGGCCAATGCTATCGAAATCGCGGCCTGCCGAGCAAAACAGCACAGTATCGAACTGCACAACGAATTAGATCGCGAATGCCATGCTTTCGGCGAGCCGATCCAAATCGAGCAGATCCTTGTCAACCTGCTCCTCAACAGCTGCGACGCCCTCGCCCCGCAGGTCGATACCGTGGGCCGGGTGAGCATCGCCGAAATTAACCGCACAGATGATTGTGTGACCATCGCCTGCTGCGACAACGGCCCGGGCTTCGATCACGATATTACCCATAAGATTTTCACCCCGTTTACCACGACCAAAGAAGTCGGGTTGGGGCTAGGTTTAAATATTTGCCGCTCAATCATGGACAGAATGAATGGTTCTATCCGGCTTGCTTCAGCACTCAATGGCGGCGCAATGATTATTTTGGAGTTACCTATCAATGCTGCTAACTAACGACATCCAAGTCATTATTATCGACGATGACCAGCATGTACTGAACTCGTGCCAGCACCTTCTTCAACTGGCGGGCTACCAGACCAAGGCATACCTCGACCCCCATCAGGCCGTTGCGGCACTGCATGCAAACTGGTCAGGTGTGATCCTCACTGACATCTACATGCCAACCATGAACGGGATGGAGCTCATCGATAAGGTCAAGGCAATCAGCCCCCACCTGCCAATAATCACCATCACCGGTCACGGCGATATTGAAATGGCGGTCGAAGCCATGCAAAAAGGGGCCGTGAACTACCTAGAAAAACCCTTGAAGCCCAAAAAACTACTTGGCCTATTGGCGCAGGTTATCGGCGAGCGGCAGCAGCGTGTCGAACAATGGAAAATTATCGAAAACACCTTACCTAGCCAGCTACTCGGCAACAGTGACACCATCAGCGAGCTGCGCAACCATATCAAATTGCTGGCCACGACAGACAAAGACGTGCTCATCGAGGGCGAAAATGGCAGTGGCCGCCATACTACAGCCGCATTGCTCCATGAACACAGTACCCGGGGCTCGGCCCCCTTGGTGATCAAAAGCGGCACGAGCCTATTGAATCAAGAACAACTCAGCGCAGCACTCGAAGAGGCAACCCACGGCACGCTCCTGATCCACGAACCAGCCGCAATGCCCATAGCTCTGCAACGATTCTTGAGCCACTTTCTGCTTAATCAAGAAAGAACCGGCAACCACAATGTCAAATTCATTGCCGTCATTGATGAGAGCCCGGAAGAAGAACTCAAGGAGCACCGGCTGCTTCCCGAGCTGTTCTACTTCCTCAGCCAAGTTAGGCTGGCGATCCCGCCGCTGCGTAAGCACAAAGAGGATATCATCCCGCTGTTTCGCCATTTTTTGAAAAACAGCTGCGCCCTGCTCGGCAAGCCGCTACCTAAGATAGACCGTGCTTATATCGAGGCTCTGAAACGTCACCAGTGGCCTGGCAATATCCGAGAACTAAAAAGCGTCGCTGAACTTTACGCGATCGGTATCGTCAAGCTGTCGGGCAACGACCGCCAGCAGCCTATAGAGCAACTGACCAGCCCCCTTGATGACCTGATCGAGCAATACGAGAGGCAGCTAATCGAAGATGCACTCTATCTTCATGCCGGGCGGATCAACGATGTGGCCGACTACCTCAAGATACAGCGCAAAAAACTGTATCTAAGAATGCGAAAGTACGAACTCAACAAAGATGCTTATAAGGTTCGTTAACCATCTCATCGGTCACCGTACCTCACCACTCCAACAAAAAAGCCCTGCACTCGCAGGGCTTTGACAATCACAATCGACTCGATGATGAGCGATCAGTATTCGTAACGCAGGCCGAGGAAAAAGTAATCATCATCGGCATCGCCCGAATAGCCCGCTGATGTGCCGTTATCGCCATCACGGAAGACATAGCTACCGAAAATTGACGAGCGGGTAGTCAGGCGGTATTGGGCCTCAAGGGTGGTATCACTCAGTTCCAGTTCATCCCCGCCACTGTTTTCAAGCCAACGGTAACCGGCGCGCAATACCCACCAATCATTGAGATCATAAACGATCGAGGCCTCAACCACTTCATCCTTGCTCTTATCGACTACGCCAACTTTTTCAACCTCGTCCTCGGAATAAACGACCCCAAGCACTACATCACCGATGTAATAGCTGGCACCGATACCCCAAACATAGTACTCATCGCCGCTCTCACCCTCGTCATACTGATAAATCGCGACAGGGGCGAGCTTGCCCGCATCCCCCATGTTGAAGGTATAGCGCAATGCAAGGTTATAGGCTGTATCCAAGTCAGAGGTGTTATTGCCGATGATATAGGCCGCCGATACATCAAAATAATCAAAGCTGTTTTGATACTGCACCGTACCATCCTGACGAAATACCTGAGTTGCGGTAGCATCAACAACACCAACCTGCCGGGCGATCGCGATATCCGACGCAGCAAACACATCGACGATGTCGGTGAACATGATAAGCCCCGATGCGACACGTCCCCCGGTCAGGCGACCGTATTCAGCCCCGTCGATACCGGCCCAGACATAACGAGCCGTCAGCTCATCTTCATCATTAAGGTTGTTGGCAAACTCAGCGGCGCCAACCTGATATTCGGCCCAGCCAATCACCGATACAGTATCGTTGACGGTCTGAGATCCCCCGATACCTAGACGGGCATCGAACTTACCCTCGACGTCCTCCGAGCCCTTGTCAGTAATATTGAATGCCAAGCGTCCGTATACATCGATTGTTGACCCATCCTCACCTTGGTAAATCGTACCAGCCTGAACGGCACCAGATGCCAAAAGAACGGGAATAACCACTGCTAATGCTGCTTTTTTCATGTTCAACTCCTGTTGTACATTTTTATTAGACAATGAAGCCTTATTTGCGCGCGTCCATTGATAGATACATCCCTTACAGGGATATCAATCGTTTATTTGCGCTCAAAAATCATAGTACAGATCAATTGGAATTAAATTTTAATTGCAAAATTATGCGCAGTAGCTATCAACGACAAGTCTTCCCGTTTCGACGGCTAGATAAATTCTGGCTAAAACCACACATCACAGGGAAGTTGAGGTTACAATGCGGCTATTATTGTGTTTATGCTCCAGCGGATAATGACATGTCCTACCAATGCCCATTGTGCCACCTTCCCCTCGCTCAACAGGGGAACACCTGGCTTTGTACCAACAACCATCGTTTCGACCTTGCCAAAGAAGGCTATGTCAACCTGATGCCAGCCCATCACAAGAGCTCTAAAAACCCGGGTGACAACAAAGAGATGATGCAGGCACGACGCCTGTTCTTGGAAGGCGGCCACTACCAGCCAATGAAGCATGCCGTGGTGGAAAAAATCAAACAGCACCTGCCAGAGAGCGCCCAACAACTGCTCGATATTGGCTGTGGCGAAGGCTACTATACCCATGATTTTTCCCTTGCCGCACCGGAACAATCGGGGCTGACCGTCTACGGGCTCGATATATCTAAAATTGCGATTCGCTATGCGGCCAAACGCTACAAGGAGTGTCGTTTCTGCGTGGCATCCAGCCACCGCCTACCATTCGCCGACCAAAGTTTCGATGCCGTGGTCCGGATCTATGCACCGTGCAAGGGAGAGGAGCTGGCTCGTACCGTCAAGCCCGGCGGGATCCTCGTAGCTGTTACCCCTGCCCCGCGCCACCTATACCAACTTAAAGGGCTGATCTACGACGAAGTCCATCTCCATGATGTACCCGTGGAATCCATTGACGGCTTTGAGCTGATCGAGGACGACCAACTACATTACGATATGACGCTCAATGGCGAAGAAGCCACCGCCCTAATGCAGATGACCCCGTTTGCATGGAAGACCAGCGATGCCGTTTGGCAACAACTGGCAGCCAGCGAACAGTTCCACTGCGAAGCAGATTTTGCGATCAGGGTGTACCGCCGTACCGCATAAATGGTCGCCTATTAATTGATATTGGTTATCAATAACATTTGATAACCAATATCAACTCCTTTATTATCAGCGCACTATACTTATACGTCTGACTGACGCGCCCGCGCGCCTTGCGGACAAAATGGTGAACTGACAATCATGAAAAAATGGCTTTCCCTCGGCCTGACCAGCCTGCTCCTCGGTTGTAGCGCACAGGGCGAATTCTCCCCTGCCGCACAAGTAACCCCTCCGGCAACGTTCTACGACGCAACTATCCGCAGCCCGGACGGCCAAACCTTAACAATCAGCAGCCTCGCGCAAGCTGTCCGTGATGCCGATATCGTGCTGGTCGGTGAGTGGCATGGCCACCCGGCTGCACACCTGATGCAGACAAAACTGTTCTCCGCCCTGTATGCCGAAAACCCGAACATGGCACTGTCCATGGAGCAGTTCACCCGCGACAAGCAGCATATCGTCAACCAGTACCTTGCCAGTGAAATCGGCGAGAAAACACTGATCAAAGAGGGCAACGCCTGGCCCAACTACAGCAGTGACTACCGCCCGTTGGTGGAGTTTGCCAAACAGCACGATCTTGATGTCATTGCCGCCAACGCCCCGAAGTCGATTGTCCGCTGCATCGGCCAACAAGGCGCCGGTTACATCGAGCAGTTACCCGCCAACGAGCGGAAGTGGGTTGCCGAGACACTGACCCTCAATAACGATCGCTACCGTCAGGTCTTCAACGCCTCAATGCACCACGGAGACGAAGCCAAAACCAACCGCCAGTTTGCTGCGCAAACAGCATGGGATGACACGATGGCCGAAAGCATGGTCAATTACCTCGCCCTACATCCAAATACCCAGATCATCCATACTGCCGGACGCTTCCATGTCGCAGAAGGGCTCGGGACGGCATCACGGATTTTGGCCCGGAATCCGGCTCTGAAAGTCGTCATGGTCACTCCAATCACCGATGAAAGCGAACTGTCGGAGAATGCACCGGACTACACCTTCAAGGTGATGCCGCTGCCGACAAGCTACATCAACAAAGACAAGATGAAAGCGGCAATGAACGAAATCTATTCACGTAACAAAGGGCTGCAGTGTTATGAAGAAGGGAGGCTACAGCCAGCAAAGCCAGCCGGCCAATAGACAAAAGCAGGATATATAGCAGAAAACCAAAAGCCCCGTCGGCGGCCAAGCTTGCGGGGCTCTGGAGAGAGACAGCGAGTAATATCTCGACACTGACTATCGCATAACCGTGCTGACCGGAAGCTGAACCTTCCCCCAGTGATAGGCGAGCCCCCCTCTCGCACCGCCGCCACGGTGAGAGAATCCGCAAAGCAAGAAAGGCGATAAGGCACAACCGCTGACGGGTAACTGAATGTGACTTAGATCTTGTTATTCGCGACAACCGCAGATTTGAAGTAATATATGCCCGTGCCCAACGTGTATAGGGCTTTTATTCTAGGAAAACGATGAAAAAAACATTTGCTTTAACTCACCCAAAGAAAGCGGTTCCACGCGTTGTTGACGCTGTTAAATTCGAAGTGAAGAAGTACATCAAGCGTGAGCGCAACAAAACTCTGCCTGCAGGCGCTGACTTCTGGAGCTTTGACTGCCGATTCGGCGATACCGAGCAGGAAGCAAACGTCATCCACCTAAAAGAAATCAACAAGTCTATTGATGCGGTGGTAGCGAAAGGCCTGACTTCGTTCTATCTGGAAATCTTGGCCAAGCCAAGCGTTCGCCAGAAAAACATTGAAGCCGACGACGAAGAATAAGTCAGACGCAGATAATAAAAAAGTAGCCCAATGGCTACTTTTTTATTATCTGGTGTTGATAGCCTTACGCATCAGAACCAGCGTTCAAGTGACGCTTTATCAAGCTGTTTAAACGCACGGTTAAGTACCTGAGCCAGTTCCATATAGCGGGGCTGAGACTTAACCGGCTGCATCGCATAGCCTTCACTCAAAATTTTGTCGTGGATTTCGCGATACCAGCTCGCCAACGAAGGCGGCAACGTGGTATTGCTCCGACGCCCCAACCACCATAACCCCTGCAGCGGCATGCTCAAAGCAAACAGCGCGACGGCAATCGCCTGCGGCAAGGCATCATAATTATTGAAAGCCATTTGGCTCAGTACACTCATCACCGCGACAGCTGGCATGACCCGCATCGCAAACCGGGTCGCCCTGATGTAACGCTGCTCGGGAAACAGCATGGCCAGCTCTTTCCGCATCGGCCACGTTGACATGTAATCCTGCCCATCACGGAATGATTGCCAGAGTGAGTTGTGTTGATTCATAAACCACCAATCTTCAAAAAAATCAGTAAAAAATCAAATTGACAAATAACTAACTTGATTCAAATTAATTTTTTCTAAAAATCTTTTTGTTATATTGCGTAACAATCGCTATCCTAAGCACGCCTACATTCATTGTTGCCTGTAATCTCCGTAATGGCAACTGGAGGCACTTCCAAGGATGGCCCAGGATTCGGGTTACTCGTTTCTAATTCATATATGGATATAACATGAATTTGACCCTGGTTAGACTGACAGATGCAAAATGTCGTCTATCCTATGGGTAATTTTTATTCAGTTGAATATCAACTTTCAGACAGATTATAGGTAGTCACTCTCATGTCTAAGCTGGTTTTAGTTCTTAACTGCGGTAGCTCTTCGCTAAAGTTCGCTGTTGTTGACGCTGTTTCAGGTGATGAGCACCTGTCAGGTCTTGCAGAATGTCTGCACCTTCCAGAAGCACGCATCAAGTGGAAACTTGATGGCAAGCACGAAGCTCAACTAGGTGAAGGCGCTGCTCACGAAGAAGCACTAGCGTTTATGGTAGACACAATTCTTGCGTCTAAGCCAGAACTAGCAGAAAACCTAGCAGCTATCGGTCACCGTGTAGTACACGGCGGCGAGCAGTTCACTGCATCTGCACTGATCACTGACGAAGTTCTAAAAGGTATCGAAGACTGTGCAACTCTAGCACCTCTTCACAACCCTGCGCACATCATCGGTATCAAAGCAGCACAAACTGCATTCCCAGCACTGAAAAACGTTGCTGTATTCGATACTGCATTCCACCAGACTATGCCTGAAGAAGCGTTCCTATACGCACTTCCATACAACCTATACAAAGAGCACGGCATCCGTCGTTACGGCATGCACGGTACTTCTCACCTGTTCATCACTCGTGAGACAGCTAAGATCCTTGGTAAGCCAGTTGAAGAACTAAACATCATCAACTGCCACCTAGGTAACGGTGCTTCTGTTTGTGCAATCAAGAACGGCCAGTCTGTAGACACTTCTATGGGTCTGACTCCTCTTGAAGGTCTAGTAATGGGTACTCGTTGTGGTGATATCGATCCTGCGATCATCTTCCACCTACACGACAACCTAGGCTACTCTGTTGAGAAAATCAACAACATGCTAACTAAAGAGTCTGGCCTACAGGGTCTGACTGAAGTGACTTCTGACTGCCGTTTCGTTGAAGACAACTACGGTGAGAAAGAAGAAGCAACACGTGCAATGGACGTGTTCTGCCACCGTCTAGCGAAGTACGTAGCTGGTTACACTGCGTCTCTAGAAGGTCGTCTAGACGCAATCACTTTCACTGGTGGTATCGGTGAAAACTCTGCACCTATCCGTGAGATGGTACTTAACCGTCTAGCTATCCTAGGTGTTGAAGTAGACAGCGAAGCTAACCTGAAAGCACGCTTCGGCGGCGAAGGTGTTATCACTGCTGCAAACAGCCGTGTTCCTGCAATGGTTGTTTCTACTAACGAAGAACTAGTGATCGCAGAAGATACAGCTCGTCTAGCTGAAATCTAATCCGTCACCATAGTTGATGAACGGCTGGCTTTGGCCGGCCGTTTTTTCATGGTTGATAAGTTAGCTCACACTAACTGAACCATGTCAGTCTGTTGTGGCGCTGCTCAATAATGGTTTCTCAATCATTATTGACCAGCGCTGTATTATCAATAGTTGAGGAATCCACAGTGTCCCGTACTATTATGCTTATTCCGGTTGGCGCCGGTGTTGGTCTTACTAGCGTAAGCCTTGGTGTACTTCGCGCCATGGAACGCAAAGGTGTTCGCGTTTCATTCTTCAAGCCTATCGCACAGCCTCGTCACGGCGGCGAACAGCCTGATCTAACTACCACAATCATCACTGCAAACAGTGACATGAAAGTGGCAGAACCATTCTCAATGGCATGTGCTGAAGAACTTATCCGTAACGATAAGAGCGACGTTCTGCTAGAAGACATCGTTGCGCGCTTCAAAGAGTCTACAGCTGACGCTGAAGTAGCACTGATCGAAGGTCTAGTTCCTACTCGCAAGCACCCATTTGCTAACCAGATCAACTACGAAATTGCGAAAACGCTAGACGCGGAAATCGTATTCGTTGTCTCTCCTGGTACAGACAACCCTGCACAGCTTAAAGAGCGCATCGAAGTAGCATGTTCTAACTTCGGCGGCATCAAGAACAAGCAAATTGCTGGCGTTATCGTTAACAAACTAAACGCACCAGTAGATGCCGAAGGCCGTACTCGCCCTGACCTATCTGAAATCTTTGACGATGTAGAAGGTACTGTACCGTCTAACGTTGAAGTAATGCAGGTTTTCAACTCTAGCCCAATCCGTGTACTTGGCTGTGCACCTTGGAGCGCAGAGCTAATCGCAACCCGTTCTACTGACATTGCGAAGCACCTGAACGCTGAAATCATCAACGAAGGCGAGATCGCGACACGTCGCATCAAGAGCATCACTTTCTGTGCACGCTCTATTCCGCACATGATTGAGCACTTCCGCCCAGGCTCTCTGCTTGTTGCTTCTGCTGACCGTCCAGACGTTGTCGTAGCAGCGTGTCTTGCAGCAATGAACGGCGTTGAAATCGGTGCCCTACTGCTAACTGGCGGCTACGAGCTACCAAAAGCGGTCACTGACCTATGTAAGCGTGCTTTCGAAACAGGCCTACCTGTAATGACTGCACCGGGCAACACTTGGCAAACGTCTCTGAACCTTCAGAGCTTCAGCCTAGAAGTACCAGCTGACGACAAAGAGCGCGTTGAGCTAGTTAACGAATACATGGCTAGCCACATCGACGGCCAGTGGATTGAATCTCTAACTGAAGGTTCAACTAAAGAGCGTCGCCTAAGCCCTCCTGCATTCCGTTACGAGCTAACTGAGCTTGCACGTAAAGCAGCTAAGCGTATCGTTCTTCCTGAAGGTGACGAGCCTCGTACAGTTAAAGCAGCGGCTATCTGTGCTGAGCGCGGCATTGCAGAATGTGTGCTTCTTGGTAACCCAGAAGAAATCCGTCGTGTTGCTGAGCAGCAGGGCGTTACACTAGGTGCTGGCGTAACTATCATCAACTCTGATGAAGTACGTGAAAACTACGTTGCTCGCCTTGTTGAGCTACGTGGCGCGAAAGGCATGACTGACGTTGTTGCACGTGAAAAACTACAAGACTCTGTTTTCCTAGGCACTATGATGCTAGAAAACGACGAAGTAGACGGCCTGGTTTCAGGTGCGGTTCACACAACAGCGAACACTATCGTTCCTCCGTTCCAGATCATCAAGACTGCACCTGATGCGTCTATCGTATCGTCTGTATTCTTCATGCTGCTACCTGACCAAGTACTGGTTTACGGTGACTGTGCGATCAACCCAGATCCAACTGCTGAGCAGCTTGCAGAAATCGCTATCCAGTCTGCAGATTCTGCTAAAGCGTTCGGTATCGAACCACGCGTTGCTATGATCTCTTACTCTACTGGTGAATCTGGTAAGGGTGCAGACGTAGATAAAGTACGTGAAGCAACTAAGATTGCTCAAGAGAAGCGTCCTGATCTCGTGATCGACGGTCCTCTACAGTACGACGCCGCTATCATGGAAAACGTTGCTGCTTCTAAAGCACCTAACTCTCCAGTAGCAGGTAAAGCAACTGTATTCGTATTCCCTGACCTAAACACAGGTAACACGACATACAAAGCGGTACAGCGTTCTGCTGATCTTGTTTCTATCGGTCCAATGCTTCAGGGCATGCGTAAGCCGGTGAACGACCTTTCTCGTGGCGCACTAGTAGACGACATCGTTTACACTGTTGCACTAACTGCGATTCAGGCAAAGCAAGCAGAAGAAGCAAACAAGTAATTTCGATTACTTTGCGCTAAAGTCCTCAACGCCTCCGCTTTTGCGGGGGCGTTTTTTTATCTCGGTAAAACAGAGAACTACCACCTTCCGATTCATCGCTAAATGCTATCAGAGCGATAGTTATTACAAATTGGCATCCTCCGGTTACCAAGCGTAAATTCACTCCCATATTAATAACCGGAATACACGCCATGACTGCGCTCGTGTCACCTTCAGCCAATACTGCTTACAGCCAACCGGCCCATCTTCTTAAAGGCAACAGCCGTCGCCTGCTTGGCCCGGCTTTTATTGCAGCAATCGGCTATATTGACCCGGGTAATTTCGCAACCAACATCGAATCAGGTTCAGCGTTTGGCTACCAGCTACTATGGGTTGTGCTGTGGGCTAATTTGATGGCGATGCTCATTCAGTACCTCTCTGCCAAGCTGGGTATCGTAACCGGGAAAAACCTTGCCGAGCACCTTCGCGACAACCTGCCACGCTGGGCGGTTGTTCCTTATTGGATTCAAGCTGAAATTATCGCAATGGCCACCGATCTGGCCGAATTCATCGGGGCCGCCGTCGGTTTCCAATTACTGCTAGGGGTAAGCCTACTAGAAGGCGCAACCATTACCGCCCTACTAACCCTCGCAATTCTCACCCTCGGCCGTCGCAGCCAGAAACCCCTAGAACTCTTTATCGGCGGCTTGTTGGTATTGGTTGCCGCCATCTATGCCGTCGAACTCTTGATGGCCAAGCCTGCCGCCACTGAACTCGCGACCGGCCTGTTCATCCCGACCCTAAACGATCCCAAGCAGATTTACTTGGCAGCAGGCATTTTAGGGGCCACGGTCATGCCGCATGTTATTTACCTGCACTCGGCACTGTTCACCGCACAAACAAGCCACAATATCCGCCAGCGACTCAAGATGACACGGCTTGATGTACTGATCGCGATGACGATCGCCGGTTTTGTCAATATCGCCATCATTGCCATGGCGGCAGCAGTCTTCCATCACACCGGGCGCAGTGATATCGCCAGTATCGAAAATGCATATCAGACCCTGACCCCGCTGCTGGGTAAGGGAGCCGCAGTGCTATTCGGGCTGTCGCTGATCGCCTCAGGCCTATCATCAACGGTTGTCGGCACCTTAGCCGGTCAGGTGGTGATGCAAGGCTTCGTCCGCTTCAGCATCCCTATGTGGTTACGCCGGACAATCACAATGCTACCGGCATTTGGCTTTATTATGGTGGGAGTCAGCACAACCGATATTCTGGTTGCCAGCCAAGTCGTACTCAGCTTTGGGGTGGCCCTCGCCATTATCCCATTGCTGATTTTCACCAGCCGTAGGCAAATTATGGGGAGTTTTTGCAACCCTCGGATTATTTCGGCCTTAGGCGGAGTTATTGTCTCCTTGGTTCTGACACTTAACGGATACCTACTTTGGAGCCTTGTGGCATAACTTATCAAACAAAAAGCCCTCGACTATACGAGGGCTTTTATCTGATAAATAAACCACTGAAGAATTATGCCATCTTATGCTTTACATCAATTTTGCAGAAGAAAAAATGCTGGGTAAAGCTATCTACCGAATCAGATTCCATCATATAGCACCCTTTTGAAAGTTTTTTTATTCTGTAAGATCCAAAACAGCCATTCTTCATATCTTCAGGGACAAAATAATACTCGTCAGTCAACGTCCCAGAACAGTGAATTCGGTCAACATCACCATTAGATTTTTCAATAAATGCATTCAATACATATCGATTTGAATAACAATGCCGGATATGCGATGTCACAACCAAATCATTATGGTATTCTCCACGACCAAAATAAATCGTATCATTAAAGTAGTCAGCAAAAGAGTAGAACATCAAGAAAATCAAGACGGGTAAAGATATGTAAAAAAACACATCCATTTTATTTGCAAACAATGGTGCTATTTTTTTCAGAAACATCGCAAGATGAATATTCATCACTCAATACCGCATCATCAAAAGAAACTTGGTTAAAATACATTGTCGAAAAATAGACAAAACCACCCATCACCACAACACAAAGAAAAACTTTAATCTTGAAATAAAGACTCTTATTTAAAGCAATATTTCCCTCTTGAAATTCTTCTTTTAAGGTTTCTTTTTTATCATTAAAAAGATAATCACTATACTTTAATATATATCCTTTCCCTGGCACATTAACGATTATTTCCTTATCATAATCATCCAGTAATATCCTTAATTTATTCACTGTTTGTGTAATGTTCTCTGGCGATGTATGGCCGCGCCATACAGCATCAACAATGATATCCTTATCTACCACTTGACCATTTCCGCAGCATAATACTGAAAGAAACTCTAATGGTTTATTGGGAATAACCTTAACGCAAGCAGAAAGATCATTATTAAGAAATAACCTTCCCGTTTCTAAATCTAAAATCCATTTCCCCAATTCAATATACGAGCCATTCATAGCCATTTATTCTATCTAAGCATTAAATATTGAGACAAGTCACTTTCAAAAGTTAAAACTGCGAAATGCTATACTTATGGAAAATTTACGTCAAGCTCTATACGCATACAAGCACTCAATAGTGACACCCATCCAGAATATTTAAAATTTAATAAATTATAAGTTGACAATACAAGTAAAATCAAAAACAAAAATAATTCCTCTGCGATATATAACCAGTTAGTAACTAACAATTTGTCATACCATTTCATAAGATAGCAGCCATAAATCCACGATTGCATATGTTGATTTCGTGATAAGTCGTACCTTTCGCGTGAGTAAACGTAAACATGAAACTAAGTACAAAAATAACAACAGCCTTCACATCATTTTTTGTTATCTCTTTTGCTCTAATTACAAGTATCAATTTGTCGAACTTTAGTGAGTCATCAATAAAGAATCATGAGAGTAAAATGCAGTCCCAGTCCCAAATGCTCGCGACTGTGGTAGCACAATACTCTGAAAGATATTTTGATATTTTAAGCACCTCTAGCTTTGATATCGATACTGCTGATAATGAGAAAATGTCAGCAGTAATGGCTAAGCTCTCTAACATCACATCAAATTCAGCAATATCTAATGTCTATATTGCGATGAATGATGGTGGCATCATTACTAAAAATGGTTTTGATGTGACAAAAAATGCCAAAGGAAAACGTTGGTTTGACAACATTATAAATGGTAGTCACAACCGCTCATTCACTGAAGCCTATGTCGATGAATTTACAAAGAGATGGATCATTACATTCAGCGTTCCTCTCTACGATGCCAGCAGCAATATTTATGCTGTTGTTGCGGCCGATCTATATTTGGATGAACTCAATAAGTTTGTTTTATCAACTGTTGCAACGAATAAAGTTGATGTCTACCTAACCAAAAGCGGTAATGTGATCGCCAGTGGTGATAGCACTATGCTACACACCAATATTTATGCTGATTACCCTCAATATAAAAACCGCTCAGGAAAAATCAGCTATAGTGGCGAACAAGGTAATATCATTGCTTACATTACCAATGTAGAAACGTTGGGATTTAGCGTTGCTAACTATGAATATGTGTCCGAAATAGAGAAAGAGAGTAATAATAACTTTATTCTTGGAATCATCATTCTTTGCGTGGCTAGCCTTCTAGCCATGTTCTTATGCCAAATATTTGTACGAAAATATATCTACGCCCCTATTGGCGGAGAACCTGACGATATTAATCATCTTGTTGAGAATATCTCAAACGGTATCTTGACTGATATCCCTCAACTGAGTGCAAAAGATGTTGGTGTATACCGCTCAACACTGATTATGGCTAACAACCTAAAAGATATTATTGTCAGCATCAATAACTGCTCTAGTGACTTGCACAAATCATCGAAACTCATTGCCGATTCATCGGTAGACGTCGATAAGTCATCCCAGCACCAAATCATGGAACTGGAGCATGTCGTTACCGCAATTAATGAAATGTTGGCAACCATTACTGAAGTTTCAAAAAATGCCAGCGTAACATCGAAATCCTCTAATGATGCCCACCATCGCTCAACAGATGGCCAACAAATTGTGGATGAGATGAACGACAATATAAAATTGCTCGTCAATGATCTTGGCGAGATCCAAAATGCCATCAATATTGTTCAGCAGGAAACGGAAAATGTCGGTGGTATTCTTGATGTTATTCGTGGTATTGCCGATCAAACCAATCTATTGGCACTCAATGCCGCAATCGAAGCTGCACGAGCGGGAGAGCATGGCCGGGGATTCGCGGTGGTAGCCGATGAAGTTAGATCACTGGCGACCAAAACTCAGCAGAGTACCGATGAGATCCAAACCATGATCTCCAAACTCAAGGAACAAGTTCATCACTCTGTTAGCCTGATGGAAAACAACGCACGTAGTGCCCACAATACGCTGTCTAAATCGGATGACGCGGCCCACATGCTCCAGTTGATTGAGCAGGAAATTCGCCAAATCCAAGATATGAACATTCAAATTGCCACGGCGACCGAAGAGCAATCTCAGGTCACTCAGGAAATCAATAAGAATGTATATAATATCAATGACATATCAAAAGAAACTGCGGCTGTTATCAACCAAAACAAGATTCAGGCAGAAAACTTGGAACTGCTCTCTGTTGAACTGAGCAACTCTGTTCTCAAGTTTAAAATTTAATAACAGGCACGATCCCCATAAAAAAACCGCCAACATTGTTGGCGGTTTTTTCGAATATAGCCTTACTTTTTTGACCAATGACGAATTTTCACGATCTCTTCAGCATCAATGCCTAGTGATTCCAAAAACTCCTGATGTGCATCCGGCTCCATTTTTTCAAACTGCTTATGCCAATTGTGCATGTCCTGCTCATTAAAACCAGCCGCTTTCATAATGTCAGTCCAACGCTCTTTCGTTACCATGTTTTGCTCCAATAATGTCGGTTGTTCCAATAGCATCACAATCGCTTTTTGTTGCTGGCGCAGCATCTGAATTTCGTCTTCCAATGCATTAAATTGTTCACGCAATATCTGCTCTTGTGTTGTCTGACTGTCACGATCAAGCAAAGAGGCAATGTGACTGACAGAAACCCCAAAAGACCGGTAAGCCAAAATACTCTCCAATCTTTTGATTTCATTCTCGCCGTACCAACGATAACCATTTTCAGACCGACAACGGGGTACCAGCAATCCGGAACGCTCATAATAGAGTATTGTGGTTCGTGAAATTTTATGGTGTTTCGCTAACTGACTGATTGTCAACATAATAGGCTCTCTTGCTTAACTTAGTGATAGTCTGAACCCGTCACTTATAGACAGGTCAACAACTACAACAGAAATATTATGCCGGTATTGATGTCACTTAATGCTGAATTTCAGGCAAAAAAAAGCCGCTATCTCCATAGCGGCCAAACCAGACTCAATCAAAAATAGTTCTTATACACTGCTTAGAACATCCAGACACATTCTGAAACAATTTAAATATAGGCGGCAGATAGTGAACCTAATTGACTCAAAATTCAAGGTTTAGCCCACACAAGAGCTCGAAATAACCGAGATTAAACATCGAATTTACCGAAGTAAAAAGACGCGACAAACATCATGGATCATTTTTATAACGGGAAATCCCCCCAGCCCCGAAACCATTACAACAGCAAAAACTGGCCGCCAATCTAAATAATGCGCTAAGGTGTATATCCCTTGTGACACGGAAGACACAAAGACGATGGATACCATCAATACACTCGGTCTATTTATAGGCTCTTTACTTTCAAATACCCTTGCGTCCCTATCCGGAGGCGGTGCAGGACTCATCCAGTTCCCCCTGCTTATCTTTCTCGGCCTGCCGTTCGCCATAGCCCTTGCTACCCATAAAGTTGCCAGCGTCGCACTGGGATTGGGAGCTGCCATCAAGCACCTTCGCAGCGGTACGCTCGAATGGCAACCGGCACTCTATGTCATTTTGGCTGGCAGCCTCGGGGTCATCCTCGGAGCAAAAGTTATTCTGTTCGTTCCCGGAAGAGCGGCCGAAGCCATGTTGGGCTTGCTCATTCTGGGATTGGGTCTCTATTCACTCACCAAGCAGCAACTCGGCCAACATGCAGCTCCCTGCCACAGGGATCGGTATGGATACCTATTGGGGGCACTGTGCTTGAGCTCTATTGGTATTCTCAACGGATCATTAACGGCAGGCACCGGACTGTTCGTTACGCTATTTTTGGTGCGTTGGTTCGGCTTTGACTATAAACAAGCCGTGGCGCTGACACTGGTCAGCGTAGGCCTCTTTTGGAACGGAATTGGGGCTGCCACCATGTATTTGAGCGGCGCTGAGATCTACTGGCCGTGGATCCCTGTCTTACTGTTGGGCTCCTTATTGGGCGGTTATCTTGGCGCGCATCTCGCAACCAAGAAAAGCAATGCCCTGATAAAACGCTGCTTTGAAATACTGACATTCATCATCGGAATCAAACTTCTGCTTGGGCTTTAACTGAAAAAAACGGTGGTAGCCCCCGCTATCACCGCTCTTTCATCACAGGTATCCAAAGTAAAAACATCACTCCGTTAAATAAAACTCAATACTGGTGACGACTCGAATATCCTTTTCAATTTTATACAAATCACCGTACTCTTCACCTGAATCGGTGATTGAAAAATTACCTTGCCGGGCAGAGCGAATACTCCCTACTTTCACCCCGGCATTTTCAGCAAACTCATTAGCTGCGATACGCGCATTTTTGGTCGCGGTTTTCAGCATTTCAGGCTTAATCGAGTTCAACTGGGTAAAGCGGTAAGTCGGCGCATCATTAGTAATGTTGTAGCCTTTTGCCACCAGCTTATTTACCTCAGCACGGACCTTTTTAATATCATGTACCTTGTGGGTTTCTAGGCTTATACGCCCAGTCAAATTATGCTCTTGCTCTACCACAACCTGCTTGTCATCGCGGTATTCGTAGACGCTGTAGTCAATCAAGCCGATCTCTATTTCATCGTCACTAAAGCCGTTTGCTTTCAAGATCGCTACAATTTCTTGTTGCTGTTGCTCAGCTTGTTGATAAAGCGCTGGTATATCAGCTTTGCTTTTCGCTTGGTTAGAAAAACTCATGGTCCAGTTGGCGGTATCCGCTTCCACACGCTTTTCCGCCAACCCTTTGACTTCCGCTGTATTCATCGCAACCTTGGCGTTGTACATCGTCTGCCCGATAAAGTAACCGCCCGCCCCAAGTCCAGATGCAACGAGTAGGCCGCTCAATACAATCCCTAGCAAATTATTATTCATTCAAACTACCTGCCATTGTCCTAATAGAGGTAAGCATTTCATCTTTGTGCAGATCCTTCCAGAGGCATTTATCCGGTTATGTCAAAGCTTGTTAGTTACCTCCCAAAATGCGACACAAACCGGTCCTTCAATTCACCTAGATTCTCTTTATCCAAACGTAAAAAAACGCACCGGAGTGCGTTTCTAATCAGGAGCGACCTAAGGGCCCTGTTGAGAGGCGTTTTTATTCGGCTAACTCAACCGAGCAAATCACCTCTCCCTCGAAGGTAACAACCTTCAAGGTATTCTCTTCCAATATACCATAGCTGGCTTGGTGCTCACCGCGAGGAATAGTCACCGAACCTGGGTTGAAAGCATAGATATTGCCCTGTTTCTCAGCAACCGGCAGGTGGGTATGGCCGGACACAACCACATCGCCATCACGCAGTGGCGGGTGCTTTTCGGCATTGTACAAATGCCCGTGGGTCAGGAACAAACGTCGCCCCGATGGCAACAGCACCAAATTATAATCAGCCATCATCGAGAAGCTCAGCAGCATCTGATCGACATCACTATCGCAGTTTCCCCTCACCGCTGTAATCTGGGTAGCGTATTCATTGAGCAAATCGGCCACGTCGATTGGCGCATAACCGGCAGGCAAGGCGTTTCGCGGGCCATGGTTCAGCACATCACCCAGCAAAATAAAATGATCGGCTCCGCTTTTCTCGAAAGCCGCCAAGGTACGACGGGTACTCTCGGCACAGCCGTGAATATCAGAAGCAAAAAACAATTTCATGGCATATCGTGTTATTGGAAACAAGTCAGCCGATCCTACACCGATGCCTTCACCTTTTCCATGCTGGCCTGCACTGTGGCTCACTCTAACCGATTGGTACTAACCATCCTGTAGCATGCCGTTGAGCACAATATTGTTGTAGCTCACCATACCAATAAGCTGACCTTGCTCAATCACCGGGGCACGGCTGATCCCAAAACGCTCAAACAACCGGGCACAATAACGTACATCCATATCTGCCCGTACTGACAAGGCAGGCTTGGTCATGATCTCATAGATATTGGTCCGCTCAGGCGCACGATCCAGCGCCAAAACCTTTTTGGCAATATCGTTCATCAACACAATGCCATATTCATCATCTTCATGGCGCTTGTCGACGATCAACGCTTTGATCTGGCGCTGCTTGGCAATCCGCACCGCCTCGGCCACGGTCACTACGCCATCAACCACCGCATAGGTATCCATCATAACGTCCCGAACCCGAACAATTGCATTGCTCATAGCTTTGCCTCCACCACCTTGGTTAAACTGGCGACCTGATGGGCAACCCCGACCGCATCTTCAATATCAAGCTGAACCGCAATCCCCTGCCCGGAAGCCTCATCAAACTCCCCAACCCGCTCAATAGTTTCAAGGATAGTGCGGGCGAGATGCTCCTCGACGACGAATAAGATCACGTCCCGCTGGACATCCAGCCCCAGCCCGAAAAAGGTTTTTTTCTGGTTAAGCCCCTCGCCACGGGCATTGTTTATCACCGTCGCCCCCGTTGCCCCCGCTTCGCGGGCAGCATTGAGCACGGCATCGGTTTTGGCATCTTCGACAAAAGCCAATAACAACTTAAAGCGCATCGCTTTCTCTCCTTTTGGCCTGCCAAGCCGCCAGCTGGGCGTAGGCCATCACGGTGATCATGGGAAACAGGCTGGCAAATGCAATCAACCCAAAGCCATCAAGCATTGGGTTTCGCCCCGGCACAGTTGAAGCTAGCCCCAACCCCAACGCCGTCACGATGGGAACCGTCACTGTCGATGTCGTTACCCCACCGGAATCATAGGCCAACGGAACAATGCTCTTGGGAGCAAAGTTCGTCTGGATAACCACCACCACATAGCCCAACAAAATATAATTATGCAGCGGGTCCCCAACAACAATTCGGTAACTGCCAAGAGCTATCCCCATGGCAACGCCCAAGGCCACGGCAATTCGCAGGCCATTGACCCCTATCGAGCCCCCCGACACCCGATTTGCCTTGAGCGCAACAGCAATCAATGAGGGCTCTGCGATGGTGGTGCTAAAACCAATCGCCGCAGCGAACAGGTAAACCCAGTAATACTCATTCCACGGGATTGTCGCCGGTATTACCTCCCCGCTGTCATATAGAAATGTCAGGGACGTAAGCTGAGAAGCCATCGCCTCGCCAATAGGGAATAACGCCAACTCCAGCCCCATCAAAAACAGGGCCAGCCCAATAATGACATAGACAAACCCCAGCAATACCTTGGGCCAGTTGCCTATCGGCTTTCTCAACACGGCAAGCTGGAATACCAAGATAATCGAAGCGATCGGCGCTACATCGCGCACGGTCGCAATAAAAGTCAGCCCAAAATGTTCAAGCAACGCCACGCCATCGATCACCCAACCCCCTAATGCATCCAAATACCATAGGCCATCACGAAAATCATGGGGGTCAGGGAGGCAAAGGCAATCAGGCCAAAACCGTCCACCATCGGATTCCGCCCCTTGATAGAGGATGCCAATCCAACCCCTAAAGCCGCCACCAGCGGAACAGTAATCGTTGAGGTCGTTACCCCGCCGGAATCATAAGCCACACCAATAATCGACGGAGGGGCAAACCAGGTCATCGCCATCACCAGCAGGTAACCACAGATAATCATTTTGTGGATAGGCCAGCCTTTGAGGATCCGGATAACCCCTATCATGATTGCCAGCCCCACCGACACCGCAACCGTCAGGCGCAATCCCATGGCATATTCAGCCTTGACCTCAGGCAGAGCTGCAATCACCCCAGCCCCCGCGGCCACCTTGGCGGCCTCTGCCGCCACGGCCGTGAGCGCAGGCTCAGCAATGGTCGTACCGAAACCGAGGCAGAAAGAAAATGCCAATAACCAGGCTACGCTCCCTTTCGCGGCAAATGCCCGCGCCATCGCTTCCCCAAGCGGGAACAAACCAATCTCCAACCCAAGGACAAACAATGTGAGACCCACAACCACAAACAGCAGCCCGACTAAAATGGGAGCTAGCTGGGGCAGCGGCTGCTGCAACACCACCAGCTGAAAAAAAGCGATCACCGCCATGATTGGCAGCAAATCGCGTAGACTTGACAGCAACGCGCGCAACAATGAAATCAATGCCGACATCCACGACCTCCAGCCATATTCCCCATAAAAACTAGGCCTCGCCACTGGAAAACGGCAACTTTTGTTCGCCAAGGCGAGAATCCGACCACATTTTTGCTATCGGGAACGGAAATGCCCTCGCCCTTCAGCAGCAACTATTTGAACTTTTTCCTGATTTGGCCGATATAAGAAAGAGAAGAAAACGACGACGGGACTACCATATGAAGATACTGATCACGGGTGCAACCGGCTTTATCGGTGCCCATCTTGTCAAACAAATGGGCGAACACGACATCACCATACTTAGCCGGGATCCAGCGAGTGCCAGCCAACTGCTCGGCACAGCAGTTACAGCTATCGGCAGCCTCTCCCACTTCGACAATCTTGATGATTTCGATGCCGTGATCAATTTGGCAGGCGAGCCTATTATCAACAAACGTTGGAGCAAGGCTCAGAAAGGACGGATTTGCCGCAGCCGCTGGGACATCACCGCAACCTTGGTGGAAAAAATGGAAGCGGGCAGCCAGCCTCCGGCAACCTTCATCAGCGGCTCCGCAGTCGGCATCTATGGCAACCAGCATGATCTGGAAATTACCGAGGACTTCGATGTCTCCGGCTCTGTCGACCCCGATGATTTTGCCTATCAAGTTTGCCGTCGCTGGGAGCAACTGGCGGTATCGGCCTCATCACCCGCAACCCGGGTTTGCCTGATCCGAACCGGCATCGTACTCGGGCGCAATGGCGGGGCCCTGAAAAAAATGTTGCCACCCTATCAACTTGGAGCAGGCGGCCCTATCGGAAACGGTCGGCAATATTTCCCGTGGATTCACATTGACGACATGGTTGCTGCGATCCTCTTCCTGCTGAATACACCCGAGGCAAAAGGGCCATTCAACCTTACCGCCCCGGAGCCTGTGACCAACAGAACGTTCAGCCGCTCCCTTGCCGCTGCGCTGCATCGCCCACACATTCTGTTCACCCCGGCCTTCGTCCTCAAACTGGCCCTCGGCGAAGCCTCGTCGCTGCTTCTTGAAGGCCAGCGAGCCCTTCCCGAAAAACTCGAGTCCCTCGGATTCATGTTCCGCTTTCGCCAGATTGATGCCGCCCTCGCCGATCTTCTGGCCTAGCTCCTGACGCATACTCACACCATAACAATTCGGGCAGCCTTGTGCTGCCCGAGCTTCCCTACCCCTTCAACGGCTCGAGCAACGAGGCGATCATGGAGCGGACAATCACCACCACCAGCAACAGGGACAATACCGGAACGGCCAACCACAACCCGGGATGCCAGCGCAAAGGCAACTCGAAACCCCATGTAACCAACGCGGCCACCACCGCTTCGGCCACCAGCACAGCCATTCCTCCGGCGATCAGAGCCATCATGCCGTACTCCCCCCACACCGTGGCCGCAATTCGCTTTCGGCTGGCCCCCAATGTCCGGTAGAGCTTGATTTCCTGCCTGCGCTGGGCAAGGCTCAGACGAAGCAACGTCATCACCAACAGCAAGCCACTGGCTACCCCGACACCGGCCAACACCGACAGCGACAGCGAGATTTGCTGCATGATCCCCTGAATACGTGTCGCCATGATCCTCAGATCGAGCAAGCTCACCGTCGGGTAATCCCGCCCCAGTTGGTTAACCAATGCATCCTGCCCGGCATCAACCCGAAAGCTAACCAGCCATGTCGCTGGCAACGCCGCCATCACATCCGGCGTAAAGATAAAATAAAAATTCGGCCGCATATTGCGCCACTCAACCTTGCGGATACTGGTCACGGTTGCGCTAAACGGCTGACTGTTGACGCTAAACGACAGGCTATCGCCCAATCCGATCCCCAGCCGCTCAGCAATACCGGACTCAACCGAGACGCCTTGGCGTCCTCCCCATGTCCCCTCGAGCAGCTCATTATGGATTGGCATCGTATCCCGCCAGGTAAAATTGAGCTCTCGGCGCAGGGACTCATCTTGCTCCCCCGCCTGATCGTCACCCTCCGTGGCTAGCAGTCCCTTTTGGTTAATATGAGTTATCCGCCCGCGGATCACCGGATAACCATCCGACCGCTCAACCCCAGCCGAGTCCAACGCGGCTAGGTAGGCCCCTTGCTGGTCATCGGCGATATTAAGGGCAAACACATTCGGAGCATCTGCTGGCAGGGTCTGCTGCCAATCGGCGAGAAGATCCGTTCTTAACAGCCAAATCACAGCCAATAGCATCAGCGAACTGGTCAGTGCCGCAAGCTGTGCCCCTGTTGCCAGCGGACTCCGGCTTATCCGACTCACCGCCAGCTGCATTGCGGCCCCCCATTTAACTTGCCGGAGCATCGCAACCCACAGCAGGCCCATACCAGCCAGCATCACCAGCAAGCCGGAAATGCCAACCAACGTCAGCCATACCAAGCTATTGCCTCCGGCAAACCACAACGCCATCACGACGGGAAGTACCAACAACCCATAGCGGCGCCGATCAGAACGGGCTGGCAACTCCCGCTGCAACAGCGCCAATGCCGGCGCGTCAACCAACCGCCACAGGGGGATCCCCAGCCCCGGCAAGGCGACCAGTAACGCCACCAGCATACTGATCAGCAAAGGAGTCCAGCCAATGGCTGGCAATGGGGCGGGCAGCACATCCTTGAGCGGCAAGCGCAAAAGAAACTCCAACCCGTATCCCGCAGCCACCCCAACAACGACTGCGACGGTAAACAACATCACCAATTGGCGCGCCAGCCACTGCCAGAGCCATTTCCGCCCGGCACCGAGACTCTTCATCATCGCCACCGTATCGGTTCGGGTATTCACGTAATGGCTACAGGTCAGCACCAAGGTTGCCGAGGCCATCATAATCACCAGTACCAAGGTCAACGACAGGTACTGACGGGCCTTCTCGATAACATCACCGGTACGCCCCTGCGAAGTCTCACTCAGCCAACGTTGGCCTGGAGCCAGATCCGTCGCCGCCTGGAGTTGCTCGAGCTGAGAATCAGAACCGTTGAAATATGCCCGATATTGAACACGGCTTCCGGGCTGGATGGCACCAGTACGACCAAGATCATCGGCATGGATGATCACCCCCGGCATCTGGCTGAAAGGATTAAAAGACAGCTCCGGCTCCTGACGAATCACCCCACTGACGGCCAGCTCGGCATCGCCAATGGCAACCGTGTCACCGGGCTCGACAGACAGCAGCCCCAGCAAGCGCTCGGCAAGCCACAGCTCACCGGGGGCAACGCGAGAGCGCATCCCATCAGGGCCCTCCAGCTGCAACTCACCCCGAAGCGGAAACGCATCACCGACACTTTTCACGCTCACCAGTTGCATCGCCTCGTCGCTAAAAGCCATGGTGCCGAATCGAACCTGCTGCGACTCGGTCAGCCCCAATGCCGCCGCGCGTTCAAGCAATGCCGGCTCAATCGGGTTGGCGGAGCGGAAAACCAGATCGGCAGCGATCATTGACCGCCCCTGCTCGACCATAATCTTCTCGACCCTGACCACCAAAGCCGCAAGGGAGAAAACACAGGCGATAATGATCGTCAAGGCGGCGGCGACCGGCCAAAGCTGACCATGCCACAGTTCACGCCAACTCCAACGGTTGAGCAGGCCGCCTTTAACCTCACCCCGAACCTGCGATGTTTCGCTTAGATCTGTCATACGTCCACCACCATTCCCCCCTCGAGGGTAAATGTCCGATCACAACGGTTGGCCAGTTGGGGATCATGGGTCACCAAAACTAACGTTGTTCCATGGTCACGGTTCAGGGCAAACAGCAAATCGGCAATCGTTGCCGCTGTATGCTGGTCAAGGTTGCCTGTCGGCTCATCGGCGAACAGGATCTGCGGATGGGTCATAAAGGCCCTTGCCAGGGCAACCCGTTGCTGCTCCCCGCCCGATAGCTGGGAGGGAAGATGAGATTCACGCCCGCTCAGCCCCACCTTGCCAAGCAATTCCCGAGCACGGCATTCGTCTGCTGCCGTACCTTTGATGATGGCCGGCAGCATGACATTCTCCAATGCTGTCAAGGAGGGAATAAGCAAAAAACTCTGGAAGACGAAGCCGACGGCATCGCTGCGCAGGGCTGCCCTTGCCTCCTCATCCATCTCGGCAAGCGCCATACCAAGAAGATGGATTTCCCCTTCGCTCGGGACATCCAGACCGGCGAGCAGGGTCATCAGGGTTGATTTCCCGGCCCCCGATACGCCGACCAGTGCCACCGCCTCGCCCGACTCGACCTCAAGCGAAACATCCTGCAAAATGGTCAATGGCGAGGTTGCCGTTGCCACCTGTTTGGACACAGAAACAGCCCTAATCACGGATGTAGACATGATACGATTCCTTTCAGTTGTTCTTTTACTCGTACTTTCGCCCCTGAGTACAGCCGCTACATTGCTGATTCTGGGTGACAGCCTCAGTGCCGGCTACAGAATGCCGATAGAGCAAAGCTGGCCCAGCCTGCTCGACGAGGAGCTTGGAAAACACGGCCATCAGGTCACGGTGGTCAATGCCAGTATCTCCGGCGACACCACCGGCAACGGTATGGCCCGACTGCCTGCCCTGCTCACCAGCCACCAGCCCAATTTCGTGCTGATCGAGCTGGGAGCCAATGACGGCCTGCGCGGATTCCCTCCATCAACTATACGCAAAAACCTCAATAATATGATCACCCAGATCGAGGATGCCGGGGCATATCCGCTCCTGATGCAAATAGTTGTACCGCCTAACTACGGCAAGCGCTACAGCGACCAGTTCACAAAAGTGTTTCAAGATATCAGCAAGCAGCAAGCTATTCCGCTACTGCCTTTTTTCCTTGAGCATATCATCCTCAAGCCAAACTGGATGATGGAGGACGGCTTGCACCCCACCGCCAGCGCCCAGCCCTGGATCGCCGAGTTCATGGCCGACGCCATTGCACCTCACCTAGACAACTAATCATTACCAACAGGAACGCACCTATGCTTTCAATTCTTATCACAGGCTGTAGCAGTGGCATTGGCTACCATTGTGCGCGAGCACTCCATGACGCCGGGCACCTGGTTGTCGCGAGCTGCCGCAACGGCGATGACGTCACCCGCCTGCAACAAGAAGGTCTCCATTGCGTCCAGCTTGATATGAACAGCGAGTCCTCTATTGAATCAGGCCTGGCAGAAGCCCTTGCACTCACCAACGGCAAACTGGATCTCCTGTTTAACAATGCCGCCTACGGCCAGCCCGGCGCGCTAGAGGATCTGCCCACCGAGGCCCTGCGCCGGCAATTCGAGACCAACCTGTTTGGCTGGCACCACCTGACCAGAGCGGTGGTTCCGCTGATGCTCAAGCAAGGGAGCGGCAAGATTGTCCAAAATAGCTCGGTGCTGGGCCTTGTCGCGATGAAATACCGCGGCGCCTACAACGCCAGCAAGTTTGCCCTTGAAGGCTACACGGATACCTTGCGATTAGAATTGTCAGATACCCCGATCCATGTCAGCCTGATCGAACCGGGCCCCATCGAAAGTCAATTCCGAGCCAATGCCAAGGCACAATTCGAAGCCAATATTGATATGCCCGCATCCCGCCATGCACGCGGCTACCAACGCACCCTCGACAGACTTGGCAAACCAGGGCCGAGCAACCGCTTTACCCTCGGTCCAGAAGCTGTACTCAAGCCTCTTCAGGCAATCATCAGCAGCCCGGCACCAGCCCCGCGTTATTATGTCACCCAACCAACCTACATCATGGGGGTCCTACGGCGTATTTTACCCACTCAATGGCTGGATAAAATCGTGTCAAAAAGCGACTGACTTGACTGTAATTTCAACACAAATGGTTGTCTTGGGTGATCTGGAAATACATTAAGTTATTATTTACCAAGATAAATTCACGCTATGGCCGATCATTTATTGGCCATATCAGTAACTATAACTATCAAAAAAAACCATCTCATCCAATGTCATGCCAGTTTCATCAAAAATGACAAGAAACGTCATATTAGTGTCACAAAGAAGCATTATTCTGATTGTGTAAGCTGATGGAAAATCCAAAACCTCACCAGCAGCCTACATTGCATCGGCCCTATTAAAAAAAACAAAGGTGTGGTTATGACATTGCGCCAAATTAATATCCTCTGTGTCTGCGTGACACTGGCACTGCTGCTGACATTTCAATAAAAAAGGAGAGCGAGGCTCTCCTTTTTTCATCATACGCGATGTTCATTCGCGGCTCAGGGCCGAGTATCTACAGGCATCTATCAATTGGTTACTTTTTAACAGGTCGATTAAATATCGTAAGGGTTTTGATGGTAAAATATAGAATTTAAATGTGATAAAACACCATCTCAGCATATATGGCGGTGATACCGTTTATAAATACCACTTATGTCACGCTGACACCCTGCCCCCTGCATTAACAGGCATCAAACCCAAAATCCCTTTCACCGCACAGTTCCGCCAACCTCCTATGCCTAAGACTTGAATTTACGCTAATAGCCCTCACTATATCTTTATGACCACATGATTTGCGGGGCACTGTCCCCCAGCCCAGGGAGTAAAAACTGGCTATGTACGAGCACATCGCAATAGAACTGAACGAGCAAAACCTACAGCAGGTAATAGAGCAATCCATGCAAACACCCGTTGTAATCAGTTTCTGGGCCCCATCGATGCCGGAAACGGCTGAGATCAATCAGATGTTGGAGCAAATCACCCGCCAGTATCAGGGACAGCTCATCCTTGCCACCTTGAATTGTGAAGCCCAGCCGATGGTTGCGGGCCAGTTTGGCGTTCGCAGCCTGCCTACCGTTGCTCTGTTCAAAAACGGCCAGCCGGTTGACGGGGTTGGAGGGCCACAAAACGAGCACAGTCTGCGAGAAATGATTGGCCGACACATGCCAAGCCAAGAAGAGCTGGCTCTAAAAGACGCCCTAACCAAAGTCGACAACCAGCAGTACAATGAAGCACTGCCATTACTGCGCGATCTGGCGGCAAAGTTCAGCCAAAACGGCGTGATCAACCTTGCCATTGCCGAGTGCCTGATCGAGACCGCACAGTTCGACGAAGCCGAAACCCTGCTGGCTACCATTCCAATGCAGGATCAGGATGCCAAATTCAAAGGGCTAATGGCCAAGCTGGAGCTGCACAAGCAGGCCAGCGACTCGCCTGAAATCCGCTTGCTGGAAGAAAGACTGGCCGCTGATCCGGCTGACCGTGACATCGCCTTCGAGCTGGCGGTTCAATATAGCCAAGTTGAACGTGCTGAAGAGGCGCTGGAACTGTTGATTGGCCTATTGCGCAAAGATTTCAACTTCGCTGACGGCGCAGCAAAGAAAACCATGATGGACATCCTTTCCGCCCTCGGGCAAGGCAATGCCATCGCCAGCAAATACCGCCGCCAGCTATATGCCCTGATGTACTAACCGCGCGACGCTAGCGTGTACATTCCAAAAAACAACGGCGGCCTAATGGCCGCCGTTGTTTTTTCGTCATATCCACAATACTCATTTATGGGATTCGCAGCAGAGCCCTTCAATAATCGGGCACTCTGCACCGTCATCACCAGGACACAGGTTCACCAATGTCGCCAACGTCTGCTTCATCTCCACCAACTCGTTAATCTTGGCGTCTATCTCATACAGCTTCTGCTCGGCCTTGGCTTTGACATCGGCACTCCGACGTTGAGGATCGCGCGAAAAAGCCAATAACTCACGGCTTTCATCCAAGGTAAAGCCCACCAGCCGCGAGCGGCGAACCAACAGCAGTTCGTTGACATGGCGATCACCGTACAGGCGATAGCCGTTTGCCGCCCGCTGCGGCGGGGAGATAATTCCCTTGTCTTCGTAAAAACGGATCGTCTTGGCCGTCAGCCCAGTAAGCTGAGCCACTTCACTGATATTCATCATATCCTCCCGGACTATGCCTTATTATAAAATAGCTTGACCTTCCAGTTGATGGAAGCTCTATTATCTGCATACCATCTAAAATGAGCACGAAAAGGCACGCCAATGGCAGAGCTAACTCTTTCCCTCAACAAAGTACGGTGCATGAACTGCGCCGGAAAAATTCAAGCGGCGCTCTCGGCCTTGCCCGAGGTTCAATCAGCCGATGTTGATACGCACCGTGCTGTTATCCAAGGCGATATTTCCGCTGAACACGCCATTGCCACAATCAGCGCATTGGGATATGGCGCAAGTTTCAATTACCACCTGCAACTCTCCGGCCTGAATTGCGGGAAATGCATCGGCAAAGTCAGAGATGCTCTGGAAAAACATGACGGCATGGCGCTCGATATCACCACCACAGAGCTGACCGGACAAGGATCCCTTGCTCCGCAAGCCGTTATTGAAATCATCCGCTCTCTTGGCTATCAGGCCAGCGCTGTCACCCAACAGCCTGCAACCCGCTACCAGCTGAAACTCAGTGGGCTGAACTGCGGCAAATGTGTCGCCAAGGTCGAAGCCGCCCTTGCTGATTGCGACAGTGTCGAAGAATTTACCGTCAGTAAAACCGCAGCCACTGTCGCGACAACATCCAGCAGCGAGCAGCTTGTCGCACTCATCAAAACTGCAGGGTTCGAGGCCAGTTTGGATAGCGAGCAGGAGAATATCACCGCACCACAAACGGCTGAGTCCCTAGAGCCACAGCAACAAGATACGGTGAACGAAGCTACCACTGAGGCAACAGCTCCAATCACCGCCAATGCCCGCCAGTTCATGCTCAGCGGCATGACTTGTGCCAGCTGCGTCGCCTCGGTCGAAAAAGCCATCCGCTCTGTTCCGGGCGTTAGTCATGCATCGGTCAACCTCGCAGAGCGCACCGCTATGGTTGACGGTACGGCCACCCCCGACATGATTGCCAAAGCCGTTGCGGATAGTGGCTATGGTGCCGAGTTGGTTGAGGATGAGCAGTCTCGTCGCGCCCGCCAGCAAGCCCAGAACGAGCAGACCTACCGTACCCATATGCGCAATGCCTATCTGGCTCTAGGTGCAGGGATCCCGATGATGGCGTGGGGTGTGTTCGGTGGCAACATGATGATCAACTCAACTGCCAGCCAATGGGGTTGGGGGCTGGTCGGCCTCATCACCCTCGGCTTACTCGCAACCGTCGGGCGTCATTTCTACGTCAATGCATGGAAAGCCTTCAAGCACCACCGGGCCAGTATGGATACGCTTGTTGCGCTGGGAACTGGTGCAGCCTGGCTCTACTCAATGTTTGTCGTGCTGGCTCCTGAGCTGCTGCCTGATATGGCCCGCCATGTATACTTTGAGGCTTCGGCGATGATCCTTGGCCTGATCACCCTTGGGCACGCCCTTGAGGCTAGAGCCCGGAGCCGCACCTCCAAAGCTCTTGAGCAACTCATGGATCTCCAGCCTCCCACAGCAATTGTTGTCGACAATGGCCGCGAACGCGAAGTGCCGCTGGCAGAAGTAAAGGCGGGCATGTTGCTGCGGCTTCGACCTGGAGCCAAAGTCCCGGTCGACGGCACCATCACTCAAGGCGACAGCTATATCGATGAATCCATGCTGACCGGCGAACCCCTAGCTGCCCACAAGAAAGCGGGCGATACACTCCATGCGGGCACCATCAACCAAAACGGCAGCCTGCTGTTCACGGCCGAAAAAATCGGTCAGGACACCATGCTGGCCAGGATCATCGAGCTGGTTCGTCAAGCTCAGGGGAGCAAACCGGCCTTGGCTAGACTTGCGGATCGGATTTCGGCTGTTTTCGTTCCGGCCGTCATGATTATCGCAATCACAACGGCAATGATCTGGTACTACGTCGGCCCACAACCATCATCGATTTATATGCTGATCACTGCAACAACCGTACTGATCATCGCCTGCCCTTGTGCCCTTGGCTTGGCCACGCCAATGTCGGTCACCGTCGGTGTAGGCCGGGCAGCGGAATTCGGTGTCCTGATCCGTAACGCCGAGGCGATGCAAATCGCAGCCGATATCGATACCGTCGTGCTCGACAAAACAGGCACCCTGACCGAAGGCAAACCGCAGGTCATTGCCATCCACCCCCAACAAGGATTCAACGAAACGCAACTGCTGAGCTGGGCTGCCAGCCTAGAGCAAGGCTCCGAACACCCTCTGGCCAAAGCAGTAATCAGCGCAGCCACGGCTAAAGGGCTCGGGCTGATATCACCCGTCGGTTTCAGCGCCAAGCCAGGCTATGGGATCGAAGGGAAAATCGGCGGACACCAAGTTGCGTTGGGCAACCTGAAATACATGCAGGCCCTTCAAATCGCTGCCGTACACACAGAGAGCACAGCAGAGAAGATCAGCGAACAAGGGGCAACCGCGATCTTCATCGCCGTTGACAACCAACTGGGTGGGATCATTGGGATCAGCGATCCGCTAAGGCATGACTCGCTCGCAGCCGTATCGCGCCTCAAATCAATGGGGCTCAATATTGTCATGCTGACGGGGGATACAGAAACCACCGCCAGGGCTATCGCCAAGCAGGCAGGCATCGACCACGTGATTGCCGGGGTACTGCCCGATGGCAAAGCCGATGAAGTGATTGCCTTGCAACAACAAGGCAAGAAAGTCGCCATGGTTGGTGATGGTATTAACGATGCCCCTGCACTGGCCAAAGCCGAGGTCGGCATCGCAATGGGAAGCGGCAGCGATATTGCAATAGAAAGTGCGCAGTTCACCTTGGTCCGCCACTCGCTTCATGGTGTGGCCGATGCGATTGAGCTATCACGCGCAACCCTGCGCAACATGAAACA
The DNA here is from genome assembly GCF_059920555.1 of Photobacterium panuliri. Lineage (NCBI taxonomy): Bacteria > Pseudomonadati > Pseudomonadota > Gammaproteobacteria > Vibrionales > Vibrionaceae > Photobacterium > Photobacterium panuliri. The sequence goes on from NZ_CP197192.1 coordinate 3,119,753, forward strand.
AAATCTATTCGGGGCCTTTGTTTACAACACTCTTGGTATCCCTGTCGCCGCGGGAATATTGTTCCCGTTCACCGGGGCACTATTGAGCCCGGTCGTTGCTGGTGCAGCAATGGCCCTATCGTCCATTACCGTGGTCAGCAATGCCAACAGACTCAGACTGTTTACCCCTAAGGGGGCACAGTTACCGACCTCAGATCGTAAGGGGAATTAAGATGGTTGCTTTAATTGGGATCATTTCCATTGCATTTATTATCTGGTGGTTCTGGCTCCACCCGAATAATAAATAACCCTTCATCTCAGCCCGGCTGTATGCCGGGCTCTTCCCCCACCGCAAGCCCCGTCAAAATGCTCGCCGAGGAACAAAATATAAGGTAGGTTGAGAGAATAAATATTTATACCGAGGCGCTATGTTTTTCTATCGATTTTCAAAAAAGCTCTTACGTAAGCTCTTACTGTTAATCCCTTTTTTGGGAACAACAGCCTATGCGGAGCCTGCTGTCTGGCTAGCCAAGTCACCGGATCGCCAATTCATCCTACTCGGCTCTATTCATGCCGGTAATGAGCAGCTCTTCCCTCTACCAAAGGCTTTTCTGCAGCAATGGCCAAATGCCGACGGGCTGGTGGTCGAGGCCAATATTCTTGCCCCAACCCGACCCCACCTCGATCCGACGATTCCGAGTGCTGGCACGATACTAACGGATGTGGAAAAGGCCACCCTTGCTGATATCGCCAACAAAGCTGGACTTTCTTATCCGGCACTTCTCCAAAGCCCACCTTGGCTAGCAGCCATCAGCCTCCAAATGAGCATGGCTCAACAAGCGGGACTCTCCCCTCAACAAGGTATTGATATCAAACTGCTAAAACGGGCATCGCATGACAATATGCCGATTCTTGAGCTGGAAAGTGTCCAGCAGCAGGTAGATCTGATGGAGGCAATGCCAGATCATGGCAAAGATTTGCTTCTTAGCACCCTTACTGAATGGCACTCCGTGAAATCTCAGCTCAACTGCCTAACACGCGCATGGCGCGCTGGCGATCAAGCACAACTCTCTGCATTGTTTGAGCAAAGCCAGTACTCAGATCAAACCAGCGATGCCTTGATTTTCGACCGTAACCATAACTGGGCAGAGTCGCTCAGCAGCAGCCCTGCCTATCACCAAGGCAAATACATGGTCGTCGTCGGCGCCATGCACCTCATCGGCCAGCAGGGACTCCCGACACTACTCAAGCAGAAGGGATTTATCGTCACTCAAATCACCCAGGGAAGCGACGCTAATTGCCCCACCGATTAATATCCTAGCTAAAGATAGTTATTGATAAGGGAGACCCAATAGATAACACCAATTTCAGGACAACAAATGGGGCTTCTACGAATAGTGGTCGGTGAAGAGGCCAGTTCAAGGTGTTGGGGAACCCCCGACCCTCTGATCCACCATTTACGAAGAGCCAGAGATGCGCGACCAAACTGCGCTAGTCTCAGCCAATATAGAAATACAGATATGAAAAAAGCCTCAGTCTTTCGTCGAGTATCTCATCGAAGGGGCTTCTAATCGTGGTCGGTGAAGAGGCCAGTTCAAGGTATTGGGGAACCCCCGACCCTCTGATCCACCATTTACGAAGAGCCAGAGATGCGCGACCAAACTGCGCTAGTCTCAGCCAATATAGAAATACAGAGATGAAAAAAGCCTCAGTCTTTCGTCGAGTATCTCATCGAAGGGGCTTCTAATAGTGGGCGGTGAAGAGGCCAGTTCAAGGTCTTGGGGAACCCCGACCCTCTGGTCCACCATTTACGAAGAGCCAGAGATGCGCGACCAAACTGCGCTAGTCTCAGCCAATATAGAAATACAGATATGAAAAAAGCCTCAGTCTTTCGTCGAGTATCTCATCGAAGGTGCTTCTAATAGTAGTCGGAGAAGAGGCCAGTTCAAGGTCTTGGGAACCCCCGACCCTCTGGTCAACCATTTACGAAGAGCCAGAGATGCGCGACCAAACTGCGCTAGTCCCCAGCCAATATAGAAATACAGATATGAAAAAAGCCTCAGTCTTTCGTCGAGTATCTCATCGAAGGGGCTTCTAATAGTGGACGGTGAAGAGGCCAGTTCAAGGTATTGGGGAACCCCCGACCCTCTGGTCCACCATTTCCGAAGAGCCAAAGATGCTCGACCAAATTGCGCTAGTCTCAGCCAATATAGAAATACAGATATGAAAAAAGCCTCAGTCTTTCGTCGAGTATCTCATCGAAGGTGCTTCTAATAGTAGTCGGAGAAGAGGCCAGTTCAAGGTCTTGGGAACCCCCGACCCTCTGGTCAACCATTTACGAAGAGCCAGAGATGCGCGACCAAACTGCGCTAGTCCCCAGCCAATATAGAAATACAGATATGAAAAAAGCCTCAGTCTTTCGTCGAGTATCTCATCGAAGGGGCTTCTAATAGTGGACGGTGAAGAGGCCAGTTCAAGGTATTGGGGAACCCCCGACCCTCTGGTCCACCATTTCCGAAGAGCCAAAGATGCTCGACCAAATTGCGCTAGTCTCAGCCAATATAGAAATACAGATATGAAAAAAGCCTCAGTCTTTCGACTGAGGCTTCTAATAGTGGTCGGTGAAGAGGCCAGTTCAAGGTATTGGGGAACCCCCGACCCTCTGGTCCACCATTTCTGAAGAGCCAGAGATGCGCGACCAAACTGCGCTAGTCCCCAGCCAATATAAAAATACAGATATGAAAAAAGCCTCAGTCTTTCGACTGAGGCTTCTAATGGTGGTCGGTGAAGAGGGATTCGAACCCCCGACCCTCTGGTCCCAAACCAGATGCGCTACCAAACTGCGCTATTCACCGACATCAACAGCGGTTCTCTACAAACCACCATTTTTAAATAGTGGTCGGTGAAGAGGGATTCGAACCCCCGACCCTCTGGTCCCAAACCAGATGCGCTACCAAACTGCGCTATTCACCGACATCAACAGCGGTTCTTTACAAACCACCATTTTTAATAGTGGTCGGTGAAGAGGGATTCGAACCCCCGACCCTCTGGTCCCAAACCAGATGCGCTACCAAACTGCGCTATTCACCGACATTAACAGCGGTTCTCTACAAACCACTATTTTTAATAGTGGTCGGTGAAGAGGGATTCGAACCCCCGACCCTCTGGTCCCAAACCAGATGCGCTACCAAACTGCGCTATTCACCGACATTAACAGCGGTTCTCTACAAACCACCATTTTTAATAGTGGTCGGTGAAGAGGGATTCGAACCCCCGACCCTCTGGTCCCAAACCAGATGCGCTACCAAACTGCGCTATTCACCGACATTAACAGCGGTTCTCTACAAACCACCATTTTTAATAGTGGTCGGTGAAGAGGCCAATTCAAGGTCTTAGGGAATCCCCCGACCTCTGGTCCGCTATATCTCAAAACCCTGAGATGCGCTACCAAACTACGCTATTCACCGACATCAACAGCGGTTCTTTACAAACCACCATTTTTAAATAGTGGTCGGTGAAGAGGGATTCGAACCCCCGACCCTCTGGTCCCAAACCAGATGCGCTACCAAACTGCGCTATTCACCGACAATTGTAAGGCTTTACCTTACCGCTCAACAGCAGTGTCGCTGCTGAGGTGGCTAATAATACTCCCCAGAACGAATTTCGCAAGGGGTGGAAAAGAATTTTTTTCGTTTCCATAAATAACTGCTCATTGTTGTAGCAACAACGAATAAAAAGTGATCAGGCGCGCACCGAAAGGCACATGTTAACAACAACTTTTACACCATTGATCTAGATCATCATAACAAAGTGCTTTCATTGCGTATCTTGATACCACCCCACTAGCGAAAGGATGCAACTATGGATTTCTGGTTAGACCTCTTATTCGGCAATGCCGTTGGCCTCTCCTCTATCCTTGTCATTTTTGCCGCTTTGGGGTTAATGCTTTTCTTTGGCGGTTACTTTGTCTACAAAGTTCTGTCATCCCCAGCTCCTCACTAAAATGCCATAAGCAAAGCAATTTGCTGTTTTCCAGGGCCATATATCGGTAATGGCCCTGATTTTCTTTGGCCTTAGCGACCAATTTTACGAGATCCCGAAAAAAGAAGGGGCTGACACACTCACCAAGGGCAAGTTGTCTTGAAATTGCTTGGGTATATAATCACACCATCACCTTCAAATTTTCTTGTAACACCATGTCTGAGAATGATGAACTCGACCTATTTCGAGCAATGATGTCCGATGTTGCGCCTATCAAACAGGACAAAATAGAGACCATTCAAAAACACCAAGTCAGCGATGCCCAGTTAGCCCGCCAGCAAGCCGCCCAAAGCTTATCTGACGGCGACCCAGAATATCTATCGCTGGACTATGCAAAAATGGTCAAACCCGACGATATGTTGGAATTCAAACGCAGCGGCGTACAAGACGGGGTCTTCCGTAAGCTCCGGCTGGGCAAATACGATATCCAAGCCCGCCTCGATCTACACAAAAAAAGCCTTCGAGATGCCCGAGATGAAGTGCTGGGCTTCCTTCGCCAATGCCAACGGATGGATCTCCGAGCCGTCATGATTGTCCATGGCAAAGGGGAGAAATCGAATCCGCCCGCATTGATGAAAAGCTATGTCTCCACATGGTTAGAACAAATCGACGATGTTATGTGCTACCACTCAGCCCTGCGCCAGCACGGCGGTAACGGCGCGCTTTATGTTATGTTGAAAAAAAGCCCGGAGAAAAAACTCGAGAACCGTGAGCGCCACAGCCAACGCCGGGGCTAAAACCACACCAAACAAAAAGGAGCCAACGGCTCCTTTTTCATATCGCAACCAAGCAGTAGGCTACACCTGAATAACCACCCGCAATGCCAGTAAAATCAGCACAACACCTGATAGACGGTCAATCATTTTTGCCCGCGAGCGCAATGTCTCCAAGACTTTGGGACTGGATAGAACAACGGCAATCAAGGTATACCACAAACCATCCACGGCCAAAGGGGTCGCCACAATGATCGCCCGGCTGCCGAACTCCGTCCCAACGGCAACATACTGGCTGAACAAGGCGAGAAAGAAGAGTGCCAGTTTGGGGTTCAATATCGATATCATGGCTCCGTCACGAGCCGCTTCCAGCAAGCTAGCCGGTTTGCCCGCCGCCAGTTTCGCTGCCACCCCGCCTTGAGAACGCAGCGCCCTGATCCCTAGATAAGCGAGATAGCCAGCACCGGCATACGTGATCCCCTGAAATAATAGTGGGGACTGTTTTAGCACAACCGCCAACCCCAGCAAGGTGATCAACGCATACACCCCAACCCCGGCAGCATGAGCCCACGACGTGACAATACCATGCAGCCGCCCTCCGGCCAGGCTATGCTTTGCCACTACGGCCAAACTCGGCCCTGGCGACATCGCCCCAAGCAAACAGACTGCCAACAATGACAACCAGATACTCACTGTCATGAAAACCCCTTATTTTTTATAATCCCGGCGAAACAACAACACAGAGACAACGTGAATGGGGAAACAGTAGCAATATGACGCTATGATGAGAAATCAAAAGAAATCATCAGGCTCATGAGCTCTTTTCATAAGCAAGTTTAGATGCAGGCAGGCTGAATAGAGTACATCGACTGGCGCATTACCGACAAAACCTGCTGGCGAAACCAACTATGGGCAGGGTCGATATCAAAACGCGGGTGCCACAATAGCCAGTAACGGTGCTCGGGAACCGGCAGAGGCAAGGAAGTATGGGTAATAGGGAAAAACGAGGCCATATTACGCGCGATGTGTTCTGGCAGTACCATGAGCATATCGGTCCGGCACAGCGACTGGAAAGCCGCATTGAAAAACGGTACCGAGACCTGAATCCGGCGGGCCATGCCCAGTGCCTGCAGTTCGCGGTCAACAAAGCTGTCCTTGTCTCCCCCCGCCGAAACTCTTATGTGGCCGTAAGCCACAAAATCCTCGAGCGACACCGTCCTGCCAGCCAACGGATGGTCCTGGCGCATGACACAAACCGGCGAATCACGGCCTATCGCCGCACCGCACACCCCATCAGGGATAGCAGGTAGCATCGTGGAAAAAAGCTGGATATCCGAGTCAGCCAGTTGCGGCAACAACTCCGGTGACCACAAGCGATATTGCAGCGCCAAGCACGGCGCTTCGCTTTCCATCAGGGCAACGATATCGGGGAAAATATACTGGGCGACATAATCCGACGAGGCCATCACCATCGGCCCCTTCCAATGGGACGGGGAAAACGCGTCCCCAACCAACAATGCCTCACAACCACAGAGCAACTCAGCAAGTCGCGGCATCATGGCCTCAGCCTTGGGGGTTGGCAAGAGGCGGTTACCGTCCCGGACCAGCAGGGGATCGCCAAAAAGCTCCCGCAACTGCATCAACTGCCGGCTGACTGCCGACTGGGTCAGGCACAGGCGCTCGGCCGTACGGCTGACATGGCATTCCTGTAACAAAACATGCAAGGTTGCCAACAGGTTGAGGTTGATTTGATGAAAGGCGACGGCCATCGTAGCAAGATTACAGCTTGGCGACCGCAGCCATCTGGCCACCGGTCAATAGCAACAAGTCAGCCGGGGCAAGCTCAATTTCCAACCCTCGGCGCCCGGCACTGACACAGATCGTATCAAATTGCTGGGCTGACTGATCCAAAAACGTTGGCAGGCGCTTCTTCTGACCTAACGGGCTGATCCCACCAACAATGTAACCCGTCGTCTTCTCGGCAATGGCCGGATCAGCCATATCTGCCTTTTTGCCCCCCGCCGCTTTCGCTGCCGCTTTGAGATCAAGCATTCCGACAACAGGCACAACCGCCACAGCAAGCTTTTTAGGGTCGCCATTCAAGGCGAACAATAGTGTTTTAAAAACCTGCTGTGGATCTTGCCCTAAAGCCTCTGCCGCTTCCAAACCAAAGTTCGTATTCGCAGGATCGTGCTCATATTGGTGAACTTGGTAATTGATCCCTTGTTTCTTCGCTAATTTTATCGCCGGAGTCATACTGATACTTCTCTTTTAACGGTTAATACCAATCTAACGAATCAGATTAGTATTAATCATACGCTTTTCACGCCATAAAAAAACGGCTCCTATAAAGGAGCCGTTCTACTGAAATTAAGCTAAGGCTTATTTGTAAAGAATTTCACCTTTTGGTGCAAATGCGTTTACGTCAATTGGACTGTTGCTTTCAAGAAACTCTTTCAGTACTTCAGCATCAACAAATCCCGTATTCACATAACCGGCATGGCCACTGATTTTAGGGTAACCGTCACCGCCTGCGGCATTGAAGCTAGGTACCGTGAAGCGGTAAGTCTCTGACGGGTTCAGCGCCTTGCCGCCAATCTTCACATTGCTCACCTTGCCGTCTTTAACGGTCATTGAAATACCGTAGAACTGGGCATAGGCCCCAGAATCAACCGGCTTGGTTGCCACCACATTCAAGTAGTCCAAAACCTCAGCGCCGGTCATATCGGTATAGGTCACAATATTGCCAAACGGCTGAACGGTCAGAACGTCCTTGTAGGTAATGTCGCCCCCCGCAATGGAGTCGCGCACGCCGCCAGAGTTCATCACGGCGAAGTCGGCTTTTGCACGCTGCATATGGGAAGCGGCAATTAAGCGCCCCAGGTTGGTCTGCTCGAAACGAACCACACTGCGATCACCCTCAAGCTTGCCGTTCGATTCAGCAATCTTGATATTTAACTGATCTTGGCCGCGTTCCTGATAAGGCTGCAAGAACGCCTTTACATCAGTATTTTCGGCAATTTCATCTTGAATGAACACGCGCTTGCTGCTGCCGTCATCAAGCTTGATTTTCTTCTTCAAGTTCACAGGGATTAGATTGTAGCTCACCATTTTCAGTTCGCCGTTTTTGAATTCAAAATCCGCACGGCCAACATATTTGCCCCACTCATGGGCCTGTACAATCCAAGTACCATTCTGCTGGTCTGGCTTACATTCATCACCAGGTTTGAAGTTCTTGTTGTACATGTTTGGTCCTTCCATGCACACAGGCTCCTGTGAGTGACCGCCCACAATCATATCCAGATCACCTTCGTCCAGATAACGGGCCAGAGCGACATCACCCGGGGCATTCACCCCACGGTTACCATTTTCGTAATGGCCCATGTGGGTTGCAGCAATGATCACATCCGGTTTTTCCGTTTCCTGAAGCTCGGCAATCAGCTTCTTCGCTTCCGCTTTCGGATCACGGAACTCAACCCCGCCGATATACTCCGGGTTGCCGATTTTGGCCGTGTCTTCGGTCGTCAAGCCGATAACGGCAATCTTAAGCCCTTGCTGCTCAAAGATTTCATAGGCTTGGAACATCCGCTTACCGGTTGCCTTGTCGTAAATATTGGCAGAAAGCATCGGGAACTCCGCCCACTCTTCCTGCTTGCGCAGAACCTCTATCGGGTTATCGAACTCGTGGTTACCCAACGCCATCGCATCGTAACCCAGCATGTTCATACCCTTGAAGTCAGGCTCTGCATCCTGCAGATCGGATTCAGGTACACCGGTATTGATATCCCCACCAGAAAGCAACAATGCCGTCCCGCCTTCTGCCGCCACATCAGCGCGCAACTGGTCAAGCAGCGTCTTGCGCGCCGCCATGCCGTATTCGCCATATTGGTTTTGCCAGAAACGACCGTGATGGTCATTAGTATGAAGGATGGTTAGCTTATATGTGGTATCCGCCTGCCAAGAAGGTTGTTGTGTGGTTTCGTTTTGGCTAGCGCAGCCAGAAAGCGTAGCCAGTACCGCAGCCGCCATGGCTGTGTGGGCAAAAAAGCGTTGCTTCATGGGGGTTCCCTTTTACCTGATTATATTAAGATTTTCCGACCAAATCGGTATTACAGGAGCCAGTTTAAATTATTTGCTGATCAGTGTTGTGTAGTTTTCACTAATATGTTGACCAGATCACCATACTGTTAGCAAAAAAATACAATCAACATCGTCAGCGCACAAAAAAGCCCCACCGAAGCGGGGCTTTGAATGCAAAAGCAACTACATGATGATTACGCGGTCACCGCTTGCCGTGATGGATGCTTAACAAAAACAGCGACAACAGCGGCAATCGCCAAGAAGAAGCAATAATAAGAGTGAGTCACCACTTCCAGAGGAGAAAGAGCAAATACCGACCCCAGCAACAGAGCCTGAGCCCCGTACGGCAACACGCCTTGGACCACACACGAAAAGATATCGAGCAAGCTCGCTGAACGACGCGGGGTGACACCATTCTCATCAGCCAGTTCGCGGGCAACACCGCCTGAAACAATAATCGCAACGGTATTGTTTGCCGTGCAGCAGTTAGTCATGCTCACCAAGCCAGCAATACCCAACTCACTGGCACGTAGATTCTGTCCCTGACTATGCCCTTTGCTGAACACACGGATCACTCGGCTGACAAGTTGGGTCAGGTAAGCCAAACCACCCTGCTGACGCATCAGCTCACCAATACCGCCAATCATCATCGACAGCAAGAAAATTTCCTGCATGTTACCAAAGCCCGCATAGATATCTTTGGCGTAACCTGCCAAGCTGTAATCCGCCACGGATACCAGGCCAATCCCCCCCGCCAGCAGAATACCGATACTCAACACAACAAAAACATTCAATCCTGATACCGCCAGCACCAAAATCGTAATATACGGCAGTACCTTCAGCCATTCGATCTCGCCAGTAGCAGGTACTTCACTTGCGGTACTGCTAAAGAGGAAAAGAAGAATGGCGGCTACAGCAGCAGGCAAGGCTATACGGATATTCTCTCGGAACTTGTCCTTCATCTGGCAGCCCTGAGAGCGGGTTGCCGCAATCGTGGTATCAGAAATAATCGACAGGTTGTCACCGAACATCGCACCGCTCAATACCACACCCGCCGTCAATGCCACGTCCATACCGGCTGTCTGGGCAATGCCAAGGGCCACCGGGGCTACTGCCGCAATGGTACCCATCGAGGTCCCCATCGCCGTCGCGATAAACGCCGAAATCACAAAGATACCCGGCAGGATCATGCTAGCTGGCAGTAATGATAGACCTAGGTTCACTGTGGCATCCACTCCGCCCGTTGCCTTGGCAACCGAGGCAAATGCGCCGGCCAGAAGATAAATCATGCACATGGCAACGATATCGCCATGACCAACCCCGCGTAGGAACTGCTCGATAGCCTTATTGAGTTTCTCTTTACTCAACAAGATAGCCACCACAATCGCAGGCAGTGCCGCGACTGGTGCTGGAAGTTGGTAAAACGCAAAGTCAACGCCTTGCAAAGTCAAATAGGTACCCACCCCGATAAACAGGAGAAGGAATATTCCCAGAGGGAGTAGCGCTAATGCGCTCGGTGCCGGCTCGCCAGCGGAAGATTGTGTTGTGTTTGGCATGATGACTACTGGACATCTTATAAAAAATTTTATTTAGACTAAGGGTTCATATTGAGCGAGTCAACATCTAGACGTCTAAACATCCAAAAAACATAACGAGACACAGATATACCATTTCAACAACCCTGTTTCTTTTGGCGTATTTTTATTGCAAAAGACGACGTCAGAAAGTTGGCGAGTCAATTTGGATACTCCGTCCCTATCGTTCCATAAAAAACGGTATAACTGGTTGTTTTCAAAATAGCCTTATCACACCTCCATTCTCACCGAGAAAACTGGCAATTTATTGACACTTTCCCATAGGGAATAATAAGCAAAAACCCTTATTTATCATAAATTTAAGACTAATGATAAATATGTCAATTTACCGTGCAAGCACCAAATTTTGACTATAGAATCCGCTCCTGCAACTTTTCTCCAGCTACCCATAAAGAGCAAGCAATGTCGTTATCACTCAAACAAAAGCTCATTGGTGCCAGCCTGTCTGCCGTCGTGCTCATGGCTGCGACATTAACCTGGATCGCCGCCGATCAGCTGTTCCAACAAAACCGTGCCGGGATCTACGCCCGTGCCGAAAGCCTTGCCAATGCCACCAGCGAAAGTATTGGCGATGGCCTTAATAGCCACAAACAAATTGCCCAGGCCGTTATTGACTACACCAATACACCCGACCCTATTACATACCTGCAACTGGCAAGAGAATCGGCTGGATTTGACGATATCTATTTCGGCACCGTCGACGGTAAGATGATCCGCTCTCATCTTGATCGTCATCGCGATGATTACGATCCACGTACCCGTCCTTGGTACCAAGATGCCAAGCAAGCAGGTAAGCAAATTGTCACTCCAGCCTACCGCGACGCCATCACCAATGCCCTACTGGTCACCGTCGCCGAGCCGGTTTTCCGTAATGGCGCTTTTGCCGGTGTCGCTGGTGCCGACGTGCTGATTGACAACCTTATCAGCAGTATCATCAATATGAATGTGGGCACCAATGCCTATGCCATGCTCATCAACCGGCAGGACAAGACCTTCCTCGCCCACCCCGATCAATCTCTGATCCTGCAGCCAATCACTCAGCTAAGTGATTACCTGGACATGGCACGTATCCAAGAGGCGCTTGATCTTGGGCTGATTAAAACCACCACAATCCACGGTGCCGACAAACTGGTTTACTACAAAAACGTGCCCAATACTGATTGGATCTTCGGTATTGTTATGGATAGAGAGACTGAACAGGCCGCACATAGTGAACTCCTCCGCCAGCTGATCATCACATCTATTGTTATTACCCTGCTGGTCATCGGTGCTGTGACCATGCTGGTCAACTACCTGTTCCGCGATCTTACCCGGGTATCGGATGCGCTGGCCGAAATCGCCACCGGTGAGGGTGATCTCACTCAACACCTAGAACCACGCAGCAATGACGAAGTCGGCATGCTAGCCCATAACTTCAACCGCTTTGTCGGCAATATGCATAGCATGGTCTCCACCCTCAACGAGGTCTCCCACGCATTAAGTCAACAGGCCATTGCCACCGCGTCGCAGGCTGAAGAGCGCAGCACCCGGATCCAACACCAGCAAAACGAAATCAACCTCGTTGCCACGGCCATCAACCAAATGGCCGCCGCAACATTGGAAATCGCCGATAACGCCGATAATACCGCACGTACTGCGGGCGATACCGTCACCGTATCCAATCACGGCGCGACTCAAGTCAGCCAAAGCCAACAATCCATCACTGGACTCGCCAGCGAAGTCGATTCCGCAACAGGCGTAATCGGTGAACTTAACACCCACGCTCAAAGCATCAATACCATCTTGTCGACGATCCAAGGCATTGCAGAGCAAACCAACCTGTTAGCCCTTAATGCCGCTATCGAAGCAGCCCGGGCGGGTGAACAAGGTCGTGGTTTCGCGGTCGTCGCCGATGAGGTTCGGGTACTTAGCCAGCGAACTCATGCTTCAACGCAGGAGATTCAGCAGATGATCGAAACGTTGCAGCAAACAACGGGCCGCGCAGTGGGGATAATGGAAGATAGCCGTCGTTTGGCCGAAACCAGCGTCGATGATGCTAATGCCGCCTCTGCGAGCCTGTCTCAAATCAGCAGTGCCGTCGGCAACATCAGTGACATGGCAACCCAAATCGCCTCTGCCGCTGAGGAGCAATCATCGGTGACAGCGGAGATCACCCGCAATACCGAAGGCATGCGTGATGTCTCCAACGAATTAGCCATCGAAGCGGACGAAGCCGCCAAACAAGCCGCCGAACTGTCGGAACTATCCCATCAGTTGCAGCATGAGATAAACCGCTTCAAATTGTAATAAGAGCATCGAATCAACAAACAGGCAGAATTCTCTTCTGCCTCAAGCCTTGGCCTGCCATGCAAGCCAAGGCTTATTTTTATGCCGCTCAGAACAGCGAGAACAACAAAGCCGACACCGACAACGCACCGGTTATCAAAACGAAGTAGGTACTGAACTTACCGCGATACTGCTTCAGCGCTTCCACCTTGTATACGGCCAGCATTGGCATGATGAACAGAATCATCGCAATCACCGGGCCTGAAAGCGCTTCCATCATCCCCAGAATGCTAGGGTTAATGATTGCCGCAATCCAAATTGCCACGAACAGAAAAGCAATACCCATTCGATCACGCTTCTTATCACAAGGCACTACCGATGATAGCTGCTTGTGCATCATCCCATTTAGGCTTTCGCGAGCCCCCATGAAGTGCCCAAGAAAAGATGACGAGATAGCAATAAACGCAATCAACGGGCCAAGCGCAACAATGAACGGGCTATCATGGATATTGGCCAGATATGACAATACCGAGACATTCTGTGCTTTCGCTTCCTGCAGCTGAGCCGGAGTTAAACTCAATACACATGAGAAAACAAAGAACAGTACAAACACAATCAACATGACCGAAGTGCGCTTGAGGATCTGCTCGCTCTTCACCCCGGCATTATCGCCATAGTGGCGACGCTGAACATGGACAAAGCTAGAGATTGCAGCCGCGTGGCTGAATGCGAAGACCATAACCGGTACCGCCAACCATAGCGACACGGCAAACGTGCCAGCATCCATGCCCAATTCCAAGCTAGGCATCTGCCATGTCGGCATCAAATACAGTGACAAACCAGCCAGAATCGCCGCCAGCGGATACACGATGATTTCAAAGGCGCGCAGCATCACTTTCTCGCCCGCCATCATGACGGCAATCATTGAAAAGACCAGAACCCCAGACAGCACAAAGCGGGGCGGGCTCGCCATCCCAAGCTGGTTGACGATAAAGCTATCTACCGTGTTGGTCAGACCAACGCCGTAGATCAACAAAATAGGGAAAATAGAAAGGAAATAAAGCAGTGAGATCATACGTCCGGCACGAACACCAAAGTGCTCTTCGACCACATCGGTGAAATCGGATTCCGGACGAGATGACGAAAGTACAAAACGAGCAAGTCCACGGTGCGCCAAAAACGTCATCGGCCCAGCAAGCAATGCCATAATCACCAGTGACCAGAAGCCTCCGATCCCCACGTTGATCGGCAAGAAAAGAATACCGGCACCGACCGCCGTACCGAACAGGCTCAGCATCCAACTTGTGTCATGCTTGTTCCAGCCTAGTTTGTGCTGGGTACCCACCATTTCGGTCGGCTGTTGAGATATAGCCACGTAAACTCCTCGTGCTACCAGATTAATGTCGCAAGGAGTATGCATAGGCAGAATTAAATTCTCAAAAATCAAACAAGGCAGTTATGACTTCTGAGAAAGTGTCATTTTAGGGATAAAAACCATGCAATATCACTAATGGCCGGATATCCTACGACATAGCAAAAGTCTGTTAGTGAGATGCACTAAATTTTCACATCGCCGTTTTTTTTGTGATCGGTAGCTTTTTTGCACAAAAAAACAGCGCCCCGGGGGAATATCTCCCCCCGAGGCGCTGCAATAGCAGTCATCGATAATGCCCTTACGGGCCGATGCCTTATTTAATCTCGATAGCCTCGAAGCCCTTGACCAAATCATCAAGCTGCTTCAGTTGTGCTAGGAATGGCTCTAGTTTGTCCAGCGGGAACGCCGATGGGCCGTCACAACGTGCCATGTCAGGATTCGGGTGAGCTTCCATGAACAAACCGGCAATGCGGGTTGCAAGACCTGCACGGGCAAGATCCACCGTTTGCTCACGGCGACCGCCAGACGCGGCACCCAACGGATCGCGACACTGCAGGGCATGGGTCACATCGAAAATGATCGGGCTGCCCTTAGAGGCTTTCTTCATCACATCAAAACCAAGCATATCGACAACCAGGTTATCGTAGCCATGCAGCACACCGCGCTCACATAGGATCACCTGCTCGTTGCCGCATTCAGCAAACTTCTCAACGATATTGCCAACTTGGCCAGGGCTCATGAACTGAGGTTTCTTGACGTTGATAACCGCACCGGTTTTCGCCATTGTCTCAACCAAATCAGTCTGGCGAGCCAAGAAGGCCGGAAGCTGAATCACGTCAACCACATCGGCAACAGGCTGTGCCTGATATTGCTCGTGGATATCGGTAATGATCTTAACGCCGAATGTATCTTTCAGTTCTTGAAAGATCTTCAGCCCTTCATCCATACCAGGACCACGGTAAGAGTGAACCGAAGAGCGGTTCGCCTTGTCGAAAGACGCCTTGAATACATATGGAATGCCAAGCTTGTCGGTCACTTCAACATACTTCTCACAGATCTGCATCGCCAAATCGCGAGATTCAAGCACATTCATACCACCAAACAGGACGAACGGCTTGTCGTTAGCCACTTCAATGTCGCCAACGCGAACAATTTTTTGTTCCATCATCATCTCTCTTATGTTGCCTTTTCAGTGTAAGGTCAAAGGCATCTTGCTTAATTCTTCAACTTGCAACTTAAGCAGTTCCGCCGCCGGATCCTGCGGGCACTGCTCGATAAAGTATTCGAAATCCATCGCGGCAGCATGATCGCATTCCAACTGCTGGTAAATAAAACCACGATCGCGGATCTCATGCGGATCCCCAGGGCGGAATGTATCTAACACCACATCGCTGCAACGCAATGCTTCTGCAAATAACCCTTCGCGCAAAAACGAGCTCTTCATCACCGTCAACCAACGGGCAAGCACGTCACTGTTACTGGCAAGGGTAAAATATTCACTACGCAATTCGCTAAATGGCCCACGATGGCCCTTCAGCCACGCACCCATCGTACGCTTGCTGACAAATTCGCCGTCAAATGGGTTAATGTACTGTGCCTCACGCTCAGGCCAGTCGACCTTGATAACGAATTGCGTGGGGAAGCAGATCCCGGCAACCGGTAATTCCAACCGATCAGCAACATAGAGGAACAGCGCCCCAAGACTAACCGGGATCCCGCGCTTGCGCTCAAGCACCTTGTCGAGATAGATATTCTCTGAAGAGTAGTACTGCTCGTGGTCACCGGCAAACCCCCATTCGCGGTAGAACAGGCGGATTAGGCCCTCAAGCCGCAGATAGGCATTCGGCTCATCGAGCAGGGCATGCTCGGCTTCCTGTGCCATTTTCTCAAGCTGGATCTTGACCCAGCCGGCAGGAAAACCGGGGGCAACCGCTGCTGTGATCTCAAGTGCACCTTCAACCAGCGGCACCAACTCCAATTCTTGCTCAGTAAAACGTAACATGATTAACCTAGGAACGACATTTTGGTCATCGCAATTTTAGCCGCGGCCATCAACCAGCCTAGTGCGCCAAAAAATGCGAAGGTTTTTAATACCTTGTTGCTACCCACTTTCAACGTGAAGTAACCCAGAGCAATATAGGCCAGCACACAACTCAGCTTCTGGGTCATCCAGCCGCCAGCAGGGGTGAAGGGCCAAAAACCCGTGATAAACATCAGCGCCACCCCGCTCAGCAGGAGCACGGTGTCAACAACATGCGGGGTAATTTTGAAAAACTTCTTATCGCTCCAGCTGGAGTTGACCATCATCAGCCCGTAGCGTACCACGAACAGCAGCACACTCAGCGCAATCGCCACAAGATGAAGGTGTTTAACTGCAAAATACATATTTGTGCCTCTCTATCCTTGCCAGCAACCCATGGTTACTCGGTCCAGTCCCGCGTAATCCTGTGCTGTAGCTACTTCTGCATAGCCCAACGAATGTAATATTTCCCTAACCGCCTCGCCTTGCTCGAATCCATGCTCCATCAACAACCAGCCTCCGGCAGACAGGTGCTTACGCCCCTGCTCGCTGATCACCCGAATATCAGCCAACCCATTGTCTTCGGCCACCAGCGCGCTTTTCGGTTCGAAACGCACATCACCTTGGGCAAGATGGGGATCGTGCTCATCGATATAAGGCGGGTTGCTGACAATAACCGCAAATTGTTCATCATCGGCAAGTGGGCTGTACCAACTGCCTGATAAAAAACGGGCATTGGGAATATGGAGGTTAGCCCGGTTCGCTTCGGCCAATGCCGCTGCTTCTGGACGCAGGTCGATTCCGCTAACCATGATATCACGGCGCTCGGAAGCCAGAGCCAATGCAATTGCACCGGTCCCCGTCCCCAAATCCAACACATCACACGCATTCGCGGGGATTTTGTCCAGTGCCAGCTCAACCAATCGCTCGGTATCAGGGCGTGGGATCAAGGTATGCGGCGCGACCTTCAGCGGCAATGACCAGAACTCGCGCTCGCCAATGATATAGGCCACTGGCTCGCCAGTCAGGCGGCGGGCCATCAAGGCATCGAACGCCGTATACTGGGCTGGCTCCAGCGTTTTCTCAGGCCATGTCAGCAAGTAGCTGCGCGGCTTGTCTATCGCATGGCACAGCAGCACGGCCGCGTCGATATGCGGGCTCTCAGAGCCCGCCTCCGCCAACTGCTCAATGGCTTGCTTGAGCAGCGCATCAATCGGCAGCCACATTAGTTCTGCTCGGCCATCGCTGCTAGCTGGTCAGCCTGATGCTCAACCAGTACCGGCTCGATCAGACCGTTCAGCTCACCTTCCATCACCTCGTTCAAACGATAGATAGTCAGGTTGATACGGTGGTCTGATACGCGACCCTGTGGGTAGTTGTAGGTACGAATACGGTCTGAGCGATCGCCCGAGCCCAACAGGTTGCGACGGGTGCTTGCCTCTTCAGCATGACGCTTTTCTTCTTCGGCCTGAATAATACGCGCCGCCAACACAGACATCGCCTTAGCCTTGTTCTTGTGCTGCGAACGTTCGTCCTGACACTCCACAACAATGCCGGTTGGCAAGTGGGTAATACGGATCGCCGAATCGGTGGTGTTAACGTGCTGACCACCCGCGCCCGATGCACGGAAGGTATCGATCTTCAGATCACCGGCATTGATCGCTGGAATTTCAGCCTCTGGAACTTCAGGCAGTACCGCAACGGTACAGGCTGAGGTATGCACTCGGCCCTGCGACTCCGTTGCAGGAACACGCTGAACACGGTGGCCGCCTGACTCAAATTTCAAAATACCGTAAGCGCCTTCGCCATTCACCTTGGCGATCATTTCTTTGTAGCCGCCCTGCTCCGAGTGGTTGGCATTCATAACCTCGATGCGCCAGCCGCGAGATTCAGCAAACTTGCTGTACATGCGGAACAAATCACCGGCGAAAATACCCGCCTCGTCACCACCGGCTCCGGCACGGATTTCCACGAAACAGTTACGCACGTCGTTAGGATCTTTCGGGATCAGCAGAACTTGAAGCTCGTCTTCAAGGCGCTCAATTTCCGCCTTGGCTTCCTTAACTTCCTCCTGCGCCATCTCGCGCATCTCAGGATCGTCTTCGTTGGCCATCTCCTCTGCGGTCGCCAAATCCTCTTTGGCTTGCTGGTAGGCCTGGAAGCACTTGGTCACTTCCTCGAGTTGTGAATACTCACGGGAAAGCGCACGGAACTTGTCCTGATCGCCAATGATGGCAGGATCACTCAACAAATGCTGGACTTCTTCATAACGCTCAACCAGCGTTTCCAATTTCACTAAAATCGAAGGTTTCATATCGGTTTCTATTGGGTTCCATAAGCGGCAGAGATGGCTTCTCTACCTGGTCAATTCTGAGCTATAAACCGACCTGAATAGGTCGGAACAGCATAATGATGGCCATTTTCGGCGGCCAAGATCAGACAGGACTAATCCAGTCCTAAAGTTTCACGGATCACGGCCAATTTATCTGGCTCGCCATTGTGCGCGGCCTGCTGCATAGCCCGTGTCGGGGCATGAATCAACTTGTTGGTCAGGCGATTGGCCAATTCGGTCAGAACCCGCTCAGGATCCGTTCCATTGGCAAGGCCCTGCAGGCTCCGCGCCAGTATTTCAGCTTTGATATCGTCAGCCTGACAACGGTATTCACGAATGCTATCGACCGCCTCAAGCGAACGCAACCAACTCATAAAAGCAGCGCTTTCTTCGCTGACAATTGCCTCAGCCTGGATAGCAGCCACTTTACGTTGCTCACGGTTTCTTTCAACAATACTCTGCAAGTCGTCGACTGAATACAGATAGGCATCATTCAAATCCCCGACTTCCTGCTCTATGTCACGAGGGACAGCAATGTCCACCAACAACATAGGCTGATAGCGGCGAGCCTTGATTGCCTTTTCGACCATCCCCTTACCAATAATAGGTAACGGGCTTGCCGTTGAGCTGATCACAATATCCGCGCGGTGCAAATGTTCGGGGATCTCAGGCAGCGAGATCACATCAGCCCCAAATTCCCGGGCAAGGTTCTCGGCCCGTTCCCGAGTTCGGTTGGCGACAATAAGGCGGTTGCACCCCTGCTCGACCAAATGCCGAGACACCAGTTCAATGGTTTCCCCAGCCCCGACCAGCAACACTGTTGCCTCGGAGAGGGATTCAAAAATTTGTTTGGCCAGGGTACAGGCGGCAAAAGCCACCGATACCGCGTTGCCGCCGATGTCGGTTTCGGTTCGTACCCGCTTGGCTACGGTAAATGTCTTGTGGAACAGCTTCTCAAGCGTTCCGTGGATCACATCGCTCTCGCGAGAATCTGAGTAAGACTGTTTTACCTGCCCCAGAATTTGCGGCTCACCCAATACCAGTGAATCCAGACCGCACGATACCCTCATCAGGTGACGAACCGCTGCCTGCTCCTCATGATAATAGAGGCTGGGCATCAGCTCTTCGGTGCTGATCTGGTGAAAGCGGGTCAACCAATCGATAAGAATACCGGGACCCGCATGAGACACATCGCAATAAAGTTCAGTCCTGTTGCAAGTCGAAACCACCACGGCGCTGTTAACGTCAGGGTGAGCTTTGAGTTGCTCCAGGGCCAGCTTCATTTTTTCAGGCGAAAACGCAACCCGTTCACGTAAGTCTACCGAGGCCGTTTTATGGTTTATTCCTAATGCAAGCAATGTCATGGAGACGCTGTACCACTTCGCCGATGAAAAAAGAATTAGGGCGGGATTTTACTTGATGCCCCAGCGTAATTAAAGAACACAGGTCTAATGAATAGGGTATATCTCAAGAAATCACAGCGCAAAATTCTCACGGCCTTCTGTAAGAATGAGAAAAAATCCCAGAAATTCAACACCAAGAAGTTGGCAAACTGATCGGTTTACCGCTATTGTTTTGCCACAATATTTCACAGGAAATGAATGCTGATGATGCTTTCTATCCGGCCGGCTGTTGTGAAAACCTGCCGTCTAGTCCGTAAAACAGCCCCGATAGCACTCTGTCTGTCACTGCTTGCAGGCTGTGTCAGCCAACCTGAACATACCCGCACAAACTGGGATACCCATCAACAAGCCCTAAGCCAGCTCTCCAGCTATCAGGCCAAGGGGAAAATGGGCTACAAGGGCGACCAACGCTTTGGTGCCAACCTGCTGTGGGAGACCACCTCAAGCCACGACCACCTCCTGCTTACCAACTTCCTCGGCAGTACCCTGCTCAGGCTTGATGCTCGGCCAGGTCAAGTGACCTTAGTTAACAACGAAGGCAAGACCTTCCGCGGCGCTGACGCCACTCAGCTCGTCGGCGAACTAACAGGATTACGTCTGCCAATTGACCAAATGCGGGATTGGCTGATAGGCCTGCCTACTGCCGCCGACACCTTTCAGCTCAACGCCGACGGCAGGCTGAGTTACCTCGCCAAAGATATCAACGGCAAGCTATGGCAGCTAGACTATAACGAATATGACTACACGACGACACCGGCACTACCAAAACGGATGGTGCTTAGCTCGGTGGGCGTGTCGATAACCCTTGTCATCCATAATTGGTCAATCAACTAGAGCGCAGTATGATCACCCGTACCACACAATGGCCGGCTCCGGCAAAACTGAACCTATTCCTTTATATCACCGGCCGACGCCCCGACGGCTACCATGAACTGCAGACCCTGTTTCAGTTCCTCGATTACGGCGACACCCTGACCATCACTGCCAACACCAGCAATGCCATCAACCTGACCCCGACAATCGAAGGCGTCGCCACAGAAGACAATCTGATCTACCGCGCGGCTGTTGCATTGCGTGAACGGGCCGGGATCACCGCCGGTGCCGATATCCATATCGACAAGATCCTGCCGATGGGCGGCGGCCTCGGTGGCGGCTCCTCCAACGCGGCGACGACTCTGGTCGCACTCAACGCACTATGGCAGGCAAACCTGAGCACCGATGAATTGGCTGAGATTGGCTTGGCTCTGGGAGCTGACGTGCCGGTATTCGTACGCGGATTTAGCGCCTTTGCCGAAGGCGTCGGGGAAAAACTCCAACCGGCGGAACCGGAAGAGAAGTGGTATCTGGTGGTAAAACCAGAGGTAAATATCGCAACTGTCGATATTTTCACCCATCCGGAACTGAAACGGGATAGCAAAAAACGGTCACTAGATGCCCTATTGGCGGGGATTTACGGAAACGATTGCGAAAAAATCGTCAGATCGCTTCACCGCGAGGTTGATAACGCTCTTTCGTGGCTGTTAGAATACGCGCCATCGAGATTGACCGGCACTGGCGCTTGTGTCTTCGCTGAATTTAGCACTCAGCAGGCGGCCGATGCAACTCTGAACAAATTACCCGACTGGCTCCACGGATTCGTCGCAAAAGGTGTCAACACATCACCCCTTATGACAGCCTTGACCGCCCTTTCCACGGAATGTCAGTAACTACAACTTGGACGCAACCTGAGGTTTCCACCGTGCCTGATATGAAGCTGTTTGCTGGTAACGCGACACCAGAACTAGCCCAACGCATTGCTGACCGTCTTTACATTTCTCTCGGAGACGCAACAGTTACCCGTTTCTCCGACGGTGAAGTCTGTGTTCAGATTAATGAGAACGTTCGCGGTAGCGACGTATTCATCATTCAATCTACCTGTGCGCCAACTAACGACAACCTAATGGAACTGGTTGTCATGATCGATGCACTTCGCCGTGCCTCTGCTGGCCGTATTACTGCTGTAATCCCTTACTTCGGTTATGCTCGCCAAGACCGCCGCGTCCGTTCTGCTCGTGTGCCAATTACGGCAAAAGTCGTTGCTGACTTCCTATCTAACGTGGGCGTTGACCGCGTTCTGACTGTTGACCTGCACGCTGAGCAGATCCAGGGCTTCTTCGACGTACCTGTTGACAACGTATTCGGTAGCCCAGTGCTGCTAGAAGACATGCTGGCGAAAAAACTGGAAGATCCAGTGGTTGTCTCTCCAGACATCGGTGGCGTTGTACGTGCCCGTGCTATCGCCAAGCTGCTTGACGACACAGATATCGCTATCATCGACAAGCGCCGTCCACGCGCCAACGTTTCTCAGGTTATGCACCTGATCGGCGACGTTGAAGGTCGTGACTGCATCATCGTCGACGACATGATCGACACCGGCGGCACGCTTTGCAAGGCAGCCGAAGCACTGAAAGACCGCGGTGCCAAGCGCGTATTCGCCTATGCGACACACCCTGTGTTCTCTGGCAACGCACCTCAGAACATCCGCGAATCAGTGATCGACGAAGTTATCGTAACTGACTCTATCCCTCTGACTGACGAAATTGTTGCCACTGGCCGTGTTTCTGTACTGACACTGTCTGGCATGCTGGCTGAAGCTATCCGCCGCATCAGCAACGAAGAGTCAATCTCAGCGATGTTCCAGCACTGATAAAAACGCTCGACCCGATTGCCAACGCCCCGCTACAGCGGGGCGTTTTTCGTCTGGTGATGTCAATTTCACCGCAATTGGTATAACATAGCGCGCGATTTAAGCCCCCGATGATTGAGAGAGACGAGCGTGAGCAATACTATTCGCCTTTTAGTCGGCCTGGCCAACCCTGGTGCCGAGTATGCGAAAACCCGCCACAATGCGGGTGCCTGGGTAGTAGAAGAACTTGCCCGAGTGCATAACATCACCTTGCGCGAAGAGTCCAAGTACTTTGGCCTAACCGGCAGGATCCAGGCCAACGGGCAGGATCTGCGCCTGTTGATCCCAACAACGTATATGAACCTCTCCGGCAAATCTGTTGCTGCTCTGGCAAACTTTTTCCAGATCAAGCCTGAAGAGATTCTGGTTGCCCACGATGAGCTGGATCTGCCCCCGGGCGTCGCCAAGTTCAAAAAAGGCGGCGGTCACGGCGGCCACAATGGCCTGCGTGACATCATCAGCAAGATGGGTAACAACAAAGACTTCTATCGTCTTCGGATTGGCATCGGCCACCCGGGCGATAAAAACAAAGTGGCCGGATTTGTATTAGGCAAAGCCCCGGCCAAAGAGCAAGAGAACATCGACGCAGCTGTCGATGAAGCAGTACGCTGCATGGATCTTTTGCTTAAAGACGGCCTGAACAAGGCACAAAATCGACTACATTCATTCAAAGCTGAATAATCTGTCGACAACATAACAATTGTGTCCCGGCAGCTTGCTGCCGGACTGATTTACCGAGTAATTACCAAAAGGGTTTCACACCATGGGTTTTAAATGCGGAATCGTCGGCTTGCCTAACGTCGGCAAGTCAACTCTATTCAATGCGCTAACTAAAGCTGGCATTGAAGCAGCAAACTTCCCGTTCTGTACTATCGAGCCAAACACTGGCGTTGTACCAGTGCCAGATCTACGTCTGGATGCGCTGGCTACAATTGTAAAACCAGAGCGCGTACTGCCTACTACCATGGAATTCGTTGACATTGCCGGTCTAGTAGCGGGTGCGTCAAAAGGTGAAGGCCTAGGCAACAAGTTCCTAGCAAACATCCGTGAAACCGATGCTATCGGCCACGTTGTTCGCTGCTTCGAAAACGACAACATCGTTCACGTTGCTGGTAAGATCAACCCGCTTGACGATATCGAAGTTATCAACCTTGAGCTTGCACTTGCTGACCTAGACACTTGCGAACGCGCTATCCAGCGTCAAGCCAAGCGTGCCAAAGGCGGCGATAACGATGCAAAATTTGAAATCAAAGTCCTAGAAAAGATGCTGCCTACCTTCACTGAAGGCGGTATGGCGCGTTCTATCGACCTAAGCAAAGAAGAGATTGCAGCGATCAGCTACCTGAACTTCCTGACGCTTAAGCCAACCATGTACATCGCTAACGTGAGCGAAGACGGTTTCGAGGACAATGAGTTCCTAGACGCTGTTCGTGAGTACGCAGCCAAAGAAAACGCGGTAGTTGTACCTGTATGTGCTGCTATCGAATCAGAAATCGCCGAGCTTGACGATGCAGACCGCGAAGAGTTCCTGTCTGATCTGGGTATCGAAGAGCCAGGCCTGAACCGTGTTATCCGTTCTGGCTACGAGCTGCTTAGCCTACAGACATACTTCACTGCCGGCGTTAAAGAAGTTCGTGCATGGACTATCCCTGTAGGTGCAACTGCGCCACAGGCAGCGGGTAAGATCCACACTGACTTTGAGAAAGGCTTCATCCGTGCAGAAGTTGTTGGCTACGATAACTTCATCGAGTTCAACGGTGAAAGCGGTGCGAAAGATGCCGGTAAATGGCGTCTAGAAGGTAAGGATTACATCGTCAACGACGGCGACGTAGTGCATTTCCGCTTCAACGTATAATCCCACGCGGGACGTTCAGTACAAAAAGCCAGCATTTACGCTGGCTTTTTTTCTATCTGACTTTCATTTTCCCCTGAAATTCATCGTTGCTTGGCAGCTAACGTCATCAACAGCAGACAATTTTCAACATCCTTTTTCTCCCAAAACACCTTGAATCAGCATGGCATTCGCCCACTTCGTCCAAATAAGCAACGAACAACCATGTTTTTCCAAATTATTCAAAAAAACTGTTGACGGTTTTCGCTGGTATGAGCATAATGCGCCCCGTTCCCAAGACGGCAGCCAACACGGTGAGACGGATGAGGGAATAAAGAAAAATGGCTACGTAGCTCAGTTGGTTAGAGCACATCACTCATAATGATGGGGTCACAGGTTCGAATCCCGTCGTAGCCACCATTCTCCTTTTACGGAAAATGGTTCATAGTGCGGAAGTGGCGAAATTGGTAGACGCACCAGATTTAGGTTCTGGCGCCGCAAGGTGTGAGAGTTCAAGTCTCTCCTTCCGCACCATCTCTCTTTCCTATAATGTGATAGAGAGCGCTTCGAAGAAGCAATCTGCAGGTCTATCGCCAAGCGGTAAGGCAACGGGTTTTGATCCCGTCATCCCCTGGTTCGAATCCAGGTAGACCTGCCACTTTACAAGGTTGTGGATTACGAGTATAGTCGGCAACCCAAGATGGCTACGTAGCTCAGTTGGTTAGAGCACATCACTCATAATGATGGGGTCACAGGTTCGAATCCCGTCGTAGCCACCATCTTCTTTTGAAGATGAAAACAATTTGAATGCGGAAGTGGCGAAATTGGTAGACGCACCAGATTTAGGTTCTGGCGCCGCAAGGTGTGAGAGTTCAAGTCTCTCCTTCCGCACCATTATTAAAGTCTCTGAAAAGAGCAACTGCAGGTCTATCGCCAAGCGGTAAGGCAGCGGGTTTTGATCCCGTCATCCCCTGGTTCGAATCCAGGTAGACCTGCCACTTTACAAGGTTGATGATTAGTAGTATAGTCGGCAACCCAAAATGGCTACGTAGCTCAGTTGGTTAGAGCACATCACTCATAATGATGGGGTCACAGGTTCGAATCCCGTCGTAGCCACCATCTTCTTTTTGAAGATGAAACAATTTGAATGCGGAAGTGGCGAAATTGGTAGACGCACCAGATTTAGGTTCTGGCGCCGCAAGGTGTGAGAGTTCAAGTCTCTCCTTCCGCACCATTATTAAAGTCTCTGAAAAGAGCAACTGCAGGTCTATCGCCAAGCGGTAAGGCAACGGGTTTTGATCCCGTCATTCCCTGGTTCGAATCCAGGTAGACCTGCCATCATTTAGCTTAACGCTTGATTTAATATCATGTCGGTAAGTATGCGGAAGTGGCGAAATTGGTAGACGCACCAGATTTAGGTTCTGGCGCCGCAAGGTGTGAGAGTTCAAGTCTCTCCTTCCGCACCATTATTCTTCGGTTTAGACTTGTCTAAATTGAAAATACAATCAGAAGCATCCGAATGCGGAAGTGGCGAAATTGGTAGACGCACCAGATTTAGGTTCTGGCGCCGCAAGGTGTGAGAGTTCAAGTCTCTCCTTCCGCACCATTCTGCTCTGATTACAAAGTCTCTGAAAAGAGCACCCTGCAGGTCTATCGCCAAGCGGTAAGGCAACGGGTTTTGATCCCGTCATTCCCTGGTTCGAATCCAGGTAGACCTGCCATCATTTAGCTTAACGCTTGATTTAATATCATGTCGGTAAGTATGCGGAAGTGGCGAAATTGGTAGACGCACCAGATTTAGGTTCTGGCGCCGCAAGGTGTGAGAGTTCAAGTCTCTCCTTCCGCACCATTATTCTTCGGTTTAGACTTGTCTAAATTGAAAATACAATCAGAAGCATCCGAATGCGGAAGTGGCGAAATTGGTAGACGCACCAGATTTAGGTTCTGGCGCCGCAAGGTGTGAGAGTTCAAGTCTCTCCTTCCGCACCATTCTGCTCTGATTACAAAGTCTCTGAAAAGAGCATCCTGCAGGTCTATCGCCAAGCGGTAAGGCAACGGGTTTTGATCCCGTCATTCCCTGGTTCGAATCCAGGTAGACCTGCCATCTTTAAGATTGTTGATTATGTCAACACTCTATTGGCTACGTAGCTCAGTTGGTTAGAGCACATCACTCATAATGATGGGGTCACAGGTTCGAATCCCGTCGTAGCCACCATTCTCTTCCTTTACAGGCTGAGAATACCACGTGCGGTGGTGGCGGAATTGGTAGACGCGCTAGCTTCAGGTGCTAGTGTCCGCAAGGACGTGAGGGTTCAAGTCCCTCCCTCCGCACCAACAACTTGATTTAAGCGGAAGTGGCGAAATTGGTAGACGCACCAGATTTAGGTTCTGGCGCCGCAAGGTGTGAGAGTTCAAGTCTCTCCTTCCGCACCATTATTCTTCGGTTTAGACTTATCTAAACTGGAAATACAATCAGAAGCATCCGAATGCGGAAGTGGCGAAATTGGTAGACGCACCAGATTTAGGTTCTGGCGCCGCAAGGTGTGAGAGTTCAAGTCTCTCCTTCCGCACCATTCTGCTCTGATTACAAAGTCTCTGAAAAGAGCACCCTGCAGGTCTATCGCCAAGCGGTAAGGCAACGGGTTTTGATCCCGTCATTCCCTGGTTCGAATCCAGGTAGACCTGCCATATTTAAGATTGTTGATTATGTCGACACTCTATTGGCTACGTAGCTCAGTTGGTTAGAGCACATCACTCATAATGATGGGGTCACAGGTTCGAATCCCGTCGTAGCCACCATCTTCTTTTTGAAGATGACAATTTGAATGCGGAAGTGGCGAAATTGGTAGACGCACCAGATTTAGGTTCTGGCGCCGCAAGGTGTGAGAGTTCAAGTCTCTCCTTCCGCACCATCATTCTTCGGTTTAGACTTGTCTAAATTGAAAATACAATCAGAAGCATCCGAATGCGGAAGTGGCGAAATTGGTAGACGCACCAGATTTAGGTTCTGGCGCCGCAAGGTGTGAGAGTTCAAGTCTCTCCTTCCGCACCATTCTGCTCTGATTACAAAGTCTCTGAAAAGAGCACCCTGCAGGTCTATCGCCAAGCGGTAAGGCAACGGGTTTTGATCCCGTCATTCCCTGGTTCGAATCCAGGTAGACCTGCCATCATTTAGCTTAACGCTTGATTTAATATCATGTCGGTAAGTATGCGGAAGTGGCGAAATTGGTAGACGCACCAGATTTAGGTTCTGGCGCCGCAAGGTGTGAGAGTTCAAGTCTCTCCTTCCGCACCATCATTTAGAAACCCACCTTTGGTGGGTTTTCTTTTGCCTGAATTTTGGCAAAACTCAGAATTCAATCTGTTTTACAACCTACTCAAATGATCGTATCTCTCTGGTTGTGGAGCCGGGTGTTTTAATTACATCCGGCTTTTTCTTTGCCCGCAAAAAAAGCGGGACTCCGCCCGCTTCCTTCCAAATCCATTACAAACGACAGTTACAAAAAACTAAAGTCCCATCGCATACTTCAGTACCTGGTGCTTGATCGGCCCTGCGTGTTCCGCCGCCTTTAGACCGATATTGCGCAATAATTTCACCGGCAGTAAATCGTTGCTAAATGCCGTGTAGAAAAAATCCATCCCGGCCTGCATCAACAAATTATCCGGCCGGCGGCGACGTTCATAATTGGCCAATACAGCCATACCATCCCAATCCTGCTTCGCCTTCTCAATTTCCTCCAGCAGCACGCTGACATCCTTGAAGCCAAGATTCACCCCCTGCCCGGCCAATGGATTGATGGTATGGGCGGCATCACCGACCAAAACCACACCCGGCTTAACATAATGTTGGGCATGACGCCGCGTAAGCGGGAAGCTACCGTGACCTAGGATCTCAAAACCTCCCAGCTCGGCAGGGAAATGATGGCGGATCTGCTCGGCCAGCTGAGCATTGGGCATAGCCGATAATTGTTTAATCCGCTGCGGGCTGTCATACCATACCAGCGATCCCTGATGGCCAGGCAGTGGCAGGAACGAACGCGGGCCATGCGGGGTAAACATCTGCCATGTAATATCTTGCTGGGGTAAATCTGTTCTGACATTGATCAACATGCAGTGCTGGCGGTAATCCCATGCGGTGATCCCAATCCCAGCCTGTTGGCGGATCTGGGAATTGGCACCGTCGGCCCCAACAACCAGCCGGGTCAATAATTGTCGCCCGTCATCAAGCGTAACCTCGGTGCCATTATCGTGGTTGGCCAAGAATCGGATTTTCGCCGGGCACAATAATGTAAGCGTCGGGTACAGCTCGAATTGCTGCCAGAGTGCCAGCTGAATCACCCGGTTTTCTACAATGAAGCCTAACTGGTCAAGCTGCATCTGATCGGCGCTGAAACGCGTCCGGCATTCTGGGTGCTCCCACGTCTCAAGCCGTTTGTAAGGGCACAGGCGCATCGCCAAAACGTCATCCCACGCTCCCAATTGCTGAAGCAAGGCGACAGAATGTGGGGAAATTGCCGATACGCGTAAGTCCATCGGCTGCTCTGAATCAAACGCCTTGGGTTCGATGCCTTCAACCACTGCCACCGCCAGCCCCTGCTGGGCCAAACCAATGGCCGTTGCAGCACCGACCATCCCGCCACCGGCTACAACCACGTCAAACTGTTCCATTTAGGCTCCACTGCTGTGTCTATATTATTAACGCCACTATACCGCAGCTGCTTCCTACCACCTTGGCTAAACTCGAAAAATTCAAGAAAACCCGCAGCGCGATATACCCATTTTACCGAAATTCCCTACACTAGGCAGTGTCAATCATCGGCGGATGATCTGACTCGCTCACCCCATCTACGGAGAATACGCTTGCTACGCCGTCTAAAACACATCCTGCTCGGTACTATCCTATTTATTCTGGCTTTTCCCGTCTTCCTTGTCGCGGCGGGTAAATTTATCGACCCGCCCATATGGGGTTGGCAGATCCACCGCTCCCTGTTCCCGCCAAAGGATTTCCCGCCCTTCACCGCGCATGACTGGGTCGATCTAAAACAGATATCCCCAGCCATGCAATTGGCGGTCATTGCCTCGGAGGACCAGCACTTCCCCAGCCACCACGGCGTCGATATCAATGCGGTACTCACCATCATCAAACAGGCTGGCACCGACAGTCCCTCCCGCGGCGGCAGTACTATCACCCAGCAGACGGCCAAGAACCTGTTTTTGTTTCCCTCACGCACCTTCTTGCGCAAAGGTGTTGAGCTCTATTTCACCCTGTGGATGGAGTGGCTATGGAGCAAGTCTCGGATCCTAGAGGTCTACCTCAACATCGTCGAGTTCGCGCCGGGGGTCTATGGCGGCGAAGCCGCCAGCCAGACCTTCTTCAGCCGCCCGGCTTCCCGGCTGACGCCCCAGCAGGCCGCCCAGCTAGCCGCTGTTCTTCCCAATCCCTACCGGATGAGCCCTGCGCCCGCCAGCTCCTATATTAAAAAGAGGGCGCGCTGGATTCGCCAGCAAATGCGTCAACTCGGGATGCAAACCCTTGACCGCCTTGATCGCTAAACCCACATTTTATTCGGGGTGGTGATGATCTGGTCAGGCAGGACGTAAAGCAGTACAATACGCGGCTTGCTACAGTCACCACCCTACTTGAATGTGCTGACTGAACGATGCAATGTTGAATGCAATGAATAAACACTACGAGTGAAGAGTTAGACATGGCTAAGAAACTGCTTATTAAAACCTGGGGTTGCCAGATGAACGAATACGATTCATCGAAAATGGCCGATCTTCTAAATGCAGCCAATGGCTTCGAGTTAACGGAAGAACCAGAAGAAGCAGATGTTCTGCTGCTCAATACCTGCTCGATCCGTGAAAAGGCTCAGGAGAAAGTTTTCCATCAGCTTGGCCGCTGGAAGACACTTAAAGACAAGAAACCTGGCCTGGTTATCGGTGTCGGTGGTTGTGTGGCAACCCAGGAAGGTGACTCTATCCGTAAACGTGCGCCCTATGTGGATGTGATCTTTGGCCCGCAGACACTGCACCGCCTGCCAGAAATGATCAAGCAGTCACAAAATACCGAAGCGCCGGTTATGGATATTTCTTTCCCGGAAATCGAAAAGTTCGACAGCATGCCAGAACCAAGGGCTGAAGGCCCAACTGCGTTCGTATCAATTATGGAAGGCTGCTCAAAGTACTGTACCTACTGTGTCGTACCATACACCCGTGGTGAAGAAGTTAGCCGCCCGCTTGACGACGTGCTGTTCGAAATTGCCCAGCTAGCCGATCAAGGCGTGCGCGAAGTTAACCTATTGGGTCAGAACGTAAACGCCTACCGTGGCCCAATGCACGATGGTGAGATCGCCACTTTTGCTGAGCTATTGCGCCTGGTCGCAGCGATTGACGGTATTGACCGTATTCGCTACACCACCAGCCACCCAATCGAGTTCACCGATGATATCATCGAGGCCTATGAAGATACGCCAGAGCTTGTTGACTACTTGCACCTGCCGGTTCAAAGTGGCTCAGATCGTATTCTTACCATGATGAAGCGCCCTCATACGGTGCTTGAATACAAATCGAAAATCCGCAAGCTGCGAAAAGTTCGTCCAAACATCACCATGAGCTCCGACTTCATTGTTGCGTTCCCAGGTGAAACGGACCAAGACTTCCAAGATACGATGAAGCTCATTCGCGATATCGATTTCGATATCAGCTTCAGCTTTATTTTCTCCCCTCGCCCGGGTACTCCGGCAGCCGATTATCCGTGTGATATTCCGGAAGAGGTGAAGAAAACACGCCTGTACGAACTGCAGCAGCAGGTGAACAGCCAGGCAATGCGCCATGCCCGCCAAATGCTTGGCACCGAGCAGCGTATTCTGGTTGAAGGTCCATCGAAGAAAAACATCATGGAACTACGCGGCCGCACGGAAAACAACCGCATCGTCAACTTTGAAGGCTCAGCCGATCTCATCGGCCAGTTCGTTGACGTGAAAATCACCGATGTCTTGACCAACTCACTGCGTGGTGAACTGGTACGTACCGAAGCCGAAATGAACCTTCGCGTTGCCATGTCTCCAGCCGAGGTCATGGAAAAGACACGCAAAGAAGATGAATTGGGTGTAGGCGTATATACTCCATAGTAAGACGCCCGTTCGACACAAGTAGGACGAGCCCTGAACCAGAGGCTGCCCATCCGGGCAGCCCTATTGAGAGGCAAATCTTGAGCAAAGTTATTACCATTGAATTTAATCTGGAACCCGCCAATAACCAGCGCCTTTCCAGCCTTTGTGGCCCCTTCGACGATAACATCAAACAACTTGAACGCCGTTTGGGTGTAGAAATCAACCACCGCAGCAGCAGCTTTAGCATTGTCGGCCAGCCGCATACGGCCCAAGCCGCCGCTGACATCATCAAGACGCTCTACGTCGATACCGCACCGGTTCGCAACAACGTGCCAGATATCGAGCCTGAGCAGATCCACCTTGCCATCAAAGAATCTGGGGTTCTCGAGCAAAACATCGAGTCCAGCATTCCCTACGGCAAGGAAGTCGTCATCAAGACCAAGAAAGGCGTTATCAAGCCAAGGACTCCGAACCAGGCCCAGTACATCGCCAACATGGTCCGCCACGATATTACCTTCGGGGTCGGCCCAGCCGGTACCGGTAAAACCTATCTTGCTGTTGCCGCCGCGGTTGATGCCCTCGAGCGTCAGGAAATTCGCCGCATCTTGCTGACCCGCCCTGCAGTCGAGGCCGGCGAGAAGCTCGGTTTCTTGCCGGGGGATCTAAGCCAGAAGGTCGATCCATACCTGCGCCCGCTCTATGATGCCCTGTTCGAAATGCTGGGCTTCGAGCGTGTCGAGAAACTGATTGAACGCAACGTTATCGAAGTCGCCCCGCTGGCCTACATGCGCGGCCGTACCCTTAACGATGCCTTTATCATCCTCGATGAGAGCCAGAACACCACGGTCGAGCAGATGAAGATGTTCCTGACCCGTATCGGCTTCAATTCGCGGGCGGTGATCACCGGTGACGTCACCCAGATCGACCTGCCGCGCGGTGCCCGCTCCGGTCTGCGCCATGCTATCGAGGTGCTATCGGACGTTGACGAGATCAGCTTCAACTTCTTCCAAGCCGATGATGTCGTCCGCCACCCAGTGGTTGCCCGCATCGTACAGGCCTACGAAGTATGGGAAAACGAAGATCAGAAACAACGCAAGCTCAATGAGCAGCGTCGCCGTGACGAACAGGCCGCTAATCAAGCAGCGCTGTTGGCCAATCAAGCCAACCCACATGTAGAAACGGAAAAAACAGAGTAATGGCTATTTACCTTGACCTCCAAGTCGCCACAGAAAATACCGACGGAATGCCAAGCGAAAGCGACTTCCAACAATGGCTCGATGCGGCAATTGCCCCGTTCCAGCCAGATGCCGAAGTGACCATCCGCTTAGTTGACGAGGAAGAGAGCCACGCCCTCAACCACCAATATCGCGGTAAGGACAAACCGACCAATGTTCTGACCTTCCCGTTCGAAACACCGCCTGGTGTCGAGCTCGAACTTTTGGGTGATTTGGTCATTTGTCGCCAAGTTGTCGAAAAAGAAGCAATTGAGCAGGAAAAGCCACTATCGGCACATTGGGCACATATGGTTGTACATGGCAGCCTGCATCTGCTAGGTTATGACCACATCGAAGATGATGAAGCTGAGGAAATGGAAGGCTTGGAAACGGAAATCATGCAAAACATGGGTTTTTCTGATCCGTATGCCGCAGAAAAGCTGTAACCATTGGCTATTTTTGTTGTCTAATAGGTACGGCGGCGAAGCTGCCGTATTTTTCCCTGTGGCACAGCCACTTAACTGATATAGAAGTAATTCCTTACAAGCAATGAACGAAGATAACTCACAGAATTCTGAAGGTCCGAGTAGAAAGTCCTTCTTTGAACGTATTGGCCAACTTTTCCAAGCTGAGCCGCAGAACCGCGAAGATCTTGTCGAAGTGTTCCGCGATTCAGAAGAAAACGCACTGATCGACCACGACACCCGCGATATGCTCGAAGGTGTTATGGAAATCGCCGAGATGCGGGTTCGCGATATCATGATCCCTCGCTCTCAAATGGCCACGGTCGATCGTTCTCAGAAGTTAGAAGATCTGATTAATTTAATTGTTGACGCCCAGCACTCTCGCTACCCGGTGATCAGTGACGACAAAGACCATGTGGAAGGGATCCTCCTTGCCAAAGATCTACTGCGTTACCTGCTGCCAAACAGCGAGCCGTTCGACATGGACAAGGTTTTGCGACCAGCGGTCGTAGTACCTGAAAGCAAGCGTGTAGACCGCCTGCTTAAAGAGTTCCGCGAGGAGCGCTACCATATGGCCATCGTCGTCGATGAATTCGGCGGGGTGTCAGGAGTTATAACCATTGAAGATATCCTCGAGCAGATCGTCGGTGAAATCGAAGACGAATTCGACGACGAGGAAGAGCAGGATATCCGTCAGTTAAGCAAACATACCTATGCGGTAAAAGCTCTGGCGACCATTGAAGATTTCAATGAACTGTTCCAGACTCAATTCAGTGACGAGGAAGTCGATACTGTAGGCGGTCTGGTTATGACCAGTTTCGGCCACTTGCCGACACGAGGCGAAGTTGTTGAGTTGGATGGTTATTCTTTCAAGGTAACGTCGGCAGACAACCGCCGTGTGATTCAGTTGCAAGTGACCGTGCCGCATGAAGCACATCAACCGACAACAACATCATAACGAATGACAAAACAAACCATTATGAAGTTGGGACAGCCTGCGCTGGCTGTCCCAGCAGGTGCGCTAGCCACCCTTTCTTTCGCTCCATACCATCATTGGTACCTCGCTCCCGTCTCCCTGTTTGCCTTATTCATCCTACTGCAAAATCAATCAGCCAAGCGTTCAGCCCTGATCGGTTTCCTGTGGGGATTAGGGTTATTCAGCTCTGGGATCAGCTGGGTCCACGTCAGCATTGCCAATTTCGGCGGAATGCCTTGGCTGGCCGGCTGGACGCTGATGGCGTTGCTTATCTCCTACCTCGCCCTCTACCCGGCTTTGTTCGGCTACCTGTTCAATACCTTCAACCGCGGGCGACCGTTCCACCAGCTGATGCTGAGCGGACCGGTGATCTGGTTGCTCCTTGACTGGGTCCGCGGTTGGCTGATGACCGGCTTCCCTTGGTTGTGGATGGGCTATGGCCAAATAGACAGCCCGTTTGCCCCCCTCGCCCCGATTCTGGGCGTAGAGGGCATTACACTGGCATTGGTACTGTCCAGCGGTGCACTTGCGGCGGCCTGCTATTACCGTCGCTGGCAACCGCTGCTGGTACCCGCTCTCATCGTAGGGATCAGCCTTCTTGCGGGACAAAAAGCCTGGGTTACCCCTGAGCCTAGCAAGGCCGTCGATGTCGCGATGATCCAAGGCAACGTGCCGCAGGAAATCAAGTGGCTGCCAAGCCAACGTTGGCCGACCCTGATGAAATATACGGATCTCACCCGGGAGAACTGGGGGGCAGATCTGATCATCTGGCCGGAAGCCGCCGTCCCCGCACTGGAGAAACAGGTTCCAACCTTCCTCCAGAATCTGGATGCTGCCGCCCGCAACAACCACAGCACGGTGATCACCGGGATCCTTGACCAGAACGACAAGGGCCAGTTCTTCAACAATATCCTGACCCTGGGTGTCAATGCCGTCGGGCCGTACCATTACGATGGTGCCGAGCGCTACAGCAAGTACCATCTGCTGCCGTTTGGCGAGTTCGTGCCGTTCGAGGATATCCTCCGCCCATTGGCTCCGTTCTTCAACCTGCCGATGTCATCGTTCAGCCGAGGAAGCTATATTCAGCCCAACCTCGAAGCCAATGGCCATTCGCTGGCTCCGGCACTGTGCTACGAGGTCGCGTTCAGCGAGCAGGTACGCCGCAATGTCAATGTCGATACCGAGTTCCTCCTGACGCTCTCCAACGACACTTGGTTCGGCCGCTCCATTGGCCCATTCCAGCACATGGAGATCGCCCAGATGCGCTCACTAGAGCTCGGCAAGCCGCTACTGCGCGCAACCAATAGCGGTCTGACCGGCGTGGTTGACCATAACGGCAAGATCATCGCTTCGATCCCACAGTTCGAAAGTGCCGTGTTACGTACCGAGGTCATCCCTACTACCGGCATGACCCCGTACACAACGCTAGGCAGCTGGCCGTTGTACATCTACATGCTATGGTCTATTGCCCTATCGTGGCTTCTCGTCCGCCGTCAGGCCGGGCGCTTCCGCGATCAACAGCCGCAGGTTAACTACCACGACTGAGAACTCGGTGGCAAAAAGGCTGAATCTACCCTGAAAAACCAGCAAAAGGCGAAGGTAACCCCTTCGCCTTTTTATTTGCCTTGCTAATATTGAGGGGACATTTTTACAGCTGCAGGGAATCGCGATATGAAAACAATCTCCAAGCTCTTTACCATGCTCAGCGCCGTCGCCCTGCTGTGCATCGCAACAGGCTCTGTTGCCAAAGATGAGTTAGAGACACAGGCGGCATTGGACAGCTTCCGAGCCGCACCAGAAACCCAGCCCTTTTTCCATTCCGCCTATGGCTATGCTGTCTTCCCATCCGTCGGCAAAGGCGGTTTCTGGATCGGTGGCGCATACGGCACGGGTACCGTCTATCAGAACGAGCATGTCACCGGACACGCCAAACTTTACCAGCTATCACTGGGCCTCCAGTTTGGCGGACAGGCATACAGCGAAATCATCTTCTTCCAAGATCAACGCGCTTTCAAGCGCTTCACCAGCGGTAACTTCGATCTCGACGCACAGGCATCGGCCGTCGCCCTAACGGAAGGCGCGCAAGCCAAAGCCGGTACCGCGGGGCTCAGTGCCAGCTCGGGAGAGCACCATATGGATGCCAGCTACACCAACGGGGTGGCCGTCTTTACCTTCGCCAAGGGCGGGATGATGATAGAAGCATCGATTGCCGGCCAGAAATTCAATTATACGCCTCTTGGCCAGCAGACCACGCCCCCAAACACCTCGGCGCAGGACAATGCAGAACCCACCGTCGTCGTAGTCGGTACCCTGGAACGCCCCTAGATTACGGGATGATTACAAGAGGTCCAGACACCAACAAAAACAGCGGACCAATTGGCCCGCTGTTTTGTCGTTAAATAATGACAGACCGACAACCTCGCACTAAGGCGAGAGGGGCTGACGAGTGAATCGGGTATGGCCGCACTTGAGACACGGCGAAATAGCCTTAACATGGGTGATCAGCTCGCGGTGGCCACATTTCTCACACACTAAATTGCCCAGTCCGACGAGCTCACCGGCTTCATAGACCCCCTGGTGCTGCAAATCGTCCATCACCTCATGCCACTCAATCTGGGTTTTGTCGGTAATTTCAGCCAGCCCTTCCCATATTGTCTCGCGTACCACGTTGTAAAACGGGCTCTCGCTCAACGGCACCGAACTGCTGTCGGCATGCTCCCCGAACTCCTGCAAGTCACGCTTGAGATAGGCAGAAATCAGTGCCAGCTCATCTTTGGTCATATCACTGGCCGCCTGACGGTACTGCTCTGTCACCTCCGCCCAATGCTTGAGTTCATCCGGGCTATGCTTGAGCGTTTCCTTCACCTGCTCCAGAAGCGCTTCGTATTCTGCTTGCCGCTTAGCCATCGTTCTCCTCCTTTATTGCTCCAGGCCGAACTTTGCAGCCTGTTTGGAGTGATAACCTTGTAGGTTACCAACAATTCGCCACCGAAATGATTTCAGCTATTGTTGACACCTTTACCTTTAGTTATTCTATGTCGATTATATTGAATGTGTTTGTACTCAACTCACAAAATCCCGGATGCCATCGATGCAAGAACAATATCGTCCACAGGACATTGAACAGAAAGTTCAGGAACATTGGGACAACAATCAAACGTTTGTTGTGACTGAAGACGCTAATAAAGAGAAATTCTACTGTCTCTCTATGTTCCCGTACCCAAGTGGCCGACTGCACATGGGCCACGTGCGTAACTACACCATCGGTGATGTGGTTTCTCGTTACCAGCGCCTACAGGGCAAGAACGTCATGCAGCCAATCGGCTGGGATGCCTTCGGCCTACCGGCAGAAAACGCCGCAGTGAAAAACAAGACTGCGCCGGCGCCTTGGACATACGAAAACATCGAATACATGAAGAACCAGCTTAAGCTGCTGGGCTTCGGCTACGACTGGAACCGCGAATTCGCGACCTGTACCCCAGAATACTACCGCTGGGAGCAGGAGTTCTTCACTAAGCTGTACAACAAAGGCTTGGTATACAAGAAGACCTCTTCTGTTAACTGGTGTCCAAATGACCAGACAGTACTGGCTAACGAACAGGTTGAAGACGGCTGCTGCTGGCGTTGTGACACGCCTGTAGAGCAAAAGGAAATCCCACAGTGGTTCATCAAGATCACCGAGTACGCACAAGAGCTACTTGACGACCTTGATCAGCTAGATGGCTGGCCTGAGATGGTTAAGACCATGCAGCGCAACTGGATCGGCCGCTCTGAAGGCGTTGAGCTTGAGTTCAACGTTATTGGCCAGGACAAGCCGCTTGAAGTCTACACCACCCGCCCAGACACCCTGATGGGCGTGACTTTCGTAAGCATTGCTGCGGGCCACCCGCTAGCCGCTTTTGCTGCCCAGAACAACCCTGAGCTTGCTGCTTTCATCGACGAATGCCGCAACACCAAGGTTGCCGAAGCAGAACTGGCCACGATGGAGAAGAAAGGCATGGCCACTGGCCTGACTGCTATCCATCCGCTTAACGGCCGCGAAGTACCTGTGTACGTTGCCAACTTTGTCCTGATGGATTACGGCACAGGCGCGGTAATGGCTGTTCCAGCCCACGACCAGCGCGACTACGAGTTCGCGACCAAGTACGGCCTGGACATCATGCCGGTTATCAAACCTGCTGACGACAGCGAGCTGGATATCAGCGAAGCGGCCTACACGGAAAAAGGCATCCTGTTCAACTCTGGCGAGTTCGACGGTTTGGATTTCCAAGGCGCGTTCGATGCAATCGCAGCGAAACTGGAAGCAGAAGGCAAAGGCACCAAGACAGTTAACTTCCGTCTACGTGACTGGGGTGTGTCTCGTCAGCGTTACTGGGGTGCTCCAATCCCAATGGTCACCACTGAAGATGGCGAAGTACATCCAGTGCCAGCTGACCAGCTGCCTGTGATCCTGCCTGAAGACGTGGTAATGGACGGCGTTACCAGCCCAATCAAAGCGGACAAAGAGTGGGCGAAGACCACCTTTAACGGCGAACCGGCTCTACGCGAGACTGACACGTTCGATACGTTCATGGAGTCTTCTTGGTACTACGCACGTTACTGTTCACCACAGGCTGACGACATTCTAGACCCAGAAAAAGCAAACTACTGGCTACCAGTAGATCAGTACATCGGCGGTATCGAGCACGCTTGTATGCACCTGCTGTACTCTCGCTTCTTCCACAAACTGCTACGTGACGCAGGTTACGTAACATCTGACGAGCCGTTCAAGCAGCTGCTATGTCAGGGCATGGTACTGGCGGATGCGTTCTACTTCGAAACCGAGAAAGGCGGTAAAGAGTGGGTGTCTCCAACAGACGTAACGGTTGAGCGTGATGGCAAAGGTCGTATTGTCGCGGCAAAAGACAACGAAGGTCGCAGCGTTGAGCACTCAGGCATGATCAAAATGTCTAAGTCTAAGAACAACGGTATCGACCCGCAGGAAATGGTCGACAAATACGGTGCCGACACCGTTCGTCTGTTCATGATGTTCGCATCACCAGCTGACATGACCCTTGAGTGGCAGGAATCTGGCGTTGAAGGCGCAAACCGCTTCCTGAAGCGTGTATGGAAACTGGTGAAAGAGCACACTGAGAAAGGTGCCGTTGAAGCGCTTGACGTGGCAACACTGTCTGGCGATCAGAAAGCCCTACGCCGTGACGTGCACAAGACTATTGCTAAAGTAAGCGATGACATCGGCCGTCGTCAGACATTCAACACCGCTATCGCAGCAGTGATGGAGCTGATGAACAAGCTGGCGAAAGCGTCTCAGGACAGCGCACAAGACCGTGCTCTACTAGACGAAGCGCTAAAGGCTATCGTACGTATGCTGTACCCAATGACTCCACACATCTGTTTCGAAATGTGGGAAGCACTGGGCGAGAGCAACATCGACAATGCCGAGTGGCCGGTTGCTGACGAGAAGGCGATGGTTGAAGACGAGAAGCTGATTATCGTTCAGGTAAACGGCAAGCTTCGCGCCAAGTTGACTGTTGCAGCCGACGCAACCAAAGAGCAAGTAGAAGCACTTGCCATGGCTGATGAAAGCGTTACCAAGTTCACTAGCGATGTAACCATTCGCAAAGTGATCTACGTACCGGGCAAACTACTGAACATTGTTGCGAACTAACAAGCGTTCCCATTGCCTAACCTGTGGCTCCCTCGCGGAGCCACAGATTTACCGGCTCACACATCCCACATTAGAATTACCTGCGTCAGCCGGTCAGTTTTCACCCTTTATCATGGAGCAGACTCGGTGTTAGCTTTATTTTCTATCAAAAGCACTATCCGATCCCTTACGGTCGTTATGCTGGCATTGCTAACAGCATCCTGCGGCTTCCACCTTCGCGGCAACTACATGCTGCCCGACGACATTGCCAAATTATCCCTGACCAGTTTCGACCCATACGGCCAATTGACGCGCCAAGTCGAATCCCAATTCAAACTGCACGGCATTGAACCTGTGCAACCATCTAGCAATGTCCCTAACCTGCACCTGATCAGCGAATCAACCGGTGAACGCACCTTGTCGCTCTATCAGAATGCCCGCGCCGCTGAGTACGAACTGACTTATACCGTCAACTACAGCATTGTCGTACCAGAAAAAGGCCGCCAAGCCTACACCACCCGTGTTAACCGCACCTTCCTCGACAACCCGCTGACAGCACTGGCTAAATCAGTGGAACGCGACATGATTGAAGATGAGATGCGCCAGCAAGCCGCTCGCCAGATCATGCGCCAGCTAGCCCGCCTGACTGCGGTATTCAACCAAATGGAAGAGGCTGAGCTTAAGGCCAAACTGGAACAGGACAGCAAGACCAGCACCACATTGCAGGTTGAATCTGCACAATGAGGATTTACCCTGAACAACTGGCGCAGCAGCTCGGCAAAGGGCTGCGCCAAGCCTACCTGCTGTTTGGCAACGAACCCTTGCTAAAGCTCGAAGCCAACGACCAGATCCGTCAAGCTGCCACGGCGGCAGGCTTTGACGAGCGCCATGCCTTCACCGTCGATGCCCAGCTCGACTGGAACCAGGTTATCGACTGCTGTCAGGCAATGAGCCTGTTCTCATCGCGCCAGCTCATTGAGCTGGAGCTGCCCGAGGCCGGCCTTACTGTCCCGCAGACAAAATCACTGCAAGAGGTTATCGACTGCCTCAATCCGGATATCCTGCTGGTTTTGCAAGGGCCACGCCTGAACAAGAAGCAAGAAGCAGCCAAGTGGTTCAAGGCGTTGGAGACCAACGGCCTCTACATTCCGTGTAATACCCCAGAGGCCAAATTCCTGCCCCGTTTCATCCAGGGCCGCTGCCAGCAACTCGGGCTCAAGCCAGATCTAGAATCGGTACAGATGCTGGCCCAATGGCACGAAGGCAACCTTCTGGCACTTGCGCAGAGCCTGCAGAAACTGACCCTGCTCTATCCTGACGGGGAGCTGACGATTCTGCGCCTTGAGCAGGCTCTCAGCCGTCATAACCACTACACGCCGTTTCAGTTGCTCGACGCGCTGCTGGCAGGACAAGCCAAGCGCAGCCAACGGGTATTGCGCCAGCTAGAGGGCGAGGGCGTCGAGGCAATCATCCTGCTGCGCACCTTGCAGCGTGAGTTGACCCAGCTTTACAAAATGCAGGAGATGGGCAGCAAAGGCACACCGCTGAGCAAGATTTTTGAGAATTTCCGCATCTGGCAAAGCCGCCGCGAAATCTACATCGGCGCCCTGCACCGTCTGCCGCTACCCGTCATTATCCACTTGCTGCAACAATTGGCGATATTGGAAGTCAAAGTGAAAACAGACTTCGATTTTTCGCCCTGGAGTGCACTGTCGGCGATCTGTGCCCAAATGTGCGGCATCAGGCTGCCAGCCGCCTAAACTGTGTAAAGATATAGCCAAAGACATATCGAACAGGTCGCTGCATGCTATACTGCGCCGCTCCATCGCGGCCAGGCATGCAGCGGTCGCAACGTTACAAACAATACTGATACGAGGGGATCCCTTTGCAGGTTCAAGAACTACACGATTTTATTGTTGATAAAGTAGACGACATCAAAGCCCAGGACATCATTACCCTGGATGTACGTGGCAAATCCAGCATCACCGACTTCATGGTGCTCTGTACTGGTACGTCAAACCGCCACGTAAGCTCAATTGCCGATCACGTTAACAAAGAATCCAAGCTGATTGACTACCCTCCTTTCGGGATCAGTGGCGAAGAAGATAGCGAGTGGGTAATCGTCGATATGGGCAGCGTGATCCTGCACATCATGCAAGAAGATGCCCGCAACCTGTACCAACTCGAGAAGCTTTGGGGCTAATCGATGAAGTTACAGTTAATCGCCGTCGGCACGAAAATGCCGAAGTGGGTAGAGGAAGGTTACAAGGAATACAGCCGCCGCTTCCCTAAAGACATGCCGTTGGAGCTCATCGAAATCTCTGCTGGCAAACGAGGTAAAAATGCCGATATCGCCCGAATCTTGCAAAAAGAAGGCGAAGCGATGCTGGCAGCCGTTCCCAAAGGCAACCGGATTGTCACCCTGGACATTCCGGGCAAGCGTTGGGACACCGAGCAATTAGCCGAGCAGCTCGAGAGCTGGAAGCTCGACGGCCGTGATGTGTCGATTCTGATTGGTGGTCCGGAAGGACTGGCACCGGCATGTAAAGCCGCTGCGGATCAGAGCTGGTCACTGTCACCATTGACACTGCCCCACCCGCTGGTGCGTGTGGTCATGGCAGAAAGCCTGTACCGGGCCTGGAGCATCACTGCCAACCACCCATACCACAGGGAATAACCGACAATGAGACAAAAGCGAACACAGATCCGCGACCATCGGGCTGAGTCGGCGTTGTTTTTCCGCCGGGCTCTTGTCTCATTTGCCGGCATCGTAGTCCTTGTCGCTATTCTGCTCGCCAACCTCTATCACATTCAAATCAGCGAGCACGAAGATTATCAGACCCGTTCCAACGACAACCGGATCAAAATCGTTCCGGTTGCCCCGAACCGCGGCCTGATCTACGACCGAAATGGCATACTGCTGGCAGAGAACCGCCCTGCCTACTCGCTGGAGATCACCTCGGAAAAAGTGCCAGACATGGCCGATACCTTCGCGCGCCTGAAGGTTTTGATGGGGGTGACCGACGACCAAATCGAGCGCTTCGAGCGCGAACGCCGCCGTACCCGCCGGTTCAAGTCCGTGCCGCTGCTCAACCAGATGACCGATGAACAGGTCGCTCTGTTTTCTGTCAACCAGCACCGCTACCCCGGCGTCGAAGTAAAGGCTTACCTCAAGCGCTACTACCCATACGGCGAGGCATTGACCCACGTCATCGGCTATGTCGCCAAAATCAACGACCGCGATATCGAACGCCTTGAGCGCGAAGACAAAATCAACAACTACAAGGCGACCCGAGATATCGGCAAGCTCGGCGTTGAAAAATATTACGAAGATTTGCTGCACGGCACCTCCGGCTACCAAGAAGTCGAGGTCAACAGCCGTGGCCGAATCATTCGCACCCTAAAATACGTCCCGCCGATCCCCGGCAAGGACATCAAACTCAATATCGATATCGAGCTACAGCTCTATGTCCAAGAACTGCTGACCCAGCGCAAAATCGACCCCGATACCGGCCTTGAAGTCATCAAGCACAAACGCGGC
Organism: Photobacterium panuliri; assembly: GCF_059920555.1. Lineage (NCBI taxonomy): Bacteria > Pseudomonadati > Pseudomonadota > Gammaproteobacteria > Vibrionales > Vibrionaceae > Photobacterium > Photobacterium panuliri. Next base: position 3,163,069 of record NZ_CP197192.1, read on the forward strand.
TCGGTCGTGGTCATGGATCCCCGAGACTCCTCAGTGCTGGCGATGGTATCAAGCCCAAGCTACGATCCTAACCTGTTCGTCCACGGGATCTCCGGCAAGAAATACCGCGAACTGCTCAACGACAAAGACAGGCCGCTGGTCAACAGGGTCACGCTAGGGATCTACCCGCCTGCGTCGACCGTCAAGCCAATGATTGCCGTTGCCGCCCTGACCGAAGGGGTGATCACAACCCGTACCACCCGGAACGACCCGGGGTACTGGCGGATCCCGAACTCCAACAGCCGACCGTTCCGCGACTGGCTGCGCTGGGGCCATGGCAAGGTCAATATCTACAAGGCCATCGAAGAATCAGTTGATACATTCTTCTATCAAGTGGCCTATGATATGGGCATAGACCGCCTGTCCAGTTGGATGAGCCGCTTTGGCTACGGTGAATACACCGGCATTGATATCCACGAGGAGAGCAAGGCCAACATGCCGACCCGCGAGTGGAAGCAGGCCCGCTTCCGCCAACCGTGGTATCAGGGCGATACCATTCCGGTCGGCATCGGGCAGGGCTACTGGACGGCAACGCCATTGCAAATTGCCAAGGCCACGACCGTACTGGTAAACAATGGCCGAGTGCAGGCGCCTCATCTGCTCAAAGATGTGATTGACGAAAATGTCGAAGTACCTGCCAAGTACGACGATTTCCCGCCAATCGACAATGTTGCGCCAGAGGACTGGGACGTGGCCAAAGAAGGGATGCTGAAAGTGCTGTACGGCAAACGGGGCACCGCTCGCCGCGCCTTCTACGGGGCACAATACAAGGCTGGCGGCAAGTCTGGTTCGGCGCAGGTATTTGGCCTCGCGGAAGATCAGGAATACAACGCCGATGAACTCGAAGAACACCTGCGTGACCACGCCCTGTTCACGGCATTCGCCCCGTTCGAAAAGCCAACCGTCGTGGTCTCGATGGTCTTGGAGAATGCCGGCGGCGGCTCCTCCAACGGTGGTCCGTTGGCCCGTAAGATCTTCGACCATATGCTGGTCAAGCCCGCGACCGCGGATCCGATTGAGCAGCTGGTTGCCCAGAAAATAGCAGAGGTAAGCCGATGAGCATCATGGCCGCAGCAGGCGCCAAACGTACCCTCAGTGACCGTCTTCACTTGGATTTCCCGCTTCTCGCGGGGATCCTTGTCCTGATGGGGTTCGCCCTGATGGTGATGTACAGTGCCAGCGGCCAAAACCTAGAGATGATGGAGCGGCAGGCGGTACGGATGCTGCTCTCGCTCGGGGTGATGTTAGTCCTTGCCCAAATTGCCCCCCGCCACTACGAGACCTGGGCCCCCTATCTGTTCGGGGTCGGCCTGCTGCTCTTGCTCGGGGTGCTGCTGTTCGGCGAGGTATCCAAAGGGGCGCAACGCTGGCTCAACCTCGGGGTGGTCAGGTTCCAGCCCTCGGAGCTGATCAAGCTGGCTGTCCCGTTGATGGTCGCACGGTTTATCGGTAACCGTCCCCTCCCCCCCAGCCTGAAAAACATCACCATCGCCCTCGTGCTCATCTGCGTCCCAACCATCCTGATCGCCAAACAGCCGGATCTCGGCACTTCGATCCTTATCGCCGCCTCGGGTGTCTTTGTCTTGTTCCTCTCCGGCATCAACTGGCGGATCATCGCCCTTGCCGGAAGCTTGCTCGGGGCCTTTATTCCGGTATTGTGGTTTTTCCTGATGCGCGATTACCAACGAACCCGGGTACTGACCTTATTCAACCCTGAATCTGACCCGCTCGGGGCGGGTTATCATATTATCCAGTCTAAAATTGCTATCGGCTCCGGCGGGCTCAATGGCAAGGGATGGCTGCAAGGTACCCAGTCCCAACTCGAATTCCTGCCAGAGCGCCATACCGATTTCATTTTCGCGGTGATTGCCGAGGAATGGGGACTGATTGGAGTATGCAGCCTGCTCGCTATCTACCTGTTCATCATCGCCCGCGGCCTGATCCTATCAAGCCGAGCCCAGACGGCTTTCGGACGCATGATGTCCGGCAGTATCATGCTGAGCTTCTTCGTGTATATCTTTGTCAATATCGGTATGGTCAGCGGGTTACTTCCAGTCGTGGGGGTTCCGCTACCACTTGTCAGCTATGGTGGCACCTCAATGGTTACCTTGATGGCCGGTTTTGGTATCCTGATGTCCATTCATACCCATAGAAACATGTTGTCCAAGGCGACCTAAATGCGCATTACCCCTATTTTCCTTGCCCTGCTGATTGCTGGATGCAGCTCAACCCCGAGTGACGAGCGCTACGAGCTGGCCGATGACGTCGCACCGACATCATCACCAACGCTGGATCACATCGAAGATGCCCAGCCCCGCTACGAGCCTTTCAGCCTCGCGGGCAACAAGGATTACACCCTGCGCGGCAAAGACTACAAAATCGTCCGGGGCGATCAGCCATTCATCGAGGAAGGCTATGCCTCATGGTACGGCCAGAAGTTTCATGGCCATAAAACCTCCAATGGCGAGATCTACGACATGTACTCGATGACAGCGGCCCACAAGACCCTGCCGCTGCCGAGCTATGTCAAAGTCACCAATACCAAGAACGGCAAAACCGCCATTGTCCGAGTCAACGATCGCGGGCCGTTCCACGACGGACGGATCATCGACCTCAGCATGGCAGCAGCGGCTCGACTCGATGTCATCAAGAACGGCACAGCGCCGGTACGTATTGAGCTGATCCGAATAGCAAAGCCCACCAACCCTGATGAGTGGCAATCGGCCAACCCGAATTTCTATTTCGTCCAGCTGGCAGCGGTCACCGATGCAGAGAAGGCCGAGGCGATGACAGCCCAGCTCAAGCAGGAATTTGCCAGCCCGATTGATACTCAAAAATCCGATGCCGGTGAAGTCTACCGGCTCCGCTTGGGACCGTTTATCGACCGCGATGAGGCAGTATCACTGCGCGACAAGGCAAAATCGAGCCATTACCCGCAAGCTTTTATCATCACATCGAAACGTGAATTGGAACCAAAATCGTAATTTGATATCCAATATGCATACAATGTGGCAGCTTTTTGCTGCCCATTGTTGTTTTTTACCCCAACCAAATGTCAAAATTTGGCAATCATCACTCCTCACAGCGTCATATCTGCGGCCAATACTGGCCTGTCATTGACAATCTGATATAGTGTGTGGAGTTTTTTTGCAACTGACAAAATTAAGTTACAACCACCATGAAGAAATCTGCTGCACTTTTCCGCTCGGTCGCTATCTCAGCCACCTTGCTGGCTTCAGCAAGCGCTGCGGCTGCACCAGCGGTTGTCCCTGAAGCACCTCAAATCGCTGCCAAGGGCTACGTCCTGATGGATTACCATTCAGGTAAAATTCTGGCTGGCTATAAAGAGTTCGAACAACTGCCACCAGCAAGTTTGACCAAGATGATGACCAGCTACGTTATCGGTCAGGAAATCAAGCGCGGCAATATCTCGATGGATGATACTGTTGTCGTAAGCAAAAACGCTTGGGCTAAGAACTTCCCAGGCTCTTCGAAGATGTTTATCGAAGTCGGTAGCGAGGTTAAGGTTTCAGATCTCAACCGCGGTATCATCATCCAATCAGGCAACGACGCCTGTGTTGCGATGGCTGAACACGTTGCCGGATCAACCGACTCGTTCGTTGATCTGATGAACGGTTGGGCCAAGAGCCTGAAGATGGATTCAACCCACTTCGCCAACGTTCACGGCCTGGACAATCCGAACCTATACACAACACCATACGACATGGCGTTGCTGGCTCAGGGCCTGATCCGCGATGTACCGGAAGAATTTGCCATCTACAAGGAGAAATCCTTCACTTACAACGACATCACCCAGTACAACCGCAACAGCCTGCTGTGGGACAAGAGCCTGAACGTTGACGGTCTGAAAACAGGCCACACCAACAATGCCGGCTACAGCTTGGTGAGCACGGCAACAGAAGGCAAAATGCGCCTAATCTCTGTCGTGATGGGCACCAAGAACCCGAATGCCCGTAAGGCCGAGAGCAAGAAACTGCTGAACTACGGCTTCCGTTTCTTCGAAACTGTATCACCGCACAAGGCCAACGAGACGTTCGTTACCGAAAAAGTATGGATGGGTGACACCGATGAAGTGGCACTAGGCGTCGCCGAAGATACCTTCGTGACTCTGCCTCGCGGCCAGACCAAAGATCTTGCTGCCAGCTTTGTTCTTGAAAAAGAGCTGAAAGCACCGATCAAAAAAGGCGACGTAGTCGGTAAGCTATACTACCGCGTAGGGAACGAGGATATTGCCGAGTACCCGCTGATTGCCTTGAACAATGTCAACGAAGGCGGCATCTTCAGCCGTTTCATCGATTACATCGTTTTGCTATTCAAAGGCTGGTTGAACTAACCTAGCGATAAGCAACACAAAGAGGCAGCCACGGGCTGCCTCTTTGCTATCGGCCTGCCGCCTGCGGCCAAGATGGCTTGAGAAAAGCGGCCTGAGCCTTTAATATGCACAGCCTAAAACGCAACATCTATGCAAAACCTCGGAGTTCAGCATGCAGCAGCAAGAACAGGCAACACTGAAAGATCTGTTAGAGTTCCCTTGTAAGTTTACTTACAAGGTTATGGGTTACAACAAACCTGAACTGGCCGATCTCGTTGTTGAAGTGATCCAGCGCCACGCGCCGGGCGATTACACCCCTGACGTTAAGCCTAGCGGCAAGGGGACCTACAGTGCCGTATCTATCAGTATCACCGCCACGTCGATTGAGCAGGTTGAAACCCTGTACAAAGAACTGGGCGACATCGATATTGTCCGCGTCGTTCTGTAAGCCTAATCCCCTATAAATTGGCGGCTGTAAATTCAGCCGCCAAGTTTTATAATGTATCACCCAACACCCAGGTGGGGGTGTCTCTAACAGGCTGGGCTTATGGGCCTTACGGATGTGACTTTGAACAATAACATCATCATTCGAAATCTTGGTCGCCGCGACTACGAGCCAACGTGGCAGGCCATGCACCAATTCACCGATCAACGGACAGCTGACAGCACCGACGAAATCTGGCTGGTTGAACACAACCCCGTCTTTACCCAAGGGCAAGCCGGAAAAGCCGAACACCTGCTCAACACTGGTGATATCCCTGTCGTCCAAAGTGATCGTGGCGGCCAAGTGACCTATCATGGTCCGGGCCAACTGGTGGCCTATATCCTGATAGACCTGCGCCGCAAGAAACTTGGCGTTCGCGATCTGGTAACCCATATCGAGAATACGGTCATCAATACCCTGTCCCACTTCGGGATCGAATCTAACGCCCGCCCTGACGCACCGGGTGTGTATGTCAACAACCAAAAGATATGCTCACTGGGGCTGCGGATCAGACGCGGCTGCTCTTTTCACGGTCTGGCACTCAATATCAACATGGATCTGGCCCCATTCCTGCGTATCAACCCTTGTGGTTATGCCGGGATGGAAATGACGCAAACTGCGTTGTTGGATGGGCCTTCAGAATTAGCGGAAGTTCAGCCGGTACTAGTAGAAGAGCTGGTCAAACTGCTCGATTACCAGAGCGTTGAGTGGAAAACGGAAAGCAATTCATGAGTAAACCAATCAAAATTGAACAAGGTGTCAAATACCGTGATGCCGACAAAATGGCCCTTATCCCGGTTCGCAATGTCGCTGAGGAAGAAGCGCCAAAAGAGACCCTGCGCAAACCAGAATGGATGAAGATCAAGCTGCCGTCTGACAGCAAGCGCATCCAGGAAATCAAATCAGCGATGCGCAAGAACAACCTCCATTCGGTATGTGAGGAAGCATCTTGTCCGAATCTGGCAGAATGCTTCAACCACGGTACGGCAACCTTCATGATCCTTGGTGCAATCTGTACCCGCCGCTGCCCGTTCTGTGACGTGGCCCACGGCCGTCCACTGCCACCGAATGCCGAAGAACCGACCCAACTGGCGCAGACCATCGCCGACATGAAGCTTCGCTACGTTGTCGTAACGTCAGTGGACCGTGATGATCTTCGCGACGGCGGTGCCCAGCACTTTGCCGACTGTACCCGCGAGATCCGCGCCAAGAGCCCGGGCATCCAGATCGAAACCCTGGTTCCCGATTTCCGAGGCCGTATGGACCGCGCGCTGGAAGTTTTGCGCGACAACCCGCCAGATGTATTCAACCACAATCTGGAAACCGCCCCACGCCTATATCGCAAGGCCCGTCCGGGAGCTAACTACCAGTGGTCGTTGGATCTGTTGAAGAAATTCAAGGAAATCCACCCTGAGATCCCAACCAAATCAGGCCTGATGATGGGTCTGGGCGAGACCAAAGAAGAGATCATCGAGGTACTGAAGGATCTTCGCGCCCACGGTGTGACAATGCTGACTCTAGGCCAGTATCTGGCACCAAGCCGCCATCACCTGCCGGTAGAGCGTTTCGTGCCGCCTGAAGAGTTTGACGAACTAAAACAAATCGCACTGGATCTGGGCTTCACCCACGCAGCCTGCGGCCCGTTTGTCCGCTCGTCTTACCATGCAGATATGCAAGCTCGCGGCGAAGAGGTCAAGTAAGACCATATTCTCGCGCCATAAAAAAACGCTGCCTAGGCAGCGTTTTTTATTATCCCTAAATCCTTACCGGGCAAATCCGACAGGATCGTATTACTTGCGGTTGTCTCGCTCAATGGCCGCCATCATCACCGGCACCATGCTTTCCAGTGCTTCTTCGGTAATCGGCTTGCCGTCGGCATTAGTGATATTGATCGAGGTACGGTTGCCCAAATCACCCAGCAAGATATTGTAGGTACGGCTATCTAGCATAATTGGCTTGGTACCCAACTCAGTCCAGAATTCATCATCCTGTGACTTGAACTTCACTTCCACTTCACCTTGTGAGCGGTTGCGGCCTTCCACAGAGAATCCAATCTGACCAAGAATTTCAGGGAAACGCTCCCAGAACACGGAGTACGGCGCACGGGCAATAATAACCGGCAGGCCGCTACGATCCTGACCCATTGAGATCGGGATCTGCTTGACCAACTCCTGAGCTCGCAGGCGAGCACGCTCGCGCTCTTCCTGATCATAACGAGAGGTGATCAAATTGGTCATCAGCGTGCTGTAACGCTCTTTGTTGTCCGCGGTTACCGGCTGCTTGACCCCACCTTCACGCCAATCGATCAGCTCAATCTGGTAGCTGTTGCGGTTAGGCTCTGCCGACTTCGTGATCCGGTAGCGACTGCCAACTTCACTGTCTTCGTCAGCATTGGTCCAAGTGACCCAGTCTGTGACCATCTCATTGGCACCTTCGCTAACAAGGGCAATATTTTGCTCAGCCACCACTTTTTGGGTCAGTCCCCAAATGTCGCTTAGCTCTTCTGGCTTGCTCAGCAATAAAACCACGCCCTGCTCGGTTTTTACTGTTCTGGCACCCGGAATCAAAGCCAATACCTGTTGCGGTGGGCGGATATCCACCGCAGCCCCGACACCGCCGTTAAACTGGCGGGCTGGGATGGCATAGTCCGAAACCTGAAAAGGCTGCGCATTCGTTGGCATGTTCCAGGCCTGCAAAGGCTCGGTCTTGAGATAGTTAAAATCCTGGTTGGCTTGGCGGCGCTGCTCGGCTCCACCAGAGCACCCCGCCAATGTTGCTACAGCGACGGCTGCAGCCACCAGCTTATACTTGTAATTCATTCGCTTTCCTACGCTCTAAAGCCGGTTGCCCATTACCTACAGCAGTACGTTCGCATCCTTCAGCGCTGCTTCGACCACTGGTTGGGCATTTTCACTTAGCTTGGTCAGCGGCAGGCGTAAATCGCCATACGTGATCAAGCCCAATTGATGTGCTGCCCATTTTACCGGGATTGGGTTTGATTCAACAAACAATTGCTTGTGCAATGGCATCAGACGTTGATTGATCTCACGAGCCGCGTCCATCTGGCCGCTTAATGCCAGCTTGAACATCAACGCCATGTCTGGTGCAGCAACGTTAGCGGTCACCGAAATAACCCCGTGGCCACCCTCGTCGAGGAAATCCAACCCCGTCGCATCATCACCGCTCAATTGGATAAACTCAGGCCCGCAAAGTTCCCGGGTTTTTCTCACCCGTGACAAATCCGCCGTCGCATCTTTAATACCAACGATATTGTCCAGCTTCGCCAAGCGGGCAACAGTTTCCGGCAGCAAGTCAACACCGGTACGGCCCGGTACATTGTAAAGGAACTGAGGCAGCTCTGTTGATTCCGCGATTGCCTTATAATGTTGGTACAAACCTTCTTGAGTTGGTTTGTTGTAATAAGGTGTGACACTCAGGCAACCGACAATGCCGGTATCGCTCATCAATTTGGTCATGGTGATGGCTTCGTGGGTGGCGTTTGCCCCCGTACCGGCCAATACAGGCACTCGGCCCTGTGCGTATTCCACGGTCTTCTGAACGACCTTGACGTGCTCATCGACGGTCAGGGTCGTCGATTCGCCAGTTGTCCCCACTGAGACAATAGCGTCGGTACCTGCCGCGATGTGATATTCTACCAACGACGCCAAACTGGCGTAGTCTACTTCACCGTTCTCATCAAACGGCGTGATCAGCGCAACCATACTGCCTGAAAACATATCCTTACTCCCCTTGAATAACTATCGACCCGGCATCCTTATCTTCGGGGGCTCCAGGGTCTGGTGATCTCTCAAAAATTACCCGGTAAATCCTGAAAAACGCTCAAATTCCCGTACCGGGATACTATAAGCATTTTTCAGGCGCTACCCAAAGAGCAATGGTGTCATCCAACAGCTCCGTATCATCCAGTATAAGAGCACGTGCCTGTGCTCAGAACGAGGCAAACCGGTTACGGTGCCGCATAAAAATGAAAGGTCAATGATTGAAAGTCCAACAGCCCCTAAATATGCCACAAAAGCGAATAATAAGGCGGCCAAGAGAAACCATACTACTTTTCAGTAACAGTAAACTCAAGCCAGAGTTATGTAAATTGAAGATCCCTAACTCCTTGCCGAAAGCCTAATTTTGCAGCGTTGGCACTTGGCTCGGCAGATGGCTGTGCTACCATGCATCAGGTACTCATAACATGATGTAATCAATATGGAACATTATTTAGTCGTCACTGCTGTCGGAAAAGACCGCCCAGGTATCTCCGATGAGATTATCCGGTTGATCACCCAGTGTGGCTGCAACATCATCGACAGCCGTCTGGCACTGCTTGGCAGTGAGTTTACCCTGTTCATGTTGCTGTCTGGCAATGCCAACGCTATTACCCGGGTCGAGTCGACTTTGCCGCTCACCGCGCTTGAACACGATTTACTGACCGTGATGAAACGCACCAGCAAGCATGAGCAACGCTACTCACCATACAGTGCCGAGTTTCATGTTGAAGCCAATGACAGTCCGGGACTGACCGAACCCTTTACCCGTTTCCTGGCCGCCCGAGGCCTCAGTATCGCTTCGCTCAGTGCGCAAACCCTCGAGAGCAACACCCCGGAAACCGCCAACACGTTTCAGCTGCTTATTGGCACTACCCTGCCTGAAGGCTGCAACCTAATGACACTACAAGAAGAATTTGAAGTGCTTTGCCATACCCTGCAGGTAACAGGCAAAGTCACCTTCGTCGGTCACAACCAATAAGGATACCAATATGAAGACCTTGACCGCCGGCACGGCTGCCCCAAACTTCACATTGAACAACCAGAACGGCGATCCTGTCAGCCTTGCCGATTTCAAAGGAAAAAAAGTTCTGGCCTATTTCTACCCGAAAGCCATGACCCCGGGCTGTACGGTCCAAGCCTGTGGCCTGCGCGATAGCAAGACAGAGCTGGATAGCTTCAATGTCGAGGTTCTGGGGATCAGTATCGATCCGGTTAAGCGCCTGCCGAAGTTCATCGAGCGCGACAACCTCAACTTCACCCTGCTGTCAGACGAAGACCATGCCGTTGCAGAACAATTCGGTGTCTGGGGGGAGAAGAAATTCATGGGCAAGGTTTACGACGGCCTGCACCGCATCAGCTTCCTGATCGACGAGAATGGAGTGATCGAGCATGTATTCGACAAGTTCAAAACCAAAGACCACCACGACGTCGTCCTAAACTACCTCAAAGACGCCCAGTAACAGCGGCTAACCCCGAACCATAAAAAAGGCCGCAATATTGCGGCCTTTTCTGTATATCGTATTCACTACTCGCTCGAAGCGGGCTCTTCGCTAAACTCAGCGGACGACAGCGCATGCCAAACGGCCTTGACTAAGGTTGCCAGCGGAATGGCAAAGAACACGCCCCAGAAGCCCCACAAACCGCCGAACACCAACACCGAGACGATGATCGCCACAGGGTGAAGATTGACGGCCTCGGAAAACAGCACCGGAACCAACACGTTACCATCAAGGGCCTGAATAATGCCGTAGGCTACCAGCAGCCACCAGAAATCAGGGCTGATCCCCCACTGGAACAAGCCGACCATCGCCACCGGCAAGGTCACGGCGGCGGCCCCGATATACGGGATCAGGACCGAAAAGCCCACCAGCACCCCAAGCAAAACCGCATAGCGTAGGCCCATCACCTCGAACGTCACGTAGCTGGCGATGCCGACAATAAAAATCTCGGTAACCTTGCCGCGGATATAATTCGAGATCTGCTCGTTCATCTCGGCACCGACTTCGCTCGCCAGGCGGCGGTTACGGGGCAGGAACCCCTTGAGCATCGCCATCATCTCGTCTTTGCCCTTAAGCAGGAAAAAGACCAGCAGTGGTACTAGGATCAGGTACACCGCGATTGTCGCCAGGCTGACCAGTGATGAAAGCGAGCCTTTGAGGACGCTCTCACCCATCCCCATCACCTTGTCGCGGAAAGTCATCATCACCGAGCTGATCTGGTGGGGCTGGACGAAATCAGGGTAACGCTCCGGCAAGCTCGACACATATTCCTGCAGGCCATTGAACATATTCGGGAGCTCAGCAACAAGATTGGCGACCTGATGCCAGATGGTTGGCATCAGCCCGAATACCGCCATCACCATCAGGCCGGCAAAAACCAGCAGCACCAGCGTCACGGCCGGTGTGCGAGGCAAACCAAGGCGGGTGAGTTGGCTTACCGGCCATTCGAGCAAATAAGCCAAAACAATAGCCACCAACAGCGGTGCGATGAGGTTCCCGAAAAAGTAAATAGTAAGAAATCCCCCTAGCAAAATAGCCACTAGGCTCACGGCATGGGGGTCAGAGAAGCGTCGCTGATACCAGCGGGTCAGCATATCGAGCATAAGTGTTTACAACCTTTTGGTCACAGTGATTAGCAGCCGATGCGGGCTGTCTTCAAGCGTGTTCAACGAAAAATTACGAGTAGAAGTGAAATAACGGGGAATATCCTGCCTTGCCCCCGTATCAATGATGAGGATCGCCAATGCATCGCCCGGACTGAGCGATTCGGCTGCTCGCTTTGCCAGCAGCAGAGCCATCGGGCAACGTTCCTTGGTTAAATCGAGCATTGAAAGATCCCTTTCCTTGTACTGACATCTTGTCTCCATCAGGTTATTGTAAATGACAACGACAAGACAAAAAAGAAACCAGACAAAGGTTTCGTTGTCATACCCCCTTATATGGGCTCCATTCAGGATTGATTTAGCCTCGCAGTATGCGACAGCAAGAAGGCGGTATAATTATTACTATGACTCTATTCGCTAAAGCACCAGCCTATTTTCTTATCGGTGCATTGCTAGGGACCAGCTTGCCCGCGACGGCCAGTGATCCCGCCCAGTTGCCTGAGATAGGTACGGCCGCAGCCTCGACCCTGACCATCGAGAAAGAAATGGAATACGGCGATGCCTACATGCGCATGATCCGCGCCAGTATGCCGGTGATCAGCGACCCTTTACTTTCCGACTATATTCAAGATCTTGGCCATCGCCTCGTTGCCAACGCCAACGGTGTCAAAACCCCTTTTACCTTTTTCATGATCCAAAACCGAGCCTTGAATGCTTTCGCCTTCTTCGGCGGGCATGTTGCCGTGCACTCTGGGCTCTTCCTTTATGCCAAGAGCGAGAGCGAACTGGCCTCGGTGGTCGCGCACGAAATTGCCCACGTTACCCAACGCCACCTAGCTCGGAGCATGGAAGACCAAGCCCGCAAATCACCGGCTACGATGGCTGCTCTTATCGGCTCGCTGATGCTGGCCATTGCCTCGCCGGAAGCAGGGATGGCGGCAATCCATGCCACCACCGCAGCCTCGGCCCAGGGACAGATCAACTATACCCGCAGCAATGAAAAAGAAGCCGACCGGATCGGTATTGCGACCTTGGCCAAGTCCGGCTTCGATGTTCAGGCTATGCCGCGATTCTTCGGCCGCTTGGCCGACGAGTACCGCTATGCCAGCACACCGCCACCGATGCTGCTGACCCACCCATTGCCTGAATCCCGGATTGCCGACAGCCGCAGCCGCGCTAACCAATACCCAAAGACCAACGTCGGTTACTCAGAGCGCTACCATCTCGCCCGCTCGCGGATCATTGCCCGGTTTGCCGGACTAGACAGCGATGCCGCGCTGAATTGGTTCGATCGCCAGCTCAAACGCGCGACCCCGCAGACCCGAGATGCGCTCAACTACGGCAAGGCCATCGTCTACATTGACAGCGGCAAGTACCAGCAAGCTCAGGCGTTATTGTCCCCATTGCTGGCCAAGGAGCCCAACAACCGTTTCTATATCGATACGGCCACGGATCTCGATCTCTACCAAAAACAGTATGGCAGGGCGATAAAGCGGCTGGAGAATGCCCTCAAGTCCGCGCCAAGCAACAATGTCCTGCGGCTCAACCTGGCCCATGCCATGCAGGAGGCAGGGAAGTATAGCCAAAGCATCCCAATCCTGACTCGGTACACCCATGACAACCCCGATGATCCCAATGGTTGGCACATGCTGGCACAAGGTCAGGCTGCCGTTGGTCGACGGGATGCAGAACTGGCAGCAAGGGCGGAATTGTTCGCTCTTAACGGGGCCTGGCCCAAGGCTATCCAGAACTACATTCAGGCCAGCCAGCTGGTCGAAATCAATTCATTGGACCAAGCTCGTTACGATGCTCGAATCGACCAGTTAAGGCTCGATCAGCAGCGGGCAGCCAGCCTGCAACGCTAACCTTTTCGCTCGTCCTGCCAATGCAGGACGGGCAAACGCGATCCCTGCCATTGCGTTGCGTCCACCATCGTATACAATAGTGCAACATACTAAAAACAAACTGCTTTGTTACCTCCCTGCCATTAGCAATGGCAAGAGCCGACAACGCCGAGGAAGATAACCACCATGTCAGTCACTATTTACCACAATCCTCGCTGCTCCAAGAGCCGCGAAACCCTCGCTCTGTTGGAAGAACGCGGGATCTCCCCAACAATCGTCAAGTATTTGGAAGACACGCCATCGGCAGAGCAACTCAAGACCCTACTGAGCCAGCTGGGTTACGGCAGTGCCCGTGAGATGATGCGAACCAAAGAAGATACCTATAAAGAGCTCGCCCTTGGCGATGCATCAGTGTCTGAGCAACAGCTGATCGAGGCGATGGCAGCCAACCCCAAGCTGATCGAGCGCCCGATTGTTGTCAACGGCAACAAGGCCGCAATGGGCCGTCCGCCAGAGCAAGTGCTGGATATCCTTTAATATGGCCTCCCTGCTGGTCCTCTACTACAGCCGCCACGGCAATACACGCCAACTTGCCCGGCATATCGCCAGAGGGATCGAGCAAGTCGACGGCTGTGAAGCGATCTTACGAACTGTCGCAGAGATCGGTGATGACAGACAAGCGCCTCACGGCGATCCTGTTGTGACACGCAACGATCTCGACCAATGTATCGGTCTGGCCATGGGCAGCCCGGTAAGGTTTGGCAACATGGCTGCGCCGCTCAAGCAGTTTTGGGACTCCACCAGCCCAGAATGGCTTAGCGGAGCACTCATCGGCAAGCCGGCTTGCGTCTTCACCTCGTCATCGTCGTTGCATGGCGGGCAGGAGACGACCCTCCAATCGATGATGCTGCCATTGCTTCACCACGGAATGCTGATTGTCGGCATCCCCTATTCAGAGCCGGCACTGCACACCACCCAGAGCGGAGGCACGCCCTATGGCCCCTCCCACCTCAGTGGCGGTGAATTCCGCCAGCTCAGCAGTGAAGAAGCACAACTGGCCCAAGCCTGCGGAAAGCGACTGGCTATCACGGCACTCAAACTACGCTGAATTACAGCCCGTTATGTCACCATGCGGGCTTTATACGTTTGCAAGGATGTGAACTATGACTCCCCCCCACCTCCGCACCCGTTTCGTTCTCATTGCAGCCCAAGCCGCCTATTTCTGCCTTGCTGGCTGGGTCGTACTATGGCAATCATGGCTTTCCCCCCACCCGCATCTCAATGCGCAGATCATGGCGGGTATCTGGGTACTTCCGCTGCTTTTGCCATTGCGCGGGATCATTGCAGGCAAACCCTATACCTTTGCCTGGGCCAACTTCATTCTGATGTTCTATTTTCTTCATGCTTTAACCCTACTATGGGTCGATGAGGGCGAAAGGTGGCTGGCTGGGGTTGAATTGTGCCTCGTGAGTACCGCCTTCGTCGGCAATGCCCTGTATGCCAGACTGCGCGGCCGCGAGTTGGGCTCTCGCCTCAAACGCCTATCACAGGTAGAAAAAGAAGAAAACGAGCGCTATAGAGGTTAATCGCCGGATGCTGATACAAAAAAAACGGTGGCCTCAGCCACCGTCTTCTTTTTGTTACCTTGCTATACCCATCACGGTTAGTACGCGACCGGAAACAGCACCGGAAAATGATCCGCTATTGACTACGATTGGGATTAGATAGCCACTGTCGCCGCCGCGGGTACATGCCATTCAAACTGCATCACCTGCTTGGCTGGCTTAACTGCTGCTGGCGCAACCTGCTGCGGAGCCGCTGATTCATCTGAACTCGAATCAACCGGCGCACTCAACTGAGATGGCTGGATCATGCCACCTTCTACCACGCTATCCGTATCCATGCGCTCTTGTTCATCCAACGGCGCCGTAACTGCCGACAAACGGCTATCTTGGCTCAACTCACGCTGGAAAACATCCTCGGTACTAAGCAGCTGAACCGAAAACTCAACCTGCTCACCTTGAATACGGTAGGCATTCACCGCCGCAACAGAGCTCAAATGAGTGATCATCCGCTCCAAGGTAAAAAAGTCTTCTGCCGAATGGATATTGCCAACCACCACCGAAAGCTGATCATTGGTATCGCCGCCCAGAGGAATGGCATAACGGGCACCAAGCTGATCGGCGATCTGATCTGTCATCTGCTGGATCGCACCGGCCGCCGTGCCGGACAAACGTCCTTCAACCGGAGCTGACTGAGCAGAGTCCATTTGATCGGCAGGCTCAGTAAATAACTGCCAGCTTAAATCATATTGATCCTGTCCCTGCTGGCGAGCTCTGACAATCAATACCGCCCCCGGCTGATAGCGTAAACTTGCCTTCGCAACTGGCTGAACAAAACCACCCCAAAGATCAGGGATACTTATTGCTGTCACATCCTCGAAATCACCGATTGGCATCATAACCGGCAAACCACGGCGGTCGGCATTATCTTCAAGCTGTACCAGCAATGGGTTATCTGATTGATCCCAGATGATATCGCGACTGCGGTTTTGTTCTTGTACCAGCCAAACCAGAATACTCGGGCGTTGCGCGTTCCAGTAGCTCGCCTTAGCTTGGCTGAGCAAACTACGAATACGTGCAGGTTCAAACGCCAATTCCAATGTTTGCTGGCCATTAAGCCTGCCGTAGCCCATCTGGCTGACATACTGGTTACTGCTGCCAAGTGCTTTGCGGATAACTTCATTACCCACAACCGAGCTTTGGCCCGATACTTTTACCAATACCTGCTCAAGGGCCTGTTGACGGGCAGCCTGTTCAGATTGGCGGTCGGTATCCGGCAGGACTACCTGAGCCTGATACAGGTTGGTCACGGTT
The DNA here is from genome assembly GCF_059920555.1 of Photobacterium panuliri. NCBI lineage: Bacteria > Pseudomonadati > Pseudomonadota > Gammaproteobacteria > Vibrionales > Vibrionaceae > Photobacterium > Photobacterium panuliri. Next base: position 3,179,026 of record NZ_CP197192.1, read on the forward strand.
GCTGCTTTCAAAGGAAGCGCCAACAGTGCCATTAGGAGTAAACTCACACGCAGCATAAAACACTCATTATTACTGAAGTTAGGGGCTGATCATAAATTGAACCTATCTGGCTCGGCAACTGATCATGTCAAAAATACAGTACCTTTTTGAACAGAAATAAAGCAACTTTTTGTTACTTCCATCAATAAGTATCTGCTCTAAATAACAATCTTTCGTCAACGGATTGTAATTTTTCTATTGTACCTGTTAGCCATCTGCGACTATTAATTTTTTTCATATTAAGCACTGGGTAAACGTTTGCGTCTGTGCTAGCATTGCCCGATTTTATTTTTAGCTCGGTGGATATCACAATGATGCAGATTTTACAGGGTGCCCAAATGCTCTTCGTTGCGTTTGGTGCATTGGTTCTGGTCCCGCTCCTGACCGGCCTTGACCCCAACGTTGCCCTCTTCGGTGCTGGTTTCGGTACCCTCCTCTTCCAAGTTATCACCAAACGCTCCGTCCCCATTTTCCTTGCCTCCTCTTTTGCGTTTATTGCTCCTATCATGTTCGGAATCCAAACTTGGGGAATTGCTGCGACCATGGGCGGCCTGATGATGGCCGGTGTGGTGTATATCTGTATGGGGGCACTGATCAAAGTGCGAGGCGTAGGCATCATCCACAAGCTGTTGCCTCCTGTCGTTGTCGGCCCTGTTATTATGGTGATCGGCCTTGGCCTGGCACCTTCGGCTGTCAATATGGCACTGGGCAAGAGCGGTGATGGCGCTATCCAACTGGTCGACGGCAGCGCTGCATTATGGATTTCATCAATCTCACTGCTTGTCACCATTGCCTTCAGTGTGTTCGCCAAAGGCTTTTTCAAACTGGTGCCGATCATGGCGGGCATTGTCGCTGGCTACACGATGAGCTTGGCATTTGGTGTGGTTGACTTTACGCCGGTCGCGCAGGCTGCTTGGCTTGCCATGCCGAACTTCACCTTCCCCGAATTCAACATCAACGCCATCTTGTTTATGATTCCGGTTGCCATTGCCCCTGCCGTCGAGCATGTGGGCGATATGCTCGCTATCTCAAACGTCACCGGCAAGGACTACCTCAAGAAGCCGGGCCTGCACCGCACCATGGCTGGCGACGGTGTCGCGACCATTGCCGCCTCTATGTTCGGCGCTCCGCCTAACACCACTTATTCGGAAGTTACCGGGGCAGTCATGCTCACCAAGGCTTTTAACCCCGTCATCATGACTTGGGCTGCAGTCACCGCACTGGTTCTTGCCTTTGTCGGTAAACTCGGCGCAATGCTCCAGACCATACCGGTTCCGGTAATGGGCGGCATCATGATCTTATTGTTCGGCTCAATTGCCACCGTTGGCCTCAATACCCTGATTAAAAACCAAGTCGACCTCCACAAATCACGAAACTTAGTCATTGTTGCTGTCACTCTAGTATTCGGGATCGGTGGTATGGCCTTCGGTATCGGTGAATTCAGCCTGCAAGGGATCAGCCTGTGCGGTATCGTAGCAATTATCCTCAACCTGATCCTGCCTGATGATCTCGGTGAAAACCACGTCGTGGACAATGCGCAAATCGAAGCAGACGGCAAGTAACCGCTTGCTAAACCAATAAAAACCAACCGGGGCGCCAATGCGCCCCGTTTTTATACCTAACCGATAACACAAGCCAAGCATTGATAACAGACAAAAAAAAGCCGGGCATCTGCCCGGCTCTTGTCAGCGGTTCGGTGTTACTTGGTACCGAAAATTTTGTCGCCCGCATCACCTAGACCAGGAACAATGTAGCCCTTGTCATTTAGCTTCTCGTCGATAGCTGCGGTGTATAGCTCAACATCTGGGTGAGCTTTTTCAAGCGCTTCGATACCCTCAGGCGCAGCAACCAGTACCAATACCTTAAACTGGGTACAACCGTGTTCCTTCAGCAGATCCAATGTTGCGATCATAGAACCGCCAGTCGCCAGCATAGGGTCAACCACCAATGCGATACGCTCATCGATATTCGATGCCAGCTTGTTGAAATAAGGGACCGGCTCCAGTGTTTCTTCATCACGGTAGATACCAACAACACTGATACGTGCGCTTGGCATGTGCTCTAGCACGCCATCCATCATGCCAAGACCGGCACGCAGAATTGGCACTACAGTTACTTTTTTACCTTTGATCTGATCAATTTCGACTTGACCATTCCAACCTTCGATAGTAACCTTTTCCGTTTCGAAGTCTGAAGTCGCTTCATACGTCAGCAAGCTACCAACTTCCGTTGCCAACTCACGGAAACGCTTAGTGCTGATGTCACCTTCGCGCATAAGACCAATCTTATGTTTTACCAGTGGGTGTTTAACCTCAACGACTTTCATCTCTGACTCCTAAGCAAACGAATTTTCAAAAAATCACATTATTATACACTAGACTATCGTGCTACCGATAGGGGTGTTCGTTTCGTTTGCTCAGGAAACAGCCAGTGACATTTATTGACGCAAACGTTTTCCTTTCCGCTCTGACTGCTGTTATCATACCCCCGCTTTTTTACTTTAATACGTTGAGGGATCTCCTGTGAGCGGCAATAACTCTTCTCTTAGTTACAAAGATGCTGGTGTTGATATCGATGCAGGCAACGCATTGGTTGACCGTATTAAAGGGGTGGTAAAACGCACCCATCGTCCGGAAGTGATGGGCAATATTGGTGGTTTTGGCGCCCTTTGTGCCCTGCCAACCAAATACAAAGAGCCGGTACTGGTATCGGGTACCGATGGTGTAGGGACGAAACTTCGCTTGGCAATGGATCTGAACAAGCACGATACTATCGGCATCGATCTGGTTGCCATGTGTGTCAACGATCTTATCGTACAAGGTGCAGAGCCCCTTTTCTTCCTTGACTACTATGCAACCGGCAAGTTGGACGTAGATACAGCAGCAGCAGTGGTAACTGGCATTGGCGAAGGCTGCCTACAGTCAGGCTGTGCCCTGATTGGCGGCGAAACGGCAGAAATGCCAGGCATGTACCACGGCGAGGATTATGATGTTGCCGGTTTTTGTGTTGGCGTCGTAGAAAAAGCCGACATCATTGATGGCAGCAAGGTCAAAGCCGGTGATGCTTTGATTGCTGTTGCGTCCAGCGGCCCACACTCTAATGGCTTCTCGCTGATCCGCAAAATCATCGAGGTATCCCAAGCCGATCTCAACCAAGAGCTGGAAGGCAAAACATTGGCCGACCATTTGCTTGAGCCAACTAAAATTTACGTGCAGTCCACATTGAAGATGATGGAAAGCTGCGACGTCCATGCTATCTCCCATATTACTGGCGGCGGCTTCTGGGAAAATATCCCCCGAGTGTTGCCTGATGGCACCAAGGCTGTTATCGACGGCACCAGCTGGCAATGGCCGGCAGTGTTCAATTGGCTCCAGCAAGCCGGCAATGTTAATACTTACGAAATGTACCGTACCTTCAACTGCGGTGTGGGTCTGGTGATTGCCCTACCCGCTGAACAGGCCGAGCAGGCAATTGCCATTCTGAACGCCGAAGGTGAGAAAGCATGGCTACTCGGTAAGATAGCGGCTGCAGATAAGGGCGAAGAGCAAGTGGAGATATGCTAGGGCATGAAGAGAATTGTCGTCCTACTCTCCGGTAACGGCTCCAACCTTCAAGCTATGATTGATGCCTGCGAGTCAGGCATCATCAACAACGCCGGTGTCGTTGCCGTTCTGTCAAACAAAGCCGATGCCTATGGCCTTGAGCGGGCACGCCTTGCCGGAATCGATGCTCTGCACCTGTCTGCCGAGCACTACCCAGACCGGGACGCATTCGATCAGGCTATGGCTGAGCAAATTGACCGCTACCAACCGGACTTGGTTGTACTTGCCGGATTTATGCGGATCTTAAGCGCAGAGTTTGTCCGCCACTACCAGGGGAGGATGATCAATGTCCATCCGTCATTGCTCCCCAAATACCCGGGGCTCAATACCCACCAGCGGGCCATCGATGCCGGTGATAACGAGCATGGCACCAGCGTCCACTTCGTCACCGAAGAGCTTGACGGCGGGCCGGTTATCCTTCAGGCCAAAGTGCCGATTTTTAGTGATGACAGCGCCGATGACGTTAAGGATCGGGTGCAGCAGCAGGAACATAGGATTTACCCGCTTGTCGCTAACTGGTGCCTGTCCCAGCGGGTAGTCATGGAGGGAAACCGAGCCCGTCTCGACGGTAACGACCTGCCTTCTGGTGGCTATGCATCCGATGATGAATCCTAGCACCTCCCTGCGCCAAGCCGTTCGACAACACATATAAAAAAACGCGACCTCTCGGTCGCGTTTTTATTTTATGAGATATTCTGAGTGCCTAGGTACCGTATCATTTGCCAAACTGGCGCTTAACCTTTACGGCTATATGCCAGCTCACCAAGATGAAACACGCTAAATTCGCCCGGCAGCATTTTATGCCAGCATTCATCATTGGTCAGAGGCTGGGTCGCCACTACCGTCACAACATCATTCGGTGTTGTCTCCTGCTGGAAATCGATAGTCACGTCCTCATCGATCAACGACGCTTTTCCGAACGGTGCCCGACGAGTGATCCAGTGCAAGTTGTTCGTACAGTAGGTAAGTACATACTCACCGTTACTCAACAACATATTGTAGACACCAAGCGAACGCAGGGTATCGCAACATTTTGCTACCCAGTCAAAAACCATGTCGAGCTCTTCTGGTGGCTCTGGAAACCTGCCCTCAACCTGATTCAGCAACCAACAAAAAGCCAATTCACTGTCGGTGTCCCCGACCGGTTTAAACCGTCCGGTTTCAAGGCTTTCATAACCGGTTAACTGACCGTTGTGGGCAAACGTCCAATACTGCCCCCATAACTCCCGAGTGAATGGATGGGTATTTTCCAAACTCACCCCGCCACGGTTGGCCTGCCGAATATGGCTGACCACCGCACGGCTTTTTATCGGGTACTCCTGCACAAGCTCAGCAATCCTCGACTGGCTGCTAGGGTTGGGATCTTTAAAGGTACGAAAACCCTTGCCCTCATAGAAGGTGATCCCCCAACCATCACGGTGTGGCCCAGTATTGCCGCCCCGCTGCATCAAGCCGGTAAAGCTGAAACAAATGTCCGTCGGCACATTGGCACTCATGCCCAATAATTCACACATAGTCCTTTATGCCCTATCTACTTGCAGTATGTTAGCGGTTACTCCGCCATTTCCTTTTCTACCAGCATAATCAAAATATGAATAATTTTGATATGAATTTCCTGGATACGATCAGCGTAGCCAAAATGCGGTACACGGATTTCGACATCGGCCAGTCCAGCCATCTTGCCGCCATCCTTGCCCGTCAACGCAATCACCTTCATGCCTTTGGCCTTGGCTGCATCGATCGCTTTGATGATATTGCCGGAGTTGCCAGAGGTCGACAGGCCAAACAGCACATCGCCCTTTGCGCCTACAGCTTCAAGGTAGCGCGAAAAAACATATTCGTAGCCAAAGTCGTTGCTCACGCAAGACAGGTGGCTAGGATCTGAAATCGCAATACCAGGATAACCAGGACGGTTCTCACGGTAGCGGCCAGTTAGCTCTTCGGCAAAATGCATCGCATCACAGTGCGAGCCGCCATTACCGCAAGAAAGGACTTTGCCACCCTGCTTGAAAGACTCGGCCAGCAGCTTGGCTGCTGCTTCGATGTCCGCCATATTCTTGTCATCGCTCAAAAAGCGGTTAAGTACGTCAGCAGCTTCTGTCAGCTCTGCACGGATAATATCTTGGTACATAGGCTCTACTCAGGTTACGTAATTTATTGTTGTGCGGGAAAGTATGCTTTCCCGCTATTCATTACCTAGCTAGCAGTGTACATAGAAACCGTTAAAGGTGTCGACTCCTGAGACTGGACATTGTGACCCTTTGATGCCAAATGCTCACGTAATGACTCACCAGAAGGATAAACCTCAAGGTTTTCCAGTGCCAGCACCCCAGCAGAAGCCAGCTTCTTCTCGATATGCGGCCCTACGCCGATCAGGCAAACCGGGTAGTCACGAACGCGATCGAGGGCATTTTCAAGGGCATGGATCGCGGTAATGTCTACGGTGGTGACATCAGAGAAATCCAATACCACAGCACGAGTCTGTGGCGCGACACAATCAATCACTGACAACGCCTTCTCGCTAGCCGCAAAGAACAATGGGCCATTGATATCGTAAACCACAACATCGTCACCAAAATTCTGGTGAGGGTGAGTACCCGATACCTTGCTGACCGTTGTTAGCGAAGCAATACGCTGAATAAACAACAGACCAGCCAATAGCAAGCCAACCACAACCGCTACGACCATGTCGAACACCACGGTCAAAGTGAAACATGTCAGCAATACCGCCACATCTCGGCGCGGCGCAACTTTCAGCGTATGAACAAAGTGCGGAGCCTCGGACATATTCCAGGCTACCATAATCAACAGACCAGCCAGTGCACTCATTGGAACATAAGACAGCATAGGAGCAAGAGCAATCATGGCCGCCAATACAAACAAGGCATGAACAATAGCAGACACCGGTGAGAATGCCCCTGCTCGGATATTGGTTGCGGTACGTGCAATCGCAGCCGTTGCCGGGATACCACCGAAAAACGGTACCACGATATTGGCAATACCCTGACCAACCAACTCGCCGTTAGGGTTGTGCTTGGTCCCCGTCATGCCATCTGCCACTACAGCGCACAGCAAAGACTCAATACAGCCTAGCATCGCAATGGTAAAGGCTGCAGGAAGCAGTTCGATCACCAATGACCAGGTCACCGCACCATCTTGCCACGGCAGGCTGAACTGAGGCAGCACCTGAGGGATACCCTGACCCACCAAATCACCGATTTGGTAATGGAACTTCTCGCCCAGCAAACCAACATGACCCGAGCCAAAATGGTTCAGCACTAGGGCCAGCAGCGTACCGGTAACCAGCGCAACAACGTGAGCCGGTACTTTGGTTTTCAGTTTTGCCCAAAGAATGAAAGCAGCAATAGTCACAACCCCAACAATGGTATCGGACAAATTGATGCTAGGCATCGCCGTGGCATACGCGACGACTTTCTCCGGAAAATGGATTGGGTTGGTTGCCACGGTCAGGCCGAGTAGATCCTTGAGCTGCAGGAACGCAATGGTCAGGCCGATACCGGCAGTAAAACCCGTTGTAACAGGATAAGGTACGTATGCCACCAGCTGGCCTAGACGTAAAATACCCATCAACAACAAGATAACACCAGACATCATCGTCGCTAGCATCAAGCCAGTCAGACCATATTGCTGGGTAATAGGCAGCAGGATAACGACGAAGGCCGCAGTCGGCCCGGTAATATTAAAACGAGAGCCGCCCAGCAAAGCTGCCAGCAAACCTGCAACGATCACGGTATATAGGCCGTGCTGCGGAGGAACGCCAACTGCAATGGCAAGCGCCATACCCAGCGGAATGGCAACGACCCCTACGGTAATACCCGCAACAAGATCAGAACGTAAGCGTGACAAAGAAAAACCTTCTTGCCACGCCTGTTTCAAAGCATGAAATATCAACACGGCTCGCCCCTTGCAGACCAAACGGAAACGCAAAAAACCAAACGTCTGTTGGTCTGGATAAAGAATGAAGTAAAGTTTGTTTGAAGCTGTCGACCCGAGAAGGGATCCGGCGGGCATGCGTCAGTCGGAATTCGGGAAAGGCAACGTAGTCACTGGCGCGTCGCGCTGCCAGTTAAAGTCCATTTCCGGCCCATTGCTCTCTGACTTCGCTGTCAGAAGGGTGATTAGCAAATGGACAACACCGACATATGGTAATTACATGAGAATTTTTCGCAAGTCGTTTTTCCGATCTCGCTGATCTTGATCAAAGCCCTTATTTACCAGAAGTGACAAGACATCTTTACGTAACCCCCGCCTTGCAGCAAGGAAAAAGATTTTACATTCCCTTAAAGAACGCATTACACTTATCACAAGTGGTAAGACCTCTTACCTTGCATAAAATGTACCCAAATAATAAAAAAATAATGCCCATATAAGGAGATATACCATGGTTACACTTGTGTACCTGTTAGGGCTTGCTGGTCTGATCGGGGGGCTTGCCTACTACAGGGCTAACCTCAAGACCTTTACCCTCGCCATCGCTGCAGCACTATTGCTCGGTACGGTAATCAATACCGCCGGTCAAATTAGCTGGTTGCTGTTCGCACTCATCGCACTGCCACTCAATATTCCATCCCTACGCCAAAAACTATTCAGCCGCCCTGCCCTCAAGGCTTTCAAGCAAGTTATGCCAGAAATGTCTCGAACTGAAAAAGAAGCCATTGATGCCGGTACGGTTTGGTGGGAAGCGGATTTATTCAAAGGAGCCCCGGATTGGAACAAGCTCCATGATGTCCCGGCCCCTCGCCTGAGTGCGGAAGAAAAGGCCTTCATCGACGGACCCGTCAACGAAGTATGCAGAATGGTCAATGACTTCGAGGTCACCCATGAACTCGCCGACCTCCCCCCTGATGTTTGGCAGTACCTCAAAGACAACAAGTTCTTTGCCATGATCATCAAGAAGGAATACGGCGGGTTAGAGTTTTCAGCCTACGCCCAATCTCTAGTACTGCAGAAACTCACCGGGATCTCCGGCGTCCTGTCATCGACCGTTGGTGTCCCTAACTCCTTGGGGCCGGGTGAACTCCTCCAGCACTATGGTACCAAGGAACAAAAAGACCATTACCTGCCGCGGCTTGCCGAAGGCAAGGAGATCCCTTGTTTTGCCCTGACCAGCCCAGAAGCGGGATCTGATGCCGGATCAATCCCAGATTTCGGGATCGTAAAAACCGGGCAATGGCAAGGGAAAGAGGTTCTGGGGATGGAGCTGACCTGGAACAAGCGTTACATCACCCTCGCACCGGTCGCCACCGTGTTAGGTCTCGCCTTCAAGCTTTATGATCCTGAGCATCTGCTGGGCAATGAAGAAGATCTCGGGATCACCTGCGCCCTGATCCCAACGGATCTCGACGGCGTCAAAATCGGCCGACGCCATTTCCCTCTCAACCTGCCCTTCCAAAACGGACCAACCCAGGGCGACAAGGTCTTTGTGCCCATTGACTTCATTATCGGCGGTCAGGACATGGCCGGGCAAGGCTGGCGCATGTTGGTCGAATGCCTGTCTGTTGGTCGTGGCATCACTTTACCTTCAAACTCAACAGGTGGCTTGAAGACCGCGGCTCTGGCAACCGGTGCCTATGCTCGCATCCGCCGTCAGTTCAAACTGCCGATAGGCAAAATGGAAGGGATCGAAGAGCCGCTGGCCCGCATTGGTGGCAATGCCTATGTGATGGATGCAGCCAGCACCCTGACTGTTGCAGGGATTGATCTTGGCGAAAAACCCTCGGTGATTTCCGCTATCGTCAAATACCATTGTACCCACCGTGGCCAGCGCAGTGTTATCGATGCGATGGATATCGTTGGCGGCAAGGGTATCTGCATGGGGCCGAGCAACTTCCTTGCCCGCAGCTACCAAGGCGCACCGATTGCAGTCACCGTTGAAGGGGCTAATATTCTTACCCGCTCGATGATTATCTTCGGTCAAGGCGCAATCCGCTGTCACCCGTATGTACTGGATGAAATGAACGCCGCGTACCATGACGATGCCGACAAGGCACTGGCGGAGTTCGACAACGCCGTGTTTGGCCATATCGGATTTGTATTTAGCAATATGGTGCGGTCGTTCTGGTTCGGCCTGACTGACGGTCGCGGTTCGAGCTCACCGAGCAAAAATGCCACGCGCCGCTACTATCAGCAACTCAACCGCTACAGTGCCAACCTCGCTCTGCTAGCCGATATCTCGATGGCCGTTCTCGGTGGTTCGCTCAAACGAAAAGAACGCCTATCAGCCCGACTAGGGGATGTGCTGAGCCAGCTCTATCTGGCCTCCGCGACCCTCAAGCGCTACAACGACGAAGGCTGCAAGCAAGAAGATCTGCCGCTGGTACACTGGGGATTGCAAGACGCCCTCTACCAAACTGAAGAGGCGCTGGACAACTTCCTTCGCAACTTCCCGAATCGCCCTGTCGCCGCCTTGCTACGTGTTATGGTCTTCCCGTTAGGGCTTGGCCGCAGTCGTCCTTCGGACAAGCTGGACCACCAGATTGCCAGGATCCTGCAAACACCAAGCGAGACTCGCTCTCGAATTGGCCGCAACCAATTCCTCGAGGCATCACCCCACTACCCGGCAGGCCATCTGGAGGAAACCCTCAAGGATATCCTCGCCGCAGAGCCGCTCTACGACCGAGTTTGCCAAGCTGTCGGTAAGAAGCTCCCGTTCATGCAGCTAGATAAAGTCGCGGAGATCGGACTTGAACTTAAGGTGATTAACCCTGATGAAGCCGAGCTGTTGCGCCGTGCTGAGACAGGCCGACTTCAGGTCATCAATGTCGATGATTTTGAATCGGATGCACTGGCAGCCAAGCCCTATCAATCATCAACCAAGAATATTGCGGCATAACTCACTTGCCACAATCCCGTAAGAAAAAGGGGGGGAAGCAATGCTTCCCCCCCCCCTTTTTTTCAACTCATCATCTAGTCCTTGACACCCGCGATATCCAGTCCCCCGGCTTCTTCGAGAAGCCGTTTTACTTTTCGCTTCCGCCAAAATATAAAACCGGCAATACCCAATATGATCACCAGCACATTGGTCATGATAATGATCTTAGTGGCAGTGTCTCGAGCTTCTTCCCGCTCAGCGGTAATACGCGCAATCTCTTTGTTACGCTTCTTAACCTGTTGCTGAGCTCGGTATTTCGCCAAATCACTATCAAGTTCCAAATCCGCCATTACGGCAAAATGGCTCTCTGGCAACCTAAAGACCAATTCGCGATTATCATAACTGTCCGTCGCATAGAGCCAGCCGGACCACGAATAACTCCCAGGCTTCTGACCATTGGGCAGCAACACCTTCAAGGATTCTTCATCGCCGATCGCCACCTCTTGGCAGATAGTGGTATCGTCATCGAAGCTTTTCTGCTCGATATGAGCAGCCAGCGAACCGGGTTTAATTGAGCCATCTTCAGTATCAATAATCACCTGATTCATTTCATCTGCCGTCTTACCCTGAATGAATATCGCCGTCAGTGGCGGCGGGTATATCAAGACGGTTTGCTCGACGGCACGCTCGAAAATCGCATTGCCGGAATTGATCACAACCTGGTATTTACCCGGTTGCAAATCAACAGCCAATTCAACGGTAAATGTACCATCCCCTGGACGCTCGTCGAAGCCCGTACCGTCATCGGCAAACTCCCCCATGACTATCGGCTTGGGCAGAGCCTCGCTAGATACACCGTCAGCCAGTTCCACGTATTCGTAAAACTCTACAGATAGCTTCATCTTGTCAAGAAAGTCTCTATCTGTCAGTGGCTTACCGTTTTGGGTCAAACGGGCTGAAAATTTCAACGTTTCAGATTGATACAGGCGAGCCGGCAACCTATCGACCGTCAGTTTGAGGTTAGATAATATTTTGACTTCATTATACGGAGACACCTTGCCTACGGCCTGCCAAGGTCCCGGCATCGGGTGGTCTATCGAAATAATATCCATATCTGGCGATTGGTACCACGCCACACTGTCTGGATGACGCCAGTAATAATATTTATGGCCATCTGGGCGCACCAACACCACGGGCTGGCTATTATTCTCCCGCTTAATCACAAACGAGACCTGTTCCACTGTATCATCGACACGGAAACGATTATCCAGCCATGTCATCTCGCTTTTTTCCGTTGCCCACGATAGGACAGGCACCAATAATAAGAGCCAACAAAACCGCTTCATCTTACCCCTACAGACGCCACATCACGTCATTTTTAATCAAATCCAACCGCGCCTCATGCGCTGTCAATTCATCGGCCGTTGCCTTGATAACCTTTAGCGCTTTTCGGCCACTGACCAAGCGGCGAATTTCATTTTCAGCTCCTGCATCACTGCTTTGATTTCCCGAACTCAGCGCCAACGATGTCTGGCCACCTGTCATCATTAGATAGACATCGGCCAATATCTCGGCATCGAGCAAGGCTCCGTGGAGGGTTCGGTGGGAGTTATCAATCCCGTAACGGCCACAAAGCACATCAAGGTTATTCCGCTTGCCCGGGAACAGGCGTTTGGCCATGTCCAGGGTATCGGTTATTTTGCAAAAATCGGCAGTTTTGCCTATCGATGGATCAAGCTTAGAAAACTCGTAATCCATGAAGCCGATATCGAAGGGCGCGTTATGAGCGACCAGCTCGGCACCGCGAATGAAATCCATGAACTCTTGATGGATATCACGGTAGGTCGGCTTATCTTCAAGAAATTCGTCGGTAATACCGTGGACCGCGATCGCCTCGGCATCAATATCCCGGTCCGGCCTGATATAGACATGAAACGTATTGCCAGTGAGTTTGCGGTTGATGATTTCAACTGCGCCGATCTCGACGATTCTGTGTCCCTCATAGTGAGGGCCGGTCATATTCATACCGGTTGTTTCCGTATCGAAAACGATTATGCGTTCATTAGTGGCGTTCATAGTAATGATTGTGTCAGACTTACATTTTTAACTTAGACGAATACTACCAAATATGACCAAGCAGGTAGAAATTTTCACCGACGGTTCTTGCCTCGGCAATCCCGGTCCCGGCGGCTATGGTGCTGTGCTGCGCTACAAGCAGCATGAAAAAGAGCTGAGCGAAGGCTTTTACATGACCACCAACAACCGCATGGAGCTGCTAGCTGCCATTGAAGGCCTTTCCAGCCTCAAACAGCCATGCCACGTTGACCTAACTACCGATAGCCAATATGTCCGCCAAGGGATCACACAATGGATCCATAACTGGAAAAAACGTGGCTGGAAGACCGCCGACAAGAAACCGGTAAAAAATGCCGATCTCTGGAAGCGATTAGATACAGAGGCCCAACGCCACCAAATTACCTGGCATTGGGTAAAGGGACATGCTGGCCACCCAGAAAATGAGCGATGCGATGTACTGGCTCGCACTGCTGCGGAAGCTCCCACCCAGCCAGATAATGGCTATGACGCTGGCTAATTGAATTTGGCCTCATGAATGTCATCCCGCTGGTGCGGGCTGGCTTTTGTTCGGCAGTTTATCCCAAGCGGCGTCAACTGGCGACGTAACTTCCAGGTCGGTTTCACCGGCTTGAGCGGGAAAGTTCGCTTGCGCGCAACAATCAGATACATGCTACCTATCGACGACAACGTCTCAACCAGCATGCTTTCTGCCCAGGCCGAACAGGCCTGGTGGCGGCTGGCGGGCAGAATAGCAAAATTCTCGTGGTAAACCACTTCATAATTGAGCACGCCTAACCAATCTTTGATCCGCATAGGCATAAACATCCGTCCTTTCCAAGGATAGCGCTTCCGGTTCCAAGGCAATAACCCCCTCAATCCCGTCAAGCTAACCGGATTGGTACCGCTGATCATCATATAGCCATCATCGACAGTAACTCGGTCAACCTCCCTCAGCAAACTATGCGGGTCAGAACAATAATCTAGCTGATGAGCAAGCAAACAAGCATCAAATGACTTTTCGATAAATGGCAATGCAAATGGGTCAGCAATGACATTATGCAGTGGATTGAACTTATCGATGCAAATTTGATGTTGGATGTTACAATGACCACTGGCGAGCTCGCAGCTCAGTCCTCCCAGCTTCAGCATATGATAGCCAAATAACTTAGGCCACCATTCATCAAGCTGGGCTTGGAGTAACTCTGCCGCCCAAGTACCATTGTTCACCTGAGACCACGTCGAAGGCGACTCTATCTGTTCCAATATACGCGCTGGCTTCATACTGATACCAAATTTAATTTATGCTCAATGACTTATCGCCGGAGATACTCTATGCTGACAGTAAAAAGCATACCTGCATTCCATGACAATTACATCTGGCTGATTCACAGTCCAGATAACCATTGCGTCGTGGTCGATCCCGGTGACGCGGCCCCGGTACTCAAAGTGCTGGAAGAAGAACAACTGACTCTGGACGCAATCCTTATTACCCACCATCACCACGACCACGTTGGCGGGATCAGCGAACTAAAACGCTACAGCCCCAATGTACAAGTTGTTGCACCGGCTTCTGAGCCTGTTCCCGGTGTCACTCAGTCAGTTGAAGATGGCGATCAGGTTGAAATTTTCGGCGAGCGTTTCATGGTTCTTGGAGTGCCAGGCCATACGGCAGGCCATGTCGCCTATGTCGGTGACGAGAAACTCTTCTGCGGCGACACGTTATTTTCAGCAGGCTGCGGGCGGCTATTTGAAGGCACCGCTGAGCAAATGTTCCATTCATTGCAAAAGCTGACAGCCCTTCCCGATGAAACCCTAATCTACTGCGCCCATGAATATACCAGCAGCAATCTGGCCTTTGCCCTTGTCGCCGAACAAGACAATCCGCACCTCCAACGCTACCGAGAAGATGTCAGCCGACTACGCGCACAGGGTATAAGCACGATTCCTAGCAATTTGAAACAAGAAAAATTGATCAATCCGTTCCTGCGTTGCGATCAACCTAGCATAAAAAAATCAGTTGCAAATAAAGCGGTTAACGATAGCGATGTAGAAACCTTCGCTGCCCTGCGTCGTTGGAAGGATGAATTTTGAAGTGAGTCACTTGTAACTAAGGTAGTTGGACAAGTATTATCACCAACTATTTTGGCTATAGGCTAGACACATGAAATCCCGTTTTTTTTTGGCGAGCGCACTTTTACTAGCTGGTTGCCAACTTACTAATACGACAAATACAGTAGAAGAACCAACAAACACACCACCTTCACAAAAGCCTGCGGCACAAACTGCACAGACAGTTGCAGGCACACATACCCCAAAGCCGCAGGTCATCGCCCCACTCCGACAACCAAGTCCACAGGAGCAAGACGATGTTTGGCAACGCATCAGCATGCAACTAAAGGCGAATGTTCCGGATAACAAGCGTACCAACTACTACCGTGACTGGTACCTGCGCCATCCCGGCCACCTACAAACCGTTGCCAAACGTGCCCAGCCTTTTCTTTACTACATCACCAATGAAATAGAAAAGCGCAATATGCCACTGGAATTGGCATTGTTGCCGATTGTCGAAAGCTCTTTTGACCAATTTGCCTATTCCCACGGTCGAGCCGCTGGATTATGGCAAATCACGCCACCTACAGGCCGCACCTTTGGCCTAGAACAAAACTGGTGGTACGACGGCCGTCGCGATATCGTTGAATCAACCCGCGCCGCATTGGATCTTCTTGAGTACCTCAACCGTAAATTTGACGGTGACTGGCTCCATGCCCTTGCCGCCTACAATACCGGCGAAGGACGGGTATTCCGAGCCATCCGCCACAACAAAGCTGCTGGCAAGCCAACCGATTTCTGGTCATTAGACTTACCCAAGGAAACCAGCGGCTACGTTCCTAAACTGCTGGCCGTAGCCGATGTCATAAAAAACCAAGACAAATACGGTATCGACATTCCAGAGATAGCCAATAAGCCAGCAGTCAAACTTATCAAGCCCGGCACCCAAATGGATCTGGCAATGGCAGCCAAGTTCGCAGGGATCTCCTTGGATGATCTCCAAAGCCTAAACCCTGGCTACAACCATTGGGCAACGGCCCCTGATGGCCCGAGCCACCTGCTGCTGCCTGTTGACCGTATCGATAATTTCAACCGCGCCTTTGCCCAAAACGGCCACCGCGGTATGAAAGTAATACGTTACCAAATCAAGCCAGGCGACAGCCTGAGCATGCTAGCACACAAGTACAAGACGACTACCAAACAGATCCAGCGCGCCAACAATATGGGCAATAGCAATATTCGGGTAGGACGCCACATCCTGATCCCCGTTGCTTCCAAAGATGGCGATACGATTGCAGCCCGTTTGGCCAATGAGACCCAACGTAGCCACGGCAGCGGTTATCGCACCAGCTATACGGTACAATCAGGCGACAGCCTATGGAGCATCGCCCGCAAGCAGAAGGTATCCATTGACGAAATCACAAAATGGAACGGGATCAGCAAGCGCACGCCACTCAAAGTTGGGCAGAGCCTAACCCTTTGGAAAAAGAGTACCGACGGCGGAATTATCCGCACTGTATTCTACAAGGTACGTGCTGGCGATAACCTCAGCGAGATCGCCAAACGCTACCAAGTCAAGGTGTCCGACGTGGTGAAATGGAACCAAATCCGCGGCCAGAAATACCTCAAGCCGGGACAGAAACTCAAACTCTATGTAGATGTCACTAAGGTAAGTGTATGACGCCTTCAAAAAACCCGCTTATTGCGGTTCTCGATACATTCCGCTCCCCTATTGACTGTTTTGCCGCAGTACATGAACGCCCGAAGTGGGCGTTCCTTCCTTATTTGCTGCTCATCGTCGGGCCATTTTTTTTCTGGGGCAGTTATTTCAACCACGTTGATCTCACTTGGCTCCAGCAAACCCTAATGGCTCAATTAGGCAATGTTGACGAGCAGATTCAAGAAGCATGGCTATCGAAAGAGGTATTGCTGGCAGGAGAGGTATTTAGTGATATTGTCGGCCGTACTGCTGCCATTTTCATCCTTGCGCTATGGCTCAACCTAGCAACCAAGAGCAACAGCTATAAGCATGGCTTCGGCAAATGGCTCGCAGCGGCATGCTTTATCATGCTGCCAACCATCATTGGTGATTTCGCCAGCTATCTGAACGCCATGTTCAATACCGGGAATTTCTTGCCCAATGCCGCCGATCTCAATAGCCTGAATGCCTTCCTCAAGCTACCGCTCAACCATCCTTGGTCAGCATTTTCCACCACTGTACCACTACTGGCTCCTTGGTATATCGCTCTGACCTACGCAGCGGTGAGCGCTTGGACAGACTACGACCGTGCAAAATGCATCATCGTGGCCGCATTGCCGTGGGCGATGACCCTATTGATCTGGCCTCTGATGATCATTGCAGCCTGAAGCTGGCAATAATCGGGTTATGATCCGAGGCATCTGTCGTGGGTGCCTCGGCCTTGGTTAAATCTAAGCCTCGGTAGTAAAGGTGATCCAACGGTTTGCCGAACACCTTCACCCGCCGATCCTGAGCCAATACCGCATCTTTTAGACCCAAACTCTTGGCAAATGCGTTTACGATATCTAATCGTCCCTGACGCCAGGTATTAAAGTCCCCGGCCAAAATAATTGGCCCGATATGCTTATCCAGAACTCTTTTCAAGGTTTCAAACTGTTCCTTATATTCTTCGAGCCCTAGGGCAAAGTTCACACCATGCAGGTTAACAACGGCCAATGTCTGCCCATTGGAAAGGTTAAACTCCGACAACAAAGCAGATTTCGGCAAACGCAGCCAAGGCTCCATTGCAAGATAAGCACAGGTAGATTTCGCATTGACCGAGGACAAATTCATCACCCCGGCAGGCGTATTCAAAAATTTGAAAGCATTCGCCATCCGCACTTTCCAGCTGGCAGCATCAAGATAATCTTTCAACCCGCTCGTCAGACTCGCTTCCTGCAGTAGCACCAAACGGCTGGTGTCACTAATGGTTTCCAGCTCTTTACGCCAGTTATCACGCTGTTGTTTGTAGATATTCCACACTGATACGGTGAGATTGCCATCTTGATCCAATGGCATCGCCACATCGCTGTTGATACAGCTATAGGTAAACCTCGGTGCAAGCACATTGGCACTCACTTCCGGGACTTCCGAAACATCAAACGACCAGTTCAATGCACTGATCCCCAACGCTCCTGCGACAACACCGATCCCGGCAACTAACTTTGTATAACGTGCCATCTCACTGACCTACCCGTAAAACACCAAAAACAAAAACAAAAAAGCGGCCTATAGGCCGCTGCGGCTCAATAGTGATTGCCGTTATCGTAATAACCAGAAGGGGGCAATATGGTAAATATCACTGCAACATCCTGTTCAGGTATCTCAATCGCCGCCCTCACTGCTTCGGTAATCGCAGCGGCGACTCTATCCTGTATATCCTGCCCCCGATCAAACCAAAGTACTTCAACAAACGGATAAGCATCGGATACTTCCCCGTCGAATATGAAGGTGGTTGAGATATGTTCAAGGGTAAAATCTTCCCGTGGGCACCCCATTAGGGGCAGCAAGTCATCGACCAACTCCGTCGACAATGATTTAACCAAATCAAATTCAATGGCGCGAAAACGTAAGTGTGGCATGCTCACTCCTACCTCAGTTAGCCGGAAAGGCCACACGATAACACTGATAGCCAATCTATCTCAAGCCAAGACCCTGTGTCTCAGCGCATACCAAAATCCTTTGAAGTTGACAGCGTCAACAATACTCAACACTTTTTCCTGTAATCGGGACTACTCGTCACACCGAGGCTTTGTTACTATAGAACTAAATAAAACAGCATTCAAAATACAACAATGAAAAGACACCTGCAAAAACTTATAACCGCCCTGATCCTACTTCTTCCTGCTGCGGGTTATTCATCAACGTTAAGCGACGAACAACGGATCCGCGAACTCGAATACCAAGTAAGCATTCTTAACAAAAAGGTAGAGCAACTCAGTGCCATTATAGAACAGCGTCCTGATCATCCACTGGCAGGGCGTCACCTCTACCAATGCACACTGAATATATTTGGCCAGCGATACAAAAGCCGTTCTGAACATCGGGGCAAAGCGATAGCTCACATCGTAGACCAATGCAGTCAGGACCATGATGAAATGTTCTGCCGCCCTGATACTGTCGAATGCAAAAAATACTAATGTACCGTTAACTTCATACAGCCCGGCAATCGAAAAAGTCTCGGCATTTCGTCGGGGGGACACCTAGTCTAGAGCCTTGAAGGTGACAGGGGTGGGGTGGACCGGGCTGGCATTCCAGAGATTCGATAAGCTGACTACCAACGCTTGCTTGTCGAAAACACAAATGCAAAAAAGCCCCGACATTTCTGTCGAGGCTTTCGAAAGTGGCAGGGGTGGAGAGATTCGAACTCCCAACACGCGGATTTGGAATCCGCTGCTCTGCCAATTGGAGCTACACCCCTGTAGTTTTTTTAAAGACTTAACTTTGTCTGAATAAGTGGCGGAACGGCCGGGCTTGCGTTCAAGCGGGACTCATTCGACCTAAGGGCGAACCCTTAAAATAAAGTGGCGGAGCGGACGGGACTCGAACCCGCGACCCCCGGCGTGACAGGCCGGTATTCTAACCAACTGAACTACCGCTCCACACGGTGACAGAGATTTCTCTCTATCCGATACCTGTCGTTCAGAACAAGTATCTAAGCTTTTTTGCTTTCAGATTTTTCTTAAAAATCTGAAGACAAGAAGTTAAAGCCTGGCGATGTCCTACTCTCACATGGGGAGGCCCCACACTACCATCGGCGCTGTTACGTTTCACTGCTGAGTTCGGCATGGGATCAGGTGGGTCCATAACGCTATGGTCGCCAAGCAAATTCTGTTGAATATATCCCGCTGGCTATAAAGCCCGCTAGCTATGTTAAGTTGCTCTCTCGCTCAGTCATTTAGCAGGCTAAACTCCTTCACTCGACTCACAACTTGTCTTGCTATCGAACTTTATCCCGGCGCTACCTCTGGTAGGCGGAATATCTTCATAATCTGGGAAAGTTAACTAGTGTCTCAAGCACTGTCATTCAAGTGCTCGTGGAGTCCGATAAAACCCCTTGGGTGTTGTATGGTTAAGCCTCACGGGCAATTAGTACAGGTTAGCTCAACGCCTCACAGCGCTTACACACCCTGCCTATCTACGTCGTAGTCTCCAACAACCCTTCAGGATACTTATAGTATCAGGGATGACTCATCTTGAGGCTCGCTTCCCGCTTAGATGCTTTCAGCGGTTATCGATTCCGAACTTAGCTACCGGGCAATGCGTCTGGCGACACAACCCGAACACCAGAGGTTCGTCCACTCCGGTCCTCTCGTACTAGGAGCAGCCCCTCTCAATCATCCAGCGCCCACGGCAGATAGGGACCGAACTGTCTCACGACGTTCTAAACCCAGCTCGCGTACCACTTTAAATGGCGAACAGCCATACCCTTGGGACCGACTTCAGCCCCAGGATGTGATGAGCCGACATCGAGGTGCCAAACACCGCCGTCGATATGAACTCTTGGGCGGTATCAGCCTGTTATCCCCGGAGTACCTTTTATCCGTTGAGCGATGGCCCTTCCATACAGAACCACCGGATCACTATGACCTGCTTTCGCACCTGCTCGAACCGTCATTCTCGCAGTCAAGCGGGCTTATGCCATTGCACTAACCTCACGATGTCCGACCGTGATTAGCCCACCTTCGTGCTCCTCCGTTACTCTTTGGGAGGAGACCGCCCCAGTCAAACTACCCACCAGGCACTGTCCGTACCCCCGATAAGGGGGCGACGTTAGAACATCAACACTACAAGGGTGGTATTTCAAGGACGGCTCCACAGATACTGGCGTACCTGCTTCGAAGCCTCCCACCTATCCTACACATGTAGGGTCAATGTTCAGTGCCAAGCTGTAGTAAAGGTTCACGGGGTCTTTCCGTCTAGCCGCGGGTACGCAGCATCTTCACTGCGATTTCAATTTCACTGAGTCTCGGGTGGAGACAGCGTGGCCATCATTACGCCATTCGTGCAGGTCGGAACTTACCCGACAAGGAATTTCGCTACCTTAGGACCGTTATAGTTACGGCCGCCGTTTACCGGGGCTTCGATCAAGAGCTTCGCTTGCGCTAACCCCATCAATTAACCTTCCGGCACCGGGCAGGCGTCACACCGTATACGTCATCTTTCGATTTTGCACAGTGCTGTGTTTTTAATAAACAGTTGCAGCCACCTGGTATCTGCGACTTCCGATAGCTCCATCCGCGAGGGACTTCACCGTCAGAAGCGTACCTTCTCCCGAAGTTACGGTACCATTTTGCCTAGTTCCTTCACCCGAGTTCTCTCAAGCGCCTTGGTATTCTCTACCCGACCACCTGTGTCGGTTTGGGGTACGATTCCTTGCTATCTGAAGCTTAGAGGCTTTTCCCGGAAGCATGGCATCAATGACTTCAGCACCGTAGTGCCTCGACGTCGTATCTCAGCCTTGAGATGGTCCGGATTTGCCTAAACCATCAGCCTACATACTTGAACCTGGACAACCGTCGCCAGGCCCACCTAGCCTTCTCCGTCCCCCCATCGCAATAGCAAGAAGTACGGGAATATTAACCCGTTTCCCATCGACTACGCCTTTCGGCCTCGCCTTAGGGGTCGACTCACCCTGCCCCGATTAACGTTGGACAGGAACCCTTGGTCTTCCGGCGAGGAGGTTTTTCACCCCCTTTGTCGTTACTCATGTCAGCATTCGCACTTCTGATACCTCCAGCGCCCCTTACAGGACACCTTCAGCGGCTTACAGAACGCTCCCCTACCCAATACAATAAATTGCATTGCCGCAGCTTCGGTGTATCGCTTAGCCCCGTTAAATCTTCCGCGCAGGCCGACTCGACCAGTGAGCTATTACGCTTTCTTTAAATGATGGCTGCTTCTAAGCCAACATCCTGGCTGTCTGAGCCTTCCCACATCGTTTCCCACTTAGCGATAACTTTGGGACCTTAGCTGGCGGTCTGGGTTGTTTCCCTCTCCACGACGGACGTTAGCACCCGCCGTGTGTCTCCCGGATAGTACTTACTGGTATTCGGAGTTTGCAAAGGGTTGGTAAGTCGGGATGACCCCCTAGCCTTAACAGTGCTCTACCCCCAGTAGTATTCGTCCGAGGCGCTACCTAAATAGCTTTCGGGGAGAACCAGCTATCTCCGAGTTTGATTGGCCTTTCACCCCTAGCCACAAGTCATCCGCTAATTTTTCAACATTAGTCGGTTCGGTCCTCCAGTAAGTGTTACCTCACCTTCAACCTGCCCATGGCTAGATCACTCGGTTTCGGGTCTAATCCTAGCAACTGAACGCCCAGTTAAGACTCGGTTTCCCTACGGCTCCCCTATACGGTTAACCTTGCTACTAAAATTAAGTCGCTGACCCATTATACAAAAGGTACGCAGTCACAGGACGAAGCCTGCTCCTACTGCTTGTACGTACACGGTTTCAGGTTCTATTTCACTCCCCTCACAGGGGTTCTTTTCGCCTTTCCCTCACGGTACTGGTTCACTATCGGTCAGTCAGGAGTATTTAGCCTTGGAGGATGGTCCCCCCATGTTCAGACAGGATAACACGTGTCCCGTCCTACTCGATTTCACTGTAAAGGCACCGTCGGCTACGGGGCTGTCACCCTGTATCGCCACGCTTTCCAGCGTGTTCGCCTAGTGCCAATTCAACTTAAGGGCTAATCCGGTTTCGCTCGCCGCTACTGCCGGAATCTCGGTTGATTTCTTTTCCTCGGGGTACTTAGATGTTTCAGTTCCCCCGGTTCGCCTCACAATGCTATGTATTCACATTGAGATAACTGCTTATGCAGCTGGGTTTCCCCATTCGGAAATCCAAGACTCGAGTGGCTCTTACTGCCTCGTCTTGGCTTATCGCAAGTTAGTACGTCCTTCATCGCCTCTGACTGCCCAGGCATCCACCGTGTACGCTTAGTCACTTAACCATACAACCCCAAGAGGTTTCGTATGTTCAAACAACCAAGGTTGTCTATCTGAGTTGTGATAGACGTTGTTTTGCCGGACTTCTCTTCTTTTATTCCACTTTTGAAAAAGTGGAGACAAAAGCCAAGACACTTGAATGTGTGTTGCTTGAGAACTCGTTCTCGTTCCGAAGAACGAAAACATTTAGTGTGATCTTTCGATCACTTACTAGTCAGCTTTCCAGATTGTTAAAGAGCATGTGTTGCCTTGCGGCATCCACTTTCTAACGACACTTGCCAAGCAAGTATGTTTAGAAAGTGGCGTCCCATAGGGGAGTCGAACCCCTGTTACCGCCGTGAAAGGGCGGTGTCCTAGGCCTCTAGACGAATGGGACACGTCGTCTTTACTTTCAACCAAGCAATCTGTGTGGACACTGCGTCAAAAGCGCAGTCATATCGTTAAGGAGGTGATCCAGCCCCAGGTTCCCCTAGGGCTACCTTGTTACGACTTCACCCCAGTCATGAACCACACCGTGGTAAACGCCCTCCCGAAGGTTAAGCTATCTACTTCTGGTGCAGCCCACTCCCATGGTGTGACGGGCGGTGTGTACAAGGCCCGGGAACGTATTCACCGTGGCATTCTGATCCACGATTACTAGCGATTCCGACTTCATGGAGTCGAGTTGCAGACTCCAATCCGGACTACGACGTACTTTGTGGGATTCGCTCACCATCGCTGGTTGGC
This sequence comes from Photobacterium panuliri, assembly GCF_059920555.1. Taxonomy (NCBI): domain Bacteria; kingdom Pseudomonadati; phylum Pseudomonadota; class Gammaproteobacteria; order Vibrionales; family Vibrionaceae; genus Photobacterium; species Photobacterium panuliri. The sequence continues at coordinate 3,202,321 of NZ_CP197192.1, forward strand.
CGCCCTCTGTATACGCCATTGTAGCACGTGTGTAGCCCTACTCGTAAGGGCCATGATGACTTGACGTCGTCCCCACCTTCCTCCGGTTTATCACCGGCAGTCTCCCTGGAGTTCCCGCCATTACGCGCTGGCAAACAAGGATAGGGGTTGCGCTCGTTGCGGGACTTAACCCAACATTTCACAACACGAGCTGACGACAGCCATGCAGCACCTGTCTCAGAGTTCCCGAAGGCACCAAAGCATCTCTGCTAAGTTCTCTGGATGTCAAGAGTAGGTAAGGTTCTTCGCGTTGCATCGAATTAAACCACATGCTCCACCGCTTGTGCGGGCCCCCGTCAATTCATTTGAGTTTTAATCTTGCGACCGTACTCCCCAGGCGGTCTACTTAACGCGTTAGCTCCGAAAGCCACTCCTCAAGGGAACAGCCTCCAAGTAGACATCGTTTACGGCGTGGACTACCAGGGTATCTAATCCTGTTTGCTCCCCACGCTTTCGCATCTGAGCGTCAGTCTTTGTCCAGGGGGCCGCCTTCGCCACCGGTATTCCTTCAGATCTCTACGCATTTCACCGCTACACCTGAAATTCTACCCCCCTCTACAAGACTCTAGCCTGCCAGTTCCAAATGCTATTCCGAGGTTGAGCCCCGGGCTTTCACATCTGGCTTAACAAGCCGCCTGCATGCGCTTTACGCCCAGTAATTCCGATTAACGCTCGCACCCTCCGTATTACCGCGGCTGCTGGCACGGAGTTAGCCGGTGCTTCTTCTGTAGGTAACGTCAAACAATGCCGCTATTAACGACACTGCCTTCCTCCCTACTGAAAGTGCTTTACAACCCGAAGGCCTTCTTCACACACGCGGCATGGCTGCATCAGGGTTTCCCCCATTGTGCAATATTCCCCACTGCTGCCTCCCGTAGGAGTCTGGACCGTGTCTCAGTTCCAGTGTGGCTGATCATCCTCTCAGACCAGCTAGGGATCGTCGCCTAGGTGAGCCGTTACCCCACCTACTAGCTAATCCCACCTGGGCCAATCTTGGCGCGAGAGGCCCGAAGGTCCCCCTCTTTGGTCCGTAGACGTTATGCGGTATTAGCCATCGTTTCCAATGGTTATCCCCCACACCAAGGCATGTTCCCAGGCATTACTCACCCGTCCGCCGCTCGTCATCTCCAAAAGCAAGCTTTTGGAATGTTACCGCTCGACTTGCATGTGTTAGGCCTGCCGCCAGCGTTCAATCTGAGCCATGATCAAACTCTTCAATTAAAGTTTTGGTGTTTCCGAAGAAACGGCTCAGTGATTACTGATTTTCTTGTTTCCACTTTTTTATAAAAAAGCAGAACCAAAAAGAATTGACTGTGGATACTAAAAGTATCAATGGTCACTCAGTTCACTGATTTAAATCTTTTGACTAAATCTTTTCACGAGTGCCCACACAGATTGCATGGTCAAATTGTTAAAGAACAAACTGACTTATCGTTACCGGCAATGCCGTTGTCCGTGTCAGTGAGGCGGCATTATAGAGACTTCGAGCGCACTGGCAATACCCAAAATGAAATAAATTCAACGAAACAAACCAAACGAACAATAAACAACCAAAAGTGTTTAATCAGTATAAAAAACAACAGGCGCAGCGATACGCTACACCTGTTGTTTGAACGATATAATAGGATTTACGGCTTGTATCGCTTATCCACCACCGTCACAGGCTCGAACGCTTGCCCCTTCTTAACCGCCTTTAACGTTGCCTTCTTCACATCCTGATCTATCCAATAGACGCCGAAATCATCCAACCGACCGATAGTAAACAGCGCTTCGGTCTTCTTCTGCATCGGATTGGCCGGATATTTCATCCAACGCCAGTAACCCTCTCGAATATACGGAGACATCACACCAGGTACGATTACTGTCGCATCATGAACCTGCTGCTGAATTTCACGAGACAACCTTTCTTTTTCGCTCGTCGAAAAGACACTACGGTATTGCATAATCAACGCATCCAACTCAGGCGTACTATAGTTGGTAAAATTATTGTTTTGAGGCTTGCCTGCATTTGCGCTGTGGAAATACTCCCAATACTGTGGGCGGGGGGCGGTTCCCATGCTGTGATAAGATATCTCATGCTTTTTCTCAAGCACGTACTTAAATGCCGACGAACCATCCACGAGATTCATGGTCAACTCCAAGCCGGCCGCCTTCGCTTGCTCTTTCAAATATGCCAATCGCGGGGTGACAATCTGGTGACTATAGGTCACAGCAAAACTCAAACGCTGACCTTTAGCATTGCTCCTGATCCCATCGCTGCCAACATGAGTAAAACCAGCTAATTCAAACGACTTAATTGCCGACGCAATATCAAAAGGCAGAGGAGATAAATCCGTATTCGTAAATGCCCCCTGACCAATACCTAGCCCATTAGGCTTACGGCTATAATCCCCGCGGAAAATATTTTCATTCAAGCCATCTACATTCAATGACAGCGCAATACCCTTACGCACATTGATATCATCAAGCATCGGCCTGGCGGTATTCAGCCAAAAACTTCCGGCTCCGATCTCCATCTGGTTATATCCCCAAAACTTATGGATATAACCTTTCTTGAAAGGTTCCGACTGACTCTTGTCATACCAAAGCTCTGCACGCCCCAGCCTATAGATATCAAGATCGCCCTTTTCAAAGTGCTTAAATGCAATGTCGTTATCACGGATCACTTTGATACGCACTTTTTCTACATTATAGCGATTCTGGTAATACCGGTTACTGTACCCCCACCAATCCTCGCCGACATGCTGCATGGTAATCGATTTACCTTTCTTGATTTTGCCAACGTAATAAGCCCCCATTGTAGGCTCTGGTTTAAAGTTAAATCGGCGGACAAAATTATCATCGACGCCATCGTTGTTCTTATCTGCTCTCGGCTTGAGAAAATGTTCGGCGCGTGGTTTCAGGTGGTGCGTAAAATATAAAAGCGCATCATGATCCATTTCCTTACTGAATACGATTTCAACGGTATGATCATCAAGCGCATCAATGCGTTCAATTTGCGTGCTGTAATAGGTATTGAACCACGGATCAATAATATCTTTCGAGCGATAGAGCTTAAGCATATAGCTAAAATCTGACGCTTTCAGGGGCTTGCTGTCTGACCATTTCGCCGCTGGATTCAATTTCAGATAAATAGTCTTATTATCGTCCCCAAAAGCCCAGTGAGTAGCAATATCAGGGATGTATTTGAGCGTATCAGGATGGCGCTGCAGCAATTGTGGCTGCTTATCTAACAACCACACCCGAAATGCCCCATTTCCATCAGGACCAACCGTCCGAAATGTTTGGGGGAAACTAGCGATGGAGGTACGCAATGTCCCACCGAACTTCGCCTCTGGAGATGCAAATAACGGCTCATCATTATTGGTCAACCATTCCACATCATCTGGCAAGGCGGACCATGCAACGACGGGGAACAGCAGAGTTGTCGCTAATAACGTCCTTTTCATCTTTTCTCCTTCCTGTTGAAAGCCTGATTTTTATTATTTGCTGTTAAGCGACATTGGGCTTATTTTCCAGACGTCGTTTACGCTTGCGGTTTTTCGGGTGGGTGATCGGTATCGCCGACAACAAGGTCTTGGTGTAATCCGCTTGAGGATTGCTGTAAATCTCCTGAGCAGGTCCCATCTCGACAATTTTGCCAAAATACATAACAGCAACACGATCAGAGATATGCTTCACCACCGACAGATCATGAGAGATAAAGATAATAGCCAGATTCATCTCTTTTTGGAGTTGTAGCAAAAGATTTAGGATTTGCGCTTGCACCGAAACATCCAAGGCCGATACCGACTCATCACAGATCAATAATTTGGGTTTTAATGCAATCGCACGGGCGATACCTATCCGCTGTCGCTGGCCACCGGAGAACTCATGGGGATAACGATTAGCCGCTTCAGCAGGAAGGCCAACCTTGACCAGCAGTTCTTCCACCCACTGCTTGCGCTCTGTCGATGTACCAATTTTATGAATCACAAAAGGCTCTTCAAGAATCATACCTACGGTATGGCGCTGGTTCAGAGACTCCATCGGATCCTGAAAAACGATTTGAAGATCCTTTCGCAAAGGACGCATCTCTTTTGTCGACAAGCCTGTAATATCTTTGCCTTCAAAATAGATCTTGCCCTCCGTCGGTTCATACAATTTGAGGATCGTCCGTCCCAATGTGCTTTTTCCACAGCCTGATTCACCAACCAGCCCTAATGTTTCTCCCTGAGCGACAGAAAACGAAACCCCGTCGACAGCTTTAACTGTATAGCCTTTTTTAAATAATCCTTTACCCGAGACAAAGTGCTGCTTGAGGTTCTCAATCCTTAATAGCTCTGTCATTACATCCTCCCTCTGTCACTAGGCTATCCCTTGAATTCCGGAAACAAGGTGGTATCAATCGGTTTTATTTCTATTGGTTGCTTTGGCTGGCTGTCCAAACTTGGCATCAATCCCATCAACCTCTCGGTATACGGATGCTTGGGGCTATCAAAAAGATCAAAAATATCCGCATATTCCACCACTTTACCGCCATACATCACAGCCACATCATCACAAATCTCGGCAACAACGCCCAAGTCATGGGTAATGAAAATCACCGACATCCCAGTTTCCTCCTGCAACTCATCTATCAGTTCCAAGATAGAAGCCTGAACGGTCACGTCCAGCGCAGTCGTCGGCTCATCACAAATAAGTATGTCAGGTTTGCACGCCAGTGCCATCGCAATCATCACCCGCTGGCGCATCCCCCCGGACAAATTATGCGGATACTCCTTCAGCCTTTTTTCCGGCATAGGAATTTTGACTTTCTTGAGCATATCGAGCGAATACTCGTCACGCTGGGCCTTATCCAAATCAGGGCGATGCAGCTCGAGGACTTCATTAATCTGGCGACCAACCGTATGGACCGGGTTCAGTGCCGTCATCGGATCTTGGAAAATCATCGAAATACGGTCGCCACGCATGGCGTACATTTCCTCGGCGGGCAATGTCACCAGATCTGTTCCTCGATAAAGGATCTGCCCTCCGACAACTCGCCCATAGGGCTTGGGTAGCAACCCCATGATTGACATGGATGTCACGCTCTTACCGCATCCCGACTCACCAACAATCCCAAGAGTACGTCCTTTGCGTACGTCGAAGGTGACTCCATGCAGGATCTTTACCACACCATCATCAGTGGTAAATTCCGTTTCTAAATCCCGCACGCTCAAAATGATATCGTCCTGCATCTTTCCTCTCCTACTCTACGGCTTGTAGGTATCGTCAACGACAACAACCGGCTCAAACGTCTTCCCTTTTTTCATGGCCGACTTCGTTTCTTTTTTTACATCCAGATCAATCCAGTACGTACCCAACGTCAAATACAAAGAATTCGAAAACAGATAGTGGGTCTCCTTTGTCATCGCGGGCGTCGGGAACTTCATCCAGCGCCAATAAGCTTCGCGGGTGAACGGGGCCATATAACCAGGAACGACCAAAAAGGCATCCGCACTCATTTTCTGGATATCATGGGAAATTGCCTGCTTTTTCTTGGTATCAAACTCCGCAAGGTATGCCGCAATCTTCTCGTCCATCTCTGCCGAACGGTAATTGGTATGATTATTGGTTTGAGGCTTGGCATTGGATGAGTGCAAATACTCCCAGTAAGCCGGGATCTTGCCTCCTGACATGGTCAAATATGCCAGCTCATGCTTCTTCTCGAGAATATATTTAAACGCCGACGAACCATCGACCAAGTTGAGGGTCAATTCCAATCCGGCTTGCTTGGCCTGCTCTTTCAAATACGCCACACGCGGGGTGCGGGCAGGGCTGCTATAGGTAACTGAAAATGTCAGGCGTTCGCCTTTACCGTTCAGACGGATTCCGTCAGCACCAATCTGGGTAAATCCCGCCTTTTCAAAATAACGAATTGCTTTTTGCGGCGCGAAAGGCGGCGGTGTCAAATTGCTCAGACCATAGTCACCGTAGCCCGTGCCGAAACCATGCGGTTTACGAAGGTAATCGCCGCGCAATACATTTTTGATCAAACCATCGAAGTCGGTCGCATAGGTGATCCCGCGACGGACGTTGATATCGCCCAGCAGGGGTGTGGCGGTGTTCATCCACAAACCTCCGGCGCCCTGCACCACTTGGTTGTAGCCCCAGACTTTATGGATGTAGCCGTTCTGATAAGGTTCCGTATTGGATTTTTCATGCCACAGATCCGGCAAAACCAACATAAAGCTGTCCAAATCACCTTTTTCAAAGTGCTTGTTAGCTATATCCATATCACGGATAACACGAATTCGGATCTTATCTACGTTGTACCGATGCTGGTAATATTTATTGCTGTACCCCCACCAGTCTTTCCCTACGTGCTTAAACGTAATGCTTTTGCCTTTCTTCACCTTATCGAGATAGTACGGCCCGGTTGTCGGCTCAGCCTTGAAGTTGTATTTTCGAACGAAATTATCATCAATACCGTCGTTATTCTCATCCTTGCCGACCTTAAAGAAATGCTCTGGACGAGGCTGCAAGCCATTGCTCGGCAAGTTGATCATATACATCAACTCATCATGGCTTTTTGCTACCTTGGCGCGGATCACTATGGTGTGATCATCTATTTTCTCAATAGTATCGATATGGTTGGTAAAAAAGTCGTTGTACCAAGGGTCGATGATGTCTTTCGAACGGTAGTACTTGAGCATAAACAGGTAGTCATCGGCCGTTACCCTCTCGCCGTCCGACCACGTCGCATTAGGGTCAAGCTTGAAATATACCGTTTTGTGGTCATCACCAAACGCCCAAGCCAAGGCCAACTGCGGGATCCATTTGCCGGTGATAGGGTGACTATGGGCAAGCTTGGGGACTTCATCCATAAAATAATGGCGCAAGCCCGAGTTGGCATCTGGCCCTACACTGCGAAGCGTCTGGGGAAAACTCCTCATATATGTACGGTAAGTACCGCCACGTTTGGCCTCTGGCGAAGCAAACAAAGGCTCATCAAGGTTCGAGATCCAAGTCAAATCTGACGGTAATGCGGAGGAAAAGACTGACGGACTCAAAGTCACCATTGCGATTGCTAGCGCTGCAACCGTATGTTTATTGTTATTATTCATAATTACATCCTTGTATCGCTGAGCTATTAAACATAGCGGGTAAATTTCTTCGGATCGAAAGCCGCACGAATAGCTTCGCCTATAAAAGTCACCATCACCAAAACCAATACAATCGATGCAACGACCGAAGAAACAATCCACGGCGAATCAAGGTTCGACTTACCCTGCTGAAGCAACTCCCCCCAGCTCGGTGTCGGTGGCATCAACCCCAAACCGAGATAGTCCAATGCCGTTAGCGCGGTAATATTGGCTGCAATAGTGAACGGTGCCAGTGTCACAATCATAACCATGGTATTGGGCAATATATGATTGAACAGAATGCGACCTGTCGATGCCCCCAAAGCCTTGGCTGCCATCACGTACTCACGGGCAGATTCCTTATAGGTCATGGTCCGCATGTACCACGTCATTCCCATCCATCCAAACAAGACATTGATGGCGACAAACAACGTAAATGTCGGCTGGGTAATGGACACCAGAATCATGATCACATACAGGAAAGGCACCATTGACCACACTTCGATAAGACGCTGGACAAAAAGATCAAACTTACCGCCGAAAAAGCCCATCGCACACCCTACCGCCGTACCGATAGCATACGAAATCGCCATGGTGAGCAGGGCAAACCCCATTGCGGTACGAAAGCCATAGACAAGTCGAGCAAGAATATCGCGACCAATAACATCCGTACCCAAATAGTGCTTATCCGCAGCACTCGGCGGGTTAGGCGGATAACTGCCTGACGAAAAATCCTGTTCATACGGATTCCAAGGCACTAACGGCATAATGACGTAGTTATCGCCATCTTCCTTGGCAAAGGTTTGTTGCAGGGCACGATAATCAGCCTCGCTCGCCGACGCCTGGCCGAACTCACTGCCGAAGCGGACCCCAGTAAGAACAGGAAAGCTATACTCACCGTTATACTTCACTACCAATGCCTTGCTGTTGATGAGCAATTCGGCAAAAAGAGACAACACCAGCAACACAGACAAAATCAGGAATGACCAATAGCCGCGTTTGATTTCTTTGAAGCGTTTAATCTTCTTCAGGGTAAGTGGATTAAGATTCAGCATGGCTACGCTCCAAACTTCACTCGTGGATCAACCAAGGCAACACACATGTCCGAAATAATATTGCCCACCAATAGCATCGCGGCATTGATAGCCACTATCCCCATCACAACAGGATAATCACGCTCCATGATCGATTCGTATCCCAACAAACCAATACCGTCGATATTAAAAATAACTTCGATGAGGAAAGATCCAGTCATGAAAAACAGCAAAGAATTGCCAAAATGACTTGCAATAGGGATCAGACTGTTTCGCAATGCATGCTTACGCACCGCTTTTTTAAATGGCAACCCCTTGGCAATCGCCGTGCGAATATAATCCGATGACAAATTCTCCATCAGGTTATTTTTCATCGTCATCGTGAGCGTGGCAAAATCACCAATCAAATAACAAATAAGTGGTAATACCGCATGCCACATTACATCCTTGGCACGTTCAACAAACGTTTCGTAATCATCAAAATCATCACCGACAAAGCCTCCCATCGGGAACCATTCCAAGTGATAACTAAATAAAGTAATAAGAAGGACGCCGACCACATACCCAGGCAAGGCATAGCCGACAAATATCAGGACGGAAGATCCAGAGTCAAACACCGAACCGTGCTTGAGTGCTTTGTAATAACCCAGTGGGATTGAAATGAAATAGCTAATAAAGAAGGTCATCCCGCCATAAAATAAAGAAACAGGCAAACGCTCAGCAATCATTTCTGAAACGGGTTCGTAATAACGGGTTGATTCACCAAGATCCAACACCATTAATTTTCCCAACCACTCGGTATATGCCTCAAATGCAGGTTTATCCAACCCATAAAAGGCATTGAGCTCAGCGATTTGATCTTCAGACAAGGCAGAATTCCCACCCGCAGATGTCATCGCCGCAGCACCATCACCCTGTGCTTGCATGTTTGCAAGCATCCGCTCGACAGGCCCTCCAGGTACAAAACGTGTAATAGTGAAAATTAGAATCGTAATACCAAGAAAGGTGGGGATAACTAACGCCATCCGGCGTAAAAAATATGACAGCATGCCTCAACTAACTCCATGTCTATTCGGCTTTAAATAATAAATACCACACCCAGCAATTAGATGATTAAAGCCACTAGCAGTGTGCAACGAATATTTCTGTTCATCCTGAACAATTCCAGTTTTTCAATGTCTCACAAGAGCATTAATTATTTTTTGTAGAGCCATAATTACAGTGAAATACACCCACCTTCAAGATAGGTTAACGATTTTGACCCAATGATGTCACATTTTTCAACAATGAGCATTCAATTGTAAAAAAATTATAAAAAACCAAAAAAAGCCAAAATCCAACACAGAACAGCATCCTGTAATAAGGATTATATATTCTCTACATTCAAGATAGATGAATAGATTAACAACCCCAAAACATTCCTAAGAGGAATAACTCATTGTTAACCCCTCTCGGTAAAAAGCGCCTCCTCTCCCCAGGAAGAATACCCAAGTGGCATTCGCCGCATAATTTAACATCACACCAACATGAATGATCATAAGCCATATACGGTTTGAATTATGGTTCATATCACTATTTTTACGAAAATACCTGAAATTAACGTCAGTTATGCCGAACGATGTCGAAACAACCCTCCGCACGGGATATAACACCAAACAGAAAACACTTAACAAAATAACAACTAAGTAAGATGTCTATTTTTAGGTTTTTATAATGTTTTGCATTTACTAACACATCAAACGCACTGGTTTGACTTCCTATTTTTGCTTCATGTATACCTTGGCTCGCAACGTTAACGAAAAGTTAATGTTTGTTGAGGCCAAAGATTGGCCGATAGGCAGGAAGAAGAAAAAATGGAGCAGCAAGGATGAATAAGAAGACAACAGCATTATCTGTTGCCATTGGCCTTGCACTGGGCTCAACCCTTTGGGTTCCAGTTGCACAGGCAGAAGAGCAACAAGTAGAACAACTGCAGAAAATGAAAGTAACCGGCTCTCGGATCTCGACAACGGACATGGAAGGTCCGTCACCACTGACCGTGATCAGCAGCAAGGATATCGAGTCAAAAGGCTTCAACAGTGCCCAAGATATCCTTAACAGCTTGACCCAGAATACTGGTGGCGCTCTAGCACAGACTAATTCATTTTCTTTCACGCCAGCTGCACAGTCTGTGAACCTTCGAGGCCTAGGCGCTTCCCGTACCCTAGTATTGATTGACGGACGTCGTCTACCCCAGTATCCACTGGCAGAAAATGGCACATCGAACTTTCAAGATATCGGACAGATCCCGGTAGGGGCGATCGAACGTGTCGAAGTGATGACTGACTCAGGCTCGGCCATCTACGGCTCTGATGCCATTGGTGGCGTCGTCAACTTTATCCTGAAAAAAGACTTCGATGGCGTTTCGGTTAAAACCCGTTACGGTGACGCAACAGACGGTGACTACCAAAACGGTCGTATCGATATTGTTGCAGGCAAGGATTTCGACGATAAGCGCGTATTGTTCATCGGCCAGTTCGCCGGTAATGAAATGCTCCAGCAAACGGATCGAGACTGGGCTGGCGATGACGGTTCGAACCGCTCTCAGCTAAGCGGATACTCAAGCTACGGCGCAAACTTCTACGGTACAGACGGATCTCACCTGCGCCCGGATGACTGTAAAGCCGTTGTCGGTGATGCCGGTATCGAGCGTGCCGACGGCAAGTGTGGTTTCAACCGTTCGGCCTACCGTTCCCTCAAGCCAGAGAACAAGCAGGTAGACCTACTGCTTCGTGGTGAATACGACATCAACGACAACATCACAGCCATGGCCGAAGCGCGCTACGGTTACAAATCTACCGAATCGACGTTCGAACCCAATCCGTACAGTGTCAAGGTTGATGATACCCACTTTCGCGGCGCCGGTGAGTACAATCGCCGGATGGTTGAATTCGGCGGACGCGAGAGCAACACCGAAGCACAATCTTTCGGTCTGACCACGGGATTGACCGGCCTGCTCAACGACGCCTACGACTGGGAAATCTATGCCAGTTACTCAGAGCAGACCGTCGATACCGACAACCCAGCAATCTACACCACTCTTGACCAAGCCGTTCAGGATGGGGATGTCGACCTACTCGGCCCAATCTCTCAATCGGTTGTCGACAAATATTCGGGGACATCCACCAAAGAAGCCTACTCCAAGCTGTACTCGATCAACGGCTCGTTTGCCGGGGATCTGATCGAGCTGCCAGCAGGCACCTCCGGTTTTGCCATCTATGGCGAATGGAACCGCACTGATTACCTTGAAACCATTGATGCCGTCACGGCAGCAGGCGGGTTCTCGGGGCTTGGCGGCACATCCGGTGGCGGTGACCGTGACCAGATCGGTCTGGGTGTCGAAGTGCTGATCCCGATCATCGATGAGCTGGAAATGACCCTTGCTGGCCGCTATGACCACTATTTCGATGATTCGGCCACAGGCGGCGCATTTACACCCAAAGTCGCGCTGGCCTACCGCCCGACGGATACCCTGCTGTTACGAGGTAGCTACGGTCTCGGTTTTCGCGCCCCGGATCTGAAACGCCTGTTCGGTGAGGCGACCAAAGGTTTCGGCTCTGGTTTTGACCCCGTTCTGTGTGAGGCTGCCGGCGGTAATGGCCCTAACCAGTCCATCCCAGAATGTGACACGCAATACTTCGATATTGTGAACGGCCCGAACTCGGAGCTCAAAGAAGAAACCAGTACCAATATCAACCTCGGTATTGTCTGGGAGCCCGTGGACGACCTGGGCATTACCCTTGACTGGTACCACATCGAGATGGAAGACGTGGTCGATGCCCCCACCTATCAAGACGTCATCAACGACCCTGGCAAATACCCAGGTACCGAGGTTAACCGTAACCCGGATGGCACGATTAACTATGTCTCCTACGGTCCTGTCAATCAGGCGATGAAAAAACGTTCCGGGATCGATCTGGCCGTCAGCTACGGCTACGACAGCGATGATTATGGCTCGTTCTCATCACGCTTGGCTCTGACCAAAATCCTGATCGCCGAAGAGCAGGAAAACGACAGCGAGCCGGTGATCGACGAGACTGATTTCGAGCCGGAGTACACCGCGACACTGAACCTTGGCTGGAACTACAACGAGTACGCCGTAAACCTGTTTGGTAAGTACCGTGACAGCATGTGTTCAGAGTATGCAAACCAGTACTACTTCGATACCTGCCAAGATGCCAAGGATGCAGGGTTCAATGCCGACATTTCCAGCATGACCACGTGGAACCTAACGGCAACGTACGAATTCAACGAGAACGGCCGAGTCACACTGGGCGCAATCAACCTGTTTGACAAGACACCACCCGCTGATCCGCTCAGCGATACGTCTCCGTTCTATGCCTACACCTACGATGATCCAGTCGGCCGACAGGTTTATATCGAAGGTTCATACGACTTCTAATAACAAACCCGGCGCGGGTAGAGCCCGCGCCCTTTTTTACAGACTGACTAACACAATGACAAGGATGCAACTATGACCTTAAAGGACTTTGGCGTTAGTGCGATGACTGCCGCCATGCTCACAATGAGTACCGCGGCCTTGGCCACTAACTCAGGCGCTGTGGTTGCGACACAGGCCAAAGCAACCAAAACGGCAGAGGCTTCACAGGCAAAAATCGACAAGTATGCCGACAGTACCGACGCCATGCTCGCCGAATACAAGGGCCTGCTGCGCCAGATTGACAGCATGAAAGTGTACAACGAGCAAATCGGCCGGATGGTGAGCTCACAGCAAGAAGAGCTGGATTCGCTCAACCGCCAGATCGCCCAGATTGACCAGACGGCGATGGAAGTGGTGCCGCTGATGCTCAAAATGATCGATGCCCTCGACGAGTTCGTCGCCCTTGATCTGCCATTCCAAAACGAAGAGCGAATTACCCGCGTAGAAGAACTGCGCGCGCTGATGGATCGTGCTGATGTCACCACATCCGAAAAATTCCGCAAGGTAATGGAGGCCTACCAAATCGAAGAGGGCTTCTCCCGCTCAATTGAATCCTACAAGGCCAGCTTGGAACGCAATGGCGAGACCGTTACGTTCGACTTTCTTCGCATCGGCCGCACCGCCCTGCTCTACCAATCACCTGACGGCGGTGAAACAGGCTTGTGGAACCAGCAGACCCGCCAATGGGAAAAACTGCCGCAAAGCTACCGCATCGCGGTACAGCAAGGACTGCGTATTGCCAAGAAGCAAGCGCCACCAGCTCTGATTAAGCTACCTGTGTTCGCCGGGGAGGAAGGATAATGAAAGGATTTAAATCACTAACCGCAACCCTGCTGACCGGCCTGATGCTTGCGTCGCCGGTTCAGGCTGCAAACCCGGCATCGCTTTCCGAACTGCTGAAAACCGTCAAGTCAGACAGCATCGTAGAATCAAAGGAAAACAAGCAACGCGAGGCTGAGTTCAGGGCCAACCGCAACCAGCAAGCCGCATTGCTCAAGCAGGCCCGTGCCGAATTGGCGGCAGAAACCAACCGTGGCGACGAGCTCAAGGCCACGTTCGATGTCAACGACAAGGAACTGACCGTCCAAACCGAAACCCTGCGCCAGCGCTCCGGTACGCTGGGCGAAATGTTTGGTGTCGTCCGCCAGTATGCGGGCGAATTCAAGGGCCTGTTTGCCGCTTCGCAAAATGCCGTGCAGTTCCCAGAGCGTGATGCGCTACTGACCAAGCTGTCCGAAAGCAAGGAGCTACCTTCTACCGCTGAACTCGAAAACTTCTGGCATACCATTTTGCAGCAAATCGTCGTATCAGGCGAAACCTCAACCCTGCCGGCCACCGTCGTTTATGGCGAAGGCAAAGAGGCCGTACGCGATGTCACATTGATCGGAGAGTTCAACGCCATCGCCGATGGCAAATACGTGACCTACGTTACCCAGACAGGCAAGTTCGAAGAGCTGTCACGCCAGCCAAGCAAGAACATCATGCGTAATGTTCCGGGCTTCGAAGCCGCCAGTGATAGCTATGAACCGCTATTTATCGACCCGTCACGCGGTGTGATCCTGTCGCTGCTGGTACAAAGCCCGACCGTCCAAGAGCGTATCGACCAAGGGGGGATTGTCGGTTATGTGATCCTCGGCATGGGTGCACTCGGTGCGCTAATCGCCCTGTTCTGCTTCCTGCGCCTGACGCTGATCGGCAGCAAGATGCGTAGACAAACCAAGACAGATACGGTTATCCCAGGCAACCCTCTGGGCGAAATCATCGAAGCCTACCAGGGCCACAAAGGCGACAACCTCGAGGATCTGGAAGCCAAAATGGATGAGATCATCCTGCGCAATGCACCAAGCATCGAGCGCTTTGTCGGCGCAATCAAACTATTCGCCTCGGTTGCTCCGCTGCTCGGCCTACTCGGCACCGTGATGGGGATGATCGGTACCTTCCAGGCCATTACCCTATTCGGCACCGGTGATCCTAAGCTAATGGCCGGCGGTATTTCCGAAGCACTGGTCACCACCATGCTGGGTCTGGTCGTTGCTATCCCGCTGCTGTTCTTCTACACCCTGGTACACAGCAAGAGCCGCCGCTTGGTACAAATGCTTGAAGAGCAAAGTGCTGGCTTTATCGCACGCTATCAGGAAAAACTGCACGCTGCCGACAGCTAAGGAGGCACTATGTGGTGGATAATCGAAGAGCTTGAATCAATCAGGCGCTTCCTGGGGATGGGCGGCGATGTACTCATGGCCATCTTTGTACTCAGCTTCATGCTGTGGAGCGTGATGCTCGAGCGCTGGTTCTATTTCGCCGCCGTCCTACCCCGGGCCATAAAAAAAGCCGAGGCCGCATGGACGGCCCGTCACGAACACAAGAGCTGGAATGCCAAGGCAATCCGTCAGGAAATCGTATCGATGCAGGATATCGAGAACAAGCGCGGTCTGCCGATCATCAAAGTGCTGATCGCACTGTGCCCACTACTCGGCCTGCTCGGTACCGTCGTCGGTATGATTCAAGTGTTCGATATTTTGGCGGTAACAGGAACAGGCAGTCCCCGCGCAATGGCGTCGGGCATCTCAAAGGCAACAATACCAACACTGGCAGGCATGGTCGCCTCGCTCTCGGGGCTGTTCTTCAGCTCCCGACTCGACCACCTCGCCAAAGTCTCCACCCAGAAGCTGGAAGACAAGTTGAAGCATATTGCCTGAGTAAACGGAATTAGAGGTATAGGTCATGAAAAGACGTTACAGCAGTGACAGTAGTGACGAAGCAGCTATCGATATGACCCCGATGCTCGACATCGTGTTTATCATGCTGATCTTCTTTATCGTAACAACGTCCTTCGTCAAGGAGGCCGGTATTGATGTCAACCGCCCCAGCGCCAACACGGCGCAAACAGTGAAGAAAGGCAACATCATGGTTGCTGTCGGAGCCGCCGGCGATGTCTGGGTGGACAAGCGACGGGTAGAGGTCGACGCGGTACGCGCCAACATCGAACGCCTACGAGCCGAAAGCCCGGATGGTGCGGTGGTTATCCAGGCCGATGAAGAAGCCAAGTCCGGCGTGGTCGTGAAGGTCATGGATCAGATCAGAATGGCAGGTGTCCAAAGCATCTCCATCGCCGCAACCAATAAGGATTAGGCCTATGCGGTATCTGGTCTCATTAGCACTGGCGCTCGTTGTCTCCCTCAGCCTGTTCTGGGGGATGGACAAGCTGGTAAACAAAGAGCGCCACGAACTGGTGTCGAATGATGACCTACGTATGGTTGATTTCATTCGCGTCAAATCAGAAGAGAAAATACAGGAGAAAAAACGCGAACTGCCAAAACCTCCGCCACCCAAGCGGCCGCCACCGCCACCGGAGATGAAAGTCACCTCGACGGTCAAGCCGGTTATGGAGCAGATCCCGATGGATATGCCCAAACTGGACCTGCCCGTCAACGTCACCGGCGGCTCGGTCCTAGGTCATTACAGCCAAGGGGGGGGAGCCCAAATGGCCGGTAGCGGCGGGCCGGTGCCTCTGGCAACGTTCCAACCGCAAATGCCTCGCAAGGCGGCCAAGAGTGGCTTGGAGAAAGGCATGGTACTGCTTGAGTTCACCGTCAATGCCCGTGGCGGCGTCGAGGATATCAAAATCCTCAAAGAGAACCCGCGTAGGCTGGGGCTCGGACGCGCTGCG
This sequence comes from Photobacterium panuliri, assembly GCF_059920555.1. NCBI lineage: Bacteria > Pseudomonadati > Pseudomonadota > Gammaproteobacteria > Vibrionales > Vibrionaceae > Photobacterium > Photobacterium panuliri. The sequence goes on from NZ_CP197192.1 coordinate 3,218,650, forward strand.
AAGAAAACCGTCGCGAAATGGACATTCAAGCCCAAACAAGTGGACGGCAAACCGGTCGATGCTCGCCTTTCACAAGAAATCGAGTTCTCCGTGAACTAAGGATAAGGAGTCAACAATGAACAAATGTTACCAACACTTGCTGGCTTCGTTTTTCCTCGTAACCGGTGCCCTCGCGGCACCGGCTACGGCCAGCACCCCCGAGCTCAGCGATCGTACGTTTCGAACCGTCAACAAGGTTCAGGAACTGATTGCCACCGAACGCTACGGCGATGCCATTGCCAAGCTGAACGGGGCTCTGGAAAACACCCAGTCACGCAAATACGACCGGGCTGTCCTGTTGCAGCAAATGGGGTTCTTGTACTCCCTCAAAGACAATTACCCCAAGGCGGCACAGTATTTCGCCAAAGCGCTTAAACTCGACGCCCTGCCCGTCCCCGTAGCGCAGCAAGTACGCTACAGTTTGGCCCAACTCTACCTCGCCGAAGAGAAGTACAAACAATCAGTCGTGACCATGAAACAGTGGTTCGAGATCGCCAAAACGACAGAGGAAAAGCCGCAGGCCCATGCCTATATCACCCTTGCCAGCGCCTATGTTCAGCTGGGTGATTACAGAAATGCGATTACGCCAACCAAACAAGCCATCGCGATGACCAAAAAGCCCAGTGAGTCTTGGTACTTGTTGCTGGTTGCCTCCCATTACGAATTGAAGCAGTACAAGAGTGTCGCCGGGGTGCTTAAAACCCTAACAACCTTGTACCCGCAGAAAAAACGTTACTGGATGCAACTATCTGGCGTCTATATGGAGCTGAATCAGGAGCGAAACGCGCTGGCAACGCTGGAAGCGGCCTACAAGATGGGGTTACTTGATGACGAGAAGGAGTTCCTGCGCCTGGTCAATTTCCAAGCCTACCGAGGCGTTCCGTTCCGGGCAGCTACTACTCTGAAAAAGGAGATGAGCAACGGCAATATTACCGCTGACAAGAAAAACTATGAACGACTGGGCAGCTTTTGGCAGCAAGCCAAAGAGCTCGACGATGCGATAGTCGCCTATCGCAAGGCATACGATTTGTCACCTAGCTTCAAGAACCAAATCATGATCGCCCGACTGATGATTCAAGCCAAGCAATTCAAATCGGCCACGCAGTTTGCGGCCAAGGCAGCACCGGGGGCATCTGCCGATGACCGTGCCGAATTGGCTTACCTTCGCGGAATGGCATTTTTCGAACTCAACCAGCCAAGCAGTGCCCTGCAGGCCATGCAATTGGCGGCGAAATCCAATGACATGAAGGCGGTTGCCACCCCTTGGATCGCCTTTCTCAAAGAGCAAGGCTGATCCCCGACCCTGCTGGCCGTGACGAATGACGGCTAGCAGTCCCCCCATTAATTCATGTGTGAGTCAGTCACACACTTTGGGAAGCACTTGCTTCCCTTTTTTTCGTCTTATCCCCCTCGTCAGGCCGAGGACGAGAAAAACCGAGCATCACCTATAAACCATGGTTTGCCGTGGCAGAATTATTCTCAAATTAGTCAAACTCACCACATTTATGTTCAATCTTTCACATACAAAAAAAGCCGCATCGGCGGCTTTTCATATTCACACTTTGGCTGAGCGCAATATCAACGTGCAGCAAGCCATGCTGGTACATCAGCAACGCTATCTAGAACAACGTCTGCCAACGTCTCGCCTTCTTCCGTTACCGGTTTGCCGGTGCGCACAAGAATTTTGGTCGCAACCTCCGCCGCGGCAGCCGCTTTCATGTCATCGGTCTTGTCGCCGATCATCACCGACTGGGACATATCGATTTTCAAGAAGTCACGAGCCGAGATAAACATACCCGGTTTAGGCTTACGACAGCTGCAATCTTGCAGGTATTCACCCTTGCCTTCTGTGGCATGATGCGGGCAGTAATAAATGCCGTCGAACTCAACGCCATTGTCTGCGAAATTCCAGTCCATCCACTCAGTCAGGGTCAGGAACTCATCTTCGCTGTACATCCCGCGGGCAATACCGGCCTGGTTAGTGACCAGCACTAGCAGGTAGCCCATATCTTTGAGCTTCTTGCACGCTTCGAACACACCTTCTACATATTCAAAATCATCGACGGTGTGGACATAGCCATGGTCGATATTAATAACGCCATCACGATCGATAAATACTGCTGGTTTGGCCAAGCGAAAGCCCTCTGTTTTATGGAAATTTCAATGATGGCTCAAATTATGGCATGGCTGCCCTTGGGATTCACCTGCTTTGATGGCTTACGTACCATCAAGCCCCTCCCGCCCGACAAATAGCAATAAAGACATTTAGACGTCCAGACGTAAAAATATCTATTGACTTGCTTTATCTTAACCAATAGCATCGAAACAAATAATGCGATTGACAAACAAACTGTTTACATTGCAATAATTATGCAAACACACGCTACAGCACCACAATATATCGGCAGTAGTCAGGATTGACCATACACAAATGACTCGATATAGGATTCAGGACGAACGATGATAGAAATAAGCAGAGTTAACAAGGTGTTCTATCAAGGGGAAAAGGAGATCCACGCGCTGCGTGATATCAACCTGACCATAGAGCAAGGCACCATCTTCGGTGTCATCGGTTCTTCGGGTGCCGGCAAGAGCACCCTGATCCGCTGCGTCAATCTACTTGAGCGGCCCACCAGCGGACAGGTGATCGTCGATGGCATTGATCTAACCCAACTTCCCGGCAACGAGCTGACTCAAGCGCGTCGCAAAATCGGGATGATCTTCCAGCATTTCAACCTGCTGTCATCCCGGACGGTGTTTGACAATGTTGCCCTGCCGCTCGAGCTGGCCTCTTTACCCAAGCCCGCTATCCAAAGCAAGGTTCACGAGTTATTGGATCTTGTTGGCCTTGGCGACAAGCATGACAGCTACCCGTCCAACCTCAGCGGAGGCCAGAAACAGCGCGTTGCGATCGCCCGGGCCTTGGCGTCGGATCCCAAAGTACTGCTGTGCGACGAGGCGACCAGTGCCCTTGATCCAGCCACCACCCAGTCAATCCTCGAGCTGCTCAAAACAATCAACCGTCAGCTTGGCCTAACTATTTTGCTGATCACCCATGAAATGGATGTCGTCAAAGGGATCTGCTCGGAAGTCGCGATTATCGGTGATGGCGAACTGGTCGAAAAAGGGCCGGTCGGCGATATCTTCGCCCACCCTAAAACGGAGCTGGCGCGCAACTTCATCCGCTCGACATTGGATTTGTCTATTCCCGAAGACTACCGCGCCCGGATGATGGCCCAGCGGACAGACAACAGCTACCCGCTCGTCAGGCTGGAATTCACCGGTACCTCCGTGGATGCCCCGTTGATCTCTCAGGTTGCCCGCGAGTTCAATATTGATGTCAACATTCTAAGCGCCGACATGGACTACGCCGGCGGCGTCAAGTTCGGCCTGATGCTGGCCGAGTTCTTCGGCACCGAACAAGCCGCAGAGCAGGCTATCGCCTTCATGCGCGATCATAACGTTAACGTGGAGGTACTTGGCTATGTGGCTTGATTCCCTAACCCTATGGTGGGCCGACAACCAGCGGCTGGTCGAATTGCTCATTGATGCCCTAGGCCAGACCCTGATCATGGTATTTGCCTCTGGCCTGATCGGCTTTGCCATCGGTATCCCGGTCGGGGTTGCGTTGCACCTGACCAAGGCCAACGGCCTGCTTGCCAATCCGGCCGTGAACAAGGTGCTCGGGGCCGTGGTCAATATCGGCCGGTCGATCCCGTTCATTATCCTGCTGGTTGCCATTATCCCGTTTACACGGTTCGTGGTCGGCAGCTCAATCGGCACGGCGGCAGCCATCGTCCCGCTGACTGTCGGCGCGATCCCTTTCATTGCCCGCCTCGTCGAAGGGGCACTGCTCGAAATACCCAGCGGGCTGGTCGAGGCAGCCCAGGCAATGGGGGCAACCCCGCGCCAAATCATTACCAAGGTACTGCTGCCTGAGGCCCTGCCGGGGATTATCAATGCCATCACCATCACGCTGGTTACACTGGTGAGCTATTCGGCAATGGCGGGTACCGTCGGGGGTGGCGGTCTCGGTGACGTCGGTATCCGCTATGGCTACCAACGCTTCGACGGCACGGTCATGATGATTACGGTGATGATGCTGGTGATATTGGTTCAGCTGATCCAATCCATTGGCGATCATCTGGTCAAGCGTTGCGACCATCGCTAAGCACTAACACAACAAAAATCCAACTAGTATTACGGAAACCCCAATTCAAGGAGAAGTATCATGGCGTTTAACCTAAAGAACCTGTTTGCCGTTGCCGGCCTGGCATCGGCCCTTGTCCTGACCGGCTGCGGTGAGAAAGAAGCGGCTGTCGACAACAGCAAAATCAAAGTTGGGGTCATGGCCGGTGCCGAAGAGCAAGTGGCCGAGGTGGCGGCCAAGCAGGCCAAGGACAAATACGGACTGGATGTCGAGCTAATTACGTTTACCGATTATATCTCGCCGAATGCGGCGCTCGAGGAAGGTTCTATTGATATCAATGCGTTCCAGCACAAGCCGTACCTTGAGCAGCAAGTCAAAGATCGCGGCTACAAGTTTGCCGTTGCCGGCAACACCTTTGTCTACCCGATTGCCGCCTATTCCAGCAAGATCAAATCACTCGATGAGCTCAAGGACGGTGCTCTGATCGCTCTGCCAAACGATCCAACCAACCTTGGCCGTTCGCTGCTGCTGCTCCAGCAACAAGGGCTACTAACCCTCAAGGACGGGGCAGGCTTGACCGCGACCGTACTTGATATTGTCGACAACCCGAAAAACCTCAAGATCAAAGAGCTTGAAGCAGCCCAGCTGCCACGCTCGCTGGATGATGTTGATCTGGCAATCATCAACAATACCTATGCCAGCAGTATCAACCTGACCCCTGAGCGCGACGGCGTCTTCGTCGAAGACAAGGAGTCCCCATACGTCAACCTGATCGTTGCCCGCGAAGACAACGTCAACAACGAGAATGTTCAGACCTTCATCAAGGCCTACCAATCCGACGAGGTTTACAACGCCGCGCAGGATATCTTCCAAGGTGGTGTCGTCAAAGGCTGGTAAATCCAGCCATTCCATTTGACCTATCGCGCCCCTCCCTTGCAGAGGGGCGTTTTCATTACTAGGTGCTATTTTTTCTTTTTCGTTCCGCCCTGTACGGCCTTGAAGCGCGGATTCGATTTGCAAATGACGTATAGGCGACCACGGCGTTTGACAATCTGGCAGTCGCGGTGCCTCATTTTTGCACTTTTCAATGAACTCAATACCTGCATCTTTTCCTTCCTTATTTTGATTGGCCGAACTGGCCGAAACGACGGGTGAAATTAGCCATCCGGCCTTCGCTTCTGACTATCCTCTGCTTACCGGTATAAAACGGATGGGAGGCCGACGAGACATCCAAGGTGAAATAGGGGTATTCCTTGCCGTCCTCCCAGACAATGGTCCGATCGGTAGACAAGGTCGACCCCACCACGAAGTATTGGTCGGCACTGGTATCATGAAACACCACCTTGCGATATGGCGGGTGAATACCGGGTTTCATACTACTCTCCTTCTGGCGATTAACTCACAAATTGTTATGTTATAACATATTATTTGGTAGTTATTCTCAACAAAGATCAAGTACTATTTTTATGGTATGGTCTGCGCAACACTGTTTTGGGCCTGATGCAATGCAATACCAGATTGAGCCAATCGGGGTGATACGCTCCCCCTACAAAGAAAAATTTGCCGTTCCTCGCCAGCCGGGGCTCGTGCCGAGCGCACGCTCGGAAATCATCCTGCAGGGAGAGGCCAATGCCCTAGAGGCCGTCAGGGGCATTGAGCAATTCAGTCACCTTTGGCTGTTATTTCTTTTTGACCAGAACCTCGAGGCAGGATGGCGCCCAACCGTGCGGCCACCACGGCTGGGCGGCAACGAGCGTATCGGTGTCTTTGCCAGCAGGGCGACGTTCCGCCCCAACGGCATCGGGATGTCAGCGGTAGAATTGATCGGCGTCCGCCAGCAAGGCAGTGATGTCATCATCGAGCTAGGTGGGGTGGATCTGGTTGACGGGACACCAATCATCGATATCAAGCCCTATATCCCTTATTCCGACAGCCTGCCACAGGCCGTGGGCGGTTTCGCCAGCGAGCAGCCAGCCACGCTGGCAGTGCATTTCAGCGAACTGGCCGAAAAACAGCTCAACGGCAAGGAGCTTGCTCGCCAGCGGGCTGTCATCGAAGAAGTGCTGGCCCAAGATCCCCGTCCGGCCTATAAAAAAGGCAAGGTCGACACCAAGGAATATGCCGTCCACCTGTTCGACTATAATGTTCGCTTCAGGGTCGATGATGACGGGATCACCGTCCTTGCCCTGCACTAAGTCGCACAAAATATCTGCCACCTCCAGCTTGTTCCCTTTGGAGAAAGGGGATTTGACTGGTAAACTACGCAGTTACTGCCTAGGTGGCGGCGGGTTAATCCCATTTCCCTTATTTCTCTATCAACCAACGGATACCATCAATGCGTACCAGTAATTATCTTCTTTCTACTCTGAAGGAGACTCCAAACGACGCAGAAGTAGTGAGCCACCAGCTCATGCTACGTGCAGGTATGATCCGTAAGCTGGCTTCAGGTCTTTACACCTGGCTGCCTACTGGTCTACGTGTATTGCGTAAAGTCGAAAACATCGTTCGTCAAGAGATCGACAATGCAGGCGCAATCGAAACTCTGATGCCCGTTGTACAGCCGTTTGAACTATGGGAAGAGACTGGTCGCTCTGAAAAGATGGGCCCGGAACTGCTTCGCTTTACTGACCGCCATGTTCGTCCGTTTGTACTTAGCCCAACAGCAGAAGAAGTTATCACTGCATTGGTGCGCAACGAAGTAAGCTCGTACAAGCAGCTACCTATCAACCTGTACCAGATCCAGACTAAATTCCGTGATGAGCGCCGCCCACGTTTCGGCGTAATGCGCGCACGCGAATTCTGCATGATGGATGCATACAGCTTTGACATCGACAAAGCAGGTCTAGAGAAATCTTACCAAGCGATGCACGATGCCTACTGTAAAGCGTTCGATCGCATGGGCCTTGAATACCGTCCTGTACTGGCTGATTCAGGCGCTATCGGTGGTAACGGCTCTCAGGAGTTCCACGTACTGGCTGAAAGCGGCGAAGACCTAATCGCATTCTCTACAGAATCTGATTACGCAGCGAACATCGAAAAAGCGGAAGCGGTAGCTCCTGCTGTTGAGCGTGCAGCGCCAACCCAAGAGATGACGCTGGTTGATACGCCAAACGCGAAGACTATCGCGGAATTGGTTGAGCAGCACGGCCTGCCAATCGAAAAAACTGTCAAAACACTATTCGTTAAAGCCTCTGATGAAATCGACGCACCTATCGTTGCGCTAATCATCCGTGGTGACCACGAGCTGAACGAAATCAAAGCTGAGAACCTAGCAGAAGTTGCTTCTCCACTAGAGATGGCAACCGAAGAAGAGATGCGCGAACTAATCGGTGCAGGCGCAGGCTCTCTAGGCCCAGTAGGCCTTGAACTACCGTTCATCGTTGACCGTACTGTCGCGGTAATGAGCGACTTCGGCGCTGGCGCGAACATCGACGGCAAACACTACTTCGGTATCAACTGGGGTCGTGACGTTGAACTAGGCCAAGTTGCTGACCTGCGTAACGTTGTAGAAGGCGACCCAAGCCCATGCGGCCAAGGTACCCTGATGCTTAAGCGCGGTATCGAAGTAGGCCACATCTTCCAGCTAGGTACGACCTACTCTGAGAAGATGAACTGCGGCGTTCTGGACTCAAACGGTAAGAATGTGATCCTAGAAATGGGCTGCTACGGTATCGGTGTATCACGTGTTGTTGCATCTGCTATCGAACAGAACCACGACAAATACGGTATCATCTGGCCAGACGCACTTGCACCATTCCAGGTTGCAATCGTACCGATGAACATGCACAAGTCTGAGCGTGTTCAGGAAGCGGCAGAGAAGCTATACGCGGAACTGACTGCAATGGGTATCGACGTCCTATTTGATGACCGTAAAGAGCGCCCAGGTGTGATGTTCTCTGATATGGAATTGATCGGTATCCCTCACACTATCGTGATTGGCGACCGCAGCATGGACGAAGGTAACTTCGAGTACAAGAACCGCCGTTCTGGTGAGAAGACCGCCGTTGCCATGGCTGACATCGTTGAGCATATCAAAGCACAACTTGCTTAATTAGCTAACGAACTGATTGTAAAAAGCCTCCTTCGTGGAGGCTTTTTTTATGGTGCTTTTTTCATATATAGTTAAGTTAAAAGAAGACTATATGCAAAGCATAACGCGGGAAAGGCGAATGAGGACGACCTCGCCAAAAATCAGTTTACTGTTAACCGGTGGTGGTGCACGCGCGGCTTATCAAGTGGGCGTGCTCAAGGCCATCGCCGAATGGTACCCTCGGGTTCATCATAGCCCTTTCACTATTTACAGCGGTACCTCTGCAGGAGCCATCAATGCCATGGCATTGGCCTGCTATGCCTCAAGTTTTCGCCTCGGCGTCAAAAAACTAGAATGGATTTGGTCGCGGCTCCATAGCCGGCGTATCTTTGCCACCAGCCCTACCGGCATGCTGGGTTTTCTTGGCCATCAATGGTTCGCCAGGTTGCAAGCCCACCACCATGCCCGCCCACCATTTGGCCTGCTCAACAACCGTCCTCTGCGCCACCTGCTCAATCAAGTCAACAACTACAACCGAATCGAAAAACAGATTTCCGCCGGCAACCTCCACGGAATCGCGATCACCGCCTCCAGTTATAAAAGTGGCGATTCGGTCAGTTTCTTCCAAGGTCAAAACAGCATCGAACCTTGGGACAGGGCACGCTCAAAAGGCCGCCGCACTTTGTTAAATACGGATCACCTACTTGCCTCGGCAGCCATCCCTATCGTATTCCCGGCAACGAGGATCGGCCAAGCCTACTATGGCGATGGGTCTATCCACCAATTAGCCCCCCTACGGCCATCATTGAAAATGGGGGCCGACAAAATCCTGATTATCGATCTCATCAACCAAAAGCTCGAACAACCCGATCACACCCGGGCTCCCGGCCTTGCCGCGCTCGGCGGGCACTTAATGGATACCATTTTCAGCGACACCCTTGCCGCCGATCTGGAAAACCTGTCGCGAACCAACACCCTGCTGGGAAACTTCAGCCCAAGCGAACAAAAGCAACATAAAATGCGGATTATCGACCATATCCTCCTTTGTCCCAGCAAATCATTTGAGCCCCTGGCAAGAGCCCATTATGGCCAGCTTCCCCCCATGACCCGCACCCTGATGCGCCTTATCGGGATCAGCCCGAAGGACGATGCCGCCATTACCAGTTACCTACTATTCGAACCCGGCTATATTCAGGCCCTGATCGACATGGGCTATGAAGACACTCTGGAACATGAAGCCATTTTACGCCACTTTCTGAACTAAAAGAGAAGCCCGCAAGGCACTGCCGAGGGGATATCATCTCCTGCCTGATAAACACCAATGAGATCCCCCCTCTCCCTCTAACTCCTTAATTTTGAGGTAATTTGTCATATATATTTGAAACAAATACAGTCAGGCTATTGAAAAAGCGTAATAATTCCCTATAGTTATCTTCCTTTATGATTTTTTGATACGGGTATGGGTCCACTTCACTGGAATTCAATCACTGCAGGCTCCAGCACCAAACCAAGGGCCAAACCTCTTGGAGCTGATCAGCGCCTGTTAATCCTACAAAAGCTTCAGGGCAAGCTTGATTTGCCGATCCTGTTCGAAATATTTGCCCGAGAAATCGAAAAGCAAATTGATATCACCCGCTTGATTTGGGAATTTGATGGTACATCAACCCAAATCCGTGGCGGTGACGCCAGCGAACACCGCCAAACATTCCTATTGCGATTCAACGGCAATGAATTAGGCAAGCTGCAATACCACACACCTTATGCGCTCGATCAAGACGAAATAAGCCTGCTGCATACCTATCATCGCCTGTTTGCCGGACCACTCACCAATGGTATCGAATACCGCAAAGTGAAAAACATGGCACTGCAAGATTGTCTGTCAGGCCTCGGAAACCGAAGCTGTTTTGAACAGGACCTGACCCACGCTATCGCAGTCAGCGAGCGCAAAACTGTCGGCCTGGTGCTGGTCATGTTCGACCTCGATAACTTCAAACAAGTCAACGACCGCTACGGCCACCCAGACGGTGACCGGGTCATCCGCCAATTCGGCAATCTGCTAAAGCAGACAATCCGTGCATCCGATCGCTGCTACCGTATTGGCGGTGATGAGTTTGCCGCCCTGCTCCAACCTGCCACCAGCGATTCAGCCATGCAGGTCTTTTCCCGAATCCTGCAACTAACACAACAGGACACAATTCTACAAACCTTGAAGATTGGTTGCTCCTGCGGGTTTGCCGAATACCAAAAAGGCGATACCGCCAGTGCCTTACTTGAGCGTGCCGACCGTCACCTCTATCAAGATAAGCGCACGCGCTAACAGGCCGCTGGTTCAAACACGGCTGACTCTGGTATAGTTTTGCCTATCGCCCTAGCACTGTGACAGTGGGTTTTCGCAAGCCTTTCCCAATCAATAATATCCCGATTGTGCAGGCAGGCGAAAACCATGCAAATAAGGAAAGACCATGAAAGTTTATGATTGCTGCGAGCTGGTCAGAATGACCTATGCCCAAATCGGTGGTGGCGAGCTTGGCTATATTCCCAATGCGATTCACTGTGCGGTAAACGCGCTAAACGCCATCGCAGCTGATGAAAATCTGCCGAAAGACACCCGTGAGCGTGCCGCTTTCGCAGCAGCCAATTTGCTAATGAGTGACCACGAGGACGCCTAATGAACTTGAGTAATTTCGAGAACATGGATCCGATCATGCTGATGAGCATCGTCAACATGAAGATCCGCGATGAATTCGGTGATCTGGATGCGTTGGTAAAATACTACGACATCGACAAAGACGCTCTTGTTGCCAAGTTGGCCACGGCGGGCTTTGACTACCTGCCGGATGCCAAGCAGTTCCGCTGAGCCTCTTGCCCGTACTGGGCACAAAAAAACGGAAGCCGCAGCTTCCGTTTTTTATTCCCTGCGGCTGGTTAGCCCCTAAAGACGGGTAGCACATTGACCATTGCCAACAGGTGGAACGCTGCGGTCAGAACCCCGAATGCAATCACCACATTGATGGTCAGACTCCCTCCCGGTACCACAAAACCCTCTTGTGCCGGTACACGCTGACGCAGTGCTTTTGCCAACATCGCCGGGATAATACATGCCCAGATGGTGGCGGCTGCACCCGCCAAGCCAATGGCGGTAACAAAACCAAATGGGGCAATCAGGGAGAACACTAAAGGTGGCAGGAAAGTCACCGCCCACGTTTTTAGTCGACCGCTACGGGTATCCTCGAAACCGAAGAAATCAGCCAAGTAGTCAAATACACCCAAGCCCACACCGATGAATGAAGATACGACGGCAGCAATCGAGAAGATATTCAACGCCTGCTTGATGCTGGTCGAATCAATACCGTTGGTCAGTGCCGACAACAGCGCATCGATACCCCCTCCCGCTGTCACCACGGGGCCAAAAGCCTCACGCGGCAAGTTGCCGAAAATACAGATCACCCATACCAGATAGAATGTCAGTGCAATCGCAGTACCAGCAAGGATCGCCTTCTTCGCACGGTGCTCATCCTGGTAATAGTCGCGCATCGTACTCACTGAATGGTGGTAGCCGAATGAGGTCAGTGCCACTGGCAACAAGGCCAGCGCATACGCGGAGTACGAGCTCTCTGTCTCGCTGACTGAGAACAGCGTAGGTACGCTGATTTGCGACGCCAAACCTGAGATCCCAAGGGCAAAACTGATCATCATAAACAAAATGAGCACAATGGAAATACGGTCTACCGCGCGGGTTGAGTGCAACACGAATGCCGAACACAATGCCACAAACAGGACGGAAGCCAGTTCACTACTCACCCCCAGCATACCACTGAAAATATCGCCCGATGTTGAGATGTAGGCATAAAGTAGAATACCGCCCACGAAATATAACGACAAGTTATTGATAAAATTTACTTTTTTACTCAGCACGTCTTTCGCAACCGTGTTGAAAGACGACTTGAAGTCATAATGCTTCAACGCTTCTAGCAGCAACCAACCAGACAGGGTCATCATGATCATGGTGACGGAAATAGCAATCACGCTCCATAGCGTCCACGCCCCCGCACCTGCGCTGGGCAATCCCAACATCCCGGCCCCGACGCAAACACTGGCGATAATACATGCTCCCCCAAGCGTGGATGGTTTACTCATAACGACTCCTAGACAACGTTTATGTATCAGCGTGCTAGTACAATAATATGCTCTGCAAAATTAAGCAACCACAGGGAATGACTTTGCTCAAAATATCACCATGCAGTGTGATGTTTTCTTACATGGTGATAGTTCAACAAAAAAAACGCCGGTTGATATTCCCTTAAGGTATCAACCGGCGCTGTGTCGAAGGAGTGAGATTATTTCATTTGAGCAAAATATGCCGCTACGTTAGCGATATCTTCGTCGTTAAGCATCGCAGCCTGAGGCTGCATCACCATCGCCATGGCACCACTGCGTTCCTTGTTTTTATAGGCTTTCATCGCGTTAACCAAATATTGCTCATTCTGGCCTTTCAGGTTCGGATACCCAGGGATCACAGCAATACCATCTGCACCATGACAAGCCGCACAAACGGCAGCCTTGGCTTTGCCCACAGCAGGATCACCAGCCAAAGCTGGTACGGAAATCACGGCAGCTAACATTGAGATGACTATGGCTTTCTTCATACATTCCTCGTTATTATTTTTCCAGTTCCGTGTTGTAATAATAAGTGACAATATTATTGTGACTTCTTTTGCTATTGATTGCATTTTTTTGATGGCAGATACCAAACGAGTTCGCATTCACCATCTACGCAATCCCGATTGACACCCAATCCGGCAACAGCCACTAACTGGTCGCCATAAAAGACCAAGGGCATCCGCCGCCGATTCCAACTCGGTACACCAGCTTCTTGAAATAGCTTTTTGAGTTTACGACGGCCAGCCCGGCCGGCCGGCCACATGTCCAACCCTGCTGGTTCGAACCGGATCGTCACTTTTTCATCAGATCTAGGGCGACGGATCCGGGCCGACCAACGTGCTTGGGGATTAACAATCTCCCCGATGCTCGTCCACGCCAATTCCCCTAACCCCGAAGGCAGATCGCACCTTTCTCCCCTGGGCCATTCAAGTACGCATCCGGCCAGTGACGGCCATTGCTCAACCAAGTACAAGGCATTTTGGAATCGACGGACGGAGAGCGATGCCCAGCATAACTGCGGATTGGCGTCTTCCCTCGCCGTCACAACGCTGTGCCAAATTTGTTCGAGTTGAGCCTGTGATGGCATTTGAGCCCCGAGCACGGAGAGCCACTGCCTGATGAGTGCTTTCCCCTGCCGCTCGCTGCCAAGCTCCGCAATCTCCAGCCCGCGATCAGGCCTCATGGCTAGGGCTAAGCGATCAGCCAATAATTCCTGAAGCAATGCTTCCTGCTCACCGCACAGCTGGGCACTGCGCGCCACCGCCTTGCGTATCCCCGGCCAGCGCTCCGTCAACAATGGCGTAATACGGTGGCGCAAAAAATTACGGTCGTAGCGCTCGTCACGATTGCTCTCATCCTCAACCCAAGACAGGCCATATGTACAACCGTAAGATTCAATCACCGAGCGGGGGATACCCAATAGTGGACGACAGTGTGTCCCCTTAGCGAATGGGGTGTAAGCCGGCATTGCCGATAAGCCCGCCGGACCACTGCCGCGTTTCATCGCCAAGATGAACGTCTCTAGCTGATCATCGGCATGCTGGGCGGTCAGCAAAACCTCACCGGTACAGATATGCTTTGCCAGCGCCTGATAACGAGCATCGCGGGCCGACTGCTCAATACTCACCCCTGCACCGACGGCAACCTGTACATGCTCGACCACACAGGGTATCCCCGCCTCCTCCGACCATGTCCGGCATTGCTCGGCCCAGTGGTCGGCATTCGAACTCAGGCCATGATGGACATAAACAGCAACACAGCTCCCGCTATTTTGCAGCAAGAAGCGCCTCATCAGATCCAACAAAACCCGAGAATCCAATCCCCCGCTCAGGGCCAATACATAACGCTGGCCGATGGGAAACCGGGCCAACGCTTCATTCAAAACGTCCAATAACATCTTGCCAATCCGCTTTTTCAAGTCCGGCCAGTATATCAGAAGAGCCCGTACCATCGCGTAGCAAGGTACAAGGCAAAAAAAACGGGCCAGCATCTAGTGCTGACCCGTCATATTACAATTAACCGCTCGGTACTTAGCAGTAACCGTAGCTCATCAGACGCTCGTAGCGGCGATCAAGCAACGTCTCGGTGTCCAATGCGTCAAGCTCAGCCAATGTGGCCAACAACTGCTGCTTTAGTGACTGGGCCATCGCTTCCACATTACGGTGCGCGCCGCCAAGCGGCTCTTCAATAATATTGTCGATCAGCTCCAGCTCCTTCAAGCGGCCAGCGGTCATCCCCATCGCTTCTGCGGCTTGCGGCGCCTTGTCTGAGTCACGCCACAAAATAGACGCACACCCTTCCGGAGAGATCACCGAATAAGTTGAGTACTGCAGCATATTGACACAGTCACCGACACCAATCGCCAGCGCACCGCCAGAACCGCCTTCGCCGACCACGTTACAGATCACCGGCACTTTCAGGCCTGCCATCACCTTGAGGTTGGTCGCAATCGCTTCTGACTGACCACGCTCCTCGGCACCGACACCCGGATACGCACCCGCAGTATCGATAAAGGTAATGATTGGCATCTTGAACCGCTCGGCCATCTTCATCAGACGAAGTGCCTTGCGGTAGCCTTCTGGTTTTGGCATACCGAAGTTACGCAATACCTTCTCTTTGGTCTCGCGGCCCTTCTGGTGGCCAATCACCATCACCGGGCGGCCGTCCAAACGGGCAATACCGCCAACCAATGCTTTATCGTCGGCAAACGCACGGTCACCCGCCAGCTCATCGAACTCGCTGAAGATATGCTCAACATAATCCAGCGTATAAGGGCGCTGTGGATGGCGCGCCAACTGGGCCACTTGCCATGCGCCAAGATCACCGAAGACTTTCTTGGTCAGCTCAAGGCTTTTCTTTTCCAGTGACTCAATTTCTTTGTCCAAATCCACCGATGCCGATGCATCGCGCTGCGACACGTCACGCAGTGCTTCGATTTTGGCTTCCAGCTCTGCAATCGGCTGTTCAAACTCAAGGAAGTTCAGGCTCATACCACTTCAATCCTTTCCCATATCCGTCACCTAACGGCGCATAACGGGTTATATTAATTAAACTCAAGCTCAACTTGCTTCTCACCCAGCAACATTTTCAGATCTGCTATCAATTGATCTGCCGGGGTAACGCGCCATTCTGTTCCCAACGTCAGTTTGGCGCGCGCATTTGAGCGCTGATAGTAAATATTGACCGGCACAGTACCAGCCCGGTGCGGTTCCAGCGCTTGGCTGAAACGCTCAAAAAACTTTTCATCAATTTGCCGTTCAGTGAGCGAGATCGCAACCCCTCTTAGGTGCTTTTCACGCGCATCTGAGATATCAAGCACTTCACGGGCTGACATTTTAAGGCCGCCATTGAAATCATCAAAGCTGACCTGTCCCGAAACCACTAATATACGGTCTTTTTCAATCAGCTCAAGGTATCGGTCAAGCGCCTCGGAATAAAGCATGACCTCCATCCGACCGCTGCGGTCATCCAGAGTCAGCAGACCAATCCGGGTTCCGCGCTTGGTGGTCATGACCCGTGCGGCGATCACCAGCCCGGCCACGCTCACCACTTTGTCACGCCCCGTCGGATGGGCATCCTTCAGTCGCCAAGTCGTGTAATGCTTCAGCTCTGACAGATAGGCATTGACCGGGTGCCCAGTCAAATACAGCCCCAAAGTATCTCGTTCACCCTCTAGCCAGACACTCTCCGGCCACTCAGGGATGTTGGCATAGGCATGCTCAACCTCTTCCGGTGCCTCGGTCAACACCCCGAACATATCCGTCTGGCCAAATGCCTCGGCCTGATGGTGTTGACTGGCAGCCTTGATGGCATCGTCTAACGAGGCCATCAGGGTAGCACGGTTCGGACCCAGGCGATCCATGGCACCAGATTTGATCAGCCGTTCAAGCACTCGCTTGTTGACCTTCTTAGTATCAATCCGGGCACAGAAGTCGAACAGATCCTTGAAGTGACCACCTTTTTCACGGGCGGCAATAATATTTTCAATCGGGCCCTCGCCCACCCCCTTGATCGCCCCGATACCGTAGACGATAGCCCCGTTGTCATCAACGTTGAAACGGTAAAGGCCCTTGTTAACATCCGGCGGCAGCAATGTGAGCTTCATCCGCAGACACTCGTCAACAAGGCCGACGATCTTGTCGGTGTTGTCCATATCAGCGGTCATTACCGCAGCCATGAATTCTGCCGGGTAATGCGCCTTGAGCCACAAGGTCTGGTATGACACCAGCGCGTAGGCTGCCGAGTGGGATTTGTTGAAGCCGTAACCTGCGAATTTCTCCACCAAGTCGAAGATCTTCATCGCCAACTCACCGTCGACGCCGTTCTTGATCGCCCCCTCCTCAAAGGTGGCCCGTTGCTTGGCCATCTCTTCCGGCTTTTTCTTACCCATCGCACGACGAAGCATATCGGCCCCGCCTAGCGTATAGCCAGAAAGCACCTGAGCGATCTGCATGACCTGTTCCTGATACAGGATGATACCGTAAGTCGGGTCAAGAATTTCCTTCAGTGACTCATGCTGCCACGTCGCATCCGGGTAAGAGATCTCCTCCCGCCCGTGCTTACGGTCGATAAAGTTATCTACCATCCCCGATTGGAGCGGACCCGGACGGAACAGGGCCACCAGGGCGATCATATCTTCGAAGCAGTCAGGCTGCAGGCGCTTGATCAGATCCTTCATCCCGCGAGATTCCAGCTGGAATACCGCTGTTGTTTCCGAACGCTGCAACATATTGAACGACTTGCTATCGGCCATCGGGATCGCGGCAATATTGACCGGCTCTTCACCCTGCGCCTCCAGGCGCGGGTTAATCATCCCCAGCGCCCAGTCGATAATTGTCAGGGTTCGCAGACCCAAGAAGTCAAACTTAACCAGACCGGCGGTTTCCACGTCGTTCTTGTCAAACTGGGTTACCGGGTTGCCCCCTTCCGCATCGCAGTAAAGCGGAGCAAAGTCGGTGATCGTGGTCGGCGAGATCACCACGCCCCCGGCGTGCTTACCGGCGTTACGCGTCACACCCTCGAGAATGCGGCACATATCAATCAGATCTTTGACTTCCTCGTCGGCGTCATAAATCTGCGGAAGCTGCGGCTCGGCATCAAACGCCTTGGCCAAGGTCATGCCCGGCTCGGCCGGAACTAGCTTGGATATACGGTCAACAAAGCCGTACGGGTGACCAAGTACCCGGCCCACATCTCGGATAACTGCCTTGGCCGCCATGGTACCGAAGGTGATGATCTGAGATACCGCATCCCGGCCGTACATCTCGGCCACGTGGTCGATAACCTGATCGCGCTTATCCATACAAAAGTCGATATCGAAATCGGGCATGGAAACACGTTCCGGGTTAAGGAAACGTTCGAACAGGAGGTCAAATTCCAACGGGTCAAGGTCGGTGATGTCCAGTGCATAGGCCACTAGCGAACCGGCACCCGAGCCACGGCCGGGACCTACCGGTACCCCGTTATCCTTCGACCACTGGATAAACTCCATTACGATCAAGAAGTAACCAGGGAAGCCCATCTGGTTGATCACCTTGAGCTCGATCTCCAGACGTTCATCATACTCAGGGCGGCGCTTAGCACGCTCCTCTTCATCGGGGAACAAGAATGCCAAACGGCGTTCAAGACCTTCTTTGGACTTCTCAACCAAGAAGTCCTCGATGGTCATATCACCCGTTGGGAAGTTCGGTAGGAAATACTCGCCAAGTCGAACCGTAACGTTGCATCGCTTGGCAATTTCAACACTGTTTTCAATCGCTTCTGGAATGTCGGCGAACAGCTCGCACATCTCTTCTTCGCTGCGCAAGTACTGCTGATCGCTATACAGTTTCGGCCGGTTTGGATCGGCAAGGGTATAACCATCATGGATGGCCACCCGGATCTCGTGGGCATCGAACTGATCGGCCTTGATAAATCGTACATCGTTGGTCGCCACAACAGGCAGGCCCGCCTCCTCGGCGAGTTCCACCGCAAAATGAAGGTAAGCCTCTTCATCCGGACGGCCGGTACGTACCAGTTCTAGGTAATAGGCATCAGGGAAATGCGTCTGGTAAAACGCCACGCATTTGTCGGTTAGTTGCTTGTTACCCTTGAGCAACGCCTTGCCGACATCACCACTCTTGCCACCGGAGAGCAGAATAAGCCCTTGCTTATGGCCAATGAGCCATTCCTTATCAATCACCGGTAGATGCTGGACGTGGCCACGCTGGTAGGCCTCAGAAATCAACAGGGTCAGGTTCTTGTAACCCTCGTTGTCAGCAGCAAGGATGGTCAAGTCACAAAGCTCATCGCCCATATCGTCAGACAAGACTTTGAAATCAGCGCCGATAATCGGCTTCATGCCGGCACCATGCGCCGAAAAATAAAATTTCACCAAACCGCAGAGGTTGGTGAAATCGGTCAGGGCCATGGCAGGCATGCCCATCTCCGCTACTTTTTTTACCAGCGGCGGGACTTTAGACAGGCCGTCGACCATAGAGAAGTCACTGTGGACACGGAGGTGGATAAAACGAGGTTCTGCCATGACTTACCAGAGTTGCGTTGGTGACAAACAAGATGGCGATTATAGCCTAAAGCGCCATCTTCTTCAGCGGCTTTCCCCCCGTGGGGACGGGCAAAAAACCGCCAGTCGGTATAATGAAGTGTAGCGCGGGATTACTCGATACCGAGAATACGTTTAACCGGCTTGAAACTCTTGCGGTGCTGATCGATCACGCCGTGCTCGGCCAGTGCCTCAAAATGCGCCTTGGTCGGGTAGCCCTTGTGCTTGGCAAAACCGTACTGCGGATACTGGGCATCGAGCTCCTCCATCTCGCGGTCACGGGTCACCTTGGCCAAAATCGAAGCAGCACTGATCTCTGCCACCCGCAAATCACCCTTGACGACGGCCTGCGCCGCCATCGGCAAATCGGGGACCTTGTTGCCATCAACCAGAACGAAGTCCGGTGTCACCGATAACCCCGCCACGGCTCGCTGCATGGCAACCATTGTTGCCTGAAGGATATTCAGTTCATCAATCTCCTCCGGCTCACAGCGTCCCAGCGACCAAGACAATGCTTTCTCTTTGATTTCATCAAACAGCACGTTGCGCTTCTTCTCGGTCAGTTTCTTGGAGTCCGTCAACCCTTCAATCGGATTGTCCGGATCAAGAATCACCGCCGCTGTCACTACCGCACCCACTAGCGGGCCACGACCCACTTCATCAACCCCAGCAATAGCACTGGCGAGAGGGTACTCAAAAGGTTCGAATTCTTTAGCCATCTTACTTATCTATCAATTTAAGTACTGCATCAGCTGCCTTGCGGTCAGCATCACAGCGAATCAACTGGTGCAGGCGGGTAAACTCCGCCATCAGCTCGCTATTATCGGCCTCGAGGAAACGGTTAACCTCCGTTGCCAGCTTCTCCGGCGTGCAGTCATCCTGCAGCAGCTCCGGTACGAGTTCGCGGTCAGCCAGAATATTGGCCAGCGAGACATACTTGGTCTTGAGCATCCGCTTAGCCAGCCAAGCTGTCAAAGGCTTGACCTTGTAGCCAACAACCATCGGCCGCTTAACCAGCATACACTCAAGGGCAACCGTGCCTGATGCCAACAACACTGCATCCGATGCGATCATGACATTGCGGGCAGTATCATCCACCAATACAAAGTCGAGTTCGGGCGCTGTCTGCTGCCACGCTTGCTCAAACTGGGCGCGGCGCTTTTGGTTTACCAAGGCCACCACAAAACCCAAATCCGGGTGTTGCTGCTTCAGCAAGCGGCAGGTCTCAATGAATGGCGGTGCCAACAGCTCCATCTCGCCACCCCGACTGCCCGGCAGCACGGCCAGCCAGCGTTTGCTGCTGTCTAAACCCAGCAGTTGCTGCGCGGCGCGCTGATCGGTTTCCAGCGGGATCGCATCTGCCATGGTATGGCCGATGAACTCACACGGAACGTTGAATTTGTCGTAGAAGGCTTTTTCAAACGGCAGGAAGGCCAAGACCAGATTGGTCGCCGCTTCAATTTTGAAGATGCGTTTCTGACGCCATGCCCACACTGACGGGCTGACGTAGTGCACAGTTTTGATCCCGGCATCTTTCAAATCACGCTCCAGGCGCAAGTTGAAGTCCGGCGCATCGATTCCGACAAACACATCCGGCGGGTTATCGGTGAAATACTTGACCAGCTCGGCTTTCACCTTGAACAGGCGAGGCAAACGGCCGAGGACTTCGACAATCCCCATCACCGCCAACTCTTCCATGTCAAACAAGGTTTCACAGCCTTCGGCCTGCATCCGCGGGCCGGCAATACCGACAAACTCCGCATCCGGATACTGCGCACGTACGGCTTGCATAAAACCGGCACCTAAAATATCGCCGGAGATTTCCCCGGCGACAATTCCTATTCGAAGTGGCTTCGTCATATCAGCGAATAATACCGCGTTCTGAATTATTGATAGCGTCGAGGAAAAGCCCTACCGACGGCCATTCTTCTGCCATTTCAGCCAACACCGGCTTCACTTCGGCCAGTGTCTTACCTGAACGGTAAAGCTCCTTGTATGCACGGCGCAGTGCGTGCAGTTCCGGCTTCTCGAAGCCATTACGCTGCAGACCAACAAGGTTTAGGCCAAATGGCGAGGCATGGTTACCCTGCGCCAATACGTACGGCGGCACGTCCTGAACGACGGCCGAACAACCACCGATGTAGCTGTACGCACCCACGGTACAGAACGGGTGGATCGCCGACAGCGCCATCACGCCCGCGTAATCGCCCACAGTGACATGGCCACCCAAAATCGAGTTATTACCAATATGGGTATGGTTACCAATCACCACGTCGTGCGCCACGTGCGCGTTCACACACAGCAAGTTGTCGTTACCGACAATGGTCACGCCTTTGTCTTGTACCGTACCACGGTGGATCTGAACACTTTCACGGATCACATTGCGATCACCGATTTCTAGGCGGGTCGGCTCACCGTTGTATTTCTTGTCCTGACACTCTTCACCGATGATGGCGTACGGGAAAACACGGTTCTCGTTACCCATGGTCGTTGGACCTTTGATCACAACGTGGGACATGATCTCGTTGCCTTCGCCGATCACGACATCTTTCGCGATGTAAGTAAACGGACCAACCGTGGTGTTAGCACCGATCACCACACCTTCTTCAATCACCGCTGATGGGTGAATTTGCGCAGTTTCGTGGATCATCAGAATTCTCGTCTTGCACATTTCAGCTCAGCAGAACACACCACTTGGTCGTCCACTTTGGCCACACCGTTGAAC
The DNA here is from genome assembly GCF_059920555.1 of Photobacterium panuliri. Classification (NCBI taxonomy): domain Bacteria; kingdom Pseudomonadati; phylum Pseudomonadota; class Gammaproteobacteria; order Vibrionales; family Vibrionaceae; genus Photobacterium; species Photobacterium panuliri. Next base: position 3,240,296 of record NZ_CP197192.1, read on the forward strand.
ATCGCAATGCCACGGCGCTCTTTCAGAAATTCCACTTCGATGATCATCTGATCGCCCGGGCCTACCGGCTTGCGGAATTTCGCGTTATCGATACTTGCAAAGTAGTAAAGCTCATTTTCCGCTGGTGCACCAAATGTTTTGAAAGCCAACAGGCCGGTCGCCTGCGCCATCGCTTCTAGGATCATCACACCAGGAAATACTGGCATTTTAGGAAAATGGCCAGTGAACTGCGGTTCGTTGACCGACACGTTTTTAATCGCCGTCAGGGTCTTGCCCTCTTCGTAATGCGTTACGCGATCAATCATCAGGAACGGGTAACGGTGAGGAAGAAGCTCTTGAATCTCGGTGATATTCAGCGTTTTATTTTCGCTAGTCAAAACTGAATTCCTGTCTTGTCAAAGATTAAAATTATTGTTCAGCTGGAAGGCAACGCGACCCGCTCCGGGCCGGCCGCGGCAAGTGGATACTGACGAATAGTCCGCGCTATCAATCAGCCAGTTTCTTCTCAACAGCTTTAAGACGTTTGTTCATCTCGTCAATTTTCATGACGCGCGCAGCGGTCTTGCGCCACTCTTTGTTTGGCTGAAGCGGGATACCGGAAGAGAACATACCCTTCTCTTCGATGCTACGCATTACCATACCCATGCCGGTGATGGTCACGCCATCGGCAATTTCAATATGACCGTTGAGCACCGATGCACCACCAATAATACAGTATTTGCCAATTTTGGTGCTGCCAGCAACAATAGTACCACCCGCCATCGCCGTACCATATCCGATCTGCACGTTGTGGGCGATCTGCATCTGGTTGTCGATAATCACGTTGTCTTCAATGATAGTATCTTCCAACGCGCCACGGTCAATGGTGGTACAGGCACCGATTTCAACACGGTTGCCGATACGGACGCTGCCCAGTTGAGGGATCTTGACCCACTCACCTTTGTCATTGGCATAGCCAAAACCATCAGCACCAATAACCGTACTAGACTGCACCAGGCAGTCACTACCCAGTTCAACACGGTGGTAAATAGTTACGTTCGCCCACAGTTTGGTTCGGGCACCGATAACCGCATCTTTGCCGATGAAACAGCCAGCGCCGATCTGGGCATGGTCACCGATACGGGCCCCTGACTCGATCACCGCATTATGGCCAACTGACACGCCTTCACCGATAACGGCATCCTCGGCGATATAAGCCGATGGCGCAATGTCGACAGCAGCAGCAGGTGTCGTATCTAGCAGTTGGGCAACCTTGGCAAAACCTAGGTACGGATCGTTCATGATCAACACGTTGCCAGCAAAGCTATCTGCATCATCGGCTTTTAGCATCACCGCCGATGCCGCGCAATCTACCAACTGCTTGCGGTATTTACTGTTTGAAAGGAAAGTAATTTGACCTTCGCCAGCCTGTCCCATCGCAGCAACCGATTCGATCACCACGTCTCCATTTCCACGCAGCTCTGCATCCAGTTTTACCGCGATTTCAGCAAGAGTAATTCCAGCCATTCGTAACCTTTATATTATCTATTCTTTATTGGCGTAGTTATACCAACCGGTAATTCTATCCTGCCAGTTCGCAAACCCAGAATATCATTCCGCTTGGTAAGACCCGTTGAACCCACCTTTCCCTACCAGCATATCAAAACTGGCGGCCAAACCAGGTAGGTATAAAAACAAAACAAGTCGAAAGATGGAGTTTACCAAAGTCCCCCCCATACTTTCGACTTTAAGCGCTTCTTTCTCGGCAGTTTTGGCAAAAGCCTTACTTAACGGCCGAGATCACCTTAGATGACAGATCATCTTTCGGGTTGGCATAAAGCACGGCATTAGCATCAACCACTAGGTCATAACCTTCGCGCTTGGCAACATCCTGAATCGCAGTACGGATTTTCTTAACCAATTTCTGCTCTTCTTCTGCACCACGGCGGCGCTGATCTTCCTGAAGGGCTTTTGCTTTCAGTTTGTAATCAGCATCCAGTGATGCCAACTCACGCTGGATTTTGGTGCGCTCGCTGGCGCTCATCAGCTCGCCATCACGCTTCATCTTCTCGACTTTACTCTTCATGCGGCCTTCGATGCCACGCAGCTCGTCGATACGGTCCTTGAACTCTTTACGCAGTTTTTCAGCGACATTATAACGCTGAGCCAGCTGACCCATGGCCTGACCTGTTGCGACATAGCCCACTTTCTGGGCAGCTTCAGCAGCATTGGCATACATTGATGACGATAGAATAACAAGGCTCAGGCCTGCTGCTTTCATCCACTGTTTCAAAAGGTATCTCCTCAAATAATTAGAATGTTCGACCGATGGTGAATGTGAAGAACTCTTCATCGTCACCCTCGTATTTCTTGATTGGCTTGGCAACCGAGAATACAAGCGGCCCCATCGGCGACATCCACTGCAACGCAGCACCATAAGACGCACGAATCAATGACGGATCAGAATAGTCCTGAATGTATCTCGCATCGGTATCATACAAGTCATATTCTGTATCCCACACGCTACCGGCATCCACAAACACACTCGTACGGATCTGGTTACGTACTTCGTCCGATGCCAACGGCGTCGGAACAATCAGCTCGACACTGGCCAATGCCACGGCGTTACCACCGGCTGCATCATCAGTACCGATCAAGTTCGGGTTGTTACCGCCTGAATAATCAAGGTAAATCGCTTTCGGACCTACCGTGTTAGAACGGAAGCCTCGCAGCGTCGAGAAACCACCCGCATAGTAGTTTTCATAAAACGGTAGCAACTGATCACTGCCGTTATCCGTGGTTCCATAACCATTACCGTAGCCCAGGCGGCCGCGAAGCAACAAGCTGAAATCATGATCCTTAGTCAGCGGGTAGTACTGGCGCACATCGTACTGAGCCTTGAAGAACTGGGCGTCCGAACCCGGTACCGTCATACGGAACGAGGCCCGTTGATGGCTACCCGCCGTAGGGAAATAGCCGCGGTTCAAGTTGTTGCGCGTCCATGATACCGACCAGTTGAAATCATCCAGCTCGATCACGTTATCACCGATGTTGAAGCCGTGGATCCGCTTGAATTTCTCGATCTGGTAGTATTCTTGGGTATTGGAGATCTTGTTGTGATCGTAACCGACACCGAACTCGAAGAAGTTTAGCTCATCGAACGGGAAACCCCAGGTCAGACTTGCGCCATAGCTCTGGTTGGTATAGTCCGAGATATTAGCGTCAGACGCTTCAAACTCGTTATAGTAAACCTTGCCGCCCAGACTGATGCCATCAAGGGTGAAGTAAGGGTCACGGTATTCCAGACTGACGTTCTTCTGGTAGTCGTTCATCATGGCGTTAATGCCAAAACGGTTACCTGTACCAAGGAAGTTATCCTGCTGAATACCGGCCTGGAAACTGATCCCCGACTCGGTACCATAACCGATACCAAAGTTGATATTACCGGCATTGGCTTCTTTGACCGTGTACTTAATATCAACCTCGTCGTCGCTGCCCGGCACCCTGACCGTCTGAACATCCACCGTTTCAAAGAAACCAGTTCTGCTCAAGCGCTCCTTGCCCCGCTCAACCATGCGCGAGTTAAGCCAGCTACCTTCCATCTGACGCATCTCACGGCGCAGTACTTCGTCCTTGGTTGAGGTATTGCCCGAAAAGCTGATATTACGAACATAGATACGCTTGCCCGGCTCGACATTAACAATCAGCGATACCTGCTGGCTGTCATCGTCATAATCGGGAATCGTATTAACCTGTGGGTAAGCGTAGCCCAGCTCACCGAGCTTGCGCTTGAGCGCCTCTTCCAATGCCGTCACCTTGGCGCCATTGTAGATATCGCCGCCCTCGATCGTTACCAACTGTTCGAGTTCATCGCGCTTACCGAGCAACTCGCCGCGAATCTGGACATCCTTGATGCTGTATTGATCGCCTTCGTCGATATCAAGGGTAATGTAGACCCCTTTCTTGTCCGGTGAAATAGCCACTTGGGTGGCATCGAGACGGTATTTCAAATAGCCATTATTGAGGTACAAAGAGCGTAGGGTTTCGAGATCCCCAGCCAATACCTGCTTCTGGTATTTTTTGTCGGCGAAGAAATTCCACCACGGCACATCAGCCTGCAGGTTGAATTTATCGCGTAGATCTTCATCGCTGAATACCTCATTGCCGACAAAGTTAATTTGCTGAATTTGCGCCGAGACCCCTTCGGTAAACACGAATTTAAGGTCGGCACGGTTTCGCGGCAACGGTGTAACAACCGCCTGAACCGACGCATTGTATTTACCGACACTGTAATAGAAGTCTTCCAGTCCCTTCTCTATCTTGCTCAGGGTCGTACGGTCCAGCGACTCACCAACCTGGATACGGGAAGCATCGAGGTTTTCCTTGAGCTGCTCTTCCTTGATCGCCTTGTTGCCAGAGAAAGTAATGCTGGCAATGGTCGGACGCTCCTGCACTTTGATCAGCAGGACGTCACCATCTCGGAACACTTTGATATCTTCAAAGTTGCCGGACGCAAACAAAGATTGGATCAGTTCTGATACATCCTTTTGCTCAATGGTATCGCCAACCCGAACAGGCATCTGCAGCAACGCCGCACCTAGAGTGACACGTTGCAGACCTTCAAAGCGGATATCATCTACTACAAATTGTTCCGCACTCTGCGCAACACTGCTGCCTAGCAGCATTGATGCAACCAACAGTTTCTTCATCGCCATTACTGTTCTGATTATTCCTTGCTAAAACGCTCTTATTAAAGGCGGGTAAAATCATTAAATAGCGCAACCGCCATTAGTACCACCAAAATGGCGGACCCCACTCTGTAACCTATATCCTGAACACGTTCAGAAACAGGACGACGCGTTACCGCTTCGATAGCGAAGAACATCAAATGTCCCCCGTCCAACACGGGTAACGGTAATAAATTCACAATCCCCAGATTAACACTGATCAATGCCAGGAACCCAAGGAAGTACACTACACCATAATCAGCCGTCATTCCCGCCCCCTTGGCAATGGAAATCGGACCGCTCAGGTTTTTCATCGCAACATCACCGGTAACCAGTTTGGCTACCATATCAAATGTCACCATCACTAACTGCCAGGTTTTTTCTGCGGCTTTACCCACAGCTTCCACCGGGCCGTACTGCAAATTAATCCGGTAAGACTCAGGCCAAGGTTCGACTTTAGGCGCAAATCCGGCATAACCAATAAGCTCACCGTCTTTGCCTGCTTTGGCTTTTGGCTGCAACAACACCGTTACCGGTTTGCCATCGCGACGAACTTCGATATTCATCTCTTTGCCTGGGTGGGCACGGATGGCTTCAACCACCTGCATCCAATCACTCACAGGCTGACCGTTAATTGCGGTAATCTCGTCATTTAACCGTAAACCTGCCGCAATTGCTGCACCATCATCCACAAGTTGTGAAATGGTCAAAGTAATTTTTGGTGAATACGGCGTGATCCCCAAGGTTGTTAGTATCCGCTCACTTTCTGGATCAAACGACCAATTCGTTAAATCCAGCGTCTTTTGAACCTCATAGTCACCATCTGGACCACTGACTGTCAGCGTCATTTGCTTGTCGCCGATATGCGAAATCATCGCCATATTGGCGGTTTCCCAGTCTGCGGTTTTGATTCCCGAAATAGACTTTAGTTCCATCCCATCGCGAATTCCCGCTTGGGCCGCGATCGATTGCGGCGCGACCTCACCAATGACCGGCTTCACAGCAGGCACACCGATCAAATAAACAACCCAGTAAGCAAAGATAGCAAACAGAAAATTAGCCAACGGCCCCGCAGCAACAATAGCACTGCGCTGCCAGAGTTTTTTGTTATTGAATGCCTGATGCCGGCGCTCGGGAGCAACTTCCTCAACCCGCTCGTCGAGCATCTTCACGTACCCCCCCAGCGGGATCATCGCGAGGGTATATTCGGTACCATCCTTGCCGACCTTGCGCCACAGTGACTTGCCAAAACCAATTGAAAAACGCTCGACAAACACGCCACAACGGCGAGCTACCCAAAAGTGTCCAAATTCATGTACTGCAATCAGGACCCCTAGGGCAATCAAAAACGCGCCGAGGTTCCATAAAAATCCTGTCATAACGCTACCTTACGTATTGCTTCATGTGCCAGTGCCCGAGCCATTCTATCTAGCTCAATCACGCTTTCCAAGTCTGTCGGCTCCGCCCAATCTGCCCGCTCCAGCACTTGCTGGTTAATGGCGGCAATATCGGTAAAGCCAATTTGGTTGGCCAAAAACGCAGCCACAGCAACTTCATTACCGGCATTAAGCGCGGTTGTCGAGGCCTGACCAGCATAACAAGCATCCATCGCCAGTTTAAGGCACGGATAACGGGAAAAGTCCGGTTTAAGGAACGTAAACTCGGCCACCTGGCTAAAGTCTAAAGGTGCAACCCCTGCATCTACCCTTTCAGGATAGGCCATCGCACAGGCAATCGGGGTACGCATGTCCGGCAGGCCCATTTGGGCAATCACCGAACCATCTTTATACTGAACCATCGAATGGATCACCGACTGCGGGTGGATAATCACATCCATTTGATCGCGGCTTGCATTGAACAGCCAGCGGGCCTCGATGTACTCCAGCCCCTTGTTCATCATGGTGGCTGAATCAACAGAGATTTTCGGCCCCATCGACCAGTTCGGATGGGCAATAGCCATCGCTGGCGTCACAGCTGCCAGTTCACTGATCTCCGTATAGCGGAACGGGCCGCCCGAACCGGTCAGCAAAATCTTGCTCACTCCGGCACCCGCCAAATCGCAATGCCCCATATTGCGCTGGATATCAGCTGGCAGGCTTTGGAATATCGCATTGTGCTCACTGTCGACAGGAAGCAATTCGGCACCGTATTCACGGCACGCATCAACAAACATCTGGCCCGACATGACCAAGGCTTCTTTGTTTGCCAACAGAATACGCTTGCCCGCTTTCACCGCGGCCATCGTAGGCAACAAGCCGGCCGCACCGACCACCGCTGCCATCACGGTATCAACCTCATCGAGCGCCGCCACTTGGCACAGCCCCGACTCACCAGCCAGTACCTCTGTTTTGATATTGTGCTGCTTGAGCATCACTGCCAAAGCCGAAGCCGCCTTGTCACACGCCATCGCAGCATACTTCGGACGCCACTGCTGGCATAGTTCGAACATTTTCTGGCTGTTACTACCTGCAGCCAAAGCCACCACGTCGAACAAATCAGGGTTTTGGCTGATCACAGCAAGAGTGCTGCTACCAATAGATCCCGTCGCACCAAGAATCGTTAACTTACGCATAATATCACTAACAACAGTTACTAAATTGAATAGGCCGTTGAGCCAAGGAAGCCCGTAGAGTAAGTCTCTACTTACCGCTACGGGCTGATTCTATCTTATACTAACCACAGATAGAGCAGGGCGAAAATAGGAAGGGCAGCCGTCAAGCTGTCGATACGGTCAAGAATGCCACCATGACCGGGAAGAATGCTGCCACTATCTTTGATGCCAGCAACACGCTTAAACATACTCTCAACTAAATCACCCATTACCGACGCGATAACGGTGATCACCGCGATAGTAAGCAAGCTACCCGCTGAGCTAAATGGGATCGCCATAAGCGATGCCAGCCCCCAAGTTACCACGACAGCCAAAGCTGCACCGCCGACCAAGCCTTCGATAGTCTTGTTCGGGCTCACTGAGGGTGCCATCTTATGTTTGCCAAAATTCTTTCCGGCAAAGTAGGCACCTGTATCTGCCGCCCACACAAGGAAACAGACCAACAAAACCAGTTGGGCACCGTAATACGGCAAATCAGGGTAATTGACGGCGCGTAGCATCAGCACGCTCCAGAAAAAAGGCAACAGCGTCAGCAAGCCAAAAAGATGTTTGAAAAAAGAGTAATTAGACCACAATCTGACACTTGAGGGATAAGTGACGGTTAGCAGAGCTGCAACCAGCCACCAGAGGCCACCTGCCAGCAGGATGCCCTTATGGGTAGAAGCCAGAGCAGAAAGAGCCTGCGGGTCTGTAGGGATAACCAATAGCGATCCCAACAACGCAATCACAGGCACAGCCATTGCCAACTTGCGTGATTTCGTTTCGACAAACTGGGTCCACTCCCAAAAGCCCAGCAAGGTTATTGCTGCCATCGCGGCAATAAACGCAGGGAATGGCAAAAAGAAAATGCCTGCAATAACCAAAGGAGCGAGGATTAGAGCGGTAATGATACGTTGCTTTAGCAAACTACGTCCTCTCAATTCTTATCATTAATTCGGCCACATTGCCTGTGGCTCTATGGTTACCCCTGTAACCAGAAAAGGCATCCGCAGCCCAATGGCTCATAGCAGGATGCCCTAATCAAATATGTATCACTCTTATTGAGGATCCATTAACGCTTGGATTTGCTCACCGGTACAGCCAAAACGGCGTTCACGATTGACAAACCAAGCCACCGCGTCCGCCAAGCTGGTTTCATCGAAATCAGGCCAGTGGCACGGGGTAAAATACAATTCTGCATAGGCGGTTTGCCATAGCATAAAATTACTTATCCGGCATTCACCGCTGGTGCGGATCAATAGATCCACATCCGGCAATCCGGCTGTAGACAGCCCTTGCGAGAGCATATCTTCGTTAATATCCGATGCCGTCAAGCCGCCGTCAGCCACTTGCTGGACAAGACGCTTAGCCGCTTGCAGGATATCCCACTGACCACCGTAATTCGCGGCGACATTGAGTGTCATACCAGTATTGTCAGCCGTCAGTGCTTCGGCATCGGCAATTTTCCGCTGAAGGCGCTCGCTAAAACGCGCGGTATCACCTATGACTCGCAGACGGATATTGTTCTTGTGCAGGCGTTTGACTTCGCGTCCCAGCACGGTAATGAACAACTCCATCAACAGTGAGACTTCGTCTTCCGGTCGGCGCCAGTTTTCACTGCTAAATGCAAATAGCGTCACGACCTGAATACCCAGTCGCTTGGCGGCTGAGACGGTTTTACGTACGGCTTCAACGCCCGCTTTGTGGCCAAATACGCGAGGCTTCCCTTTGGCCTTGGCCCAGCGACCGTTCCCATCCATGATGACAGCAACATGCTTTGGCAAGCTATCGGCACAAAGTGCAGGTTCGATGTTGTGCTCTGCCATACATCTCCCTCAAAAAAAAGCGCTGTGCTGCCCGCACAGCGCTCTAGACAGTTTCAAGCTAAAAGAAGACCGAAGTCTTATACTTCCATCAGCTCTTTTTCTTTTGCTTCCAAGATCGCGTCGATGTCCTTAACGGCAGCATCGGTCAGCTTCTGGATGTCATCCTGTGCACGGCGATCATCATCTTCAGAAATTTCTTTGTCTTTCAGCAAGCCTTTAACGTCAGCGTTAGCATCGCGGCGGATGTTACGTACAGCAACACGGCCCTGCTCTGCTTCAGCACGTACGATCTTAACAAGATCACGACGACGCTCTTCGGTCAGTGCTGGCAACGGAACACGGATAACCGTACCTGCAGACATTGGGTTCAGGCCTAGATCTGACATCATGATTGCTTTTTCAACTTTCTGAGTCAGTTCTTTGTCGAATACAGTGATTGCCAGTGTACGCGAATCTTCAGCGATTACGTTAGCAACCTGACGTAGCGGTGTGTTTGAACCGTAGTACTCAACTTGGAGACCGTCTAGCAGGCTTGGGTGAGCACGGCCAGTACGAACTTTAGATAGCTGGCTTTTTAGCGCTTCAACGCTTTTGCCCATACGCTCTTTAGCGTCTTGTTTAATTGCATCAATCACGATTTAAACCCTTAATGATTCGGATAACGAGGAGGAGCCGGTATGCTCCCCCGCAAGCAGGGCCTAAGCCCTGCCATAAAACTTATTGGTTGCTGATCAGCGTACCTTCCTGCTCACCCATCACCACGCGGCGAAGTGCACCAGGCTTGTTCATGTTGAACACGCGGATTGGCATACCGTGGTCACGGGCCAAAGTAAAGGCAGCAAGATCCATCACTTTAAGTTCTTTCTCAAGAACGTCCTGATAACCAAGCTTATCATAAAGCACTGCATCTGGGTTTTTAACTGGATCTTCTGTGAACACGCCATCAACTTTTGTCGCTTTCAGCACGACATCGGCCTCGATTTCGATACCGCGTAGACACGCTGCCGAGTCGGTTGTGAAGAACGGGTTACCAGTACCGGCAGAGAAAATTACCACGCGACCCTGACGCAACTGGCTGATTGCATCTGCCCAGTTGTAGTTGTCACACACACCGTTTAGAGGAATTGCTGACATCACTCGAGCGTTCACATAGGCACGATGTAGAGCGTCACGCATCGCCAGGCCGTTCATTACGGTTGCCAGCATGCCCATGTGGTCGCCCACAACTCGGTTCATACCTGCTTCTGCAAGGCCGGCACCGCGGAACAGGTTGCCGCCGCCAATCACCAGGCCAACTTGCACACCTAGCTCGATCAGTTCCTTGATTTCCTGAGCCATACGGTCAAGAACTTGTGCATCAATACCAAAACCTTCTTCACCTTGCAGCGCTTCGCCACTCAGCTTAAGCAGAATTCGTTGATAAGTCGGTTTAGGATTAGTGGTCATTAGAGATACCTTCCAGGCTTACAAATTAAGATATGGAGTTGTAAAAAGACCGCAGCCAAGGCCACGGTCTTCTTTTTAAGCAATTCGCGAAAGATTAACCTTTCTGCGCAAGTGCTACTTCTTCAGCAAAGCTCAGGCCTTCTTGTTTCTCGATACCTTCACCTACTTCTAGGCGAACGAAAGTAGAAACAGTTGCGCCAGCTTCTTTTAGAACTTCGCCAACAGTTTTCTTAGGTTCCATGATGAATGGCTGGCCAGTTAGAGAAACTTCGCCAGTGAACTTCTTCATGCGGCCTTCAACCATCTTCTCAGCGATTTCTTGAGGCTTGCCTTCGTTCATCGCGATCTCAACCTGAACTTCGCGCTCTTTAGCAACGACTTCAGCTGGAACGTCAGATGGGTTCACGTATTCTGGCTTAGAAGCCGCTACGTGCATAGCGATGTGCTTAAGAGTTTCGTCGTCGCCGTTACCAGCAACAACTACAGCGATACGTGCGCCGTGAGAGTAAGCAGATACTTTCTCACCAGAGATGTATTCTGCACGACGGATAGAGATGTTCTCACCGATCTTAGCAACAAGAGCAACACGCTGCTCTTCGAATTGAGCTTGAAGCTCTTCAACTGAAGCTTGGCTAGCTAGTGCTGCGTCAGCAACTTCGTTAGCGAATGCTAGGAAGTTACCGTCTTTAGCAACGAAGTCAGTCTGGCAGTTTACTTCAACAAGTGCTGCTTTACCGTCAGCATCTTTGATGATGATAGTACCTTCAGCTGCTACGTTACCTGCTTTTTTAGCAGCCTTAGCAGCACCGCTCTTACGCATGTTTTCGATTGCTAGCTCGATATCAGCATTAGCTTCTACTAGGGCTTTCTTACAATCCATCATACCTGCGCCAGTACGCTCACGCAGTTCTTTAACTAGGGCAGCTGTAACTGTTGCCATTGTTATATCCTCAGTTTTGAATACTTGGTGTAAAAATCAGGGGCCATGATCGGCCCCTGGTAACCATTCTTAGTTTACACAAGGTAACTTAAGATGCTCAAAGGAGCTTTGGCTATTACTCAGCTTCTACGAAACCGTCTTGCTCAGCTTGAGCAACGATATCTTGGTTGCGAGCTTCAGTTACAGTTTGAGCTACTGCGCCAGTGTAAAGCTGTACTGCGCGGATTGCGTCATCGTTACCTGGGATAACGAAATCAACGCCGTCTGGGTTAGAGTTAGTATCTACTACTGCAAATACTGGGATACCCAGGTTGTTAGCTTCTTTAATTGCGATGTGCTCGTGATCAGCATCGATTACGAATAGAGCGTCTGGTAGGCCGCCCATGTTCTTGATACCGCCAAGTGACTTCTCAAGCTTCTCCATTTCACGAGTACGCATTAGCGCTTCTTTCTTGGTTAGCTTGTCGAAAGTACCGTCTGTAGACTGAACTTCAAGGTCTTTTAGACGCTTGATTGACTGACGAACAGTTTTCCAGTTAGTCAGCATACCACCCAACCAACGGTTGTTTACGTAGAACTGGTCACAGTTAACTGCAGCTTCTTTGATTGATTCGCTGGCTGCACGCTTAGTACCAACGAAAAGAACCTTGCCCTTGCGAGCAGCAATCTTGTTGATTTCTGCTAGAGCGTCGTTGAACATTGGTACAGTTTTCTCAAGGTTGATGATATGAACCTTGTTACGAGCACCAAAGATGAACGGCTTCATCTTAGGGTTCCAGTAACGAGTTTGGTGACCGAAGTGTACACCAGCCTTAAGCATGTCGCGCATTGATACAGTTGCCATTGAATATTCCTCTATGGGGTTAGGCGTCCACATATCCCATCTTACCGACCCAGAATAACGCCAAGCGTTACAGCCTCGCGAAAAGCTGCTGGGCACCCCGGAAGATGTGCCGATATGTGTGAGTGATTAAATAAGGTTTTCGTAATGTGAATAACTGAATCGAAACCCAATTACCCAATTACGGCGCGCTTTATACCATATTTTAGCAACCAAAATCCAGCCTAAATCTATCCACTGGCAATGTTCCGGTTTCCATCCACCGCCCTCGCTGATACCATATGAGGGATAGAAAACAGTCAACGTAGAGAAGATTGAATGAGCATTAAGATCAAAACGGCTGAAGAAATTGAGAAAATGCGCGTAGCAGGCAGCCTAGCCGCCGACGTTCTGGAGATGATCGAACCTCATATCAAAGAGGGTGTGACCACCGACGAGCTGAACCAAATCTGCCACGATTACGCATTGGAACGAGGCGCCTACTCGGCCCCGCTCGATTACCACGGCTTCCCGAAATCTATCTGTACGTCGATCAACCACATCGTATGCCACGGCATTCCAGCCAGTCAGGACGAAATGGGCAGCAACGGCCAAATGAAGCCAGCTGTACTTAAGAACGGTGACATCATCAACGTCGACATCACTGTAATCGTGCCAAACGATCCTGACGCCGATCTGAGCGTACGTCCTGAAGGCTACCACGGCGACACCTCGAAGATGTTCTTCGTTGGCGATGTCACTCCGGCTGACAAGCGCCTGTGCCGCGTAACACAAGATGCCCTGTATGAAGGTATGCGCCAAGTCAAGCCAGGCGCAACAGTGGGCGATATCGGCACCGCAATCGAAAAATTCATCAAAGCCAACAACAAGAAAAACCCACTGCAGAAATACTCCATCGTGAAAGATTTCTGTGGCCACGGTATTGGCTTTGAGTTCCACGAAGAGCCTCAGGTTGTCCACTACCGCAACAGTGACCGCACCAAGCTAAAAGCAGGCATGTGCTTCACCATCGAGCCGATGATCAACGCCGGCCGCTTCGGCTGTAGCGTCGATGTTGCCGATGACTGGACTGTCTACACAGCGGACGGCAAGAAATCAGCCCAGTACGAGCACACGATTGTCGTGACTGATACCGGCTGTGAGGTTCTGACCCTACGCAAAGACGACACCATTCCTCGCATGATGCACAACTAAGCCTCATTCGTTGCTCAAACCGGCCTCCACGGCCGGTTTTTTATTGCCTCTCTTTTTATCGCTGCAACACAAACCCAATTAGGCTGTTTCAAACCGAGCGTGTTAGGGTTATATCAATATCCATCAATGCGCACGGACAGCAATGACACTAATCCCGCTCCTCTTAGCAACTGATTCGGCAGAGAGCCGCACCGATACCCTGCGTGAGGCCCTCGAAAACTTCACAGCCCAACAGAAAGCGCAATTTATCGCTCATATTCCGGTCACTACACTCGTCGAAGCCCGCGCAGGCTTTATTGACCGACTACTTACCGAACTATGGGGAGTGTTCGGCCTTGATGGCCACCCAACGCTGTCACTTGTTGCCGTCGGCGGCTACGGACGAGGTGAGCTACACCCATTATCAGATGTTGATATCCTGCTACTCAGCCAAGAGCCTCTTGACGAAGCCACCGGCAACCTCGCCAGTGCATTCCTCACCCAGTTGTGGGATCTCAAGCTTGATATCGGCCATAGCGTTCGCACCATTGACGAATGCATCGCCATCGGTCGCGAGGATCTCACCGTCGCCACCAACTTGCAGGAATCACGCTGGCTATGCGGCAATAGCGACACCTTCCTAGAGCTTGAAGAACGGGTCAACGACGGTAGCTTCTGGCCCAGCGATAGCTTCTATCAAGCAAAACTGAACGAGCAGAAAACCCGCCATGCCCGATACCACGATACCACCTACAACCTGGAACCCGACATCAAATCCAGTCCTGGCGGGCTGCGGGATATCCACACCCTGAGCTGGGTGGCCCGACGCCATTTCGGAGCCACGAGCCTATTGGAAATGAGTCGATTCGGCTTTCTGACCGATGCCGAGTACCGCGAACTGGTCGAGTGCCAAGACAGTCTGTGGCGGATCCGCTTTGCCCTTCATAGTGAACTACGCCGCTACGATAACCGCCTGACCTTCGGCCACCAAGCCTCGGTAGCCGAACTGCTCGGCTACCGCGGAGAAGGCAACCGCCCGGTCGAAATGATGATGAAAGATTTTTACCGAACCCTACGCCGGGTTGCCGAACTCAACAAAATGCTACTGCAACTGTTCGACCAGGCGATCCTCAATAAAGGTGCGGAGCCTGATGCAATCCTGCTTGACGCGGACTTCCAACTGCGCGGCCAACTGATAGAGGCAACCAAACCCGCCCTGTTTCAAGCCCGGCCCGAGACCATTCTCGATATGTTCCTCCATATTGCCCGTAACTCGGAGATCGAGGGCATTGCCGCGCCGACCCTGCGCCAGCTGCGCACTGCCCGTCGCCGCCTCAATCGCTTCTTGATTGACATCCCGGCCGCGCGGGAGAAATTCATGGAGCTGGTGCGCCAACCCAACTGCCTACAGCGCGCCTTCCGCCTGATGCACCGTCACGGTGTGCTCTCTACCTACCTGCCGCAGTGGAGTCAAATCGTCGGTCAGATGCAGTTCGACCTGTTCCACGTCTACACCGTTGACGAACACACGGTCCGGCTGCTCAAGAATCTCAACAAGTTTGCCAACCCAGAAAATAGACAGCGCCATCCGATCTGCTGCGAAATCTACCCTCGGATTGCCAAAAAAGAAATCCTGCTGCTGGCCGCTATTTTCCACGATATTGCCAAGGGCCGTGGCGGTGACCACTCGGAGCTCGGCGGGATCGATGCTTATGAATTCTGCCTGCTGCACGGCCTGTCCAAGCCCGAAGCCAACTTAGTCAAATGGCTGGTCAACCAGCACCTATTGATGTCGGTAACCGCCCAACGCCGCGATATCTACGATCCCGAGGTGATAACAGCCTTTGCCAAGGAGGTCCGTGACGAAGAGCGCCTCGACCACCTTATCTGCCTGACGGTCGCTGATATCTGCGCCACCAACCAAGAACTGTGGAACAGCTGGAAGCGTACCTTGCTGGCCGAGTTGTACTATTCGACCCAGAAAGCGCTGCGCCGAGGGCTGGAAAACCCGCCTGATATGCGCGAGCGGATCCGCCACAACCAGCAAATGGCCTCGGCCCTGCTCCGCAGCGAGGGGTTCCCCCAACGCGACATCGACGTCCTCTGGCAACGGTTCAAGGCTGACTACTTCCTACGACACACCCATAAGCAAATCGCCTGGCATGCCGAGGCTATCCTCAACCATCAGGATCATGACAAGCCATTGATTCTGGTCAGCGAAAAAGCCTCTCGCGGCGGTACCGAGGTTTTTGTCTACTGCCAGGACAAAGCCAAGCTGTTCGCCATCGTGGTGACGGAGCTAGACAAGAAAAACCTCAACGTCCATGATGCCCAGATCATGACCAGCAAGGACGGCTATGCTCTCGATACCTTTATGGTTCTGGATCAAAATGGCCTGACACTAAGCGAATCTCGCCAAAATACCGTACGCCGGGCTTTGGTCAGCGCGCTGACCCACATGAAATCCGAGCGCAAGCGCAAACGCCCGCCGCACAAACTTCAGCATTTCAATGTCCCGACCCAGGTCCATTTCCTACCGACAAAAACAGGGAACAAAACCATGATGGAGCTGGTCGCCCTTGATATGCCGGGGCTGCTGGCCCTGATCGGTTCGGAATTTGCCCGCCAAAAAATCAGCCTGATGGCCGCCAAGATCACCACGATCGGCGAACGGGCCGAGGACTTTTTCATCGTCACCAATGCCGATGGCGAACAGCTAAGTGAACAAGAACAGCAGCAGCTAAAAGATGCCCTGATAGCAAGGCTTGCCAAGCAGCCGTCATGATTTCAGGTAGGTTGCAGAACCGGAAATAATGCAGGAAGGTAAAAAGAAAGTATCAGTAAACAAATACGATAAAATGCGCGCGGCATGCCCGCGCGACGAATATGGGATGCTGAGGATGAAAACGCATGCCGGGTTTAGGCCGCCTCGGCCTGAACCAGCCACTCCTGTAGCCACGGCATAACGACCTCCAGTGGATCAAAATGGATGCAAGCATCCACATCGAGACGGGGGGCCAACGGCTTGGCCTGTAGCTCGGTAAGCAAGGTATCGAACTGACGGCCAGCACCACAATAGCGGTCCTCACCGTAACTCGAATCCCCCATTGCCACCACGCCATAACCCAGATCGGGCAGCAACGGGAAATGATCCCTGAGCATCTGGAACAACGGCAGCAGGTTTTCGGGGATCTCGCCCTGTCCGGTGGTCGAGGAAATCACCAGCACCCTGTCGCTGCGATAGCCAAGGAACTCATCGAGCGTCGCTACCGTAAACATTTCGGCCTCGTGGCCCTGAGCGGTCAAGAATTCCGTCACCGCATCAGCGACGTCTTCGGCACCGCCGAAAACCGAACCGACAAACACCCCTATCCTTGCCATTTCCGCTCTCCCTTGTCATTTCACCACCGCGCAAATGTGACTACGCGCCTTTTCAATCAGTGTGGTACACATCATGGGGAATAGCCAAGTCCAGCGAAACAGATCGCGACAGAAGCCTACTCGCCGTCGGCAGCCATCAGCGATAGCGGCCAATCGAAAGCATCCATGACCCGACACCAAGAGGCGTCGACACCCGCGCGGATATCAAGCATCTCGCCAGTAACAGGGTGGCTGAGCTGCAGCCGAGATGCATGAAGCATCAAACGGTGGCAGTCATAGTGATCTCGAAAACTGCGATTATGGCGACCATCACCGTGGTTTACATCACCGATAATATGATGGCTAAGGTGGTGCATATGGCGGCGAAGCTGATGCTTGCGGCCTGTTTCCGGCTGCATCTCTACCAAGCAGTAACGGCTAGTAGGATAGCGACCAATCGCAATATCGGTCTGAATGGTGGCCAATGGCGCGTAGGCCGTTACCGCAGGCTGCGCCTCTTTGTCCTGATCTGCGTGCTTGTCGGCAATTTTGTCGAGCTCTTCTTTGAGCGGGTAATCCAACACCGCCGCTTCTCGGATCCAACCACGCACGACAGCATGGTAGGTCTTCTTGATTTCACGGCCGGCAAACTTCGGCATCATTTGCGACGCCATTTCGCTCGACAAGGCAAACAACAACACTCCCGAAGTTGGCCGATCCAGTCGGTGAAGCGGAAAGACATGCTGACCAATTTGGTCGCGGAGGGTCTGCATCACAAACCGGGTCTCGTGGCGATCCAGCCAACTGCGGTGCACCAACATGCCAGCCGGTTTGTTAACTGCCACCAGATACTCATCTTGGTATAAAATCTCGAGCTCCATTGCGCCCTACTCTCCAAATAATCGGTCAATATTACGTGTCACGGCCACGATAGCCTGATGCCCGTCGATCCCCTGCAGCGCCTCTTCGACATAAGGGGAAATTGCCATTGCCGAAGGCAACGGAAGCCGATTCTCCACCAGCATCCCCATCCGAGGAATAAATATCCACTGTAACCACTGGCTACAGCTCAGGGTATCAATGGCAAACGGCTCGGTGCTGCTCAGCGCCTCTAATGATGGTGGAGACGACTCCCACAACCCGAGCGAAGACAAGGCTGCAGCCAGCTCCGTCAGATCGCGCTGGCATTGCTGGTAAGTATCCATATCCACTCCTGTTACGGCATTTAGCCACCAGAACAAGGCCACCAGGTGGCCATACAGTGCGGAGCCCAAAAACCGGGCCTCGCAAAGGGGGCGAAGAATAGCATTTTGTCGACCTCCGCCCAACACAACCTTGGGAATTTGTCCCTGTCCAAATCCTCTCTCTGATATACTCGAACCTCGATTTGGAACTTTGAGTATACCCATGGATAAATTTCACACCCTCACCGAGCTACTAGACAATGCCGGCTGCCAGTACAAGATTTTCGATCTAGGTCGCCGGGTCTGTGAAATCAACACCGAGCAGTTCAAGGCGGTCGAAGACAACCGTCAGCCTTATCCATGGCCCTTGCAACAACACGCCCACCTTGCAATCTCATTCTGGCAGGCCGGCAGCCCGCCGTGGATCTGGTTCCTTCGCCTGCCGCTCGATGAACGCGGCCTATTAAAACAAGCTGCCGTTGGCGACTTCATCAAATACGTCATCGAAGCGATGGGGGCATCTCTCAGTCAGACCCCAACCGAAGAAGAACAGGAGAAACTGGCTGCCAACCCTTATACATTCAAGCCGACCGATGACAAAATGGCGATTTTCCACGCCCAGATCCGTTGTCAAATCGCACTGCCAGCCAGCCAATACTATGAACATGCCCAGCATTACATGAGTGGTGCTATCGGCTGGAATAACTGGCAAGGCGTCGGCCTGCAAGGGCTTGCGGATATCTGTGCCCGTCTGGATCAGGAAAACAATACAACGCTGATCAGGAAAGCGATCAGCAATATGCCGCTGTCACCGTTGTATGCGCTGCTCGGCTGCCTTGAGCACTGCCAACTGCCCAACTCATTAGCCAAGCGCCTAGCGGAACGCCTTGCTGCCGAGATCGCCGTCACAGAGCCCGATCTCTTTTTGATCAGTGCCCTGATCCGCAGTCTTGCCGGCACCGAACCCGCACTACTGAGCCAGGCATTGCACCAGATCCTAAGCCAACCGGCCCTGTGCCACCGTGAAATTCTCATTGCCATTGCCGGCCGCTGCTGGAACGGGCTCAATGACAGCAAGATCGCCGAAGATTTCCTGCTACGATTGGCCGAATGTGGCGACCAGGCCCTGTTCAACCAGCTATTTGCTGATCTCGTCATGCTACCGGCATTGCGTGGCATGATGTTGCAATTACTGCACGGGCAAGCCAACCCGGCACTGGTTGCCGCTATCGCAAAGCTACAGCAGCATGCCCGGGGCCAGCAGTAATTCCCGGCCTTTAATGACAAGGAACGCCACCCTATATGGATAACCTACTAGGTATTATGCTACTGGCCTTGGTCAGCTACCTGTTCTGGCAGCAACGGCGTCAGGCCGAGCTAGCCCAACAATGCATCCACCAACGCTGCGAGCAGCTCGGGCTACAACTGCTGAGCATTGCCCGCGGCAACCATCGAGTCAAAGATCCCAAAGGCCGTTGGTATTGGCATACCGTTTATTGGTTTGAATTTTCCGCCGATGGCGTCGATGCCTATCAGGGTTATATGATCATGAAGGGATTTCGCGCTGCGGGGTTTCATATTCCGCCACACCGAATGCCGGAGAGCCGAGAGCCTGACTACTGGCAAGGGTAATACGAAAAAAGCCATGGCAATGCCATGGCTTAAAAAAGAGCGGGCGCAACTTGCGTTGCGCCCTTAGGTCTTACTTGCAGCAATCCCGCTACTATGGTGCTCCCTGCATCATTCCTTTGAGTGGCTGTAATCCGTCAGCCCAATCCTTTATGCTTCGTCCTGAAGTTGTCCTTCGGCAATCCTCGCCCGTCAGTCCTTCCTGTACTGACTCTCAGCATCCTTCCTGGAGGGGTCCTTGACTTCATCCTGAAGTGGTCCATTTTGTCATCCTGACCGGTAAACTTCCTGCTTACCGCTAGCCGTTCCTCGGCTGTCCCTTCACAGTCCATGTTCGATATACCATCCTGGTACACCGGTCTCATCCTGAGACTCCCCGAATCCTTGGGGCTTTCCTGTTCCGTTCCGTCAGTTCCTTCCGACACGTATAGATTACGTTTTTTTTCGCCCGAATGTAGGTATTACCGACATTATCGTCCTTGAGTAACCGATTACATTCATGGCGATAAAACAATAAAACATATAAAAACAACAACTTGATATTAAATGTTACGTATTATTCCATTATATGAACATGTTATTTCCCACGTTCTTGTAAGAGATCTCGCACAAACCCGCAAGATAAAGTCCATCAAAAATAGATTGGCACAACTCAAAAAACACAATAGAGCGGCAAGATAGGCAATAAACCTAAGCGGTCATACCCAATAACAAGAGGGGGATAATCCCAAGCACAATCAGTGCATGATCTCAGTGAATGAACAGAAGTCGCACAAGAATACTTGGTAACTAAAGAGGAGGTGGCGTTTTCAATAAATTGTTATTCTACAATCAAAATTCTAACGCCGTTATCGAACATTTGAGCAAGCGAGAATGATGCATTATTTACTACGGTTGGTATTAAACGCAGCGACAAGGCTAACAGTACTACATAAAAGAACGGGCGCAACATCCGTTGCGCCCTTAGGTCTTACATGTAGCCATCCCGCTACGATAATGCTCCCTGCATCATCCTTGTTGTTCACATCCTTGGCGGTAATCCCTAAGCTCCATCCTCGAGCTGTCCTTCGGTGTTTCCCTGACCTGTCGCTCTATCCTAAAGCGACTCTCTCAATCCATCCTGGCGGTGTCCCTTTCCCTCATCCTGAAGGCGTTCCTGATAACTCGTCCTGAGAGGTCCTTGTCCTATCCTAGAACACTTCCCTAAACCGTATCCTTACGATTGTCCTAGCCCCATCCTGAAGCTGTCCTTCGGTGTTTCCCTGACCCGTCGCTCTATCCTAAAGCGGCTCTCTCAATCCATCCTGGCGGTGTCCCTTTCCCTCATCCTGAAGGCATTCCTGATAACTCATCCTGAGAGGTCCTTGTCCCATCCTAGAACATTTCCCTAAACGTCATCCTGACGTATATCCCTGCCCCATCCTGAAGCTGTCCTATGGCATCCTTCCTGATCGCCATCATGGCAATCACCAGCATCCCTACCGCTTTCCAACCGTCCTAGTGAAACAGGCATCCTCGCCTGCATCTCCTCATCCTTAAGGCCGCGCATCCTACGCTTTCCGTTCCCTGTCGCGCATCCCGTCGACAGAGACAATAATACTCGCAAGCCCCCGGCAAACAATTACCAGATCTTCCTTCTTCGGACTGAAAGAATATGCCACCAGCGAAAAATAAAAGTAAATGCTTGATTATTATAAAATAAAAAGAAAAGGGATAGAGATTTTAGGCTGATGAGATCATAGAGCTCTCACGTTGTTGTAAGAGATCTCTTACAGAAGGACAGGCACAACACTGCAACCCATTGCATTAGAGAATATGACTATTCTATTTTGCAATAGCAGAAATATATTCCAAATATAACTCTGTTAGCTATATTTTATAAATTAAACAGTGAGATGAGTCAAATAGATGAGGTAGCACAAGGAAGGTGGCCGGCATCGCCTTGGCAATGATGCCAAAAAAAGAACGGGCGCAACTTGCGTTGCGCCCTTAGGTCTTACTTGCAGCAATCCCGCTACTATGGTGCTCCCTGCATCATTCCTTTGAGTGGCTGTAATCCGTCAGCCCAATCCTTTATGCTTCGTCCTGAAGTTGTCCTTCGGCAATCCTCGCCCGTCAGTCCTTCCTGTACTGACTCTCAGCATCCTTCCTGGAGGGGTCCTTGACTTCATCCTGAAGTGGTCCATTTTGTCATCCTGACCGGCAAACTTCCTGCTTACCGCTAGCCGTTCCTCGGCTGTCCCTTCACAGTCCATGTTCGATATACCATCCTAGTACACCGGTCTCATCCTGAGACTCCCCGAATCCTTGGGGCTTTCCTGTTCCGTTCCGTCAGTTCCTTCCGACACGTATAGAATACGTTTTTCACCCCTATTAAACAGCCTTATTGAGCATTTGGCATTTTGCGCAAGTTTTCACAATTTAAAATAAAGTGAAACAAAATTCATTTAATCAAGAAGTTAAGCAAACACTGGCCGTCATATGCCTATCTTATAATTCATAATCTCCCACGCTCTTGTAAGAGATCTCGCACAAAGTTACGAGAAAAAAGACAATACACCACCAACTGAAAAGCGGCTACGCTAACTATAAGGCAACGAAATTGCTGGCTCCTTGCCAGTTTTGAGGAACAAAACCGTCATCACCACGCAGGCCAAGGAGCAAACGATGGAAACGTTCAATCACAACCTATCATCACTCTTCAGCCAACTCGGTATGAACAGCTCCAAGGAATTTATTGAAACTTTCTTAGCCGAACATCAGCTAGCCCAGCACGAAAAGCTATCGGAAGCGCATTTTTGGCAGCCGGCACAAAAACGGTTTATCAAGGAGTCGCAAGAGCAAGATGCCGATTGGTGCGAGGTGATTGACCAACTTGATGCATTACTTCGCAAATAACCATTATTACAGCCCCCACAGAAAGAGAGCCGAGGGATAGGCATTCCGTAGCGTTTGAGCAACAATAGGGCAAACCCAAATAAGAAGGATACAGGATGCCATCACCTATCAGCCAGGCATTGTCAAATGCCATCGAATCATTGATTGCCGAAGGCAAAGAGCCATCAGTGGCCCTGATCAAAGCACGGTTGCCTGAGCCCCTACCGATGCCCGTTATCATTAAGGCCCTGCAGAGCTGGAAAAGCAGTGCACGGGTACCCAAAATTGAAAAATCCGTCCCCCAACTCTCGGCCGAAGAACGGATCAGCAAACTTGAACAACTGGTCGCCGATTTAACCGGCCGTCTCGAAAAACTCGAACAGGCTCGATAACCCCCAATCTAGCAGATGAGGCATCGGCCAATATCACCACCTTACGGCTTACTGGAAATCCCACGATAAATTGGAAACAACCCGGCAGCTATCGCATTTGAAGTGGAAAATACCATGAAGGGGAGAGTCCAAGCGCCACTCCCCGCCGCACTTAGGGCATGGCCGGTTGAGCTCACTCTCCAAACTTTCCCCGCCAACCCGGTACTGGTAGTAATAAGTAGGTATCTTCGAGATATACTCAATTCGGCCTCGAAGATCCCAACCTCTGCGGAACAGGTCACTGTCTGCATCGCGGATTTCATGCAGCGCGGCATGCTCAGCCTGACAGCCACCCGCCATCTGGATCTCATCACACGCCTGCCATTCGGTCTGCCATTTGACCACCGCCTTGTGATCGCCGTTAAACGTCGACTCGGCAAGCCGATACAGCGGGATCGGCATCAAGGTATCGCCACAACGCAATGGCGAGCAAGTATGAACATAGGTGGTGTACAGTACCTGCCAGCTCGGCGAGAAATCCTCAGCCGCCGCTTCTGAATTCAAATCACGCCCCAGCATTTTGACCTTCGGGTTAAGCAGGCTGGCCTGGCTCAACTGTTTCAGGCAAGCTGATACCTGCGGGCTATGGAAGTCCGGATGCAAGCTGTCCTGCTCAGGGCACACCGCCCTGACCTTGAACACCCCGTCATCCATCACGATAGGAAACTCGCGGCCAAGCACTTGACCGTTGTAACGCAGAGCATCAATCAGACCATTGATCGCCGCGTCCACCGCAGATACCGTCGTGTTGTCGAAACACTCGAATTGCAACTCAACAACGTACATCGATCACCCAGCCTTAACCACAGGTTCAAGTTTGGCCAAGAAACTCTCCAGATCAGCCGCCAATACCTCGCGCTGCTCCTTGCCCAATGTCTCCAGAATAACTTGGCCAGACAGGTTGCATACCGATACCACCTCGCTCTCCGATGCCAATGCGGCAATAAAGACCGTCGGTTTGAGCTTGAGCCGGCGCTGGGTTACCAGATGGCCCAGAATATTCTCCTGTAGCCGCTCCACGTCCCCATCATTAAACGCTTGAAGCAATTCCAGCTCAATGTAGCCGTCAGGCGTCGCAAAGCGGCCGGCCATATCCCCGGCAAACTGGGAAGAATAGAACGCAACGATATCTTCATGCAGGCGCAACTCGATGCCTTTTTCGACGGCAGAAAGATCCCCGACAGGCTGTCGAACAACGGGCTGCCAGCTCACCTCATCACCATCATCTCCCTCCACGCACGGTGAAGCCAACCCGACTAATTCAGCAGAACGAGGAAAACCTTGACCGGCATCACACCATGCCTGCAAATAGCGGGAAGAAAACTCAAATAACGCCACCGCAACGGGATGATTCATTCGCAACCTCTCAAAAGATTAAGTAAACTTTGGCTATTCTAATCCAAGTGTGTCCAGGACAGTATGAGCAAATATAAAGACGCAAAAGAATTAGCCGGTTTAACCCTAGGGAAAACGACCGAGTATAAAGATCAGTATGACCCATCGCTACTTCAGCCGGTACCCCGGAGCCTGAATCGTGATGACCTGGCTCTAGGCGACAGCCTGCCATTTACCGGCTATGACATCTGGACCCTCTACGAACTGTCCTGGCTCAACGGCAAGGGGCTACCGCAGGTCGCTATTGGCGAAGTTCGTCTTCCGGCTAACAGCCCGAATCTGATTGAATCAAAATCCTTCAAGCTCTACCTCAACAGCTTCAACCAAACCCGATTCGACAACTGGCAGCAAGTTGCCGACCAACTTCAAAAAGATCTCAGCCAGTGCGCGGGAGCTGACGTAGACGTCACTATCCAACCACTGTCAGATTTTACCAACGAAGAAGTTGTTGCGTTCAGCGGTACCTGCATCGATGAGCAGGATATCGAAATCAGCGACTATGCCTTCAACCCAGATCACCTGGAAGGTGCGGCCGATGGCGAGATCGTGACGGAAGAACTAAACAGTAACTTGCTCAAGTCCAACTGCCTGATCACCAGTCAGCCCGACTGGGGTAGCGTGCGTATTTCCTATACCGGAAAGCAGATCAACCGCGAAAAGCTATTGCGCTACATTGTTTCGTTCCGCAACCACAACGAGTTTCACGAGCAATGCGTAGAACGAATCTTCACCGATATCATGAAGTACTGCCAGCCTGAACTGCTGACTGTCTACGCCCGTTATACTCGCCGTGGCGGACTGGATATCAACCCATACCGCACCAATATGGGCAAAACACCGAGCAACAACAGCCGTATGGCTCGACAATAAGCCGTAATTCGGCAATAAGTCCGGCAAATTCGCATAGTTTGCTGGACTTGCCCCTCCAAGCCATTAATATTGATCGCCATGTTTATCGGGGTCTTTTGTCGTATGTCTTCATTCCGTCGGCTAGCCTGCGTAGCCTTGTTCCTTACCACTGCCTGTAGCGCACAGGCCAAAATATTTGCCACACCGCTATTGGCCGAAGCCGATGAGCTGCTTTCTACCAGCCCTGAACAGTCTCTTGATATTACCGAACGCTACCTTGACCAGCGCCGCCTGAGTGCCCCCAAGGAAACCTCGCGGGTCCACATCACCGACGAGACCGACCATTCGATCCGCACCCCGCTAAGCACAGTTAATGCACTGCAAATCAAGGCCAAGGCCGAATCTCAACTCGGCCAGACCAAGAAATCACTGGCGACAATCAAACTCGCCGAACAACTGGCCACCAAGGAAAACCTGCTGTTTAGCCAATTGGAGAGCCGTCTTGTCCATGCGGCAATTTATTGGGATAACCTCAAAAATAGTGCCCATGCTCTCGAACTACTCGACAAAGTCGAACAGCAAATTTCAGCAGGCAAAAACCTGATGATGGCAAGCCAGATCCAGCGGCTGCAATACCAAACCCTCATGCAGCGGGCGGTGATCAAATCCAGTATCGGCGAAGAGAGCAGTGCCGAGAAGCTGTTCATTCGCGCCAAGCGCTATCTGGTCAACCTTGACGATACCAAAGAACTGATCCACTACCAGCGGGTGCTGGGCGAGCATTATCTCAAGCATGGTCATTTCGACATGGCGCTCGACCGACTATTGAGCAGTTACTGGATGGCTGTCGACAATGACGACAAAGCCCAGACTGCCATTGCCAATTTCGCCCTCGCCTCACTGTTCGAGCAGCGCAAGGTATTCGACAAAGCGCTCGAGCACGCTACTCAGGCCGGCGAGTTCTTCGAACGTTACCGCCGGACCCTGCCTCTGGCCCAGACCTTAGCGCTGATCGCCGATATCTACGAACAGCAAGGCCGCTATAATTTGGCGCTGGTTCACTACTTCAATGCTCTGGACCAGGAAAACCAGCTCCAGCATAAATTTCGCTCAGCTCAGTTACGGCTAAGTATCGCCCGGGTCTACCTCCAGCTCTATAATTACCCGAAAGCGGAGCAGTATCTCCAGCACACCCGCCTACTTGCCAATCAAAGCGGAAACGAAGCGATTCTGGCCGAAGCCAGCTTGCTCCAAGGCCAGCTCGAGCTTGCCGAGGGCAACCTAGACAAAGCCGTACCGATCCTCCAATCAGGGCTGATGACCGCCAGCCGAATCGGGGATCTCGACCTGCAACTCGACGGCGAACACTTGCTATCCCTCGCATTCGAGCAACAAAAAGACTACTACAACGCCCTCCTTAGTCAGCGGCGCTACGAGCAATTGTTCAGCAGCAAAGAGCAAGCACAGGTTAGGAGCAACGTCGAGGTATTCAAGCAACAACAACGGATGCTGGAACGTTCTCTTCACCTAGAGGAGCTCGAACGCGAACAGTTCGAGAGCGAAAAAGCACTGTACAAACAGAAAAATGTCACCATCTTCCTGTTCTGTGTTCTTACCGTTGGCGGTATGGTTCTGCTTAGCCGCAACCGTACTGCCAAGCAGCTGCAGGCTCGCCTCCACCGACTGAGAACCGATTTCTACACCCACCCACGCAGTGGGCTGCGCAACTTGCGGATGCTGACCGCCAAACTGCCGTCATCGCTGCAACAGAGCAGTGCCAACTTCGAGCAGTGGCACCTTGGCGAAATCATCAATGAACCATTGAGCGACCGCTTGCGCTTCGCCCTGTTTGAAGTCCCGTTCCTCAAGCATATTTACCTGACCCACGGTTACCAGCAAGGACTCGACCTCGAGCGGGCTTTTGGCGAGTACCTCAACCAACAAGTCTGCGAGCCCGCACGGCTCTACCATTTCTCCGATGCCATGTTCCTCTACATCGAGCCGAACTCGCGGCTCGACTCGGCCCCAGAGGAACTGGCGCACTCTCTCCAACAGCTCATAGATCGCTTCGTCGGCCAGCGTAAAATTGATAACCGAGTCCGGATCGGCATGGCTGAATACCCATTCCTGCCCCGCGCCTATACCGCGATCAACGACCATGAATTGCTCGACATCCTATTGATGGCCACCAATACCGCCCGAGATCTCAGCAAACAGGAAAGTGGCAGCCAGTGGGTGCATCTCAGCGCGATCGATGCAGCGCCAGCCGCCAGCTTTGCCAGCGACAACTTCCGCCGCGCCTGCACCCAAGCCATCGATAATGGCCTGATCAAAGTGCAGAGCTCGTCAGCAAAGGAAATTAACTGGAGCAACGATCACGCTTCTGACACAAATGCCTAGGTAGACTAAATTTATAGAGCAAAATAACAATAAACATGCATTACGATTGGGTTTTTGCTAGCATGTTTATTCAAATTACAAAATAACAACCTGATTTCGAAAGAGTTTGCCCCTTTGGGACATTGATGTACACGTGACAGATATCAACGCAGTGGCTTCGGAGCTCAGTCAACTAAAACTCCGACTGGACCAAGCCCAACTGAGCTACCGGGACGAAACACTCAAATCCCGCCGAGAGCTCATTATTCTGAAAAGGCTGATCAGCCGTCTGGCCGTTGCTTGCCGGGGTATAGATAGCGAGCTGGACGACCGGCTGGATTCTTTACGCCTGGAACTTGAGCAACACAAAGATATCAGCAAGCTGCTACCGCGTATCGCGGTAATCGAGCGGCTGGTTTCGCGCATGGCTAACTTTGCCGAGCAGGAAAACGCCTTCCTGAGCCAACAGATCCATCACAGTGGCGAGGTGCTGCGCCGTGTGCACGGGTTGCCGCCCCAGCTCAAGCGCGATTTGCGCAACCTGCTGTCGCAACCCAATACCACCTTGTCGCAAACCCACCAGCAAGCCGTCAGGCTTATCGCACTCTACGATCGAGCCCTCAAGCTAGCGGCCCACTTCGGGCCAAGTAACGGTCCGTCTGAGGCGGCTCACGATCTACAGCTCAAACTGGCCAGCGAATTACAACACCTGATCACCGAGCTTGACTTCGACGGCGATGCAGGCAGCAAACTGCTGACAATTCGCAACCAGCTGTTAGTTGGCGTTCAGCCGACCGAGCTGACCGAGCTATCCCTTGATGTCCTTCGTCTCGTTCTCGAAGGAACCCGTCAGGAACGCCGCAGCTCACAGCAATTTCTCGACAAGGTCAGCGGTGATATCAGTACGCTGCACAAAACAACCCAGCAAAGCGCCGAACAGAGCAACATGATCTACGAGCACCGCTGCGAAATGACCCGCGAGCTGGCCGAATTGGCAAACTCTATCCGACAGGGCCTGGCTGAAAACCAGAACCTTGATGGCTGGCGCAGTGAACTCACCACCCTGACCAAAGAGCTCGTTATTTTGTCTGAGCGTAATAAAGCATTGGAAAAAAGAGAAAAAGCCCTGCTTGAACAGCTCAGCTACAATGGCACCAAGCTTACCAATCTTTACGACCAGACACAGGACTACCGCCAGCGACTCACTGACCAAGAACACAGGATGTTCCTCGACAACCTGACCCGAGTCTATAACCGCGCCGCCATCAACGAGCGCCTCGAACATGAGTACCGCCGCTGGCTACGCTACCAGCACCCATTGTGCGTCGCGTTGGTCGATATTGATGGATTCAAATCCATCAACGAAAAATTTGGCCATGTCGCCGGGGACAAAATTCTCAAAATCATCGCCAAGACCCTGCGCCAGCAAATCGCCGATACCGACGTCGTTGCCCGCTTCAGCGACGATGCCTTTATGTTGGTCATGCCCGATGTCAATGAAGACGAGCGTAACAAGCGACTAGGAGTGATACGCGAATCCATCAGCCAGTTACCGTTCAGGTTCCGTGACAAGAACGTTACGATCACGGCCTCTATCGGTGCCACCCTATTCGATGCCAACGACACCCCATCCGATATCATCGAACGTACTGAAAAGGCACTGCTCAGTGCCCGCAGCG
The DNA here is from genome assembly GCF_059920555.1 of Photobacterium panuliri. Taxonomy (NCBI): domain Bacteria; kingdom Pseudomonadati; phylum Pseudomonadota; class Gammaproteobacteria; order Vibrionales; family Vibrionaceae; genus Photobacterium; species Photobacterium panuliri. The sequence continues at coordinate 3,269,601 of NZ_CP197192.1, forward strand.
CAGGCAACAGCCGCCTTATCTGGATCTCCTAACCGACCGTACCGGGCTGCGATTCTGCGAGCCCGGAACTGGAAAAAATCACCAATTCTGTGTATGGTTGTATTTATATCAGCCACTTATCGCTCACATCTCAACCAAACCATCCACCATCGAGCTCTGGCTGATCGCACAGAAACAGAATGTACCCAATACCTACCTTCTGCTTTCTTCCGGCAGGGCCCGCCTTTCTTCCTACGCTGAATAGACTTGTGGCTACTGCCGCCTTGTCATGACCAGGGAGGTAACCATGATCACACATATCAGTCCTGTCGGGGCTATGGATCTGCTGTCTCAACATGAGGTCGATCTACTCAAGGCCACCGCCAGCAGCGAAATCTATCGGCTATACCGCAACTGCTCGCTCGCCGTGCTCAATTCGGGCAGCCACACCGATAACTCCAAAGAACTGCTAGAACAGCACAAAAGCTTCGATGTCAACGTAATGCGCCGCGAGCGCGGGATCAAACTTGAGCTGATGAACCCGCCAGAGCATGCCTTTGTCGATGGGAAAATTATCCGTGGGATCCAAGAACACATGTTCGCGGTGCTGCGTGATATCGTCTACGTCAATATGCACGTCCAACAACGCAAAGACATCAACCTGACTAGTTCCCCCCACATCACCAACTTTGTGTTCAGCGTATTGCGCAATGCCAAAACCGTTCGCTCAGGTGAAGATCCAAACATCGTGGTCTGCTGGGGCGGGCACTCCATCAACCCTGTCGAATACCAGTACACCCGCGAGGTCGGCAACGAACTCGGGCTGCGCGAGCTCAACGTCTGTACCGGCTGTGGCCCGGGAGCAATGGAAGGGCCAATGAAGGGGGCGGCCATCGGCCACGCCAAGCAACGTTACCGCAACAACCGTTTTATCGGCCTAACCGAACCCTCTATTATCGCGGCCGAGCCCCCCAACCCGATCGTCAACGAGCTGGTGATCCTGCCTGATATCGAAAAGCGCCTCGAGGCATTTGTCCGCCTCGGCCACGGGATCATCATCTTCCCGGGCGGGGCCGGTACGGCCGAGGAGCTTCTGTATATTCTCGGGATCCTAATGGAACCAGCCAATGCCGAACAACCTATGCCACTGGTGCTCACCGGGCCGAAGGAAAGCGAACCGTATTTCCGTACCCTCGACAGCTTCATCCGCGATACCCTTGGCGAAGCCGCCACCCGCCACTACCAGATCATCATCGATGATCCGGCAAAAGTCGCCCGGGTGATGAAATCGGCGATGCCAATGGTCAAGGAGCACCGCCTCGCTACGGGCGACGCCTACAGCTTCAGCTGGTCACTCAACATTCCGCCGGAGTTCCAACTGCCGTTCGAACCCACCCATGAATCGATGGCCAGCCTTGACCTGCACATGAAACAACGCCCAGAGCATTTGGCCGCCAACCTGCGCCGTGCGTTCTCAGGCATCGTCGCGGGCAACGTGAAGGAAGAAGGCATCCGCGAAATAGAACGCAGGGGGCGTTTCCAAATCAACGGCGATAGTGCATTGATGAAACGGATGGACAAGCTGCTCAAGCAATTTGTCGACCAGCAGCGAATGAAATTACCAGGCTCAACGTACGAGCCCTGCTACGAAATCATCACAAATCATCAGACCAACGGAAAATAAGCGCGACTGATATCGGCGGTGTTACTTCCCGCTAAGTATGCGTACAATAAAGGGCCGCATCTCAGGTGATATGAAACGCTTGATATGCATGCCCTTTATTTTTTTACTCGCTATACGGTTAACGCTATGTCTTCAATCCACCTTGTCATTATTGATGCCCTCAACCTGATCCGCCGGGTCCATGCGGCACAGCACAACGATGCCGATATAGCCAACACCGCCAAAGTCTGCTGCCAAGCCCTACACAAGATCATCAACCTCAGCCAACCGACCCACATTGTGGCGGTGTTCGATCACCACGGTGATGATCGCGGCTGGCGAGCCGAACTGCTGCCAAACTATAAAGAAGGCCGCAAACCGATGCCGGATGCGCTGCACGCGGGGATGGAGATTATTCAAGATGCCTTTATGGACATGGGCATTGATTCCCTGCTGTCCGACGGCGATGAAGCGGATGATTTAGTGGCGACACTGGCCCTCAAAGTCGCTTCACGCTGCGAGCAGGTCACCATTATTTCGACCGATAAAGGCTACTGCCAATTGCTACAGCCGACTTTGCGTATTCGTGATTACTTCCAAGAGCGCTGGCTCGACAGCCCGTTCATTGAAAAAGAATTTGGGGTAAAACCCGAACAACTGACCGATTACTGGGGACTGGCTGGGATCAGCTCCAGCAAGATCCCGGGGGTGCCGGGTATCGGTCCGAAAGCGGCCACCGAACTGCTGAGCCTCTATCCTTCTTTGGAAGCGATTCTGGCCGCCGACGATCTGCCAGCTAAATGGCAAAAGAAAATCGAGGCACACCGTAACAGCGCTATTGCCTGCAAACAGGTCGCCAGCCTAAAAACCGACCTGACACTGGGCTTCAACCTGCAAGACATTCGCTATCAGCCCACAGAAGCCTGATCGACACATACTGGAAAGAGCACGGAGATACCGCGTCTCCCGTAACGAAAAAAGCCACTCCGAAGAGTGGCTTTATTGTGCGAGGGAACAACTCGCTATGCTTTGTTTAGTGCGGTGATGACGCGCTTACTGGTGGTAAGGCAGATCACCGGCATCAGTCAGCTCTGTCATCACATCCATGATCAGCTTAGCCAGATGCTGCTCTTTCCACGTACACGGTGTTGGCGTACAGTCAAAGAAGTAGTTACGTGAGATCTGCTCAGCCATATAATGGGCAAAACGGTTTAGATCACCACGGTCAATACGATCCAACTCTTCATCTGACAGGCCAAACATGGTGCCACGACGGCCAACGATGCCATACGGATTCTGGAAATCTTCCGCTTTACGGAAGTTCGTGAAGCCGTTTTCACCCAATGTCACGGACAAAAAGTTGGTATAAGCGCGTTCGGTGTTAAACACAACATTGCCAACCTGCATGTCATGGCCATACGTTGCTTTGTAGTTCATCAGCTTCTGCTTGAAGGCATCGCTCGACATGATGTAAGCCATGTTCGTCAGCAGTTCCATGTGACGCTTCGCGCTGTTGGCATCCCACTCCACTTCTTGTGTATCGAAGATGGTACGGTCAGTGAACTCGATGTCCCAGTTTGCCGTGATCGCTGCTAGCTTGTCCAACAACGGATGCTCCGTGGTGGTACTAAAGCGTGATGTGAAGATGTTTTGTGTCCCTTCGTGGCCGTAGGCGCCGCTTACGCCTTTCATCGTTTTCAGCATGCCGCTGTAGTCGTATACGCCGCTGCCATCTACCGTGTTAAAACGCTTGTCGGCATTCAGTGCAGTGATTGGTAGCACAATACGCGTATGAGCAGGCAGGCGATCAAGCTGGCCCAAACGTGCCCAGTTGTACTGGTTTTGCGCCGTGATATCCAACGCCACATTGGCCATGTCCACTTCCGTGAAGTTGGTGATTTCCACTGTATCACGGTCTAGCAGACGTACGTTCAGCATAGAGCGGGTGTTCGCCACCAGAGAAAGTACGCTGGCACATTCACCGTCTTGCAGCACAGAGGTCACGGTCGCTTCTGCAGGCAGTGCCGAGAAGGTCAATGCCGCTTCAGGTACAGACACGTTTGGCGTGAACGTCACCGCATTGATGGTATGTACATGGGTCGTCACAGAGTCAGTCAAGGTCACGAAGCCGTGATCTGTCAGTAGCAAATCTTTCGCGCTCAGGTGCTGACCGTCCACTTGGTACACCGCTTGTGCCGCTTCTTTGAAACGGTAACCGTCAGCGATGAATTTATCGATGTCATACATCGCCACGCGCTGGCTTTGTTTTGCGATCAGCTGGTTGCCTTTCACATCAATCGTGGCAAAGCCTACCGATGCTTCCACCATGGCTTTTTGAGTTTGACCTTCAGACAGCGAAGCCAAATCATAAACCGCATAACCGGTGCTTGATGCAGCCAGCAGTTTGTTACCCAGCAGCTCTAGGCTGTGCGCACCGTTATTTGCCAAATAAGCAAACGGCTTCACGTCTTTAATTTCGTGTTTTTCAGCCGTCACATTGTGGTAAACCGCAATGCCTTTCTTGCCGCTCACCAATACGTATTGGTCCGATACCGCAATTTTCGCCGCACCCTCTAGGTTAATACCCAGAGAATATTGGTATTCTTTCGTTTCAATATCGAAAATATCAATACGGTTGTGTGCCGTTACTGCCGATACATATAATTGTTTGCCGTGACGACGGATATCGTTAATCGTGGTGTACGGACGACCTTTGCTGATCGCGGTAATTTTATCGGTTTGCCCTGTCTTCTGATCGTAAAAACCAATTACCGGGTTGGCGATTTTTCCATACTCAGAACGTGGTGAGTGTGCGGCAATCAGCTGGTTCTTGTAATCTTCCAAAGCAATGAAGTTGGCATATTGTGCATGCACCGCAAAGTGGTGAGGGTTCACACGCTCGGCTTCATAGACTGGGCGCTCACCCATTGAATTGTCGAAACACGTTTCTAGTTCACGCACTAGGCCGTAATCTTTATTGATGTATTCACCCGGAATATGATCTGCCATCGGGTAATACTCAAGCAAACAGCCGTTGCCATAATCGTAGTTACCGAATTTCTTATTCACGATAGTGATACCGCCTTGGTACCAGCTCAACTCCCACTCATCACCCAAGAAGCTGAACAGGTTGCGCATCGCACTTTCGTCCGACCAATGGCGCATCGGTGCCGATACCGTATTATCCGTCGTCACCGGATAGACAATGCCATTGATAGACAAGTACTTACCGTTGCTGAAAGCCGGTACGTGTGACGCAGGGAAATCTACTTGGTCAATGGTGTACAGGTAATCCGGTGATACTGCGAACTGGTTCAACTCAGCCAAACGCGCTTCAATCTTACGCGCGGTATCATTCATGATCTCAATGTATTCAGGCTGGCTCTGGCTAGCATTGGCCATGCCTGATGCCATGATTGACACCGCCAACAGCGAAAGCTTGCTCACTTTATTTTTAATTTTCATTGCGATTGGATTCCTTTTAACCCCCCGCTTATTTCAATATAACAAGCGGCCCTATCGATATAGTCGGATATAACTTCAAATAATATATTCACGCATGCCATGCAGATGCGCCTCAGCAGGAAAAAAGGCAATAAATACCCACCCACGCTACATATAGCGCAGGATATTCAAGCTCTTAACTATTGAGTGAGAGCATATTAATGCATGTTATTTGAGAATCAAAAAAGAGAGGGGCAAGGTAATGTGATGCTTATTCACAAATTAAAACCACAATAACTCCACCGAAACATAACTGGAAGCGAGTGCACATTATTACCGTGGCACAGACAATGGCGCATAACTTTGCAAGGCTAATGACCACCTACTGAAGTAGGTGATTTAGGGCTGAAAATAAAAAAGGCCGCCTTGGCGACCTTTCTATATTCATATAATGGTGCAGTCACACTTAGTGTGGCGAGCGGTTATCCAAGCGCTGGATATGAACCGTAATTTCCTCACGGTCATGGTAGAGGTGCTTGGCCTGCAACTTGAACTTCACCCCGTTCTGGATCAGGTACAGTTTCAGGTTCTCGATATCCTGCAGCACTTCGTCATAGCGGCCTTTCATCGGCAGCTTGAGGTTGAAAATCGCCTCTTTGGCCCATGCCTTGATCAGCCAGTCACCCATCAGGTGAGCAACGCGGGCTGGCTTTTCAACCATGTCGCACACAATCCAAGTGACATTCTTGCGCGGCGGCTCGAATTTGAAGCCGTCTACCTCGTGGTGTTTCACCTGACCGGTATCCATCAGGCTCTGTGCCATCTGGCCGTTGTCAATCGCGTGGACGAACATCGAACGCTTCACCAACTGGTAAGTCCAACCACCCGGGCAAGCGCCCAGATCAACGCCCCACATGCCCGACGCCAAACGCTCATCCCACTCTTCGCGCGGGATAAAGACATGGAAAGCCTCCTCCAGCTTGAGCGTCGAACGGCTCGGCGCGTCAGCAGGGAACTTCAGGCGCGGGATCCCCATGAAAAACTGGGAATTGTTGTGGCTATAGGAGTAACCGACATAACAGCAACCCGGTGCAATAAAACACAAATGCAAAACCGGCTTTTTCGGGTTGTCTTTATTATAAAGAATCCCTTTGCCACGCATCGCCTGGCGCAATGGCACTGTGAACTTACGGCAGAACTTCAACAGCTCTTTGGCTTCGTTGGTATCCGGCGTTTCCACGCGCAGATCACCACAACGAGGAAAATCAACCACCGCATCCAAGATCGGCGAAATACGATCATCCGATGGCAAGTTTTCCAGCAACGGGGTCACCGCCATCATCTGGCGGGCAAAGATCAGCTCTGAATAAGGCTGCTTCTGGATAAAAGTATCCGCATCACCCTGCTGGTAGAATTCAAACAGCACATAACCAGTGTTGCTCTTGACGCGCGGAAAGCCAAACAACTCCAATGCGTTGGCTTTGTCTTGAACTTCTCCGGCACATTCCTTCTCGAAACCGGGACGACAGTAAAATAGAACGTGATTCACTTTCTATCCTCAAGATGATCGCCAGGCAGCTATTGCTAATACCACCCAGCCAATAATAAAACAGACGCCCCCCATCGGGGTAATAGGACCAAACCACTTGATCCCGGTCAGCGCCAAGGCATACAGGCTGCCGCTGAAGAACACAATCCCGACGGCAAAAAATAAGGCTGCGTATAATACCTGTTTTGATCCAAGAATGCGTGACAATATTACGCAAGCCAGCATCGCCAAGCTATGCCAGGCCTGATACTGGACCCCTGTTTCGAAAACCCCGAGCAAATAAGGAGAGAGGCTTCCCTTGAGGCCATGAGCAGCAAACGCCCCCAGCCCGACAGTCACCGCCCCGCTCAAGGCGGCAAACACCAACAAAATACGCCCGGTTAAGCGACTAGCCGGCGACAATACCGTCTGTGAACTAGCCATCGCAACACTCCTTGATAAAAGATGCCAGCCGCTCGGCGGCAGCCTCGATATTTCCGGCCTCGGTATACCCCGATGCCTTGCGCGGCTTAAAGCCGTGATCCCCGTCAGGCAGGAAAGCCACCTCGACGGCAGAGGAAAAATGCCAGCCTTCCACTTCAGGCCGGGTGCCGAACGTATCACGCTCCCCCTGCAGGATCAGGGTAGGCACGCACGCCTGTTGCAGATGATCGCCACGGAAGTTCTCCGGCTTGCCGGGCGGATGGAACGGGAACCCCAGGCAGGCGACCCCGGCAATCTGCTCGCGGCAGTTCACCACATCGGGCGCCGCATCAGCCTCATCGCTGGCCATCAGGCTTGCCATTCGCCCGCCCATCGACTTGCCGCCAATCACCAGACGTCCTTCTCCGGCGAAAGCAGCAATATGGCGCTGAAAGTCGAGCAGCAATTTCGGCTGGCGGTCAGGCGGGCGCTTCTTGCCATCCTCCCGGCGCTTGACCATATAAGGAAAATCAAACCGGACCACCCGGATTCCGCGGGCCGCAAGATGGCCGGCCACTGCCGCCATAAAGGCATGCTCCATACCCGCCCCCGCCCCGTGGGCAAACAAAAATGTCGCGCAGTAGTCTCCATTTTCCGGCAAATCAATCAGATATTCAGACATCAGCTCTCCCCCTCATACTTACCGCCCGCATTAGACCATCGGGGCCGCATCCTGCCCTTCCACATCAGGCATGTCTTCCTGCTCTCTGGCCGCTTTGGCCAGCACCCAATCACGGAAAATCTGGATCCGCCCGGTATCAGCCTGACGCTCTTGGCAGACAATATAAAAGGCATTCTTGCTCATCAGCACTTCGTCGAACGGGCACACCAAGCGACCGGCCTCAAGCTCAGGCTGGGCCAGTACGTTGTTACCCAATGCAATACCCTGACCGTGCGCAGCCGCCTGCAGCACCATCGTCGAATGACTGAAAATCGGCCCCTGATTGACATTAGTGCCTTCAATACCGTGGTGGCGAACATAGTTCTTCCACTCCTTGCGGGAGGTATCGTGAAGCAGGGTATGGAACTTGAGATCATCAAGGGTGCGCAGAGGCTTGGTGCCATTGAGCAGCATCGGCGAACAGACCGGCAGCAAGAATTCCTGATAGAGCTTATCGGCACGCAACCCCGGCCAATTACCACGGCCATAATAAATAGCGACATCCACATCTTCGGTCAGCGAGCCCTCGTCCAGATCCACCGCCTTGATCCTGACGTCGATATCAGGGTGCTGCTCGTTGAAATCGGCCAGCCTTGGTACCAGCCACTGAATAGCAAAACTAGGAGGTAAACTAATGGTTAACGCCCCTTTCGCGCCTCGTTCCAAAACCTTGTCGGTCGCATCAGAGATGGCTGAAAAGATGTCTTTGATATCCAAAAAGTAACTTTGCCCCTCCTCGGTAAGCAGCAAAGAACGGTTTCTGCGACGAAACAACTTCAACCCCAAAAACTCCTCAAGAGCTTTGATCTGGTGGCTTACAGCAGCTTGTGTGACAAATAACTCCTCGGCTGCACGGGTGAAGCTGAGGTGTCTGGCGGCCGCTTCAAACACCTTGAGAGAATTAAGCGGAGGGAGACGTCTAGACATACTTTTCCTTCATTAGTTTTTTTTATAGTAAAGATTATAAAATGTCGATTGTTCTAGTGCTACATAAACCCTATGATTTGCCCCGCAACGGTGAGCTGGACCAAGTTTTTCTGCCCTCAGGCAAATGGCCCCACACTTAGTTGCGATGTTGTGTTTGCATATTATCCGGGTTGTGCCGGATAGGTAGTCAATCTACCAATTTTACTTCCTGTATTTTTGACCTGTCTGTCAAAATCATGCTTGGCACTGCGCTTTGTCGCGGTGCTTTTTTTTATCCGCTAAACCACCATACTGATATCTAGCGGGAGAAATACTTGCCCTAGCCGGATTTTCACAGCATGATCTCCCCCCTTGTTCAACAGCAATGTGACCCATCATGACTGCCCACTTTGATATCAATGCGATCCGCCAGCAATTTCCTGCCTTGAACCAACAAAGTAACGGCCAACCGCTGGTTTATCTCGACAGCGCGGCGACCACCCAGAAACCGCATGCAGTCATCGATACCATCCGCCACTACTACTGTAGCCAGAACGCCAATGTCCATCGCGGCAGCCACAGTTTGACGGCATCGGCCACGACCCAGTTCGAGCAGGCACGCGAGGTTGTCCGTGCATTCATCAATGCCAGTGACAGCAAAGAGGTGATCTGGACCCGCGGGGCGACAGAAGCCCTCAATCTTATCGCCCAATCCTATGCCCGCAGCACTTTGCAACCAGGCGATGAGATTCTGGTCAGCGAAATGGAGCACCACGCCAATATCGTGCCGTGGCAAATGGTCGCCGAGCAAACCGGAGCTAAGGTCTTAAAAATCCCGATGCTACCCGACTGCACATTAGATATGACCGCCTTTGCCGAGCTGCTCGGCCCGCGCACCAAGATCGTCGCGGTGGCCCATGTCAGTAACGTCACCGGCACCCGCCACCCCATCGAAGCGATCATCGAGGCAGCCCACCGTGCTGGCGCGATTGCCGTCATCGACGGTGCCCAGGCCGTGGCGCACGAGCCAGTCGATGTTCAGGCGCTCGATGCCGACTTCTACGTTTTCTCCGGCCATAAAATCTTTGCCCCTACTGGTATCGGGGCGCTTTATGGCAAGCGGGCATTGCTTGAAACCATGCCGCCTTGGCATGGCGGTGGCAAAATGGTTGAAAAAGTCTCGTTCGACGGTACGACCTATTCCCAACTGCCGGGCAAGTTCGAAGCCGGTACACCCAATGTCGCGGGCAGCCTCGCCATGGCGGCAGCTATCCGCTGGCTTGAGGAACAAGACCGTACCGCGGCCGAGCAACATATCCATGCCCTGCGCCAACGTGCGATTGACGGCATCAGCGCGATTGATGATCTACACATCCTCGGCCTGCAGCCCGATACCAGCCTTTTCTCTTTTGTCGTCGACGGTGTCCACCATCAGGATATTGCCACCCTGCTCGACCAGCAGGGCGTCGCACTGCGAGCCGGCCACCACTGTGCCCATCCGATGATGGATGCGCTGGGTGTCAGCGGAACCCTGCGGGTATCCATTGCCCTATACAATACCGAGCAAGATATCGATCAATTTATTGCAGCCCTGCACAAAGCCTGCAGCCTGCTCTAGGAGCCACCATGACTTTGCCTAGCCACCCTTTTGGCACAACCATCACCACTGAGCAGATCATTGCCCAAATGCAAGCAGCCAATGGCTGGGAAGACCGCTACCGCACGGTGATCCAGCTCGGCAAGCAACTACCCGCACTACCGGAGCAATACAAGCAAGACCAGCTCAAGGTCAGCGGCTGCGAAAGCCAAGTCTGGCTGGCCCACCAGCAAGAAGGCGAGGTATTCCGCTTCGCTGCCGATTCGGATGCCCGAATCGTCCGCGGCCTGATCACCTTGGTCCTTGCGGCCTATGACGGCAAGAGCGCGGCACAAATCCGCGAGTTCGACATCGACGGCTACTTTGACAGCCTCGGGCTGCTAGCCCACCTCAGCCCATCGCGTGGCAACGGACTCAAGGCCATTGTCGAGCAAATCAAAGTTATCGCCGCAGCCTAAGCGGCAAGCTGATCAAAAAAAAGCGAGAACCATTGGTTCTCGCTTTTTTATCAAAGACATCGACGTATTAACGCAGGTGCTTTTCAATCAGCTTTTGCAAAATACGCGACACAGCGACAAAACCGAAGGTCGCGGTCACCATCGTCGCCGCGCCGAAACCGCTGGCACAATCCATTCGCTTCGGCCCTTCTGCCGACGCCTTGGCATTGCACACGCTGCCGTCGGCCTGCGGGTACTTGAGCTGCTCGGTCGAAAACACGCAATCAATACCGAACTTGCGCTTCGGGTTCTTAGGAAAATTATGGTGACGGCGCAGGGTATCGCGCAGCTTCTTGGCCAACGGGTCCTGAATCGTCTTGGTCAGGTCGGTGATTTGAATTTGGGTCGGATCCATTTGGCCTCCCGCCCCACCGGTGGTGATCACCTTGAGCTTGTTGCTCTTGCAGTACGCCAGCAACGCCGCTTTCGGCTTCATGCTGTCGATCGCATCTAAAATATAGTCATAGCGGCTGTCGATATACTGCGGGATATTTTCCGGGGTAATAAAGTCATCGATCAAATTAACCTGACACTCGGGGTTAATCAGCTTGATCCGCTCAGCCATCACTTCAATTTTGCTCTGGCCGACAGTGCCGCTCATTGCATGGATCTGACGGTTGATGTTGGTCACGCAGACATCATCCATATCAATCAGGGTTAGTTCGCCGATCCCCGAACGGGCCAACGCTTCCGCCGCCCATGAACCCACACCGCCAATCCCGATCACGCACACATGCGCAGCACGCAGAACCTCCACTTCACTGTTGCCGTACAGACGGCGGGTGCCGCCAAAACGCTGGTTGTAGTTGTCTGATGCTGGGGTCTCTAATTCTCGCATGGGCTTTCCGCGCTCTGAGTCAAACATTGAATAAAGAAAGAGTGCGATTTATACGCACTCTTTGGGAAATTGTCCAGTGGTGTCAGGCTAAGGCATTGCAGGTAGGGAGCCGTGCAAACCCAGCTTCCAAACCCGGCCGAAGTGCTTGTAATGGCCCGCATCAATACCAGCCTCGTGCCCCATACCGTGGTAGAGGTCAAGGTGGTTTTTCTTCACTGCACCACCGGTATCCAGCGCCATCAGCAATTTAAGAACATGCTTGCCGTTCCATTTTCCCTCGCGATCCAACTGCGGCACCTCGGCCAACAGCACCGACCCCATCGGCAGGTACTTTCGGTCTGCGGCCACTGCAGCATGGGCCTGCAACGGGATCCCGGCACTGCCCATCACATCCAAGGTCGAGCTCGGCTTAAAGAAAACAAACGACGGGTTCTGCTCGAGCAATTCACGCACGGTCGCGTCATCTTGCTTGGCAGCCCACTCGGAAATTGCTTTGAGTGACATTTTCTCGCGCGGCACCTCGCCACGCTCGATAAGCACCTTGCCGATACTGACGTACGGATGGCCATTCTTGCCGTTGTAGGCAAAATACTGAAGCTGGTCATTGTCCTCGAAATGGACAAAGCCGCTGCCCTGTACTTCCATCATGAAGATATCGAGCATTGATGCGCTATAACCAAGCTCCAGCCCCTGTCCATCAAGAGCACCGGCATAAATCGCCGTTCGATTTGGGCACGAGGTACCACACTTAGGCATCGCGTAAACAGGGTAACGGTAAGTGGCATCAGGTTGGTGGCGCAGTTCGATAACTGGCGAAAAATACCCGGTAAACATCACGTTTCCGTAACCGTCGCCGCCGCCCATTTGAGCCAGATCTATGCCGTAATTACCCAGCGTAGCAGGATCACCGCTATTCTCGGCCCAGTTTTCAACCTGACGGTAAAGCGACTGGTAAGTGGCTGCCATCGAAGGGGAACGCTCCAGCACCAGCTCCATCTGCTGCTTGAACTCATGATAATCACGAGGCTTGTCCGAAGAAACGGTCGAAACCGGATTGAGAACCTGATCAAATTCCCCATCAAGGTACTGCTGGCCGCGATCTGTCGGTCTGGCACAGCCAGCCAACCCCAATACCAAAAGCGCAATCGTTGCTTTTCGTAACACTGAAAATCCTATAAAAATAATGGGTTATAAAGCAGCTCAAGCCGAGATGCGTCCAGCGCATTTCTCGCTACCTCTCAAGCTGGCCGCTATTGTAACGGCATGGATAATCAGTATGTCAGCAGATTGTCTGGAGGCCAAGCCGTTAGCAAATCTAACTGCATTGCCAGTATGCATTTTATGCTATCAGCACTGAATATAATAAATACCAGGCATTAAATAAGGGGGGGGGCACTCAAGCAGCGACCAATCAACCACCAGCGACGGCCCCTACCACGAGACTGTGATTCGCTACCACGGCCTGACGGGTAAACGACGACACATAGTGAACTGGCTGCTCACGAATCAACTGCTGATCAATCAAATGATAACGGTATAACTCATTGCCATAGCGATATTCCAGCTCGCGACCGTTCCAGGTGTAATCCGTGCTGACCTGACGGCCACCAACAAAAACCCCGGCGGGTCGTAGTTCAAAGCTGTCGGCGGCATAGGGGGCGACATCTTGCTCCACCCACACACCGTAAATATCCGATCGTGCGAGCCCTGATGTCTTAGGTTGACTGCAGCTGTAGGCGGCAATGACAAAGGTAATGACGACCAAGGAGGCCAAGCCCCCACGTAAAGCCATCGCGAGCTGTATTCGTATTTTCGTCTGGCGTGCCATAGTTAAAATGCTGATTACAATGCTGTGGGGGACTATACCGGAAAGCCCCTTACTTGTGGGGCTTCCCCCGCCGCCAAAGGCCACAAACGAGATCTTCAGTCCAAAATTCGCAGTTTGTCATGTTTTCCCCCGGATCCGCCGCGATGAATTATTATTGACTCGCAGCGCATAAAATATAAATTATTAGACATCTACAACAAGGATGTTGATTGTGAAACTACGAAGCACCGCACTCGTCAAGGGGTTCCGCCAGTCTGCGCCCTACCTCAATGCCCATGTGGGTAAAACCATTGTTATCATGCTCGGTGGGGAAGCTATCGCCCATCCGAATTTCCCCCATATCGTCAACGATATCGCCCTGCTCAACAGCCTTGGGCTGCGTATCGTTCTGGTGTATGGCGCGCGCCCGCAAATCACCGCGCTGGCAGAGCAATGCCACTGCCCGACCCCTTACCACAAAGGCGTCAGGATCACTGACCAACGCACGCTGGAAATCGCCAAGCAGGCAGCCGGCCAGTTACAGCTCGATATTACCGCCCGTTTTTCGATGGGACTGAGCAATACCCCGATGGCAGGGGCACAGATCAACATCATCAGCGGCAACTTCATCATCGCCCAGCCACTCGGGGTCGATGACGGCATCGATTATGCCCACAGCGGGAAAATACGCCGTATCGATATTGACGGGATCCACCGCCAGCTCGATCAACGGGCTATTGTCCTGCTTGGCCCAGTGGCCAGCTCCGTCACTGGCGAGTGCTTCAACCTCACCTCCGAGGAAATAGCCACCCAGCTTGCCATCCGCCTCAAGGCCGACAAGCTGATCGGTTTTTGCTCCGCCCAAGGTGTACTGGACAGCACCGGGGAGGTCATTTCTGAAATGCACCCATCTGACGCCGAACATGCCTTGCAACAGCTTATCGACCAGCAACTCGATGACTGCGGTACGGGTCGATTCCTGCGCGGGGCTATCACCGCCTGCCGGGCAGGAGTGCCAAGGAGCCACCTCATCAGTTATCAGGGTGACGGCACCCTAATCCAAGAACTATTCTCCTTTGATGGCATCGGCACCCAAATCGTCATGGAAAGCGCTGAACAGGTCCGCCGTGCAACCATTGACGATATCGGCGGGATCCTCGCGCTTATCCGCCCCTTGGAACAGGAAGGGATCTTGGTCCGCCGCTCTCGCGAGCAACTCGAGCAGGAAGTCGAGCAATTTACCATTATCGAACGTGACGGGTTAATCATCGGCTGCGCCGCCCTCTACCCGTTCCCTGGTGACAAGATGGCGGAGATGGCCTGCGTCGCGATCCACCCCGACTACCGCGATGCCGAGCGGGGCCTGATCTTGCTCAAACAAGTCAAGCAACAAGCAAGGTTGATGGGACTCGAAAAACTCTTTGTCCTCACCACCCGCAGCCTGCACTGGTTCCGCGAGCAAGGCTTCTGCGAATCGTGTGTCGATGATCTGCCGATGGCCAAGCAGGCCCTCTACAACTTCCAGCGCCGCTCCAAAATCCTCGTGACCAACCTAGCCGGCAAATAGTCCCGTCGGCAACCGCCAAAACAAAAACACCAGCCGCAAAGCTGGTGTTTTCTCATCCTAAAAAGCCAATCAGCCCAAGAGATCGGCCAGACCGCTCGCACGCTCGGTGCGCCGCTTGACAGAGCGCTGAATCACCTCTGGCTGCGCATAGAGATACAGGCGGGCCTTGGCACGGGTCACCCCGGTATAAACCAGCTCACGGGTCAGGATCGGCGAGAAGTCCGCCGGGAGAACCATTAGCGTATCGGCAAATTCCGAGCCCTGTGATTTGTGGATCGTCATCGCATAGACCGTCTCGTGTTCAGGGAGGCGGCTTGGCAGTACACTACGAATCGTGCCGTCTGGCATATCAAAAAACACCCGCATATGAGGTTTGGCCGGATCAACCGTTTCATCCATCATCGCAATGCCGATATCGCCATTATAAAGCCCCAGACCATGATCGTTACGGGTGATCATCACCGGGCGGCCGACATACCACGTATCTTCGGTCTGGCTGATCTTGCCGATCTGACCCAGCTCCCGCTCAATCCGCTGGTTCAGCCCCGATACACCGAAGTCCCCCTCGCGCAACGCACACAGCAAGCGTACCGCCGCAAACGCATCGAGTACCTCTTTCGGTGACTTCTTGTGCTCGATGGCATCTAGGTAGTCTCGGTAGAATGTCACCGTCTTGTGGATCATATCCTTGTAGCTGTCGGCACTGAGAGAGGCAACCTTGATATCCTTGTACCCTCGCGTGCAGACCTGATCGACCAAGGCCGGCTCACCCATATTGATGGCCTTTGCCAACTGCCCGATACCCGATTCGGCATGGAAACGATAGCTCTTTCTGAGCATGCACAGGCTATCAGCGATAGCACTAACTAGCACACCACTATCATTGCCACCGGCTAGCTGGTAGCCCGTAAGGCGGCTCAACTGCTGGGCATGCTCGGCGCTGTAGCCTTGCTTGGAGAACGCGCAGATGTCCCCCAATACCGCCCCCGCCTCAACCGAGGAGAGCTGATCCTTATCGCCGAGCAAGATCAGTTTGGCATGCGGCGGCATGGCATCGAGCAACCGTGCCATCATCGACAAATCCACCATCGACGCCTCGTCCACCACCAGCACGTCCAAGTGCAACGGGTTATCCTTGTTGTGGCGAAAATCAACCTGATTGGGTACCGCACCCAATAATCTATGCAAGGTACTGGACTGGGTCGGGATCAAGGCACGAATACGGGGGTCGACCGGCAACGACTGCACCGCCAAGCCAATAGACTCCGTCAGACGCGCCGCCGCCTTACCGGTCGGAGCGACCAGCTTAATCGTCGGTATTGCCTCCTCGTCACCCTGAGAACGGTGATCAGCCTGCATCACCAACGCCGCCAATAGCTTAGCTACCGTGGTGGTCTTACCGGTACCCGGACCGCCGGAAATCACCGCGAACTGGCGGGTGATTGCCACAGCCGCCGCGACCTTCTGCCAATTCAGGCAGGCCGCAGCTGGTACCAATGTATCAAGCTCTTTCAGCTCCTCCGCCCGGCTTGCTGATGTCAACACTCTATCGATGCAACCCCAATCAAGCGTTTGGGGATAAACCACGTCAAGCTTGTCACACACCTCACGCTGGCGCTGTTGCTGGGCCTGCTCTGCCGATAGCGGCTCTTTGTCCAACTGGCGGAGAGCCTGATACAAATAGGTATAGGTTCGTGGGAACAACATATCGAGCACCGCCGGCATGATATCGCCCCCGGCCGAAACGGCTTCATTGGCCAACGCGGCTGACTGAAGTTTTCCTGCCACCAACTGTTCAAAATGCCAATAGCGGTGAAGGTACAGCCGCCCATCCTGCAAAATAAGCGGTGTCGCCTGTGGCTTTGCCTGACGCCCAGCCCCCGACATATCACTCACAACCGCGACATGACGCAACCGCGCCAACCACTGTGTTGGATCACTCATGCCATCCAGCAGCGAAACCGATAACGACGGAGACAGGCCAAACAGCGAATCAGCCCTGACCCGATCCAGCTTCAGGCAGACATGCCCCTTACCCAACTCATGGCTCGCCAGGGCCGCAACCAGTGCAACCAACGGCGCATCCTCACCCGGACTGCGCTGGGCAACAAATTTGGCAAATTGATAATCAAGCTGGCGCAGCCCCCCTTGCTTGACCAGACTCTGTAGTCGCTTAAGCATCAACCGGCTCCCCATCAATCAATTGTTCTAGACTTGCCAATAACTCGGCCGTTGGACGTGCATGGAAAATACCGCTATCGCCACTGGCTTCCATTCCACGCAAGAACAGATAGTAAACACCGCCAAAATGGCGCTCATAGTCATAATCGGGAATACGGCTACGCAAGAAACGCTGCAAGGCCAATGCATAAATTTGGTACTGCAGGTCATAGCGGTGATCGCGCATGGCGGCAACCAATTGCTCGCCACGGTACACCGCTGGATCATCACCGAGATGGTTGGATTTCCAGTCCAGCACGTAATATTTCCCCTCGTGCTCGAAAACCAGGTCAATAAAGCCCTTGAGCATGCCGCTGACCGTGGCAAAGCCCAGCTCACCCGCTTTTGCCGAGACGGGGTCATGCTTGGCAATCACCTTGTTGAGCATCGACGACTGCAGCAACTCGATCGGCAGCAGGAATTCCATTTCGGTCAAACGCTGGGCGGGGGTCTTGTCCACCAGCCGCATGCCCTTGCCATCAAGCTCACAGTGCAGCACATTATGGATCAGCTGCTGCAACACCGGCAGCCACTCCAAATCGTAATGCTCTTTTTGCAGCAAGTCGGTCAGTATCGCCGTCGTTGCCTCACCATCGACCGGCGCTGTAAATTCAATTTCTTCAAAAACCGTATGCAGGAATGTACCCGGACGGGCCCCGCGCGGGAAGGTGTAGATCGAACGGGCAGACTCAAGCGCTTCCAAGTCCCCCTCACTGCCAGCCACGGCTTCAGCAGCCGACTCAATATCAAAGCCAGGCAGATCCATACTGCTATCGTGGTGGGCCTGATGCCCCTGCTTGACCAAGCTAGAATAGCTGGTCATCCACCAATTACGCTCCAGAGAAGCGGTAAACATCGACGGAGCCAGCTCCGGCATTACCGCCTCTACCGGCTGCCAAGGTGACTCTGGTAACACTGGCGGCGCAACAACCGCTACCGATGCCTGCTCGTCAGCCAATTTGGCCAAGGCCAATGTCAGTTCGCCGACGGTTCCCTCTTTGCCATCCTGCACCAAGTGACCAATGGCTGATCGATGCAAACCGGTTGGCTCTTTGGTACTCCGGCCATTACGAATCGGAGCCATACCGACAAAACAGCCATATACCGCTCGAGTTAGCGCTACGTAAATAAGGCGCAGGTCTTCTGCCAGCCGCTCTTGCTCTGCCAACGCAATGGCCTTTTCCTGCTTGGCAATATCAAGCACCGTCGAGTGGTCATCCTGATCGTGGTATTTCACCTCGACCCGGCTGTCGACCTCGCGGTAACTGCAGACAAAAGGCATAAAGACCAAATCGTATTCCAGACCTTTTGATTTATGGATGGTGACAATCTGGACCAGGTTGCGCTCGGACTCCAAGCGTAGGATCTGATCATCGGCGTTGCCGTTCGGCTCAGCCACATTCTCGGCCAACCAGCGCAGCAGGCCGTAATCACTATCAAGGGTCTGGCTTGCCGCCTGCAATAATTCGCCGATATGCAGCAAATCAGTCAGCCTGCGCTCGCCCCCTTCGTCAGCCAATAGCCGCTCGGCAATTTTGTTCTGGGCCATCACGGTGCGCAGCATCGGCATCACCCCGCGAGACAACCAAAGCTTGCGGTATCCCTTAAAGCTGTTGATCGCCACTTCCCATGCCGACTCGCTGTTATTCAGCTCATCCAACTCCACCGCCGTCAGCGCAAACAGGCTCGAGGCCAGCGCAGCACGCAGCGCGCGTTCGTCTTCAGGCGTCAGCACGGCCTGCAGCAAGCGCTGGATATCCCCGGCTTCGGCACTCGCAAACACGCTATCGCGGTTAGACAAATACACACTGGCTATCCCTTGTTCGGCCAAGGCCTTCTTAACCAGCTTGCCTTCACTGCCGGTACGCACCAGCACCGCGATATCCCCCGCTTCGATCATATGGCGCTGCTCGCCATCACAAAAATAGGCCGACTGCTGCTGTGACTGGGTCAGGATATGCTGGATCTGAGCCGCTGTCGCAGCAGCCATGGTTTCCTGATAACTCCCTTTGGTTATCGGTTTACCGTCATCGCTGTCCTGCAGCCAGAATGTCAAAGCCGGTTGATCTTGGTTGTCCAGCCGCCAACGGCGTTCCGAGGCTTTCGGGCTATGGTTAACCGCCGTGAACTGGATATCCTGATCATAGATAAACGGGCTCTCTGGGCGGGCAAAGACCGCATTGACCGCCCCGACCATCTCGGCTGTCGAGCGCCAGTTGGTATCAAGGGTGTAATGATCGGTCACCTGCCGACGGGCTTGGATATAGGTGAAAATATCCGCCCCGCGAAAGGCATAGATCGCCTGCTTGGGGTCGCCGATCATGAACAGGCCGCAATCGGCATGATCACGGTAAATCGTACTAAAAATACTGTACTGCAGCGGATCGGTATCCTGGAATTCATCGATCATCGCCACCGGATACTGTGTCCGGATACGCCCGGCCAGCAGGTCATCGCTATCGTTATCAATGGCCGCCGACAATTGAGTCAACAAATCATCAAACGACAACCAGCCTTTACGGGCCTTGGCCTGTGCCAGCAAACTCCGACACTGCTCAATCGCGTGCGCCAGCAGCGGATCATGTAAGTTCGCAGGGCTATCAAGCAATTCAGCAATCGCAACAAATACCGGATGCTCGGGCGGCTCGCCCTTGGCCGTTTTCTCGATCAGGGTCTGCTGATGAAAACGGTCAAGCTTGTCAGGCAGGGAGTAGTCCTGCGTTGGCTTGGCCGCCCACGCGCTGACCTGAGCCAACCATGCTGGCAGGCTCTTTTTGGTATAGCTGCGCTTGTTGATCCCCGAATTGGCAATCAGAGCTTCAAGATCCGCCTCATGTTCTTGCCACAAGGCCTTGACGCTGTCGATCCGCTGCATATTTTCCTGATGAAGCGTATCAAGCGTGTCCGACATTGGCGGCACCGAAAGCTTCAGCGGCGCCCCGGTCAGGCTGCTGCCCAATTCGCGCAGCAATGCCGCCGGCGATGACCAGAGCTGCCTGACCTCATTCGCCAGACCAAACGGCAAATGGTAGAAATTCCGCCGCCAGTAGTCCGCAACCACGAGACTCTTTAGCTGGCTCTCATCGGTCACGAACTCATTATTGAAGCGACTGCCTGACTCGAAAGCATTCTGGGTTAGCATCCGCTGGCAGAAACCATGAATGGTATAAATCGCCGCCTCGTCCATACGCCGCTCGGCATCCAGCAATATTTGCTTGGCGATATGGTGATCGGGGATCTCTTGTAACAACGTGTCGATAGTCTGCTTGTACGAGCCGGTGCTCTTACCGCGGCAAAAAGAGACATAAGCATCTTTGATCCCCGTGCGGATACGATCTCTCAGCTCTGCGGTTGCGGCTTCAGTGAAGGTCACCACCAGAATTTCGTCCACATCCAACGGCTTTGCATGGCGCGTTTGATCACTGCCATGTCCCAGCAAAAGCCGCAGATACAAACTCACAATGGTAAAGGTCTTCCCCGTACCAGCCGAGGCTTCGATGAGCCTAGCGCCGTACAACGGGAAGGCCATCGGTTGTAATTTATTGGCAACGTTCACGTTATCCATGGATTGTCTTTCCAAATATTGTTTTGTTGGTTGATCCACCCGTCATCGGATGTCATCGCATCATCAGTTGCAGCAAGGGGCTTCGGCCACATCATCAATGTGATCAAGCACTTATTACGTACCTAAAACACACTGGCCACAAACCATTGTGAGACGTTTCTCACAGTTTACCCCGAGGCCATTCGTTAGTATCTGCGCCAGAAACGTGGTCTACCTCTGCACCAGTGGTCGTACAGCGAACACCCTACAACTAACAATGATTTGCTGGCGACCACACTACTTCCTTTCTGGCTTTTTCCACTACTCCTGCTCCACATCCTCACTGCCCATAATCGGACCCTGCAGTACTCGGGCAGCCAGTTGCGATATCTCCTGAGCCAGTTCGTCACTCCACTGCGGCCAGACTCGAGCGACATAAGTATCAACCCCCTCGCCGGTAAACATGTAACCGCCGTTGAAAGCATCTGCCATTTTTGCCAGGGCCTTCTCACGATTCTCGTCACTGTCGCTCCAGTTACCGTTCTTATCGATACAGGCCATGATGCCGGCCTGCGCCGTTTTCGGGAAATACGCCAACGGCTGGTTTAGCCCTTGGAAATATAACTCAATGACCTCTTGTAGATATGCTTTCGCATCACCGGCCTCCACTTGGAGCAGCTTCACATGCCGGTCAGTACCGATCACATGCGTTTCCAGTCCCTTGCCACCGGCCGCAAGGCAGAGGTGATCAAACCAAGCCGCCAGCATATCCTGCGGACGGATCTTCCCGCTGCGGTAGCGCAACAAACCGGACTGATAACGCTGTTTCAACCACCCTTGCAACTGCACCGTTTCGCCGTTGATCTCAAAGGCAATATCAACCTCATGATCATCAAGTGGCTTGCTCGCCAACGGGGCGATCAAATTAACCAGCGCCATTGTTTCCAGACGTGTGACTTCCAAGTCGAGCTCGCCAAACGCGGCGATTGGCAGGTTACCCGCCGCTTTTTGCTCAGCGGCAAAATCTCGGTACACCGGTTCCTCATCACGTCCCTGCGCACGAGCATCAAGCAGCAACGACAGTAGCTCATCACGCAGCACGTAGCTTTCCAAGCCATTGAGCTCAAATGGTTCATCATCAACCATCACGCCCATCGGCGGCTCAAAATACACCTTGAGTCGACGGTTGAAGAAGTAGCGTACCGGCAAACGCCAGAAGCGCTGCAATTCTGCCAGCTCGAGAGGTTTTATCTGCCCGTCCTTGAGCGGATCTGCATTGAGGGCTGCGATTTGAAATGCAGGGCTGGCACTGCCACTGCGGGTAGCGGCAGGAAGCCACTCGGCCGCAAAGCTGGCATGCTCACCGCTAAATGCCTGCGGGCTGAATGGGACAAGCGGATGGTGACGGATCAGCTTATCTTTGAGCAAATCAGCTGACTGGTCGACCGGCAACGCCTCGTCGCCGTCAAGGCAATAGCCTTGCTGACAGTACTCCACCAGCTCGCTAACCAGTACACTTGGCATCCGCTCGGCATTGTCCTGAATTGAACGTCCGACATAGCTGATATACAAGGTTTCCTGCGCTGACTGAATCGCCTCGAGGAACAGGTAGCGGTCGTCATCCCGGCGCGAGCGATCCCCTGCCCGAGTGCGGCCATTCATCAAATCAAACCCTTCAGGGGCAATGTTACGAGGGTAAGCCCCATCGTTCATCCCCAGCAGACACACCACCCGGAACGGGATCGAGCGCATTGGCATCAGGGTACAGAAGTTCACCTGTCCGGCGAGAAAACGCTGGCTTACCCGCTCACCCGATAGCTTGTCTTGCAGGTATTGGTTCAGCACGGCAGGGGAAATATCAGTGGCAAAACCCGCATCGTCCAACTGCTCGTCCAAGCGGTGGAGAAGATCACGGATCGACTTCAGCACCAACTCGCCTTCCAGCTCCACCGCCAGAAAATCATCCAACAGGGTATTGAGGATCGCGGTCCACTCATGGACCGAATGCGGCTGCGCCAGACTTTCCCGGTATTCAATAAGGCAGTCGATAAATCCAGCCAGATGGCCCGCCAGCTCTGCATCCAGCCCCTGCACCTGCTCATAGGCTGATATCCCGTCAAACAGCCCGGCATCATGCGGCATGGCATAACCAAGCAACATTCGCTGAATACCAAACAGCCAGGTATTCTGGCTTTGTTCTGGCAAATCAAACTGGCTCGCGGTTTTGCCATCAAGCCCCCAGCGAACACCGGCCTCTTCAATCCAGCGCTTTATTTTCTCGAAGCTGTCACCATCAAAGCCAAACTTGGCCATCACGGCCGGAACCTCAAGCAACTCAAGGATCTCGGATGCATGGCAGCGACTCTCAGGGAGCGACAGCAAACGGAGGAAGGCCAGCAGAATTGGGTTTTCCTGCTCGGCGGTACGGTCGGAAATCGAGAACGGGATATAACGCTGGCCCGGCGCATTACCGAACACGGCCTGAATCGCCGGGCTGTAGGCATTAATGTCTGCCACCATGACGATCACATCACGCGGCTTCAGGGTTGGTTCGGCCTCGAACATTGCCAGCAGCCTGTCATGCAGCACCTCCACTTCCCGCATCGGGCTATGGCAGGCATGAATAGACAGCGAGTGGTCATCCTTGCGGATCGGGAACTTGTGGTAGCTGTTATCAAGGATTTCGTCGTTCTGACGATCTTCCAAATTCAAGATATCAGCCTGGATGGCATGGAGCAGCGAATCCGGTTCGATATCGACAAAACCGGCATCGACTTCATTGACTTGCATTTCAGACAACAAGTAAAGGTTGTCACGCCCCAGTTTTCCCATCGAGGCCAGCAGGCTGTTGCCGACCACATTGTTGTGCATATCGAGATCATAATGCGTTTCGTCACTGTCTTTGAGCTGCTCGATATGCTCCTGCACATCAAGCTGGCTCTGCACCGAGCGCAAGGCTATACGCTTATTGGCGGCAAGACGGGCCAAATGCTTGCGATCCCGGATATCACCCCAGTAATAGCGGCAAGGGTTGGTGAACATCAGATGCACGTCAATATGCTGTCCCAAGGCGGCCAAGGCATCGAGATAGCGCGGCGGCAACGATGAGATACCAAACACAAACAGTCGCTTGGGAAGATTGGCCGACAACACGCCGGTAGTCGCGTAGTTCTCGAGGGTTTCGATGAAATGCTCGTACAAGTTAGCACGGTGATACGGCGACTGGCCCAGAGCCAGGGTATGGTCATACAGCGCTTGCCACAGTATAGGCTGCCAAGGGTGCTCACCCTCCAAATCGGCAACGACCTCACCGGCCTCCCATTGCTGGATCCACTCGGGACGGTATACCAAGTACTGGTCGAAGATATCCGCGATCTTCTCGGCAAGCTGGTAAAGCTTCAGGCTTTCGTCATCGTTTTCCAAATAGCGCTTGAGCGGCTCGAATTCCGGCAGATCCAACTGCTGCGGCAATACCTGCATCAGTTTCCAGGCCATCGATTCTTTGTTGAAGGCACTTCGCTCAGGCACATCATTGAGCACCTTGGTAAACATTTTCCAGATAAACGTCGCCGGCAGCGGAAACTCTATATTTGCCGCGACACCGAAGGACTTTGCCAGCTCCATCTTCAGCCATTGCGACATCCCCGGGCTCTGAACGAGGATCTGCTCCTGCACGAACGGGTTGTCCAAGGGCTCAAGACGAATAAGCTCGACCAGCAAGGATTTGAGCAGGTCCAGTTGATTGGAGTGATAGACGGTAAACACGCGGGTATCTCGCTAACAAGGGGCAATGCAACGATTTTCCTCTATCTGCCAAAGCGCTGCAAACGGTATTCCCGTGCTTTGTCCCACAAAAAAGCCCAGCATCACTGCCGGGCAAAGATCATCTTACATTGGAGCCCTTTATAGAATTCCCTTTAGCACACCGCTGGTTTCAACAAGGTCGAGATTGGGCGGTAGAAGGCCAAGTAGCGTAGTGCCACGTAGCCAACAACCAGTGTTGCAACAACCAGTTCAAACTGTGCCAATGCCGCAACCTGTCCGACATAGTGCTGGGCATAGCCCTGGCTCGCCATCCAGGCCGCTGTTTTGAACAAGGCTGTCGCGCCGATCACCATTGGGAAGGTGAAGGCTGCATAGCCCGGTGAGAATTCCAAACGCAGCAAGCGGAAGAAAGCCACATAGATAATAAACGTCATCAGAACAGCAATCCCACCAAGCAAACCGATAACAACCGGTGATGGCACTTGGCTGACGGTCAGGTAGCCTGCCAGCGACAGGCTGGCCGGCGCCGCAAGGATCGCAATAGTCGGCTTGGCCGCATCCGGAATTTCATGGCTGAAGATCAGGCGGTAAATCATCACCGGCAGCATCACGGCATACACCGCCATACCGAACATCAACAAGCCCTCGGCCAGCGGGCGGAATACCCCACCGGGAAAAGCAACGTCAGCAACAATGATCCCAATAGGCGGAACAAACCAGCTAGGCACCATATGATGCAGTTCGAACTCGCGGACACGATGGATGGTAAACAGGGTCAGGAACCCCAAATGCAATACGACAGCCACCAGCCACAGCACCTGCCCCGCCAGCGGGAAATACATGCCCAGCGCCTTCGATACCACCATGGTCGCCATCGCGAATGTCGGTACCACACTGCCCACTACCGGGTGACTCAAATCGTTCCACAACGCCTTAGGATGAAAGAGAAACTTGGCCAGCAACACCAACAGCAGCACGCTGGCGATGGCTGCACCGCCAATCTGGCCATAGCCATGCAGCTCGGCGCCGTTCTCCCAACACCAGCCAAGGCTGGCGATACCAAGAGCCAACCCGGCCATCGGGGTTGGTGCGCCCAATACTTTTTTCTTTGTTGCCTTAATCATGAGGACTCCCAAGGTAAACCATGTTGCTGAATACCGGGATAGTGTAACGGGGTTGCTTGATTTAGAATACTTGAATATATTTAAAGCCAAGTTAAATTTTACTGAACATTGAAGTTACAGTATGAATATTGCCCTACGCCAGCTGAAAGTCTTCGTTACCGTCGCCCAGGAACTCACCATCACCGCCGCCGCAGAGAAGCTATTTCTCTCCAAACCGGCTGTCAGTATGGCGCTGTCAGAGCTGGAAAAACAACTCGGCCACAAACTGTTTGACCGCAACAACAACCGCTTGCTCATCAACGAACAAGGCAAACGACTGCTGCCGCTGGCCGACGAGCTACTGGCCCGCAGCCAAGATATCGAGCAATTGTTCAATCAGGAAGGGCCGATCACCGGCAAACTGAAAATAGGATCAAGCGATACAGTCGGCAATCAGGTAACGCCATTTCTGCTCCGTGACTTCCGTCAGGAATCAGGCCACTGCGACCAATCCCTGTTCATCGCCAATACCGCCCAAATTTGTCATATGCTGGCCGAGTTCGAACTCGACATCGGCTTGGTAGAAGGCAAGGTCCAAACCGATAACCTAACGGTCATTCCCTGGCTCGGCGATGAGATGGTCGTTGCTTGCCATCCGGAGCACCCTCTGGCCCAGCACCACACACTAACCCTCGCCGAACTGGAGCACAGCCAATGGATCCTCCGGGAGCCCGGTTCAGGGACTCGCGAATTCTTCCTAAGTAGGCTGGCACCGCGACTCGAACATTGGCGGCAGGCATTCGAGCTCAACAATACCGAGGCAATCATCAACTGTGCTGCCGCAGGGCTGGGGATCACCTGCCTGTCACGCCGGGCCGTCGACCATGCCGTGATGGACGGGCGGCTGGTGATCCTTGAGCTGCCGCTCGACATGCAGCGCCAATACTGGCTCCTGCTCCATCAGGAAAAATACCAGAGCCCGTTGCTCAAGTTGTTCGTCTCGTTCTGCCAGCAATGGCAGCTTGAGCGCTGAGCCCCAGCCGTCAACGGGACATCCTAATAATTATCACCCACGCTGAACGCAATCACCTGGCTGATCTGGCACAGCGGACGGCCAGATTCGAGCTGCCAGGCATTAAATGCCGCTTGTGCCGCCGCCAGTGATTTCTGGGTATCTCGGCCACCGTCGATGATCCCGGTATGGCGTAGGTAGGCTTCAACGTCCCGGCTGAGAATGAAGGTATCCTTGCCCATGATCCGCAACGTATACGGGCCGGTATTGCCGCCTAGCCGCTGGCCATGCTTTTTCAGGTAGCGCCACAGGCCGACAATGTCATTCGATGGCCAGTCGGCCACCATCTCGGAAAAAGAATCAAACTCACGGGCCGCGCCGTGGATCATCTGGGCATTGGCCGGAATAGTCATCACCTTGCCGAGATGGCGGATAATCGCGGGGTCTGCCGCCTTACGCTCCCACATTTCATTGGGGATCAGCAGCATTTTTTCGATATCAAAGCCGAAAAAGACCTCTTCGAAGTTGGGCCATTTATTCCTGACGACCTGCCAGCTCATGCCGGACTGAAACACTTTTTGTGACAGGGCGGACAGCCAACGGTCATCACCAACCTGCGCCAGCGCGTCAGCCGGCAACGGATTGGCCAGCATCGCCTCAAGCGACTGGCTCCCCCCTTTGCGTTCCGCCGCTCGGGCATAAATTTGGTCAAATTTCTCTCGAGTCATCACATTCCCATGCTAACCACTGGACATTGCCGCCCATACTACTGTATAAACAGCCAGTTAATCAATTTCGGAGAGGGTGACCATGGCTGTTATCGTCAAATATGTAGTTGAGCGCAACGGAGAAGAAAAGATGACTTTCACCTCTAAGTCCGAAGCCGACGCATACGACAAAATGCTAGATATGGCTGACGAGCTGTTCGTTTTACTAAACGAGAGCAATCTAATCGAAGAAGAATCGATGCAAGAAGAGCTATCTATGTTCCTTGCCCAAAATCGGGAAGAAGTACTGGTAGCACTGGGCGCGAAAAAAGCCCCTAAGAAAAAAGCAGCAAAACCTGAAGTCGTTGCAGACGCTTCAGACGAAGAAGCCGCTTAAACAGCAGACTATCTGCTCGGGCTCCTAACGGATAGCAACACGATCAACCAAAGTTTTTTCTACTCTTTGCTCCCTGAGCAAAACCTTCGTCAAACCCGGTCTGGGTTTTCGAATCAGCGTAGAAAATGCTTTGGTTTTTTTAGCGCCGTATTTTGCCGCAACGCCCCAAAACAATCCCACCTCCCTGCTACCACAACGTCCCAATCCCAGAATAATCTTCGCTATTTCCCTTTGCCCCTTCAAACTCCGGGCAACTCTCTTTATGATGGGTTCATTAGATATTTCTATATGCGCTGCCGCTGAAGGCAACGCTTTATGATTTAACATGGAGAATGAACAATAATGGCCAGCTTTTCACTAGCCCTTGGTACTGCGACCAAAAACCGCGACGGCAAAATCATCGAAGCGTTCTTCCCAACGCCAATTCTGAATCCTTCCGATGAGCTAGTTAGCGCCCTTGCTGCTATTGTTGATTACAAAGATGGCAACCAAGCCATTGAAGTCACTGCAGCTCAGTGTGCTGATCTTGCCGCGGCCTTCACTGCGACCGGCGAGCAAGCCAGCGCCGCATTTGCAACCAAGGCAGCGGCTTCGAGCCAACCGTTGGTATTGGTTATTCTGGCCAGCGACGAAGCGCCAACATCTGTTGCGGAAGGCTTCCTTAAACTGCAGCTGATCTCCCACCGTCTGGTGAAGCCACACGGTCTCGTGCTGGACGGTATCTTCGGCCTGCTGCACAACATTGCCTGGACCAACCAAGGTGCTATCGACCTACCTGAACTGGCTGATCGCCAAATCGAAGCCCGCCTGAACGGTGAAACCCTGACGGTAGATTGCGTCGACAAATTCCCGAAAATGGTGGATTACATTGTACCGACTGGCGTACGTATTGCTGATACTTCCCGTGTTCGCCTTGGCGCGCATGTCGGCGAAGGCACCACGGTTATGCACGAAGGTTTCATCAACTTCAATGCAGGTACAACAGGCGTGAGCATGGTTGAAGGCCGTATTTCTGCAGGCGTTGTGGTCGGCAATGGCTCAGACATCGGCGGCGGTGCATCCATCATGGGTACACTATCTGGCGGCGGCAAGGTTGTCGTATCAATCGGCGAGAACAGCCTGCTTGGCGCGAATGCCGGTCTTGGTTTCCCGATGGGCGACCGCTGTACCATCGAATCAGGCCTGTATGTGACTGCCGGTTCTAAAGTACGTCTGCTTGACAACAACGGTCAAGAAGCCGGTTTTGCCAAAGCCCGTGATCTCGCTGGCAAGCCAGACCTACTATTCCGCCGTAACTCAATGACCGGTGTCATCGAATGTTTGACCAACAAGGCCGCCGTTGAGCTAAACAGCGAATTGCACAAAAACAACTAAGTCCACATTGTGCGATATGGCAATAAAAAGGCTGCCCAGTGGCAGCCTTTTTCCATTCAACAATAAAGGCGGGATCAGTACCCCCTGTCACCCAGATCATAGGACGCGGATCGATCGTCCTTGCACTCATCAGGATAGCCCGAGCTAAACAGTGTCCCCACGGTTGTCTTGTCGGTACAGTAATCGAAACGCCCCTGCAAATACCCAGCCCGGTATTCCTCATAGTCCGTTTCGGTCATCGCCCCCTTTTTATGCAGTTCCCCCTGATCCCATTGCCGGTATCCCTGCTCGCCGTGGTAATGTCCCAGCTGATCCCACTGTCCACTGCCCGTTAACTGCTGCTCATATTGGCTCACACACGCCGACAACATGAAAACGCCTAGCCCAAGTATGCCAGCCACTGCTCCTCTCGCCATGACCATCCTCTCTATTATATGTATTCACAGATAAGTATGGTTTAACCATTGAGGGCTGCCACTGCCTGCTGTCCCGTTTCGCTGCGTGTCCCACAAATCACCAGCACGACACCACCAAGCGCACCGAACAACATGACAGTACCAAGATGCCACGGGTACTGAATACCAAGTTTCAGCAACCCATTACTGCACAGCGAGGCAAATACCATCTGGCACGCCCCTGCCAGCGCAGCCACAGTCCCAGCTTTTTGGCTGTAAGGGATCAGCAATAACGACTGGGCACAGGGGAAAACCATGCCATTGGCCATTGCAAGGAAGAAATGCCCGGCAATCATCCAGGCCGCTTCGACCGGAGCCAGTATCAACAGGCACCCGGCGAAAATCTGACAGGCCGGAGCGAGGAAGAGCATGGTCCGCGTACCAATAAGCGGCCGCAATCGCTGACAAAACAGCCCCCCGCACAACAAACCGACAGCAGGGATCATCGCCCACCATGCATATTCCTCAGACGACATGCCGATCTGAACCTGCATAATGAACGGCATCAGCGATATTGATAACACGACCAGGGAAAAATTGATCCAGCCTATACCGGCAAAAGAGATAAAATGCCGATCCCGAATCAGTGCGGCATAGGATCGCACCAATACCGCCACAGACTGCGGCCGCGCTTGACCGGGCAAGGTCTCCCTGAAACAGACCACCAACAACAGCCACACCACCGCGATATAACCCAGCAACACGCAAAACACAGCCAGCCATCCGGCATAATGGTTGACCATCCCGCCAACCACCGGGGCCATAATTGGCGTAAACGCTGCAACAATAGCAACCCAGGTCATCGCTTTGACCAAATCATGGCTCTGGTAACTATCTCTGATGCTCGCCCTTGCCAGTACCGCGACACTGCCGGCCCCCAATCCTTGGATCATGCGGCCGGCCAATAACAAGGTAAATGAATCAGCCCAAATTACCGCAAGCAACAGCCCGGCCATTGCAATCAGCAGCCCCGAAAGCAACACGGGTCGTCGGCCGAAGACATCTGAAAGGGGGCCATAAACAAGCTGTGATGGGCCAAAACCCAGCAAATAGCCAGAAACCAGCCATTGTACCTGACCGGTAGACAAAGAGAGATCCTTGGCGATCCACGGCAGTGACGGAAAGATCAACCCAAGGCTCAGCTGGCCAATACTGACGATCAAGCAAGCCAGCAGCAGTGGCCTCCAGTTAAACGCGCCCATTCTATCCCCTTAATACTGTGCAAGTGATTAATTATGCACAACGACCAAGGTAGCGAGAAGCGACGGGCGCACAATGGATTCTTTCCCTATGGGAAAGTAATTACTTTTTTATAATATAAGTGAACGGGTTAGCAAAAGAGAACTTGCTTCCCTGAGTTGTCACCCGACCTTGCTTCATCGCAATAATCACCTCTTTTTGAACTCGGATCAGAGAAAAGAAGCGTACTACCATAAAAACAAGAAAGACCGGGATCACGATGTTGGCTGCCGAGGCGGACTTCAATACCAGATCATTGAACAGCCAAAATGCCAACATCCCCAACATCAAATACAATGAATGCGGACGCAGCACAATGCTAATCGTGTTCGCCGTTTCGGTACGTTCAAAAAAATACGTCATCTAAAAGGCCCTTTACCTAAACGCTCAGTAACACTTAGCCTCTCACAGTCAATCAGAGCAACGCAAGCCCCCCAATTCTTGCTCCTATCAACATCACCAAAGGAAACACACTGAATTATAAATGGCCAAATCAATACTTTTTGCGCATGACATACTCAATAAATGCACAATGTGCATTTTCTTTAAACAACCAATATTGCAAATTAACATATTACATTGGTGCATTTCTTTAAACGAAAACACTGTTATTTTAATGAACGACAGCAAATTACCGCTATGAGGTATGCTGCAAATTATCATTGTAATAGCCTACGATTTTAATCAAACATAGACTATTTCTTTGGTGACTAGGTGTAATGATCACTTTAGGACTTAAGAAATGAAAACATATGAGCAAAACTGGGATAAAGAAAATAACATTACAAATGATGCAAACAATTGGGCGAAGTATCGTAAAGATATGCTCAGTGCCTTTCCTGCTTACCAAACTGAAGAATCAGACCCGCTCGTTACTGCAATCGACAAAGCAGTAAAAGCCATAGATCAACTTCGTCCAGACTCTGAAGGTCCCGCTTACTTAGGCAAAAATCCCAAATTAACAATAGATTTTGATCATATTAAACATATCAGTATGCCAAGCAAAATGAGCACTACTGACAAAGTTATTGATGATACTATTGCATTGTTTGAGGGATTACCAAATTGGGGCCACCCTCTAACAATGTGTAATGTTATTCCACAGGCAAACACAGCATCTATTGTTGCTGCAGTTTTATCAGAGATATTTTCACCTAACATCCTTGAAGGCGAATATTCATGGAACGTACACCGTGCTGAATTAGAAAGTGCAGGTATGTTAGGTAATTTATTTGGATGGAATCCTGAAAACACTGGTTGTCTATATACATACGGTGGTTCTGGCTGTTGGACCTACCATGTAAAATATGCACTAAGTCGTGTACTGAAAGACTCTCGTCAAAAAGGTGTTCGTACTGATGCAAAAGTAATTTGTTCTCACCAAGCTCACTATACTATGCTCAATAGCACTGACTGGATGGGCCTTGGTATGGATAATATTATTAAGGTTCGTACTGATGTTCATACAAATGCAATGGATTTGGCACATTTAGAAGAAATTCTTAAAGATTGCCATGAAAAAGATATTCCTGTTGCTTCTGTCGTTTGTACTATGGGCACAACAGATGCTAACACGTTTGATCCAGTTGAAGGTGTCCGCAAGCTGCTAGACCAATACCCCAATAACACTGAAAAATATGGTAAAGCATTACTGTATTGTGATTCAGTTGTTGGTTGGGCTTGGGCTACGTTTAAAGAATATGACTTTGATGCTAACCCACTTCAATTCTCCAAAGAAATTATCCCATCACTAAAAGCTAATGCGAAAGCATTGTCTGGCGTGCAATACGCTGACGCCATTGGGGTGGACTTCCATAAAGTAGGCTGGTCTCCATACGCAAGCAGCTGTTTTGTTTATAAAAATAGTGAAGAATTTGAAACATTACTAAAACGCCCAGGTTCTGCCTATTTACAACCTCGTTCACCATATAACCCACTCGACTACACACTTGAAGTCTCTCGAGCTGCAACAGGTTCACTGGCTGGTTGGGCAACAATGAAATACTTTGGCTACGAGGGGTTCCAAGCGATCCTCGGCGGTATTTTAGAAAATCAACATTTTCTACGAAATGTTATTGCCTCTCATACAGAAACAGTATGTGTAAACTCAGAAGATCATGGCTTAGTGACATTATTCCGTGCATACCCTGATGGCGTAATGGCTGATGAGCAATACCGAAAAGAGCTTACTGACCCTGCTTATAAAGAGCAACTAGTCAAAAATAATATGTTAACAAAAGCTATCGGTGACAAATTGTATCACTGGTTCCGTGATGGTAAGAAAATCAATGGTCGATATACGCCTTATATAAGCTTCAGTACAGGTTTCCGAGTTGCTGAATATAATGGCAATGACAGTGACCCTGATGCGTATATTTTTGCATTGAAAATATTTCCAATGAATGTCCATATTACTCCAGAAATAATGCGCTATGCGATTGATTGTGTTCTGCTAGCAAGAGATGAAGTTTTATCTGAAATTTAATTCCATCATCTTACAAAAACACCGGTAACTAACACCGGTGTTTTTCATGACCATGATTTGTTATCTATGGGGTTGACACATGTCTGATAGTATATTGGCGAATAAAGGCGCATCAAAAACAAAATTAACTATTGCTACATTAGCAATAATGAATATAACGACAGTGGTTAGTTTAAGAGGTTTATCATCTGAGGCTGAATACGGTACAACTGCTGCTTTCTATTATATTTTTGCCGCCGTTGTTTTTCTCATTCCAGTAGCCTTATGCGCAGCAGAATTGGCAACAGGCTGGCCACAAAAAGGAGGGGTCTTTAACTGGGTAAGTAAAGCCTTTGGTCATAGGTTAGGTTTTTTAGCCATTTATCTTCAATGGCTAGCGACAACAATTTGGTTCCCAACAGTGCTTATTTTTGCCGGTGTGGCTTTAGCGTTCATAGGCCCAGATCAAACTTTTGACCAAGCTTTAGCTGCTAACCGTTTCTATAGTGGTATCGTCGTACTGGTTGTTTATTGGCTTGCAACATTTATCAGCCTGAAGGGCTTAAAAACAGCATCAAAAATTAGCTCCCTCGCTGGATTAATTGGTACCATTATCCCTGGGATAATTTTAGTTACTTTAGCTATTATTTATATTGCAAATGGTAATCCAATTCATTTTGATCTTTCGATGAAAGGATTTTTACCTGACTTTAGCAATTTCAATAATCTGGTTCTTGCTGCCAGCATATTTCTGTTTTTCGCAGGTATGGAAATTAATGCGGTACACGTAACAGAAGTTGAAAACCCATCAAAAGGCTATCCTCTAGCTATTATTTACGCCACCATATTTACCGTTATTATATTTATTTTCGGGACCTTATCCATTGCAACAATCATCCCAAAAGATGATATTAACTTAGTTCAAAGCTTGTTAGTTGCTTACGATAAACTATTTGCTCACTTCGGGCTAGGATGGCTCGGTAACTTGACTGCTGCTGCAATTTCGTTAGGTGTTCTTGGCCAGATAATCGCTATAATTTCTGGTCCATCAGCAGGGATATTACAAGTTGGACGAAAAGGATATTTACCGCTTATATTACAAGAAACAAACAAAAATGGCGTACAAAAAAATATACTTATGTGCCAAGGGGCAATTGTAACTGCACTTGTCATTATTATGACATTACTGCCGTCGGTACAAGCTGCATATCAAATGATCAGTCAATTGGCTGTTATTCTATATTTAGCCATGTATATTATGCTTTTCCTTTCTGTTATTTATTTACGTTATAAAGAACCTGATACTCCTCGACCATATAAATTACCGGGTGGAATGTTCGGGTTATGGATTATTGCAGGGGTCGGTTTATTTGGTTCTATATTAGCTTTTGTTCTAAGCTTTATTCCACCATCACAAATATCTATTGGTTCACCATCAACCTATATTGGTATTCTTGTTGTAGGTACAATTGCTTTTACTATTATACCTTTCATCATCTATGCATGCCGAAAACCAAGCTGGGCAACAACAACTAATGATTAATTAGGTAACATATAGTAGGCGATTTCATATATTCGCCTACTATATTTAAGTGAGTTTGTATGAATGTAATAGCTAAAAACAACAAACAGAAAATAATAAAAATCAGTGTACTTACTTTTGCCGTTATGAATATAACAACAGTATTAAGTACAAGAGGGTTAGCGCCTGAAGCTGAATATGGTCTCACTTCGATTTTTTATTATTTATTTGCTGCTATTTGCTTTCTTATCCCAGTCTCATTAGTCGCAGCTGAATTAGCGACTGGCTGGCCACAAAAAGGAGGTGTGTTTAATTGGATTAGCGCTGCATATGGAAAAAGAATAGGATTTGTCGCCATCTACTTACAATGGCTAGCAACAACTATTTGTTTTCCTACCATGCTAATTTTTATTGCAGTATCAATAGCATTCATTGACACAAACCATGCTAAGGAAATTGCTGCAAATAAAGAATTTGTACTCGCTATTGTATTGGGTATTTATTGGTTCTCAACATTTACAACATCAAAAGGAATAAAGTCAGCAGCTAGAATAAGTGCAGCATCCGGTATAACAGGGACAATTATCCCATTGATGATTTTATTTATTAGTGGTATTTGTTATATTTTCTCAAAGGGAAGTGTTGAATTTATAGTATCAAGCAATGATTTACTCCCAGACTTTCATCAATTTCATAATCTTGTATTAGCATCAAGTGTTTTCCTTTTTTACTCAGGAATGGAAATAAATGCAGTCCATGTGCAAAACATGGAAAACCCATCCAAAAACTACCCTATTGCAATTGCTATTGCATCAGGCATGACGGTATTATTTTTAGTTATAGGCACATTAATTATCAGTGCTGTCGTTCCACATGATAAAATTAATCTTGTTGAAAGCTTATTTATCACATACGATTCTATTTTCAAATATTTCCATATTGGATGGATGGGCCAAGTGATAACGGCAGCTATAGCTATTGGTGTCTTTGGTCAAATAACAGTTATTGTTGCTGGCCCATCAACGGGTTTATACCAAGTAGGTCAAGAAGGTTATCTACCGACAATATTACAAGGAAGTAATCGTAATGGTGTACAGATGCCAATACTTTATGTGCAAGGCGTAATTGTAACCATACTATCAATGATGCTAGTTATTTTGCCATCAGTCCAATCCACATTCCAAATATTAGGACAGCTTGCATCTATACTCTATTTAATTATGTACATGCTATTATTCTCTAGTGCTATATATTTACGCTATAAGTCGCCGGAAGTAAACCGCCCCTATAAAATACCCTTTGGTAATATAGGTATTTGGATTGTCGGTTCGCTTGGGTTCATTTCAAGTTTTATTGCATTAAGCTTAAGTTTTATTCCACCGTCTCAGATTAATACTGGAAATTCATTTTCATATATCGCAATTCTTATTGCATTAACCATAATATTCTTACTTGTCCCTATTCTTATTTATCAGAATCGTAAACCATCTTGGTTATCAAAATAATACTATTTAATAACTTAGAACCTCTTCCGATAGGCTCGAAACCAATGATAGGCCAGCAAGTTCTCCAATAAATAGGCCTACCCATCATCGGCAACGCACAAGCGTAAAAAAGCCCCGCTATTTCTAGCGGGGCATTCGAAGAAGTGGCGGAACGGCGGGGACGCCTAGTCCGGGCTGGCGCACCAGCGGGACTCATTCGCCTGTAAGGCGAACATAGTCTATAGATGTAAAAAAGCCCCAGTCTTTCGTCGGGGACGCCTAGTCTGGGGCTATCCGGCCGAAGGACGGACATTCAAAATTATTCAAATACGAAAAAGCCCCGCTATTTCTAGCGGGGCTTTCGAAGAAGTGGCGGAGCGGACGGGACTCGAACCCGCGACCCCCGGCGTGACAGGCCGGTATTCTAACCAACTGAACTACCGCTCCGCAGCGTGTCTATTCAGCTTAACGCAATTGAGAACTTAGCAATGTCCTACTCTCACATGGGGAGGCCCCACACTACCATCGGCGCTACAACGTTTCACTTCTGAGTTCGGCATGGGATCAGGTGGGACCGCTGTGCTATGGTCGCTAAGTAAATTCTTTTACTGTTCATGTCAAAAGACATAAACAAGAAATTTGAAGCCTGGCGATGTCCTACTCTCACATGGGGAGGCCCCACACTACCATCGGCGCTGTTACGTTTCACTGCTGAGTTCGGCATGGGATCAGGTGGGTCCATAACGCTATGGTCGCCAAGCAAATTCGTTTATTTACCGCCTTGGCAGTAAATAGCAATCTGGGAAAGTCCAACTAGTTATCTCAAGCACTGCATTCAAGTGCTCGTGGAGTCCGATAAAACCCCTTGGGTGTTGTATGGTTAAGCCTCACGGGCAATTAGTACAGGTTAGCTCAACGCCTCACAGCGCTTACACACCCTGCCTATCTACGTCGTAGTCTCCAACAACCCTTCAGGATACTTGTAGTATCAGGGATGACTCATCTTGAGGCTCGCTTCCCGCTTAGATGCTTTCAGCGGTTATCGATTCCGAACTTAGCTACCGGGCAATGCGTCTGGCGACACAACCCGAACACCAGAGGTTCGTCCACTCCGGTCCTCTCGTACTAGGAGCAGCCCCTCTCAATCATCCAGCGCCCACGGCAGATAGGGACCGAACTGTCTCACGACGTTCTAAACCCAGCTCGCGTACCACTTTAAATGGCGAACAGCCATACCCTTGGGACCGACTTCAGCCCCAGGATGTGATGAGCCGACATCGAGGTGCCAAACACCGCCGTCGATATGAACTCTTGGGCGGTATCAGCCTGTTATCCCCGGAGTACCTTTTATCCGTTGAGCGATGGCCCTTCCATACAGAACCACCGGATCACTATGACCTGCTTTCGCACCTGCTCGAACCGTCATTCTCGCAGTCAAGCGGGCTTATGCCATTGCACTAACCTCACGATGTCCGACCGTGATTAGCCCACCTTCGTGCTCCTCCGTTACTCTTTGGGAGGAGACCGCCCCAGTCAAACTACCCACCAGGCACTGTCCGTACCCCCGATAAGGGGGCGACGTTAGAACATCAACACTACAAGGGTGGTATTTCAAGGACGGCTCCACAGATACTGGCGTACCTGCTTCGAAGCCTCCCACCTATCCTACACATGTAGGGTCAATGTTCAGTGCCAAGCTGTAGTAAAGGTTCACGGGGTCTTTCCGTCTAGCCGCGGGTACGCAGCATCTTCACTGCGATTTCAATTTCACTGAGTCTCGGGTGGAGACAGCGTGGCCATCATTACGCCATTCGTGCAGGTCGGAACTTACCCGACAAGGAATTTCGCTACCTTAGGACCGTTATAGTTACGGCCGCCGTTTACCGGGGCTTCGATCAAGAGCTTCGCTTGCGCTAACCCCATCAATTAACCTTCCGGCACCGGGCAGGCGTCACACCGTATACGTCATCTTTCGATTTTGCACAGTGCTGTGTTTTTAATAAACAGTTGCAGCCACCTGGTATCTGCGACTTCCGATAGCTCCATCCGCGAGGGACTTCACCGTCAGAAGCGTACCTTCTCCCGAAGTTACGGTACCATTTTGCCTAGTTCCTTCACCCGAGTTCTCTCAAGCGCCTTGGTATTCTCTACCCGACCACCTGTGTCGGTTTGGGGTACGATTCCTTGCTATCTGAAGCTTAGAGGCTTTTCCCGGAAGCATGGCATCAATGACTTCAGCACCGTAGTGCCTCGACGTCGTATCTCAGCCTTGAGATGGTCCGGATTTGCCTAAACCATCAGCCTACATACTTGAACCTGGACAACCGTCGCCAGGCCCACCTAGCCTTCTCCGTCCCCCCATCGCAATAGCAAGAAGTACGGGAATATTAACCCGTTTCCCATCGACTACGCCTTTCGGCCTCGCCTTAGGGGTCGACTCACCCTGCCCCGATTAACGTTGGACAGGAACCCTTGGTCTTCCGGCGAGGAGGTTTTTCACCCCCTTTGTCGTTACTCATGTCAGCATTCGCACTTCTGATACCTCCAGCGCCCCTTACAGGACACCTTCAGCGGCTTACAGAACGCTCCCCTACCCAATGTGAACAAGTCACATTGCCGCAGCTTCGGTGTATCGCTTAGCCCCGTTAAATCTTCCGCGCAGGCCGACTCGACCAGTGAGCTATTACGCTTTCTTTAAATGATGGCTGCTTCTAAGCCAACATCCTGGCTGTCTGAGCCTTCCCACATCGTTTCCCACTTAGCGATAACTTTGGGACCTTAGCTGGCGGTCTGGGTTGTTTCCCTCTCCACGACGGACGTTAGCACCCGCCGTGTGTCTCCCGGATAGTACTTACTGGTATTCGGAGTTTGCAAAGGGTTGGTAAGTCGGGATGACCCCCTAGCCTTAACAGTGCTCTACCCCCAGTAGTATTCGTCCGAGGCGCTACCTAAATAGCTTTCGGGGAGAACCAGCTATCTCCGAGTTTGATTGGCCTTTCACCCCTAGCCACAAGTCATCCGCTAATTTTTCAACATTAGTCGGTTCGGTCCTCCAGTAAGTGTTACCTCACCTTCAACCTGCCCATGGC
The DNA here is from genome assembly GCF_059920555.1 of Photobacterium panuliri. Taxonomy (NCBI): domain Bacteria; kingdom Pseudomonadati; phylum Pseudomonadota; class Gammaproteobacteria; order Vibrionales; family Vibrionaceae; genus Photobacterium; species Photobacterium panuliri. Next base: position 3,308,946 of record NZ_CP197192.1, read on the forward strand.
TAGATCACTCGGTTTCGGGTCTAATCCTAGCAACTGAACGCCCAGTTAAGACTCGGTTTCCCTACGGCTCCCCTATACGGTTAACCTTGCTACTAAAATTAAGTCGCTGACCCATTATACAAAAGGTACGCAGTCACAGGACGAAGCCTGCTCCTACTGCTTGTACGTACACGGTTTCAGGTTCTATTTCACTCCCCTCACAGGGGTTCTTTTCGCCTTTCCCTCACGGTACTGGTTCACTATCGGTCAGTCAGGAGTATTTAGCCTTGGAGGATGGTCCCCCCATGTTCAGACAGGATAACACGTGTCCCGTCCTACTCGATTTCACTGTAAAGGCACCGTCGGCTACGGGGCTGTCACCCTGTATCGCCACGCTTTCCAGCGTGTTCGCCTAGTGCCAATTCAACTTAAGGGCTAATCCGGTTTCGCTCGCCGCTACTGCCGGAATCTCGGTTGATTTCTTTTCCTCGGGGTACTTAGATGTTTCAGTTCCCCCGGTTCGCCTCACAATGCTATGTATTCACATTGAGATAACTGCTTATGCAGCTGGGTTTCCCCATTCGGAAATCCAAGACTCGAGTGGCTCTTACTGCCTCGTCTTGGCTTATCGCAAGTTAGTACGTCCTTCATCGCCTCTGACTGCCCAGGCATCCACCGTGTACGCTTAGTCACTTAACCATACAACCCCAAGAGGTTTCGTATGTTCAAACAACCAAGGTTGTCTATCTGAGTTGTGATAGACGTTGTTTTGCCGGACTTCTCTTCTTTTATTCCACTTTTGAAAAAGTGGAGACAAAAGCCAAGACACTTGAATGTGTGTTGCTTGAGAACTCGTTCTCGTTCCGAAGAACGAAAACATTTAGTGTGATCTTTCGATCACTTACTAGTCAGCTTTCCAGATTGTTAAAGAGCATGTGTTGCCTTGCGGCATCCACTTTCTAACGACACTTGCCAAGCAAGTATGTTTAGAAAGTGGCGTCCCATAGGGGAGTCGAACCCCTGTTACCGCCGTGAAAGGGCGGTGTCCTAGGCCTCTAGACGAATGGGACACGTCGTCTTTACTTTCAACCAAGCAATCTGTGTGGACACTGCGTCAAAAGCGCAGTCATATCGTTAAGGAGGTGATCCAGCCCCAGGTTCCCCTAGGGCTACCTTGTTACGACTTCACCCCAGTCATGAACCACACCGTGGTAAACGCCCTCCCGAAGGTTAAGCTATCTACTTCTGGTGCAGCCCACTCCCATGGTGTGACGGGCGGTGTGTACAAGGCCCGGGAACGTATTCACCGTGGCATTCTGATCCACGATTACTAGCGATTCCGACTTCATGGAGTCGAGTTGCAGACTCCAATCCGGACTACGACGTACTTTGTGGGATTCGCTCACCATCGCTGGTTGGCCGCCCTCTGTATACGCCATTGTAGCACGTGTGTAGCCCTACTCGTAAGGGCCATGATGACTTGACGTCGTCCCCACCTTCCTCCGGTTTATCACCGGCAGTCTCCCTGGAGTTCCCGCCATTACGCGCTGGCAAACAAGGATAGGGGTTGCGCTCGTTGCGGGACTTAACCCAACATTTCACAACACGAGCTGACGACAGCCATGCAGCACCTGTCTCAGAGTTCCCGAAGGCACCAAAGCATCTCTGCTAAGTTCTCTGGATGTCAAGAGTAGGTAAGGTTCTTCGCGTTGCATCGAATTAAACCACATGCTCCACCGCTTGTGCGGGCCCCCGTCAATTCATTTGAGTTTTAATCTTGCGACCGTACTCCCCAGGCGGTCTACTTAACGCGTTAGCTCCGAAAGCCACTCCTCAAGGGAACAGCCTCCAAGTAGACATCGTTTACGGCGTGGACTACCAGGGTATCTAATCCTGTTTGCTCCCCACGCTTTCGCATCTGAGCGTCAGTCTTTGTCCAGGGGGCCGCCTTCGCCACCGGTATTCCTTCAGATCTCTACGCATTTCACCGCTACACCTGAAATTCTACCCCCCTCTACAAGACTCTAGCCTGCCAGTTCCAAATGCTATTCCGAGGTTGAGCCCCGGGCTTTCACATCTGGCTTAACAAGCCGCCTGCATGCGCTTTACGCCCAGTAATTCCGATTAACGCTCGCACCCTCCGTATTACCGCGGCTGCTGGCACGGAGTTAGCCGGTGCTTCTTCTGTAGGTAACGTCAAACAATGCCGCTATTAACGACACTGCCTTCCTCCCTACTGAAAGTGCTTTACAACCCGAAGGCCTTCTTCACACACGCGGCATGGCTGCATCAGGGTTTCCCCCATTGTGCAATATTCCCCACTGCTGCCTCCCGTAGGAGTCTGGACCGTGTCTCAGTTCCAGTGTGGCTGATCATCCTCTCAGACCAGCTAGGGATCGTCGCCTAGGTGAGCCGTTACCCCACCTACTAGCTAATCCCACCTGGGCCAATCTTGGCGCGAGAGGCCCGAAGGTCCCCCTCTTTGGTCCGTAGACGTTATGCGGTATTAGCCATCGTTTCCAATGGTTATCCCCCACACCAAGGCATGTTCCCAGGCATTACTCACCCGTCCGCCGCTCGTCATCTCCAAAAGCAAGCTTTTGGAATGTTACCGCTCGACTTGCATGTGTTAGGCCTGCCGCCAGCGTTCAATCTGAGCCATGATCAAACTCTTCAATTAAAGTTTTTGTGTTTCCGAAGAAACGGCTCAGTGATTACTGATTTTCTTGTTTCCACTTTTTTATAAAAAAGCAGAACCAAAAAGAATTGACTGTGGATACTAAAAGTATCAATGGTCACTCAGTTCACTGATTTAAATCTTTTGACTAAATCTTTTCACGAGTGCCCACACAGATTGCATGGTCAAATTGTTAAAGAACAAACTGACTTATCGTTACCGGCGATGCCGTTGTCCGTGTCAGTGAGGCGGCATTATAGAGACTTCGAGCGCACTGGCAATACCCAAAATGAAATAAATTCAAAAAAACACGCCAAGCGTTCAAATAGCAGCCAAATCACTTTTTTTTGATAAAAAAAACACCGCTGACGCGGTGTTTTCTCTTAAGTAAACTGATTAATCCTGATGGGCAATAATCCGCCCGTCTTCAGCAGCAATAGTTACAGGCTTACCTGTAGTGAACTTGCCGGACAAAATATCCTGTGCCAGCGGGTTCTCTATGTATTGCTGAATAGCACGTTTTAATGGTCGCGCACCAAAAACAGGATCAAAGCCCGCTTCTGCAACTAAATCCAAGGCACTACTTTCAATGTCGAGGTGGTAATCACGCTCAGCCAGACGTTTAACCAATCGCTCCATCTGAATAGAAGCAATATTCTTGATATTTTCAGCACCCAGAGGGTGGAATACCACGGTTTCATCAACACGGTTAATAAACTCTGGGCGGAAATGCTGCCCGACGACTTCCATCACCAAGTGCTTGATACCGTCATAGTCCAATTCGCCAAAGTGTTCTTGGATCCGATCTGAGCCTAGGTTAGAGGTCATGATCACCACAGCATTGCGGAAATCAACCGTCCTGCCCTGCCCATCGGTCAAACGGCCGTCATCCAATACCTGCAACAAGATATTAAAGACATCCGGGTGGGCCTTCTCGACTTCATCAAGCAAGATGACAGAATATGGACGGCGGCGTACCGCTTCCGTCAAGTAGCCACCTTCCTCATAGCCGACATAGCCCGGAGGAGCGCCGACCAAGCGGGCCACGGAGTGCTTCTCCATGAATTCCGACATATCAATTCGCACCATGGCATCATCACTGTCGAACATAAAGTTGGCTAGCGACTTACAAAGTTCTGTCTTACCAACCCCTGTCGGACCAAGGAACAGGAACGAACCAATTGGACGATTAGGATCTGACAGTCCGGCACGACTACGGCGGATCGCATTGGCAACTGCTTCAACCGCTTCATCCTGACCGATAACCCGTTTATGCAGCGCCTCTTCCATCCGAAGCAGCTTGTCACGCTCCCCTTCCAGCATCTTAGCAACCGGAATACCGGTCTGGCGCGATAACACTTCTGCGATTTCCGCGTCGGTCACTTTGTTTTTCAGTAGGCTCATTTCCTGCATTTCAGCCTGAGCGGCGAGATCCAACTGCTTCTCAAGCTCAGGAATTCGACCATACTGAAGCTCGGACATCCGGTTCAAATCGCCGGCCCTACGGGCAATTTCCATATCAGTACGAGCTTGCTCTAGCTCTGTTTTAATATGCTGTGTGCCCGACAGCGCTGCTTTTTCCGCATTCCAAACCTCTTCAAGCTCAGCATATTCACGCTCTTTGCTATCTAGCTCATCGTTCAGATCGCTCAGGCGCTTCTTGCTGGCCTCATCGCTTTCTTTCTCTATGGCTTGCTGCTCAATCTTCAACTGAATAATCCGGCGTTCGAGGCGATCGAGCGATTCCGGCTTGGAGTCAATCTGCATACGAATACTGGATGCAGCTTCGTCAATAAGGTCAATCGCTTTGTCAGGTAACTGACGGTCCGAAATATAACGGTGCGATAAGCTAGCCGCAGCGACAATGGCCGGATCGGTAATCTCCACGTGGTGGTGCAGCTCATAGCGCTCTTTCAAGCCGCGCAAAATTGCCACTGTATCTTCAACCGTCGGCTCATCCACCAGCACCTTCTGGAACCGGCGCTCTAGAGCCGCATCTTTTTCAATATACTGGCGGTACTCATCAAGCGTGGTTGCCCCGACACAATGTAATTCACCTCGAGCCAACGCCGGTTTGAGCATGTTGCCGGCATCCATTGAGCCTTCACCCTTGCCCGCACCCACCATAGTATGGAGCTCGTCGACAAACAGGATCACATTGCCTTCTTCCTGCGCCAGTTCATTAAGTACCGACTTCAGGCGCTCTTCAAACTCACCACGGTACTTAGCCCCCGCAATCAGCGCACCCATGTCCAATGACAGCACGCGCTTGTTACGCAAACCCTCAGGCACTTCACCATTGACTATGCGCTGGGCAAGGCCTTCGACAATGGCGGTTTTACCCACCCCTGGCTCACCGATAATCACAGGGTTATTTTTGGTACGACGCTGAAGTACTTGAATCGTACGACGAATTTCATCATCACGGCCAATCACCGGATCAAGCTTGCCTTGCTCGGCTCGTTCGGTCAGGTCGATAGTGAATTTCTCGAGTGCCTGACGGTTTTCTTCGGCATTCTGATCATCGACCTTCTGCCCACCGCGAATTTGCTCTATCGCTTTTTCAACTTTTTCGGTTGTCATCCCAGCATCTTTTAGCAGCTGGCCGAGCGGGCCTTTATCTTCAACCGCAGCTAAAATAAACAGCTCAGACGAAATAAATTTATCTTTTCGTTTTTGTGCCAGCTTATCGCACATGTTGAGCAATACGCCCATCCCATGGGATAGCTGAACATCACCCCCGATCCCGGTTACCTTCGGCAAACGGTCCAACAGCTCAGACAAGCTTGAGCGTAGTTGGGCAATGTCGACATTCAATAGGGTCAGGAGTGGCCGAATCGTGCTGCTGTCCTGGTTCAACAGCGCTACCATCAGGTGAGCCGGCTCTATATACTGATGGTCCCGCCCCAATGCTAGCGACTGAGCATCAGAGATCGCCATTTGAAATTTGCTAGTAAAACGGTCAAGACGCATAAGTCCTCCTCAATATCTTTCAAAAGTAGATATGGTGGTGACCGTCACGCTTTTCAACCAAATTTATTCCCTATAAGCCATTTATCTCATCCCTCAAGAATGAAGCAATCTGCTATTCATCGGCACATGCATGGGGAATTCTCTTGTATTTAACAGTACATCACCCTGTATATTGCTCACCACGACAGAATGGCATACCATTTAATCCGTACCCCATACTGTTTCAAAGGTGAGAGATAATGATCAAACAACGTCTGGCTCTGTGTTTCATTACTATTGTATCCCTCCTGACATCCTCCTCTGTTTGGGCTCAGCGCCCTATTCAAGAAACTCGACAGGAGATACGCCAAGAAGCACGAATTGAAAACCGCACCGAAGCGCGAATTGAAAGGCGACGCAGCGGAAACAGCAACACCAGCGTTGTGATCATCAATAATGCTATGCTCCGTACCGTTAGCTACAAAGGCGTTGTGCTACTGCACGATCCGATTAACCATCGCTTCTACCGCGCGATCAACAACGGATACCAGGCCTATAACGTGCCCTACGGAGCGAAAGTGATCGAACTCGCACCCGCCTCTCCAACCCAACTCACTATCTTGCAATGAGTTGCAATAAAGCACAGATACAAAAAGGCCCCGCCAAATGACGGGGCCTTTCAATGTCATATCTCGAATGATCACGACTCGGCATCAAGCCAAATCAAACTCGCCTGTCTGCCAGTAACACCGTCTCGACGGTAGGAAAAGAAGCGATCCGGTTCCGAGAATGTACAATATTCTCCACCATACACCTCAATTACGCCCTGCCGTTGCAGACGCTGTCTTGCCAACAGATACAAATCAGCCAGCCATTTACCCTTGCCGTGGGCCGTAAAAGCCGCTTCGGCAGCAGGATCATGGGCAACAAACTGCTCTCGCACTTCGCCCCCCACCTCAAAGGCAGCCTGACTAATAGCCGGACCGAGCCAAGCCATAATCTCACCGCCCGGAACGCTGAACTCCGCCAAGGCATTTTCAATAATGCCGTCAACCAGACCTCGCCACCCGGCATGCACCGCTGCTACCTGTGTCCCAGCCTTGTCGCAAAGCAATACCGGCAGGCAATCAGCCGTCATCACAACACATGGCATACCCTGATGGCTGGTGTAACTGCCATCAACCTCTACAGAGGCCGGTACGGAGCCATCAATATTTAGCACCTTGGTACTGTGGATCTGGTTCAACCATCGGAGCGGAGACGCTAGTCCCAGCTGCTGCTGTAGCGCCTTACGGTTAGCTGCAACATCATCAGGACGATCCCCAACATGGTCACCGAGGTTGAACCCCCGGTAAGGTGCCTCGCTCACACCGCCGATGCGAGTGGTCGCTACAGCCTTGACCCTCGCCGGGGCCGGCCAGTTAGGGATAATAAGCATCTTAGTACTCGTCCTCTTGATGCTCTTCTTTGTCGTTGCGCAAGATATTGATCATCGCAATCATGTCTGTCGGCAACGGCGCTCGCCATTCCATCAACTCGCCAGTGATCGGATGCTCCAGACGCAACATGCGAGCATGCAGAGCCTGTCGGTCAAACGCACGCAGGGCCATGATCAGCTCTTCCGATGCATCACGCGGCGGACGCGGACGGCCACCGTAGGTTGCATCACCAAGCAGCGGGTGGCTCAGGTACGCCATATGGACACGGATCTGGTGGGTACGGCCCGTTTCCAAACGCAACACAATACGGGTATGGTCACGGAAATGCTCGGCAACACGGAAGCGAGTGATCGCCGGCTTACCCATTTCATTCACCGCCATGCAAGTACGCTTGGTCGGGTGACGGCCAATCGGCTTCTCAACACGACCGCCACCGGTCATACGGCCCATCGCAATGGCCTCGTACTCACGGGTGATCTTGCGCTTTTGCAGAGCACGAACCAGACGCGTCTGCGACTGAATAGTCTTTGCTACCACCATCAGGCCGGTAGTGTCCTTATCCAGACGGTGGACGATACCGGCACGTGGCACTTCCGCCAAAGCCGGACTATGGTGCAGCAAGGCGTTGAGCACTGTGCCGTCCGGCGTTCCCGCACCAGGGTGAACCACGAAATCACGCGGTTTGTTGATCACCAAAATATCATCGTCTTCGTAAACGATATCCAGCGGAATATCCTGAGCAACGAAACGAACTTCGTCCTCGATCTCAGCCTTGACCAGCAGCTCTTCGCCGCCCATCATCTTGATTCTTGGTTTGGTAATGACTTCCCCATCAACCGAAACCATACCGTTAAGAATCCACTCTTTAATCCGTGAGCGGGAGTAGTCTGGGTATAAATCAGCGATAACCTGATCTAGGCGCATGCCCAATTGGCTATCTTTTACTGTATTTGTTAACTCTATCTGCTGTGCCATCGCGAACTTTTTCAAAAAGCGTGGGACTAAAAGTCAAACGCTGAGTACAATAACCTATTAGTGTCATTGTATCCGTTAACGGTTCCATTCGTAATGGATCTGCCGAAATAAAATTTATAGCAAGGAAACTAACGCCTCCATGAAACGCCTGACTCTTACGTCTCTGCTTGCCCTAGCCATTCTTAGCGGCTGTTCAAGCACGGAAGAAGTGGTACCGGATGTACCGCCTTCAGAGTTGTATGCCACTGCCCAGCAGGCCCTGCAAAACGGCAGCTGGACTACGGCTATCGAGCGCCTGGAAACACTGGACTCACGCTACCCGTTTGGTGCGTATTCAGAGCAGGTACAACTTGACTTGATTTACGCCTACTACAAAAACGATGACCTAGCCCTTGGTGAAGCCACCATCGACAGGTTCAACCGCCTCAACCCAGCTCACGAAAAATCCGACTGGGTATTGTACATGCGCGGCTTGACCCACATGGCCCAAGATCGCAGCTTCATGCACGATCTTTTCAACATTGATCGTTTTGACCGTGACCCTGAACCGGCTCGCAAGGCATTTCGTGATTTCAAGCGCCTGCTTGAACGCTACCCGAACAGCCGCTACGCCGCTGATTCCAAAGCACGTATGGTCTTTTTGAAAAACCGCCTAGCCGATTACGAACTTGCCACGACCGATTTTTATATTCGCCGTGGGGCATGGGTTGCCGCTATCAATCGTGCTCAACTGATCCAGCGTGAATATGCCGATACGATGGCGGCACGCAAATCATTAGCATTGATGGAAACCGCTTATGAGGAACTCGGGCTGCAAGAACCGCTGGAACACACACGCGAACTAATGACGCTCAATCCATAATCGATAGCATCTCCCAAAAAAAACAGCAGCCCAATGGCTGCTGTTTTTTTATCTCTGCATAAACAGAGAAAGGATAAACAAGAATGTAAGTGGAGCTCACAAGATTGAAGGTGATGGTCAAAAAGAACGCAAGGCATTGTTTTAAACCGTATTTACCCCCTGAATAGCACCGGCCATCAGTCTTGTCTACTCCCCCATACTGCCCCAAAACAAAAACCGACTACAAGTACTTTCATCAAACTTTTTTGCAACAAACAAAACCGGATCACAGAATTTTTCCGAACAATAAATTAAAAAAATAAGTGTGATCCAGATCACGTTATTCCTGCCTGATTTTAGTAATCTGAAGTCAACCCAACGAAGGGTAGCAAAAGAGGAAAACATTTATGACAGTAGACATCGCCGGCAAAAACCTTGAAGTCACCCCTGCTATCCGTGAGAGAATCGAGTTTAAATTCAAGAAGTTGGAGAAATATCAAGTTCAGCTACTCAATAAACACGCAGTGATCAGCACAGAACCAAACCGACACTTTAAAGTTGAAGCATCTGCTGCTATTCCGGGAGGTCAACTTGTTGCCTCAGCAGAGCATGAAGATATGTACGGTGCCATTGCGGAAGTTTACCAAAAACTCGAACGCCAACTAAACAAGCAAACTCACAAGCCAGCGGCTCGCCGCGCAAGTCACAGTGACAAGCCTGAAGTTGAAGCTGACGTTGACGTTGAAAATGAAGAAGCCGAAGAAGCATAATCATTCATGAGGATTACTCGGGGCGTTGATCCTAGTAACAGCGCCCCATCACAAAAAGTCCTCCCATATATGTCACGAAGAATACTGTTTGGCTAACCGAATAAGTTCCGAGTACAACGACATGAGGCCAAGACAGCCCTGCCCTTGCAGGGCTGTTTAGTTTCTGCTTGACATCCAATGCACCGCTGAATAATGTTGAACCATATCTAACATAAAATAATCATTTTGGTATTAATGAAATCCAGCAAACTGTTTTTCTTTCGCTTGTTTTTTATGTCGCCATAACGGGGGCTATTCGTTGCGCGAGAGACAAGCGAAAGACGAACAGACAGCCTCCTGACCGGGAGGCTTTTTTGTATGGGTTGCCAACAGACAGGACGTGACAATGACCGAACCGATGTATTCGCTAGACGATATCCGAACCAATGTGACCCGTATCGATAACGAGATCCTCTCGTTGCTGGCAGAGCGGCGACAGCTGAGCCTCGAAGTGGCCAAAAGTAAAATTCAAACCGCCAAGCCAGTTCGAGACCAGACACGCGAACACGCTCTGCTGCTACGACTTATCGAAACAGGCCGCGCACTCAACCTAGACGCCCAGTATGTCACTCAAATCTTCCATGCCATCATTGAAGACTCAGTCCTGTTCCAGCAAGCCTACCTGCAAACACTAGCCAACCCAGACAGTCTTCAGCCCGTTGCTCGCGTCTCTTTTCTTGGCGCCAAGGGATCCTATTCAAACCTTGCCAGCCATCACTACTTCAGCAAAAAACAAACCAAACTGGTAGAGATCAGCTGTTCGACATTCCGCGATGTTCTCCATACTGTTGAAATTGGCAATGCCGATTTCGGGGTACTGCCGATTGAGAACACCAGTTCTGGCTCGATCAACGAGGTCTATGACCTATTGCAGCACACCAGCCTGTCTATTGTCGGGGAAATCACCCAGCCTATTGATCACTGCCTGCTTGTGGCTGTCGACACTCAGGTTGACCAAATTGATACCCTGTACTCGCATCCGCAACCCCACCAGCAATGTAGCGAATACCTCCATTCGCTGGGCGAGATCACCCAAGAATACTGTTCAAGTACAGCCGAGGCAATGCAGAAAGTCGCCGAAATCAAACGTCCGAACGTCGCTGCAATCGGCAATGCCGCCAGCGGCGAGCTTTACGGACTAACCCCGGTGAAGAGCAATATTGCCAACCAACAGGAGAATTTCACCCGTTTCATCGTTGTGGCCCGCAAACCCGTCGATGTCACCTCGCTGATCCCAGCCAAAACAACCCTGATCATGTCAACAGCCCAGAAAGCCGGTTCGCTGGTTGAATGTCTGCTGGTACTGCGCAACCTCAATATCAATATGACAAAGCTCGAATCACGACCGGTAATCGGCAATCCGTGGGAGGAGATGTTCTATGTTGACGTACAAGAGAACATCAAGTCAGGCGTTATGCAGCAGGCTCTCGAAGAACTCACTCACCTGACACGGTTCATCAAAGTGCTGGGGTGTTATCCCAGCGAGAACGTCAGCCCAACAGATGTCGAGATAACCCCATAACCGCCCACGGCAGCTCTACATAACAAAAGGCCCGCCCCTTCAATGGGGCGGGCCTTTTCCTGCTATCAGCCCTCTTGGGCTCTTACGCTTTACGGTGAGTTGAATCGTTCGCCTGTCTAAGCAATCCCTGGCTCTCGATTAAAAAATGCTGGGCATAATCCCCAAACCAATTTTCGACCCGGCCAAAAGCCTGCTTGAACGTCTCCTTGTCTTGGTTATCCAGCATTTCGATAGCTTCACCAAACCGTTGATGAAAGCGCTTGATCATCGCAATATTTTGCGGCGATGACATAATAATGTCCGCATATAACTGCGCGTCCTGAGCAAACAACCGGCCTACCATCGCCAGTTCCAACCGGTAAATCGGCGAACTCAATGACAGCAGTTGCTCCAGCTTGGGATCTTCTTCCGCCAAATGCACGCCATAGGCAAACGACGTGAAATGGCGAAGAGCCTGAATCAGGGTCATCCCCTCGTCGTGCTCAATCGCACTGATCCGATTGAGTGTTGCGCCCCAGATCTGAATCTGCTCAAGCAACCACTGATAACTCTCAGGCATCCGCCCGTCACAGTAGGCGACGACTTGCTTGGCCAAGCTGGCAATATCAGGGCCAAACATCGGATGCAGGCCAACAACCGGTCCGGAGTGAACCTCAAGCATCGCCTGAAGCGGGCCACTCTTCACCGATGTCAAATCAGCAAGAATACAATCTTCGGGCAAGTTGCCCAGTTTCGCGATGATCTGCTCGGTAATATTAATCGGTACCGATACCACGACCATCCCGGCGTCTGCCAGCAATTCGTCAGCACGATCCCAGTCACCGCTTCCTAACTTACGGATGGTATAACCCGACAGGGCAAACAAGCGGCAGAACAAACCACCAAGCTGGCCATGACCACCAACCACCACAATAGGACGGAGCTGCGGGTTAAGGCACTTGAAGCCAGAGTCATTCTCGCTGGCGTATGACTCTCGCATCGTTCGGCGCAAGATATCTTCAATCAGATCGGGAGGAACCCCCTGGTTTTCGGCCTCTTGACGACGAGAGGCCAACATCGCAGCCTCACGATCCGGGGCATAAATCGGTAATCCGTGCTGGCTTTTGACATGGCCGACCTCCTCGACCAGCGCCAGCCGCTGGGCAAGAAGTGCGACCATCTGGCGGTCGACCTCGTCAATTTGATCTCGTAGTTTACTCAGTTCAGCAACCATCTATGGCTCTCTGCTCTCTTGCGGAATTAAGATTCGGTACGTACCGGAAGAAACGGCATCAGTTCTTGGTGAATATGACGAAGTAAGGTTTCGGTTGTTTCCCAACTGATGCAGGCATCGGTGATCGACACCCCGTAGGCCATCTCTTCACGCGCCAAATCCGCACTCTGATTTCCTTCGTTAATATGGCTTTCCAGCATCAAGCCGATAATCGACTTGTTACCCTCACGGATCTGATGGATCACATCTTCTGCCACCAGCGGTTGACGGCGGTAATCCTTGCGTGAGTTTGCATGGCTACAGTCTACCATCAGCGATGGCGAAAGGCCTGATGCTTTCATCTCGTTTTCACATTCGGTCACTGAGACAGAGTCGTAATTGGTCTGCTTGCCCCCTCGCAGGATCACATGGCCGTCTGGGTTACCCTGGGTGTTAAGCAAAGCGACCTGGCCATCGGGGTTGATCCCCATGAAACGGTGGCCAGATGCCGCCGCCTGCATCGCGTTGATCGCAGTCCCCAAGCTGCCGTCGGTTCCATTCTTGAACCCAACCGGCATCGACAAGCCGCTAGCCATCTCACGGTGAGTCTGCGATTCCGTTGTACGCGCCCCGATAGCCGCCCAGCTAAACAGATCACCGATATATTGCGGGCTGATCGGATCCAGTGCCTCGGTGGCCAACGGGATCCCCATCTCCACCAGGTCAATCAGCAACTGGCGGGCAATATGAAGCCCTTTTTCGACCTCGAACGAACCGTCGAGGTCAGGATCGTTGATCAACCCCTTCCAGCCAACAGTCGTCCTCGGCTTCTCAAAATAGACCCGCATGACAATATACAGCTGGTCACCCAGCTCCTCAGACAACCGCTTGAGCTTTTCCGCATAGATCTTCGCGGCCTCAACATCATGGATAGAGCACGGCCCGCAGACGACCAACAGGCGGTGATCCCGGTGGTGGATAATATCGGCAATCGTCCGGCGCGACTGGCTGACAAAACTTAATGCCGACTCGCTCACCGGGAGCTTGCTACGCAGCTCATTGGGCGTAATGAGTACCGATTCATTCTCAATATGGACATTATTCAGTTGGTCTTTATGCATGCGGGCTTCCCTGTAAAAAATTAGATACACTCGATAAAGAAAAAACAGGACACCCTGTCATAAAGCGAACAATAACAGCCATTCAGATTAAATTGCAAGCGATGTAAAGTATAAAATCCATCCGTAAACAATTATTTCCGTTCAGCGTTTTTTGGTATGCGCGTTAAAATCCAGTTACCATAACGGCATAAGCCACTGGCAATCTCACAGCGAATAAACGCAATGGAACTGATTTTCTCGCTCCTCCAGCAACTCAGTGTATACCTAGTGCTGGCCTACCTGCTCAGCAAGACACCGCTATTCATGCCTCTGACATCGGTATCCGGGCGGTTATCGCAGCGCTTCACCTGCTATATCCTGTTTTCCCTCTTTTGTATTTTAGGCACTTACTTCGGATTGCACATAGAAGATGCTATTGCCAATACCCGTGCAATCGGTGCGGTTATGGGGGGGCTACTAGGCGGGCCAGTGGTCGGTTTTGCCGTCGGTCTTACCGGAGGATTGCACCGTTACAGCCTTGGGGGATTTACCGATCTTGCCTGTGCGATCTCCACCACCGCCGAAGGGGTGATCGGTGGCTTGATGCACAGCTACTTTGTCCGACGAGGCCAAGTCGACCAGTTATTCCGTCCTGTTGTCGTCTTTGCCGTCACCCTATTCGCCGAAATAGTGCAAATGCTGATCATATTGGCGGTGGCCGAGCCGTTCGACAAAGCCGTCCAGCTGGTCAGCGCCATTGCCCTGCCAATGGTTATCGCCAACTCGGTCGGGGCGGCTTTTTTCATGAGCATTATTCTTGACCGGAAAACCATCTACGAAAAATACTCGGCGGCATTTTCAAACCGGGCCCTGAAGATCGCCCAGCGCTCCGTCGGGATCCTCAGCCAAGGCTTCAACGAAGAAAGCACCAAGAAAATCGCCAATATCGTCTACGAGGAAACAGGGGTCGGCGCGGTCGCTATCACCGACCGGGAGAAAATTCTCGCCTTTATCGGGATCGGCGATGACCACCATCTGCCAGGTACTCCCATCTCATCAGGTTATACCCGCCGGGCTATTGATGCCTGCGAACTGGTCTATGCCGACGGCTATGATATCCCCTACCAATGTTCGCTGCATGAAAAGTGCCGCCTCGGCTCGGCACTGGTGATCCCGCTGGTCGGCGGCAACAATGAGGTACTCGGCACCATCAAACTCTACGAGCCCAAGCGAAAGCTGTTTTCCACGGTCAATGTGACCCTCGGCGAAGGGATAGCCAAGCTGCTATCCAACCAGATCTTAACCGGCCGCTACATCCAGCAGCAAAACCTCTTGGTTCAAGCCGAGCTGCGGCTATTGCAGGCACAGGTCAACCCGCACTTCCTGTTCAACGCGCTCAACACCATTAGCGCGGTTATCCGCCGCGATCCCGACAAGGCCCGTCAACTGATACAGCACCTGTCGCAGTTTTTCCGCAGCAACCTCAAGCAAAATATCGATACCGTCACCCTCGGCGAGGAGCTGCAGCATGTGCAGGCGTATCTCGAGATTGAACTGGCACGTTTTTCCGACCGGCTCCATATAGAAATCAATGTCCCGCCATCTCTCCACGCCCTTAGGCTGCCGACTTTTACTCTCCAGCCATTAGTCGAGAATGCCATCAAACATGGCACCTCATCGCTATTGGAAAATGGTAAAATCACCATCAACGGCTATTCGGATGGTGGCCAGATCATACTTGAGGTCGAAGATAACGCCGGTAATTATGCCCCGGTAGGGGAAGAAAGCGGATTGGGGATGAAGATTGTCGACAAACGCCTGAAGAATATGTTCGGCAAACACTATGGATTGGCAATGAGCTGCCAGCCCCAGCTCTGGACCCGGGCTACCATAAAGCTCCCTTGCGAGAATACAATAAACGGAGAACATGCTGCATGATCAAGGCGCTGGTCATTGACGACGAAAAATACGCCCGCGAAGAACTTATCGAACTACTCGAGGAAAGCGGCCGCATCCAAGTGATTGGAGAGTGCAGCAATGCCATCGAGGGGCTGAAGAAGATCAACGCCCTCAAGCCCGATGCTATCTTCCTTGATATCCAGATGCCTCAGCTCACCGGTGTTGAATTACTCAGCATGCTCGACCAAGACACCATGCCCAAGGTCGTCTTCGTGACGGCCTACGATGAGTTCGCCCTCAAGGCTTTCGAAGACAATGCATTCGATTACTTACTCAAACCCGTCGAGCCTGCACGGCTTTCCAAAACCTTGGATCGCCTCAGCCGTGAGTGCCATCAAGTAGACTATTCCCCACTCACCTCTGACATGCTGGAGCTGATCCCGTGCAGCGGCCATAACCGTATCGTACTGCTTAGCCCGGCCGATATTGAGGTGGCCTTCTCTGATCTGAGCGGGGTACATGCGGTCACCCATGATACCAAAGCGACCACTCACCTTACGCTCAAGACACTGGAGGAGAAGACACCGCTGATCCGGTGTCATCGACAATACCTGATCCACCCCAAAGCCATCAGAGAGATCAAGCTGCTGGATAATGGCCTTGCTGAGATCACAACCCAGCACGGCCATCATGCCCCCGTCAGTCGCCGCTACCTCAAGGAGCTCAAAGACCGCTTCGGGCTAACTTGAGGAGCTCGCTAAAAGTCAGCAGGCCCCTTGAAGCTGAGCCATTTGTCATAGCCGCGCTGCCAGTAGATCATGTAGAGGCCTTTCTGGTCGCGGCGAAACTCGCACGCCCCCCAGTTATTTTTGCCTTCTTGGCCAAATTGCTCCAATTGCTCCGGGGTACAATACTGTTCGATACCGGCCTGATAGCCCGCTTGATATTGCCCATAGTCAAGCGGCTGGGCTCCCTCTGTTTGCTCCGTTTTCTCTTCCAGTACCGTCATCGCAGTCGGATGCATGCCCTGCTTTCCATTGAGGAAGCCGAGCTTGTACCAATTGCCCTCTTCGATCAACGACGACTGCGTCACACAACCTGACAATAGTATGGCCGCCGCCCCGGCTACCAATATCTGTATTTTCATAACACGCATATCTCCTCCTTGCACTACGCCCGACACTGTAGAATATAATCTTTTTCTACAGTAACTTAGAAAACCCAATGGTGGCTTAACAAGCACCAATGAAACCGGACACCCATCACGAATTTTCGCTTTTACCATCAATACCGAAATCACTCGGCAAAACCGTCTTACAACATCGGAAAAACCGCTCAAGCAGGCTATCGACCGTTCAGCGGGCCATAGAACCACTCGCCCTTTTTGACCGTGCATCTAGCGATAAAAAGCTTAGGATGGCAGCTGAATAAATGAGTTTTGCGCCCGTTGCCAGGATGACAAGGCAAAGCGCGCCAAATTAACCATCCCACTCCCAAGGATATAGAGAGACAATTTATGGCCTGGTTTCTGATGTGTGTCGCCGCACTGGTAGGTGGATATTTCATCTACGGTGCATTTATCGAAAAAGTATTCGGTGTTAACGAGAACCGCAAAACCCCTGCGTATACCAAAAATGACGGCGTGGACTACGTCCCGATGTCTAACAAAAAAGTCTATCTAGTCCAATTGCTGAACATTGCCGGTGTCGGTCCGATTTTCGGCCCGATCATGGGGGCACTCTACGGCCCGGCGGCCATGCTCTGGATTGTACTGGGTTGTATCTTTGCCGGTGCGGTTCACGACTACTTCTCGGGCATGCTGTCAATTCGCAATGGTGGTGCATCTGTACCGAGCATTACCGGCCGCTACCTAGGCAACGGCGCAAAACACTTTATGAATATCTTTGCGATCGTGCTGTTGCTGCTTGTTGGTGTCGTCTTCGTCTCGGCCCCTGCCGGCATGATCACCAACCTTGTCAATGAGCAAACCAATATCGGCTTGTCGATGACGACCATGGTCGTGGTCATTTTCGCCTACTATATTCTGGCTACCATTGTCCCGGTAGACAAAATCATCGGCCGCTTCTACCCATTCTTCGGCGCCCTGCTTATCTTCATGTCGGTCGGTCTTATCACCGCGATGGCGATCTCTAGCGAGCACTCGCTGCTTGGGGGTTACGAGATAAGCCAGATGTTCACCAACATGAACCCTAACGATCTGCCACTGTGGCCGGCGTTGTTCATCACCATTGCCTGCGGTGCGATCTCCGGCTTCCACGCGACCCAATCGCCGCTGATGGCACGCTGTATGGAAAATGAAAAGAACGGCCGTTTCGTCTTCTACGGCGCGATGATCGGCGAGGGTGTCATCGCCCTGATCTGGTGTGCGGTTGCCCTGTCTTTCTTCGGCTCGGTCGAGGGCCTGTCTGAAGCGGTCGCCAATGGTGGCCCGGGTACAGTTGTCTACAATTCGTCAATGGGTCTGCTAGGCGTATTTGGCGGCATCATCGCCTTCCTAGGCGTGGTCATTCTACCGATCACCTCAGGCGACACTGCCTTCCGCTCAAGCCGTTTGATCTTGGCCGAATACTTCAATATGGAGCAGAAAACCCTACGTAACCGCCTACTAATGGCTGTACCACTGTTCGTTGTCGGTGGCATCCTGACTCAGGTTGACTTTGCGATCATCTGGCGTTACTTCGGCTTTGCGAACCAGGCCACCGCAGTGATGATGCTGTGGACAGCATCGGCTTATCTGCTACGCCACAACAAACTGCATTGGGTCACGACAGTACCGGCTATCTTCATGACCACGGTATGTATTACCTTCATTCTGAATAACAGCCAGCTAGGCTTCGGTCTGCCAATGACACTGTCTACTGCCGTGGGCCTCATCAGTGCTTTCGGTATCACAGCATTGATCATCAAGCGCTCAAAAGGCAAAGGTGAAACCGACTTGGCCGATGAAGAAAGCGGTGAACTAGAAGCTGCAAAATAATCGGTGAAAAACACTGAATCAAAAAACCAGCCTACGGGCTGGTTTTTTTCACTCACAAAATACACATGTTCATCCGCACTTCGCTACTCACAAAAGCGTCGAGACTGAGTGCCATCATGATGTTTTTCGGCCACCTCTTTCGCATAAGCCACACGCTCAGGCATCGCCGCAAAAAATGTCCCCACTCCCGCACCAATCCATACATTTCCATCACGGCACAAACTAACTATTACAGGGGTATAAGTAATGTCTCGAACAAGATCAGCTTCAACCGCTTGAACATAATCAATCATCTCACCGCTAAGCGATACATCCCCATTGATGACATCTACCACTTTCGCTTTAACCTTACGGTCTACCCATTCATCCTCTTCCGTACCAGGAATCAACTCGACAGTTTGAATATCAAGTACTGCCGTAAAATCCGTGAGCGTAACTGCATGCGTAATAGCCTGTTGTAAGCCAGCATCCAATGATGAAGAAGTGGATGCAGAGGCATGCAGTTGAAAAAAAGCGACAGCCAGCACTATAAATAACTTATTTTTCATACTAGACCTCAGAACCAGCTTTAACAGATGCCGCTGAATAAACAGGGAGACCTACTGTAGATGTATCAAAGTCATGAGGAACAACAAATGTATGAAAATCACTAGCTGGATATCGAGCTATGCTAACCCGATTACTCTGATTACCACCAAGTATGTATAGTTTACTGCCATCACTATTTTGACCAACAACAAACCCAACATGTCCTCCACCCTTTCGATCCTTAACAGCAATAGCTCCATGAATAGGTGACGACACTGCTTTTCCAAATAAAGCCCAGTTTTTAGCCCTATATGGAGCATCTAGAGTAAATACACAATGTTGCTTCATTATCCAATAAACAAAAGCACCACACCAAGCACTCTCCTCGAGAGAATCATCGCTAACCCATGAGAGCCCTGATGATTTAATGTAAGCCATTATTTGTGGATTTGATTTTTTACCAGCAACTTCCTGATGACCCAATTGGCCTAAAGCAGTCTTCATCCAAGGGACAATTGTAGTAATAGATAACGCAGGAGAGACTAACTTTAACTTTTCATTAATCTTTTTGTGTGTTTTCCCATTTACATCTATCTTTCCGTCAGGCGCTGAATACCGAAGAATTTGACGTTGAAAAGCCTTGATTGCCTTAACCGTATTTGATTGTGCAGGAACAGAACCAAGAGTTCCTGTAACAATAATTTTCTGTGATGGGGGTATAAGGTGAAGAAGTACATTTAGTGCATTTTGGACAGCTTTTACATCTTCGTTTGTATTATCAGCATCCCCTAACCCTACAGACTTATTCAACTTTAACGAATCCATATAAATATCTTCCACTAATAAATAAAACCAATGACAACACATTGATTTAAAATAGAAAAACACAAATGAAAAGCATTTTATATTTATCGATACGCATCAAATAAAAATGAAATATAATCCATAAATTACCTTCCTCACCCACGCAGTCGCTAAACCTTTTGGCTCATCCTGCGTTCATTCCCTATCAAGTTTCTCCCCTTTACATATCCTTCCCACGGCTCAGCACCATTTTCACACGCATAAAAAAAGCCCACCTTGCGGTGGGCTTTCAATTCGCGTCTTACGACAAGCGTATTACTTAGAAGATAGCTTCTCTTTGATACGAGCTGCTTTACCAGAACGCTCACGTAGGTAGTACAGTTTGGCACGACGTACTGCACCGCGACGCTTAACAGTAATGCTGTCAACTACTGGAGAGTGCAGTTGGAATACACGCTCAACGCCTTCACCGTTAGAAATCTTACGAACAGTGAATGCAGAGTGTAGACCACGGTTACGCTTAGCAATTACTACGCCTTCAAAAGCCTGAAGACGAGAGCGCTCACCCTCTTTTACTTTAACTTGAACAACTACAGTGTCACCAGGTGCGAACTGTGGAAGGTCTTGTTTCATTTGCTCTACTTCAAGAGCTTTGATGATATTACTCATTGGTTAATACCCTAGAATAAACTGATACTAAATTAATTAAATGCTTGCTTTGTATTCGCGGATAAACTCCGCCAGCAAGAATTCCTGATCGTCAGTCAGAGCTAGGTTTTCCAGGAGCTCTGGTCTTCTCAACCAAGTGCGGCCCAGCGATTGTTTCAACCGCCAGCGGCTTATATCCTTGTGGTTTCCTGACAACAAGACCCGAGGGACTTCCTGCCCGTCCAACACTTCAGGACGCGTATAGTGTGGGCAATCAAGCAAGCCATTGGCAAAGGAGTCTTCCTCTGCCGACGCAAAATCTCCCAGAACGCCCGGTACAAACCGAACGACTGCATCGACAAGCGTCATGGCTGGCAGTTCGCCACCCGTTAGCACAAAATCCCCGATAGACCATTCTTCGTCTACCTCTTGTTGGATAATGCGCTCATCTACCCCTTCATAGCGACCGCAGATAAGAATCAAGTTCTCGTTCTGCGCCAGCTCCTCAACACCCGCTTGATCAAGCTTACGGCCCTGAGGCGACAGATAAATGACTTTAGCCGGCCCATCAATGGACTGTTTTGCTGCATGAATGGCATCGCGCAATGGCTGAACCATCATAAGCATCCCAGGTCCACCGCCGTATGGTCGATCATCGACCGTACGGTGTTTGTCATGGGTGAAATCACGAGGATTCCATGTATCCAATGACAAAAGGCCTTTTTTAACCGCCTGGCCTGTGACCCCATAATTGGTAATGGCATCAAACATTTCAGGGAATAGGCTAATAATGCCTACCTTCATATGTCCACCTAATTACCGGGGTTAGAATCCAGGATCCCAGTCAACTTCGATCCGCTGAGCAGTGCGATCAATCGACTTGATGACCTGCTCATCGAGGAACGGGATTAGGCGTTCCTTTTGGCCAAAAGCATCTTTCAGATTAGCCTTAACTACCAATACATCGTTGGAACCTGTTTCCAGGATGTCAGTCACTTTACCTAGGTCGTAACCTTCGGTAGTCATCACTGTCATTCCAATCAATTCACGCCAGTAGAACTCGTCATCTGACAGCGCTGGCAGTTGGTCAGCAGCAACGTAGACTTCAGCATTAGTGAACATTTGAGCATCCTCGCGGATATCCAAACCTTCCAGCTTCGCTACCAAACCCTGACCGTGGCGCTTCCATGATTCAACACGGATCTCTTGCCACTCACCCTTCACTTTCACAAGCCAAGGCTGATAGGCAAAAATGCTCTCAGCGTCTTCGGTGAAAGAAAAAACTTTGAGCCAACCCTTGATGCCGTATGTGGAACCAAGTTTCCCGACGACGATGTTGTTGTCTTGAATACTCATAGCCTCTCTATTACCTGACATCGCTAATTAAGCCGCTTTAGCAGCGTCTTTGATTAGCTTAGCTGCGCGGTCAGACACAGTTGCGCCTTGACCTACCCAGTGGTTAACACGGTCTAGGTCTAGACGTAGGCGCTCTTCCTGACCCTTAGCTAGCGGGTTGAAGAAACCAATTTTCTCGATGTTACGACCGTCGCGTGCAGCGCGAGAATCAGCAACAACGATTTGATAGAATGGACGCTTTTTAGCGCCGTGACGTGCCAAACGAATGGTTACCATATCGTCCTCTTTGCATTACTGTAAAATTAAATGGCCCCGCCAGAATATAACGGGGCCCGTGCCAAATTAAGCTCGGGAATTTTACTCTTAAAACTGGCGAATGCAACCGCTTTAGCTAAATTTTCACCAATGATAAGAGTTGTCGCTCCAGCAAGCCTAATAATATAAAGGCAAAAAACCTTAGCGGCCGAACATTCCGCCGCCAGACATCATACCTTTCATATTACGCATCATACCCTTCATGCCGCCCTTCTGCATTTTCTTCATCATCTTCTGCATCTGGGTGAACTGCTTGAGCAGACGGTTTACATCCTGCACCTGGGTACCTGAACCCAGAGCGATACGTTTCTTACGCGAGCCCTTGATCAAATCAGGGCGCTCACGCTCTCCCGGGGTCATCGAGTTGATGATCGCTTCCATCTGAACGAACATCTTATCATCAACTTGGTCTTTGACATTGTCCGGCAGTTGCGACATACCTGGAAGCTTGTCCAGCATCCCCATCATGCCGCCCATTTTCTTCATCTGCTGCAACTGGTCACGGAAGTCTTCCAGATCGAAGCCTTTCTTCTCTTTGAATTTCTTCGCCAGCTGCTCGGCTTTTTCTTTGTCGACGTTACGCTCAAGATCTTCGATCAGCGACAGCACGTCGCCCATACCGAGGATACGCGAAGCCACACGGTCTGGGTGGAACGGCTCAAGCGCATCGGTCTTCTCGCCAACACCCAAGAACTTGATCGGCTTACCAGTCAGATGGCGTACTGACAGCGCCGCACCGCCACGGGCATCACCGTCGACCTTGGTCAGGATCACACCGGTCAGCGGCAGGGCCTCATCAAAGGCCTTGGCCGTATTGGCCGCATCCTGACCTGTCATGGCATCAACCACGAACAAGGTTTCTACCGGATCAATCGCCTTGTGGACGTCCTTGATCTCTTCCATCATTTCGCCGTCGACGTGCAGGCGACCTGCGGTATCGACGATCAGGACATCATAGAATTTTAGCTTGGCATGAGCCAATGCATCTTGGGCAATCTGTACTGGCTTCTGATCCGGTGTTGACGGGAAGAAGTCTACACCAAGATCGCTGGCCAATGTTTCTAGCTGCTTGATAGCGGCAGGGCGATATACGTCAGCCGACACCACCAGCACTTTCTTTTTCTTGCGCTCTTTAAGCAGTTTACTCAGCTTACCCACACTGGTGGTCTTACCCGCACCCTGTAGGCCCGCCATCAAAATTACCGCAGGCGGCTGGCTGGCAAGGTTCAAATCCTCGTTGGACTCGCCCATCACCGCTTCAAGCTCGGCCTGAACAATCTTGATAAACTCCTGACCCGGCGTCAGGCTCTTCGATACCTCTGTACCGACAGCGCGCTCTTTCACACGCTTAACGAATTCACGGACGACTGGCAGCGCAACATCTGCCTCGAGTAACGCCATGCGTACTTCACGCAGCGTATCCTTGATGTTGTCATCGGTCAGTCGACCGCGCCCACTGACATTCTTTAGCGTTCGCGATAAACGCTCCGTTAAATTTTCGAACATGTGCTACTCGCTCGTTACGCAATAATCTAAATCGTTATGATCCGGCTAGTATACCGCAATCCCTATGATGCTTTCATGCCCCGTAGGCGACTTTCACTGTGACATTGGCTTACAAAACCCTATTCTGCCGCGCAGAATACGGCTTTGGCATGGAAGAGACAGGGCGGGCAAGGTATACTTGCGAACTCTTACCATCTTAACCAGTTAAGTTTACTATGGATATGCTGATAGCCTTGGCGGCTGCTTGCCTGTACTTTCTCGCATTAGGGTTAGTCGTGCCCGGACTTACCAACAACAACGGCATCAAAACCAAACCGGTTTTCTTTTCCGCTATTGGCGCCATTGCTCTTCATCTCCTGTTGCTCAAAGACTTGATCCTCGGCGGTGTCGGGCAAAACCTCAGTATCCTCAATGTCGCCTCCCTGATCAGCCTGATGATAGCCATCATCACCACCACAGCCATGCTACGAATGCGGGTTTGGTTCCTGCTCCCGGTCGTCTACAGCTTTGCAGCCATCAATTTATCCGCTGCCATCATGCTGCCCGGGGCATTTATCACCCACCTCGAATCGCATCCCCAGCTGTTGCTGCATATTTCACTGGCGCTGTTCTCCTACTCGACCCTGATGATTGCGACCCTGTATGCAATCCAGCTGGCTTGGCTCGACCATAAGCTCAAAAGTAAGAAGAGCCTGCTGATCAACCCGAACATTCCCCCATTAATGATGGTGGAACGCCAACTTTTCAAGATCATCCTTGTCGGCAACGGCCTCCTGACACTGACATTGATCACCGGCCTGATTTTCATTCAGGACATGATGGCGCAAGGCAAACTCCACAAAGCCGTACTCTCTTTCTTGGCGTGGGTCGTGTACAGCACCCTGCTATGGGGCCATTACCAGAAAGGCTGGCGAGGACGCCGTGTTGTCTGGTATAGCTTAGTCGGTGCCTTTCTACTGACACTGGCTTATTTTGGCAGCCGCTTCGTCAAGGAGATCATCATCGGCGGCTGATTTAGGCCGCTATCATTGACACCCAGAGCATCTGGGTACACAGTACATGTAACCGAAACGTTAAGGAATAGCTTTTTGGAAGATGTATCTACCGGGATTTTATTTTCCCTGCTGATATTACTGCTCGTCATTTCAGGATACTTTTCCGGTTCAGAAACCGGAATGATGGCACTGAACCGCTACAAGCTCCGCCACTTGGCCAACCAAGGCCACAAGGGAGCCAAACGGGTGGAGAAACTTCTTTCTCGCCCTGACCGGCTGATCGGGCTCATTCTCATCGGCAACAACCTCGTCAACATCCTTGCATCAGCCATCGCGACCATCCTTGGTATGCGCCTCTACGGCGACATGGGCGTGGCCATTGCCACCGGTGCCCTGACCCTGGTGGTGCTGGTATTTGCCGAAGTCACCCCGAAAACACTCGCTGCGCTCTATCCCGAACGGGTTTCCTATGCCAGCAGCGTGCTCCTGCAACTTCTGATGAAGCTCCTTTACCCGCTGGTCTGGTTCGTCAACGGGATCACCAACGGCTTCCTGCGCCTACTCGGCCTCAGGGTCGGCAACCATCATGACGGCAAACTCAGCTCAGACGAACTACGCACCGTGGTCAACGAGGCCGGGGGGCTGATCCCCCGTCGCCACCAAGACATGCTGCTGTCTATCCTCGACTTGGAAAATGTCACCGTCGAAGACCTAATGGTTCCCCGCAACGAAATCGCCGCCATCAATATCAACGACGACTGGAAATCCATTGTCCGCCAGCTCAGCCACTCGGCTCATGGCCGGATCGTACTTTTCCGCGACACTATCGACGAAGTTGTTGGAATGCTCCGAGTTCGCGAAGCCTATCGCCTGATGATGGACAAAAACGATTTCAGCAAGGAGAACCTGCTTCGCGCCGCTGACGAGGTTTATTTCATTCCCGAAGGCACTCCCCTCAATATTCAGCTGATAAAGTTCCAGCGTAACAAGCAGCGTATTGGCCTTATTGTCGACGAATACGGCGATATCCAAGGGCTGATCACCCTCGAAGATATTCTCGAGGAGATTGTCGGGGAGTTCACCACCTCCATCAGCCCGACGCTGGCCGAGGAGATCACCCCCCAGAACGACGGGAGCTTGCTGATCGAAGGCAGTGCCAATATTCGGGACCTCAACAAGAGCCTCAACTGGGGGCTGCCTACCGACGGGCCACGTACCCTGAACGGCCTGATCCTCGAACACCTCGAGGATATCCCCGACAGCCAGCTCAGCGTCAAGGTGGCAGGCTACCAGATGGAAATCGTCGAGGTCTCCGACAATATGGTCAAACGGGTCAAGATCATGCCAGGCCAATTGCAAAAAACAGGCTAAGGCCCCCACGTTCAATCACTACCAATACAACAAAGCCGGCACTCAGCCGGCTTTGTTGTTGGATCACCCGTGGCCCCACGGTGATTCCTATCGGATAAATACGCGAGGCAGACGTTATTTGATCTTGAGCTCTTGCAACATGGAAGCCGGCAAGGCCAGCTCGTCATTCTTGTTGACGGCAATGCCCTGCTCGAGGATAGCGCGGGCAATCGCCTGTGCCTCTTCCAATGAGTGCATGCTGTAAGTCCCGCACTGGTACTCGTTCAGCTCCGGGATCTGGGTCTGAGATTCGACCTTAAGCACATCCTCCATCGCCGCACGCCAGCTGTCAGCAACCTGCTCCTCACTCGGTGTACCAATCAGACTCATATAGAAACCCGTACGGCAGCCCATCGGTGAGATATCGATAATTTCCACCCGCTCGGAATTAAGGTGGCTGCGCATAAAACCGGCATAAAGGTGCTCGAGGGTATGGATGCCACGCTCGCTGAGAATATCGGCATTCGGGCGGCAAAAACGCAGGTCAAACACCGTGATGGTATCGCCTTTGGGCGTTTTCATTGTTTTGGCGACCCGAACGGCTGGGGCCTGCATCCGGGTATGATCTACGGTGAAACTGTCTAATAGTGGCATGCTTCCTTTACTCCTTGGCCATCTCAACGGCTTCTGGCACAGAAGCCGTATATACATCCTTAACCCTACCTACCACACCGCTATCGCGCAAGGTTTAACCACCTCAGGGATTAAAACGGCCACCAGCTCCGGTTATCCTCAAGCTCAGTACGACACTGCTTGAGTTGCCAGCCGTAACTCTTGGCCTGCTGTTCGACACGGCGAGAAACCTTGATCAAATTGGGTTTGGACTTATACGTCCCCCGCTTATAACCACCGCGGCCATCATGGTAGGCCAGATACTGGCGGTAAGCATCCCACTTCGAAATTCCCAACTGGCGCTGGGTTTCATGGGTATACCAACCGACGAACATCAGTGAATCGGCAAAATCAGTGCGCGAGCCGCCATTACCCGTGGCTTTCTGATAATCGGCCCAAGCCGGGTCCTGTGCCTGGGCATAGCCATAGGCACTACTCACCCGCCCCCAGGGGATAAATCCTAGGACATATTTCTTGGGCGGCCTGGCGTCATGGCGAAAACTACTTTCCTGTTTGATGAAGGCCATCGCAACTTGGATCGGTGTCCCCCACTCCTTTTCCATATCAAGCGCATCCTCATACCAGCTGGGATATTCACGGAAGATATTGCAAAGGTTGGATTGGTCTTGGGGAGGGGCAGAGGCGCAACCGGTCAGGACAACCGCCGCCAATAACAATGAACTACGAAAAAATGCGCGCTTTTTTCCTGCAAGCATGGAACTCATTTCCGTCCTTAGGGTCTTATACTATGACTGGCAGCCCCGTGCTGCCATCATCCCTGCGAAATTATTTATCGGGCAGCATGACGCTGCCCGCTTTTTTTATGCCTGTTATACCGACTTAATATCAGCAAAATACTGATCCAAGAAGGTATCAAACGATACCATATCCGCCGACTCAATTTCCGCCTGACGAACCGCCGAGTCTTGGGCTTCCTGCTCGAAAGCAGCCTGATCATAATAGCCGTACTCACGCTCAGACAGCGTCGTCGCATGCTCGGCAAGCAGCGCCTTGCCCATACGGCCAATGCCCTGTTGTTCTTTAATTTGCGTAAGCACCTGAGCCGACAAGGTCAATGAAGGCTCATCAATCCACGTCTGCAATCGGCTCAAGGTCTGCTGATATTCATCATTACCCGCTGCCGTATCCATTACCTTGGCAACCTCAGCCAGCTCGGCAAAAACACGGGAACCCCACTGCTGAACGGTCAGACGCTCGCCATCACAACCAATCTTGAGCAACAGCTCAGGATTGCGTCCATCGAGGACAACACGGTTCCAGTTATCACGCCAGCATTCCAGCTCACACTGATCCATCGGAGCCGAATCAGACAGCACCGCCCAAGTCAGGAACAGGTCTAGGAAACGCACCTGATCAGCGGTAATACCAACAGGGCTGAACGGGTTAACATCCAGCGAGCGAACCTCAATATACTCGACACCGCCGCGCTCCAACGCTTCGGACGGTTTCTCGCCACTTTGGGTCACGCGCTTAGGCCGGATCGGGGCATACAGTTCGTTCTCAATTTGCAGAACATTGGCGTTTAGCTGACGGTATTCGCCATCAACCTTCACCCCAATTTCGGCAAACTTTTCTGAAGGCGTGCGAATCGCACGGCGCAAACCCTCGAGGTACTCAGGCAAGCCGTTAAAGCCAATTTTCAGCGAGCTCTGCTCACTGTTGGTGTAGCCAAGATCACTCAATCGCAATGCCGTGGCATTAGGTAGGAAATAAGTCCCCTCGCCCACTTTCTCAAACGCCAACTTCGAGGAGGCCGCATTGTTGAGGAACGAGCCGCATAGTGCCGGAGAAGCACCGAACAGGTACGGGATCAACCAACCGAATCGGTAATAGTTTCTGATCAGGCCGAAGTAAGCGTCAGAAA
Source organism: Photobacterium panuliri (assembly GCF_059920555.1). Classification (NCBI taxonomy): domain Bacteria; kingdom Pseudomonadati; phylum Pseudomonadota; class Gammaproteobacteria; order Vibrionales; family Vibrionaceae; genus Photobacterium; species Photobacterium panuliri. The sequence goes on from NZ_CP197192.1 coordinate 3,337,388, forward strand.
CGGCATTCTGGCGTTCGTCAGCCGCCTGCTCGCCGAACAGCTGGTCCCAGAAGCTATCAGGGAATGAAAAGTTGAAGTGAACCCCGGAGATCACCTGCATAATGCTGCCATAACGGCGCTTTAGACCTTCACGGTAGAGGTTCTTCATCCGTCCCGTGTTCGAACTGCCGTATTGCGCCAGCGTAATGTCATCTTCATTGCCGACAAAGCACGGCATCGACATCGGCCACAGGCGCTCGTCGCCCATCTGGGCATAGGTAAACTGATGGATGTCAGCCAACTGAGACAACAGGTGCTCGACATTGTGCGAAACCGGGGTAATAAACTCCAGCAGCGACTCGGCATAATCTGTTGTGATCCACTTGTTGGTCAGCGCCGATCCCAATCCGGATGGATGCGGCTCAGGCGACAACGCCCCCTCAGGCGTAATACGCAATGCTTCACGCTCTAGGCCACGGCCAATTTGGGTCAGGGCGTCAGGATTCGCAGCAATTCGCTGCAATCTTTGTGAAAAATCCATCAAGGTGATTCTCAATCGTTAACAACTCAGCTCGGTAGAGTAATCATTATTGTGGTTGATTACCATTATTATTGTATCGAAACACTTTTACCCTACAGCAACAATTCTGCACGATTCTGCATCGCGGCAGCGAGGCTAAAATACCTCCCCCAGATAAAAAATAACCGGTCATACGACCGGCTATTCTCTGAGTTACATTTTCGGCTCCATCACCTCGATTGGCAGGCCGAGGGTTTCCAGTTGCGGCTTCAAGCTCTTGGCATCCCCCACCACGATAATCTGGTAATCCTGCGGGTTAAACCACTTGGCTGCCAACTTATCGATGGTCGATTTACTGATTGAAGCAGCAATCTGGTTACGCTGCTCGACGAAGTTTTCCGGCAGCGAGTAGGTCAGGATTTGCCCCAGCAGCTGGGCCTTCTTGCTTGGCGTCTCATAACTCAAGGCATCTTTCTGCCCCACGGCCAAACGCATGAAGGCCAGCTCCTTGTCAGTCACCCCGTCACGGGACATCTTGCCCAGCTCGGCAAGAAACTCTTTGACCGACGGCAACGTCGCATCGGCACGCACCTGTGCATAGTAGACCGACAGCCCTACTTCGCGGCCGCCGCTCTGGTAGCCTCCAGCGCCATAGGTATAGCCCTTGTCCTCACGCAGGTTCAGGTTGATCCGGCTGTTGAAGTTACCGCCCAAGTTGAAGTTCGCCAACTGGGTACGGTACAGCTCACCCGTTGCATCGTAAGGCAGCCCCTGACGAACCAAGCGGATCACGCTCTGCGGCGCGCCCGGCTTGTCCACCAGCCACACCTTCTGCTGCGACAGGGTCGGCAGCGCTGGCGTGGTATAGCTAGGTGTCGGCATCCCCTGCCAGTTGGCGAGGAAACCGACATCACGCTGCAATGACTGCTGGCTGATATCACCCACCACCACCAGATCTGCCCCATTCGGCGTATAGTAACGGTTGTAGAACGCCTTCACGTCCTCAAGGGTAATTGCACTTAGCGATGCCTTGGTTCCTTCCGGCGGCAGGCTGAAGTTAGTTCCACCGAACAACACTTCACGGGTTGCCTGCCCAGCCAGCCAAGACGGGCGCTGATGTTCATAAATAATCCCCTCAAGGGCCTGCTTTTTCACCCGGTCGAAATCAGCCTGATTAAATGCAGGGAAGAACAACCGCTCTTGCAAGATAGCCAGCGTTTCCGGCAGGTGCTTTTTCAGCGAGGTCAGCGAGATAACCGTCCCGTACTTACCGGCAGTGAAGTTCACGGTACTGCCCAGCATATCCAGCCGCGAAGATAGCTCCTCCACCGTGGATTTCTGCGAGGCCTCAGCCATCATACTTGCGGTCAACTGCGCCAGTCCCGCCTTGCCCTGTGGCTCAAAACGACGTCCCGCCGGAACCACCAGCTGCAACTCAACCGTCGGGGTCTCGCGGTATTCCGTTCCCAACACCTTGATGCCATTGGCCAGTTCAAACTGGTACAGGGTCGGCATCGCTGCCTCTACCGGTGCTGAAGGCTGTGGCATCACCGAGCGGTCGAAATCGTCGCGAGTCTCTCGCATCTGCTTTTTCAGTGCCGCTTCGCTAACCGTGCTGTGAGCCGGAATGATCCGCTCAGCAGGGGCATAATTAGGCGCAGCAGCCTGAAGCGAGGTCTTGCCATGCGGCACCACGCTCAGCGTCACGTTCGGGTGGCCGTTGATGTATTGCTCGTAGGCCGCCTCCATGCTTGCTGGCGTTACCGCTCGCAAATTACCCAGCTCAGTCGTCAGGTAACCCGGGTTGCCGTAGAAGGTTTCATAGGAAGCCAGCTGCGACACCTTGCCGCTGACACTCTGGAGGCCGAAGATGGCATTCGCCTCGACCATGCCCTTGAGCTCATTCACTTCTTTGTCGCTGATCCCGCGCTGCTCGATCCCGGACAGGATCCCTTCTACCTTGTTGCGCAGAGTTTTCAGATCCCCTTTGTCACCGCTTTGGCCAATAGCATAAACATACATGGTACAGGCCAATTCAGCACAGTCATGGAACGCACCGGCATCAACCACTTCGCCAGTCTTGACGAGGTTCTGGTATAGCAGGCTGTTCTTGCCACCGCCGATCACCCGAGCCAGCATATCCAAAGATGCTTCGTCCTTAGCACCGCTATAAGAGGTCGGCCAAGCCATCATCAGCATCGGTTGCTGAATATTATCTTCCAGCGTCAAGAAGCGGTTGTTTGCCAAGGTTACAGGCTGCTTGGCTGGTTTATCGACTTCAGGGCCACGCGGGATCGAACCGAAGTACTTATTGACCCATTCCAGCGTCTTGGCGATATCAATATCACCACCAATGGTCAGCGTCGCATTGTTTGGCCCGTACCAGCGCAAGAAGAACGCCTTCAGATCATTAACGTTGACCCGGTCAAGATCCTCAACATAGCCGATTGGCTGCCAAGAATACGGATGTGTCCGTGGATACAGCGCCTCGCCGATACGCTCGTAAACCAAACCATAAGGGCGGTTCTCATAGCGCTGGGCGCGTTCGTTCTTCACCGTGTCGCGCTGGATCTCGAACTTACGCTGTGACACCGCCTCAAGCAGGAACCCCATTCGGTCCGCTTCAAGCCACAATACTTTCTCCAGCTGGTTGGCAGGCACCGTTTCGAAATAGTTGGTCCGATCCCGGTTGGTCGTCCCGTTCATGGTTCCGCCCGCCTCGGTGATCAGGCGGAAGTGTTCCTGATCGCCCACATGCTTTGATCCTTGGAACATCATATGTTCGAAGAAATGGGCAAAACCAGACTTACCCAGCTCCTCACGGGCAGAGCCGACATGGTAGGTCATATCGACATGCACCAGAGGATCCGATTTATCCTCATGGAGCACCACCGTCAGGCCGTTTGCCAGTGTATATTTCGAATACGGTATCACCGGTGATACCGCACTCTCGTCGCCCTTCAACTGCCCCACGAATGTCACGCCTGGCGGCAGCGCCGCCGACTCTTGCTGGGGCTCTAGCAGGCTACAGCCAGCCAGTGACAACAGCGCAACGCCCACTATCCACTTTTGCACGTAATGCCTTCCTTATAATAATCCTGTTACGATCATAGCCAGTACCGTATACCGGAGCGCCTTGCCGACCATTATCAGCAATAAACTCAAAGAGTGCCGCATCCGCAACCACCCTGCAGCAAGGCAGAGCGGGTCACCGACCAACGGCAGCCAACTGAGCAGCAGCGACCAGTAGCCGTATTTTTTCAGCCATAGTAAAGCTCTATGACCGTGTTTTTCCTGAGAAGTTTTATCCGGCAACAACCGGCCAAGCCAATAATTGGTCATCCCCCCGAGCGTATTGCCCAATGTCGCTACCGCAACCACCAGCCAAACAGCGTTATCACCCAGCTTGAGAGAAGCCACGAGATTGGCCTCCGATCCGCCAGGCAACAGCGTCGCACTCAAAAAACCCGTTGTGAACAGCACCCAAAGCGCCGAATCACCATGAAATAACTCTAGCATTAAAACAACTTAGCCAATCTATCCAATCAGGTAGCCGCCATATGGCAACCACCGCTAGCCTATCGAGGAGAGTACGATCCCCTCGTCGTCACCAGCCCTCCTACCTTAACGGATTTGGCGCAAAAGAAAACGGGCAGCGATCAGCTACCCGTTTCAAAATATTGCAAAATTCAGCTTGTTCCGGTGAATTGACCGAAAGCCGAAGAGTTACCCAACCAAGGCCAGCAAGATACCGGCGGCCACGGCTGAGCCCAAGACCCCTGCCACATTCGGCCCCATCGCATGCATCAGCAAGAAGTTCTGCGGATTGGCCTCCAGACCGACCTTGTTAACCACCCGGGCCGCCATCGGTACTGCCGATACCCCCGCCGCACCAATCAGCGGATTGATATCCTCCTTGCTGAAACGGTTAAGAAGCTTGGCCATCAGTACACCGCCACCGGTACCGACACTGAAGGCGACGGCCCCCAAGACCAAAATCCCCAGCGTCTCAAGCTGAAGGAATGTCTCGGCCTCAAGCTTAGAGCCGACGCCAAGCCCAAGCATGATCGTGACGATATTGATCAGCTCGTTCTGCACCGTCTTGGACAAGCGCTCCACCACACCGGACTCGCGCATCAGGTTACCAAGGCAGAACATCCCCACCAAGGGTGTCGCCGACGGCAGGAACAAGATGGTCATCAGCAGTACCGCCAGTGGAAACAGAATCTTCTCCCCCTTGCTGACATGCCGCAGTTGCTTCATCTGGATCTTACGCTCTTCAGCCGTTGTCAGCGCCTTCATGATCGGCGGCTGGATAATCGGCACCAATGCCATATAGCTGTATGCGGCAACCGCAATCGCCCCGAGCAGATCTGGCGATAGCCTACTGGCAAGGAAAATCGCAGTCGGACCATCAGCACCACCGATAATCGCAATCGACGATGCATCGGCCAGGGTAAAGTCCATCCCCGGGATCACATTGAGCAGAATCGCCCCGAACAGGGTGAAGAAGATCCCGAACTGGGCCGCCGCGCCGAGGAGCAAGGTCTTGGGGTTGGCAATCAACGCCCCGAAGTCTGTCATCGCCCCGACCCCCATGAAGATCAGCAGGGGGAAGATCCCGGTTTCTATCCCGACATGGTAAATGTAATACAGCAGCCCGCCCGGCTCGGTAAAACCGGCATTGGGGATATTGGCCAGTATCGCCCCGAACCCTATCGGCAACAGCAGCAGAGGCTCAAAGCCCTTGCTGATCGCCAAATACAACAGGCCGGCACCGACCAACATCATGATTATCTGGCCAAACTCGAAATTGGCCAGCCCCGTCTCGCTCCAGAGTATCAATAAACCTTCCATGGTACCCTCTTATGCCAGACTGAGGATCGGCGCGCCGACCACCACCGAGTCACCTTCCTTGACGAGGAGCTCCTGCACCACGCCGCTGCGGGCAGCCCGGACTTCGGTTTCCATCTTCATCGCCTCGAGGATCACCAATACATCACCTTCCGATACCTGATGCCCCGGCTGGACATGGATCTTGAAGATATTGCCTGCCAAGGGTGCAGCTACCGGTTCAGCAGTAACGGCGGCAGAAGCGGCTGGGGCTACCGATGGGGCGGCGGCGGCCGGTGAAACGGCTGTCAGCGCACCACTGGGACCAACCTCAACATTGTAGAGCTGGCCATCCACCGTCACGCTATAGGCTTCAACCCCGCCAGCAGCAGGCGCGGCCTTTGTTGCGGGCGTAACGACAGGGTCAGGCTCGCTCCCCGGCGCTGGCTCAAACGCTTCAGGGTTATTGCGATTTTTAAGGAAGTTGAGCCCAACCTGAGGAAACAGTGCATAGGTCAGCACATCATCAACCTGTTGGTCGGCAAGCGTAATATTGTCTGACTGGGCTTTGGCCAGCAGTTCATCGGTTAATCGGTGCAACTCTGCATCAAGCAGATCTGCCGGACGGCAAGTCAGGGGCTTGCCACCCTCAAGTACCCGCTCCTGCAACGCACTGTTCACCGGTGCAGGCGCGGCACCATATTCGCCTTTCAGCACACCGGCCGTTTCCTTGCTGATACTTTTGTAGCGCTCGCCGGTGAGCACATTGAGCACCGCCTGAGTACCGACAATCTGCGAGGTCGGCGTTACCAGCGGTATATAGCCCAGATCCTGACGCACGCGCGGGATCTCCTCCAGCACTTCGTCGAAACGATCAGCGGCCCCCTGCTCCTTGAGCTGGCTTTCCATATTGGTCAGCATGCCGCCCGGCACCTGAGCCAACAGGATCCTGGCATCAACCCCTTTAAGGCTGCCTTCAAATTTGGCGTATTTCTTACGTACTTGACGGAAATAGGTGGCGATAGGCTCAAGCTGCTGCAAATCGAGCTTGGTGTCGCGAGGGGTACCCTCGAGCATGGCGACCACGGTTTCAGTCGGGGTATGGCCATAAGTCTGGCTCATCGACGATATCGCGGTATCGAGAATATCAATTCCCGCCTCGACCGCCTTCACCGCCGTTGCCGCCGACAACCCAGTCGTCGCATGACAGTGCAAGGCCAGAGGGATATCGCACGACGCCTTGATCTGAGTGATCAGCTCCTCGGCCTCATACGGCTTGAGCAGGCCTGACATATCTTTGATACAAAGCGAGTGGCAGCCGAGATCCTCAAGTCGCTTGGCGAGATCCGTCCAAGTCTCAAGGTTATGTACCGGACTGGTGGTATAGGATAAGGTTCCCTGGGCATGAGCGCCGACATCCACCGCCGCCTTGACGGCCTTTTCGAAATTCCGGACATCGTTCATCGCATCGAAAATCCGGAAGACGTCCATTCCGTTGGCGTGGGCGCGCTCAACGAACTTCTCGACCACATCATCGGCATAATGGCGGTAGCCCAGCAAGTTCTGGCCCCGAAGCAGCATCTGCATCGGGGTATTGGGCATCGCCTGCTTAAGCAGACGCAGGCGTTCCCACGGATCTTCCCCAAGAAAACGGATGCAGGCGTCAAATGTCGCCCCGCCCCACGTTTCGAGAGACCAATAGCCGACCTTGTCCAATTGCTCGGCAATGGGCAGCATATCCTCAACCCGCAAACGGGTAGCAAAAAGTGACTGGTGGGCATCACGCAATACAACATCAGTGATGGCTAGTGGCTTAGACATGCTCACAAACTCCTTGTCAAAAAACGAATCCTATATCCACACGGCTTCAATCAGGCTGTCTGGTCTATTCCGCAGACTTATACCTTTCGGCTGCGATACTGGTGCACCGCAGCGCCAATCGCGGCCACGATCTCAGGCCGCACACCATTGTGCGATGGCAAAACGGGGGTCGGGTGACTTCTGGCTGGAGCCGCCGGGGCATCCTTGGGGGCAATCCTTGCCAGCAATTGAACGAGGTAAATCAAAATACTGAGAAAAAGAAACACCACCACCATGCCTGTCACCATGATGGTGGCCGCTTCCCACAGCACACTCCCTAAATCGGCCATAACGCTTCCTTTCATTCCCTGTGTTAGTAGGGCGTTAACAAATAACACGTGAAGTAAAAATATGTCAAATTGATTAATAAATAGCACCATAACGATGAAGATTTGTTCTGAAATGCGATTTACGTAGTAAATTTACCAACTAATCACCAAAATCCCTTTGCTAGAGGATCAACCTCCTGAGGCCAGAGTGGATTAGCGTATTTCACTACTAGATTCGAATTGGAAAGGTCATTTCGCCAAACACTGACGCTGACGTAAGAGTCACCGCACTCACTGGCTAATACCAAGGCAAGGAGGGATATCGCAAAAGAGAAGGGAAAGGAATAGCGCGAGGTGTAGCCGGAGCCAATAGATGCAAATCAGCCGAACGGTACAAAATTTAGGTATAAAAAAACCCAGCGATTAAGCCGGGTTTTAAAATGATGGCGCGCTCGGGAGGATTCGAACCTCCGACCGCCTGGTTCGTAGCCAGGTACTCTATCCAGCTGAGCTACGAGCGCGCAATAAATCTGATTTTGTGCCTTTCGGCTATGAAGTAACAGCAACAAGCTATTGCTTCAAAATAATGGCGCGCTCGGGAGGATTCGAACCTCCGACCGCCTGGTTCGTAGCCAGGTACTCTATCCAGCTGAGCTACGAGCGCGCAGTAAATCTGATTGTGTGCCTTTCGGCTATGAAGTAACAGCAACAAGCTATTGCTTCAAAATAATGGCGCGCTCGGGAGGATTCGAACCTCCGACCGCCTGGTTCGTAGCCAGGTACTCTATCCAGCTGAGCTACGAGCGCGCAGTAAATCTGATTGTGTGCCTTTCGGCTATGAAGTAACAGCAACAAGCTATTGCTTCAAAATAATGGCGCGCTCGGGAGGATTCGAACCTCCGACCGCCTGGTTCGTAGCCAGGTACTCTATCCAGCTGAGCTACGAGCGCGCAGTAAATCTGATTGTGTGCCTTTCAGCAATAAAGTAATAGCAATAAGCTATTGCTTCAAACATAATGGCGCGCTCGGGAGGATTCGAACCTCCGACCGCCTGGTTCGTAGCCAGGTACTCTATCCAGCTGAGCTACGAGCGCGCAGTAAATCTGATGTTTGACCTTGTGGTCATTCAGTAACAATCCATTGATACTTTAAAAATAATGGCGCGTCCGGGAGGATTCGAACCTCCGACCGCCTGGTTCGTAGCCAGGTACTCTATCCAGCTGAGCTACGGACGCGCAGGCTGTATTCTGCCAATGGCAGATTACTTTAAAGATGGCGCGCTCGGGAGGATTCGAACCTCCGACCGCCTGGTTCGTAGCCAGGTACTCTATCCAGCTGAGCTACGAGCGCGCAATGAATCTGATTGTAACCTTTCGGTTTTTGAGTAGCAATCCGTTGATACTTTGAAATAATGGCGCGTCCGGGAGGATTCGAACCTCCGACCGCCTGGTTCGTAGCCAGGTACTCTATCCAGCTGAGCTACGGACGCGCAGGCAATTCTTTCTCAAGGATCTCTTGAAGGAAGAATGGCGGTGAAGGAGGGATTCGAACCCTCGATACGGCTATAAACCGTATACTCCCTTAGCAGGGGAGCGCCTTCAGCCTCTCGGCCACCTCACCACACAAATTATGGCGCGCTCGGGAGGATTCGAACCTCCGACCGCCTGGTTCGTAGCCAGGTACTCTATCCAGCTGAGCTACGAGCGCACACTTAATTCGGTTGTAACAACACTGCCCTAAGGCAATGCTTTTAAATAATGGCGCGTCCGGGAGGATTCGAACCTCCGACCGCCTGGTTCGTAGCCAGGTACTCTATCCAGCTGAGCTACGGACGCGCAGGCATCTTTCAATGAAAGAAAGAATGGCGGTGAAGGAGGGATTCGAACCCTCGATACGGCTATAAACCGTATACTCCCTTAGCAGGGGAGCGCCTTCAGCCTCTCGGCCACCTCACCACACAAATTATGGCGCGCTCGGGAGGATTCGAACCTCCGACCGCCTGGTTCGTAGCCAGGTACTCTATCCAGCTGAGCTACGAGCGCACACTTAATTCGGTTTTTACAACACCGCCCTAAGGCAATGCTTTTAAATAATGGCGCGTCCGGGAGGATTCGAACCTCCGACCGCCTGGTTCGTAGCCAGGTACTCTATCCAGCTGAGCTACGGACGCGCAGGCATTTCTCAAGAAACAATCTTGAAGCAAGAATGGCGGTGAAGGAGGGATTCGAACCCTCGATACGGCTATAAACCGTATACTCCCTTAGCAGGGGAGCGCCTTCAGCCTCTCGGCCACCTCACCGTCTTGCGGGGGCCCATATTACTGCTAGCCAAAAATAAGTCAAACACTTTGTTGTGAAAAAATGACTTCTTTCGCGCGTATGAATACTTAATAGCCAAGTAGGCAATTAATCAAACGCGAACATCGACTTACTGGCTTATTTCTGGGTTTCTGAAGAAGAAGGCAGAAAAACAGACGGCAGCGTATGGATACAAAAAAGGCCAGCAAACAATGCTGACCTTTTCCGAATTAGTAGTTACCAGAACCCTGGGAACCTGTTTCTTTTTCTGCTTGAATGCGCATGTAGATTTCTTCGCGGTGCACAGAAACTTCTTTTGGTGCATTTACACCAATGCGAACCTGGTTACCTTTAACGCCCAATACGGTGACAGTGACTTCATCACCAATCATCAGCGTTTCACCTACGCGACGTGTCAAAATTAGCATTCGTGTGCTCCTTGAGTAATCTCAGTCTTATAAGAGTTAAGTCTATTATCCAACAATTTTTACATTTTCGTAAATGGTCACTGCTCAAGAAACAGCGAGAAGCAGTCGATTATCCAGACTTTCTGGCTCAACCACAAATTTTTTGTGGATGATTTTCGCCGCTAATTGTTGATCCTGCCCATTAATAAGCAGGGACATACAACGGGATGTAGATTTACTATGGTAAACCATCACCTCCGCCTCTGCCATTGCCGTTTCCAATTGGTCGCGGATCTGCGCCACCCCCTCCCCTACCAGAGTCATCACAGCGACATCAGGTAGGTGATTGGCGATATCAGACGCCAGCACCAATCGCAAACGTGCCAGCTCATCACTGGCAATAATAATGCCGGTCGAATGCGCTTGCTCGGCATAACACCATGCGTCCAGTCCCAGTAGCTGCAAGCGTGGCTCTATCTGCCCTATAGGCTCAGATACCACGACAAGACAATGCTGACTCTTCATAGCCAGACCAACGGCCCCCTGTTGCGGGCTCATGGGCTGGAAGCATACCAGACTACCTTCTCCGTCATCGAAGGAAGACAGTACCCTCAATGGCACTTTATGTTGCCTTGCATATTCAACCGACTGTAATTGTAGCACTTTTGCACCATGACGTGCCATCGCTGCCATATCATCGAAATGAATCTCTGATAATCGCTGCGCGTCGTCCACCCAGCGCGGATCGGTGGTATATACCCCGTCCACATCGGTGAAGATCTGGCATTCGTCAGCATCCAACGCACTTGCGATGGCTACCGCGGTGGTATCGGAACCACCGCGACCCAGGGTCGTAATATTGTTTCCGCTATCACGTCCCTGGAACCCGGCCACCACCACAATGTGGTCCTGACCTAGCCATTTTTCGAGAGTCTCTGTCTCTACCTGGAGAATACTGGCATTGTTGAAGGCATCATCCGTTCGGATTGCCACCTGGTCGCCTGTCAGCGACACCGCCGGGTAGCCCCGTTTGTTCAGTGCCATAGCAAGCAAGGCGATGGTCACCTGCTCGCCGGTCGACAGCAGCATATCCAGCTCGCGCGGGGTCGGCACTTCATCCACCTGCCGGGCCAAGCCCAGCAAGCGGTTGGTTTCACCGGCCATTGCCGATACGACCACGACAACTTGATGCCCCTGCTGGCGCGCTTTGATCACACGCTCAGCGACTGCTTCAATACGTTCGATGCTCCCAACCGAGGTACCACCGAACTTCTGCACCAACAATGCCACTTTACTACTCCAGTGTAATTACAGCTTCTCCGCCAGCCAAGGTGTCACAGACTCCAGCGCCGCAGGAAGGGCTGCTGCATCGGTACCACCCGCCTGAGCCATGTCAGGACGGCCGCCGCCTTTACCGCCAACCTGTAGGGCAACCATGTTGATCAGCTCACCGGCCTTCACTTTGCCGATAAGATCTTTGGTCACACCCGCAATCAGGCCAACTTTGTCATCGCTTGCGTTGCCAAGAACAACAATACCGCTGCCCAGCTGGTTCTTCAGCTCGTCAACCATGCCGCGAAGGGCTTTGTTGTCCGCGCCGTCAAGCTTGGCGATCAAGACTTTAACGCCATTGATTTCTTTCGCCTGGTTAATTAGGCCCGCGCTCTCTTGCGCAGCCAGCTTGTCTTTCAGCTGCTGGATTTCTTTTTCCAGCTGCTTGCTGTGGGCAACCAAGGCGCTTACTTTGGTTGCAACAGAGGCAGCATCAGACTTCACCAAGTTCGCTGTTTTGGCCAGCAATGCTTCCTGCTCATGAAGAGCAGCAATTGCCGCTTCGCCAGTTACCGCTTCGATACGGCGAATACCGGCTGCGATACCCCCTTCGGAGATGATCTTGAACAGGCCGATGTCGCCGGTCTTAGAGGCATGAATACCACCACAAAGCTCGACAGAGAAGTCGCCCATGCTCAGGACGCGAACCTCGTCATCATATTTTTCGCCAAACAGTGCCATCGCACCTTTCTCTTTGGCTGCATCGATGTCCATAACATCAGTGCTGATAACATGGTTACGGCGGATCTGCTCGTTCACCACACGCTCAACTTCGCGCAGTTCCTCCGGCTTCACGCCTTCTAGGTGCGAGAAGTCAAAACGCAGGCCTTCTGGCTTAACCAAAGAGCCTTTCTGTGCTACGTGCTCACCCAGCAGGTTGCGCAGTGCAGCATGCATCAAGTGCGTTGCAGAGTGGTTCAGGCTGATCTTGGCACGGCGAGCCGCATCGACAACCGCTTTGATCTTGCCGCCAACAGTCAGGCTGCCCGCAGCCACTTTGCCGCTGTGGCCGATTGCATTGCCGAACTTCTGGGTATCGGTAACATCGAACTGAATGCCTTCAGCACTCATCACACCGGTATCACCGCACTGGCCGCCTGATTCCGCGTAGAACGGCGTGTTATCCAAGATAACCAGTACTTCTTCACCTTCGGCAGCGCTATCAATACTCTGGCCTTCGCGGTAAAGAGCAACGATTGTGGCATCACCTTCCGTCGCGCTGTAGCCGCAGAACTCAGTGTCCGCATCGACTTTGATCGCGTCGTTGTAGTCAACGCCGAACTGGCCTGCTTCGCGGGCACGCTGACGCTGGGCTTCCATTGCATCGTTGAAGCCTTCTTCATCGATAGAGAAACCGCGCTCGCGAGCAACGTCGTTGGTCAAATCAGCAGGGAAGCCGTAAGTATCGTACAGCTTGAACACTGTCTCGCCGTCCAGCACTTCGCCATCTAGCGCATCCAGTGCTTCGGCAAGAATAGCCATACCACGGTCAAGAGTACGACCGAAGTTCTCTTCTTCGATTTTCAGTACTTTCTCAACCATTTCCTGCTGCTTCTTCAGCTCTTCGCCAGCAGAACCCATCACGTCAGCCAGAGGGCCAACCAGCTTGAAGAAGAAGGCCCCTTTGGCACCTAGCTTGTTACCGTGACGCACAGCGCGACGGATAATACGGCGCAATACATAGCCACGGCCTTCGTTCGAAGGCATAACGCCATCGGCAATCAGGAAGGCGCAAGAGCGGATGTGGTCCGCGACAACGCGCAGTGACTGGTTAGACAGATCTTCATAGCCAATCACCTTGGCGGCTTCTTTGATCAGCGTCTGGAAGATGTCGATTTCGTAGTTTGAGTGAACGCCCTGCATGATTGCAGAGATACGCTCGATGCCCATACCGGTATCAACCGACGGCTTCGGCAACGGCTCCATAGTGCCATCCGCATGACGGTTGAACTGCATGAATACGTTGTTCCAGATCTCGATGAAGCGGTCGCCGTCTTCGTCTGGTGAGCCAGGAGGTCCCCCGGCAATGTGGTCGCCGTGGTCGTAGAAGATTTCGGTACATGGACCGCAAGGACCGGTGTCGCCCATCTGCCAGAAGTTGTCTGACTCGAACGGCTTGCCGCCTTCCTTGTCACCGATACGGATAATACGCTCCGCAGGGATACCTACCGTCTTGTTCCAGATGTCGAATGCTTCGTCATCGGTTTTGTAAACAGTAACTAGCAGGCGCTCTTTTGGCAGCTGAAGAACTTCAGTCAGGAATTCCCACGCGAACTGAATGGCATCGTGCTTGAAGTAGTCGCCGAAGCTGAAGTTACCCAGCATCTCGAAGAAAGTATGGTGACGGGCCGTGAAGCCTACGTTTTCTAGGTCGTTGTGCTTACCGCCTGCACGTACACAGCGCTGAGCCGTAGTCGCTCGAGTATAGGCTCGTTTCTCAAGGCCTAAGAAGCAATCCTTAAATTGGTTCATACCTGCATTGGTAAACAGCAGGGTCGGGTCGTTGTGTGGAACTAGCGATGAACTATCTACGATTTGGTGTCCTTTGCTTTCAAAGAACTTGAGGTACGCGTTGCGTACCTCATCAGTGCTCATGTACATTGGCAATTCCTGAATAGTGCTTTCATGTAAACTGAATGAACGAATTTATTTTCGTACTAGCAGGCCCGGGTACTCCGCCATGCCCTTGGCGGGACAATTCGGGCAGGCCGTGATTGGACTAAAATAAATGCTTTGGCTGATATTGTAAAACAACGGCAGGCGTAACAGGAAATGTTATGTGGTCAAATGGGACATTTTCTACCCCTTGGCAGCCACTCGTACTGACGGTGACGGAGGCGAGATCACACGGCCTTCCGCCTAATATTCCTCGTCGACCCCGAAGGCATATTTGATCTGCTCGAAATCAAACCCCCGATATTGCATAAAACGCACCCGCTTGGCCTGCTCCTTCGGGGTATCGGCCTGCGTTTCACCGAATTTGCGCCGGGCCACTGCTCGGGCATGCTCGAACCAATCGGTTTCATCCTCATCGAGCAGCTGACGCACCACGACCTCGTGTACCCCCTTAAGCTTGAGCTCCTGCCTGATCCGCAGTAATCCCCACCCCTTGGCGAGCCCATTGCGCAGCATCTGCCCGGCAAAGCGAGCATCGTCAAGCCAGTTGTAGTCTTGACAAAAGGCCACGGCCTCGTCGATCTCGGCACTCTCGTAGCCCCGGTTCTTCAGCTTTTTCCTCAGCTCCTTTTCGGCATGGTCACGGCGCGAAAGATAGCCCACGGCGGCTTCTTTCACACTCTGCTTAGGTGGTTGCTTTCTCATGGTCGGTCTCACTCGCTTACATGCAAAAACGGGCGAGGTAGTCGCCTACCCGCCCGTTTGGTTAATCTTGTTGCTCAATCTGCTTGGCTGGATCAGAATTCCTGATCTTCTGCATCCATTTTTTCCAAGGCTGCGTCTTCGCCAGCGGCTGCCGCATTTTCCTCGGCGGTGCTTAGCAGCATATCACGCAGCAGCTTTTCGATTTCCGCCGCGATTTCAGGGTTCTCTTGCAGGTGCTTACACGCATTCGCCTTGCCCTGACCGATCTTGTCACCCTTGTAGCTGTACCAGGCACCAGCTTTCTCAACCAGCTTGTTCTTCACGCCAAGGTCAACCAGTTCACCTTCGCGGTTAAAGCCGATACCGTAAAGGATCTGGGTTTCAGCCTGCTTGAACGGCGCGGCAATCTTGTTCTTGACTACCTTAATACGGGTTTCGTTACCAACGACTTCGTCACCGTCTTTGATTGAACCGGTACGGCGAATATCAAGGCGAACAGAAGCGTAGAACTTCAGCGCATTACCACCAGTAGTGGTTTCTGGGTTACCGAACATCACACCGATCTTCATACGGATCTGGTTGATGAAGATACACATACAGTTTGACTGCTTAAGGTTACCCGTTAGCTTACGCATTGCCTGAGACAGCATACGCGCCTGCAGACCCATGTGCGAGTCGCCCATTTCGCCTTCGATTTCCGCCTTCGGCGTCAACGCGGCCACGGAGTCGATAACCAGAATGTCGACAGCGCCTGAACGCGCCAGTGCATCGGCAATTTCAAGCGCCTGCTCACCGGTATCTGGCTGAGACACCAACAGCTGATCGATATCTACGCCCAGCTTCTTGGCATAGATAGGGTCTAGAGCGTGCTCTGCATCGATGAAGGCACAGGTCTTGCCCTGCTTCTGCGCAGCTGAAATCACCTCAAGGGTCAGTGTTGTCTTACCTGATGATTCCGGACCGAAGATTTCAACGATACGGCCCATTGGCAAGCCACCAGCACCCAAGGCGATGTCAAGTGACAACGAGCCCGTAGAGACGGTTTCGACATCCATAGTACGGTTGTCGCCCAGTTTCATGATCGAGCCTTTACCGAATTGCTTTTCAATTTGACCTAAGGCCGCGGCAAGTGCCTTCTGCTTGTTGTCGTCCATTCGAATCTCCAGGGATACTGAATAAATGCTGAGATTAAGTACTGATATTGATTACTAGTATACTGTCTATTCATACAGTGTCTAGTGCTGTGTGAACTTTTTTTTCAATCTGCTGACTGCCTGTCATCATGGCTCAAGCACAACCATCCGCTTGCGCATTCCCTCCAGCGCCACCGTGACCGCCTGCGCTCGAACTGCCGAGCGATCCCCGTCAAACAGATACCTTTCGGCCGAGATCCAGCCATGCCGATCTGCCCACGCGAACCAAACTGTCCCTACCGGCTTACTCTCCGAACCGCCGCCCGGCCCGGCAATACCGCTGATCGCCACACTGATATCGGCCCGAGAATGCGCCAGAGCCCCTGCGGCCATCTCCCTGACCACGGCTTCACTTACTGCACCGTGACTATCGAGAGTTTGCGCCGCGACACCGAGCATCTCCTGTTTGGCTTCGTTGCTATAGGTTACGAAAGCACGGTCAAACCATGCCGAGCTGCCCGCTATATCCGTAATCGCCGTCGCTACCCCGCCACCGGTACATGATTCTGCCGTGGCTGCGACCCATTGTAGGCGAGCGAGCTGCTCACCCAATGCCGTTGCTAATTCCATCTCCGTTTTCCTTCTTCCCGCAGCCCGGTACGAGCTCGCTCAGATGATTAAAATTCCGGCGCACCCTCTTTGCCGACCGGACCGATTCACGTATCCTAGGCGACCAGAAAATTCACCGGATAAGGTGGAATGCTCTCCTCCACCCGGCACAATGTAGCAGGCAAAATCGTGACAGTAAAAGGCATAGAAAAGCATACCCCAATGATGCAGCAGTATTTGAAGATCAAGGCCGAGAACCCCGAGGTCCTGCTGTTCTACCGGATGGGTGACTTCTACGAACTATTTTTTGACGACGCCAAACGCGCTTCGCAACTGCTGGATATCTCCCTGACCAAGCGCGGTGCCTCCAACGGCCAGCCGATCCCGATGGCAGGAGTCCCTTACCATTCCATCGAGGGCTATCTTGCCAAGCTCGTCCAGCAGGGCGTCTCTGCGGCCATCTGCGAGCAGATTGGCGATCCGGCAACCAGCAAGGGACCGGTAGAGCGCAAGGTGGTGCGGATCATCACCCCGGGAACCGTCAGCGACGAGGCCCTGCTCAACGAGCGCCACGACAACCTGATTGCCGCCATCTACCACGAAGGCGATAAATTTGGCTATGCGACCTTGGACATCACCTCCGGCCGCTTCATGCTCACCGAACCGGAAACCGAAGAGGCGATGCAGGCCGAGCTGCAGCGCACCAGCCCGGCAGAGCTGCTCTACCCAGAAGACTTTGCCCTGCCCGGCCTGCTTCAGAGCATCAAAGGAAGCCGCCGCCGCCCGGTCTGGGAGTTCGACCTCGAAACGGCCCGCCAGCAGCTCACTATGCAGTTCGGCACCCGCGATCTGGTCGGCTTCGGCGTCGAGCAGGCCTAGCGTGGCCTATGCGCAGCCGGTTGCCTGCTGCAATATGTGAAAGACACCCAGCGCACCGCCCTGCCTCACATCCGCGCCATTACCTTGGATACCAAAGATCACGCGGTGATCCTCGATGCAGCCACGCGCCGCAACCTAGAGCTGACCCAGAATCTGGCGGGGGGCTATGACAACACGCTGGCATCGGTACTGGACCAGACCGCGACGCCGATGGGTAGCCGCCTGCTAAAGCGCTGGCTGCACCAGCCAATCCGCGACCAGCACCAGCTCAACGGCCGTCTCGACGCCATCGAGACGTTCAAGGACAGCGGTCTGTTTGTCGATCTTGCCGGCGTTCTCCGCCACATGGGGGATCTCGAGCGTATTCTTGCCCGACTGGCCCTGCGCTCGGCTCGTCCTCGCGACCTCGCCCGGATGCGCACTGCCCTCCAATACTTGCCGGAGCTTTCCGATCTGCTCGCCGACATTCCCCAGCAGCGAATTGGCGAACTGGCCCAGTATGCCGCGCCGATGGATGAGCTGTGCGAATTGCTCGAGCGTGCCATTATCGAAAACCCGCCTGTCGTGATCCGCGACGGGGGCGTACTGGCACCGGGATACAATGCCGAGCTAGACGAATGGCGCGATCTGGCTGACGGGGCCACCAAGTTCCTCGAAGAGCTGGAAGCCAGCGAGCGCGAACGCCATGATATCGATACCCTGAAAGTGGGCTTCAACCAAGTCCACGGTTTCTATATCCAGGTCAGCCGTGGCCAAAGCCATCTGGTACCTAGCCACTATGTGCGCCGCCAAACCCTCAAGAATGCCGAGCGCTACATCATCCCCGAGCTCAAAGAGCACGAGGACAAAGTACTCAATTCGAAATCCAAAGCTCTGGCTCTGGAGAAAAAGCTGTGGGAAGAGCTGTTCGACCAGTTGCTGCCGCATCTGGAGCAGCTGCAAAATGCCGCCAGTGCCCTGTCTGAGCTGGATGTTCTTGCCAACTTGGCCGAGCGTGCCGACAGTCTCAACTACTGCCGCCCTGAATTGACGGAAAACACCGGGATCGAAATCACCGCAGGCCGCCACCCGGTAGTCGAGCAGGTACTGAGCGAACCGTTTATCGCCAACCCGATCTCGCTTCATCGCGACCGCCGGATGCTGATCATCACCGGCCCTAATATGGGTGGTAAATCGACCTACATGCGCCAAACGGCCCTGATAGCACTGCTTGCCCATGTCGGCTCTTTCGTACCGGCCGAAGCCGTCAAGATCGGCCCGCTGGATCGGATCTTCACCCGCATCGGCGCCTCGGACGATCTGGCATCGGGACGCTCGACCTTCATGGTCGAAATGACAGAAACGGCCAACATCCTCCACAACGCCACCCAGAACAGCTTGGTGCTGATGGACGAAATCGGCCGGGGTACCAGTACCTATGACGGCCTGTCATTGGCTTGGGCGAGCGCTGAATGGCTGGCTGACAAAATTGCGGCCATGACCCTGTTCGCAACCCACTACTTCGAGCTGACTGAACTGCCATCACTGATCGATGGCCTGGCCAACGTCCACCTTGATGCGGTCGAACACGGTGATGAAATTGCCTTCATGCACGCAGTACAAGAAGGCGCGGCCAGCAAATCATACGGCCTTGCCGTTGCCAGCCTTGCCGGGGTACCGAAATCAGTGATCAAGCGGGCCAAAATCAAGCTCCAGCAACTCGAGGCCAGCGGCCACCAGCAAGCCGTTGCACCGGCTTCGGCCGCCCCGCGCGAAGAGCAGCAACTGAGCCTGATCCCTGAGCCGAGCGAAATCGAAGAGGCTCTGGCCCGGATCAACCCGGATGAAATGACGCCTCGTGAGGCACTCGAGGAGCTTTACCGTCTACGGGCGCTACTGTAAACGGCGCTTCTGTGCAGATGAAATAGAAAGGGTTGATGCTTGGCATCAACCCTTTTTGTTTAGTGCTTTGTTCACCCGCAGCCGCAAAATGGGGGAGAAAAGTTACTGTAGCTCCTGATTGAACAAAGATTCAATGCTTAGCCCTTGGTGGGTCAGCATGTCGCGCAGCCGGCGTAGTCCTTCGACTTGAATTTGGCGAACCCGCTCGCGGGTCAGGCCTATTTCACGGCCGACATCCTCTAGCGTCGAAGCCTCGTAGCCCAACAGGCCGAAACGCCTTGCCAGTACCTCGCGTTGCTTGGGGTTGAGCTCCTGCAGCCAATGGACAATCGATACTTTAATATCATCATCTTGGGTTGACGTCTCAGGGCCCCCGCTTTTTTCATCAGGAATAATATCAAGCAGCGCTTTTTCCGAATCGCCGCCGATCGGGTTATCGACCGAGCCGACCCGTTCGTTGAGTCGCAGCATACGATTCACATCCTCGACAGATTTATCGAGCTTGGTAGCAATATCTTCGGCGGTGGGCTCATGGTCGAGTTTTTGCGCCAGTTCGCGGGCAGTGCGGAGGTAAACGTTGAGTTCTTTTACGACATGGATAGGTAAGCGGATGGTGCGGGTTTGGTTCATTATGGCCCGCTCAATAGTCTGGCGGATCCACCACGTGGCATACGTCGAAAAGCGAAATCCCCGTTCAGGGTCAAACTTCTCAACCGCCCGAATAAGACCAAGGTTGCCTTCTTCAACCAGATCCAACAGGGCTAAGCCGCGGTTGCTATAGCGGCGGGAAATTTTTACAACCAAACGAAGATTACTCTCAATCATTCGCTTGCGGGCAACCTCATCCCCTCGCAGTGCCCGCCGGGCATACAACACTTCCTCTTCGGCGGTCAGCAATGGCGAAAAACCAATTTCACCAAGGTAGAGCTGAGTGGCATCGAGGGCTTTTTGCGTCGTGCCATAACGCGAAAGGTCAATTCCCTCATCAGCACTCTTAACAGCTTCAGCAGGGGTCTCTTCGGTCTCGGTTTCAAGCTCCATTTCAGCGTCGAATTCAAAGTCATCAATATCTGTAGCAGTATTGCTTCTACTCATAGCGCCTCCCAGATGGCGAGTTAGCAAGACATTACAACCTGACTATGCCATGTTGACTATCGCGGTAAATACCGCATTGGATCAACGGATTTACCTTTGTAACGAATCTCAAAGTGCAGTTTTACGTTGGCGGAGCCCGAGCTGCCCATCGACGCGATTTTCTGCCCGGCCTTCACCGGTTGCTGCTCCTTGACAAATAACTGGTCATTGTGTGCATAGGCGCTGAGGTAGTCATCGCTATGCTTGATAATGACCAGGTTGCCATAACCCCGTAGGGCGTTACCTGCATATACCACCACGCCACCAGCGGCTGCGTTGATGGCCTGTCCTCTCTGACCAGCGATATCGATCCCCTTATTGCCATTGTTGGCACTAGAGAACCTCGCAATCACCCGCCCTTTGGCTGGCCATCCCCATGACGCCACTTTGTTGCTAACAGGCTTTGGCTTACTTGTAACAACTTTGTTACTTTTAGGTTTTTGAGAGTACTCCTTTGTGGGAGCTGGATCAATATTTTTATTGATGTTTTTTTGCACAGGTTGCGGTTTTGCTGCCACCTTCTGGGGAGGAGGCGACGCTACTACTGGTTTAGGTTTCGGCGTTGGCTTAGGCGTTGGCTTAGGTGTTGGCTTTACAGCAACGGGAGCTGGCTTGACCACCGGAGTCGGCTTAACCACGGGTTTAGGCGCTACCGGTTTCGCTTTTGGCTTAGGCTTGGCTTTTACCACCGGAGGCTTAGGTTCGACACGTTTGCCGTATTCAGGAGCCACATAACGCGGTTTCCACAGCTGCAGTCGCTGGCCGGGGAAAATAGTATATGGCTTAGACAGGTTGTTATAAGCCACCAACTCGCTCACATCACGGCCGGTGATATACGAGATGAAATAGAGGGTATCGCCCTTTTGGACTTGATAATAGCTCCCCCTGAAGCTCCCACGCTCCAGCGATGCGTAATCCTTGTTAAGGCTCGTCACCGGTGCGGGTGTATGCGAGCTACAAGCACTCACCAGCAAACAGGTGCCTGCGAGCGCCCAACGATACCATTTTGACTTGCCCAAACCCTGTCTAGCCATATTCAGTTATGCCAACTCACCCGGAACCAACGGAACAAAACGGACGGCTTCGATATCCCTGTAGGCAAAGCGATCTGCCTCACGCGTGATCAGCTTGAGCACCTGAGAGCCTTCCCCTACAGGAATGATCAGGCGCCCGCCATCGGCAAGCTGGGCCAGTAACTCAACCGGGATCTCTGCTGCAGCTGCGGTAACAATGATAGCATCAAATGGTGCTTTGCTACGCCACCCCTGCCAGCCGTCACCGTGCTTGGTTGAGATATTGTGAAGATCAAGACGCTTAAAACGCCGTTTAGCCTGCCACTGCAATGACTTGATTCGCTCAACAGAACAAACATGCCCGACCAACTTGGCCAAAACAGCCGTCTGGTAACCCGATCCCGTACCGATCTCCAGCACCCGAGAATGCTCGTCCAACGCCAGCAGTTCGGTCATCTTAGCAACGATATAGGGTTGCGAAATTGTCTGCCCGCTGCCAATCGGCAGGGCATTATTTTCATAGGCTTTGTGTGACAGGGCTTCGTCAATAAACCACTCGCGCGGAATAGATCCGATGGCTTCGAGCACCTTGTCATTACGGATCCCCTGCTGATGCAAATAATTCAGCAAGGCATGCCGCTCTTCCACATAGCGCATTCTTATTGTTTCTCCTGGTGAAGCCAATCACGGATCGCTGCCATGGCATCATGGGCGGTCAAATCAACCTGCAATGGGGTAATCGACACGCAGCGCTGTTCAACGGCGTAAAAATCTGTTCCCGGTCCGGCATCCTGACAGGCACCTGGAGGCCCTAGCCAGTAAAGGGGTTTGCCGCGAGGATCGACGTCCTTGACCATATTCTCAGCACGATGACGGGCTCCAAGCCGCGTCACCTGCCAGTCACCCAGTTCATCAAAGGTGACATCAGGAACATTAATATTGAGTATTTTATTAGTTGGCAAGGGTGTTTTGGCTAAATTTAGCAGAACTTGCTTCACAACCTCTGCCGCCGTTTCAAAATGGGTATCGCCAACAAGGGATACCGCGATAGCCGGTACCCCTAGAAAGTGCCCTTCCGTCGCCGCAGCCACCGTGCCAGAATACAGCACATCATCCCCCAGATTGGCACCGTGGTTGATTCCGGCAACCACAACATCCGGGCGGTAATCGAGCCATTCATTCAAGGCAAAGTGGACACAGTCCGTCGGCGTTCCCTCGACAGAAACACGCCCCTCACCCTCTTCGCGGATACGCAATGGATAATCCAGCGTGAGAGAATTGGAGGCACCGGAGCGGTTGCGATCAGGCGCAACCACCACCACATCACCCAGCTCGCTCAGAACGGATGCCAAGGTATTAATCCCCTTGGCAAAGATCCCGTCATCGTTACTGATCAGAATTCTCATGATTCTCGTCCTGTTGTTCTTGCTCTACCATGAGCTCGCGAACAACTGCTGTCGCAAAGCAGCCCGCAGGCAAAGAGAAAGACACCGTCACCGAATCGCCATCCAGCTGCCAAACCATATCTCTTGGCTTTAGCAATAGCGGGCGGCGCTCATGGCGCATCCGGTTATCGCGGATCAATTTCAGCAACAGCGGCTCGCGCTCGACGATCGACATTTCGAACGCCTCGGCATCAGCCGTTGTCGGCAGCGCGTTATCACCCATCATCGGAGCGGTGATCTGCAACGCACCGGTATCAACCGCCTGCTGCAGTTCAGCCGTCACGGCCTCGACGACAGAGCCGGACTCATTGCTATCCTCAACCCAGTCACCCGCCATCAACTGGTGTACCTGACCCTTGGCGATACGCTCGGACAACACCATATTGAACAACCAAGAACGAGCCGCAGAAAGATAGAAACTGCGCTTGCTCTTGTCACGTACGCGGAACTCGTCATTGCCCCACGCACGCGCCTTGGTGACGTTGTTGCCACCATTGCCAAAACGCTGCTCACCGAAATAGTTCGGTACACCATGCTCGGCAATCTTCGTCAGCCTTGCCACGACGTCGTCTGGCTGGTCCAGATCACGCAGACGCAACTCGAACCAGTTGCCAGACAAATCGCCAGGGCGTAGTTTCTTGTCGTGGCGAGCCGTTTCAATAACCTCAACCCCAGGGTGCTCGGCAACAAAATCCGTTAAGTCTGGATCCGGCTTACCCGGCAGGTGGACACTTAGCCACTGTTCGGTAACGGCATGGCGGTCTTTGAGACCTGCCCAGCTGACATCACGTGACTTCACGCCGCAAGCCTTGGCCAGCTCGTTGACGACATACTTGGTGTTCTCACCCGTCTTGCGGATTTTCACCATGAAGTGCTCGCCGGTGCCGGCAAATGCAAAGCCCAGGTTTTCCTTCACCACAAAATCTTCAGGCTCGACCTTAATGCGACCCTGACAGCTTGGCGCTCCGTATAACCAGCTGAAATGCTCCATAATACCAGACATATTTACACCATAGTGTTCGCTCCGGATCGGCCAGGAAAAGAGTTTCCCGCCGTCACGGCAACGTAATTATTGTTTACAAATCAAAACGACCGCTTCGCAGGCGATGCCTTCTTTACGACCGGTAAAGCCAAGACGCTCCGAGGTGGTCGCCTTGACGTTAATATTCTCAACTGCCGTTTCAAGATCGGCGGCAATCGCTTGGCACATCGCCTCGATGTGCGGTGCCATTTTCGGGGCCTGGGCAATAATCGTGACATCCAGGTTGCCCAGTAGATAGCCTTTGGCCTTGACCTTGCTGTACACGTCGCGCAGCAACATCCGGCTGTCAGCACCTTTCCACTCTGCATCAGTGTCTGGGAAGTGGCGGCCAATGTCGCCGGCACCGATCGCCCCAAGCAAGGCATCGCATACCGCATGCAGGGCAACGTCACCATCAGAGTGGGCCAACAACCCCTGCTCATAAGGTACGGCAACACCACCGATAATCACCGGGCCTTCGCCACCGAACTTGTGTACGTCAAAGCCGTGTCCAATTCGCATCATTGCTCGTCCCTCAATAAGTTTTCCAAATAAAAGGCCGCCAAGGCCAGATCTTCTGGCTGGGTCACCTTCAGGTTATCGGCACGTCCCGCCACCAGTTGAGGTGTCATGCCACAATGTTCGAGTGCAGAGGCTTCGTCGGTCACAACTGCGCCATCGGCCAATGCCGACTCCAATGCCTGCTTAAGTTGGCCGGCACGGAACATCTGCGGGGTAAGGGCATGCCAGAGATCACTGCGGTCAACAGTCTGGGCGATCGCACCACTGCCATTGCCGCGCTTCATGGTATCGCGCACCGGCGCGGCAAGGATTGCGCCGAACTCGCAGGCCTTCGCCGCCGCGATCAGCTTGTCCAAGTCCTCATGGCGCAAGCAAGGCCGGGCCGCATCGTGGACCAATACCCATGCATTGCTATCCCCGATGGCAGCGAGCCCTGCAAATACTGAATCGGCCCGCTCTGCGCCGCCGTTGACCCGCTCGACACGGGGATCCGAGGCCAATGGCAACGCTGGGAAATATGGGTCATCCGGGCTCACGGCCACTACCACCCTCTCGATAGAAGGGTGTTTCAGCAGGCGTGCCACGGTATGTTCAAGAATGGTTTTACCTGCTATCTGCAGGTATTGCTTCGGGCGATCTGCCGCCATGCGGCTGCCGACCCCGGCGGCAGGAACTACCGCTATCATTTCACTGCTCATGGATATCGTAATCGGCCTGCGGCCAGTGAGTTGGATTAATCGCCGACTATGCGGAAGAACGTTTCATCAGGGCGAACCATGCCTAGCTCATTGCGGGCACGTTCCTCAACCGCTTCCAGCCCACGGTTCAAATCGTGGATTTCAACATACATCTGCTGGTTACGCTTGGCCAACTCAGAATTGGCCTGCTGCTGAACGGCTACATTATCGCGAACGGCCAGATAGTCCACCATCCCGTTCTTGCCCAGCCAGAAATCGTACTGCAGCCAGCCCAAGATCATCAGCAATGTCAGTGTTAACAGGCGCATCCGCTCCCCCTGGCTAAATTGATAATCATAGCGCACCATTTCTTGCCTGCTTCCGATAAGCCGGCAATCACACTGTATAAGGTCTTGATTCCATTTCTACAGCGGTGTGGTACGAGCTGATTATCATCCCATAAAGCGTAGTTTGACACTAGCTCCGTCCTGTCATTCGCCCATAAAAAAACCGCCCATAAGGGCGGTTTTTCGAAGGCAAGTAAAACTTGCGTCAAGGCAGGATATTACGCCTGGCCTTTAACTTCTTTAAGACCGTTGAAAGGAGCACGCTCACCTAGTGCTTCTTCGATACGGATTAGCTGGTTGTACTTAGCAACACGGTCAGAACGGCTCATAGAACCAGTCTTGATCTGGCCAGCAGCAGTACCTACCGCTAGGTCAGCGATAGTTGCATCTTCAGTTTCACCTGAACGGTGAGAGATAACTGCAGTGTAACCAGCGTCTTTAGCCATCTTGATTGCAGCTAGAGTTTCAGTTAGAGAACCGATCTGGTTGAACTTGATAAGGATAGAGTTAGCGATGCCTTTCTCGATACCTTCAGCAAGAATCTTAGTGTTAGTTACGAACAGGTCGTCACCAACGATCTGGATTTTCTTACCTAGTTTCTCAGTCTGGTATGCGAAACCATCCCAGTCAGACTCGTCTAGACCGTCTTCGATAGAAACGATTGGGAACTGGTTAGTTAGCTCTTCTAGGAAATCAGAGAATTCGTTTGAAGTGAAGATACGACCTTCGCCTTTCAGGTTGTATTCTTTCTTCTCTGCGTCGTAGAACTCAGATGCTGCACAGTCCATAGCAAGAGTAACGTCTTTGCCTAGCTCGTAGCCAGCAGCAGCAACAGCTTCAGAGATAACTTCTAGAGCTTCAGCGTTAGACTTAAGGTTTGGAGCGAAACCACCTTCGTCACCAACAGCTGTGTTGTAGCCTTTAGACTTAAGAACTTTAGCTAGGTTGTGGAATACTTCCGCACCGATGCGTAGAGCTTCTTTAAGAGTCTTAGCGCCAACTGGCTGAATCATGAACTCTTGGATGTCTACGTTGTTGTCTGCGTGCTCACCACCGTTGATGATGTTCATCATTGGTAGAGGCATAGAGAATACGCCTGGAGTGCCGTTTAGCTCAGCGATGTGCTCGTATAGAGGCATAGCTTTTGCAGCTGCAGCTGCTTTAGCGTTTGCCAGAGATACTGCTAGGATTGCGTTTGCGCCGAAGTTTGACTTGTTCTCAGTACCGTCTAGGTCGATCATGATCTGATCGATTTCAGCCTGAGCTTTCGCGTCTTTACCTACTAGAGCTTCTGCAATAGGACCGTTCACAGCTTCGATAGCTTTAAGAACGCCTTTACCTAGGAAACGAGACTTGTCACCGTCGCGTAGCTCAAGAGCTTCACGAGAACCAGTTGATGCACCAGATGGTGCAGCAGCCATACCTACGAAACCGCCTTCTAGGTGTACTTCCGCTTCAACAGTTGGGTTACCGCGTGAATCGATAATTTCACGACCTAGAACTTTAACGATCTTAGACATTGTGTTTCCTCTTGCTTTATCTTGAATTTAAAAGCTAAAAAAATAGCTGCAGCTAACACCTGCCGCAGCTATCCGTAATCCTTACTTGTTTAGCTCACCACGCTGGTTCGCACCAGCCGCTTTCACAAAGCCCTCGAACAGAGGATGGCCATCGCGAGGCGTTGAGGTGAACTCTGGGTGGAACTGAGCAGCCACGAACCATGGGTGACCCGTGTTCTCAACGATTTCCACCAGCTTCTTGTCTGCAGACAGACCAGAAATCTTCAAGCCCGCCTTCTCAAGTTGAGCGACGTACTTGTTGTTTACTTCGTAACGGTGACGGTGACGCTCGTGTACAGTTGGGTTACCGTACAGCTCACGAGCCTTGGTGCCATCAACTAGGTGACATAGCTGAGAGCCAAGGCGCATCGTACCGCCTAGGTCAGACTTCTCGCTACGCTCTTCAACGTTACCTTCGTTGTCTACCCACTCAGTGATCAGGCCAACAACAGGGTGCTTAGTTTCAGCGTTGAACTCTGTTGAGTGCGCGCCTTCCAAGCCAGCAACGTTACGAGCGAACTCGATCAGTGCAACCTGCATACCCAGGCAGATGCCAAGGTAAGGGATTTTGTTTTCACGAGCATACTGTGCTGTCAGGATCTTGCCTTCAACACCACGGTTGCCGAAGCCACCTGGTACCAAGATTGCGTCAAGGCCTTCAAGAATTTCAGTACCTTTAGACTCAACGTCCTGAGAATCCACATAGCGGATTTTCACTGACAGACGGTTTTTCAGACCCGCGTGCTTAAGTGCTTCGTTCACAGACTTGTATGCATCCGGCAGTTCGATGTACTTGCCGACCATACCGATAGTCACTTCGCCGGTTGGGTTTGCTTCTTCGTAGATAACCTGTTCCCACTCAGACAGATCCGCTTCCGGCGCTGTAATGCCGAAACGCTGGCACACTAGATCATCAAGACCCTGTGCTTTGATTAGCTGAGGGATCTTGTAGATTGAATCTACGTCTTTCATTGAGATAACGGCTTTTTCCTGCACGTTACAGAACAGGGCAATCTTCGCACGCTCGTTTGCAGGGATCATGCGGTCGCTACGGCAGATCAGCACGTCAGGCTGGATACCGATAGACAGCAGTTCCTTAACAGAGTGTTGGGTCGGCTTAGTCTTAACTTCGCCAGCCGCAGCCAAGTATGGTACCAGTGTCAGGTGCATGAACATCGCGCGCTCGCGGCCTAGTTCTACAGCAAGCTGACGGATAGCTTCCATAAATGGTAGAGATTCGATATCACCAACGGTACCGCCCACTTCCACGATAGCAACATCGTGACCTTGTGCACCGGCGATAACGCGTTCTTTGATCGCGTTGGTAATGTGAGGGATAACCTGAATAGTTGCACCCAAGTAGTCACCGCGACGCTCTTTACGCAGAACGTCCGCGTATACGCGGCCTGCTGTAAAGTTGTTGCGCTTGGTCATCTTGGTGCGGATGAAACGCTCATAGTGACCTAGGTCAAGGTCAGTCTCTGCACCGTCTTCCGTAACGAATACTTCACCATGCTGAATTGGGCTCATTGTGCCTGGGTCAACGTTGATGTAAGGGTCTAGTTTCATCATGGTCACGTTAAGACCACGAGCTTCTAGAATAGCTGCTAGAGATGCAGCAGCAATGCCTTTACCTAGTGAGGATACGACCCCGCCCGTAACAAAAATGTAATTCGTTGTCATGTTTTACCTGGAAGATTGGTATAGAGGATAAAATGTATCTGGACGGGAAATTAGTATACCAGACACGTTTTATCGCCACAACGTGAAAACTATCACAGCAGGATTGGTTTTTTTTTGTTTCAAATCAATTCTGCATAATTGGAGTGCTATCAACCGTATAGTCAATAGCAAATCCCGCCGCCGCTCACTTTTCCGCAGCCTTGACCTGCTCCCAAATCTTGTCCAATTCGGCCAAAGTACAGTCTTCGAGCTGCCTCCCTTTTTCTAGCACATTTTTCTCCACTTCGCGAAATCGCCGTTCAAATTTTTGGTTGGCGCGCTGAAGGGCATGCTCGGGTTTGACTTGCAAATGGCGGCTGAAATTGGCCACGGCAAACAGCAAATCCCCCATTTCCTCTTCGATCCTGTCCTGGTCCTGTGGCACTTGGATAACCTCTTCCAGCACTTCGTCGATTTCCTCATGGACCTTGTCGACCACCGGCCCCAGCGTATCCCAATCGAAGCCGTGCTTGGCACAGCGCTTCTGGATTTTATCTGCCCGAGTCAGGGCCGGAAGGGCTCGCGGTATATTGGCCAGCACGCTGGTGTCCTCACCCTTGTCGGCTCGCTCCTTGGCTTTCTCCGCCTCCCAGTTGGCGCTGATCTCCGCCTCGCTGGCAAACTCGCTACCGGCAAAAACATGAGGATGGCGACGGATTAGCTTCTCATTGAGCCCTGCCACCACTTGGTCAAAATCAAACAGCCCCTGCTCCTTGCCCAGCTGGCTGTAAAAAATAACCTGAAACAGCAAATCACCCAGCTCCTCACGGACATCGCCCCAATTTTCCTGCCCGATGGCATCCGCCACCTCGTAGGCTTCTTCGAGGGTATGCGGCACGATAGTGGCAAAGGTCTGCTTGCGATCCCACGGACAACCCTGCTCCGGATCGCGCAGGGTAGCCATAATCTCAACCAATTGTTCAATCGGGCTCTGTGTCTTGCTCATAAATACCATTCTCTGGTTAGAAAAGAAAAAGCGGCAGCCTTCGCTCCCGCTCTTTGGTTTGTCGCCTACGGCTTAGTGCAGACGTTTGGCTTCTGCCACATCGCGCACCTGCTCAATCCGCTTAAGCACCCGCCCCAGCACATCAAGATCCGTCAGCTCAAGGTCGAAGTCCATAATCGACATCTGCTTTTTGAAGTCAACCCGACTCTTCATCCCCGCCACCTTGACCTTTTCGTTGGCCAAGGTGTTGGTCAACTCCTTGAGCAAACCGTTACGCTCGGATGCCGTTACCCGCACCGTGATGTTGTAGTTGCCGACAAAACCGCCGCCCCATACGGTGTCGATGATCCGCTCCGGGGCAACATGGCGTAGCTCCTCAAGCTGCTCACAATCGCTGCGGTGGACCGAGATACCACGCCCCTGTGTCACGAACCCTTGGATCTCATCGCCAGGAATAGGCTGGCAACAGCGGGCCAGGTGGGTCATCAGGTTATCGACCCCTTCAACCACCACGGCGTCACGCTGTGGCTTCTTGGAGCCAGGAGCCTTGCTGCCCGCCCCCGTCAGCTTCTCGAGCAGTTGCTGGTCTTCTTCTTCAGCCGTCGGCTTGTTGACCAGCGCATTGATGTGGTTGAGCACCTGGTTGATTCGCAAATCACCACTGCCGACACCAGCGTACAATTCATCGGCCGAGTTAACATTGAAGCGCTTGAGGGCATAGGCCTCGGCATCCTTGAGCGTCGCACCGATTTTACCCAGCTCGTGCTCCAAAATTTCACGGCCCGCCGCGATATTCTTGTCTCGGTCCTGCTTGCGGAACCAAGCATGAACCTTGGCACGAGCACGGCTCGACGTGACAAAGCCGAGGTTCGGGTTGAGCCAATCACGCGATGGGTTCGGCTCCTTCTGGGTGATAATCTCGACCTGATCCCCCATCTGCAAGTGATAGGTAAACGGTACAATCCGCCCCTCCACCTTGGCGCCGATACAGCGGTGTCCAACTTCGGAGTGAATATGATAGGCAAAGTCCAACGGCGTCGCATTGAGCGGCAGGTCGACCACGTCCCCCTTCGGGGTAAAAGCGTAGACCCGATCATCGAACACCTGACTACGCAGCTCCTCGATCATCTCACCGGAGTCGGACATCTCCTCCTGCCACGCCAACAGCTTGCGCAGCCAGTTGATCTTCTCGTCGTAGGACGACTTGGCACCACCGGACGACGAGCCGCTCTCCTTGTACTTCCAGTGGGCGGCAACACCCAGCTCCGACTCCTCGTGCATCTGCTTGGTTCGGATCTGGATTTCTATGGTTTTGCCTTCCGGCCCCAGTACCACGGTATGGATTGACTGGTAACCGTTAGGTTTCGGGTTGGCCACATAGTCGTCAAACTCTTTGGGCAAATGACGATACTTGGTGTGAACGATACCGAGCGCGGCATAGCAGTCCTGCAGCTCGTCGGCGATGATCCGCACCGCTCGTACGTCGAACAACTCGTCGAACGCCAAGCTCTTCTTCTGCATCTTGCGCCAGATGCTGTAGATATGCTTCGGCCGCCCCTGTACCTCAGCCTTGATACACGATGCCTTCATCGCATCGGCCAGATCCGTCACGAAATGCTCGATATAGTGCTCTCGGTCGATCCGCCGCTCGGCCAATTGCTTGGCGATCTGCTTGTAGGTATTTGGATGACGGTAACGGAAGGCGTAATCTTCAATTTCCCATTTAAGCTGGCCGATCCCCAAACGGTTAGCCAGCGGGGCATAGATGTTGGCACACTCCTTGGCGGCGGCGCGGCGAACCTCGTCCGGCTCGTCCTTCACTTCGCGAAGGTTGCAGATCCGCTCCGCCAGCTTGATCACCACGCAACGGAAATCATCCACCATGGAGAGCAGCATCCGGCGGATATTATCGACCTGAACCGATTGCTCCGCCCCTTCGGTCGTCGCATTGAGCTGGCCGATCGCCGCCATCTGGCTGACCCCGGTAACCATCTGCAAAATCGTCGCGCTGTAGTCTTCCTTCAAAGCCTCCGGCTCATATACGCCCGCCTCCATCAGCGGGAACAGCAACGCAGCGGTGAGGGTATCCTTATCCATGCTCAGGGTGACAAGAATTTCGACCATCTCGCGCCCGCGCCACAACAAGAGTGGCCCCGAGTCGACATTTGCCGTGAGATCAATACACCGCTGGTAAGTTTGCCTGATGCGTTCTGCCACCTTGGCATCCTGCTTGAGGCTTTCCACCCAGGATGAAAGCTCAAATTTATCATTTTCCTTTAAGTGCGCACCGCGTACTGCGACCATGTTTCTTTCCTGTTCTTCTGTAATGGCTAAGGCTGTTTAACAAACAACGCCATTGACTCTAAATGCCCGGTATGGGGGAACATGTCCATCATACCAAGCTTTTCCAACTGATACCCCTGCTCCAAGAGCACTTGGCTATCTCGGGCAAGGGTGGCAGGGTTACACGAAACGTAGACGACCCGCTCAGGACGTAGCCCCACCACATGCTGCATCACCCCGGCCGCACCGGCACGGGCCGGATCGAGCAGCACTTTGTCAAAGCGCTCCTTCGCCCACGCCATCTTGGTCACATCGTCTTCAAGGTTGGCTTGGAAAAATGCCGCATTTGCCAGCCCGTTGTGCTGGGCATTGTCACCAGCACGATGCACCATCTCGTCGATGCCTTCAACACCGACCAGCGCTTTGGCCTGCTTTGCCAACGGCAAACTGAAGTTCCCCAACCCGCAGAACAGATCCAGCACCCGGTCCCCCGGCGCCACCGCCAGCCAGTCCATCGCCTGAGCCACCATTTTGCGGTTCACCTCGGCATTGACCTGGATAAAGTCCTTCGGCGAGAACACCAACTCCAGACCATCAAGTTCATAATATGGCTTTTTGTCTGACATCGCATCGAGCTGATCGGCCGTTGGCGCCAAGAACAACATTAGCTGATGGGTGTCAGCAAACTCACGGAGCAGGGTCATATCTTTGTCAGAAAACGGCTGGAGGTGGCGGATCAGCACCACTCGACCATTGTCGGCCTCAACCAGCTCAACATGGCCCAGCGCCTTGCGCGCCTGCAGCTTGCCCAATACCTCTCGGAGCGAAGGGAGCAGCGCATTGAGGGACTCAGCCAATACCGGGCAGTGCTCGACATCGACAATTTCCTTGCTCTGCTTTTTGCGGAAGCCCACTCGCAGACCGCCGCCGGCAGGCAGTACGGCAAAGCGGGCACAGCGGCGGTAACCCCATGGCGCACTGGCAATCGGCTCAGCCTGCTCGATATGGCCCGCCTTGGCGAACTTGCCCATCAACTCACCCAATGCCTGCTGCTTGGCAGCAACCTGGCCATCGTGCGACAGATGCTGAAGGTTGCAGCCGCCACATTCCGCATACAGCGGACAGGCAGGGGCAACACGCTGGTCGCTGTC
The DNA here is from genome assembly GCF_059920555.1 of Photobacterium panuliri. Taxonomy (NCBI): domain Bacteria; kingdom Pseudomonadati; phylum Pseudomonadota; class Gammaproteobacteria; order Vibrionales; family Vibrionaceae; genus Photobacterium; species Photobacterium panuliri. The sequence goes on from NZ_CP197192.1 coordinate 3,370,528, forward strand.
GTTCAAGCGGCGCATCACCTTGGCACGGGCATACTGCTTCTTGTCCTCGGTGAGCTGTACCACCACCTTTTCGCCCGGCAGGGCGCCATCAACAAAAACCGGCTTGCGGTCAAGATGACCGATACCGGCACCCTGATGATCAAAGCGGTTGATGGTGATTTCTTTGTGCTTGGTATCCGTAATTTTACGTTTCTGAGGCTTGAAAAAGCGTGCCATAGTGTTTCGACTCACAGTGCAGGTAGTCAAACTGAGTGACATCCACTACAGTTTGTTATTCGTTCGTTGTCGAATAGCCCTAGTTTCATTAAGCTATCGACCTAATACACCCCGCGACCTTTCATCATTCGCAGGGAAATAAGCACCAATTCTCCCACAGAATCGCATTCTTGTAATTAAGTGAACCATGACCAAATATGGACTTCGTGCCAGGGTCTTCACCCTGACATTAGCACCGACCCTGATTATTGGCCTGCTTTTGAGCGCATTTTTTACCATGAGCCGGTACCGCGACCTTGAGCACCAACTTATCTCGACCGGTGCCAGTATTATCGAGCCGCTTGCCATCTCGACCGAATACGGTATGGCCGACCAAAACCGCGAAGCCGTTAGACGGCTGATTAGTTATGCTCATCGCAAACACTCGCAGATTGTCCGCAGCATTGCTGTATTCACTCCGTCCAACGATCTGTTCGTCACCTCGAACTTCCACCGCAATTTCGAAGCGCTGATGTACCCGGCCGACCAGCCGATCCCGATGCTGCTCGAAACCCGGCTCAACGACAACTCCCTGATCCTGCGCGCCCCTATCCTAAAGGAAGGGCCGCTCGGCAGCAGTATCAGCGCTGGCTACCAAGCCGAGGCCATTGGCTACATCGCGGTTGAGCTGGATCTTAGTTCGCTGCGCCTGCAGCAATACCAAGAAATATTCACAGCCCTGATGGTACTGCTGTTCGGGCTGACCCTGTCGTCGCTGTTCGCCTACCGGCTGATGAAAGACGTTACCCGCCCGATCTCGCACATGGTCAGCGTAGTCGACCGAATCCGCCGCGGCCACCTCGATGTACGAATCGAAGGGCAACTGCTCGGCGAGCTCGATACCCTCAAGAACGGGATCAACGCGATGGCCATCTCGCTGTCGGAATACCATATCGAAATGCAGCAGAGCATCGACCAGGCCACCTCGGATCTGCGCGAGACCCTCGAGCAGCTCGAAATCCAGAATGTCGAGCTCGACATCGCCAAGAAACGCGCCCAGGAAGCGGCACGGGTCAAATCCGAGTTTCTGGCCAATATGTCACACGAGCTGCGCACCCCGCTCAACGGTGTCATCGGCTTTACCCGCCAGATGCTCAAGACCCGCCTGAGCACCAGCCAGCAGGACTACCTGCAGACTATCGAGAAGTCGGCCAACAACCTGCTGACAATCATCAACGACATCCTCGACTTCTCGAAGCTCGAGGCTGGCAAGCTGCTGCTTGAGAATATCCCGTTCGACTTTACCGAGTCCCTCGATGAGGTAATGAAGCTGCTGGCACCAAGTGCCCACGAAAAGGGCCTCGAACTCACCCTCAAGATCGACCACCGCGTGCCAGCGGGTCTGATTGGCGATCCGCTGCGGATCCAGCAGGTTCTGACCAACCTGATCGGCAACGCGGTCAAGTTCACCGAACGCGGCAACATCGATGTCGCGGTGGAGATGCGCAACGACAAGGACGAGTTCATCGAACTTCAATTCATGGTTCGCGATACCGGGATCGGGATCTCGGAGCGCCAGCAGGCCCAGCTGTTCCAAGCATTCAGCCAAGCTGACGCCAGTATTTCACGACGCTACGGCGGTACCGGCCTTGGCTTGGTGATCACCCAGAAGCTCGTCAGCCAGATGGGTGGGGAAATCAGCCTGACCAGCCGGCTCCATCAGGGGTCGACCTTCTGGTTCAGCCTGCGCCTGAGCAAGACCGACCTACCCGTCTCGCAACCTATCGATACCCGCCAGCTGAGCAACAAAAAGCTACTGCTGATCGAGCCGAACATGCAGGCGGCATCAGTACTGCAGCAACGCTTGATCCGGGCGGGCATCCACGTGACCTACCGCTCGACCATGCCGGATGAGGCAGAGCAACACGACTTTACCCTGCTCAACCTCTCGCCGGGCGAACAGCCACCGCTGGCCAGCCTGCTCGATACCGTGTTCAAGGCCGAGCAGCTTAGCGACAAGGTTATCGTCAGCCTGCCGACCACCGAGCTGGCCCTGTCCGAACGACTGATCAATGCCGGGGTATCCGCCTGCCTGCCGAAGCCGATTGGCCACCGCAAGCTATTCGAAGCCCTGTGCTGCCAGCCGGACATCTTCAGCGAGCCTGAGCTGCTGCCGGACGAGGACGAGGCTCAAACCGTCCAGCCGCTCACAGTGATGGCGGTTGACGACAACCCGGCCAACCTGAAACTGATCTCCGCCCTGCTCAGCGAGCGGGTCGAAACCGTGATCACCGCAACCGGCGGCCGCAAGGCGGTCGAATATGCCCGCCAAAAGCAATTCGACCTGATCTTCATGGATATCCAGATGCCGGAAATGGACGGGGTCAGTGCCTGCCAGGCAATCCACCAAACCGATCTCAACCACAACACGCCGGTCATCGCCGTTACAGCCCATGCTATGGCAGGAGAACGCGAGCGCCTGATCGAAGCGGGAATGGACGACTACCTGACCAAACCCATCGAAGAGCATATCCTGCTGCAAATCCTGTCTAAGTGGGCGGCACCGACCGGAAAAGAGCCAGCGCCCCTGACAGCACAAACCAGCCAGAGCCAGCCAGAGCCAGCCAACAGCAATGTCAGCTGGGACTGGGCTCTAGCGCTCAAGCAAGCCGCCGGCAAAGAGGACTTGGCCAAAGACATGTTGCAGATGCTGCTCGACTTCATGCCCGAGGTCGAACTGCTGGTCAACGAGGTGCTGGACGGCAAGGAGATCGAGCTGTGGCCGCCTATCCACAAGCTCCACGGCAGCTGCGCCTACAGCGGCGTGCCGCGCCTGAAGAACCTGTGCCATACCATCGAAACGGCGCTCAAGGCAGGGGCCAGCAGCGAGGACATCGAGCCAGAGCTGTACGAACTCATCGACGAGATGAACAACGTGGTCAAGGCATCCAAAAGCTACCGCCCGTAATACCTACGGCCCTATCGGGCAACAACGAAAAAGGCGAGCCAGATGGCTCGCCTTTGTTTTATTTAACCCCAGACTAGCGCTCTAGGATCACGGTCGCAACCGCGTATTTCTTCTCGTCGGCAATGGTCAAATGAACATGGTTCACCCCCATCTGCGCCGCCAGCTCGGCAGCCTTGCCTGACAATGCCAGTACCGGCTTGCCGTATTCGTCATTGCTCACGGTAAAATCCTGAAAGCTCACGCCACAGGCGATACCCGTACCGATCGCCTTGGCTCCGGCCTCCTTGACAGCAAACCGCTTGGCCAAATAGCGCTCTTTCAATTTCAGGGAGTGGAAGATCGCCAATTCAGAGGGGGCCAATACACGCTCGGCGAACGCATCGCCACTGCGGGCATACACTTTGGTCACCCGCTCAATATCGGCGATATCCGTGCCCAATCCGACAATTGCCATTAGCGACGGGCATCCAGCATGATTGCCTTCATGTCGGCAACCGCTTTGTCCAGACCGTCGAACACCGCACGGCCGATGATCGAGTGGCCGATATTCAGCTCGTACAACTCAGGCAGAGCCGCGATCGGCTTGACGTTATGGTACGTCAGGCCGTGACCGGCATTGACCTTGATCCCCTTGTCATGGGCATAACTCGCCGCGGCCGCAATTTTCTTAAGCTCGGCCTGCTGCTCTTCCTCGGTCTCGGCATCGGCATAATGGCCGGTGTGCAACTCGATAAACGGCGCGCCACAGGCCACAGCCGCATCAATCTGGCCTCGGTCGGCATCAATGAACAACGACACCTTGATCCCGGCAGCAGACAACGCCTCGGTAGCCGCCTTGACCTTGTCCAACTGCCCGGCAACATCCAGACCGCCTTCCGTAGTCAGCTCCTCGCGCTTTTCCGGCACCAGACAAACAAACTCAGGCTGAGTTTCAAGGGCAATCTGCACCATCTCATCAGTCACGGCCATTTCGAGGTTCATCCGGGTCTGGATGGTCTCGCGCAGGATACGGACGTCGCGATCCTTGATATGGCGGCGGTCCTCGCGCAAATGGATGGTAATACCGTCCGCACCTGCACGCTCGGCGACTTCTGCGGCATGAACCGGATCCGGGTAGCGCGTCCCGCGGGCATTTCGCAATGTGGCAATGTGGTCAATATTCACGCCGAGTAAGATGTTGTTCATTTTCCGGTACTCCTTCCTCTAGGGATAAACAATTCCCTGCTTTTTAATGGCTTGCCGCCAAGAAATGGCTTAAGGGCGATACGGGTGAAACGCTTGGCAGCCCTGAGCTGCTCTGGGGTTTCAAACCGCCGTGCGGCTATCGCCTTAAGCTGTTCACCGGTGAAAGTCAGCTGGCCGATGGTCAGCGACGCAATAAAGCCACGCTGCTCCCGGTAGTTATACGTCATGGTATCGTCCACCGGCAGGCCACTACCCGCGCAATGGAAGAAGTCCACACCATAGCCAAGATGATCCAGCAGTGCCAGCTCAAAACGGCGCAATGCGGGCTCTGGATTCTCTGCCTGTGCCAGCTCGCGCAGCACGTTCAGGTAATCCAGAAACAGCACCTGATAAGGGGTATTGGGCTCGACAACCCGCGCCAACAGCTCGTTGACGTACATCGCCGAATAGAGGATATAGCTGCGCATCGGCAGGCCGATACTGATAGGCTCGGCATGGGTCAGCACCGGCATTGAGCCTTTGCCGGACCATTTCATAAACAGGGGGGTAAAGGGCTGGAGTGCCCCTTTGAGGTTGGAACGCTTGCGCCGCGCCCCTTTTGACAGGAGAGTAAGACGGCCTGCATCCTCGCTGAAGACATCGAGGATCAGGCTCGTCTCACTATAGGGACGAGAATGGAGGACAAAACAACGCTGTAGCCCTTCCATTACGGCCCTTATAGATCGTCAATATAGCCTAGGCTACGCAGTGCTCGCTCGTCATCGGCCCAGCCGGACTTCACTTTCACCCATAGCTCGAGGTAGACCTTGCGCTCGAACAGATCTTCCATATCAAGACGGGCCTCGCGGCCGATAGTCTTGATCTTCTCGCCGCCCTTGCCGATCACCATCTTCTTCTGGCCATTACGCTCAACCAGAATCAGGCCGTTGATATCAAAACCATCGGTATCCGGGTTGTAGTCGAAACGCTCGATCTCAACGGTTACCGAATACGGCAGCTCGTCACCGGTGAAGCGCATTAGCTTCTCACGGATAATCTCCGACGCCATGAAGCGCTGCGAACGGTCGGTCACGTACTCCTCGGGGAAGTAGAACTGGCCTTCCGGCAGGTGCTTGCGCACAATCTTCTCGACGGCGTCAATGTTGGTGCCGTGCTTGGCCGATACCGGTACGACATCGACGAAGTCCATCTTGCTCGCCAGCTCCTGAAGGTGCGGGAACAGATCGTACTTCTCTTTCACATTGTCGACCTTGTTGACCAGCAGTACTGTCGGCAGCTGGGACTTGGCCAGCTTGTTGAGTACCATCTCGTCATCCGCAGTCCACATGGTGCCGTCGACAAGGAACAATACCAACTCAACATCGGTCAGCGAGCTGCTCGCCGCACGGTTCATCAAACGGTTGATGGTACGCTTCTCTTCGATGTGCAGGCCCGGGGTGTCCACATATACCGCCTGGTAGCCGTCACGGGTATCAACACCCATGATGCGGTGGCGGGTCGTCTGTGGCTTGCGCGAGGTAATCGACAGCTTCTGGCCAACCAAGCGGTTGAGAAGGGTCGATTTGCCCACATTCGGTCGGCCTACAATGGCAATGAAGCCGCAATGTGTCTTGTCTGTCATGATTCTAACTGCTTAAGTGCCAGTTCTGCTGCTGCCTGCTCTGCCTTGCGCCGGCTGCCGCCCTTACCGATAACAGGCGCATCCAGCCCTGCCACTTCACACTGCACCGTAAATTCCTGGTTATGCGCTTCGCCGTGCACCTTGGTAACAACATACGCAGGCAACGGTTGGCGACGACCCTGCAGGCATTCCTGCAAACGGGTCTTAGGATCTTTCTGGTTGATACCCGGCTTGATCGTCTCTAGGCGGCTCTGGTACCACTTCAGCACGATTTTACGCACCATCTCGATATCGCTATCAAGATAAATTGCACCGATGATCGCCTCGACACAGTCAGCCAGAATCGAATCACGGCGGAAACCGCCACTCTTCAGCTCGCCCGGCCCCAGCAGCAAGTGGTCACCAAGATCAAACTCACGGCCCAATTCAGCCAGTGTCTTGCCTCGCACCAGTGTGGCACGCATCCGGCTCATGTCACCTTCGTCCACTTTAGGGAAACGGTGATAGAGATCGTCTGCGATCACAAAGCTCAGAATCGAATCGCCCAGAAACTCAAGGCGCTCGTTGTGTGTCCCGTTGGCACTGCGGTGTGTCAGTGCCAAGGTCAATAAATCCAGATTATTAAATTGGTAACCCAGCTTGCGCTGTAGTCTGTTAGCAGGAGTGGTCATTTTTTCCCGATCAGTTTATGCCACCGATGCGACTGAAACGCACACCGGTAGGAATCCAAGATGGAAGTGCACTGTCAGCACCTCGTTCAAACTCAAAGCTGATCCAGATCCCGACCGCTTTACCGACCAGATTGGCCTCTGGGACAAAGCCCCAGTAACGGCTATCTGCACTGTTATCACGGTTGTCGCCCATCACGAAGTACTGGCCTTCGGGTACGACCCATTCATTCACACCAGGACGCGGCTGATACATCATGGTACGGTCACGTTTGAGCGGGTTGATCAAGATCTGGTGATCATGTTTACCCAGCTGCTCGTTAAACTGCACCAAGCGGGTCATGCCCTGGCTAAATTCACTGTCAGTCATATCGAACAACGACACTGGCTTGCATTCGCTCGCACCTTTCGGGGCAATGCAAATTTGCTTATGGTCGCTGTAGCGCACGGTATCACCCGGCATACCCACTACACGTTTAATGTAGTCGACGCTTGGCTGCGGCGGAAATTTAAACACCACCACATCACCACGCTCAGGCTTGCCAGTTTCAACCAACTGATGGCGGAAAACCGGGTCTTTCAGGCCATAGGCAAACTTCTCAACCAGGATGAAATCACCAACCAACAAGGTTGGCATCATCGAACCGGATGGGATCTGGAACGGCTCATAAATAAATGAGCGAAATACCATAATTAACGCGATCACCGGAAACATTGAACTGGTCGACTCGACCCAGCTCGGTTGCGGTGCAACACGCTGTAGGGTTTCAGCATCCACCTGATCGCCGGCATTCGCCGCCGCCGCTTGAATTTTCAATTGACGTTTAGGCGCCCAGACAAATTTGTCCAGTGCCCAGATGATCCCGGTGACCAGCGTCGCCAGTACCAAAATAAGCGAAAAAGTATTAGCCATATTTATCCCTACTCAATGAACTACCAAGGGCGAGCTTTGCCCGCCGCTTGATAAAACAATGCAGCAAGACCAGCCCGCTGCATTGCCAGTTGTTACCGGTCAGCAAAAATAGTCGCACTCGCTACTATCCCGCTCGCCAGGAACAAGAGGTTACTGATTATTTGTCTTTGCCAACATGAAGAATGGCCAAGAATGCTTCTTGAGGCAGCTCAACGTTACCGATCTGCTTCATACGCTTCTTACCTTCCTTCTGCTTCTGCAGAAGTTTCTTCTTACGGCTCACGTCACCGCCGTAACATTTCGCAATTACGTTCTTACGCAGCTGCTTCACGGTTGAACGGGCAATGATGTGGTTGCCGATGGCAGCCTGAATCGCGATGTCGAACATCTGGCGAGGGATGAATTCCTTCATCTTCTCAACCAAGTCGCGGCCACGGTGCTGAGCGTTGTCTTTGTGGGTAATGATAGCCAGCGCATCGACGCGGTCGCCGTTAAGCAGGATATCAACACGTACCATGTCAGACTCTTCGTAACGCTGGAAGTTATAATCCAGTGACGCGTAGCCACGGGATGTCGACTTCAGGCGGTCGAAGAAATCAAGCACCACTTCAGACATCGGAATATCGTAAGTCAGGGCAACCTGGTTACCGTGGTAAACCATGTCAACCTGCATACCGCGTTTCTCGACACACAGGGTAATAACGTTACCTAGGTAATCACTCGGTACAAGGATATTACAGCGGGCAATCGGCTCGCCGACAACCTCGATGTCGTTGACCGCAGGCAGTTTTGCCGGGCTGTCGACATACATAGTCGTACCGTCGGTTTTCTTCACCTCGTACACTACGGTCGGTGCCGTGGTGATCAGGTCAAGGTCGTATTCACGCTCCAGACGCTCCTGGATGATTTCCATGTGCAGCATGCCAAGGAAACCACAGCGGAAACCAAAGCCCAGTGCCGCCGAGCTTTCTGGCTCGTAGAACAACGACGCATCGTTCAGGCTCAGCTTGCCAAGTGCATCACGGAAGTTCTCGTAATCGTCTGATGATACAGGGAACAGACCCGCATATACCTGCGGCTTCACTTTTTGGAAGCCCGGCAATGGTTTTTCACAGCCGTTTTTAGAATGGGTCAGGGTATCACCCACTGGCGCGCCAAGGATGTCCTTGATGCCACACACTACCCAGCCAACTTCGCCCGTACGCAAGACGTCTTTATCGACCTGTTTCGGGGTAAAGATACCCAGACGGTCTACACCCCAAGTCTGGCCGGTGCTCATTACCTTGATCTTGTCGTTCTTCTTCAGTACGCCGTTCTTGATACGAACCAGAGAGACAACACCCAGGTAGTTATCGAACCATGAGTCAATGATCAGCGCCTGCAGCGGCGCATCAGCATCGCCTTCTGGCGCTGGGATCGCCGACACGATGTTCTCAAGCACGTCGTCAACGCCCAAGCCAGTCTTGGCCGAACAACGGGTAGCTTCCATCGCATCGATACCGACGATCTCTTCGATTTCCTCGGCCACGCGCTCAGGATCGGCGGCTGGCAGGTCAATCTTGTTCAGGATCGGTACGACTTCCAGATCCATTTCAATCGCGGTGTAACAGTTTGCCAGTGTCTGTGCTTCTACGCCCTGACCGGCATCCACCACCAACAGCGCACCTTCACAGGCCGCCAGTGAACGCGATACTTCGTACGAGAAGTCAACGTGTCCTGGGGTGTCGATAAAGTTCAACTGGTAGGTTTCACCATCTTTGGCCGTGTAATCGAGCGTCACGCTCTGGGCCTTAATAGTAATACCGCGTTCACGTTCAAGGTCCATGGAATCGAGAACCTGGGCTGCCATTTCGCGATCGGAAAGGCCACCGCAAACTTGGATCAAGCGGTCAGATAAGGTCGATTTACCATGGTCGATATGTGCAATAATCGAAAAGTTACGAATGTGCTTCATGAATTGGCGTGACTAACTCGTGATTAAATGAATGGGATCAATAGATCAAGTTGACGGATTCTACCGAATTTCGCCGCTAGTCGCTATCCTTCGCTGCAGCATTTGTTATCAGATTGTCTGAAACAGGGCTACCTAGCACCCGTACAAGTGTTGGCTGATAGGCCGACTGCCCTTCAAGACGACGAGCATAGCGGCGAGCCAGCCACAATCCGCCGCCGGCAAAGGCAAACGCCGAGGCTATCACCCCAAGCTCTCCGCCACCGCTCAGCGACACAAACCACCACTGGCCAAAAATAGCACCCAGCACTAAGCATAGCAGAGGCAAGACATAGACCAGCAAAGCAGAAGTCAACATACTGCGCTCGGCAAGGCCGATTTCAACGGTATCCCCGACGTTGGCCTTGAGCTTGGTTGCGATGGTCAGCTCATGACGGCGGCCAGGCAGTGCCTTGCTGACCAAGCCTGTCCCGCAGCTATCGCGCGAGGCGCAGCTGCCACAGCTGGTTTGCTGCTGGCAGCTAACGGTAATACTTCCGCGCTCGACAGCGACCACGGTAGCCAGCGAACGCATCATTGCTCATTGCTCCCGCCATGCGCAAATACAACCGACTCGGCAACGCGCCGTGCCGTCGCCGGGGGAATATCTCCCACCACGGTCACTTCTTTGTCTTTGATCAGGTAGCTATGCAAGGTACGGCGTCCCTGGCGCACCAACTGTTCGCGCACGGTGAAGTTGTCAGCCGCCGAGATATAAATCGAGAAGCTGAACAAACCGTCGCTGAACATTTTGCTCTCAACCGGTCGGTCGGTCATCATCAAACGATGGCGGTTGCGCGACACCGACTCAAAGCCACGCGGCAGCCAACTGACCTTCCAGTTCAGATCGGCCTGTGGCTGGGGCGGCAACTGCACCACCGCCGGCAACTCGACGTTCTTGAGGCTTTTCAGGACATCAGCGACTTTCGGGTTGATCACGTACGATACGGCACGGTACTGCTCGAGCGGCTCGCCGTCGCGGTCCAGCAGGTCGGCTCGCATTACCAGCTTGCTGCGGGTATCAATCCACAACAAATAGGAGTAGCGGGCACCGTCTTTGGGCGCAATTCGAACCACATCACAGGCAACGCCGGCCTCGCGGGCCCGACCCATCGAGATAAAATCATAATATCCTGACAGCTCATGGATATCGCTGCGCATGATTGGCGGCAGCGGGGCAACCATCTTGTTGCTGTCAATCGTAAAAGGCTCCAGGCCCGGCTCGAAGTAACTCACTTCGTTGCCGCGCTGGATCACCTCGCGCGGCGGGCCGCTGAGATAGACCAAATGGGCATAGGTTTCCCCCTCTTCCAGCGCGTGCCGGTAACGTAGAGGCTCAATACTGTTTTTCTTGATTAGGATGTACGACAGCTCATAACTGAGCTCGCGGCTAGCCTCATCCATTTGATGCAACAAAGCCTCTGCTGAAGCGACAGGCTCTTCAGCAGAGGCTTGATATGGCATCGCAAGGCTGACCAGTGTCATCACACCGACCAGTAATTTCTTCATTTCCCCGCCATTAATTCGATTCAAGCAACGAACGGTCAATACTACCGTCTTCAGCATTCAAACGCAGCTGCAATTCATAATCCTGCAACATGGCGTTGATCCGGCGACGCTGTTCCATCACCTGCTCTTCGCTCGGGCCGGTATGGTGGCTTGTGCGCACAGAATCTCGCGTCAGGCTCACCGGCTCGGCGGTGCCTGAAAACGGAATGGTCTCCAGTACAGGAAGCTGGGTATCGGCTGTCGGCACCAGGCCGTCATCGCTACCATTGTATTGCTGCACCCCGACAATCACCGCCAGCGACACGCTTGCAGCCACCGCGACCTGACCCAGCTGGGTCAGCCAGGCTGGCATAAAGCGCTTGGCTTGCTGTGGCGTTGGCTGGGATTCAATACGCGCCTCGCGCGCCGCTGCCAGTTCGACCACTGGTGCCGGCTCGCTGACCAGAGGAGCTGTACCGGTATGCGCTGGCTCATCTTCCAGTGCCAGTGCTACCCTTGCCGCGATGTCCCAATCCTTGCTGTTCGGTGCCTCCCCGCGCATCACATCCCCAACGAGGTTGAAATGCTGCCAGGTTTGCTGGCTGTCTTCATCGACTGCCAATGCATTGATAATGCTCTGATCTAGCTCTTCGCCATCTAATAACGCGGAGATTTTTTCTTTATCAGCCATCTTTTTCACCGTTTGGCCTAACACTAGCGCTGCATAAGAGGACGGATGCGTTTTTCAACCGCCTCCCGCGCCCGGAAAATTCGTGATCGTACCGTTCCCACCGGACAGTCCATAACTTCTGCGATCTCCTCGTAGCTCAAGCCTTCCAGCTCTCGCAGGGTAATCGCCGTCTTCAAGTCATCAGGCAATCCTTCGATGGTACTAAAAACAACCCGCTTCAATTCATCTGACAACATCTGGCTCTCAGGGTTCGAAATTTCTTTCAACGCATTGCCCGACTCGTAATATTCAGCCTCTTCGGCATCAACATCCGAGGCCGGCGGGCGACGTCCCTGAGCAACCAAGTAGTTCTTCGCCGTATTAACGGCTATGCGGTACAGCCATGTATAGAAGGCACTCTCTCCCCGGAACGTCGGCAACGCCCGGTAAGCTTTGATAAATGCCTCCTGAGCAACATCCGGCACATCGCCGGGGTTGTTCACATACCGGGCAACAAGGTTGCACACCTTGTTCTGGTATTTCATCACCAGCAAGTTGAATGCCTGTTTGTCGCCGCGCTGTACCCGCTCAATTAATACCTGATCAGTTTGCTGCTCGCTCATCCGAGCGTGTACTCCTATATCAAATGCACTCGTCATTTTATCGCTATTGGCTCGCTTATCATTGCGCCAATTACCCAGTGCAATCCCATCAATCTGCTGATAGGTAGCTTACCATGTCCAATCCAAACGGAAGGATAAAACGGTATGAGCGTGAGCACTATTTATGACCCGGCGCAGACAATAAAGTTCCGCTGGAACGAAATAAATTTGCACATCAACGCGACTGGGACGATACCGCGAGTACCGCCTATGGGGGTTATACGGGGGATTATATACCCAAAACAGCCGAAACTGATTGTTACGGCTACAATTTGCGAATCCGGCACAGGGGTAAAGCCAACAGACGCCCCCGCCTTAACAGGCAACGCCCGATACCGATATTCATTCTCTCAGTTATACCAGCCAGATCCGCAAAATTGTGAAGCCCTAGTCAAAAATGAACAATTTGTTCAAAATTTGATAAGATGACCGCACTACCAAAGGGATATGGAATCATGATGAACGAAAACCGTGAACATCAATGCGATGTGCTTGTTATCGGAAGTGGTGCCGCAGGACTCTCACTGGCACTGCGCCTCGCCCCACTCGGCAAGGTAATCGTACTTAGCAAAGGACCGCGTAGCGAAGGGGCTACTTATTACGCGCAAGGCGGTATCGCCGCCGTCTTCGACGAGTCAGACAGCGTTGACTCCCATGTTGAGGATACCCAAATTGCCGGGGCCAACCTGTGCGACGAGGACGTGGTGCGATTCATTGCCGAGAATGCCAAGCATTGCGTCCAGTGGCTGATTGACGGAGGCGTCCCCTTCGACCAAGAAGGTAGCGGCAGCGATGGCAGCCCACGCTACCACCTGACCCGTGAGGGCGGCCACAGCCACCGCCGGATCCTCCATGCGGCAGATGCCACCGGGATGGCGGTACAGACCTCACTGCAAGACAATGTCCACCAGCACCCCAATATCACCGTCCTCGAGCGCCATAATGCCCTCGACCTCATCACCAACCAGAAGCTAGGTCGCCTCCACCAGCCAAACCGGGTACTCGGCGCCTACGTCTGGAACCGCAACCGCGAAGCTGTCGAAACGGTGCGGGCAAAATTTGTCGTCCTTGCCACTGGCGGCGCATCAAAGGTCTACCAGTACACCTCCAACCCCGATGTCTCTTCCGGTGACGGAATTGCCATGGCCTGGCGTGCCGGGTGCCGGGTGGCCAACCTCGAGTTCAACCAGTTCCACCCCACCTGCCTGTTCCACCCCGATGCCCGCAACTTCCTGCTGACCGAAGCCCTGCGCGGCGAAGGGGCTTACCTGCGCCGCCCTGACGGCAGCCGGTTTATGCTCGACTTCGACGAACGTGGCGAACTGGCCCCGCGAGATGTCGTCGCCCGTGCCATCGACTTTGAAATGAAGCGTCTCGGGGCCGACTGCATGTACCTCGATATCAGCCACAAGCCCGCTGATTTCGTGAGCAAGCATTTCCCGATGATCCACGAAAAGCTAATGACTTATGGCATCGACATCACCAAAGAGCCGATCCCTATCGTGCCAGCGGCGCACTACACCTGTGGTGGCGTAGTCGTAAACCAGAGCGGCCAAACCGACCTCGAGGGGCTGTATGCCATCGGTGAAGTGAGCTATACCGGCCTCCACGGCGCAAACCGAATGGCTTCCAACTCACTGCTCGAATGTGTGGTCTACGCGTGGTCGGCGGCCGAGAGCATCGCGGGCCAAATCAACAGTGTCAGCCTGCCGGATGAACTGCCCGGCTGGGACGAAAGCCAAGTCGGCTGCTCCGACGAAGAAGTGGTGATCCAGCACAACTGGCACGAGCTTCGCCTGTTCATGTGGGACTACATGGGTATTGTCCGCACCACCAAGCGCCTTGAGCGTGCAATGCGCCGGATCCAACTCCTCAAGGACGAGACCCACGAGTACTACAGCAACTTCCGGGTCTCCAACAACCTGCTCGAACTGAGAAACTTACTCGACGTCGCTGAACTGATGGTCCGCTGCGCCCTGAAACGAAAAGAAAGCGTCGGGCTTCACTACACCCTCGACTATCCCGAGGCGGCGGGTGATCCGCACCCAACCATCCTCACCCCGGATCAGCCCTGCTGATCCGGTTAGGTCTGGCAGCGGGCCCCCTCCGCTGTCAGACCCGGTAATTACTGATCGCACCGGCCAACTCAGCGGCATGCTGCGAAACCGTATTTGCCGCCACGGCGTTGTCCTCAACCAACGCAACATTGGTTCCGGCCAAATCGCGGATTGCCGTCACATTGGCCCGGATATCGTCCGACACCAAACTCTGCTGCTCGACAGCGGCTGCAATCTGGGTACTGGTATCCATAATCTGCTGCATATCCTCCATGATCAGGCGAATTTTGCCCTCGGCACCTTCGGCCTGACCAACACTCGTCTCACCCAGCTCACGGCAGTGGCCAATGTGCGTGACTACCTGCTCGATCTGGGTCTGGAGCGACTCGATAATCGATGTGATTTCCTCGGTCGACTGACTGGTACGCATCGCCAAAGAGCGGACCTCATCCGCCACCACGGCAAAACCACGCCCCTGCTCACCGGCACGGGCAGCCTCAATCGCCGCATTGAGCGCCAGCAGGTTAGTTTGCTCGGCAATAGTACGGATCACATCAAGCACGGCACCAATATCACCCGATAGCCCAGATAAATTCGCCACTTCGTCGCTCGCCTGTGCCAAGTCCTGCGACAGCCCGTCAACCTGATGCTTAGTCGCACTCACTTCCGCCAATCCCGCTTCGGCCCCTTGGTAACAACGATCGGCATTGCCTGCCGCCACTTCGGTGTTGCTGGCGATCTCCCTGATAGTCCCGCCCATCTGTGTGATGGCCGTCGCTACCGAATCAGTCTCCGCCAACTGGCGTTGCAGAGCATGCCCTGCCTCCTGACTACGAGATAACAGCAACTGAGATTCCGGCCCCAGCTCGGCAACCGCCTGCTGCACATTACCGACAAGCTGACTAAGGCTTGCAAGCAGATAATTGAAATTATTTGCCATCTCAGCCAACTCATCCTGCCCGTCGCCACACGCCCGGCGAGTCAGATCATGGCTTGTCGTGATCTCTGCCATCAATTGGCTCAAAGATGCCAGACGCCCTTGAATCGAACGTCCAATCGCCATCGACAACACCAGCAACCCCGATACCACGATAAGCACCGCAATCAACGTCGTTGCGGTCGTAGCCTTCTCGGCCTTCACAACCTCGGATTCAAGCTGCTGCTTGAGTTCAGCAAAAATAGCTTCGGCCTTGTGCGACAGGCTTCGAATCGCCCCCTGCAAACCGTGGTTCTGATCCAATCCGATCACCGCCAACTGAGCCAGCACAGCCTGCGCCTTGCGATGGTAGTTCGCATAGGCCTCCCCCAAAACAGGAGCAAGTTGTGCCGATTGCTCCTCCAGCTGCCTGTTAAAATCGTCGGCAGCGGCTTGGCTAGGGGCCAGTACCAGCATCTTGCCCGCACTCACCAACCGAAATACCGGCACCACAGCATACTGCTGTTCAGAAGCCTGAGTGATCAGATCGCCCGACGCCGCCAAGAATGCCCCTTTGACCCCCTCCTCGGCCAACAGCCCAAACACCTGATACCCCTCCATCAACACCATCATCCCACTTCGGTATTCATCCATTGCCTGCGCCATCGGTGTCAATTCAGGCAACGCGATACCCAGAGCTTCCCGTGTATGGTTGAGCGACTGCTGTAATTGCTGAAACTTGGCAAAGTTAGCCAAGAACGTCTCGCGATACTTCAAGGCACCGCGCATCAAAAAATCTTTTTCGTTACGGCGTAAGTTGAGCAAGGCAACTTCCATTTCACTCACAGTGGTAACCGCCTGATTGATCCGAACAATCCTGTCATTGGCCAACCAGCTTGCCGCCATCACGGCCACAAGAGCGACAACCGACAAGGCCGTCAATCCCAATAATTTATGTTTTATCTTCATCGGACTTCCCTTCTCAAATAATGGCAACCGACTTATATTCGGCTTTGAGACCATGTCGGCCAAGCACAAAAAAGCTTGAGGTAAAGAATGTGCCAGAGGGATAAAAAGAAAGGCCTGTATACTCAGGAAGCCACTAGATAGCGGGAAAATAACGCCAGACTCCGGTAATCCGGTTCACGACAACTACTCGGGGAGACCACCAGCCAGCCACGCTGCCCCTCTCGGCCACGCAGCTTAAGCACGATGACCACTGATGTGCATATTTTGGTCTGACAAACCAGCCAACGGTACCCTGCCCAGCCAACCGTCCCATCATGGTACAGGCAGAGCCGGCCACGATAGCGGCTGTAGTCGATGTGCCGGGCCTCAGCCTCATGGCACAACCACCATGACATCAGCAAGAAAAGCGGAATGGGGAAATCACTACGAAGGGAGGAGAACGCCAAGAAAAACAACGCACCGGCATACAAGGCTACCAGTGCGCTCAATAAAAAAATGGAAGGGCTCAGCCTGAAATCAGCGAAGCTTGCTGTTGTTGTGGGCAACAATCTTGTCAACCATCGCAGCAAGGGCAGGGTTGTCACTGCGGCCGTGGCGCATCATCCAGGTAAACAGATCAGGATCATCGCATTCCAATAACGCTATGAAATCCTGCTGCTCAGACTCCGGCAGCGCATCAAAGCACTCTTCGAAGAACGGCATAATGATCACATCCAGCTCTAGCATCCCACGGCGGCATGCCCACTTAACCCGTGCTTTTTCTTCTGCACTCAACATGTAACAACCTCAAATGTATTCCTTGAGCCCTGTACCGCATAGCGCTGATACCGGTCTCTGAGTGATATAGCTAGGGCCAATACTAGCAGCCCACCTCCATCTCGACCATGCGCCAGCGCAAGCAAAGCGCCAAGATGAGAACTTAGCGCCATTTTCGCCACGCCAACCCGCACCAATACCACTGCAGTCATCAGAGAGCTGACAAATTGCAGCCTTCGCTTTACCATATCTTCAAACCCATTCCTGCATGCCGCAGCAATTACAGTCTGGAATCCCTATGAGCACTTGGTCTGAAAACTACCTGTTCGATACTCTTTCCCTTTCATCCCACGACGCCCTGCCTCAACTGGCACTGGTTGACTTGGCAAATTGGGCGCTGGTTACCCTGATCGGTGACGACAAAAAGTCATACCTTCACGGTCAGGTTACCTGTGACGTAGTTGGCCTTGGTGCCGCCCAGTCAACCCTCGGCGGCCACTGTGATGCCAAGGGCAAGCTGCGCACCGTTTTCCGCCTGTTCCACCACAATGACGGTTACGGTTTCTTCCAGCGCCGCAGCATTCTGGCGACCCAATTACCGGAACTGAAGAAATACGCCGTGTTCTCCAAGGTCGATATCGCCGAGAGTAACGATGTCCTGCTCGGCCTGACCGGCCCGCAGGCGACCGAAACCATTGATGCCCTATTCGGTGCCGGCGATGCGGTACGTGCCATAACTGGCGGCAGCGCCGTACAAATCGACGACGAGCGCTGGCTATTGGCCCTTGAGCAAACTCATGCCAAGGCACTGGTAGAGAAGCTGGCACCACAGGCTACCCTGAGCGATGACGCGCTATGGGACCTGTACGACATCCGCCACGCAATCCCGCGCATCGACGATGCCACTGCGCTTGAGTTCATTCCCCAAGCCGTCAACCTGCAAGCACTCGGTGCAATCAGCTTCAAGAAAGGCTGCTATACCGGACAGGAAACCGTCGCCCGCGCCAAGTACCGCGGCATCAACAAGCGTGCAATGTACATCCTCAGCGGCCCGGCAGATCACACACCGCTGGCCGGTGATACGCTGGATCGTAATGTCGGTGACAACTGGCGCAAGGGCGGTACTATCATTGCTGGCTACCGTTTCAATGACGGGCAGGCAATTGCGCTGGCCGGCCTGCCGAACGATCTAGAAGAGGAAACACGCTTCCGCCTGGCTGACAGCGAGGCTATCTGGCACCGTCTTGCCCTGCCTTATTCTCTGGAAGACGACGCGTAATGATCACGCCAGTCACCCGTTACTTAGAACAAGAAGGCGTGGAATACCGCCTTCTTCCCCATCGCCAGCCAGCCAAAACCATCGAGGAGGCAGCCCGCGAGCGCGGCGTTGCCCCCGAGCAGATGGTCAAGTCGATACTGCTAAGGGATATGAGTGGATTCCACGTCCTGGCCTGCGTGCCCGGCCCGGCTCAGGTAGACCCGCGCAAGGTACGCGATATGTTCGGTTGCCGCCGGATGACATGCGCCGATGCCAGCGATGTCGAGAAAATTACCGGACTAATCATCGGCACCGTCGCCCCTATCGGGCTCAAGCAGCCCTTGCCACTGATCTTTGACCACACGATCACGGGCCATGACTTCGTCAATATCAGCAGCGGGGATCGGATGGCTGGCATTGAACTGGCCACCGACGATCTGTTGCTGCTCTGTGATCCGATGCTGGCCGATATCTGCCGCTAGACTCACAAATAAAGGAATGAACATGAGCGCAATCAACTGGCGCGGGGTCGACCTCAACTTGCTGGTCGCCTTCTCGGCCCTGATGGAAACCCGCAGCGTGACTAAGGCGGCCGACAAGCTATCCATCGGCCAGTCAGCCATGAGCCACAACCTCTCTCGGCTCAGGGGCCTGCTCGATGATCCGCTTTTCGAACGTCAAGGGCACCAGATGATTGCCACCGACAGGGCGCTGGAACTGGCCCCGGTTGTCGATCAGATTTTACAGATGGTCACCAGCCAGGTTCTGCGCCCCGGCACCTTCGTCCCCGATCAATACGACGGTACGTTCCGTATTGGCCTGACCGATTACGCCGAGCTGCTGTTTGCCCCAGCCCTGTTCGACGCCATCCAGGCTGCCGCGCCGCGCAGCCAGCTGAGTTTTTGCAATGTAGACCGCAACAACTACCAACGTGCTGCCGAAGAGCAGAAAATCGACCTGATTATTGGCAGCATGACCGATATCCCCCGCGAGTTCGACCACCAATACCTCTATACCGAGGATCATGTCTGCCTGTTTGACCCCAGTGCAACCGGGCTGGGCAGCCCCATCGACCTCGCCCGCTACATCCAGACCCCGCAAGCCTTGGTCACCCCAGACGGAAAACTGGCGACAAACGTCGACAACCAGTTGCAGCAGCAAGGCTTCCAGCGCCACATCGCTGTCGGCTCAAGTAGCTTCCTCACCATCCGCCACCTTCTGACCGGACGCAACCTGCTCTGCGTTGTTTCGACCCTGATGGCAAAACTGGATGTGTTCCATGACAACCTCTGCCAATGCAGCCCTCCGGTTCACATCCCCGATTTCGATATCAACATGCTCTGGCTCCAGCGCAATGCAGCCCACCCCCGTCAGGAATGGCTGCGCCGCTGTGTTCACCATGCAGTGACCGAACGGGTAGAAGAACTGCGCAAGCTGCACTGATCAAAAAAGGCCGGTAGTCACCGGCCTTCAACGAACCCCATTCAGGAGACCTTGTCTCCCGGCTCTTGGATCTGGTAGAGCTTGTGCTCATCGCAAGGCTCCTTGCAACCGCACTCCTTTTCGACCCCGACATTGGCCAAGCCACCACAGCTGCCCTGAATCGATTTGCGTTTCACCACCCAACCAATGGCCATGCCCGCAATCACCAGCAGAAAAACAATCACCGTCAATAGGTATGTCATCGTGTGAACCCTCCTAAGCGAAACAGGCCACCGGTTAGTCGCGGCGCATGTCCCTTCATGCCAATTTTAGCAGGTGCCGCCTTTTTCTTGCTGCCGCAACCACAACCACAGTCGCCTTTCTCACGTTTGCAGGGACGCCCCTGCTCGGCGGCCGTCAGAGCCTCGCGGGCTACCTTGCCGGAGACAATCGCCTCCAGCGGCGAGCGCGGGGCAACTCGGCTGACCTGCCAGCCGGCATTGAGCAAACGGGCCAGTGAGCGCTGACCGATATTGCCAACCACTAAATGGGTCACCCCGTATTCGGCCAACTGACGCTGGATCAGCTTCTTGTGCTTACAGCCGACCTCGCGACTGCCGCTGTTCTCAACTTCCGCGACCTGCACACCTTTATCATCAAACAGCAAGAATGCTGCAGCCTTGCCAAAATGGCCAGCCACTTCCCTGCGGGCAGTAACGGCAATTGCTAACGACATGTTGTTTCCTTCTCTGTAACGGTGACCGGCTCTAATTCGAGAGCCATCCCATTGACCAGGGCCTTGGCGACTTTGTGTCGGGCACTGGCGATAATATTGCCTAATGTTTGTCGGGAGACCCCCAACTGGCGAGCGGCCTCAAGCTGGTTATGACCATCTCGGTCAACCAGTTTAAGGGCCTCAAGCTCGTCAGCTGCCAACATCAAGGTCGGGAGCTGGGACATCGGCACCCCATTGGGCTTATAGCAGCTATAAGCCGGGCGGCAGCTGATCCGCCGCTGTAGTTTGGGTCTTGGCATTGTGTCCCCCTATCATATTCACTACCTTATTATTGGCATATGCCAATAACTTGTATTGATCTAGCGCAGACGGATGCCATGTTTCCCGTTGCCAGCACAATTCCAGCGAAAAAAAGCCTATGCCAATGTGCAACGGGCAAAGAGGCAGATCAGACCATTTAACTTCATCAGCATTTTCTCCTGCCACCTCCCCCTTTCTGCCTGGCAAGCTACCGATCATATGGAAAAATCACCGATAAAAGATCTGTTCGGGCTGTGTCGACGCGAAGGGGAATCCTATTTAAACCATTAATAAATAGGAGTTAATTGGGAATCATTCAGAAGAGCGTGAATAATATGCAATGGTGCACATTTGTTATTGAGAGATATGAAGCAGAATAAAATTCTGCATTGATACTTTGATTAAAAAGAATTTATAAATCAAGATCTCTTTAACATCGCGATTATGCTGAAGTCGTCACAAAAGGTTCATGCATGTTGTTTTATAATTTGCGACGACGTTGGCAAAAGGAAGGTTGGCAAAATATGCGCATGTTCAAACACTACGTGCCCCAGATGATCGCAAAGCACGTTAGTCGTTTATTCCGTGGAAGGATCTACATTGATGGCAGGGGGGGCTACGAGTTCCAAAATGGCCAGTTGCTTGTACCTATCAAGGCCCAGCAACACCATTTTCAAACCGTAAAAGAAATCAACAGTGAAATAAGGCGCTTGAAAGAATACGCCTAATCCCATTCCTGTCTGCGCAGCAAGCCCACCTCGGTGGGCTTTTTACTTATCACCACTAGTCGTCGCTATCCTCGTCGATCAAATCAAGATAGCTATCTGCATCAAGCAAATCTGCCACCTCGCTTTCATCATCCACTTTCAATTGAAACAACCAGCCGTCACCATACGGATCGCTGTTTACCAATTCTGGGGCCCCCTCCAATTCTTCATTAACCGCGACGACATAGCCGGTAAGCGGCGCGTATACATCCGTGGCAGCCTTTACCGACTCGGCCACAGCACAGTCTTCCCCTGCCTCTGCGGCAGCATCTATTTCCGGCAGGTCGACAAACACCATATCCCCCAGCATTGACTGGGCATGATCAGTGATCCCGATGGTATATACCCCATCCCCCTCGGGGCGTACCCACTCATGGGTATTGGTAAACTTCAACTCAGAAGGAATATAGCTCATGGTTAAACTTCCCTTTGAAAGCCTGCCTTTTGCCACACGCACTTGCGAACAAAGCAGAAACAAGACATACAGAGGGCCTTTTGCCGCCCTCGGCCACGAGCAAGCCACCTCGGCCCGCTCTACTGATATTTAATGTAGGAGAAAAAGTCCCAAAATGAGTAATAAAAAATACCAACAAAAAAGCCGCCCGAAGGCGGCTTGGCAAAACATCAACGGGGACGGGCCAATTCGGGTAAATGACCACTCAGCCCTAATGCCCGGCGCATGAATTCGTCTTTCAGGCCCGGGGCCTTGTCGACGAACAGCATACCGATATCACGGACCAGCTTCTTGGCCGGGTGACTTCCGGAAAAGAGGTCTCGGAAAGCTTGCATGGACGCAATCATCTTGGCCGCCTCTGCTTTTCGCCATCGTTCATAAGGGCGCAGATTAGCCTTGGCACCGATATCTTTATCTTGCTGCCACAGCGCCTTGATTTCCTGAGCCAAGCTCGCGGCATCCAACAGACCAAGGTTCACCCCCTGCCCCGCTAGTGGATGAATGGTATGGGCCGCATCTCCAACCAAGGCCACCCGCTCACGCACAAAATCACGCGCATAACGCATTCGCAGCGGGAACGCCTGACGCTCACCTTCCACCTGGCACAAGCCCAAACGGTGATCAAAGGCCGCGGTCAAGTGCTTGTTGAACGCCTGCTCCGGCATTGCCACCAACTCGGCGGCACGCTCGGGCGGCAGCGACCAGACAATCGAGCACAGATCCGGCTCGCCCAGCGGCAAGAAGGCCAACGGCCCATCAGGGCGGAAAATCTGGCGGGCGGTCTGACCATGCGGATCACTACAGCGAATGTTGGCAACGATCGCGCTGTGGCCATAATCCCAGTGAGTCAATGGGATATCCAACTGCTGGCGTACCCAAGAATTCGCACCATCGGCACCGACCACCAGCTTGGCCGTCAGGTGCTTGCCCGATGCCAGACTGAGCCAAGCCTCATGCTCACCGAACGCCATGCTCTGACACTGCTCCGGCATCATCAAGGTCACGTTCGGCAATTGGCTCACCCGGTCAAGTAAGGCCAGCTGAATCACCCGGTTCTCGACGATATGGCCGAGATCCGGCTGGGCGAGTCGGGCTGCATCAAAGGCAATCCGGGCAAAGCTGTCCTGCTCCCAGACTTCCATCTTGTCATAGGGGGCCATCCGGCGTGCCTCAATCCCCTGCCATGCCCCGACCTGACGCAAAATACGCTCACTGGCTCGGCTCAGGGCCGAGACTCGGATATCGGGCAGAGCGGACAATTCCCGCTCAGGCTCACGCCCCTCGATCACCGCTACCCGCAACTCGGTATCGGCCAATGCCGCAGCCAGAGCCAATCCCACCATTCCGCCGCCAATAATGGCGACATCCACATTTTGCATCATGATTATCGTTCTACCTGTCCCATAGCCCGACGCACCAGCGGGGCCTTACATACATCGCTCCATCCCATCGCAGCCAACCCTACATTGCGGCCGACGACAAAAGGGAGACTTTCATTGGCAAAAATCCCGACCAGTCCAGCCGTCATCATCACGGTGGCATCGCGATCCGGTGTCCGGCGCTGGCGGTAGCGGCTCAGTATCCGCTGATGACCGGCATCGAGCCCCTCGGCCGTTCCGCGCAGGATCTCCTCGGCAAGGCTCATGACATCGCGCAGCCCGAGGTTGAACCCCTGACCGGCAATCGGGTGAAGGGTCTGGGCTGCATTGCCTACCACCGCAGCCCGATGGGAAACCAGCCGCTGGGAGCAACGCAACAGCAACGGATAGGCATCTCGCCGCCCGGCTCTTTGCATACGGCCCAACCGCCAGCCAAACGCCTGCTGAAGGCGAGCCAGAAACGCCTCGTCGTCAAGGCCCATGATTTCGGCCTGCGACTCGGGGCGGATACACCATACCAGCGAACAGCGCCCCTCCGACATCGGCAGTAAAGCAACAGGGCCGTCAGGGGTAAAGCGCTCGAAAGCCCGTCCCTGGTGATGTTCGGCAGTCGTGACATTGGCAATCACCGCAATTTGCTGGAAGTCATGCTCATCGCGCCCGATCCCCAGCATCTCACAGCATCCCGACACGGCACCGTCGGCCGCCACCACCAGCGAGCAAGCCAACCGCTTGCCGCTGGCCAAGGTGAGGATGTTGCCCTCGAGATCCCGTTCAATGGCCTCGATGGTCTCCGGGCACAACAGGTCTATCGACTCGCGTTCAGCTAGTTGACGGTGAAACAGCTTGCCTGCATCAGCCAGCTCAATGACATAACCGAGTGCGTTGACAGCCTGTTCGCGGGCACCGATATGCAGCATACCGGCATGGCCACGGTCAGAAACATGGATATCCGAAATCGGAGTAGCCATATCGGACAACGCCTGCCAGCACCCAATCGAGGTCAGCAGTTCGGATGAACCAAGAGATAACGCTATACTGCGGGCATCATAGCCCGGGTGCTGGTCAAGACACGGCTCGACAGCCTCTACCACAGCGATTTTCAATCGACCGCCGCCCAACGTATCGAGCGCAATGGCCAAGGTTGCCCCGGCCATCGCCCCTCCAGCAATAACGACATCATACTGCTTCACGGTATGCCCTCTATCACATTCGCCCATAGATCAATGCAAGGTTGGCTTGCCGTCCTGTTCGTGCCCCGCCTCGTCGAGCTCGCCACGCTGGCTCAGACCAACCAAACACACTAGAACACATTCAGGGACGTAGGCCACAATATTGTCCAGCAGCATCGCCTGCTCTTCCATATCCTCGTCCTCGTCGATGCCCAACTGGGCGATCTCCTGCAGGGCGGCAATCGCCTCGGTCACGTCATCGGAGAGGGTCTCTTTGCGCATCCCCATCAGACCAAGGCCGGAGATGAAATTGGTCACCCATTCGCCCAGTGCCTCGCCACGCAACATGAGATCGGTATTTTCTGCCGGTAACAGCAGCGACACGGTGAACTCAATCTCGGCCAATTCAGACGCCGTCGAATTTAGCAAGGTGCTCAATACGCCCTGCAACTGGCTGGCTGCCGGATCAAACACCGAGCGCACAACCGCCTTGGCGCCGTCAGTCAGCGGCTCGCCCTGATTAGCATAATCGGCAACTGGCGCCAGCCAGTGCTCACCGTCTGTCGCCAGACCAGCGCAAATCATCCCGCTAAGCAGGCCGTGCAGCTCGGCTGGGTTGACCGCAAGCCCCTGTTCTTTCAGGAGCGGCTCAAGGGTTTCATAGGCCGGCAATGATAGTTCGCTCATGGCTGTTCACCTTTTCGTATAGAATTCGTTAGATTAACTGTTATGCTACCACTTATCAGAAACCAGCGTCACTTGGCTTTTCGAGTGACAGGCGCACGTTTGTGCCAAACTGGTTAATATCTGTTTAGTCAGACACAATTGATCGCAAAGCGTGAATAGGCGGCTTGCATGTTGCTAGGGCTTTTTCTATATTGGCTGTCTTAACGCGTATCGCAAGCGGAATGCCATATTGATCAATCTGGCACGGAGCAGATTAAACACTTATGAGTAACCAGGCAGTAGAAATTCAGGTTTTGGGCCGCAGCCTCAAGGTAAATTGTCCTGCGGGTCAAGAAGACGCCCTCAAAGCAGCGGCCGCTGACTTTGACCAGCGCCTGAAAGAGCTCGCAGATCGAACCCATATCAACAATACCGAGCAGCTACTGATCTTTACCGGTCTCAATATTTGCAACGAACTGCATAGCGAACGCCATGAACAACAGCGCAATGCTGATAAAATGTCCAATAGAATCAATGAAATGCAAGATTTATTGGAGAAAGCATTGCAATATCAGCCTGAGCGTTGATAATGAATTGACCCTGGGGTGTGCGTCAGCGGATTAACGTCCCCGAGCCGATAAGCAAAAACCCAGGATCTGCTTTTATTAGCTATTGAGCATGCTCGGCTCGTACCGAGAAGCCTACGGTTAATGTTGCAGGTCCACCTTGAACTCTGGTTCAAGGGCCAACTATTCGCAACGGCACCTTGGGGCACCTATTCCCAGTGGCACGCAGACAGTGCCTATCATCGAACCCACTCAGTCACCGGATGACCTATGAGAGCGACGATTCCCGCTGGAGTCACTCGCCAGCATATTCGCCAAACTATTCGTAAAACTCGACGCGCGCTCAGCACCTCTGAACAAAATCGTGCTGCCCAAGCCTTGCTTGCCCGCTGCCAAGTTTCCGATACCCTGAAACAAGCCCACCATATCGCCCTGTACCTAACCAACGATGGCGAACTGGATACCGAACCGCTGATCCACTGGTTATGGCAAGCCGGCAAACACGTTTACTTACCAGTGCTCCATCCCTTCAGCAAAGGCCATCTCCTATTCCTCGGCTACAGCCCCAATACCCCCATGGCACCCAACCGCTTCGGGATCGCCGAACCGGTGCTCGATATCCGCCGAGTTTGTCCGATTGCCAATCTCGATGTGGTCTGCACCCCGCTGGTCGCCTTCGATGCAAGGGGGCACCGTCTGGGAATGGGCGGCGGGTACTATGATCGGACCCTGTCACGCTGGCACCACCACCGTGAAGGCCCTCGCCCCATCGGCCTTGCCCATGATTGCCAGCAGGTCGCCTCCCTGCCCAGTCAGTCCTGGGATGTCCCGTTGCCGGAAATCATCACCCCCAGCCACCATTACTGTTGGTAGCCCAAAAGGCAAACGATTGGTATTTGGCAAAACATTGCATCGGGTAAGCCCATGTAAACAATAGAATTGTCTTGTTAATCTGAGGGTTGCGGCTTTATTGTGCCAGATAACGCCTGACGGCTGCGATGGATTTGGCTATAATCGGCGCTCCGCACAATGTCATCCACTAGGAGAAAAGCATGACACAAGATGAAATGAAGAAAGCCGCAGGCTGGGCTGCCTTAGAATACGTAACCAAAGGCAGTATTGTGGGGGTGGGCACCGGCTCAACCGTCAATCACTTCATCGACGCGCTGGCAACCCGTAAAGAGGAAATCAAGGGCGCCGTTTCAAGTTCTGTTGCATCTACCGAGCGCTTGGAAAAAATCGGTATTCCGGTCTTTGATGCCAACGAAGTCTCCAGCTTGGATATCTATGTTGATGGCGCTGACGAAATCAACGGCGACTTCGATATGATCAAAGGCGGCGGTGCGGCGCTGACCCGCGAGAAAATCGTGGCAGCCATTGCCAAGCAATTCATCTGCATCGTCGACAACACTAAGCAAGTTGACGTTTTGGGCCAGTTCCCATTGCCGGTCGAAGTCATCCCAATGGCTCGCTCATTTATCGGCCGCGAGCTGGTTAAGCTCGGTGGCGATCCGGTTTACCGCGAAGGCTGCATCACCGACAACGGCAACATCATCTTGGATGTCCACAACATGGCCATCACCGATGCGAAAGCCATGGAAGATGCGATCAATGCCCTACCTGGCGTCGTGACCGTCGGCCTGTTCGCCCACCGAGGTGCCGACGTCCTGCTGATGGGCACACCGGACGGCGTGAAAAAAATCGAAAAATAACGGATTCGCAACGCGGCTGTGCTGTTTCACCCAGCCTTCAGCCGCGAAATTCGTTACCAACTTTCAAAACGGCATAATATATGCCGTTTTTTTTTATCTATTCTGTAATATTCTTACCCATTTTGGTTGTTTTTTGATAACGTAATTCCAGAACAACCGAATATGGCGCATATGGCCAGCCCCGCACACAGGATACCTGCACCCGCATTTCCTGCCTCTGCCCCGCTTCCCCAGCGCTATCTATGTATTAAGGATGAGTACAAAATGGCTAAATATTCACTGGATAAAGACAAGATAAAAATTCTGCTGCTCGAAGGGGTCCACCCGTCGGCCATCGAGGTGCTGCAGCAGGCTGGCTACAGCAATATCGAATACCACAAAGGTTCCTTGTCCGGTGATGAACTGCTGACCGCGATTTCCGATGCCCACTTTGTCGGGATCCGCTCCCGCACCGAACTCACCGAGGAAGTCTTCAGCGCCGCCAAGAAACTCATTGCCGTGGGTTGCTTCTGCATCGGGACTAACCAGGTCAACCTCCGCGCGGCGGCCAAGCGCGGGATCCCGGTCTTCAATGCCCCGTTCTCAAATACCCGCAGCGTGGCCGAACTTGTACTGGGCGAAATCCTGCTGTTACTGCGCGGGATCCCCGAGAAAAATGCCAAGGCCCACCGGGGTGAATGGTTCAAGTCAGCCGATCACGCCTTCGAGGCCCGCGGCAAGCGGCTCGGGATCATCGGCTACGGCCATATCGGTACCCAACTCGGCATTCTGGCCGAAAACCTCGGGATGAAAGTCTACTACTACGACATCGAAAACAAGCTCTCGCTTGGCAATGCAACCCAACTGCCGCTGCTTACCGAGCTGCTCAACAAGTGTGATGTTGTCAGCCTCCATGTCCCGGAAACCCCTGACACCCAGAATATGATGGGGGCAGAGGAATTCGCCCGCATGAAGCCTGGCGCGATCTTCATCAACGCCGCCCGTGGTACCGTGGTTGACATCGACGCCCTGTGCAGCGCCCTTGAAAGCAACCATATTGCCGGTGCCGCCATTGATGTGTTCCCGGCAGAGCCCCAGACCAATAGCGATCCCTTTGAAACGCCGTTGGCAAAATTCGACAACGTACTGCTGACCCCGCACATCGGCGGTTCGACCCAGGAGGCTCAGGCAAATATCGGCATCGAGGTGGCAGGCAAGATGGCCAAGTACTCGGATAACGGCTCTACCCTGTCTGCGGTTGGCTTCCCGGAAGTGTCGCTGCCCGAGCACCGCAGCTGCTCGCGCCTGCTCCACATCCATGAGAACCGTCCAGGGATCCTCAACCAAATCACCACGATTTTTGCCGCCGACGGGATTAACATTGCCGCCCAGTACCTCCAGACAGGCCCTGAAATCGGCTATGTGGTTATCGATGTGGAAACTGTGCATGCCGATGCCGCCCTCAAAAAGCTCAAGGCGATCGATGGCACTATCCGTGCACGGATCCTGCACTCAGCACCGTAACATTGCCCCGATCCAAAAAAAGGAGAGCCTATCGGCTCTCCTTTTTGTTTTCGCTAGACTCGCGGCGACTATTCTTCCAGCTTGAAAATCACATCCACGCTGTCACGCACCGTGATCTGGGTGTCCTGGTAGCCAGCCGAATTCGCTGGTGCGGCATCCATCGCCATTCGCATCATTACCGGACGCGGGTTATGCGACTGGTAGGAAATCTGCCATACCCCATCGAGCTTTTGACCAAAGCCTTCCGCCAATGATTTGGCCTTAGTTTGGGCATCTTTGATAGCAGCCAGACGGGCCTGCTCCTGTACCGCCGACTCGTCGCTCACTTTCAGCTCGATATTATTGATCCGGTTAATACCATCGCCCAGCGCGCTGTCTAGGTAGGTATTGAGTTGGTCAAGCTGGCTGACGGTTACCGTCACGGTACGGGTCGCCCGGTATCCCTGAAGCTCGGGAGCCTTGTCCTTCGGGTAATGGTACTGCGGCTGAAGGCTGATATTGGCACTTTGGATCTGGCTGCGATCAAGCCCTTCCGCCAACAGGCGATCGACAAACGCTGTCACCGCCTTGTCGGCTGCCAGCTTGGCTTCCTTGGCGCTAGGGCGCATTTCGTCTACCGCCACCGAAAACACGGCCATATCAGGCTGGACGGTGATCTCACCGATCCCTGTCGTCTCCAAATGCGGCACATCGATATTGGCCGAAGCCATACCACTTGCGCCCATCATCCCCAACCCCAACATTACGGCAACTAACTGTTTTTTCATCGTGCTTTCCTATGTTTATTCGGAATATGGCTATTGGACAACAGCACATGACAAAAAATTCCCTAATCATAAAAATTTTTTGAACATCGTTTTATTAACACTATTGCGGAAGCACGTTCCGGGCAAATTCAGTCAGCTGCTGGGATAACTCGGACAATATCCCGCTCTCAAGAGCCCAATGGTGCCAGTACATCTGTCTCGTAAGCAAAAAGGAGGGGGTCACATTGATCAATATCCCTTCATCAAGCTCTCGCTGGATCTGAATACGCGGGATCAGGCAATAAGCAATCCCCTCTACCGCCATCCTTACGAATGCCTCCGAGGATCTTACCGTATGGGTCAAAACGCTTCCTGTCGGCAAATTAAAATGCTGGTGGACGAAGCGTTGGTGCAGATCATCATGCTGATCGAACGAGACCCCAGGCGCCAAACGTAACGCCTCGCGCGTCACCCCGGCGGAAAAATACTTGGCCGCAAAGGCCGGGCTGGCCACGCAGAGAAAATCGACCCGCCCGAGGTAATCAGCCATACAGCCAGGCAACGGGGCTGGCTCCATGCTAATCGCCCCGACCACCTCCCCGCTGCGGAGCTTGTCCAGCGTCCGCGTCTCGTCATCGACAACCAAGTCGAGCATCAGCCTTCTGCTCATCAGAAGGGGCTTGAGGGCAGGCAACAACCAGGTCGCCAAACTATCGGCGTTGGTCGCAATGGCCACTGACAACGGCTGGCTGCTATCGTCGGGGATCAGTTCAGGCAGCAGCTCCTGCTCAAGCAGGCGCACCCGACGGTAAAGCCCGAGCAGTTTTTTTCCTGCCGGCGTCGGAAGCGGTGGCTGACCGCGCACCAGCATCGGCTGTGCCATCAGCTTCTCTAGCTGCTTGATCCGCTGCGAGACAGCCGACTGGGTAATACAAAGACTGTCGGCCGCACGCTCGAATCCCCGCATTGCTACCACCGCATCCAGTGCCTCTATCCAACGGTAATCCAGTCCCCTCATCACCTCGCCTCCTGTTCGCCCCTCGGCACATTGTTATATTAGAAACACTAATATTATATAAATATTATTAGATTTACTTCATCAAGGCTCAGCGCCTATCCTTGGTTCATCACTTATTTCACGCCTTAAAGGATCTGCCTCTATGAGTATTTGGCCTTTGCTACAAGGATTCGGGCTCGGGGCATCGATGATCATTCCCATCGGAGCCCAGAATGCCTTTGTCCTCAACCAAGGGATAAAACGCAACCACCACCTGACAACCGCCACAGTCTGCAGTTTACTTGACACCTTTTTCATCAGCCTTGGCGTATTTGGCGGCGGTGCCGTACTGGCCAGCAACCAAACCCTGCTGACCGCCGTCACAGTCGGCGGAATCCTGTTCCTGTCATTCTACGGGCTACTGTCGCTACAAAGCGCTTTTCGTCCTGCCAGCGACGACCACCACAGCGCACCGATTTTCTCTCACGGCCGCCGAGCCGTGATCCTAGGCGCGCTGGCGGTCACTGTCCTCAACCCCCATGTCTACCTCGATACCGTGGTGATCCTCGGTTCAATCGGTGGCCAGTTCGAGGGCAGCGACCGTACCGCTTTTGCCGCAGGGACCATCATGGCCTCGTTCGTCTGGTTCTATACCCTGTCAATCGGCGCAGCGAAGCTTGCTCCCACATTATCAAAACCCAAGGTGAAACGCGGAATTGACCTAGCCGTTGCGGCTATGATGTTCGTGATCGCCAGCCATCTGGCACAAGGACTATGGAGCCAATATGCAGCCTGACAAACTCGATGAAATCTACCACGCCAACCTTGCCCTGTTTTCCCGAGCAGGCGTCAGCTACCAGCAATGGCAGCACGAGCCAATCCTCGACTTCGAAGCCGATGAACGGATAGGCAAGGCGCTCGGCTGGACTGCCGCCCCGACCAAGAGCCTGTTCATGAAAATCAAGGGCGGCGGCCACTGCCTGCTGCTAACCCACCGTGACAGCCGCCTCGACAGCAAGTTGGTCAAGCAGGTTCTGGGCAAACGGGTCTCCGTCTGTACCCATGACGAGATGATTTCGGCCATCGGCTGCGCGCCTGGGGCCGTCTGCCCGTTCGGGCTTCCTGACGATATCACCCTGCTAATCGACCCGGTGGTATATAGCTATCAGGACCTGATGTTTACCCCCGGCAAGCCTGATCACACCTTCGCTTTTGCCAGTGCTGATCTCAATCACCTATTGGCCGCCCTACCCAACCCGGTTCTGCCGCTGCCGACCGAGACTGAGGCCTAATTTCAGGCATAAAAAAATGGAGCCGATATGGCTCCATTTTTCCTTCAGGCCAGCGCCGCTGCGCTATCAGCCTTCGATTTTGTTCAAGTGAACGTCCATTTGCGGGAATGGGATCTCGATACCTTCTTGATCCAGCTCTTCTTTGATCGCCTGAAGCAGATCGAAGTAAACATCCCAATAGTCAGCCGTGTTCACCCAAGGGCGCACCACGAAATTCACTGATGAATCAGCAAGAGCAACCACACCCACGGTCGGTGCTGGATCTTTCAAGACACGCTCGTCAGCAGAGACAACACGCTCAAGAACCGCTTTCGTCTTCTTCAGGTCAGCCTTGTAAGACACACCGATAACGAAGTCGATACGGCGCGTAGCATGACGCGAGTAGTTAGTGATTGGACCGCCGATAACGGCCGAGTTAGGTACTACGACCATTTTGTTGTCTGTGGTTTTCAGGATAGTAGAGAACACCTGAATAGCCTCAACCAGACCGGCTACGCCGCCAACTTCCACGAAGTCACCAGACTTGAATGGACGGAATGCCACAATCAGAACACCTGCGGCGAAGTTAGACAGCGAACCTTGCAGCGCCAGGCCAACGGCCAAACCAGCGGCACCGATCACGGCAACCACAGAGGCAGTCTGCACGCCAACGCGGCTTAGAGCTGCAATCAATACGATGACAAACAGCAGGTAGCGAACCAGCGAATGCAGGAACTCCACCACGGCCTCGTCCATTTCTTTCTTGCGCAGCATTCTTGCCACGCCATTGGCAACGGCCTTGGTAACGATGTTACCAATAAACAGAATCAGCAGTGCCGCGACAATATTGACCGCGTATTGGATCAACAGGTCGTGGTTGTCTGCCAGCCAGTTCCCGGCGTTCAGCACGCCGTTCGTCAAATCATTGTCCTTGATAGTATCAACGACAGTTTCCGTTACGGTATTTGCAACGCTCTCACTCATACTTTTCTCACCCAGCTATTGTTATTTTCATTTCCGCTTATCACGGAAGCACTGATAATCATAGACTTAATTAAGTAATATACCTACCCGGGCCACCGCTGCGGCGGCTTACCGGCTAGAAGGCAGTATGCTACCGCCCATATTTCGCGCCGGATAATAACGTCACCGGCGAACAACACCAACAACTATTTGATACAGGTCACACCCCTATTTTGACCGATACAAAAAAGCCCGCTTTCGCGGGCTTTTAAATCAACACGTTAACTGTAAATTACAGTACGTCGATTGCGTTAAGGTCAGCAAATGCTTTCTCAAGACGCGCAACCATTGAAGACTGACCAGCACGTAGCCATACGCGTGGATCGTAGTACTTCTTGTTAGGAGCGCCTTCGCCAGTTGGGTTACCGATCTGGCCCTGTAGGTAATCGTGGTTTTCAGCTTCGTACTTACGGATACCGTCCCAAGTTGCCCACTGAGTATCAGTATCGATGTTCATCTTGATCACACCGTAGCTGATAGACTCTTTGATTTCAGCTTCAGTTGAACCTGAACCGCCGTGGAATACGAAGTTAAGCGCGTTTGGTGCAATACCGAACTTCTCAGAGCAGTACTTCTGAGAGTCACGCAGGATAGTTGGAGTCAGTACAACGTTACCAGCCTGGTAAACACCGTGTACGTTACCGAAAGAGGCAGCGATAGTGAAACGGTGGCTGATTGCGATTAGTTTCTCGTAAGCGTATGCAACGTCTTCTGGAGAAGTGTATAGCTCAGAAGAGTCCATGTCAGAGTTGTCAACGCCGTCTTCTTCGCCGCCAGTACAACCTAGTTCAAACTCAAGAGTCATGCCCATCTTTTCCATGCGCTCTAGGTACTTAGAACAGATTTCGATGTTCTCTTCTAGAGACTCTTCAGACAGGTCGATCATGTGAGAAGAGAATAGAGGCTTACCAGTTTGCGCGAAGTACTCTTCGCCAGCGTCTAGTAGACCGTCGATCCAAGGAAGTAGTTTCTTAGCAGCGTGGTCAGTGTGCAGGATTACTGGCACACCGTATGCTTCAGCAACAGCGTGTACGTATTTAGCACCCGCTACAGCACCAAGGATTTGTGCACCTTGACCTTCTAGTTTCACGCCCTTACCAGCGAAGAAACCTGCACCGCCGTTAGAGAACTGAACAACAACTGGTGCTTTTACTTTAGCAGCAGCTTCAAGTACACCGTTGATTGAGTCAGTGTTAACAACGTTAACCGCTGGCAGTGCAAAGTTGTTTTCTTTTGCTACTTCAAAAACTTTCTGTACGTCGTCGCCAGAAATAACACCAGGTTTTACGAAATCGAAGATCTTAGACATAACAATAGTCCTATTTGCCTTGTTGTCTGTATTAAAAGTAATTCTGTGCAATCGTTTGCTACTGGCCGCTATTTTACAAAAACACGACCCCATTCACAAACGATAAGTACGGGAGCCAACGGCTCCCGACTCATATAATTACGCTTTAGCGCGCTCTTCCAGCATAGCAACCGCTGGTAGAACCTTACCTTCTACGAACTCAAGGAACGCACCGCCACCAGTAGAGATGTAAGAAACATCTGCTTTGATACCGAACTTGTCGATAGCTGCTAGTGTGTCACCGCCGCCTGCAACAGAGAAGCCTGCTGATTCAGCGATAGCTTTAGAAATGCCTGCTGTACCCGCTTCGAAGTTCTTGAACTCGAATACGCCAACTGGGCCGTTCCAAAGAATAGTTTTTGCATTGCCGATGATTTCAGCCAGTGCCGCAGTTGAATCTGGGCCTAGGTCGAAGATCATGTCATCGTCTTGTACGTCAGCAACGTTCTTAATTTCTGCTTCTGCGTTCTCGTCGAATGCTTTTGCACAAGCAACGTCAGTTGCAACTGGGATAGAACACTCTTCCATCAGCTTCTGTGCAGTTTCGATTAGGTCAGCTTCGTACAGAGACTTACCTACGTTGTGGCCAGCAGCTGCGATAAAGGTGTTAGCGATACCGCCACCAACAACTAGCTGGTCAGCAACTTTAGACAGAGACTCAAGAACAGTCAGCTTAGTAGAAACCTTAGAGCCACCAACGATAGCAACAAGTGGACGCTGTGGGTTGTCCATTGCTTTGCCTAGTGCTTCTAGCTCTGCAGCTAGTAGAGGGCCAGCACAAGCAACTGGAGCGTGCATACCTACACCGTGAGTAGATGCCTGGGCGCGGTGAGCTGTACCGAATGCATCCATTACGAACACATCACACAGTGCTGCGTACTGCTTAGACAACTCTTCTTCGTTCTTCTTCTCGCCTTTGTTGAAGCGAACGTTTTCAAGAACAACTAGCTCACCAGCGTTCAGCTCTAGGCCGTTCAGGTAGTCTTTAGCCAGTTTAACTTCGCAATCAAGTGCGTCGTTCAGGTAGTTAACAACAGGCTGTAGAGAGAACTCTTCCGCGTACTCGCCTTCAGTTGGACGACCTAGGTGAGAAGTAACCATTACTTTCGCACCGGCTTCTAGACAAAGCTTGATGGTAGGTAGAGATGCAAGGATACGTGCATCTGAAGTTACTTTACCGTCTTTCACTGGCACGTTTAGGTCAGCACGGATAAATACGCGTTTACCAGCTAGGTCCAGATCAGTCATCTTGATTACAGACATGGTTTGTCCTCTCAACTTGTTAATTTAAAATTCAATTTTTAGTCAGCCCAGCGTCACTGCAAGGCTCGGTAATTCTTACTGCTTGTGTATCCGCCCTATCGACGGCATACATAGCCAACGCGGTGTCTAGCATTCGGTTGGCAAAACCCCATTCGTTATCGCACCAAACCAGCAATTTAACCAAGTGCTGGTTGCTCACCCTGGTCTGGGTACCGTCGACAATCGCACTGTGCGGGTCATGGTTGAAATCAACCGAGACCAGCGGGGCTTCGGTGTAATCTACTATGCCACTCAATGTACTACGAGATACAGCCGCTAAGGATTGATTTACGTCATTAACTTTCACGTTTGTCTTTACAGTAACGCTCAAATCCATCGCAGTAACGTTAATTGTCGGAACGCGCACGGAAATAGCTTCAAACTTGTCAGAAAATTTCGGAAAAATACGACCAATCCCCAAGTGTAGCTTAGTATCAACTGGGATTATTGACTGGCTGGCAGCGCGAGTACGGCGCAAATCGGAATGGTAGGCGTCAATGACCTGCTGGTCATTCATCGCCGAGTGGATCGTGGTAATCGTGCCGGACTCGATACCGAAGTTCTCGTCCAGAACCTTAATAACAGGGACAATACAGTTGGTGGTGCAAGAGCCATTAGACACTATTTTGTGTTCAGGCAGCAGCGTTTGGTGGTTGACGCCGTAAATAACGGTATTGTCGATATCTTTTGCAGCAGGATGGGAAAACAGAACTTTGCCGGCACCGGCCTTGAGATGGGCCTCGCCGTCAGCGCGGGAGCCATAGACACCGGTACAATCCAAGACGATATCGACCTCAAGATCATGCCACGGCAAGAGTGATATATCACTCTGATGCAAAATACGGACACTGTCGCGCTCGCCGTCATCATGACCAATAAACAGGTGTTCCTGATCATGGCTGACAGACTTGCAGAAGCGACCATGACAGGTGTCATACTGCAGAAGGTGAGCCATTGCTTCCGGCTCAGCCAACTCGTTGACTGCCACGATCTTCATTTGATGGCGTTTGCCGCTTTCATACAGGGCGCGAAGCACACTGCGTCCGATACGGCCAAATCCATTAATTGCGACTTTTAGTGTCATATCCGTGCTACAAAATTAATAAGCCGCGTTAGTGTATACCAAGCGCCAAGCAGAATCACGATAAATGTGACCCGCATCACCCAGACCACCAACACCAAATAAAAACAAAGACTTAGCCAGCAAAACCTTAACATCCAAGCTGTTTTTGCCGCCAATTCAGCTGTGAGTCAGATCCCACTTTCCATAAAAAAAGACCTCCGCAGAGGTCTTTATTTTATGCATTGAAATAAATCAGCGTGGCAATTAGTCCAGAAGCTCTTTGGCGGTTGCCACTGCATTTTCAGTGGTGAAGCCAAACATCTTGAACAGCTCGTCGGCAGGTGCAGACTCGCCGAAGGTGCTCATGCCGATGATACGGCCGTCGAAACCAACGTACTTGTACCAGAAGTCAGCGATACCCGCTTCGATGGCAACACGCGCAGTCACGTCAGATGGCAGTACTGCTTCGCGGTAAGCTGCGTCTTGCTTGTCGAATACATCAGTTGCAGGCATAGAAACAACGCGAACCTCACGGCCTTCAGCGGTCAGCTGTGCTGCAGCTTCTACGGCTAGCTCAACTTCAGAACCTGTCGCGATAAAGATAAGCTCAGGCTTGCCTGAACAATCTTTCAGGATGTAGCCACCCTTGGCGATATCAGCCAGCTGCTGCTCGTCACGAGGCTGCTGGGCAAGGTTCTGGCGAGAGAAGATCAGTGCTGTCGGGCCGTCTTTGCGCTCGATAGCCAGTTTCCATGCCACGGCAGATTCAACCTGGTCACATGGACGCCATGTGCTCATGTTCGGAGTCAGGCGCAGAGACGCAATTTGCTCAACCGGCTGGTGAGTCGGACCGTCTTCGCCAAGACCGATTGAATCGTGCGTGTAAACCTGGATGTTCTGCACCTTCATCAGGGCAGCCATACGCATTGCGTTACGCGCGTATTCCATGAACATCAGGAAGGTCGCGCCGTACGGTACGAAACCGCCGTGCAGGGCGATACCGTTCATGATCGCCGTCATGCCGAACTCACGCACACCGTAATGGATGTAGTTGCCTGAGAAGTCATCGGCAGTCAAAGACTTCGAGCCAGACCACATGGTCAGGTTAGACGGCGCAAGGTCAGCCGAGCCGCCCATGAACTCAGGCAGCATTGCACCGAACGCTTCCAGTGCGTTCTGAGACGCTTTGCGAGATGCGATGTTTGCAGGATTGGCTTGCAGATCAGCGATGATTGCAGAGGCTTTTTCTTCCCACTGTGCTGGCAGCTCACCGTTTACGCGGCGTTTGAATTCAGCAGCCAACTCAGGGTATGCCGCTTCGTACGCTGCGAACTTGTCGTTCCAGCTTGCTTCTTTGATTGCGCCAGCTTCTTTGGCATCCCACTGCGCGTAGATGTCGGCAGGGATTTCAAAAGGACCGTGTTCCCAGCCTAGGAATTCACGTGCCGCTTTGATTTCATCAGCGCCTAGTGGAGCACCGTGACAGTCGTGAGAACCCGCTTTGTTTGGAGAGCCGAAGCCGATGATGGTCTTGGTACAGATCAGCGTAGGGCGACCTGTTTCGGCTTTCGCCGCTTCGATAGCTGCGTTGATCGCTTCTGCGTCGTGGCCGTCAACCGCAGGGATCACGTGCCAGCCGTATGCTTCGAAACGCTTAGGGGTGTCGTCAGAGAACCAGCCCTCAACGTGGCCGTCGATAGAAATGCCGTTGTCATCCCAGAACGCGATCAGCTTGCCCAGACCCAGCGTACCCGCCAGTGAACATGCTTCGTGGGAGATACCTTCCATCAGGCAGCCGTCGCCCATGAACACATAGGTGTTGTGGTCAACGATGTCGTGGCCTTCGCGGTTGAACTGGGCAGCCAGTGCCTTTTCAGCCATCGCCATACCCACGGCATTGGTGATGCCCTGGCCTAGTGGGCCAGTGGTGGTCTCAACACCCGGTGCGTAACCGTATTCTGGGTGGCCAGGCGTTTTGGAATGCAGCTGGCGGAAGTTCTTCAGATCATCGATAGACAGATCGTAGCCAGTCAGGTGAAGCAGAGAGTAAATCAGCATTGAACCGTGGCCGTTCGACAGCACGAAGCGGTCGCGGTCAGCCCACGCAGGGTTCTGCGGGTTGTGGTTCATGTGGCCGCGCCATAGGACTTCGGCGATATCAGCCATACCCATAGGGGCGCCTGGGTGGCCAGAGTTTGCTTGTTGTACACCGTCCATGCTCAGGGCACGGATTGCATTCGCAAGTTCTTTACGAGAAGACATGTCTGCTCCAGAAATTCGTAGAGTGTTATTGAGGCGGTCTGGGCTTCACATGCCCAGTACAGCCGATGTTCGGCGGGCGGGTATTGTCGCAAAGAGCCCCCTACTCTGCAAACGATTTCCAGCGAAAAATAACTGCCAGATCAATGCTATTCTGGCTTAAACGCAACCAAATAGCTGTAATAAAAGCGTTACAGGGAATCGTTTGCGCTATTTCATACCCAATACACCTACACTTCCTATTGTTGATTTTCTCATATCAACAGGTATTATAGACGTCTAGACGGAGGTAGCTCTATACATACAAACGTATATCCGTTTATGCATCCTTGCCGATTGGCTGATATAGAGCACCGTACTATCACTTTATTCAACTTTATGGGAGCGCTCATGTCGAAGCACCTGTTTACTTCTGAGTCAGTATCAGAAGGCCATCCAGATAAAATTGCAGACCAAATTTCAGATGCAGTATTGGATGCGATCTTAGAACAAGATCCTAAGGCACGTGTGGCGTGTGAGACTTACGTAAAAACCGGTATGGTGATGGTTGGTGGCGAAATCACAACATCAGCATGGGTAGACATCGAAGAGATCACCCGTGAAACCGTACGTGAAATCGGCTACGTGAACTCACAGATGGGCTTTGATGCCAACTCTTGTGCCGTACTAAGCGCAATCGGTAAGCAGTCTCCAGACATCAACCAAGGTGTTGACCGTGAAGACCCACGCGAGCTGGGTGCCGGTGACCAGGGCATCATGTTTGGCTACGCAACCAACGAAACCGACGTACTAATGCCAGCACCGATCACTTACGCACACCGTTTGGTTGAGCGTCAGGCTAAAGTACGCAAGAACGGCGCGCTGCCTTGGTTGCGTCCAGATGCAAAATCTCAGGTAACATTCCAGTACGATCAGGGCAAAATCGTAGGTATCGATGCGGTTGTTCTGTCTACCCAGCACTGCGAAAGCATCGAGCTGCCTGTGCTGCAAGAAGCGGTAATGGAAGAAATCATCAAGCCGGTACTGCCTTCTGAGTGGCTGAACAAAGACACCAAGTACTTCATCAACCCAACCGGCCGTTTCGTTATCGGTGGCCCAATGGGCGACTGCGGCCTGACTGGTCGTAAGATCATCGTTGATACCTACGGCGGCGCAGCACGTCACGGTGGTGGTGCATTCTCTGGTAAAGATCCATCGAAAGTTGACCGTTCTGCCGCTTACGCAGCGCGTTATGTAGCGAAGAACATCGTCGCTGCAGGCATGGCTGACCGTTGTGAAATCCAGCTGTCCTATGCGATCGGCGTGGCAGATCCAACATCTATCATGATCGAAACCTTCGGCACCGAGAAAGTGTCTCACGAAATCATCGTGGAAGCGGTACGCCAGCACTTCGACCTACGCCCATACGGCCTGATCGAAATGCTTGACCTGCTGAAGCCAATGTACAAGAAGACTGCGGCATACGGCCACTTCGGCCGCGAAGAGTTCCCTTGGGAAGCGACCGACAAAGCCGAACTACTGCGCGACTTCGCTAACCTGAAGTAATCGCAGTTCGACCAAACAAAAAGGAAGCCTCGGCTTCCTTTTTTGGTTTCAGGCTTAGCACAAGCCAGCAGCCAAACACGGCTTCCACCCGCGCCACCAATTCCCTATACTCGGCGACCGTATCCAACTATCAGGTACCGGCCATGACCCCTCTACAATCACAAGTGACAGAACGCGTTGCCGCCTGCATCCGGCAGGCCAACCAGCGTCTCAACAAGCGCATGCCGCTACCGTCCGTGCTGTTCAACCAGCGCGGGAAAAGTGCCGGCAGCGCCCGCCTGCAACGCTGGGAACTGCGCTTCAACCCGGTACTGCTCGCCGAAAACCCGCAGGCCTTCCTTGAGGAAGTCGTGCCGCACGAGGTCGCCCACCTCGTCACCTTCCGCCTCTATGGCAAGGTTCGTCCCCACGGCCGGGAATGGCAACAGATCATGAGCGCAATCTACGGCCTCGAGCCCAGGGCCACCCACAGCTTCGATGTCAGCTCAGTGCAGGGGGAGACCTTCCTCTATCGCTGCCAGTGCAGCGACTACCCCCTCACTATCCGCCGCCACAACAAAATTCAACGCGGCCAAACCAGCTATCGCTGCCGCCAATGCGGCCATCCCCTGATCTGGGCCAACGTATAATCGCATGCCCTTGCCATCCACTTTCGGATCAAAAAATGCCTTTTAAGGATGTAAATGATCAAAAACACAATGTGATATCAATCTAAAAAGCCTTTTCGGTGATAGTCTTGTCAGTATTACTCCCTGACTTAGGACTGCCATGCGATACATCATCTCCTCCCTATCTCGCCACGCCTGCTATGGACTGGCTATCTCTCTGCTATTGCCGTTTGCCTCTTCTTCCCATGCCGCAGATACGATCGTAAAAAAATCCACGAGCGGGATCTGCCATGACAGCAATAGCGCATCGTACCAGCGCACCAAGAATTTTACGCCCTACAATAGCCTTAGCGCATGCTTAGAGAGTGGCGGCCGTTTGCCCAAGGGAGCCAAAGCACCGACAACCAGCTCGGCGGCAGATTCCGGCTCATACCAACGCCACCACTTTGGCCACGGCTGGCAGGATTTCGACAAAGATTGCCAGAACGCCCGCATGGAAACCCTGATTGCCCAGTCGGTCGGCCAGGTGCACTTCAAAGATGCCAAACAATGCCAAGTGGTCTCCGGCCGGTGGAACAGCGCTTATTCCGGCAAAGTGATTTACCGAGCATCCGACATTGATATCGACCATGTGGTCCCTCTGAAATGGGCCTGGGAGCACGGTGCCAATCATTGGACCTTAGATAAACGTAAAACCTTTGCTAACGACCCCAAAAACCTCGTGAGCGTTGAGGCCTCCCTCAACCGCCAGAAAGGAGCCAAAGGGCTAGACGAATGGCTGCCGCCCAAAAATCAGTGCCAGTATATTCCCCACTTCATGGGGATCGTGAAAGCCTACAACCTGACGCTAACCCCTCGTGAAACCAAGCAGTATCAGGCCCTACTTGAACGCTGCAAAAACACCTCGAAATAATCTCATGGGGCCGCCCACATGCGGGCTGCCCCAGAAACAAGCATCTTGGACACACTTGGGTATATAATACTGCCAGAATAAACCCAACAGGTTACAAGATAGCCATGAGAATCCCACGTATTTACCACCCAGAGACACTACCGTCTTCGGGTTTCGTCATGCTCAGCGAAGATGCAGCCGGTCACATTGGTCGCGTACTGCGGATGCAGCCAGGCCAGGAAGTTGAACTGTTTGACGGCAGCGGTGCCGAATTCCCAGCCGTGATCAGCGAAGTCAGCAAGAAGAATGTCCAGGTCGAGATCCAAAAGCGCATCGATCGCAGCAGCGAATCACCGCTCAATCTTCATCTCGGCCAGGTCATTTCGCGTGGCGATAAAATGGAGTTCACTATCCAGAAATCTGTCGAACTGGGCGTGAATACCATTACCCCGCTGATTTCAGAACGCTGCGGCGTCAAGCTGGATCAGAAGCGTTTCGAGAAGAAACTCGCCCAGTGGCAGAAAATTGCCATCAGCGCCTGTGAGC
Organism: Photobacterium panuliri; assembly: GCF_059920555.1. Lineage (NCBI taxonomy): Bacteria > Pseudomonadati > Pseudomonadota > Gammaproteobacteria > Vibrionales > Vibrionaceae > Photobacterium > Photobacterium panuliri. The sequence goes on from NZ_CP197192.1 coordinate 3,413,121, forward strand.
AGTGCGGCCGCAATACCGTGCCTGAGATCCGCCCGATCATGCAGCTCGAAGAGTGGTGCGCCGAAGAATACGACGGCCTCAAGCTGAACCTTCACCCGCGTGCCAAATACTCAATCAACACCCTGCCGACGCCGGTGGAAAATGTCCGCCTGCTGATCGGCCCTGAAGGCGGCCTGTCCGCCGAAGAAATCGCGAAGACCCGCGATTACCATTTTGAGGAAACACTGCTGGGACCGCGCGTCCTGCGGACGGAAACCGCCGCACTGACCGCCATTACCGCCCTACAAGTTCGTTTCGGCGATCTTGGCTAACTGGAGAGAAGCAATGATTAAACTGGGTATCGTGATGGATCCCATTTCATCCATCAACATCAAGAAAGACTCAAGCTTTGCCATGATGCTGGAAGCCCAGCGCCGCGGCTACGAAATCCACTACATGGAGATGAACGACCTCCATTTGGATCAGGGCGTGGCCATCGCCGACACCAAGGTTGTCGAGCTCAAGCAGGATCCGGCAGGCTGGTACGAGTTTAAATCAGAGCAGACCATCGCCCTCTCCGAGCTGGATGCGGTGCTGATGCGCAAGGATCCGCCGTTCGATACCGAATACATCTACGCTACCTACATCCTAGAGCGCGCCGAAGAACAAGGCACACTGATCGTCAACAAGCCGCAGAGCCTGCGTGACTGTAACGAAAAGCTGTTCACCGCATGGTTCCCGGAGCTGACCCCGACCACCATCGTGACCCGCAAGGCCGAGAAGATCAAAGCATTCCGCGAAACCCACGGTGACGTGATTCTCAAACCGCTTGACGGCATGGGCGGCGCTTCTATCTTCCGCGTCAAGGAAAACGATCCTAACGTATCGGTGATCATCGAGACCCTGACCAATCACGGCCAGAACTACTGCATGGCCCAGACATTCGTCCCGGATATCAGCAACGGTGACAAGCGCATCCTCGTTGTGGATGGCGAGCCAATGCCGTACTGCCTGGCGCGCATCCCGGCCAAGGGCGAAACCCGTGGCAACCTGGCCGCAGGCGGTACTGGCGAAGCACGTCCGCTGAGCGAGACCGATATGCAGATTGCCGCTGCGGTTGCACCGACCCTAAAAGAGAAGGGCCTGATCTTCGTTGGCCTTGACGTTATCGGCGACAAGCTGACCGAAATCAACGTGACCAGCCCGACCTGTATCCGAGAAATTGAAGCCGCCTTCGATATCTCGATCACCGGCAAGCTGATGGATGCCATCGAGCGCCGTCTGGGCAAAACAGCCTAACGGCTGATCCCGCTGGAAACGCAGCCTCCGGGCTGCGTTTTTATTTGCACCAAAGCCAATGCGCAGCCGATTAATCCCCCTACATAGTAATTGGGGCAATTACTCGGCATACTGTAGATAAACATGTTCTGGTAGTAGGTACAGCTCATGAACTTAACCAATCATTTCTTGATTGCCATGCCCCAGATGCAAGACCCGAACTTCAAGGGAGGCGTGGTCTACATCTGCGAACACAATGACGAAGGCGCAATGGGGATAGTGATCAACCTGCCGATCGAAATCTCCGTCGGCAGTATGCTGGAACAAATCGAGATCGAGCGGGAGCTGCCTATTCAGGATCCAACCAGCCTCGAACAGCCGGTTTTCAACGGCGGGCCAGTCTCGGCAGACCGTGGCTTTGTCCTTCACAACCGGATCGGCAACCTGCTTTCGAGCATCAATATCACCGACGATGTCTCGATCACCACCTCCAAGGATATCCTGTCCCTGCTTGGCACCCATGCCGCGCCGGACAATTTCCTTGTCGCCCTCGGCTACGCCGGCTGGGATGCGGGACAGCTCGAACAGGAACTGGCCGAGAATACCTGGCTAACCACCGAGGCCAACCCGGACGTGGTCTTCAACACACCGATCAGCGAGCGCTGGCACAAGGCCATCGCCCAACTCGGCATCAACTCAACCCATCTTTCCAATGAAAAAGGACACGCATGAGCCATTCACGCAGCGTTTTAGGTTTTGACTACGGCACCAAGAGCATCGGGGTGGCGATAGGCCAGGAACTCACAGGCACTGCCCGCCCGCTTCCGGCCCTGAAAGCCCGCGACGGGATCCCGAACTGGGATGACATTGAGAAAATCCTCAAAGAGTGGCAGCCCGACCTTGTGGTTGTCGGCCTGCCGCTCGACCTACAAGGCGGCGAACTGGAAGCCATTACGCCAAGGGCTCGCAAGTTTGCCAACCGCCTTCACGGCCGTTTCGGCTGCACAGTAGAGCTTCATGACGAACGCCTCAGCACAGCCGAAGCGCGGGCCGAGCTATTCGAGCGTGGCGGATACCGCAACCTCAGCAAAGGCAATATCGACTCCCAGTCTGCGGTTGTCATTTTGGAAAGCTGGTTCGAGAACCAATACGGCTAACCTTTCCCTGCACCCCTCTCTGGGGTGCATATCCCCTTTCATGATGACATTTGTACAGCTCATCGTTCAAAAAACAGCCTAAAGCCGACCGTATCCCAAGCTCGCCACATAGACTCGTCAAGGATCCTTGCCGAGCAAGGGGCGATCAGCTTGTACAGCTTTTGGACTATATAAACCCAAAAGCTCAAATTCCTGCACACCGAGATCCTATTTTCCGGTTTACCGAGAAAAACGAGAGACTTACCTGTGCCAGACATAAAAAAAGCCTTGGGCTCATAACAAGCCCAAAGCTTTCTGCCTATCCCAACCCTTTCGGATCAGCCCATATCGATAGTCACCCCATCGAGGGTGCTGGTGGCGTAATTGTTCTTGTTGCCCATCTTAATCATCAGGCGCAAATCGTTAGCCGAATCGGCATGGTGCAGGGCATCCTGCTCGGTAATTTTTTCCTGCCGGTAAAGCTCAAACAGCGACTGATCGAACGTCATCATCCCCGACTGAGTCGAGCGGGCCATCGTCTCTTTGATTTCGTGCAACTCGCCGCGGCGGATCAAATCCCCTACCCGCGGGGTGTTAATCAGCAATTCAAATGCACCGTGCCGCCCCATGCCCCGGGCATCGGGGATCAATTGCTGGGCAAGGATGCACTTGAGGTTCAATGACAAATCAAACAGGAACTGCTCACGGCGCTCCTTGGGTACCAAGTGCATGATGCGCTCCAACGCCTGGTTGGCATTGTTGGCGTGCAGTGTCGCCATACACAGGTGGCCAGTTTCGGCAAAGTTCATCGCGTATTCCATGGTTTCCCGGGTACGGATCTCGCCGATCAAGATCATATCCGGCGCCTGGCGCAACGAGTTCTTCAATGCCACCTCGTAGCTTTCGGTATCGAGCCCGACCTCGCGCTGGGTGACGATGCACTTATCATGCTTATGGACAAATTCAATCGGATCCTCAACCGTCAGGATGTGCCCGCTGCGGTTGCTGTTGCGATAGCCAGTCATCGCCGCCAGCGAGGTGGACTTACCGGAGCCCGTCGCACCCACAACCAACACCAGACCACGCTTGGCCAAGGCCATTTTTTGCATATCCATCGGCAGGTTAAGCGAGAAAATATCTGGGATATTGGTTTCAATCCTACGCAGAACCATCCCCGGCAGCTCGCGCTGCCAAAAGGCGCTAACCCGGAAGCGGTGCTCGCCGCGAACCAAAGCAAAATTGGCCCCCCGGGTTTCCTCGAACTCATGGCGCAGCTTGTCGTCCATTGCATCATCGAGCATGGCATCCACCGCCGCCCGATCGAGACAATCCCCATAAGGGTGGAGGTTACCGTCAATCCGTAACAGGCTCGGTGAGTCCACAGTAATGTAAACATCCGACGCCTTGTTGCGTACCATTTCCTTCAGGACATCCTGTAAGATCATTGCCGCCATCTCCCCTCTTAGAATTTCGACAAACTATTATCAACCACGCGGCGGCCTTCCTCGGCTTCCACCAAGCCCTGTGCCACCAGCATCTTCACGCTCTGCTCCATTGTCTGCATCCCCATCGCCGAACCGGTCTGGATCATCGAGTACATCTGGGCAACCTTGTCCTCGCGGATCAAGTTACGGATCGCCGGGGTCGCCATCATCACCTCATGCGAGGCGATACGGCCGCCGCTGGTGCATTTTAGTAGGCTCTGTGAAATCACGGCGCGCAAGGATTCAGACAGCATCGAGCGTACCATCGCCTTGTCGTTACCCGGGAAAACGTCGATCACACGGTCGATGGTCTTTGCCGCCGAGCTGGTGTGTAGTGTCGCCAGAACAAGGTGGCCGGTTTCGGCGGCCGTCAGGGCCAAACTGATGGTTTCCTGATCACGCAGCTCCCCCACCAAGATAACATCCGGGTCTTCACGCAAGGCCGAGCGCAACGCGTTATTGAAGCTATGAGTATCGCGATGGACCTCACGCTGGTTGATCAGGCAGCGCTTACCCTCGTGGACAAATTCCACCGGATCTTCAATAGTCAGAATATGGCGGTTGTAATTTTCGTTAATGTAATCAACCATAGCTGCGATGGTGGTTGATTTACCGGAGCCCGTTGCACCTGTCACCAACACCAAGCCGCGCTGGCACTGGGCGATTTGATAGAAAATCTCTGGCACGCCCAACGACTCAAGCGTCGGGATCTTCACCGGGATTGTTCTGAATACGGCAGAACAACCGCGTGACTGATGGAAGGCATTGACACGGAAGCGGCCAACATCTGGCAATTCGAAAGAAAAGTCGACTTCGAGGTTTTCCTCAAAGTCACGGCGCTGGGCATCGTTCATAATATCGAAGACCAGACGGTGTACCTCACCATGCTCCATCGCAGGCAGGCTGAGCTTACGGACATCGCCATCAACCCTGATCATCGGCGGTACGCCCGCAGAAAGATGCAGATCAGAGGCATTATGCTTTACACTAAAGTCCAGTAGTTCGGTGATATCCATACAATTTCCCCACAGAATCAATTATGAACAGTATCAAGCAAAATATTGAGCAGGTCATCTCCCAGATCAGCCTTGCGGCAGAAAAATGCGGCAGAGATGCCGATTCCGTGCAACTTCTCGCGGTAAGCAAGACCAAACCTATCGCGGCTATCGAGGCCGCCATCAAGGCAGGCCAGTACGCATTTGGCGAAAATTACGTCCAGGAAGGTGTCGATAAAGTCCGCTATTTCGCCGACCTTTCCTTCGACCAGCCACTCAGCTGGCATTTTATCGGTCCGCTCCAGTCCAACAAAACCCGGCCGGTCGCTGAGCATTTCGACTGGGTACATTCGGTCGACAGGATCAAAATCGCCCGCCGCCTCAGCGAACAGCGTCCTGCCGAGATGCCACCGCTCAACGTACTGTTACAGATCAACACCAGCGGCGAGGAGAGCAAGTCGGGACTGGCCTTTGACGAGGTCGCAGCACTTGCCGATGAAGTCGCGGCACTGCCCAACCTCGTCCTTCGCGGTCTGATGTCGATCCCTGAGAAGGCCGATGACTACGACAGCCAGCTGGCCGCCTTCTCGAGCCTTGCCGAGGCAATGGACAAACTCAAAGCCAAGCACCCGCAACTAGATACCCTGTCAATGGGCATGAGCGGTGATATGGATGCCGCCGTCGCAGCTGGCAGCACAATGGTTCGTATCGGCACCGCCATCTTCGGGGCCCGAGACTACAGCAATACCTAATCCACACAGCTATCGGCAAGGAAAGCATCCCTTCCCGCCGCCTTACGAGGACACAACATGGAACAACGTACAATTGCCTTCATCGGGGCGGGCAACATGGCCCGCTCGATCATCGCCGGGCTGGTAGCCAGCGGCTACGCGCCAGATAAAATCACGGCCACCGCGCCGAGCGAGACCCGCCGCGAGCCGCTGGCCCGCGACTATGGCGTCCACACCACCGACGACAACCTGCAAGCGGCCTCCGATGCCGATGTGGTTGTCCTCGCCGTCAAACCGCAACTGATGGAGGAGGTCTGCCGCCCGCTCCAGATCCTCGATTTTTCAGGCAAGCTGGTGATCTCCATCGCTGCGGGCATCAGTGCCGAGCGCCTTAACCAAATGCTTGCTACCCAGCTCAATCTGGTTCGGGTCATGCCAAATACCCCATCATTAATCGGCAAGGGGATGAGCGGCCTTTACGCCACTGACGGCGTCAATCCCAACGATCGCCAGTTCGCCGCGAATCTGATGCAGGCTGTCGGCAAAATTTGCTGGGTCGGGGAAGAATCGCAGATCAACGGAATTATAGCCGCAGCAGGCAGTGCACCGGCCTATTTCTTCCTGTTCATGGAGGCCATGCAGGCCGAGGCCATTGCCCAGGGGTTCAGTGCCGAGCAGGCCCGCCAACTGGTCCAGCAATCAGCTCTAGGTGCCGCCGAAATGGTGGTTGCCAACCCGGAGCTGGATCTGGCGACCCTGCGCGAGCAGGTCACCTCCAAGGGCGGCACTACCGCAGAGGCAATCCGCACTTTCAACGAACACCAACTTAGTGATACCGTAGCATCAGCCATGCAAGCTGCGGTTTCCCGCGCCCGAGAGATGGAAAAACTATTTTAAGGTTAGTATATGAATTCACTTGGTTTTCTAGTTAACACCCTGTTCGACCTATACATCATGGTCGTCCTGCTACGGATCTGGCTCCAGTGGGCAAAAGCGGACTTCTACAACCCGTTCTCCCAATTCGTGGTCAAAGCCACCCAGCCGGTTGTCGGCCCGCTACGCCGTATCATCCCGTCTGTCGGCTCACTAGACCTGGCCACCTTGCTATTTGCCTACCTCCTATGCGTGGGCAAAATCCTGACATTGCTACTGGTTCTTGGCGGCGGAATAGTGTTCAACCCTACATATCTCTGGTACGGTGCACTCGCCCTGCTCAAGGCTGCGGGTGGCCTAGTGTTCTGGGTACTGCTTATCCGTGCAATCCTGAGCTGGGTCAGCCAGGGCCGCAGTCCAGTTGAATACGTGATGTACCAACTGACCGAGCCAATGACGGCACCTATCCGCCGCGTGATCCCGGCGATGGGCGGCTTGGATCTCAGCGTACTGGTACTGTTCCTTGGCCTCCAGTTTGCCAACTTCCTGATCGGCGATATTGTCGGCCAGATTTGGTTCCAGCTATGAGTGACAATGCCGTCTCCCGGCAAGGGGATGATCTGGTTCTTCGCCTCTATATTCAGCCCAAGGCCAGCCGCGACCAGCTGGTTGGCCTGCATGGCGAAGAACTCAAAATCGCTATCACCGCCCCGCCAGTGGATGGCAAGGCCAATGCCCACCTGACCAAATACCTATCCAAGCAGTTCAGGGTCGCAAAAGGTCATGTGATTATCGAAAAAGGCGAACAGGGACGCCACAAGCAGGTGCGCATCGAAGCACCCCGTGAAATCCCTGACGCTGTCAAAACCCTGCTCTAGCAACATCTTGCAATACCGTGCGCGGCAGCCTGCCGCGCACTCCCCCCGGACTATACTTGAAGGATCAACACCCTCGACTGGCAGGCTGCGCCTGACCGGAACAGGGAAGAGAAAAGGATAACTACATGAACACGCTGATCTCCCTGCTAGGCTCCGTCATTCTCTTTTTCGGCCTCAGTGCACCTGCAACCGCCGGGCAATACAAGAATATTGGCAACCTCGAAGTCCACTACTCGAGCTTCCCCTCAACATTCCTGACCCCGGACATCGCCAGCAACTACAAAATCAAGCGCAGCGGCTATTCGGCCGTCGTCAACATCACCGTGCTCGATACCAGCCAGCCGAGCAAACCCGCCGTTCCGGTGACGTTGAGCGGCGAGGCCCGCAACCTGCTGGGCACCCGCAAACAGCTGGAGTTCCGTGAGATCCGCGAAGGCAAAGCCATCTACTATCTGGCCGAAATAAAGCACGCCAATGAAGAGAGTTTTCAGTTCTCTATCGACGTCAAGCACACGGCCACACAGGGCAAGCTCGACTTCCGTCAAACTTTCTACGTCGACTGAGCTCCGGCAGGCCCGGCCAGCCATGAACAGACATTAGGGGGGCTCCAGGGGCTCCCCTTTCATTTTCTGGGTAGTACGCTAAGATAGCGCCCTCTTAGACCCTTGCGAGGAAATGTGTGATGAGCAAACTGGTACTGGCCACTGGAAATCAGGGCAAAGTGAAAGAGATGGCCAGCCTACTGGCCGAGTTCGGATTTGATGTGGTTGCCCAGAGCGACTACAACGTTTCATCGGTTGCCGAAACCGGTACGACGTTCATTGAAAATGCCATTATCAAGGCCCGCCATGCCGCCAAGGAAACCGGGCTGCCAGCCATTGCCGACGACTCCGGCTTGGAAGTGGACTACCTCAAGGGCGCACCGGGCATTTACTCGGCCCGCTTTGCTGGCGAAGAAGCCAGTGACGAAGAGAACCTCACCAAGCTCCTCAAGGAGATGGAAGGCGTACCCGCCGAGCAGCGTACTGCCCGCTTCCACTGCGTACTGGTACTAATGCGCCATGAAAACGATCCTACACCGCTAGTCTGCCACGGCAGCTGGGAAGGCAGCATCCTGACCGAGGCCCACGGTGAAAACGGCTTCGGCTACGATCCTGTATTCTGGGTACCGGAAGACCAGTGCGCATCAGCCGAGCTGGAACCGGCTCGCAAGAAGATGCTGTCGCACCGCGGCAAGGCACTGGCCAAACTATTTGCAGCCCTGAAGGACGCCTGATCCATGTTGCTCCCACCGCCGCTGAGCCTGTATATCCATATTCCCTGGTGTGTCCAGAAGTGCCCATACTGCGACTTCAACTCCCACGCCCTGAAAACGGATATTCCCGAGCAGAACTATATTGACGCCCTGATCGAGGATCTCGATACCGATCTGGCCGAGTACGGCTTGCAAGACGGCCACCGCACGCTGCATTCGATCTTCATTGGCGGCGGTACTCCGAGCCTGATTTCAGCGCCTGAAATCGGCCGCCTACTTGATGCCGTCCAAGCCAGAATCCCGTTTAGTGATGATATCGAAATCACGATGGAGGCCAATCCTGGCACCGTCGAAGCCGGCCGCTTCACCGCCTACCGGGCCGTGGGGGTAAACCGGATTTCGATCGGGATCCAGAGTTTCCAGGACGAAAAGCTCCAGCGCCTAGGCCGTATCCACGGCAGCGAGGAAGCTATCCGAGCCGCCGGGCTGGCAGCAGAAGCCGGACTGGAGAGCTTCAACATCGATTTGATGCACGGGCTACCCGACCAGTCGGTAGAAGAAGCGCTGGCCGATCTCAAGCAGGCCATCGCCCTCAACCCGCCGCACCTATCGTGGTACCAGCTTACCATTGAGCCCAACACCCTATTCTACTCCAAACCGCCGACCCTACCGGACGACGACGAGCTGTGGGACATTTTCGATCTCGGCCACCAGCTGCTAAGCGACGCTGGCTACGTCCAGTATGAGATCTCCGGCTATAGCAAGCCGGGCAAGCAGTGCCGCCACAACCTCAACTACTGGCGTTTCGGCGACTACCTAGGCATAGGCTGCGGTGCTCATGGCAAGATCAGCCACCCCGACTGGACGATCACCCGCACAGTCAAGGTCAAGCACCCGCGCGGCTACCTCAACCCGGCCAAGCCGTACCTTGACCAGCAGACTCAGGTCGACGCCGCCGAACGCCCGTTCGAGTTCTTCATGAACCGCTTTCGCCTGCTTGAAGCCTGCCCCAAGCAAGACTACACCGAGCGAACCGGCCTACCGCTGGCAAGTATCGAACAGCCTATCAGTTGGGCGATAGAACAAGACTACCTGCACGATCTCGGTGACAGCTGGCAGATCACCGAACGAGGCAAGTTGTTCCTCAACGACTTGCTTGCCGCCTTTGTCGAAGACGACGAATAACGCGCATGCAACAAAAAAGCGAACGGCATAACCCGTTCGCTTTTTTTATGCTTATAGCCGTCAACAAATAGAGCCAAACACGACCCCCAATTTGGTTGGGGTATCCGGTCAGTCCAACGTCACGCTCTGCCAGCGCTTAAGCGCTGGGATCAACGACTGGATTTCATTTTCTTTGATCTGGCGGGCGGCCACCCGCTGGCAGAACTCGTCATCGATATGCTGGTTATGGGACAAGGTGTACGGCAGGTCATCGAGCATCATCTGGTGGTAGTTCGCCAGTACCTCCATCTGCTGCTCGTTGAGCTTAACCGGGTGAACCCCGAAATAGAGCCGGCCGTCGGAGCGGACGCTGAAGGTCTCACCGCCCAGACCCAGCTCGAGCTTACCGTCATCAAGGCTCATGGTATTGTGCCACTGCGGATCGCACTGGCGAGGTTCGGCCGCCGCCAGCGAGCCGGAAAAGAGCAGGCTAACAGACAACAGACCCAAAGAAGAGAGCACACATCGACGAACAGGTGACAACATAGGCATTTCCCCTAAACACCGGGGACGCCTGTCTGCGCCCCCTTTTTAGAATATTGAGCGACCGATACGCTCGGCGAGCAATTCCAACGCCGCAGTGCCAGCCAAAGAGTTCCCCGAGGGGTCAAGCTCCGGCGACCATACGGCAATGGCCATCTCGCCCGGTACGATAGCGACAATCCCGCCGCCCACACCGGACTTGCCCGGCATACCGACCCGGTAGGCAAATTCGCCAGCACCGTCATACAAGCCACATGTGGCAAGCAGTGCATTCATTTGCTTACATTGAGTTTGGGTGACAATGGTTTTTTTTGCGCCCAAAGGAAGCCCTTTATTCGCTAAGTAACTGAATGTACGAGCCAAATCAACACAACTCATTTTCAGCGCACAATAGCTGAAATAATTGCTCAAAACAGGCATGACTTCGTTGTCAAAATTGCCGAACGAACGCATCAGATAGGCGATCGAGGCGTTGCGATCACTGTGCTGCATCTCGGAGGACGCAACCACCTTGTCATAGGCGATATGCGGGTTCTGGGCCAGCCCGCGAACCAATTCAAGCATCCGGTACTGCGGGGCTGACAGACGGCTGTGCAGCAGGTCGGAAACCACCAATGCACCGGCATTGATGAAGGGGTTTCGCGGAATCCCGTTTTCCAGCTCAAGCTGGATCATCGAGTTGAAGGCATGACCTGACGGCTCCTTGCCGACCCGGCGCCAGATTTCTTCCGGTTGGTACAGGGTCATCGCCAGCGTCAGGGCCAGCACCTTGGAGATCGACTGGATCGAGAAGCCTTCCTCGCTGTCGCCAGCCTGGATGATCTCACCGTCATTGTAACAAACCGCTATCCCCAGCTTGTCTGCCGGGACTTCAGCCAGAGCCGGGATGTAGTTGGCAACCTTGCCTTTGCCGATAAGCGGCCTTACTTCATCCAAAATTTCATTAAGCAACTGTTCTGTAGGCTTCATTACATTTTCTCCAAGGCTAAAAAAGCCAACCTGAGGTTGGCTTTCTTTTCAATACTGCTTGCCGTCATAACAACGGCACGGGTGCCCCCGGGGGACAAGTTCAGCTTATTCTGTGCGCGCGAACTTCATATCCCATACGCCATGGCCCAAACGGTGGCCACGAGCTTCAAACTTGGTCAGCGGGCGGTCGTCAGGACGCGGGATGTAGTCACCGTCAGTTGCCGTATTGCGGTAACCCGGTGCGGCGTTCATCACTTCGACCATGTGCTCTGCGTAGTTTTCCCAGTCTGTTGCCATGTGGAAAACACCGCCAATCTTCAGCTTCTTGCGAACCATCTCAGCAAACGCAGGCTGGACAATGCGGCGCTTGTGGTGACGGGCCTTATGCCACGGATCAGGGAAGAACAGCTGAACGGTATCCAGACTGCCGTCAGGGATCATGTAATCGAACACTTCCACCGCATCGTGGCACATTACGCGCAGGTTGGTCAGGCCAGCTTCTTCCGCCGCCATCAAACACGCACCCACGCCCGGACTGTGTACTTCGATACCGATAAAGTTTTTCTCAGGGGCATTTTTTGCCATTTCGACAAATGATGCGCCCATACCGAAGCCGATTTCAAGCACTACCGGACCTTCACGGCCATAAACCGCTTCCCAGTCAAGCATCTCCTGAGCAAAGTCTATACCCATTGTTGACCAGTTTTTCTCAAGCGCCATTTCCTGGCCCTTGGTCAGACGGCCTTCACGGCGAACAAAGCTGCGTACCTTACGTACCAGTTTGCCGTCTTCGGTGAATTCAGACAGGGTGACATCACCCGAGGTATTTGTAACTTTGCTCATCGTATTACCTAACCTTGAAAAGACACTAAGCGTCGGCATTATCCAAAGAAACAGCACAAGTGCAAGTCTATCGTTTGCGGCAACCCCGACTTTATGGTGCAATCACAGTCAAAAACAAGGCAGCGCGATAGCTGTCAGTAAAGTGAGCTCAATACTGTGACCCAAACCTTCTCTGATGCCATTTTAGCTTGGTATGACAAATTTGGCCGTAAAACCCTGCCTTGGCAACAACAAAAGACCCCTTACAAGGTCTGGCTGTCGGAGATCATGCTCCAGCAGACCCAAGTAGCCACCGTCATCCCTTACTTCGAACGTTTCATCGCCCGCTTCCCAAGCGTCGCCGATCTGGCGGCCGCCGAACAAGACGAAGTCCTCCATCTCTGGACCGGGCTGGGCTACTACGCCCGGGGTCGCAACCTCCACAAGGCAGCCCAGTACATCGTCGAACACCACGACGGCCAGTTCCCGACGACCTTGAAAGAAGTCATGGCACTGCCGGGAGTCGGCCGCTCGACGGCGGGTGCCGTCCTGTCGCTATCGCTCAAGCAACCCCATCCCATTCTGGACGGCAACGTCAAGCGGACCCTTGCCCGCTGCTTCGCCGTCGAGGGCTGGCCGGGCAAAAAACCGGTTGAAAACCAACTCTGGTCGTTGGCAGAAGCGAATACTCCATCAGAAGGCGTCGAACGCTACAATCAGGCAATGATGGACATGGGGGCGATGATCTGCACCCGCAGCAAGCCCAAATGCGACCTGTGCCCGGTCGGCGAACGCTGCCAAGCTCGTGCTACGGGGCGCCAAGCAGACTTCCCCGGCAAGAAACCCAAGAAAACCCTGCCGGAAAAACAAGCCTGGTTTGCCATCTTCCAGCACGGGCGCAAAATCTGGCTGGAAAAAAGACCGCCAGCCGGAATATGGGGCGGCCTATGGTGCTTCCCGCAGCAGGATCATCCTGAGCTGGACGGGCTGATCGACCAAAGGCTGGGCGGATGCGACTCACTGGTGGCCGGCACGGAGCAGATGATTGCCTTCCGCCATACCTTCAGCCATTACCACCTGGACATCGTCCCGGTCAAAATCCGCCTCGCGGCCCTGCCGACGATAATCAACGATAGCCAGTCCGGCCAATGGTACGATCTCGACCAGCCAGCGGAAATCGGCCTCGCCGCACCGGTCCAGCAGCTCCTCGACACCCTGCGGGGCGAAAAGGAGTAAGGCAGCTCCCGGCACCCGATGCTATACGCCAAAACCTCTCTTTGGTATAAAGAGAACGAACATCCATTGATCCCCCGCGCCGCCAATCGAGCCCGGGGCCAACCAAATGAAGGAACGCCGCATGAGCCGTACCGTATTTTGTGCCCGTCTGAAAAAAGAAGCCGAAGGCCTGGATTTCCAATTCTACCCGGGTGAGCTGGGCAAGCGTATCTTTGACAACATCTCCAAAGAGGCGTGGGCTGAGTGGCAGGGCAAGCAAACCATGCTGATCAACGAGAAAAAACTGAACATGATGGATCCGGAGCACCGCAAGCTTCTGGAGACCGAAATGGTTAATTTCCTGTTCGAAGGGCAGGACGTGGTGATTGACGGCTACACCCCGCCAAGCCAATAAACACGATCACATTTTCGGAGCCTGGCGGTAGTTTCTCTCGCCTCGCCCGCCAAAACTATTGATAATGGCATCATTTGCACGCGCAACTGATGCCATTATTTTGTCTGGGGACTATGAAACGTAAAGCGATATTGTTGGCCGCCCTTATTCTGAGCGGCTGTAGCCGGGAGTTTGTCGAAGAACACGTCTATCAGGTCGACTACACCACCACCAACCGTTTCGCCAACAATTTGGCCCCGCTTCCCGGCCAGTTCACCAAAGATACCGTTGCCTTTGACCAGCTGATGAACTCATTCAGCGGTCAGGTCAAGCGTTACTGGGGCGATGACGATGCCCTGGTCGCCAGCAAACGCCAATACGTAAAATATACCGATGGCTACCAGAGCCGGGCCCATGTCGATTTCGAACGAGGGGTCGTTATCGTCGAAACCGTAGCAAAAACCGAGCCGACAGCCCACCTGCGCCAGGCCATCGCCACCACCCTGCTCACCCCCGAGGACCCAGCGGGCGTCGACCTGTATTCAGATTCTGACATCAAGCTTGACGGCAAACCCTTCCTCTACGGCCAGATCCTCGACCAAGAAGGCAAACCGATCGAATGGTCTTGGCGCGCAAACCGCTTTGCCGAATATCTGGTCAATGCCAAGGTACACACACGCAACGAGCGCTACCACAAGGTCTGGTACGTGGAAATTCCGATGGTGGCCGACCATGCGGACAAACGTGGCTACAAATACGCCTCGATCGTCCGTGACGCAGCGCGCCGCTACGGGATTGCCGAAGATCTTATCTATGCCATCATCAAAACCGAAAGCAGCTTCAACCCCTACGCCGTTAGCCATGCCAATGCCTACGGCCTAATGCAGGTCGTGCCGAATACCGCCGGGGCCGATGTCTTCAAGCTGGTCAAGAACAAGCCGGGCAAGCCCAGCCCTGAGTATCTTTTTGATCCTGCTAGAAATATTGATGTCGGCACAGCCTACTTCTACCTCTTGCGCAATCGCTACCTGAAGGACGTCAGCAATCCGACATCGCTCCACTACAGTATGATCTCGGCCTATAACGGCGGTACTGGCGGCGTACTCAAGACATTCAATGCAGATCGCAAGCGAGCCATGAATGATCTCAACCGGCTCCAGCCCAACCAGGTTTACTGGGCACTGACCAACAAGCATCCGAAGGCAGAAGCTCGCCGCTACTTGCAAAAAGTCACCGCTTTCCAAAAAGAATTTCAACAGGGAAAACTTTAGCACTGACAACAAAATAGGCTTTTTTGACGCACGCAGCGCAAAATTCAACCTAACGGACAAAATAAACAAAAAATCTCAAAAAAGTGGTTGACGAAAAGAGCGAAAACCAGTTTAATAGCGCTCCGTTGCCTCGATAGCTCAGTCGGTAGAGCAGGGGATTGAAAATCCCCGTGTCGGTGGTTCGATTCCGCCTCGAGGCACCATATTTTAGCTTGGTGTCGAAGACGACAAGCAACGAAGTACAATTCCCCCTTAGTTCAGTCGGTAGAACGGCGGACTGTTAATCCGTATGTCGCAAGTTCAAGTCTTGCAGGGGGAGCCACTTTCTACTGCCCTGCCCTTATGGCGGGAACGGTAAACAAAATTAGGCGCCGACTTAGCTCAGTAGGTAGAGCAACTGACTTGTAATCAGTAGGTCACCAGTTCGATTCCGGTAGTCGGCACCATTATTTAGCAAATATTGCTGTTAGCAGTATTGCAGAAGTTAACACCACGGTGTGACTTTTGCCTCGATAGCTCAGTCGGTAGAGCAGGGGATTGAAAATCCCCGTGTCGGTGGTTCGATTCCGCCTCGAGGCACCATACAATTCCCCCTTAGTTCAGTCGGTAGAACGGCGGACTGTTAATCCGTATGTCGCAAGTTCAAGTCTTGCAGGGGGAGCCACTTTCTACTGCCCTGCCCTATGGCGGGAACGGTAAACAAAATTAGGCGCCGACTTAGCTCAGTAGGTAGAGCAACTGACTTGTAATCAGTAGGTCACCAGTTCGATTCCGGTAGTCGGCACCATTATTTAGCAAATATTGCTGTTAGCAATATTGCAGAAGTTAACACCTCGGTGTGACTTTTGCCTCGATAGCTCAGTCGGTAGAGCAGGGGATTGAAAATCCCCGTGTCGGTGGTTCGATTCCGCCTCGAGGCACCATACAATTCCCCCTTAGTTCAGTCGGTAGAACGGCGGACTGTTAATCCGTATGTCGCAAGTTCAAGTCTTGCAGGGGGAGCCACTTTGAAAAGCCTTGTCGAAAGACAAGGCTTTTTTTATACCTGTCAGGCGGTACTCCCATCACTCCGGCCGCCATGTATACAAGGCAAAAAAAACCGCAGTTAACACTGCGGCCTTTCAATATGTTCAGCACTACTTCCCGTCGCTGACCAGCAATACTCCCAGTTCGTAATCTTGGAACCCGTAATGGGTCACCAGCCCGTCATTCAAGCCAAACGTCGCAATCTGCTGGGTGGCGGGGTTGGCCGTCGATGACCACACTGTCCGCTTGGCATCCCATTGATCTTCTTCTTTGTTAATCAATCCCGGGAATGCCTTGATATTGACCGCAGGTGATATACAGGCAACCTCCCTCAGGCCGACCAGCTCTTTGATATTGGGCATCCGCCAACCAGGCATACCGCCATAACCCGCGCTTTTTTCGCTGTGCTCTATATGGAACAGTGCCGACTTCCACTTGAAGCCCGTCGGCTCACCGGTACAGCGCTGGGTTTGCGAATCCCAAGCCATCCCGACCAAACAACGGCGCCAGACCAGATTCGTCTGCAAGTCGGTCACCGTACCGTTTTGGTTGTCCTTGAATCGGATATCAACCGCGCTCCCCGGCACATCCGTATAACAAGACTGCATTACGGCACTGGCCTCTCCAGCGACAGACATGGCGCATACCAGCGCAATCAAGGTTTTCTTCATCATTGTACAATTCCTTATTGGGCAACCATGCGGGCCTGGATAACGGTAGGTGAGTAACATTCTTCGCTCTGGCTTGCTTCACAAACGGAATACCCCGCAGAGATATCGCCCAACATGGTGCTATCCTCAATCACGGTCATTTGTGACAACAGCGGGATCTGCTTGCCTGTGGTGTAAGCGGGATCTGAGCGCATTTGGGTGGATGACCAGTACATCCCATAAGGCAGCTCCCCCGCCCCGGTGACCAGATCATCAAAATATGCCACATCCAAGCCATAGGTATTGCCGCTGGCATCTGTCGCCGTTTCCCCGAAATCAAGCAAATCGAACTGCTCATTGAATGTCGGCAGACGCCAGTTGCTCTTGCCGCAAAAACGCGCCTCATTCAACCTGTCAACGTACTCTTGAGTCGTGCACACGCCGAGACCGTCACTCTGGCACGATGCCATCGCCAGCTCGGCAGGATGCGGCTTGTGGCTAGCCGTCTCAAAGGCAAACTGACGGTGCTTGTCGCGATACGAGCCTCTGTCGTCCGCCTTATGCTCCCAGACCAACCCGGTGCGTTCGTCTTTCACGCATTGCCATTGCGTGCTGTCGTCAGCCAAGGGCTGACCATTGCCATCTAATTTGACGAACTTGAAGCCACCATCGGTCACATCCAACCCATAGCTGGCATCTTGCCCCGGCGCCCCCGGATCGGCATCCTCGGTCATCTGCCCCGTCGCCAAATTCAGCGATTTGGTCAAACCGGTATCGTTGTGCCCTCTCTGGGCTATCGCCCCCAAAGACGCCAGCTCATCGTAGTGCCGCTCGCTCAGCGTCCCGTCGAGGATCGACTGCCCATAGATCGCCAGCCCTTTTGTCGTCCCCGCCACCAAGGTGTCATAGGACTCACTGCGTTTGGCCATGTTTGCCAATACGGTTACCAACTCCCGATCGATGTCAGCCAAGGCGGCATCGTCACTTTGTGCCAGCAAGTCGGCCGGTACGGGTATCCCCAATGCCGACAGGTTTGCGGCAACGCTGGCAACCGCCTGCTCTTGGTTGCTGCCCAGCAGCATCTCGCCCATCACCAACGTCGTTATGCCGTTGATCTGGCTGGCTTGGCTTTCCCCCACAGCCGGTGTGGCCAGTCTCACTCGCCCTGCCGTTGCGCTCTTCTCCCCGTGTGCCAAAGATGCGACCACCAGCAGCGGTGAGGTCTTGATCTTGATATCCGCACTTTTCAAGACAAATGCAGGGTGCTCCGACTGGACGCTAGGCTCATTGCTATCACAGGACCAATTGCGGTCAATATCTGCACATACCGTAAATGGCATCGCCGCATTGGTTGCTGACAGGTTTCCACTCACCTCGTACGTCGGTGCGACCGGGCTGCCACTGTTACTACCGCTATCATCACCAGATCCACCACAGCCGGTCAGGGCCAACGTAATGGCAACAGGCAATAAGGCTAATTGCGTTATTTTCATAAGACTCTCTCTGTCGTTATCGTTTAATTCTTCGGCGTACACCAGCAAGGAATAAGCTCGCCAGCAGACCGGTCAGACCAAGGCTGCCCCCCGACGCCCCCGCTGCGGGAGCGACAGTACCCTTATCACCGTCTCCGCTGGCTGCTGCGCATTGGTATCCGGTGACCGGCCCGATCCCCCAGCGGTGGATTTCACCAACATTGCCAGCGACACGATCGGTAATATCCAGGGTCCAGTTGCCGGCCAGCGGCTCGCCGGCCCATTGTTCCAAAGCAGGGGTGTTTGCAATGGTATAAAGGTACTCATGGCTTGCCAGCGGTAGTGCTTGGTTGCCCATCAGGGTGATACTGCGCCCGGACGGCGCACGGACGGTTACCTTGAGATCAGACAGGCGCTCATGGCTCAACGAAAGGTAAATGGCAAAATCATTACCCACTACCCCGGCTCCATCATCCACTTTCAATGCATAGAGGTTGTCTCCCAGCACAATCTTGTCGCCAAGCGGGGCCGGGCGTGCATCGGCCAGCGCTTGGTCTAGCACCTGTGGCGCTATCGCCAGTTGCGGCTCGCCATAGATAAAGTTCACCTGCTGGCGGCTAGTGAACGGTTGCAGGGCCGACGAATGACTGGCGGCTGTTTCTGCTGCCAGGACCAGCTCGTCACCGCACTGCAAGGTTACCGGCAGCGTCAGAGCCTCGCCCAATGAATGGCTATGGCCATCGGCCACTCCCTCGTGGCGCACTGTGCGGCTCCAGCCCAAAGCAGGAAGTGACAGATCAGAGCGGTAACCGACAAGCTGACGGCCGCTGGTATTGACCAGCGCCGCTGGCAACACCACGCGCTTGCCGTCAGGGCTGCGGAGCAGGTTGCTGCTTTGAGCCAGCATCACATCATCACGCAGAATTTGGTGGTTTTTAAAACGCGCTTCGAGAAAAACGGCGTAGTCTTTATCCGGATAGAGCCGAGCCGCAGCATCAACGGTCGAACGGGCCACGTCGTGCATCTTGGCCCCATAACCAATCCCGGCCTGCCCCTCCAGGACAATCCGGTTGAATTCATCAAACGCACCCTCGCCGTAAACCTCGACGGCTTGCTTCAGAGTCTGAAACAGCGGCGTAGACCACAGCTCGTCGCTCAGCGTGCCCATCACCGACACATGGGCACGATAATCAAACTCGGGGTAATAACGGGCATCGGCATCATTGAGCGAGCGCCGCGATTTCAATGCCCCGGTGATCCCATCCCAGTTACCGAACAGGTCCGGCTCGAACTTCACCGCCCGGTCGCGCTGCACCCAGTAGCTGTATGCCCCAGCCCAGTAATCACTGAATCCCTCGCCCATCGCCTCGGTGTCGCCGCCCTGCCAATCCGGCGTCAGGCGCTCGGTGATCGCATGGGCAAACTCGTGCAGCACCACATCTGCATCTTCGCTATCCGGCACCCCGCCAGTCCCCATCGAGAGCACATCGATATCGCTCAGGTAGGTAGAGTTGTTGCCGGCCTCCCCCTGGGCATCAATCTTGAGCGGCGCAGTAAATAGGGCCTTGCCCCCGACAAAACCCAGGGTCTCCAAGTACCGCAGCGAATGGTCAAGGTGGTAGAACGCATTCACATCACGAAACGCCGCCTGCTCACGGCGAAAAGCGAACGGCATCCCTTCATCAACCGACACGATCCCCTGCCGTGGAGACACGGCCTCCCCAAACATATGGGTAATATCCACAGCCGTAACACGGCTATTGGCCAGATACAGTTTCCCCCCGGCCCGAGTCACCTCGATATCATCGACGGTACGGTAGGCCTCTGCCGGCACGACGATATTGTCGACATTGCTCTGGCCGTCTTCCAACGCCCGCCCCGTCGCGGTGCGGGGATCGGGGTCGAACACCGTCAGCGATGCGGTCACAGCCTCCCCCTCGGGCGGCTCAACCAAGGTATGCGGGCGCGGTGCCAGCGGGAGATTGGCGTCACACGCCCTGGGGTTGACAACAAGGGTGTTGAACACCCGATAGAGCTGGCCGTCCCTGCCGGTCGAGACCACCAGAGCCCCCTTGCAGGGCTCCCCCTTGCTGTTGGCCTGGGCAAAGTGGTAATGGGTCCCGAGCAGGCTGGACACCGTACCGGTAAGTACCATGCTGTCGGTATCGCCATAGCGCGACTGAACCAGACGCAGGGCATCATCAGCCGCCTTGATCACCTGAGCCTCCAACGGATACTCCAAGTGGACCGGTGACGCCAAGCTAACGGCAGGTATGCAAGCAGCGATAGCAGCCGCGACAAAACTTGTTTTCATCACGCCCCCTTAGAAGCTGTACTTGGCATTGATATTGAAATAACGGCCCGGCTCGGTGGAATACAGCACGTTGCCCTTGCTGACCCCGGCCACATCCTGGTAACGGGTATATTCGCTGTCGAACAGGTTGTTGATTGCCACATTGACCCGGAAATCAGGGGTAATGTCATAGCCCGCCCCCATATCGACACTCATCCAGCCCGGTGTGGTTGCGCACTCGGCTTTCATCCCGATACTGTTGGTACACGACGGCACCCGATCTATCGAAGCGGCATAATTGACCCGGACAAAGGCATCGACCCCGCCGTGGTAGTTGATCTGGGTATTGCCCTCAAGCGGGGTCAGATTGCGGATAGGCTCACCTTGGTCGTCTTCGCCGTCGACAATCCCCAGCTTGGTCACCACTTCCACACTGCTGGCCAGCCAATAACCGGCCGTGAGCTCGGCACCATAGGTCTTCACCCCGTCCAGGTTCAGGTACTGGACTTCCGACGCCTTGAGCTCATCGTTCCAGCCGGTGGTCTTGTAGCTGATGAAGTTGTCGAACACGGAATAGAACACGGCCGCATAGACAGACAGTCGTCCATCGTCGTACTTGCTGCCCAGTTCGATGTTGTCGCTGGTTTCGGCCTCGAGATCGGCGTTCGGCTTGATGATAAAATTGGCAATCCCGCTCGACAGGTGCGGCACGTACCCGTATGCCTTGTCGTAGGACGGGGCCCGGAAGCCGTGGTTGTAGCTCAGGTAGGTATTGAACGTATCCGTCCACTGGTAGCCAACCGACAGGCTCGGCGACAGCTCGCTGCTGGTCGACTCTTTGACGTCGTAGCTGCCAATCCTGGCACTGTGGCTCGGCGACAAGTGCTGGTAGTCAAACCGCAGGCTCGGGGTAATATTCCACGCCCCGAAATCAATCACGTCATGGAGGTACAGACCGGCCCGCTGGGTCGTCGCCGCCGCGAACGGCGCGTAGGTTTTCGGGCGGTTGCCGTTCCAGTCGATCAGGGTTTTCTGGATCGGGCGCTGATGCTCGAGCCACTCCAGCTCTATCCCCCAGGCAACGTGGTGGCTCAGCCCCCCTGTCTCCCCCTGCTTGAGCATCTCGGCCGACGCCCCGTACAAGGTATCGGTGAACTGGCGGCTCTCCATTTGGCGGCGCTGATACTCGAGCCCCTCCTGTTTCCGGTGCATCGCGATATCCTTGTCGCCATTATTCTCGGTATGGCGGTAGTAGGCACTCAATGCAGCCTGATCCGCCAAGATCCCCCGTCCTGCCCACTCGGCCGAGACTTTGGCCAGCAAGGTACTGGTCTCGTTGTCCTCGAGGAAGGTTTTGCTCTGCCAGCCGCCACCGTCCTCCTGCACCGGGGCGATACCGTCCCTTCGGGTCGCATTCTGGCGGTAGTACTCGCCCTTGCCTTTAAGCAGCCAGGCATCATTGACGAACCACTCGCTTGTCAGGGCGGCATTGAATCCGTCAATCTCTCGCTGGTAGAGGTTCTCGGCATGGTTCTTGGTTTCGCTGCCTTGCCAGTAGCTCAGGCGCAACAGATGATCGGTATTGCCCAGCCGTCTGGCGGCTGTCAGGGCCGTGGTGTATTTGTCGCTGATCCCCGAGTAGCCAGCCTCTACTCCCATATAGCTGTCATCGTTGCCCAGATAATCCTCCGGCGACTTCGAGGTCAGCACGACCACCCCGCCAATCGCTCCGGAGCCGTAGAGCGACGATCCGGCCCCCTTGACCACTTCAATCTGCTTGATGTCACCAAGATCAAAGCTGTTGAACCCGGCGACATCGTTGATATCGTTGGCCCCGTAGCCATCGGCAACCCGAACGCCATCTTTGACGACCGCAATCCTGTTACCCGACATCCCGCGGATCGTAATATTCTGCGGACGCCCCGCACCACCCGAGACACTCACCCCCGGCTCGTTGCTCAGCGCATCGTAGAGCTCTGTCGCCCCCTCTCGCTCAAGCTCCTCGCTGGTCACAACAGCCACCGAGCCATTGGTCTTGGACAAGGGCTGTTCAACCTTGTTGGCTGTCACGATAACCGGGGCAAATTCCGTCACGTCGGTGGCGGCCTGGCTGCTCGGGGAAAGCGCAAATATCGACATGAAAGCCAATGGGATCGGCTTGAGCTGCATGATAGTTCTCCGCATCTATATTGATGAATGGGTGGAAATAGGCAAAACGACGCCCCTCCGGCACCATAAAGACGGCCAGAGTCAGGCAAGAAAGAGTCAGTAAAGGGGATCAGGTACTGTTATGAATACCGGCCAACGTGGCTTGCCAGATCAAAAAGGCATACTCACGGGCCTGCTGCTGCTCGGCATGACGGCGGTCCGGTCTATGGCCGCCTTCCATGTTGGTACTCAGCAAAAATGGCCCCGCGGATGTGCTGGCATCGCGAACGTTAGCGACCCATTTGGCCGGCTCCCAATAAGGGACCTGGCTATCATATAGCCCGGCGGTCACCAACATGGGCGGGTAAGGCAGGGAACGGATATTATCGACAGGACTGTACCCGGCGATAACCGCACGCTCGGCGGGCAGGCGGGGATCGCCCCACTCGCCATATTCCTGCAACGTCAGAGGAAGAGAGGGATCGGACATCGTCGCCATCACATCGACAAACGGCACCTGCAGGACTGCCGCCTTGAACAGCGAGGGTTGCTGGTTGATTGCCGCAGCGACCAGCGTTCCGCCGGCACTGCCACCCATCGCCAGCAGCGGACGTTGCCGGCCGTTGCGGTAATGCTTCAGCGCTTGGGCCACGGCAATATAATCGGCAAAAGTATTTGGCTTGTTGACACCCCGCCCCTGCTGGTGCCAATCAGGTCCGAGGTAGCCCCCACCCCGGACATGGGCAATGGCATAGATCATCCCGCGATCAAGCAAACTCATGATCTGAGGGATAAAATAAGGCCGCATCGGTGTACCGTAGGCCCCATAGCCATACAGGACAACCGGGGATTGCGGGGTCAGGCGATCTGGCCGATAAACTAACGATACCGGCACGGCGACACCTTGGTGCTTGACGACCAACTGCTCGCTGCGGTAATTAGCAGGATCAAGATTGTCATAGCTATCGCCGCCGATGATCGTCAACGATAAATCCTGCAGGTCCAGCTCCAGCCATTGCGGAGGCTGTGCCATGGACATGCTTCGGATCCGAACGCTCTGGCCAAACTGGCTATTGTTGCCGGACAGCCAGGCGATCCCGCCCGTTGGCGTGATCTGGCGCTGATAACGAACCCTGAACTGATCATCGAGAACCACCAGTTGGCTGAGCTGCTGCTCGGCCACTTCCAGCACGATACTCCCCGGGTACAGATACCAGCTTTTAAGGTACTGCCCGCGCTCCGGTTGCCATACTCGCTGCCACATTGCCTGAGGGTTAGTCAGGGCCGTCCGGTAAAGCGCCATCTCACCTGACACGTTACTCTTGAGGTATAGCGACCCGTCACGGATATCGCCATAATATTCGATACCTTGCTGACGGGGGCGCAGCTCGTTGCCGATCTCACCACTGGCCAAATCCAACACACGCTGCTCGCTCGAGTCATGGTTGTTGCTCTGGACAAAGGCGCTCTCTCCCGATGTGGCGGGATAGACAGACACCAGCCAAGACGCTGACGGTTCACGGTATACCTCCTGCTGCTGGCCATCATCAAGCGACCAGCGCATCACCCTGAAGGGACGAAGCGTCGTCAGCTCATTCTCGACCCAGTACAGGCTACGGCTATCCGTCCCCCACACCATATCCGAGGCCGCGTTGGTGACCCCTGATAGTTTGACTTTCCCGGTCTGGGTATCGAGAACCGTCAGCCGGTAGTTGCGATCCCCACGGTGATCCTCGGCCAGAGCGATATATCTGTGATCAGGACTGTTACTCCAACCGCCCAGCCGATAATACGCAGAATCAGCAGCACGCTGACCGAGATCGATGATCGGCTTGACCCCGTACGTCTTTGCATCCTGCCGTAGCAGCTGATAACGGTGCCCGCTGTTCTCTACACGGTAGTTATATATGCCTCGCAAAGACCACGGCTTATAACTCTGGGTGGGTATACGCCCCTGCCACTCGCGCAACAGTTCAGCCTCCAATGGCTGCTGGGGTAAAAGCACTGAATGGGTATGTGCATTCTCTCGGCGCAAAAAAGCCAAGACAGGAAGGGACTGCCGTGTGTCATCGCGCAGCCAATGGTAATGGTCATGCCCCGCATCGTCAGTAAGATCCTCACCATTGGCAATCAATGACAAGAAACTACAACAAAAAGCAAACCCAACGAGACGAATGTTCATTAACCACAACCCACTACAACACTTCGAATTGACAACTGGCAGAGCAAAAATCTACTAATAACGGGCGCATCATACACACATGCGATAATGATATCAATTATCACTTGCATTTGATTTTGATAATCTTTTCCAATAATGAAGCAAAGATAATTTGTGCAGGTCAAAATCATCCGAATTGATAGTTACACCACGGCCGAATTAATACCCCAATGGCATTGGCCCTGCAGGGAAAAGCCCAATTACGTCATAAGCAACCGGGGATATACAGAATATGTTTACAAAACAATAGCGAGTCATTATAAGTAGCGCCTCTTAAATTAACTCTACAGCATAGCTACGACCATGAAACTCAAGCACCAAGCCTTTGCACTAGCTGCTCTTGTCTTGCTGGCGCTGATTGCCATGAGCGCAACAGGGCTCTGGACAATGCGTATGGCCAGCAATCTGGACAACAAAGCGCGGGTAACCGAGCTATTCAACAGTGCCTACAGTATTCTCACCGAAGTGGAGAAAATGGCCCAGGATGGGACATTGACGGAAGATGAGGCCAAGGCCTTGGCTACACGCCTGCTGCGCAACAACCTCTACAAGGACAATGAATATGTCTACGTTGTCGACGCCGACATGACCTTCATTGCCGCCCCACTTGATCCCCAGTTGCACGGCACCAGCTTCAACGACTTCAAAGATGCCGATGGCGGCAGTATCGGCGCCCTGATCCAGCGCAAACTAGGCAGCAGCCGCGACCAGTTGATCGAATATACCTGGCACCAGAAATTGCCTGATGGCACTGTCGAGCAAAAGCTGTCGATTGCCAAGAAAACCCCGCACTGGGGCTGGGTCGTGGGGACCGGTATCGGCTTACAAGAAGTCAACGCACGGTTCTGGTCTACAGCACAGTGGCAATTGCTGCTCTGCCTGTTTGTCGCTGGCAGCATTATCACCCTGCTTTTGACGGCCATTAAACGTATGCTCGCCCTGCTTGGCGGTGAACCGACAGATGTCCGCATTGCGGTGCAGGCCGTGGCTGACGGGCAGATTTATACCCACTTCGCCGAGTCGGCCCCCCGTGGCAGTATCTACTATGCCGTTCAGCAGATGAGCTTCTCGCTGGCAAACCTCATCCAGCACCTCGAGCTCTCAATCCGTTCCTTGCACCAAGAACTGGATGACGCCCGCATCCGCTCAGGGCAAATTGCCGAGTTCAGCGAAACCCAGCAACAGGCCACCGAGATGATAGCCACGGCAATGACCGAGATGGCGTCTTCCAACGCCAATGTCTCCGACGCAGCCAATGACAGCGCCATCAGCACCAAAGATGCGGACAACCAAAGCCAGCATACCCAGGCACTGATCAATGCCACTGTTGGCAATGTCGCGGGATTGGCCAACGAGCTCAATGCCGCCAGCCAGGCGGTATCGGCACTAGACAGCGACGTCAACAACATCGCCAAGGTGCTGGTCGTGATTGGCGACATTGCCGAACAGACCAACCTGCTCGCCCTCAATGCCGCCATTGAGGCCGCCCGTGCCGGTGAGCAAGGGCGTGGATTTGCCGTGGTTGCTGACGAGGTGAGAAACCTCGCGGGGAGAACCCAGAACAGCACCAAAGAGATCCAGCAGATGATCACCAATCTCCAGCAGGCATCACAGAACGCAATCCAAACCATGGGGATCTGTGCAGAGACGAGCCAAACTACCGTCCAGCAGTCTCAGCAGGCCTCCTCGGCGCTAGGAAACATCGTTTCGGCACTGGAGTCGATCACCGAGATGAGCCACCACATTGCCTCGGCGGCGGCCGAGCAGACTCAGGTCAGCAATGATATCTCCGAACGTATCAACATGATTGACGATAGCGGCCGCCAGCTCAGTGAGGTCGTCACCCAGAGCCAGCAGAGTAGCTCGAACCTGTCGCAACTCGCTGATGAGCTCAATACGTGGATCAGCAAAT
Organism: Photobacterium panuliri; assembly: GCF_059920555.1. Classification (NCBI taxonomy): domain Bacteria; kingdom Pseudomonadati; phylum Pseudomonadota; class Gammaproteobacteria; order Vibrionales; family Vibrionaceae; genus Photobacterium; species Photobacterium panuliri. The sequence goes on from NZ_CP197192.1 coordinate 3,439,830, forward strand.
TCACGATTCGCCAACGTTGAACCCGGCACACTAAAAGCTAAACCGCAGCCCCGCTGCGGTTTTTTTTCACTTGGTGCCGGAGCAAGGGCGATACCCCAGCCTGCCGCTGGTGGACCGAGGAAAAAACGATAACGCCACCGTTGCAGACCTTGCCAAAAACCACCCTGACGGGTGTTTTTTTTGGACTAACTTTAAAGTCATGACTCTGTACTCCTTCAAGGATGGCAAATGATCACTCTTTACGGTTACCCCCGCACCCGCTCACTGCGTGTCTCATGGCTACTCGAAGAGCTGGGGCTTGATTGGCAATACCAATTAGTCGACTTCTCCCACAACGCCCACCGCTCAGCCCCCTACCTCGCCCTTAACCGACAGGGCAAAGTCCCCTGCCTCAATGACGACGGTATCGTTATCACCGAGTCGGCGGCAATCTGCTTCTATCTGGCAGAGCGCTACGGGCCACACTGGCTACCAGAACCGGGAACGGCCGACTCAGCCAAGCACCATGAATGGGTATGCTTTACCACCACAGAGCTGGAACAACCGCTTTGGTCGATGGGAAAACACCGCTTTGCCTTACCGGAAGCCATTCGACTCCCCGAAATGCTCTCGGTGGCCAGCTGGGAATTTAAACGCGCGCTGCAAACCGCGGAATCCCGACTGGGCGAAACTGGCTATTTATTCGGCAAGTTCCCAACCGTTGCCGATATCATCTTGGCCCACACGCTCAACTGGGCAGCTAAATTTGATCAAAAACTTCCTGAAAAATTAGAAAAGTACCGTCAATTCATCAGTAAACGTCCAGCTCTTAGCCGGGCACTCGATCGTGAAACCAGAGCATTAGGTAATACCTGAACACACCATCAGCCCAAAAAAACCACAAAAACACACCAAAAAGAACAAAAAATCAGAACTCAAAATATTTGTTCAAAAAAACCATTGACGAAAAGTCCGAAAACCAGTTTAATGCGCCCCGTTGCCTCGATAGCTCAGTCGGTAGAGCAGGGGATTGAAAATCCCCGTGTCGGTGGTTCGATTCCGCCTCGAGGCACCATATTTTAGCTTGGTGTCGAAGACGACAAGCAACGAAGTACAATTCCCCCTTAGTTCAGTCGGTAGAACGGCGGACTGTTAATCCGTATGTCGCAAGTTCAAGTCTTGCAGGGGGAGCCACTTTCTACTGCCCTGCCCTATGGCAGGAACGGTAAACAAAATTAGGCGCCGACTTAGCTCAGTAGGTAGAGCAACTGACTTGTAATCAGTAGGTCACCAGTTCGATTCCGGTAGTCGGCACCATTATTTAGCAAAGCAGAGACTTAACCATCACTGCTTCTGCCTCGATAGCTCAGTCGGTAGAGCAGGGGATTGAAAATCCCCGTGTCGGTGGTTCGATTCCGCCTCGAGGCACCATATTTCAACTTGGTGCATAAGCAGCAAGTATAAAAAGACAATTCCCCCTTAGTTCAGTCGGTAGAACGGCGGACTGTTAATCCGTATGTCGCAAGTTCAAGTCTTGCAGGGGGAGCCACTTTCTAGTTTAAGCCGCAAGGCTTGAATAATAAGAATAAAACGCCGACTTAGCTCAGTAGGTAGAGCAACTGACTTGTAATCAGTAGGTCACCAGTTCGATTCCGGTAGTCGGCACCATCTTTGAAACCTCATCCTCGGATGAGGTTTTTTTTTGCATCAATTTTCCCATCAAGACAAACGGGTCAATTTAGTCCCAATCCATATGAAAAAAGTGTTCCCGCCTAGCACTAAGTGAAAATAATTTAGCGCTAGAGACACATCTCGTATAATCTCCAATACCCCGGATTTATAACCGGGTGTAACTCTTTTATGTGCAATATAAATCTAGTTGGACATATGGCCACAGTAAAACTCTCTATTGAACAGTTAACTCAGGGGCTGTACATCAAATTGCCCCTTCAATGGACGGATCACCCTTTCCTGTGTAATCACTTTCTTATCAAAGACCCGCAGCAGATCCGGTTAATCAAGAATCTCGGGATAAAATTCGTCTACCTCATTCCAGAGAAAAGCGAAACGACGCCTTTAGCGCCAGACACCCAGGATGATGCGATCAGCGATCAAGAAAGCCAGTTTCTCGCCAAACAAGCCGAGATGCTGTGGCAAGAAAAGCAAGCCAGGATCTCCCGGCTGAAAAACTACAAGCTCAAGTATCAACGCTGCGAACAGAACTTCACCCGCTCAATGGCGCAGCTTCGCTCCATCATGACCAAACTGAAAAACCGGCCGCTCAATGCCATCAAGGAAGCTGAGATGCTGGTCGAAGAGATGGTCGACGCCCTGCTCGACGCCGACAGCGTGGCGCTGCACCTGATGAGCGACAACAAAAAGCACGAAGATATTTACTGCCACTCGCTGAATGTCACCATTATGTCGATGATGGTCGCGCGGGCATGCGGACTGGACGCCGCAGAAATCAAAACAATCGCCATCGGATCGCTTTTCCATGATATGGGTAAACTAAAAATACCCAGTGCGATTCTCCGCAAGACAACGCCGCTGACTGAGCCGGAAGAGAACTACTTCAAGCTCCATACCAAATACAGCCTCGACTTTGCCAATCTCAGCAGCACCTTCCCCGAAGAAGCCAAGCCGATTTTGGCCCAGCACCACGAGCTCATCGACGGCAGCGGCTATCCGAACCAGCTCACGGCCGAGGAGATTTCCCCCTATGCGCAGCTTGTCGCCGTTGTCGATGCCTACGACAGGCTTTGCCACCCGCAGGATCCGAAAAAGGCCAAAATCCCATACAGCGCACTGTCGTATCTGTTCAAGTACCAAAAGGAACAATACAACAATGACTACCTCGGCCAGCTGATCCGCTTGCTGGGCGTCTACCCGCCGGGCAGCGTTGTCCAGTTGTCCAACCAACAGCTAGGGTTAGTGATGTCCGTCAATTCGGATAACCTACTCCACCCCAATGTCCTGCTCTACGATCCGAGCGTTCCCTCCAACGAAGCACCGATCATTGATCTGGAAGAGAGCGATATCCGTATCGAGCAGGCCATCGCGCCGCACAAACTGCCGGAACACGTCGCGACATACCTCAACCCCCGCGTCAGGATTTCCTTCTATTTTGACCCTGACGACTAAGAGTGCCGGCGAGCGCAAAAAAATACCCCGCCAATGGCGGGGTATGAGATAACAGCAAGAATGAAACAACCACATTCAGGCGCTATAGCCCGAACATATCCTGAATCCACCTTGCCGGCTGGCTGGTTTCGCAGTAAGCCTTAACTTTTCCATTCTTGTCCCACACCGGCAGCGAATATGCCCCGGCACAGTCTCGGGTCAGGGTGCCGTTCGGCAAGCGGTTGTACTTGGCCGTTATCAATTTGCTCGGCCATGCCAAACGCAGGGGTTCTGGTTGTCGGCGTGACAGGTAATCCCCGTACAACCGCAAGGCACCGGCCGATCCGGTCAGGTTAACCGACTGGTTGTCATCGCGCCCCATCCATACCGTAACGACCTCGCGGCCATCAATGCCGACATACCAGCTATCACGGTTATTGTCCGTGGTACCCGTCTTGCCAGCCAGGGCCGCCCAACCAAACTGAGGCTGGAGATAGCGGGCCGTTCCCTGCGATACCACATTTTTCATCCCGTAGGTCGTCAGCCATGCTGCCTGTTCAGGAACGACCTGCGACGCCTTGGGCATCGATCGGTAAAGCACCTTGCCCTGCTGCTCAACCACCGCCCTCAGCGCGGTCAGAGGAGCCCTGCGGCCACCGCTCGCCACCGATTGGTACATCTGCGATACCTCCAGCGGTGTCAGGGTAAACGAACCTAGCAATATTGATGGCAGCTCAGGGATCTCGTTACGCTCGACCCCAAGCTCAACCAAGGTATCGATAACCTTGCCCAAGCCTACCGCCATCCCGAGATTTACCGTCGGCACATTCAGGGATTTGGCAAGGGCGTAATAAAGAGGCACTTCGCCCCGGAACTTACGATCATAGTTGCGAGGCTGCCAGATTTGGTTTCGCCCCCCTCCTATTTTGATCGGCTTGTCATCAATAGTCGTGGCCAAGCTGAAGCTCCCCGGCTGGCGCAGTGCTGCCAAATATACCGCAGGCTTGGCCAATGAACCTATCTGTCTGCTGGCATCCAGAGCCCGGTTGAACCCGGCATACCCCGGCCGGCTCCCGCCAATCATCGCCCGGATCTCGCCACTGCGGCGGTCGACGGCAACCAGTGCCGTTTCGAGATCCACCCCGGCCTTCTTGGCCAATTGCGGCAGCATTTTTTGCACCGCCTGCTCCGCATCATTTTGAGAGAGCGGATCGAGGGTACTAAATACCCGCAACCCCACACCCGGGGTGAAGTTATCCCCGACCTTGGCCTTCAGCTCCCGCTGGAGCTGCTGGAAATAGGCCGGCTGGCTGCTGGCAATCATCGGCCGGGACTGAACATCCAATGGCCGCGACGCCGCCTGCTCATACTGCGCCCCATCCAGGGTGCCGTTGTCCATCATCAGCCTCAGGATCAAGTCGCGCCGCTCGCGGGCCCGCTCGGGATTTCGCCACGGGTTGTAGTACGACGGCCCCTTGGCCATCGCCACCAGCAGGGCTTGCTGGTCAATCCTCAGCTCCTGCAACGGACGGCCGAAATAAAGCCGGGCACCAAGGGCAAAACCGTGCACTTCCTTGCCGCCGTTCTGACCGAGGTAGATCTCATTGAGGTAGGCCTCGAGAATCCGATCCTTGCTGTAGCGATAATCGATGATCATCGCGATATAGGCTTCGCTGATCTTCCGCCACAAGGTCCGCTCCCGGGTCAGGAAGATGTTCTTAGCCAACTGCTGGGTCAAGGTACTGCCGCCCTGCACGGTGCGTCCCGCCTGCAGGTTGACCATCATCGCCCGGATAATTGCCCAAGGCGATACCCCGCCATGATGGTAGAAATCCCGGTCTTCGGTCACCAGCAAGGCATCCACCAACACCTCGGGGAACTGCTCGCGAGGCATGAAAATCCGCTGCTCGCCCTCTTTGGTCCCCAGCATCCCGAGCATTTTCGGCTCAAGGCGCAAATAGCCCAGTTCACGCTTGCTGCCCACCTCTTCTATCCGGCGCAGGCCATGGCCATCGAACACCAACATGACATGCCTTGCCCCCTCGGGCCCATCGTCAAATTCGAACGGCCGGCGGATCAGCTCTATCCGGGTTTTCGAGGAGGAGTACTCGCCGTTGCGCTGCGGTGTCCGAACCTTGTGATAATGCAGCAAATCCAATTCACGGCGCACCTCAGACAAGGTAATGGCCTTCCCGGGCTCCAAATCGAGTACCCGCCCGTAAACAACCGCCGGTAAATTCCACAGCTGACCGTCAAACTTACTTCGTACGATGTTATCCAGGTAAATCCCGACCACCAGCAGTACAGCCAGCAGCACTATCGACAGCTTGATACCCAGCCCACACAGGCTTTTAAACCAGCCGGGCAGCTGCGGAAACTTTCCCTTGCCTGACTTGCGAGATCCCGCCTTGCGGGGTGTTTTTTTCTTGGCCGTTTTCTTCGCGGCAGGTTTCTTGGCTGCCGGGCTTTTGCGCGGAGCCGGGGTCTTTTTAGCCCCGTCCTTAGGAGCCGCCTTGGGCGGCGCAAGTCGTTTGTGCGCCGCTATCTGTTCGTCAATCATCATGATCGCACTCTACATATACTTTTTGGTTTTGCGGGTCGGTGCATGGGTTGCCGGATCATCCGGCCACGGGTGCTTAGGATAGCGCCCCTTCATTTCTTTCTGCACTTCTCGGTATGATCCGGCCCAGAACGCAGCCAGATCGCGGGTTATTTGCAATGGCCGCTGGGCCGGTGACAGCAACTCCAGCACCACCGCCACCTTGCCGTTAGCAATCATCGGTGATGCCTGCTCGCCAAACATTTCCTGCAGCTTTACCGCCAGTACGGGGTGCTGGCCCAGCTGGTAGCGAATGGCATAGCGCGAGCCGGTCGGCACTTGGTAATGGGTTGGCAGTGCCGCATCCAATGCCTGCTTATTATGCCAGCCGAGGCGAGCCTCGAGTGCGGCAAGCAAGTCAATTTTGTCGATAGCTTTAAGGGTTTTAACCCCCTGCATATAAGGCAGCAGCCACTCATCGAGGTTCATCAGCAAGCTGTCTTCATCCATCGCAGGCAAACCCAGCTCTGGCAGCCACTCGGCTGCACAACGCACCCTGACAAGAAGATTTTCTGTCGCCTCATTCCACGGCAGAACGCCCAGCCCCTTGCGGGCTATCGCATTGAGCAGCGCCTCGCTGGCCTTGCCCGGATCCGGCTCGGCCATTGCAGCCCGAGCCAAGATCAGCTTGCCGCAGCACAGCTGCTTCTCGGCCACCAGCCTTCCTTTGCCGTCATCCCAATCCAACCATTCACGCTCGCAGAACATATCCGGCAATGCCTCTCGGAGCGTATCCAGATCCGCCGCCAGCGCCGAGAAGATCCGGCTGTCACCCTGCCGAGTTTTGACAATATCCGCGACCACCAGCATCGACTCACCCGCCATCGGCTCATCGGGCATCAGCATCGCCCCTTGGCCATTGGCCAGCTGGTAGCGCCCGTCAAGACCTCGCGACAGCGCTATCCTGTCAGGGTAACCCGCCGCCAACAAAGGCGCCAACCAGCTGCTGTCGAGTCGCAGGGGCTGTCCGCTCGCATTCATTTTGGCCAGGTGCTGGCCGGCACGCTGTAGATACTGCTTGCCCTTGGCCAAGCGGCCATCCTCAAGCAGCGACAACTGGAAATGGAGATCGGGGCTGGCCTGCCCGCGCGGCGGCTCCTCGAGCAGGGCGACCATCATCGCGGCTGTGGCGATTGCACCACCACCGAATGCCTGGCCCGCTGCCAGAATTGCCGCATGGCGAGGTTCTGCACCGAACTGTTGGATCTGCCGCCCTTTATCGGTCAACTGGCCACGTTCGTCCAGCGCACCGAGCATCAACAGCAACTGTCGAGACTGCTGCAACGTGACAGACGGTGGTGTGTCCAGCCAGCGTAGATCGCGGGCATCCAGGCAGCCCCACTGGGCAAGCTCCATCGCCAGCGACGTCAGATCCGCACGCAGGATCTCGGGCTGCGGCACGGCAGGCTGACGTGACAACTGCTCCTCGCTGTATAGACGCAGACAGACTCCCGGCTCCAGTCGCCCGGCTCGGCCGGCACGCTGCTCGGCAGACGAACGGGCAATCCTCACCACGTCCAGCCGGCTGATCCCGGTTTTCGGGTCCCACTTGGCAATACGCTCATACCCGCAGTCAACCACCAACCGGATCCCCTCAATCGTCAGGCTGGTCTCGGCAATATTGGTCGCCAGCACCACCTTGCGCTGGCCGCTAGGGGCCGGGGTGATCGCCTGCTGCTGGACGCCGCCGCTAAGCTGGCCATATAAAGGAGCGACTATCACCTCCTCGCCGACCTTATCGGCAAGCAGCTCCGCCATGCGCCGTATTTCTCCTGCGCCGGGCAAAAATACCAGCATCGACCCCGGCTCCTGCCCCAATAGCGATATCACCTCCCGACTAGCTGGCTCCAGCCAATGGGTCTGTTCTGACAACGTCTTATAGCGAAATGATACCGGATAGCAACGCCCCTGCGACTCCACGTAAGCCGCCTCAGGCAGAAGCTCGCTCAGTGCCTCCTCATCAAGAGTGGCCGACATGACGAGGATCCGGAGATCGTCACGCAGTGCCTCCTGCACTTCCAGCGCCAGAGCCAGCGACGTATCGGCATGGATACTGCGCTCGTGGAATTCATCGAAGATCAGCAATGAAACCCCTTCAAGCTCGGGATCCTGCTGCAGCATCCGGGTCATGACGCCTTCCGTCACAATTTCGAGCCGGGTGCGGGTGCTGACCCTTGTCTCTCCCCTCACCCGCAGGCCTATCGTCTCCCCGACCTTCTCCCCAAGCTGGGACGCCAGATAACGGGCAATATTGCGCGCCGCCAACCGACGGGGCTCAAGCAGGACAATTCGCCCCTCAAGCGCAGCCTGCTGCAACAAAACCAGCGGCAGGCGGGTTGACTTACCCGCCCCCGGCGGGGCCTTAAGGATCAGTTGGGAATGCGTTTGCAGGCGGGCCAGCAAATCCGGCAGTACGTCATCGATTGGCAGCTGTGACAATGGGAGCACCTTGTGTCATATTCAATTCAAACCCAATTGTACCTTACTGCCATGAAAGAGAAAAAACAGCGGCTGTTCTTTGCTCTTGAGCCGGACAAAAACAGCGCGGATTACCCGAAGCTCCGCCAAACCCTATCGGGCCTGCCCCGAAACTGCCGTCCCGTCCCCCTCGACAACCTTCATATCACCTTGGCCTTTGTCGGCAGTGTGGCACCGGCAGTGCGGCAGGCCCTTGAGCTATCCGCCGCCCGGATAGCCCCAGTCCCCCAATTCCATATTTGCCTCGATCAACTAGGCTACTGGGCTCGCAGCCGTATCCTCTGGCTCGGCACCTCATCACCTCCCCCGGCCCTGCAGGATCTGGCCAGCCAGCTCCGAGATACCACTGCGGCCTGTGGCCTACCCACCGAACACCGCCCCTACCTTCCCCATATCACCCTCGCGAAATCCGTTCCCGGCAAACCAACTTCCCCAATGTCCACGCTCCCGCTCCGGTTTCACTTTCGCCGGTTCGGGCTGTATATTTCCGAGCCAGCCCCTCACGGTGGCGGTGTTCGTTATACCTGCATCGCCGACTGGCCGCTGGCCCCCAATTAAAGGAAGAAAGATGAAATTTTCCCCGCCGCTGCAACAGGCAACCCTGATCAAACGCTACAAACGCTTTCTGGCCGACGTCACATTGCCCGATGGCTCCGTCACCACCATCCATTGCGCCAATACCGGCGCCATGACGGGCTGCGCCGAGCCGGGCAACACCGTCTGGTACTCGACGTCCGACAACCCCAAGCGCAAATACCCCTGCAGCTGGGAACTGGCGGAAACCGCACAGGGACACACTATTTGCGTCAATACCGTGCAGGCAAACCGGTTAGTCGCGGAAGCAATAAATCGCGATACTGTCACAGAATTAAGTGGCTATTCTTCCCTCCGTACAGAAGTGAAGTATGGTAAAGAAAACAGCAGGATAGATATCTTGCTGCAGGCAGAAGGGAAACCTGACTGCTATATTGAAGTGAAAAGCGTCACGTTGCTGGAAGAGGATCGGGGCTATTTCCCCGACGCAGTGACCACTCGGGGGCAAAAGCACCTGAGGGAATTAATAGACATGGCACAAAGCGGAAACCGTGCCATACTTTTTTTCGCAATTTTGCATTCAGGGATTGAAAATGTTTCTGTGGCCCACCATATAGACCCGGACTATTTTTCATTAATCCAAGAAGCAGAAAAGGCCGGCGTAGAAATCCTGTGTTACAAAGCGGTATTGACACAGTATGATATCTATCTTGAGCGACGCATAAATTTCAACCAGTAGCACGACCAAAGTGATGGTTTCTTCACATTGGTATAAAATTGAATATATGCAGCGATTGCCACACCAGACCCTTTCTGCTATAGATACCGCCCCAAATTAACCAGTGACGGTTATACAGGTATATTAGGAGATGCTATATGCCAGAGAGCAAAGTAAAAAAATCGCTGGGCATCCTGGCTATTGCTGAGGTTGAGCCATACCAAGAACAAGCCGGCGAAGAGTATATGGGTGAAGCGCAGCTTAACCATTTTCGCAAAATTCTTGGCGCTTGGCGTAACCAATTACGCGAAGAAGTTGGCCGAACTGTCAACCATATGCAGGATGAAGCTTCGAACTTCCCTGATCCGGTTGACCGAGCAGCCCAGGAAGAAGAGTTCAGCCTAGAACTGCGCAACCGCGACCGCGAGCGCAAGCTAATCAAGAAAATCGAGAAGACTCTTCAACGTATCGAAGATGACGATTTCGGCTTCTGTGACTCTTGCGGTATCGAAATCGGTATCCGCCGCCTAGAAGCTCGCCCTACTGCAGAACTATGTATTGACTGCAAGACACTGGCAGAGATCAAAGAAAAACAAATGGCAGGTTAATACCCTAGGGTATACCTACCATTCTATGAAGAGGGAGCGTTGGCTCCCTCTTTCATTTCAGTGATTTGCTTATGACTACAAAGACAGATTATATCGGACGCTTTGCGCCCTCACCGTCGGGCCCGCTGCATTTCGGCTCGCTGGTCGCCGCCCTCGGCAGCTACCTGCAAGCCCGCTCCCAGCAGGGCCAGTGGCTGGTCCGCATGGAAGACCTCGACCCGCCTCGGGAAATGCCGGGTGCCGCCGATGACATCCTGCGTACACTTGAGGCCTACGGGCTGCACTGGGACGGCACGGTGATCTACCAAAGCCAGCGCCACCCGGTCTACCAAGGCCAAATCGACACATGGCTGAGCCAAGGCCAGGCCTACTATTGCCGATGTAGCCGTAAGCAAATTAAAGAGGCTGGCGGTTTCTATCCAGGCACCTGCCGAGACCGGCAGCTGCCAGCTGCCGACAGTGCCATCCGACTGCGTATGACCCAGCCGGTCACCGCTTTTACAGACCAGCTCCATGGCCAAATCGCCATTCCGCGAGCCTTAGCGGAAGAAGATTTCATCATCCGCCGCCGGGACGGGCTCTTCGCCTACAACCTCGCGGTCGTGCTCGATGATATCGAACAGGGTGTCACAGAAGTCGTACGCGGAGCCGATCTGATCGAACCAACCGGCCGCCAGATCAGCCTTTACCGCCAGCTAGGCCAGCAGGAGGTCAGCTATGTCCACCTGCCCCTTGCGGTAACAACAAACGGCAACAAGCTATCTAAGCAGAACCATGCCCCGGCCATCGACAAGCAGCACCCCAAACCGGCCCTGCTGGCTGCGATGCGATTTTTGGGGATGAGACCGGATGATGACCTGATGGCATCGTCTCTAGCAGAGATTCTTCGCTGGGGCGGCGAAAACTGGCAGCTGGAAAAGTTGCCAAAAACAACCGCAATCACCCTCGAAACCGAGCTGTAACCCAGTACGGCATTCTCAAAATCCTCGCCGTGATATATGATATGCGGCTGTTTGTTGAATCCGAATCACATTCATGAGGTGTATTATCTTTAATCGAGTCGCCAGCTTTTGCCGTAACATATTGAATCGAAATAGTAGTAATCTCGATAGCGGGGAACAGGCCTTGCAAATCTATCAACGCCAAGAGCACGGCATTTCACGTAAAGATATCAGCGAAAACGCGCTGAAGGTCCTTTATCGCCTGAACAAAGCAGGTTTTGACGCCTATTTGGTCGGCGGAGGGGTTCGTGATCTCCTGTTGGACAAACAACCAAAAGACTTCGATATCGCCACCAATGCGACACCGGAAGAAATCAAGCAGCTGTTTCGCAACTGTCGCCTGATCGGACGCCGTTTTCGCCTGGCCCATATCTTGTTCGGCCGTGATGTCATCGAAGTGGCGACCTTCCGAGGCCACCACTCCGATGCCAAGCCTAGTCCACAGGACAAGAAAAACAATATCTCGGCCCAGAGCCAAGAAGGAATGCTGCTGCGTGACAACGTCTACGGCAGTATCGAAGAAGACGCAGAACGTCGCGACTTCACCATCAATGCCCTGTATTACAATATTCAGGACTTTTCGATTGCCGACTACGTCAATGGCGTAGACGACCTCGAGAACCGTATTATCCGCCTGATCGGCGATCCGGAAACCCGCTACCGCGAAGACCCGGTTCGAATGCTGCGCGCTGTGCGCTTCGCCGCCAAGCTGGATATGGAGATCGAGGCCAGCACCGCCGAGCCAATCAAGCGTCTATCGACCTTGCTGCTTGATATCCCGGCCGCCCGTCTGTTCGAAGAAAGCCTGAAGCTGCTGCAATCGGGCAACGGCCTTGCCACCTACAAGCTACTGCGCGAATACAACCTGTTCCAGCAACTGTTCCCGCTGCTGTCTGACCACTTCACCGAAGACCAGAGCAGCCAGACAGAAAAAATGCTTGAGCACATCCTTGATGCAACAGACAAGCGCGTTGCAGAAGGAAAGCGGATCAACCCTGCGTTCATGTTTGCGGCTATGCTGTGGTATCCGGCGACTATCCGAGCCGAGGAAATCTCGTTTGCCAGCGGCCTGTCTTACTATGATGCGTTCATGGTAGCAGCCAATGACCTACTGGATGAACAGGTTAAGAGCATCGCCATCCCACGCCGCCATACCAATACGGTCCGTGACATTTGGCAGCAGCAAATGCGCTTTAGCCGCCGCAGTGGCAAGCGCGCATTCAAGATGATGGAGCATCCGAAGTTCCGAGCGGCCTTCGACTTCCTCGAAATCCGAGGCAAATTCGAAGGCAGAGATGTTGCCGAGCTGGCCCAATGGTGGGAGAGCTTCCAGCATGGTGACCGCAACCACCGCAACAAAATGGTGATTGACTTTAACAACAACGGTTCGTCGGCCACATCACGCCGCCGCCGCCGTCCAGCCCGCCGCAAGAAGCCGCAGGCCAAATCATCATGACCCGAGCCTATATCGCTATCGGCAGTAACCTGGGCGATCCCGTCGCCCAGGCCAACAGTGCTATAAAGGCCCTTCGCGACCAGCCGGATCTTGAGGTCGTGGCGGTATCATCGCTCTACAGCAGCACCCCGATGGGCCCACAGGACCAGCCGGACTATATCAATGCCGTGGTGGCGGTCGATACCGACTTATCGCCGCTGGCGTTGCTTGACTGCACCCAGTCAATTGAGCAGCTGCACGGCCGCGTGCGCAAGGCCGAGCGCTGGGGGCCTCGTACCCTTGACCTCGATATCGTGCTCTACGGCTCGCTGGTACACCACTGCGACCGCCTGACCGTGCCGCATTATGGAATGAATATTCGCGAGTTCGTACTCTACCCACTCGCAGAAATTGCACCCGATCTGGTGCTGCCGGACAACACCCCGCTGAAAACGCTGCTTGCCAGCGTGGACAGAAACGGCTTGGCTGTCTGGAACGTCTGAATACAGGCTCAACGCTTAAAGGGAGAAAAGATGAAAAAGATCACCATCAACGACCTGATGAAATGGAAGAAAGAAGGTCGTAAGTTCGCGTCAGTGACTGCCTACGATGCCAGTTTTGCCCAACTTTTCGAACAGCAAGACATGCCTGTCATGCTCGTTGGTGACTCACTCGGCATGGTACTGCAAGGGAAACCCGATACCCTGCCGGTCAGCATTGATGACATTGCCTACCATACCCGTTGTGTACGGGCCGGTAGCCCAAATTCGCTCTTGATGGCCGACATGCCATTTATGAGCTATAGCACCCCAGAGCAAGCCTGTGAGAACGCCGCCGTGCTGATGCGCGCCGGGGCCAACATGGTCAAGCTCGAAGGCGGTGCCTGGTTGGCGGAAACCGTCACCAAACTGACCGAGCGCGCGGTACCCGTCTGCGCCCACTTGGGCCTGACACCTCAGTCAGTAAATATTTTTGGCGGCTATAAAGTGCAAGGACGTGATTCCGACCACGCTGAGCAAATGGTAAAAGATGCTATTCTGCTTAAAAATGCCGGCGCACAAATCATTTTGCTGGAATGCGTTCCGGCCAGTTTGGCCGAACGAATCACCAAGGCCGTCGAGGTACCGGTTATCGGTATCGGCGCAGGGAATGCGACCGACGGGCAAATTCTGGTGATGCATGACATGTTCGGCATTTCAGCCAACTACATCCCGCGTTTTTCCAAGAATTACTTGGCGGAAACCGGCGAGATGCGCGCTGCCGTGACCAAATACTTAGAAGATGTCGAGGCCGGGATATTCCCGGGCCCGGAACATACCTTTGAATAAGGAATAAAGATGCAAACATTCGCCGAGATTGCCCCTATTCGTGAACAAGTACGCATCTGGCGCCGTGAAGGCCGCCGGATTGCCTTTGTCCCGACCATGGGCAACCTGCACGAAGGCCACCTGACCCTAGTTCGCAAGGCTCGCGAGCAGGCTGATGTGGTTGTAGTCAGCATTTTTGTCAACCCGATGCAGTTCGACAAGGCCGATGACCTCAACAACTACCCACGAACCATGGATGAGGATCTCGCCAAACTGAACACCGAAGGTGTTGATCTGGTTTTCACCCCGACACCGGAAGTCATGTACCCGGCAGGGCTGGATCGCCAGACAGCGGTTGACGTCCCGGGTCTATCCACCATGCTAGAGGGTGCCCTGCGCCCAAGTCACTTCCGTGGCGTCTCTACCGTGGTAACCAAGCTGTTCAATATCGTTCAGCCGGATGTGGCCTGTTTCGGCGAAAAAGACTTCCAACAGCTGGCATTGATCCGCCAGATGGTGGCTGATATGGCGATGGACATCGAGATTATCGGCGTACCGACAGTCCGAGAGATGGACGGTCTAGCGATGAGCTCGCGCAATGGCTACCTAACCGTTGACGAGCGCCAGCGCGCACCGGTGCTGGCCCGAACCATGCGTTGGATCAGCAGCCAAATGCGCGGAGGCCGCAACGACTATGCTGAACTTGTCGTCGATGCCAGCGACCAGCTACGTGCCGCCGGCCTGCAGCCAGACGAAATCTACATCCGTGATGCAGCCAACCTGCAGCCTATCGACGAGGGCACCCAGCAAGCGGTGATCCTTATGTCGGTATTTCTCGGCAAGGCTCGCCTGATCGATAACCAGATTGTCGAACTGGCGCCAGCGTCAAATAACAGCGAAGAGTAATCGCAGCTCCCAGCTCCCATAAAAAATCCCGGCCAATGCCGGGATTTTTTGGTTGATGACCAAGCTGCCCACCGGTATGGCAAGGCTATCGCTAGGAACGCAGGCCAATACCACGCGAGATCAGGGTATAGCAGATCCCATACAAGATCGCGGTAAACAGACCTAGCACCGCAAACGACGTGCCGATCCCCACATCGGATACCCCGAGAAATCCATAGCGAAATGCATTGACCATGTACACAATCGGGTTGAGCTTGGAAACTGACTGCCACACTTCCGGCAACAGGCTGAGCGAGTAAAACACCCCGCCCAAGTAAGTCAGCGGCGTCAGGACAAAAGTCGGGATAATGCTGATATCATCGAATGTCCGGGCAAAAATAGCATTGATCAGGCCGCCAAGCGAAAAGACCACCGACGTCATCAACACCGTGGCGACCACAATCCCCAAATGGGCTATCTGCAAGTCAACGAACAGCAGCGACACCACCGAAACAATCAAGCCAACCCCAAGGCCACGCAACACCCCGCCGCCGACATAACCGGCAATGATAATATGGTTAGGCACAGGGGCAACCAGCAGTTCCTCGATATTGTGCTGGAACTTGGCACTGAAAAATGATGATGCGACATTGGAGTACGAGTTGGTGATCACCGACATCATAATAAGGCCGGGTACGATATATTCCATATAGCTAAACCCACCCATCTCACCGATCCGGCTGCCGATCAGGCTACCGAATATGATGAAATAGAGCGTCATGGTAATCGCTGGCGGTACCATTGTCTGAACCCAGATCCGGGCGAAACGATTCACTTCCTTGGTGATCAGGCTCTTAAACGCGATCCAATACAAGCGGTTCATGCCTCGCCTCCTGTTTTCTTGCTGTTGCCCACTAAGGTCACAAACAGCTCCTCAAGCCGGTTGGCCTTGTTCCGCATCGACACCACATCAATGCCCTGCTCGCTGAGCTGGACAAACACCCGGTTCAGGCTCTCGCCCTTGTTGATGTCGATCTCCAGCGTGTGGTTGTCGGGCAATTTCCAGTTGACCCCCTCAAGGCGCGGCGTATTGCCGTTGAGGTTGATATCGAGGATAAAGCTCTCGACTTCAAGCTTGCCCAGCAGGCTCTTCATCGAGGTGTTTTCGATCAGCTGGCCCTTACTGATAATGCCGATGTTGCGGCACAGCATCTCGGCTTCTTCAAGATAGTGAGTCGTCAGGATAATCGTCACCCCCTGGCGGTTGATCTCACGCAGGAACTCCCACATTGATCGACGCAGCTCAATATCCACCCCGGCAGTAGGCTCATCGAGGATCAGCAACTTGGGTTCGTGCATCAAGGCACGGGCGATCATCAGACGGCGCTTCATCCCCCCCGACAAGTTACGGGCCCGCTCGTTGCGCTTCTCCCAAAGATCCAGCTGAGACAAGTATTTCTTGGCGCGCTCCTTGGCCAACGGCCTCTCGACCCCATAGAACCCCGCCTGGTTCACGACGATCTGCTCAACCGTCTCAAACTGGTTGAAATTGAACTCTTGCGGCACCAAGCCGAGCTGCTGCTTGGCCAGCACCTTCTGGCTATCAAGATCGTAGCCAAAGACCTTTACCTCCCCCGAGGTTTTATTCACCAGCGAGCTGATAATCCCGATAGTGGTGGATTTCCCGGCACCATTGGGCCCCAGTAGCGCAAAAAAATCCCCTTCTTTAACACAAAGGCTCACACTTTTCAGTGCATTCACGCCGCCTTTGTAGGTTTTGTTTAAGTTTTTTATTTCCAATGCGTTCATAAAATGCGATCTTAATGTTATTGATTTGTCGGCAGGTAGAGATCCGATTTGCTAGCTGACAAGCTTGTGTATAGTAATCCGGTTTGCATATCTATCCGCCCTGCGATCCAGTACGGATAAATATGTAAATTGTTCAGCCCTGGCAGCGGATACTCTCCCAGCTAGGAATAAGACTGTATCAAACAAAGGCATTATCATGGCAGATATCAAGCAGCTATTCGCAAACAACCAATCCTGGGCCGAAAACATCAAGGAGGAAAAACCGGAATTCTTCGCCCACCTGGCCAAAGCCCAACACCCAGAATACCTCTGGATCGGCTGTGCCGATAGCCGGGTTCCGGCAGAACGTCTGACCGGGCTCGACTCCGGCGAACTGTTCGTCCACCGCAACGTCGCCAATCAGGTGATCCACACAGACTTAAATTGCCTCTCGGTCGTTCAGTATGCCGTTGACGTACTCAAAGTCCGCCACATCATCATCTGCGGCCATTACGGCTGCGGCGGTGTCACGGCCGCTATTGAAAACCCGCAGCTAGGCTTGATCAACAACTGGCTACTACACATTCGTGATCTGTTCATGAAGCACCGCTCTGATCTCGGCCAGCTTCCCCGCGAACAATGGGATGACAAGCTCTGCGAGATCAATGTCGCGAGTCAGGTCTACAACCTCGGCAACTCCACCATCATGCAAAATGCTTGGGAACGAGGCCAAAAAATCAAAATTCACGGCTGGATCTACGGGATCAATGATGGGGTACTGAGCGATCTCGGCGTTACGGCAACCAGCCGCGAGAGCCTTGAGGTAGCCTATCAGGCCGCGATGGCGCAGATCCTTCCGAAAGAAGCAGAGTAAGACACTCGGCTGCCACCCCAGATAACAAAAAGCGACTGTAATACAGTCGCTTTTTTCTCGGAGCTATTAGCCTTCAATAGGCACTACTTTGCCGATATATGGCAGGTGACGGTATTTCTGAGCATAGTCAATACCGACACCCACTACGAACTCGTCTGGGATTTCAAAACCAACCCACTCTACATCCACTTCAACTTCACGACGCTCTGGCTTATCGAGCAAAGTACAGATTCGAATCGAATTCGGCTCACGAAGAGACAGGATTTCACGCACCTTGTTAAGTGTGTTGCCTGTGTCGATAATGTCTTCGACCAACAGCACATCCTTGCCCTTGATGTCGTCATCCAGATCTTTCAGGATGCGTACATCACGGCTGCTTGCCATCGTATTGCCATAGCTGGATGCTGTCATGAAATCGACTTCGTGCGGAAGATCTATGGCGCGGGCAAGGTCTGCCATGAAAACAAACGAGCCACGGAGCAGGCCAACCATGACCAGATTTTCCGAACCATTGTAATGCTCGGTAATTTGCTTCCCTAGCTCTTTGATACGCGCCTGAACATCCTGCTCAGAAATCATTACTTCGATTGTGTGCTTCATCTCTCTCTCCACCAGAACGGCTACACCAGCCGCCTGTCGGCCAACGGTAAATGGAGTCTTATTCTAACATCCCTATCAAGTAATAGTTATTTAATCGAACATGTCAATTATATGACACACATTGCTTAAAACTCGATTGAATACAGTAGACTGCTCCTGTAAAGTTGGCGGGTATGGACAAAACATAACCAAAAAAATTACTGAGCTAGGGAAATGATCAATGGATACGATCCTAAAGAAAACAAGGACTCGCCTGTCGCCTGAAAAACGCAAAGAACAACTGCTTGATTTTGCCATTGATGTCTTCGCACGACGTGGTATCGGCCGTGCCGGGCATGCTGATATTGCTGAAATGGCCAATGTCTCTGTCGCGACCGTCTTCAATTATTTTCCAACGCGTGAAGCCCTAGTCGAACAGGTGCTTAACGAAATTGAAGAGCAATTCAGGCTAATGCTTACCGAAAACCTCAACAACGAGACCAGCTTCAAAGAGCAGCTGACCCAAATCTGCTATCGCCTAATCGACGAGGTTATCGAAGACAAAGACTGGGTCAAAGTATGGTTCGAGTGGAGTACCTCGGTACGTGATGAAATCTGGCCGCATTTCATCAACAAGAACAAGAAGCACTTCACTTACATTACCGAGCAGTTTGACAACGCAGGTCTATCGGGAGCCCTCTCTGGCCAAGAGCGTGCCTGGCAATTCCAGGGGCTTTGCTACGTGCTCTACTTGCAGACCAACATCAATCCGAACAAAGAAGAGATGCAGGCTCAGGCCGATACCCTTATCGGCACCTTGCTTTCCTAGCATCACCGCCAATAAAAAGGCCGGCTCATTGCCGGCCTTTTGCTTTTATCCCTTCGGCCTTAACGCAGGCACTACCCGCGAGCCCTAACTGGCAATGGCAAAAACAACCGGCTCATGGGGCTCGACTTCTATCCTCACCTTCTCGCCTACCGTCAGGATCTGATGCGAATGCACCAGTAAGGTATGTTGCTGGAAGGCGACCGAATAACGGCAGCTGTCTCCCATGAAAAGCTGTTCGATGATCTCGCCTTCTCCATCGGCATCGGGGATCACCCTGAGGTTCTGCGGGCGCAGCAGCCATTCCACTTCTCCCGTGGCGGCCGGAGTTTCATGGATATCAAATGCCCCCAGCGGCGTCGACAGCATATGGTCCCGCTCTACGGTCACCGGAAGATATGAGCCAGTCCCGAGGAACTCAGCGACAAAGCGGCTGCTCGGGCGGTAATAAAGCTCGGTGGCTGTACCAAATTGCTCAATCACCCCGTTGTTCATCACCGCCATTCGATCCGCGAAGGCAAACGCCTCTTCGCGGCTATGGGTGACAAAAATGGCCGTCACCCCCTGCGCCTTGAAGATCCGGCGAATTTCCTTGATCAAACCGTGGCGGACTTGGGTATCGATGTTCGAGAACGGCTCGTCGAGCAAAATCAAATCCGGCTCGCAGGCCAGTGCCCGCGCTATCGCAACCCGTTGCTGCTGACCGCCCGATAACTGGTGCGGGTAGCGATCATCCAACCCCTCAAGGTGGACCAGCACCAGCATCTCGGCCACTTTGGCCGCAACTCGCTCCTTGTCCCAGCCGCGCAGGCCGAAGGCAATATTCTCGGCCACGGTCAAATGCGGAAACAAGGCATAATCTTGGAAGATCATCCCGATATTTCGCAGCTCCGGCGGTAGCCAAGTCTGCGCGTCGACAATCACCCGCTCGTTGATCATAATATCGCCGCTTTCAAGCGGCAGCAGCCCGGCAATAGCCTTGAGCAAGGTGGTTTTGCCACAGCCGCTCGCCCCGAGCAAACAAACGATCTCATTGTCCCTGACCGGCAGCGACAAGTTTTCCAGTATCGCCTGACCATTGTACTTACAAGTCAGGTTCTTGATAGATAATGCATGGCTCATCAGTGTTTCTGCTCCAATGATCGGTTAACCATCACCAAGGGGATCAGGCCGACGAAGACCAGCAGGATCGCAGGCAATGCTGCTAGCTCAAGCTGCTCGTCAGAGGCAAAGTTAAAAACATAAGTTGCCAGGGTCTCGAAGTTGAACGGCCGCAATAGTAAAGCGGCATTGAGCTCTTTCATCGACTCAATGAACACCAGCAACCCGGCAATCAGGCAACCACGGCGGATCAGCGGCAGGTGTACCCTGCGCAGCATCTGAAACGAGGCGTACCCCATTGTTTTAGAGGCCATATCCAGCGACGGTGGGATTTTAGCAAGGCTGCTCTCTACGCTGCCGATGGCCACCGCGGCAAACCGAACAACGAAGGCAAAGATAAGGGCAAACATGCTCCCGGAGAACACCAGACCTGGGCTGCCCAGCCCTAGAGCCAGCGTGATATCATTGAGCAGGTGATCGGCCCAGCCAAGTGAGATCATCACCCCGATTGCCAATACCGTACCCGGCACGGCGTAACCCATTGACGAAATACGTATCGGCACCACCGTCGCCCGTCGGTCATCAAGACGGCGATAAAAATTGACCGCCAGTGCCAATGCGACAGAAACCACCGCCGTAACCAACGCGACTCTGAGGCTATTTAGGCTATAGAGCTGAAACTCACTGGTCCAACTCTCGGCAAAATAATGAAACGCGTAGTAACCCAACTGGAAAAGCGGAAACAGGAAAGCGAAGCAAACCAGCACCCAACACCACGCCACCGCAAACCATTTCTTCGGGCCGGCCAGTAGGTAGCGCACATCATCGCCATGCTCAAACTGTTGTTGGAACAACTTCTGGCGGCGGCGGCTGAAACGCTCGGCACTGAGCAGCAGGAAAATAGCCAACAGCATAAGCGCGGAGATCTTGGCAGCCGCCGTCAGGCTGGAATAGCCAAGCCAAGTATCATAGACGGCCGTCGTCATGGTATTTACGGCAAAATAGCTGACAGTACCGTAATCCCCTAGGGTTTCCATGGCCACCAGCGACAGGGCAACGGCGATTGACGGCCTAGCAAGAGGCAGCGAGATACGACGGAAACTCTCCCACGGTGAGCAGCGCAGCAGGCGGGCTGACTGGAGCAGACTGGTACTCTGCTCCATGAACGCGGCCCGGGCCAGCAGGTAAACATAAGGATAAAGCACTAACGCCAGTACCATGCAGGCCCCGCCAAGCGAGCGGATATCCGGAAACCAATAATCATGAATGCTCTGCCAGCCAAATACATCACGCAAGGCAACCTGAACAGGACCGGCATAGTCAAACCAGTCTGTATAGATATAACCAATGATATAGCCGGGCATCGCCAACGGCAGCACCAGGGCCCACTGTAATACTTTCTCGCCAGGGATCTTACACATTGCCATGATCCAGGCTGACGGCAAGCCAAACAGCAATGACAGCACCAAAGTCCCGACCACCAGCAATACGGTATTGCCGGCATACGTCGGCATCACCGTCGCCATCAAGTGGGTAAAGACATCGTCCGTTTCGCCGGATGCCTTATGGAAGATAGCCAGAATAGGCAAAACCAGCAGGAGGGATAATCCCCAACTACTGGCCTGCCAAAAATAATATTTTTCTTTCATTGCTTACAACTTAGTACCTTTTGCAATCAAGCAGTGCCATTGCGATATCCGGCCTGCACGGGCAGGAGGATCAGCCTTTCAGCGGGGCGCTGAAACTACCACAGCTTATTGGAAAAAATACGTCGCTCTAAGCAAAAAACGGGGCGTTATGCCCCATTTTTTGTAACAAACTACAGATCAAACTTTACTTCATCCAGCAGCTTAATTGCGGTGCTGTGGTACTGTGCCACTTTATCCAAAGACAGATCGTCAGCTTTGAAGTCACCCCATGATGCCACCAGCGCTGAACGCTTCACGCCTTCTTTTACCGGGTACTCATAGTTGACCTCCGCGTACATTTGCTGCGCCTGTTCGCCGGTCAAGAACTCCATCAATTTCTGTGCGTTATCTTTATTCGGAGCATATTTGGCCATCGCCATGCCACTCACGTTAACGTGCGTACCGAAGTTTTCCTGACCCGGGAAGTTGATGTATACCGCTTCCGCCCAAGACTTCTGCTTGTCGTCATTGACCATCTTGCCAAGGTAGTAGCTGTTGCCGATGGCCAGATCACACAGGCCTTCCTTTACGGCTTTGACTTGTGCACGGTCATTACCCTGAGGCTTGCGCGCAAGATTGGCCTTCACGCCTTCTAGCCATGTTTTGGTTTCGGCTTCGCCATAATGGGCAATCATCGACGACACCAGCGAAATGTTATATGGGTGCTTGCCTGAACGAGTACAGATCTTGCCTTTCCATTCGGGCTTGGCCAGATCGCTGTAATCGAAATCGGCCGGCAACTTGCCAACACGATCGCGGGAAGAATACACGTTACGACTGCGCAGGGTCAGGGCGAACCACTCGTCCTCGTTATCGCGGAACTGAGCTGGAATATTGCTATCAATCACCTTGCTATCGACAGGCTGCACCAACTGCTTGTCAGACAGTTCAACCAAACGGCTGATATCGGTTGTCAGGATCACATCTGCCGGGCTGTACTTGCCTTCTTGCTCCAGCTTCTCAGCCAATCCTTTTTTGGCAAACTTCACATTAACCTTGATACCGGTTTCCGCGGTAAATTCCTTGAACATCGGCTCAACAAGGAAAGGCTGGCGGTAAGAATAAACATTCACTTCTTCCGCAGCCATCGCAGCCTGTGGGGCAGCCAATCCGGCCAAAATAGCAGTCGCCAACAGCTTCTTCATAGGTGATCCCTTAACGTAACGATAAATGCAATGATAATGTTTCTCAATAGCGAATGATTATAATGTAGCCCACTCATAACGCAATGGCTTGTAACAAATACAAACAAAAAAAAAGCATCCTCGCGGACGCTTTTTTCAAAAGATGTGATTTAAATATATGTTACTTATTTCACACTAACAAACTCAGGGTAGGCATCGATACCGCAATCGTGAAGGTCCATGCCCGCCAGCTCTTCCTCTTCGGTTACGCGAATACCTACGGTGTACTTCAGCACCGCCCATACCGCCAGACTTGCACCAAATACCCAGCCGAAGATAACCACAGCCCCTAGCAACTGGGCCCCAAAGGTGGCATCTGCATTGCTAAACGGCACGACCATCAGGCCGAAGATACCGCACACACCGTGGACTGAAATCGCACCGACCGGATCATCAATCTTAATTTTATCCAAGCCGACAATACTGAAGACCACCAGAGCACCGGCAATCACACCGATACCAACAGCTGCCAATGGCGATGGTGACAGCGGGTCGGCGGTAATGGCAACCAGGCCGGCCAGGGCACCGTTGAGGATCATCGTCAGATCCGCCTTGCCCCACGTTGTCTTGCACACAGCCAGCGCCGCAATCGCACCTGCCGCAGCAGCCGCATTGGTGTTAAGGAAGATCTGACCGACAGCTGTCGCGTTCTCAAAGTCAGATACCATCAGCTGCGAGCCGCCGTTAAAGCCGAACCAGCCAAACCACAGGATGAAAGTACCCAGTGTCGCCAATGGCATGTTTGAGCCCGGGATTGGGTAGATTTCACCGTTCTTGCCGTATTTCCCCTTACGGGCACCCAGCATCAGAACACCTGCAAGCGCCGCCGCCGCACCGGCCATATGCACAATCCCCGAGCCGGCAAAGTCGCTAAAGCCCGCTTCAGAAAGGAAGCCGCCGCCCCATGTCCAATATCCTTCCACCGGATAGATAAACGCGGTCAGCACCACCGAGAAAATAAGGAATGAAGCCAGCTTCATGCGCTCTGCCACGGCACCGGATACCACCGACATTGCCGTCGCGACAAAGACCACCTGGAAGAAGAAGTCGGACTCCAGCGAGTGGTCAGCCCCCTCAGCCTGGGTACCTATCAACATCCCGATAGAAGGCAGCCATCCGCCCTCGCCGTTATCGACATACATGATGTTGTAGCCCACGATCAGGTACATGGTACAGGCAATGGCATACAAACAGATGTTCTTGGTCAGGATCTCCGTGGTGTTTTTCGAGCGGACCAGCCCGGCTTCAAGCATCGCGAACCCCGCGGCCATCCACATTACCAGTGCCCCTGACAGCAAAAAGAAAAAGGTGTCGAGTGCATAGCGCAACTCTGTAACGGTTGTTGTCAATTCCATAGCTTTGTCCCCTGTCTCCTAATACTTACAGTGCTTCCATATCTACTTCGCCAGTACGGATCCGCACGGCATGGTCAAGGTCGTAGACGAATATCTTGCCATCGCCGATCTTGCCGGTCTGGGCCGCTTTGGAAATCGCGTCGATGATGGCATCGAGGTTGTCGGACTGGGTGGCGATCTCCAGTTTCACCTTGGGTAGGAAATCAACCTGATACTCGGCCCCACGGTACAGCTCGGTATGGCCCTTCTGGCGGCCGAAGCCTTTCACTTCGGTCACCGTCATTCCCTCGACCCCGACATCGGCCAGTGCTTCGCGTACATCGTCTAACTTGAATGGCTTGATAATTGCGTTAATTAGTTTCATTCGCTGCTCCTCACAAACTGCATTCCCTCTTAATCACAATTAATTAACAAACAAGCACCGTGCCAACTTTTTATTCTCTTAATTATCATTAGGTTAATGATATCCCTATACCACCAACAAAAAAGGCCGCACCATATTGGTGCGGCCTTTTCACTATAAACAGGCATTCCGTGCCTTTATGGGGCATCCCCCTATCCAAGCCGATTAAAAACGCGTGACAAACGCCCGCCAGGCATCGAGCACCTGAGCAAAATCCTCAAACCCACAGACGGCGATGGCTTCCTCATCATAAAAATCCATGTTGTCTTCAAGTTCGGTATCATCTTCTGAAAACAGATAGTTAGCCTGAACAACCACTTCATTGTCCTGCAGGGTAAGCGTCAGCTCGTCGCCCACCATCCGCCATTCTTGAGTGCTGTTCTTGAGTGCACCAAGCTGGGACATCACCGTATCCATCAGCGCAAAGTCCTTACCCGCCACTTCCACCAACCAGCGTCCCAATACCTCGTGGCCCATTGAAAAGACAGCATGATAACTGCCATCTAATGTGTTCTTCTTAAAATCGTAATCCATAGCGGCCCCTTACACGCCATCAATGACAAGCGTGCGGAGAGTGATACACTTTGACCACGCCCCAGCATGCGCTCACGGTGCGCACATTTTCAGGATCTGACACAGAAATGCAACTCAACGCCACCATTGCCCGCCAAATCGTCGAGCGGGCTATGAAGATCATCCGGCATTCGGTCAATGTCATGGACGAATACGGCAGGATTATCGGGTCCGGCGACCCTTCCCGCCTCAACCAGCGCCACGAGGGAGCGATCCTTGCCCTCAACGACAACCGGGTGGTCGAGATCGATCCTGCCACCGCCCTTCAGCTCAAAGGGGTCAAACCGGGCATCAACCTGCCGATCCTGTTCCGCGACCAAGCCATCGGTGTGGTGGGAATTTCCGGCGAGCCCGAACAAGTGCGCAACTACGGTGAGCTGGTGAAGATGACCGCCGAACTCATCGTCGAGCAAGAAGCACTGATGGCACAAGTCCAGTGGAACAAGCGCCACCGCGAGGAACTGGTCCTCCAGCTGATCCGCGGCAGCGAGCTCAACGAGAACCAGCTGCTGTCGATAGCCCAGAAACTGGCACTGGATCTCTCCCAGCCCCGCATTGCCGCCATCGTCAAGGTGTTGCCATCGGCAGGGGAAAACCTCTCGCTCGAACACCTCCAGCGCATGGTCCATCTGCTCGAATACCCAGAGCGCGACAACCTGGTGGGGATCGCCTCGGTCTCGATGAATGAAATCGTGGTCCTCAAGCCAATATCCCTGAGCGGTGACAGTTGGTCCAAAGAGGTCGAGAGAAAGCGCCTCGACAAGCTCCTGCGCCGAGTCGCCAAGGAAAGCCAGTTCACGATCCGAATCGCACTCGGTGAATACTTTCCCGACCTGCAGGGACTATCACGATCCTACCTCACAGCCCAGGCAACCCTGGAGTCGGATCGCTCCGGCGAGACGGTTCTGTTCTACCAAGACCACATCCTGCCGGTCCTGCTTAGCAGCCTCAAACAGGACCGCTGGCGCTACGATCAGCTGATGCAGCCCCTGCATTTGCTCCGGGCCAATGACCCCCGCGGAACACTGCTACGGACCCTTGAAGTATTTTTTGCCCAGAATTGTGATTTGGCTCAAACCTGCGAAGCCCTCCACATCCACCGCAATACCCTGCGCTATCGCCTTGAGCGAATAGAGCAAGAAACACTATTAAGTTTCAATAACATAAGTGACAAAACACGTCTCTACCTCGCCATCTGCGGCTGATCAAAAAAACTCAATTTGTGCATCTGCACAAATAAACACGTCTGAGGTGATGCATTTTCGTCACCTCGCCTAAAGCTAAAAACTGCCCTGCCGCGTAAAGTCCAGCGCAACAACGCATTCTCGCTTTCTCTGACATGGAATACAGCAATGGTAGAAGTCTCAACCCTCGGCGCCCTTGCCGCCCTGATTGTGGCCATTAGCCTCATTTTGAAAAAAGTCCCGCCTGCCTACGGCATGATCATTGGCGCCCTTGTCGGCGGTATTGTCGGCGGCGTCTCGCTGACCGATACCGTCAACCTGATGATCGGCGGCGCTCAGGGCATCGTCACAGCCGTGCTGCGTATCCTCGCTGCCGGCGTTCTGGCCGGGGTGCTGATTGAGTCCGGCGCGGCGACAACCATTGCCGAAACCATCGTCAAGAAAGTCGGCGAGACCCGTGCCCTGCTGGCACTGGCCGTCGCCACCATGATCCTGACCGCTGTCGGCGTATTCGTCGATGTGGCGGTGATCACCGTCGCGCCTATCGCGCTGGCCATTGCCCATCGTGCCGACCTCTCCAAGATGGCGATCCTGCTGGCCATGGTCGGCGGCGGCAAGGCGGGCAACGTGATGTCGCCGAACCCGAATGCCATTGCCGCGGCCGATGCCTTCAACGTTCCGCTGACCTCCGTGATGGCAGCAGGCGTGATCCCAGGGCTATGCGGTATGGTCTTTGCCTACTTCATCGCCAAGAAACTGGTCAACCGCGGCAGCAAGGTCCAGCAGCACGAAGTCGTTACCGTAGACCACAGCCGCCTGCCGACATTTGGTGCCGCCATCGTCGCCCCGCTGGTCGCGATTGCCCTGCTGGCCCTGCGCCCAATCGCAGGACTCAATGTCGACCCGCTGATCGCCCTACCCCTTGGCGGCCTGATCGGTGCCGTCGTGATGGGACGCTTCCGTGACAGCAACCACTTTGCCGTCTCCGGCCTAACCCGCATGGCTCCGGTTGCCGTCATGCTGCTCGGTACAGGTACCCTTGCCGGCATCATTGCCAACTCCGGCCTCAAGAGCGGCCTGATCGATGTGCTGACCGCCTCTGGCCTGCCGTCTTACCTGCTGGCACCAATCTCCGGTGCACTGATGTCACTGGCCACTGCCTCGACAACCGCTGGCACGGCCGTGGCTGCCAGTGTCTTCAGCCATACGATTCTCGAGTTGGGTGTACCGGCTCTTGCCGGCGCGGCGATGATCCATGCCGGTGCGACGGTGCTCGACCACATGCCGCACGGCAGCTTCTTCCATGCCACCGGCGGTGCCGTCCACATGGACATGCAAGAGCGCCTCAAGCTGATCCCTTACGAGTCAGCGGTCGGCCTTGTGATCGCCATTGTTTCAACCCTTATCTTCGGTGTTTTCGGTCTGTTCGTTTAAGGAATCCCAGCCATGAAAATTGTTATCGCTCCTGATTCATACAAAGAAAGTTTAACGGCGATGGAAGTTGCCACGGCAATCGAAGCTGGCTTCCGCGAAGTATTGCCCGATGCCGACTACCACAAGCTCCCGATGGCCGACGGCGGCGAGGGCACCGTCCAGTCGCTGGTGGATGCCACCGGTGGCACGATTATCAACCACCCGGTCACCGGCCCGCTTGGCGAGCAGGTTGACGGCTTCTACGGCCTGCTGGGTGACGGTCGTACGGCGGTGATCGAGATGGCCGCGGCCTCAGGCCTGCACCTTGTCAGCCCGGCACAACGCAACCCGCTCAAGACCACCACCTTCGGCACCGGCGAGCTAATCAAGGCCGCACTGGACAAGGGGGTCGAGCATATCATCGTAGGGATCGGCGGCAGCGCAACCAATGACGGCGGGATAGGTATGGCCCAAGCCCTTGGGATCCGCCTGCTTGATACAAATGGCGAAGCGGTCGGTTTCGGCGGTGAGGCTCTAAGCCAGATTACCAGCATCGATATGGAGGGGCTCGACCCGCGCCTTGCCACGGTCAGACTGGAAGTGGCTTGCGACGTCGACAACCCGCTATGCGGCCCGAAAGGAGCCTCGCAGGTGTTCGGCCCACAAAAAGGGGCAACGCCGGAGATGGTCGCGCAGCTTGACGCCAACCTCGCCCACTATGCTGCGATCATCAAAGCCCAGCTCGGGCGCGATGTAAAAGAGATGGCCGGTGCCGGTGCGGCTGGTGGAATGGGCGCGGCCCTGCTTGGCCTGCTAAATGCCAGCCTGCGCCCGGGGATCGAGATCGTGATGGATGCGGTCAACCTAACCGATATCGTTGCTGATGCCGATCTGGTGATCACCGGTGAAGGCCGTATTGATAGCCAGACTATTCACGGCAAGACCCCGATTGGGGTTGCCCGTACCGCGAAAAAATTCCACTTGCCGGTGATCGGTATTGCCGGCTGTCTGGCTGCCGACTGCGATGCCGTTTACGACCACGGTATCGATGCTGTCTTCAGTGTCGTGCCCCGCGCGATGACGTTGCCCGAAGCACTGGACGAGGCCGCTTTCAACCTCCAGATGACCGCCCGCAATATCGCCGCCATGGTCACTGTCGGCCGACGCTAATTACCGTCCCCATCGAGTCAAAAAAGGCAGGTGCCCAACCTGCCTTTTGCATCTGCCCCCACCGCTGTTACCGCCATCACAAAACCGTATTCCCATTGCCGATATTCAGCACAGGCTAACCACAACCGTAGTCTAATGGGAACACTCTCCACTCTTCCCATTCAGAAGGATATGGCTTATGGATAGATTTCTCGCTTTTCTCTCGGGCCGCAACAATGCCCACCGTCTCGATGATATCCTGCTTCTGTTACTACGCCTGGCAACCGGCGGTGCGATGCTGGCCCACGGCATCGGCAAAATTTTCCAGTTCGGTGATCTGGCCCCGACCTTTGCCGACCCGCTCGGTATCGGCACGGGCGCCAGCCTTGTCATCATTATACTCATCGAAATCATGGCTTCACTGGCCATTTTGGCAGGTATGCTAACCCGCCTGTTCGCCCTGATCCTGCTGCTTACCATGACAGTGGCCACCTATACCACCGGCACCACGGCAGGCTGGACCAACGCCGAGCCAATGTTCCTCTATGCCATGCTCTACCTCACCTTACTGATTCAAGGTGGAGGCCGACTCAGCGCCTCGCACTACTGGCTGGCCAAACGCAGCAAAACCAAACCGGCCCTGCAAACCGCCTAAAAAAGAAAACGCCTCCGAGGAGGCGTTTTTATTTGGCAAATAGCCCTAAATCTGGGGATCAGGCAGGCTGCTGCACAATCACCTCATCGGCTACCTTGGTATACTGCTCCATTCGGTGGAAATTAAGGTAACGGTAGGTATCCGCCGCCGTGGCATCGATCTGCTTGGCATACTCAAGGTACTCCTCAAGCGTCGGGATCCGCCCGAGAATTGCCCCTACCGCCGCCAGTTCGGCCGACGACAAGTACACGTTCGCGCCAGTCCCCAAACGGTTAGGGAAGTTACGGGTCGAGGTCGACATCACTGTTGCCTTGTCGGCCACCCGAGCCTGGTTACCCATACAGAGCGAGCATCCCGGTGTTTCAATCCGTACCCCAGCTCGGCCAAAAATGCCGTAGTAACCTTCTTCGGTTAGCTGATCCTTGTCCATCTTGGTCGGTGGTGCCACCCATAAACGGGTATCCAGCTGGCCGCCGAATTTCTCGAGCAACTTGCCGGCTGCACGGAAGTGACCAATATTGGTCATACACGAACCGATAAATACCTCGTCAATTTGGGTACCCTGGACCTCGGACAACAACCGGGCATCATCAGGATCGTTCGGCGCACAGAGAATGGGCTCTTTGATATCAGCCAGATCGATTTCGATCACATGGGCGTATTCCGCATCACTGTCTGCCGTCATCAATTCAGGGTTGGCAAGCCATGCTTCCATCGCACTGATACGGCGCTCAATGGTACGTCGGTCACCATAGCCCTCGGCTATCATCCACTTAAGCATAACGATGTTCGATTCGAGGTACTCGGCTATCGATGCCTGCGACAATTTCACCGTACAGCCAGCAGCGCTTCGCTCTGCCGAGGCATCTGACAGTTCGAACGCCTGCTCGACCGTTAAGTGCTCAACCCCTTCAATTTCCAACACGCGGCCAGAGAATTCGTTGATCTTTCCTGCTTTCTCTACCGTCAACAGCCCTTGCTGAATCGCGTAGTAAGGGATGGCATGAACCAGATCGCGCAAGGTGATCCCTTCTTGCATCTCGCCTTTAAAGCGCACCAGAATCGACTCGGGCATATCAAGAGGCATCACCCCAGTTGCTGCCGCAAAAGCCACCAGGCCGGAACCGGCAGGGAAAGAAATCCCCAGAGGGAAGCGAGTATGGGAGTCACCGCCAGTACCGACGGTATCCGGCAGCAACATGCGGTTGAGCCATGAGTGAATGACACCATCACCCGGACGCAAAGATACCCCGCCTCGATTCATAATAAAATCAGGCAGCGTATGGTGCGTATTCACATCGATCGGTTTTGGGTAAGCCGACGTATGGCAGAACGACTGCATGGTCAGCTCAGCAGAAAAACCTAGACAGGCTAAATCTTTCAATTCGTCGCGGGTCATCGGCCCGGTGGTATCCTGCGAGCCCACCGTGGTCATCTTAGGCTCACAATAGGTACCAGGGCGGATGCCTTCCACGCCACAGGCTTTACCGACCATCTTCTGGGCCAGCGTATAGCCCTTGCCTGAGTCCTCGACGGCCACCGGACGGCGGAACACATCAGAAGACGGCAGGCCCAAAGACTGGCGCGCACGATCAGTCAGGCCACGGCCGATGATCAATGGAATACGGCCACCAGCACGCACTTCGTCAATCAGCACATCAGTCTTCAGACCAAAGGTCGATACCAGTTCGTCTGATTCATGGCGACGCACCTCGCCCTTGTAAGGGTAGACATCAATCACATCACCCATATTGAGTGCGGTAACATCAACTTCGATCGGCAAGGCACCGGCATCTTCCATGGTATTGAAGAATATCGGGGCAATTTTGCCGCCCAGTACATAGCCTCCCGCACGCTTGTTAGGCACGCAGGGGATATCATCGCCCATAAACCACAGCACCGAGTTGGTCGCCGATTTACGCGACGAACCGGTTCCGACCACATCGCCGACGTACACGAGTTGGTGGCCTTTTTGCTGGAGCGCCTCTATTTGCTTAATCGGGCCAATACTGCCGGGCTGATCGGGCTCGATGCCATCACGGACGTTCTTGAGCATAGCCAGTGCATGCAACGGGATATCCGGACGTGACCAAGCATCAGGCGCTGGCGAAAGATCATCGGTATTGGTCTCGCCGGTGACCTTAAACACTGTCAGGGTGATTTTCTCGGCGAGTTCAGGCTTAGACAGGAACCATTCGGCGTCAGCCCAAGATTGCAGCACAGCCCGGGCGTAGGCATTGCCAGCCTTGGCCTTTTCCTCCACATCATAGAAGGCATCGAACATCAGCAAGGTGTGGGACAGGGCCTTGACCGCCACCGGCGCCAACTCGGCATCATCGAGTAGAGAGATCAGCGGCTCGATGTTGTAACCGCCTTGCATCGTCCCCAGCAGCTCAGCCGCCTTGACCGGAGTAACGATAGGCGAAACCGCCTCGCCGGTTGACAATGCAGCCAAAAAGCCGGCTTTCACATACGCCGCTTCGTCAACCCCCGGCGGGATACGATTTTCAAGCAGATCAAGCAAGAAGGATTCCTCTCCCGCTGGCGGGTTCTTCAATAACTCAACCAGAGAAGCCGCCTGCTCGGCATCGAGAGGCTTTGGAACAATTCCTTCAGCTGCACGTTCTTCGACGTGTTTACGGTAGGCTTCAAGCACGACATATTCCTCATTCTAGGTTTGGCCAAGACGCCAAACATCCTTGGAAGTGATTGATCACCCGACATGCTGCAATGAGGCTTATCCTGCCACACACTTAACGGTTACCCGGCGGGAAACGCCTCAACATTAGCCTAGGGAGACCAAAACCGTTTATTCAGCATACCAGTTTTAACGTAAAGTTAAAATCCACTCGTTTTTTACAACATTCACAGATTTTGAATAAATTTACAGCGCACCGCCAAAGAACAGATAGAACGAATTATTGTTTTGCTCCGTCTGACCATACGCCACTATCAAGGGTCCCAGCGGGGTGGTAATGCCCGTGAAAACACTGCCCGCCGTATATAAGGGCCTGTCACTGAACCCGAGTTCTGGGTCGTTGTATACCCCGCCATACTCCACGGATCCCCCAAGGAAGACCGATGACTTGAACAAACCAAAATCCTGCTCGGCGAGGTGGTAGCGATATATCGCGGCCCCAAAGAGCTTATTGTTGCCAGTCAGGCCATTTTTAGGGATCCCGGAAAGGTTTAGAAACCCCCCTATCTCCTTGGGATCCACCAACGCGGACAGGGTATAGTCAATCTGCCCATACTCCGCCTTCCCCATGAAGGTGTGGTTGCCAAAGGTATACGCCCCACGCCAGTTAACATCGAGCTCAAAGGCCATATCACGATTGGAAACATTGCCGTCATCATAGTTCTCGTCGGACAACGCCATCGACACATCCACCGAGTTTCCCCATTTGGGCAGCATAAAATCATCAAGGGTATCGAGCTGGTAACTAACATAAACCGCCTTGCTTTCTCGCTTCCCCGCACTAACGCCGGGCACCCCAACATATTCGGTATCACCGTAAATGTAGCGAGCCCCAAGTCTGAACTCCTGCCACAGTTCGGGCTGCCACCCTACGGAGCTATCGAGAATATAGTCGGTGTAGGTCGCGGGAATAAAAAAGCCGATATCATCCAGTGAGGGTTCATCGCCGGAAAAAATAATATTCTTGTCCGCAATTTTGTATTCGGCCGAAAACAAGGTGAACAAATTCGGTTCGTTGATAAACGGCAGGTACAGCTCGGTGGCGATACGCTTATCGGTACCGTATTCCAGCTCACTCCGCCACTCTGCGCCCGCTTGGTTCAACCCGGTAACATTGAAAGCCACGCCTATCGAGTAATCGGTACTGTTTTCGAAATCATCCTCAAGGGCAAAACGCAAATCGATAAAATTCGGCCCCCAGCTTTTCTCCCTGACATCCAACAAAATGGCATTGTTGCCCGCGGGGTTTTCCTCTATTCGGTAATCAACCCGTTCGAACCGATCCAACGCATAGAGGTTGCGTACGCTCTCGGCCAGCTGCTCCGAGGTGATAGTATCGCCCGCTTCCAACTGAAGCCGATCCAGCAGCACCGAATCGGCAAAGCTGCTGTTGTTCACCAATATCAATTCATCAATATGGAGCTGATCGAGGTAACTCAGGTCACGTCGGCGCAACTGCTTGTGATCGACATAATCTTGAAACCATACCGCCTGCCCCATCGGCGCAAGCGTCAACGCCTCTGACATCGTGGCTTGATAGCCCCGTTCAAAGGCCTCCGGCATCTTGGCAAAATCGGCCGTGTTAATCCCCTGAATTGCTGGCCGGATCAAGAGGTCACCGCCCTCCAGCAAGGCGATCTGCCGCTTTGAATTGTCACGCACCATGAAATCCGTCAGCTGATCCATTACCGCGAAATAGTTGCTGAGCTCATCTCGCGATTTGAAGTCGTTGCTGATATCAACCGCGATAACAATATCGGCCCCCATGGCGCGTACGACATCCACCGGCAGATTGTTGGTGATCCCACCATCAACCAGCAGCCGCCCCTGCAGGTTCATCGGCGGCAACAGCCCCGGAATCGACATACTGGCCTGCATCGCCTCAGCTAAATCGCCACGGTCCAACACCACGGGCTTGAGAGTCTCAATATCTGTCGCCACCGCCCGAAACGGAATCACCAAGTCATCGAAACTATCGAATACCGGCAAGTTGCCCGATGTTGTCCGTAGGATCTCGCCCATCGTCTGCCCCTGGACAATCCCCCGCGGCGCTTTGAGCTCCCACCAATCAAAGCCGATTTCACTTTTGATCTGAAAGCGATCCTCCTGCTGCTTTTCCCGTACCCGCCGATCGCTGCGCTCAACCCGATCCTGGTAGCCTCGCTCCCAGTCCACGCTCGTCAGCAACGCTTCAATTTCGTCAGCACTCATCCCCGTTGCATATAATCCGCCGACATAGGCACCCATGCTGGTTCCGGCGATATAATCCACAGGGATATGGAGCTCTTCAAGGGCCTTGAGCACCCCGACATGGGCTGCCCCCTTGGCCCCGCCGCCGCCCAATACGACCCCGATCTTCGGTCGCTGTATCTCATGGGCCTCGACCTTTACCGGAAATACACCTATCGCAAGAAAAAATAAGATGAAAATCACTAAAGATATGAATCGATATTGCAGATATACATACACGCTATGCGTTGCCTCAAACTTTTCAAAATCATACAGTGGCGACAAAACTCACGAGCGAGTTATTCGCTCAAACAACACCAAAAGTAAATGACTATGAAGCTCAACCACTTCACCATCAAGCAGAAGCTGATCTTGGCTATCATCATTGCCGTCCTTGCCTCAACGTTACTCGTTGGCATTATTAGCCAAAAGCAGGCCCGCCATGTGGTCGAAAACCGCCTACTGGAGTCTGAGCTACCTGCGACACTGATGCAAATCCGCAACAATATCGACAAAGAAGTCTCGATCATACAAGGAGCCGCTCAGCAACTCGCCACCAGCCGCTTTATCACCGATCTCTACCATGATGGTCGCAGCCAGACAGACGAAGCTAAAATCGTCCAGCAACTCAATGATATCAAAAACCAATACGGCTTGTTTGATGCGTCTGTTGCAGACCGTACTACCGGTGATTACTGGAACCAAAATGGCTTTCTACGCCGCCTAAACCGCCAACAGGACAGCTGGTTCTTCGGGTTTACCCAAGGCGGGCAAGCACGCTCGCTCAGCGTATTCAAAGAAAGCAATGGTGACGTAAAGCTGTTTATCAACTACCAGCAGCTCAACGGCAAAGGAATGGCAGGACTGTCGAAATCCCTTGATGAAATGGTTTCATTCATCAACCAATTCAAAATCGAACAGACCGGTTTCGTCTATCTGACCGATGCCAGTGGCAACATCAAGCTCCACCGCAATGACAGCATTATCGATAAACAATCGCTTTCGGGGCTCTACGGCAGCCAGCAAGCCGGCAAATTGCTGATCAAGGACAATATCAACATTACCCAAATAGAGCACAACGGCCAGAAACTCCTCTTGGCAAGCAGCTATATCCCATCAATGGACTGGTTTGTCGTGGCTCAAGTGCCATTGGAAGAAGCCTTTACCGCCCTTGATAGCGCCCGCGAGCAGATCATGCTGTGGACGGCCGGTATCGCCGCCTTGTTCGCCCTGCTGGCTATCTGGCTCGGCAGCAACATTACTCGACCTATCACCCGCTTGGCTGATGTATTCAAAGATCTCGGCGAAGGCGAAGGCGACCTTCGCCACCGTATCGATGTCGACGGCAATGATGAGATTGCCCAACTATCGAACGGATTCAATAGCTTTATCAGTAAAATCCATGCTTCTGTCCGTGACGTGGCCGAAACAGGCAACAGCCTGCGAGAGGCCGCCGAAGCCGTTGCGCAGCAAGCGGAATTCACCCTAGATAACAGCCATAGCCAGCGTGACCGTACCCTTCAGGTCGTGACGGCTATCAACCAGATGGGGGCGACGGTCAACGAAATTGCCTGCAACGCCGCTCAAGCTGCCGAGGCAACCCAAAATGCCGAGGCGGAGACCCAAACCGGCCATGCCGTTGTCGGCCAGGCCCGCGATGCCATCAACCAACTGTCACGCGATGTCATCCAAGTCAGCGAAGTTATCGAGTCTCTGGCCAACAATACCCAGGCGATCGGCAGCATCCTTGACGTGATCCGG
This sequence comes from Photobacterium panuliri, assembly GCF_059920555.1. Classification (NCBI taxonomy): domain Bacteria; kingdom Pseudomonadati; phylum Pseudomonadota; class Gammaproteobacteria; order Vibrionales; family Vibrionaceae; genus Photobacterium; species Photobacterium panuliri. The sequence goes on from NZ_CP197192.1 coordinate 3,475,957, forward strand.
GGGATATCAGATCAAACCAACCTTCTTGCGCTCAATGCCGCCATCGAGGCTGCCCGCGCCGGCGAGCAAGGGCGCGGATTTGCAGTGGTGGCCGACGAGGTACGCAGCCTAGCCAGCCGCACCGCCGATTCAACGGATGAAATCCAGTCGATGATCAACCGCCTTCAGGAAGAGGCAGGCAATGCAGTCAACGCAATGGTTCAAAGCCGCCAGCTAAGCGCGGAAGGTGTCTCGGCCGCAGACGAAGCCTCTGCCGCTCTGGACTCGATTGCCGAACGCATCACCCTGATTGCAGACATGAATACCCAGGTTGCCACGGCTACCGAGGAACAATCCACGGTCGTCAATAATATCCACGGTAACATCGAGGAGATTAATGACACCACCCAGCGCACAACGGATACTGCGGGTGAATTGGCACAATCAAGCCAGGCACTGCGAGAATTATCACAACGCTTGGATACGATGGTAGGGACATTCCGACTTTAAGCTAAATATGATCAGGCCCAATCAAGCCAATCTCTACGCGCCCTATCCCAGCGCCTTGATAGCATGGTTGGTACTTTCAAAATCTAATTAGCGAGTAAAAACCACAGCAGGAAGAGTACGCACTCTTCCTGCTGTTTTCTCCCGTTCTACATTTCCTTGCACAATCAGTACTTTGCATCGCAAGATAAAAATCTTGCGAAAATATCGTTCTCCCATCACGCCATTTCTTCAGCTTATATCAATTAAAACAAGCCATTAGCTCTTTGGCATAAAAATTGATTTGTTATCAGCAGCTATAGAAGGAATTATATGATGGAATACAAAACTCTCTTGTCAGTGCTGCCGGTCTTCTTGTGGGGAACCCATGCAAACAGTGCCGCTTTTGATACCTGCCCTTACACTGCATTTTTGATGCAAAACTCACAAACGACAGTGTATGGCATCAATCTGTTAACCGGGGCCTACCAAACCCTCCAAACCAATATTGGGCAAACCGGTAACCTGAATGCGGCAGGATACAATGAGGCTGACAATTACATCTACGCTTTCAATACCACGGCTAAGAACGTGGTTCGGGTCAATCGTGATTTCATTGCTACCACCCTGCCTGTAACGGGCCTACCCGACGACCCCTTTTATGTCGGAGATGTCAGCAATCAGACCTATTACCTGTACCGCAAAGGCATGGGGTTATACACCATACCGCTGAATGATCAGGGTCCCAATTACCTACAGGCAACCCAACTCACTAACAGCAATACTAAAATGACCCTGACTGATTTTGCGTTTCATCCCAGTGATGGCCAAATTTATGCCGTTGATAATAAAAAAGGGGATCTCTACCGCATCAATCCCACTGATGGCAGTCGCACAATTTTGGGGAATACCGGAATAACAGGTACCTTCGGTGCGGCCTACTTTGATGCCAGTGGAAAATTCTATGTTAGTCGCAATCGAGACGGCATCATTTTCACGATAGACATCAGTGATCCGACAAACATCATTCCAACGGCGACTCGCTTTGCCGCAGGCCCAAGCTCAGGACTCAATGACGGCGTACGCTGCGCTTCGGCCCCTGCCCCCATTCAAGCACTTGATTTAGGGGATGCTCCAGACAGCTATCAAACATCCATCGACAACAATGGTGCGCGTCATGACCTAACCGACAATACACTCTATCTAGGAGGCATAGCCCCTGATAGTGAAACCGTACTCACCCTAAGCGACGATGAAACTGGTGCTGACGATGAGGATGGGGTAATCATCACCCCACTGCAAAACGGTGAAACCGCAGTGGCCATGGTAACCGCCAGTAAAGCCGGCTTTCTCAATGCATGGATCGACTGGAACCAAGATGGCGATTTTTCCGATAGCAATGAACAAATCAGCAGCCAACAAGCCATGGTTCCGGGTATGAATAACCTGATCATTCAAGTACCAGACTTTGTTACCGCAGGAAATACATGGGCGCGATTTAGAATCAGTAGCGTCAGCGACCTCCCTCCATTTGGAGGAGCGCCGGATGGTGAAGTCGAAGACTATCAAGTGGCGATTGAAAACAGTCAGCTAACAACCACCAACTACGGCCCTTTTACCGCTGCATTTGAAGATTACTGGCCAAGAGAAGGCGACTATGATGTCAATGATGTGGTAATGCGCTACCAAATCGAAATTAAGAGCGATCAAAATAACAACGCGAAAAAAGTGAAAATATCAGGCACATTACAAGCGCTAGGTGCCGACTATGCCAATGGTTTCGGTATTCAGCTGCCACTGTTAAGCCGCGAATCGGCAGATGAAGCCAACATTATTTTTGAAAAAAACAGCCAAGTTATTTCTTCTTCGCCGTTAGAGGCCGGACAAAGTAATGTTGTTCTGATCATTTCTGAAAACCTAAGAGAAGATGTCCAATTTAGCTGCCGTTTCTACCGCACACTCGAAACATGCCAAGAAGTCGAACGTTTCAATTTCTCAGTCACTGTCCCATTGGTTGATGGGGTGAAAACAGGGAGCCTCCCTGCCGCCCCATTTGATCCCTTTATTTTTGCTGTCGAAGGGTTATATCACGGCGAAGGCAGTTCGCTGGGACGCGGCTTGGAAATCCACCTTGATGATAATGAACCCACCGATTTAGCTAATGCCAGCCTTGGGCTAATGGGCAGCCACCAAGATGATAGCAACATCAGCTCCGGTAACCTCTATCGCACCAAAAATGGGCTTCCATGGGGTTTTATCATTGCCGAGAGCTGGGTTCATCCCGTTGAGCGCACTGACATGTTACAGGCTTATCCATACTTCTTTGACTATGCCACCTCGGGAAACCATGTTGACTGGTTCACTAAGAACAAACGGGTAAGTCAGCATCTCTATGGCAACGAATAACGAGAAGGAACTTGAAATGAGAGCATCTAAATACACACTCTGTGGCTTCATCTTACTGTTTGGGGTAATCGCTTGTGGCGGAGACGACGGGGATAGTAACACTTCGACCCTATCATCTAGCGATGAGGATACGGCAGCAGAGGAGACTGTGACTATGTCTAACATCAAGGTTGCCCCTGACTACGATTTTACCACCACAAAACAGCTGGATGTGGCCGTAGATCTTCGCTCCATCACCAATCAACGAGCATTCGTCAGCTTTTATCAACACTGGAGTGGCACCGACACCGCCCCAACCCCTAACCCCGACTCACAACTCTTAATGCAAGCCACTGACAGTGGCGTTATCACGCATACCTTAACCTTGGGTAAACAACAAAACGAACTACTGATGATGGTTTTGTTTAGTGACCCCCAGCAACAAGCCATTACTAAAGTATTCACGGTTGATACTGTCAATGGGTTCCAGTATCCAGAATAATTTGCCCAACCGGGACCTCTGCCTTTTAAAATGACCCATAAAAAAAAGCGCCCGAGGGCGCTTTTTCATTATCTTCGTAAGGTAAGGATTACTTCTTACGCTTAACCGCTTTTGCGTTCGGCAGGTCAGTGATTGAACCTTCGAAGACTTCAGCGGCAAGACCCACTGATTCGTGCAGTGTTGGGTGGGCGTGGATAGTCAGAGCGATATCCTCTGCATCACAGCCCATCTCGATCGCTAGACCGATTTCACCCAGTAGTTCACCACCGTTGGTACCAACGATTGCACCACCGATCACGCGGTGTGTGTCTTTGTCGAAGATCATCTTCGTCATACCGTCAGCACAGTCAGATGCGATTGCACGGCCAGATGCAGCCCAAGGGAAAGTCGCAACTTCGTAGTTGATGCCTTCTGCCTTCGCTTCTTTCTCGGTCTTACCAACCCATGCCACTTCTGGCTCAGTGTAAGCGATTGAAGGGATAACCTTAGGATCGAAGTAGTGCTTCTTGCCAGAGATAACCTCTGCCGCTACGTGGCCTTCGTGCACGCCTTTGTGAGCAAGCATTGGCTGACCAACGATATCACCGATAGCATGGATGTGGGCAACGTTAGTTCGCATCTGCTTGTCTACGTTGATGAAACCGCGCTCGTCAACTTCGATGCCCGCTTTCTCTGCGTCGATCAGCTTACCGTTTGGTACACGGCCGATAGCCACAAGCACTGCATCGTAACGAACTGGCTCGGCTGGTGCTTTCTTGCCTTCCATCGATACGTAGATGCCATCTTCCTTCGCTTCAACCGCAGTAACTTTGGTTTCAAGCATCAGGTTGAATTTCTTCTCGATACGCTTGGTGAAGACCTTGATGATGTCTTTATCAGCAGCAGGGATCACCTGATCGAACATTTCCACCACGTCGATCTGAGAACCCAGTGAGTGGTATACCGTACCCATCTCAAGGCCGATGATACCGCCGCCCATAACCAGCAGCTTCTCTGGAACTTCACGCAGCTCAAGTGCGTCCGTTGAATCCCAAATACGTGGATCTTCGTGCGGAATGAACGGCAGCTCGATTGGACGAGAACCGGCAGCAACGATCGCATTGTCGAAGTTTACTGTCGTCTGGCCGTCAGCACCTTCCACAACGATAGTATTAGGGCCGGTGAATTTACCGTAACCGTTAACCACGTTAACTTTACGCATCTTGGCCATACCGCCAAGACCACCAGTCAGCTGGGTGATAACTTTGTCTTTCCACAGACGGATTTTGTTGATGTCTGTCTGAGGCTCGCCGAATACTACGCCATGCTCGGCCATTGCTTTTGCTTCTTCGATAACTTTCGCAACGTGAAGCAGTGCTTTAGAAGGAATACAGCCAACGTTTAGACATACACCACCTAGGGTGTTGTATTTTTCGATCAGCACAGTGTCCAGACCCAAGTCTGCACAACGGAATGCCGCCGAGTAACCAGCAGGGCCTGAACCCAACACCACTACCTGGGCTTTAATTTCTTTACTCATCATGACCTCGTTGTAAGTCTTTTATCCCTAACAGGCGATGTATCTCGTCATCTACTTTATCTATCAGCCGGCTAACAAGTTTACAGAGGTGTTAACAAACTGAAAAGCAAATTGACATAGCCTGTGAGCTACCCAACACTTCCATGCCGAGTAGGCATGGAAGCGGGCAAGGAAACCTTAAAGTACCAGACGGCGAATATCAGACAGACACTCGTTCAGGTACGTAATGAAGCGTGCACCTTCCGCACCGTCAATCACACGGTGGTCGTATGACAGAGACAGTGGAAGCTGCAGGCGTGGTGCGAACTCTTTGCCGTTCCACACAGGCTTCATTTCAGACTTAGATACACCCAGGATACCAACTTCAGGAGCATTCACGATTGGAGTGAACGCCGTACCGCCGATACCACCTAGGCTTGAGATAGTGAAACAGCCACCCTGCATGTCAGCAGCAGTCAGCTTGCCAGCACGGGCTTTCTTCGATACTTCTGCCAGCTCAGCAGATAGCTCGTAGATGCCTTTCTTGTTCACGTCTTTGAAGACAGGAACAACTAGGCCGTTTGGCGTATCAACCGCGATACCTACGTTTACGTATTTCTTCAGGATCAGGCTCTCACCGTCTTCTGATAGAGAAGAGTTGAACGCAGGGAACGCTTCAAGAGACTTGGCAACAGCCTTCATGATGAACACTAGCGGAGTGATCTTCATGCCGGTGTCTTTCTTCGCTTCGATCGCGTTCTGCTCTTTGCGGAATGCTTCTAGCTCAGTGATGTCTGCGTTGTCCCACTGAGTAACGTGCGGGATCATTACCCAGTTACGGTGTAGGTTAGCACCAGAGATCTTCTTGATACGAGACAGTGGCTGAACTTCAGTTTCGCCGAACTTGCTGAAGTCCACTTTTGGCCAAGGTAGCAGGCCAAGAGCTGCACCGTCACCTTTGCCAGATGCCGCAGCACCAGACTCAAGGCGCTTAAGTGCTTCTTTAACGAAGTTCTGAACGTCTTCTTTCAGGATACGGTTCTTACGGCCAGTACCCTTAACCTTAGACAGGTTAACGCCGAATTCGCGAGCAAGACGGCGAACAACTGGAGACGCATGTGCGTATTCGTTGTTTTCCTGGAAGTCACCAGTTGAAGCAGGGGCTGCTGCCGCTGGAGCCGCTGGAGCCGCAGGTGCTGCAACCGGAGCTGCTGGAGCAGGTGCTGCTACTGGCGCTGCGACGGCTACCGGAGTGCCGGCCACTTCAAATACCATGATCAGAGAGCCAGTAGACACTTTGTCACCAGTCGCGATCTTGATTTCTTTTACTTTACCGGCAAACGGTGCTGGTACTTCCATAGAAGCCTTGTCGCCTTCTACAGTGATCAGCGACTGCTCTTCTTCTACCATGTCGCCAACAGCAACCATGATTTCAGTCACTTCGACTTCGTCGCCACCGATATCCGGTACGTTCACTTCTTTGTCAGCCGCTGCCGCAGGTGCAGCTGCAACTGGTGCTTCGGCCGCTGCAGGTGCTGCTGGCGCAGAACCGGCTGTTTCGAAGATCATGATCAGTGAGCCAGTCGATACTTTATCGCCCGCTGCCACTTTGATTTCTTTTAGAACACCAGCGAAAGGTGCTGGTACTTCCATAGAAGCCTTGTCGCCTTCAACCGTCAGAAGAGACTGCTCTTCTTCGATGCTGTCGCCAACTGCAACCATGATTTCGGTTACTTCAACTTCGTCACCACCGATATCTGGCACGTGTACTTCTTTCAGTTCAGCCGCCGCTGCTGCCGCTGGAGCTGCTACTGGAGCTGCTTCCGCCGCAGGAGCAGGTGCTGCAGCTGCAGCACCCGGAGCGCCGGCCGCCTCTGCTTCGAAAATCATGATCAGAGAACCGGTTGAAACCTTGTCGCCTTCAGCGATTTTGATTTCTTTCACGATACCCGCCTGAGAAGCAGGTACTTCCATAGAAGCCTTGTCGCCTTCTACAGTGATCAGAGATTGCTCTTCTTCAACCTTGTCGCCAACGCTTACAAGGATCTCAGTTACTTCAACCTCATCCGCACCGATGTCAGGTACATTAATTTCGATTGCCATGTTTAATTTGCCTCTTACGCGTATAGCGGGTTGATCTTGTCAGCGTCGATGTTGAACTTAGCAATTGCCTCTGCAATTACTGATTTCTCAACGTCACCACGCTTCGCCAGTTCAGTCAGCGCAGCCACTACAACGTAGCCTGCATTCACTTCGAAGTGACGGCGTAGGTTCGCACGGCTGTCAGAGCGGCCGAAACCGTCAGTACCAAGTACCTTGTAAGACTCGGTCGGCATGAACGCACGTACTTGCTCAGCGTAGTTCTTCATGTAATCCGTCGCGGCGATTGCCGGCTCAGTACCCATCGCAGTTGTGATGTAAGGTACTTTCTGCTCAGCTTCAGGATGCAGCATGTTGTAACGCTCAGCATCTTGGCCATCACGAGTCAGCTCGTTGAATGACGTTACAGAGAACACGTCAGACGCAATACCGTAATCGTCGCTCAGAATCTGCGCCGCTTTACGAACTTCGTTCATGATCGTACCAGAGCTCATCAGCTGAACCTTGGCCTTGTCACCAGCGTAAGACTCAAGCTTGTAGATACCCTTGCGGATGCCTTCCTCAGCGCCTTCTGGCATTGCTGGCATCGCGTAGTTTTCGTTCATTACTGTTAGGTAGTAATAAACGTTCTCTTGGTTTTCACCGTACATGCGACGGATACCGTCTTGCATGATAACCGCTAGCTCGTAAGCGAACGTTGGATCGTAAGAGATACAGTTAGGTACAGTGTTCGCCATGATGTGTGAATGGCCATCTTCGTGCTGAAGACCTTCACCGTTTAGCGTTGTACGACCGGCTGTTGCGCCCAGTAGGAAACCACGCGCTTGCTGGTCACCTGCTAGCCATGCCATGTCGCCCACTCGCTGGAAGCCGAACATTGAGTAGTAGATGTAGAACGGGATCATCGGTAGATCGTTGGTGCTGTAAGATGTTGCAGCAGCCACCCAAGATGCCATTGAACCTAGTTCGTTGATACCTTCCTGAAGAACCTGGCCAGATGTTGCTTCTTTGTAGTAAGAAACGATGCCTTTATCTTCTGGGGTGTATTCCTGGCCGTGCGGGTTGTAGATACCCACTTGACGGAACAGACCTTCCATACCGAACGTACGTGCTTCATCACAGATAATTGGTACGATGTTCTTACCAATATTCTTATCTTTTAGCAGGATGTTCAGCGTACGCACGTAAGCCATAGTAGTGGAGATTTCACGCTTCTGTTCAACCAACAGCGGTGCAAACTCTTCTAGCTCAGGTACTTTGAACTCTTGCGTGAACTTAGGCAGACGCTTAGGCGTGTAACCGTGCAGCGCGTTACGACGAGCATGTAGGTAGTTGTACTCTGCAGAGCCTTCTTCCAGCTTCAGGTAAGGCAGGCTCTTCACGTCTTCGTCAGACACTAGATCTTGCAGGCCTAGGCGGTCACGTAGGTGAAGAACATGCGTCATGTCCATTTTCTTCACGCCGTGTGCAATGTTCTTACCTTCAGCTGCATCGCCCATGCCGTAACCTTTTACGGTTTTAGCAAGGATAACTGTCGGCTTGCCGCCTGTTTCTTTTGCATTGTTGAACGCAGCAAACAGCTTAGAAGACTCATGACCACCACGCTTAAGCGCGAAGATTTCGTCATCGGTCATATCAGCAACCAACGCTGCCGTTTCAGGGTACTTACCAAAGAAGTGCTCACGAACATAAGCGCCGTCTTTAGATTTGAATGTCTGGTAGTCACCGTCGATAGTTTCGTTCATCAGCTGAAGAAGCTTACCGGTAGTGTCTTTCGCTAGTAGCGCATCCCAGTTGTTACCCCAGATAACCTTAACCACATTCCAGCCAGCACCCTTGAATAGGCCTTCTAGCTCTTGGATGATCTTGCCGTTACCCATTACCGGGCCGTCAAGACGCTGTAGGTTACAGTTGATCAGGAAGCATAGGTTGTCCAGCTTCTCACGAGCAGCAAAAGAGATTGCACCGCGTGATTCTGGCTCATCCATCTCACCGTCGCCCAGGAAAGCGTATACGCGCTGTGCCGAGGTGTCTTTCAGACCGCGACCTTCAAGGTACTTAAGGAAACGCGCTTGGTAGATAGCAGAGATTGGACCCAGACCCATAGATACGGTCGGGAACTGCCAGAACTCAGGCATTAGTTTAGGGTGCGGGTATGAAGGAATACCTTTACCGTCTACTTCTTGACGGAAGTTATCTAGCTGCTCTTCAGTTAGACGACCTTCAACAAACGCACGAGAATAGATCCCCGGAGAGATGTGGCCTTGGTAGTAAACCAAATCGCCGCCATCTACTTCGTTTGGTGCACGGAAGAAATGGTTGAAACATACTTCGTAGAATGCAGATGCAGACTGGTAAGAAGCCATGTGGCCACCCAGATCCAAATCTTTCTTAGAAGCACGTAGTACGATCATGATTGCGTTCCAACGGATGATGGAACGAATACGACGCTCAAGCGTTGTGTCACCTGGGTATGCAGGCTCTTGTGCCGCTGGGATCGTATTGATGTAGTTAGTAGTTACGCCAGTGGCCATATCTACGCCATCTAGACGTGCTTTGTCCAATACTTGCTCTAGCAGGTACTGCGCGCGCTCTACACCTTCTTCACGAACGACTGATTCAAGGGCTGATAGCCACTCTTGAGTTTCCAGTACGTCCACGTCATTTTTCATGACTTCAGACATGCGATCTATCCTTTAGGTTGATAATCTACAAAACAATGTCGCGACTGTTTACTACCACTCTCGGCTTATATGAGGGGTATTAATCCAGCCCATCCATGCGTTGTTGAATCCGGCGAAGTGAGCGTTCACGTCGGCTCTCTTCACGTGACAAATCCAACAATGTTTCCTCGATATAAGCCAAGTGTGCATGCGATGCCTCCCGAGCCTTTATGGGCTCACCGGAAACAATCGCTTGGACAATGTTGGCTCGGTGGTGACGCACCTTCTCCACCACCTCTGGACGGCGGTTCAGGAGCTCAAAGTTTTGTAATACGTTTTGCTCCAGCAGCGGAGCCAAGCTCCGAACTATATGCAGCAGTACCACATTATGAGCGGACTCGGTGACCGCAATCAGGTACTGCATCACGGCGGCGGCCTCGGCCGGCAAATCGCCTTGCTGCTGGGCATCCCGGATCCGCTGATGGCAGTCACGAATCCGGTTGAAATCTTCGTTATTGCCGCGCAATGCGGCATAGTAGGCCGCCAGCCCTTCTAGGGCATGGCGTGACTCAAGTAGGTCAAATTGGGTTTCCGGGTTTCCGGCCAACAGCTCCAGCAGTGGTTCAGAAAAGCTCTGCCATAGCTTTTCCGTCACAAAGGTACCGCCACCCTGTCGACGGGTAAGCAGTTTGCGGGCTTCTAGACGCTGGATAGCTTCACGGACCGAAGGGCGAGACACATCGAACTGGCGCGCCAACTCACGCTCTGGCGGGAGTTGCTGACCCGGCGAGAGAATACCCTCGAGGATCAATCGCTCTACTTCCTGCTCGATGGCATCAGAGAGCTTAGGCTGGCGAATTCGTTTATAAGTCATTTGTTATTCTGTATTCGTTGTACTTATTTGTGGCTCGTAAATCCGTTGTGCGGATAATTGGTATTACCAATTTAACGATATGGAGAAAGTTTACAGAAATAATTGAGGATGTCCACCAACAACTTGACTGAAATCATGGAACAGGGGGTGATTTAACAAAAATTTCAAATAATGAAAACTTATTAAAACATTATAAATGTAAGCGCTGAACTGCGTTTACGGCTAAATAGAGGGTGAAAACATGCCAATGGTCTGACCAATAGCGACATGCATTCCCACCCGTCATCTTTCTACCCGACCAATCTAACTGGTGGTTTATTCACCGTTATTATTCGCCAACAGGGATTTGTAATAACGCCAGTCAAATACCAAGCCAGGATCGGTCTTGCGCCCAGGGGCAATAAATTCGTGTCCGGTAATCCGGCTCATATCCATATGGGGGTAACGCGCGAGCAGCGCTTGAGTCAAAGCGACCAGTACTCGGTACTGGTCGTGGGTATAAGGGAGGGTGTCCGTTCCTTCCAGTTCGATACCTATTGAATAATCGTTGCATTTGTCCCGCCCGGCAAACTGAGATACACCGGCATGCCAAGCCCGACGATTAAACGGAACAAACTGAATAATATCCCCATTTCGCCGAATTAAACAGTGAGCAGAAACACGAAAACCGGAAATTAATGAAAAATATGGATGATCATCTGGGTTTAGCGTGCCTGTAAAAAGCTGCTCGATGTAAGGGCCACCAAATTGCCCTGGGGGCAAGCTGATATTGTGGACCACCAGCAAGGAAATATCGCCTTCATTCGACCGTTCATCGAAAAAGGGAGACGGTACATGTTTGGCGTTATCTAGCCAATGTTCTGGGTTTATGGTCAGCATGAAATAATCGGTAAAGCCGCAGTAAAGGAACCATCGAGCGATCCTTGTCAAAGCATCACGTCCTGTCAATGTGTTTGTCGATCTTGCCCTACTCTCGCGGTATGATCAGGGCGTTCAAAGGCAACGCCAGCTGAAATACTCCTTCTGTCCGTCTGCCTTTCCTACCACACCAACTAGGGATATGTCATGACTCAGATGGACACGAAACACGACAGCCAATCACGCTTCGAATACCTCATCCAACAACTTCCCGGTGATATTGCCCGTACGGTGGCCGATGCCCTACGCGAGGATCTCGGAGGCAGTGTTGATCCCACCCAAGATATTACCGCCAGCCTGATCCCGGCGGAAAACCGCAGCACAGCAACGATCATCACCCGTGAGCATGGGATCTTCTGCGGCCAAATGTGGGCTGATGAAGTATTCCGGCAGCTAGGCGGGGAAGCTCGCATTGACTGGCATGTCAAAGACGGTGATCAAGTAAGGCCTAACCAAATCCTGTGTACGCTGGAGGGCCCATCGCGGATCCTGTTGACCGGTGAACGCAATGCGATGAATTTCATTCAGACCCTATCGGGTTGCGCAACGACCACCGCCCAATATGTCAAACAGCTAGAAGGGACGAAGTGCCGCCTGCTTGATACCCGCAAGACCATCCCGGGCCTGCGCAGCGCCCTTAAATACGCCGTCGCCTGCGGGGGCGGTGCCAACCACAGGTTCGGGGTATTCGATGCCTACCTGATCAAGGAAAACCACATTATCGCCTGTGGCGGGATCCGGCAGGCCGTGGCTTCCGCCAAGCAGCTCCACCACGGCAAGCCGATAGAGGTCGAGACCGAAACCCTCGGCGAACTGCAGCAGGCTATCGATGCTGGTGCAGATATCATCATGCTCGACAACTTCACCGCCGAGATGATGCGTGAGGCCGTCGCCCTCAATGCGGGCCGTGCGGCGCTGGAAAATTCCGGTAACGTCACCCTTGATACCATCCGCGAATATGCCCAAACAGGGGTCGACTATATTTCTGTCGGCGCACTTACCAAGCACTTAAAAGCCCTCGACCTCTCCATGCGCTTTAAATAAGCCGCATTCAGCCCACACGCTTTATCGGCGGACAGCAAAATATGAAGTCCGCCGAATAAATCCCTTTTGCACCTGTTCCCGCCCCAAAAATGGGGTGATTATTCCTTACTGATTTTACTCTCAGCATTTTTTCGTGTTTTCAATCGCAAAATAATATGCAACCAATGAGATATTCAGTTGATTATTTCAAACTACGCCGAGCAATTATTTTCATCTGATTCAGCGTGTTGCAGTATCGGCATATTCTTCTCAGACCAAACACTTTGCTTGTTTGCAACTTTGGAAATTTTTAAGGAAACGTAAAAATGAAATTTAAAGGACAAAAGGGTTTTACCCTGATCGAATTGATGATTGTCGTAGCAGTTATCGGTGTGCTATCTGCAGTTGCGATCCCTCAGTACCAAAAATATGTCGCCAAATCTCAAGCAGCGTCAGTTTTAGCAACTATTGCAGCGCTAAAAACAAACGTTGAAACCAGCATTGCTGATAACGCAGCCTTCCCTACCGTAGCAGCAACGAATACAGGTGATGTTACATTGGGCGTACCTGCAACAAACCTAGGTACCGTAGCCTTAGCGCCAACCGGTACTGATACAGCGGGTACCATCACATATAAACTGGCAGGTGCGAGCGCCCTAATTGATACAAACGATATTGTATTAGCACGCGATGCTTCGGGTAACTGGACATGTAGCACTACGGTTGCCGAAAAGAGCCTAGTACCAAGTGGTTGCCGGTAAATAATCTATGCAAACTAACCTAGCCTCTATCCTGCAGCAGGCTGATTTACTTAGCCTTACGCAACACCAGCAGGTGGTGGACCAGGTCAATGCCGAGGGCACCTCTGTGCCCTCGGCGTTACTCCAACTGGGTATTCTCGGCAGCAGCGAACTGGCCCGTCAGCTCGAATCCCTGTTCGGCCTGCCCTTGGTTGATGTCCACCACTACGACTATGCCGAGTGCTGCAAAGTACTCAACCTTCGTGACCTGGTGCTGCGCCACAAAGTGCTGCCGCTCTATTTCAACGACAATACCCTGTTCGTCGGGCTCAGTGATCCCACCCGGATCGATGCACTGGACGAGTTTCGCTTTACCACCGGCAAAAATACCGAACCGCTCCTGCTTGAATACAAGCAGATGGACGCCGCCATTCGTCGCCTCTACGGCAGTGATATCGCCGGGATGCAGAACAACAAAGCGGGCCGTCAGGTCAGCGATGACGACCTGAGCGAATTGGTTGATTTGGCCGACGGCGAAACTGTCGATGAGGTGGCCGATATCAGTACCGATACCGCCCCGGTCAGCCGTTATATCAACCAAACCCTGCTTGATGCTGTACGTAAGAAAGCCTCGGATATCCATTTCGAACCTTATGAGGAAACTTACCGGATCCGCTTCCGCTGCGACGGGATCTTACATCAGCATGCGACACCGCCGGCCAATTTATCGCGCCGTTTATCGACCCGCCTCAAGGTCATGTCAAAGCTCAATATTGCCGAGCGACGCCAGCCCCAAGATGGTCGGATCAAGCTGCGCCTGTCCGACACCGTTACCGTTGACCTGCGGGTTTCCACCCTGCCGACGTTGTGGGGGGAAAAAATCGTCCTGCGGATCCTCGACGGCACCAGTGCCAATTTGGATATCGACATCCTTGGCTATAACGCCAGCCAGAAACAGGCCTACCTTGATGCACTGAAAAAACCACAAGGGATGATCCTGATGACCGGGCCGACCGGCAGCGGCAAGACCGTCTCTCTGTATACCGGACTGAAAATTCTCAATACCGAAGAGCGCAATATCTCAACCGCCGAGGATCCGGTGGAAATCAACTTGCCGGGTATCAATCAGGTCCAAATAAAAAGCGCTATCGGGTTGGGCTTTGCCGATGCGCTGCGTTCATTCCTCCGTCAGGATCCGGATGTGGTCATGGTCGGCGAGATCCGCGACTTGGAAACCGGCAGTATCGCGGTAAAAGCGGCCCAAACCGGCCACTTGGTTCTCTCAACCTTGCATACCAACTCTGCCGCCGAGACCATCACCCGCCTCACCAACATGGGGATCGAGAACTTCAATTTGGCCTCATCACTGACCCTAATCATTGCCCAGCGCCTTGGACGGCGGCTCTGCCACCACTGCAAGCAGCCTGATGATATCGACCCATTTATCCGCGAGCAGCTTTCGATACCGCTCTCTGCCACTGTATTCAAAGCCGCCGAGCACGGCTGTGACGAATGCAACAAGGGCTACCTAGGCCGGGTCGGTATTTACGAGGTCATGCCGTTTAGCCGCGAATTGGCCGAAGCACTGATGCGCGGGGCAAGCACCATAGAGCTTGAACGCATTGCCGTCGAGCAAGGGATGCAGACCCTCAAGCATTCAGGGATCGAAAAACTGTGCGAGGGCACCACCAGCCTTCAGGAACTACAGCGGGTTATAAACCTTAGCTAGGAGATAACACGTGGATACGACCAGTAAAATCCGCTATTACCACTGGCGGGGCATCGGCCCGTCAGGCAAAAAGCTCTCAGGCATCACCCTTGGCTTCCAGGAACAGGAAGTTCGCGCCAAGCTGACCGAGCAGATGATCCAAATCAAGAAGATCAAGCGCCGTCAGCCTTCAACATTGAGCAAGATCCGCAACCAGCTCAAGTCAACGGATATCACAACCATCACCCGCCAGTTAGCCACCATGCTCTATTCTGGTGTTCCTATAGTGATGGCCCTCAAACTAATGTCCGACAGCCACAACAAGGCCGAGGGCCGTGCCACCTTGCAGCAAATCGCCAACCAAGTCGAATCGGGAGCCTCTTTAGCGCGTGCTTTGCGCACCAGCTCACCATTGTTTGACAACTTCTACTGCGATTTGGTCAGCACTGGCGAGCAGACTGGCCACTTAGCTGAAGTTTTCGATCGCCTAGCGACCTACCGCGAAAAAAATGAGGCCACACGTAAGAAAGTCATCAAGGCTTTAATCTACCCGACGATGGTAACCCTCACCGCCATAGGCGTAACGATTTTAATGTTGGTTTTTGTTATTCCCCAGTTTGCCTCTATCTTTAAGAGTTTCGGCGCGGAATTACCACTATTCACTCAATTTGTATTAAAAACCTCGGATTTCATCATTGCCTACGGAGGCTATCTAGCCTTGGCCATCTTAGGAGCAACCTTACTCTATCGCTACATGTTCAAACGTTCAGACAATGTTCGCCTCCGTTCCCACCGTATATTACTACACATCCCTATTATCGGCGGGGTGATGCTTAAAGCCACCATTGCCCGCTTTGCTCGTACCTTGGCCACAACATTCAGTGCCGGTATTCCGCTACTGACCGGCCTTGAAGCTGCGGCCAAAACCTGCGGCAACCTTCATATCGAAATGGCATCCATGGAAGCCCACAAAAGTGCCGCTGCGGGGATGCCACTTCATATTGCGATGCGCCAAAGCGAGGTGTTCCCTGAATTGATGTTACAGATGACCATGATTGGTGAGGAATCAGGCTCGCTCGATGATATGCTCAATAAAATAGCAGCACTGTATGAAAGCGATGTAGACAATACAGTCGACAACCTCGGTAAGATATTAGAACCTTTGATTATCATAATCCTCGGTATATTAATTGGTGGCCTATTGGTCGCTATGTATATGCCGATATTCACATTAATGAGCGTCATTGGCTAATCATCAGCAATTACTGCACCTAAAGAAGCCGGAATCACCGGCTTCTTTTGTGCCTGTTATAGGATCTCCATTCCGAATCCCCTACAATAGCCTTGAACCTAATATGAGAGTACCTTCATGGATCTGCTGACGTTAACGCCTTGGATTTTCCCACTATTTGCTGCCATTTTCGGGCTGCTCATCGGCAGCTTCCTTAACGTTGTTATTTACCGCCTGCCCATTATGATGGAGCGCCAATGGAAGACCGACTGCGCCGAGTGCTTCCCGGAATTTGATGGCAGCGCTGCCACAACCAACCAAGAAACCTTCAATCTCAGCGTACCGCGTTCGCGCTGCCCAAGTTGCCAGCACCCTATCGGAATGCTGGAGAACATTCCCGTCATCAGTTGGCTGGTACTGAAGGGCCAGTGCAAACATTGCCATGCGAAAATCAGCGCCCGCTATCCGCTGGTCGAGGCTTTCACGGCCCTTGTCGCACTGACTGTCGCCATCATGCTACCGCCTTCTGAATGGGCACTTGCGGTACTTGGTTTCAGCTTCGCCCTGATCGCCCTGACCTTTATCGATATCGACAAGATGCTACTGCCCGATCAGATCACCCTGCCACTGATGTGGGCAGGCCTGCTGCTGGCCCTGCTCGGCTATTCACCAGTTAGCCTTGAGGATGCGGTCATCGGTGCCATAGCCGGCTACCTGTCACTTTGGAGCGTCTATTGGACCTTTAAATTGCTTACCGGCAAAGAAGGAATGGGATATGGGGACTTCAAACTGCTCGCGGCCTTGGGCGCCTGGCTTGGCTGGCAATTATTGCCGCTGGTTATCCTGCTCTCGTCACTGGTCGGTGCGATTGCCGGGATCATTCTTATGCGGCTCCAAGATACCGACAGCCAAACCCCGTTTTCATTTGGCCCCTACCTCGCCGTGGCCGGGTGGTTGGCGATGCTTTGGGGCCATGATCTGGTCAGCTGGTACCTGACATCCTTTTTTGGAGCCTAACCATGACGATGGTGATCGGACTAACCGGCGGGATCGGCAGCGGCAAAACGACCGTGGCCAACCTGTTTGCAGAATACGGCATCGATATCATTGATGCCGATGTCATTGCGCGAGATGTCGTTGCCCCAGGCTCTGCAGGGCTTAACACGATAAAACAAAAACTTGGCTCTGACATCCTACTGACAGACGGCCAACTCAACCGTAGTAAATTACGTGATGCTATCTTCAATGACAGTAGCCTGAAATCATGGCTGGATAACTTACTGCATCCGCTGATCAGGGAAAAAATGCAGGCAGAAATCATAGCATCAACCGCCCCCTACTGCCTGCTCGTGGTACCGTTAATGGTCGAAAATAACCTCCAGCAGATGACGGACCGACTACTTGTGGTCGATGTCAGCGAAGAGGTACAGATCAGCCGTACGACGGCTCGCGATGGCGTATCGGCGGAGCAAGTCGTCAAGATACTCGCGGCACAGGCATCCCGCCAGCAACGCCTTAACGTCGCGGATGATGTTATCTGCAATAATGGAGATGGTAGCAACCTGCGCGAAAAAACCGCCCAGTTGCACCAATACTACTTAGCGCTCGCGAAGAGCAATATCTGAACGGAATGAATCGGATTGTCACCATGCAAGTTAATCGTTACGAGCACCCGCTGAACGAAAAAGTCCGCATCTACCTGCGGCTGGAATACTTGATCCGCCAGATGAGCCATGCCGCCAAACTTACCGACCAATGGCAATATCAGGTATTCTTCCGCGCCCTGTTCGACTTGCTTGAGATCCTAGACCAAATCCAGCTCAAGGCCGAACTCGCCAAAGATCTCGACAAGCAGCGCGAAAAGCTCAAACAATGGCTCAATATCGAGGGGGTTGACCAAAATGCCCTGCTCGAACTGCTCGACTCACTGGAGTCAGCCCAGCACCAACTGCTAAGTGCCAACCGTCTTGGTCAAGAACTCCGCGAAGACCGCTTTCTGGGCGGGATTAAACAACGCCTGTCGATCCCAGGGGGAAGCTGTTGCTTTGATTTGCCAGCACTGCACCACTGGCAGCACCTTCCTCTGGCCCACAAACAAAACGACATGCAAAATTGGCTGAACCAGATACAGGAACTCAGCCATGCACTGGGGCTATGGCTAAAACTGATCAGGGAATCAGGCCAGTTTTCACCACAGGTTGCACGTAGCGGCTTTTATCAGCACGAAGCCGAAGATGCCTGCCTGCTCCGTTTGGATATTTGCCCAAGCCATGGGGTTTACCCTATGATATCGGGTCACCGCAGTCGCTTTGCCATCCGCTTCTTGCCTTTCGAGGAAGGGGCCAGCATAGCAGAATGCATCGAATTCAAACTGGCTATCTGCTGAGGCCCGCCATGACACAAACCCAAAATCGCACGGCATCACCAACTATCGTCAAGTGCCCGACCTGTAAAACCGATGTAGTGTGGGGCGAGCAAAGCCCATTCCGTCCATTTTGCTGTAAACGCTGCCAGCTCATCGATCTGGGCGAATGGGCTGAAGAAGAAAAAGCAATCCCCGGGGCGCCGGATATGTCCGATTCAGATGGCTGGTCGGAAGATATGGGCTACTAACCCAATCAGGGGGCAAGGAAAACCTCGCCCCTTATTTTTCGTTAACACACCGCGCCAACAATTTTGCCAATACGACATCATTCGCTTCGGGAAACGCATATTCATGTAGCCGCTCCAAAGCAACCCACTCGCCCGGCTGACCTTCTTTGCCGAACGCTTCCCCCTCAAATGCTTTGACCAAGAAAAAATCAAACTTCAATGCCTTGTCAGGGTAATCATGCTCCAATGCCATGAAGTGCTCGAGCTCTGTTGCCTCAATCCCCACCTCCTCGTGCAGTTCACGGATCACAGCCTGCTCGGCAGTTTCATCCTGTTCTACCTTGCCACCGGCAAACTCCCAAAAGCCGCCCTTGTGAGCCGATGCTGCCCGGCGGGTAATAAACACCTTATCCTGCGTTACGTTGAAAATAATTCCCGCAGAAATCCATACTTGCTTCTTATTCTGAACCACGCCAGCTCCAATTTCTTTCTCTTGGTTTCAAATAAACAAAAGGCCGCTTGCGCGGCCTTTTCATTGAGTCCCGGGTAAGATTAGTTAATCTTACCGTGGCACTGCTTGTATTTCTTGCCTGAACCACAAGGACACGGCTCATTGCGGCCAACCTTGCGTTCTTCACGATGATAAGGCTCTGCACCGTCCTCATCTTGGCTTTCATCGACAATCTGGTTTTCGGCATTTTGATGCTGGAATTGCTGACGACGGGCAAGCTCTTCTGCCTGACGACGGCGCTCGGCTTCCATACGATCAACTTCTTCCTGCTGCTGCACGCGAACCTTGCTAAGAATAGCAATCACGTCAGCCTTCAGGCTTTCAAGCATCCCCTCAAACAGTTCAAACGACTCACGCTTGTACTCCTGCTTAGGGTTCTTCTGAGCGTAGCCACGCAGGTGAATACCCTGACGTAGATGATCCATCGCCGCCAAGTGTTCTTTCCATAGCGTATCAAGATTCTGCAGCATTACCGTCTTCTCGAAGTTGCGCAGTACAGGAGCACCAACAACCTCTTCTTTCTGGCGGTAAACAGCCACAGCCTGCTCAACAATACGTTCGCGCAGAGCTTCTTCGTACAGTTTCTCTTCGCTATCCAACCACTGCTGAATTGGCAGGTCCAGATCAAAATCCGACTTCAGACGATCTTCAAGGCCTGCGATATCCCACATTTCTTCCAGAGACTGTGGTGGGATATAGGCATCAATCAAATCATTAAACACATCTTCGCGGTTATGCTCGATCATATCGCTGATATCGTCAGCATTCATCAGCTCGTCGCGTAGCTCGTAAACCACCTTACGCTGGTCGTTGGCCACATCATCGAACTCAAGCAACTGCTTACGGATATCAAAGTTACGGCCTTCCACCTTGCGCTGGGCGTTCTCGATTGCCTTGGTCACCCATGGGTGCTCAATCGCTTCGCCTTCTTCCATACCCAGCTTCTTCATCATGTTAGAAACACGATCAGATGCAAAGATACGCATCAGGCCATCTTCCATCGACAGGTAGAAGCGTGATGAACCTGCATCACCCTGACGGCCTGAACGGCCACGGAGCTGGTTATCGATACGGCGTGATTCATGACGCTCGGTACCGATAATATGCAGACCGCCCGACGCCAATACGGCATCATGGCGGACTTGCCAATCGGCTTTCAACTGAGCCAGTTGTTCTTCGGTTGGATTAACCAGTTTCTCAGCTTGTGACTTCCAAGAACCCCCCAACACGATGTCGGTACCACGACCGGCCATGTTAGTCGCAATGGTTACCGCGCCAGGAGCACCAGCTTCGGCAACAATATCGGCCTCACGTTCGTGGAACTTGGCGTTAAGCACTTCGTGCTTGATACCTTGCTTTTTCAGAGCACTAGAAAGCAACTCTGACTTTTCAATCGATACCGTACCAACCAATACAGGCTGGCCTTTTTCGACACGCTGTTTGATATCTTCGCTAATTGCCGCGAACTTCTCTAGTTCGGTCATATAAACCAAATCACCCATATCATCGCGGATCATCGGTTTATTGGTTGGCAATACCACGGTTTCCAGACCATAGATTGACTGGAATTCAAACGCTTCGGTATCAGCTGTACCTGTCATACCTGACAGTTTGGTATACAGGCGGAAGTAGTTCTGGAAGGTAATCGAAGCCAGCGTCTGGTTCTCGTTCTGGATCTTCACGCCTTCTTTGGCTTCAACAGCCTGATGCAGGCCTTCAGACCAACGGCGGCCCGGCATTGTACGGCCGGTGTGTTCGTCAACGATGATCACCTCATCGTCCTTCACGATATAGTCGACATCGCGCTCGAACAGCACATGCGCGCGCAGGGCGGCATTGATATGGTGCAGCAAACTGATGTTGGCAGGAGAATACAGGGTATCGTCCTCTTCCATCATCTTGTGCTGCTTCATCAGTTCCTCGACGAACTCCTGGCCATTTTCAGTCAGGTGGACCTGCTTGGATTTCTCGTCAAGGGTATAGTGGCCTTCACCACGGTATTCTTCGCTGTCTTCCTTATCCTGCTTAACCAGCTGCGGGATCAGGGTGTTGATCTTGATATACAGCTCAGAGCTGTCTTCGGCTGGGCCGGAAATGATCAGCGGCGTACGGGCCTCATCGATAAGGATCGAGTCCACTTCATCGACCACAGCAAAGAAACGCTCACGCTGTACACGGTCTTCCGGACGGAAAGCCATATTATCGCGCAGGTAGTCAAAACCGAATTCGTTGTTAGTACCGTACAGAACGTCGGCGGCATAGGCTTCTTTCTTCGCCTGCGGGGCCATATTCGGTACGTTGATCCCGACGGTCATACCGAGGAATTCAAAGAGTGGGCGGTTGGTTTCCGCATCGCGGGCTGCAAGGTAGTCGTTCACGGTAACAATGTGAACACCTTTACCTGTCAACGCATTAAGGTAAGCTGGCAGGGTTGCGGTCAGGGTTTTACCTTCACCAGTACGCATCTCAGCGATTTGGCAGTTGTTCAGTACCATACCGCCAATCAGCTGGACATCAAAGTGACGCATGCCGTATACGCGCTTCGACGCTTCACGAACCGTTGCAAATGCTTCAGGTAGCAGCTGGTCGAGGTTTTCACCTTGCTCAAGGCGCTCACGAAACTCTACGGTTTTTGCCTTCAGTTCTTCGTCCTGCAGGCTTTCAAACTGCGGTTCAAGTTTGTTGATCTGGTCAACAATTTTGCGCATACGACGCAGAGTGCGGTCGTTACGGCTACCGATAATTTTTGTCAGTAGTTTTGATAACATGGCGTTGCCGTTTTCTCTTTGTTGTTTCAGCAAAATATCGCTGAATTGCTTAATCTGAATGTTTCTACCGGGTCATAACCAGCATGCAATGTGCAGCCAGGTATATCATCCCTGTCCCGTACTCAGCTACCACGATGTGGCGACGGAAACTCATGCGAAAAACAGTGTTAATGAAGATATTGTGCCCCTTGGCACCATTTTCAAGGGAAAAATGAAACTAACCCTGTTTTTCGGCCAGGCAGCCCATCGTCAGAGCCCGATACCGTGGCTTTTGGCTAGACCTTAGCCACTGCACCCCCAAGCCTGTTATAATAAGCCATATTAATGGTGTCGCCTATGATTAATCCCCTAGCAGGGTTTACCATATACGAAAAATTAGAGCTCACTCCTTATTTTTTATAGCGAGAAATCCCCAAGACATGCGTGACCACCGCCCCAAACCAACAACCGATTTGCTTGATGACAGCTCCCTCGGAAATATCCAGCAGCGGGCTATCGCACTGAGCAAACTCGACAAAGCGGTCAAACAGCACCTAAACTGTGCCGACCACTGCCGAGTAAGCAACTACCGTCAGGGCGTACTGGTTATTGAAACAGCCTCCGCGGCCTGGTCGATGCGGCTCAATTACGAGCGGCTCAATTTGTTACGTACTCTACGGGAAAACATACTGCCGAACCTGGTTACCATCGAGGTAAAAGTAAATCCGGCATTGGCAGCCATCGCCCCTGAATACAAACCGAAATCGTCGGCGATCCGCCGCAAACCCCTTACCGCCAAGGCGGCCGGTTACCTATTGCAAACAGCTGACAGTGCGCCTGAAAAAATAAAACGCAGGCTTGAGCGTATTGCAGCCTTGGCGGCGGCCAAACGTAACGACGAAACGTCGTAGCACCACTCTCGCTTTACCCCCAACAAAGACAAACAACCAAAAAAAAACGCCGGACAATGTCCGGCGTTTTTTATAATTCTGTGACTGGCACTTAAGCCAACACCATACCTGGCTGAGCAAAAGTAACAGGTACCTGCTGCTCATCCTCAAAGGTTGACCACTCATAGGCTTCCTGATCAGCCAATACTGCACGAAGCAGCTTGTTGTTCAGGGCATGGCCCGATTTGTATGCCACCATTTCACCAATAATGTTATGACCGCACATGTACAGGTCGCCGATCGCATCGAGCACCTTGTGAGTCACCAACTCATTGTCAAAACGCAAACCCTCGTCATTCAGGATACGGTAATCATCCAGAACGATAGCGTTATCAAAGCTGCCACCCAGAGCCAAATTCTGTGACTGGAGGTACTCAATATCGCGCATAAACCCAAAGGTACGAGCGCGGCTAATGTCTTTGACAAACGACTGGCTTGAAAAATCTACCACCAAGCGCTGTTGTTCGGCATCAATCGCTGGGTGGTTAAATTCAATGGCAAAGTCCAGACGGAAACCATTGTGTGGACGAAGCTCGGCCCACTTGTCTCCGTCTTCGACACGCACGGTTTTCTTGATCCGCAGAAAACGCTTAGGCATATTCAGAGGATCAATACCGGCTGATTGCAACAGGTAAATAAATGGGCTGGCGCTACCGTCCATAATCGGAATTTCCGGTGCATCCACCTCGATAATAACATTATCGATACCCATACCTGCCAACGCAGCATTCAAGTGCTCAACCGTTGAGATGCGTACACCCTCCTCGTTCACCAAGGCGGTACATAGCATAGTGTCACGCACTGAATCGGCGTCTGCAGGAAAATCAACAGGTGGATTCAAGTCTGTACGACGGTAAATAACACCAGTGTTAGCTGCAGCAGGACGAAGAATAAGCGTCACCTTACGGCCCGAGTGCAAACCCACCCCGGTCGTCTTGACGATGCTTTTCAAAGTACGTTGTCTGATCATCTGCTTAATCTCAACTCAAATTTGCCGAATGCTGGCCCTTGCCTCTGTATAAAATTAAGGCAAGGACAAACATCATACCACTTTGACACATGTTTCCCAAATAATTTGCGAAACAGGTCACTGTTAGTCGGCTTGTTTACGCAAGAATGCTGGAATATCCAGATAGTCATGATCAGCTTGTGGCTTCGCCTTGGCAACGGCTTGCGCGTTATCAGCAACAGGTGCCGACTGCGTCATCGGAGCAGGCTTGCTCTCTTCCGCTACCGGAGCTGCAACAACCGGCTTTTCCTGTGCCACAGCTGGCGCAGGTTTGCTTGTTGTCACAAGCGTGATATCAGGCTTTGACTCTTTGCCAATACCTGTTGCCACAACAGTAACCCGTAGCTCGTCAGACATATCAGGGTCAAGCGAAGTGCCGATAACCACAGTCGCGTTGTCAGACGCGAACGCCTTAACGGTGTTACCCACGGTTTCGAACTCGTCAAGACGCATATCCATACCCGCCGTGATGTTAACCAGCACGCCGCGAGCACCAGCAAGATCGATATCTTCAAGCAGCGGGCTTGAAATTGCCATCTCAGCCGCTTCTTCAGCACGATCATCACCCGTTGCGACACCGCTACCCATCATGGCATGACCCATCTCAGACATCACGGTACGAACGTCAGCAAAGTCGACGTTGATCATACCCGGACGGGTGATCAGCTCGGCGATGCCCTGCACGGCGTTCTTCAGCACGTCGTTTGCCTTGGCAAAAGCGTCCAGCAACGTAATGCCGCGACCCAATACCTTGAGCAGCTTTTCGTTAGGGATAGTGATCAGAGAGTCAACATGCTTTGACAGCTCTTCAATGCCCTGCTCGGCAAACGCCATGCGTTTTTTGCCTTCGAAGCTAAATGGCTTGGTGACCACCGCTACCGTCAGGATACCCAGCTCTTTTGCCACTTCGGCAATGATTGGCGCTGCACCGGTACCGGTACCGCCGCCCATACCAGCAGCAATGAAAATCATATCTGAGCCTTGAAGCTCAGCTTTGATCGCCTCGCGATCTTCTAGCGCCGAATCACGGCCAACCTGTGGGTTGGCACCGGCACCCAATCCTTTGGTGATTGCGCCACCAATTTGGATTACCGTGTTGACGCTACTTTTACGAAGCGCCTGAGCATCAGTGTTAACGCTGATGAACTCAACCCCTTCAATTGACTCACGTACCATGTGATCAACGGCATTACCACCGCCGCCGCCAACGCCAATGACCTTGATTACTGCCTCATCAGACATTTCCATCATCGGTTCAAACATGTGTTCTCTCCGTCCATCCTGTTTGCATCAGGTTTAAAATTCTTTTCTTAGCCAGCCACTGATTTTAGTGAAAATACTTGAGACCGAACGTTTCGGCTCCAAATCACTATCATCAAATGTCTGACTGTCCTTTCCGTAATGCAGTAATCCTACTGCCGTTGCATAATGCGGAGCTTGTACGTGCTCCGTCAGTCCGACCACATCCAATGGCAAACCGACCCGGACCTGGTTGCTGAATACACGCTCGGCACATTCAACAAGCCCTTCCATCTGGGCTGCACCACCTGTCAGGACAATCCCGGCAGCTAACTGGTGCTTCACCCCCGCATTACGCAGTTGTTCTTGTACTTCAATGACTTTCTGGTTTACTAATCCAAGCAGCTCGCTATAACGAGGCTCGATAACCTCAGCCAATGTTTGACTCTGCAAACTGCGCGATGGTCGACCACCAACACTCGGCACATCGACCTTGGCATCTTTGCTGACCAGTTCGCTCAGTGCGCAACCGTACTTAACCTTGATCTCTTCGGCATCGCCAAGCGGCGTACCGAAGGCGTAGGCGATATCACTGGTCACTACGTTCCCCGCGTACGGGATTACCGCAGCATGACGGAGCGCGCCACCGGTCCATACCGCGATATCCATAGTACCGCCACCGATATCTACCACGCAGACCCCGAGCTCTCGCTCATCAGGCGTCAATACCGCGTGGCTTGCCGCCAAGCCTGAAAATATGAGCTGGTCAACCTTCAGGTCGCAGCGCTCAACCGCTTTGACAATGTTACGAGCCATATCGTTATGGCACGTAATGAGATGAACATTTGCCTCCATGCGAACCCCTGACAATCCAACAGGGTTTTTAATCCCCTCCTGATAATCAATAGCAAATTCTTGGGGAATAACATGCAAAACTTTATGTTCATCACTGATTTTTACCGACTTCGCCGTATGGATAACATTATCGACGTCGTCTTGAGTGACCTCTTTGTCAGAGATTGGCACCATGCCTTCCTCTGTCTGGCAACGAATATGCTTACCGGACAGCGACAGAAACACCGACGAGATCTGGCAGTCTGCCATCAATTCCGCTTTGTATACTGCGCTCTGTACCGATTTAACCACGGACTCAAGATCATTAACCCCGCCTTTATCCATACCGCCAGATGGGCTGCTACCCTCGCCAATGACATTCACTTCGCCATCGGGCAAGACTTCCCCAACCAAAGCACAGACTTTAGATGTACCTATATCCAAGCCAACTATCAGTTTTTTATCTGCTGCTTTCGTCATTAGCGTACGCTCATCTTGTTATACCAAACCAGCAGCCATCCTCTACGACAGCTACTGTTTTTCGTTCTGCTCAGCATCGACTTTCCAGCCTACTGCGGCTCCGGTGTCATAACGCAAATCAACATATTCAATGGCTTTGCCTTGACTCTCCATCTCTGGATAGAGGGAGACAAAACGCGCCAGTCGCTCCATCCGCTCGCGACGCCCAAGTTCAAGCCGGATTCCGTTACTCAGCCATACCCGCCAGGCACGACGCTCATTCAAGGCCAGCGTAGCAATTTCGAAGCCCGCCCGCTGCAACACCGGTTGCATTTCGTGCAATGCGGCCAAGAGCTCCTCGCTACTGTCTTCTGGACCATCGAGATTAACCAGCGACTGACCGGCCTGCTCGAACGGAGCCCGGAACACCTCACCGGCCTCATTCACCAGGTAATGGTTGTTCCACGTCGCGACCGGCTGCTGCTCAACCAGAAACACCTTGAGGGTATCGGGCCACTGCTTACGAACCGCAGCACGAGCAACCCACGGCATTTCTTCCAGCGCATACTGGATGGCATCAACATCCTGGGTCATAAAACTACCCAGAGTGTCAAGCTTGAGGATCCCGCTTCGCACGTCTGCCGGGGTCAGGTAATGGAGCTCTCCCTGAATCACCAACTGTGATAGCGGCAAGCGGTTGGCATCGGTCATCCAGTTAATCGCGGCATTAAATAGCCAAACCGTAAAACCGATGACAAAAAGGAAAAAAGCCAATCCTCCCCACAGCGATTTTTTCCGCAGCGAAGGGGACGCTACCATGTTTAAGACACTATCAGCCATCATTCGTTTAACCTTTCACAGCCGATATCGTAAGGGATAGCCAAGGCAGCCTCATTGCCTGTCCGTGACCAGTGCTTAATTTCGAGCAAAGTTGGCAGATTATACCGAGCAACACCCAGCACTCCAACACTTGCCGTCGCTTTCCTTGCAATTCCTTCGAGCAATACCCACAAAAAGCACGTAATCTATCCCCCAAAAAGCCAAAACAGCCGTGGTAGAGCACATTTTTGCGACACAACCTTCAAACCAATCAATAATCCCCAGTGATTACTGCTGGCGCATCACCTCGATATCGAGCTTCATATCAGCGAGCTGACGGGCAATTTTGCCAACATCACCGGCACCTTGTGTCAGAACTAAATCATTATTCTGCAGAATATTAGCCAATGCCGATGGCAACGCCTCGATTGTTGGTACAAAAATTGGATCAATGCGACCCCGGCCACGGATTGTACGGCACAAAGATCGACCATCAGCACCGGCAATCGGTGCCTCGCCCGCAGAATAAACATCCAGCATCACCAAGACATCGACCTGCTCAAGCACATTGGCAAAATCATCGTATAAGTCACGGGTACGGCTAAAGCGGTGGGGCTGGAAGACCATCACCAGACGCTTATCTTCCCAGCCGGCACGAGCGGCCTGAATAGTAACGTCAACCTCACTCGGGTGATGACCGTAATCATCAACCAGCATCACATTGCCGTTTCCGGTCTCAAACGCCCCCAAGTGATCAAAACGACGGCCCGTACCCTCAAATTCGGCCAACGCACGAATAATTGCCTCGTCATCCACGCCTTCCTCGGTCGCCACCGCCACTGCAGCTGTCGCATTGAGTGCATTGTGCTTACCTGGGATATTCAGTTTCACCTCCAGCGCGGGCTTGCCTTCGCGCAGGATCGAGAAATGCCCCTGCTGGCCGCTCTGATAATAATCAACCAGTCGAACATCGGCATCTTCGGCAAAACCATAGGTGATCACCGGACGCCCGATCCGAGGCAGTAGCTCGCGGACAACAGGATCATCAATACACATCACCGCAAGACCGTAAAATGGCAAGTTATGCAGAAAATCGACGAATGTTTGCTTGAGAACTTCGAAATCACCACCATAGGTATCCATGTGGTCAGCTTCGATATTCGTCACCACACAGACCATTGGCTGCAGATGCATAAACGACGCATCACTTTCGTCCGCTTCGGCGATCAAGTAACGGCTGGAACCCAAACGGGCATTCGTGCCGGCACTTTTCACCAAGCCGCCATTCACGAACGTCGGATCCAGACCCGCCTCGGAATAAATCTGGGTAACCAGCGCCGTCGTTGTTGTTTTGCCATGCGTACCGGCAATCGCAATACCGTGACGGTAGCGCATCAGCTCGGCCAGCATCTCAGCACGACGCACAACGGGAATTCGCAATTCACGGGCAGCCACCAACTCAGGGTTGTTCTGATTGATAGCCGTTGAAACCACCACGACACTCGCGCCAGATACGTTCTCTGGCTGATGGCCGATAAAGATATCAGCCCCTTTGTTTTCCAACCGGGCTGTCACGGCATTGGGCGCGATATCCGAGCCACTGATCCGGTATCCTTCATTCACCAATACCTCGGCGATACCACTCATGCCTGCACCGCCGATCCCCACAAAGTGAATGCGCTCAACGCGGCGCATCTCTGGTACCATGGTTCTGATTTTTGCTAGTTGCTGGCTGTCCAGTTTATTCATCACTTTGTCTCGTCTTTGTCATTTGCCTGCGATTTGATAACAGCCGCTACTCGGCGGTCAGCATCGACAATCGCAGCATCGCGTGCAGCCTGGGCCATCGCCGCCAGCTGGTCTCGATCTAACTGTGCTAATTCTTCTGCTAGCCGGGCTACTGTCAGCTCCGGCTGCTCAATCATTCTTGCGGCACCACACTGCACCAGATGGTCAGCATTAAGCGCCTGCTGGCGGTCCTTGTGCATAAACGGGACGAAAATCGCCCCCAATCCAGCGGCAGACAACTCTGATACCGTCAACGCGCCAGAACGGCAAACGACAATGTCGGCCCATGCATAAGCCGCCGCCACATCGTCGATAAACTCGGTGACCCGGTGCTGGCCTTCTGCCTGTTCGGCATAAGCTGCGGCCGTTTCCTGCTCGGCACCTTTACCGGCCTGATGCCATACCGTCACCTTATCGCCAAGCTCGGCAGCAACTTGCGGCATGGTCTGGTTGAGGATCCTAGCCCCCTGGCTGCCCCCCATCACCAATATCCGAATTGGACCACTGCGCTCGAGAAAACGTTCAGCCGGCGCTGGCAGCGCAACGACATCCTGACGCACGGGGTTGCCAACAACCTCTTTGCCAGGGAAAGCGCCCGGGAATGCCTGCAACACTGCGCGGGCTATCTTAGACAACCACTGGTTGGTCAGCCCAGCCACCGCATTCTGCTCATGGAGGATCACAGGCACGCCCGACAGCCATGCGGCTACCCCGCCCGGCCCGCTGACATAACCGCCCATACCCAATACCGCGTCAGGCTGCCACGCCTTGATATAGCGACGGGCCTGAAGCACCGCACCCAAAATCTGGAACGGTGCCGCCAACAAGCGCTTGAGCCCTTGCCCACGGAGCCCCTTGACCTTGATAAAATCAATCTCGATACCGTG
Source organism: Photobacterium panuliri (assembly GCF_059920555.1). Lineage (NCBI taxonomy): Bacteria > Pseudomonadati > Pseudomonadota > Gammaproteobacteria > Vibrionales > Vibrionaceae > Photobacterium > Photobacterium panuliri. The sequence continues at coordinate 3,505,899 of NZ_CP197192.1, forward strand.
CTTAGGCACCAAATCAGCTTCCATTCGGTCGGCCGTACCCAGCCAGCGGATCTCCCAACCTTCCTGCTGCAAAACCCTAGCGACAGCCAGCCCAGGAAAAACATGGCCGCCTGTGCCGCCAGCCATTACCAGCAAGCGTTTATTCTTGTTCATTGTCATTATCTTCAGTTTCAGGATCAGGGCCCTTGCTGGCCGCCAATCGCTGTTCATAATCAATTCGGATCAAAATTGCCACCGCCGTGGCCATAATAAACAGGCTCGAGCCGCCGTAGCTGATCAACGGCAGAGTCAAGCCTTTGGTCGGCACCATCCCTGCTGCGGCCCCGACATTGACCAGGGTCTGGAAAGCAAACCAAAATGCGATCCCGAAAGCCAAAAAGCCACCAAATAACTGTTCGCTTTCTAGCGCTCGCCGCCCGATGGACAGAGCTTTGAAGACCAAAGAGAAAATAAGCAGGAGTACAATCACGACGCCGATCAGGCCAAGCTCTTCGGCCAATACCGCAAATACAAAGTCGGTATGGGCCTCGGGGAGGTATTCCAGTTTCTGGATCGAGTTCCCCAAGCCCTGCCCCCACCATTCACCACGACCAAACGCCATCAATGACTGGGTCAACTGGTAGCCGCTGCCAAACGGATCGTCCCACGGATCAAGAAACGAGGTCACACGCCGCAGTCGGTAAGGCTCGAACAAAATCAGCATAACGACACCAAACAGTGCCGCCCCAAGCATTGCAATAAACTGCCACAACTTAGCCCCGGCAATAAAGAGCATCCCGACCGTGGTTACCAGCATCACCACTGATGAACCTAAATCCGGCTGCCCAAGCAATAGGACAGCAATGAAAGCAAACAGTGCCATAGGTTTGGCAAAACCGACAAAACTATCGCGGACCTGCTGATAATGGCGGACCAGATAACCGGCAATAAAGATGAACAGTGACAGCTTGGTGACTTCGGCTGGCTGGAGGTTGAAAAAACCCAAAGAGATCCAGCGCGAGGCGCCGTTAACAGAGCGGCCAACCACCAGCACCAGAAACAGCAGGGCAATAGAACAAATCAGCATGTGCCAACTGTACTTTCGCCATGCATGCAGCGGAACCATCACCATCAAGCTCCCCAAGAACAGCGAGCCTAGCAAGAACATTCCGTGACGCTGGGCAAAATAGAACGGGTCATCGGTCAGGCGGGAGGCTACCGGTATAGAGGCAGAGGTTACCATCACCAGTCCGGTAGTCATCAGGGCCAGTGCTATCCACACCAGTTGCCGGTCATAAGAGGTTGCTGGCGCTGGACGGACGAACCAGCCAAATACCGAAGCCAGCGCCTCCCTAAACACCGAGAACATCAGTGTTTACCACCGACTTGCGGGGCGAGCTCATGCGCAAGATCGGCAAACGCCTCCCCCCGCGCCATGAAATTGGCAAATTGATCAAGGCTGGCACAGGCAGGCGACAGCAGCACCATATCCCCTGGCTGGACGCACTCGGCAGCCAACATCATGGCTTCTTGCATTGTCTCAACCAGAACAGCCTGCGGAGACAACGGGCATAGCAAGTGGCCATCACGGCCGAAACAGTACAACCGGACATCCATCGGGGCCAGCACATCGCCCAAGGCCGAGAAATCCGCCCCTTTGCCATCACCACCAACCAAAAGATGAAGCCGTCCTGCCAGCTTAAGGCCACTCAATGCCGCGACAGTACTTGCCAAGTTTGTCGCCTTAGAATCGTTGACCCATTGCACACCATGTTCATTGGCAACCATCTGACAGCGGTGATCGAGACCGGTATAACGGCGCAAGGTTCGGCAGGCAGCCTGACGTTCAATCCCCGCCGCATCGGCAAGGGCCAGGGCCGCAAGGCTATTGGCCACGTTATGGCGACCGACCAAGGCGATCTCCTCAACCGGCATCAAAGCATCGCCGTCTACGGCCAACCACTCCTTGCCGTCTTGCCATACCAAGCCGTACCCCTCGCCATCGAAGCCGAAACTTGCCAACTGAGTCGCAGTGGCAGGTTTGGTGGCGAGGTCATCGCGATTGAACAGCGCGAGATCGGCATGCTTGAAAATCCGCATCTTGGCCTCGCTGTACTGCTCCAAGCCGCCCGGATAGCGATCCATATGATCTTCAGACAAATTGAGGTAAACAGCAGCGACTAAAGGTAGGCTGGAGGTTGTTTCCAACTGGAAGCTAGAGAGTTCCAGAACATAAAGATCATGGCCCTGCTCAAGCATATCCAACGCCGCAAAGCCGATATTGCCACCGACGCCGACGTCGATGCCGGCTTCCCTTGCCATTTCCCCGACCAAGCTAGTCACGGTACTTTTGCCATTGGATCCCGTAATACCGACCACCGGTTTGTCGACGGCACGGGCAAAGAGCTCGATATCACCGATGATCTCAATACCGGCAGCCGCAGCCTCTGCCAACTCGGGTGTTGCCAAGGCTATACCCGGGCTGGCCACGACCAAGTCGGCGTCAAGCAGCCAGCCGCGCTGCCACTCGCCGCAGCACAGCTCGACCTCGGCAGGCAGCTGCTCTTGGCCTGGAGGCGCAGCACGGGTATCAATTACCTTGATATCCAAAGACTGCGGCAATCGTCGCAAATGGTTCACCACGGAAAGGCCGGTCATACCCAGCCCAATCACTACAACCTTACTTACGCCATCCAAGCTTTTCATTTATCGTACCTTCAGTGTCGCCAGAGCAATCAGCACCAGCATCAAAGTGATGATCCAAAAACGAACAATAACCCGTGGCTCCGGCCAGCCACTCAATTCATAGTGGTGATGAAGCGGTGCCATCCGGAAAATTCGCTGGCCACGCAGCTTATAAGAGCCAACCTGCAAGATCACCGACACGGTTTCCATGACAAAAACACCACCCATGACAACCAGCAGCAGTTCCTGACGTACCAGCACCGCAATCGTGCCCAATGCACCGCCAAGGGCCAGCGAGCCCACATCGCCCATGAATACCTGAGCCGGATAAGTGTTAAACCACAAAAAGCCAAGCCCGGCACCAACGATAGCCGTACAGACGACCACCAATTCGCTGGCATCTTTCAGGTAAGGAATATGCAGGTATTCGGCATAGTTAACATTGCCGGTTGCCCAAGCAATAAACGCCATACCACCGGCCACCATCACCGTCGGCATAATCGCCAGTCCGTCCAGGCCATCGGTCAGATTGACCGCATTACTTGTTCCGACGATCACAAAATAGGTGAACACGATATAGAACAGGCCAAGCTGCGGCATAACATCTTTGAAGAACGGCACCACCAGCTGGGTTGCCGCCGTATCATGGCCGTGAACATACAGGGCAAAAGCCACCCCGAGGGCAATCACCGACTGCCAGAAATACTTCCAGCGCGCAATCAGGCCGTCTGTATTTTTACGTACCACCTTGCGGTAGTCATCGACAAAACCGACAGCACCGTACCCCAGCATGACAACAAGCACAGCCCACACATACGGGTTGCTCAGGTCACACCAAAGCAAGACGGTAATGGCAATCGCCGCCAAAATCATGATCCCGCCCATAGTAGGCGTACCACGCTTGCTAAGGTGAGACTCCGGCCCGTCATGGCGTACCACCTGACCGATCTGTAATATCTGCAGGCGGGCAATGAGACGCGGGCCCATCCACAGAGAAATCAGCAATGCCGTCAAGATACTGATAATGGCACGAAACGTCAGGTATTCGAAAAGACGGAAAAAAGGAAAAGTCGGTTCAAGTAAATCGGCTAACCAGTAAATCATTATTTTGTTTCCTGCAATGCGACGATCACATCTTCCATGCGGGAGCTACGCGCTCCTTTCGCCAACACTGTCACTTGGGTGTTGTCTTCGGTCAATAGCGGTTCGAGGTGCAGTTTCAGCTCCTCAATCAACGCTGTTTTGTCGTCAAAATGACGGCCCCCGTTAAGCTCGCTTACCACTTGGCTTGCTCGGCCAAACGTTAGTACACGGTCAAGGGAGTGGGTCATGGCATGCTCCGCGACTTCCCGGTGCAAGGCAGCACTGTCTTCACCCAGCTCTGCCATGTCGCCAAGCACAAACCAGCGCTGGCCATCAAAACCAGCCAGCAAATCAATCGCGGCCTTTACCGATGCCACACTGGCGTTATAGGTATCGTCAATTAAGCGCAGTCGCGGGCGAGGCTCTGAAATATCAACCCGGCCTTTGACACTGGCAACACGACCCAGCCCTGCCTGAACCTGCTCTGCAGTTGCGCCTAGCGACATCGCTAACGCAGCGGCAGCCAAAGCATTAGACACATTATGCCCACCAGCCATAGTCAGGCTAACAGGGAACGCGCCATAGGGGGTGCGCATTGTAAAACAAGCCTGCCCGTGATTGTTAATTTTTATCGCCTCGGCAGTGAAATCAGCATTAGCCTGGGTTGCCGAGAAACTCACGACATCATGCCCAGCTAGCAACGGCTGCCATGTTTCGAGGGAGTGGGAGTCCAGATTAACAATCGCCACACCGCCATCGGTCAGGCCCTCGAAAATCTCGCCCTTGGCCTTGGCTACTCCCGCCAGCGAGCCAAACCCTTCTAGGTGAGCAGCCGCCAAGTTGTTGATGAGTGCAACCTGAGGCTTGACCAGCGCCGTGGTATAGGCGATTTCCCCCTGATGGTTGGCACCAAGCTCAATCACCGCATACTCGTGCTGAGGCTCGAGGCGAAGCAAGGTCAGCGGAACACCAATATCATTATTGAAGTTCCCCCCGGTGGCCAACACCCGACCTTTCTCGGCCAAAATCGCCGCCGCCATTTCCTTCACCGTGGTTTTACCACAGCTGCCGGTCAGGGCAACGGTCTGCAACCCGTGTTCCGCCGCCATCTTGGCCTTGAGCCAAGCGCCTAGCTGCCCGAGTGCCGCATGCGTGTCAGCAACGACCAGCTGCGGAAGCGGCAAAGGTAAGTGCCTGCTAACCAACAGGGCACTTGCACCTTGTTCTAGAGCCTGCTGGCAAAAGTCGTGACCATCAAAACGGGCTCCGGCCAATGCAATAAACAGAGTGTTGCTACCTACGGTACGGGTATCGGTCGATACTGCGCTGACTGCGCAGTCGCCACCAACCAATTCGGCGCCTAGCACGCCAGCCAGTTCTGCCAGTTGCACTTCAATCATGCCAGCCCCTCCAACAAGGCCTTGACCGTTTCACGGTCAGAATAATGAATCGTTTTGTCTGCGAGGATCTGGTAATCCTCGTGCCCTTTGCCGGCTACCAATATGATGTCATCGCTTTGCGCCTGCGCAAGTGCCCACTCACATGCCGCCCGGCGGTCATGGACCACCTCGACGAATTCGGGCTTGGTCAGCCCGGCTTGCATATCAGCCATGATCTGATGCGGGTCCTCACTGCGAGGGTTGTCATCGGTCAGTACTACGCGGTCAGCCATCAGCTCGGCAATCGCCGCCATCATTGGCCGCTTGCCGCGATCGCGGTCGCCGCCGCAGCCGACAAGGCACCAAAGCTGCCCCTTGCAGTGGACGCGCAGGGCCTGAAGGGCCTTCTCCAGCGCATCCGGGGTATGAGCATAATCAACCACCATCATAGGTTTGTCAGCCGCCTGAAAAACTTCCATCCGGCCGTTCACTGCACGCAGCTGCGGGGCGACGGCCAGCAACTGGGCCAACGGGCGACCGGTGGCCAGCAAGGTCGCCAAAGCCAGCATCAGGTTCATCACGTTGAATGCGCCAACCAGCGGGGCGGTAAACTGACCGTTCCCCCAACTGGAACCGAACTCCACCGTTACCCCACGGGTACTGTAGGCAACGTCCTCCAACCACAGCTTATTGCCGTGATGAAATGCCGCAGCGCCTTTCTCCATGGTCACGGCCACCGCCTGCGGCAAATCGACCAGCCAAGCCCGACCGACAGGGTCATCGGCATTGATAACCGCCACACCGCATTCATGGGTGGTAAACAATTGTTTCTTAGCTTCGGCATAGCTGGCCATGTCACCATGGTAGTCGAGATGATCCCGGCTGAGGTTGGTAAAAATACTGGCCTTGAAGGACAAGGCTGCGACGCGGCCCTGAACCAAACCGTGAGAGGAGACTTCCATCGCGGCATAGTCAGCACCGAGTTCAACCATTGAGGCAAGCGTTGCTGGAATTTCCAATGCGCTGCCAGTGGTGTTGGCTGCTGGGACGATGGCATCAAGCAGGCCATTGCCCGTCGTTCCCATTACCCCGCTGGTATGCCCAAGCAGCTGTGCCCACTGGGCCAGCAACTGGCTGATCGTGGTCTTGCCATTGGTACCGGTCACCGCCACCAGCTCAAGCGCCTCGTCCGGCGCACCGTAGAATGCCTTGCCGATCGCCGACAGCTGCTGCCCTAACTGGGGCAGCCCAACAACAGGTACCGCGCCGCTAACATCCAGCGTCACCGCATCGTTATCCGACTCAACCAGCACAGCGACAGCACCCGCCTCAACAGCGGCTGGAATAAAACGGCGGCCGTCAACCTGATGGCCGTTAACGGCAACAAACAGATCGCCCGGTTGGATCCGGCGGCTATCAAGAGCCATTCCCGACAGCGGCAGCGCCGCCACGGCCTCGGGCAAGATCCCGGCCGTCACCATCCAAGGGGCCAGCAGGCTACCAAGTGTTTTATTGTTATCAGTTATCGACATGGCTCCCGCCCTTATGATTTACAATTTCCAATTCGTCTTTGCTTCCCGCATCCGGCGGGATATTCAATATCTGCAAGGCACTTTCCATCACATCGGCAAAAATAGGTGCCGCAATTGCCCCGCCGTAATATTTGTCGCCCTGTGGCTCATTGACCACGACCACCATCGCCAGACGAGGGCTGCTGATCGGGGCGATACCTGCAGTCATCGCGACGTATTCATCACTGTAACCACCGGCCACGGCCTTCTTCGCAGTACCGGTCTTGGCACCTACCCGATAACCGGGTACGGCCGCACGTACCGCACTGCCCCCTTTCTGGGTCACCGTTTCCATCATATCCAGCAACTTACGGGTATTGGCCGCCGACACAACCTGCCGCCCAGGGACGACTTCCTCCGTTTTGAGGATCGACAGCGGACGATTGACCCCCATCGCCCCAAGCGTGGCATAGGCACGAAGCAACTGGATAGGCGTGACGGAGATTCCGTAACCAAATGCCAACGTCGCACGCTCGAAATCAGACCAACGGGTTCGGTCAGGGAAGAATCCTTGCGCCTCGCCGATCAGGTTAATACCTGACGGATCACCCAGACCGACACTGCTGTACATCCCCAGCACAGCATCAATCGGCATTGCCAACGACAGTTTGCTGACCCCGATATTGCTCGATTTTTGGAGGATCCGCGCCAAATTAGCCTTGCCGACACGGGAGACATCCCGTACCCGGCTGCCGCCGATCTGCATCAGGCCATTGCCGGTATCAATAATGGTATCTTCATCTGCAACGCCATTCTCCATTGCCGCCAAGACCACAAATGGCTTAATCGTCGAACCGGGCTCCATCGCATCGGTGATCGAGCGGTTGCGCATCCGGAAACTTTGCAGCTGCTCGCGATTGTTGGGGTTATAGGACGGCGCATTGACCATCGCGAGGATTTCACCGGTGCGGACATCGGCCATCACCACCGTGGCAGAAGTCGCTTGGTAATCCGCCACCGCCTGCTTGACAGCGCGGTAGGCAACGGCCTGCAGACGCTGGTCAATACTCAAGCTCAACGGCTTGCCCGGCTCGCGCTTCTTCAATGAGATATTTTCTACCACCCGGCCATAGCGGTCTTTGCGCACGGTGCGCCGCCCCGGCTCGCCAGTCAGCCAGCCGTCGTAAGTCCGTTCGACCCCTTCAAGGCCGTGGCTATCAATACCGGTAACACCGATCAAATGCGCACTAACCTCACTGGCCGGATAGAAACGGCGAGATTCGTCTTTGAGGCCGATCCCCGGCAGCTTGAGCTTGTTGACATAGCTGGCCATCGCCGGGCTAACCTGGCGCTGGAGATAAATAAAACGGCGCTGTTTATTGGCTTCGATCCGCTCAATCAGCTTCTCGCGATCCAGACCAAGCACATCCGCCAATGCATACCAGCGGGCTTTCTCATCAAGCGCCTTGTCTTTGAAAATAGTGACGGGATCAGCCCACACGGCCTGTACGGGGACACTCACCGCAAGCGGTTCGCCATTGCGATCGGAGATGATCCCTCGGGCTGAGGGGAGTGCCTTGACCCGCAGGGAACGCATGTCCCCTTCTTGAATCAATTTGCCCGGCTCTAGGACCTGGATATAGGCCGCGCGAGCGACAAGTGCCAGCAGCGCCAGCACCACAAAGCCGAAAATAATATTAAAGCGCCACGGGATAAAGACCGGTGGCGCTTTAGGCTTGCGCTGGTTCTGCTTGCCATCTCGTTTGGCATTCTTAGTCAGCTTAATCATTTAACTATGACTTCGTCTTCTCGGGATGGCCGCTTCATGTCCATTTCCTTCTCGGCAAGCCGCTCGACCCGGCTATGCTCAGCCAGTGAGTTCTCCTCGAGGATCTGGTTGCGCCATTCGATATCCAGCTGATCACGCTCGATCAGCAACTGCTCCTGCTGGGCAATCAGCTGGCGGGACTGGTGGGTGATATAGACAACGCCTAAAGCAGAAATCAGCACCAGAACCAATAACACCGACGGGATCTTGCCCACGCAGAGCAGATCCCGGCCAATCAACAGGGCAAGGTTGTCAGTCGGTTCTGGTCGCTGCTTCATAGGCGCTCAGCCAGTCGCAGTACTGAGCTGCGAGAGCGGGTGTTGTCTGAAATCTCATTGCTTGATGGCTTGATGGCCTTACCGACAGCTTTCAGCTGTGCAGAACCCAGCTCTTTGATTTGCGCTTCGGTCAGCGGCAGGCCTGCTGGCACTTCCGGCCCTTTGCTCTGCTTGCGAATAAAGCGCTTAACCATGCGGTCTTCCAACGAATGGAAGCTAATCACCGACAGGCGGCCACCAGGGGCCAAAACATCCATCGCACCATGCAAGGCAGTATCGATCTCCTCAAGCTCACTGTTGATATAGATACGGATAGCCTGGAAGCTGCGGGTCGCAGGGTGCTTGTGCTTGTCCTTGAACGGCGAGACATCGGCGATCAACTTAGCCAGCTGGGTCGTGCGCGTCAGCGGCTCGTTCTCAGGGTTTTCACGATACTCAACAATGCCTCGGGCAATACGCTTGGCAAAACGCTCTTCGCCAAACTCCTTCAACACCCAAGAGATATCATCGGCCTCGGCTTCGGCCAGCCACTCTGCCGCCGAGATCCCACTGGTAGGATCCATACGCATATCCAACGGGCCATCGCGCATGAAGCTGAAACCACGCTCGGCATCGTCCAGCTGCGGCGAAGAAACGCCAAGATCCAGCAATACGCCATCAACACGGCCGATCAAATCGCGCTCCGCCATGTACTTATCCATACCGGAAAACGGGCCGTGAATAATCGTAAAGCGAGGATCATCGATCTTCTGCGCCTCGGCAATCGCCTGCGGATCACGGTCAATACTGTAGAGGCGACCATTCTCGCCCAGCTGAGAAAGGATCAAGCGGCTGTGGCCACCACGGCCAAAGGTACCGTCAATGTAGATACCATCCGGCTTAATCGCCAGGCCGTCCACTGACTCGTGCAGTAAGACGGAAACGTGCTCAAACTGTTCAGACATAATGATTCTATTCGCTCTTCGACCGGTAACCCAAATACTGGCAGACATACCAGTGTATCGGGAAAAATATCGTATAAATTTGAAATTCAGCAAGTTACACAATTAAAACGCTGTTTTAATTGTATTTATGACAAATTCCCATCGCAAAGTGTACGTATTTGGCAAAAAAGATGTCAAGCCAAGCCCCCGATTTCTGACAATCAATTGATAATCACGGAGATAGGTCTCAATCAGGAAGAGAAGGAAATCGAAATTTTTGATAGGCCAAAACGACAAAAGGTGACGCAATACCCTGCATGGGTGCTGCATCACCTTTTATACCGAAAGGGGTGAGTTGGCCGATAAGCCGGGTTTTGTATCCGCTTGCGCGGTGGTAACCATTCTTCTAGGCCTGCAATCGCTCACAGGCTCAAGCAACCTACCCGTCCCCAACGCGGGCCACGCCATTAGGGACCTATTTGGTCTTGCTCCGGGTGGAGTTTACCGTGCCACGAACTATTGCTAGCCGCGCGGTGCGCTCTTACCGCACCCT